>OZ243928.1:0-850000 GCA_965213865.1 Arenicellales bacterium
TACTAGCTTTTTAGCCCCCCTCGTTATACCAGAGGCCACGAGCATATCAGTTTCCGATTTCGTCATGAAATTGCCACAGAAAGATCTTGCAGTCAGTCAATGGACTCTGGTCGAGTTCGTCTCGTTGCTGGCCCGCAATGTCAGAACACGTGAGTTTGGCATAGAGGAAGCATACGAAATCAGGGCCCAGTTCGAATCACTGGTTGAGACCTCATTTTCGGTCCTGCTGCCCAATGCAGATGACTACTATCTGGCCAGGAATTGGCTGGGGCAATTCAATACCAGCCTGAAAGCCGCAGATGCTCTGCATCTGGCTATTGCCAGGAATCACGGTGCGATAGCAGTTTATAGTCTAGACAAGCTGATGATCAAGGCCGGAAAGACATTAGGTTTGCCCGTTAGAGACTTAACGGCGAGAATGTGACGCATCATGGCATTCTTTCTCAAGCGCACAGCGAGACAGCTGCCGCAGCCGTGCAAGGCATGGATGCCGGATTGGGTCTTGCGAGACGGCGTCCGCGGAAACAGCGGCAGGCACAAGTCAATAGTCGATGAGCCAAGCGAGAGACACCGCCGGACAGCCCCAGGTGATACAGCTTGTCGCGATGCGCACAGGCTTGGGTGCCGATTTTCATCTGTGCAATCGCCTCGCGCAGCGCTGACAGACTCGGAGTCATGGTATAGCGGGACCAGTTCTCAGCAATCGCTGCATACATGGCATCCTTGATAGGATTCGGCGTATTGAAGTCTGACTCGCCAATGCCCATGTCAATCACCGGCTGGCCAGCGTCTCGAAGGTTTTTGCCTCCTGCAGAAGCCGCCTGATCATCGACAGCTGACTTGCATCATCAAGCGTATTTTCCTCGATGGCAGAAGACCCCAAAAACTTTGTGATTGCACCATGATTCGGAATCATTGACAGATTTCACGCCAGTGCAAAATGCTTCAAATGCAGTGATCATAGGATTTTCGATCCACCACGGCGGCAATGAGCGAGAAGCGCTGCGCATTCTGCGCAGTTTCCAAAGCGACCCGCAATTCTTCAGCATTTCGCACAGTAAAGCCATTGCCGCCAAAGGTATGCGCTAGAGCAGCAAAATCATGCCTGCCAAAGTCAACTGCGGTATTGGGTAGCCGGCGGCGCCTTTGTTTCATTTCAATCAGAGCCAGGCTCGCATCGACAAACACAACAAAAATCGTATTTTGTCCAAGCTCAGCGGCAGTCGACAGCTCACCGGCAACCATCAGCATTCCGCCATCACCGCAAAACGAGATCACTGGAACGTCCGGCGCAGCCAGTTTCAAGCCGATGGCCAGCGGCACCGCGCAGCCCATCGTGCACAGACCCGAGGACTGCAGCAGTGTGGCCGGCGCGTGACAAATCCACATTTGCGAGAGCAATATGCGATGGGCGCCTGAGTCTGCCGTGGCGAGCGTGTCCGCGGGCAGGACCGCTCGACAAAGATCAATTACCGCCGCCGGACCCCATCGGTCAGTCTCCCCGTGTCCGCGGCGCAGCGCTTTTTTTACAGTTTCCACTTCCTGCGCCGGCCACAGTCTGCGCGGCGCACAGCCGCGGCGCAGCAAATCCAGCGTGGGTCCGATGCTCGCGACAAAATTCAGCGTGGACTGATGCATGCAGTGATATGGCAGTTCTGGACTGATGTCGATGACGCGGGTCTGATCCAGGTCCCAGACTTCTCGCCAGCCGACCCGCATTTCGATCGGGTCGTAACCGGCGCAGATCACCAGATCCGCCTGCTGGACCATCGGAATCAGGGTGTCGTCGGCTCGCGGAGAGAGACCGGCCGCGCCGATCGACAAAACACTGGTCTCCGGCACCAGTCCCTTGCCTTTGTAAGTGGTTATTGCCGGCATGCCGAAATGCAAGCAAAAGCTGCGGATTGACTCTGCGGCGCCTTCTGCGACGGCGTCAAGTCCGGCAATCATCATCGCTCGCTTGGAATCACGCAGCCATTCACGCGCCGACTCAAGCTGCTCGCCCTCGACTGGAACCACCGCTTCGGGAGCGCTCATCCGGCGGCGGCGCGGCAATCTGCAGCGCTCATCCGCGGTGCTGATGGGAATATCGATATGCACGGGGCCAGCCCGGGGCTGCATGGCCAGCATTACAGCCTTGTCGGCAATGATGTCTGCGCCCGCCGCAGTCAGTCGAAAAGTTTGCTTCGTGATCGGCGCAAACACCGCTTCATGATCCATCACCTGATGGGTATAGCTCAAGGCATCAGTTGCGTCCATGCAGCCCGTCAGCACAATCATGGGAACTCGATCCTGCATTGCATTGGCGACAACATTCACCGCGTTCATCGCGCCCGGCCCGATCGTTGCGACGACCAATGCGGGCGACCTGGCAATGTGCGCAACGCCTTCCGCCATGAAACCGGCGCTGTTTTCATGCTTTGCGAGAATAAATTCAATCCCGACACTTCGCAGCGCATCGATAATCGTCAGAACCTCGCCGCCGGAAATCCCAAACGCGTAGCGGCAGCCGGCTTCATACAGCCGCTGCGCGACATAATCTGCGGCTCTTGGGATCGGCGTTTCCATGGGTGAGCTGCAGAGACTTATGAAACCGCAGAAGACGGCGCAGTATCCCGGTATCCGTTGCGCGTTTGCGGCGCTTTGATGCCGAGCAGCTTGCTGCCGACCTGCGTCTTGAGAATCTGCGCGGTGCCGCCGCCGATGGTGAACATGCGGACATCTCGATACATTCTCTCCAAAGGTTCTTGATCGCCATAGCCGCGAGCGCCGAACATCTGCAGCGAATCGCTGACGACTTTGACCGCCATTTCCGAGGCAAACATCTTGGCTCGGGCGGCCAGCATCGGATCGGGAAAACTGCTGCCACTGATACCGACTGACTGCGCCGCCTCATGCAGCAGCAGTCGCGCTGCATGCACCTGCGCATCCATATCGGCAATCATCCACTGCAGTCCCTGAAACTCCGCCAGCGGACGGCCGAATTGATGTCGTTCAGCCAAATAGCGCTTGGCATGCTCCAATGCGCCTGCGGCCACACCCATGGCAATCGTGCCGGCGCCGACTCGCTGGCTGTTGTAGGCATTCATCAGATCTGCAAATCCGCGGCGCAGCCCCGACGGAGTGAGCAGCAGGGCGCCGCTGTCAACTTCAAGCTGACTGAAATGCAGCTCCGCCTCAGGCATGCCGCACAAGCCCAGCGTATGCTCATGGCGCACGACCTCGAAGCCATTCGGCTTGATGCCGTTTGCAGGATCGACAACCAGGATGAACCCCCCGATGCCGAGTTCCTGATCATGCTCGTCGAGGACCTTGGCAAATATCAGGTGCAGCTTCGACACACCGCCGCCGGTAATCCAGTGCTTGACGCCATTGATGATGTACTTGTCGCTGCGCTTGCGGGCGGTAGTGCCCATCTGCGTCGCTGCACTGCCGGCCTGCGGCTCGGTGATGCAGATGGCCGGCTTGTCGCCGGCCAGCACATAAGGGGCGCAAAGACGCTTCTGCGCATCACTGCCATAGGCCATGATCGCGCTGATGGCGCCCATATTCGCCTCAACCAGGACGCGAGCGGTCAGGGTGCAGGCGCGAGCAACCTGCTCAACTGCGAGTGCCACATCGAAAAAAGATGCAGACTGTCCGCCGTATTTTCTTGGAATCGTCATCCCCATCAGCCGAGCATCGACAAGTGTATCGACGTTGTCCCAGCAGTAGGCGCGAGAACGGTCCCATTGCGCGGCTCGCGGTGCGAACTCTTGCGCCAGCTCGCGAGCGACACACTGATAGTGTACAGATTCGGGTGTTGCAGCCATCATGCTCAGGCAATCAGATTGAGCGGCGCTTTGCTACCCACACCGTCTTCACGGCGCACGGCGGCACTGGCTTGCGGCATATCCATCAGCTTGATGCGATCCTTGGCGGTACGCTCGTCTCTCAAGTCAAGCCCGAAATTCAGGCGAAAGCCGCCGGCCCGGCGCTGCGGCTGGCCGGGCCGGTCGGCGGTGCATTACTGGCCGAGCTCCCTGGCCAGCGAGGCCGCGTTGCGCTCCAGCGACCAGCAGTGGCCCGGATAGATATCCTCCCTGGTCGTGATCACCTCATGGGTGTACAGAAACGTCTGCAGCGTGCCCGCCGGCAGCCCGCTCTGCAGCAGCATCTTGATCGTCGCATTGACCGCCTGCGACTGCTTGGGCACCTCCGTCGACACAATCGCATCAATCACCCCCTCATTGAGAGCCTTGCACGCCGACTCCTCGCCGCCGCCCGTGGTGATCAGCGCAATCTCCCCGGTCTTGCCCGCCGCGCGCAAGGCCGCCGCCGTGCCCGCCGCCGTGCCGTCCCAGAAATCAATGATCGCACACAAGTCCGGATGCTGCTGCACCATCGTCGTCGTCACCGCCTGCGCCTTGGTCGCGTCCCAGCCCGAATACGGCTTGGCCACCACCTCCACATGATCGTGCGCGTCAATGACGTTCATGATCCCGTTATACTGGTCAATGCTCGACGCATTGACCTGCTCGCCCTGGATCAGGCCGATCTTCCCCGACGTGCCCGCACCGCAGAACCCCAAGGCCGCCGTCGCCTCCAGCTCCCCCAGGACCTCCCAGTTGCTGCCAATGAACGCATCGGTGTTGTACGCGCTGCGGTTGTCAATCTGGATCACATAGATCCCCGCCTCCTGCGCCCGCTTGAACAGCTTCACATACGAGCGCAGGTCCGGATTGTGCACAATGATCACATCCGGCCGCGACGCAATCACATCCGTGAGCGCCTGCGCGCCCGCCTCCACGCTCCAGTTCGGATCGCGCGTCTCGAAGATGCCGCCCCAGGAGCGCACCTCCTTGCCAATGTAGTAGTTCCAGCCCTGCGCCAGGTCAAAGCCCATCGCCATCGGCATCAGCACCACCCGCTTGCCCTCCAGCGCCTCGCGCGCCAGCGCCGGACCCGGATCCACCTGCGCCGCCGCAAACGGCGCCGCACACAGCGCCAGCGCCGCCAACCCGCGCGCAGCGCCTCTTCCCAATAATCTCATAGCCTGCCTCCTCTAAGTCTCAGTCAGTCAATAGTGAATAATCCGCAGCATCCCGGTCAGATGTCGCCCTGCCTCTCCGTCTGCTCATTGCGCTGATTGAGCAGCGTGTCTGCAATGACCACGGCCAGCAGGATGAATGCCTTGATCAGATTCTGACGGGTGTCCTCCAAGTCCATAATCGTCATGCCATTGACCAGTATGCCAATCAGCAGGGCGCCGAAAACCACATTGCGTATGCCGCCCTTGCCGCCGCTCAAGCCAATCCCTCCAAGCACGACAATCAAAATCACATCATACAGCAGAATCGAATTGACGATTCGTGTATTCATGCTGAGCAGCGTTCCCGCGACGATGGCACCGGCGACCGCGGCGAACAGTGCACACAGAACATATTGCAGGACTACCATGGGCCGAACCGCAATGCCAATATTTCTGGCGGCGGCAAAATTGTCGCCCATAAAGTAAGTGTAGCGGCCATACTTGGTGCGCCGCAAAAATAAGGAAGCGAGGATGCACACGGCGACGAAAACGTAAACCTCAATGGGTATTCCCAGCGGCTTGAGCGTTCCCAAATCAAGCAGAGCGCTGTATTCATCTGGAATGTAGGCTACGTCCTGCGCCATCAGCTGCGAGCGGCCGAAGCCGTAGACAAACAAGCCCATCGCCAGTGTTGCGAAAATGGGGGGAATCTCTCCATAGGCGACCATCACCCCATTGACGATGCCAATCAGCAGTACAAATCCCATCGCAATCAGAAAACTGAACAGCAGCGGGGTGCCGGCATTCAGCAGCTCAATAAAAAAGGCGGCGGAAATGGCGAGCACGGAGACAACCGACAAGTCAATCCCGCGGCCAATAATGACAATGCCCATCCCCACGCCTAGAATTCCGAGTATCGATATGTTCCGCACCAAACCGATCAGGTTGGAGGCGGAAAAAAAGCCGGACAACAGAAAAGAAAACAAGACAAAGAGCGTAATGGCCACGGCAACCACCACCTTTTCCTGCGTAAATTCAAAAGGAAAACTCTTCGTCATATTCAAATGCCAAACGACTCTGCATGGTGCCAGCCGTGCAGTGCGCACGAGCCAATCGACCTATTCTCTCGCTTGAGAGAGGACGCAGACAACTGAAAAGCATGGCTCGCGAACATTATCCGGTTCAATTTTATTCTCGATTATCGGCGCTGTGCAGAAAAATGCTCCGTCAATATGGATGAAGCAGAGAAACTGTGCGCTCAAGAACAGGCAGGATTAAATTATGCATGACTGTCAGGCGGTTAACAAGGATTGCGCTTTTGCGTCGGCACGGCTGGCCAGCGCATCTTGTCCCAGCCCTTGATAGGCTCGCGCCACTGCACGCCAATTTTGCACTGAAGTGGGCTTCAGTGCAACTCTCTCATTCGCCAGGGCGCGCGCAAGATGGAACTGCCTCGCCCGCAGCGCAGACTCCAGCAAGGTCCAGCCGATAATATCGCGCTGCGCAAAACTGCCGCCCAGGCGGTGGGTGAGATACCGCACTGGCAGCAGGCGCTCGACACAATCCGCATAGAGGCCCTTGGCAAAATCACGCACTGCAAGACAGAAAGGCAGGCCGATCTCCCGGCTCATCGCAACATTCGCATCTGAGGCGCTCTCGACGTAGCGTTCGTTGGCGGTGAGCAGTTCCTGCTGTGCCGCGCTGCGATGGTCGGCCACAAAAGTGATCATTGCATGCACATCATTGAACGCGTAGAGCGTATCGCGCGCCGCCGGCTCCCAGCGGTCGGCCAGGTATGCCCAGCGCTGTCCGACATCAATCCCGAGCAGGGTCAGGCGCCACAGCAGCGCAGCCGCATCAAGTTCCTCATACTTTTCGCTGGTCTCGCCAGCTCCAACCAGGTGCTGATCGTAAATGTCCAGCGCTGAATGAGTCTGCTCCAAGTCGACATGAAAAAGTGCGGTATGCCACCACAGATGATTGGCAAAGTTGGAACTGCCCCAGTATTCAGCCTGATCCAGCATAAAACGGATGCCGCCAGACTGGCGGCCGCGCATTTCCATGACATGGCACACGGCATGGACTGCATAGGGATGATCCGGACGCAGCGAAAGAGCGCATCTGGCGAGTTCTTCCGCTTTCGAGAAATCACGGTTTTCCTCAAGCCCGAAAGCATAATATGCCAGCACATATTCATACCCGCAGATGGACTCATCCCATAAATCAAACACTCGCGCGACCACATCACGCTGGCCGGTCACATCCCCCAGGAGAACATTGGTGTAATGCACCAGCTCCAGCGCATACAGGTCAAGCGGATAGTAGGTCAGCACGGTCTCCCAATGCTGCACTGCACCGAAAAAATCGCCTTTGAGCCAGCATTCCATCGCATTGAGATATCCTTGCTCGCGATCGTTAATAGAGATTTTTGATTTCAAGGTACGAACACGCTCGACTGATTTGACCATTTCCGGATAAACGCGATCTTCCATTGCCTGGGTCAGCCAAGACGCGCGAAACAGCCAGCCCATGACAAACTGGGGATGCTCGGCCAAGACCTGGTCAATCCGCTTGATCGCATCGCCGCGAAAGGAAAGAGTGCACTCCAAGGCTTCATCATAGCCTTGTATCGCACTTTGATCAGTGTAAGAACAGGGCGTAAATGCAGGATCAGATTTCATTATCAGGCACCATTGCAGATGACGGTCCCAAGCCCTCAATATGAGCCAGTTACCTTATGTATATCAGCATTTAGTTGAGGTGTAATTGTTTTTTACTTGAGAAAAACTCAAGAATATGCCCTTCTCTGTCCAGTTTTGCATTGCAGTCCTTGCAAGCTTTTGCGCTGGAATCTGGTGCCGCTCATAACAGGCATTCACTGGATTGTATCAACAGGGGTGCTGGTGAATTGCCTCTGAACTCTGCATAGAATTACCTAATTAGTGTCTGTCAGAAAACTCTATTTCCTTATCAAAATAATTGTTTTTGTTAATAATATTTCAATATTGATTTTCCGAAGATTCAGCTTTGAGCACCGTTTAGAATTGATTTCGACAGCATCTTGCGTCTGAAAGCCGCTTTTCCGAAAATCTTCGTTTTCAGCTCTGGTTTTCAAGCCATTGCTATGATTGGTTTATGTCGCGATATGTGACTTTTCTGGCAGATACTATTTAAGGATTGGGGTTTCCTATCCTATCCGATCGCTGCCGGAATTTTCAAGCCGAGCGTTGCTTGCAACAATAATTGAAACCCCGATTGAAGCCTCACTTTATTTGTAGTAACATGAATTGCCTGGAAGTCGAATATGACGAGAACAAGCGCATTGCAACACGAGAAGCCAGGGGGCTGGACATGGTCCGGTCCTCTGCAATCCTGAATGATCCAACGCTGACCGTCCGGGACGGCCGAAAAGAGTATGGCGAAGAACGAAACACCAGCATCGGTTTTCTTGACGATGCCATGGTGGTTCTTGTCTGGACGCTTCGCGGCGATGCGCACAGAATTATTAGCTTGAGGAAAGCAAATGAAAGAGAAAGAAAGTTCTATTCAAAACGATTTGGACTGGGACCTTGATGTTGCTTCCGACTTGACCCGGGACGACTGGCCCGAGAAATTTGCAGTGGCCAAGGTCCGTCGGGGCCGTCCAGTGTCCGGCAATCCGAAGGTTCCAACAACAATTCGGCTATCGAGAGAGGTGATTGATTATTTTCGTGCCGATGGCCGCGGCTGGCAGACCCGGGTCAATGATGCTCTCCGGGACTGGATCGAACAGCAGAAAACGGCACCTTAGCCTTTCGCGTTTCCAGCCATGCTGGCAATTGAAATTGATGGCCAGCGAAGCAAGGGCATCACAAGCATTCATATTTTTTGACCAGAGTTTCTGTCATGCTTTCCACCATCGTTGGATCAGTCATTGTCCCGAATGGGAATGCGCAGATGACGGGTCGGGTTGTACATGATGACGTACAGGGAATTCTCCCCTTTGTCCGAGAACGCGTTTTCATGCGGGGTTAGCAGGGCAGACGTAAAGCCTTCTGCCTCGGTCATGGTGTTGCACCGCTTGAACTCGCCGGCATCCTGCCAGCGGTCGCCTAGAAGGCCGCTGGCCCCGGCAACCCGGTTGCTCAGGCAGCCTGTAGCGGCGGCATCGCACGGGGTGGTGTCGAAGAACTCGGCACAGAAGGGAATCCGGTATTCCCGGGGCGTCTCAAAACTGCCGGGATTGTCGCAGTTTTCCAGGGCGAAACGGACGATCACTCCGCTAGCAGTACCTTCTGTTGCCGGCATGCCCGCCAGCGGGAAGGCCTGGCTTAACTCGATGTGGGAGGCATTGCACTGCTCGGCCATCGCCGGACCGGCCGGCAGCGCCAGCAGGAGGAGGATTGCTAATTTAGCGAGGGGGGGGTTATTGTGCAAGGTTTTCATGTCGATCGCCGATTGTAGACAATAATGCAGGATTGTACCACTTTTTTCTGCAAGGCGGGTTCATTGTCCCCCATTCCGCCATGAAGTGCAACACGGCACCCCCGATTGCGAACCCATGAACAGAGTTGTATCGGTGGGCATGGTTGCGAGTGCAAAATGAGTACATGTTGAAATTTCGTGATGTCTATCAGATTGTCCATCCTATTGTCAAATCTCGGGTACATCGAACAGGATGCCGGTTTCAGGCAATGATTTATTTGCCTGTGTACTTGCGTGGTTTTCGGTGATCCGTTTTATTCTGTATACTATGTCTGCATGCATTCATTAATCATGCCCGTGGCGAGGTGTGGCGATGAATCCTGATCAGAAAAGAAAGCTGGAGTCCTTTCTCAAGCGAACGGAAGGAGAACCGCCTCTGGTGTTTGTTGGACGGTCCGAAGTGCTCGACGACCTTGCGCTTGCAGCCGAGCAGGTCTGGGAGGGCTCGGGAACCGATCAGCATGGCGCAGGGAAAGCGACGCGCATTATCAAAGCGACGCGCATTATCCAGGGGGCGCCGGGAGCAGGCAAGAGCTCGATCTTGGAGGAGATCAAAAAGAATCCGGAGAGACTGAATACGGAGAGTGTTGACAAACCCCCGCTGGTGGTCGTGCTGGAGTCTGGCGTAATCGAGGAGCCCGTTGACATTCTTCAACCGCTAGCCCGGAGCATCAACCCGACAGCCGCCGAGGAATTTTTATCGCATTCCAGCCGGACATCCGGCGGGGAGGCTGGGATTGGCTTGGGCCCGGTCAAGGCCGTCGGCAAGCAAGAGACCACCATGGAGCCAGCAAGACCGCGCATACGGTGGGATGTGTTGGGGGACTGGGTTGAACAGCATGGCGGGTTTGACCGACCGATCGTGCTGGCCATCGACGAGGCGCAAAATCTGGACCATGACCGAACACACCCGCTTTCGAAGCTGCTTCAAGCCCTCCATGGTAATTGCGGCCTGCCGATTGCACTGGTGCTGGCGGGTCTCAGCGATACCGAATACTCGGCCCGCAAGATGGGCCTGACCCGCATGCCGCACAGGCAGAAACACAGCATCGGGCGTTTCCCGGATCATGAAGTTCAGGAACTCATGGAAAGGTCCTGTGCACATTTCGGGATCGACGTTACTGGATTCGGGCATGAGATCGATCGGCTGATTCAGCCTTGCGACGGCTGGCCCCGACATCTGCATATTGTCTTGCAGGCACTGGGCGCAGAAGCCCTGAGAACGGAGGGCGATCTCGGCAGGGCGGCCTGAGAGAGGATACAGGCCGAGATCAAAACCGGAAGGGACGGGTATTACGACGGCCAGTTTTCAAACGAGATGAAAGATGCCATGGAGCTGACGGCCGGAGTGATGGCTGCCATGGACAGCAATCAGAGTTCTTCCCGGATCAAGCGCTTGATGAACGAACTGAATAACCGGAATTCCCAAACCTATTGCTTTCCGGAAATGATGAATGCGTCCTCCTTCTTCATTCACCTCGTGCACCAGGGGGCCTTGCACGAGGAATCGGCCAATCGATACGCATGTCCGATCCCGTCTTTCCGGACCTATCTGCTCAAGCACGGCGGGATCGCAGAGAACTCGAACTTGCAACCTCAAGCCACGTGATCGTTCATTAGGTTACCTCTTGCTTCAAGCGAGCCAGACGGCTCGAAACCAGGGCTGATTACACCGGGAACTGTTCAAATGCATCCCTGAATATCCGCATGCCGTTTCTGGAATCATTGAAAAAGGGAAGTCCGTACACCGAATAGTCCCGCCACTGGAAGATCGTTTGGACCGTGCCCTGTCCGGCGATTTCTCCCAGGAAATCCTGCTTCCAGCTGTCACCCTGCAACAGCTGATCGCCCTTGGGCTCTATGAGCACCTGGAGGATCGAGCTGGAAGTCTCTGCCATCTTTCTGAGAAACAATACGTAATCAGGTTCAAACCCATGACCTCCAGCAAAAGAGAATATCTTTACCGCTTTCTCGTTTCGCACCAAAAAGGATTCATCATGCATTTCACTTGGACGCTCAGCATGATCGTTGAAATATTTGACAAACGGCTTTTCCTGATCTGTACCGTAATGAGTGTCTGTCAGAAAACTCAAGATGAGCTGATAAAAGTGTATAATATCATTCATTATCAGTGACATGAAGCACTCGCCGGAAGTCTCCTGAGCGGCGAGGACTGCCGCTTGGGGCCGCCCGGGCGCATCCAGACGCGGTGAAGCCGCTCATGCTCACCGAATCTTCGGGGATTGTGCCGTTATGAGACAGACCGAATCCGCCCCGGCCGAGCTGGGCGCTGTGCCGATCGCCGCGATCCAGATTGATGCGAGATCCCGCGACGACATCCCGGCCGTCCTGCTGGGGCTGCAGCATATCCACACCAGCGAGAGCCTGCGCGAGAAGGTGTTTGCGCGGCTGGAGTCCCAGGCCAGTCCCCGGGTGAGGAAAGACACCGGGCGTCCGGGCATGGACCGGCGGCGGAGCTTGTGCCAGGCGCTGGACTGCGGCTATGACCGGCTGGCGGAGCTGGCCAGCGAGCGCCGGACTTTGCGCCAGATAACTGCTAGCACTTTTCCGGCGGCACCTTGATTGCTCCAAATAATCATCGTATTTCGATCGGATTCACTTTTTCTGATGAGTCAGGCACCAGCACTATACTGCCAGACGAGACTTTATCGCGAATCGAAACCGAGGCATTGCCTACCCAATAGGTCTAACCCCTTGATCAGAAAATGACGTTAGCATGATTAATATTATCTAACCTAAAAAATTGGAAAACCGTATATCGTTCCTAAAAATATGCTTGCCCGGCACCTCGCAAACTGCGAAAGCCGCAGCCATGCTGACTGTCAATCGCAAAATACCGCTCCACGGCAAACATCAAGTCAGTTTGAATTCAGGCATGCCTGCAGCAGTCTGGCCGCATGTACAGTCCGGCGCCCCGTTCCAATCTCAACCTGATGCCGGCAGGAGGTGCCGTCGGCAACAATAATAGCGTCGCGATCCGCCGCCATTACAGCCGGATACAAGTCAAGCTCAGCCATTTTACGGGACACTGCGTAGGTGTCACGCCCATAGCCAAAAGCACCCGCCATGCCACAGCAGCCAGACTCAATTATGCGGTATGAAATATCAGGTATCATCCTCAGCACCGTCTCCACATGACGCATCTGATCAAAAGCTTTCTGGTGGCAATGGCCGTGCACCAGCACCTCGCGTCCTGGCGGCTTGAAATCGAAGCTGGAACCTTCAGCCGCCAGAAATTCCTCAAGCAGATAGGACGATTCGGCCAGCCGCTCAGCCGCGCGGCTGGGCATCAGCGCCGGCAGCTCATCGCGCAATCCGAGCAGACAGCTCGGCTCTATTCCAACTACTGGGATCTGGGCCTCTAAATGAGGCTTGAGCGCATCAAGCAGTCGGGACAGCTCGTATTTCGCCGGTTCAATCATCCCATTGGTCAGATAGGTGCGTCCGCAGCACAGTGTGGATCGGCCACCGGTCGCGGTCAGGGGCAGCACTCGATAGCCGGCGGCAACCAGAACAGCCTGAGCGGCGCGAAGATTCTCCGGCTCAAACCAAGTGTTGAAGGTATCGGCAAACAGCACGACCGGCTTGCCATTTTCATCCCCTTGGGGGGAAGGATGCAAATAAGGTTCTGCCGCCCACCGCGGCAGCGGACGCTCACGGGTGAGTCCGGTGAGCGGCTCCAATGCAGTGCGCAGCCATCTTGACTTCGACGGCAGATTGGCCAGCATTGAAAAACGCCCAAGATACGGTGCGTACGCAGGCAAGTGCCCGACCAGCCGCTGGCCCAGCGGCAAGCCGCAATCCTCCGCCCGCGCAGCTGCCGCTTCGATTTTCATACGCGCCATATCCACACCGGTCGGACACTCCCGGCGGCACGCCTTGCAGCTTACGCACAGCTGCATCGCTTCTTGAACCGCATCGCAACTCAGTTTCGAGTCACCGAGCTGACCGGAAATTGCCAGCCTGAGCGTGTTCGCCCGTCCGCGCGTCAGGTGCTGCTCATCTCGTGTCGCCCGATAAGATGGACACATCACGCCGCCGGCAAGCTTGCGACATGCCCCATTGTTGTTGCACATCTCAACCGCCCCCTGAAAACCGCCGCCCGCTCCAGTCCAGCCATTCCAGCTCAGTACCGTCTTCAGCGGCGAAACCGCATATTCGGGCGTGAAGCGAAACAGCCTGGCATCATCCATTCTTGGCGGATTGACTATTTTGCCTGGATTCATCAGACCCTGCGGATCAAACAGCTGCTTGATGTCGCCGAAAGCCTCCACCATGCGCTTGCCAAACATCTTCTCATGAAATTCAGAACGGCACAAGCCATCGCCATGCTCGCCGGAATGAGAGCCCTTGTACTCACGCACCATCTCAAAGCACTCCTCCGCAATGGCGCGCATCGCCTGCCGATCGGCGCTTTGGCGCAAGTCCAGGATTGGCCTGACATGCAGGCAGCCGACCGAAGCGTGAGCATACCAGGTGCCTTCAGTGCCGTGCTTGTGAAAAATCTCAGTCAAACGAGCTGTATACTCTGCCAAATCCTTCAGCTCAACGGCACAGTCCTCTACGAATGACACGGGCTTGCGATCCTCCCGCATGGACATCATGATGTTCAAGCCGGCTTTGCGAACCTCAAAAACTGCAGCTTGAAAGCCGCGGTCGATTGCCTCCACCACACCGCCGCGGGCCGCCGCGGGCCGATCAAAACTGAATCCAAGATCTGCCATCAGCTCGCTGAGCTCACCGAGTTTGCGCAGATTCACACTTTGCTCGTCAGCAGCGAACTCCACCAGCAGAATCGCCTCCGGCTCACCATTGAGCATAGCTTCGACAGTCGGCGCAAACAGAGAAATTTCACGCGACAGCTCAATCATGGTCCGATCGATCAGCTCGACAGCAGCCGGGTCCAATGCGACAATATGCTGCGCCGCATCCATGGCAGCATGAAAGCTCGGGAAATGGCAGATGCCTAAAACCTTGTTTGCGGGCAGCGGCGCGAGTTGCAAATCGATTGTGTGTGCAAAAGCCAGTGTGCCCTCAGAGCCGACCAGCAAATCTTGGAATCTGACCTCGTCCGGGTCAAGCGCCAGCGCATCGATGTTGTAGCCGCCGACGCGGCGCAGCACTTTTGGAAAACGCGCCTCGATCTCCTGACGCTCGCGCTGGCCAATCTCCAGCAGTGATCCGAGCAGCGGATGCAATGCGCCCGCGCGCAGATCAGTCTTGCAGAAATCGATTCGCGCCCCGCTGGCCAGCGAGGCATTGATCGCAATCACATTGTCCCGCATCAGTCCATAGCGAATCGAGCGACTGCCGCAGGAATTGTTGCCGGCCATCCCGCCGATGGTCGCGCGGCTGGCGGTCGAGACATCGACTGGAAACCACAACCCATGCGGTCTCAGCGCTCGATTCAGCTCATCAAGCACGATGCCGCTCTCGACGCGACAGCGCAGCTCTTGCGGATTCAAATCGATGATGCGATTGAGGTACTTGCTGCAATCCACAACGATAGCCTCGTTGACCGTTTGGCCGCATTGCGATGTCCCGCCGCCTCTGGGCAGCACACTGACACCCTGGCGACCGGCATAGCTGAGGGTTTCTTGAACGTCGGACTCGGTACGCGGAACAATCACTGCCACCGGCATCATCTGATACACCGATGCATCGGTCGCATAGCGGCCGCGGTCGCTGAGCCCGGCACGCACCTGCCCCTGAATTCGCAGCGATAAATCTTTAGCGATGGTCTGGCTCAGCGACATCTTCAGCGTAATCGGCCCGTTTGATCATCCTGGCGGCGCAAGCGCATCACAGCGCCTGCTTGCAGCTGCAAATATATCGAAAAGAAGAGCATCGCAGTTTTTCAATTGCGCCGGAGCAGCCGATTTATGCGTAAAAAATGCTAAAAGTGAATCGAAATTTGTTCACTATAATGCCATTCAACATGCATTCAGTTCAATCAGAAGAGGCACCCCCGTGGAAACGAAAGCAGCAGTCGCCTACGAGGCTGGCAAACCACTCGAAATCGAGACCTTGAATCTTGACGGCCCCCGCGCCGGCGAGGTTCTCGTCGAACTCAAAGCAACCGGCATTTGCCATACCGATGAGTTTACGCTATCCGGTGCAGATCCCGAAGGCCTGTTTCCAGCAGTCCTTGGGCACGAAGGCGCCGGCATTGTGGTTGATGCAGGCAAAGATGTGACCAGTGTCGAGGTCGGCGACCACGTCATCCCTCTTTATACCCCTGAGTGCCGCGAATGCAGCTTTTGCACCAGCGGCAAGACCAACCTTTGCCAGGCGATTCGAGTCACGCAGGGACGCGGACTGATGCCCGACGGCACGAGTCGCTTTTCACGCGGCAACGATACCATCTATCACTACATGGGCACCTCGACTTTCTCAAACTTTACTGTTCTGCCGGAAATCGCTGTCGCAAAAATCCGCAAGGATGCGCCTTTCGACAAGGTCTGCTACATTGGCTGCGGCGTTACGACGGGCATTGGGGCTGTCATTTTTACCGCCAAAGTCCAGCCTGGCGCCAATGTGGTGATTTTTGGCTTGGGCGGCATTGGACTGAACGTCGTTCAAGGCGCCAGGCTCGCCGGTGCAGACCTGATTGTGGGGGTCGACATCAATCCTGAGCGAAAGACGCTTGCCGAGAAGTTTGGCATGACGCACTTTGTCAATCCCAATGAGGTGGAAGACGACCTGGTCGACTATCTTGTTCACCTCACCAAAGGCGGCGCCGATTTCAGTTTCGAATGCGTGGGCAGTGTCGATCTGATGCGCGCCGCGCTGGAATGCTGCCATAAAGGCTGGGGCGAGAGTGTGATTATCGGCGTTGCCGGCGCCGGTCAGGAAATCAGCACGCGCCCTTTTCAGCTGGTTACCGGACGGGTATGGAGAGGCACCGCTTTTGGCGGCGCCAGAGGCCGAACGGATGTGCCCAAGTTTGTCGACTGGTACATGGATGGGAAGATCAACATTGACGACCTGATCACCCATAAAATGCCTTTGTCCGACATTAATCAGGGATTTGATTTGATGCACGCCGGCAAATCCATTCGCAGTGTTGTGGAATACGCATGAGCGGAGAATTGGAAACCGTCGAGGAGCACCGCTGTTTTGGGGGCACCCAAGGCATCTACCGCCACCCATCCAAAGTCACCCGGACCATGATGCAATTTTCTGTCTTTGTGCCGCCCGGCGGCGCCGAGCAGAAAAAACCAGCGCTTTGGTTCTTGTCCGGTCTGACCTGCAGCGAGGAAAACTTCACGGTCAAGTCCGGTGCCCAGCAGTTTGCCGCTGACAGCGGCATGATCCTCATTGTTCCCGACACGAGTCCCCGAGGTGCGGGCATTGAGGGCGAGGATGACAGTTACGATTTCGGAACCGGCGCGGGCTTTTATCTGGATGCTGCCGCCTCGCCGTGGAAGCAGAATTACCGGATGTACAGCTATATCGTTTCTGAATTGCAGCGACTGGCTGTTGATCATTTTCCTATCGATGTCCGCAAGCAGGGAATTACCGGGCATTCGATGGGCGGCCACGGGGCCTTGACAATTGCACTGAAGAATCCGCAGCGGTACCAGTCAGTCTCAGCCTTTGCGCCAATTTGTGCGCCCATGCAGTGTCCATGGGGGCAAAAAGCGTTTCGCGGCTACCTCGGCGAAGACCGTACGCAATGGAGTCAATATGACGCGGTCGAGCTGATCAAGATGGGACATCGCTGCAATGGCATTCTTGTCGATCAGGGCCGTGCTGATCAATTTCTCGACGATCAGCTGATGCCTGATCGGCTGTCGGCGGTTTGTACCGACTACGGCCAGCCTTTGCAGCTGCGCAAGCAAACGGGCTATGACCACAGCTATTACTTCATCGCGAGCTTCATTGAGGATCACATTCGCTTTCACGCAGCCAATCTGCACAGCGGCGAGTATCAAGATGCCGGCTGATGCTTTCGAGTGAAAATGCTTGCTATGCAGCTAAAACCATGCAATCATTTCTAATTGAACTCCGCAGACGATTATTAGATCTGTTTACGAATAAGTCAATCTGATTCTGCTATCTTTCAATCCATGGCTAATGTCCCACACCGTGTTTCCCCCAAGAAAATACACCACGGTATGTTTGCATTGATTTTTTAGTGATTGAAACGGTAACGTCAACGAGACGGCGACTCTACTCTTCCGTATTGCACAAACTACGCAATTTTTCTGATTAACGCCCGATTTCATTGTTTTGCAAGCCAATCCATTATCTGACACATGGATGGATTACAGTTGGCTGTTTACAGCAACTCGTTGATGATCCTGGCATACTCACAATCAATACAAGACAAGTTTATCAGTTGGATAATCTAACAGATTCTACCGCATAGGCAGCTTAGAAACACTGAGGAAAAAGACTGATCCGTCCCTCATGGTATTCTGCCACATAGATCAATCAGGCAAAAAACGGCTATCAAGATCTATCCAGTTGACATATTTAAAAAATATCACCCAAGCTGGTGCGGACCCGACAAAGCATGTGATTCAGATCTAAGCAACTGACAAAGAGTGACAGCAAACTGATTAGTCACCGGTTCGCCAGAGCGAAAGCTTCCTCATTTTTGGCGCAACTCAATCCTATTGAGACTGGTCTGGAGGCATGTAGCAGAGTGCATAGCTGGGCAGGAATCCAAGAGAGTTTGGAGCATCGGTTCAGAATGATACCGATGTCACTTGTCAAGCCGTTTACTAAGATCACTGTTCACGTAAACTCAAGCCGGCCGCCTGCCATTTTTGCCGGGATTTTACAGCTTGATTTCGGATTTGATTGTGATGCCTATGATTTGTGATGCCTATCATAAAATGCGGATCAGCAATATGCTATAGATATAGCTGCGCTATATTTCACTTTAAATTCAAGCTTTATCTTCAACGTATCGAAGCCCATATGCTATCAAGCCCTAACATAGACACACCGGAGAGATGCAATGTTAATCGAAACGGCACCGAACTATGACTTGTCTGACTGCATAAAGTACTTTGACGAAAATAGACAGGTTTTCGTCGATAAACACCATAAGATGTTCGTTGCAATTTGCGACGATAGAGTGATTGATTTCTATAATGATGTCGAATCAGCTTATATGGCCGCCAAAAATGCGTGTAATCAAAAACCTTTCCTAGTGCGTCAGTGCCTGACTGTTGATGAGGAAAAAGCTGGTGCACCTGTTTTTCGCTCTAGGGTGGCTTAATGACCAACAATCAAAGAGGTGTAGAGTCTGCTTTCACGGTTCACTATCAAAGGTTACAGTCTGATCTGAGTACAGAAATACACTTCTGTGAACCTTCAGAAATGAACAGGAGCGGACCGAATTCTGCGATGGTCAAATTTCCGAGCGCAATCTGGGATACTGGTGCGTCGTGCTCGGTAATTGTGATTGAAAGGCTGAATTTGATTCCGATTGATCAAACTTTAGTTTCTACTGTCAACGGGCAAAGGATGTCGGGTATTTATCTCGTGAATATAGGGTTGCCAAATAGAATGGTTATCCCTTGCGTCCGCGTTACAGACGGAGATATCTTGGGTGCAGATGCGCTGATCGGAATGGATATCATTTGCCTTGGAGATTTTGCTGTAACAAATGAGGATAGACAAACCGTGATGTCCTTTCAAATGCCGTCTACTCGGCACTATGATTTCGTGAAACAACTGAACGAATCAAACAGAAGATAAAAAAACGGATCAGTTCACCCTGCTAAGAAAAATAGAAAACATCGATAACTTCAGACCTTCTGAAGTCTTGAGATTGCTGCCTTGTTCTGAATTCATTCAAAGGATTCATTCTATTTTTTCTGGTCAATTCATGGGTTTGAGAAATTCGCGCAGCCTGCTTTTCGGCTGAAGAAATATGCAGCTTCCAATCCCCCTCACAGCGCTGCGAACCATATCCATCAGCAACCGGCTGCGCGATCCATTGCCACATAGCCAGAGGTCAAGAAATCTGAATTCAGTGGCAGAGGCAAATCAGAAAACTCTGACAAGTATTAATTTCTGGCAAAAAAACTCTGCCGCACATTTTGATTCCCCGCAACAAGCTAACCGCGCATTCGCGCGCCGCTTGGGTCGACCAGCGGCTCATTCGTGATTTGTGCCGTTTTTGCCTGGCCGATCACTTCAACCGCGTACTCTGCGCCATTGAGTCTCGACGGCGGCACATAGCCCAGCGCAATGCTTTGGCCGACAGTATGACCGAACGCGCCCGACGTTACGATGCCGATGACCTCGCCATCGCAGAGAATGGGCTCGCCGCCGACTGCGTCCACTTCGTCTGCATCCACCGTAAAGCAGGTCAACCGCCACTTCGGCAATGACTGCGCTGCCGCGGTCAAGGCAGCGCAGCCGATGAAGTCGCCTTTTTCCAATTTCACAAATCGATCCAGACGCGATTCGTAGGGGTTGTATTCAGACGTGTATTCCCGGCCCCAGCTGCCGTAGCATTTTTCCAGCCGCAGTGTCAGCAAGGCGCGTGAGCCGACCAGTGCCAAGCCGTACTTGCGGCCGATTTCCATCACCATCTCCAGCAGCTCAACCTGATGCTCAGCAGGAAAATAGAGCTCATAGCCCAATTCTCCCGTAAACGCCACGCGCAGCACCCGGCACTCACACGGGCCGATTTGCATTGCACGCACCCCCATGAATCGATGGGCTTGCTTGGAGAAATCTTCTCCAGTGAGACGCTCCATCAATGGTCTTGATTTTGGACCTGAAATCGACATTCCAGTCCAATCCACGGACATGCTGGCGATATCAACGCCGCTGGCAAACGAATTTTTCCTGAACCATCGCCAGTGATTGTTTTCCGCCGTGCCGCCCCCAATCAGCAGGTATTCATCCGCGTCAAGCCGGGCGACAGTGAAATCAGCCACAATGCCGCCGCCCTCATGCAGCATCGGAATGAGCGCCATTTTACCGACCTCTGGCAAAGTATTGGTTGACATCCAATTCAGCCATTCCGACGCGCGCGCGCCGCGAATCAGATATTTGGCATAGGCCGAAGTGTCAATCAGACCGACATCAGATCGAACTTTTTGGCACTCCTGCGCTACATGCTCGAACGATTCTGTGCGACGAAAAGAAAAAGTCTCTTTGGCGGGCAGGCCCGCGGGCGCAAACCACATCGGCACTTCCCATCCATACTGGGCGCCGAAATAGCCGCCATGCTGCTTTTGCAGATCATAGGCTGGACGGGTCCGCAGCGGACGGCCGGCGGTGCGCTCCTCATAAGGAAAGAAAATACGAAACCGCGACGCATAGTTGTCAGCCGTCGCTGCCAGCAAATAATCCTTTGTAATCCAGTCGCCAAATCGGGCCACATCAATCGGCCACAGATCAATGCTTGGCTGTCCATCCAGGATCCACTCAGCCATGCTCAGTCCCAAACCGCCGCCGATACTGAAACCTGGAATCAGCCCGCCAATGATGAAATAGTTTCTCAAGTGCGGCACCGCCCCGAAAAGCGGAGCGAGGTCTGGGGTCCAAATCATCGGCCCATTCACCACTTTTTTGATGCCTGCCGTCGCCAGACACGGCATCCGATGCATCGCCCGCTCAAAATTTTCCAGCATGCGATCAATGTCGTTGGGCAGCAGTTCATGTCCGAAGTCAAGCGGTGTGCCATCGACCGCCCAGTGCCTGCCGTCACGCTCATAGGCGCCGACCAGCAAGCCCTGGCCTTCCTGACGCATGTAGTACTCGCCGTCATTGTCGTGAATCAGTGGAATCTCCCGGCTCAAGGCCTCAATCTCGGGAATGTTCTCAGTCACCAGATACTGATGCTCCAGCGGCTGAATCGGCAAGTCAAGCCCCGCCAAAGCGCCCACTTCCCGCCCCCAAAGGCCAGCGCAGTTCACCAGATGCCGGGTGCCAATATCGCCTTTCGGAGTCTTGACCAGCCAGCTGCCATCCGGCTGCTGCTCGGTCGCAGTGACCGGACAATGCCGATAGATGGCCGCGCCCTGATTGCGGGCGCCAGTCGCATAGGCATTGGTCACCCCGCTTGGGTCGATGTGCGCTTCATTCGGCTCAAACATTGCGCTCAATACCCCATCGGTATTGATCAGAGGATTCATTTCACGCACCTCCTGAAGCGAAATTTTGTAGAACTCCAGACCGAGATACTTCGCCTTAGAAGCCTGGATCTGGATCTGATCATGCCGCTCCTCAGTGGTTGCCAGATACATGCCGCCAACCTGATGCACACCGCACGACTGCCCCGTCTCTTCTTCCAGATGCGGATACAGGGTGATGGTGTAATGATGCAGTTTGGAAAGATTGGCGTTGTCCTGCAGCACGTGAGTATTGCCGGCTGCATGCCAGGTCGACCCGGCCGTCAATTCAGAACGCTCCAGCAGAACCACATTCTTGCACCCGCGCTTGGTCAGGTGGTAGGCAACGCTGCAGCCGGCGACGCCGCCGCCGATGATTACGACTTCAGCCGTTTTTCGCATAGGTCAAAAACCCCATTCGAGATTGAATAGTCAGTGGTCGAATCGTGAATGATTCGGATCATTCTTTGCCTTCTCAACATAGCAGTCGAGCTCTTCACGGACAGCCATATCCATCGCGGGCGGCGCATACTCGTCGAGCAATTTTCGATAAATCGCATTCGCCCGCCGCGTCGCACTGGCTGCACCGGCCTCCTGCCAGGTCTCAAAATTTCGCCAGTCCGAGAGAATCGGCTGATAAAACTCAGTCGAATAGCGATCCATCGTGTGGCTGGCAGCGAAATAGTGTCCGCCCGGACCGACTTCACGCATCGCGTCAATGCCCAGCGCCTCATCTGTCACATCGACCGGCTTGAGCACTTCGGTCATCGCCTGCAGCATTTCCGCATCGATAATGAATTTTTCGAATGAGGCGCATAATCCTCCCTCCAGCCAGCCGAGTGCATGGTGGATCAAATTCGCATGCGCCATGACTGAGCCCCAGATCGCCATCTGCGATTCATACACAGCCTGGGCATCCGGGGCATTCGATGCGTTGACATTGGAAGATCGAAACGGAAGCCCGTAGAATCTGGCGAACTGACCGCCCATCAGTGTCGCCTTGACGTATTCCGGGGTGCCAAAAGCAGGGGAGCCGGTTTTCATATCCACGTTGGAGGTAAACCCGCCGTATACGACCGGGCAGCCCGGATTCACAATCTGCACAAAGGCCAGGCCGGCCAGCGCCTCAGCGTTTTGCTGCGTGATGGCGCCGGCCAGCGTAATAGGCGCCATCGCACCCGCCAGAGTAAACGGGGTAATAATCACCACTTGATTCATCCGCGCCAATTCGATAATCCCCCACAGCATCGGGATGTCAAACTGCAGCGGCGAATTGACATTGATAACGGTGAATATGCTCGGTTCCTGAGCCAATTGCTCTTTGCCAATCTGCTTTGCAATGCGGGTAATCTCAAGGGTGTCCAGCACCCGCTCGCGCCCCAAGGAATAGCATCGAAAAATTTTATCTGTCAGTTCAATATTCGCTTTTGCAGTGTCCAGATGACGCGTTTTGTGATCCAGGTCCAGCGGCTCGACCGGATGGCCAGAAATGGCATGAGCCACATTGACAGACTGCGCCAGACGAATGAAATTGCAGTAATCGGCAAAATTTCCAGAACGCCGGCCGCCGTCAAGATCGCTTGCGTTCGGGGGGCCGGCAACCGTGGAAAACGCCAGCGAGCCTTTTCCAAAGTAAAGATTGCGCTGGGGGTTGCGCGCATGAATGGTGAATTCCCGCGGCGCCTGCGCAATCGATTCAAGAATCAAGTGGCGATCGAATCGAACGCGAGCTGAGTCCGCCTCGACATCGGCGCCGGCTTGCTTTAGAATTTGCCGCGCCTCGGGCAACAGAAAATTGATGCCTATATTCTCAAGCACTTCAAGCGAAGCGAGGTGAATTCGACTGAATTGCTCGGGCGACAGGATCTCAAGCGGTGAATAGGGGTTTTGCACCTGCCCGAACGGGAGTTGCGAAATGCCGCTCTCGGCTTGCTGGACGCGCTGCCGCCGCCTGTTTGAACGACTGGTCACAAGCCGATTAGCCGAATAAACTGAGCTGCCGCATCAATCCAGTCAACCAGCGTGACAGAAACAAGTCAGGTTTCAGTTTTGCTGGATGCTTTAAATTACAAAACATCATCTTAGCGCGCAAGACACTGAATAATACTGGTTTGGAGGAAAGTGCACTAAATGATTGAGGACCGGATATGTCAGCTCGTTATATTTTATTTTTATCTGAATTTCCTTTTGCCATCGAATCAATCGTATCCACCATGCCATCCATAAGCCTTAAGGAGAATCTGAAATCACCAATACGGATCAATCGGCACCTTTTCTGGTGTTATTATAAGGACTCTGTTCTCGCGCATCGCAAGCCGCATAAGCGAATATCTCAACCCAGCAAATCACTTCCTGATGACCTTGGAAACTGGACAAAACTTCACCGAACTGTCTGCGTCTCGGCTTGGTCAGACAAAAAAAGTTGATTTCAAAAAGCTTTTGGTGAAAGATCGACAGGCCATTTTTGCCTGTGAAGACAATTTGTCGTTCATGCATGAAATTTCAGACAGGTCATTCAAACTGATCGCAACTTCGCCGCCATACAACATCGGCAAGGAATATGAAAGCAAGTTGAGCATTGACGCCTACTTGGCCTATCAAAAGTCGGTAATCAGCGAATGTGTTCGACTGCTGGATGATCGCGGCTCAATTTGCTGGCAAATTGGCAACTTTGTGGAAAAAGGAGAAATCATTCCGCTAGATGCGCTGCTCTATCCGATATTTCGAGATTTGGGCCTGAAACTCAGAAATCGAATAATTTGGCACTTTGGACATGGTCTGCATTGCTCAAGACGGCTTTCAGGACGTTATGAAACGATCAACTGGCGGACAAAATCGGATGATTACACGTGGAATCTAGATCCGATTCGAGTCCCTTCAAAGTATCCAAACAAGCGCTACTTCAAGGGTCCCAAAACCGGTCAGCTGTCAGGCAATCCAAAGGGAAAAAATCCGAGCGATGTGTGGGAATTCCCGAACGTAAAAAACAACCATCCAGAAAAGACGATCCATCCGTGTCAATTTCCCGTAGAACTTGTTGAGCGTTTAGTTTTGTCAATGACTGACGACAACGATACCGTATTTGACCCGTACATGGGGGTGGGCTCAACGCTGCTCGCTGCCCTTAAGCACGGGAGAAACGCATATGGCTGCGATATTGTTGATGCCTATGTCGACATTGCGGCAGACAGATTGAAGCAGCTATTGAATGGACAGCTGAGAACTCGGGAGATGGGGAAACCAATCTATAGCCCCGATCTGCCGAAAGGCGGTCACTGATGAAGATTCTTGTTCGATACTCTCACTTGAACGGTGAAGAGCACATGCTTGTGCACCACCCGCAGTTGTGGAAAGACGTAAGAGAAACAATCGCCAGTGTTGATGCTGAAAAGTGCCGGACCAAGGTCTCAGAAGAAAGCAAGCAGAAGGGCGAGCTGTTATATTCACCCGTTGAGTTAAACAAAGCATTCAGACGGGAATTTGAAAAACGGGGATGGCATCAGTATCGAGTAAATTTTTGGACAGCACACAATGAGAAATTGCTCTCAGAAATCCACCAATTGTCTGAACACCAGCAAAAACAAAGAATTGAACAAGCCGGCTATTCGCCAATCCGCTCATACAATCAAATTGACTTCGCCAAGGATCGGGTTGCAGCAGAAGTTCAGTTTGGAAAATACGCTTTCGTCGCGCATGACTTGTATGTCAAGCCACCTGAGTTTCTATGTTTCAGGAACAATTGATGCGGGAATTGAAATACTCCCCATGAAGCAGCTTGAGCAGCAAATGTCATCAGGTGTCCCGTATTACGAGAGAGATCTATTGAACTTGCTTCGGCAGGGACGAGGCGTTCCGACGGTCCCGCTGGCGGTCGTTGGAGTCATTCCATAGAACGATGCGCTTTTTCGGATGCCACGCTTTGCAGCAGCTCAAAATCTGTATCTGAGGTCTCAAGCTTCGCGCCGTGATAAAGCGCACATGCTGCGATGAGCACATCTACTGCCGGTATTGTGACACCGGATAAGCGAGCTTTTCTCGCCAGTTCATAAGATTCATGCCAGACATTTTCATCCATATCCAGCTCTGGAACTGCTCGCAGGATTTCTTCCAGCACTTTGCGCTCATGCAGCCCGCGCGCGCCATTCCATAATTCCAGTTTTACCGCTGGACACAGCCTGGCCTCACCAGCTTGCAGCGCCAATGCGACTCGACCTCTCACTTCGGGATTGCCGTGAGTCCGCAAGAAATGAATCCAGCTTGATGTGTCAATGAGTACCATAATCAAGCTTGCCGCCGCAGCTCAGACAGCTCTTCCGATGACATCATATCCTCAAAAGTTCCGGCATATCGAGTCAGTGCAGCCATGCGCCTGCGGCGATTGAACTCTGAGACCGCGCAGACGACCGCCTCCCGCTTTGTTTTTGAATTTGTAAACTTCATCAGATCTAAAAGTTCCTGATCAGGAATATCAATAGTTGTTTTCATTATTCTAATATTAATTAAATAATATTCTAATATATATAAATTTAGTAATATTTTTATTAATATTATATTCTTTTTTATTGGTTTAAGTATTCCATCAATTTCAGCTGCAAAATTCGACTGCTGGTCTGCAAGGGAAATTCAGGCGCACTCGGACAGTGCAACGGCACACACGGCACTGACATGTGCCGAGAGCCAAAATATCACAGCCGGTTCAATTGCACAATATCGTATATTCAGCAAATCGCATTGACAGCCTGTCCGGCATTCACGATATCAAGCAAAACGTAAACGCGACCGCAGCGCAATGAATCGTTCCACTGATCCGCTCCTGCAGCCGTTTGGGCTGAAGCATCTCACGCTGCGCAATCGCATCATCAGCACCAGCCATGAGCCAGCCTATTCCGAGGATGGGCTGCCGAAGCTGCGCTATCAGCTTTATCATGAAGAAAAAGCCAAAGGCGGGATCGCCATGACCATGTTCGGCGGATCCACGCTGGTGGACCGCGACTCACCGCCGGCATTCGGCAACTTGTACGCGGGCAATGACGAGATTGTCCCTTACTTCAAGCAGCTCGCTGCGCGTGTGCACCGCCACGGCGCCGCAGCAATGTGCCAGATCACACATCTTGGCCGCCGCACGTCGCCGTACGTGGAAGACTGGCTGCCGACCGTCGCAGCGTCCTGTGTGCGCGAGCCCGCCCATCGGTCGTTTCCGAAAGTACTGGAGCACGAAGACATGCTGCGTATCGCAAAGGCTTACGGCGCCGCAGCAAGACGCTGTGTGGATGCCGGCCTGGACGGCATCGAAATCGAAGGCTATGGGCATTTGCTGGACGGATTCTGGTCACCGCTGACCAATCGCCGGACCGACCAGTATGGCGGCAGTCTTGACAACCGGGTTCGCTTTACCTTGGAGGTTATCGACGAAATTCGCAATCAGACCGGCTCAGATTACATCGTTGGCATCCGCATGGTTATTGATGAGGATCGGGCTGACGGCCTGCAATACGATGAAGGCATGAAAATCGCCGCCATCCTCACTGACACCGGAAAAATCGACTTCATCAATGTAATCAAAGGACATGTCGACACCGACGAGGGACTCTCGCATGTCATTCCGAACATGGGAACACCGGCAGCTCCGCATCTCGAATTTACTGCGGCGGTGCGGTCGGCATTGCAGCTGCCCGTCATTCACGCCGCCCGGATTTCAGATCCTGCCACTGCGCGACATGCAGTCGCCAGCGGCTGCGTTGATCTGGTCGGCATGACCCGTGCGCACATGGCAGACCCGCATATTGTGCGCAAGATCAAAGCGGGACTTGAAGATCAGATTCAGCCCTGTGTGGGCGCCGGATACTGTATCGACCGAATCTATATGGGCGGGGAGGCGCTCTGCATCCATAACCCGTCGACCGGCCGCGAAGCGAGTATTCCACACTTGGTCGCGCCGGCGAAAAATTCAAAGCGAATTGTTGTTGTTGGCGCCGGACCCGCCGGATTGGAAGCGGCCCGCGTGTGCGCTGAGCGCGGACATGAGGTGCTGCTGCTTGAGGCCGCAGATCAGCCAGGCGGACAAATTACGATTGCCGGCAAAGTCAAGCGCCGGCGCGAGCTGATGGGCATCGTCGATTGGCGCTACGCCCAGATTCAAAGACTGGCTGTGGAGTCACGCTTGAACTGCTTTGCCGAAACCGCCAATGTGACAGCCGAGAACCCCGATGTTGTGATTGTGGCGACCGGCGGCTATCCGAACCTGTCATTTCTCAATTCCGGCGAGCAGCATGTGACTTCAACTTGGGACATTCTCACTGGCATGTCTGCACCTCGCAGCGATGTCATCGTCTATGACGATAACGGCCAGCATCAGGGGGTCTCATGTGCGGAGTTCCTGGCACTGAGCGGCTGTGCCGTCAGGCTTGTCACCCCCGATCGAAACATCGCCCAAGAGGTCGGCGGCACCAACTATCCGATCTATCTGAAAACATTTTACGAGCACAAGGTTGAAATGATCGTCAATCAACGACTCACCGATGTGAGAGTCCAAAACGGTCATCTGCAGGGTGAATTCCTCAACGAGTTCGACCGCAGTGTCACAAGCCGCTCGGCGACGCAAATCGTCGTTGAGCATGGCACCCTGCCCAATGACCAGATCTACTTCGACCTGAAGCCTGACTCAACCAATCACGGTGTAATCCAGCTCGATTCGCTGATCCATCGCACCGCACAGAATGCGGTTCTCAACCCGAATGGCAAATATCAGCTGTTCCGCGTCGGGGATGCGGTTGCCAGCCGCAACATTCATGCGGCAATCTATGATGCAAACCGTCTGTGCCAGGCCATCTGAATGACTGCCAAATCTCTGGATATTGCCATTATCGGCGGCGGCATCGCCGGCGCATCCGTCGGCTGCTTCGTCACTGAGCTTGGCGCTGAAGCCGGCCTGTTCGAGATGGAAAGCGCACTGGCCTACCACACCACCGGAAGAAGCGCTGCGCTGTTTACACCCTATTACGGCCCGGTCTCCATGCGCACCTTCGCGGCGCTCTCCAGAGAGTTTCTCTTCCAGCCGCCGTATGAGACGGATGCGCCGCTCGTTTATCCCCGACCCGCTGTCTCGCTGGTTCGCGCCTGTGGGCTGATGACCGCTGAACGTCCGCCGGGCAGTCTCTGGTGGGACGAATCACGGCTGCTTGATGAGATTCCGTTCTTACAGGTCGGAAAATTTATTGGCGCTGTCGTTGACAAGCAGGTGGCCAGCATTGATGTCAATGCACTGCATGCCGCATACCTGCAGCAATTCACCTGCAATGGCGGCCAAATATTTCGTGAGGCGAGAATCTCCAAGCTCAGCAGCCGTCCTTCGGGCGAGTGGATTCTGACCGCTGGCAATCAGATCTACAGATCACCCATCGTTGTCAATGCCGCCGGCGCCTGGGGCGACCCGGTCGCGCACCTGGCCGGAGTTCCACCGGTCGGCCTGACGCCGAAGAGACGCACTTGCATCATCATCGAAAACGATCAGTTTGACGGAGTCGATCTAGACACGCTGGCCTGTGCCGCGGTCGATCCGGATCGCGTTTATTTCCAGAATTTTGGCAAGGGACAGCTCATGGTCTCGCCAATGGATGAGACACCGAGCAATCCGTGCGATGCGCAGCCGAGCGAGCTGGATGTGGCGGTCACCGTCGAGCGGCTGCAAAATATCACCACCTGCAATATCCAGCGGGTCAGTCACAGCTGGGCGGGACTGCGTACGTTCTCGCTTGATGCGGATCCAGTCATTGGCTGGGAGCCGGAGTACAGCGGCTTTTTCTGGCTGGCTGGACAAGGCGGCTACGGCATCTTTACATCCCCTGCGATCGGTCGCTACGCGGCTTGCCTGATTACAGATTCATCCCTGCCTGACGAATTTATCGAGTGCGGCTACGACTTCAGTCAGCTGGCGCCGAGCCGATTTCGACTCCGCACGGATCAATATTGACGGACGCTCAGTCGACTGCATCCAAAGCCTGCCGCAGATCATCGATCAAGTCGCTCACATCTTCTATTCCCACCGAAAGTCGAATCAGATTGACGGGCACCTCGCTGCTGGGACCCTCAATTGCTCTTCGATGCTCAATGAGACTTTCCACGCCGCCGAGCGAGGTTGCGCGGACAAACAACTGGACCCCGGAGACGAGTTTCCTGGCTGCTTCCAGACCTCCTTGCATCAAGATTGACAGCATGCCGCCGAACCCATTTGTCATTTGCTTTTTTGCGACCGGATGGGAAGCGTGACTTGGCAATCCTGGATACAGCACTTTTTGCACCGCTGGATGGGATTGTAAAAACTCCGCAATCTGCATCGCATTATTGGACGCGCGCTCAAACCGCAATGCCAGAGTGCGCAGGCCGCGCAGCAGCAGCCAGGCTTCAAAAGAGCCGAGAATTCCGCCGGTCAGCCGCCTCACCTCATCAATCTGCTCCCACTGCGGTGTGCATTCGCGAGTGACAAGCACCCCCGCATTGAGGTCGCTATGGCCATTGAGATACTTGGTTGCAGAATGGAACACAATATCAGCGCCGAGCTGCAGCGCTCGCGTAGTCACAGGCGGCGCGGCGGTGCAATCGACCGCGAAAGTGGCGCCGGCGGCATGGGCAGCGGTGGCACATTGCTTGATATCGAGCACCTCCCAAGAGGGATTGACTGGCGACTCGATCCACACCAGAGCGGTCTGGCCGGGTACGATCGCATCAGTCAGTCCTGCTGGATTGCCTGGATCAAATAAAGTCAGATCGATGCCTCTTTGTTGTGAGATGCGCAACAGCCAATCCAAAGTGCCGTGATACATCACTCGCGGAGCGACAATGTGCTGCCCCGCTTTGACGGTTTCGACAACCGCAGCGATGGCGGCCAGACCAGAGGCAAAAAGCAAAGCCGCCTGCCCGCCCTCCAATTCACACAGAACTTTCTCAAGAGCCTTGTAGGTCGGGTTCGCATAGCGGCCGTACACATACGCGCCGATCAATTCCAAATCCGCATCACGCGCAAAGGTGACAGAGGGCTCGACCGGCGGCACTACGGCACCCGTCTGCGAGTCGATGAAATGGCCCGCCTGGGCGAGCAGTGTTTTGGAATCGCGCATTGGCAATCACCTCGCGGTTACATCATCATGAGATGCCGGGAAATGCCTGGCAAAAACTTCGTTCAGAATCAAATTGACCAAGCCGGCCGGTTCGTGCACTTCAAAATCCGGTTTGGCAGTGCGCAGCCATTCGATACTGTGCCAGCCCCAGCCAACTGCAATCGTAGTGACATCAGCTGCCTGTCCCTGCTGAATATCGCTGACCGTATCGCCGATAAAGCATACTGCCTCCCGGTCATGCCCATTGCGCTTGCGTATAGACTCAATTTTCTCCGCTTTGGTTCCCGGCAGATCGCCCCCCACAATATCTTGGAAACAGGTGCGAATATCGTGGTGATCCAGTACTCGGCGCAAAACCCTGCGCGGCGATGCGGATACCACACCCAAATGTCCGTGCAAACTGAGTTCTTTCAGTGCGGTCTTCATGCCGGCAAACAGGGGGATTGAATCCGCAACAAGAAAAAGCTCTTCATCAAGTCTGGCGATAAACTGCTCCGACTCAGAGAGCTCAATCTGGACAACTTCACAGATCTCAGGGATCGACATGGTTTTTATCTGGCGCAAATCATTCGGCTGAAAATCGATGTGTTTTCCAAAACTGTGCGCGGATAACCCGACAGCCGCAGAGAACACCTCGATCGAATCGGCGATCACGCCGTCAAAATCGAACAGAATCGTTGCGTTCATTGTTGGTTTCCAGCAGAAATCATTGTTGGTTTCCCGATCCAAAAGACTATCGCAGATGCCGCCGGCTCGCCGGCGGACGCACTGCCAGATCTGTCAATCGCTCCGTCACAGCGAGTTCAGTCAGGGTCGAGGATTCAGCTGATTGAGCCTGTCCCTCAATTGCTTGGCGCTGCTGTCGGCGCACAGAACACAGACCAGCGACACGATGCAGTCCGATAGGGTCTGGTATGCCTTTTCGAACGCCTCTCGAACCTGCTCGTCGGTACCCTCGGCCGCCGCCGGATCTTCGATGCTCCAATGTGCGGTGATCGGATTGGCAGGCCAAATCGGGCACACCTCACCCGCCGCATTGTCACAAACAGTAATGACAATATCCATCGCCTCGCTCGAGTCTGCAGCAAATTCATCCCAGTTTTTTGAGCGGCAGCCGTCGATGTCAATGCCATGGGCTTGCAGAACAGCCAGTGTGTGCGGATGCACTGCGCCTTGGGGATGGCTGCCAGCGCTGAAACCGCGCAATTCGCCATTGCCCTCGCGGTTGAGGATGGCCTCCGCCAAAATGCTGCGGGCTGAATTGCCAGTACATAAAAACAGCACATGGATTGGTTTCACTTGGTGCATAGGAAGATCAAAAAATCACGGATTTATTCCTGATTCAAAAGTCGGTTGGTAAATCTCTGATCACTCCGGCTGACAATAAATCTGACGATCAACGTTTCGATACAGCTGTCGATAACGCAGGCCTTTCGATTGACCTTCAGCGCCGGTATTCTCATAGCCATGCCAAGGTTCGGAACTACAGTACAAATAATTTGGAATGACGCCGGTTCGACAGGCTATTTTGTCCAGCAGTCCGCCGCGGCCGAAACGCGCCCAATTCAAGCCAAAACCGTAATCTTCGACAACCAGCAGAAAAGGCGGCGGTGTACCTTCCCGCTGACCGTAAAGCGCATCAAAACTGGCAAATCCATCACCGCCGATGACTAATATGCCGAAGCGCTCAAATCCGTGACTCTCGCCGCAGCCGCCTTGCCGTTCCAAAACAGCGAACCTGGCGAAAGGTTTCACAAAGATATGCGCCCAAGCGGAAGAGCCTCTCTCTTCACTCCGCTCAAGATGCATGTCCCAGCCTCCGGGTCGAAGCTGATTTTCGGCGAGCGCCTCATCGTAGATCAGCTTATACCCGCGGAAACCCTCTTCCTCATCGGTTAATTGATCGGCCCAATGATTCCAATCTCGCGACTGATCAACATATACGTATGCGTATGCCGCATGACTTCGGTTGCACAGCATGACAGGCTGGCCATCAAATCCACTGGCCGGATAGAAAACGGTGCGAGACTGAAAAAACATTTCGCGGTCGAAATTCGGATTGGACGCATACAGCCAATCAGGCCGAGTTTGGATCGATTCTTGTTTGAGAAACTCAATGATACTCAGCATGTATTCTCGAACCCGTATTTCGCTAACCACTCGGCATACAATCTTTCTCAGGGTATGATTCGCACCTTCGAAACAGACGCTCACCCATGCTCCAGGTCTCACGCACATTGTCTGCGCCGCCAAGCATAACGAATGCGAACAGCTTTTGCTCTGGACTGGCGGTCCGCTCAAGGCGTTTCGTCATCAGCTTGCTATCACCCGCGTCAAGAACGACGAAATCAGCCTCTTTGCCGGGCTCAAAACTGCCGACATAACGGTCGATATGCAACGCCCTGGCACTGCCGAGTGTCGCCAGATAGAACAGCTCAAACGCATCCAGGTATGCACCTGCCGTCCGCCCGACTTTGTACATTTCCTGCATCGTCTGCAGCATTGAAAAACTCGTTCCGCCACCCACATCAGTCCCTAACGAACGCTGAATGCCGTGTTCTGCCAGCCGGTTCGGATTGACCAGACCGCTGCCCAAAAACAGATTCGATGTCGGACACAGCGCCGCGGCGCAGCCTTGATCTGCAAGACGCTGACACTCCGATTCACTCAAATGAACGCAATGGGCGAAAACGGAATTCTCATTGACCATGCCGTACTGTTCATACACGCCGACATAATCAGCACATTCGGGATAAAGGCCCAGCGTCCAGTCGATCTCAGCCTGGGTCTCCGATAAATGAGTGTGAAAGAGCAGCTGCGGATACTGCTTGAGCAGCGCTTGGCAAGCCTCCATCTGCGCCCGACTGGAGGTTCCGGCGAACCGCAGCGTCACCGCATAAGACTGTCGCCCCCTGCCGTGCCATCGCGCAATGAGCCGCTCTGTATCGGCCATGCCGCCGGCATTGTCACGCAAGCCCTCGGGTGCGTTTCGATCCATCAGCACTTTCCCCGCGACCATCCGCATGCCGCGCAGATGAGAGGCCGCAAAAAACTGCTCGGCCGACACGGCATGCACTGTCGGAAACACCAAGGCCGATGTGGTGCCGTTGCAGATCAGCTCATTGAAAAACTCATCGGCGACCTGCTGTGAGTATTCCTCATCGGCGAAGCGCAGTTCTTCAGGAAAAGTATGCTGATTGAGCCACTCCAGCAGTCCGGGCGCCGGCGAGCCGATGATTCGCGTCTGTGCATAGTGAATGTGCGCATCAATGAATCCCGGACAGATGAGACTGTCGGGATACTCGAGCACCGGCATCGAGTCGCGAATGGACTCCAGACACTCTGAGCTTGGCGCTGCAAAACGAATATGCCCGTCCGCAACACACAAAATCCCATCTTCCAGGAATGTCCAGGCGCTTGGACCCGAGCGCGGATCATCGCAGGTCGAAAAGAGAGAGCCGCGGACAGCAAATTCACGCATTATGGAGCGCCCCGTCAGCCAGCCAGGCGTAGTTCATGATTTCAGGCGATGACAGCTGTTCGGTCCATCCCGCGCGGCAAAACAAAGGGGCATCACCGAAAGATGCCCCTGTTCAGTTTCAATACCGGAGGCGGATCAGTTGGGAATAAACCCATCAACACCTTCGACAAAATAGCTCATGCCAAGCAAATCGCCGTCACTCATCACCTCGCCGGCGGCCAAGACCTCTTCACCGTCCTGATTGACGATCGGGCCGGTAAAGGGGTGAAATTCACCTGAGCGGATGGATTCCTCAACGGCTTTGGCATCTGCGATCACTTCAGCCGGCAAGGAAGCCTCATTGTAGTCTGCCATCAAGATCATGCCGGCTGCCATGCCGTCCCAGACATCACCCGACTGCCAGCTGCCATTCATGGCCTGGCGCGTTCGCTCGATGTAGTACGGGCCCCAATTATTGACGATCGCTGTGAGGTGCGCTCTCGGCGCAAATGCCGCCATGTCAGAGGCCTGCCCGAAAGCCATCGCACCGCGCTCTTCCGCTACCTGAAGCGGCGCTGGTGAATCCGTATGCTGGGTCAGAATATCGGCGCCCTGATCAATCAGCGTCTTGGCGGCATCACCTTCCTTGCCTGGATCAAACCAGGTGCTCACCCATACGACCTTGACCGTGGCATCCGGGTTTACGCTGCGAAGTCCCAGTGTAAATGAGTTGATGCCCCGTACGACCTCAGGAATCGGGAACGATGCAATATAGCCAATGGTATTGGTTTTGGTCATCGCGCCGGCAATTCTGCCGATCACATAGCGTCCTTCATAGAATTTGGCATTATAGGTCGCAACATTGTCGGCCCGCTTGTAGCCGGTCGAATGCTCGAAATGCACATCCGGGAAATTGCCGGCAACCTTCAGTGTCGGATTCATATAGCCGAAAGAAGTGGTAAAGATCAGCTTGTGACCATCAGCCGCCAGCTGGCGAATTGCGCGCTCGGCATCCTGGCCCTCAGGCACAAATTCAACAATCGTTGTTTTGACTTTATCGCCAAATTCTCTATCGACAGCCAGACGGCCTTCGTTGTGCTGATACGTCCATCCGTGGTCTCCGACCGGACCGATGTAAATAAATCCGACTTTGAACGGGTCGTCTGCAAATGCGCTGGCTGCAAAGAGCATGGCCGCCGCTGCAGCCAGCACCGAAAATCTAAGTTTTCGCATATTAGCTTCTCCTTTAAATTAAGCGAATTTCTCAAGCTCTAGCCTGCTTGGGAAAAGTTCAGATTGTATAGGCCTTAGGCCATTGTACATAATTCAATTGCTGTTAAGCGTCGCGGGACAAACGGCAAACCTGCATCGTGCGCACTCGGCACAGCAAAAAACGCCCTACTTGAATCATTCAGTCCTCCGGTAACAGTTTATCATTGATAAAAATTGAAGTTGCAACATCACTCCTCCGGGTATGCAATCACCTGGGAAGATGATCGAGGTGAAGTGCATGGAAACAATACAAAGCTTAAGTTCGATACTGATCGATCTAGTGGTCGGCATTGCGCGGGATTTAATTCAGATCCTGCCAGAAATCATCGGCGCCTTGCTGCTGCTGATCGGTGGCTGGGTCGTTGCCCGGCTCGCTCGCGCTCTGGCGACCAGACTCATCCGCGGCATCGGCCGCATCTCCGTGCTGGTTCGCATCACCAGCATGGAGTCCGGGCCCAATATCGGCGAGAACACAATCGCTGTAGTCGGCAACGTCATTTTCTGGATTGTCATACTTTTCTTCTTAACTTCGGCAACCAGCCTGCTCGGCATGAGCATGTTCGCCGATTGGCTCAATCAGCTTGTCAATCATCTGCCCAACATCATCTCCGGCTTGCTGATCATCTGCGTCGGCATCATATTCGGCAATCTGGCTAATCAGGCTGTCGCGACCGCGGCCACCAACTTAAGTCGGTCGCAACGAATCGCGCTGGCCAGGATTGCACAGTTTTTCGTGCTGATTATGCTGGTGCTGATCGGCGTCGACCAGATTGGCATTGATATCACCGCCGTCATCATTATTGTGTCCGTTGTCATTGGCTCCCTGCTCGCCGGGCTGGCCATTGCCTTTGGCGGCGGCGCCCGCACCTTGGTCAGTAACCTGATCGGCGTCCGTTATCTGCGGCGCGACTATGCAGTCGGCGAGCAGATCAGTATCGGCGAGCACGAGGGTACCATTTTGGAAGTTTCATCGGTCGCCATTGTCATTGCGACCCAGCAAGGGCGCGTGACCATTCCCGCTCGACTCTTCTCAGAACAGCCGAGCACACTGATCGTCAAAGAGCCAAACGATGGGTAAGCCGGCAACTTTGGATTTTGCGCAGTACTTCATCGCGCATCATCCGCAGGCGGCAGCTCGCGCGGTTGAGCAGCTGCCGGCGAAAACTGCCGGACTCTTTATTGACCAGGTTGACGACGACTCAACCTATCGCATTCTAGCATCGCTGCTGCCCTACCATGCGGCCAAGTCCATTGAGTCTATATCGGATGCCAAGGCGGCAAAGTATCTGGAACGGCTCGAGCCCAGAGTGGCGGCACGGATTATCCGGCAAACCGACGACCGCCAAAGGCGCCATCTGCTCGCACTCATGCCGCGTCCCAAAGCGCTGCTGATTGCCTTGATACTGAATTATCCGCAGTCGTTGATCGGGGCATGGATGAATCCTGAGATATTGCCGGCCCCCATCAATGTGACAGTGGCCGAGATGCGCGAAAAAATTGCCCGCAATCACTACCCGTACGCGACTCTGTTTGCAGTCGACGAGCACAATCAGGTCTGCGGCTCGGTGTCGCTGATTGAATTGCTGAATGACAAGGTGAACAGCAAAATGATCAGCAATATCATTCATAGTGATGTGCGCCCGCTGTTTGCCTCAATGACGCTCTCAAGAGCGCTCAAAAATGAGATCTGGGCAGGACGTGACACGCTTCCGGTCGTCGATCGCGATCAGAATTTTATCGGAGTGCTCAGCTACACTGAACTGCGGCAGGCGGTCGACCAGCCTGCGGACAATCGCGAGATTACCCATGGCGAACGGAGTCTTCTGGGCATTACTGAGAGTTTCTGCCTGGGGCTCGCTGAGCTCATTTCCACCACTCTGGAAGCGCCGAGAAACACCACTCAATCGACTGAGACCACTGAGGAGGGTCAGCCAAAATGACCTATGCTGCAACCATTGACTCGGCAGTCACGCTGCTGAATGAAAGATTTTGCAAAGAAGCGCCGCAGAGCGCCGCCTATAAACTGGAGGGACTGGCGAACGATGATGCCGCTGCCATCGTCTCGAGCATTTCGCTTGAGGCGGCGGCACTGGTGTGGGAGGAGATGTCGCCTTACAGCAGCGCCGAGATTATGAACCTGATGGCAGTCGAACAGGCATTGGAGGTTCTCCAGGCCATTGATCCCGGGAAGGCATCGTCAATCGTATCACTGATGGATCCGGCTCTCAAGGAGGCGGTACTGGCACAGCTTGCTCCGTCACTTCGCAGTGAGTTCCAAAGCCTGGCAGAGTACCCGCCGGACAGCGCCGGGTGGCTCATGGATACCCGCATACTGACCTTCAAAGGCGCCGCGAAAGTATCGGAGGCCTTGGAAATACTGACGCGTTTTCGGCGTGACTTGCCCACTCATGAGCTGCGCATCGTGGACGATGACAAGTGCTTTCGCTCGATCGTAGACATTCGGGACCTCGCTCTGGCGGATGCAGCGCAAACACTGCAAGAGATTTCTCTGCCCATTCCAGCTGTGGTCATGGCAATGGACACAAAAGAGGAGATCGTCCAAAAAATGGATCAGTTTCGCTTGGACGAGCTCGCGGTCATCAATGACCAGGGACATATTCTTGGCGTCATTCGTCACTCGTCACTGATTGATGCAATCAAAGAGGATGCCTCAGTTGACATTCAAACGATGGTGGGGGTCAGCAAGGATGAGAGCGCCACCTCAAGCAGCTGGCTTGCGATCCGCAAGCGCATGCCGTGGCTGCAGGTAAATCTGATCACCGCATTCATGGCCGCTGCGGTAGTTGGAATTTTTGAGGATACGATCGCCAAGTTCACGGCACTGGCCGTGCTGCTGCCGGTTGTTGCCGGACAATCGGGCAATGCCGGCGCTCAGGCCCTCGCCGTTGCCATGCGCGGCCTGGCGCTGCGGCAGATTCGCGTTCAGGACTGGGTAAAGCTGGCCGTTAAAGAAGGCCAAGTCGGATGGTGGAATGGAATCGGGATCGCCATTGTGTGCGGAATCGGGGTGTATCTATGGAGCGGTCAGCTCGCCTTGGTGCTGGTGATTGCGTCCTCGATGATCATCGCGATGGTCCTCGCTGGGCTGGCCGGCGCGCTGGTGCCTGTAATCTTGACTCGACTTGGCCTGGATCCAGCGGCAGCGTCATCCATTGTGCTGACAACAATAACAGACATTGCCGGATTTTTTTCCTTTCTCGGGATTGCAACACTGCTGTCCGATATGCTGGCCTGATGCACTCAACGAGAAGCAAATAGGTCTCTGAAATGTTGCTTGACGATTGCAGCTCGCACCCGGCCAGCCAAGCAAGATGCCTGCAGGGCTGCAGGAAAAGCAAACAGACTGCGACGCAGTCGCCGGCCGCCCTGGAGGATGCAGTCCACGTATTGGAATTCGGTCAAATCAGTGCTGATTGACCTTTGAATTGCCAGCTGCTAAACGGCTCGGGGATTAGTTTTGCGGTGAGGGCTGCGCTGTCGAGGCAACTTTTGGCAACCGCTCCAGCAGCAGGCTTTCCAGCGTGTCGAAGCGCCCTTCCATCTTGTCAAAGCGCCCTTCCATCTTATCAAAGCGTTTTTCTAATGTGTCAAAACGTCTTTCCATCGCGTCAAAGCGCCCTTCCAGTGTGTCGAAGCGCCCCTCCAGCGTATAAAGACGCTCATTAACACCGTCAAACCGCGCGTTGACAGCATCATTGCTGGCATCAATCCGCGCGCTCATATTGTCGATGCGGGCATTGACAGAAGCATTGCTCGCGTCAATTCGTGAGTTCACATGGTCAAATTGCATATCAGCCGCAATATACGCTGTAGCCAATAGGCTCACGAGCGCCAAAGCCCAGCCAAGAGGGGATTTGAAGGTTCGAGAGGAATTTGCGTTTTCCATTTCTTTGGCAGGGCTCCTAAATCATCCTGCTGCCGAAACCTTTGTTCCGTCAAAAATCAATACCTGCGGCTTCTGCCGTCAAATCGAAAGTACTCGCATCGTGCAGGCACTGACGAGATTCAGCAGAAAATCGCTACAGGCTAAGTATAGCCAATCAGAAGACCCTTTTCAGCCTGAATCTTCCTGCAAAGAAACTGTCAGCAACTGTTTTCAAAATGATGGATTTTTTGACGGGAAATGACTTTCGCATAGGGCGGGAGCTGCACTGCTGACGGCAACAGGTTTATTTGTCCGAGCGCAAGAGGCAGTGCCAGCGAAACTCTTGCGGTCCCGATGAGAAAATTGCGGTCTCTTTTTGACAAGGCAATATCAAACTGCATAATCATTCGTGAAACAGGAGATAAAGCATGAAAAAACAACATCCCCCCTCCGACTGACTCAATTAACAGCCCTTTTATTGCTTGCAGTGGTGGCCGGGCCGGGATGGGCACAGATGATAACATCGAACGGGTTTGAGGGTTCTATCGCGTACGGAGGGAGATGTCACCACACCGGCATCGGCGCAACCCTGACGTTTACTTCACCTAGCAGCATAGGTATCGTGACAACGCAATATAAATAGTGTCTGCCAGAAAATCCCTATTTTACGGCGAGACTCTGGCTGCGAAATGATTTCTTGCCGAGCTCTGGAAGTCTTTTTCGAGAAAAATCCGCTGTCAGCGGGGGCAGATCAGCCCGCAATGTGAAAAATCCGGCACTGCCGGACGCGGCATACACCGCCATCCCTCCGCCAAGCGAAAATCCTGCTTGTGTGAGGCTTGGCGGCCAGCACCGACACAGACACTAATTACACGGTGCCACTGTTGGAGCTGACAGCCCAATCAGTGATTTTCCGATGTACTATCAAAGTCAAGAACTCGCGGACAAACGCGGATGTCAAGACCATCGGTCTCGGTACGCTGACTAGCAGTAATCAAAGTATAGGTTCAAGAACAGACACCATTGCCACAGTCGACAAGACGCCCTGCTCTTATATCTCCTATCGTGGTGCATGGGAATGTAAGTAGTCCTTGATAGCGATAGCCTCAATGGCAATTCCTCTGAACGGACATGACAGGCGGCTTTCAGGCCGCCCTTTTTGCCGCGTCTGCTTGATGGCGCAAGGGCTTCAGATAGTTCGGTGGCCGGAGTGTGATTTACGACCGATCTGATGCACCAGGGCCTTGGGCGAAATCAGGGGATCGCTGCAGACTGATCCGGTACTCCCGGAGAAGCGCTATGGAATCTCACCTCCGCTCTTTCGTCTGGACTTCTGCAAGTCAAGCCGCTGAGGAACGCTACTTGCGTACAACTCACTGTCAGCAGCTCAGAACGGCTTGAGCTCCAGATCCAGGCGATCGGTTCGGACCGATAAACCACAGATTGCCATAATGCCCGCACCGCTTGCAATTGATCCGCGCAAACGCCGCATCCGTACCGAAAGCCGTCACCGCCCGCTGAGCATCTGCGCATTCAATTCCTTGAATAGCTCAATGATCCAAATCCTCCGCCTCTTCCACACTGCCGATGTGATCGCCGGCCCTGTCCATCAGGTCCATGATCTCCTCGATACGGCTCGCCATCGCCGGATGCTCATTACAAAACTGATTGAATTTCGCCCACCTTTCTGATACTGATTTCTTCATTGAGCAAAACCCGTCGCTGGTGAATATTGTCCGTCTATTTTAAACTTGCGCTTCACTTTCAATCGCGCCCCTTCGATGCGACTCTGTTTCAAAATAGTCCACCGCCAGATCAATGCGCATCCGCTCGCAGTGTACGGAGATAGGGTTTTCATGAGAACTTTCAAAAATCGGGAATCATATCGAATCGCAACCCAAGCTATCCGCGGCTAATGTTTTCAAGATGGCGACCCCCGTTTATTGCGAATCCGGGCGGCTGGATATCCAGCCCGGCATCTGCCAGCCAGGCCGCAGGGAGATGAATGAAGAGCACGGCCTGCCCGGCATGGGCGACAGGCAGGCCAGTTGAAATTGCAAAAAATGACCGGTCTGAAAAATCCGGCAATGCCTCCGCTTGACAAATCAGGCTCAGCCTGAGAACACGGCCCGGCGAAAAGCCTCTGCATATTCAGAATGAGAAAAGACCGAACAGCCATTGGAAAATCCCCTGTGCCTGCGCATCCTTGCGGGCTCATGAAAGCCGTTGCGGGCGGAATGGAGGCCAGGCGCCCCGGCCTCGCGGCCCCGCATCCGCCAAGCAGATCCAGCGCCCGCCCATGCCCATGCCGGCCGGATCCGCAGGGCCGGCACAAGCCGGGCAATCACACAGCCGCTGCAATCAGCGGGCCATGCCTGTCTGCCTGCTGTCTCACTGGTTGCCCCCGACGGCCTCGCCCCACTGGTTGACGCGCGCACAGCCCTTGCCGCCCATGAACATGAGGTAGGCGCGGCCTCCATTAGTGAATCGGGGCCCGTTGGGCGGGCGAAAGGTCTGTATGACAAGTTCGCCTGATGTGCTCCAGATGCGGGCGCCGGCCTTGGGGCGCACCTCGATGATGTTCTCGCCCAGGACCCCCCTGACAAAGCGTATGACAGGTTTGCCGTCATGAGGGAGAAAATCCTTCCATGCATTGCTGTCATGATCCTTATTCCGCCACTGCAAGCCGCGACCGAAGCCGGTTTTGGATTTGGGTGCGGCCATGGGGTCAAAATCCGTAAACACGAGCCCCAAATCACCGCTTGAAAAGCTGCCCGGCGTCACGGCGGGATTTGTGGACGATAAGATCAACTTGATACGGCCGGGCGTGGCATGCTCGCCGCAGCCGTCGACGACCGGGTAGTAGAAGCCTTGGAGCGTGACGGTGCAGGTCGAATTGGTGCAGCGGGGTGTTTGCGCCTGGACCGCCGCGGGCAGGGCCAGCAGGAAGCCCGTCACCGCGGCGGCCGCGAGGGCCGTCAGTCTGGCGAGGGGGGGGGTGCAAAGCGTTTCATGATGCGGTTCATAATGTCGTCCTCAGGACAGTTTACAGGGTGCCGCCGCAGCGAGGGCCAGGTCTCAGGGGAGATGCCAGATTCCGAGGCTGGCACACGGGTCTCCTGCCCCTTATACACTATTTGCTGGAGCATTGCTGAAATTGCTGGAAATCTCAAGCCGGGACACGACCTAAAATCCAGCCGGCCTTGCCGCTGGCTACGATTCGATATAATTCCCCAGAAATCAACTGTTCGAATGAAACACCTTCCCGAGACACGCCGGCGCATTCAGCTTCACACGGGAGGCATTTTTCGAGATCAGCACCAAAACAACAATCGTAACAACATACGGGAGCATGGAAAGCACTTGTCCCGGAACCTGTACGCCGATGCCTTGCAGGTGCAACTGCAAAATTGACACCGAACCGAACAAATATGCGCCGATCAGCAGCCGGCGCGGCTTCCATGCGGCAAACACAACCAGCGCCAGCGCGATCCACCCGCGCCCCGCGGTCATATGCTCGACCCACATCGGTGTATACGAAAGCGACAGGAATGCGCCGCCTAGTCCCGCCATCGCGCCGCCAAACATAACCGCTAGAAACCGAATCTTAATCACCGAGTAGCCGATCGAGTGAGCCGAATCGTGCGACTCGCCCACCGCTCGCAAGATCAGGCCGCCGCGCGTGTGATTCAAAAACCAATGAACCAGAAAAACCATCACAATAGAGAGATAAATAAGAAAATCCTGACCGAAAAACAGCGATCCAAAAATTGGAATGTCAGTGATGACGGGGATGCTCAGCGCCGGGATCTTCTCAACCGGCAAACCGATAAATGGAATTCCAAGCAGCGAGCTCAAACCAATGCCAAATAATGTAAGCGCCAAGCCCGAAGCAACTTGATTGGCCAGCAGAAGCAGCGTCAGGACGGCAAAAATGAGCGACATTGCAACGCCTGCAAGCGCGCCCGCGAGAACGCCAAGCATCCAAACGCCGGTGGTCAGGGATACCACAAAGCCGCAGACTGCGCCGATTAGCATCATGCCTTCAACACCCAGATTTAAGACCCCGGACTTTTCAGCCACCAGTTCGCCGGTTGCAGCGAGCAGCAGTGGCGTAGCGGCACTGACTACAGTCAGTAAAATCAGTTCAATGGTTGTCAGTGCCGCCATCATCGCGCTCCTGAATTCGCCGCGCCTATGGCACCGCTGAATTGCACACGATAGTTGATCAAAAGATCACAGGCCAGCAGAAAAAACAGCAGCAAGCCTTGGAATACGCCCGCAATTCCAAGCGGCAAGCCGAGCTTGATCTGCACGGTCTCGCCCCCGAGATACGAAAGGGCCAGAACCAGCGAGGCAAAGCCGATTCCAAGCGGATGCAATCGCCCCAAAAAAGCAACGATAATGGCTGAAAATCCATACCCTGGGGAGATAATCGGCTGCAGCTGTCCGATCGGGCCGGCAACCTCAAGAATTCCTGCCAATCCCGCCAGTCCGCCGGCGCAAAGCAGCACATGCCAGATCAGCCTGCTGTTTTTCACACCCGAATAGCGGGCCGCATCAGGCGCCAGTCCCGCAACTCGAACCTGGAAACCAGCGATCGTTCGCGACAGGACAATCCAGCCGGTGATCACCGCAAGCAGCGCAAACAGCACCCCGGCATGCAGCCGAGTGCCGCCCAATAGATTCGGCAGGGTCGCAACACTCGGAAAAATGACACTTTCTGGGAAATTGAACCCGTGCGGATCCCGCCATGGACCATGAATCAAGGTGCTCAGCAAAAGTGTGGCCACGTAAACGAGAAGCAAGCTGGTCAGGATTTCGTTGGTATTGAATCGAGTCTTCAGATAGGCTGGAATCGTCGCCCAGGCCATGCCGCCGAGCACCCCGAATGCCAGCATCGCTGGCAACACCAGCACATTTTGGACCTCCGGGTTGTAGATGACCAGCGAGCTGCCGGCGATGGCGCCGATGGTCAGCTGCCCCTCAGCGCCGATGTTCCACACATTGGCCCGAAACCCCATCGCAAGGCCCACGGCGATCAGCGCCAGCGGCGCGGCTTTGATCAGCAGCTCACTGAGCCCATACAAATCGCTGACGGGACTGACGAAAAAGACATACATGCCTTCCAGTGGCGGAATTCCCAGCAGCGAAAAAATGACCGTTCCAGCCAGCAGACTCAATGCCAGCGCAATGAAGGGCGTGAGCCAGGTCATGACCTGCGAATGCGTCTGGCGCGGTACGATGCGAATGCTCATGTCAGGCGCCGGTTTCCATTTCAATGGCTGCACCGCCCATCAGCAGACCCAATTTTTCAGCCGTCATCTGGGCGACTTCATAGGTCGGTGACAGCGAGCCGGCAAACATGACGGCAATCCGGCTGCACAGCTGCATCAGCTCATCCAGGTCCTGCGAGATAATCAGCACTGCAGTGCGATTTTCCGCCAGCTTCAGGATCGCCTCATGGATGGCAATCTGCGAGCCGGCATCGACACCCCAGGTCGGCTGTGAAATCAGCATGACCGCGGGCTGCTGCAAAATTTCACGACCGACGAGAAACTTCTGCAGGTTGCCGCCCGACAAGCTGCTGGCATCCGTCACAATACCTGCATGACGCACATCGAAAGTATCGCAGGTTTGCTGGGCGTACTGGCGTGCATTCGGATAATTCATCCATATCCCATTGGATAAACGGTGACGTTCGTAACCAGTCAGGAAGACATTTTCGATCAGCGACATTTTGCCTACTGCACCGTGTCCCAGACGCTGTTCCGGCACAATGGCAACGCCCCTGGCGCGCCGCTCTCGCACACCGAGCATGCCACAGCCATCTCCACCGATACGCACGGCGTTTCCATCGTCGCTCGGATACTCCCCCGACAGCATTTCCATCAGCTCGGTCTGGCCGTTTCCCGCAACCCCGGCAATGCCGAAGATCTCACCTTCACAAACGGTGAAATCAATGTTCTGCAATGCAACGCTTCGTTCGTTTTCCGCCGCCCGGTGCAAGTTGCGAACCTCCAGCAGCGGCTGGCCTGACTGGGGAAACTGATAAGCCGGCGGCTTCAGCGTCTTGCCGATCATAAGCTCTGCCAGACTGCGCGTACTTTGTTCCTTAGGATCGCACTCGGCCACCACCTTGCCGTTGCGCAGAATGGTCGCATGATGGCACAATGCCTGTATTTCCTCAAGCTTGTGACTGATGTAGAGCACCGCGCATCCGCGCTCAGCAAGCCGGCGCAGCACATCAAACAGTTTTGCGGCTTCTTGCGGTGTCAGCACCGAAGTTGGCTCATCCATGATCAGCAGTTTCGGTGACTGCAGCAGGCAGCGAACAATTTCAACCCGCTGACGCTCGCCGACTGACAATGAGAATACATCTCGCTGCGGGTCAAGTTCAAGGCCATATTCGTCCGAAACCGTTCGGATTTGAGCCGCGAGCCGCTCGCCGCGGTGAACTGACTTGACCGCCAGCTCGATGTTCTCCTGCACCGTCAGCGCCTCAAACAAGGAAAAATGCTGGAACACCATGCCAATGCCGATCTGGCGCGCCGCCGCAGGCGTTGCAATGCGCACGGTCTCGCCCTTCCAGCGGATGGTTCCTGAGTCTGCGGCATAGCATCCGTAAATGATCTTGACCAGCGTACTCTTGCCCGCGCCATTTTCACCGAGCAGCGCATGAATCTGGCCGCCGGGCACCGTCAAGTCTACACAGTCATTGGCCAGGACACCCGGAAACGACTTTGTGATGCCCTGCAGCTCGAGAAGATCAGCGGCGTGATTCAAAGAACCGTGCTGCCGACCTGCATCGGAGCCGCTCTGACTGCCGCTTTTCATGCGATCGACCGCCCGCGACGCTCATTCAGGACCTGAGATACTGATACAGCCTCATTCTGCAGCTGCCGATGCTCAAGCAGCTGGGCTGCAGTCGAAATTGCGATGACGGCTGGCAGCTTGCCCTTGATGCTCTCAACACCGATCGGGCATTGGAGACGATTGACGGCAAACGCGTCCAGTCCATCCTGCATGAACCGCTTGACGAACCGCTTGCGCTTGGTGTGCGAGCCGATCAGGCCCAGCCAGCCAAATTTGCGATGACGCAGTATTGCATGACAAATTTCATAATCACGGCCATGGCTGTGCGTCATCACTGCATAAAATGTATCGTCATGCTGGCCTGCGAGTATTGACAGCGGATCCTTCAAGCGGTGGCAGGTGACATTTGCAGACACCCGGTCCGGCAGGACTTGCGCGCGCTCATCGACCCATTGAATCCGGAACGGCAGATCTTCCAGAATCTTCACCAGCGCAGTGCCGACATGGCCGGCGCCAAACAAAACCAGCGGGGTCGGCTGCTCATCCAGCCGCGTTAAAAACCAGGGTTCGCCCTCAATCTTGACCAGGGCATTTCTGGGTTCCGCAGTCCGCAGCAGTGCCTGAGCAGCATCCGCCAGCGGAGCCGATAACGCATCGGGCTCGCACTTGAGACGGAAGACCTCAGACGGCTGCTGGCTGGCAAGCGGGCTGGCAAGAATCGCGAACCGGCGACTGTGTGAAGCGGCCAGATGCTGCTCGAGTGCGCGCAGCGCCTGGCCTGTATATTTTTCATATGCCAGCCGCACAGCGCCGCCGCAGCACTGGCTCATTGCCTCGCCCAGCCCGAACATCTCATCGCAGCGGCGCCGGCCAGCCGCTGTCTTGAGCATGGCGCGAGCGCGGGCAATTGCCTCATATTCAAGCTTGCCGCCGCCAATGGTGTCGGACACCTCATTTTGGGTCACAACCATGCGGGCACCGACTTCCCTTGGAGCTGAACCCGAAATCTCGGTTACGGTCACCATGACAAATGACTCGCCTTGCTCGGCAGCGGTGCGCATGGCAGGCAGCCATTGCGCAGGCCTACGACTCGGCCGCGTCATTTCATCGCACCTATGGCCGCCAAAGTCCGCTCCGGTGTTGCCGGAGCATCCAAATCAGGCAGGCGCTCATAATTGGCAAGGCTTGACACCGCATGCGTGATCGCATTGAATACCGAAATCGCAAGCATCAGCGGCGGCTCGCCAACGGCCTTTGAGCGGTAGATTGTCGGCTCAGGATTGCTGCCGGGCTCCCAGATGGTGACGTTGAACTGCTCAGGCACATCGCCGCTGGTTGGAATCTTGTAGGTCGAAGGCGCATGGGTTTGGAGTTTTCCGCGCTCATCCCACCACAACTCCTCACTGGTAAGCCAGCCGGCGCCTTGCACAAACGCACCTTCAATCTGACCCAGATCAATAGCCGGATTCAGCGATTGGCCGACATCATGAAGAACATCAACACGGCAGATTCGATGCTCGCCCGAGATGCAATCCACAGCGACTTCAGAGACAGCCGCGCCGCAGCCGAAATACAGGAATGGCCGCCCGCTCATCTGCGTGCGGTCCCAATTGATTTTCGGCGTGCGGTAATAGCCCGTCGCCGACAGCGGCACCCGGCGCTGGTGGGTGCGCTGCACCACATCAGCAAATTCAAAAGCCTTGCGTCCCGCGATGACCATGCCATTGAGGAAATGCACCTCTTTTTTGCGGACTCCGGCAAGCTCAGCGGCTGTCTCACTCAGTCGCGCCTTGATTTTCTGCGCAGCCTGCTGGGCAGCCTTGCCATTGATATCTGAGCCCGATGAAGCCGCGGTTGCTGCGGTGTTGGGGACGCGAGACGTATTGGTTTCGACGATCTTCACCTGCTCAAGCGGCACTGAAAACTCATCAGCGACCACTTGTGCAACTTTGATGAACAGCCCTTGGCCCATCTCGGTACCGCCATGATTCAAGTGGATACTGCCATCGGTATAGACATGAATCAATGCGCTGGCATGGTTGTAAGCGGTCATCGTGAAGGAAATGCCGAATTTGACCGGCGTCAGGGCGATGCCGCGCCGGATCACCTTATTTTCCTGATTCCATTGCTCAATGCGCTCGCGACGCCTGGAATAGTCCGCGCTTCGCGCCAGCTCCTGCGTAATGCGCCGCAATGGAAAATCAGTCACCTTCATGCCGTACGGCGTACGATTGCGCTGGCGCTTGCCGTAATAGTTGGCCAGGCGGATGCGCAGCGGATCCATGCGCAGATAACAGGCGATATCATCAATAATGCGCTCGATGCAAAGCATGCCCTGCGGGCCGCCAAAGCCGCGGAATGCGGTGTTAGAGACGGTATTGGTGCGACAAAGCTGCGTTGTCGCCTCGACATGTTCCAAGTAATATGCGTTATCCAGATGCAGCAGCGCCCGATCATTGATCGGCAGGGACAAATCGGCCGAATAGCCGCAGCGCGATGCCATCTTCACGACCAGACCCTCAATCAAGCCGGCATCGCTGAAGCCAACATCATAGTCAAAGATGAAGTCATGCCGTTTGCCCGTCGCCAGCATATCGATATCCCGATCCAGGCGCACTTTCGCCGGCTGACCGCACACTTGGGCAACCAAAGCCGCAATACAGGCCCATTGGGCAGCTTGCGTTTCTTTGCCGCCGAAAGCGCCACCCATGCGGCGCACCTCAACAGTGACGGCATGCAGGGGCCGGTCAAGCGCTTGGGCAACCAATGTCTGCACCTCTGTGGGATGCTGCGTGGAGCTGTAGACGGTCACATCTCCGCCTTCTTTCGGCACGGCCATCGCGACTTGACCCTCAAGGTAGAAGTGATCTTGACCGCCGCAGGCGAATTTCCTCTGGATGCGATGCGCTGCGGCCTTCAGCGCCACCTGCGGCTGACCGCGGCGAAGGGTGGATGATGGCAGCACAAACGACTGTCGCCGCTGCGCCTGCGCAATTGAGATGACCGGCTCTTCAGGCGCATAGGCAATATTCGCTTTGGCGCAGGCATCACGCGCCTGAAGCTCGGTTTTCGCCGCGACCGCGAACAGCACCTGACCGGCAAAATCAACGCGGTCAGCGGCAAAGATCGGATCATCCCCGACCGTTGGACTGCAGTCATTGACTCCCGGTATCGACCGGTGATCAAAAACGCCGACGATGCCGGGCGACGCTTTGACTGGATCCAGATCCATGACGGTGATTCTGGCACACGGGCAGGTGCTGAGCGCAACCCAGACATGCAGCAAATCCTGCGGTTCCGGAATATCGTCGACATACACCGCCTCGCCACTGACATGCCGCACCGCACTGTCATGCGCAAGCGGCGCATGCACCGCCTGCGTCAGCGGAATATGACGTGACTTTTCAAGCATGCTGCATGCTCCACACCGAATCGGTTTTCCCGTAGACAATGTCATTGATAAATCGCTCGATCAGACTGGCGGCGGCTTGCATTCGGTAGACATCCGCACCGCGGCAGTCGCTGAGCGGCGTAAAGTCATCTGCCAGCGCCTGTTGGGCTGCCTGCAGACCGGATTCGCCCAATCCATGCCTGAGCAACGCCGCTTCGCAGTGCCGGGCACGCTTGGGGGTCGCCGCCATGCCGCCGTAACAGATGCGCAGCGTCTCGACATGACCAAATAAATTGTAACGCAGAAAAAATGCGCCGCAAACGGATGAAATATCTTGAAAATAACGTTTTGAAAGCTTGTAGATCCGAAAATGCTCGCCGTCGTGCGGGATCGGTATGCGGACTTGCTCAATGAATTCACCGGGCTTGAGATCTTGCACCCCGTAATCAATGAAAAAGTCTTCCGCCGGCACGGTACGTGAGCCGAATTGGGCGGTCACTAAAATCTCCGCCTGCAAAGCAACCAAAGCCGGCAGGCTGTCACCGATCGGGGAGCCATTGGCAACATTGCCGGCGATGGTCGCCCGATTGCGGATCTGCACTGAGCCATAGCGGCGCAGCAGCTCATCGAGGTCCGGCAGGTGCTGCCTGAAGAGATCCATGGCATCGCTGATGGAAGCGGCCGCACCGATCTGCAGGCGGCCGGCCTTCACCTCGACCTTGCGCAGTGACTTGACGGCGCCCAGGTCAACCATTGTCCCCAAGTCTTTGCCCTGCTTGGTTACCCACAGACCGACATCGGTTGATCCTGCCACAATGCGACTGTCAGGGTGCTGCGCCAGAATCTCGCACAGCTGCTGTTTGGAAGACGGTGCGAAATACAGCTGCCCGCCCGATTCGAATTGCAGCGCTTGGCTCGGCTTGATTCTTGCGAGCTGCTTTGCGGTTTCGGCTTCCGCGGCAGTAAATTGATCCTCAGCATCAATGGACAGCATGCGCCGCGCCGCGCGCACAATCGGCGCATAGCCAGTACAGCGGCACAAATTCCCTGCCAGCGCTGTGTCAATGGCTTCTTTGGAAGTCTGTGTGCGAAGATGAAACATGGCAAACATTGACATCACAAATCCCGGTGTGCAAAACCCGCATTGTGAGCCATGCTCGTCGACCATCGATTGCTGGACGGGATGCAAAGTGCCATCGGAATGCTTCAGATGTTCCACTGCGATCAGCTGCTTGCCATGCACAGAGGGCAAGAACATAATGCAGGAGTTGACCGCTTCATACTTGATTTTGCCGTTTGCCGCAGAACCGATGACTACCGTGCATGCGCCGCAATCGCCCTCTGCGCAGCCTTCTTTAGTCCCCGTCATGCGCTCGACGCGGCGCAGGTACTGCAGTACGGTGGTAGTCGGCGGCAAATCGACAATTTTGCGCGGCTCGAATCCGAGCAAAAACGAAATGGAGTCCGTACTGCGCACTAGCTGCCCCGATAAGTGGAGTAGCCATAGCGCGACAGCAACAGCGGCACATGGTAGTGCTCATCGGCATTTTCGATACCGAATCGAATCACAACCTCATTGAGGAATGCACAGCTTGACTGCTCCAAGCCCAGTGATTGGAAATATTCCCCCACCCGAAAGAGCAGCTCATAGCTGCCAGCCGCCATGGATTCTCCTTCCATCAGCGGACTGTCGACACGGCCGTCGTCATTGGTGATGCTGTTGCGGATAAACGTCCGCTGGTCGGCAACCCGAAACAGCTCGACCTGCATCTCGCGGCCCGGGCAGCCATGCACTAAATCCAGAACATGTGTTGTCAGCTTTCCCAATTTTTCATTTTCCCTCTTGTTGAGTGTCAGCGGCCGGCATCGGTCGGTTCAGCCCCGCATACCAAGATGCAATTGCAGCACGCTCTTGGTCCGAGATATTGGACAAATTGCCAATCGGCATGGAGCGATTGACAACTGTAACTGTGAATATGCGTGATGCGAGTGCAAGAATCTGTTCGTCATTATCCATGATTATGCCGCTTGGAGCTGTTTGGAAACCCGTTTGCACTGGGTTGGCAGAGTGACAGACAGTGCACCGGGCCTGAACAATTTGGCGCACTTCACTGAATCCTGTCTCACTCAATTGAGTCGCCTGCCGCAAGGGTGCCGGAACCGTCAGGGCGGCGATGGCAAGCATGCCTGCGAACCCCAGAGCCAGCCACCCCCATTGGATGCCGGGCAGATGGCGCACATTGAAGTAATGACGTACGGCAATTCCAACCAGTCCCAGTCCGATGAGAATTTCCGCATTCCAAGGGCTTGAGAAAGTCGCCGGGTAATGTCCGGCAATCATGATGAAGAGTACCGGCAATGTCAGGTAATTGTTGTGCCTTGAGCGAATCAGGGCAGATTTGCCCAATTCCGCATCGACGGGCTGTGTGTCTTGCATGGCGCTGACCAGCGCCTTTTGCGAGGGGATAATGACAGCCATCACATTTAATACCATGATCGTTCCAATTGCCGCTCCGACATGAATATAGGCGCCGCGGCCGGAGAATATCTCACACAGAAACAGTGTCAGCAGGCCGAAGTACACAACGATGATCAGTGCCAATATACGCGGCTGGCGGGCGATTGATGAGCGGCACAGCAGATCGTATGCAAGCCAGGTCACTGCCAGCACTGCAATGCCAATGCCTGTGCCTTGAAGCGGCGAAAGATCATTGAGCGATGCATCAAGCAGATAAACGCGCGCATCAACATAAAAGATCAGTGCCAAAAGCGCCAGTCCGGTGAACCATGTGGTGTAGGCTTCCCATTTGAACCAATGCAGCTGCGACGGGAGTCTGGATGGTGTGACCTGATATTTTTGGACATGATAGAAACCGCCGCCGTGAATGGCCCACAGATCGCCGGCAATTTCAGCAGCGGCGCCAGAGTCACGCTTAAGGCGGTTTTCAAGCCAATTGAAGTAAAACGACGCACCAATCCAAGCAACGCCGACGGTCAGATGCGTCCAGCGCAAGGCGAGCTCAAGCCACTCGTTGAGATAAGTTCCCAGCATATCGATCAGTGCTGAATCCGATGCAGTTCAATCGAAACGGCATAGCAGTGTTCATCGTTGATTATCGCGCAGTTCCTGTCTGCGCATCGACTGACAAGGCTCAAGTCGCGCAGGACTGTCGCGGCCCGCCGCCCAAAGACGCGCTTGTCACGAGGCGCAGTATATTTGATTTTCGTTGCGCGCCGACGCAGCGAAAGCTGGAATACTGAAATCTTGCGCAAGCCAGTAAACGAGCAGCAGCCCAGATGGATCGGACAGAATTTAGAGCCAGCAGCCTCCGTCTTATCAACGAGATTGCGCTGAGTGTCTGGGTGTGCGGCAAAACGCAATAAAATAAAGGATGCAGCTGGCGACCCCGAATTTCGCAGAGCAATTCTGATACCCATTTTCAATTGCAAGCAATCTCGAGCCAGGCTGCTGAACTGCAAATCTCAGGCGCAGGATATTACTTGAGCCCTCAAGTTTCATCATTGCCCTCTATCTTTGGTATGATGAGCAATCTCCAGCGCTCAGAAAAAATGCATTTTCCGCTCGACCACACTTAGAACGCCTCGATCTCGGTAATTTTACGCTGTGAACCAGAACTGCTTCAGCTCGCTGCATCGGCAGATGATCGCAGGAAAAGATCAAATATTCCTGGCACTAGGTGATCACACCTCAATCAGTTATACCGAGGCCGATAGACTGACGGCCAAACTCGCCAATCGATTGATTTCATGGGACATCAAGGCTGGCGATCGGATCACCGTGCAAGCCAAGAAATCACCGCAACTGGCACTGCTGTATCTTGCATGCCTGCGTTCCGGCATCGTGTTTCACCCCCTGAACACGGCGTATACATTGCAAGAGCTTGAGTATTTTCTGAACGATGCCCAGCCTTCGCTGCTGGTTTGCGACCCGTCGAGAGTCAGTGCTGTCGAGCCCATAGCCCGCCGCTGCCAGGTTCGGCACATAGAAACATTGGATGCCAGCGGACAGGGCAGCATTACAGCTAATCTGGAAGAAGTCAGCGCCAGCTTCGATATTGCTGTGCTGCACGGTGACAGCACCGCTTTGCTGGTCTACACCTCGGGAACGACCGGTCAGCCGAAAGGGGCCATGATCACGCATCGGAATCTGCAATTCAACGCCGAAGCCATGGTTGAGGTCTGGCAGTGGCAGCGCGACGACATCCTGTTGCATGTGCTGCCGCTGTTTCATGTGCATGGTCTTTGTTTTGCGATTCACTGTCCGATGATGGCCGGCAGCCGGATTGCATTTGAATCTGAATTTTCGGTTGAGCGCATAATGCGCAGGATGTCGCAAGCCACAGCGATCATGGCCGTGCCCACGATCTACACCCGCTTGCTCAGCCGCACTGATTTCGGCCATGATCACTGTCGGCGCATGCGCCTGTTCATTTCAGGTTCAGCGCCGCTGCAGCCCGAGACATATGCCGAGTTCAAGCGACGTACGGGGCATCGAATTGTCGAGCGCTATGGCATGACTGAAGCTCAGATTATCACCTCAAACCGAGTCGATACAGAGCCTGCGGAAGGCAGTGTCGGCTACCCGCTGCCAGGTGTGGAACTGCGTATCACGGGCAAGCGCAACGAAGTTCTTGGAGCCGGCGAGGCCGGTATGCTGCAGGTTCGCGGACCCAACGTTTTTGGCGGCTACTGGCAAAAGGCCGAGTCCAGCGCAGCTGCATTTACCGCCGATGGTTTTTTCATAACAGGCGACATCGCGACCATCGACAATACCGGCGCTGTATCCATTGTCGGCCGCGACAGCGACATGATCGTCGCAGGCGGTTTTAACATTTATCCGAAGGAAATCGAACTGCAGCTTAATGCGGTTGAAGGCATAGTCGAATCTGCGGTTTTCGGCGTACCGCACCCCGATCTGGGAGAAGCCGTCGTGGCAGCGCTCGTGACAGACGATCCAGCTATCAATGCAGCCGGGATCACCGCCAAACTCAAGCATACTTTGTCGGCATTCAAGATTCCGCAGAAATTCATTATGCTTGAGCAACTGCCACGCAATGCCATGGGGAAAGTCAAAAAAAACAGTTTGCGCCAGCGATACCAGAACATCCTGACATGAGTCGAATATTCGCCGACCTGTCGACTCTAACGACTCAAGCTGCCGGCGCCTTTTCCATTTGCCGGGCCAGTCCAGCCGCCAGATCCGACACTCCACCCAGTGACCAGCCGCCATCCACCGGCAAAATGACCCCCGTTATGCAAGCCGCCAGCGGTGATGCCAGAAACATCGCTGTGCAAGCGATGACTTCGCATTGACCGAGTCGCTTCAGAGGCACTGATGCGGCAACGTCATCAATCAGCGCCTGAGTTGGCGCCAGACGACGCATGGCTTCAGTGTTTCCGATTGGACCTGGAACGATAGAATTGATGCGGATGCCGTCGCCGGCCCATTCCAGCGCCAGCGTCTTGGTAATCATGTCAACACCGGCTTTCGCGGCGCATGCGTGCGACTGCAGCGGCATGGGAACATAGGCCTGCGGTGCGGATATATTGATCACTGAACTGCCAGGCTTGATCAGATGCGGGTAAGCCGCCCGCAGCACGTGGCAAGTGCCCAGCAGATTGATGTTGACGACTGCGGCAAAACCGTTCGGCGACATGTCAGCGGCCTTGGCGGGAAAATTTCCAGCGGCACCCGAGACCAAAACATCAAACGGACCGAGCTTTTCAGCGAATTCAGAAAATGCAGCGGCAACTGCGGCGCTGTCGCGTACATCAGCGCTGCTGCCAGCCGCATGCGGGGTGATTTCCTGCAGCTGGGCCACAGCCGCCTCAACCTTCTCGACGCTGCGGCTGAGCACCCCGACCTTGGCGCCGGCGCTTGCGAATTCTTTGGCGACTCCAAAATTGATGCCGCTGGTGCCGCCCGCTACGACAACAACCTTGTCTGAGAAAATCAGATCATGGCATGTCATCGCAATGGCAGTTTATGCTTCGGATGAATCACCAGAACTCATCGCGGACATCACCATGTACAGAATGCTGATGACGATGCCCCAGTAGGCGACATTCGTCAGCATACCTGACAAAAATGTATCAAATGTCGACAGCACAGCACAGCTGAGAATTGCTGCAATTCCAAGTAAATGTCTCATCTCACACCTTGATGAATAATTGTGAATTTCAATCTGAGCGCAATTGTAGCAAATGGACTAGTCCAATAGGTTTTGCATGCAGCGAATGGGCGCAGCCGGATACTGCTGGCCATCCAAAGCCGCCGCGCCGAAGGACAGCGCCATTTCGACTTTGGCGAGAGAGCTGCTGGGTCCGCATCCATGGCAACGATCGAAAACCGTCGAATAGAGCATAATCTGATGCAATGGGCAGGCACCATCCTGATTTAGCTCTCATTCCATTCAAAAGCGCTGGCATAGGCCTCTTGATCCGCGCCGGTCATGTGCAGCTGCCGCGCAAGCGTCTGCCACTTGGACACTGCCTGCGAGACCTCGTCGATGATACGCTGCGCCTGCCCGTCATCAAGAGCAAAAAAAGGTGCGGACCTGCGGGCGAGATCAATGCTGGCTTGCGGCCCTTCCTCAGAAATCCACGTTGTCAGCTCACGCATCTTTTCCTCAATCGGCACTGGATTGAGATCATAGGCAGGCGAGAGTCGCCACTTTCCGTTGCCGGCATGAAGAAACCCATGGTTTCTCAGATGATCGTCCAGATTGCCAACCATCACGCCGAATATGATGCGGCGCCAAAGCTCATGCAAATCCTCACGCGGCGCAGCGGAATACATGCGTATGCACTCCGCAATGTCGATATAGGTCGCGGCATCCCCGTCATTGAGTCCCAGCAAGCTCATGGCGGATAGAAACGCAAGACGGTTCTTGGTTTTTCGATCGAAGCGTCTGATCAAGGCAACCGGGCGGCCAGCGACAGTCAAAAGACGGCCGGTCGCAGCACTGATTCCTGCTTGCCGCGCCAAGTTGAGAGCAAGAATCTCGCCATGCGGAATACTGCGGTCATCATCAGGTTTCGAAAACTTGGCAATTGCAAGATGGCCGTCTGAGTCTACAACGGCTGATTTCGGCCGAGCGCCGCCGAGCGGAGAGCCTTCACTTAACAAAAGTTTCAGATCCGCTGCCGATTCTCTGTTATCTTGGATCGCATCGGCGGCATGAAGCAAAGCGGGCAACTGAATCAGCGGCGGTATCTGATGACGCTCGCCCTGGCGGCCGAATTGCAGTTCACCTTCGCGCCTGAATCGCAATGCGCCGACCCGCGTCTCATCGCTCAGCCCCAGCAGATAGTCAATTTCCGAGAGGGTGCGAATCTCGCCCGATTTTCGAAAAGCCCGCCGGATCAATTGGCGGCCCCAGCAGTCAGGGGTCGTGTCCCGCACGGCGCCGGGCAAGGCAGATTTCTCAGAACTTTTGCAGATCGAACTGCGACCGAGCGGCAAATTGGCTGGATCCAGCGCAAATGCCTCATCATCAGCCAGCCATTCATCAGCATACTCAAAGATTGAGGTTTGGCGCTGCGCTTTGGTGATATATCGACAGCGACCCACAAGATGCGTCTTGCTATCGTGAATCATATGGACTTCAATCGTCTCGCTCATCGCTTCTGCCTGCGACGCGGTTCTGTGATTCGCTGCGGCAATCTTTCCTCGTCAATGTCGAGACCAACCACATCGCTGGCCCGATCCGCGAGATCGCCGACCTTCTCGGCCAAGCCGAGAATTGCGAGCACTGTCAGATAGGCGCCCATCGAAACGGTCGGATCCCCTTTCTCAATTCGGATCAAGGTGCTGCGGCTTATAAACGCCCGCTCAGCCATCGAAACAGTCGAGATCCGCCGCTTCTTGCGTGCAACGACAATATCGCTGCCCAGTTTGAGCAGAGCTTGACGAGCTGCTCGCGGCAAGGTCGCGGGTGCTTGGGACTTCATATTTTGAAATTTTGTGTAATATATAGTTCTTCAATCATAAATTATGTATTATATATAATACATAATTGTACCTGTTCAGAGAATTATCCAATCATAAGACAGGTAGAAATTGTTCTCAATCTTGTACACAGTTCGGATGTGCTGCATCCGGCGAGCTTGCCCGATTCTGAATACAATTCGCAATTGTTACAATTTGTTTTGTGATCTATGTTAAATTTTGCACATTCATAAAACTGCTCGAAGCGGTGTTCAGTTTGGCTTGCAGCTCGAAACACAGCTCAACCAGTCGGCCTCACAAGCGCGGCTGTCTGGCTTGGTCACCATCCAAAACCTGCTGCGTGACTGCTTGGTTGCACATGTTGTTTAATTTCTTCGAATCAGATGCAAAGTTTTTGCAGACCGCGATCTTCAGTTGCAGTGGAAAACTCCCTGCCCGGCGGACCAGCCGCAGTCGCAGGCAAGGAAAACTCTGAGACACTGGCGAAAACAATACAGGTTCGATAAAGGGAGTCCCGCACGGCGGCTTCGATCAAATTTGGTCTCGCGATGATCAGCCCTATCGATTTGGAATTTGGAGTCGGAAATTAGAATAGAAGTTGAAAATCTCGGTGTATTGAAGCAGGCATCGCTTGAGCTGAATCATCTCACAATTATCTGTGGCGAAAACAATACAGGCAAGACCTATGCGGCCTATTCGCTATTCGGATTTTTGCATCTTTGGAGAAGATACCTTTTTACCCAAAATCAAAAACATCTACGAGATGAGATTGAAACGCTCCTGCAAAACGGCAATGTCAATATTGATCTGAAACCATTCCACCAAAAAGCAGATCAGATTCTAAAAAGTGCCTGTGATGCATATGCTAAAGATCTCCCGGAAATTTTTGCGGCAAAATCAAATCTATTCCAGAATTCCAGATTTCGGGCTCAATTTGATCAGTCTGAAATTTCGATAGATCGAAAGTTTTATCGGGAATTTGTGACCTCGAATGAGGACAAGGTTTTTTCCGCTGAAAAACATAAACACAGTGATGAATTGGTCATCTCCCTTCTGGTTGACAGAGACAAGGCCGATCATTTTCCCAAGCATGTTATCGGCCGTTTTGTTTCCAGCTGCATTGGCGAACTGCTCTTGAAACCTTTGCTGCCCAATCCATTCATCGCGAGTGTCGAGCGAACAGGCGCAACAATATTCAAAAAGGAATTGAACTTCGCTCGTAATCGTCTTCTGGAAGAAATGATGAAATCAGGCGGCAACATGGATCCCATGGACTTGCTGTTCAAGTCCTACAAGGATTATCCGCTGCCTGTGAAAGTCGGTGTAGATTTTGCCAGAAACTCGCATTCTGTTGAAAATGAAAAAAGCTATATCGCCGAAGAATATCCCGATATCTTGAGCGAATTCTCTGGACTTCTTGGCGGAGAATATGAGGTTGGCAATGATGATGCCATTGTTTTCAGACCCATCCGAAACTCAGTCAAATTGAATATGGACGAAAGCTCCAGTTCAGTTCGATCATTGCTCGACCTGGGATTCTACTTGAGACACAAAGCAAAAAAGGGAGATCTGCTGCTGATTGACGAGCCCGAATTAAACCTTCATCCGCAGAATCAATGTCGAATAGCTCGACTTTTTACCCGTTTAGTACATGCCGGGATAAAGGTGCTGATCACAACACACAGCGATTACATCGTTAAAGAACTCAATACATTGATCATGCTGAATAATGAGGCGGAATACCTCAAAGACATAGCGATTAAGTATGGCTGCAGACCCGATGAGCTCTTGGATTCCAAGAGGGTGAGCGCCTGCATTGCGGAAACTGGATTGGTCAAGCTGAAAGGCAATTCAAGAAGGTCGAGGTGTTCCACCCTTGTCGCTATGGAGATTGACAAAGACTACGGTATCGATGCGCGAAGCTTCGACGTTGTGATCGATAGGATGAACGAAATTCAGCAGGAGATTATTTGGGGCGGGGAGTAGCTTTATGTCGGACTTTAATCTCCTGCGAAGAATGATTCACGAAAATGCCATTATTGAGGCCAAAAAAACAAATGGCGGCCAGCTGTATCTGAAACTTGAAGAAAAAAGTCACTCAAACAGTTCAGGATATTCAATTGAATTGCATAATATCCCAGATGACTGTATTGCTGTCAAATCAGATGATTTTCCAGCACCGCAAGCATTTTTCAAAAGAGAAAAGGGACAATGCAGACGGTCCGATTACGTTGTACTGGCAAAGTATAGAGAGCGGAAATGGAGGATCTATATTGAGCTGAAGAGCGGAAAAAGTGAGCGCTCAAGAATTATTCAGCAGCTGAAGGGCTCGCAATGCCTTTTTGAGTATTGCAGGTGCTTGGGACGTTCCTTTTGGCAATCGCCAGCTTTCCTTGAAAGTGCGGATTACTGTTCGCGTTTTGTCAGCCTGAGAGTGACCAGTATGAATAAATCCGGCTCGCGAAATAGACGACACCCAGCTCATGATACGCCGGATACGATGCTGACACTTGCTGTCAGAGGTCGGATTTTTTTCAAGCAGCTCCTGTAATGCAAAATATCTAACCGATAAATTCCAACAACCCCAGCAGCGCATTTTCGACCGTCAATATGCGCACAGTCTGCCGATCTCCGGCAAACAGAAAGTTTTTTTCAATCCTGCCGCCTGATCTGTTCGCCCAGGCAATCCAGACGGTTCCGACCGGCTTGGCCTCGGCCCCGCCATCCGGACCCGCGATGCCCGTCACCGCGACTGTAATATCGGCGCGACTGCAGCGCAATCCACCCGCTGCCATCTCGCGGGCAACGGCGCGGCTGACCGCGCCATGCTGCGCAAGCGTATCCTCGCAGACACCGACCAGCTCCTGTTTAGATTGATTGCTGTACGTCACGAAACCGCACTCAAACCAATTGGAACTGCCTGCCTCGCTGGTCAGCATTTGCGCGATCCAGCCGCCGGTGCATGACTCGACGGTGGTCACCGTCCGCCGGGTCTGACCGAGCTTGGCGATCACCTGCGGGAGCAGTGCCTCAACTCGCCGCGCTGGCGATGACATGATGGATTGCTACGAGTGAGGAAAAAACTCCGCATTGCGCTTGAATTGCCGAACATCGGAAACCACCTGTCCCGATTCCGCATAATTTGTTTTCGGCGCCGCAAGATTCGTGCCATAGGCAAGTATGACCAGCTTCCGGTTTCTTTGCTCGCCGAGCAGATCAAAAATAAACTTCTCGAACGATTCCTTTTCCATAGCGGCAACAATCTGCGCAACCCGTTCACGTCGATCAAAGCCGGTATCTTTCTCATCAATCGCGCGCCAGTACCATTCTGTCCGTTCGGTGAGCGTACTTTCTTTCTGCTGAATCAGTGCAATCAAGCCTTCTTTATGGCTTTCGAATTGCTCATCCGACAGATCCGCGAGCCATGAATGAAAACCGTCCAAAAACACGTTGATTGCTGTATGCATTTGTTGCGGATCGACATCCGGCGACTGAATGACGAAAGCGACGCCGGGGATCTGACCGACGGGCATAAAAGTGGAAAAAACAACATACCCGAGCTGCTGCACAGAGCGCAGCTGCGAGAAGAACTCCGTCTGAAGGGTTTGTGCGAACAGCGCATAGCGAGCGCTTTCTTCAGGCGTCCTGTCCTCTCCTTGCAGGTAGACCGCGATGGCTGAATCACTTTTGCCAAGTTCAAGCCGGCGAAAGAACGGACCTGTGTCGGGAAGATTGACCACGCGGTTTTTACCCACCTGCACTGCATTGGCATCCGCAATCAAGCTGGTGCGGACTAAATCTGCCATGGCGATGGCTTCCGTCTCGAGAACGTTGCCATGAGACAAGGCCACAACCTGGGCATCAACGAACAGGGCTGCTGCATAATCCTCAAGTTCGTCAAGACTGACCGCAGCCAAGGCTGCCAATTCTTCCTCGTCTGTCCAGTTCGGTTCAAGAAGGGTGGAATAAAGCTCTCCGAATGCCTGGTGATAGGCAGTGTCTTTGAGCCTGTTGCGCACCGATCGGATGCGCTGCTCACGGTAAATTTCGAACCGCTGCGCATCGAATTCAGGCGCCTTGAGCACATCGATAATTTTTTCCAGCAAAACCGCCTGCTTTTCACTGTAGCCAGAGACTTTGAACGAGAAACCGCGCGAGTGGGGGTAAAGCGAATATTCAAGGCCCGCCAGTGTCGCCGGATAGGAATACTCGTTGAGCTGGTCATTGACAGCGCTGATAAATAAATCCATAAGAACCGAACTTTCGACACTTCTTTGCTTGTACGGATTGCGCACCGAGACATAGAAGTTGGCTCTCGGCACTTCGAACGAAACGTCGCTTTGATGCCAAAGCTCGAATCCGGGTGAAGTGACAATCCGCTGCGGTTTTGGCATCTCATCGGCCGACACCAGCTCAAAATCCTGCGGCAGAAACTCATTCGGCCCCGGCAGCCAATTCGATGCATCGGCGATATCAGCTGACCAAGAGTCAAGCGTCTGCCTGGTGATGGGCATCAGCGCATATTCGGTGCCGATGTAGGGTGTGATTTGATTCGTTTCAGCATTCACCGAAGACAAGATGGTCAAGACATTGCTCGGATTCATTCTGGCAAGAATATCGCGAATCAGTTCTGGGTCGTAATCCTGAACCTGATACAAAGCCACGAGAAGCTCATTGCGCGGGTAAAAGTGCAATGCGTCGGCCAGCACAGTCACATAGTCGCTGGAAGAGTTCACGTCCGCAAACCTGAATTCAATCTCGCTGAGCAGCTTTTGCTCATCAAAGCGCCACTTCTCAATCCCCCTGCGATCGATTTCCCGAATATACTGAAAGGTGTAAGCGGCCGCTTCTTGCCAGCGCCGGAGTCCTTCCTCTGTCAGCGATATGACTACGCTGATCGTGTGCGAATTGATGCCCGTATTGCCTGAACCCACATAAAGTCCATTGGCCCAGCCTTGCTCCTTCAGATCCGAGAGCAAGCTGCCGCGACCCTCATGGCCGAGAATATTGCCGATATAGACTGCCGGCGCCTGCCGCCAGTATTCGCGCAAATTCGGAACCGGAAACATCAGTGTCAGTTTTGGCTCATTTTTCAAAGTTCGATACTGCAAAAGCGCAGGCAGAGCGCCATCAGCAAACAGCGGTTCCGATACAGACAAGGACGATGCATTCACATCGGCGATGTTCGAAAATATTTCCGTGACCCAGCTTTGCAATTGCTCAACAGGCTCGCGACCAACCACAACCAGATTCATCAAGTTGGCGCTGTAGCGGCTTTTGAAGAACTCAATCAATTCGGGGCGAATGTCTCCGCCGAGCGTCTGTTCGGTACCGGATACGAATTTCGAACTGGGATGCGATGGATTGTAAGCCTGGCGCATCGCAGACCAGCGCCTGACACCATCGCGCTGCGTTCGCATCTCGTATTCAGCGTGCACTACACCTCTTTCTCGGCCAATCTGCTCAACTGGAAACAATGGGGCGATGAAAAACTGGGCAAAACGATCCAGTGCCGGCCGGAGGAAAGCCGGCTCGATCTCAAACTGATAATTGGTCAAGTCAATAGCGGTGTATGCGTTGGTTGAGCCGCCATTTTGCTCGATGAAGGCGCGATATTCGTCCAGGCCGGGGTACTTTTCGGTGCCTAAGAAGAGCATGTGCTCAAGATAGTGGGCCATGCCCTCGCGGCCCGCCGGATCGTCTCCGCCGCCGACCAGCAGCGACATGGATGCAGCTGAGCGTTCTGCGTCTGGGTCCGATATGACAAGCACCGTCAAGCGATTATCCAGCTCGAATGAAAGGTAATCGCGATAGTCGTTCGGACTTTTCTCCAGACTGGCTCTGGCACCGAAACTGACCAGGCAGCTGGTCACAAATGCAACGATCAAAACGGCTGTTTTTCTGTTCATAAATATGCTTCGAAGTTGTGGTAATGTTTCGTGCAAGACTATATGCGCCAGGCGGCGGCATTCGTATTAAAAATATTCAATGCTGGGCAGGCATTGCATCTACATGGCGGCCTTGCCGGGCCGGCACCGCTTGAATGATCGATTGCGAAAGGCTGTTTTTTCGGCCGTATGTCGGTATAGATTACAATTGATTTTCTCGCTCACGTCCGCAGGGGAATCGATTTGTGTCTGAAGAAGCAGGGCAAAATCAATCACCGCCCGGCGGCTGATAACTTTCCCATGCCGCATAGAGAAACCGCACCCAAAACCATTGGCATTAGGGTGTGAGTTAAATTTCTGGCGTCCCCAGGGGGATTCGAACCCCCGTTACCAGCGTGAAAGGCTAGTGTCCTGGACCTGACTAGACGATGGGGACGACGACATCAAACAACATCGCTTTTGACAGACGATTGAAGTTTCAGGTGTGGCAGCGTTTATGGCTAGCTGTGCTTTGATGCAACCATGCGACGATTAATTACACCTGATAGACTCAAGGTATCTATTTTACAATAATTTGACTCGACTAAGACAAAACTTTTGTCAATCACGGGTGCGCGTCAAATTATGGGCAAAATCAGGCCAGTAATCGTCGAACCGATGTGCTGAGCATGCATGTCCGCAGCGTGGCGATTTCATTGGTGTCGGTCAAGGAATTCCCGGCAGCGAATCCGGTCGCGGATTCGGTCAGAACAGCCGATGGCACTGGGCACCTCGGCATGCGCCGATTCAAAGCCGCGTAGCAGTGCCTTCATGAAGGTCTCGACCGATCCGGCGCGCAACATCTTGATGTGCGGATCGGTCCAGGGCTCGGTCATGTCATTGCCACGGCCGAAGATGACCTTGGACAGGTCATGGATTTTCTCTTTGGCATAGCAGAGATCCTGGATCTGGACGGCATTGGGGAACAATTCTGACAAGGCGTTCCAGATCCAGGGGGTGCCATCGCCAATGCCGCCTAGCGATCAATGCGCTGCACAAACGGCGCCAGCTGCGGCTTGAGATCAGCGGTGCGGGCCGACCCGATGACCGCTGTAGAGGAAACCGCGCCGGTATCGATTCTCACCTGGCCGTGCTCGGCGAGCTGATCGGCGCACTGCCAGGCGGCCGTGACTTTCATCTCCCGGGCCGGTGCCGTCGGGCTGCTGGGCCTTGGTCCCTTGGGTCTGTGACACGGTCATGGGCACCCCGGTGCCGTCGACCCCCAGATACATCGTTTCAGCCAGTGGCGCGCTCGACCTGCCTAGTGTTGACTCTCAAGGCGGCCTGCTCGCGCAACAGTATTGAGCTGGCTGAAGCTCAGCTGCGCGAGCAGGGACAGGCGCTTGGCTTCAAGGGCCCTGATGTCCATGGTGCGTCTCCGTGCGGGCTGCCGGATATGATGAGAGTATAGCTCTCTGCCAGAAAAGCCGAAAAAAATATACCGCCACTGAGCGGCTGGGGAAAACCGATCATTTGACACACACCCTTGAAGATTATTATCGGATACTTCAACTTTGAAAGGCAGGCAGGACCAGATAAGTTAAATGTCATTTGATTTGCAATTCTTTAGCAACCTTTGTGAGTTCTAATACCGAAATACGCGTGGTGTGAAGAGTCAGGCATCCATGAAGCATCTTGTGTAGAATTGTTTGTATTTGAAACTTCAGATTCGACAACGGAAACATTGACTGATTGGATGGAGTTGCTTAAATCCACAGTGTCCACGTTCTTCATTTTTTCAGTGAAACCGAGTGCAGAAGAAAGGTGTGAATCCTATGTGAGTACAACGTTCAAATTTGGTGATTCAGGGGTTGCAAGAGATCGCGGTAAACTAAATTCTGGCATATGTTGCTGAACCTCGATTTCGAATGACTGGATAACTGACAAAATTGATTTGGAGATAACCGTCGGAATGCGGAACTCCCTGAGAGTCAATGCAACGGAAAACTCGAAAAGATTTCTTTCGGAAAAACGCCGGCTGCTGCCGCAACTTTTGGCATCGGTTCTGTCAGGTATGATGACAGATTTTTCGCAAAGATAGATCAGTCGATGTTGAGGCTGTCTCAAGAGCTCTGCGATTTTGGTAAGGGTCATTTTGGCAATGCATAATAGATATATTCCATTATAATTCATAGAGATAGAACTAGATCGATTTCTTTTGTTTTGACAGCGTATTTTTGTTGTGGCAATTCGAAACATCACTAAGCATTATAGAAAGACTCTGCATAGTGGCTTAGGTTCCGTCAATAGAAATAAACCGGACCGGTGGAAGCAAGACATAATGCAGTCAGTGGATATGTACAACGATTGGTTTTTGCGTTTTGCACCGAAGACCTATCGGGCGACCCGGGAACAAACTACGAGGAATGTCGAGACTATGTTGAGGGCGACGAGAAACCTTACCGATGTGGGATTGAACCTTCTCAAACAAAATCCGTCAATACTATCTTCTCTCCGAATGTCTACTTGCCCGCCCTTAGCCATTGACAGGTTAATTGGACTCACGGGCGCCTCAAAGAACTTAGTAAATTCAATGGAGAAAAACAACATGCTCCCGCCACGAATGCCAAGTAATAAGTTGGAGGTAGATCTGGAGAAGATTGGGAAGGTTATAGTTAGAATGGCTGATCCAGATATTTTTGTTTGGTTGGATAGCGGTAACCCGCCATCAAAGCATGAAATATACCGCGCCGCTACAATCGTGGCAGATCGTTTGTGCGGAGCTGTGGCCAATCCTATTATTCGAAACGCACAAGAGAAACGTCAGCTAGACGCGATTGAACAATGGTTATTGGCACTGGGTTATGAATACAAACCGGCAAATGAATCCGCAAATTTTGACGAGTTGCCTCCAGGAACTTTTTCTTTTCGTTTCAATGTTCCGGTTTATCAGGAACTGAGTTCCAATAGCACTAATCTTTCCGTTGATGCAGTGGTGATGCCTAAGCAGGCGAGAGAAAATCAGCTGCCACTGTTAATTGAGGCTAAGTCTGCGGGTGATTTCGCGAATGTAAATAAGAGACGTAAGGAAGAGGCTACAAAGATGCGCCAGTTGCAGGACAGCTACGAGTCTATTCGATATGTTTTGTTTCTTGGCGGATATTTCGATTGCGGTTATCTTGGTTATGAGGCGGCTGAAGGCATCGATTGGGTTTGGGAACATCGAATAAGTGACTTCAGGGAGTTTGGGCTTTAAATGAGGAAGCAACTAGTAAAAAACATGGAGATCCGAAGATTGGCATTACAAAACGAGCTGGATAATCGGAAGAATGCAAGCGAAAGGAATCGGATGGGACAATTTGCTACTCCAACCGGTTTGTCTTTGGATATACAGCGTTATGCTAAATCCCAGATGGAAAAATGCGAAAAGGTGCGATTTGTAGACCCTGCGTTCGGGACTGGCGCCTTTTATTCGGCCTTGCTAGAAATATTTCCCAGTTCTCGAATTCATGCTGCAGTCGGATATGAAGTCGATCAACACTACGGCAAGCCAACCGCTAAGCTTTGGGCTGATTCTGGGTTGGATATTCGCATCGAAGATTTCACTCAATCTGAAGTGCCGTGTAATGTAGACAAGTTTAATCTATTGATTTGCAATCCTCCTTATGTGCGGCATCACCACATCCCTAAATTAGAAAAACATCGCTTAAGGAAGCAAGTCATAAACACTTGCGATATCGAGATTAATGGACTAGCTGGGCTATATTGCTATTTTCTGGTATTGAGTCATAGTTGGATGGCCGATGGAGGTTTAGCTGGCTGGTTAATCCCAAGCGAATTTATGGACGTAAATTACGGAATGACAATAAAACGTTACCTGCTTACGAAGGTGACTCTTTTACACATTCATCGTTTTGATCCAAATGATGTGCAGTTCAATGATGCACTGGTTTCATCAGCTGTAGTTTGGTTTCGTAACCTTCCTCCAAAAGCAGGACATCAAGTGCGTTTCACTTTTGGCGGAACATTGGCTATGCCAAAGTTGAAGAAACTAATTCCGGCAGAGAAGCTGTTTGGTACAACGAAATGGACGCGTTTTCCATCTGTAGATAAAAATGATTCTGGTGAAGGTCCAATACTGAGCGATTATTTCAATATCAAGCGAGGTATAGCAACAGGATGCAATAGATATTTTATTTTGACAGATAAGGAAATTCAAAGACGTGGGTTACCAATCGGTGCATTCAAACCAATTCTGCCTAGCCCTCGCTATGTGCGCGGCGAAGAAATAAAGAGCGACCAAAGTGGAAACCCCATACTTGAACGTCGGCTGTTTGTTCTTGATCCTCCGTGGGCTGAAGATGATATCAGGCAACGTTATCCAAATTTGTGGTTGTACTTAGAAGAGGGCCGGGCAGTTGGAATAGCAGATAGGTACATCTGTCAGCACCGTAACCGCTGGTATTGTCAGGAACGAAGGTCTCCGGCTCCGATTGTCTGTACCTATCTTGGCAGAATGAATACAAAGAGCAGCAGACCCTTTCGTTTCTTGTTGAACAACTCAAATGCGATGGTTACGAATGTGTACTTGATGCTATATCCGAAAGAACCAATCGAAAACGTCTTTCGGGAAAGACCGGAGTTGCTTCGGCAAGTATGCGGGTTGCTAAATAAGATTTGCCCACAAGTGATACTAAGAGAGGGTCGCGTTTATGGCGGCGGACTGCATAAGCTTGAACCTAAAGAATTGGGGAACGTTTCGGCTGATTCTATAGCCAGCCTACTCCCAAAAATATTGCCGAAAAATGCTCATAATTAAGTTGAAATATTTGATAAGCATAACGTTTCAAATTTATCTGGAAATATAGTGGACAGTGCGTGAAACTATACCTAGAAAAGTTCGAATTCTGAATTTCCGAAATATTGACGACAGCGGCTGGATCGAATTTGAGCGATTAACCGCTTTTGTTGGACGTAACGAGTCAGGAAAACTGGGATATGATTGAAGAATTTAAATATTGGTTCAGCGAGAATTTACTCGAAAATCCACACACAATACCACTGAAATTGCGTTATTAGAACCCGTTATGGGCATCAAAGTTGTCTGGCGAGTGTTAATACGATTTTGATTCGATCGACTTAGAATCGAGTAAAAGCATACGATTTACTTTTTTGCTATCAATGATAGCCGTCTGTATGAGTGCCAGTTATTTAACAAAAATGATCGTTGCATTTCGAAGTGGAGACAGGTGCGCCTTTCCCGGCTGTAATCGGACCTTGACAGTTGACGGGAAATCATCAGACACCGCTATTATTGGTGAAGCTGCACATATATCGGGCGAAAAACCTGGATCCGCTCGTTATGACAAATTAATGGCCCAATCACAGCGCAACCACCACGACAATCTGATTTATCTGTGCAGGGACCACCATGCTCAAATTGACAAGCAACATTCAGACTACTCTGTTGATGTATTACACCAGATGAAAGCGGATCACGAGCGAAAAGTACGAGAAGCGATGTCCGAAACTATTGTAGAAGTAGGATTTCAGGAACTTATGGATGTGACAGATTGGATATCGACAATCGATTCCGAAGTCGGTGATCAAAATTTCTCGTTGATTTCACCAGAGGACAAACTTGTAAAAAATGAACTCGGTACTGGATCAAGAAATGTGATTACTATGGGTCTCAGTGTGGCGAATAACGTTAAAAAATTTATCGAAACTTCAACTCAGATCAACCCAGAATTCCCGGAGCGTTTAAAGAGTGGTTTTTTAAGAGAGTATTACCGATTGAAATGTGCGGGATATGCGGGGGATGAACTTTTCGATTTAATGTGTAGTTTTGCTCAACGCGGCTTTACGCAGCCAGTGAAACAAAACGCCGGAATTGCTGTGCTCGTGTATCTTTTTGAGACCTGCGAAGTATTTGAGAAATGATTCTGCCATCAAAGCACATTACAGATGAATATGCGCTGATTGGAGTAGGTGCATTTTTACTGATTGAGCTACAGGATCCGCAAACAGTAACAAGTCTATGGGAAAAAACGAGGACAAATTCGTCTGTCGGAACTTTCGAGCGATTTGTATTGGCGCTGGATATGCTTTATATCATAGGGGCTATATCACTAGCGGAAGGATTGATTAGGAGGAATGAGTCTTGATTCACGGTATATCTGCCAATCAACCTACTTTCCATACTGTTCGATTTACTCAGGGTCTCAATGTCATTTTGGCAGAGCGAACGAAAACATCGACTCAAAAGGATACTCGCAACGGAGTCGGAAAATCAACATTAATCGACATTATCCATTTCTGTATGGGGGCGACAGCAAAAAAAGGGAAGGGGTTAATAAAAAAAACACTTGAAGACTGGGTTTTTTCAATTGATATTACACTTGCGGGAAATCGTGTAAAGGCTACTCGCGCAGTTCAGACTCCAAATTGGATCAGTATTTCGGGCTCGACTGATGGTTGGGTAGAGCAACCTGACTTTGATGAAGAAACAGGTGAATACAAATTCAATCTTGATCGCTGGAAGAATCTATTGGGTTGGGCGCTATTCGATCTTATGCAACCTTTGGATACCGAGCAATACAAACCTAGCTATCGCAGCTTGTTCTCTTACTTTGTAAGAGTCGGTCATGGTGCGTTTACCGACCCTTTTCGACACTTCGCTCAACAGCCTGGTTGGAGCATTCAACTTAATATTGCTTACCTGCTCGGCCTTAATTGGGAGCAGGCCGATCAGTGGCGGAAACTTAAGGTTGAGGAGGACCGAATAAAAGCTTTTGACCGCGCTATCAAAACGGGAGCCATGGGTGGAATATGGGGTACTTTGGGCCAGATGGAAGTGCAGCGAATTCATTTGGAACAAGAGGTGAAAATTGCAGACAATGCTTTGGGAACATTTAAAGTTCATCCTCAGTACAAGTCCATCCAGACGGAAGCCGATAATCTGACCAGCGAGTTACATGATTTACTGAATCGGAACGTTTCAAAACGCCTTACATTGGCAAAATACATTGAAGCAGTCTCAGACGAAATTCCCCCAAGATTGGTAGAATTGGAGAAGGTATATGAGGAAGCCGGAATCGTTTTTCCAAAAACTGTATGCCAAACTTTATCTGATGCAAAAAGGTTTCACGAATGCATAATTGAAAATCGCCGCGCGTTTCTTGAAAACGAGATAGAAAGACTAAAAACAGATATAGCCGACCGAGAAAAGAAAATTGAAAAACTGACGGATTCTAGAGCTGAATTATTTGAAATTTTGCAAACTCATGGGGCACTTCAGGAAATGAATAAGCTCCAAGAGCGAAGCGTAGAGCTAAAAGGACAGCTTGACAGAGTGCGATCAAGGATTGAAGAAATCAAAAATCTCAATGTTCGCAAGCGAAACTTGATAGAGTCGAGGACAGAACTGGCGGGGATCGCAGAACAGGACTACGAGCAAAGACGGGAGGTATGGACTAAGGCTGTTTTGTTGTTTAACAGTCATTCTCAAGCTCTTTACAATTCACCTGGAAATCTTATGATAGACATCGGAGACTCTGGATACAAGTATCAGGTTGATATTGAACGTAGTGATAGTGAAGGGATATCGAAAATGAAAGTCTTCTGTTTCGATCTCATGTTGTTGCAAATCTTCCAGAACAAGCATCGTTCTATCAATTTTTTGGTACATGACAGTGCGCTTCATGATGGTGTTGACTCACGACAAAGAGCGATGGCTCTTGAACGGGCAGCACGAATTACCCGAGAGGAAGGGACACAATACATTTGTGCATTAAATTCAGATTCGATACCCAGCGCCGACTTCTCCGAAAGATTTAATTTTGATCAGTATATTCGGTTGAAACTTACCGACAGAGAGCAGTCGGGTAGTCTGCTTGGAATAAAGTTTTGATTTGTGAGTTATGGGAACCTGTGATTAACCGTTAGATTCATTTGCCATGAAACCTATTCGGCCTCAGAGCAGAAAAAAGACAACAACACCCCAGACCCCAAGAAAGAGGAGAAATTCGCCAAGCTCTGCCGCTGTCATATTCTTCTGCTATCAGCATCGTACCGGACCTCCAGGTGCGCCCCGCAATTGGCGTCTGCTCATGTGCCCAGATGCCGCAGCTCTACAGAAGCAGCGGGCAACATGGCATGCAGCAGCAGAATATGCTTGTTTCATCGACGGTCGAGGTGGTTCAGGCGCGGGGATGATGACGGTTTAGTCGAAATGCTATCGTTGCAATTTTCTGACAAATCATGTTCCCTTGATTCGTATATTACCAACTGGATTGACCGCTCGCAAAAAGTTCGTCTTTACCATGAAATATAATTGAGCTGTTTGCGCTAAAGCCAGTACGCGGGCGTGTGCTCCTGCTATGAGAAAGGGCATGTCACAGAAAACTGACGGGAGCGAACTGCGCTGAGCGGCCGCGCCTCAGGCACCAGCCTCACAAAATATCTGGCTACCCGGCGCTACGGCTCTGAGCAGATTCGCAAAGCCTGTCAGGCGCCGTCAGCCGCAGTCGTCATCATCAATGAGGCCCGCGCATCAAGTAGATTCTTGTATTGCTGCAGCTTCCTGAACCACGGCGCTGAGTTGCGGCTCACGACCAGCACCTCACAGTCAAAGTCCGGGTCTGAATAAGGCCAGTGATTTATCAGCACTGAGTACGGTTCTTCAAGAGCTTGTGTGCCGTGGCGAAGGTCGCCCGCTTGCAGCCGCGGCGCAAATGCAACGTTTTGCGAAAGCCCTGGCGGCGCAGTTCGTGAATCATGAAAAATTCCCTCAGCTGTATCATTTTGATGCCCTCCTGCAAATTCGCAAAAACTCATGCGACAAGGCAAACATTGCGATTCTGCCTTTCCGCTGAAAGGCAGAGTTCTCCTCAATCCGAGGGTGGGGAAATTCAATCGTTACTCACAAGGATCTCCCTCTCTGAATATCGGGAGTTGAAAATACGGGGGTCGGAAAGCGGACGGAAGAGGGGTTATGCATCCGAGGATGCGGCCGGGGCAATGTCAGGGTGCTGGCCGTATTCGTTGAGGCTGCCAGGCGGATCCGGCTCAGCTGCGCGAGCAGGGACTGGCGCTTGGCTTCAAGGGCCCTGATGTCCATGGTGCGTCTCCGTGCGGGCTGCCGGATATGATGAGAGTATAGCTCTCTGCCAGAAAAGCCGAAAAAAAATATACCGCCACTGAGCGGTTGGGGAAAACCGATCATTTGACACATACCCAGCAAATCATCGGCGGTTTTGAACGGCAGCTGCAAACTCCAGAGAACGCTTTCCACGAGCGCATTCAGCCTGCGACCATGTCGGCCGATGGCGCTGTGTGTCAAATACCAAGAGTCCGAGATATCTCTAATATGCTGACTTCGAATTCAATCATTCAATGTCATCGTTACGATTATTCAGAGACAAGGTGTCAGTTATCGAATGTGCGCTGTTTGCTATTGCTTTTTGCAATGCTTGAAAGTCAGTGAGCCAGCGCCTTGATTCAGCCGCATTGAGAGCCCTTCAAAGTCTTCCTCAGTTCCCATGAATTTGCTTGCTGCTTGTTTGTCCGATTGAACATGATCTTATTTAAACTTAAACCTGAAAAATCAACAGTTACTTAATTTTTAATCATAAGAACAATAACTTGTTATTTAAGCTTAAACTTGCAACCTGGCGATGCCACTGTATTTTTGAATTTGTATAACCAAAACTTCAAATTTGTTGACCAGGAATGCACACCCAAATATTGATGAATCTGCGCAACAAAGACTATCGTTTGCTAAGCGTATAATGACTGAAGAAACCGAAGAGCAAATAGTGCTGTCAAATTATAGGAGTGCTGGTCATCGGCTATAAGTCAAGGAATCAAAATTTAGCAAAATTTCGCCACCAAACCTCCTGCCTCTGGCTCTATCAGCAGAAATATTGTCTCTCATCACAATCTCTCATGCCATGACCACAGCACCACAAAAGATTGACAGCTGGAGACAAGGCTCTTCCGAGACTCGGTCTTTGGAGTTCAAGGAAGCAAAAGCGCAGTTCAATAATAAGAAGCTATTCAGATACCGCGTGGCAATGGCAAATGAAGGCGGCGGAAAACTTTTGCTTGGAATTTGGAATTGCCGATAAACCACCTATAGGCCGGTTGTCGGGACCAAAGCGTTCAGCAATCCAGTCGCGATGGAAGAGAAGATTTTTCAGAAACTTCGCTTTCGTGTGGAAATTGAGGAAGTGCAGCATGCTGACGGTCGAGTTCTAGTCTTTCACATTCCGTCTCGTTCGCCAGGAACTGCCTATCACTATGAAGGCATTTATCTTATGCGGGTCGGACAGGCATTGAATCCGATGAGTGAGGACTATTTGCGCAAAATTTTTGCAGAAGGGAAGCTCGACTGGCTTGAAGGATCGGCAAAAATTGGGCTCGACTGTCAGGAGGTGATTCATCTTTTAGATAAGCAACCGATACTTCGAGCTGCTTGGGCCGCCCTACCCCACTGAGCAGACCGGTGTGATCAAGCGATTAATCAGTGACAAGCTTATTGAGCATGACCAAAATACAAGTTACTCAATTCGTCGAATCGGTGCGCCGCCGCTCTCGAAAAGGCTGGAGGATTTCCCTGACCTTGCACGCAAAGCCGCGAGAGTGGTCGTCTATAACGGCAAATCAAAACTGAGCACAAAACTGGATCATATGGATTTCAAGGGCTATGCTGTAGGTTTCCGTGACTTGGCTCATTTCCTCATGTCGCAATTGCCGCAAAATGAAGTCATTGAGGCAGCAATTCGCAAGCAGGTTAGATTGATTCCCGAAATCGCTATTCGTGAATTAGTGGCGAATGCACCCATCCATCAGGACTCCACAATTGGAGGCGCATCCACGATGGTTGAAATTTATTCAGATCGGGTGAAAATCTCAAATCCAGGCAAACCGCTCATCAAGACCAAGCGATTTATTGATGATTACATATCTCGAAATGAGAACCTGGCGAGAGCCATGCGAAGGATGGGAATATGCGAGGAAAAAAGCAGCGGAATCGACTTAAGTCATACACGAAGTGGAGGTGTTTCAATTGCCAGCGCCAGACTTTCACATTGGATATCAAAGCACTATCGCTTCAGTTTCGGGGCCTAAGCAATTCACTGAAATGACGACGAGCGAGCGAGTCAGAGCCTGCTATCAGCACTGCGAACTGAGGCGGGTCATGTCGGATCGCATGACGAACCAATCACTGCGCAGGCGTTTTGGACTGCCGGAAAGCAAAACAGCATCTGTTTCGCAAGTGATAGCCGCGACAGCGAAAAAAGGGCTGATCAAAGCCGATGAGCATAACGGCAGTTCCCGCAAATTTGCCCGCTGCCGGCCTGTTTGGGCCTAATCTTAGGCAGCGATTCCGATCACGGTTATTTCGACAAAACACCTGGCCAGTTGGCATCGCCGCGCGCAATGTTGCCCGGGATATCCTGCCCCCATCTTTGTCGAACACTGAGACTGTAGTTCAGGTACAGCCTGCCATCAACAAGTGACCAGGCATCGGGGTCAGTGCTGGCGGTGGCATTGTTCGACACCGCCCAGGCGCAGTAGCCGCCATATTGCGGCGCCCACTTCTCAGGGTCAGCGATGAAGTCATCCCGATTCTCAGCATTGGCAAAGCGCCAGGTGGCTCCGTTCCATTGGGCGGTGAAGCTGCTGCTGCCCTTGACCGGCCGCTCTCGCTTGTGATAGGCGACGGCATCATAGCCGCGAATGGCAAAATCACCGCGCCCGGTGAATACCGGCGGCTCTGCCGCTAATGTAACGGAAGTCAGGCAAAATAAACAGAACAGCGCTGCGGATTGGCTGATAATTTTCTCTTTCTTGATCATACAAGTCTCCAGTCAAATGAGATAAATCCACCTCTTAGCGCGGAGCTTATCCAGCATCCGGCGCTTGCTAAAAATTCGATTTGCTGAAATTCAAGACGGAGGCAGGCTCGCTATTGCTGATCCTGAATCTGGATCGGTTCAAAACCTTTCATTGAGTGCCCAGCGGCTGAGAGCCCGAGTGCCACTGCGTCCTGGCGCACCTCCAGTCCCGTGGGCCCCGCATCGACTGAGTCAATCTCAGGGAGGTGCTTTTGCCCCCTGTGCACTCTTTCATGCCTGCTCTCGTTATTATGAAGCATTTGAAATGCGCATATTACTATATTGCACAATCCCGATAATTCGTGGAGAGCAGGCTAAAACATAGCGTCTATACAACAAGCCCGATCCCGCCGACCTCGCTTGACAGCTGGGTGAGCGCCCACGTTGTAATTCAGCTCAAGCGCACTGCAAGCACTGCCTCAGCACGAGGCTCAGGATCTGCCAATCGGTTCGACTGCGCCGAATCTCCAAGCCTCGTGAAATCAAATTGACTCTCTTGTGCATTCGTCAGCGTGATGAACATGTGTGCAATTGCAATTCTGCACAAATCACCTCGCTTCGGGATCAATTCAAGTCTGCAGTCTCTTCACCGCTTTCTTCCCACTGACGAATTTCTTCATCGGTTGCTTTGGGCGAGAACCATTTGGTTATTGCGTAGAAAATACCAATGCATGGCGACAGCCAGCAGGCAAATGCCAATGGAATGTAGAGAAGGTTCTCAAAATTTCCATCGGCTATGCCCAAGCCCAGCGCTGCAATCACAAATGCTCCGCCTGCGTTCCAAGGCACAAGCGGCGAAACAAGTGTTCCACCTTCTTCGATGGCTCGCGACAAATTCAATGGCGAGTATTTGATTGCCCGATAAACCGGCACATACATGCGACCTGGCAGAGCAATTGACAGATACGGATCTCCTGCCACAGTATTCGTTGCAATGGAGGTCAGAATCGCCGAAGTCTGGATTCCAGAAAACGACTTAACTCTCGAGATGATCACTTTAATGATCGTCTGCAGGCAGCCCACACGCTCTAAAGCGCCGCCGAGGCCAAGGGCCAGAAGAACTAAGGAAATCACCCACATCATGGACTGGATGCCGCCTCGATTCAAGAGCGGATCGATTTCCTGCACTCCTGTTGTCACTGCATAGCCGCTGTTCGCATAAGTGAAGGTGTCATGCAAGCCGGCGCCTTGAAAAACGATCGCCATAAGCCCGCCTATAACCGCGCCTGCAAACAGGGAGGGAAGCGGCGGCTTTTTCATCACTGCCAGAACGATGACCACCAGCGCCGGCAGCAGCATGATCGGAGAGATCCAAAATGTCTCATTCAGCGCTGAAGTAATGGTCTCAATGCGTTCGAATGAGACCTGTGTGGTGTCGATCAGCGTGAATCCTGCAATGATGTAGAGAATCAGGCCAATCAGCATCGAGGGCACGGTGGTAGGCAGCATGTTGTAAATATGCGAGAACAGATTGGTACCGGTCACTGCTGGAGCTAAATTTGTTGTATCAGACAACGGCGAGATCTTGTCGCCGAAAAACGCGCCGGATACGACAGCCCCCGCAGTCCAATACATGGGAATGCCAAATCCCTCACCAATGCCCATCAATGCCAGCCCGACTGTGCCTGTTGTGCCCCAGGAAGTTCCCAGCGAGACAGAAACGATCGCACAAAGAAGCATGCCAGCGCCTAGAAACCATTCTGGCGAAAGGATGATCAGGCCGTAATAGATGAGCGTTGGCACCGTTCCGCTCGCAATCCAAAGACCGATAATCATGCCAACGGTAATCAGAATCGAGACAGATGGGAGCGATACGTTGATCACGTGAAATACGCCGTCCTGGATGCCTGGCCATTTATGGCCCAGTTTCAAGCCGACCAGCCCGGTCACTGCGATGCCGATCGCAAGGGGAATGTGCGGTGTAAAATCGCCGAAGTAAAACAGCTGTATGCCCAGGACAACCAGCGTGATAAAAATCGGCAGTATTGCCATGCCCAGAGTAGGCTGCCGAACTGTTTTTTCAGAATCTGACATAGTTATAACTCCTATTTTGCTCTTTCAGATTTGGTTTTTGCGCTTCCATTTTATGCAATTTGATTTCTGGCTGTGATTGCTTGTGCAGTTCAAGCCAGTCGTTGGCCCGAGAGAAGTCTATTGCTTTGCATGCTGTTGGAGGATGTCTGCGGATTTTCTGGCAGGGCGATCTGGATTGCAGCCAAAGGTCCGCACCCCTTGAAGATCACGGTTTGCAGGGTATCGGACGTGTACGAATTCGACTGAACACAAAACTAACTTACTTTCTGCTTGAGCTTGACATTCGTACGTTTCTTGCGGCAGCGTTGCCTGTGAAGAGGCAATGAGAGCTTGCTGCAAAGCGTGAAATCTCAGTTTTGCGGTTTTGGACGCTTCATGCAGGCTGCTGGCATTGGTTTTCGGGTTGCATTCGTGCTTGCCGGTACGTTTGCGGCAGCGCCAGCAAACTGCCGGGGCGGACTAGCGCGGTCGGCCCAATGTCGGCTGACTCTCCTCACGGCCGCGGCTCGCACTGAGAGGGGCGGGTGGCTTGTGTGCCGCTTCCTTTCTCATTCAGCGTTGCACTGCGGTATGCGGACCTTGTCGGCGCCCAGGCGCAGCGAGTGAACCGCCTTCGGCAAGGCCCGGAGCCCGGCCGGCGTATTGAAGCTCAGCGCCCCGAGCCGGTCCGCCTGGCGCAGGCTCACCGCGCCGCCCGCAGCGCGAAGTGGCTCGTCAGGGCACCGCCGGTCGCCGGATTGGCGGCGGCCGCCACCCGGAAGTCGCCCTGCGACAGGCGCGGCCCCGATCGTCCCGACTCTCACAGCGCCGTCCGGGTCCGGCCGAAGAACCAGACTCCCGACTGGCTCACTGCCGCTTCCCCGGGTGACTGACCCGATGGTGATCAGTACCAGGCCGTCCGTTCCAGCGGCCTGAGCGGCAAGCTGGCGCCGCACTTGCCTGGCTTTTTCATCGCTCAGGTTCTCGCTGAGCTGCAGCGCCACCGCCGGACTGCCCTGCTGAACGTCCGCAAAGCGCAAGGTGCCGGCAATGATCTGCCCGTGCTTCAAATTGCCCATACTGTCCTGGCCCGCCTCGAACACCAGCCGGCCGGCATCCTGCACGGTCAGCACGCCGTTGCCCAGATTCAGCAGGCCGGCAATGACCAGATAGCCGTCTTCCAGCCGCAGGCGGCTGTCGCCGGTGAATTCAGCATCCTCAGCGAAGCGCGCCCAGCCCCCGCCTCTCTGGATCATGGTCTCCAGGCCGTCAATCCTGCCGTTGAAGGCAAAGTGCTGGCCGCGGGCAATGTCCAGCGTCATCTGATCGTCATCGCCTGGTGGAGGAGCGCCGAGGGAGAAATCAATGTTTCCGTCGATCCGTCCGGAGCGGGCTTTCTGCCTGATCGCCAGCGTATCATCGTAGTCGCCCCGGGCGAACAGGACGCTGCCCACCAGGCGGCTGTCGGTCAGGCTCAGGGTGCCCCGCCCGCCCTTGAGCTGGACGGCATAAGCGCCCTTGACCACCGCCCCGGTGATGTCCACCTCAGCATGGCCGGCTTGCACCGCAGAGCCGAACTCGGCCGCAATGCCCCGGCCCGCGCAGTCTTCACGGTCTTCTGCCTCCTCATCATCGCAGGCCGCGATGCTTCCGCCCTCGACCTCGATATGGATTTCGGCTTCTGCATTGGCGGCGGGGAACGGTTCTGCCGGTTCTGCCTCGAACAGTTCATAAGGTCCAGTGCCGACGATTTCCCTTGAGACCGACACTGCCTGATCATATTTCGTCAGATCGACGGTGCCGCCGGCTCCCAGGTGGAACGCGAAGATGCCGTCCGCATGCTCGCCGGATGTCTGGATGTCGGCATTGAGCGCAGGGTGCAGACATCCCAAATCGGCAAGCTCATTGCCGGGACAGAATATGGACTTATTCATGACCATGCCATAAAATTTTCTGAGACTGCCTGCCAGGATGCCTGCAATTGCAAGAAAGCGCTCATATCGCCCGAATCTTCGAGAATTTCCGTCATCGCCGAATTTTCATGCCACAGGCGCATAACGGTTGCATTTCGCGTCAGGATTCGGCCGGTTTTCTCCGTGCGACTCGCTTAAAGCGAGTTTTTTGGGCTCACAATTACACCGACAGATTGGCAAGGATTTATTGTCTCCTTGCGAACACTGCATCTGGAATTGAATTATTTGTGATTCAGCCGGCCGACAACTCACCTTCAAGCCATCCTCATACCCCACTTGAGTGCCAAAATATTGCAATGGTCAGCGCATCGGATGTCCTATAATTCCATCCTTTGCCGGCCGCGGTCGTCAGATCCGCTCAGTGCTGGCGCCGCCGGCCGCAAGGCTGGCAGAAAAAATTAGAACCAAGTTCTGCTCGGTTTCTAGCTTCCATTCCGGATAATCATCAAGCGGCTGAGGCGCGCATCTTGATGAACTGGCCAGGTAGCTCAGTAGGTAGAGCAGCGGACTGAAAATCCGCGTGTCGGCAGTTCGATTCTGCCCCTGGCCACCAGCTTCAGCTCAGTCCCTGACAGTGGAATCCAGCAATGGCACACCCGAAAACTGCGTATGCGCGAATTGGGACGCATACCGAAGGCGCGGCGCTTGCAGAGCAGCGCGAGCTGCAAATCGGAGGCGACCGAGCGTCATGCAAGCGCTCGGCCAAAATAATCTATGAATCCATGAACGGCTTGAGCAGCTCAGCGCGCGAGGGATGCTTGAGCTTGCGCACCGCCTTGGCCTCAATCTGACGAATCCGCTCGCGCGTCACATCAAACTGCTGCCCAACCTCCTCAAGCGTATGGTCGGTCGTCATGCCAATTCCAAAACGCATGCGCAGCACCTTGGCCTCACGATCCGACAGCGAGTCAAGTGCATATTCGATCGCCTGCCGCATGCCAGCTTCGGTCGCAGTATCGTTCGGCGCCCGAATGGTTTTGTCCTCAATGAAATCACCCACATGAGAATCTTCATCCTCTCCAGTCGGCGCTTCCATCGAAAGCGGCTCTTTCGGAATTTTCAAGACCTTATGCACTTTATCTTCAGACACTTCCATGCGCATGGCCAATTCTTCTACAGTCGCCTCACGTCCTTCCTCCTGGCGGATTTCTCTCTGGATGCGAGTCAGAGTACTCAGCGTTTGCGTCATGTGCACCGGCACACGAATCGTTCGCGACTGATCGGCACAGGCTCGGGTGATCGCCTGTCGAATCCACCAAGTTGCATACGTCGAAAACTTAAAGCCTCGCTCATGCTCAAATTTGTCAACTGCTTTCATCAGACCAATGTTTCCTTCCTGAATCAGATCCTGAAAACCCAGCCCGCGGTTGTTGTACTTCTTGGCGATGGAGACAACCAGCCGCAGATTGGCCTCGATCATTTCCTTCTTGGCCCGATTGGCCCGGGTCTCGCCGATCGCAACTTCACGCCGCAGCTTTCGAAACTCGGCAATCGGCAGGCCAATTCGCAGCTCAAATTCTTCCAGAGAGTCCCGTGCCGCCTTGATTTCATCGGCATACTGATCAATCTGCTCATGCTGTTTCTTGTCGCAAACCGACTTCAGCCGCGCAATGATGTTGCGGTGTGTGCATTGATTGGCAAGAATATCCGCTACATCTTTGCGCGGGATGCGCAGCTGCCGAATGCAAATATCGGATAGCGCATCGCCGCGAGTCTTGAGAATACGATCGGCCTCATGCACCAGCGCGAACATGTCATCAATCTGCTTGCGCACGAACTTGAAACTGAGAAAATGTTTCTTCAGATAGCCGCGATAGCGCAGGACATTGTCTCCGCTCACGCCCTCTTCTTTGATTTTCTGCGCCTGCCGCTTGCGATGGCTTCGAATCGTGCGAAATCGCCGGGTTGCCTCCTCGCTGGCAGCATTGGCATGCTCCTCAGTTGAGTTAATCGATTTGACACTGGTCACCGAAGTGAATTTATTTGAGTCTGAGATGAAGCCGGTGAACAGCTCGCTGGACCGCATCGAGTCATTCTCGATCTTGTCGATCATCGCAATCAGCCGATCAATAACGAACGGGCACTCAGCCGCCGCTTCGGTTGCTTCCGTCAACCCTGACTGAATACGCTTCGCCAGCTCGATTTCCTTTTTGCGGGTCAACAGTGCAATCGCACCCATCTCGCGCATGTACATGCGCACGGGATCGGTCGTACTGCCAATCTCGTTTTTTAAGGCTTCTTCCGCCTCTTCGGCGGCATCTTCATCATCGACGCTCTCATCCGGCGTCATGATCAGGCTGTCTGGATCCGGCGCCTCATCCAAGACATCAATGTCCATATCGCTGATGACATTGACGATCGCCTCAATCTGCTCGACTTCACTCATCGTCTCCGGCAGATGATCATTGATCTCTTCGTATGTCAGAAATCCCTGCCGCTTGCCGCGAAGAATCAGGTCCCTCAACTTGGACTCTTGCGTACTGCTGTATTCCATGCGCTACTCACACCCCCGTCTTTGAAATCCTGCGTAACTCCATATGCCTGAGCCGCAAAAACAAACTCCATATGCCTGAGCCGCAAAAACAAAATGCATTGTTCCGATCTGCAACAGGCTTTTCCGTCCCGGCCCGCACCTTCTCACCTCGCCAAAGAGATAAAATGCCCGCACACTGTATACTTGCGTATCAATGTATTAAAATAAGGCGCGAAGCAGGCTTTTCAATCCCAGGCCAGTCTTTTTGATCGCCTGCCTGATTTGCCAGCTTTCCGCCCATCTGTGCGGCTGCGCATTCAAATCTTTGCAGCACCCGGTTTGCATGTTGCCTAACATATAGAATATATCATGATTTGGCGGATCGCTACCAATTCATTTTTGCCGATCAATCCCGGCGAATGCGCGGCAAGCTTGATTCAACTGCGGCAAACTCTCCCGGCTGGGCCGGATTTTCTCAGGCCGCGATGAATAGCGGACTCCAGGCCGTGCCGATTGCTCGTGAAACTGACACCCGCGCAGCCAGGTGGCTGGCGTGGACTGCGGCAATCAGCTCAGCCTTGGCATTCGCCGCCCTGTTCGCGCTGATCTGGGCCAAGTGGGGGCTGGTGACTTTTATGAAAATGGATATTTGGTCAATCTGCTTTTAACCGATATCCAGGCGCTGCTTGATTCTCTCAATAATCTGATCACTCGGCTCGCCTGTCGTGAAGTGGGTGAGGTATTGTCCATTTGGACCTACCAGATACAAAAAAGAACTGTGATTGACCGTATACTCATCGGATCCATCCTCTAACGGAGAGTAAGAAAAATAACTGCCGTATGAGCGAGCCAGATCAGCAAGCTGCGCCTGAGTGCCCGTCAAACCCTCGAAGCGCTCATGAAAATGCGAGATGTAGTCAGCAATGACTTGCGGCGTATCGCGGTCCGGGTCTACAGAAATGAAAATCGGCGTGACTTGTTCTGCAGCCTCAGCATCCGCCTCCTCAAGCCGCTTTAGAACATTGGTCATCTGCAGCAGGGAGCCGGGGCAGACGGCAGGACAGCTGGTGAATCCGAAATACATCAGCATATAGCGCCCCCGATAACTCTCGTCTGTCACCGTCTTGCCGGTGTGATGCGTCAGCTCGAACGGGCCGCCCAAGGCGATCGAAACCGGCGCTTCGCGATAGATCAGCTGATACGCTATCACGCCCAGCACGCCAAAACTGATCGCACAGGACAGCGCCAGCAGCAGATTTCTAATTTTCTTGCTCATAGCGAACACCGTGCTTGTTCAGATTATCGTCATTCGTCCGGCGCCTCCCGTCGAACGATTCTTCACTGGCATCTTATTGCCTGCGCTGGCGGACCGTCTGCCAGCGCTCGGATCTCAACATCAACTGCAATCGTCCCTGATTTCTCAAATTCAAGCTCCAGCTGCAGCTCGGTCTGCGGCGTCAGCGCACTCTCCATATCCATCAGCATTGCATGCAAGCCATTCGGCTGCAGAACGAGCGGCGTGCTGGAATCAAAAGGCAGACGCTCGGCGTGGCGCATCATCATGATGCCGCCCTCAATCACAGTATCATGCAGCATGACGCGGCCAGCCTGCGCAGAGCGGGCGCGCAAAAGCGTATCCGAAAACCCTTCACGTGCAGAGAGGGTCATGAACACGGCGCCGACCTTTTTGCCCAGTGAATCGAAGGCCCAAGGGTTTTCAATACAGATATTGCCGTGGTAATGCACTGCCGACTCTGGGTGCTGCGCTGATGCCGACCCAGAGGCTTGCGTTTGCGAAATCTCCATCCCAAAACTCAGCGACAGCAGCGCTGCAATGCTCGCTGCAGCGCGTCTCAAAGTTGCAAAGTGCATCCGATATATCAGCTGGTTGCCGCAGTGTTTGGAAATATGATTCGAATATAAGCCGGTTCTTGCCGATTATAAACGTCTTTGGAGATGCTCAAGAATCATCGGCTAGCACATCCGTTGCGCATTTCGCTCAGGCGGGCTCTGATTCATCCTGACAGCGACGTGTCTTTGGGCTGCATCAGATTTTTTTTGTTTCGGAAGATCGGATGGTAATGATCGCGCCGGCGATAACGATCGTCGCGATACCCGCCAGCGAGACTCCATCCGGAACCTCATTCCAGAAAACCCAGCCCCAGAATCCGGCAAACACAATGAAACTGTATTCAAACACAGCGACATAAGTCGGTTCTGCAATCTGATATGCTCGAATCAGCCAGACCACTGCAATCAACGAGCCGATTGCCTGCACCGCAGTCCAAAGCAAAAACTCACCGGTCGGCATAACCCAGCCGGTGCCGAGAAAGGGCACCGCTGCAGAGAGGCTGCCTAATGCCGGAACAAGGCTCAGAGCGATCAGACCCAGCACACCCAGCAGACCCGTGGCAAAGAAAAATCCAAACAGCATGACCACAGTATCCTCGCCGGCACACTTGTGGCGCGTTACCAGCTGCGCCATGGCATACATCATGCCGGCCATGGCAGGCACCAGTGCAAATACATCCAGCGCCTGCGGATTGGGCTTGAGCACCAGGACAATGCCAATGAACCCGAACATGACCGCCGCAATCCGCCATATCCCAACGCGAATGCGGAACAGGACAACGGAGAACAGCAGCAGAAATATCGGCGAGGCAAATAACGTGGCGCCGGCAATGGAGATCGGCATAAACGACACCGCGACGAAGTAGATCAGGATCGCCGAAGCCATCAGCACTGAGCGCAGCGCAACCCAGCGCAGACGCTGTGGACGGAGAGTGCGCTTGCGCCACGCAAGATAACCGCTGATGATCAGGCAGGCCATCACGGCCCGAAACAGAAAGAACTGCCATACACCCGCGTCCGCGGCAATAAACCGGATGAAGTTGTCAATCAGGCCGATGACAGACATCGCACTGATCAGCAGCAGTCCGCCTCGCAGAGTCGAGGAGCTATTTGCTGTCATGAAAGTTTTACCGCCATGTCGAAAGCTTTGAGTCAAAGCCGAAGGCTGCGCCTGCAGATGCTGGCAATCTCCTCGAGCAGCGAGGATATCAATCCATTCTGACGCTGCTTTATACTCGAAATAAATCACACCTTTGCAGCGACCTTGCCCGCAGATGAAAAAAGCATCCAGCGGCAATCCAAGTGCATCAATTGATTTTCCTCGGTTTCTTTTTCGATCTGACCGATTGCTTTTTATCGATCTTCAATATTAATTCCGAGTCTCAAGTTGATTCCCTTTATATAATGTTTATAATAATGATTATCATTAACTTTTATGGACGAATCAAATTCGCGGCGGCGAGGCAGCGCGAATCAGATTTTTGAACGATGATTCGAATAGCGAGGAATTCAGCAATCATGTGTAAACAGTGTCAAGAATGCCATCGCGATGAGCCGTCAGGCGCCAGCGGGCGCCGCCAGAAGCTGTGGGAAATTGAGGCCGATCTGCATTGCAGTGTGATTGGCACCTGCCTGAGTCATAAAACGCTGCTGAAGATTGGTCGCCTGGCGGGACTGGTCGCAAAACCCAAGGCATCGGAATATCATATTCACCGCTATTTTGTCGAAAACGCATCGGCCCCCAATCGGGTTGCGCGGCTGATGCAAAAAGAACTGGATGCAGCCTACCAGCCTGCAGTGCGCGCTGGCAAGGCTCTGCGCTGCGAAGCTGATCTGCGCAAATTCTGGTCTGAATCCAAAGCGAAAGGCGATATTCCCGGACCGTACTGGACATTGATCACACATCCGCATCGCAGCCCGCGGCTGACTCACGATGCGTTCGGTGATGTGCATATGCTGTCGCACGTGCAAGGCGTCACCCGCGCCCCTGAGCAGCGCCGCTTTGAGAACTTGGAAAAGGCTCTGAAAAAGTCTGAACGAGCACTCAAGGCAGTCACCGGCAAACAGCGCCAGACCAGCCAAGCCCATCTCCAGCAGATTGACAAGCTGACCCGACAGCTGGCGGCGGCTAGAAATTTGAATCAGGAGCTTGCCAAGTCAAAGCGGCGGCTTGAGCAGTTCGAAAGCGCGGCGGCTTATCGCACACTGCAGAACCAGATTGAAGAGCTCAAAATCGGCAAGGCGGCTGCAGAGCGGGAGAATGCCCGCCTGCTGAAACAATGTTTCAAGCTGAGGCAGGAAGTCAATCAAACCTGCCGAGCCCATGCTGAGCCGATCCTGGCGACGCGACCCGCTGGCGCCGACGCGACACTCGCTTGCACTGACGACAGCCGCACTGCCGCCGAGCTGGATTTGAGCGGCCGCCGCGTTGCTTATGTCGGCGGCAGAGCCAATGCCATTGTTCATTTTCGCTCATTGATTGAGAGCATGAACGGATCATTTTGCCATCATGACGGCGGGATTGAAGACAATCTTGGACGCTTGAGCGGCATTCTCAGCCAAGCCGATATTGTCTTCTGTCCAGTCGACTGCGTCAGCCACGGCGCCTGCCTGAAAGCCAAAGCGCTATGCAAGCAGTCCGACAAGACCTTTGTACCGCTGCGCTCCGCCAGCCTTTCGTCCCTCCTGCAAGGACTGCATGAGACAGCGGATTCAAACGCGGGCACGGCCTGAGTTCGACCGTGCGGCGCACCGTTGCCGGCATGGCCTTCGGCGGGCCGCTGTACCCGGAGCAAGACTCATGCGTTTGGCAGAGCGCATCACCGAAAAGCAATGAAGCCAAACAGCGGCGAGGCGACTTCCAGCCGCCTGGATGGGCTCAAATATCGTCCGCACGCGGCGGTCGTATTTATCTATAATCCGCGCACTTGAACCAGTGATTTCAAACAGTCAACCACTATAGTACGAGGAGATCGACTTATGGCTGAAACGAATGGATGCCCTGTGCGCAATGGCAGGCTTGAAAAAAGCACGGCCGGCGCCTCCAGCGGCGGCACGACGAACATGGACTGGTGGCCGAATCAGCTGAACATTGACGTTCTGCATCAGCATGCCTCTGATTCCAATCCGGTCGACAAGGACTTCAATTACGCGGATGCATTTGCCAGTCTGGACTACCGGGCGCTCAAAGAAGATCTTTATGCGCTGATGACTGACTCGCAGGACTGGTGGCCAGCCGACTATGGACACTACGGTCCCTTGTTTGTCCGCATGGCATGGCACGCCGCCGGGACCTACCGCATCGGTGATGGCCGCGGCGGCGCCGGCACTGGCAACCAGCGGTTTGCACCGATCAACAGCTGGCCGGATAACGGCAACCTGGATAAGGCCCGGCGGCTGCTGTGGCCAATCAAGCAGAAATACGGCAAAAAGATTTCCTGGGCTGATCTGCTGATTCTGGCCGGCAACTGCGCCCTGGAATCCATGGGATTCAAAACCTTTGGCTTTGGGGGCGGCCGCGAAGATGTCTGGAAATCAGAAGATGACACCTACTGGGGCACGGAAACCGAATGGCTCGGTGACGAGCGCTACACTGGCGAGCGCGATCTTGAAAATCCGCTCGGCGCAGTTCAAATGGGATTGATTTACGTCAACCCGGAAGGACCCAATGGCAATCCCGACCCGGTCGCATCCGGTATTGACGTGCGCGAAACGTTCGCCCGCATGGCCATGAATGACGAAGAGACCGTCGCCCTGACAGCCGGCGGACATACTTTCGGGAAATGTCATGGCGCCGGAGATGCAGAACTGGTCGGCGCTGAGCCTGAAGGGGCGGCGCTTGAGGACCAGGGATTCGGCTGGATCAGCAGTTTCGGCTCCGGAGCCGGCGGCGATACCATTACCAGCGGCATTGAAGGCGCTTGGACTGCCAATCCAACGGCCTGGGATATGGGTTACTTTGACAACCTTTTCGGCTATGAGTGGGAACTGACGAAGAGCCCTGCCGGCGCCAATCAATGGATCCCAAGCAACGGAGATGCGGCGGATCAGGTTCCCGATGCCCATGACGCCAGCAAACGCCATGCACCTATTATGACCACGGCCGACATGTCAATGCGAATGGACCCGATCTATGAGCCGATTGCGCGCCGCTTTCATGCCAGCCCAGACCAATTTGCGGACACCTTTGCGCGAGCATGGTTCAAGCTGACCCATCGGGACATGGGTCCGCGGTCTCGCTATCTGGGCCCGGAGGTGCCGCAAGAAGAGCTGATCTGGCAAGACCCAGTGCCAGCTGTGGATCACGCCCTGATCAGCGAGCAGGATGCAGCCGCGATCAAGCAAAGCATTCTGGCCTCTGGAATTTCCGTCTCAAAGCTGGCTGAGACCGCCTGGGCTTCAGCGGCAACCTACCGCAATTCTGATATGCGCGGCGGCACCAACGGTGCGCGGCTGGCTCTCGCTCCGCAAAACCAGTGGGACGTGAACCAGCCGGCAGAGCTGGATGGCATCATCAAGACTCTGCAGACCATTCAGCAGGACTTCAACGCCACAGCGACCGGCAGCAAGCGGGTTTCGCTGGCTGATGTGATCGTGCTGGGCGGCTGTGCCGCGGTCGAGGAGGCGGCTAAGAAAGCCGGGCATGATATCACGGTGCCGTTCCGGCCCGGACGCACCGATGCCTCGGCTGAGCAGACTGACGCTCAGTCATTCGCCGTGCTGGAGCCGACAGCGGACGGGTTTCGAAACTACCTCAAGGCCCAGCATACCGCAACGGCTGAAGAACTGCTGATTGACAAGGCGCAGCTGATGACTCTGACCGCGCCGGAAATGTCGGCCTTGGTCGGCGGCATGCGAGCGCTCAACGCCAATGCCGGTCAGTCTGCGGTCGGCGTCCTGACGGATCGGCCGGGCACACTGAGCAATGACTTTTTCGTCAACCTGCTGGATATGGGAACTAAATGGGCGCCAACCTCAAAAGAATGCGATTCTTTTGAGGGCCGCGACCGCCAAAGCGGCCAAGTCAGATGGACTGCCTCGCGGGTGGACCTGATTTTCGGCTCCAACCCCCAGCTGCGCGCCATTGCAGAGCATTACGCCTGCTCAGATTCAGAGCGCGACTTTGTTCAGGATTTTGTTGCCGCATGGGACAAGGTCATGAATCTTGGACGCTTTGACTGATCATTGGCGAAGCATCGGTCCCAGACCCAAAAGAGGCGGCTCTGACCATCAGGCCGCCTCTTTTTTTACCGACCAATTCCATGGAGTCCGCTCGATCAGGCAGCGCTTGTGACCGCTGACAATCCAATTACATCAACCATCGCGCTGAACCGCGATGGCGTGCGGCATGGCTTTTTGTGCCTGCCATACAGCTCCAACCTGTCGGCCTGGGGCGCGGTCATGATTCCGCTTACGGTCATGCAAAACGGAGCTGGCCCCACCGCTTTGCTCACCGGCGCCAGCCACGGTGATGAATATGAAGGGCCGGTGGCCCTGCAAGACTTGGCTGTCACTCTCCAGCCCGCCGCCATTCAAGGCCGGGTCATTATCGTTCCAGCTTTCAACTATCCCGCCTTTCGAGCCGGGCGGCGCAACTCGCCGATTGACAGCGGCAATTTGAACCGCGCGTTTCCAGGCGACCCGAAAGGGTCGGTGACCGAAAAAATCGCCGATTATTTTCTGAGGATGCTGGTGCCGCAGGCTGACCTGGTGCTGGATATCCGCTCGGGCGGGGAATCTCTTGAGTTTGTGCCGCTCGCCGCAGTCCATCTGACCGGTGACAGTCGGCAGCAAGCGGCATGTGTAGCTGCCATGGAGGCATTCAACGCCCCGTTTTCAGTCATTCTCAAAGAGATAGACAATGCCGGCATGTATGACACTGCGGTTGAAAATGCCGGCAAGACTTTTGTCACAACCGAGCTCGGCGGCACCACCCGGCCCCAATCCATTGCCATTGCCAAAAAAGGGATCGCCAATGTGCTGATTCACGCCGGCATTCTGAACGCCCGGCCGATGGCCGAGCCATCAATCCGGCTGCAGATGCCAGACAGCGCCGGTTTTGTCGTCAGCGAGCATGACGGATTGCTGGAGCCGATCGCTGGGCTCGGGCCAAGGTGGACAAAAACGATGTCATTGCGCGGATCTGGCCGCTGGACCGCACCGGCGTTGCGCCGCTTGAGTACTGTGCCGCCGGCGGCGGACTGCTGGCCGGCCGGCATTTCCCGGGCATCATCTCGACTGGAGACTGCCTGGCGGTTGTTGCGCGCTTGGCATGATGCCCTGCCTGGTCCGGCGCACACGGGCTGAGCGAATCAGCGGCAGGTCCGCCGCATTACATGCGAAAGCCCCGTTCAATTGTGTTATACATATCTCCAAAGATTGATTCAGATTTGATTCGCGGTCATTGATTCAGCAAACGAGCCCATGAGCAGACAATCGACTGGTCAAAGGCCAATGCAACACCGCATTGGCTGTTTTGATACAGGCACAAACGCACAAACGCACAATCAACTGTTACGCGATGCGAAAACTCATTGAGCGGCAGCCGTTCTGGACCGTGACGGCGCTGCTGGCAGCAGCGGTTCTGGCTTTTCTGATCTTTGCTGTTTGGCCTGAATGGCTGGTCAATGTTCTGGGACGCAAAAAAACTTTCGTCAACACCCTGCTCAATGGCCTGACGCTGGGCGGACTTTACTTCCTGGTCGCCAGCGGCTTTACGCTGATTTTCGGATTGATGCGCAATGTCAATCTCGCCCATGGCTCAATGTACCTGCTTGGCGCCTATATCGGCTACGATGTTGCCGAGGCCAGCGGCAGCTGGTTTCTGGGGCTTGCGGTGGCGTTCACGGCCATTGCAACAAGCGGCATGCTCATGCAGTTCCTCGTGTTTCGGCGCATGGAAGGCGATGCCATCCGCCAAACCATGGTCACCATCGCAATCTCCATCATTGCGGCCGACCTGATGCTGGCCGTGTGGAGCGGCGCCACCTATCAGTTCTCACCCCCGGAATGGCTGTTCGGCGCGGCGGAGCTGCCGATCATCTCTGTGATCAAGTCATCTGGCGAAGCGGTTTACATCAAATACCCCATTTATCGACTTGCCGTCCTGGCGGTCGCGATCATCGTCGGCATCAAGCTGTGGGTATTTCTGAATCGAACCCGGATTGGCATGATGATCCGCGCCGGTGTCAATGACCGCGAGATGCTGTCGGCATCAGGGGTCAATGTCCAGCTGGTATTTGTACTTGTGTTCGGCATTGGCGCTGGACTCGCCGGCTTTGCCGGCGTGGTCGGCGGCACCGCCCTGTCCATCTCGCCGGGCGAGGATATCCGTTATCTGCTTGCGTCGCTGATTGTCGTGATTGTCGGCGGCCTCGGCTCGGTGTCCGGCGCTGCAATCGGCGCTTTGCTGATCGGCTTGGCAGAACAGTTTGGCCTGGCTTACTTTCCGACCTATGGTGTGGTGCTCACCTTCCTGATCATGGTCCTGGTGCTGGCGCTGCGCCCGCAAGGACTGATGGGGACGCACTGGTCGCAGCGATGAGCGCACGCAGCTTGTTTTTTCGCTCCCGGGCCGATGCCCGGCTGCATCCAGCCATCGTGGTCGCTGCCATATTCCTGATCGCCTATCCGGGTTTTACCAGTGACTTTGTCACTTTCCAAGTCGGCGCCTATGCTCTGATTCTCGGCACCATCACGCTGTCGCTGATGATGCTGGCAGGCTACGGCGGCATGATCAGTCTCGCACAGCTGACCGTGGCCGGACTCGCCGGCTATCTGGTCGCCATCTTTGGCGACAACAGCGTCGGAGTCATGGGACTTGGCTGGCCGTGGTGGCTGACTGTCGCTTTGGCGGTTTCCCTGGCCGCAATCCTCAGTGCGCTGATCGGCGCCATCGCCGTGCGTACCGAAGGCATCTACACCATCATGATCACACTGGCCATCGCCGTCGCTTTTTTCTACTTCGTGCGCCAGAACTATACGCTGTTCAATGGCTTTACCGGCTTCGCCGGTGTGGAGCCGCCGACGCTGTTCGGAATTTACTGGCGCAACCCGACTCCCTTTTATTATCTGAGCCTGCTGATCGCAGCGCTCGCCTTCGGGGCCGTGATGTATATCTCACGCTCAACTTTCGGACTGAGCCTGCAGGCGATTCGCGACAACCCGCGCCGCATGCGCTCGCTGGGCTACAACGTCACACTGCATCGAATTTTCGCATACTTCCTTTCCGGCATCATCGCCGGCGCCGCCGGGGTCCTGATGGTCTGGTTTAACGGTCGGATCTCACCCGGTTCGGTCGGTGTTGACGTGGTCATTGATATCCTGATTATCGCGGTCGTCGGCGGCCTGCGTCACCCCATCGGACCTTTCCTGGGCGCCATCGCATTTGTGCTGCTGGACAACTTTGCCATTGATCTCATTGATCGCGAGCGTTTCAATACGCTCATCGGCGCGGTCTTTCTGTTTGTGATTCTGTGGTCACCTGACGGACTGCTTGGACTGTGGCACCGATTGCGCGAAAAACTCCGCCGGGCGCGCAATGCGCGGCTCGCGGCTTCGGATGGCCGGCGCAGCGAGACTGAATTATCATGAATCACTTAATCGTTCTTAGCCAAAAATTCACTGAGGAGGTGAACCATGCTTAAGATATTAACCCGATCGCTGCTCGCAGCGTTATTTGTCACCGGCGCCGCCAGCGCACAGGATACCATCAAAATGGGGGCTCTGGCGACCTTGGAAGGCGCCTTTACGGTGCTTGGAGAGGACAGCATGCGCGGTGTCGAAATGGCGCTGGCCGAATTCGACAGCATGGCCGGCGGCGCGAAAATTGAGCTGATCACCGGCTCTTCCGATGCCTCGCCGGACAGCGCAATCCGCGCTGCTCGCAAGCTCGTCGAGCAGGATGGCGTGCAAGTGCTGATCGGCCCTCTTTCCGGCTCGGAGGGCCTGGCGATCAAGGACTATGCAAAAACACAGCCCAATGTAACGTTCATCAATGGCGTTTCCGCTGCCCAAGACACCACGCTGCGGGATCCGGCGCCGAACTTTTTCCGCTTCAGCACCGACGGCGCGCAGTGGATGGCCGGGCTTGGCGAATATGCCTACAACAGCAAAGGCTATCGAAGTGTCGCTGTGCTGGCAGAAGACTATTCATTTCCATACACGCAGGTATTTGGATTTCTTGAGCCATTTTGCCGGCTCGGTGGAAAAGCGCCGATCGACGCGCGCTTCTGGGTGCCCATCGGCAACAAGGACTACTCCTCGGTCATCGCGGCGCTGCCCGATGATGTGGATGCCATTTTTGTCGCTCTCGGCGGCGCCGACGCAGTAAACTTCCTGACTCAGTATGAGCAGGCAGGCGGCAGTCTGCCTCTCATTGGCGGCTCCATTACCGTAGATCAGTCGGTCCTCGGCGCCAAAGGCCGCACCCGCTCGTTTGTCATCGGCACTCCGTCAGCAGGCCCGATTTCAGACACATGGGACAATGCGGGCTGGAGTGCATTTGTCGAAACCTATCAGCAGATGTTTCCTGATGGATTTCCCTCACCCTCACTGTTTGCCCACGGCTATTACATCAACACAAAAGCGGCGCTGCTGGCGCTCAATGCAGTCGGCGGCAACCTGTCTGATGGCGGCGCGAGCTATCGTGCTGCCCTGTCCGCCCTGAGTTTTGAGACGCCCACCGGCGCAGTCAGCTTGGATGAGCGCCGTCAGGCCATCGCTGATATTTTTCTCACCGAGGTGACCGAAGGACCGGAAGGCAATCTGCTGAACCGCACGATTTCAGTAACCGAGCAGGTCAGCCAGACTTTCGGACTGGCCTACGATGAGTTTCTGAAGTACGGCCAAGTGGGGCGTGAAAATCCGCGCTGCGAATAGCCGCCATTGTGACCCAGACCCGCTCATCCGCTTTAGAGCAGCTGCAAAGCTCAGGGCGCAACGCCCTGGAGCTTGAGGCGATCAGCCGTCATTTCGGCGCTTTGGTGGCGCTGGCAGATATTAATCTGACAGTCGAGGCCGGTGAGCGGCGCGCGGTTCTGGGGTCCAATGGCGCCGGCAAAACAACTTTGTTCAACACCATCAATGGCGACCTGTCGCCGACCACAGGCCGCGTGAGACTGTTTGGCGAGGACGTGGCGGACATGCCGAGTTTCGAGCGCGTCCGCCGCGGACTGCGCCGCACCTATCAGATTTCGCTGCTGTTTGGCGGCCTGACTGTCCTGGACAATGTCTACCTCGCCTGCAGCGGCGTCAAGCGCGGCCGCTATTCATTGCTGCGGCCGCGCTATAACGATGGCACCGTGGAAGCGGCGCAAAGGCTGATCAGTGCGGTGCATCTTGATGACGAGCGCGATGCGCGGGTGGAAACACTCAGCCATGGCCAGCAGCGGCAGCTGGAGATCGCGTTTGCACTGGCCGGCGCGCCCCGCCTGATTCTGTTTGATGAGCCCGCCGCCGGGCTGTCGCCGACGGAACGGTCGGAACTGGTCGAGATTCTGCAATCGCTGCCTGATCATATCAGCTACATCATCATCGAGCACGACATGGATGTTGCGCTGCGGGTCGCGCAAACCGTGACCATGATGCACAACGGGCGCATTTTCAAGGAAGGCACACCCGAGCAGATCGAAAACGATCTTGAAGTGCAGGAGCTGTATCTCGGACATGCGGTCAGCGCCTAAACACAACAGCCGCCGCCGGGCGGCGTCCGAATCTCTGCTGCAGATCCGCGGCCTGCAGGTCTACTACGGACAGTCACATGCATTGCAAGGTGTGGACCTCGCGCTTGAGAGCGGCATTCGGGCCGTTGCCGGCCGCAATGGCATGGGCAAGACAACGCTGTGCAATGCCATCATGGGACTGGTGCCGTCGCAAGGCGGCTCGATTCGTCATCACGGCCGGGAAATCCGCAATATGCCTGCCTATCGCATTGCCGCGCTCGGCATCGGCTATGTGCCGCAGGGCCGGCGGCTGTGGAGCTCGCTGTCGGTTGAGGAGCATCTGAAACTGGTCGATCTTGGCGGCTCTTGGACCACCCAGAGAATTTACGAAACCTTCCCGCGACTCGCCGAGCGACGCCGCAGCAGCGCTGCGCAGCTGTCCGGCGGCGAGCAGCAAATGCTGACCATCTCGCGAGCCTTGCTGCAAGACCCCGAACTGCTGATCATGGACGAGCCGACCGAAGGTCTGGCGCCGGTGATTGTGGATCAGCTGATTCAGCTGCTCAGTGAGCTGGCCGCCGACCAAGATGTCTCGATCCTGCTCATTGAGCAGAACATTTCAGTGGCCATCGAGCTGGCCGAAAGCGTCGACATCATGGTCAACGGAAAAATCAGCCGCAGCATCGAGGCGACGGCGCTGGCCGGCGACCGGGCGCTGCAAGAACGCCTGCTGGGGGTCGGCCGCCATTCACCCGAATCCATTGACACGACAGAATCGCCTGCTATCCGAGCCGCCCGCACTGAACCGACTGCGCCGACCGCTGCCCCAGAGTCAGCTGAAGCGGACCCGGCCGCAGAAAAAGCGGCCGCCGCAGCGCCGATTGCGTCCGGATCAGACTATATCCCCCCGACCCGCTGGTCGCGGGCCGCATGGGAGCGGCAGCAAGAAAACGGCAGCTTGGCCGCCAGCGATGCCACAGTTCGGCCGGCCGCCAATGTGATTCCCATCACAGCGCCGAAACCCCTTTATCAGGAAAATTACCAGGCGGCACGAACTGAAAGCCGCGAATCCACAATCTACGTGGCAGGCACTTTTGACACCAAAGGCGAAGAGCTCAACTACATTCGCAGCTGCATTGCCGCCGCCGGCCTGCCAGTGAAAACGATCGATCTTTCGACTTCAGGCAAGCCTTCTGCCTGCGATGTTCCGCCTCACATGGTCGCGGCCTATCACCCGGCAGCGACCCATAGCGCCGCCCGCCAGGACCGCGGAGCGTCCGTCCGCGCCATGAGCATCGCGTTTGAGAACTACCTGCGAACCTGCAATGATGTGGCAGGCATCATTTCCGCCGGCGGTTCCGGCGGCACTTCTTTGGTAACCCCGGCGATGCAGGCCCTGCCGGTCGGTACGCCAAAGGTCATGATCTCCACAGTCGCCTCAGGTGACGTGAGCGCCTATGTCGGCGCAGCCGATATCATGATGATGTATTCTGTCGCAGATATTCAGGGACTGAATCGCATTTCGAGACAGGTGATGTCGAACGGCGCCCACGCCATTGTCGGCATGGTCCGGCAAAACCGCGAGTTGCAGCCAAACGACGCACCGGACACTGCTGCCAAACCTGGACTGGCTCTGACGATGTTCGGCGTCACCACGACCGCGGTGCAAAACGTTCTGCAGCTGATCGGCGACCAGTATGACTGCTATGTCATGCACGCGACCGGGACCGGCGGTCGCTCCATGGAAAAACTCGCCGACAGCGGTCTGCTGGCTGCCGCGATGGATCTGACGACAACCGAAATCTGCGATATGATGATGGGCGGTGTCTTTGCGGCCGATGAAGATCGTTTCGGCGCTTTCATTCGCACTGAAACCCCCTGGGTGGGTTCCGTCGGCGCACTGGACATGGTCAATTTCGGCCCGCGCGACACAGTGCCCGAGCGCTATCGCAGCCGCACCCTTGTGGAGCATAATCCGAACGTGACTCTGATGCGAACCACCGCTGACGAAAACCGCCGCATGGGTGAGTGGATTGCCAGCCGCATCAACCTGATGCCAGGCCCCGTGCGTTTCCTGATTCCCGAAGCCGGCGTCTCTGCGCTGGATGCGCCCGGGCAGCCGTTTCACGACCCGGAAGCTGATGCGGCGCTGTTTGACGCTGTCAGCGAGCAATTCCTGCAGACTTCCAAGCGCCGTCTTATTCGATTGCCTTGGCACATCAACGAGCCGGCTTTTGCAGCAGCTGCAGTGCAGGCGCTGAATGATATGAACCCGCAACCGTCAACCCGCTCACAACCTGCGCAGTACAGTTATGGCACAATTTGAACGCAAGCAGCTGCTGGAAAAATTCCAGGGCATGAAACAACGCAATGAACCGATCATCGGCGGCGGCGCCGGAACCGGGCTCTCCGCGAAGTGCGAGGAAGCCGGCGGCATTGATCTGATCGTCATTTACAACTCCGGACGCTACCGGATGGCCGGGCGCGGCTCTTTGTCGGGCTTGATGCCGTACGGCAATGCCAATGAGATTGTCATGGAGATGGCGAGCGAGGTTCTGCCGGTGGTTGAGCATACCCCTGTCCTAGCTGGCGTCAATGGCACGGATCCATTCTGTCTGTTTGATCACTATCTGGATGCGGTCAAGGCGATCGGCTTTGCCGGGGTGCAGAACTTCCCGACAGTCGGACTGATTGACGGCACTTTTCGCATCAATCTGGAGGCCACCGGAATGGCGTACTCGCAAGAAGTCGAAATGATACGGCTGGCCCGCAGCAAAGATCTGCTGACGACGCCCTATGTGTTCTCACAAGACGATGCCAGAGCCATGACTGAGGCGGGCGCCGATATTATTGTCTGTCACCTGGGCCTGACAACCGGCGGCTCGATCGGAGCCGAGGCCGCGCTGGAACTGGCCGACTGTCCGGCAATCGTCGATGCCTGGGCGAGCGCGGCGCTGGAGATCAATCCGCAGGTCCTGGTACTGGTCCATGGCGGACCGGTGTCGATGCCGCAAGATGCCCGATTCATCCTGCAGAATACGCAGTACTGTCACGGATTTTACGGCGCATCCTCCATGGAGCGGCTGCCGACTGAAATCGCACTGACGAATCAGACTAAAGAATTCAAAGCGATAAAAACTCACTGCAGAGGAGACTGAATCATGAATGCTGGCATTATCGGAACTCTGATTTTGTGGCTTATCGTCGCAATCGTGGTCATTGCAGTGGCCGTCTATCTGCTGCACTGGCTGTATCACCGCTCCACCAAGGAACTGGCTTTTGTGCGCACTGGTCTCGGCGGCGAGAAAGTCGTCATCAACTCGGGTGCGCTGGTGCTGCCGATTGTCCACGAAGTCACGCCCGTCAATCTCAATGTCGTGCGAATACCTGTCTCGCGCACTCAAGAGGAGGCGCTGATTACCCGGGATCGCATGCGTGTCGATGTGGAGACGGAATTTTTCGTGCGCGTGATTCAAGAAGAGCAGGCCGTCTCAGCGGCCGCATCAACTTTAGGAAGAAGAACGCTGGAAGCGGAGCAGCTCGCAGAGCTTCTGTCGGGTAAATTTGTCGGTGCGCTGCGCTCTGCAGCCGCCGAGATGAGCCTGGATGCGATGCATGAGAATCGCGGTGAGATGCTTGAAAAAGTGCAGGCGCGCGCCAAAGTGGCGCTGGCGCAAAACGGTCTTGAGCTGGAGTCCGTTGCGATTACCGATTTAGACCAGACCCATCTGCAGTTCTTCGATCCATCCAACCGCTTTGATGCCGAAGGCATGACCAACCTGATTCAGGAAATTGAGAGCCGGCGCAAGCTTCGCAACGACATCGAGCAGTCGTCGATGGTCGAGATCCGCAGCCGCAATCTCAAGGCGGAGCAGGAGACTCTTAAACTTGAGCAGGCAAGCGAAAGCTCGCGACTGGATCAGGCGCTGGCCTTGGAGTCGATGCGCGCCGAGCAGCAGGCGGCTGTGCAGCGCAAGCGCGCCCAGGAGGAAGCGCAAGCCGCGCAATCACAAATCGAAAGCGAGCAAAGCACACGCGAGCGTGAGATCAGCCGCCAGCAAGTTGTTGAGTCTGCCGAAATCCAGGCGCGTGAGGAAGTCGAGAAAATCCGCATTGAAAATGAGAGGATACTTGAGCAGGCGAAAATCGACCGCGAGCGGCAGGTGCGGGTGCACCAGATCAAACAGCAGCATGAGGTTGAGCATGCCGACATCACAGCCAAAGAGGATTTGGAACGCTCGAAAATTGTTTCGGAACGACAAGTTCGTGAAGCTCGAATTCTCGCTGAGCAGGAGATGGAAGCGCAGGATATTGTCCGCAACCGGGAAATCGAGGTGACCAAGCTGACCGCCGATAAAACCGTCGAGCAGGCGCGCATCGATCAGGATGAGACGATCAGCGTCTCGCGCATTGAGCGCGACCTGCGAGTTCGCGCGCAGCAGATTGCACAGCGGCGCAATGTTGAGGAAGCCGAGATCAGCGCGCGCGAGGAGGTCGAGCGAGCCCGCATCGCGTCCGACCATGAGCTTGAGGAGGAGCGCATCAATCGTGACCGCGAGCTCAAGCGCCTTGAGGTTGAGCGCAGCAAAGTGCTGGAGCTCACCGAGATTGATCGCCAGATCAGCATACTCGCCAAACAGTCCGAGGAAGCGGCCGCCCGAACGACTGCAGAAGCGGCCAAAGCGCAGGCCGTAGAGGCCGAGCAGCAGGTGATCACAGTGCGTGAGACCCAGACTGCTGAGCGCATCGCCGCAGTGGACCGGCTGATGGCGAAAAAAGACGCAGATACAGCCAAGATCATGGCTGAGGCTGAAAAAGTCTCATCGGCAGTGGCGGCTGAAGCGCAGCGGCTCAAAAATGAGGCAGAAAACATCCTCTCTCCCGATGCCCGAAGCAGTCTGCTGCGCGCCAAGCTGATTGAGCGGATTGAGGGGATTGTGCGCGAAAGTGTGAAGCCAATGGAAAATATTGAAGGCATCAAGATTCTGCATGTTGACGGACTCGGCAATGGCGGCGGCAGCCAGCGCTCGCCCACCGATGAGGTCATTGAGAGCGCGCTTCGCTACCGGGCGCAAGCGCCGCTCATCGATGAGATGATGAGGGATATCGGCGTATCCGGCTCGAACATCACCGGCATGGGCGATATATTTCGCTCGGCGCGGGAAGCCCAGGCTCTGCGGGATGCGGCCAAAAAGCAACATCGTGATACCGGCAAGAAAGAGGGCTGAGCGGCGATGACTCAAGTGTACGCCTCCTGTGTGATCGACGCGCCGGCGGCCCGGGTGTGGGAGTCGATTCGCGACTTCAACGGCTTGCCGAGATGGCACCCAAGCGTTGCTGACAGCCATATCGAAGGCTCTGGACCGGCTGACCAGGTTGGCTGTGTGCGGGCATTCCGGCTGCAGGACGGCAGTTTTATTCGCGAGAGGCTGCTTGCCTTGTCGGACTACGACTTCAGCGTCAGTTATGCAATCTTGGAAAGTCCGATGGAGGTCGACAACTATATCGCAACGCTCAAGCTCACGCCAGTCACAGACCGCGACCGCACGTTTGCCGAATGGTCAGCTGAATTTGACTGTGCGCCGTCGCGCTCTGCGGCCTTGATTGATCTGATTGGACAAGGTGTATTCCAGATGGGGCTCGATGCACTGAAGCAGCGGCTCGGACGCTGATATGGTTGCTGTCAGCAGAAGCACCGTGATTGATGCGCCGATCGCAATCGTATGGGGGCTGCTGCGTGATTTCAATGCCCACGATCAGTGGCATCCGGCAGTCGCTCAAAGCTACATTGAGAACTTTCGAACTCCTGATCAAGTCGGCAGCGTCCGCAACTTCAGCCTCACTGGCGGCGAGCGCATTCGAGAGCGGCTGCTGACGCTTTCGGATCAGGATTACAGTTTCCGCTATGCCATTGTTGAAGCCGATGTTCCCCTGCTCAACTATGTGGCCGAAGTGCGCCTGCGGCCCGTCACCGATCAGGACTCAACTTTTTGGTCATGGAGCTCTAAATTCGACACGCCGCCCGGACGCGAGCAGGAACTGGCCGAACTGGTGGCCGAAGGGGTTTATACAGCCGGTTTTGAGGCGGTGCGAGCTGAGGCGGTCGCAAAGACAGACCGCTCAAGCACAGCCGCAACAGTGACAAGCGGTCAGCCGCACGAGGGCGAGTCGCGCAGCGGGCAGGCCATGGTGCTTCGTCGTTTTGGCGGACCCGCGGCGCTGGAGGCGAAACCGATCGCAGCGCCCGCTCCCGGCCCCGGACAGGTTCGCATCGCGCAGCGAGCCATAGGCGTAAATTACATTGACATCTACTGTCGGACCGGTTATTTCCAGCTGGTGGCGCCACCGGGCATTCCAGGCTTTGAGGCGGCAGGCGAGGTCATTGATGTCGGCGCTGAGGTCACTCATCTTGCTCCCGGCCAGCGGGTCGCTTACGCTTGCCTGCCAGCCGGCGCCTATACGACGGTGCGCACCATGGATGCGGCTTTAGTCATACCGATCCCGCAATGGCTGACATATGAGACCGCTGCAGCGGTCATGCTCAAAGGCATTGCTGCCCAGTTTTTGCTGCACCAGGTCCATCGCGTTGCGGCTGGACAGACAGTACTGGTCTACGCCCCGGCGGGCGGAGTCGGCAATCTTTTGTGCCAGTGGGCCCGTCATCTGGGAGCAACAGTTATCGGGGCGACCTCCAGTCCGGACAAATCTCAGGCCGCATTCCAAGCTGGCGCACAGCATGTGGTCACCCCGGGACCGATGAGTCTGGCAGATCAAGTCCGGGATTTAACCGATGGCCGCGGCGCAGATGTCATTTTCGATGCCGTCGGGCGCGACAGCTTTGCGCAATCCGTCGACGCGCTTGCCAGCTGCGGTCACCTGGTCAGCTACGGACAGGCATCGGGCGACATTGGCAGCTGGGATATCAGCTCCCTTGCCTCGAAATCGGCGACGGTCTCGCGCCCCAGCTACGTCCACTACACCGATACGCCGGACAAAGTTGCGGCGGCCGCCGAGCAGCTGTTCGCAGCACTGGACAAAAAGGTATTGCAGGTGAGCATCGGCCAGACCTTTGCGCTGCAAGATGCAGCCGCCGCACACCGTGCACTGGAATCTCGGCAAACAACCGGCTCGGTTGTGCTGATTGGAGCATAAGGGAAGGCGCCGCGCAGTGCGCTCGGTGATGGATCAAACCACTCAATTGGGGTCAAGCTACAATGAAAATTGCCGCATTTCGATGGAACTCAGTTCCGCATTTGGGAATTGCAGACGACACTGAGGGTGTAATCCGCTGTTTTGACACACCTGCTGAGTCGGCACAGCAAGCAGGCGTTGGCGCACTGATTGGAAAGCCGCTCCCGGATGTGAGACAAGATCTCGCGCTCGCTGACGTGGAGCTGCTAGCGCCGCTCCCTTGTCCGCAGCGAAACATTTTCTGCGTGGGCATCAACTACCATGATCACATCAAGGAATTCGCCGCCTCTGGATTCGGCAAATCAACCGCCAGAAGCGATGTGCCGCAGGCGCCGATTGTCTTTTCCAAAGTGCCGCAAAGCGTAATCGGGCCGCAAGCGCCCATTCGCATCGACAAGGAGGTTTCGACTGCGATCGATTATGAAGTGGAGCTGGCAGTGATCATTGGCAAAGCGGGGCGCCGCATTCCTGCTGAGACTGCACTTGAGCATGTCTGGGGATACACCATCATCAACGATGTCACCGCCAGAGACTTGCAGAGCGCTCACAGTCAATGGCTGATCGGCAAATCACAAGACAGCTTCTGCCCCATGGGGCCGTGGGCAGTTCTGCGTGACGAACTTGATCTGGCTGACACTCAAGTGCGCAGCTTCGTCAATGATGAACTGCGTCAGGATTCCAATACTGGACTTTTGATTTTCAGTGTTGAGGAAATTATCGCTGCCATTTCAAACGGCATTACACTGCTGCCGGGCGATGTGATTGCCACCGGAACACCAGCTGGTGTTGGCATCGGGTTCAATCCGCCGCGCTTCCTGGCCGCCGGCGATCGGGTCAAGATGGTCATTGACGGCATCGGAACGCTGGAGAATCCGGTTGAGGTCTGGTGATGGCGGATTTTCGATTTGGCAGCATGGCGCTTGAAGACCAAGGCAGCGGACCTGCCGTGGTTATGGTGCACGGCCTCGGCGGCACTTCCAACAGTTTTCAGACGCTGCTGCCCGCATTGAGCGGCTGTCGGGTGGTGCGTCCTGATCTGCCGGGCGCCGGCCGCTCCCCGTATCGGCCTGGAAATCCAAGCTTGGCAGGAATGGCAGCAGCGCTCGCCGATGCGCTGCGAGCCATGGAAATCAGAAAAGCTCATTTTGCTGGACATTCCATGGGCACCCTGATCTGCCAATACCTCGCCGTGAACCGGCCGGAAATGGTATTGAGCATGACGCTGCTCGGCGCAATTCTCGAGCCGCCGGCGGCGGCTCGCGATGCGCTGAAAGCCAGAGCGACAGCCGTACGCGAGCAGGGCATGCAAGCCATCGCCGATGCGGTTGTGGCCGGCGCCACAAGCGCATCATCCCGCACTCGTCATCCGGCCGCTGCCGCTTTCGTACGCGAAAGCCTGATGCGGCAGGATCCAAACGGCTACGCAGCCCATTGCGAGGCGCTCAGCGAGGCGCGCATGGCGGCGCACCGCGAAATTCACTGTCCAGCGCTGCTGATTGCCGGACAGGACGATGCGGTTGCCCCTGTGGCCATGGGTCAGCAGCTTGCAAACCGGATCGCGAATGCTACAATACAAGTCATCAGCAATGCTGGGCATTGGATCATGCTAGAGGCGGTCAGTGATTCGATTGACTTGCTGCGCAATCACATCTGGCAGGTCCAGACATAACCACTTATTCTGCGACAGAGGTTCTGGAAAATGGCAAGCAATGGCACGTCTTGGAACGGCAGCAGTCACGGCGCACCGCGTCAGGAAATTGTTTTTTCCAATGTTCGAATTCTTGATGCCACAGGCGAATTGCCGTACAGCGGAGATGTAACAGTTTCCGGCAACCGGATCAAATCGGTGGCCCGATCCGACCGGAACGGCTATTCATGGAGCAATGGCAGCGGCCTGCGCATTGACGGGCGCGGCATGACTTTGATGCCGGGATTGATTGACGCGCACTTGCACCTGTCCTGGAATAACGCCCCCGGCATCGCGCCGATCCAGATGATGCCGGTCGAGGAGCATGTCATCAACTGCATTGAGATGGCCAAAGTTCTGATTGACTCAGGATTTACCGCAGGCTGCGGAGCGGCGGCGGCGAAAGCCCGATTGGATGTGGTGATTCGAAACGCAATCAATGAAGGAAAGTTTCCCGGACCGCGCTACACTGCCGCTGGACCTGAAATCACTTCGGTTGGCGGGCTTGGGGATACCAGTTTGCCGCATATTCCGCATGAGGGACTGAATCTTGGCATTGTGGTCTCTGGACCCGAAGAGATTCGGCGTACGGTGAGAGAACTGATCAAATGGGGCGTTGATACCATCAAGATCAACCTGTCAGGCGAAGAGATTACGGAAATGCCCGCCAAACACAATCAATTCTCGGATGAGGAGATCGCCATGGCGGTCCGCGAGGCGAAAGCGCGCGGAAAAAACCTGGCGGCGCACGCGCGCTCGAAAGAATCTGTGGCAAAATGTGTTGAGTTTGGCATTGATTTTATTTTTCACGCCTCATTTACGGATGAGGAGACTCTGGATAAACTGGAAGCGGCCAAAGACCAGCATTTTGTCGCACCGGGTCTGGCCTGGCTGATCAACACAGCGCGCAATGCGGGCGAATATGGCATCCAGCCGGGCACACCGATTACCGAAGCATATGAGCGGGAGCTTGAGGCCGCAGTCGAGAGCATGCGCAATATGCACAAGCGCGGCATCCGCGTTCTGATCGGCGGCGACTATGGATTTGCCTGGACCCCGCATGGCACCAATGCAAAAGACATCGAGTATTTTGTTGACTTGGTTGGCATGACGCCAATGGAGGCGATTATGGCGGCCACTCGCTATGGCGGCGAAATCATGGGCATGGGCGATGAGCTAGGCATGATTCGAGAGGGATATCTGGCTGACTTGCTGCTCGTTGATGGGGATCCGCTCTCGGATGTGAGAATTCTTCAAGACCGCAGCCGGCTGGTGATGATTATGCAAGATGGCAAATTCCACAAAAAGCCCGAGCTGTCTGAACTGAGCGCCTCTCGGGATTATGGGTACGGATCAGCCTACACCTCAGCCCCCGCCACCGCTTGATCACTTGCACCTGTCTGGCGGACGTGCTGATTTGAATCCGCGTTCGCCCGGCAAATTGATGCCATCCCGCTCGCTCAGGTTTCGGGTTTGAGGTGCATCTTCTGATGCGGCGAATCAAATTTCCGAACCGTGGACCTGATTGCTTGTATACTTGCTGGGGTCAGCTATTGATAGCGCACATGCTCAAAGCAGCTTGCAGATTTCGATTGAGATGCCTGTGCAGCAATCGCTCACAAGGACGGAGCAGCCAGCAGAATCATCTGGAACACTGTCAAATCCAAGCAGGAGACCATGGAAAACCGCCAATACCACGAACTTGACAAGCGAATTGACGTACTGGAGGAGCATATGAAAACCAGACAGGCCGAATCCGAATCTGCCCTGGAACGATTGCGTGCGGATATGGAGCGATTACGCACCGATATGGCACGGCGCGATTACACCATGATTCTAGCGATCATTGGGATTGTTGCAGTTGGCTTTACAGTTTTTGGTTTCGTAACCGCTGAGGGGTAAGCTTTTGATTCGCTGAGGTTTGAAATCAGTTACGAGATCAATTTCGTTTGTAGATTTAGTGTACAAAACTATGGGGATTACATACGATCGCAACGAAACAGCCGGATCGGCTGCCAGCCGACCAAGGCCGGGAGGAAGGAAGGGATCAAGATTGACGTGCCCGGCCAGGCCGTTAAAAAGAAGATGGAGAGTTTCGGCAGTGTCCCGCTTGAAATTTCCCTTGCTTTTCGAAAGCTGATAGGATCACGGCGTTTACTCATGAAGAACCGTTGCTGGCTTGAGGGCGCGGACATCGACTTCGGCATGTGCATGATTGCGTTGAAATTCCATTCATGAATCGCTCAGAACTTCAGTATAAATAGTATAATATATCAATCCAAATTCATTCAGAGGATAACGCAAATGATTGAATTTATCAAATTACCCCCCCCCCTCGCTAAATTAACAACACTGGTCGCTTCCGTGCTAGCGGCCCTCGCCTTGGCCGCGCCCGCGACGGCGCAGGTGGATTACACACCCATCAGTGGCAAGACAGGAGGCAATGCCTGCCCATCGAGCGTATCGGAATCGCAGACTGCTCGATTTACCGTCAAAAGACTGGAACCCGGCGCAACCTCGGTCGAGATAGAAGGGCATCAATATATTCTGAGCTGGCTCCGAACAGTGACAGCAAGGCCTCTGAACACAAGTTTCACCCTTAGATTCGAGGTCAATGATGGAACTGGAAATCGAATCGCAACTCATAATCTCGGAACTGCTACGGCCGACAATGATGTAGAGAGGCAAACCATCACCGTTCCCAACCTGAAACCGGGAGAATCCTATTCTGCATCCCTTTGGACAACCGTGGGAGGCGGCGGATCAACAAACTTGTCAAGGAAATGCTTCCAGATGGGCCCCAGTCTGAACTACGGTCAGCAGGGAGGCTTTAACCTCGGGACGGACCCGCTCGGTGCGACCGGCTGCTTTGCCATTGGCGGCGTTCGTCTGGGCGGCGGCATGAATGCGGTTCGGGCCTGCCAGTGCGGGGCGCGGAACAGTTCCGGCCAGTGGGCCAGGACGGACAGCGCGGACGGCTACGAATACATCCTCCCCGACGCGCGCCGGACCGAGCTGGGCTGCACCACGAACTGACCGCTGCCCGACCGGACACCTTGGAGGGGCGGTCTGCGGGCCGCCCTTTTCCCGGCCCCGCTCGGTGATTCTCAAGCTGGCCCACTGCGTGAATTCCCAAGGACCATCCTTCAGCCCGTCAAGATCCAGCGCCCCGATCGGGAATCGCTCGGCCCTGCCCGACCGGACCGGCGGGCAGCTGTTTCGTTACTTTCGTATGTAATTCCCAAAACTATGCATAAAGCAAAGTGAAATCCTCAACTCAATTCAGCTTCCAAAACACAGAAATTCACAACAAAATCAAAATAAACTGAATGCTCAGGTTTCGAATTTGAGCCGCATCCTGTGTGCGGCGAATCAAATTTCCGAACCGTGGACCTGATTGCTTGTATACCTGCCAAGATCCATCGCAGATGGCAGTTATTGATAGCGCACATGCTCAAAGCAGCTTGCAGATTTCGATTGAGATGCCTGTGCAGCAATCGCTCACAAGGACGGAGCAGCCAGCAGAATCATCTGGAACACTGTCAAATCCAAGCAGGAGACCATGGAAAACCGCCAATACCACGAACTTGACAAGCGAATTGACGTACTGGAGGAGCATATGAAAACCAGACAGGCCGAATCCGAATCTGCCTTGGAACGATTGTGTGCGGATATGGAGCGATGGCGCACCGATATGGAACGATTACGTACTGATATGGCACGGCGCGATTACACCATGATTCTAGCGATCATTGGGATTGTTGCAGCTGGCTTTACAGTTTTTGGTTTCGTAACCGCTGAAGGGGAAGCTTTTGACTGATTCACTGAGGTTTCAAGCCTGTCACAAAGCCAGTTACGCTTGCAAATTCAGCGCTCGCATCGTGGATGAATTCCGCGAGTCCGCTATTCGGCTGGAGAATCGCCAGGTCCGCCGAGTGTGATCAGCACTGCTAGCGGACACTCAACTCGAGCCGGCAGGCAGGCTGCCAGGATTTTGCGCATCACCCCGGGCGACACAGCACGTTCTGAACGCCTCCTGAAAACACAATGGCATCATATCGAAAATCCCAGCGAGGAGTCAGTTGCGCCGACACTACAATACTGATTTGTTCTGTTTTGCAACACGCAAATACACGGTTTCCATAAACTCAACAAAAGATTTGTCACGGTGCCAGAAGGCTGGATAATCCCCGCCCCGCTTGACCAGAATAGCGGGCGTAACCGCGCCGCCGCAGCTGACAACCTGAGGTATCGGGTTCGAGCCTTGCCAAAACTCATTGATATCGGTGTCCATACGCAGTTTGCTGATCGGGGTGCAGTAACGGTGGGCGTGATATTCTGCAGGCATATCTGAGCCGCCCTGCTTTCATGCCGCGTTGCGACTGATTTTGTCTGTAATCGCATCCCAATCGGCACCTGAGCATTCTTTCAGTCGTACTGTCACGTCGTAGCGCGCTTCTTTGTAAACACCAAAATAAGGGTTCACATTGCCGCGGATTTTTGCTTTCACCATGGCATGCTTGATCTCAAAGTCCAGAATTCGTCGAGGGCCTGCATAGGGCCGCCCGCGTTTCAGCCGACCGATATCCATACTGACTGACAAAACTTCCAGGAATTTATCCTCCCACCAAGTACACGCCATTTTCACCATTTCGTACACCTCCATAATAGCTTCGCGGTTGAGCTGAATGAGCTGCTGAAATGAGGCATTATCCAGTTTCGACAGCCAGTTCTCATCAGTCCCGGCATTGCTGTCCGCCAGCGCCTGCTTTTCCTCGATCATCCGGTTAATTCGCTCTTCCAATAGGCCCAGTGTTACCATCTTGTGCGCGAACACAGTCTTTGCCTGACCAATGCGATAAGTCCGGTCGGTAGCTTGATTTTCAACAGCCAGATTCCACCAGCAGTCGAAATGAAAAACGTGATTGGCCTGCGTCAGTGTAATGCCGACGCCTCCCGCCCTGAGCGAGAGGATGAATATGCCAGCCGGTGTTTCCGAATCCTGAAAAGTGTCAATCAGCTGCTCTCTGCGCTTGCGACTGGTGCCGCCATGCAGATAGTAAACCGGACACTCGCATCTTCGGCGCAGCAGCAGCTCAAGCTGATGGCCAATTTCGGTGAACTGGGTGAACACCAGCATGCTGTCATTTTCTGCCAGCGCCTCGCCAACCATGTCAATCAGTCGCGTGAGCTTGTGTGACCGAGCCTCACTGAAAGCGCTGCCGTCCTGCAGGAACTGCGCCGGATGATTGCAAACCTGCTTCAGCTTCATCAGTGTTGACAGCATCAGTCCCTTTCGCTGTATGCCTTCGGCCTCTTCAAGCTGGTCTTTGACATCATCGACTACCGCCTGGTACAGCGACGCCTGCTCCACAGTCAGATTGCAATAGACTTTCTGCTCAAGCTTGTCTGGCAGGTCGGCAATAATTGACTTGTCGGTTTTGAGTCTCCGCAAAATGAACGGACTGACTAATCGCTGCAGCTGCGTGAGTCGCTCATGACTGCTGTCTCGCTGGATCGGTATCTCATAAGCTCGCTTGAACTGGGCCGCTGTGCCCAGATAACCGGGATTGAGAAAGTTGAACAATGACCAAAGATCGGTCAGGCGGTTTTCGACCGGCGTACCGGTCAAAGCCATGCGCAGCGGCGCGCTGAAAGAGCAGATTGCGCGGGCTTGGGCTGTCTTGGGATTCTTGATATTCTGCGCTTCATCGACCACAATTCGTCGCCATTTCATTTGAACTGTTTCAGCAACGCACGGTCCCGACTCGCAATTGTGAATGAGGTGATCATAATGTCAATGCCGTCAATTGACTCCTTGAGCTCGCTGGCATCGCGCGTACGGCCGCTGCCATGGTGAATCAGGCACTTCAGTTGCGGCGCGAATTTTTCCACTTCCTTGCGCCAGTTGCTTAGAACTGATGTCGGCGCAATCAGCAGAGTCGACATGAAACCCTTTTCCTCGCCTCCAGTTTCGCTCAAAATTTTCTCTTTTTCATAAAGCAGCAGTGCGATGACCTGTATGGTTTTTCCGAGCCCCATATCGTCAGCGAGACATGGATTGAGCCCCAGGGCCTCCTGCGTCGCAAGCCATGACAGTCCGCGCCTTTGATACTGCCGCAGTCCGCCATTCAGTCCTGCCGGATCCTGCAATTCCTTGATGCCCGCCTGCTGCTGGAGTGCCTGCAGAGTACTGTGCAGAACTTCGTCGAACGCATATTCCACCACATTTTCGTCAGCCTCTGCCATTCGGCCGAGCATTTCGCCGAAGGCGTGTCCGTCGACTGCCACGTCCTGCCTGCGCAGCATCTCCAGCATCTCTTGCATCTGCGTACGATCAATTTCCATCCATTCGCCGCGAAAACGCACAAGTGGCAGCTTGGCATGGATCAACTCCTGCCACTCCTGCTCCGATACTGGCTCGCCACCAACGGACAGCTCATAACTGTAATCCACCAGCGACGGCAGATTGAGCATACCGAGGCTTTGTCCTGACTGCGATGACTGCGGCCTGCCTGATGCCATCACCTTGATGCGGGCGCGTCTTCGCCCTTGCGGCATCCACCAGCTCGGCAGCAGAATCCGGAATCCAGCTGACTCAAGCACCAGGGAATCATCTCTTAGAAAAGCATAAGCAATCTCAAGGTCGACATCGACACCCGAGGGATGCTCAGTCTCCATGCCCTGCCAGAGCAAAGGACAGACCCGCGCCGCGTGTCCCAGACTCACCAGCAGATGGCGCTCAAACTGATCTCCGAAGCGCTTCAGCCACTGCGAGCGTTTAGCCTCGGACATTGTCCACCATTGCTCCAGGTCAATTCTCAGCGAAGGATCTTCGCTGGAGGCTGCGAAAAAGTTGAGTCGCCAGCTTCCGTCCCCGGACTCATCGCTGTGATCAAGCCGGATTCCGAGTACAAATCCAGTATCTTGAACCCCCAGATTCCGACCGGCAATTTCCCGCTGCCACAAACGCCATTGCTTCCAGTCTTCGAGCGTAGCATCGTAATCGGCGCTATCTGCTCTTCTGTCTCCGGCCCTTTGCGCTCGACCTGCAAGCGCTGCAGAGAGCCAGGTGCCCTCAACTTGGTTGAGAATCTGAGCTGTCATCGGTGTCGCGGAGACAATTTCATTGACCTGCTGTTCGGAAAAGTGCCGCAGAATTTCTTCAGCGGAAAATACATCTGTCTTGCCAGCGGCGCCTCGTTTCGGCTTGGCGCTGCTGACCGCTGCACACAGGCCAGGCATGCAGACAGCAAACTCCTTGAGACTCCGCTCGTACAGCTCCCCTGCCGGCTGCCATCCGGCATGAACGCTCGGTTGGGAATCCACGCTTGCCCAATTGATGACATTTCATTGCGGGCAAATACTGATCCTGACGAATCAGGTTTCGCAACTGCTGGGCATATTGGACCCAGAAATTGATCACACTGCTGAGTCGAACCTGCGACTGCCCAAAGCTCGCCGCGAACCGCAAGTCTCGCAGGAACTTGAGCGGCTCTGTGATGTGCATGACGCGCATCTCCCAAGTTTGCCAGTCACAATTCTTGGGAATGGCTTCTCCGGTCAGATGGGATATTTCCAGACTCGGAAGCGGGCGCCCAGCTTGACTGGGCAAACTCGCATAAAGAATCGTGCCTTGAGTATCTGCATAAGCGTTGATCACATCGCTGACAACGTGATCTTTGATAGTCAGGTCAGCCAGCGAACTGTGTTTCGAGAGGTGGGCGGGATGAATCCCGGCTGGTGAATTTTCGTCTCCGTAGATCTCCAGCCAGACTCCAAATTTGCCGCGGTTGTCGAAATTCGGACCGCCATCTGCCACCCAAGTACCATGCAGCATATTCATGTTTGTACTTTATCAGCGGCGGTTGAGGACAGCGAGGATGGCCGCTTGATAGTACCATATCAAATCGCTGTTCATGGCAGGCATTCGTTGGCTCAATTTTTCAATCTCACCATCTTCTAATGCCATCATAATCCTCTTTAGGACTATGCGAAAAACGATCTTTTCGAGAAACGATAAAGTCAGATAGTATTTATCACCTTCATCACAGCACTTTTTGCGGCCTTGTTCTGTCGTCGGTATAGCATCTCACCTTACCTGAGGGGGTAGGTCTATACTCAATGACAACCCCTTCTTGAATATAAAAAATATTGTTGCATGCTCCTTTAATCTCATTGCAGACCATGTTGTACCCAATTGTTGTGCATACGTTTCGAGTTGCTTCATTGACATAATTGCGGATTTCAATTCCATCCTCTGTAAAGGTGCGCTCGAGGCGCATTGTCAAGAACAAGGGATGAGTGTCCAGAGCCTTAACCGGTTTACCCGCCCAAGCATCAAGATCAGATTGGCGGACACTTAATGATGCGGCTGCCAGACAGCCGTTTAGAAGAAACGAAATAATGATGATGGTGATTAGGCGATACATAGTAAACCTCTCTCCAAGCTACTAAGACTCGGCATGGTTGTAGGATGCTTTGAAAAAAAGGCAGATAACTCTTTAGTTTTCATAAAATCAACGGAATAAATGAGATGGATACCCCTCAGGTGGTCGAACGGCACCATAATGTGCCAAACTGAAATAAATCAGTTAAACAACTAACTATCGTCAAGCAGTGCCCAGATGAAGAATATACAAAATATCTGCAAGGCCGATGTGGATCTAGCTAACAATGTGATTCAAATTCACACGGTTGACAAATAGGGCAGCAAGGCGATGATCTGTCGCTTCTCAAGAGCTAAAGCACTGATGTTTTGCCAGCAAATGCCTGTGAGATTGGCTTGAAGACTCGCCGCGGATCGCATAACTGAGCACGGATTAAAGAAACTTGGGTATCAGGTCAAGTTGACACCCACACAATATGTCAAGCAGTTTATGGAGACTAGGGCCTGTTAACACAATTTGATCTGGATATGATACAATTATCACCCGTGATTGTCGTCTGGAACAGAGCGGAGGAACCGGCAATGGAACTTACACGGGCACAGTACGAGCGCATTGCCCCGCTGCTGCCGAGGCAGCGGGGCAATGTCAGCCTCTCGAGCCTGCAGGTGCTGAACGCCATTCTCTACGTGGCCGAGCACGGCTGCAAGTGGCGCGGCCTGCCGGAGCGTTTCGGCAACTGGCACACCATCTACACGCGCATGAGCCGGTGGTCGAGGAACGGGGTCCTGGACCGCGTGTTCGAGCACCTGCAGCGGGAGCGGATGATCCGCATCCGGGTCGAGGTCCTGAGCCTTGACAGCACTAGCATCAAGGTGCATCCCGACGGCACGGGGGCGCTAAAAAAAACGGCGCCCAGTGCATCGGCAAGTCCCGGGGCGGGTGGAACACCAAGCTTCATCTGGCTGCCGCGGATGATCGGACCGCCGTGGCCTTCGCGCTCTCTCCCGGCAACGCGCACGATGCCCCGGAGGGGCGGAAGCTCCTGAAGCGGCTGGAGAGGCCGTCGAGCCGCCCGGCGCTCGTCATGGATCGGGCCTATGAGGACGATGAGACCCGCCGGCTGGCATCCGACCTCGGCTTCACGCCCGTGGTGCCGCCGAAGAGCAGCCGCATCTCTCCCTGGGAATACGACCGGAAAATGTACCGGCGGCGCAACGAGGTGGAACGCCTGTTCCGGCGGCTCAAGGGCTTCCGCAGAGTGTTCTCGCGCTTCGACAAGCTTGATGTCATGTACCTCGGATTCGTCGTCTTCGCGCTGATCATCGATGCGCTGCGTAGCGTTAACACACCCTAGCAAATCACTGCTTCAAAGAAAAACCTTCGTCAAAGATATTTCACCTCAAAAATTTCCGATACCGTCAAATGCCTGCAGGTCAGACATGCAAATAGCCATACAATGGGCATCACCTGACAGATAAGGTCTGGCAGCTATACAGAATACAAAGCCTATTGCATGCCATCACAAACAGCGAGACCGCAGCTGTGGCATTCAAGCGTCATGACTGGCACCCCGTAAAGATGAGCAAATGCGACCATGCTCAAGCCCTAAACCAGGAACAAGCCGCAATACAGCGGGCCATCCATCAGGCGGCGCAGCTTTCAGCCTTCAGGATCATGTCAGCACTCTGCACAGCGTAACGGGCAATTAGAGTTGGCAACCGAAACATCCATTTCACCGCTAGAGCGCGCCAGAGGCTGCCTGGTCGGACTCGCTGTCGGAGATGCAGTGGGTGTAACGCTCGAATTTCAAGCTCGAGACACGTATAAGCCGCTGACGGATATGGCTGGCGGCGGTCCATTTAGCTTGGCACCTGGCCAATGGACGGATGACACCTCAATGGCGCTGTGCCTGGCTGACTCACTGCTTGACAAGAAGCACGTCGACGTAAAAGATCTGTCAGATCGATTCAACCGCTGGCGGCTGGGCGGCGAAAATTCATGTCAAGGCTACTGTTTCGATATCGGCATCACAACCGCAATTGCCTTGCAGTGCGCTATGGATACGGGCAATCCACTTGCCGGAAGCGAGGCGCCCGATTCGGCGGGAAACGGTTCAATCATGCGGTTGGCTCCAGTTCCGATTTTTTTCAGCCGCAACATTGAGCAGGCTCGCTCGAGTGCCCGAGCGCAGTCCCGAACAACACATAGCGCACTTGAATGTCTGGATGCCTGCGAACTGCTTGCGATGCTTTTGACAGAACTCATCAGCACTGGAGATTTTGAACTGACATTGATAGCTGAAAAATCTGACTTTGCTATGAATATTGAGCGAATTGCTCAAGGTTCGTTCAGACACAAAAAGCGCGCTGAAATCCGGTCAACCGGCTATGTGGTTGACACCCTCGAAGCGGCCCTGTGGGCATTGCATTCAAGCGATACGTTTGAGCAAGCCATACTGACGGCAGTGAACCTTGGACATGATTCAGATACAGTCGGCGCGGTAACAGGACAATTAGCCGGCGCCAGATACGGGATTGAATCGATACCCGCAGGGTGGCTTGAGCGACTTGCCTGGGCAGAGCATATCGATACTTTGGCAGCTCAGCTGTTCCTGGTCGGTCACCAAGCACAGACGAGCACTGCATCGCTGTGACACATTTTCATCTCAAGAGCCTTCTCCGCCATGCATTGTGCCTGGCAATCTTGCTGCTGCGATCCTGAGATTCAGATGAGAAAATCAAGTTCTGACTTTCCACAGATGCACTCAAGAGATGGCCGGCACATTGCAATGCCGCTGACGGATTCTTTCTGATCCGTTTGCATCACAGAGTCTGACGGCGCACCAAACCCGCAATGAATTCTCCATCCACGGGTACCCCTCTCAGCACCATTGAGTTCGTACCGCTTGCCGCCCTGCTGATGTCTTTGGTGGCGCTGTCAGTCGATGCGATGCTGCCTGCGCTGCCCGCAATCGGCGCCGATCTGGAAGTCGCGCGAACCAACGATGCGCAGTTCGTCGTGACGGCTTTGTTTATCGGGTTGGGTATCGGCCAGCTCGTGTTCGGTCCGCTGTCAGACAGCATTGGCCGCAAGCCGGCCATCATTGCCGGCTTGACCGTATTCATGATCGGCTCACTTGTCAGTGCCTTCGCGACGACGTTTGAAACCATGATTGTCGGACGCATCCTGCAGGGCATCGGCGCATCTGGACCACGCAGTGTCACAATGGCGCTGGTGCGCGATCAATTCAGCGGCAAGCAGATGGCGCGCATTGTCTCATTCATCATGGCCGTCTTTATCCTCGTGCCGGCAATCGCTCCCGCGATTGGTCAAGTCATCTTATGGTTTGGCGACTGGCGATCTATTTTTGGCACCTTTTTTGCTACCGCCGCAGCAGTTTTGGTTTGGTTTACAGTGCGTCAGCCCGAAACGCTCAAATCTGACTATCGCCGGATACTGTCGGCCCGGTCTGTCGGCGCGGCGATTGCCGACTTCTGCCGCACCCGATCGACGATGATCTACACACTCGCGATGGGACTTGTTTTTGCACCTTTTGTCGGCTATTTGAGCTCGGCACAGCAAATTTTTCAAGAAGCCTATTCCACCGGAACGCTCTTTCCGCTTTATTTTGGTGTGCTTGCGCTTGCAATCGGGTGCGGACTGGTCATGAATGACAGACTGCTTCGGCGCCACGGGATGCATCCTATTGCCCAGATCGCGACGATAGCCGCCACCGTATTGTCTTTTGCCGCGCTGACGGCGTTCGCTGTTTTTGACGGCCTGCCGCCGTTCTGGCTGTTTATGGCTTACATGCTAGCGCTGTTTGCCTGTCTGGGACCGATTTTTGGCAATCTCAATGCGCTTGCCATGGAACCTCTCGGCCATATTGCAGGGGTGGGGGCCGCCTTGATTTCATCGATTGCGACATTGATTTCTGTCATTGTCGGCACCGCGATCGGTCAGCAATTTGACGGTACCGTATTGTTTCAAACGGGCAGCTTTGCTGTATTCGGACTCTCAACCATGCTCTGCCTGCACTGGGCAATCCGCTCGCGGTGAGATCCGCCGCCTAGTGGAGGACTTCGCGAATCGCCTGATCCAAAAACTCCTCAAACCTCTTGTCGTTGCCCGGCGATGCCACGCAGTGGCCCCAGGGTGACTCGTAAATTCGAAGCTCACCGTCGGGGATCTGCTGCACCTCAATGAAGTTATCTTCCGGTCGAAAATAAAGATCGTTATCGCAGGCAATAATCACCGTCTTTGCCTTGATCGCGCTGAGAGCAGCGGCAAAATTTCCGTTGTAGCGGCTCTGCAGGCTGATGTCGCCCAGCTGCCAGGTCTTGAGCTTGCAAAGCAAGTCATTGGCATCCCAGCTCAAATGATCCTGCTCCCAGTCCTGCAGCAGCTCCTCAGCGCTGTCAAAGCCGTTTTGCCGATACAGCTGCTCGCGATAAAATGTCTGTGAGAACGCCCAGCCTGCATACACCCGGCCGAATGCTTTCAAGCCTTTTTCCGGTATCTGCGTGTAATGCCCCTCGGCAAAAAGCGCATCGGCAGTCAATGCCGCCTTGACCCCCTCGAGAAAGACAATGTTGTGCTCCGACGTTCTGGCGGATGCGCAAAACGGCACAATTGCATCCACACAGTCTGGATACTGGGCAGCCCACTGAAAAGACTGGCAGCCTGCCATCGACCATCCGGCGACCAATGCCAGCCGATCGATATTGAGTTTTTCCGTCAGCAGCCGATGCTGGGCGCGGACATTGTCATAAAGTGAGATCTGCGGAAAATCGGCCGCCGCAAACGGTGCCGGTGTATTGCTTGGCGAAGACGAGATGCCGTTGCCAAAAAGATTGACCGAGACCACAAAATGCCGGGCCGGATCGATCGCTCGCCCGGGACCGAAAAAGCCCTCGTTGCGCACGTGACTGCCAGTATAGAACGTGGGCAGCAAAACCGCATTATCCCGCGCAGCATTAAGCTGCCCGTAAGTCTTGTAGGCGAGATTGGCAGCCGGCAGCACCGTGCCGCACTGCAGCTCAAATGCCTGCAGAGAAAACAGATCATGGCCGGATTGACTCATTTGCCTTTCGTCATTCTGGCTGTCAAGTGCGACACTGGCAATCAATCCTGCCGCCCGCAATTTCGCAGCCAAGCGCCCGCAGCCGATCGGTCACGCTGATGCGGCTGCGCTCGCCTGTCTGATCTGATCTCTGCGACATCGGGTCCTCCCAGATCAGTAGAGCCGCAGATATTCCTGAACTTCCCAGTCCGTCACCGTCTGGTGATAGCGTTCCCACTCATCCACTTTATAAGCGATAAATGATTTGCGCATGCCCGCTCCCATCACTTGTTCGGCAAGATCGTCTTGTCCCAAAGCCGCGATCGCAGCATCAAGATTGCGGGGCAGCCGGCGGATGCCGGCTTCTTGGAATTCCTCCTCCGTCATCTGGTACAGGTCACGGTCCGTAGGCGGGCCTGGATCCATTTTATTCTCAATGCCCTTGACCGCTGCCATGAGAGTCATGGCCAGCCCCAGATAACTGTTCATGCACATATCGGCGGCACGGTTCTCGATGCAGAAACGGTTCTGCGGCAGACGAAACTGCGCCGAGCGGTTGTTGTGCCCGTAGGTAATGTTGGTTGGCGCCCAAGTCACGGTGCCGCCCTCGAAACCGCCAACGCGCGGCACCAGTCCGTTGTAGGAGTTCACGGTGCAGCAGGTGATCGCAGTCAGCGCCTCAGCATGGGCCATCAGGCCAGCCACGGCATAGCTGGCTTCATCCGACCAGCCGCTCTCGCTGGAGCCGAACAGATTGTCGTCAGGCCGGTCCGTTGAGCGCAGTGAGAAATTGATATGCGCGCCCGAGCGCCAGTCGCCGGTCGTCGGCTTGGGCATAAAGGTGATAAACATGCCGTGCTTCTTGGCAATTTCTTTGAGCAGAATCCGCAGAAAAACCAGCCGGTCCGCCATTTCCAGGGCGTCGGTGTAATGGAAATCGAGCTCAAACTGGGAATAGGCGCCCTCGGCAACGACATCGTGCAAATTCCACCCCAAGTCTTCGAGAATATCAATCATATCCTTGAAAAAATGCATGGAATCCAACGAGTACTCCACATCGTAGCCGAACGCCTGGCGCCGCGGCTGCACACCGTTGCGCGGGTCATCGTCAATCGCTTTGACAGGCTGGCCATTCTCGTCATAGCGCATCGCAATAAATTCGGGCTCAATGCCGAAATAACCGGCGTAGCCTTTGTCTTTCGCATCGCGGACGGCACGCTTGAGCGCTTGGCGAGGGCAGTGATCATAGGGTTTGCCTTCCCAGAAAAGATCCGCAAAGATGATCGCGATGGAGCGGTCCCAAGGACAAATGTACACCGCATCAAGATCGGGCACCATGATTTGGTCTGAGTCAGCCGGGGTCAGCTCCGGCACAAACGAAACCGAATGGACTGCAAACTGCGGGCCGCGGCCTTTGCACAGCTCCTCAAAATCACTCATCGGCACCGGCTTGGTCTTGGGGATGCCGAAAAGGTCGATCCAGCAAGAAAAAACGTACTTGACACCGGCCGCTTCCAAACGCTTGCGAACCGCAGCAATCTGCTCGTCGGAAGACAGTGCATCATCGAAGTTCTCAATGTAAGGTTTCATTGGCGTTTGCTCCTCATCTGATTGTTATTGACAGGTCACACGATTATCACAGGCTGAAAATGCATCTGTTCAGTTCCAGTCATATTTCAGCAAAAACTGGTTTTTGAAATTCTTCAATCCGGACATCACCTCGCTGGATGCGATATCGCTTTGCAGATGGATTTCCTGCTCCAAAAATTCTTCGAAATTGCGTAAATTGTTGGTCACAATCTCAATCAGCAGATCAAAACGGCCTGACACCCAAAGGATATAGACAACATCAGGCGAGCGGCCAAGGCGGGCCGCCACTTCCTTGACGGCGTGATTCGCAGCCACCTTGATGCCGACAATCGCATCCGCGCTGTAACGCACCTCGGCCGGATCGACCAAGGCAGCAATCCGCAAGGTGCCGGCACTTTTCATCGACTGCACACGATTGCGAACTGTACCTTCCGAGACCCCGAGGACCTGCGCGATTTCCCGGTAGGGCCGCCGGCCGTCGGTCTGCAGCATTTTGACAATCTGCCGGTTCAGGTTGTCGGCAATCGCGCCAATCCCATTGGTTCGGGATTGATCGCTGTGTTCCGCAGCACTCATTGCGTTTTAATCAAATATTGTGGATAATTTGCTGTCAGAATCGCAAACATTTCATCTTTTTTCTGCTGATCCGTGATATTATGGCACAATACATCGGGATTTATGAAATATTTTAGTCTGCATCTGCAAACCTGAGGAGTCGAAAGATGGACTGGGATTCAAGATTTCTGGATCAATTTGACCAAAGCGGACAGACTCTGCATGGTCTGCCGAGCAACGCCTACACGAGTGAAAACTTTTTCGCACTGGAGAGCGCGGAGGTTTTTTCCCGCTGCTGGGTATTTGCCGGTTTTGCGCATCAGATTGAAAAAGTCGGTGATGCCAGGCCGGTCACGGTCGGCGGCCTGCCGCTTTTTCTGGTGCGCGGCAAAGATCATCAGATTCGCGCTTTCCACAACGCCTGCCGGCACCGCAACTTGAAACTGATTGATGAGAAGGGGAATGCCGGCAAGATTATTCAGTGCCCGTACCACTGCTGGACGTATGAGCTTGACGGCCGACTGCGGCATGCGCCGTATTTCGGCGGCAGCAATGCGCATGATCTGCCGGCTGATTTCCGCCTGGAGGACAACGGCCTGCTGCCAGTTCACTGCAAAGTCTGGCACGATTGGGTTTTCGTCAATCTTGCCGAGGAGCCAGCTGATTTTGAGGCATTCCTAGCTCCGATCAAGCGTCAGCTGGGCGCGACGGATGTAACACAATTTGTGCCTGTGGCCACCGTTGATTTTGGTGATATCAAATGCAACTGGAAGCTGCTGATGGAAAACTTTATTGAGCCATACCACGTCAGCTTTGTGCATAAAGACACCACCGACCAGCCGCTGACAAGTCACTATACCGTTATCGACGAGCACTGCCTGGGCAGCGCTGTGGAACTCGGAAAGAAAGAGCTGTCGAAAGTGCGCAAGGGCACACTGGGCGTGACATCACATTATCTGACGCTGTTTCCGAATTTTGTGCTCGGCACCTACCAGCCGAATCAGCTTGGGGTGCATCTGAATACGCCGGTCAATGTTGCAAAGACAGCCCAGCAGCGAGTAATATACATGCATGCGCACTTGCCCTGCGATGACCAGCAAGTTCAAGCAGCTGCCGATCTTTGGCACAAGGTGCATCTTGAAGACCATGAAATGTGCGAGCGGCTGCAGGCCGGACGCTATTCACCCGTGGCGGCGGCGGGAGGCTTTCTTTCGCCGCACTGGGAAAACAGTCTAAGAAAATTTCAGGAGCTTGTGGCTGAATCAGTTCGGCCCAGGCTGAATCCAACCGACGAGAGAGGTCAAAATTATGTCTGAAGGACAGCCCGATTTCCGACTTGATCACACGATGATTCGTGTGCTTGATCAGGAAAAAACAATTGATTTTTACACCCGTATTCTAGGCATGAGGATCTTGCGCCAGAATGAATATCCAGAGGGCCGTTTCACCAACACATTTGTCGGCTATCAAGGCGAGGATGAGGGTACGACGATCGAAATGACTTACAACTGGGACCAGGAGGAGCCCTATGACATGGGCAATGCCTGGGGCCATCTGGCGCTGAAGGTGACCGATGTGTACAAAACCGCCGACTATCTGAAGTCACAGGGCGTGAAGTTCGTGCGTGAGCCGGGCCCCATGAAAGGCGGCACCCGAGTCATCGCTTTCATTGAGGACCCGAACGGTTACAAGATTGAGCTGAACCAGCCGATCAGCGCCTAGTGCGCAAGCATTTTGCCGTGAAATTTCCCAGCGCGGGCTGACAGAAACTCTAATGATGAATGCCAGGGGATGGAAGCGAGCGCCCGAGACTCGCTCTCATCTTGCGATTTTCAAATTCCCCGGCGCTATTGCGAATCATTGGATGTCTGGCTGTTTTTGGCGCTCGTCCGCAATCGCATCGATAAAGACGTCCGCAAAGTCACGCAGCTTGGAAGCTCCAACACCGTTGATTTTCGAAAATTCCTGATGCGTTGCCGGGCGCTGCTGTGCCATCATAATCAGCGAGCGGTCGGGGAAAATGACATAGGCCGGCACACTTCTCTCCCTGGCTAATTTCAAGCGCAGCCGTTTCAATCGGTCCAGGAGTGTCTGGGCTTCCGGACTTAATTCGCTAATCTGGGAAAGACGCTCAGAACGCGATGAGCGCAAGCGCTGCGCGGTCATTTCCAGCTGCCGGTATTTGAATGTGCCATTGCCCTTGAGCAGCTGGATGCCGGCGGCGGTGATTTTCAGGCTGCCATAAGCTGAGATATCCTGCAGCAGACAGCCGGAGCTGACCAGCTGCCGAATCAATGCGCGCCATTCCTGGGCAGGGAGCTCTTTGCCAACACCAAAAGTCGGGAGCTGATCATGGCCGGCACGGATGACCTTGGCTGTTGCCTGGCCCCGCAGAATTTCGACAATATGCGCAACGCCGTAGAGCTGTCGGGTGCGATAGATGGCGGACAGTGCCATACGCGCATATTCCGTGGCCTCGATCAGCTCAGCCGGATTGAGACAAGTGTCGCAATGGCCGCAAGGCTTGATGTGCTCTCCGAAGTATGCGAGCAAAGTGCGGCGACGGCAGATCGGCGTCTCACAATAGCCGATCATCGCGCTCAGGCGCTGATGCTCGCGGCGCTGGCGGTCCTCACCGGCATCTTCCTGATCAATGAACAGCCGCCGCAGGCGTATATCGTCGAGTCCGAACAGCAGCAGCGCCTCCGCCGGCTCGCCATCACGGCCGGCACGTCCGATCTCTTGATAATAGGCTTCGATGGACCCAGGCATGTCTGTATGCAGCACAAAGCGGATATCCGGCTTGTCAATGCCCATGCCAAATGCGATGGTCGCTACCATCACGACTGCCGGCTCAGTCATGAATATGCCCTGATGTTTCTCACGCTCGCTGGCATCCATTCCCGCATGGTAGGCCAGTGCCTTGAAGTCCCAGTCCCGCAGCTGTGCCGCGGTGGCGACGGTTTTTTTGCGAGACAGACAGTAGACGATGCCGCTGCTGCCCTGATGCGCCATCAGAAAATCCCGCAGCTGCCTGCTGCCGCCGCTTTTCGGCGCGACCGAAAGCTTGATGTTCGGTCGGTCAAATCCTTGGACCTGCACTTGCGCATCACCGTTGAACAGACGCTGGACGATATCGGAACGGGTGACTTCGTCCGCAGTCGCGGTTGTTGCCAGCGTCGGCACTCGGGGAAACAGCTCACGCAGCCTGGCCAGATCTGCATATTCCGGACGAAATGCCGGACCCCACTGGGATATGCAATGCGCCTCATCGACGGCAATCAGATTCACCTGGCAGCTCTGCAGCGCATCCAGCATGCCTGGACTCATCAGTTTTTCCGGTGATACATAGAGCAGTTTCAGCTGACCGGACTGCAATTGTCCCCATACTTGCGCGGTTTGCTCCGGCGGACTGGATGAATTGATTGTATCGGCTGCGACGCCGCTGAGCTTGAGCGCACTGACCTGATCGCGCATCAGGGCAATGAGAGGCGAGATGACAACGGTCACACCCTCACGCATCAGGGCGGGCACCTGATAGCACAGCGACTTGCCTGCACCGGTTGGCATCACAGCCAGAACACTGTGCCCGGCCAGCAGCAGGTCGATCACCGTTTCCTGGCTCGGCCGAAACGAGTCGTAGCCGAAAACTTCTTGCAGAATTCGGCGCTTGCTCGACTGCGGGGATGCAGCATTGCACACTGCGCCCGGCGGATCTGCAGCCGGGAACTTATCGGTCATGGCGTATTACTCAAATCTGATCAGAATTCAATCCAAGCTATCCTGATCATTGTAGCGATGAATTGAGCATTGCGAGCAAAAGGGTGATGTATCGGCATAATTCGCGGATGGGTCTGGCGCTGACGAGCGGCGGATCACAATCGGGACGGTACCGTCGATTTGCGGATTGGCTTCCTAGCAGGCAGATTTGAATTTTTGCGCAGCGCTGGAAAATGAAGCCATACCCGCAGAGCAGCGGAGAATTTGCACAAAGGCATTCGGTCGCGGCGGCCGAACCTGCTTGGATGCGAGTGACAGAACTTTGAAGCCCACGATGCTCATTCCCAAGAGAGCCCATGCATCGTATTTGAGAAAACCGTGCGATCGCTCGCCTGTCCGCACAGTCAGCACGAACAGAAAATTTGGCAGATTAGCCGATCAAGCCACCATCATCGCGAGTGATCGCAATCACTGTCGATCGAGGAACGCTTGCACCGCCCGCTGGGAAGTGACACTCAAGCGGATTGTCCTCGCCGGGGTGCTGGATTCCAACAAACATCGTACGCTTGTCAGCGCTCCATGTGATGCCAGTCACCTCACACTCCCGAGGTCCAACCATGAAACGGCTGATTTGTCCGGTGCCAACATCGGCAAGCAGCATCTGGTTGTTGCCCATTCCAGCGAAGTCGCCCTCATTGGAATAGTTCCCATCGGTCTGAATCCACAGATTGCCCATAGAGTCAAATGCCAGCCCATCAGGGGAGTTGAACATATTGTCAGCATTGACATTGGACGAGCCTGCGTAGGCATCACTGTGAACATTTGGATTTCCGGCCAGGACAAAGAGATCCCAGGAAAATTCCGAGGCAGTGTGATCACCGCCCGCTGGCGCCCATCGAACAATCTGACCATAGCGGTTGGCCTCGCGAGGATTTGGACCGCCTGCAGGGGTTGGGTCGCCGCCGGCATTCGGCTTGATGCCGCGATTCTTGTTGTTGGTCAGACAGCAATACACCTCGGCTTTGAAGGGATTCGACGAAACCCACTCTGGACGATCCATCGTCGTTCCGCCAGCCTTGCTGCCAGCCAATCTGGAGAAGATGCAAATCTCCTCTGTCGACATGCCAGTCGTCTCCGGTGTCAAGTCAAGCCAGAGGCCGCTGCCGTCTTCATCGAATCGGGCAACGGACAAGACTCCCTCGTCCAGAAGTCTGTCGTTGTCTTTCGAGCCTTCAGCAAATCGGCCAGAGGAAACAAAACGATAGATAAACTCGCCTCTTTCGTCATCGCCCATATAAGCGACCACATGACCATTGTCTGCCACGACGACTTCGCAGTTCTCGTGCTTGAAACGGCCCATTGCAGTTCGCTTCTTGGGAGTCGACTTCGGATCAGATGGGTCAATTTCCACGATATAGCCAGCCCGATGCGGCTCATTGGGATTTTTGACAGCATCAAAGCGATCATCGACCCGTGCCCAGGCATCGCCCCGATCCTTGTTCTTGATGCCGTAGCGCTTGCAGGCAGCGGATAATTCAGCTTCAGGCTCGCTCGGGGTGGAAAAATAGCCGTTGAAGTTCTCTTCACAGGCCAGATAGGCGCCCCAAGGCGTGATGCCGTTGCCGCAGTTATTCCAAGTGCCCAGCGAGCGCGTGCCAGCTGGATCGGCGGCAGTCTTGAGCAAATCATGACCGCGTGCCGGTCCGCGAATCTCCATGGGGGTGGACGCGGTGATTCGACGGTTGAACGGCGAATCAAGCACCATTTCCCACTTGCCATTGCGCCGCGTCAATTCAACAACAGAAACACCATGCGCCGCGATGCCTTTGAGGACATCATCATCAGTTTCCGGCAAGCCGCTTGCGCGATTGCCGTAGATGATATTGCGGTTGGTGTATTCATTGTTGACGACCAGCAAATAGCGGTCCTGCACCTGAAAAAATGCCATGCCGTCACAATTGTCGCCAAATGCAGCAGCTTGGCTGGCGGCGGTGCCGCGGGATTGCGGGTCAAATGCAGGCGCTTGGCTCCATAGCGGATCGCCCCACGAGGCAACCGCTTGCCAGCTGAAGCCTTTTGGCAGAGTAATGGTGTCAAGACCATTGGCCGCCACCGGCTCAAATCCAATAGTGGATTTTGCCAGTATTTCTGCGCCCGGAAGTGCACTGAATATGAAGGCGCTGGCCCCCAGTGCAAAACTTCCTTTGAGAAATTCTCGGCGCTTGATAACATTGTCAAAAGCTGTCATCTCAACCTCCATAAGCGGCTAGACAGAGAAACTTTACTGAACAAAGCTAACGAGTAGAAAAGGTGACTTAAAGTCGAGCCATCCACTTGCCGCTGCGGATCAAGTGTCTGGATAGAACTGCCTGCGCCAAAAGCAAATTGGCATGGCATTGAGGTAGCGTTGCAACCGCTTCGATTGCTGCGCTGCATTATAGACCAAGCGTCGGTTCTGAGTTTTGAAATTTAGCGACAGCGGAACTGTTGTCTCTGTTTTTCCGGATTTGACTCAGAGTCTTTTCAGAAAAGCTGCCGGTGCGGACGGAAAGACCGGGATGGCAGCGATGTCTTGATCACCAACAGTTCCAACCCCAAAGGGTTCGAATTTACCGGCACTCAAACCATAACTTTAGGTCGCGCCAAAAACAGCTGACAAATAAAATGGCATCCGGGTCACCCTTTAAGTAAAAATGGAGATAGCAGCATCAGATTGGATACCGAGCGGGCATAGTCGGAATAATTGCCTTTATATGGAAGGTTAGCCGAGGGTAGTGGGTCAGTTTGAAACCATCGAATGCGACTTGGAAAAGCGGCCCGACAACCATCCCGCGAATGTGTCGGTCGGGCCGCGGTCAGCGAATGGCCCCCGTTCTCGTCAGTCTCCCCGTTCTTGCCAGCCTGTCATGCATTCAGGATCAAAACTTATTGATCGGTATGACCAGGGCTCTGCCAGGGTTGTACATGATGACAGAGAGATGGCTTTGCTGATTTTGACCGCGAGCAGTGCTGATCAGCATAGTGACAAAGGTGTTCGCGGTTCCAGGCTCGACGTTATTTTCGGCAAGCAGGTCTGCTCTGCAGAACCTTGCACGACCGGTCTCTGTCCAACCTGTCTGCGTGTTCACTCCGGCACCACCCACATAATCCCCATCGCAGCGATTATCAACGTCAGTATCCTGATCACATGGACTGTTGTCCCAGACAACGACGCAAAGATTCAGAGGCGGATTGGCGATCGGGCAGTCGGCGGGCAGTGTGAACTGGATGATGGCCTGGTCATTGGGGAGGAGTCTGCCGAGATCGCCAGTAGTGGGGAAGGTCTTGGTCATCTTGACATCGCTGAGCGTGCATCGGGCCTCCGCCGTTCCGGCGGCCAGGGTCAGCGCCGCCAGCGCAATGGCGATCAGTGCTGTCAATTGTCGGGGGGGGTGAACTTTGTCTCATCATAAATACTCCAATTCTGACTCCAATTCTGTTGTCACTTTCATTTTATCACACTTACCATCGGTATAGCAAGAGAAAATTTCAAAGTGAGACACTACCTAGCCGAGACATGAGGCAAGGCATTAGAGCTTTAGGTAAAGAAATAGGATACCTACCGGAGTGCATGGCACGATTGGAGGGACTGTTTGAGGGTTTTACATCCCGCACCGACCCGCGTAAGCAAGAGGTCTAAAAAAACAAAAGGGCGGCATTGACTGCCCTTTTTCATTCTCCAGTTTGAATCCTCACGCACTCGGCAAGGGTAATTGCTCAAAGATTCGGCAGTGTCTCGCTATGAAATTCACACTTGTCTTTCGGCGGCAAACACTATAGAATAAGAGAATCAGCCAACTGGAGGACTCCTCATGAAACGCATTTTACTTTCACCCCCCCCCTCATAAGCTAATATGCCTCCTGCTCCTGGCCGCGCTGGCGGCGCCGGCCGCGGCGCAGACAACCGTAACCAGCAGCGGGCGAGAAGGCTCGACCGCCTGTCTGGATAAAACGCAGGTTGATGCCGGGAATATCCCCATCACGGCCTTGTCCACAACCAGCGTGACTTTCACTAATCCGACCATCACATTCAACCAGTACGTCGGGCGGCTCGGCGATGTGACACCACCTGCAAAGGCGTTTGTGACGTTTGGGGTTTACAACGCCGATACAGATTCATTAATAGGGAGAACATTCGTTACCCTTACCAGCGGCCAGTCGTTCAGTAGCCGGACCCTAAGCCGATCTGGCTTGGCCGCGAAGACCCTTTATTATTTGGAAGCTGCTGTTCAGGCACAAGATGCAGACTCTAACCCGGTCCAGAGTATACCGGACCAGGTGTTTGCCCGACGCTGCTTCATGACGGGCGGCACCTACACTATGAATGTCGCTCCTAATACTTCGGGCCGGAGCAGCGGGTGCTTCTCAATCAGCCCCCTGACCCTTCAGGATGTCCGCAACTGCTGGTGCGGGCGCAAGACCACCCTGCCCCTGTTCAGCTCAACTCAGGACAACACCGATTGGCATAACATGTGGGGATGCCGGTAGCGGCCAGGGCTGGACACGGGCGCTCCGCCGCTTGGGTGTCGGGCCCGCCGGCGATTACGCTTTTTTCACGGCCGGCGCCAGGGGCGCCGCCGGCCACGAGGGCGACAGCCCGGAACGGACGGAGTGCTCGCGGATGCGCCGCAACCGCATCGACCCAAACCTGCAAGGACATTTTCAAGCTGAGACACTGCCAAAGTTCGCGCTGGAGAGAGCAATACCCGGCACATTAGAGAAATTTAGCAACTGCGCCTCTTTGAGCTTTCACACCCGCGAAGTAATGCGCAACCATTCGAGCGGTCTTCCAATTACCGGCTAACATGGTCTCGGTTGTGGACGCGCCGCGAGCGGTCAACTCACTTGCCAAACCAACCCGGCTAGAATGAATAGAATAGCAAGTTTGCGGGTGATGCCGGCTTGTTTGGCCGTGGCGGTTATGCGCTGGCTGATTCTTTGAGGTTTGAGACCGATCAAAAGATCATGATCGACCATGATTTGGGGCGTCATTGACAACTCTCCGATCAGTTATCCCCTTTCGCTTCATCTGCCAAGCCGTCAGAAGGGTAGCGATATGACCCGAAACGAACCACCAGTGTGGCGAAGGCCAGAATCAGAATCGCTGCTGAAATGTAGATCAGCGGCAAGACCGGCAGCTCCTCAAGCGGCATTTCCTCCAGCAAGTGATGATCGACCTGAATGATTCCAACCATCATTCGGGTCAGAGCCGTAATTGCGACATAGATCAAAAACCGAACTGGCAGACGCTTGGTCTTGAAATAAATTCCGACCATCGCGCCCAGCTCAAGATAGATGAACAGCAGCAGAATATCTTCTATTGAAGCGGAACGCTGGTTCGAAATGATATGCAGGAATTCGGCCGCCGCGGACCACACCACCATACTGCCGATCAAAAACAGTGCAAGATAGTGGAAAACGTCCGTCAGTACAATGCCGGTGGAGCGAATTGATCGAATCATGGTGCTATTTGTGGCCTAATTTCGAAAATCAAATGTCGTCGCTTTGCCGCTGAGAGTCAAATGAAGCAGGAAAAACGTGCGCTGCAGTGCGAAAAATACCGCCTGATCAATCTAGCGAAAAGCAATTCAACGGGTGCTTGCTGCTCATATTTTACTGGTGTTAGGAACTGCCGAAGACAGCAATCGAAATCGAGACTCAAACAAAATTCCAATCCTTTCTGATCAGCTTGAAAGGTATGCCTCTGAAATTGACTTGCAAAGGCTTGGGTTTCAAATCGCGCAATCGGCACTGCGCCAGCTGAATCGGATGTCTGAGCACACGATACAGACACAGATCGAACAGCGCTGAGCTCTGCTTGAAACGGAGATTCAATCCAGAATGAAGAGGCATGCGGCATCCGCAGACTAACAATCAAGACTCCCATGATCAGCAAAATCTCAAGAAACCGCATTTTGATGGCATTCGCAAAATCTCACTTCCGCGCCGGGCTGGCAGCTGAACTGGCTCCTTCAGCCTTGGTTTTGTCTCCAGCGCGCCAATTGCGGATATTCGACCGATGCAGTCATGCGCCGCTCTCTGGCAGACAATCGAATATTCGCACTCAAAATGAACGATTAACCAGTAAAATGCGTGTTTTCGTCTGATCGGATTTCTAGTTCAACGATATTTTGGGAGAAAATGCGACATGTCCGGTTCAATGATTTCGATTGCCGCTTCTGACGGCGGCGAGTTTCAGGCCTACTTTGCCAGACCTGCGCAAGGCGCAGGACCGGGTCTGGTGCTGCTGCAGGAGATTTTTGGAATCAACCCCTACCTGCGCAGCATGGCTGACAACTTTGCCGAGGAGGGTTACGCAGTGCTGGTGCCGGATCTTTTCTGGCGCATGCAGCCCGGCATCGTGCTGGAATATAAAGATGAGGACTTTGCCAAGGCCTTTGACTTATACCAGCGGTTTGATGTGGATCAGGGCATCAAGGATATCGCAGACACCATCACAGCGCTGCGCTCGATGGATGCCTGCAGCACCGGCAAAGTCGGAGCGCTCGGCTACTGCCTGGGCGGAAATCTTGCCTGGCTGACCGCAGCGCGCACCGATGCTGACTGCTCAGTTTCCTATTACGGCGTTGGCATCGAGCAGACACTCGAGGAATCTCGCAACATTCGCTGCCCCATGGTGCTGCACTTCGCCGATCAAGATGGGTTTGTGCCGCCGCAAGCGGTTGCCGAGATCACCGCGGCGCTCAAAGACCGCGAGGATATTGAAATTTATAACTATCCGGGGGTCGACCATGCATTCGCAACACCCGGTCGGGACAGTTACCACAAGCCCTCGACCATGATGGCTTACTCACGCAGTATCGCACTGCTGCGCCGAATCCTGGGCCCGAAATATGATCTTGGCGCACTGTGGGAAAAGCACTGCGAGCATGAATTTGCAGCTCGTGATGTGCCGGCCACCATGCAAACGATGGTCGCTGAGCCGTACGTCAACCATATCCCAACTATGACTGGCGGCGTGGGGAGCGACGAGTTGAGCCGCTTCTACAAGCATCACTTCGTGGATTCAAATCCGGCCGATACCCGACTGGTCCCGATCTCCCGCACAATCGGCGCCGATCGTCTGGTCGACGAGATGCTGTTTTGCTTTACGCATGATTGTGAAATCGACTGGATGCTGCCCGGCATCAAGCCCACCGGAAAGTATGTTGAGATTCCGCTGGTCGCGATCGTCAATTTTCGCGGCGACAAGCTGTGCCATGAGCACATTTACTGGGATCAGGCTTCGGTGCTGGCACAAATCGGCATCCTGAAAACCGATGGACTGCCGGTTGCCGGACAATCCAGCGCGGCCAAACTGATTGACGAATCCCTGCCTTCCAACACCCTGATGGATAATTGGGCTTCCAGCGAGGGCAAACCTGTATCCTGAACTGACGAGGAGCCGAATTTATGAGAACCAAATTGCATTCAATCTGCATTGCGCTGGCTGTGCTCGCGCTTGCGCCGGCACAGGCGGCCGAAGACGACGTGCTGACGATTGCCTACAATGTCAATCTGCCGTCATGGGACCCGACTGTCGGACTGTCCGCAGTCAATCCTACCATTCAGTCCATTTACAAGTCCGTCTTTGATCAGTACGTTGATCAGAATCCTGACTTGAGCTTCAAGCATGGACTGCTGACGGGCTGGGGCTGGAACGAAGACCGCAGCCAAATCTGGATGGAAGTGCGCGATGATGCCTACTGGCATGACGGCAGCCAGGTCACCGCCGAAGATGTCGTCTGGTCCTTGGAACGCGCCGGGCACCCTGACACCGGCAATCCAATCATGTTTGTCTGGAGCAAAGTCGGCAATTTCGCGGTGGATGGCAATCGCATCACAGCAGATGTCGTTTCCTTTGAGCCGACGCTGTTCAAGTGGATGGCTTTTCTCACCGGCTATGTGCTGCCGCAGGCTTACTACGAATCAGTCGGCGCTGAAGGTTTTGAGAAAGCGCCGATCGGGTCGGGGCCCTATATGGTTGATCAGTTTGAGCGCAACAGTTTCGTTCGCTTGAAGCGTTTTGATCAGTACTGGGGACCCAAGCCCGCGTTCGAGACAGTCGTATTCAAATTCGTCACCGATGCCAGCAGCCGGGTGGCTGAGGTTGAGAGCGGCAGTTCTGATATCACGATTGAGATTCCATACGAGGAGTTCGACCGACTGTCTGCGAAAGACGGTTTTGTGGGGCGCAGCACGCCCGTTTCCGATATCGGCATGATCTTCATCAATGACATTGAAGTCATGGAAGATGCCAATGTCCGCAAGGCGCTGGCTCACGCAATTGACAAAGATGCCATTGTCGAGCATCTGCTGCGCGGCTACGGTGTCCCTATCGACACCCTGCAAGCGCCGCAGTATGCAGCTTTTGACAGCAGTATCGAAGTTGCATACGATCCCGATCTGGCCCGCTCGCTGCTGGCCGCCTCTGGGTATTCAAGCGATAATCCAGTGAAATTTACCATCCAGACCACCCGGGGGTTCAAGCCCAAAGATTATGAGATGATCCAGGCGATCGTCGGCATGTGGCGCAAGGTGGGCGCAGAAGCCGAGATTGAGGTGTATGAGATTGCCAAGCACTATGAGCTTCGCGCCACCGACACTCTCAAGCCCGCAGCGTTCTACAACTGGGGCAATGCCATCGGTGATCCGTCCACATCGACCGGCTTTGCCATGTTTGGTCCCTCGCCGCACTCCACCTGGGACACCGAAGACCTGGACAGCATGATCGGTCCGCTATGGGGCGAGCCTGATGAGGCCGCACGGATTGCCGGCTACCAGGCGGTTGACCGCTATATCGCTGAAAATGCTTACGTCATTCCGCTGCTTCAGTATGTGCAGCCGATTGTGCATCGACAGGGCATTGAAGTGATGCCTCATGTCGCCAATTTCATACTGCCGCAGGCTGTCACGCGGAAGAACTGAGAGACTGAGAAGACAGCTCTACCCCTGAACGTTCGCTGCTTTTTTTGTGAGGGCAGCGAACCGAGTGCAGACGGTGAATTCCCTGATACGACGTCTGCTGCTGATTATTCCGACTCTGATCGGAGTTTCAGTTGTGGTCTTCATTCTGCTGCGGGTGGTGCCTGGCGATCCGATCGCTATGATGATGCCGCCCGGCGCCACGCAGGCAGACATTGACCATCTGCGTCAGCTGTACGGTCTGGACAAGTCAATTCCAGATCAGTACGGGATTTGGTTCTGGGGTGTGCTGCAAGGCGATTTCGGCACATCGATCAGTCTCAGGCAGGATGTAGTCCAGCTCGTCATCTCCAGGCTGCCGGCAACCATAGAGCTGGCGCTGAGCGCGATGCTGATCGCCGCGGCGCTGGGCATGGCGCTCGCATTGATCGGCATTTACTGGTCAAACCGATGGCCGGAGGCTCTGGTTGACGGCCTGACCGGCCTCAATCAGGCGATTCCAGACTTTCTGTGGGGCCTGATCTTCATTCTGACGCTCGGCGTACTATGGCCGATCATGCCGATTTCGGGCCGCATTGATCCGCGTTTGAGCCTGGAGTTTGCCACCCGGTTCTACTTGGCTGAAAGTCTCATGCGAGGCGAATTCCAAGTGCTCAGCAATCTTCTGTCTCACCTGCTGCTGCCCGCCATGGCGCTCGCCCTGCCATTGACTGCGGTCATTGCCAGAACGCTGAAAGCGTCGCTTCGCGAAGTTCTTACCCACGACTATATCACGCTGGCCGAGGTGCATGGCTTCAGCCGCTGGCGTATTGTGGCCGGCAAAGCGCTTCGAAACGCAATGATTCCGACCGTTGCGCTATCCGGCGTTCAGTTCAATTTTCTTTTAGGCGGAACAGTGCTGGTGGAGAAAATTTTCAGTTATCCCGGCATCGGCAATATGGCGATAGGTGCAGTCATTGATCGCGATTTGCCGCTCATTCAAGGTTTGATCATGACCTTCGCAATCATTTTCATTCTGGTCAACCTGCTGGTGGACTTGAGTTACCGGATGCTCAACCCCAAGGTGACCCATGGGTGAGACTGGCAGCAGCAAGCGCGCGGCGAGCTTGCGCATATGGCTGGGCGGCACGGTCATTGGCCTGGTTGCAGCTGCGGCGCTGCTCGCCCCCCTGATCGCTCCGCACAATCCGCTTGAACAGGATCTGATCAGCGGACTTTTGCCGCCATTTTGGGCCGACGGTCATAATGAGACATTCATTCTGGGCACCGACAGTTTGGGTCGCGACCTTCTTTCCCGACTGATTTATGGCGCCCGGGTGGCCCTGATTGTCGCCTTCATTGCAGCCAGCCTGGCTGCAGTTCTAGGCACCGTGCTGGGAATGCTCGCGGGCTATTACGGCGGCTACCTGGATATGGTCATATCCAGAATGGTCGACATCTGGATGGCGTTTCCGCCGGTTCTGCTTTCCATTGTGCTGGTTGCAGTCATCGGCACCGGCCTGCACTCGGTGATTATTGCAATTGCAGTGATTGACTGGACCCGTTTCTGTCGGGTGGTACGCGCAGAAACCTTGGTCCAGAAAGAATTGGATTACATTGATGCCGCGGTGACAATCGGACTGGGGCGATGGAAAATCCTGTGGCGGGAGATCTTCCCGAATGTCTTCCCGCTGCTCATCACACTGCTCTCGCTGGAGATGGGGATTGCGGTCATCGTCGAGGCAATCTTGAGTTTTGTCGGATTGAGCATATCGTCGGATCAGGCCACCTGGGGCGGTCTTATTCAGGAAGGCCGCCAGTACGTCCATCAGGCGTGGTGGATTATGGCCTTGCCAATGGCCTGCATTATCGCGGTCGTGCTCGCATTCAACGCGCTGGGTGATGGACTTCGCTCGCTGCTTGACCCGGTACTGCGGCGATGACTGCAATCCTGAGTGTAACCGACCTGCAGGTTGATCTGCAGCACAGGCAAAGCCTGTCTCCGATCCTGCGAGGCGTCAGCCTGAGCATCCAATCCGGCCAAGTCCACGGCCTGGTAGGCGAATCAGGGGCGGGCAAGAGCATGCTTGCCAAGTCCATTCTTGGCATTCTGCCGCAGGCAGCTCGAATTCGCCGCGGCAGCATCAAATTCGGCAATGTTGAATTGACTGGACTGGACCGCCGGGCCCGCAGGAAAATGTCCAGCCGGCATATCGCCATGATTCCCCAAAACCCGATGACTTCCCTGAATCCGGTTCACCGGGTGGGACGTCAAATGTCCGATGTCCTGCGGCTGCATCTCGGTCTTGGCCGAAAACAGGCTGTTCAAAGAAGCCTGGAGCTGCTGAGTGCTGTGCAGATCCGAAACCCTCAACGGGTCATTCAGCAGTATCCATTTGAGCTTTCAGGGGGCATGCAGCAGCGGGTTCTCAGCGCTATTGCTTTTTCCTGCCGTCCAGAGCTGATTATCGCAGATGAGCCGACAACCGCCCTGGATGTCACTGTTCAGCGCCAAATTCTGCAGCTGATCAAGCGGCTGCAAGCCAATTCCGGAACCGCGGTGCTATTTATCTCGCACGACTTGGGCGTGGTTGCCAAAACTTGTGATGTAGTCAGTGTCATTCACGACGGCGCTGTGGTCGAGTGCCAGCTGGCAGATCGCCTGTTCCGGCAGCCGCAGCATGACTATACGAAAACTCTGCTGGATCAAACCGCGCGCTATTATCGGTTTGATTCACGACTGGCTGCATATGGCGCAGCATTTTCATCATGAGGCAGGAAGCGCTCCTCAACGTCGAAAATCTCAGCCTGGCGCTGCCTGACCGGTTTCGCAAGCGTCTTTTGAGCGCCGCTCCGCTGGTCGAGATTCTAAAGGGCATTGACTTTTCGCTGTCACGCGGCGAATCGCTGGGGATTGTCGGCGAATCAGGCAGCGGCAAAACCACACTGGGGCGAACCATCATGCGCCTTTATCGTCCCACCGGCGGCGCAGTCGTGTTCAAGGGACATGACATCACTCACCTCAGCGAACGGCGGCTGCGCCCGCTGCGCGCCGGCATGCAGCTTATTTTCCAGAACCCCCAGTCGGCGCTGAATCCGAGGCATAAGATTTATGTGAGCCTAGCGCAGCCGCTTTTCACTCTCGGTCAAGTTGACAGCATTCGAGAGTCGCAGCGCATTGCCCGAGTCGTGCTTGAGCGGGTCGGATTGCCCGGTGATTTTGTGAACCGCTATCCCCATGAGCTCAGCGGCGGACAGCGGCAGCGCGTCGGCATTGCGCGGGCAATCGCACTGCGTCCACAATTGATTGTTGCCGATGAAATCGTATCAGGACTGGATGTCAGCGCGACTGCGCGCATTGTCGAGCTTCTCAAGGGCCTTCAAGAAGACCTTGACCTCGCGCTGATCTTCATCAGTCACGATCTGGCGGTCGTCAATCATATCTGCGACAATGTGCTGGTACTGCATAATGGGAAAGCGGTGGAATCGGCTTCAGGCGAGATGCTTTTCAAGTCACCGCAGCAAGCCTATACGAAACTTCTTCTGAATGCCATTCCCCTGCCGATTATCGAACCCGGGTGGCTTGAGAACGCTCAGCCGCCTGACCGTTTACACGAAACTGAAAAGGAGACAGAACCAGATATGGCCAAGCAATTCAAGATATCAGGGTGCACGGCTTTGGTGACCGGCGCCAATCGAGGCATTGGGTGTGCGTTTGTCCATGCCCTCATCAAGCGCGGCGCGGCCAAAGTCTATGCCTGCGCAAGAGATACGGGCAGTCTCAAAAATCTGGCCGAGGCCTATCCAGACCAGATTCATGCGGTGCCGCTGGACATCACCGATCCCGCACAGGTTGCAAATGCCGCCAAACAATGTCATGATGTCAGCTTACTGATCAATAACGCGGGCATCAATCGGCTCAGTGCATTTGTCGCCGGCGACGATATCAGCTGCGCCCGCGAAGAGATGGAAACCAATTATTTTGGCACCCTGTCGATGTGCCGCTCGTTCGCACCCATTCTCGCAAAAAGCGAGGGCAGTGCAATCCTCAACGTTTTATCCATCTTGGCGCGCGTCAATCTGCCGCTTATGGGTTCGCTCTGCGCATCCAAAGCCGCTGCTCTGAGCTTGACACAAGGTGTGCGCGCGGAACTGGCCGGACAGGGCACGGGAGTACTGGCCGTTATGCCGGGCGCCGTTGATACAGACATGAGTCGCGACTTCCCGCCGCCCAAAATGCCGCCGGCTGACGTTGCTGAAAGATCTCTGGATGCGCTCGAAAACGGTGAAGAGGAGGTCTATCCCGGTGACATGGCTCAAGGGGTTTCGAAAGGACTTGCGGACAATCCAAAGCAGGTGGAGAGGCAGTTTGCAGCCTATCTGCCCCAATGACATTCAGTGCAATATTCGTCGAAATCCGTCCACAACGCTGCATCTCGAATGCGACCCGGTGCAAACGGAAGCCCAGCAAAACAGCTCAAATGACTTCAGCTGCTCATCTAGAATCTGCTTTCCGATTTGAGATATCCGTCAAGGAGACCAAGACGCAGGCGATACAGGTGAGTATGCTATGCTGCATTCATAATATGAGCAGTTTTGCTAACACTTTCAAATGAATGTTATGAGCACACTCAGAAAGACGATTACTGTAACTAAGCGGCAAAATGAGTGGATAAAGACCCAAATTGAATTGGGCAACTTTACCAACTACAGTGAATATATTCGCGATCTTGTTCGTCGCGAATTGATAAATAGCGAAAAAAGCGGCAAACCTGTTGCATTCGACGGCGAACATTTCAAGATGAATATGGCCATCCAGCATGCCCGATGATCTTGCTGAATGTCCATTGTCACCTGCAGCCGAGCGAGATCTAGAAAACATATGGCTGCATACCTGCGAAAACTGGGGGATATTACAGGCTAACAAATACATCGATAAATTTATTGCTGCCTTTGACCAAATTGTCAAAAATCCCCAGCTCGGCACAAAATGTGACCACATTCGCAACAACTATCGCTGTCGATCAATCGCACATCACGTTCAGACCGCGGTTTCAATGCATGTAATCGAGCGTACATAAAATACGACAGTGTTATCCATCGGCAGTGCGCGTCCCATAAATTCCGGAATTTGTACCGGTCCATCCGTTGTCGCAATCTCCCCTTGCTGCGAGTCGCATCTTTGTATACGCAAAATCCCTCTCTCCAATTCCATGAGAGTCAATACGAATACATAGAACGTCCACTGGGCTGGATGGCAATTCACGCAACCAAGCTGGTATCAGCTCTGCCGTCTCCAACTTTTCGCAACTCAGAGAGAACGCTGGTGTTGAGTGGAAACATCAGCTAAGAGCGGAGTGGCTTTCAATGCAGACTTGCGGGTGATCAAAATCAATATCAGCCAAACCTGGCATTGATAAAGCATCTAAAAGATTGGACTTTTCACCTTTCAACCTATGGTATTGACCTATAGCGAGCAAAACGTGCTCCGGTTTGTCGCGGTTGGTAATAAAGACCAGCTCTAATTTCGATGCTTTTTTCGCACGAGATACATCTCGATTAAATTCGCGGCTGGTAAATGCAATGATACTCACGTCATCTGATTTGGCTGCATTCATTTCACTTGGCACTAAACCCATTCATAATCTAATAACGACAAATAATGTCATTATTTGCATATAATAAGGGAATGGCCTCACTACAAACAATGATTGATAATCTGCTTGCTGAGGGCAAGAACCACTTTTTGCGTGAAGATGCATTACAGCAACTCAGAGTCAGTCCGGAAGCACTGGCGGCAAGCGTCAATCGTTTACGAAAAAAACAACGATTGGCGATTCCATTTCGCGGTTTTTATTTGATACTAAAACCTGAAGATCGATTCTCCGGCGCCCCAGATCCAGAATGCTGGATTGCACCGTTGATGAAATATCTTGGGGTTGATTATCGAATTTCTCTATTGCGAGCGGCAGAGTATCATGGTGCATCACACCAGGCTGGCATGGTATTTCAAGTCATCACACCGAGACAATTGCGTCCAATCCAGGCCGGGCGACATAAAATTGAGTTTATTTTCCAATCTCCTCGTAAATTCAAAGTGGTGAATAAAGTCGAATGGCTAGTTCAGATGAAAAATCCCTCAGGGTTTGCCAAGACTGCTGGCATAGAGCATACCTTATTGGACTGCTCCCGATATTTTCGAAAAGCGGCAGGATTAGATTATGTTGCCCAGATCGTAAAAGATATTGGCGGAAGCGCTGACTCAATTAAACTTTCCGCACTTGCAGCGGCTTATGAAAATACAACATTACGACGACTGGGCTATCTACTGGACAATACGGGGCATCGTGATCAGGCGGCTGTGCTTGTGCTGTTTGCTAATCGCGCCAAATCGCTGAAACCCCTTGATCCTTCCACTTCCAAGCTGCCCAATGAATTCGCACTGCAAGATGAAGTCGATGACAAATGGAAACTTGTCATTAACCGAAAATTAGCAATTGACTATTGATTCCGATCAATTTCATTCAGCAGTGGCGCAATCAGGCGCCATGGCCGCAATTCCGGCAAATTGAGCAAGATTTAATTCTGTCACGTACGCTTTGTGATCTTTTCAACTCGGCAGAGCTGGCGGACAAGATAGCGCTTAGAGGCGGAACAGCAATTCACAAAATACTGCTAGATCAACCCTTACGCTACTCGGAAGACATCGATTTAGTTCAAACTCAACCAATGCCGATCGGCGATACGATAGATATCATACGCACCACGTTATCGTGGCTAGGCGGCTGCAAACGAAAACAAACAAACCACACTACCCATTTGGTCTTCAATTTCTCTCCAGAAAACAGTCCAAATGAACAGCTCGGACTGAAAGTTGAGATCAACACTCGAGAACACAAGAATTTCTATGGAATCAAGCGATTTCCATTTCGTATGGATAATGACTGGTATAGTGCGAACACCGATATCGTCTCTTTTGACGCTGACGAATTGTTTGCGACAAAACTGCGCGCGCTGCTGCAAAGAAGAAAAAACCGTGACCTGTTTGACTTGTACGCTGGCATTGAGCAGCACCTAATCGATTTCGATCGACTTGCAGCATGCTTTGAACATTATGTGGGATTAGACAATTTTTTCATTACTCGAGCTGAAGCTGAGAAGCAAATGCTGAAAAAATTGCAGAGCAGTTTGACGGATGATATCGCTCCTCTATTGCCTGCATCTGTTTGCTATGACAGCAATGTTTCGATCCGCGCGTTTAACTTGGTATGGACTGAACTGATCGCAAGGATCAAAGGCAAACCTTGGAAATCTTCTGCAACGGTAATTGAAAAACTACGACTGAGACTACCCAATCTCTTGCTTTAGGGCAATAAGACAGGAGCAATATAATGAGGCTATCATTGATTGCATCAAGCCGATACGATTATTGGCTTCTTGAATACAAATAGAGGTGTACATAGCAAATTTAGCTGTACGGAATATTGATGAAAAAATTGTAAAAGCCTTGAAATTACAAGCTGGCAAAAAAGGCATCAGCGCGGAAGCAGAGCATCGAAATTTGCTGGCGGCGGCTCTTTTGACTCCGCAAAGAAAAAATTTTGCCGAAGCCATCCAATCGATCCCGCTAGTGGGTCATGATGACGATTTTTCATCTCAGCAAGATGCGCCGCCAAATCGTGTATTTACTTGACAGCAATGTCGTTAGCGAGTTTCGAAAACATTCTCAAGCCAACCGGGGGGTTCAGGCGTTCTTATCAGCATCCGCGAGAGAAAGCCGGCAATTCTATCTCAGCGTCATAACGATTGGCGAGCTGAGGCGAGATGATCATGATCAAGCGGACTTTCTAGCCTCTTGGCTTGACAATGTAGCCACAAACTATCGAAATCATCTCCTCCCTTTCACTGAGCGCGAAGCACAGGTATGGGGTTATCTGTGTGCGCCTCGCCATCAGAATTCACATGACAAGCAAATCGCCGCAACCGCACTGACCCACAATTTATGTGTCGTTACCAGGAACATCTCTCATTTCAAAGACACAGGTGTCAGACTGCTCAATCCCTTTTCCTGAATCAAGTCGCAAGTCCGCAAGATTTCAAAAGTTGAAATAGCAGACCACCTCTCTATTCCCTATTCGAAACCGCAGCCTGCCGTATATCAAGAAGGTCGATCAACTGTGCTTAAGTGAGCTTCTTGGCCTTGCGCAACCTTTGAAGTGTCAGGTACTCCGCTTGCAAACAATCAGCTGCCGAAAGAATTCGCACACGACACGTTTTAGGGGGCTGATTCAATTTTTGGGGCTTATATACTTAAGCGCCCAAAAATAAGATTAGTTGATAAGAATCATGATGTTATTCTCAAATCGCTGCCTATGGGCGCAGGTTTCCTATATTATTGGTTATATGAGATAAATTAAGAAATTGGGCACTTAAGTATATAAGCCCCCAATTTTTCGTTCAAAGGTGCTGCCAATAGTTTTTTTTTCATCTGCTATTCAAATGCTGCACTCAACAATCATCGGCTATGGCAATTAGTCGTTTGTAAAAACGCTTCTGCAGCATCACGCCGGATAGCCAGATATTTTGCGGATCTGGCATCTGAATTCCAGCAACCTATATCCCCAATAATCTTCGCAGCCTCTCTTCGCTTTGCTGGGTGAGTATTGACAGCATCGTTATAGAGCGATTAATTTTGTCATTGTCTTGGTTTTTGGGGTCTCTCAATATCAGAATCACTAATTCTAAAAGCAGCTTGATTTTCTCGTTTATGATTTTTCTGTATTTGACCGACTCTTCGTTATTCAAACGCAAAAACTCAATATTGAATTGACCTTGCGAACTGCAGCTCGAAACCATTTCGGAATCGAATACAAGGTGATGTGCCATGACGTGATCGCAAGGATTTAGAACTTGAGTTTTCGCGTCCTCACTCCAGTAGGTACCCTTAAATCGATTGCATGCTGCACAAGCATAGAATAGATTGTAGTATTCGCCTTCAAGATTAGGGAAATGCTTCTTTGGCTTATAGTGCTCTACATGAAACGATCCTGAATCTTGATCGTAATCACCTTTGCGACAGTATACGCAACGCCCGCCGAACTCCCGTTTTAAGTACGGTTTGAACCGTCTGCAGTCAGCGTATCTTGGAGGCGTTTCAGTACGCTGATGCTTTTTTACGGGGTACGTAAACGGGACTATTTTTTTGTAGATTTTTCCCGCTTTACTCAGTTGTCGAAATCCTTCTGGCTGGAAAGCTCGTCAATGAGTGAATCAACTTCGTCAATCAACTGCCAATCTCTATCTGAAAATCTCAAATATTTTTGGTCCATTCGCTGGTGTATCACTTCGAGCCGAGCGCTTTCTTCTTTTGTCAATTTCATATTTTCGGTGGCATACTTCTTCGCTAGAAGAGTCATTCTATCGAATGACTCATACTCATCTGTTTCGCCGCTATCAATACGAAACCCGTCTTGATCAGGGATGGTAGATAATCCACTTGTAACGGCTTCTCGATTATCCCAATTCATCCAATGCTGATGATAAGGAGATTGCTGGCTTTGCACATGCGAAAATGATGACTCTGCAACTAAAGCACTGCCTGGCGGCTCCCAAGCATGATCTTTCATGATGAGCATCACCCATTTCGTATCACCTCCAGTGCCTTTGTCTGAGGGTATAAAAATATCTTCAATCATTGTCAGTTGTATTTTCTATAACTTGCTTAGCTTTTTTCCCCAACGCCCACCAAAAGAAAGGGAAATGCAAATCATGAAATGTATTCAAGAGCTTAATGCATTTTATAACTTCGATGTCTTCACTATAGTAATCCCAATCAAGCAAAAAAGAACGTCTTTCACCTGAAGATGCAGGAGCAAGGCCATAACGAAAAGTGTAATTTCCTTCTTTGAGTTTACCGGTAAGTTCGCTTTTCATATTGCTTACCGTTCCTATCTCTCCCCCTGCTGCCGGTAAAACCAGATCGCTGTTTATCCAATCTAAAACGTCAATTCCACTTTCTTGTATCTGGGAAACTCGATTAATATAGCGTAACCCAACTCTAGTAAAGAAATTAGTATCCAAATGCGGGACAACTTTTTCGATCAAGCACTCCACATGCGATGACATATTTTCAAACGATTGATATTTACGTGTTACTAGACCTAGTCTAGATGCTGAAATCTCTAGAATTGGATCGCCCTGTCTTGTTGTAAATTGATATACGGGTTGTGGATTGGTTGTTCCGAGTGGTGTTAGCTGCATTTCTGATTTCAACTCATATATCGGAAATCTGCATCTGATCGATTCAGAAATTGCACGAGGTTCACTCTCGTTCAGCCGCAAATATGTTGGATAACGTAATTCGACAACAACAGTATCTAGGAAATTCCTATCGAATACTCTTCGCTCTACTTCTGCAAAGCTAAATGTTGTAATGTGCTGCTCCTGAGAGTTTTGCATTGAATCCTCAAGCTATATTCCATCGCTGATAAATGCCATAAAAAAATTCGCAACATAAGCAATTGGATAACAATTATCCTCGAATACCATTATAAATGCTCAGCCGATTTAAAGGATTGGAATTCGAGTCCGCGGCGGTTGAGTTCGATTTGGGATAGTGGCAGGCTATTGATCAGCAAAAACAAAATTCAGCCTTTTGGCGGAAACGGATCATTTCCGTAGGAATCATGTTCGCGAATTCGACCATCGCGCCCGTGGATGTAAAGATTTGTTTTCTGATTTCGAGCGAACTCACGCGCGACATCTATGGCTTCTTGCTGAGTACCATACTTTCGAGTCACTCGATCAGAGCCCGTCTTGCGAACTGCCCATTTGTCACCTCTGGGAACAACATGTTGACTTTTTCTATTCATGTTTACATTGATTTGCGTTTTTCTGAGGGGAAATCAATCTCAAAAATGAAGAGAATACCATCTTTTGCCTCTAAATTGACTTCGTACATGAGGCAAGACCAACTTGCCACTCTCTACAATCGCCTCTGCCTCTTTGGCACTCAAAAACCGCTTCAATCTAGGTCTTGCAATAACACTTTTGACTTCAGCAAACTGTGCGCTTGTCATGATTGTCATCTATCTCGCCATTCAACCCGGCTTTATACGGGACGCAGGGAGGATTTCCCTTGCTGATTAACGCGCTAATCAGAATGTTTGTGTCAAGAACTACCCTCACGATGAGTTCGACTGGCAGTTCACCACGGCTGACGCGCGCATCAGGCTGAAACGCCTTTATCCGACATTAGTTGAATGACTGGACACTAGGGCATATTTATTCTTTTTTTTGGACGTACTGACCCATAGATATTGGCGGATAATTTTTTCGAACAAGGTGATCAACCTGCGTTTTTGTGTCACCGACTGATCATTTCGCTGCCGCCAGGCGACAAATTTATTCCATTTCATCGCTTTTTTCGAACTCTTGAGATATTCCATAATCCGCCTCGGCTTTAGCCCTAACCGCTGCAGTTGCTCGGTAATCGGCTGATCGTTGAGCTTTAGGTAACGCCGCAATACCGTCAACGCCAATCGTCTCATCGCAGCCATGTTTTCAGATCCGCGCTCACATTGGATTTTACTGGCATCTTCTTCAAATCCATCGCACTTATCCAACACATTGTGCGCCGCAGGTACTGCCACCACCTGTTTAATTCAATGCTTCCTACGGAGACTGCAAAGGAATCTGCACACCAGACTCCAACCGATGTCCTTAAAGCATAGTTCATGATACGAAGCAACTTAGATCAAAAAGACGCGGTAAATATCGCATCTGGGTCATTTGACAGTATTGACGCGACCTTGGGGACCAGTGAGCGTAACTCCCGCAAATGAATACTTGGCGCAATCATTATGATTGCCGGTACTGGCAGAGATTCAAGATTTTGTTGGAACTCAAAACCTCGGTCCACGGTAACTAGAGCGCCAAAACTGAATTTTCGGACGAGTTGCAACAATTCACCATTTTTTCTACCCGACCAGCCCATTTGCTGAACGGCTTAGCACCTCAAAATTTCTTGGAAAAGCTCGCCTAAGTTGCTGTGGAACGGCTTCATCAAGCAAGACTTTCACGTGATTCGTCTAAGAGAATGTCTACCGCGTATTCCAGCACTGCAACCGCTTGTTCCCGATGTACGGCGGGATAATCAGATAAAAAATCGTCAAGTGCGACCCCCGCTTCTAAATGGTCCCATAAAATGCGAATTGGAACTCGGGTGCCATTAAAGACTGGAGTGCCACCCATGATTTCCGGGTCTCGCTTGATTACGGATGAAATCATAGTTTGCAGGCTTTTCCTGAGTTGCGGCAACAGTGCTGCATCGATTTTAGGGCCTGTTAACACAATTTGATCTGGATATGATACAATTATCACCCGTGATTGTCGTCTGGAACAGAGCGGAGGAACCGGCAATGGAACTTACACGGGCACAGTACGAGCGCATTGCCCCGCTGCTGCCGAGGCAGCGGGGCAATGTCAGCCTCTCGAGCCTGCAGGTGCTGAACGCCATTCTCTACGTGGCCGAGCACGGCTGCAAGTGGCGCGGCCTGCCGGAGCGTTTCGGCAACTGGCACACCATCTACACGCGCATGAGCCGGTGGTCGAGGAACGGGGTCCTGGACCGCGTGTTCGAGCACCTGCAGCGGGAGCGGATGATCCGCATCCGGGTCGAGGTCCTGAGCCTTGACAGCACTAGCATCAAGGTGCATCCCGACGGCACAGGGGCGCTAAAAAAAACGGCGCCCAGCGCATCGGCAAGTCCCGGGGCGGGTGGAACACCAAGCTTCATCTGGCTGCCGCGGATGACCGGACCGCCGCGGCCTTCGCGCGCTCTCCCGGCAGCGCGCACGATGCCCCGGAGGGGCGGCGGCGCCTGAAGCGGCTGGCGAGGCCGTCGAGCCGCCCGGCGCTCGTCATGGATCGGGCCTATGAGGACGATGAGACCCGCCGGCTGGCATCCGACCTCGGCTTCACACCCGTGGTGCCGCCGAAGAGCAGCCGCATCTCTCCCTGGGAATACGACCGGAAAATGTACCGGCGGCGCAACGAGGTGGAACGCCTGTTCCGGCGGCTCAAGGGCTTCCGCAGAGTGTTCTCGCGCTTCGACAAGCTTGATGTCATGTACCTCGGATTCGTCGTCTTCGCGCTGATCATCGATGCGCTGCGTAGCGTTAACACACCCTAGTTTCAATGACGTTTGTTTGTTGCAATATTATCGAAGTTTCTCCGGATTTGGCGGGCATGGTCACAACGGATCCGAATCTTTATTTTTATTCAGTTCAGATGCAAAGTCATTGAATAGAGTGGACTCAATGCAGATCACCAGTTGACAATTAGGATAACGCAGCACTAATAATTGTAATAACATTAATAATTACATGAAAATCGAATTTGATGAGAACAAGCGCATTGCAACACTCCAAGTCAGAGGCTAGGTATGGCTCGTGCATCTGAAATTCTAAATGATCCTGCGCTGACCGTTGAGGACCATCGAAAGGATTATGATGAGCATCGACTGTATTAGCGTTGGTTTTCTTGATGGTGTAATGGTAATCCTTGTCTGGCCGGTTCGAAACGATGCATACAGAATCATCAGCCTGAGGAAAGCCAATGAACGGGAAAAACAACTCTATAGCAAAAGATTTCGATCCTGATACCGCACCTGATTTATCGAAGGATGGATGGCCAGAAAAATTTTCCACTGTTAAAGTTCACCGTGGACGCCCCTTATCAAATAACCCCAAAGTTTCGACTACGATAAGGCTCTCAAAGGAGGTAATTGATCATTTTCGAGCTGATGGCCGCGGCTGGCAAACACGGATCAACGAAGCACTGCGTGAATGGATTAACCAGAAAAATGCGGCATAAATAGAATCTGCTTCGCCTTGTGTTTGGCGGGCCCGGCAGGACTGTAGTCGAACCGTTGAGGCTATACGATTTCAAATCAGAATATTGACATCTTGAATGAAATGTGACGGGAGACTTGCCTTGAATTGTTCTTACCCTGTCAGGCCGCTTCCGGCGGACGGATAGCACTCAAAAAATCTGCTCCCTTCTGCATCGCAAACTCAAGTTCATAATTGATCTGAAGGTTGATCTAACTGTGCGCATCTGTATTGAAATATCGCGCCAAGCGCCATGCAGTACTCGCTGTAATTCCTCGGCGACCGAGAACAATATCATTGACGCGAGAGGTTGTCACTCCAAGTGCCGTGGCGGACAGACCATGCGGTTCCATGAAGTCATGCTTCAGAACCATCACCCGGATGGACAGGCTGCATTATTTTCATTCCGCTTTCTCCAACTCTTGATTTGTGATAGTCAACAATTTCGACATCTTGGTCGTCTCCGTCCACATAGCGAAAACAATCACCGGAAACATCACAATCATTCAGGCAGCCTTTACAATGCGTTCTTGAGATTCTCGGACGCTATATCGTATCGATAGATTTTCGAACCCAAGGCAACAGATGATCAAAATCACAAGTCTGTGACTGAATTAGTCCAGCCAAAAACTGATATGTGTCATTCGGCTTGACTTCGAATCGGTAGCTGTTCAATCGAAAAAAAACATCTGTGCCAAAAAATGCCACGCGTTTATTTCCGTCGATAAAGGGATGAGTAATGATCAGAGATTCAAACAATGCGGCACCCATCTCCACCAGGTCATTGTAGTATCCGGTTTGAGGTCTGTACAATGCGCTAAGCAACAATCCACGGTCCCGAATTCCTGATTGGCCTCCAAATCGCTCAATTAAGGATTTGTGGATTGCAAGAATCTCTTCAAGAGTCAAGAATTGAATCACCTAGCCAGCAGTTTCCCCAATTCTTCGTTTTGTTCCATGGATAATTCTAAGTGTGTTAATACAACCGGTCTGATACGTTGTCGCTGAACGTATTCCCGTATAGCATCGGTCAACAAACCGGAAACATTCTGATGGCGTTCCTGGGCCAGTGCTTTGAAGTCTTGCCAAACAGCCTCATCAACTTTTGAACTGATTTTGATATTTTTCATAAGGATGGTTATACACTACTGTCATGACATGTCATGCTTTGTCATTCTGCCCGGGTGCGATTGAAAGTGAAGCGCGAGGTTTTCGGCAGCCGTCACCCCGTCTGCCGGGTGACATTGTCCCAGTAATCATCCCAGCACAGGTTGGCCCAGCCCAGCCGCACCCGCGATGCCAGTACAAACCTCGAAGACCTGTTTCTGTTCGAGGCGCGGCGCAAGGTCAGCCGGGACCGCACCATCAGCCTGAACCGGCACCTCTATGAGGTGAGGCGCACCCTGGCCCGGGCGGTGGATCTCACAGTGCCAATGCCGCCGCCGCAAATCGTTGTTGACGAATGTGGAAAAACGGCTTGTTTCCAGCTCAAATAATCTGAAAATCAGGCGATCTTCCTGAATGAAATTTAACACGCCCGGTGTCTTTCCTCACTCGGGGACTGATCTGGGACTTGAGTAGCACGAACATTTACCGGCGCAGGCTCTCGCATCGATCTGGATCCCGGCAATCGGCATGGCGCCCACCCGATCCATGCGTATTCTGCATGTCTCATAACGGCAGAATCCTTGAGGATTCGGTGAGCATGAGCGGTTTCATGGCGTTTTGATGCGCCCGGGCGGTCTCAAGCGGCAATATTCGCCGCTCAGGAGACTTCCGAATAGAGCTTCATGTCACTGATAATGAATGACATTATACACTTTTATCAGCTCATTTTGAGTTTTCTGACAGACACTAGCTAATTGACAAGTTGCTTGCTGCCGATTTTTCTTACTCGACTTATGTCGAATATCCAAAATACGTTAGATTGACATCCAACCCTCTCCAGGTTTCCAAACCGAATCGAAGTTTTCATTTGCGACGATTGATCTGACAGGCGGCAAAATGAATTGACGCAATTGCTGTTGCACCTGTTCTAGAGAATCAGGCACAGAGTCATTTTCCAATTTCCGCAGAAATCCTTGCCACTGTGCGCATTTCAGCGGATCGTCTGCGAACTCTCGCGTCAATGGCAACGGAATATCCGTCGGTATCAGCGTATTTCGCGCATTGAAAGTTTTGCGAATCGCGGCCGCTAGATTTTGACCATTAAATGACATTGTCTCCGATATCACCAACAGATCGAAAAGGTCTTTCATACGACTGTTCACAATCCCGAAATCAACCAGAATTTGAAATTTTTCGGCAATCGCGGTTTCAGGAGGATACACCCTGATTCTCGGAGCCGGCATATCTAATAGCGTTGGAAATTCAACCTCAAGTGCAGGGGGTGTCACCACATCGCCAAATCCAATGTCAATCTGCATGGGCAATCTGGCTTTGGTAATTTGAGCGGTTAATTTAGGGAATTATACGCTTAACTAGCCAATGATTGTTTAAGTCGCGACCCGTTTTCGCTTCAAGTTGAATTTTCTCAATGATGGATCGGGAGGCTTTGCCGCCGCGAATATTGCGCGAGCAACGCGCTCAGGCGTTGCGTCTATTCTGGGAATCTTCTTTGGCGGGCGGCCGCGATTGCGTTTTGGTTCAGGATTATTCGTCATGGTTCGTTCTCCAGAAGATGTACCGATGGTGGATTGTCTGGTCTTTCAGCGTCAATCATCTCAAACCATTTGGCCATTCTATTTTCAGGAACGCAGGCTGCGCCCCAGTATTCGACGAAAAGCGCCCCATCCAGTTCGGACGCGGCCTTACGTATGGCGCCCATGTTGTTCGTGACGGATCGCAGGATGTAATCGCCGCCGCGTTCCGTTCCAGCCACGCTTCCCGCGCTAAACATGTCCCGCACGTTGGAGGCCAGAACGCCGTGCTGCGTCAGCAAATACGCTGCAATGCCGTCATATTTGCTTCGCGCCCTTGAACCTTGGAATATTTCCGGGCACATCAGGGCTGCTTCCGCGCGCATTCGCGCCTTCTCGGATGTTGAAAGATTCCTGTAGAGCCTGAGATTGACCGGGATGGTATGATCTTGTTCGTCACCGAACCACCATAACCTCTCGCCTTCCTTCACGCGTTTTTGGACGTCCTGTTTCACAAGCGCCATCTTCTCTTTCATTTCCAGACCTTTGAACGTTTCAAGCGTCATGTTCAGGTCCCGGAAGAACGTGCCCTGTCCGTCCATGTCGATCATATAGCGTGGCGAATGGGATATGCGCACTCCCTTGATGCAATCCTGATACCTGCTCCACCGCGCTTCGGGCAGATCGGAACGGAAGTATACAAGATAGATTTGGCGGGCCGCTTCGTCTCTCATTCCCTCAAAGATGCTGTTACCCGTGCCGTGCCATGTGGAGCGGGAAGTGAATTTCACCTCTACGCCAAACCCGTTGACCACGATATCAGGGAAAGCGCTGTCATGAAACGCTGGCGCGGCGTTCGCGTCTCTTTCGCAGGCTATCTTGAGCTGGGCCAGAACCGTTCTCTCAAACTCGTTCGCATTCGAGTAGCCGGACATTCCCACTACCGCCTGTCCGCTCATTGCCTGGACAGACTGATCTAGGCGGGATTCGAAATCTTGAGGCGTCATGCGAAAATCTGATTCCTGACAGCTTTTGCGATGTGCCATGCAAGAACCGGCGGCACGGCATTGCCGATCTGCCTTTCCGTTTCCCGCATTCCACACGGAAACCCGAATTCGTCCGGGAACGACTGGAACCGAGCCTGCTCGCGCAAGGATATGCGGCGCGGCAGGGAATAGTGCCATTGAACGTTTCCGTGGTGCTCGGCCCGCATGGTTGTGGCTGGCGCGTGTGCCTTGAGAGTCCGCGATCCCTGCTCAGGTGAACGCTTGGCGCGGCTCCAGATGTGCTTTAGGGCCGGGTCTTCCAATGCGTTTTCCAGGTCAGCTATGGCGGCGCTCGCCGTCATAGGGGCGCTAGGGGAAGGTTTGGGAAATCTGAATGGCCGTTTGCCTTTCACGCCAACTATGAAAAGCCGCTCTCGGTTTTGCGGAACATCATAGTCTGATGCAAGCAGTACCTTTGATGCCAATGCGTAACCGTCAAGGTCAAAGTCAGATAGAACCCGCTTGCCAAATTCGCAGGACAACAGGCCGCGAACGTTTTCGGCAACAAAAACTTCTGGTCTTGTTCTTTCAATGGCCTCAATCATCTTGAGGTAAAGGACGGTTCTTTGCCCTTTTCCGGCCAGCCGCTGCCCGTTGACGGAAACATCCTGACAGGGAAAGCCACCGATCAGGATGTCGCAACTTTCGGGAAGGTGCTTTATGGCTTTCTCGATGCCGCCAGACATGATGCCGCCGCCGAGGTTCTGTCGGTAGGTTTGGCAAGCCGCATCGGATATGTCATTCGCGAAAACGATGCGGTTCCCGACAGGCGCGTATACCTTGTCGAGGAACCGGAATCCGCCCAGAAACCCCAGGTCCATGCCGCCGCAACCCGAAAACAGGCTGACCACCGTCCGGACACCAGCCACAGACGCGGCCGCCTGTATCAGTGAACTATGAACCGGGGCGTTCATTGCCCCGTTCCGGAATTTCCGACCAGTTCACGATATTTGAGACGCTTGCCAACCATTCCCCGCGCCAAAACGGTCATTTGGGCGACGGTATCAAGGTCGCGTATGTTGTGCCGTCCGGCAAACTCTTGGACGTAGCGCTGCAAGTGCTGCTCTGATATGTGGTGGAACGTTCCATGATATCCGCGTTTGAGCAAAGCCCAAAATGACTCAAGCCCGTTCGTGTGCGCCATATCACGCACATACTCACCGACAGAATGGTTCACGCTTTCATGATCAAAGGGCATACCCTTATAGGCCGAGGCTTCGTCCGTATAGACCTTTGCGCCTTCGGCCACATGATTTGCGACGAAGCCCTGCAAAGTGCTTTTGTCAGTTTTCGGGACAACCTCGGCGCGGATCGCCTTGCTTTTTCGGTCCCTAGCGCCAGCCACAGCGGTTTTGCCAACCGAACCACGGCCAGCCCTAAGCTTTTTGTTTGAATGTTTGTTTTTCTCAAGACCGCCGAAATAACTTTCATCGACTTCAACTGGACCGGGAAGCTGCATGTCTTCACCCGTGTCAAACCCCTCCCTGATACGTTGCATAAGAAACCACGCAGTTGGTTGCCGGATACCAAGATCGCGGTAAATCCTCATACTGGAAGTTCCTTTGATGCCTGTGGTCATCATGTAAATAGCAATCGCCCATTTCTGCAAGCCAACTTTGCTGGACTGCATGGATGTTCCGTGCTTCACGGAAAAATGGCCCCGGCAATCGCGGCAGCGATATGGCATGGGTTTGCGGTTCTTCTCTTCGCGCGTGTTGGTCGATCCGCAGTGCGGGCAAAATCTGCCTTCCGGCCACCGCTGATCCTCAAACCATTTTTCGGCGGCGTCGTCATCGGGAAACATTTTGAGCAACTGAATGACGGTCAAGCCCTGCCTGTGAGACCGTCCGGGTGCTTTCTGTGCCATGCGAATCACTCCTGCGATATGGCTAATATATAGTGATTAAATACGGGGAGGTCAAGAATTTTTGGCTAGTTAAGCGTATAATTCCCTTAATTTAACCCGAATACCACCATTACCGGACTCGTGCCGAATAAATGACGATCTCACAGTCTCTTCACAGAATCTGATACCGTCTCCAGGTGCATCAAGGACACACAGACTTTTGATAACCGACTCGACATCTTCGCGCGTCATTTCCTCAAATCCCAAAAAGTCCAAGTCCCGAGTCGGGCGAATTTCTTCCAATGTCCATATTCGAAACAGATTCGCACCTTTCAAAATGAATCTGTTTGCGCAAGCTGAAACTCCGATTCGATACAGAAATCGCTCATTCGCATAGTGAGTCATTGTTAACTGGGTATCTTTGCTGGAAGCGTTAGCCAATCGAACAAGTTGGTTTCTAACGTTCCACTCACTATCGTGCTTGTTTGAATCTGATCATACAACGGCTTCCAAATACGGTCTCATAATACTGGCTACTCGATTGATTTTCGCAAACTGCCAGATTTCATTGACAGTGGCTTGTTTACGAGATAGACATTCCTTTAGAGCTTCAATCGCAACATCAGTCCCTACCTTGTTTCGATGCTTGAAACAGTCGGCGACCGTTTTGGCTGGAATTGTAATTGGCACCGACACCCCCTCAATCCTATGACGCTCCAAGCCTACCGAAAGTGCTTCAGAACTGGAACGAATAACTCGCAACGACATGGGTGAACTCACAGGTGTCCATCTGCCATGTTCAATAAACACCCAAACCTGGTGTGGCAATTGAGTAGTCAATATGTGGAATTGGAGCGCTGACAGAAGGCAGATTACACCGTGTGGGATCGCTTTCGATGCCACTGCCAAACTGTGTGAAACAGTGATTTCTGCTTCTGTGTATTGATAGATACCACGTCCTATACGCGTGCAGTATTTAATTGCAGCCCGTTCCCAACGGGGATTTTGCTCATTGCATATTCGTTTGGCCGGCGCAGGAATATCGAGCCAACGGCATGCTGTTCCCCTCAGACTGCCAAAGTACAGGTTAAAGCTATCAATGCAAGCGATCGTTTTTATATATTCAAGCTCCAAAATGCACTTGCCTTAAGCGAAAAAACCACCCTAGGGCGGTTTTTTCTCCCCTAGCTCCATTGAACCAACTTCACAAGGGGGAAGGTTCTGGTATCGTATCTTGCTGCTATTGCCAATCAGTTTTGCAGATTCCGGTGTGCGTCAAATTTTGTGCAATTTCACGATCGGCAGGCTGGATCGATTGGGACGATCGCTGACAGACTTGATTCAAATGGTGAGTCAGCTCAAATCTCAAGGAATTGGTTTGCAAAGTATTCATGAGTCGATCGACGCATCTTCAAGTACCGGAAGACTGGCATTTCATATTTTTGGAGCCTTAGCCGAGTTGTCTGCGGTCTTCGATGTCGCTCTCAAGCAATTCCAGGGTTAGCTTCTGTGCTATGATGATGACATGATGAATTCGAAAATCCAGACAGAGCGCCGTCCCCTGCCGATAGGGATTCAAACCTTTTCTACTCTCCGTGAAGAGGGCTATTACTATGTAGACAAGACGCCTCTGATTCGAGAACTCATCCGGAGTGGGCGACATTATTTTCTCTCCCGCCCCCGTCGCTTTGGCAAGAGCCTCCTAGTCAGTACACTGAAAGAACTGTTCGAGGGAAACGAGCCCTTGTTCCAAGGCTTGGATATCCACCCGCATTGGGACTGGTCGGCCAAGTATCCGGTCATGCGCCTGAGTTTTGGTGGAAATGTCAGTACGCCAGAGTCTGTGGAGAAAAATGTACTCAACCAACTACGCGGAATCGAATCGACATTTGACCTGAAATCTTCTCCAGAGGTGTTGGAAGCTCCCGATCGACTTCGGAATCTATTGGCTGATTTGCACCAAAAGACGGGGAAACAGGTCGTGGTATTGATCGATGAATATGATCGACCTGTGCTGAATGTGCTGGAGGATAAAGAGAAGGCGAGAGAAAACAGGGATGCCTTGCGTGATCTCTACAGCATACTGAAGGATGCTGAAGAGAACATTCGTTTTGTCTTTGTCACCGGCATCACAATATTCTCGAAAACCAGTTTTTCGTCGGGTCTCAACAATCTTGACGATATCAGTCTCTACCCACCCCTCGCGACCATCTGCGGATATACGGATCATGATATAGACACCGTGTTTGCCCCGGAGCTTCCCGGACTGGACCGGGACGAGATTCGCAGGTGGTACAACGGCTACCACTGGCTTGGCGAAGAGAAACTCTACAATCCACACGACATTCTTCACCTGTTCAGGAAGCGGGAATTTCAGGAACACTGGTTCCACTCTGGCGAACCCGGTTATCTGTACCGGCTGTTAGTGGCAAGAAAAGTCAGCCCCATGGAATTGGAACATCGCGTGGTAGATGCGGCTCTGGTGTCAAAATTCGAACTTGACAGGTTCAGTCATGAAGCATTATTGTTCCAGTCTGGCTATCTAACCATTACCAGAAAGGAACTGCAGGGAAGTCGCATCAAGTACCATCTGGACTATCCGAACTTTGAGGTGCAGAGCAGCTTCAACCTAGGTCTTGCGGAACACTTGACAGGGTGTGGCGAAGCGGTAGCAGAGGCAGGAGAAAGTCTCATTGAAGCACTCGGTAACACCGACTTTCAGGCGTTCCGGGAGAAGATCCAGTTACTGCTTGAGGAGATTCCCTATGAATGGCATGCCAGTGGCAAGCTTGGCCGTTATGAGTCCTGGTATGCGAGTTTGTTGTACATGAGTTTCAGAACAACTCAGGTTGATCTCAAGACAGAGGATTCGTCAAGCCATGGGCGATCGGACATGGTATTGCTGCATCAAGGTCAGGTGTTTGTGCTTGAGTTCAAGATGGTGGAAGACGACAAAGGAGTGCGGGAAGCACTGGACAGTGCCATCACGCAGATACGGGAAAAGCGCTATGCTGAGAAGTATCGATACCGCGGGGAGCCGGTCCACCTGATCGGCATGGTGTTTAGCCGCAGCAAACGTAATCTGATAGATATGCGCGTTGAAGCACTTTAACGTTTTCATGCCAACATTCTACAAGCATGCGGAGTCGGTGAGATTGAGTCGGAGCATGAATTCTGGAATCGGTTCGGATGAACTCGGAATTTCTGCATCAGGTGAACCAAGGGGCGATCAAGGTCTTTCCTCGTTCCCTCTGTGACATGGGCAGTGAATCTGCAAACAACTCTTCAGACAGACTGGTCATGATATCAAGCCCACAAGGGGGTTTGCCGCGTCTGCGCCGATCGATCTTATGCGCTGGACATTGTGTCGATGCCGCAGAACGGTAGGCTAAGGTATCGGTAATTCGCGTCTTTAGCAGTCGAATCTAGTCGTGATCTTCGGCTTCAAAGAGTCGAGTCAGTGCTTCGGCATACAGCTTGGCATCCCGAGTACGAGAGATGCCGAACAAGATGGTGTACAGGGTTCCGACTTGAGGCCGAGCCGGGATGCCATGATGTGTGCCTCTGAGACAATGCGCACCGTTCCACGATTGAATTCGGTCGCCGACATCTTGTCAGTACGAACCGGAGACAAGATGATTCTCCGGCAAAGATGGCGGATTCCTGCAAGGAGCCGATTGCGCCCTGGGCATCAATCAGAATGCAGTCATATTCGCTTTGAATTTGATTAAGTGTGCAGTGCAAGCGTTGTCGATCATCCGCATTATGCAAAATAAAATTTTGCAGCGCTCCTTTTGGGTCATTCGAATAGATGATGTCGAGGTTAGCCCGCATATCTCACCAGTGTTTTCATTTTTCCGATTATCGCCCGAATCGGGGCGGCGGAGGCCGAAACTCGCCGGCTGAGAATCTCCGGCGCCGGCCGGATCGGATGAATCCGGCCGATTCCCGCGTTTTTCGCCATCTCCAGGCATTTTGGCCGGTGTGCGGACGCGCAACGGCCTTCGGCCAGCCGGCCGAATCTCAAATCCTGCCTGCGGGGCGCCGCCTCAGGGCGGCGGACTTCTCAGCCGCGCCGCCGCGAGGCCGAAGGCGCGCTGACACGGATACGCGTCCGGCAGCGGCAGCCACACCCGCCGGGCGGTGATGCGCACCGCCGCCGCGACTTTCAGAAACCGCACCCGGATTGTCCCGCACTGGGCCCGGGCATGCGCGGTGCCGGCCAGCGCCAGGCGGCGGAACGCCTGCATCAGCGCACAGGCGAACGAGGAGCAGTGCAGCCGCAGCTGGCTGGCCCGCATCGCATGGCAGCTGGTGCGGTCCGCAAACAGATTCAGCTGCTGCTCCTTGATGCGGTTCTCGCTCTCGCCGCGGGCGCAGTGCTGCTGCTCGCAGATCGACTGGATCGACGCGGTTGTTATATGTCACATTAAATCAGGCGAATTCCCCTGTTTTGTCCCACATTCATTCCTAGCATTCATTCCATTTTTTCGCTGTAAACAGAGCTGGTCAGGCAAGGTCTTGTTTTTCCAAGCAGCCTGGTTTTTCCAGTAGTTTTCCGGAAGCGGACCGCCCCGGTTCAGCAGGAGCGTGCCTTGCGGCCGGGCTCCAGGCGGCTCAGGGTGCTGGAGCCGGCCAGCGGCTGGCCCCGGTCGCGCTCGCGCGGGCGCGACTCGCCGCGGATATCGGCCTTGCCGCACAGCAGCGCCGGCAGGCTGTCGCAGCGCAGCCCGTCATGATCGTTGAGATCCTCGCAGCCCAGGGCCAGGCCATAGATGCGCGGGCGCAGCAGCTCCTCGACGCGGTGCTCGGTCCTGTCCGGGCAGCGAATAGTCAGTGAGGCAGGCGGCCAGGCGCGGGAACAGGCTGATCCGGCGCTCGGTCTCGCGCAGCAGGAGGCCGCCGCCGTCGAACCTGACGGAGACCTTGCGGCTGAAAAAGTCTTGAGAACCGATCGTGCATTGAGTACACTGTGCAGACATGGGCTTCTCCTGCTGTTTTCTTTTATCTGTCTGATAAAATTATGATTACAGCAAAAAGAGAAGCCCTTTTTCTGTTTTTGGTGAGATATGCGGGTTAGGGATGTTGGCACCTTCTTTAATCTTTTTTTCCATCATTTTTCCAAGAACGGCAATCGATTTGTTCAAATTCGGCGTCTCAAACAATACGCACGCAACATGCTTTGCAATCAGATCCTCATTCTCTGGATTTACAACCAAATCATCCAATGGCTTATTCAGGCAGGTGTCGAGGTTTGTGGCATAGAATCGGTCGAGAGGATTGTTGCGTGAAAAATACACAACAAACGCATCTGTCTGCCAATTTCTACCTGCACGACCAATTCTCTGCCAAGCAGACATTAGGGCCTGTTAACACAATTTGATCTGGATATGATACAATTATCACCCGTGATTGTCGTCTGGAACAGAGCGGAGGAACCGGCAATGGAACTTACACGGGCACAGTACGAGCGCATTGCCCCGCTGCTGCCGAGGCAGCGGGGCAATGTCAGCCTCTCGAGCCTGCAGGTGCTGAACGCCATTCTCTACGTGGCCGAGCACGGCTGCAAGTGGCGCGGCCTGCCGGAGCGTTTCGGCAACTGGCACACCATCTACACGCGCATGAGCCGGTGGTCGAGGAACGGGGTCCTGGACCGCGTGCTCAAGCGCCTGCAGCGGGAGCGGATGATCCGCATCCGGGTCGAGGTCCTGAGCCTTGACAGCACTAGCATCAAGGTGCATCCCGACGGCACGGGGGCGCTAAAAAAAACGGCGCCCAGTGCATCGGCAAGTCCCGGGGCGGGTGGAACACCAAGCTTCATCTGGCTGCCGCGGATGATCGGACCGCCGTGGCCTTCGCGCTCTCTCCCGGCAACGCGCACGATGCCCCGGAGGGGCGGAAGCTCCTGAAGCGGCTGGAGAGGCCGTCGAGCCGCCCGGCGCTCGTCATGGATCGGGCCTATGAGGACGATGAGACCCGCCGGCTGGCATCCGACCTCGGCTTCACACCCGTGGTGCCGCCGAAGAGCAGCCGCATCTCTCCCTGGGAATACGACCGGAAAATGTACCGGCGGCGCAACGAGGTGGAACGCCTGTTCCGGCGGCTCAAGGGCTTCCGCAGAGTGTTCTCGCGCTTCGACAAGCTTGATGTCATGTACCTCGGATTCGTCGTCTTCGCGCTGATCATCGATGCGCTGCGTAGCGTTAACACACCCTAGACTATCAGGAAACCCTGCCAAGATAACTCCATCAAGCCCACCAATGTCAATTCCCATCTCTAATGCATTAGTCGAAAAAACCAAACGGACTTTACCCTGTCTCAATCCATCCTGTATCTCGTGACGTTCATCAACAGATAAACCAGCCCGAAAAACTCTCACCTCTGAAGGGGCACAGATGTATTTTCCCTCGCCAGAAAATTTTTCAAGTTCACGCTTAGCAATTTGAACACATGACTCGGCGAACTTGCGTGTGGGGCAGAACGTTAGCAGAGTTTTACCTTGTTCCACACAGGCTAGTCCTGCTTTAACTGATCGCAATTTCAAAATGTCCCAATAGTTATGGTCTGGAATATTGGGCTTAATAAATAGGAACTCCCGAGTGGGACGCATTCCTTGGTTAGATTTAACTTCGATGAATTCGATTCCCGTTAGGTTTTTCGCATGCTCTTTCGCGTTAGCACATGTTGCGGAGCACAAAAAATACTGGGGTCGTATTCCCATTGACGCGAGATGATATGTCAGACGCCGGAGAACCATGGCCACGTTCGATCCAAAATACCCTCGATACTCGTGTATTTCATCGATGATTACGAATTTCAAACCCCTTAAGAAATTCTGCCATTTATCAGAATGGCCGAGAAAAGAATCGTGCAACATATCGGGGTTTGTGATCAAAATCGGCGAAGGCTTCTTGCGTAAGAGGTCACGTATCTCCTTATCCGTGTCACCGTCATACCACCAAGAATCAATTGGCCGTCCAGACATTTTGTCTGTCAAGCGTCGCAACTGTTCGCGCTGGTCTAGTGCCAGAGCCTTTGTCGGGTAAATCATAAGTGCATGCGTGTCTATTTGCTGTAAAGCATTCAACATCGGAATCTGAAAAGCGAGAGTTTTTCCACTTGCCGTCGGCGCTTGAAGCACTACATCTTTGCCATTCAACGCGTATTCAATTGCTTCAGCTTGATGTGCCTAGAACTGTTTAATCCCTGCATCACTCAATGCACCCTGTAAATGCTTGTCTAGTTTTTCTGCGATAGGGGTAGTGGTGTAGGTTGGTGCAATTTTTTCCAGAACTTTGCGTTGTACTAAGTCGCCTCCGTATTCCTGGTCCCTTAATGCGTCAAAGTCGCGCAACACGGACGATAAATCTTTCATTAGCATTTACCTTTCACTCAAATTCAGTTTAATGGAGATCAAAAAAAACGGCATTTCATAGCTTAACTCTGCTGCAACGTGCGCCCATCTATGAATCTTTGTAAACCATCCGAATCGTTTCAACGAGTGGCTGTGGAACGTTCTCAAGCGCAACTGAATAAAAATGTTCCAATGCTGCAAGTGCTTTTCCTTTTTTCTGTGCTGCAAAGTGGCTGACACCACTGCACCTCTCGAAATCCTCCCGTAAAACTGAAACTGTGAAACATCCGGCGCTGGCGGTCGCGAACCAGCACGCCCAGACGCTTGACATTGGCGGCCAGCGCCGACAGCGCCACCGCCCGCTCAAAGCCGCGCGCGCCGTGATCCAGCACCCGGCCCAGACCGCATCGCTCCAGGCGATTGATCGCCGACTCCGCCGCCGGATGCTGCCGGCGGGCCTGTTTGAACCATTCCTGCGACTCGCGCTCGGCCGCCGCTGTGGACAATTTGCCCTTGCGCGGCAGGGCGCACTCGTCGAGCATCGCGCCGAGCCGGTCCTGATTCGCCGGCGAGTGGAACCCCTGGTCGAAACTGCATGCGACCAGCGCCGGAAGCCGCGCCTAATCCGTCAGCGTACGTGCACAGCCGATGGACTCCGCCAGCGACGCCAGATCGACGCCCTGCACCGCCGCCAGCGTGTCCGCGGTTCGCGCGGTGAGACGCTCGCACAGCTGAAGATGATCCGCCGTCCGCTGCGCCGTCCGGGTCTTCTGGAGCCGCACCCGGTTGAAGCGCACCTTGACCAGGCGGGCGAGGTTCGCATGCTGGCGCCAGCAGCGCCGGGCACAAGCTCCGCCACCGGTCCATGCCCGGACGCCCGGTGTCTCTCCTCACCCGGGGACTGGCCTGGGACTCCAGCCGCGCAAACACCTTCTCGCGCAGGCTCTCGCTGGTGTGGATATGCTGCAGCCCCAGCAGGACGGCCGGGATGTCGTCGCGGGATCTCGCATCAATCTGGATCGCGGCGATCGGCACAGCGCCCAGCTCGGCCGGGGCGGATTCGGTCTGTCTCATAACGGCACAATCCCCGAAGATTCGGTGAGCATGAGCGGCTTCACCGCGTCTGGATGCGCCCGGGCGGCCCCAAGCGGCAGTCCTCGCCGCTCAGGAGACTTCCGGAGAGTGCTTCATGTCACTGATAATGAATGATATTATACACTTTTATCAGCTCATCTTGAGTTTTCTGACAGACACTCATTAGTTCATGGTCTATTGGAGCTCCAAGATTGGAATTAGTCGCCTCAGAAGGGAGTCTAAACTCACCTATTTCACGCCGCAAGTACGTGACAATTTCTTCTATTGGGTTTAAATTTTTCGGCCGCTCGCTAGAATCGCCAAGCACACTAAGCCAAATCTGGACTATTTGGACTCGGATTTTTCTTGGAATGGCATCATATTGGAACACATCGTTTGAGCCATCGCTAATCCCATTTTGTCTCTTCGAAAACGTATCCCCCAAAAATTGACGCAGTGCTTTCATCTGATGAATTACATAATGATCAGAGAATTGAACAAATCTCTCTTGAGATTCTAACTATTTACTTTTTCGAATGAAATTAGTTCCTGCTTAACGTGCGAATTACTTGCGATGCTTTTGTTCGTAGTACCGTCTACAATCCTTAAAATCGACCAATATCCTCTACCGAATTTTTCTGACAATTTCTCTATTGATTGCTTCTTTGACATGCCTCGGTCAAGGTTGTAAAAATGTGACTCTGAAACTTGCTTTTGCTCTTCCGCGCAAATCGGTTTTCCACTATTTACAAACAGATTCTCTGGCGGCTTCCGCAAATTCTCAACTAGGTATCCCTCTTTCAATTTCTGAATCTCTTTAGCCTGATAATTAAATGCATTCTTACTAACTTCAAAGCCAACAGCCCCTCGGTTTAACCCCTTGGCTACTTTTGCTGTAGAAAAACTACCAAGAAAGAAATCACAAACCAAGTCGCCCTCATTACTTGAATACTGAATTAGTTTGATAAGAAGTTGTGTAGGAAGCTCGTTTTTATTCTTAATTTGGCCAGGCTTATACTCTCTATTGATTACCCAGACATCCTCTCGATCGGTATAGTTGGAAGAACCGCCGTGGTCAGACTTCTCATGATCTGCATACCTCGAGAACGTGTTAAATGTATGCCGCTTCCCTTTCTTGGTATAGAACAGGATATGGTAGTGTGAGGAAATGTATTTTGTCTTCGTATAAACACCGAAGTTGTATTTCCAAATTAAATGGTTAATCTCCTTGAGCTCCGTTTTTTGAAGGGCATTCAGAATATGAACGAGATTAGTGTATCCCGAGACGATGTAAATTGAACCACCTGGCTTGAGGACTCGCTCAGCCTCCTTAATCCAATCTTCGGAAAACTGAGAGTATTCTGAAGAGGGAATTTCAACGTATCCGTCAATTACGTGGCTTTCGTTCCTGTTGTAGTGCTTATCTAATTTGTCACCATCAATTCCATAGGGCGGGTCGGTAATAATCAGATCTACACTATTACTCTCCAGATGCCTTTGGCTGCCAGATATGCAGTCTTCGTTATAGAATTTATATTTCAGTGAATTGCTGTTTTTCACACAGAAAGTCATCGACTCGCTCCAAATTTAAAGTGTATTTTGGTGGACGCGGTTTGTCGTTTGAATTTTTTCCTTGGCTCATGACATCCAGTTTCCGCAAATCACTTTCACTGAATACCAAGTACACAATATCAATCAATCTGGCACTTGATTTTCGATATCTCGAAATAGAAGCTGGGATTGCCATTTTCTTTTTCTCGTACTTTGAAAGACCACCTTTTAGCTTGGTGTGCCATTTCTGAAAACTTCGATCTTCGTCGTTATACTCAACGTCACACAGACCGATTATTTCTCCATGATATCCATACTTTTGTACCGAACGGTCCATTGCAGCCTTATCGTTGAGTATGATTCGATGGCTATGGGATTTGATTGCGCTCGCTTTTATGTCCCAATTGATTTCTGTTTTTAAATCAAATTCGACTCGGTCATACTTGTCACCGGGAATTTCACATACACTTTGCAAACACTGTTTCACTCTGAATTCGAAATAAAACCCTATCCATTCCATCTGTTTCCAGTTGAATTGCGCCTCTTTAAGTTCCAGTATTGACGACTTGCCATCCCAAATAGTTGGCAGCTCCGATAGCTTCGACTTAAAAGCTCTGACATCCGCGTCAAATGAATATGTCATTGGGATTTATCGCTTACGTTCAAATGAAGATGCCAAAAGTGTAACCCGCAATTGATTAGTGAATGCGAGTGGCTAATATTCACTCATTGCAACCATATTGACCCACTTCCCCTAGCTTGGAAAACGGCTGGATTATGAAAGCAATTATAAACAATGACGCTTCAATGATTATAATAGTTGCCATCTATCATGAACAAGACTGAGTGGACCCTTTCAGAAGTTGCAAGACTGCTGCATGAACCGCAGCACCGTTTAATCTATCTATGCGAAAAAAAAGTAGTTATCCCTGATTTCTCTGATGCGCAAGGACGCGGGTCCAGTCGTCGTTTCTCTGCCAGAAACATATTTGAGTTTTCAGTGGCTCTATTACTCAGTGAGTTTCACTTTCCAGCGAATATATCTGCAAATTTCCTGTATGCTGTCCGCTCGTTTGAGGCGAGCGTTAAAAAAAACGGAATGAAGGATTTTTCTTTACCATTCTCATTGATGAATGCCAGTTCACCCGAAATCACAGCACTAATTTGCAAAGGTACTATCTTGTATTTTTCACTCGGTTTGCCAGGTCAACTAAAACAAGTTTTTGGCGGTGTTGACATCAGCGAAAAGGGTACTGGTGCCAATCATTTTGCGGCGAGCGGCGAGAGCAACTCGGTGATTGATCTAACCAAGAAATCTAATATCGCCCGATTCGAATTCAACCTAACGAAAACTGCTCAAACCCTAGAGATCAACTGAAAGCCTCTTTCAAACCGCAGCCTGCCATTCAAACCATTCTTTTCCTTTCGACAACTGTTGAAAGCTAGGCTCGTCTATTCGGATGTTGCACTACTGCAACATCTGCAGTTCATATTTGCAAATAAGGATAGCAATCGGGAAATTACTTGCAATCCCTCAACAGCATATTTATAATAGACAATATCTATTATTAGAAATCGAACAGAAATATGAGATGAAATCAAAACCCGTAAAAACGAATAGTCCGGTAAACGACTCATGCAAGCCGTTGTTAGACTACTTGGCATCCGAATTGGCCAAAGAATATGTGCGACTCATGAAGGAAACTGACAGCGAATCGAAAAAAATCGATAAAGAGGAGAACAGAAAATGCGTGCTGCAATATACGCCCGTTACAGCTCAGAAAGCCAGTGCCAAGAGAGCATAGAAGATCAAATCTTCACTTGTCGTCGTCTCGCGCGTAAGAGAGAATTTACCGTTCTCGACGACCATATCTACACTGATTACGCCCAATCCGGCTCACGCAAGGATCGCATGGGCCTAAACACTATGCTCGCTGCTTGCGAGACCAAACCATTTGATGTTGTGCTTGTTGACGACTTGTCACGTCTCGCCAGAGACAACTTCCTTATGCTATCAGTGCTTGCAGATTTTCAGTACGCTGGTATCCGAGTCATTTCGGTTGCTGACAACCTTGATAGTGACGATGAGGAATCAACACTCGGAATTCAGATACGAGGAATCTTCAACGAACTTCAACTCCGCGATCTCAAGAAGAAGACACTTCGGGGTCTAATCGGGCAGAAACAGCGTGGATTTTCGGCTGGAGAACGAACCTTCGGATATTTGTCTACACCCTCTGGGCAAATCACCGTCGACAAGAAAGGACGGACAAGACCAGAAGGCTACAAGATCGAAGTCGACCCTCGAGAAGCAAGTGTCGTTCAACGAATATTTCAGACATTCGCCGACGGCAGCTCAATTAACGGTATCGTGAGCAGGTTGAACGAGGATGATGTTCGCGGCAGAAAGAATATGAAGAAAAACTGGGCGAAGGCGAAGATTTCCAAAACCAGAATCAGAATGGATTGTCAATCACGACGAATCTTTACGAATTGTTTCCCAAAATCTCTGGGGTAAAGTGCAGCGCCGCCGCACTGCGGTCATGAAGACCTGGCGAACGAAAAGCAATCAAAAAGGATTTTCCTGCAAACAGAAGAGCCATTAAGAAATTTATCCAACTCATCTTCTCGCCGGCACGATGAAGTGCGGTGTGTGCGGTGCGCCACGATTCAGGTCAGCAGCAAAAACGGCGGTTACTATGGTTGCGCAAATGCACGTAAGAAATCTTGCGATAACAAAATCAAAGTTCGCAGGTCAACTTGTCGAGAAAGTTGTTGTCAACGAAGTTCGACGATTGATTTATTCTCCAGAACAAATACACTACATTCTAGAAAAGTTTCAATCGGAACTTGCCAAACTTCAGATGGAAGTTCCCGACTTGCTACTTGAAAAAATTACCGAATTACAGTCAGAAGAAAAACGTCTATCCAATTACATCGCATTCATTGGCGAAGGCAGTGCCAGCCGAACGCTCAACGAGGCATTACTGGAGTGCGAAAAGAAAGTCGATTCTTTACGCACCGAAATAGATGGTATGCGGCGAGCACAGGATAATGTCTTCCAGGTTCCATCGATCGATTGGATAGCCGAGAGGCAATATTGTGACGGTCTATTGCAGCATAATACTGGCGAGCCTGCGCTTGTCTTGCGAACATTGCTGGGACCAATGGCACTTGAGCCACAATTGCCCGAATCCGGCAAACCTTATTACGTCGCACATTCCTCAATCAACGCGCTTGCCATCGCTGAACCGTTGCCTGGAAGAAAAGATTTAGACAACGGTGCGACTACATTCCAATGGTGGGCCCGGAAGGACTCGAACCTTCGACCAATGGATTATGAGTCCACTGCTCTGACCAACTGAGCTACAGGCCCAAAAATTCAACTTCATAAGATATCTTTAGAACGCAACATTATTACAGAATCGAAATCGAATAAGCCGAAAGAATTTTGATTCTGCAAAACCGCCTGGGTCCCATCAATCTCCTCAGACTCAATGCAGACGCTGCGGCAGCCTGCCCCTGTTTTTCATCTGCTGCGATTCCTGAATCTGCCGGTGAATGCGCATCAGCTCATCATCCGACAAATCACCGCTCTGCAGCGCTGAAATCTCAGCCTGGTTTCTCTGCTCCTGGACCAGCAGTCGAAACTTCTGAATCATCCCCGCAAATTCCTGCTCCAAGCCATCATCAGCAACGTCATGCCGCAGGCTCGCAAGCTGATGCAGCCAGTCAAAGTGCTCCGAGTCACGAAACCGCTCGATCAGTGCCGCAGTCGTAATCTCCGGGCTGTCCGCGAGTATGCTCAGGATCTCGACAAGCAGTCGAATATTCGGGTGCTGCGGGTCGCCGAGGTGATGTGTCTGCTGCTTAACAGCACTTCCAAGCCGGGGGTTCTGTACCAAGACCGCCAGTGCGCGCGTGGAAAGAAGCCGGTCTGAATCGCCCCGTCTGGCGCCGTCAGGGGCTTGTCGATAAGCATTGCTGTGCCGCGGGCGATCAGATTGATTGAGCCTGGCTTCAATCCGCTCGGGCGCAACCCCGGTACAGCTGCCGATCTCCTCAACCAGCATGCCGCGCAGCAAAGATTCAGGCAGCTCCGCATAAATCGGCGCAAAATCCTCAATCAGCTTGGCCTTCCCGTCATGACGCTCAAGGTCAGCTTTTTCCTGAAGACTTCGCAGAATAAAACTCGTTACCGGCTCGCCTTTGGCAATCCGCTCCAAAAACGCTTCTTTGCCCTCTTCGCGGACCATGGAATCCGGATCCTGTCCCTGGGGCAAAAACACAAAACTCACCAGACGGCCATCAACCAGCATCGGCAGCAGCGTTTGCATCGCCCGCCAGGCTGCCAGGCGACCGGCATTGTCACCGTCAAAACAAAACACAATCTCCGGCGCCGCTTTGAACAGCGCCCGAATATGATAGGGCGTGGTTGCAGTACCCAGCGTTGCCACGGCATTGTCAATCCCCATCTGCACCAGCCCAATGACATCGGTGTAGCCTTCGACCAGAATCACACTTTGGAATTTTCGAATCTGCGGCAGCGCCATATGCAAGCCAAACAGCTCATTGCTCTTTTTGAACAAGATTGTCTCTGGCGAGTTCAGGTACTTGGGCTCGCCGTCACCAATAATGCGGCCGCCAAAAGCGATGACTCGCCCTCTGCGGTCATGAATCGGAAACATCAGCCGGCCGCGAAACCGGTCGTAAAAGCGATTGCCATCCTGTCTGGGGACAATCAGCCCGGTCTTCTCAAGCAGCACACGCTCTTGCTGGGTGCTGCCGAAACGCTTGAGCAGATAATCCCACTCATCGGGAGCATAGCCAAGCCCAAACCGGTCCGCAGACTCACTCGTAATGCAGCGACTCTTCAGGTAGTCTCTCGGCAGCGCGCTCTCGCCGCGATGCAGCTCATTTCGAAACGCAAACTGCACTTCTTTCATCAATGCCAGCGCGGATTCGAAATCGCCGCTGACTCGCCGACCCTCGATTTCGGCCGCTGGAATCTGCATCCCGGCCACCAGACACAGCTCCTCGACAGCCTCGCGAAACTGCAGATTGCCATACTTCATCAAAAACGTAATCGCAGTTCCGCTCTCGCCGCAGCCGAAGCAGTGAAAAAACTGCTTGGCCGGATTCACAAAGAATGACGGCGTTCGCTCATTATGGAATGGACAGCACGCTTTGAACTCACGTCCTGCGCGCTGCAGCGGGACTCTTGGCTGGATGACATCCACAATGTCAGCGCGCGCCAGCAATTCCTGAATAAACTGAGGGGGGATTTTGCCAGCCATGTGAAGATGTGAATGCGAGTATCGCTCAATTCAATTTGTGATCTTGCACCGCATTGTAGCAAACAGAATCGAATCTGCGAAATTTTCGCCGAAATTAGCCGCACGGTCTATCCGTACACGGCTCACCGCCGCCCCGACAGCGGATGCAGTCGACGCAATTAGAAACTGAAAGAAAGGACTGTATGCCGACTGAGGGTCGGCTTATCTGGAGCGTGAGCGATGCGAGCGGAAATAGCCTCTTTGACGCATCATTCGCTTTTTCTCCCGCTTGACCGCCGCAGCATGCTTGCGCTTGCGAACCGCTGTCGGCTTTTCGTAATACTCTCGCCGGCGAACTTCGCTGAATACACCTGCCTTCTCACAGGCGCGGCGGAACCGACGCAGAATCAAGTCAAATGGTTCGTCATTCTTGACACGAACACTGGGCATGAATGGATGAACTCCCTAAATGAAATGAATGGTTTTTCGATTGTTATCGCGGCTTGCGCTTTGAGGTGCGGATTATAAACAAATTTCGTCATGAGGGGCTGGTTAATTTCGCAGCGCAAAAATGATGCTCCTCTGCCGCAGACAGACATCAATCTTTGGCAGACTGATGATCGGTCCGCTGGGCCTGCCCAGCGCTCATGCAAATATGGAAGTTTCGAATAATTTAGAAAAATTAAACAAAAAGATTTGAATATATCGGAAATTTTAGTTATTCTATTTCTAAAAATTGCAATTGATGGGATTTTTATATTATGGACAAGATTGATCTTGAAATCTTAGACTGCATTCAGAACGATGCCGACCTGTCGGCCAGCCAGATCGCGGAAAAAGTCGGCCTGAGCACCACTCCATGCTGGCGTCGCATTCGCAAGCTTGAGCAAGAAAAAGTGATTCTGTCGAAAGTGGGGCTGCTCAACCGCGACAAGCTGAATCTCGGCATCGATGTGTTTGTCACCATCCGTACCGATCAGCACAACGCCGCCTGGCTGGATGCATTTGCCAAGTCTGTGGTCGAATTTCCGGAAGTTGTTGAGTTCTACCGCATGAGCGGCCAGATTGATTACCTGATGCGCGTTGTCGTGCCCAATATCGCAGACTTTGACAAATTCTACAAGCGCCTCATCTCGACCGCCGATATCCATGATGTCAGTTCCAGCTTCGCCATGGAGCGAATTAAATACACCACCGCCCTGCCCTTGAACTACGCCTTGGATGAATGAAACCGGTGCATTCACACTCAGCCAATGACTGAAGGCGCTGATCATTTCTGAGCCCGCCGCCGGCTGAAGGCGCCGAATCTATGGCAAAACCTCTCTGGACACCCTCTGCAAAAACGGTCGAATCGGCAGCTATCACCCGTTTTTCTGCTTACGCCAGTCAGCGGTGGGATATCGAATTCAGCGATTACACTGCCCTGCATCAATGGTCCGTGGACCAGCCTGCGCAATTCTGGGCCACTGTCTGGCATTTCTGCGATGTCAAAGCCTCCGCTTCGGGCGAGACCATTCTCAACGATCCAGATCAGATGCCCGGCGCCGTCTGGTTTGCCGGCGCAAAACTCAATTTTGCTGAGAATCTGCTCCGGCGCAGCGATGCCAGCCTCGCCATCATTGCCCGAGCCGAGGGCCAAGCAGACCGCACGATTTCGTACGCTGAGCTGCAGCGGCAGGTCAGTCAGCTCACCCGGGCATTCCAGTCATTCGGCATCCAGCCCGGCGACCGCATCGCGGCCTTGATGCCGAATATTCCAGAAACCATGATCTGCATGCTGGCCGCGGCCGCCTGCGGCGCAGTCTGGTCATCCTGCTCGCCGGATTTTGGCGCGCGCGGCGTGATTGACCGATTCGGGCAAATCGAGCCCAAAATCCTGCTGTGTGCCGACGGCTATACCTACAGCGGCAAAACTTTCGACCTCCGGCACAAGCTCGCTGCAATTCGCAGCGAGATTCCCGGCCTTGAGCAAACGATCGTCGTACCTTACCTCGCAGACTCAGGCCAAAAAGCCATCCCACAATCGATACGATGGAATGATTTCTTTGCCGGACAAGCTTGTGACCCCATCGCATTCGAGCATTTCCGATTCGATCACCCCCTTTACATTGTGTTTTCATCCGGCACCACCGGCGCCCCCAAATGCATTGTGCACGGCGCCGGCGGTACTTTGCTGCAGCACCTCAAGGAGCATCAGCTGCATGTCAGCCTGAGACCGAATGAAAAGCTGTTCTTTTTCACCACCTGCGGCTGGATGATGTGGAACTGGCTGGCAACCGCACTGGCCTCGAATGCCACTGTCGTCTTGTATGAGGGCTCGCCATTCGCCCCGGATGCCAGCGCCTTCTTTCAGTACATCGACGACTGGCAGATCGACCATTTCGGCATTTCTGCCAAATACATTGATGCCATCGCAAAAGCTGGCATTCGGCCGCGAGACACGCATCATCTGGCCTCGCTGAAATCCATCATGTCAACCGGATCACCTCTGAATCCAGAGGGATTTGACTATATCTACGACGCCGTCAAGCAGGATGTATGCCTGTCCTCAATATCTGGAGGCACCGATCTGATTTCGTGTTTTGTCTTGGGCAATTCGACCCTGCCGGTGTGGCGCGGCGAGATTCAGTGCAAAGGACTCGGCATGGATGTCGCCGTGCTTGATGACAGCGGCCAAGCGCTTCCCAGCGGAAAAAAGGGCGAGCTCGCCTGTCGCAAGCCGTTTCCATCCATGCCGACAGGCTTTTGGAAAGACCCGGATGGCTCGAAGTATCGCGCTGCCTACTTTGAGAAGTTTCCCGGCATCTGGCATCATGGTGATTACGCAGAATTGACTGAACACGGCGGCATGGTGATTTACGGTCGCTCAGATGCCGTACTCAACCCCAGCGGAGTGAGAATCGGCACCGCTGAGATCTACCGCCAAGCCGAACAGGTTGAGGCAGTCGTCGAGAGCCTCGTGATCGGCCAAAAATGGGACGGAGACACCCGCATCGTATTGTTTGTGAAGCTCAGAGAGGGACTTGAGCTCACCGCTGAGCTGACGGACAAGATCAAGCAGACCATTCGCAGCAATGCATCACCGCGTCATGTGCCCGCCAAGATTATCCAGATCCGCGACATTCCGAGAACAAAGAACGGGAAAATTACGGAAGTAGCCGTGCGCAAAATCGTCCACGGCGAGACTGTCGACAATCTGGAGGCGCTTGACAATCCACAAAGCCTGGAGCTTTTCCGGGACCTTCCTCAGCTTCAGACTGACTGAAACCGCTCCTGTCCAGCCGTGGGCAGAATCGGTATTTGCGGCGAGCAGGACGCCCGCAGCCGGATGCTCTCGCACGATCAGAAAAATGAAGCGCACTGCGTCGATACAATTACAATTACCCGCTTGAGCAGCAGTCATCGCACTGCTTTGAGTACTGGCAAAACCGAAGGTCGCAACGTGGAAAATACTGAATCGACTCATCCAAGCGTCTGTCCGCTGGACTGCCCCGATACCTGCAGTCTTGAGGTAACGGTCCGAAACAATCAGATTATTCGGGTGCGCGGGTCCAATGCCAATCCATACACCGCCGGATCCATCTGCTCCAAAGTCGCCCGCAGCTACCCCGAAATGATTCACGGCGAGCAGCGCCTGACCCGGCCGCTCAAGCGCGTCGGCCGCCGCGGCTCGGAGGATTTCACACCTATCTCATGGGATGCGGCTCTTGATGCGATCCACCGCGGCTTTACTCAAGCCATGGAGCGATTCGGGCCGCAAACGCTGCTGCCGTTCAATTATGCCGGACCCCACGGTGAGATTGCCAATGGCTCCATCGATCGAAGATTCTTTCACAAACTCGGGGCTACCTTGCTGGAACGGGGACCGCTGTGCGGCGCCGTCCGCGGAACGGCCTATACCAGCCTGTTCGGCTCAGTGCCCGGCATGCCGCCGGAACAGGCGGTACACGCAGATCTGATCGTGATCTGGGGCAACAATGTAACTGTTTCCAATCTGCACTTTGCCCGGGTGGCCAAAGCCGCCCGCGAAAAAGGCGCCAAAGTCATTGTCATCGATCCAAAGCGCACCCGTATCGCCGAGCAGAGCACTCTGCATATGCAGCCGGTGCCCGGCACTGATGTCGTGCTGGCCATGGCACTGGCCGCCGAGCTGGAACGGCGCGGTCATCTAGACTCAGCATTCATCGCAAACTGGACTGTGGGTTTCGAGCCTTACATGGCCCAGGCCCGCCAGTACACCGCGGCCGATGTCCAGCAAATCTGCGGTCTGGAAGAACGCATCTTCGCGCGGTTTGCCGATCTCTATGCAGCGGCTGATACTGTCGCCGTGTCAATCGGCAATGGCATTGAGCGCGGCTACAGCGGGGGCTCTGGCCTCAGAGCCGCCATGGCCTTGCAAGCGCTGACCGGAAATCATGGCCGCTTGGGGGCCGGTGTTATCGCCAAAGCGGGCTTGGGCACCCCCAAAACCACTGACCAGCTGCACCGGCCGGACCTGATTCCAGCCGGCACCCGCAAGCTCAATATTGTCGACATTCCGCATCTGCTGCTTGACTCGTCCTTGCAGCCGCCGATCACGGCGATGATGATCTACAACCACAATCCAATTGCCGTTCACCCCAACCAGTCCGTGATGATTGAGGCGCTGAGCCAGGAACACTTGTTTATTGCCGGGGCTGACATTGTCATGACTGACTCCATGCGGTTTGCCGACATCGTACTGCCGGCAGCCAGTCACTTCGAATACGACGATGTCTACGGAGCGTATGGCCAGAACTATATTCAGCGGGCGCAGCCGGTCATTGCGCCGGTCGGCGAATCGGCGCCCAATACGGAAATCTTCCGCCGCCTGGCGGCCCGCTTCGAGCTGGCAGACCCGATGTTCACCGACACCGACCGGCAGCTCATGGATGCTGCAATGGATGCGGACAATCCCAAATTGCGCGGCTTCCGACCCAGCGAAATTCCTGTCGACCAGGCACTTGAGGTGAAGACCGAGACTCACGCTGAACCGATCCTGTGTGCCAGCGTTTTTCCGCAGACCCCGTCGGGCAAAATTGAACTGTATTCGGAAGATTTGGAAACGCGTTTCGGATTTGGAGTACCGCGCTATCGGCCGCTCAGGCGCACAGCTCCTTTCGCTTTGGTAACCCCTTCCTCGTCGAAGCGCACCAACGCCACATTCGGCGGCTGCCAAGAATCAGAGGGAGCTGAAATCGTCGAGATCAATCCCGAGGATGCGCAGCAGCGCGGACTGCAGGACGGCGACCTGGTGACCGTTTTCAATGATCAGGGGCGCGTCACTTTGAAAGCGGCAGTGACCGATGCGACCCGCGAAGGCGTGCTGTACTCGCCCAAAGGCACCTGGCTGAAAAGCAGCGCCACGGGCTTGACCGTCAACGCTCTCATTCCGTCTGCGATCCGCACCGATATTGAAGACGGCGCCTGCTACAACGAAACCTTTGTGGATATTGCGCCGTTACAGCACTGAGGCTGCCCGCAGACCAACCCAAAGCGCGGCGCTTTCAATGCAATCTGATATCCATGTTGAGATCTGGCGCGGCACTGAGCTGCCCGGCTCGTTCCAGCCCTATCGCGTCCCGCGCAAGGCCAGGCAGACCATCCTTGATCTCGTGACCTATGTGCAGCGCGAGCTGGACCCATCGCTCGCCTATCGCTATTCATGCCGGGTCGGCATGTGCGGGACCTGCGCGATGGTGGTCAATGGCCGACCGCGCTGGACCTGCCGCACACAGGCATCGCTGTTTGAGAATGATGCTGTCGTGCGCATCGCACCGCTGCGAAATTTTCCAGTTGTGAAAGATTTGGCTGTGAATATGGATCCGTTTTTTGACAAATGGAGCGCCGCCGGCCAAGGCTTTGCATCTGCCGTCGCCGACAGCGATCAGTTTGCGCCAATTCGCCCCGCGAGCAAGAAGCGCAGGGCCGCCAATGCTGGGATTGAATGCATTGGCTGCGGGGTATGCTACTCCGCTTGCGACGTGGTGCGCTGGAAATCGGACTTTCTGGGGCCTGCGGCGCTGAATCGGGCTTGGACGCTGGTCAATGACGAGCGAACGGCAAATCCGCAGAACCTGATCGACAGCGTCGCCTCGGACTCAGGCTGCCTCGCCTGCCATTCGACCCAATCGTGCACTCAGTTCTGCCCCAAGCAGCTTGACCCTTCCAGCTCAATCGCCAGCCTGAAACGGGCCGTCGCGCGAGCCGCCCTATTCTAAGGCGGTGACAAGCCTGATCGAAGCTCAGGGGAGCACTTTCCCTGGATTCATGATTTGGTTCGGATCCAGCGCCTGCTTGACAGCACGCATCAAATTCAGCTCAACCGGCGATTTGTACCGCACCATATCATCCAGCTTCAGCAGCCCAACTCCGTGCTCGGCGCTGAATGAGCCGTTGAGACGGCTGGCAATTGCGTGGATAACCGATGTCGCCTCGTCCCAGCGCGAGAAAAATTCCTGCTCATCCAGGTCCAGCGGGCGACTCAAATTCAGATGTATGTTGCCGTCGCCAATGTGTCCATACAGCCAAGTGCGCACCCCCGGCAGCAGCGACTGCAGCTCGGCAACAGCCTGATGGCAGAATTCTGCAATGCGAGCCAGCGGCACGCTGACATCGCTTTTTATCCCCTTGCCTTCGTAGAGCTGGCATTCGACGATCGCCTCGCGCAGCCGCCACATCTGCCGGGATTGCTGCTCGCTGCTCGCCAGCAGCGCATCGAGGATGATCCCATCGGCCAAAGCGCGTCCAAGAAACGTCTCATTCAGCGATTGGCTGACACCGTCATCGGAGCTGTCGCCCAATTCCAGCAGCACATACCAGGGATAGGGCACTGGGAAAAAGTCACGGCACTCTGGAATATTCTTGAATGCGCATTCGACGCACGCCCGAGACATCAACTCAAACGAAGAGGCGAAGTCAGAGGTCTGCTTGCGCGTCCTGGCAAACAGCTCAACCGATTTTTCAACAGACTCTACAGCAATCAGGGCGGTTGAGCGGTGCGCAGGCTTTGGATAGAGTTTCAGCACGGCGGCCGTGATGATCCCCAATGTACCCTCAGCTCCGATAAAGGCGTTTTTCAGATCATAGCCCGAATTGTTCTTGCGCAGCGCGTTGAGCCCCGACCATATCTCACCGTCTGGCAGAACCACTTCCAGGCCCAGCGCCTGATCGCGGGCGCTGCCGTACCGCAGCACATTGACACCGCCTGCATTCGTCGACAAGTTGCCGCCGATCTGACAAGTGCCCTCAGCGCCGAGGCTGAGCGGAAAGTACAAATCCCGATCGGACGCCGCCTGCTGAAGATTCGCCAGAATACAGCCCGATTCTGCGACCATGGTATAGCCAATGGCATCCATTGAGCGAATGGCATTCATGCGCTTGAGGTTGACAATCAGATGTTCGGGACTGGATACGGCGCCGCCGCATACCCCGGTATTTCCGCCTTGCGGCACGATGGGAATCTGCTCACGCTGGCAGAGTTTTACAATGGCAGACACTTGCTGCGCTGAGGCGGGGAGCACGACACCGAGAGCTGCGCTTTCGAAGCGTCCGCGTCGCTCCATGAGAAATTCGGCACACTCATCGGCATCCTGAGCGAAATTGGAACGGCCCACAATTCGGGTGATCTCGTCGGCCAGCTGGCAAGACAATTCATTCATATTCGATCATTCTGTGATAATCCAGAACTCAATACTGTGAGATATTTTCCAGACAGCGGCAAGCTGCGGGCAAAGTTCTGGCCGGAAGTCTGCCTGCGTCGATAAACTTTTAGGGCTCGCCACCAGTCAATGGGCGATTGCGCGGCTGCAAGCGATTGGATCCACTCTCGAAAAGGCACCGACTTGCGGCGCCTTTTCGACTCCATGACTCGCCGCGAAATGCAGGATCTACGGCTTGATGTACGAATAGCCCTCGGCCGGCAGCTTGGCACGATATCTGCCTCAGAGACATCATAAAGATCATTGGTGTAATTGACCTGGCGGCCTCTGACCGTATTTGCGCATACATTGAAGGCAACACCCTGTTCCTTAAGTCCGGATACTTTGGCTGTAATCTCGTCAGTGGCATTGGCATGCTTAAAGTTTTCCTAATGACTGCTAATAATAAGCATATTTTGAGAGCTGCCGACCCGACCTGAATGCTTGATCAGCAAGGGACTGAAAAACGGAACCCAGCCTCGGCATCGTCTCGCCAGTCCTGGTCCCGATGAGCTTTTCGTCTGGCACGGGTGTCTCTGCCGTGGAGCCCATTTTATTATTTCGTCATATCAATGAGTTGCAATCAGCCTGCTTTGCCATAAATCCGGCTTAGGATAAGTGGTAATTAGGAAAGTTTTTGACGTTGTCAATGGAACTCGGCTCCAGCAGCAGCACCGGTCCATTGCCGTGCAGCACCACTTTCAAGTCAAGATTTTCAGCACCCACGGCGTTGATGTGATTCTGAATGTTTCGCAAGGCGCCAGCTTGCGCTTTGGGGTTGTCGTAATTGATGTGATAGACCACTTTCTGCTTGGCATAGGTCGTATCTGCATACGCATTGGATACAAATCCAAGCGCTGGAATGACCGCTGCACAAATCAAATATCTGAGATTCTTGCGCATTATTACCTCCTTTAGGCTGTTTGGGTCAAGTATTAAAATATGCCAGTCTTTTTTATAGCATAAGTCAACTGCGCTTAAAACCAGCCGTGAGTCCTTGTTTGGCAGACCCGACGAAAGAGAGGCTTTTACCATTAGACCTGATAACGAAGCTCAACCTTTGGCATTCGCAGACAGCATCATCGGCAAACTGACCGACGATCCATTCGCTTGACTGATTGAATCACTTTCATTTCAGTTCCCTTTCAAAAGCAGACTTCAGCCGCTGCAAGCGGATCTGAACGACGATTGCCGAAATGACAGATTTGGAGAGATATCCAGCTGATTTGCTATTGGTTGAAACTTTTCAATGGACTGCTGCAGTCTGCACAAAGCCGCATCCACTTTTCGTTCAATGCCTTTTTCGACAGCTCTTGCAGGCGAATGCCTGTTCCCACATCCATCCATATCACACCGCCTGAGACCAGCCGTGACTCGATAGACTTGCGGCGGCGGTCCCTGAGACAGCATCACCAGTGCACCAATTCAAAATGATTTTTCGCATCAGTTCAGTTTTGAGTGCAAAGATAGACAATAGATTTTGCTATGGTTAGCATTTTTTCACCCTTGAGGAGATTTTTGCCTGCAACATGTCCATAAAATTTCAATTGAGCAGCAATGATCCCGACCCAGTCGAAATCATTGAAGAACAAAAGCCCTCCTCAATCTTATTGGTTTGCGATCATGCTGGCAGACAAATTCCGCAAGCGCTTCAAAAGCGGCCGCTGGCTGCGATTCACATGCGGCGGCATATCGCCTGCGACAACGGCGCCCGGCAAACCGCGATCCGAATTTCCCGCCAGCTTGATGCGCCGCTGATCATGCAGCGCTATTCGAGACTGGTTGTTGACCCGAATCGACCTGCCGCTTCTGAACAGTCCATGCCCGAATACAGCGATGACACGCGCATCCCGTTTAATCAGGATATCGATGCCAAGCACCGCCAAGCGCGTCTTGATCAGATCTACTGGCCTTATCACAATCGTATCCGTGCCAAACTGGACGAAATGAGCTCAGCCGGACCGGTCGCGCTGGTCGCCATTCACAGCTTCACACCATATCTGCGCCACGGACCGTTTCGCATCTGGCAGGCTGACCTGCTCGCCCGGTCACACCCGCAATTCGCACAGAATCTTCAGTCAATGCTGCAAAGCGAGCTGCCACAATACAGTATCGGTATCGGTGAGGTTTTTCAGATCAGCGACACCACTGATTTCACACTGCCCTATCATGGTGAATCGCGTAAAATTCCGAACCTTTCCATTGAAATCAGAAATGACCAGCTTGAGACGGATGACGGAATTCAAATGTGGGCCGATATTCTGAGCCGGCTTATTCCCCGTGCGATCTCATGGAACGAGAGTCCTGCCTGAGTCAGCCTCCGTGCACATGAGCCGCGCAATCTCATAGCAAGCGCTTTTGGAAACTATGATTCGAGTATGAGCTCAAGGCTTCGCAATCCCGCGCTGGCGCTGTATCTGGTGCAGCGATTCAGCGGCCTGGCTTTAGCTGCATTGCTCATTGTTCATTTTGCAACCATTGGCTACGCGGTACAAGGTGACCTGACGGTGGCTGAGATTATCAGCCGGGTCCGCGGCAATCTGATATGGACATTTTTCTATGGCGTATTCATTGTCGTTGCGCTGATTCATGTCGCGATCGGGCTGCGCAACGTTTTTGTTGAGATGCTTAACATCAACAAGCGCATCATCGACGCAGCCATTGCGCTCTACAGCCTAGGGGGGCTGTTTCTGGGATACGAGACACTGCAGGCCATCTGGTAGCTGATCAATGATCCATTCACGCGCCCACAGCGGTTATTTTGCCTTCGTCCTGCATCGGGGTTCCGGACTGGCGCTCGCGATGTTTCTGCCGTTCCATTTCTACATCCTCTCGCTGCTGCTCAAGGATCCTGAGCGGCTTGATGTGTTTCTGAGCTGGACTGCCGCGCCCGCTGTGAAATTTACAGAAAGTATTCTAATTCTGCTCGCAGCGGCGCACCTTGCAGGCGGACTTCGAATCATTGCCTACGAGTTTGTCACTCACGAGGCGGGTCGACGAATGCTGATAGTGGCAGCAACTGCCTTTGCCTGCGCCTGCGCACTAGGATTCCTATGGGTCAGCTCATTGTGAGATGCGTATTGTTCAGAAAAGTACTCATTGCTCAGCACATGCAAGCGATGCTTGGGCAAACTGCTCAGAACCCTGTGGATCTTCAGTCGCTTTTGGGAAAGACAAATAAGCGCCAGAGAGAGGATTGGAATGTTCTCGACCAGCGAAGATCCAAATGCCGCAATCAAAAGACCTCGAGGCCCTCTGGGGTTCAAGAGATAGGGCTTTTCCTTGATCGGGCACGAATTCGAAACCTGGCCACTCAGAGCAATTCTAGAGGATGTTTTGCAGCCCTTCTTCTTGGCTGGCATCTCGCTGAAAAACTCACTCGGGAAAAGAGGCAGAACAAAGAAGATGCAGCCTAGCTATTCAAGCCGGGTCACCGATGTCCTGATTCTAGGCAGCGGCGGTGCAGGCCTGCTCGCGGCGATTCACGCTGTCGATACCCATCCCCCCTTAGCCGTGACAGTTGCCTCGAAAGGTCTGATTGGCAAGTCTGGATGCACCCGCATGGTGCAAGGCGGCTATAACGCAGCCCTGAGCGAGGGTGACTCGATCGAGGCGCATTTTCGCGACACCATCGAGGGCGGCAAATGGATCAACGATCAGGAGCTTGCCTGGAAACTAGTGTCGACGGCGCCGGACCGCGTCCTGGAACTGGAAAACCGGCATGGCTGCTTCTTCGATCGCAACGCCGACGGCACGATCCATCAGAAAGCTTTCGCTGGACAGACTTTCGATCGCACCGTCCACAAAGGAGATTTGACCGGCATCGAAATCATGAACCGGCTGACTGAACAGGTCCGTTCCCGCTCGATTTCACTGCTTGAGGAGCATCGCGCCATTGAGCTCATCCCCAGCGCCGATCACAGCTCGATCGCAGGCGCGATGTTTATTGATATCCGCAGCGGTGAATTCATCCTCATCCAAGCCAAAGCCGTGATCATCGCAACCGGCGCCGGGCCGACGATGTATAAATTTCATACGCCTTCAGCAGACAAGTCCTGCGATGGACTGGCTCTGGCGCTGCGATTCGGACTGACTCTGCGCGATTTGGAAATGGTGCAGTTTCACCCGACCGGACTGCTCGCCGGCGCCGGCACACGCATCACCGGCACCATTGTCGAAGAAGGACTGCGGGGCGCCGGCGGACAGCTGCTTGATGCAGACGGGCGCCGCTTCATGGTGGACTACGACGAGCGAGCCGAGCGCGCCACGCGCGACATCGTCTCGCGCGCCATGTTTGAGCAGATGCGGCGCGGCAAGACAGGCCCGAACGGCGGTGTGTTCATTTCCATGGCGCATCTGGATGCCAGCGACGTGAGAAAAAGCTTCAAGGGCATGATCAAGCGCTGCGCGGATATCGGCTTCGATCTGGTTTCCGACGCAGTTGAGGTGACGCCGACTGCCCACTATATGATGGGCGGCATTCAGATCTATCCAGACTGCTCGACCGATATTCCAGGCCTGTATGCGGCCGGCGAGGATTCTGGCGGCGTGCACGGCGCCAACCGCCTCGGCGGCAACGGTGTCGGCAATTCAACCGTATTCGGCGGGGTGGCCGGCCAGGCAGCAGCCCATTCACACATCGTCCATGAGCCGCATTCAAAAGTGGATGACGAAATTGTGCGCCAAGCCATACAATGCGCACTGCAGCCGTTTGCTGCCGGCACAGAAAATCCCAATGCAATTCGCGAATCCATGTCTGAGACAATGTGGGAGCAGGCTGGCATCCTGCGTTCCGCAGCGGCCCTTGAGCAGACTCGCCTGCAGCTGACTGATTTAGATGAGCGCCTGCATCACTGCGGTGTGAATGCGGATGCACGAGCCTTCAACATGAGCTGGCATGACAATCTGAATCTGCAAAACCAGCTGCTCGTCGCCCAGGCCATCGTCGAGGCGGCCTTGATGCGCAAGGACTCGCGAGGCGCCCACTTTCTGACCGACCATCCGGAAATCGGACCCTTGGACGAGTCATATTACACCTGTGTCGCCATCAAAGACAATAAAATACAGGCACAGACCGCGCCGGTAGAGTTTACCCGCATCAGACCCCCGGCCTGAGCCGAGACGACAGATCAGGACCGCAGCATGATCTCAGAAGCAACAGTTCAAGATGCCGCCTTTGAGCTGACCCGCCGGGCGGCGATTCGCATTCCAGACGACTATCGCAGCGGCATTCGCGATATCCGACAGACCGAAACAGAGTCGCTGAGTTGTTTCGTGCTGGACACCATGATCGACAACTGGGATGCGGCAGCAGCGGACCAGCGGCCGATGTGCGCTGATACCGGCTTGCCGCGGTATTACGTCAAGTTCGGCAATGAGGCTGAGATTGAAGGCGGCTTTGTCGCCATCGAGCGCGCTTTGCGACGGGCCACCGCGTGCGCGACAGCGGCGGTGCCGCTTCGGCCCAACCGCGTTCATCCGCTGACCCGTCAGGACTATAACAACAACGTCGGCGCGCATGCCCCAGAAATCGAATACTCGGTTGAGCCGGATGCCGACTGGGTCGACATCACAACCGTCCATAAAGGCGGCCTGTTCGGGACTGACTACCGCATGCTGTTTCCCGGCGACGGGCGTGACGGCATCAAGAAAATGTTCCTAGACACCATGATCCAGTTCGGCCGCCGCGGCCTGGCGTGCCAGCCGGCGATCGTCGGTGTCGGAATCGGCGGCAGCAAGGACACCTGCATGGTCCTGGGCAAGCAGGCCGCCTGCCTTCGGGTGGTCGGCGATCGGCACCCGGATCCAGACATCGCCAGTTTTGAAGATGAGCTCAAGGAGCTTGGCAACCAGATCGGAATGGGGCCGATGGGGTTCGTTGGCAGCTCGATGGTGGTTGACTGCCACATTGAAATCGCGCATACCCACACCGGCGGCATGCCGGTGAGCATTCACAGTTTCTGCCTGTCTTCACGGCGCGCAGTAGTGCGCGTCTACGATGACGGCACACTCGAATATCGTACCGACCCCAAGTGGTTCACACCCTACCACCGAAGAGAGGAAGTGGAATGACTGGTCCGCAGCGAACCATGCGCCTGACCGCACCCGTAACCGACGATCAGCTCAGGCAGCTTGCGATCGGAGATATTGTTTACATCGAGGGCGTGATCTACACTGGCCGCGAAGGCGCTTACCATCGCATCATCGACCAGGCGATTGAGCCCCCCGTTGACATCAGCGAGCTTTCGAATGTCAATTTCCATTGCTCGCCGGCGGCCACGATTGGCGCGGACGGCACTTACACAGTCGGAGCGGTCACAGCGACCGCGAGCTTTCGCTTCTCAAAATGGATGAAGCGCTGGTTTGAATTGTCCAGCTGCAAGGTGGTGATCGGCAAAGGCGGAATGCCGCAGGCAGACTACAAGCAGTATTTTGTCTCGCAAGGCGCGGTGTATCTCACCACCGTGGGTTACGGAACCGGTGCGCTGCTTGGCCGCGGCATTGAGGAGGTGTGCGCTGCTCACTGGCTTGAGGAGCTGGGCATCGCCCAGGCGATCTGGGTATTGCGAGTGCGGAATTTCGGCCCTTTTCTGGTTGAGAGCGACCTGGACGGCAACAGTCTTTTCGAGCAGGCCAAAAACCAGATCGACCAGAATATCGATGCGTTGTACGCGGGCTTGAAAACGCCGGCGCTGCGGCGCTATGGCGAAACCACGCGCCGTACCGATGAGGTCATTTAGAGCATGAATATCGTTGATAACCAGCAAAAGGTTCACATAATGAAGTACGATCCGAAAAAATATCCGATGCAACCCGATGTGGTCAAATTCCTAGAAACAGTCGCTGCCAATTATCCATCACACCGTGATGCCGCTAGCATTGAGGATGGCCGTCTCGCTTATGCAGCCATGTGCAAGGCGCTGGATCCGCCGCTGCCAGACCGCATGGTGATTACTGACAGTACGGTCGCCGGCCGCGATGGCGAAATCCCAATTCGCAGCTATGCGGCCGCTGATCAGCGCAGCGCTGCCACCGTAATCTATTTCCATGGCGGCGGCTTTTCAATCGGCAACCTGGACACGCACAACACCATCTGCGCTGATCTGGCTGAAGGAACCGGATATCGGGTGGTGGCGGTCGAATATCGCCTCACACCCGAGCACCCTTTTCCAGCCCACTTTCATGATGCTTATGATGTGTTTCATGCCTTGGACGAGGGCAATACCATTGTCTGCGGCGATTCCGCTGGCGGCACTTTGGCAGCGGCTGTATGCTCAGCATCCAAAGGCGGCGGCAAGCGGCCGCTTGGACAGGTTTTGATTTATCCTTTTTTAGGCGGGGTGGTGATGGATCTGCCCTCCTACACTGAATGCGCCGATGCGCCGATGCTCACGACGCAAGATGTGCATCATTTCGAAAAGTTGCGCTTCGATGGTGAGCCGAGCGTTGCGGATCCAACCTACTTCCCACTGGCCGAGGAAAAATTCAGTGATTTGCCCCCATGTGCCGCATTCGCAGCGCAGTTTGATCCGATTCGTGATGATGCAGTTGAGTACGTCAAAAAACTGAATGCCGCGGGGGTCGCGAGCTCATGCGCAATCGAGTCAGGTTTGACGCATGGATTTCTTCGTGGACGTGCAATAAGCCCTCGCATTGCAGAGACATTCAGCCGCATATGTGCGGCAATCCGGGATATCGGTTCAGCAGGCTAGTATCAAGTCATTCAACTAATACCATCGGATAAAGGCGTTCAGCTTGATCAGTGTATCATCCGTCGTGAATCGACACTGGATAAACTCGAAAATAGATAGCAGTCAAATCGGATATAACCTAAAACATGCGGACCAGCGGTCAGGACTCGACTAGGAGGCAGCGGTCGACTCGACTAGGAGGTGCCTGCCCGTAGGAGGTGCCTGCCCGTGCCCCTGAAAGTACACAGATAAGCATATCGGGCGAATGGTTGCGCATTGATCCAGCGGTCTTGAGATCCCGCAGCGATTGCATAGGATGAACTGATGGCAGAGACCGCCAATCACAAGCTGGCGACGCAGATCGCCGTGCTGGAGGAAAAGATGAGCGCCAGGCATGCTGAGACTGAATCCGCACTGGATCGGCTGCGGGTCGACATGGCTGACTTGAAGACTGACTGGAAAAGCGACATGGCTGACTTGAGGACGGATCTGGCCAAGAGAGACAATCGGCTCATCTTCTCGGTGCTGGGCATTATGGTCGCCGGGATTACCATTCTCGGTTTTGTCCTGACCTCGGCACCTTGATTCTGGAAGACAACTGGTCAGGCCGAGAAACAATAACTTCCCCGTGTAACCGGTATGCGGTGCACATCGTTCATGATCTGACTGGCTTGCTCGCAGCAAGCTTCTCTCCAGTTTTCATCTTTGCATTGAATTCGCGCTCCGGTCGTGCAGTTCAGCAAAATCTGCGTATTCTCGCTGATTTATTCTGGCTTTAAAACGTTTGGTCAGACTTCCATTGCCAGAAATTCGGAATTAGAATGCCAGATTACTTCTCTGCAATCCTTTTTCATACTTGCTACGCTAAGCCGCTGACTGCGCCCGCAGATAGTCTCCAAGCGAAGGTATGGGGAATTTGTATCGAGGCAGCGGGCCCTTGGCAGGAGCGAGCACTCCGGCATGCAAAGTCTCAAGCAGGAAGTCATCGAACGATGTCCCCGTTTGCTCAAGTTTCTGTGCTGAAAGATTCCGAAGTTCACTAATACTCAGCAAGCCGTTTGGATTGCGTCCCGCTGCCACGGCCAGTTCTACATAAATATCAGAATCCCTATAGCCTGCGGCAATGCGATAGTCATAGTAATCATTTTTTTTCTCAGCGCCTTTTGCAAGCGCCTCCCCAAGAAGACTTCGCCGCAGCTTTCCGCCATTGTCACGAATCACCTGACCCGCAGCAACTCCAATGCGATTGATGTGCTGCGGCCAGCCTTGAGATAATTCAGCCAAAGCATCTGCCCAGATGTCTTTTTCTTGATCGCTGCCGCTGTAGTATGTGTCAATCATCCGCCTGAATGAACCTGCTGCATCGGCAAAGCCAAGAGGTTCCAAATTCACGACACGATCCAGCGCAAGTCTTGACAGACCGCATTTTCGCAGTACGTCTACAGTGTCGCTTAGTCCAAAAAACGCCGTGACTAGATGAATCCCCCGCGAGTCTCGATGCAAACAGTCAAGAACCGCTTTGGTCGCCGCCGCCGGCGGTGTATTTTGCGCCTCGTCGACAAATATGATAAAGCGAATGTTTTGCAGCACTGAAGCCGCTTGGCTGAACAGCTGGGCCGCCGACATTTCAAAATCTGGATGCTGGCCCTCATCTGACTTGCCACCGACCGAAATGCCAGCTATCGTGAAGCCACGATTTGACAACTGCTCAATAACTCTCTTGCCCAGTCCCATTAAGTTTTCCAGCTTCTGTGCACTTGCACTGGCAGCGGTGCTGGACAGCCGCTTGCTTTCATCGTCAGTTGCACGAATCAGAGTGGACATGACGTATGCAGGTGATACGAGGTCACTCGGGGCAACTGATGCGGCAACCCAAGGTTCCTCTGGCGTTGAGTGCTGTCTTACCGCTTCCATGCATTCAAGCATCAATGCCGATTTGCCTGCGCCTGGCGCACCCTGGAAGACCATAGTGCCGCCGCCAACCAGCCCTCTGCGAAGGCTGTTCGCGGCTTTTTGGAAAACTTCGTAGTCCGCGTCACGCCCGTAAAAGAACGGTTCACGCCCGACTTCGGCTCGGTCAGTTCGATCAAGCCAATCACTTTCTTCAAGCGGCTTGGCTGGTGCGGGTTTCTTAAAAAATCTTTGTTCCATAACTGAGCTCTACTGTAGCAAATGGCAATGGCTAGATGGATGATTGAGTTGCGCGTGTTTTATACAACCGCAGATAACGGCATTGCTCAGCACAGCTTAAAGATGGCATCAACCAGACATACTTTGATTATCGCAAAAAATGCAACAGATATTTCATGAGCACTCGTTGCCAGCGCATATCGCAGCGCCGAATCCAGCCAGAATCGGGACTGCCGCCATGCTCAAATCGCTGGTATCAGAAATTGCGGCATGGCATTCAATGGATCAGACCGTCAGCATCAGGCGAATATGCGCTCGTAACTTGTTGTCCAAAACCTTCGATAAAGATGAGGAACAGAGCTGTCTTCGTTGAACAGCAAGAGTTTGACACGTACATTAAGACCGTTGCAGGTGAAATCTGCTGGCTGATGATTTTTTTCAAACAAGTGGACAAATCCATCAATTTTCAAATAGGCGGACTTGTGTACAGCGCCTTTGGGGGCGACAAAAACAATTTGATAATCGCTGCCTTTGCACATCCAGAATATGAAATCAGGAACGAAGCTCGAATAATCGTTGGCATCGCTGTTGTATTAAGGAATATGGATTTTGTCCAAATATTCGTCGATCTTGCTGAACATCCATGCATCCCATTCAGGTGTATTTTCACTCAGCCATTTCTCCAGTCCGTTGAGGAAATCAATCTCACTTTGCTGTTTGACAATATGCTGGAGGACATCTCCGTTGTCCGAATCCTTCATCACAAGGGGCAGATAATAGTGCTTTTGCACATGCTTGATTCTCAGGTTGCGGTGAGCTAGCTCTGACATCACCGCTGATCCGCTTCTGAAAGTCTTCGAAGCTAATCTCGTTTTTTGCAAACTGCAGCGCCAGAGACCGCTGCTCTTCAGCCGAAATCTGTCCTTGCGACACGCGGGTAATCTTCTCGCTCAAGTCTTTAGCCTTATCCCGGCTCAAGCGAGTTCGAATGTTTCGAAAATGCACTATATCTGCATCCTCGTCCAGCTCACGCACTCCGTCAGCGTTTTTCTCAACGATGTCCATATGCGACAGCAATCGAAGCAGCAGAAATTCTATGCTCGGATAATCTTTGCCGGACACTTCCTGGATCCGCGCTGGATCTGCATATTGTTTAAGACTCTGCAAACCTTCGGGTGTCAAGCCGTGGCGGACCAAAAAAACCGAATCGAGGGTTGATTTGAGATACCGCTGCAAACGATTCAGCGTCGAGCCGCTCATGGCAAACTGAGCATACGATAATTCCTTGCTCGCGTTTACAGCGGCGTATTTGGGTACGAGCAGAACCATTCGATCGCCATTAAGAGCAGGAATCTCTGCTTTGGAAAATCCCTCGATGATCTCATATTTTCCGGTTTTTTCCTGCTTTAGGCCTTCAAGCACCCTCTGAATCGCTTTGCGGTTGGTGGCGTACAAAAACAAGGTTTCGACTGGCGCTGTCAGAGCCCGGACTTTTTCGAAGACGCTGTTTTCAGGCAGGAACTGGCGGCGTCTGCGTCGCGACTGTACCGGCTCGATACGCACTCCTCGGCCGACTGATTGAACAACAAACTTTTTGGCTCCCGCACCGCCAATATTGATGAAATTAATGATATTGGGGCGGTTTGAGTCCCAGCCCTCAAAGAATGAGCGCGACCCCATCAAGATCGTGATTGAGCTGGATTCCAGTTTCGAGAAGTAGGAACTTTCCTTAAGTGTCTTTGTTTCTTCATATCCATGCAGCAGATTCGTCCTCCAGTTTGCGGTTTGACCGATCCGAATCAGAGCAAACGGCGCATCCGCATTTTTCATCTGCAAGGCGATCTCTTTGTTATCGCTGCTGCTCACGATCTGAAGCGCACCATGCTCGCGGCTCAAGAAAACTTCCCCGCACAGATCCAGCATCGACAGATTTAGAATCGCATCGCAGCAATCATCAAGGTCGGCGGACTCCGATGCGCCAAACAGGTAATTCGTGTTTTTCCATTCTTGGATCAATTCTTTTTTTGCGGCCTCAAATAACTCTGAATCAAAATCGCCAGCCGCGATCTGGCGCAATGTTCTGAAAAATGTCCACAGATCGTTTTTTTCTTTTTCGATACTCGTGTTGACTGTATTGACCAGCGTAACCATGAGCGGGAGGTGATACAGACTGACGTTGCCGGCAACTTGACGAATTTCTCGGACACAGATGGATACAACTGCAAGATTCACCAGCGCTTTCAATACCACCTTCTGTCGCTCGAAGTGACTCAGCTCTGCGTCAGATTTCCGAAATGAATTGAATTCCTGCTGATTCAAAAGGATTTTCTTGCCATAGCCTTCGCTGACAAATTCTTCGAGATTGAATTTCTTGACGGTCGTTGCAATGTCTTGCGCATCTGTAAAAGTCGCCGAAAAATTAAACAGAAAACCATTTCTCGCCATTACCGAATAGTAGGCCTGTCGCTTGGAGTCATCCTTGCTGCCTTTGTGCGCCTCATCAAGGAAAACATACCACTTGCCGTCATTCTCGTATCTTTTGAAATCAATCAAAACCTCTTTCTGAATATCGGAGATGTTGTCGCTTCGATGGTAGTAAACGGGTGCAGCATCCCCAACCAGTCCTTGCTGCGCTTGGCTATGGCGGATAAGCGGAACAAAACCCAGATACAGGCCGGATTGATTGAATTCAGCAATTGTCTGCTTGATTTGTTCCAGCAGGTTCTCGCTGGGCGCCAAAACAAGAATTTTGCAGTCTGGAATAAGGTTCTGATCCATCAGTCGGTGCAGATACTCAATCAGCTTGATCATGACCAGTGTTTTTCCGCTTCCAGTTGCCATCCAAAAACCCATCCTGTTAATGAGTTCCTGAAAGCGTATCGTCTCGCTGTAATTCGGGAAGTAACCTTGCAGAATTTCAAATACAGGATTCTCACTGCCAGCTCTTTTTCGGGCAGTGGAGTCATATTTGCAGATGTCGAGATCTTCGACTCGATGCTGAATATACTGCCGAAAGAGATTTGCTTTGGAAGCGTGTCCAGCTATTCCGGCAGACAGCATCCAATTCTCATCCTCGCTTGCACCGAAATACAGATGGAGCACACGCGCTGCTAGATTCAACGCCTCTTGCTGATAATCAAACAGAGATTTCTGCTCCGAAAAACGATATTCGTCCAATGAATGCCGCCATATTTCCGGCAAATCGCCGAAATGGATTGATTTGGCAATTGACTCCAGGATTACGGATGTCATTGGAGTCAAGCGGGTTGATCACATTGGCGCAGGCTGCCTGCGCTGGCTGTTGCTAAGGTCCCCGCCAAAGGCAGGGCTTGACCAGCGAGATGAAATGAAGCTTTTCTGATTCAGTCATGGCATGAGGATTTGTTTTTTCGCTTGTCCCGTCGGCAAAGACAACCTCATCCTCAGAGACTCGACGGATTGGCTTGCCCAGAATGTTCGAAAGTGATTCCGCAAGGTCGATATCGCTATAAAGATCTGACAGATTGATGTTGATCGTGCTGTCTTCCGACACCTCGATAAACTGGCTCAGCTTGCTGTCACCGAAAAAGACATATTGTTCAAACGGGCTCTTTCTGCTGTCAATCTCCAGCTGCTCCGAATCCTTGTAGCGCATGTGCTGCAAAGTCTCTTCATACTGTTCCAGCTCATAATACTTGAATGCATGACTGGAACCGCTTCCTGCTGTCGGCACACCTTTTTTCCAGTGTCGAGCAAAAATAACTTTTTTGATGCGCGGCACAAGTACGGTGTGAAAGTAATCGCCCATTTCGATCAGGAGATATTTGCGCCTGCCCTGATCGGCACGGTTGGTTTCAATCACGGCATGTCCAGTGGTTCCAGAGCCAGCGAAATAATCCAGTATCACACTGCCATCCGAAGGGGCAGCTGACTCAATCAGATCACAATACAGATCAACCGGGTGGCAGTATGGAAAATTCAGGCCTAGCCGGTCAAGATCTGCTTTGCCCTTCTTGGCGTTTTGGATTACCGAAGAAACCATTCTGCGCGCTCCAGACTGCAATATTCGTTTTTGGCGCGGCTGTGTGGTCTCGTCAGAGCCAAAGACAATTTCATCGCGATCCAGCATTGATCTCAGTGTCTCCGGCGTTCGGGAAAAGTCATTTGGCGGTACCGGACAAGATTTCCCGGTTTTGGGATGCATCAGCGGCAGGTGAAACTTCGGATCGCTCCTCGGTTCGGGGGCGCTCAAGCTGACTGATTGATAAACCCGGCCTGAATCGTCGATAAAACAGTAAGATCTCTCGCCGCCGCTGAACTGCTTCTGGCTCAAGATCCACTGCTGAAATTCAGAACGCGCTGTGTCATTGACCTCTCCATGCTTGGACACCATTGCGTCTGCAGTGTCCAAAATACGCTTGAAGCTCTCACTTTTTGCAGAGATATACTGTTCGGCTCTTGATCGCCATATGATGTATTCATGCTGAGCGGCGACCCCTTTGCGTCCCGATACAGGATTGCGCTTGTCCCAAACAATCGTTCCCGTATTGTGCAGGCCGGTCGCCTCGAGCAGCAGATGCAGTCGCTCATATTCATGCTCATCAATATGGCAGAGAAATGATCCATCTGACTTGAGAAGCTGATCTGTAAAGTCAATTCTGTTTTGCATCATGGACAGCCAGCTTGCATGACGATACTCATTTTTATAGAGAAAGCCACTGGTCTTGGTGTTATACGGCGGATCGATGTGAATGCAATCAATACCCCCTGTATAGCGTTTGCGCAAGGTGTTCAGCGCTTGCCAGTTGTCGCTGCAGACGATTTCTCCATCCACTGCTGAATCCAAATCTCCGATTTGATCCATAATTTCGAACTTGATGCTGCTGAAATGCCGCGTATCCAAAGGCAAGAACATGAACTCGTCGGCAAGACCGTTATCCATGCGGATTTTGTCGTTGTCGAGAAGAGCATCGGCTGTCAGCGCCTGCTCGGTCAAGCCAAGCTGCAGCCACTCTTGCGCTTGGGCCTTGAAACCTTCATGAGCGGTGATTTTCTTGATTGTCTGTCGCGGGAGTTTATCCAGAGTCACAACATAATTGGCGTTGCGAGCGAACTTCGGCTTTTCCCAGATATTTTTCAGCTCATCCTCGAACTAGCCAATGAAATTGATGATGTCGCAAGCTGTATCCTGAATGGTTCTCAGCTGCGACACTCTCTCAGGACTGAACAGCGTGTTCTCATCGTACAGGTACTGAAACATCCACAAATCAAACTGCTCTTTCAAGAACGCCTTTGCATCCTTATTGACAAAGCAATCCACTTCCGTTTGTTTTTCGAATATGCAAATGGCGCGCTCCAAATCTTCTTTCGACAGCGCAACACTCAGGTCAAATGCTCTTGACTCCTTTATGATCCGGTCGATATTCGTTTTCTTCCCATTGGCTGAATAGGAAACATCAATATGAACTGTGACATTGTTGTCGCGTTCGTTTTTCTTGAATTGGTAGACAAATTCTCTCTTTTCGCTGTTCTTTGCATGGCCGAATCCCGATGCATCAAAATAAAACTGCCTGGCTCTACGCGGAAAGCTCGGCTCAACGATCTCAATTGGCATTGACTGTATGAGGATATCGGACTTCACATAGTAAAGCATGTGCGTCTTCCACTGGAGGCTTACGTCTTCATCATTCTCATATACTCTTTCGTAGGTTTTTGAAAAAAATGGTAAATATCGAAAATAAATGGAGCCGCTCTCGCAAAAGTAACGACTGAAGAACGTGTACAGCTTGTCAAAGAGCTCCTCTCGGAATAATGCGTCTTTCGGTGCGCGGTCATCAATGTTACTGATCAGCTGGTAGTGTCTCACTTTGAAATTTTCTCTTGCTATACCGATGGTAAGTGTGATAAAATGAAAGTGACAACAGAATTGGAGTCAGAATTGGAGTATTTATGATGAGACAATTTATGATGAGACAAAGTTCACCCCCCCCCGACAATTGACAGCACTGATCGCCATTGCGCTGGCGGCGCTGACCCTGGCCGCCGGAACGGCGGAGGCCCGATGCACGCTCAGCGATGTCAAGATGACCAAGACCTTCCCCCCTGGCGATCTCGGCAGGCTCACCCCCAATGACCAGGCCATCATCCAGTTCGAACTGCCCGCCGACTGCCCGGTCGCCAATCCGCCTCTGAATCTTTGCGTCGTTGTCTGGGACAACGGTCCATGTGATCAGGATACTAACATTGATAATCGCTGCGATGGGGATTATGTGGGCAGTGCCGGAGTGGACACGCAGACAGGTTGGACAAAGACCGGTCGTGCAAGGTTCTGCAGAGCAGACCTGCTTTCCGAACATACGAGCTTGCCTGGAACCGCGAACGCCTTTGTCACTATGCTGATCGGCACTGCTCGCGGTCGAAATGAGCAAAGCCATCTCGCTCTCATCATGTACAACCCTGGCAGAGCCCTGGTCATACCGATCAATAAGTTTTGATCCTGAATGCATGACAGGCTGGCAAGAACGGGGAGACTGACGAGAACGGGGGCCATTCGCTGACCGCGGCCCGACCGACACATTCGCGGGATGGTTGTCGGGCCGCTTTTCCAAGTCACATTCGATGGTTTCAAACTGACCCACTACCGATCAGCTTGTCATGAATGGACTGGAAATAACGATATTTGAACTGCATCAGATTAACAAATCCAGACTCGCCCTCAACTTGTGAACCGACGAATAACGATCTGAATGCATCCAGAAATTTACGTTCGTTCTTGCCTGTACTCATAAGGGGCGATAGGTCCAATGATTATTGCAAATCAGGGGTGTGCATGAATTGTATTGGCGAAAGTCTATCGCACAGGAAACGCGCGTGTCGACCTGAATCGCGATTATAGTTTTCCCTTGCTTTGCCTTTTGTGAACGCAATCTTATCGGTGCAATCTCCAGCGAGCGGCACAAGCCGGCAATAAATGGGACGGTGCAGCAAACACAGATGGAACGCTGAACTCGTCAGACCAGATGCCGCGAAGCAGCAAAGGGTCGCAGTGATCATGTTTTGGGGGCAATATCGAACCGCATTCATATCTGGCCATCCATGCAATTTCCAAAAATCCAATCTGAGTGATCGACTGATTGGAAACAACCGGTTTCACAGTGTTTTGAAACCGAAAAAACACCGCAGTCAGCGGTTTCATTATGGCTTTTCGCCATTCGCGAGCCGACACTCCACATCATCGACAACATCAAGCAACTGCGGAAACTCATCAATCACGTAGTGCGCACCGCTCTGGCGCAATCGCTGCCGTGATTTTTCCAGCCTGAGTTTCAGATCCGTCGGGCAAATTGTCTCCGCCTGCTCCAGAGTGTTGATATTCATGTAATTGGAGTAGCGCGCAAGGCCGACTGTCCAGCAGCCGGCCGACAGTCCCTCAGCTACACCCCCAGCGGTATCATCCACCTTGATCACCGATTCGATTGGATGCACGTTGAGAATTTCCAAATTGCGATACAGCATAAATGGAGCTGGACGCGTGCCGTGAGTCACTTCGTCCCCGCCAACCGTCGCATCAGGACAAAAACCCCGCTTCTGCGCTTGCTCTAGAAGCACATCAATCATGGCGCGGGTAAAGCCAGTCGTGCTGCCGAGCTTGATGCCGCGCGCCCGCAGATGCTGCGATGTCTGTACAACGCCCGGAAGCAAAGCTGCGTAGTCACGCAGACACTCAAGCTGCAGCGGGACAAAGTCCGCGTACATCGCGGCGACATCCTCTGCGCCTGGAAACTGTCCCTTGACTTGCTTCCATCTCTCCCGAATGACCGAGGTTTCGATCAGCGCCCGAATATGCAGGTCTTTGCGCAAGCCCATCGGCTCGCGCGCCTCTTCCATGGAAATGGCAACGCCTTGTCTGGCAAAAACCTCAACGAATGCGATCGCCGGGGCGATCACATACGCATCGGCAACGGTGCCGCTCCAATCAAGGATCAACGCTTTTGCCGGGCCCTTGTATCGACTCCTCTCGGTGCAATCAATTTGCATAATTCCCCATTTTTTGCAGTGCGGATTTTGCTGGGCTATTCAAAAAAAACTCATCGAAACCGGCGAATCAATATCTGACCCGGCTGAATATATTTTTACCGATTTGCATACTGATAATACCATGAATATCCGACCGCAATTTCCAATTGAACGGCAATTTGCCACGATGGCAGAATCGAACCGCTCCAGCCCCTGTCCAGCGCCAATGCCAGTCTCTGATCCTCAAGCCTCAGCGACTTTCCAATGAGCATGCCGGCTCTGACAGCATCAATCCCGACAATATGCTCAACTGTCCCAATGACATGGCGCTCGACACGGCACGGAAATCTTTGGATTCAGACTGATGGCTGATATTCGAACCGAGGAGGTGACTTCGCCGGAATGGGCAATAATCAGATGTTCATGGCGAATGTTCACACAGGTGATATCCAGCGTTTTCTAGTCGGCCCGCAAGAGTGTGAAATTACTGGCATTACGTGGAGCGGAGACAAGCGAATCGTGTTTGCCAAGATTCAGCAGCCGAGGGAAAGACAGCCGAACAAATGTCACTTCCCAGATGGAGGCAATTCAGTACCGCGGTCCGCCGTGATTGCAATTACGCGGACTGATAGAGGAATAATCGGCCGATTGGTCGACGACAAGTGCGCATTGCAGGCGAAATTTTCCAGGACAGTGATCGATCATTCGATTGGTGGATTGTATTTTTGGTTTGATGCAAAGCCTGAAAAGGGCGGCAATACATATACGAAATGGACAAAAAACGTACCTATTGAAAAAATACCTATGCAAAATCGCCATTTTTCATAGGTATTTTCAGCAAATTTAACATTTCTAAGGCTGTGTCAAGTATGTCCATTTGACAGATCTTGAGCACCGCAACTGCGACTTTACAATTCGTCTGCACGACTGATAGATTGCTTCAACGAATCGAAGTCAATACTTTTGCGAAAATTTAGGGAATTATATACAATAGTGGCGAAGTGCCCTGGCAAAAATCCGTTATTTTTTGCGTCTGAACTGGATTTTGACCGGCTGCATAATTGCATCGGCAAAATTATTCATCTGATCCTCGACTGTATCGCCAGGAACATCAATCCTGATTTTTTCTTCCAATTCCGATTTTTTTGGCTGGTATTTTCGGTCTGGAAGCGTGACAGTATTGCTTGATCTCATTTTTCCTCCAAATCACTTAAATTCTCGGGGGCAAAGAACTGGTCATTATCATTTTGCAATACTGGCAAATTTCATCGGACAAGGACAGCATTTCGCAAAATTTCTCAAACAAGTCATGAATAGCGTTTGGCTCTCCGGTAGCAATGTGATAAAAAGATGCCCCGTCAATTACGTAAACACCTCTGCTTCTGACCTGATTTGTCGTCCGCCGCGGCGATTTTGGAATCACCTGAACTAAATACGCTTTCCAATCTCCTCTTTTCTGCCTGACTGCTGTATCCAGAGAGGAAATGACCGCTTCCATGTTCGAGGCGTTCATGGTGTTGTGTTTGTTTTTCACTTCTGCAACAATTGCCTTGCCGGGGCATTCAAGATCGTATCCAGCATCATGGTTGATCCAACCGTCAATCGATCCAAGAACGGTCTGGTGAAATTCCCCCAAAAAGTTGCTCATGCCCCTTAAAGCTGCTCCCGCATCCTGAAAACTGTCCAAGTCGGCAATAGAATTCAATTCAAAACTTGATGCGATCAATACCGAATAAAACGGATCAACAGCATTTCCTGCTCGCCGCCTTCCTGCTTTTTGTATTGCGTCTTTAGCGCCGCTGCAAATCGCGTGAACTGCGCTTTCCAAATCCGCTTCGCTTATCCAGGAAAGCCGGCTAGACGGCAATCTTCGTTGTGGCATTTATTTCAATTCCAATTCCAATACGCTTTTCTTTCCGGGCAACTCGGCACGTGGTGCCCGATCCGACAAAGGGGTCAAGCACAATATCCCCTTCATCAGTAAACAGCCTGATAAAAAATTCTGGCAGCCATTCCGGGTATGCCGCGCTGTGCCCGGTATTGTGACAGACCGGCGGCTTGTGCAGAACATTTGACGGAAAAACTGATTTGCGCCCCTCCCAAGCCTCTATTCTTCTTCCTACTCCTGATTGTGTTGCGGACTGGCGGCGGGTGCGATCGTTTTCGCTCATGTTTCTCAATCGCTTTTCTGTCCAGTCGCCAATCGGTATCTTGACCGCCTCCTGATTCATTTTGATGTCTTTTGTCTTGCTGAAATGCAAGATTCTTTCCCACGAGTCTCTGAATCTGTATTTCCATTTTCCAGGCGCTGATGTTGTCTTATGCCAGATGTATTCCTCAACCCACCTGAATCCAACTTCTCGCTTCAAGGCTAAAATCAGATCAAGAACATAAGTATGACGCTCGCCATCAACAGCTTTTTCCTTAATGTTCAGAACAAACGAGCCTGTCGGTTTCAGTATCCGATGCATTTCACTTGCTCGAGCGCAAAACCAGTCTACGTATTCATCCGGCTTTATTCCGCCGTACGTATGCGCTCTGGCATCCGCGTAAGGCGGAGAGGTTACGATCAGATCAACTGAATCGCTTGAAAATCTCTTCATCACGTCCAAGCAGTCGCCATGATGGATTTTGCCGGCTTCCATCTTATTTGACCAATTGCTTGTAAGACAGCTGCTTGCCTTCCATTGACTGAGCCATCTGAAACATCTGCACAATCGTGTCATCCGACCGGACGTTATGCCTGCCGGAAAACTCATTGACATACCGATGCAGATGCTTGGCAGACATGCGGTGGCAAGTGCCGTGATAGCCGCGCTTGAGCAGCGCCCAGAAACTTTCAATCCCGTTGGTATGCGCCATGTCGCGCACATACTCGCCGACACTGTGATTGACAGATTCATGGTCAAAAGGCATTCCGTCATAAGCAGTTGCGCTGTCGGTGTAGACTTTTGCATCTGTATCGGCATTGTCTGCCACAAATCCCTGCAAGGTCTCTGCGTCAGTTTTTTCAATGACATTTGCACGGATCTCATTAGTGTCTCTGTCTTTCATGCCGACTACGGCTGTTTTGCCAGCCGGCCCTCGTCCGGCATCTTTCAGCTCATTGCGCTTGGTGTTTGACATGTTTTTTCGCTTTCCGCCCATATAGGCCTCATCAACCTCAACAGGGCCGCAAAAAGGATTGCTGCCAGAGATCAGCCCCTCGCGCAGCCGGTGAGCAAGATGCCATGCGGATTTCTGCGTGATTTCCAAATCTCTGTGAAGCTTCATGCTGGACACGCCTTTGATGTTTGTGACCATCAGATACATCGCGATTGCCCATGTCTGATAATTCAGATTTGAGCCTTGCATGACAGTTCCAGTCTTGACAGAAAATTTCTTTCCGCAGGATTTTTCCCTGCATCGGTAGGGCATTGTCCTATGATTGCATTTTGACTGGACATTAGCCGATCCGCAATCCGGGCAGACCGGATTGCCATTCCATCTTCGCTCTGCAAACCATTTTTCCGCAGTTTCCGAATCAGGAAACATCTTGAAAATCTTGGTAAGAGAGATGCCTTCTCGATAATGCTTGCCAGGTGCTGAATTTGCCATTGTGCCGCTGCCTTTGTATACTGTATCAATAGCCACTATTTTACTTAATAGTGGCGTTATTGTCAAGAATTTTTTCAAACTTTTTTAATATTTTTAGTATTTGAAAAAATAGAAGAAATATCAAAATTTAAATAATCAGCAAAAGCATTTCGCCACTATTGTATGTAATTCCCAAAATTTAATTGAACGCTGCAGAAATTCATTCAATGACGGCGATATCTATGCATCGCCGGAACCATTGTGCATATGCACAAAAAGCTGGACTAGCTGCTCATTCACGTAATATTTGTTTCGCCCTTGCTTAACTTCGGATACATATTCGCGCTCTGCCAAAAGCTTGAGGTATCTTCTCGCTGTTTGTCGCTTGCAGCCGATTTCTTTCTCCAATAACTGAAATCTCGTATACGGAAGACGGAATAGATTATTCAATAAATCTTGCGAATATATTTTGGGCAGCTCGCGGCGCATGCGATGTTTCACCTCTAACATCAAGGTGTGGATATCCGATACTAGCTTTAACGTCGATACCGCCGATGCAGAAACTGAGCGCAGCATGTATATCACCCATTGTTCCCAATCGCCTTCGTCTCGAACCCGCTGCAGCAAACGGTAATACTCCGCCTTTGTCCGGTTAATCGGCCGGCTTAGATAAAGAACGGGGACATCTAGCAAACCAGCATGCGCAAGGTAAAGAACATTCAGCATCCTCCCAATTCGGCCGTTACCATCCGGAAATGGATGAATACTCTCGAACTGATGATGGATTAGTGCCATTTTTATGAGCGGGTCAAGATCACATGGCGGATCATCATTGATGAAACGTTCAAGAGCGCACATAGCAGTAATGATATCTCGCGGGTCTTGCGGCGGCTCGTATACGATTTCACCAGTTTGCTCATTTCTAAGAACAATACCTGCCTGTTGACGGTAACCTCCGTCGTGCTGCTTGAGCAAATTAAACATTTCGATCAGCATATGTTCTCGAATCAATCCTTCGCGCCGCCATATTTCATAGCCGCGCAACATTGCAACGCTATAGCGTTTGACTTCTTTCGCTTCCGGCGAAACTCTTTCAGAGGATATATTGGCACGAAACGCCTCATCCTGGGTAGTAACAATGTTTTCGATCTCGGAACTCACCAAGGCTTCCTGAAGAATCAAAGACTCAATTAAGATTTGAGGATTAGGCAGACTCTTGACGGTCCCTTTCAACTCTCCCAGCGATGCACGAGCTTTCGCTAGTTCTCGCAAAATGGATACCGTTTCGAAGTCAAATTCAGGCGGCAATGGCTTAAGCAGTGAATCAGTCATTGAATTATGCGAATTAAATGTCAGACAGGCGTACGGTATTGTACAAATACCTATACAAAATCGCCATTTTGTATAGGCATCTCAGAAATAGCTTATGCGAAAATGCGATTTCGCATAGGTATCGCTGCCGGTTCAGCGGGCAGCTGAAAATCAACACAGAAAAAATTGATCTGCATCTCGACTCGCGTGACCGGACAGTCTGGCCGATCCAGACGACAAAAATCGCGAATGCGGCTATGCGCGAAGTCGCTTGTTCGCCGGATCGTAAGGCGGCTGGGACAGAACTGTTGCCTTAACCTTGGAGCCAAGCAGCGCAATATCAAAAGTTGATCCAGGGGCGGCAAATTTTGGCTCAACGTAAACAAATGCCAGACTCAGGCCTGTTCTATGCCCGAACCCGCCGCTGCAGACAATCCCCATCGGCCGATCTCCATCCAGTGCCGGCTCGTTGCCAAGACAATCTGCGACAGTCGCGCCTACTGATACGAGCACCAGCTGAGTCTGAATGCCAGTGCGCTTGCGCTCAGCGACGCTGTGCTTGCCGATAAAGTCACGCTCGTAAGCAACGAACCTCTCAATGTCTGCCTCAATCGGCGTGATCTCCGTGGTCAATTCGCTGCCCCAGCCCTTATACCCCTTCTCAAGTCGCATGCTGTTGACCGCATACGAACCGAACCAGCCCAAGCCAAGCGGCTTGCCCGCCTGCTCAATTTGCCCGCACAAAGCCGCCATTGATTCGATTGGATGGTAGAGCTCCCAGCCGAGCTCACCCACATACGAGACCCGCAGTGCAATCACTGGAATGCCGCCAGCTTCGATCTCCTTGCCGGTCAGCCATGGAAACGACTCATTGCCGAGATCCGCAGCAGTCAGCTGCCGCAGCAGATCTCTTGATCGCGGACCCGCCACAGCGAGCATCCCATAAGCATCTGTCACATCTTTGATGTCCACATTTTCATCGGCCCCAGCGTGCTGCAGCATCCAGTCCAGATCGTGGCGCTGGGCCACGATCGCCGAAGTCAGAAAAAACCGATCATCAGCCAGCCGGGTCACTGCCATTTCGCCTTCAATACCCCCCAGCGGTGTCAGCAGATGAGTCAGCGAAATCCCGCCGCTGCGCTTGGCAGTGCGATTGGCCCCGAGTCGATTGAGGAATCGCTCTGCATCCGGTCCAGTAACCAGGTATTTCGAAAATGCCGTCAAATCTGCAATCCCAACCCGTTCCTGGACGCATCTGCACTCCGCGCCGACATGCTCAAATACATTGGTACGCCCAAACCCATACTGCTCGCCCACACCATCTGGCGCAAACCACTTGGGCCGCTCCCAGCCGTAGAACTCGCCGTAAACGGCGCCCGAATCTTTCAGCTTTTCATAAATGGGTGTAGTCTTGACTGGCCGGCCGGCATCTCGAAACTCCCCGGGATAATGCACCTGATACATATGCTGATATTCGTCGATCGACTTGGCGATGACATACCGCCCCGGCGCATTCGCAAAATCACCATAGCGCCGCGGATCCATCTCGCGAACGTTGATTTCGGTCTGCCCGTGTGCCAGCCACTGGGCGAGATACTTGCCCGCTCCCGGACCTTGGGTAATGCCGATTGAGGCGCCGCAGCAAAGCCAGTAGTTTTGCATCCCTCCGGCCGGTCCAAGCAGAAAGCCGCCATCAGGCGTATGCGTAATGGGACCATTGACCACTCGCTTGATGCCGGCAGTGGCAAATGCCGGCACCCGCTCGCCAGCGCCAATCAGGCTTGCCTCGAGACGCTCGACACACTCTGGCAGCAGTTCCATGTCAAAGTCCCAGCTGATGCCATCAACGCCCCAGTCTGCTGCACCGGATATTTCATAAGGTCCGACCAGAATGCCCTGCTGCTCCTGCCGGATATAGCACGACGCTCTTGGATCTCGAATCACCGGCGGCTCGCGCTCCAATGACGCCACCGGGGCCAAATTCTCAGTCACGACATACTGATGCTCCATATTGACGATCGGCAGTCTGAAACCTGACATTTGCGCAACCTGATCCGCAAAACTGCCCGCAGCATTGACCACATGCTCACAGCGAATTGTGCCGCTCTCGGTTGTGACCTGCCATTCGCCGCTCGGCAGCCGCTCTACCCCCATGACTCGATTGCGCTTGATGATTTCCACCCCCTTGGCACGGGCGCCCGCGGCCAGCGAATGGGTGGCGCTCGCCGGATCCGTATGCCCGTCATCGGGCGTGTAGAATCCAAGCTTGACATCATCGACATGCATCAGCGGATGGAGTTCCCGCATCTGCTCATGACCGATCAGATGGCTCTCGACGCCGAGGTAGTCCAAGATGCCCTTGACGTGATGAAACCACTCAATCTCAGCGTCGGCAAATCCGAGGCGCAAGGCGCCGCAGCCGTGCCAGCCGGTAGCCTGACCGGTTTCCGCCTCCAGTTTCGGGTAAAGGCGTACCGCATAGTCATGCACCTTGGCCATGTTCAGCGATCCGATGAAGTTCGGAATCAGCCCGGCGGCATGCCATGTAGACCCGGAAGTCAGCTCGCCTTTTTCGATCAGCACCACATCATGGAGGCCTTCATCAGGCAGGTGGTAGGCCAGTCCCACTCCCATGATGCCGCCCCCGATGATGACGACTTGCGCATGCGGCCTCATCCTGAGCGCATCCTAGGCAATGTTCTCAAAATTCACCATGGACCGTGTGCTGAAAGGAGCTAAGCCCAGCCCGGATGGAGCGGCGATCGAGCGCTTGAATTCCTCAATTGACGCTGGAGAAAAATCCGAAACCGGCGGCAGCTCATACACAAAATGACGGTATGCGTCGCGGCCCCTGATGAGCATTGCGTGATCATAGCCGCCATAGTTGATCTGCCTGACATCGGTTGAGATATAGTTGATCGAAAGTCCGATACGCGGCCGCTTGGAAATATTCGGCCCGGACCCATGCAAGGTCATGCCGTGGTGAATTGAAAATTGCCCGGGCTCCAATTCGACAGCTTCGCGCTCGCGCTGATCCGCTTCTGTCAGTTCCATGTTCTGATGGCTGTTGAGCATATTCGAATCGTCAGCCGCATTGCTGTGCTGGCGAAAGCCGTTGAGGTGACTGCCGCCGATCACCTGCATCGCGCCATTGTCCTGCTTGGCATCCGAAAGCGCCAGCCATACAGTCGCCACTCCATCATGCGGTTCCAATCCCCAGTAGAGCAAGTCCTGATGCCAGCCGACATGCAAATTCTGTGACGGCGGCTTGGCGAAGAAAGTCGCTCCATAGAGCATGATGTTGGCGCCGAGCAGACTCTCAATCGCATTGACGATGGGGTCGCTGACAGTAACTTCGTAGACCCAGCGCGATACCAGATGCACCTTGGTCAGCTGCTTGGATTGGGTCCAGTCGGCCATGCGCTGATGAATCTGCTCATAGCGCGGAATCAGCGCCTGCGCCGCTGCTGGCGGCATCGCGGTCAGCGGATGAATGAAACCGCGGTTCCAGTAAGACTCAATCTGCGCCGAAGACAAATGGGATGTCCTCAATCTGGCATCATGATCCATTGCGTCTCACCCTCTCGAAAAGGAATGAACTGATTTCATTGCTGGCGCTCTGCGGATCGGGTCAATCTCGATACGACGGATCAATGCAGTCAAGCTCCCGGAGCAGCGCCGGCCATTCATGCGTTCCAGCGGGTGGCATCTCCTCATACTGCCGAGCGGCACGCTCGCACACTTCGGGCGCCGGCAATTGGATTTTCTGCCCCGTCGAAAATGCACTGAGCTGCACCTGGCAGGCGATCTCAAGGTAGTGCATGCGCACGTAAGCCTCAGCAACCGTCGCTCCCGTTGTCATCAGACCGTGATTGCGCATGATCATGACCGGCCTGTCGCCCAAGCTGGCAGCCAGTCGCTCCCGCTCGTCCAGGTCCAGTGAAATCCCTTCATATTCATGGTAGGCCACGCGGTTATAGAACTGAAATGCATCCTGCACCAGCGGCACCAGGCCATCTTCCAGTGCGGAGACCGCCAGACCTGCGGCACTGTGCGAGTGCATGACACAGTGAACATCTTGGCGGGCATTGTAAATCGCACTGTGAATGACAAAACCAGTGACATTGATCGATTCGCAATCAAGGTCCTCAGCCTCCGGAATTTGCGGCGGCGCGACAACCTCGCCATTGCCATCCAAAGCGACCAGATTGGATGCAGTCACTTCGTCAAACCGCAATCCAAACAAATTAATCAGAAAACGATCCTGATGACCAGGCACACGCGCACTGATATGATTCCAGACGATATCGGAGAACCCGTTCAAGTCGGCAAGACGATGGCAGGCTGCCAAATCGATTCTCACATCTCTCTCAAGTCCGCTGATGCCGGACCAGCTTCCTTGCACAACGTTATCCAAATTCTGCTTTCTTTTCATGATTGCGGCCACCTCCGCCGAAAAAATAGATCAACCTGCCAGCGATCCAGTCTGCATGGAAAAACAAGCGCGCCCTGAGCTGCGGCAACGGTCGGGGGCAGTCTGCGGATTGAGTCAGGCTGATGGGCGCTGCGAATGCAACTGACTTCTTTTATGCAAAATTGCATTGTAAATCTCATCATCGTCAATCACACCGACCACCGCATCGTCTGCATCGGTCAGCAATAGAGGATTGGCGCTGGCGTGACGGATCTCAATCGCATCCTTCATAGAAATTCCAGCTGACGCCATATACAGGCACCCTGCATTGATATTGACTCCATCAGTCCACGCCTTGACTGCCAGTGCCGCGCCGCCGCGCCGCGCCGCCTCAACGCCGCCCTTGCTGTTTCGGCTGACCCGAATCCCCGCAGATTGTAGATAAATTTCATTCTGTCCGTCTGCATATTTTGCCACCGCAGACATGATGGACTTCGCCTTGAGCACACCCACTGGATTCATGTGTGCGACAAAGTCGCTCACATACTGATTGACTGGATTGAGCACGATCTTCTCAGGCACATCAAACTGGACGATCTTGCCGCCCTCCATAATTGCAATGCAGTTGCCAAGTTTCAAGGCCTCGTCCAGATCGTGACTGACAAACAGCACCGTTTTGTGCAAGCGCTCCTGCAAATCAAGCAGCTCATCCTGCAGCCGCGAGCGGATCAGCGGATCCAGCGCCGAAAAAGGCTCATCCATCAGCAGAATGTCGGCATCGGTCGCGAATGCGCGCGCCAGGCCCACGCGCTGCTGCATGCCCCCGGACAGCTCATGCGCGTATTTGTCCCGCCATTGAATCAGTCCAACCATGTCAAGCATTTCGTCAATAGTCGACTGCCGCTGCGGTTTCGGTGTGCCGCGAATTTCCAATCCGAATCCGACATTCTCCGCAACCGTACGCCACGGCATCAGGGCGAATTGCTGAAAAACCATTGAGATGCGATTCATGCGCACCTGGCGCAACTGACTGGCGCTGGCGCTGGCCAAATCAAGCTGCTGGCCGTCTTGATGCAGCAGCACCTGTCCGCGCGTGACCCGGTTCAAGCCATTGACCGCGCGCAGCAAGGTAGACTTGCCGGAGCCCGACAGCCCCATCAGGACACAGATCTCGCCTTTTTGAATGGCTATCGATGCGCCGCAAACACCAATGACCGCACCGGTCTGCTCAAGAATCTCCTCGCGAGCCTTGCCGGAATCCAAAAGCTCAAGGGCGGCTTTGCGCTGCTCGCCGAATACGATATCGACTTGCCTGAATTCGACCTCAGGAACCAATGACGAGCGGTTCATGAGGGCCGCTCAAGATGAATCATGCAGCCAGCCATGCCTGTCAGTCCCGATCTCGCTGGCGGCAGATGCGGTCCAGCAGAATAGCGACAATAACGATTGCCAGGCCGGCCTCAAACCCCTTGGCGATATTGACCGTGTTCAAAGCTCGCAGGACAGGAATGCCAAGTCCCGGCGCACCGACCATCGATGCAATCACCACCATCGACAGAGACAGCATGATGGACTGCGTCACACCTGCCATGATCGTCGGCAGCGCGTGAGGCAGCTCCACTTTCCATAGCAGCTGCCGCTTGGTCGCGCCGAACGACTCACCGGCTTCCAGCAGCATGCGCGGCACCCCGATCACGCCCAGGTAGGTCAGGCGAATCGGCGCCGGGATTGCAAAAATAACTGTCGAGATGAGACCTGGCACCAGCCCCAGACCGAACATGATCATGGTTGGAATCAGATAAACAAAAGCCGGCACCGTTTGCATCAGATCCAGCACTGGCCGCAAAAACGTATACAGATTTTTGCGATGAGCCGCGGCGATGCCGACCGGCACGCCAATCAGCACACAGGTCAGCGCGGAAGAAATCATCAGCCCCAAGGTCTGCACGGTCTCTTCCCAGTACCCCAGATTGACGACCAGCAGCAAAGACAGCACAATCAGCAGAACCAGATTGAATGATCGGTGCAGCAGCCAGCCGATCAGGACAAAGATGCCAATCAGCGCCAGCGGCGGCACCCACAGCATGACTGCAATCAAGCCGCTGACAACGAATTCGACGCCCTGTGAAAACAGATCGAACGCAGCGAAGAGATGATCCTGCAGCAGGTCGACGAACGACTTGATCCACTTGCCGAGCGGAATCTTATTGTCAGTGAGCCAGTTCAGTTTGCTTTACTCATAAAAAAACCGGGCGCCAAGCGATTGCTGGACTCGCCGCCCGGTTATGGTCCATTACACAAAGTGCGAATCTGCATTTGTGCGGAAATCGCGCTTTACATCATGCCCGCATCAAGCGCCGCCATGGCATCGCCGCCATCAAACGCAGTCACCCCGCCAAGCCACGCCTTGGCGACCTCCGGATGGGCCTTGAGCCAGGCGTGCGCGGCCGCTTGCGGCTCCTCGCCGTCATCCAGAATCGCGCCCATGATCTCATTTTCCATCGCCAGCGTGAATTTCAGATTGTTCAGAAACTGGCCCAGATTCGGGCACTCTTCGACCAATCCGGCACGGGTATTGGTGAACACCTCGGCGCCGCCGTAATTGGGACCGAAATAATCATCGCCGCCGCTCAGATAAGTCAGCTCGAAATTGGCATTCATCGGATGCGGCTCCCAGCCCAAAAATACAACCGGATCCGCTTTTTTATCCGCCCGCGCAACCTGCGCCAGCATGCCCTGCTCGCTGGATTCAACCACCTCAAAGCCGGCCAGATCGAACGCATTGGCATCAATCATTGACTGGATGATGCGATTGCCGTCGTTGCCAGGCTCGATGCCGTAGATTTTGGCGTCGACTGCATCTCGAATCTTGTGGATGTCGCCAAAATCGGCCACCCCCATATCGGCGGCCACCTTGTTGACCGCCAGCGTGTATTTGGCGCCGCTGAGGTTCATGCCGATGGTTTCAACCGAGCCCTCTTCACGATAAGGCGCGATATCGGCTTCCATGGTGGGCATCCAGTTGCCAAGGAACACATCAATGTCATTGTTCTTCAGGCTGACATAGGTGACCGGCACTGACAAAGTGATGGCCTCGGGCTCATAGCCGATGGCCTCGAGCACCACTGAGGCGGCCGCGGTCGTCGCCGTGATATCGGTCCAGCCGACATCAGAAAACCGTACTGCCTTGCAGCTTTGCGCATCAGCCGACCAGGCCGGCGCAGCTGCAAAAGTCATTGTGAATGCAACCAGCGTAAATAACTTGGATATTTTCATAAGGTCTGAACCTCGTTTTTCTCTTGACACCCCGTTTCGCGGCTTGGGTCGAAACCGATCGGGGCAAATTGACAGAAGCTCTCTGCAATCAAGGTTCGATTTTCCGGTCGATTATTGACCGTTCCTCATGCGGCGGAAGACAAAGCAGATTCCAGCGAGCCGTGAATATCGCAATGTGTGGGCTGTTTCATTTCAACAGATTTGAAGCCGCCACACCTTGCAACGAAGAATATACCAAATATCCAGAAGATCAAGCCAAGTACTTCGCGCCCTGACATGTGTTGCTTTCGGGCGCACGCATCGGCAGCTGCGCACCCGGCTGGGGCAGACGGGCTGTCACGGGGCGCTGGAAACTTATCCAGCTCTCTAGGATTGGCCCGGCAGTGTGCGTCCGCCTCAGCTGAGAAGCAGCCGCTCAAGCCGAGTCAGAATGACCAGGAAGAATTTCAGGCCGCAAGCGTGACTGACTGAAAAATCTTTGAGAGAGCGAAATTCCCAGCGACCTGAGACGATGCGGCCGCTGCGGTCAGGCAGCCTCCTCGGCCAGCGCAAGCTCTGGAAACGGATTGTGCAGCGCTGCCCAGGCCTGGCTGTCAGCATCGGCCAGCTGCCGGTCAAGCAGACACGCGTCCAGACGCGCGCGCATGGCCGTTTCGTCCATCTGCTGGCCGATGAAAACAAGCTGCTGCACACGGTCGCCGAAACGCGGATGCCAGTCTGGACGCTGGTCAGGACGCTGACCTTCCGGATGTCCCCAGTGCTCGCGAGGGATGGCCGCCCACCACATGCCCATGGCGCTGATGTTGCTGACACCGCCAGCCTGCGCCCACTCGTAGGCAATTCGATGATCTGCCGCCACCCAGAAAAAGCCTTTCGAGCGGAGCACGCCTTGCCAGTTATCGCCGTCATGCAGATAGGTCCACAGTTTTGCTGCATCGAAAGGCTGTGACGTGCGGTAGGTGAAACTCGAGATGCCATATGCTTCAGTCTCGGGCGTGTGCTCGCTGTGGAGTTCCCGAATCCAGCCCGCGGAACTCGCCGCCTTGTCATAATCAAACAAACCGGTGTCGAATACGCAATCCAGCGGCACCTGACCATGGGTTGTCTTGAGGATCCTGGCGCCGGGATTCAATGCCTTGACGACGGCCTCAACCTCAAGGGCATGGGCCTCACTGACAAGATCCAGCTTGTTCAGCACGATTACATCGGCGAACTCAATCTGGTCGATGAGCAGGTGTGTGACTGTGCGATCGTCGTCCTCGCCCAGCGACTCGCCGCGATCCTTGAGGTCTTCGGCAGCCCGGTAGTCTTTCAGAAAGTTTGCGGTATCCACAACCGTAATCATGGTATCAAGGCGCGACACTTGGCTCAAGCTCACGCCGCTGTCGTCCTCAAAAGTGAACGTCTGGGCCACTGGGATCGGCTCCGAAATTCCCGTCGACTCAATGAGCAGATAGTCAAAGCGCTGCTCCCGGGCGAGCCTTGAAACTTCCGCGAGGAGGTCATCGCGAAGGGTGCAGCAAATACATCCGTTCGACATCTCAATCAGCTTCTCCTCGGTTCGCGACAGTTCTGATCCGCCGCGATCTATGAGTGCGGCATCAATGTTCACCTCACTCATATCGTTGACAATGACGGCAACCCGCCGCCCTTGCCGGTTCTGCAGAACTTGGTTGAGAAGTGTTGTCTTGCCAGCTCCGAGAAAGCCTGATAGAACGGTTGCCGGCAGGCGTGAATCGCTGGAGTTGTCTGGTTCGTTCGGAGTCATCGAAACCTTCTTCTGGTTTTTCCTTAATCCAATGCCTCAGCCCGTCGGAGCGGCCGCTGGAGCTCAGGAGATCTCTGGTGATCAATATGTGTAATATTATAACATCGACACTTTTGAGCGCAACCGGTCATGACATGGCTGCGAGGGAACAGCGATGCTCGCATGGCCGGTGCGCTTGCGGTCGCAAAAGCACACGATTGTCATGGAGGCGATGACCTATGCCGAGTGCCAAGACCTTGCAGTTTGAGCGTAAACATGATTAGAAGACTGCTCGTTCCCGATCAGACAGGCTGAAGCTGCAGAAAAATCAGAGCACCGCACCTGGCGCACCTGGCTTGCCTGAGAATCCCTCTGAATGCCGCCGCGACAAAAATTTTGGGGTTGGCAGATATGCAGATTTGCTAAAATTCAGCGAAAAATGATGAGACATGCGCTGATTGCAACATCACTCATCTGCAAGAGGAGATTCAAACGATGCTCAAGTCATTGGTGATCGACCCGGTCAAGTGTACCGGCTGCCTGCAGTGCGAGCTGGCGTGCTCGTACGAAAATGAAGGCCTATTCAACCCGGCCAAATCTCGCATCAAGATATTTGAATTCGAGCATGGCCTGCATACCATTCCTTACACTTGCACACAGTGCGCGGAGGCATGGTGCCTGCACGCCTGTCCGGTCGAGGCGATCACAATCAATTCAACAACCGGCGCCAAGGAAGTCAACGATGCAATCTGCGTCGGCTGCAAGGTGTGCACCATTGCCTGTCCGTTCGGTACCGTCAACTATAACGCAGACTCCGGCAAGGTGATCAAGTGCGATCTGTGCGGCGGCGAGCCGGCCTGCGCCGAGGCGTGCCCGACCGCGGCCATCGTCTATGTCGATTCCAACTGGACTGGCTATGCAAAAATGCAAGCCTCCGCAGTTGAGGCGCATCAGTGATGCTGAGTCAAGCCAGCTGTTAGGTCAAGCAGCATGCATCATCTGATCGTCGGCGCGGGTCCCGCGGGTGTGATCGCCGCCGAGTCACTGCGCAAAATCAGCCCCGCAGACGCGATCACGATTATTTCGGATGAGCCCCATCCGCCCTATTCCCGAATGGCCATTCCCTATCTCCTCGCCCGCGATGTGGCTGAGGAGGGAACTTATCTGCGCCACGGCAAAAATCACTATGAGCAGCTGGAAATCGAAATCCGCAACGACTCAGTCACACAGATTCACCCCGCCAGCTCCAAGATCTGTCTCAAGCAAGGCGGCGAGCTGGCCTATGATCGACTGCTGATCGCCACTGGATCGCGAGCGATCCGTCCGCCCATCAGCGGCATGGACAGTCCGCGGGTACATAACTGCTGGACCCTCGCAGATGCGCAGCGTCTGGCCAAAGATGTCAATGCCGGTGATCGGGTGATTCTGCTCGGCGCAGGATTTATCGGCTGTATCGTGCTTCAGGCGCTGGTCGCCATGGAACTGGAGCTCACTGTCATTGAGCTGGAAGATCGCATGCTGGCGCGGATGATGGATCATGCCGGCGGCGCGATGATCAAGAGCTGGTGCGAGACCAAAGGGGTTCAAGTTCGCATCGACACCAAGGCAGTCGCGGTCAATGACGCTGGGAGTCACCTTGAAATCGAGCTGGGTGACGGCTCAGTCATGCAAGCCGATCACATCGTGTGTGCGGCAGGCGTAAGACCCAATATTGAATTTCTTGCCGACAGCGGCATCCACATTGATGCCGGCATCGTCGTGGATTACGCTTTGCAGACCAGTATTGCTGGCATCTATGCCGCCGGTGATGTCGCGCAGGGCCCTGACCGGATGACCGGCAGCCCCCAAGTGCACGCCATTCAGCCGACCGCCAGCGAGCATGGCCGAATCGCGGCCTCGCAAATGGCAGGAGCGGGCGCCGCATACGGCGGCAGCCTGTCCATGAATGTCCTCAATACACTCGGACTGATCACCAGTTCTTTTGGTCTCTGGGACGGAGCTGAAGGCGGCGATCGCGCGATTGCTGAAGACCGGGCGCACAACCGCTATCTGCGCCTTGAGTTTCAAGACGATGCGCTGGTCGGCGCGCTTGCCATCGGACTCACCGAGCATGTCGGCGTGCTGCGCGGACTGATTCAGACCAAGGTGCGTCTCGGCCCATGGAAAAAACGGCTCCTTGACGACCCCTCCCAAGTCATGAGCGCTTACTTGGCCTGCGTACAAGGCGCCCGAGACTGACCGCGGCCAAGCGGCTTTTCAGCCGTTTAGAGAAAATACGTGTTCTTGGACCGCAACACCGGCATCAGAAATCTCCGCAATCAGGCATGAGGGACCATCGCCGGTCCGCACACTGCCGGCGGCGCCCGGATTCATCACCCATGGCGCCTGCGTCTGATCAACGACGCGTTTGTGGGTATGGCCATAGACGATCAGCTGGCAGCTCGGGTGACGCGAGCGCAGCTCCTCATGATAGCGGGATTCGTCCCGAACCCGGTGACCATGCTCGACCACGATCTGCCCCAGACCCTCAACATCGATTTTCAATACTTCAGGCAATTTTCGCAAGGCTGGATGCTCCGCCGGCGGCCATTTGCTCTCGATATCGTTATTGCCCGTTACCGCAAACACCCGGTCGCGCTTGGGGCGAAGCGCGCTGAGCATCTGTGCGCCGCCGATATCACCGGCATGGATCGCGGCATCGCAGCTCGCGACCAGGCGTGAGATCTCAGGGTTGAGATATCCATGCGTATCTGAAAGCACTGCAATGCGAATCGTGTCACCGAATTCGCTGCGCTCAAGTCGAACAGATTGCGTCAGTTCAGTGGTGTTTCTGGTCATTGCAGCAATGTTATTTTGAAATTCTGTCAAGCCTGAATTCTCAGCTAGCAATTGAAGGCCGTGCGACTTCATCTGAGAAACTGACATCTTAGTACCCAAGTGCCGCTGCTCGTGATGGCCGCAAAGCGCATTATTATAAATTCAAGCTGTTTGTGCATTACACGCAAAGCACCTGAGACTGGCCGTAGACCTGTCTTGATCGGGACGCACCAGCACAATCGGACCTGGCAGAGCTTTTTCAATACAATGGACTTTGAAAGACAGTCTTTGGGTCTTGACGCTGGAGCGCGGAAGTCAACTGCATGCTGGAAATCCGAAACATTAGCAAACACTTTGGCGGGTTCCGTGCTGTCGACGATTGCAGCCTTCAGGTCAAAAGAGGCGCCATACACGGACTGATCGGTCCGAATGGCGCCGGCAAATCCACCGTGTTCAACACCATTGCCGGCATCCATCGCCCCGACACCGGCTCGGTCCTCATCGATGGCGCTGATGTCACCGGTCTTGCTCCCCATCAGATGTTCAAGCGCGGCTTGCTCCGGACTTTCCAGATTCCGCACGAATTTTCCAATGTGCGCGTTATCAATAACCTGTGCATGGTCGCCGACAATCAGATCGGCGAGCATCTTGCTACGGCGCTGTTCACGCCCTCGCGGTATCGCGAGCAGGAACAGAAAAATGTTGAGAAAGCCTCGGAAATTCTAGACTTCTTGGGACTCAGTCACGTCAAATACGAGCTCGCCGGGAATCTTTCCGGCGGTCAGAAAAAACTATTGGAACTGGGCCGCACACTCATGGCTGATGCCAAGGTAGTGCTCCTTGATGAGCTCGGGGCTGGCATCAACCATACGCTGCTGAACACCCTGGCCGACAACATTCAGCGCCTGAACGAAAAGCTGAGCCAGACATTCCTCATCATCGAGCACAATATGCAATTTATTTCTCGTTTGTGCCACTGCGTCACAGTGATGGCCGAAGGCAAAGTGATTGCCGAAGGAACCCCGCAACAGGTGCTCCAGGATCCGGTTGTTGTCGAGGCTTATTTTGGCGGCGGCAAACATGCTCATTGATGCAAAGAAAATCGTTGCCGGATATGGAGGCGAACCGATTCTTCGGGGCATTGATCTGGCTCTGGAAGCCGGGCGCATCGGCGTGATTGTCGGTCCCAACGGGGCGGGCAAATCCACCGCGCTCAAGAGCCTGTTTGGACTCATCCGTCTGCATGAGGGCAGCGTCAGGCTCAATGGGGAAGATATTTCCAATGTGCCGCCAGACAAGCGGGTCGGGCTGGGCATCGGATACGTGCCGCAGGAAAACAACATCTTTCCTTCCCTGAGTGTGATTGAGAACCTGGAAATGGGCGCTTTCATCCGCCGCGACGACTTCAGCGATGCCATTGAGCAGACGTTTGAGTTTTTTCCGCCGTTGCGAGAAAAGCGCCAGGCCGCAGCCGGTCAGCTCTCCGGCGGTCAGCGGCAAATGGTCGCCATTGGACGCGCACTCATGGTCAATCCAAAACTGCTGCTGCTCGACGAGCCGACTGTCGGCCTGTCGCCGAGGTTTGTTCAGGACATCATCGATCGCATTATCGCCATCGCCAAATCCGGCGTCGGTGTTCTCGTGGTTGAGCAGAACGCCAGGCGAGCGCTGGAGATCGCCGACCGCGGTTTTGTTCTCTCCGGCGGACGCAACCTGTACACCGACAGTGGCGAGAAGCTGCTGAATAATGCAGAGGTTGCCCAAAGCTTTTTGGGCGGCTGACCATGGACGAGCTGGTCTTTTTTGTGAACAAGGTATTGATCGCCGGTTCCGTGATCGGCTGCATCTATGCGCTGGGCGCGGTCGGCGCCACGCTGGTATTCGGTATTCTTCGATTTGCAAATTTCGCCCATGCCGACTTGATGACGGTCGGCGCATTTTTTGCTCTGATGCTGTCGTCAGTGCTGTCCGGCGCAGGTCCGGCCGTCGGTTTGCCGACCGGTTTCGTGGTCCTGCCGATTGCAGCGATTCTGGTTGCTGCACTGGCGGTTGCCTTGGATCGCATGTTCTACCAGCCGCTGCGCGAACGCAATGTCAAACCGATCATACTGCTGGTCGCTTCGATAGGGGTCATGCTGATGATCCAGGGAATCGTCAGGCTGTTTGCCGGCACCTCGCCGCGTCACTTTTTTACGACAGAGAAGAAAGACATCTTTCGGATCGAGGTGCCTTTTGATCTCGCGAGCCGCGATATTGTCATTACTGAACCGCAAGTTCTGCTGATTCTCACTACGCTGGCCTGCATTTTCGCACTGCACCGCTTTCTCAACCGCACCCGCCTCGGAAAGGCCATGCGAGCCATGTCAGACAATGCCGACCTGGCACTGATCACAGGCATCAACACCAAGCGGGTCATCCATGCAACCTGGATCATCGCCGGGTTGCTGGCGGCCATCGCCGGCACTTTGCTTGCTTTGGATGTTATCCTCAAGCCTGACCTGAGTTTCAATCTGCTGCTGCCTATTTTTGCCGCCGCGATTGTCGGCGGCATCGGCAAGCCGTACGGCGCGATCGCCGGCGGGCTGCTAATCGGGTTTGCAGAAACCTTGGCGGTATTCAACTGGTCCATCCTGCTAAGACCGTTCGCCCCCTATCTGCCGGAGTGGATCTCCCTCCCCTCCAAACTCGCTTTTGTGCCAGCGGAATATAAACTCATCGTTCCGTTTGTCATCCTGATCGCGGTGCTGATTTGGCGCCCGACAGGGATTTTTCGCGGTCAGGTTCTGTAGCGCAGGGACGCATGAGCCAATATCGACGAGAACTGTTTTTATTCGCGATCGCAATGCTCGCGATCGCAATCATATTCGCCGCGTTTGGGCAGGCGTATTCTACCCGGCTGCTGGTTGAGATTGCCTGCCATGCGGTGATCGCGATTGGCCTGACAATCCAGTGGGGCTATGCCGGTGTCTTCAATGCAGGCGTGATGGGCTTTATCGCGGTCGGCTCATTCACCGCACTTCTGTTCAGTTTTCCAATCAACGATGCATTCTGGGATTCAAACGGTCCCGTCGCACTTGGCAAGCTTGCATTCGAAGTGGTGATTATGGCGGCGGTGATCGCCGGACTGACGCAATTGCATCGGTTTGGCGTCAGCCAAAGAGTCAGAACGGCCAGTATTCTGACGGCGCTGGTGATCGCACTGTTTGTACTCAACAGCGCCATGGCGCCCGTGGTGCGCCTGATCGAAAGTCAGGCCGGATTTGTCGGCGGCTTTGGTCTGCCGGTGCTGGTCGGCTGGCTGGCGGGCGGCATCGTCGCCGGCTGTGTCGCTTATGGAATCGGCAAAGCTTGTCTCGGTCTTCGCAGCGACTATCTGGCCATTGCAACCTTGGGGTTCGCAGAAATCATCAGGGCAATTTTGAAAAATGCGGATTGGCTGACACGCGGAACACTGACAGTCTCGCCGCTGCCATGGCCGGTTCCCACGCCGAATGAAATCGGCTTCATTCTCGCCCGCTCGGCCTATTTCAGCCTGCTTGCAGTGATTGTCATCATTATTTTCGTTCTCATGCAGCGCGCTTACCATGCGCCCTGGGGGCGCATGATGCGAGCCATTCGGGATAATGAGGCGGCCGCAGCCGCCATGGGCAAGGATGTCAATTTCCGAAGGCTGGAAATTTTCGTGCTGGGATCGGCTCTCATTGGCCTTGGAGGCGCCGCATTGGTGACCTTCGCGAGAATTTTTGATCCATCTGCGTTTCATCCTCTCAGGCATACGTTCGTCATCTGGGTCATGGTCCTGGTGGGCGGGGCCGGCAACAATCTAGGCGCAATCTTCGGCGCCACTGCAATCTACATTATCTGGACGATGTCCGAGCCGCTCTCGCTGCTGATATTTGGCCTGATTGCCGAGTATGGCGCCGTTTGGTTTGACTGGCAGCCGCCTTCAGATTTTGCAGCGCGAGCGCTGCAGACTCGTGTTTTCCTGATTGGATTGACCATTACGCTGGGGCTGCGTTATTTTCCAGCTGGACTGATTCCAGAGGATGCGCTTCGCGCCCGGACCGCATGAAAACCGAGAAACTTCTGACCTTAAACTGTTCCGCAAATCCAGAATCTGGCAAAGCAGCCTGATTCCGGCTATTGGCAAGTTTCTATTTTGGGAAAGTTTTCCAGCGCTCGTGCGCTGCCCGCAATCATTCAGCCAGCACATCCTTTATAGTACAGTGTTGACATGTACTACACGCATAGAATATTACGATGGCAATGAATATACGCAATCTTGAAGTCGAGGATTTTGCAGAGGCTGTCTCTGAGCTAACCAGGGAAACCAAAACTCAAGCGGTTAAAACCGCCTTGAGTGAGCGCTTGATACGAATCCGACGGCGGCAACAGCACAGCAAATGCAGAATCCAAGAACTTGAGGATATTGCAAAACATTGCAGCTCGCTGCCTGTTTTGGACAATCGGGCCGATGATGGAGAAACAATCGCCACCATTGAGATCAAGGGTGGAAAGGATCCGGCTGGAGCACTTGAGAGATTGGGCGCAATGCAAAAGAGTTTTGAGGAGACTCCCAAAAGTTGTCAGAACTTTCTGATTGCAGGTGTGATTACACCTGAAATGCGCTCACGTTTGGACAACCTTGGAAACGTCAAGGTTTACCTGCTTGATGATATATCTTGCGATGGTGAACCGTGGAACAGTTTCATTGAGGAGGTTTTTCACTATACCGTCAGGATCATATGATCAGACAGAGAAAGGAGATGCAAATAGGGTCGCCTGGGATGAATCGATTGACTGTCTATGATGAACAGACTATCCAACCCATACTAATTGACTTTAGTGAAACGGGTCACATCAATAATCTGCAACTGATATGCGGTCGCTGGAATAGAGCAAATGGCAATCAAGATCAGGAATATAGTATGACCAGGATGGAATACCGGCAGGCCAAGTAAGCTCGACCGATTGAAGAATAAACCGCAAGACGATAACACAGCAATAATCCCCCCCCGAAACAACAAGAGCACAGTGCCAGGACCGATGGTCTTTGCAATTGCTCAAAAACCATTTGACTGCGACCAAACCAAGATGAAAGCGAGGTTCTTCGGCATTCTTGTTTGCAACAGACGATTAGATTATGAGAGATATGGATCAAAAACAACATCCATTATGCTTGATTTTTGCCGGTCCCAACGGCGTAGGGAAAACAACTTTCGCGATGGATTACTTGCCTCATGTGGCCAAATCAATGCGGATCTCATTGCCGCAGGGTTGTCGCCGCTTGCGCCTGAGGTGCAAGCGTTTGCTGCGGGCCACATGCTTCTCAAGGAAATTGAGGTGAATATCGAGCGGCGGCGCAGTTTCGCCCTTGAGACCACTTTGTCAGGTCAGAGGTATGCTCAGCTGATCAAAAGCCTGCGCCTGAAGAACTGGAGAGTGGAAATGATATATTTGGCATTGCCCGGTCTGGAACTTGCGCACTCAAGGGTCGCCGAGCGTATCCGCCATGGCGGACACGGCATTCCAGGCGATGTCCTGAAACGGCGGTTTTTTCGAAGCATCATCAATTTTTTTGACGATTGCGTCCAATTGCCGGACCAGGTGACGTGCTATTGCAACGCTGGCGCTCAGCCGGAACTGGTATTCACGCAGCAGCATGACTGCCGGATCGTAGAAAATGACGAGAGTGTGCGACAGCTGGAGAATCTGAAAAATTATGGGACCTGATCTAAAACTGGCACAGGAAGGGTTGATATCGCTGCGGCGGCCGGTATCCAAAGAGCTTGAGCGAAAACGTCGTTTGGGACATTATGCGGTGTTCTGGAAAGACGGACAAGTGGTTTATGAAGGGCCCGATGCGCCGGACCCATCGGAAATCCTCAGCACAGAAAGGGCGCCCTCCCCCAGTCCGGATTCGCAAGAATAGCCAGTCGCAGACTGATCTTTCCTGTCATTGGCTGCGAAAAGCGGTTCTCGCCGGCTTATCCAGGTGGCATTTCACTTTTTTCTTGCGCGCGGGTGGGCCCGATCATACTCTTTCGACAGATGCCCGAAATCCAAATGCGTATAAATCTGTGTGGTCGATAAGTTGGAATGTCCCAGCAGTTCCTGAACAGCGCGAATATCGCCGCTTGACTCAAGTACATGGGTCGCAAATGAATGACGCAGCACGTGCGGATGCACCTGCAGCTCAATTCCTTGCGCCAAAGCACGGCGCTCAAGCATTTTCTGAATCGCCCGGCTGGTGATGCGCGTCCGGCGCGCCGAGACAAACACCGCAGTCTGGCTGGCATCCGTCCACTCAGCCCGCACCGACAGCCATGCTCGCAAAGCGGTTGCGCAGTGCGAACCGACAGGTACGATTCTAGTCTTTGAGCCCTTGCCCTGCACACGAACCATTTTCTGGTTCAGATCAAGGTCCTGCACATCTAAACCCGCCAATTCCGACAATCGCAGTCCGGAACTGTAGAACAGCTCAACAATAGCCCGATCACGAACTGTCAGCATATCATCGCCTTCAAGCTCCACCAGTCGCATCGCCTGCTCAACAGTGAGCACTTTGGGAAGAGATTTCGCCGACTTCGGGGCCCGGATTCCATCAAACGGATTCGCCTGAAGCAAACCTTCACGAATCTGATAGCGAAAAAATGAGCGAGATGACGAGAGCATGCGGCTGATGCTTCGCCCCGACAAGCCGCGGCGGTAGCTTTCACCGACAAAACCGCGAGCTTGAGCGGGATTGAGGCAATCCCAGCTGAATATTTCTCGCTTTTCGCAATACTTGCGCAACACCTCAAGATCCCTCTGGTAGCTGGAGACAGTTCGCGGAGAAAGCCTGCGCTCACGCTCAAGGTGGCAAACAAAAGACTCCATTGATTCTCGAAGCGCCGGCACCATTCACACTCTCCGCTCGCTTCACGGCGCTGGATAGCGTCCCTCAAATACATACGTTGTCGGCACGGTCAGATAAACCGGCGAATCGGGGCCTGTCCACTCGACGACCGCCTCGCCCGCCTGCTGCATGACAGTGACGCGCTCGCTCAGCAAGCCTTGCCGGCGCCCGGCAATCACGGCGGCGCATGCTCCGCTGCCGCAAGCCAGGGTCTCACCGACTCCGCGCTCAAAAACGCGCAGACGAATGCGATCAGATGCCACGACTTCTGTAAATTCAACATTCGTCTTCTCTGGAAAGCGTGCATGTGACTCCACCTGTGCGCCGACTTGGGCCACTGGATAAGCGTCTGCATCGTCCACCTGGACAGCCGCATGCGGGTTGCCGATTGATAAAACCGAGATCGCCAGCGCCGCGCCGCTGACCTGAACGTCATCCAGGGAATAGAGCGGCTGCTCTGCTTCAGCCGCAAACGGCACATCTGCAGGGGCAAATTTCGGCACGCCCAGACTTGAAGTTACATGGCTGTCATCTAACACCGTACACCTGAGCGCATCGACTGCTGTGCGCAAGATGACCGTCGCGCTGCCATCCATATATCCGAGGTCATGGATCAGCTTGGCCGCACAGCTGGCGCCGTTGCCGCACTGCTGAGATTGTGAACCATCTGCATTGAATATTTGAAAATCAAATATATTATCCGCCTTGTCGTGTGGCTCAACAAGCAATATCTGATCACACCCTATGCCTGTGTACCGGTCTGCAATCGATTTAGCGAACTCAGCATTCATCTCAACCTGCTGTCGGCTTAAGTCAATGACGACAAAGTCATTTCCCAAGGCGTGCATTTTTACGAAATCAAAACTGTCCATCGCTTGAGGATCTGTGAAAAATAATTCGATTCAGCGGTTCTTGAATTATCTGCGGCGGCTGCCATCATGGCTGCGCCAGCTGATTGGCTTTTTGCTCATCATTCTCGGATGTTTCGGTTTCCTGCCAGTCCTTGGTTTTTGGATGATTCCATTGGGTCTCATTGTACTTTCCAGTGACTACAGATTTGCGCGCCGGGTGTACGTCAAATTTCGATTATGCCGCCGCCGCGCCCAGCGCGGCAGTCAATTGAGCCATACTGTCAAATAGTCCACGTCTGAACGTTGTCTGGAATGAACTGCTGCCAGGCCACGCAATCGGAGCCAAAGGCCACAAACGCCGGGTTCAGCGTATTCGTTTTGTTGTAAACCAGCGGCTGGCCTTCCAAGTCCTGCACTTTGCCGCCCGCGCATTCAACCACGCACTGCGCGGCTGCCGTATCCCACTCTGAGGTCTTGCCAAACGCCGGGTACACATCTGCGACACCTTCCGCTATACGGCAGAACTTGATTGAGCTTGAGCTGACAATATAGTCACAGTCAATGGACTGGTTTTTGAGGTTATGGGCAAATTGATCGACTTTCTCAACACTGCGATAGGCAGAACGCATGACAGTCGCCCGATTGCCAGGCATTTTCCTGACGCGAATCGGCTGGATTTTTCCGCAATCGCGCGCGACCCGAAAGGCGCCGCCGCCTTTCACTGCCCAGTAGGTGACGTTTTCGCACGGAATATGCACCACCCCCAGTATTGGCGCGTTATCCTCAATCAATGCGATATTGACTGTGAATTGACCATCCCTGCGCACAAACGACTTGGTGCCATCCATCGGATCGATGAGCCAGAAATTCCGCCATTTGGATCGTTCTGAGTACCGCGCCAATTCAGACTCCTCCGATACAGCTGGAAGGCATGGCTCAAGCTTGGACAGCGCCGATACGATCTTGTCGTTCGCCGCTGTATCGGCCTGCGTCAGGGGCGTGTTGTCAGCTTTGTAGTCGACACTGAAGTCGCTGTGGTAGTACTCAAGAATAATGTCACCCGCCTGCTGGGCGATCGCGACGACATCGTTAATCCTCTCGGGCACAAAGCTCTCAGCCAAACCAGTCATCAAAAAAATCTATTCAGTTGTTGATCGAATATTCAGACCATAATTATAGTGCGGCACCTAAAATGCATGCGAAGTCGGCAGATTTTGTACCGCCCGCTCTTTCCCGTCACCCGACACGACCGATGCAATCAAGCCCATTGACTGATTTTTACACCGATGCCATAGACCAGCCGTATGAATTCGATGCCGGTCAGCAATATGCCATTGCGCAGCTGCAGCAACTGCTAGCCGCAATCAATGACCACGGCAGCGGCGGCAAAAAAAGCTCGAAACTACTTCGTCTTTTTGGCAAATCCAATCATATACCCGGCCTCTATCTATGGGGCGGGGTCGGCCGCGGCAAAACCCACCTGATGGATCATTTCTTTGCGTGCGTGCCGCTCAAGGAAAAAAAGAGAATTCACTTCCACCGCTTCATGCAAATGATTCACGGCCAGCTCAAGAACAAGCGCAACACGGCCAATCCGCTTGAGCACATCGGTCGAGAATTTGCCCGCGAGTGTCGACTGCTGTGCCTGGATGAATTTTTCGTTCTCGACATCGGGGATGCGGTCATCCTCGCAAAACTGCTGCAATCTTTGCTGAAAAACGACGTGGTCCTCGTGATGACCTCCAATACCGAGCCACACCGACTTTACCCGGGCGGAATTCAGCGCGACCGGTTTATACCCGCCATCCGCTTGATTGAGTCATCGATGCAAATCGTTCATATTGGAGATGGCGCTGACTACCGCCTGAAATCTCTGGATGACACATCGCTGTATTTCAGCGCGAGCGCTGAAGCCGCTGTCAAAATTCAGAACAGTTTCTTCAATCATCCGGCAGCCAAAACCGCGGACGCACAGTTCATTGGAATTCTTGGCCGGCGCATCCAGACCGTGCAGCGGACCGACACAGCAGTCTGGTTTGAGTTTGATCAACTGTGCGATGGCCCGCGCTCCAAAGCAGACTACATTGAAATCGCCAGCATCTATCGCACCGTCATCATCACCAATATTCCTGAGCTGACCTGGGAACATGAGAATCAGGCACGTCGATTTATTGAGCTGGTCGATGAATTCTATGATCGGGGCGTACACCTGGTCATCTCCGCGCACCGAGCAATCGACTCGCTCTACAGCGGCAAGCGCCTCGCCGCAGAATTCAAACGAACTGCAAGCCGTCTGCACGAAATGCAAACCCGCAAATACCTGTCCAAAATGCGCTGTTCATAGAGTTCAGCCGACGCTGGAAAATCAAAATCTTTTCAGCCTCGCCTGCCGTGCGCTGCCCCATAATCAAGACCGCAGTAAGTTTGTACTGCCATATCACATTGCACTAAAATGACAATTCTCATCAATCTGACAATTTCTCTATCCAGATGGAACCCGTGATTCTGATTACCGGCGCCGGCCGCGGCATCGGTGCGGCCACCGCCTTGCTGGCAGCGAAAAACGGTTACCGTGTCGCAGTCAATTACATCCATCACGCCCGGCGGGCCAACGCGGTGGTTGAGGCGATTCGCGCTCGCGGCGGGCAAGCCATCGCAATTGGCGCCGACGTGCGGGTTGAGTCGCAAGTCGTTGAGATGTTCCAGACAGTCGATCAGCAGCTCGGTACGCTGGCGGCGCTGGTCAACAATGCCGGCGTGCTGGCGCCGCTGGCGCGCGTTGAGAGTTTTGACGCAAATCGCATCAAGCGCATATTTGAGACCAACGTTATGGGCTCGTTTCTATGCGCTCGTGAAGCGATCCTCCGCATGTCCACTCGCAAAGGCGGCGCCGGCGGCTCCATTGTGAATCTGACTTCCGGCGCAGCGCGACTTGGCGCCGCCAATGAATATATCGACTACGCCGCCTCTAAAGGCGCCATTGACACCTTCACTGTGGGTCTGGCAAAAGAAGTTGCCGATGATGGCATTCGGGTCAATGCAGTACGGGCTGGCTTTATCGCAACCGAAATGCACCGCAGTGTCGGTGGCAAGGCGCGCTTGGAGTCACTGCGCCACACCATTGCACTCGGCCGAGCGGGCCAGCCTGAGGAGATCGCTGAAGCCATTTTATGGCTGCTTTCGGAGCGGGCCTCCTACTGCACCGGCACCATACTGGATGCAACCGGCGGCCGGTAAGCCGCTGTCACAGATGCGAGCGGACCGCGATTGCAGTCATTCAGACGGCGCTCGCAAGCGACGGCGAAACAGCCTGCCGTCCATTGCAATCAAGCCCGCCGCAATCACGATCATGCCAGCGACCTGGCGCATCGAAAGGGATTCGCCCAGAATCATCACCCCCAGAAAAACAGCCGAGACCGGTACCAGAAATGTTGCCAGCAGAGCATTGGTTGCGCCGCCGCGGCGCAGAATGCGAAAATAAACCAAATAAGCCAGCGCGGTTGAAAGCACAGCCAGCCCCGCCACTGCCCCGGCTGTCGGCAGATCGAATGCTGCGAGACGAATCGGACCCTCATAAAGCAGAGCAGCCGGAACCAGTGCCAGTGCGGCCATGGTGACCTGGCCTGCAGCCAGAAAATTCGGCTGCAATTGCAAAGTGATTTTCACCGCTCGAACAAAGACTGCAGAGCAGGCGTAGCACAAAGCAGCGGTCAGAAGCGCCAGCTGGGCGATGAGATTCTCACCCGCCTCGGCCAGTGCGGCCGGGCCGATGACAACAACAACACCGGCAAAACCGAGCAGGACACCGAAGATTCTGTTGAGCGTCATTCTTTCGTCTGACAGCAGCAGGCCGGCCACCACAATCGTGAACAAAGGCGTGGCGGAATTCAAGATAGATGCGAGTGAGCCGGTGACAACAGTTTGGGCATACATGATCAGCGAAAATGGAATGGCGTTGTTCAGCACACCGATCACCAGCAGATTGCGCCAGACACTCAAGCTGGCAGGGAAGGATTCGCCGACGGCAAGCACCAGGCTCCAAAGAGCCAATGCGGCGCCGCTTACGCGAAGCGCCGCCAGAGTCATCGGCGGCAGCTGCTCCAGGGCCACTTCAACAAAGAAGAAAGAACACCCCCAAAGGATTGACAAGACAATCACGCTCAGCAGAATCCTCGGTGTCAGCTGAACGCAGACGGAAGAGCTCAAGACCGGCGCCTCTCAGGAGACCGCATCATCCTGATGCGGATTCACACTTATCATGCAAGGCTGCACATTGCGCGGCGCACTGACAGGAGACTTTCGTGTCAGAACCCGGTTTGCGACGCAGGCGCAAAAGGTCAGGCCGTCACTTCGAGTGCAGCGGCTCTGGTCAGTCCGAGCTCCTCGAAAATATCAGCCATGGCCGCAACCAGTTCCTGAATCATTGCGTCGGTATGCAGCGGCGTGGGTGTAATCCTTAGCCGCTCCGTGCCTTTTGGAACCGTCGGATGGTTGATATGCTGGACGAAGATGTCGTGCTTTTCCAGCAGCCGGCTGCTCGCATCGCGGCAAAGATTGGGGTCGCCGACCATCACCGGAATAATGTGACTGGGGTTGTCCATGACTGGGATGCCGGCCTTGATCAAGTGCGTCTTGAGAGTCTTGACATTGCGGTGCAGCGCCGCCCGGCGATGCTGATCGCTGCGAACTGCGCGAACACTCGCCACTGCACCGGCGGCGGTTGCAGGCGGCATGGCGGTTGTAAAGATAAATCCATTGCCAAAGCAGCGCACAAAATCAATCAGCAGACTGCTCGCCGCAATGTAGCCGCCAACGAGTCCAAATGCCTTGCCAAGCGTGCCCTGAATGATGTCGATTCGATCGGCAACACCATCGCGCTCGGCCACGCCGCCGCCTGAATCTCCATACAGCCCAACAGCATGCACTTCATCTAAATAAGTCAGTGCATCGTATTGGCTGGCAAGATCACAGATTTCCTTGATCGGCCCGATGTCACCGTCCATTGAATAGACCGATTCAAATGCAATCAGCTTGGGTCGATCTGCATCTACGCTTGCAAGCAGCTGCTCAAGATGGCTTGCATCGTTGTGACGGAAGATCTTCTTTTCAGCTTTGCCGAAACGGATTCCCTCAATCATGGATGCGTGATTGAGCGCATCAGAAAACAGCACCATATCGGGAATCATCCCGAGTGTGCTCAAAACCGTCGAATTGGTGACGTAGCCCGAAGAGAACACCAGAGCCGCCGCCTTGCCGTGCAGATCAGCCAGCTCCGATTCCAGCTCCACCAGCGGGTGGCTTGTGCCGGCAATATTGCGGGTGCCGCCGGCGCCGGCGCCGATGGCGTTGACCGTATTGCAAATCGCTGCGGCAACATCCGGGTGCTGTCCCATGCCCAGATAGTCGTTATTGCACCAGATCGTGATCTCACGCCCGATCGAATGATTCATCGCGCGCGGATATTGTCCCGAAAACCGCTCAAGATCCGTAAATTCGCGGTAATTGCCCGCCGATTTAAGCCCGCCAACCCAATCAGCAAAGATAGCGTTATAGTCCAATGCCACGTTTCTCAGGAAATTATGCTCGGATATTCGGGCTCGCAATCGACAATCGCCGCCCTTTCATGCAATGGCTGCGCCAAAATAGTATTGCGGCATCTTCATGCGCCTTTCGGGACATGATTCCGTCTTCGCTTTGGCTCAACATCTCTTGGCGCATCCACAGTGAAGAATATACAAAATATCCAGCTTTCGAGTGAAGGTCTGCCATTGCTGCGCTTGACTTTTTTGCTGACTTTGATCGACAGGTCTGCTGCGCGGGCAGGCGCCGCAGACACAGATTCGACTCTGCTGATCGGCGTGCATTGCGCGCCGCGCCGTTGAGGCTTGATCAGGTGCCGGCCGAATCCGTCCTCAAGCCGCTCAGCAGCACCCACTCATCCATCTCAATCCTTGAGCTTAAATCAAACAGACCTTGGTAGTGGCCGCGGATCGCGTCAGCTTGGGCAGCCAGAATGCCGCTCACTGCCAGCTGACCGCCCGCAGCTGTGCATTGCGCCAGCTGATCCCTGACTTTGAACAGGACATTGCGAGAAAGATTGGCTACCACAATACGAGCCTTGCATCTCAGAGCCGAATGCTCAATCAGGCGTGCGCAATACTGCGCCGTCAGCCCGTTGGCCGCAGCGTTGCAGCGGCTCTGCGCAATCGCCTCGGGGTCAACATCCACGCCAACCGCCTCGGCAGCGCCCAGCACGAGCGCCGCCAGCGCCAAGATGCCGCTGCCACAGCCATAGTCAAGCACGACAGAGCCGCCGAGCTGGCACGATGCCAGAAATTCCAAACACAGCCTGGTCGTCGGATGATGCCCAGTTCCAAATGACATGCCTGGATTGATGACAACATGCGCGGATGCGGACGTATCAATGCGATGCCAAGGCGCAGTGACCCACAGGCGATTGCCAATCCTGATCGGCTCGAACCGACGCTGCGACTCCAGTACCCAATTGCGATTCTCAACTGGCTCAACAGTGATGCTGAGCATTCCATCAACCGCGGATGCAGACTGCAGCTGTGCACAGATCTGCTGCGGGTCCACTGTGCGCGCCTCGAATAATCCAGTCACCTGCCGCTGCGAGGGATGGGCAATATCCGTCACTGAAACCGCCAAAGCGCCATGCTGCTCCAGCGCCTCGCTGCACTGCCTCACAGCTTCGCGCGGGCAGCAAAGACGGATGTTCATCCATGCGGCGTCCGCCACGAGTATCAATCAGCGTTCCAGGATACGCTCGAGATAGTTGATATCGATCCCGCCCTTGCGGAACTTTTTCTTGGACAGGACCAGCTGATGGAGCGGTATCGTCGTATGCACGCCATCAATCACCATTTCTTCCAGTGCGCCCTGCATGCGAGCGATCGCCTCGCTGCGATCCTTCCCGTGCGAGATGACTTTCGCGATCAGGGAATCATAATGCGGCGAGATGTTGTAGTCCGTAAAAACATGTGAGTCAACCCGCACCCCGGGGCCGCCCGGCGGGTGATAGCGGCTGATCTTGCCGGGACAGGGCATAAATGTCTCTGGATGCTCGGCATTGATGCGGCACTCGATCGCATGGCCCTGAAACGCAACCTCGCTTTGTTTTTTTGGCAGTCGCTTGCCGTCTGCAATGCGAATCTGCTCTTTGACAATATCAACTCCTGTAACCATCTCAGTAATAGTGTGCTCGACCTGCACCCGCGTATTCATCTCAATAAAATAGAACTCCCGGCCATCATAGAGAAACTCAAATGTGCCGGCGCCCAGATACTTCAGCTCGCGGCAGGCGCTCACGCAGCGCTCACCGAGTTCGGCGCGGGCTTGGACAGGAATATTCGGCGCCGGCGCTTCCTCAATCAGTTTCTGCCGGCGCCGCTGCACCGAACAATCGCGGTCGCCGAGATGAATCGCATTGCCATGACTGTCGCAAAGCACCTGAATTTCCACATGCCGCGGATTATGCAGAAATTTCTCCATATAGACCGTCGCATCGCCGAATCCGAGATTCGCCTCGCTCTGCGACATCGTGACTGCTTTTTCAAGCGTCGACTCGTCTTGCACCAGGCGCAAGCCCTTGCCGCCGCCGCCGGCGGCCGCCTTGATCAGGATCGGATACCCGATGGCCTGCGCCTGCGCTTTGATTTGCTCCATATCATCACCCAGCGGTCCGCCCGAGCCGGGCACGCACTGAATGCCCGCTTTTTCCATCGTCTGAATGGCGGCAATCTTGTCACCCATAATGCGAATCGATTGCGGCGCGGGACCAATAAAGATAAAGTCACTCTGCTCAACCCGCTCGGCAAAATCGGCATTCTCCGACAAGAATCCATAGCCTGGATGAATTGCATCTGCATTCGTGACCTCGGCCGCCGCGATCACCGCCGGAATATTCAGATAACTGAGACTCGCTGAGGCCGGACCGATGCAAACAGACTCATTGGCCAGTTTTACATATTTGGTCTCGCTGTCGGCTTCAGAGTGAAGCGCGACCGTCGAGATGCTCAGGTCGCGGCAGGCGCGCAGAATTCGCAGCGCAATCTCTCCGCGATTGGCGATGACAACTTTTTCGATCATTCACTCAGCAGAAACAGTGTCTCGCCGAACTCCACCGGATCGCCGTTGCTCTTGAGAACCTGGATGATCGTGCCGGCCTTGTCCGACTCAATCTCATTGTAGATCTTCATGGCTTCAATCAAGCACAGATTCTGGCCGACTTCAACCGGGTCGCCGACTTTGGCAAACGGATCATCATCCGGCGATGCGGCGGCATAAAACGTTCCCACCATCGGCGAGGTGACAGGATGGAACGGAGCGGCCTCGTCCGCGTCATCGCGAGCTGGCGGCGACACTGCCACGGGCTCCGTCGGGACAACGATGTCGGTCGCCGGGTGCGGCCGGTAATCCGCTGCCGGCAGCGGCACACTGCGAGTCAGCCGAATGGTCTCGTCCGCCTCGCGAATCTCGATCTCGCCGAGCTTCGACTCGTTGAAGATTTCAATCAGTTTTCTTACTTTTCGAAGATCCATGGCGGCAATGCTGTCACCCGCTATCAGTTTCTCAAATATGCGATCGCGGCCTGCAGCGCCAATGTGTAGCCTTGCGGACCCAGTCCGCAGATCACTCCTTTCGCGATGTCAGAAAAATAAGAATGATGCCGAAACGACTCACGCGCGAAGACATTGGACATATGCACCTCGATAAAAGGCAGCTCGGATGCCAGCATGGCATCGCGCAGCGCGATACTGGTATGCGTGAGCGCTGCTGGATTGATCACAATGAAGCCAATGCCGTGCGCCGGCGCCTGCTGAACCCAATCAACCAGCTTGTGCTCTGCATTGCTTTGCTGCGCGACCACACTGAAGCCGGCTTGCGCCGCGAGCGCCTCCAGGCCTTCATTGATATCGCTCAGCGGCACACTCCCGTAATGCTCCGGCTCACGCGTACCCAGCAAATTCAGATTGGGGCCGTGCAAAATGAGAATCGTGTTCATGGGACAACTGCAAGCAATACTGGGATGCATTGCATAGTATACCCACAATCACCGCATATATCAGAAATTTATCTGAATATGTCAGCATTTTACAGGCATTTGATTTATTTTCCTGACTGCGGCTTTATTCTTCGGCATCTGAGAATAAAGAAAACATCACCTCTTCCAAGTTCAGTCATGCCAGAGACTTGGGGCGGATGGAAAACATTCTCCTCAGGTCTTCGCGCCGACCAGAGCCAGCAGCTCGCTCTCGGTAATCGGGCCCGCCTTCGAGGACATGATCTTACCGGCAGCCGAAAAGGCAACTGTAAATGGCAGCACGCCGTCAGCCTCGACAAACAGACCTAGCATTTCATCAACCAGATGCAGCTCAGCAATGATTGATGGGAACTGAATATTGTTCTGCTCCAGAAACATCATTGCCGGCTCTTCCAAATCAACGACCACGCCGATCACGCTGATTTGGTCCGCATACTGCCGGCTGAAGCGATCCAGCATTGGCATCTCCTCGATGCAAGGCGGGCACCAGCTGGCCCAGAAATTCAGCAGCACCGGCTTGCCTTGCAAGTCGCTGAGCGCAATGCCAGGCGCGTTCAGCGCTCGCCAGTGCGGCTCAAACTGAGCCAAATCGGCAAGCGTTGCGGGCGCCGCAGCAAAGATGAAATGCCGCACCGCAATGCCAGCGGCCAGAGCGATGACAGCGGCCAGGCAGAGACCGGCGACAAACAGCGTCTTCTCACGCTGCATCTTCGCTGGCCGTCACAAGCGGCGCCTTTGACCGACTGGAATGGATGAGATAAGCCTCTTGAGAGGCAGTCTGCACAACGCTTGGCAAACGCTCCGCGATCCTGCCAGGTTCAGCGGGCATGGCAAGAGCGAGCTGCGGCAGCGGCCGGAGCACATCTCGATTGCCGAGAATGCCGCCGAGCAGTGACACGACCCCCCACAGCAGCAGCACAATCCCCAGCCCCTTGAAGCAGGTGCGCCAGCCGCTGGCATCCGCTGGCAGCTCCGAGGTCGCACCCAGATAAACACCGGTGATGATGAAAAGAGCGGCCCACAGCAGCAGCGCCGGCACTTGCGGAATATTGCCGAGCAGATAGATTGCCACCGCCAGCAGCAAAAGACCAAATGCCTGCTTGACCCGGTCCATCCAGGCGCCGGCTTTGGGCAGCGCCACTGCGAATCCGAATCCGATGGCAATCAAAATGGCTCCCATGCCCAGCGCCATAGCCGTCATCAAGGCGGCTCCCAGAACCGGATCGGCTTTGGCGATGGCGATGCTGAGTATGGAAATCAGCAGCGGCGAGACACAGGCGCTGACCACCAGTGCGGACAGGATGCCGAGCACAAACACGGCTCCGGCTTTGCCGCCGCCAATCCGCATCGTGCTCTGCTGGACCCGTGTTTCCAGTGCGGCAGGCATTTTAATCTCATACAGCCCGAATAGCGACAAGGCCATCAGAACAAAAATAGCGCTCATTGCAGCAATCGCCCAGACGTTCTGAAAATACGCTTGCAGCTGCTCGCCTGTCGCGCCGGCGACCGCGCCGACAGCCGCATAGGCGACGACAGTCCCGCCGACATAAATGATCGACAGCCCGCCGGCGCGCACTGGCCCTGCCGCTGTATCGCGGCCGGCGATAATGGAAGACAGAATCGGAATCAGCGGCAGCACACACGGCGTAAAAGTCAGAAGCAGTCCGGTGCCGAATGCCGTGAGCAGCAGCCACAGCCAGGAAGCATCCAGATCGGTTGCGGCGCCGTTGCCAGTGCGGTCTGACGCGCTGCCGGTCATGAGATCTTCAGCAGCAAGCGAGACAAGAGCCGGCAGAGCGAGATTGAACGTTTTCTGTACAGGCGGGTAGCAGATCAGGTCTTTGGCGCAGCCCTGATATTCGACAGTCACAACCATGCTGGCGGCGACCGGACTCTCTCTGAGAAAGCGAATCGGAACATCGAAATTGGACGGGTAAATCAGCGTTTCGCCAAAAAACGCATCATTCATCAACTGCGCGGGCGGCAGCTGCGGGGACTGCAGCAGAACCGGACCGGCGGCCTCGAATTTGATCTTGTCGCGGTACAAATAATACCCTTGCGCAACCTCGAAAGAAGCCAGCAGCTCGTCATCGCTGCGCATCCACACGCTGAGCACAAACGCCTCATCAACATCCAGCAGATTGTCTTCGGTCACGCTGGGCACGGCGCTGAACAGCTTGCCGAGTGACTGTACGCGATTGGGGTCCAGCCCGGATTCAGGCGCCGCAGCGGGATCGGCAGCATTTGAGGCAGGCCTTGAAACTGAAGTCTCTGCCTGAGCAGCCGGCAGCAGACTGAAGGGAAATGCCACGTCGTGCCTGACAGGCGGATAGCACACGCCTACCGGCTCATTGCAGCCTTGGCTGAAAATTTCCAGCTGTGCCTCAGGCACCGATCCATCCGCCTGCACCGGAATGCGCAATTCAACCTGCCCGGTGTAGGTGACAACCTCGCCGAAAAGCGGATCATTCCTGAGGTCGCCGGCGGGCAGTGTCCACGCGCCAATCTGCGCCTGCGGCGTCTGTGATACCGCTGCAAACTTATCCTGGTAGAGGTAATAGCCATCGGCTATTGTCCATGAAGCAATCAGCTCACTGCCCTCGGTGCGGCTGGAAAACACGAACGCCTCTTCAGGCGGAAGCAATTCCTCCTCAGTTTGCGCATGGACGGCCGCGGCGGCGCACAGCAGCATCGTCAGCATGGCCGAAGCCGTCAATGCGGCCGAGTGTCGCTGAAATTGATGCATGAGAAAATAGGTCAGAACCTGTGTCACGAACACCTCGCTTAAAACTTCAATTGAGAATCTTTGGCGCAAGCGTATTAGAGTGGGCCAGCAGCGGAAATGTTCATCCTGCAGCGCCGCGAATGCTGGATGTCGGCCAATTACCACCGTCGACACTGATTGCAGGCGCGTCCGAAGCGCACCGGACCAGCGGTCTTTTCGCAGTGGCCGCAGCCGTACCTTCCCATAAATGTCAGTGCTGCTTCCAAAGCAATGCAAGTGCCGCCGAGCGGCGCCGGCGCGTCGAAGTCAGTCGAATCAGCCGCACTTTTCCAGACTGACTGAATATAAGACGCCTCTGCAGATGCGCTCTCACCCTCTTTCTTGCTCATGCCAAGATTGACAGTCAAGCGCTTGATATGGGCGTTCACTGCGACCGGCACGGATTCAATACGGGTGATTTGCGCTCGGCCGACTGTCGCCATAATCCGCAGCCACATCAATACTGCTTTAGCACCGCCAAGGAGCGGGAATCGCTTGGCGCCGCTGCTGTCGGCCGCAGACAAGTCTTTGAGCAGTTTTCGGGCATCCATAGGGCTGCCGTAAATCAGCCGACTGACCGGACAGTTGCTTTCCAGCGCAATCGTCTGGGCGATGCGCAGCCAGGCATCGGCATCGCGCTGTCCGCTCGTCGAGACTTCATTTTCAGTCAGCAAGTCCGCTAACTCCATTGCCGGCACTTGGAAAAGCGCAACCGGGTCGAATAACTGCGGATGCGAGTCAAGCAGTTCCAGTCCATTCCACCACAGCTTCGCTGCGTGGCGGCCTTGATCCAAAGCGGCCATAAAGGTAATGTAGAAACAGAGAGTTCGCTGTTCGATTTCCAAATCGCGCAGAAACTGCACACACTCGATGAACGGCAGCTGCGACCAATAGCTGGACGCTGGCGCACTCCCGCGCGCCGAAAGGTCAAATGCGCTCGAATAATAGTCTTGAGCAATGATGCGCGCTGTATCGCCGGGCTTGGGCATCTTTTTGTCTGAGTGCTTTCCAATATGAATCCAATATGAACGGACTGACGCCGCCAGCGCCAGTCCAAATCCACAACTGTCCTGCCAGACGGCGGCCGGCGCCCGATGCGCCTCACAACAGAGCGGAGGGCGGGGCGGCCGCGGTGTCAAGAGCAGATTTTAGGTATTTTTTCGATGCAGAACGATATGATTTTTCTTCAATCGGGCAAAAAATCAGGTTCGAAAATATTTGCAAATTATTTTCTTTATAATTTAATTAATAATAATCATTATTGTTTATAATTTGAGACCCCAACACTGATATTGAATTTCATTTTTTCTTTTTTTGAGGTTTTTTCATGAAAATTCGACTTGCATTCGTATTTTTATTCAGCCTTGTATTTGCTCCGCTCGCTGCGGCAAGCGACTACTACGGCAACTTTCCGGTGACCGTGAAGGGGTACGATGGGAACAAGGCCGACTCCACTGCATACACCGGTCAAATTGCCCGGCATTTGCTGCACAACGCCATCAAGAAACTGGCCGGTCAGGGCAGCGGAGAGCGGAATCCGGAACTCAAAGTGCAGATGATAGCCTACTTTTCCGGCACCGATGCCGGCCGCAGTATCCTCAGTCCAGTCAGCAAGGAAGGATTTGCCATCAAGCAGACCGGCATCGACGATATTTCCAAGGGCAAGGAGCTGGCAGGCAAAACCTACAAAGGCGCGGTGAACGGCTGGCCCGGCAACATGACTGGCGCCGAGGTTCTTGAGTTCATGATGGACAAGGCTTCATCTGCGAACAAAGGCTATGATCCGCTGACCGGCTATGATTACGCACAGCTGATTTCCAAATTCATGATGGGGGCTGTTTTCTACTACCAGGCGGTCGACAATTACTTGGACGAGCGGCTTGAGGCCAACAAGAACCCGAACGACAAGCCCTACAAGGAAGGCCGCTATTATTCTGGCAAAGAGCATGTCTGGGACGAGGCATTCGGCTACTTCGGCGCACCGGCACATGCGCTTGAGCTCAGTGCGGACCAGGTCTACGGCATTGCAAAAAGCAAGCCGGACCTGATGGCTGCTGCCGACCACGACGGCGACGGCAGGGTTGATCTGTATCGCGAGATGACCTACGCCCATGCATACTATGCCGCGGACGCAGACAAAGGCGGCAAGACTGATTATCTGCACAGTATCATGCGGGCCTTTCTGGAAGGTCGCAAACTGATTGCAAAAGCAGACAGCCAGATGCTCAGTGACAGCGAGCGAAACCAGCTCAAAACCTATGCGAATACGATCAAGACGCAATGGGAGCAAGTCATCGCCGAAGCTGCGTTCAAATATGCAGGCAGCGTCTACAGGGACTTGCAAAAGCTGATCGCCATCGTCGAATCCAACGGCGATGCGGAGCCAGCATTCCGAGACTATGCCAAGCATTGGGGGGAACTCAAGGGGTTTGCGCTGGCCCTGCAGACCAGCGGCCGGGACTTGGGCGAGACCTCAGTCAAGCTCAACCGTCTGATCGGGTATGGCCCAGTACTGCTCGGCGGCAGCCAGGTCAGTGGCATTGACTCAGATGGCAGCTACACTTTCAGCAGCTCCGCCTCCATGGACGAATACATGGTGCACATGATCAAGGTTCAGCAGCTTCTTGGCGAGCGTTTTGCACTGGCCAAGCGCAAGAATGACGTTACTGAGGGGCTTGAGGATCTGATGGAATCCATCGGCACCTCCAAAAGCGCAGAAAACGACTGATTTGAACGCACCGGATCGATTAGAGCGCACACGAGTCCAGCTGGCGCTGAGCGGACAGCCGCATGTCCCTGTTTGCTGAGCTGCTTGGGGACTTTGCGGATCCTGCAAAGAGAATATTTGTTGGTTTTCTGATCTCCTCTGGCATTATTGCAATTCTTTGGTGCCGGGTATCCCGGCACCTTTTTTTCTCAGATGCCATCCGGCATGTTTTTGCGATCAAGGTCTGGTGGTCTGAATCCGCACGGTGCGACTATCAGGTATTTTTTATCAACGGTGCAATCAATACGCTGCTCGCACCGAAAATGCTCGGACAGCTTACGGTTGCGCTGATTCTGTTTGAAGCGCTGCATACTCTGTTCGCTGGCCGCCCGCTGGCCGGCGGCGGCTGGCCGCCTTGGGCCGTCATGGCCATGTTCACGCTGACCCTGTTTGTGGCAGATGACTTCGCCCGCTACGGGGTGCATCGCCTGCTGCACGCAGTGCCGTGCTTATGGGCCTTTCATAAAGTCCACCACAGCGCCACAAGCCTGACACCGATCACGGTGTTTCGAACCCATCCAGTCGAAAGTGTGATCTTTATTCTGCGCAGCACCCTGGTGCAAGGCGCCTGCATTGCGGCGTTTATTTTCTTTTTCGACGATCAAGTCCAGCTGATGACCGTTTGGGGCGCCAATGTATTCAATTTCTGCTTCAATGCGCTTGGCTCCAACCTGCGCCATTCGCATATTGCCCTTGGCTACTGGCATCCGCTTGAGCGGATTTTTCTGTCACCGGCTCAGCACCAGATTCATCATTCGACTGCCCGAGCGCATATCGACAAGAATTTTGGTGTCACCCTGGCACTGTGGGATCTGGTGTTCAGAACGCATTGTCACTCCAATCGCAAGCAGGAGCTTGAATTCGGGCTTCGCGGCGAGTCGCAAATGAATCACCATCAACTCAAAGCGATTTACTGGGTGCCTTTTCGCGAGGCATTCAATACCCTGGCCGGGCCATTTTACACCTGGATTGTCTGCCAGAAAAATTGCTCCCGCCACCCGCATCGGCACGTTCAGTGCACTGGTGAAGACGGTCCCCCGAATTCGCCGATTCGACCCGCCCGGACGCACCCGATTCCGGTCCAACCCCGTCTGCAAAGCAGGCTTGCCCGGCGGCAATTCCCTGACGCCAAGTCTTTTGCCGCCCTCGGGGCGGCCACTGTCAGGCGGACAGCGGATCCTCCCGGATCAAGCGCACCGCCGCACTGATCAATTGCCGCCGGTGCGGCAGCATCCGCAGCCGGCACAGCAGACTGCAATCCAGCGCATCGGCCCGCACCCGCACCGCATTGGCGCCGAAAGATGCCGGCTGGCCGGCCCGCCAAAGGCGCTGCGCAGCTGCTTGATCTTATTTTCCGAGTTCTCGACTCGGAGATTGTGCCGCGGCACAATCTCATGATCCGTCTTGTCATCCCGAAACGCGTCAAGGTGCGCGTTCTCTCGACCGTGGGCGCGGCCGCCTGCCACCCCTCAGCCTGGATCGCGCTCATCAAACCTTGACGCTGTCATCCATCTTCGCGCGGAGCGCAAAGCTCCTGGCCCGCATCCATCCGATCATTGATCACCTCGCGGCTCCACCCCGCCGCGTCGATGCGCACCGGGTCCGCTGGCACCTCAGCCGGCAATGCCGCCGAGCACTGTGGGATGAGCCCCGGATGGTCCTGGTCCGACAGCATATGGCCGCCGCAATCTGCTCGGTCTCGGCGATATGTCCGACCATCGGCATGGCAGCCCTGGCACTCTCTTGCACGTGTCCGTCCACTTAGCCTTTTCCTGGTCGGCCTTGATCGTCGGCGCCCGCCCAAGCCCAGCCTCAGCAGCTCGCTGGGGCCGCGCGGGGCAGATGGATTCGCGCCGGCTCTGTCGTCAACCGGACTTTCCGGCAGACCTCGGCGAGTGGTCGCATGGCTCTTGACACCCAGTTTTTTATGGCCGAATCTTCGTTCGCCTTGTACTCCCGCGGCCGTGGCTCCCTTTCACCCGGCGGGTGAAAAAAAGGGGTTTTGAAAGCCATATTGCATATTGTACAAGGCTTTTCTATCAAAGTACTGCGGCAATGCCGATTAAGGATTCGGCAGTTGCCGAACCTGACGGAAAAAAAGGCGGCCCGAAGGCCGCCTCTCTATCCTATCTGCCCCGCACCGGGACGGGATCAACTTCGGATCATACATGGACCCGAAATCCGGCCACCCGTGCTGCCTAGCAGGTCGGCTTCCATTGTGTGCGCCCCATGTCGATGTATTTCTGGGGGAGCGTATCGTCATCTGTCACCATGATCTTTATGGTCAGTTCGTCACTGAGATTCAAGGGGCCAGACCCGAGGTTTTTGACCTGCGTTGTGATACGCATCGTCTGCATGGTTAGGCCGACATTGCGGCAGTTGTTGTCCTTGCTGCTGGCAAAGAACTCGATCTCGCAGCCACTTTCTTCCAAACATTTGCCAGTCATCACGTCTCCATCGCCAAACCCATCCGATTCCGAATAACCGCCTCGAAAATCCGGGGTGTCAATTCTGTAGTTGGACGGCTTGATGATGGAGATGGACGGCCGCGCACCGGTGGGCAAATTCGAGCACTTGTACGTCAGCGGGAAACTCCAGAAGTGCCCCTCATCAACTTTCAGGGTGTTGTTGCTGTCAATGCTGTAAGTGCCCTCGCCCGACCAGACTTTGCCAGGTTCGATGCTGCACGGCGTCTGCGCCGAGGCGGGGCCGGCGGCAAGCATCCCCGCAAGAACCGCGGCGCACAAGGCGGCCGAAGCGGGGGGGGGGGGCAGCGTCATTGACTTATATTCATCCATCAGATTTTTTGTGAAACTTACAATGTTGATCATAAATAACTCCTGGATCCTATCAGATTTAAAAATATGACTGCACTTTCCTGTCTTTTCTTTCCAATCTCGCTTGACTCACGGAATCGTCCATCAATGGTCTGCCCAGACTGCAGACGAGATCAGATCAGCATGCTTTCCAGCCAGAATACGCCAAAGCCAGTCACTACTTTCCATGAATTCTCTCTGCAACATGCTTTGGCAGTTTTCCGCAGTTCTGCAAAGCTGAACAGTTTTACGAAGCAGTTCAACAAGCTTTGCTGAATCCTATATGTCTATCCTGCAGTCATCGTGATTGTATGGCCTATTTTAGCATCTGGCCAGTTTGAAGTCAATACCGGGTGCGATTTAAAGTGAAATGCACACATCCCGGCCTGTCTCAAGCCTACTGACGGCCGCAGCTGTCCCAGCATTCACTTCAGCCTCCGGCTGACCCGGCATAGGCGCAGCACCAGCATGCGATCCGCCCGCGCCGGACTTCGACAGCACCCTGAAAGTTTCAGCCGCACCTGGATCGCATGACGATGTGACACGCCCCGGCATGACACACCGAAGCGTCTCGAAAAAACCACAATGTCTCCTTGATGCGCATCACACCGAAGGCGGTGTGCCGCCACAGTTTTAGATCCAATGCAAGTGCGAATTGAGATCCGCATCGGATCCAAATTGTGTCTCAGCTCGCGACAGGTATTGTGGCGCCGGCTTCAGTCATCGTCAATGATCCTGATCATTGCCATGCGGACCGGATTCGCCATCACGACAAAGATGCGGTTTGGCGCGGTGTCCTTCAGGCTGTTGCTGCAAGGGCGCACCAGCATGACCTTGCTCTGAATCCCCGCATCGACCTGCCGGCAGATCCGGCCCCGGGGAGCAGTGCCGATGCCAGCCCATCCCGACCGATGAATGCCGGCATGACCATTCGTACCGGTGCTGTCACCGGCATTGCGGGGCGGTGTGTCGAATCCCCCAGGCAAAAAGGGAGAGCTTTCAGCTCGCTGAGCAGGCCGCCTCGGTCGCAAGCGCCCTTTCCAGCCAATCCAAAACCACGCGCGCGGCCCGCGCCGCCTTCATGTACTGTGTTTCTTGATAGAAGAGTCTCTGCCGTGATGCGTTCCGCCTGACTGCACTCGGCGGCGGGCAGGCTGCCAGCCGCGATCAGCAGCGCGGCGGCTGCGCCGGCCAAATATTGGATGGACGTAAAATCATTTTCGAGACTCGCGCCTCAATGTCCGCAGTGAGTGCCTGGTGTAAATTCCCAATGTCCGGCACAGAGTGGCATAGTCCAGGGTGCTGAAAAGATTGTCGCCAAAAGCGATAGGCAGCATTGTAGGGATGGCGCCGCGCACATATTCAAGAATCCACCCGTCGCTGACTAAACGGTATCCCTTGGCCTGCCGCTTCCCCAGAAAACTCCACTCCCCCGGCTGATATTCTTGGCGCTTCAGGTCGCCGGCTCCGAAACACCACATCTGGCCATGGATGACAAACGCGTATTGCTCAACAAATGAATATCTTCCAGAGTGTCCGCCGACTTCGATCGGACTGCCAAAAAAACTCAAATATTCACGCAGTGACGCATGCAGAAATCCAGCCTGGCCCATGGCGCCGCCGGCATTCGACAAGACCCACTTCGGCTTCGTCTCAATCAAGCCGGGGTAGCGGTCCGCCAGTTCCCCGGAAATGGAAGAAAACTTCTGCTCAAGCGGCAAGTCGGCATGAGATCTGACCACGTCGCCGAGAACGGCGGGTTCAAAAACGTACTTCACTGAATCCTGCTCCGCCTGATGCCGATCCATCGGCATTTGTCCTCATCTGATGCGATGCGGCCAGCATCTGCGCAAGCGTTATGCCTGGCGCCAGTCATGCGCAGCAGCAACGATGACAGACTGATTTGCTCTGCCCGGCAAAGCAAGCCGATCAGGACGCAGCTGTGCGCAATTGCTCATATTCATCATTTCCAATCTCGGGGCTCGAACAGCACCCTCGTCAGTCTTCATGATCGGGAGAGTGTGTGTTCAGACGGACAAGGATTTTACCGAATTGCGCAGGGCCAGCGATGACAATTGGCAGCTTTGTGCAAATGCCAGTGCAGCAAGCAGACCGGGAGCTGTGCCCTGAGCCTAGCGGCAGTCTTGGCTTTGAGTGAAATTTCGGCGAACGTGGTCGCGGCCGGCACTCCCTTGCTTTTCGCCTGGAATATCATTTTCCTGTCGTCTGGAATGAGCGGCGTCCGGTCCCGAAGATGCGCTCAAGCGCCCTCCATACTGAATTCGGGATTGCACTTTTTTCGCATTTGATTAACAACGATTATCATTTACAATATTGTTCTTTAATTGAATCCGCTGAGGACATGAAGCCAATGAGCAATCGTATTTTTCACTCTATCGGCCCCCTGCTGGCGCTGCTGCTGAGCGTTTCCGCGCCGGCGGGACTCGCGCTTGCGCAAGACGAGACGCTTAATGTCTATTCTGCCCGGAAAGAAGCGCTCATTCTGCCGCTGCTCGACCGCTTCAGTCAGGAGACCGGGATTCTGGTCAACTTGACAACCGGCAAAGCCGACGGGCTGCTCAAAAGAATCGAGATCGAGGGCAGCGCCACGCCCGCGGACGTATTCATTACCGTTGATGCCGGCCGGCTGCACCGGGCTAAAGCCGCAAAAATCTTGCAGCCCATTGACAGCGAGACAGTCAAAACCCGAGTGCCATCGCATTTACGCGACAGCGAGGATTATTGGACGGCTTTGTCCAGACGCGCCCGCACGGTCATATTCGCAGCGGCACGCGTTGATGAAGCGACTCTGTCTACTTATGAAGACTTGGCGGATGACCAGTGGCAAGGCAGAATCTGCATGCGCTCATCCGGCAATATCTATAACCAATCGCTGGTGGCATCCATGCTTGAGGCCAACGGTGTTGAGGCAACCGAAAAATGGGCCCGTGCGCTCGTCGAGAATTTTGCACGCCCGCCCGCCGGAGGAGACACCGACCAGCTGAAGGCCGTCGCGGCCGGGCAGTGTGACCTGACGATTGCAAACACCTATTATTTCGGACGGCTGGCCGCCAGCAGTGATGATCGGGATCGCAAGCTGGCCGCCGAGCTTCGGGTGTTCTGGCCCAATCAGGAAAATCGCGGCACTCACGTCAATGTCAGCGGCATTGGCATCGTCAAGCATTCCAAGCACGTCGAAAACGCAATTCGCCTGATTGAGTTTCTGCTGACCCCGGATTCTCAGCAATGGTATGCAGCGGTCAATCATGAATACCCGGTGGTCGAAGGCACACCGAACTCGGAAGTCCTCGCCGCACTCGGGGAATTCAGATCCGACAGCGTCCATCTGTCGATCCTCGGCGTCAACAATCGCCAGGCTGTCGAGCTGATGGATCGTGCCGGCTGGCGATAGTGTCCGCCGGCCTGACCGCTGCGCTTTGCAGCGGTCTCGACGCACCGCGCATCACTCTATCTGCATGCCGCACCGAATCACCGTGATTGCAGCTCGCAAAACTTCCATCAGCTCGGTCCTGATGGAGATGAGTGCACCGATCATTGCGGGCATTGTTGCGGTCCCAGTCGCATTTATCGCGCTGCACTTGTTCTCAGCACAGAGCGCACAATTGTGGCAGCATCTGGCCGACACTGTACTGACCGACTATATCACCACTTCCATTGGACTGATGCTCGGGGTCGGTGTGCTCAGCATCGCGCTCGGTGTGCCCTCGGCCTGGTTTGTCGCCACTTTCGACTTTCCGGGCCGCAGAATATTCTCTTGGGCGCTGCTGCTGCCGCTTGCTTTCCCAGCTTACATCATCGCCTACACCTACACAGGTGTGCTTGACTACCCGGGGCCAGTGCAATCCTGGATACGGGAAATCACTGGACTTGGATACGGCGAATACTGGTTTTTTGAAATTCGCTCGCTCGGCGGCGCCATCACCATGCTGGGGCTGGTTTTATATCCCTACGTTTATCTGCTGTCCCGCGCCGCTTTTTTAGAATGCACCGCAGCCACGTTTGAAGTCAGCCGCACGCTTGGATACGGCTATCAGCGAACCTTCATGCGGCTGGGCGTGCCGATGGCCCGGCCGGCGATTGTTACAGGCGTGTCGCTCGCATTGATGGAAACTCTGGCTGACTTCGGTACGGTCCAATATTTTGGACTGAGCACCTTTACGACCGGGATCTTTCGCACGTTCTATGCATTCGACGATCTGGCAGCCGCTTTTCAGCTGTCAGCCATGCTGCTGCTGTTTGTCGTGTTCCTGATCGTTGTCGAGCGTTATTCCAGACGAAAAATTCGCTATCACGGCAACGGCGGACAATCCATGCATCATGCCCGTATCCGTTTATCGGGCTGGCCTTCTTTCGCAGCCTGGGTCTGCTGCTTTGCTCCGATTTTTTTTGGCTTTGCCTTGCCGGCCGCCATCTTGCTGAAATGGGCTGCACTGGATGCGCAGCCATCCGGCACACCATTCGGCCTGCTGGTGTGGCATTCGTTTTCACTGGCGCTGACGGCTGCAGTGGTTGCCGTTTTGCTAGCCTTGCTGCTAGCTTATACCCAACGCATCCGCAACTCTAATATTGTGAGGAGCTCCATTTCAGTCGCTGGGCTCGGATACGCGATACCCGGCACCATTGTCGCGATCGGTGTAGCTGTCCCGCTGGCGTGGGCGGATCGCCAGATCATCGAATTTTGCCGATCGGTGCTGGGAGCTGAGTTGGGCCTCGTGCTGACCGGCTCAATCGTTGCGCTGGTCTTTGCATACACCGTTCGTTTTCTCGCGATTTCGCTGGGCACCGTCCAGAGCGGTCTGGAGAAAATCAGACCGAGTTATGACGATGCCGCCCGCTCGCTGGGCAAGAAATCCATGGCGGTGCTCAAGCAGATTCATGTGCCTTTGATGACCAGCACTGTATTTACAGCGCTGCTGATTGTGTTTGTCGATGTGCTGAAAGAACTGCCGGCCACATTGATATTGCGGCCGTTCAATTACAATACACTCGCGGTCAACGCGTATGAGCTGGCATCCGATGAGCGGCTGACTGATGCCGCGCTGCCATCGCTGATGATCATTGCAGTCGGCATTGTGCCCGTCATCGCTCTCAATGCCCTGATCGCCAAAGGCGGCAAACACTCCGCCTGACACCGATTCGACTGATGAATTCAGAAATTCTCACATACCTATGCTCTGCATCGATCGACTAGCGGTCGCTTTTCGCGAACAGGAAATCATCAGCGATGTGACGTTCGAGCTGCAAAGCGGCGAAGTCGGCTGCATTTTGGGACCGAGCGGCTGCGGCAAGTCAACCTTGCTTCGCACCATAGCCGGATTCGAGACGCCATCGAAAGGCGCCGTCAAGTGGAAAGGCGAGGTACTGTCCGCAGCGCACTTTGCCATCGCACCGGAAAAACGCAGAATTGGCATGGTATTTCAGGACTTGGCGCTTTTCCCTCACTTAAATCTATCCCAGAACATCGGTTTCGGACTGTACCGACTCGACACCCAGAAAAAAAACGCGCGCATTCGTGAACTGATTGAGCTGTTTGGCCTGACCGGACTGGACCAGCGTCAGCCGCATGAACTGTCCGGCGGAGAGCAGCAGCGCGTGGCGCTTGCGCGGGCGCTGGCGCCCAGGCCGCGACTGCTGCTGATGGACGAGGCTTTTTCCAATCTCGATGCTGAGCTGCGCCTCGCATTGCTGCCGGAAGTTCGCAAAATACTGGCGCATGAGCAGATGAGCGCCATCGCAGTCACCCATGATCAAAACGAGGCTTTTGCCATTGCTGACAAGGTCGGTGTCATGAACCAAGGCCAAATCAAGCAGTGGGACGAGCCCTATTCAATCTATCATCGCCCCAAAACCCGCTTCATTGCAGAATTCATCGGGGAGGGCGAGCTGATTGCTGCGCAAAAATCAGGCAAAAACACGCTGCGCACTGCTATCGGTGAGTTTCGCACGGCCAATGCTGACCGTATCGCCAGCGATCGTACCGTTCAGCTGCTGATTCGTCCAGATGATATCGTTTACTGCAAAGATGGCGACTTCGCCGGTGAAATTCTAAACATTGATTTTCGCGGCGCCAGTCATCACTACCGAGTGCAACTGCCAGATGGTACCGTGCTCATTTGTCTCGCCTCGTCCCACAATCGGCACAAGATCGGCGACACCATCACCATGAAAGCCAAACTGCAGCACCTGATTGTCTTTGATGAGGAGCGCTCCACCTCAATTGATCTGGCGGCAACTTCTGATTGAGACCGCGCCATGCCATATCCGAGGCTGACGATTGATTATCAGCTGCTGGCGCCAATTCATTGCAACAGCTGGCCGTGCAGCTGATTCTGCGACTCGGCTTAAGAAAGACTCAAATCGCCTGCGTCGAGTCCTCAAGGACATCCAATTCATCGACCGTCAGTTCTTGGCAGCGCACTTGCATTCTCAAAATTCGGCACGGGCGCTCATTGATTTTGCTGCCAGCTGAAACGCCCATTCAATTCAGAAAGACTTTTCATTCAGCAACGCATTTCATCAAGGATGCATCATCGGCGATACTGAAAATTTTAATTTACCTTAAAATTATTGCTTATTAGATTCACTATTTCTAATTTGCAATGATATACAGAAGAAATCTCGAATCTTATATTCAACAGACCCTAAATCGCGTGCCTGCGGTAGGCTTGATTGGCGCACGGCAAGTGGGAAAAACAACACTAGCGCTTGAAATTGCCAAATCTGTTGAGAAGCCGACCCAATACATCGATCTTGAGCTGGATTCCGATCTGGCGAAACTAAACGACGTTGAAGCTTTCATTGGTGAATGCCGCGATAGGTTGCTCATCATCGACGAGGTGCAGCGGAAACCGGATCTGTTTCCGACTTTGCGCAGCTTTATTGATTCACGCATCAGAGACGGAGAACACACGGCGCAATTCCTGATTCTCGGCTCCGCGTCGCCAGCGCTGCTCAAGCAATCATCAGAATCACTGGCCGGGCGCATCCAGTATTTGGAATTGAACCCATTTTCCGTAGCGGAACTTGCCAACTTGGAAAATGGGTCCCAGGATCTCAAAAAACTCTGGCTGAACGGCGGCTATCCGAAAAGTGCGCTGGCAATTAGCGATGAGGCGAGCTTCGCTTGGCGCGGAGCTTACATCTCAACTTTCGTCGAACGAGATGTTCAGCTGCTCGGCTCTCGAATTCCTCCCGAGACTTTGCGAGCACTCTGGTCGCTCCTCGCGTGGCAAAATGCACAGCCCATTAATTTTTCGCGCATCGCCGCCAATCTCGGCATCAGCTATAAAACCGTACAAAGATACGTCGACACCTTGGAGTCCGCTTTCATACTCAGAAGACTGCGACCATGGAACACAAATCGGGGGAAACGGCTTGTCAAGGCGCCAAAAATTTACCTGCGCGATTCTGGGCTGACGCACAGAGTACTCAGAATCAGTGGCTATGATGACCTGCTTGGGCACCCGACGGTCGGTTCAAGCTGGGAGGCGTTTGCGGTAGAAAACATCCTGTGCAATTTGTCTGATTACTGGGAGCCCAGCTACTATCGGACCCGATCCGGTGCGGAAATCGACCTGGTTCTTGAAGGACCGCAGAACGCTGTTCGTGCCATAGAAATCAAATTCTCAAGCGCACCCAGAGTATCGCGAGGGTTTCATGAGGGCTGCCAAGCTATTGGGGCAACCGAGAAATTCGTCATTTACCCGGGGTCAGAGCAATTTCCGCTGGCCAGGGATGTTCAGGCAACCGGCTTGCGGGAATTCTTGAGTCTGCCTGATCTGCAATCATCTTCAACTGCTTGAATTCGATGAAAACTAGGGCCTGTTAACACAATTTGATCTGGATATGATACAATTATCACCCGTGATTGTCGTCTGGAACAGAGCGGAGGAACCGGCAATGGAACTTACACGGGCACAGTACGAGCGCATTGCCCCGCTGCTGCCGAGGCAGCGGGGCAATGTCAGCCTCTCGAGCCTGCAGGTGCTGAACGCCATTCTCTACGTGGCCGAGCACGGCTGCAAGTGGCGCGGCCTGCCGGAGCGTTTCGGCAACTGGCACACCATCTACACGCGCATGAGCCGGTGGTCGAGGAACGGGGTCCTGGACCGCGTGCTCAAGCGCCTGCAGCGGGAGCGGATGATCCGCATCCGGGTCGAGGTCCTGAGCCTTGACAGCACTAGCATCAAGGTGCATCCCGACGGCACGGGGGCGCTAAAAAAAACGGCGCCCAGTGCATCGGCAAGTCCCGGGGCGGGTGGAACACCAAGCTTCATCTGGCTGCCGCGGATGATCGGACCGCCGTGGCCTTCGCGCTCTCTCCCGGCAACGCGCACGATGCCCCGGAGGGGCGGAAGCTCCTGAAGCGGCTGGAGAGGCCGTCGAGCCGCCCGGCGCTCGTCATGGATCGGGCCTATGAGGACGATGAGACCCGCCGGCTGGCATCCGACCTCGGCTTCACACCCGTGGTGCCGCCGAAGAGCAGCCGCATCTCTCCCTGGGAATACGACCGGAAAATGTACCGGCGGCGCAACGAGGCGGAACGCCTGTTCCGGCGGCTCAAGGGCTTCCGCAGAGTGTTCTCGCGCTTCGACAAGCTTGATGTCATGTACCTCGGATTCGTCGTCTTCGCGCTGATCATCGATGCGCTGCGTAGCGTTAACACACCCTAAAATAGATCCATGACAATACATGCACCGAGTGTGGAGTGATGAAAGATTCGAAATTAGCTGTAGTTAGATGGGTTTAACCGCTGTCAAATCAACGAGAAAAAATCAATGTTTTAATTCTAAGATTAGTTTTGATTCCTGATTTCGCTCAAGATGCTCTCTATTGTCTGATGTGCAACAGCATGCGATGGCAACACATTGACTAGAGCCGAGAAGACATCGCTGAGGGGCACTGACTCGTTATCTTTAGCTGCCCCATTTAGGTTCGTCTGGTGATTGCATAACCCCTTGTAACTTTTTTCCAGCTCGCATAGCAGCGCGTAAGTATCTTCGTCATCCGCATATTGACTCTCGTCTTTCAGCGCTTCGATTCTTAACTCGGCTTCCTCTTTGATCGCTTTCACTAGACTTGGTGAGAGATATCCTGATGCAGCCAGTTCATAACTTGAAGTCAAATCTTGAGAGACTTGGTTTATCTTCTTTTTGCTGTTTCTCAATTTTGACGCAGATCGACATCTCCTTTCCAATTTTCGACAAATAGCCGCCAGATGATTCTCAAGGTTTCGTAAATGAGGACTTGGCTCAAAGTAGTCTCGTTTTGCATTCGGCAGAATATTCGGGTCGATAATGTGTATCTCTGCTATTGACCAGCGATTGAATCGGGATTCAGCAAACAAATGGTCAAATACAAACTCATCACCAATTTGTATATTACCTATTCTCGCTCTCATCCCCCGAACATCCATAGATTTAGAAAGTGCTCCGCTATACGCCCAGTGAGCAATCCAGCCTATGGCCGCGAAACCATCATCTGATAATGCAGGAACGTGAATCTTTTCTAATTCTTGAATATCCTCTAAATCGCCGTTTGGAAAACTCAATGCGGACTTTAAAGGTTTGGTAACAAAATGTTCGTCTGCACTCAAATAGATATTGATTGTTGAGTAGCGTTGGTCAATTTTTAAAATCGATTCAATAGCAGTTCGATATGTAAACTGATCATCAAATGGAACCGGGCAGACCTGGCCGATATACTTGCGAACTTCATCTATATTCAACAGCTTCGATGCGGCATATCGCGATATGCCGCAAATTTCAACTTCAAAAAAATGCTCTGGATACTCGTCGCAATCTATCCATTCGGCAGTTACCGATGCCGAAATTATTTCGTCAATCGATGCTTCTGATTCAACACCAGATTCAAGCAGATTGCCGTCCCACTTGACTCGAAATACTTTCCGGTCGCCTTTCTGCCTCGTATAAAAACTGACCGACTCCCCGAACACCAGCCCAGCCAGTCTGCCAATGCCTCGGAAGCCTCGATTTACATTTTGCTCCTTACGGCTTCTGGATATCGGAATTAAATCTCGCAACGCTTGCTTGCGAGAAAGACCCGCACCATTGTCTCTAATGGATATCCTTGATTGGCTTGCATCGATTGTAATGCGCACCTCACCCGGTTGGGAACCAGAACTTTCTGCCAAAGAATCAACTGCATTCTGGATATATTCTTTGTAGACCGCCAAAGGGTCGGTATACATGCCCGAGGTGATGAGCTTGAGAACGCTGCTGCCGACCAGATCAGTTGCAGGTTTGGCAGACATCAGATGTCACTAAAACCAATACATTCGACTGCGATACGCCCAAGCTTCACTGACTACTCGCTTTAAACTAGCCGATGCAATTCGCAAAAACAGCCATGCTCTCGCGACTATTTCGCAATCGAGACTGGAAATTCGACGGATTGCAGAGCACGTGTTTGTGTTCCGGCTTCTTTCTCATAAAGTCCGGCATCTTCAACCAGTTCATCCTCATTCGGCATAACAAAGTCCGGGTTCAACTGCGAAAAAAGCGGCAGGACTACATCCTTTCCAGATTGATCTACAACCCTATTGTCAAGCAGGTGATATCGCATGAGCTCACGAATTTTGTGATTGATTTTTTGATCCCCGATCATATTCTTGAAGTAATTGTCGCGACTACGCTTGCCGCCGGCAGGATTTGAAAGGTACGAAAGAAAATCGTCATTTTGAGACGAATTTAATGAGTAGCGCAACGATTCATACTCGTCCCGCATTGATCGTCCGTTTCCATTTTGGTAATATTCACGGTGAAAAATGAAATCATGCGGAAGTGACAAAAGGTACTGAAAATTCTCTGGTGAATCGCCGTATGCGGTCTGAAAAAAATCTGAATTGCCGCTGACAATGCCGTGGGTCGCTTGCAGCATAATTTGAAATGACCGAAGAAAATAGCTGTTCCAATTTTTCCCCACATGAGATCGGTCTTTTAACGTTACTGGCTGATAGCGCATGGGAAAGGACCATATTCTCAGGTTTAGCTTCTCATTAAGTTCAATGTTCAACCGCATTCTTCGATAAAGGTCGCTCGGCGTATCCATAAAGTTGTAAAGCATGTAATTCGAAAGCGATCGAATCCCATTGTCGGCCGCCATTTCGACCGCGATTTGGTAAACTTTTCTGACACCGATATGATCAAATGCAATTCTCAAAGGGTCGATGCATATCTTCGACATTTCTCGGAGGTACATCGGTGACTTGGACAGAATTCTCGCATCTACACCCTGATTGAAATCTACCCGCCGTTTGACCTGCCTGCCGTTTTGCTCGAATTTTGCGCCCGCACCAAACCCAAGGTCAATAATCTCATTGATGACCTCTGTATAGCGAGCAGATGCGGTGACATTGTTGTCCATCAAGATTAAATCTTTCTTTTCACCATACCTTTTTGATATTCCATCAACCAGGTCAAATAGCGGAGGCATTTCTTTTTGGCTACCCTCTAGTTTCGGGACTCCGCAAAAATGACATTTGCGGATACAGCCACGCGACGCATAGCCAAAGTAAGCATCATGAACAGGATATTGATAGTCGACATCATCAAGAATTTGATAGTCAGGAACTTGTTCCTCAATGGGTTTTGAGCTGATGTCCTCGGCTCCAAAATCACCATCTTTGGCAGACAGCTTTAGCGACAATGATGGTGCTTGGTCAAGCAGGCCGCTAATAAACCGAACCCCAGCCCATTTCGACACTTTCAGAAACTCAGAGTGCATCAATGAGGCGGCTATACCCCCCACGAATACTCTTTCTGGCTGATTGCCGGCAACCTCTATGGCAAAGTCTATCGCTTTCGATATTTTTTGCCATTCAAAACTAAACAAAGTTGTGACATAAACTCTATCCCAAGCATATTCAAATACTGACCGGTCTTCACCTTTGACAAACCGTACAAAATGTCCGCATTCTTTGTGGTATGCAGAAATTTTCATTAATCCTAATGGTGGATATTTATTTCTATATCCGGGCTCAATCAACAAGATCTTCTTTGCATTCATACTGACCTCAAAGAATCAATCATTCCCAGCAATCTTTCTACATCTTGCGTTAATCGTTTGGCTTCAAGCTTGATCGCATTCAACTCACCAGCACTTAATCCCTGGATTTCTTTGCGTTCGATCTCTAATACTTTTCGAGCCTGTTTTACTTTATCTTGCACATTGTTGATCTTTGCCTGATGATAATGGTCATCTAACGACGATTGGTTATTCTTGATAAATTTTCGCAACTGCTTGGGTTTTTTCAATATCGTTGGTAATTTATCTCTCAGTTCTTGCGCAGTAAATTCTTCTTGATTTTCCGATGTCCCAAAGTTTCGTATTCTCTCAAACAAGCATGTTTTCAATTCATTGTTGCTCTTCAGAGCTTTTTTTATTTCACTTTGTCGAACCATTACGTCATAGAAGCTGAAGTGTGACCGATTGTCATCGTGATTGTCTTTCATGGATTGAATTACATTGATGCGTGTCTTTACTGTTTGCTTGGATTCATTCAATGCTTCTGCAATGCTATCTATGTCCCAACCCGAATCTTCTGATAGTGTGTATGCAAAATTGTTTTTTTCGTATGCTGTCCATTCAGTCTTACCCTTTACGTGAATTTGACTTAGAAAAGATGCCTGCTGGACAGGGGTTAGACTTTGTACAAGATCGCACTGGATCATATCCCAACCAGCATGTCGATCCGCTTCATTAAATAACCGATATACAGCAAGTCGAGAATTGCCCTCAATTACCTCCATCGTATCATGCCGTACCAATATATTTTCCAATAGACCGTTATGCTTTTTTATATCCGCCTTTAGGTTCTTGACACTGGGTTCAGCACTCATTCGCTCGAAAATGACAGCTTGCTTCTCGTCTTCGGTTCGTGAAGCAAAATCGGAAGTCTCTCTGATACAAGAGTAGACACGTGGATTCTCAGGTAAAAATTTCAGTTCATAGATGTTTATCTTCCTCGTCGTAACCGGGATTTCATCTCCCAGAATATTCATGGTTATGTTGTCACCGCTCGCACGGTGAAATCGACTGTCGTTCATTTCAATCTCCTATCTACTAAGAAACCAAACTAGGGTGTGTTAACGCTACGCAGCGCATCGATGATCAGCGCGAAGACGACGAATCCGAGGTACATGACATCAAGCTTGTCGAAGCGCGAGAACACTCTGCGGAAGCCCTTGAGCCGCCGGAACAGGCGTTCCGCCCCGTTGCGCCGCCGGTACATTTTCCGGTCGTATTCCCAGGGAGAGATGCGGCTGCTCTTCGGCGGCACCACGGGTGTGAAGCCGAGGTCGGATGCCAGCCGGCGGGTCTCATCGTCCTCATAGGCCCGATCCATGACGAGCGCCGGGCGGCTCGACGGCCTCTCCAGCCGCTTCAGGAGCTTCCGCCCCTCCGGGGCATCGTGCGCGTTGCCGGGAGAGAGCGCGAAGGCCACGGCGGTCCGATCATCCGCGGCAGCCAGATGAAGCTTGGTGTTCCACCCGCCCCGGGACTTGCCGATGCACTGGGCGCCGTTTTTTTTAGCGCCCCCGTGCCGTCGGGATGCACCTTGATGCTAGTGCTGTCAAGGCTCAGGACCTCGACCCGGATGCGGATCATCCGCTCCCGCTGCAGGTGCTCGAACACGCGGTCCAGGACCCCGTTCCTCGACCACCGGCTCATGCGCGTGTAGATGGTGTGCCAGTTGCCGAAACGCTCCGGCAGGCCGCGCCACTTGCAGCCGTGCTCGGCCACGTAGAGAATGGCGTTCAGCACCTGCAGGCTCGAGAGGCTGACATTGCCCCGCTGCCTCGGCAGCAGCGGGGCAATGCGCTCGTACTGTGCCCGTGTAAGTTCCATTGCCGGTTCCTCCGCTCTGTTCCAGACGACAATCACGGGTGATAATTGTATCATATCCAGATCAAATTGTGTTAACAGGCCCTAGTTTCTATCGTATACAAGCGTCTCATGATTTTTGAACCTGCTTATTCAATATTTTGCAAGTAGCCATCGAAAATTTGTTCAATTGCACCTCGCTTACAAAATGAGATAATGACCGACTGCGAAAAAGCAGCGTCTCACTCAGACAATATCAAGACTTTTCTGTATCCGCATGTCCACCCTAAATACCCATTTTGTTTTGCCTGCCGCCGATGGACAGAACGTGCGCGGCACGTTTCGCGACACCGGTTCTGGTCCGGTCGGCGTGTTCCTGCATGGACTCCTGTCCGATGCAAACGGAACCAAATCGATGAGCCTCTGGCAGCATGCTGTGAACACTCACCGCTCATGGGTTCGTTTCGATATGCGCGCCCATGGAGAGTCAGACGGCACATTCGATGAATTCATGATCTCACGCGCTGCTGAGGACACGAGACGGGTTCTCAGCCAATTCGCCGGGCGGCCAAAAGTTCTGGTCGGATCCAGCATGGGCGGCTGGGTCGCTGCGATCAGCGCACTGGACCGCCGACTCAAGGTATGCGGATTAGTGCTGATCGCGCCGGCATTCAACTTCGTCCAAAGTCTGTTCGACACTCTCAGCGAACAAGAGCAGCGTCAATGGGAAAATAAAGGCAGCCGACTCATTGAGAGCCCGTATCCGGACTGTAATTTTGCGCTGTCTATAGATGCAGTGCGCGATGCCAGGCAATTTGACTTGCTGGACAGGCCGCTCAAGTTCGAGTGTCCCGTCCACATCCTGCACGGCCAGCTTGATGATGTGGTTCCGCCGGCATTGAGTGAGTCGATCTGCGAGCATTGCAACTCCCCCATCCGACTGACTCTTCTTGAAAACGCTGATCACCGCCTGACCGATCACAGCGAGCATATCCTCAAGGCAGTCGATCAAATCTGGCCCGATTAGCTCATATCCGCCCACAGGTATCCATATGCGTCCCGTCACTATTTTATTTCTCTGTTTTCTGCTGATACCGATTGGCGAGATTTACCTGCTGATTCAAATCGGTGATGTAATCGGCGCGCCATGGACCATCGCAGGCGTCCTCGCCACAGCCCTGATCGGCGCATGGCTGGTCAAGCTGCAAGGCTTGCTCACACTGCACGAGGCTGTCAATGCCATTCGCGCCGGCGAGCTGCCGGCTCTGCAGCTGATCGAGGGCTTGTTTCTGCTGGTTGCCGGCGCACTGCTGATCACGCCTGGATTTATAACGGATGCCATCGGGTTTTTATGCCTCACACCCAGTCTTAGACGATCCCTCGCCGCAAAAATCCTGACGAAAGCAATCATCCATATCGACAAGCGCAATGCCGCCAGCGGCTCGCCGACCTACGAGGCAAAATACCGTGAAATTCAAGATTGAGTCTGCACTTGAGCTCTATGGCTTTGAGAATTCGAACCTATTCGTGGACTTCATAAGGACAGCAAACTGAATTTCTATGGACACTGCACCTGCCCGTACAGATCTAATCGGTGCCGATGATCTTAAAGCTCTGGCAATGCGCTCTGATCGTAAAGGCATCGTTCGCATGGGCGCCCATCTGCTCATCATTGCCGCCGCTGGATGGATGGTCACGCTCGCCGGCGGCACTGCCTGGCTGCTGGCCGCATGGGTGCCATACGGAATCGCGCTGGCCTTCTTGTTCTCGCCGCTGCATGAATGTGTGCATCGCACCGCTTTTCGGACACGCCGTCTGAATGATTTGGCTGCAGTTATCTGCGGATTCATGCTGCTGCTGCCGGCAAGCTCATTTCGCTGTTTCCACTTTGCGCATCACCGCTATACAAACGATCCGCATCGCGATCCAGAGCTGGCAGCTGAAAAGCCGCAGACCGTCAAACATTACGCAATCACGATGACCGGGCTCGGATCCTACTGGTGGCCGCAAATTCGAGATCTGGTCACTCATGCAGCAGGCCGCGCAGATGAGCCCTGGATTGACGCTCGGCAGCGCCAAAAAATCGTCACCGAGGCCAGGCTTCATCTGCTGGCTTATGCGATCATCGCGGCAGCGGCGCTTGTCCTTGGAAGCACACTGATACTGACGCTGTGGATTCTGCCGATCATGATCGGCATGGTGTTTCTGCGCCTGTTTCTGCTCGCTGAGCATACCGGCTGCGCCCCTACCAGCGATATGCTCGCCAACACCCGAACGACCTTGACCAGCTCGGCAGTCAAATTCTTAGCGTGGAACATGTCCTACCACTGCGAGCATCACCTGTATCCGGCAGTTCCGTTTCACAATTTGCCACAGCTTCATGCACTGGCGGGTCACCGGGTCCAAACTGTCAGTCCTGGGTACATGAGTTTTCATCGGCAGTTTCTGAATTTGGCAGCGCGTCTCAGCCGCTGAGCGCCGGCGGAGAGTCCAGCTAAAGAGATTTCCAGCTCGCATCTCTCAGCAGAGCCGGTATATCAAGCGCTTCTTCCAGCGCTGCGGCGAGCTCATCCAGCGCCTGCTCGATTGCAGCCTCATACGCCAGCTTGGACACTGCGCCGCTGCGGATCGAATGCAGCCAGGCAGCTCTGAAAGCGTCGCTCCCAAATAGTCCATGCACATAACAGCCAGCGACATTGCCCGCAGCATTGATCGCACCATCTTGGGCTTGAGCGGTGCGTATCAAAGGACGGCGCGTATCTGGACCTTGTGTTTCGCCCATATGAATCTCATATCCCGTTACCGCAGTGCCGCTTGGAAGGTGCCGGCCGGTTAGCGGCCGCACCGTTTTTTCCCGGAGCAAATCGGTTTCCACATTGAGCAGCCCCAGACCATTTGCGATCTCAGGCTCGCCTTCGACACCATAAGTATCGCGAATCTTGCGTCCAAGAAGCTGATAGCCGCCGCATAATCCCAGTACGTGACCGCCGGCACGGGCATGAGCAATAATGTCATGGTCCCATCCCTGCGCCTGCAAATGGCGCAGATCACCAAGAGTCGATTTGCTGCCGGGCAATACGATGACATCACTGTCCCGCGGGATGGGCAGGCCCGGCGGAACAATCTGACAGTCTACGTCCGGCTCCATACGCAGCGGATCAAAATCATCTGAATTGGCGATTCTGGACAGCATCGGCACCGCGATTTTGAGCTGTTTCTCAGTTTGTGCGTCGCTGTCAGCCAAAGCATCGGGGATAATCGCATCTTCCTGCGGCAAGATTCTGGCTGCCTGCAGCCACGGAATGACACCTCGGCATGGCCAGGACGTATGGCGCTCAATGTCCGCCACGCCATCTTCGAAAAGGGAGACTTCGCCGCGAAAACGGTTGATAATGAAGCTTCGAACAAGCTGCGCATCCGCAGCGTCAATCACTGCCTTGGTCCCGACCACAGAAGCAATGACGCCGCCGCGATCGATATCGGCCAAGAGACACACCGGCACACCGGCCGCCTGCGCAAAACCCATATTCGCGATATCCCCGCGCCGCAGGTTCGTTTCCGCGGCGCTTCCCGCACCTTCAATGAGAACCAGCTCATAATGTTTTTTGAGTCTTGTGTAGCTTTCAAGAACCGGATCAAGCAGCGCAAGCCGCTCGGAGAGGAAGCTTGCGGCATCAAGATTGGACTGCACACGGCCTTGAACAATCACCTGCGCAGCGCGATCCGTCTGGGGTTTCAGCAGCACCGGATTCAAATCGACCGTTGCCTCAATGCCAGCCGCCCGAGCCTGCAGCGCCTGGGCGCGGCCGATCTCACCGCCTGAAGTGCAAGCCGCTGCATTGTTGGACATATTCTGCGGCTTGAACGGCACGACAGAAATGCCTTTTTGAACCAGCAGCCGGCACAAACCGGCCACGATAATCGATTTGCCGACATCCGAGCCGGTGCCTTGAATCATGAGTGCGCCGCGATTCACGAATCCCCCTGATCACTCATACCAATTGCTTTCTTGCCGCACCGCAGCGGGCAGATGCCAGTTGCAAGATGTACTTGCATCCATTAGAGGCCGATCTACACGTTGATGCGTCGTTTAAAGAGGCTGTGAAAGTTCTTCTAATGTCAGTTGAAGTAAAACCTAGATAAGCAAGATCGGGCCTAGATTTTTGAAGGAGAGCCTTGTACAATATGGCTTTTACCACAGCCCGACTTTCACCTGTCGGGTGAAAGCCAGAACTTGCCACGGGAGTACAAGGCCGATGAAGAATATACCATATCAGCTGGGCATCACGAACAATGAGGTCACCTCGCGCGCCGGCCTGGCGGCGCTCGCCGAGCTGGTGGAGAAGATCCGCCTGGGGCCGCTGGCGCTCGAGCATCTGCCGCCGCTGCGCAAGGGAGCCTACGGCAACGACGTGATGCTGGGCGTTCTGGTGTTTCTGCTGCACAATGACGGCAAGTGCCTGGACGATATCCGCGAGCTGCATGCCGAGCGGGACCTGCTGCGGGTGTTCGGCTTCGAGCGGCTGCCGTCGGTGCGCACGCTGGGCAACTGCCTGCACCGCTGGGGCAAGGACCCGGCGGCGCTGGCGGGGCTGGCGGAGATCAGCCGGCGCCTGCTGGCGCTGGCGCTGCGCGGGCGCACCGAGGTCACGCTGGACATTGACGCGACGGCGATCGAGGCGGACAAGAAGGACGCCAAGTGGACGTACAAGAACTGCAAGGGCTACATGCCGATGGTCGGGCATATCGCCGAGACCGAGCAGGTCGTTGCGATTGACTTCCGCGAGGGCAATGCGCCGCCGAACCAGGACAATCTGGGATTCATCCGCCAGTGCGAGGCGGCGCTGCCGGCCGGGGTGTCGGTGCGCCGGGTGCGCATTGACGCGGCGGGGTACAGCGGCGATGTGGTCAACTGCCTGATGCAGAGCGGCCGGGGCTTTGCGATCCGCGCGAAGATGGACACCAGCGTCAAGGAGTCGATGAGCGCGATCCGGGACGGGCAGTGGGAGGCGCTGGTGCATGCGGACGGGACGCGGTCGAAGACGCAGGAGGTGGCGCGCACGCTGCATGCGATGGCCGACACTGAGGCATTCACGCTGGTGGTGCAAAGAAAGCGCATTGCTCCGGGCGAGAACGCGCACATTGACACGTTTGTGGATGCGGGCGGCCATGCGGCATCGCGCGGGGAGTATCTGTACCGGGCGATTGCGACGAACCTGGACAGCAAGACCGATCATGAGATTGTGCAGTGGTACAACCTGCGGGGGGAGACTTCGGAAAATAAGATCAAGCAGCTGCGCAGCGACTTTGCGGGGGCGCGGCTGCCGTGCGGGAAGTTCGGGGCCAATGCGGTGTGGCTGATGGTCAATGCGCTGGCATACAATCTGCTGTGCCTGCTGCGGCTGATGCTGCCGCACCGGTGGCTGGTGTCGCGGGCGCCGACGCTGCGCTTTCAGCTCTACGCGGCCGGCGGCCATCTGGTGCGTCATGCCCGGCGGCTGACGATCAAGGTGTCGGCGCACAAGTGGGAACTGATCAGCGCGGCGGTGCGCTCGATCCGGGAGTATCCGCTGCCCGCCTGACGGCGGCCGCCCCGCGGGCGGCAAAGGGCTTGGGATCGATCGATTGCCGGCGGGCAAGGCGGGCGTACGCCTGCCGGGGGCGAGAAGCGGTGCGGCCGCGCGGCGGCCGGCGGTTTTTCGGGACAATACAGATGCGACCGGCCTGACAGGCCGGGAATCGGAGCGTCGAAACGACGGATCCGGCAGCCCGAACGCGTCCACAGCATTTTCATTGCCGATTTGGGTAAAACGAGATTTGCGATAAATCTATTATGCCATCTATATAATGCGTAATCTATTTTTCGCTAAACAGGGGGGGTTAGGTCATGATCAAAGAGGTAAGTGTCTCCGCGAGCCTCATTTGCAAAGTTTATGAGACTAATGCAGCAAAATATCAGTTTGTTGGAGAGTGTAAGGATTTGGGAATATCTGTCCAGGCAAGTGACTTAAACGAGCTTTGTTCCGTGTTTGAAGAAGCAATGGCATCATTGCTAACTGATTTAATCGAAGATGGGGAGCTTGATGAATTTTTGAAGAGCAAAGGATGGAACAAGAACGATATACCGCGTATTCAACAGCAAGTAAAACAGAATCCTGTTATTCCCTGGGGGATGATAGCGGAGTTCAATGCCGATGCTAGACAGAAAGCAGTTGCTTGAAATACTTCGCGAGAGTGGTTATTGTTTCAAAAGATCAAGCAAAAGAGGAAGTCTATGAAAAAAGTCTGGGGGCACTGACAGGGTCTTTGTTCCTAAAGCAAATAAATTCCTTGAACGCAAAAATAATCCTTCGTCAAATAGGCATGAGTGATGAAAAAATAGAAAGTGTTATGGGCGAAGAATCAAAATAACCGCAGTGCTCAAAGATCTCTGCAGAACAAAGTCAAATTCATTTTGCAGGATCTGGCAAAACTGACAAGCCCATCCGAACCGATACTCACGATTTGCTCAAGCGGCGCGAAAAAACCAATGAAGCGGACTGCAAGCCCAAGACGCATGCCTGCGCTGGTTATTTTTTGATTTTGTGGATACCGCGATCAGGATCATCAGGAATCGAGCATTTGCCATCCTTTTCCATGCCCTGGCAAACACCGAACAAATGCAGCGAGTGGTCCGTGAGCTGAAAACCGATTTCATTGGCGACCTCTCTTTGCCGCTGTTCAATTTTCGAGTCTACAAATTCGTACACACGGCCGCATTTGACGCAAACCATATGGTCATGATGGTTTTCGTCATTCAGCTCGTAGGTTGATTTCTCGCCGTCGAACCGGTGCCGCAATACCAGACCGGACTGCTCAAATTGGGTCAGCACCCGGTACACTGTCGCGATGCCGACATCCTCGCCTGCATCCCTTAAGGCGCCGTAGATATCTTCGGCAGACAGGTGGCGCTCTTCAGAATTTTCAAGCAATGACAAAATCAGCCGGCGCGGCATGGTGCTGCGCAATCCAGCTTCAACTAATATCGATCGGCTCAAAACGTCCTCCACATTGCTACGGTGCCGAAAAGCAATTTTAGACTATCGAAATCAATCAGGTTTGACAAAAGACAGTGAGCAAAAAGTTCACTGCGACTCAGCTGAAAAAAATGATGACGTAAACCGCGGCTTGGAGAACCGTTGCCATGGGCAGAAAACCAGGGCCATCATATAAACTATAAATTTGTAAATTTGTTTTTATTCATTTTTACAGATGCCGATCAATGACTCTGTCTGCGCACAATTCATAATGGCAATGCCAATTGAACGCTTGGCGAATGTGCCAGATGCGTAATTTGTGACGGCACGCTTGCCCGCCTCGCTTCCTGCACACACTGATTTTGCACAATCGATCTTGAGCAGATCCGGCTGTCGCAGCAGCTCAGTGACCTTTCCCACACAATGCAACTCGCAGCCGGCACTGCCCGGCGTTGAGCCGCTGCCCGCCTTGCGATCAAGCCTGCGGCGGCTCAAGGTCCAATGCCTTCCACAGCCAAGAGGTGTCACAAGGCTCGCAGGAGTATGTCGCCGCATAACGCTGTTCAAAATTTTCCAATTGCTTGAGCCGCTCGATTGCCTGCTGCCTCCCTCGTTTTGACTTCACGGCTTGCTGCGGGGTTTTATATCCCAGCATCGGTATCGGAGTGTGCAAAAGACGATGAGGCTGATCATCACGATAGCAGAGACGAGCCGCAGTCTTCATTCCATCCGGCTGATTTGTTTCTAACGCAGGCGCCCTATCGCTGTACTCTTGTGTCGCCGCTGCATTTTCTCAGGAGAGATCAAAGGCTTTCCGACCAAGTCGCCTAAATGCGATTGCAGATACATCTGTCCCTTTTCCGCGCGCCGGAATGAATTTGTTGACAGAATCAGTTCTTTGAAGTGGAAGCGCAGATTGCCCAGCAGGGTGGCCCTGTCGCCAGAACCAGCGGTTTCAGGATACTCTTCGCGATCTGGATTCATCATGGCCCGACGCGCTGCCCGGCTGGCTGGATCACCTGTCGCCAGCCAGGCCCAGTCGCTGGATTCGTGCTGCTCAAACAATCCCGCTGTCTGATTCAATATCGCAATGACATCATCCCGATTTCTCTGGATCAGGAAGCGAGTTTCACAAAATTCAAACGGATTGCCATCACTGTTGCACACTTCCAGCGGAGGTTCAATCAAGGCCGCGACCTCTTGCGAAATCCAGACTGAGATGCACTATTGCGCTATGGGCATGGAGCCAAGCAACTCGTCTTCAGAAACAGGCGGCATCATGCTTCTTTTCCCGTGAGTTTTTCTGTGCATCCTGCGCATTCGGCTCAGTTCCTTTTTTCTCAGCTTTCTGAGTTCTTTCAGAATCAATTCCGCAGTTGTCGGCTTATAGGTCAAAATACTGCCAACGATGTAGTTCTTGCCCAGATTTTTCACGATGCGAGCGGCAATGCAATCCCATTTGAACAGCTGTCTCGAGCTTTCCACGTCATGCGCGATGCAGATTCCGCCGGCGCGCAGCTCATCTTTCAAAGTCAGTGATCGACCAGGATTGATATCAACAACTTCGTATAAGGAAAATTGAGAATTACGAACTGCCTCCAGGCAGCTTCTGCAAGGCACCGGCTCGCGCCGCCCGCGGCGCTTAAGATATTCTTTGACAGGATTCCAATCTTCGTTCTCGCCAATCGCCAAACTGCCAAATCACGAAATCTTCCAATACAGCCAGCCTGACAGTGATGCCGAGTGGAGAGAGCTCCAAATCATCGCAAATCGCAGTCCCCAGGTCATCATCTACAACTTTCAGCACGCCAGCAAGAAACTCGAAATGGAAATCGAATGCCTCTTCCAATTCATACTGCCGATTGGATTGTAGCAGCCACTTCACAAACCTTCCCATAGAGGCATGCACCTGGCTTTTCCGGCGCATACTTCTAAACTCCTCCCATCATTTCTATATTTCCGTCGCAGTCAAGCATCTTGCCGCTCCGCCACGCGCTCACTCCACGCTTTGTCCAGCATAGGCCTGGACGGCACTGATTCAAGGTTGCAAACTTTCCCTTGCCCGACTCCGCGAGCATCGTATCCGCTGTGTGTCACCATCAACAGCAATGCGACTGCATTCAGTTTGCCCTGTTCAGCCTCAAGCTCGGATCACTTCCTGCTTCTCGGCAATCCTTGCAAACGGCTCGCCGGGCCGGGCAAACCGCTCCCAAGCTTGACCTGATTCGAATTCATTTGCAAGAAAAGTATTCTCGACCCGGATGCAGGCCGCAATTCATCAGACAGACTGTATGGATGAATATTTGCGGACATTCGCACAAATCGAATGAGAATGCGGCCGGATCAAGCATACCTGATTCCAATGCCTCGAATATGCGTCTCTTTACAGATTGCCGGCACATCGCAACTCAAGCCTCGGCAGCTTCTGCCCTCTGGCGGCGCGCCGCAGAGCGAGGCAAATCGCCGGTGATTCCACAGGCCCGGCGCATGATGGCCTGCTTGACGAAACTGAGGCGATTCGTCATCGACATGCCCAAGCTCAGAGCCGATCTCAAGTCCCGCCGCGGAGTAGAAAAGCCGCGATCAAATCCGTCGATGACACTGGCGATCACCGCGTTTTCGGACTTGCGCCATCGGTCAAAAGCTCTTAAGCTCGAAAAATTATGCAGCTGCCCGGCCGAATGCAAAGATTCAGTCAGTGTCTGACTCAATGCAGCCGCGTCCATCAAACCCAAATTGACTCCCATGCCCGCGAGCGGATGCACCACATGTGCGGCATCGCCAATCACTATAGTGCAGCCCGCAAAGTACTGCCGGACAGCAAGCCGTCTTAAATCGAAAGCTCGAATGGGACTGAGAAGGCGAAATTCGCCGAATCGGCAATCAAGCGCTTGCGCCAGATGCCGGACAAACAGCGCCTCATCACAGTCCGCCAGCTGATCGGCCAAATCCAAAGTGCAGCTCCACACAATCGAATAACTGCCATCACCCAATGGCAGCAGAGCCAGCGGCCCAGTCGGCAGGAATTTCTGACAGGACACCCCTGACGATGATTGCGCCGCCTGCACTTGGCAGACAAACGCCTTCTGGCTGTACGCCTGCTCAGTCCACTGGATCCCGCAACAGCGCCGCACAGCGGAATTTGCACCGTCGCAGCCAACCACCAAACGGGACGTAACCCGATCGCCGCTGTCAATGCTTAGGGTTGCGTGCGTCGCGTGGTCCTCAATGGCAGTCACACGCTTTCGAAACTGAAATCTGACCTGACTGCTGCTGCTGACTTGATTGAAGAGCGCTTCGGTCAGTACATTCGACTCAACGATGTGTCCGAGATAAGGCTCGCTAATCTGCGCCGCATCAAACGTCACGCGACTTCCAGACAAATCCCAGACTTCAATCGCATGGAACGGATTGACTCGGAGGCTTTGTGCATGCTGCCAGGCGCCAATAGCATCCAAGAATGTCTGCGAGGCGATATGAATTGAATTGACCCGCAGATCGTAACTGCTGGAATCTCTGACTGGCGCATCGCCGCCATCAAGCACCAGAATCCGCAAGCCTGATTGACGCATCGAGCAGGCAAACGCCAGCCCGACCAAGCCGGCGCCCGCCACAACGATATCGTAATCCGGCTGCATCCGCATTCAGGTGTCAGCAGTCCGCCGCATTCGCAGCAAGCTGTGCCTGTTTGCCGTAAATCCCCATCGTACGGCGCAGCAGCTGCCGCTTCACTTCCGGCACAGCCTGCACTGCATCCAAGCCGAGATTGCGCACGAACGAAACCACCGGATCACGATTTGCGAATGCCCGGACCAGCCCATCGGTAAACCAGCCGACCGACTCGCTCTCGCGCAGGCGCCATTGCTGATACCGCGTGAGCACATCATAATTGCCAATATCCCATCCTCGGTACCGATGGCTCGTGAGAACCTCGGTCAATGCAGCCACATCACGCAGCGCAAGATTGAAGCCCTGACCAGCGATAGGATGCACAGTGTGAGAAGCGTTTCCGACAACTGCAATCCGCGGCTTGACAAACTTGCGCAATTTGCTGAGCACTAAAGGATACGAAGTTCTTTGGCCAATAATGCGCAAAAATTTTCCAGCCCGTCCGCCGAAAGCCGCCTGCATGTGCGCCAGGAACGCATCCTCAGGCAAAGTCAGCAGATGCGCCAGCGTGTCACGCTCAAGCGTCCAGACAACCGAGTAGTCACGCTCACGAACAGGCAGCAGGGCCAGCGGCCCAGAGCCGCAGAAATGCTCATAAGCGATGTTGAAGTGCGGCTGATCGGACTCGATGGCACACACCAGAGCCCGTTGCGCATATTCTCTGCGGCGGGCACAAAAACCGAGCTGCGCACCCAATCCCCCGCCGCCATCGGCCGCGACCAGTACTTTGGCGAACAACTGCTCATCGCGGCTCCCGCCATCTGCGCTGGCGCTCACTGCAACTGCGCTTTCGCGAATGCGCACAGCTGCAACTCGCAGGGGACTGAATACAGCAGCCTCTCCAGCGCCGGCGAGCCGGGTGCAGAGCGCCTGTCCGAGCGCGCGCGCCGATGCATTCCAGCCAAGCGCATCATAGCCAGCATCGCTGGCCTGTAAATTGACCCGACTTCGAAATCGCTGATCAGTGACCTCAATCGCGCGGATTTCAGTCACCGCATCTGCAGCAAGCATGTCCCAGACCCCTAGATTGTGAAAGACAGACCCCGAGCTGCGGGTCAGCGCAATCCTTCTTGAATCAAAGCCGCTGCTTGGCGCATTCAGGTCATTAGCCTCGACAAGAGCCACCTTGAATTCTTGCTGCGCCAAGGCGCAGGCCAAGCTGGCGCCGGTCAGGCCGCCGCCGATGATGACGACATCGAAATCACTCTTGGGATGAGACATCACAGCTGGCGCGCCTCAGCTCGACATCAGATGCTCGATGTCAGCGACTGATTTGGGTGCCGCCTGGGTTGTAACCTCGTGACCATCGGCCGTGATGAGCACATCATCCTCGATGCGAACGCCAATGTCATGCCACTTCTCATCCAGCTCAGCCGAAGCCGAAAGATACAGTCCCGGCTCGATGGTCATGTACATGCCAGACTCCAAGGTTTGTGACTTGCCGTCCGCATCATGGTAATCACCGACATCATGCACGTCCAGTCCCAGCCAGTGACCAATCCGATGCATGTAATACGGCCGATAGGCTTTGGTTTCGAGCGCTTCTGAGAGTGTGCAATCCAGAATTTTCAGGTCAATCAGCCCTTGCGTGAGCGCCTGGGTCGCGGCCGCATCCACTGCATCATAGCGATGGCCCGGAGCCGCCGCCTCAAGCGCCTGCCGCTGAGCTTCCAGCACCACTTCGTAGACCTGTTTTTGCGCCTCCGAGAAAGTGCCGCTGACTGGATATGTTCGAGTAATATCAGCCGCATGGCAGTCCAGCTCAGCACCGGCATCAATCAGAATCAGATCACCGTCCCTGAGCTGCCGGGAACTCTCAATATAATGCAAAATGCAAGCATTCGAGCCTGAAGCCACAATGCTCGGGTAAGCGGGCACACAATTGTTTTTGCGAAACTGGCATTCAATTTCGGCCTGAATCTGATACTCCATCATGCCAGGCTGGCATTGCTGCATGGCCTGAACGTGCGCCTGCGCGGATATCTCCGCCGCCTCGCGCAGCAGCTGCATCTCGTCAGCCTGCTTGCGCAAGCGCAGCGGATGAATGGCGCGGCCGATATCGATGACCTCTGCCGGCGTCCTGGCGCCGCTGCGAGCGAAACCTTTGGCAGATCGGATCCAGCGGATCAGCTGCTCATCAAAATCGGGATAACGAGTCAAGCAGCTGTGAACACGCTCTTTGCCCTTCATCAGCTTGGGGATGATCTCGTCAGCAGCAGCGATTGGAAATGCCGCGTCCGCCTGAAAATTATCGACCGCGCCGGCCACTCCTGCACGGCGGCCATCCCAGCGCTCTTTATCCGGGTCGCTCTCTCTGACAAAAAGAATGTAGTCACCCTCTTCGCTGCCGGGTGCGAACACCGCAATTGCCTCAGGCTCAGCAAAATGCGTGAGAAAATAAAAGTCGCTGTCGGGACGGTACGGGTACAGCACATCTGAATTGCGCTGGCGCTGCGGTGCGGTCGGCAAAATCGCGATATCGGCGCCAAGATGCTGCAGCAGCTGCCTGCGGCGAACCTCGCGACTCATCCTCAAATCTCCCGCTGGCGCTGATTTTCCAGCGATTCGGCCGGATTGAGGCACTCATAAATCAATTGAACACCGACTCGCAAATACTCTTCAATCTCAACATAGACGGACTCGAACTCTGCGGCATCGCCAGGCTCAAGCTGCGTCTGAGAAATCGTTTTCACGTCCGCGACAAACTCCAGCTCATCACCCGACAAGCTGTCATCGCCAATGCCTGCGTACTCAATCAGTGTGGTCACGAACCCGCTGCACCAGGCGGTCAGCGAATTCGCCCGCTCTTCATGCGAATGGAGGTCAGACGGCAGTGCCAGCTGATACCCGAACCCGTCAGATACCAGCGAGTCCTCAATTTCAGCGTAAGCTTTCTGCACCTCATGCTTGATCGGGAGGTATTGCGCATCAGACAGATAATTTTGTGTCAGCAGCATCGGCAGCCAGTCATCGATTTCATCCAGGCAATCACCAGCGCAGACAAGTCCAGACATCAGGCCATGGAACTCGGCGACATCCAGCTCAACCTTATGCTGGTCAAGAAAGTTGCAAATGCCATCAAAGTGAAGTTTCATTGTATTTCGGCGCTTTCAAAGATTCAAAGCTGTCCGCATCATTGTATTTGTTGCAGAGAACTCAAGTGGCATCGTTGTTTGAATTAAAATCAGACTTGATTTTCACACCATAAAGGCCGCACTATGCGCATCATTGTCACTCGCCATGCAAAATCCAGCTGGGATGCGCCGCATCTGGATGATCACGACCGTCCGCTTTCACGCCGCGGCAGAAAGTCAAGCGATGCCATCGGCCAGTGGCTGAGCGACCATGGCTATATTCCCCAGCTGGTCTTGTCATCAACCTCGCAGCGAACTCGCGAAACCTGGAGCAGAATGGAGAAATTCATGCCCGGCGGCATTGATGTCCGTTACGAATCCAGTCTTTATCATGGCAGTCTCAATGCGTTTGCAAGTTTGCTCTTGGCCGCAGCTGATGAGCCGGTGCTGTTTTTGGGTCACAATCCTGGCATTGGGATGTTCGCTGAGTCGGTCCTGGAGCACCCGCCGCTTGATGCGTCATTTATGCAGTATCCGACCGCTGCGACCTTGGTCTGTGAGCTGCCTTGCGCCAGCGGCGCTGAGTTTCGCCTTGGCACCGGCCAGCTGGTCGACTTTGTGATTCCGCGGCAGCTGATTTGACTTCGCGCCAGCTTTTTTCGATATACAGTCGGATAGGCCATGCCAGCTGGATGACGTCGCCTGCCGCTGAGGCTTCAAGAAACAACAGCCGGCGCCGCCGAATTGCATAAGGCATGGCTGTACTGTGAGGTCTTGGATACTGCGGCACATGCAGCTCCATAAACTCACCGATACAAACCTCTTCACCGTCTTTCGTCATGATCATGCAGAGCTGGAAGCTGTTTCATCCATGCCGAGCCCAGGTGTCAGAACTTGAAACTCAGCATCTGGAATGGCATGGCCGACGCTGCAATCAGATCCAATCAAGCTGCGAGATCAATATTCGTCAATGCGGATATCGCAGACGAATCACTTTCAATGTGTACGGACAGATAAAATGAAAACAGTGAGGAAACTCAACTCAATTCTGTTGCCAGAAAGCCAGGGCGAAACGGCGGGAAGCTGCGATACACGGATATTTGCTGGGATAATAGCAGCTGACAGGATCCGAACACTCAACTGAACAGGTATTGATATGGAAAACGCGACGGCGGTCACAGCCGCCTCTGCCCGCGGTCGCATCAGCCGCCGTTCCCATACGGCGCCTCGCACAGGCCCCGTAATCATCGCGGGGCTGAAAAGAGAGATTCCCCCATATGAGATGATGAGCCAAGAGGGTTTGGATATCATCGAAACCAAAACGGATGAAATACTGGAGGAAGTGGGCGTCGAATTTCTTGGCGACGATGAAGCTCTCCATATCTGGAAACAAGCCGGTGCGGATGTTCGCGGCTCGCGGGTTCGCTTCGACAAAGGCCACGTCCGCTCATTGCTCAAAACCGTTCCCAGCTCATTCGTAATGCATGGCCGCAATCCAGAGAGGTCGGCGCGCGTGGGAGACAGTCATATCGTGTTTGCCCCTGCATACGGGTCGCCATTCGTCTCTGATCTGGACGGCGGCCGGCGCTACGGCACGCTTGAGGACTTCCAGAACATTATCAAGCTGGCGTATTTGTCACCTTGGATTCATCATTCCGGCGGAACTGTCTGCGAACCGGTCGACGAGCCAGTCAACAAGCGCCACCTGGACATGGTCTATGCGCACATGAAATACTCCGACATGCCGTTTATGGGCTCTGTCACCACTCGCGAGCGGGCGCAAGACTCCATTGAGATGGCCAGAATCCTTTTTGGCGCTGATTTCACCGACAAGAATTGCGTGATTACCGGCAATATCAACATGAACTCGCCGCTCGTGTACGACGGAGCCATGTCAGGCGCGCTGCGAGCCTATGCCGAAGCCAATCAATGTCCCATTGTAGTCCCATTTGTCTTAAGCGGCGCCACCGGCCCGGTCACCATTGCCGGCGCCATTGCCCAGTCACTGGCCGAAGTGATGGTCGGTGTTGCGCTGGGGCAGCTAGTGCGCAAGGGATCACCTGCGGTTTTCGGCAATTTCATCACGACTGTCAATCTGCGAGCCGGCTCACCTTCTTTTGGTACTGCCGAATCTGCAGCCGCATCGTACGTCGTCGGCCAGCTGGCGCGGCGATTCAACGTGCCTTTGCGCTGCAGCGGCGGCTTCACCAGTTCACAATGTGTTGACGCGCAGTCAACCAACGAAAGTGTCAATGCGCTGAACGCGGCGGTGCTGTGCGGCGCGAATTTTGTTCTCCATGCGGCCGGCTGGATGGAAAGCGCACTGACTTTCAGCTTTGAGAAATTCTTGATTGATGCCGACTATTGCGGCGCACTGCATAAGTTTGTCAAAGGCGTTTCGGCGGATGCCAGCCAGTTTGCCACAGCGGCGTTCGAAGAAGTCGGCCCGGGCGGACATTTCTTTGGCAGCTCGCACACGCTGCAGCATTACCACGACGCTTTCTATGAGCCTGAACTGTTCAGCACGACTCCGTATGAGCAGTGGGAAGAAGAAGGCAGCTTGAATATCGCTCAAAGGGCAAACCAAAAATTCAAGAAAATGCTTGCGTCTTATCAGGCGCCTATTCTGGATCCTGGAATTGATGAGGAACTGCGGGAATTCATACGCCGCAGAAAGAGCGAGATGCCAGATATCTGGCATTGACAAGTCATCCAGCTGTGTGCTTTGCTGCTGATTCACTCGGGGGCTCCCTTGACAATCACGGTGCAAAATAAAGGATGGCAAAAGCCGTCAACCTGACTGACCCGCCATTCGAATTATGAGCTTTGGCACTGCCTGACGGCGGATCGAAGTCTGTATATTCGCAAATCTGATGCCAACGGCTGTCAATGCCGATGCATTGCCTCGACGAGAATATGCTTGTGCCGCACCAATTGAGGAATTCAATCAGTGCGGTCCGCTATCAATGCAGACTCGACTTTGTGTGTAGCACATTAGTGCCTGTTAACACAATTTGATCTGGACATGATGCAATTATCACCCGTGATTGTTGTCTGGAACAGAGCGGAGGAACCGGCAATGGAACTTGCACGGGCACAGTACGAGCGCATTGCCCCGCTGCTGCCGAGGCAGCGGGGCAATGTCAGCCTCCCGAGCCTGCAGGCGCATGAGCCGGCGGCCGGGGAACGGGGTCCTGGACCGCGTGCTCAAGCGCCTGCAGCGGGAGCGGATGATCCGCATCCGGGTCGAGGTCCTGAGCCTCGGCAGCGCCCGCATCAAGGCGCATCCCGACGCCACAGGGGCGCTGAGAAAAACGGCGCCCAGTGCATCGGCAAGTCCCGGGGCGGGTGGAACACCAAGCTTCATCTGGCTGCCGCGGATGACCGGACCGCCGCGGCCTTCGCGCACTCTCCCGGCAGCGCGCACGATGCCCCGGAGGGGCGGCGGCGCCTGAAGCGGCTGGCGAGGCCGCCGAGCCGCCCGGCGCTCGTCATGGATCGGGCCTGTGAGGACGATGAGACCCGCCGGCTGGCATCCGACCTCGGCCTCACGCCCGCGGTGCCTGCCGAAGAGCAGCCGCATCGCTCCCTGGGAATACGGCCGGAAAATGGACCGGCGGCGCCACGGGGCGGAACGCCTGTTCCGGCGGCTCAAGGGCTTCCGCAGGGTGTTCTCGCGCTTCGACAAGCTCGATGTCATGCGCCTCGGATTCGTCGTCTTCGCACGGGTCGTCGATGCACTGCGTAGCGTTAACACGCCCTAAGTTAATCGCCAAGCATCTCAAATTTGAAAAGTCTTAATCCCCTCTTTTTCGGGTCATCTATTTCAACGATGATTGATAATTATGGCCGAGCATGGCAACGTCTTAATCCCCTCTTTTTCGGGTCATCTATTTCAACGCTGGCTCCATGCGTCAATTTACGGCGCAAGTCAAGTCTTAATCCCCTCTTTTTCGGGTCATCTATTTCAACTAACTGACGAAGAAAAATGGCTTCCGCGCGAAAAAGTCTTAATCCCCTCTTTTTCGGGTCATCTATTTCAACATCTTTTTGACCTAATGACCCAAGAGCCATCGTCTTAATCCCCTCTTTTTCGGGTCATCTATTTCAACCAGGCTGGTACGCTATGGCGCATGCGTCCGAAGTCTTAATCCCCTCTTTTTCGGGTCATCTATTTCAACTCACGGGTTTTTTCAAAGGGAGAAATCACAAAGTCTTAATCCCCTCTTTTTCGGGTCATCTATTTCAACTTTGGAAAACGCTCGGGGTATCTATCTTTTTGAGTCTTAATCCCCTCTTTTTCGGGTCATCTATTTCAACTGCGCTGGAAAGTAAGTGTGTAAACTTTAAATAGTCTTAATCCCCTCTTTTTCGGGTCATCTATTTCAACCAAGCAGAACAGATACAGTCCGCATGACTACCGGTCTTAATCCCCTCTTTTTCGGGTCATCTATTTCAACACGCGCAGCGCAATGAAGAGATAGAGTGGGACGTCTTAATCCCCTCTTTTTCGGGTCATCTATTTCAACAGTTCCAATCGGGGAAAATAAAGAAATCTTCCGTCTTAATCCCCTCTTTTTCGGGTCATCTATTTCAACCATATATTTTCGAGAAGATGGAAAAAAGTTCCGGTCTTAATCCCCTCTTTTTCGGGTCATCTATTTCAACAAAGGGTCTTGGAAAGCCGCTGCCAGCTGCGGGTCTTAATCCCCTCTTTTTCGGGTCATCTATTTCAACCGAGTCCGATGCCGACTCAATCCGCGCTAGTCAGTCTTAATCCCCTCTTTTTCGGGTCATCTATTTCAACTCCCGCACAACGAAACCCAGCTCCCGCACAAGGTCTTAATCCCCTCTTTTTCGGGTCATCTATTTCAACCAAGATGAACGTAAGTTTCGACGGATTCGAAGTCTTAATCCCCTCTTTTTCGGGTCATCTATTTCAACATGACAAGTGCAAGAGTGCGCGATGTAGCGCGTCTTAATCCCCTCTTTTTCGGGTCATCTATTTCAACAGCGATCGAAAAAGAATGCAAAAAATCAATCAAGTCTTAATCCCCTCTTTTTCGGGTCATCTATTTCAACCAGGAGCTGGCCTCCAAGGGCTTCTTCGCGGACGTCTTAATCCCCTCTTTTTCGGGTCATCTATTTCAACCAAGAGAAAGCATTGAAGCTCTTAACAATGGTCTTAATCCCCTCTTTTTCGGGTCATCTATTTCAACTATATGGACTGAAAATGGCTTTCTGAGTGCGTCTTAATCCCCTCTTTTTCGGGTCATCTATTTCAACAGGAGATAGAAAATGAATGTTACAAGTTCAAGAGGTCTTAATCCCCTCTTTTTCGGGTCATCTATTTCAACCATCATCTGTGCTTGCAGTGATGCTTGTAACTGCGTCTTAATCCCCTCTTTTTCGGGTCATCTATTTCAACACTGGCTTTTTGCCGAAAGAAGCCATAACAAAGTCTTAATCCCCTCTTTTTCGGGTCATCTATTTCAACTACAGACTTCAACACCTTGCTGATGTTCTCGGTCTTAATCCCCTCTTTTTCGGGTCATCTATTTCAACCGGCAGTAGCGGCGAAGGCGAAAGCGGCAGCGTCTTAATCCCCTCTTTTTCGGGTCATCTATTTCAACTACAGACTTCAACACCTTGCTGATGTTCTCGGTCTTAATCCCCTCTTTTTCGGGTCATCTATTTCAACCGGCAGTAGCGGCGAAGGCGAAAGCGGCAGCGTCTTAATCCCCTCTTTTTCGGGTCATCTATTTCAACGCCAAAGAAGCAAAAAGGGAAGGAGAGCCGGTGTCTTAATCCCCTCTTTTTCGGGTCATCTATTTCAACTTCGGCTTCGACGAAGACGACGACGAAGACATCGTCTTAATCCCCTCTTTTTCGGGTCATCTATTTCAACTTCGGGCGCAGTATAAGTGTCCGAAAGAAATGACGTCTTAATCCCCTCTTTTTCGGGTCATCTATTTCAACCATTGTAGTAAATGGTGTAACCATCGGAACAGGTCTTAATCCCCTCTTTTTCGGGTCATCTATTTCAACGTTTCGAAGTCGAAATTTCGATTGAAATCGAGTCTTAATCCCCTCTTTTTCGGGTCATCTATTTCAACGCACATTCTAGACATGAGCGCCTGGTTTATCGGTCTTAATCCCCTCTTTTTCGGGTCATCTATTTCAACGACTATGTGCAGACATTGCCTACCAGTCGCAAGTCTTAATCCCCTCTTTTTCGGGTCATCTATTTCAACACGGTATTCGCCGTGCGATTACCGTGTTTACAAAGTCTTAATCCCCTCTTTTTCGGGTCATCTATTTCAACTTCGGGCGCAGTATAAGTGTCCGAAAGAAATGACGTCTTAATCCCCTCTTTTTCGGGTCATCTATTTCAACGAACCAATTGATGGACGGGACTTGGAATGCGTCTTAATCCCCTCTTTTTCGGGTCATCTATTTCAACCGCGAAGCATTGGCGCTTGGCCTGAAAACCAAGGTCTTAATCCCCTCTTTTTCGGGTCATCTATTTCAACCATACGTAATCAAGAATTGGAAAGAGCCTACAAAGTCTTAATCCCCTCTTTTTCGGGTCATCTATTTCAACGGTGGCTGAAATGGTCAGAGGCCGCAGCCTGGTTGGTCTTAATCCCCTCTTTTTCGGGTCATCTATTTCAACATCTTGACGGCTTCATAGTCCGAGCGAGTCATGTCTTAATCCCCTCTTTTTCGGGTCATCTATTTCAACCCAGAAAGATGTCCAAGACGCTTAAGGAAGCGCGTCTTAATCCCCTCTTTTTCGGGTCATCTATTTCAACCAGATCAGGAATATAACGATGGAAGGAATCGGCAGTCTTAATCCCCTCTTTTTCGGGTCATCTATTTCAACAGGGAAGGCGACGAGGTCTATGGAACCAACAAGTCTTAATCCCCTCTTTTTCGGGTCATCTATTTCAACGGCAACAAGCCGAAGATGTCAAAGATATTGGGTCTTAATCCCCTCTTTTTCGGGTCATCTATTTCAACGAGGATTTAACGCAGAAACATCTTGACAGCAGTCTTAATCCCCTCTTTTTCGGGTCATCTATTTCAACTGGCTACATATGAAATGAGAAATTGGAAGAAAGTCTTAATCCCCTCTTTTTCGGGTCATCTATTTCAACTTTACAGCGGGCGCGGAAATGCTGGCGCGCGACCTCGTCTTAATCCCCTCTTTTTCGGGTCATCTATTTCAACACCGACATTATTGATATTTATATGCGCGAAAGCGGTCTTAATCCCCTCTTTTTCGGGTCATCTATTTCAACCGGAATACTGGGGAAACGATCGCGGCGAAGATAGTCTTAATCCCCTCTTTTTCGGGTCATCTATTTCAACCGGCTTCTTGAGTGCACAAGCACTCGAAGATTTGGTCTTAATCCCCTCTTTTTCGGGTCATCTATTTCAACAGAAATTGGCGTCAATTGAAGACTTGACACAAGGTCTTAATCCCCTCTTTTTCGGGTCATCTATTTCAACTTGATGCGCTGGCAAACGAGCAGGAGCAAGGCAGGTCTTAATCCCCTCTTTTTCGGGTCATCTATTTCAACGGACGCGATGCGCTCGGACAACTCCAGCGGCGTCTTAATCCCCTCTTTTTCGGGTCATCTATTTCAACACATGAATGAGGAAGAGAAGCAGGCTTTCATCGGTCTTAATCCCCTCTTTTTCGGGTCATCTATTTCAACGGATTATTAACCGTATTCAAACTGGAGAAATTGTCTTAATCCCCTCTTTTTCGGGTCATCTATTTCAACGCGTTGCTGCCTTGACCGAATGGGCGGCGCGGAACCGTCTTAATCCCCTCTTTTTCGGGTCATCTATTTCAACCCAGTCTGCGTGCTCAAAAGGCACTCGACGACCTTGTCTTAATCCCCTCTTTTTCGGGTCATCTATTTCAACGGCGAAAGCCAAAGCGGCGGCGGCCAAAAAGACGTCTTAATCCCCTCTTTTTCGGGTCATCTATTTCAACGCAAATTTCTAATTGCTGATGCTTGTAATCTTGCAGTCTTAATCCCCTCTTTTTCGGGTCATCTATTTCAACTGCAACTGCAAAAACTCGGTCAACGATGGTAGGTCTTAATCCCCTCTTTTTCGGGTCATCTATTTCAACGGTAGTTGACTTTGATAACAGCGACGTAGTTGTGTCTTAATCCCCTCTTTTTCGGGTCATCTATTTCAACGGTAGTTGACTTTGATAACAGCGACGTAGTTGTGTCTTAATCCCCTCTTTTTCGGGTCATCTATTTCAACTCATTAGCGGCGATTACGAAGCCTTTCGAATCGAGTCTTAATCCCCTCTTTTTCGGGTCATCTATTTCAACAAAATGATTACAAGTAAACGAGCGCGCGATGTAGTCTTAATCCCCTCTTTTTCGGGTCATCTATTTCAACGCGGCGATGCAGGAATGCATCGTAAATCTTGTGTCTTAATCCCCTCTTTTTCGGGTCATCTATTTCAACGGAGTTAGTTATGAAGAATCTTCTTACAAGTGGTCTTAATCCCCTCTTTTTCGGGTCATCTATTTCAACCCTCGGTCTTGATCGGGTTGCAGAAGTGACCGAAGTCTTAATCCCCTCTTTTTCGGGTCATCTATTTCAACGCTATCGATCTCGGCCTTGATCGCGTTTCTGGTCTTAATCCCCTCTTTTTCGGGTCATCTATTTCAACCGCCGTTGATGATAAAACTTTGTCAATCAAATCAGTCTTAATCCCCTCTTTTTCGGGTCATCTATTTCAACCCGCGCTGGCTCTATGCGTGCGTTCACGGCGCAGTCTTAATCCCCTCTTTTTCGGGTCATCTATTTCAACTGTTTGCGAGCAGGAGCAAGGCAGCGATTACGGTCTTAATCCCCTCTTTTTCGGGTCATCTATTTCAACACAATGAAAAACTGGAAGAAACCCACAAAAGAGTGTCTTAATCCCCTCTTTTTCGGGTCATCTATTTCAACATATGCCATACGTTATCAAGAATTGGAAACAACCGTCTTAATCCCCTCTTTTTCGGGTCATCTATTTCAACCTCTATGCTTGTCTGGTTGGGTTCTCCATCTCGGGTCTTAATCCCCTCTTTTTCGGGTCATCTATTTCAACGCTATGCGGCAATTACGAAGCGCATCCAATAGAGGTCTTAATCCCCTCTTTTTCGGGTCATCTATTTCAACGCTCGCATGCACTGGGACGCCTGCGTTGCTTGGGTCTTAATCCCCTCTTTTTCGGGTCATCTATTTCAACTTGAGGGGTTGGCGTCAATCGAAGACTTGACGCAGGTCTTAATCCCCTCTTTTTCGGGTCATCTATTTCAACTGGTACCTTTTGGGTAAAGGCGATTCCGAGAAGTCTTAATCCCCTCTTTTTCGGGTCATCTATTTCAACCCACACCTTGACAGCATCAGCGCGGCTGTTGACGTCTTAATCCCCTCTTTTTCGGGTCATCTATTTCAACCGTATGCGGCGATGCAGGAATGCATTACCCAACTGGTCTTAATCCCCTCTTTTTCGGGTCATCTATTTCAACCGGCGGTGGCAGCGTATCATCGTCCGTCCTGGCGTCTTAATCCCCTCTTTTTCGGGTCATCTATTTCAACGCCATCGACGCTCTTGGTTGACAATTTCGGCAAGTCTTAATCCCCTCTTTTTCGGGTCATCTATTTCAACTTATCGACTTTCCACAAACGATGGAAATTTCGAGTCTTAATCCCCTCTTTTTCGGGTCATCTATTTCAACTGCTGGAAGGAACTTGGAATCCCGGCCGGGCTTCGTCTTAATCCCCTCTTTTTCGGGTCATCTATTTCAACGCATAGTCCAAATAATTTCTCTTCCAATCCCGGTCTTAATCCCCTCTTTTTCGGGTCATCTATTTCAACCGCAATCAATGCATCAGTTGAGCGTGCTGGCTCTGTCTTAATCCCCTCTTTTTCGGGTCATCTATTTCAACCTATCAGAAGACGTATACAGAGCGCCTGCCGGCGTGTCTTAATCCCCTCTTTTTCGGGTCATCTATTTCAACTTAGGAATGGATGACATTATCCATATTGAAGATGTCTTAATCCCCTCTTTTTCGGGTCATCTATTTCAACATAAAAACCATTGCGGTACCGTGGCCTGCCATGCGTCTTAATCCCCTCTTTTTCGGGTCATCTATTTCAACAATGGCAACATACGAAATGCGTAACTGGAAAAAACGTCTTAATCCCCTCTTTTTCGGGTCATCTATTTCAACTGTAATAAAAAATTGGAAAGAACCCGTCAAAGACGTCTTAATCCCCTCTTTTTCGGGTCATCTATTTCAACATTTTTTGGAGTGAAAATTATGGCAACATACACAATGTCTTAATCCCCTCTTTTTCGGGTCATCTATTTCAACGAATGCATCACAAACCTTCTCGAAGGGACTTGGTCTTAATCCCCTCTTTTTCGGGTCATCTATTTCAACACTTTGTCGATATGAAATACACGGGCGTATTTGTCTTAATCCCCTCTTTTTCGGGTCATCTATTTCAACACGGATTCCATTTAAATGGGTTCACCGCCGGCGGTCTTAATCCCCTCTTTTTCGGGTCATCTATTTCAACATAATATCGGTCAAACAAGAACGGTATTCACCGTCTTAATCCCCTCTTTTTCGGGTCATCTATTTCAACCGAATACAATCTCGAAAGAGCGCGGGGAATTTACAGTCTTAATCCCCTCTTTTTCGGGTCATCTATTTCAACTAAGTTTAAAGTTGGGTTCGCGGCAACCCAAGAAAGTCTTAATCCCCTCTTTTTCGGGTCATCTATTTCAACGATCAACGATGGTAGTTGATCACACGGATGACGTCTTAATCCCCTCTTTTTCGGGTCATCTATTTCAACGATATTCGCCGCACGATTATCGGCTTTCAACGAAAGTCTTAATCCCCTCTTTTTCGGGTCATCTATTTCAACAACTTGTCTGTTATTCGAGTCAAGCAAGAACGGGTCTTAATCCCCTCTTTTTCGGGTCATCTATTTCAACGTTTTTTAAAATGGAGTGAATCATGCCATACATGTCTTAATCCCCTCTTTTTCGGGTCATCTATTTCAACAAATCAAGTCAGAGGCACTCGCACTTGGACTTAAGTCTTAATCCCCTCTTTTTCGGGTCATCTATTTCAACTGGGCGGAAAACGGGTTCCTTTTGGAATCCGGTCTTAATCCCCTCTTTTTCGGGTCATCTATTTCAACAAAATTTCAACTGGAAATAACTGGAGATAAAGTCTTAATCCCCTCTTTTTCGGGTCATCTATTTCAACAAAAGCACTCGATGAACTTTGCGAACTGCTTGGTCTTAATCCCCTCTTTTTCGGGTCATCTATTTCAACTACAGTCCGCACAATTATCGGCTTTCCGCAAAGTCTTAATCCCCTCTTTTTCGGGTCATCTATTTCAACTTCTTACAAGTGAGAAAGCGCGACGCGTCGCGGTCTTAATCCCCTCTTTTTCGGGTCATCTATTTCAACAAGGCGAAGGCCGCAATGGCCAAAAAGACTGGTCTTAATCCCCTCTTTTTCGGGTCATCTATTTCAACGCGTATAACTTTTCAAGTAGTTCTCCCTCAAGTCTTAATCCCCTCTTTTTCGGGTCATCTATTTCAACCGTAGTTGTTAACATTGCCGTTGACGATAAGACGTCTTAATCCCCTCTTTTTCGGGTCATCTATTTCAACTTGTCAATTTGGTCGAAGGGACTTGGAACGCGTCTTAATCCCCTCTTTTTCGGGTCATCTATTTCAACCGCTCACACTAATATAATCAGAATAATCAACCTATAAGAATCCACCATGAATATTTTTCTGACAAAAACAGAGTTAACCAATTGGAACATTCGGTTAGTCAATGAAATAAGCGTATACCATCTGCCTGTAATTGGCATCCATAAACAAGCGATGCAGCACTGCTCAATACTGGGTATGCTCTCAAATCATCTTTTCGTGCGTCAATCACAGTTTCAGCTTTCCTCAGTAAATCAACTATCTCTCTTCTTGTACCTACAGCATAATACACTGAGTACTGAAATGTCGCTGAATACCGTGAGATTATTTTATGCACTTTGCCCAGTCTTTTGGGATCCGCGATATCGTAGCAAATCAACCAAGGTGTAATTTTACTAGCGGGCATCGCACACCTGCCGAACATGTCGTCGCAGCCGACTTAGAAAATCCTTTGTATGGAATTTGACTGTCAGGTGGTTACGCTCAAATAAATCAATTGCAGCCTTGTGTGGTTCGAAGACTGGACCATCGCTTTTATGTTTTAGCTGAGCGCAAAACGTAATCAGTTCGGGACAAAGCCCACATTGAAGAGCATACTCCATATCGGACAATAGTGTCGCCCCGACATCATCTCGAAAGTCAATGTTGCTATTGGCAAGTATTTGTCTTGACTTTGCGTTTGCTAATGATCCCAGTCTTCGATGGATTTCTCGAATGACTTGGAACCCAGAATCTTTCTGGAATTGATCCTCATACAATGCTGAATATGCTACCCAATGTGATCTGCCTTTTGTTCTTATGCGCCATCGAATAATACTTCTCGCTCTATTCCGCATCGATTCGCTCCAAATTCGATAGATTTCTTCTGTGTCTAGTCGATACAAAAAATCATTCCAGAGCTGAGCTAGCTGCATTCGATCGGTTGTTTTCCCGGTTAAGCATGCACGAAGCAGTCCTTTTGAGTCAAGAAAAGTCACTGTAATACCGCGGTCGGCACATTGCAATAGTGCGTCATTTTTCCACAAAACTTTGCCGCTGACCAGAACTCTCGATATCCTCGAAAACGGAAATCGCTGTATCGGACGGCTCTGTTGCGATACGCACAAAGCCGGACCGTCGAGAAAAATCAACATTGATTCTCCCTTCGAGTTCAAATAAAGAGGCCTCATATTAGACCTCTATCTCACAATTGGTGACCTGAATTCACCGAATTGATTGGCCGCAGCGGCCGCCTGCCTTCTGAGTATTCTACGAACCGCTTTGCTCAAGGGCTGAAAATGCTCGTAGTAGTGCTTTCTACCCGTTTTTCCCATGACAGATCGATTCTTGTCATAACTAAAGTGATTTACGTTTAATATCCTCTTGCGAAATAAATCCCAAACCCACTCGTCAATGTGAGGTCGTAGCGGCTCGATAAGGTCTGATGCCAGTGATTCCCGTCCAAACGTCGGTTCATGATATAAGCCAAGATATGGGTCGACTCCTGACGAATGGCAGGCTGACACCGCTTCGAAATGCAACAGAGTGTATCCAAGTGACAAACAAGCGTTAACCGGGTCGCGTGGAGGTCGACGGTTACGGTCAGTAAACTGCAGCGAACTTGGAAATAGACTTCGAAGCGACTCAAAATAAAACTTGGCGGCCGCGCCCTCAATTCCACGAAGACTTTCGACAGTATAAGATTCACTCGAACACTCTAAATTTCGCAAAATTTCCTGGAGTCTTTTGTGGCCTCTGAACAACATGCTGCGTTTGTCGTGACGACACTTCATACCCCGTTCAAGCAGCCGAATTTGTGCACAGGTTTTTGCGATAACGATTTTTGATGACCACGTTGCGCGAAAGCCAGGGTCGCGATAGGCATCAATTTGACCCATTCGACGACGCACATCGTTATGGGGTCGACCCACGAAAGTGGCGAGCTGATTATTATTGCGGCCACTCAGTATCAGAATTCCGACTCCCGCCTCGCCGAGCAAGCCGATTACTGATGTCGAAATCTTAGCGTTGCCTCGTATGACTAGTCGCTCCAGATGAGCAATCGGAACGGAGCCTTTATGCCCAGATGAATCGTAGAACAGCAGTCTCCCGCCGTCCGTTCGAATCTCTATGTCTTTACGATCTATGTATAAATTGGACATTCGCTCTATCGTAGCGATTTATCAAGTTATCAGGGGACTATGGCCGATGCAGCTCTTAGCCAACGTAGTAATAATCTGGATCTGCAGCTGGCAACGCGATACCTTTCAGGATCGGTTGCGCGCGCATCTCAATGGGAAGAAGTGCTAAACGATCTTCTGAATCATTTATGACTGCACGGCAACTCTTGATCAGTTTACCCCGTTCATCCGGAGTCAGGAAGCATTCGAAAGCAGATTTTTGTCCTCCCGTCGCATATTTTTTGACAATTTTATGCACTTTGCGCAGGCGTTTTTTGTTTGCGATATCATAAGCCACAATATACAAGTAACGTTTTGGCAAATCAGCATGTCCTCTTGATTACTAACATACTGAGTATTAAATCACCCTGACACTGCAATGTCAGCACTGGCAACGTTGCGGAATGGCAATAGAGAGAGAAAGGGATGTTCCGTCAAATCACCCTGCACAAAGCGTACTTGACTTAAGAAAATCGTTTTTGTCAATCGCTCAAATTGCCTCCAAGCCAATCTTTTACTTGAAGGGTGCGCTGATGCCTTTTGAATTTACGGTTTTTAGGATTTTTGGGGGGATTTTCCACCCATGAACCGTCTTCGATCATTTTGCTCTTGAGAATTTTTGCCGCTTCGAGCTTTTGGTCTCCACTCCACTCATCTGCCTCAATCTTCTGAAACAAGAAAGTTGTTTCAGGCTCATTTTGATTGGGTCGACCATTCAACATTTCTTCAATTTGCGACTCGATAGAAGTATCGCCTGCATTGGCGGAGCCAAGCTTGGCGGGGTTAGGCCAAAGACCAACTTTTGGGTCATCACGCCTCATCGCTCCATAGCCTACAGCCGTTTTGGCACCGAAACCAATCCACTCAAATGCATGTTCACATGTTTTCTCAATAATCTTTTCCCAACTGGATTCTTGCAGCAGCTCTGGTTGAAGCCGCTTTAACCGAATCGTATCGCAATAAATAAAGAAATTGAATTTCGACCCCACGGGGATCGTTAAAAAGAATATCGGAATTGGAGACTTCGAATCATCGGGGAGTGCGCTTCCCTTAAAATAATTCCCATGATGCGGAGTCATAACATCGAAATCTGCGTCCGTACCTGTTCGTAAGCGCGGAATATCAATAATCACATCCCAGAATTCGAGTGCACCTCTCGACTTCGATTCCGAGTTTTCGTTGCCGAATAAGCTCTTGATGTCGCAGTGAGAAAACATCAATCCCTCATCAAGCAAGTTTTCGTCAACCAGCTCTTCGGCAGCCCTGCGCAATACGCCCTTTACACTGCTGCCCGGCAAGTAAGGCAGCCCATACGGCTCCAAAAAAGAAAATCCGTTTTCCAGCGGATGTTCATTCCCCAGTCCTGTCGCGAATGGAGACAGGGTCTCACCTGCGATTCTAAAAGTTCGAGAATTTCGATGACTATCGGCAGCTAAACTATTTTGTCGACCCAGCAGTACATCCACTGTTTTTTTTCTTTGTCTCCTTGCTTTGTCACTCTGTTGGATTCTTGTTTTGTCACTCTGATTGTGTTTTTCGAACTGATTGTTCCAGCCTTTGAAGTACAAGCCATATTGCAAACTCGGCGACAAATCTTTGAATTCAAATGGCTCTATCAGATAGTCTGGCACCATTGGTCTCATATCTTATACCCTTGTACTCCGTTCGTTATGCGCTCTGCACGCATGTTGCAATGCTGTGATGCCCCGTTTGAGTCCATGCCGTTTAGTGCAGGGTATAGAGTAATAATCTCATTGAAGCGCGTGACATGACTAGCGCAGACCAGCACTCTTACGAATATGATGTTGGCTCCAAAAGACACTATTTAGCTGCTTGGTTTGCTTTTGTTTCTCGCAGATGCCATGTAACGAAGCCATTTCAACCAGGCTAGCGCCTCAGTTGTCAGATTTTGATATCTTTGTGAGTCTATATTCAAGAGATCGTTCATAAATTCGTTGAAATTCGGAGATATTTCATCATACTGCTGATTGAGCCATGTTCGAAGTGCTTCTCCAACTTTTTTGTGTGTTTCATCTTTTGACTCCAGATACGCAACCGTTTGCATCAGTCCGCAGCGAATGATTTGCATTGGCATGCTTTTGACTACTTTTTCATGCTCCTTGCGAAATTTTTCGCTTTGTTTCCATGCATTATCAGCCCTTTTTTGCTCTAAGGTGTTCATGCCACACCGCCTCCATCATGGATTCGCGCCACAACCAGTCCACGACCTGTTGTCGCATCACCGCCAAGCTGCACAAGCTTCCCGTCGACAACATTCCTTATTTTGCAAATCACTTCATCAGCTTCGATTGTGTCACCATCGCTATTGCGAGACGAGCTGGCTAAAAGTGGAGATATCAACAGCGATTCAGGAGGAAGATTCTCTGTATAGAACAAGCCTCCGTCATCGGCCACGCCCGTCTCATCGTTAATGCGGACATGAGATTCGACGAATGTCGCATTTTCAACGAAGAAAGTGAAATCCGAGTCCGGCAACAGCACCAAATGGTTTTGAAACTTTTCTGCAAAGTAACCATTTTTATCTTCATCAGATGGCAAGGCAATCTCTGCGATTTCGCTGGCGATGCGTTTCAGATTGCTGCAACTTTCGTCATCAGTGTCATCAGTTATAGCGGTGTATTCGAAAGATTCGAGTCGCAGCTTATTTCCGAACAGCACTTCCTGGTTGATCACAATGGATTGGTTCTCAGGAACAGTTGGAATTTTCCATTCCTTGGGCCCAACCATTGCCATGATCAATCGATGGGTTCTGGCTAATGCTTGCGATGATGTTGCATATACGAACGAATGTTTTGCACTGCGAACTGGAAAAGCAATAATCTGCGCATCACCAAAACTAATAGCACCGGCATGTAGCGAACTGCTATTAGAATCGGGTCCAAACAACTTCACCTTCAAACTCTCATCACCGCCCAGCAACTCAAATTGATGTCGTACTGCGCCCTTAATCCCCGACCCCGCGAAACACGGATGACCTGTATGACATTCCCGTTGGATTGGATTGTCGATATAACCAATATCTGTTCCGGTTCCCATATGGACCGGACTTATAGCGTATAGAAACATAACTGTTTTGCGTTCAAACATAATCAATTATCACCGTAGATTCCTAATTCAAAACGATTGTATCCCTCAGCTCTTCGCTGAAGATCAAAGTCCGGAGGTTGCCACAATCCTGCTTTAATGAAGCTGGAAAGAGACTCAATCGTCGCATTCAGTTCAGTTAGCCAGTATACGGAACCAGCTGGAACGACTCGTTGTGCTGGTTTTGGCCGCCAATTTGCAATATTGAATCCGGAAATGACTTCATGTCGAGGGATTGCGGCAGATACAATCTTTGCCTCTACATCATCGAAAATGGTCTGCACTGCTGTGCGTGAGGCTTCCGCTCCAGCGAAACACCATCCTTCGGAGAATATTCCGGGTGAAGTGAGTATCAGTCGGCATTTACGTGTCGATAAAATTGTTTCCAACAGGTTTTTTTGAATCTCAAACTGTTCTAGCCGCGAGTCAATTCGCGTAACGACAGCACCGCGGCCATCGCCGCCCAAACGTACAATCATGCTGTCGGGAAATGTTGCGCCCATTACCTCGGCAATAAAACCAATATCACCGTTTTCGGACTGATGATTCTCGCTATGTTCATTCTTTCTCAGGCTAAATGCTTGTGTAGTAAATAATTTACCTTCTTTATCATCAACACTAGCGCGCTTTGCATCAATGCCAATGCCAACTCTATTTTCAGTTTTCCATAATTCACTAACGTTAATAACGCAGTCTTTGTACACATCTACATCACCATTATTGATGTAGTTTTTCCAACCCTTATCCGAGAGAAAAATTTGCCCATTTGGCATCAGTTTGCTTCGCGTATTCTCAGGCAGGATGGGGATAGACAAACCCATGTTTGATGACAGAATTTTTGGCTCGCTTCGCAGATCAGTTTGGAGTGACAGAGGCCTGATACGGCTGATTTTTCCAATGCTGCAATTTGTGTCACCGCGCGTTGCAGCCAAATCATGCGGGCATGAGAACAGAGGCTGATAAAGAATCTCTCCGTCTTTGAAGAAACGCTTTGCCAGATTCAATCTCGTTAACACAAATGAGCCTGGCACTTCCGGGGTTCCCAATTCAGCGTCGTTTTCGACCTCTCCTCTTGAGAATTTGGCAAAGTCGTAACCTCTATGAGCAAGAAGCCCTGATCGCAGCGCGCCAGCTACAACAGAAGGTTGAGGTGGAACTTGGCTTTCGCCATAGCTTCCAGAGGCGCCAAATAACTTATTCCCACGAAAAAACAAAACATCAAGTGGTTCAATAAAAAGTTGAGTGGCTCGCATTGAATCTACCGGTCTTGTCGCGCCCCGATCATTTAACATCGGCTTCGGCGGTTAAATTTTGTCTGCGCACTTCTCTCGACAAAAACTCCGCAATCAGCAAAAACGATTTAAAACGACTTTCACATCGCAGGCCGTGAGCTAAAGCTGCCAAAGTACCAGAAATTTGAGTCGCATCTTCGCTATTTGATGAATGTGCGCAAACTTGATCAAAAAACAAGGCTTCGAGCATATCTCTTGGACAGTCTTTGGGGAAGTGACTCAATCTCTCCAATATGCCATATACAACCCGTCTGGAGGTTGTGTTCAGCGACAAAAATTCCTTTATCTGTTGGAGTTGATCAAAGGAATTGGACCACTTGTCGTAAAAGCTCAGAATGCCGCCTGAGCGTTTAATCACGACGATATTGAAAGCATCGCGACCGCCTTCGTTTTTGGCACGCTTTTCTGCGCTATTCAATTCACGCAATACAAAAGCAAGCGGAGCTTTATGGTGCGCAATTACGGCCCCGCAGCTCACAGTCGCTTTATCGCCCATCATGCGATACAGTCTCCCGTCTTTTCTGCCTTGACCAAACAGTCGCAAGTAGCCTTTTTCACATTGGAGTCTGTCGCCAGCTTCAAAAGCGTTCGCCTGGTCAACACCGCTGTAAGCCACTCGCAATTGCAATATTGCCGACAGAACATCGGCAACCGGCAGCATGGCGAGCACATCGTCTCCGCCGGCGTATATCACGCGTCCCAAGTGATTTTTTTCGATGATGTGCGGCACTACCTGCAAAGAAAAATCATTCAGCGCTGCCGATATAGCAATATGCCTTCCGGGTGAAATGACACGTTTTGACTCACCGTACCTTTTTATCTCTGGATGTTTTTCTGCCAAACTGTCAAATTTAGCCCTTACCTTTTGATGAAAACTGGCTGCATACGTGATGGCGCATTCGTTTGAGTCGGACAATATGCTGCCCATGCAGTCTCCATCCAATTTGACAAGAGCATAATAACTCTCCGCATTTATTTTGCATTTCAAAATTCCGTTTAAACGTCCGATGTTCTGCTGGTCGTTGTTCTCATTCAAATTTTCAAGAACGATTGGAATTTTTTTTGCGAAATTGATTTTTTCACTCGTGCCCAATCCAAGCAATTTGCGTGGCAATGCAGCTTGCTGTGGCTTCGAATATTTTTCAATGAAATCTTTATCGGATTCATCCACCGTGTTACCGCTCTGCATCCACTCTTCCAGATGCTTTGCGATTGCCATCGTATGAGTCGAAACAACATATCGAAAAACGTTGGAACCTTCACCAGACTTACCACTATTCAACATTCGGTTTGCAAAAATTCTTGGCCAAGTTCGCTTGACCGCGGCCAATGCACCTAAACGCTCATTATTTTTTGCCAGCGAAGGTTCGCTTTCTGAAACTTTGGCCCAAAGCGTATCGATGCCATCTTGATCCGATTTCCCCAGCAGCGAACGGTCCACTGTCAACCACTCGGATTCTCCAGTTATTGAGCATCGCCACCCACTTTGCTCAAGTTGCTCAAAAAATCGAGTGTTTTTGGCGGCCGCCAGAACGCGTTCTGCAAGATCGTAGATTGCCGGATACAGCACACCTGGATTCGGGTCGTAAAAATTGTAATCATCTTCAACATGAAAAGGCTTTTGCAGAATTTCCCATGCTTCCGAAGCTAGGAAACCGCATTTTTCCTGCTTGTTTCCGAAAAACGGCGCCATGGCTTCAAGTAAATTATCTGTGTTTAACGCCTTCTGCCGCTCTTCATCCCCAATGCGAATTAGAGAAAAAGGCACTGCGGTCCAAGCGATTTCAGGGAATCCTCTGAGTTGATCCTGGATTTGTTTTCGTGCCACTGAATTTTCATCTGTCATGCCAGCGGCCTCTAGCAGCAAACTCAATGCATCTTTACCGACACCTTGAACCCACATTCGCAGATGATCTTCGATTTCGGAAGCTAATTTTTTTGCTTCCGAATACGGCACAACTGCAACGAATCGATTCGGCAGTGATGCTCGAAATAAAGGGTTCGCATCCTGGCTGGCGCTCTTTTTCCATTCGGCATCTGCGAACAAATCTTGATCTCTAAAATAGTTTTGTTCCAGCCAATGATCAACAATCGGGAGTCCGCGAAGTTTCGGAAAAATAATTGCGTCCGGCCCAAGTCGCGAGCAAATGATTTGCATCGCCTCCCATGCGACAACCGAAAGCAAATGAGAGGCGGACCAAAGATCGGATGTTGAACGTCCATTGGATATAAATGACTGGACGGGCCCTATGGAAAGAACCAATAGCGCGGGTCCAAACTCTTTATCTCCAACGAACGCTCCGGCGAATGCAGAGGTCAAATCCAAATGATCCCAAATTGAGTGATCCGGGACACGCGTATCAGCCGGCAGGTGTGACCAAAGTGACCCTAGCCGATTGCTGTCATCGTCCTCGCCGTCAAGCTCGGAACAGAATCGCCAATACTTGAATAAGGTTTTTTCGTAATTGATGTGATCGCCGTTGCGACAGATCATATCGTGAAAATGCTGCCAGCTGCGCCCCTTGATATCTTCAACATCCGCACCTTTCAGCGACAGCTGAATTGACTTGCCACTCAGCGGGTGAATCAGCACCGGCTCTTTTTCCCACCTGACCTGTGCTCCATATTTGCTATCGCGAGGCCATTGTGGCCGGTCGGCAGCGGCTGCCCACCAATCAGCCTTTTTCACTGCATCTTTGATTGAATTATCAAGTCCATCTCCAAATAATTCTTTTTTGAGAATACGTACGGTTCCGCCTTCATGGCCCGCGCGGTCACCGAACAATACAAATGATTTTTCGCCCGGGTCGTGTATTCGAGCTAGTAATTTAGTTTGCCAATACGCAGCATTCATACCTGTCAATTGCCGATCCGCAGCAACTCCATGTCCATGTCTAAGTACTTAAAGGTCGTTTCCCATGTTTCCAATACAGTGCTCCGGTGGCTTTCGTATGCTTTCTTGTTAATAGCCGGAACATAGAAGACAATGCCATACAAATGACCTGCCTCAGATTTCACCTTGAAACGCAAAGCGTTGGGGCTGCGATCGATGATGCTATCAAGATTACTACGTCCTTTTACAGGGTAAGACAGATAACTGCGTCTTTCAGAATCGCGAGCAGAAGCTTTGCGATTTATTTCTCTTCGCAAATGGGTTAATTTATCCATGACTTTTTTCCAAGAGCTGTCACAGATTTTCGTTCGCCAAATTAACGGGCCATTTTCATCTGTGCCAATCGCATGCGGCCAGCCTCTTTCAATTGCCTCTTTCCAGTTCGAAGTGATATCCATGTCGCCGGAGGATTTGACCACATGTTCGGACGTTAAATGGATTGATCCCCAGCCGTTTCTGCAACGCCCACCGATGGTACCGTAGTCATGAATCAACGACATAACAGAGATGATTTCAGATTCATATTTTTCAGGTATCAGCAACGAGAGCGTTGATTCAGTATTCGTTTCAATCGCATTGCTTTCTTCTCTCCCATATCTTAGATAGTCGTAATTGCCTCTATCGACTTCTCTGCATGCAGACCGCCGCTTGGGAGATAACCGCATGCGAATTTTTGACTGCTGAGAGGTATCTCCGAATAGTTTGCTTTCACACGACCGTAAATTCTCCAAATCATCCACTTTGCAGTTGTTTTGCGCCGCCCATACAAAACGCCACCAGCTTCTCATTAAAGCCTTGAACGGTGGAGTACGCCATGCACTGCTTTGGTTGGCATCTCCTATAAATGCCGGCGTGTTGAATTTAATCTCGTATTCGAGTTTTTTCATTTGTGCACATGCATATACGTTTCGCTATTCAATCTCTTCTATGCCGTTAACCCAATAAGGCATCAAACCACTCTCGCAAGGCTGCCGCTAAATTTTCCTGACTTTTCAATGCTTTTTGAACTTCTTGTTTTTCTGTTTGGCCACTGTGAGCCAAAATATTTCGCAGTTCACGCAATCCAAAAAAAGCCTTGTATTCAGAACAATGCGATGAATATTCTTGCTTCACGTACTCATCCAATTCGGCCGCGCATTCCCTTCGGTCACTAATTGCGTCAAACCCTTTATCTTCACAGCATTTCGTTATGTAGGCTTCCCAGCCAAATATTGCCGCCCGAAGATAGTCACGCCGCTGCAAAAACTGCTCGGCGAGCTGTTTTTGGCGCTGCCCAAGATTCGGCTGACGGATCCAATCCAGTCGATCAGAAAGCGTGCTTTGGAACAGTCCCGAAGCGCCGCCAAAAGTTTTATTTTTCAAATTCGAACGGATTTGCTCTAATTTTTTTTGAGCCGCAAGCGTATTGTTTGTGTATTCATGAAAAGCAGATTCCTCAAGCAGTGCCACAGATCTTTCGTCGACATCATCTTCTTTTAGCAATTCTGACATTACTGCGTAATTACCGGTTTCGTCGAAGAGTCTCAGAGCTTCGACCCATTTTTGAACTTGAACTAACCCGTCTAGCTTGATTACAGGGACGATATTGTCTTTCATCATATCAAAAGCGCCATACCAAACTCCGCCGACTTCGATTTTTCCTCTTCCGAGTCGTTCAAGCACGAAAACCGACAGAAAGCCAATCATCGCGAGATGGCGAAAACCATGCGTAACATCAATACTTACGCTGGCACTTCCTTCAGGCTTTGCGTAGGCGATTTGCTTTAATATTTCATACTGATCAACTTTTGAATTGCCCTGTGGGATGATTCTTGCAGACACTTTTCGTTCTGCTGTGCGATTCACTATTGCCACCGTCTCATCAACAAGCTGCTGCCCAACTGTAGAGGATTCTTCGGCTTCAAGCAACTTAAAATGAAAGTCCTGACAATCATCGATGAGCCCGAAATTCTCAAGCAAAATACTCCATTGGCTGCCACTGGTGCCGAGCACGACAACCTCATCGACTTGCAGATATTCTGCCAGACCAAAGCCAAAAAACACAGTTTCAATCTGTTTGCCATCCGCAAATGCATACTTAGCCGGTTGATATCCTGTTTTGAGATTCGACCTCCCCTTACCCAGAAACGTAAACAAAATTTCTTTCTGCATTGCAGGCTACTTTCAGGAATATTAATACCGTTTTAGCATTATATGTCAAAACCGCCTCATCGTCGCCATTGGCAACATTGCCACATTGCAGAAACAAAGCACTCTATTTGCGGCTTATCGATCCAAAATGAATGTTAGCAGGTTTTAAGGATATACCGTATACCTTGACGCTGTTTGAAATCTCATCTTTGACTAAGTAGTGTTCTGCGGTCCTGTTACCTAATTTCTGACGCAGTGTCCGTCTAAGTTTAGACTTGGTTTGACTAAAAAATTCACGTGTCATTCCGTTTCTTAAGCGGTTAGCCGTCCGTTCAATGCTGCCCATCTCGCCGACAATCTTCTTGTAGAACCGCATATATTCGTTGGCATGCTCGATCTCCGGAACTCCTTCGTATGGACAGTTAATCCAATCTTTATGCCGACATTGCCGATTTGCCAGCCAGGAAAGAAATGCTAGCTGGGCCGCCGGCAGTTGCGTGACCGTTTTGCCCACTTGTATTTTCTTTGCGAGTAAATCAATGGTGATTGAAGCAGAATTTATCGCTTTCTGCGCACTTGTAATGGTATCGCCCCAAGAATACCGATCATCAAGAAATTCAGATGGTAATTCCCCTCGCAGCCGAACAAATTCAATATTTGCCATTGTAACCACTGCTTTTTTGGCATCAATTTCATGTCCGCGGTCGCCAGGAGAAAAAACGAATTGAGAATTTGGTGTCGGATAAAAGAAGTTGGTATTTGATTCGTATGGCGGCGAGATTAAAACATGGCTTAAACGATCCTGCACACGTCCATACAGAGACAGTGCGTAACCTGCGAAGAATCCCATGGTCTTTCTTCCACCCGCCATCGAAACATGCAACGCTGCATCATCAATGTTCGTAAGCATACGAATACGATGCATAATTTGATTTGCGGTTGATTCGTTGTCCGCACAAGAGCGAATGTCTTCAAGATTTTGGCCGTCTGGTCCCTTTAGAATTTCGAACGAGTATTCTGAAAAGTCGATCTCTGGGAGTTGATAGTCGTATCGCAATCGGTGAAACCACTGCGCATCCCTAAGCAATTTAGAAAGCGCTTTTTCTGCACCTTTTTCCGTAGTAATCACCTTGATTTCAGTTGGTATAAATGCTGGCGACTGAGTAACCGACAAAGCGTAAATTGTTTCTGTTACAACTTGCGGCGTAAGGCCGCACAACATCAGCAAAATGCGACGGTCAAACTGTGACGGTTGCGTTTTGTTTTCCATAAAGGCACATTACCGTAACTGTTCAGGTATCAAATTACCGATTCAGGGCTTGACATTGTAGTTGCAATCGGTCACAATAAGGCCCATGATTTCACTGCGGGGCGAATGAATGGGCTATTTTGGCAGCAAGGCGACTGCCGGGCTGTGCCAGGCGCTGCTGGCGATGCAGCCGGCGCATGCGGTCTATATTGAGTCGCATCTGGGCGGCGGCTGCCTGATGCAGCGCAAGGCGCCGGCGCTGCGGTCGATCGGCATTGATCTGGACGCGCGGGCGCTGGAGGCCTTCTCGTGCTCCTATCCGGTGGAGCTGGTGCACGGGTGTGCGCACGAGTATCTGTCGTCTTTCGACTACCAGGGCGATGAGTATATTTTTGCGGATCCGCCGTACCTGCGCGCCACGCGCCGCTCGGGGCGGCGCTACCGGTGCGACTACACCGATGACGATCATGGGGCGCTGCTGGAGATTCTCCGCGCGGCGCCCTGCAAGGTGATGGTGGCGGGGCATCCCTCGCGGCTGTATGACGCGGCGCTGCGGGGCTGGCAGCGGGTGAGCTTCCAGGTGACGACCCAGGGGGTGGTGCGCACCGAGGCGGTGTGGTTCAACTACACTTTGGAGCATCCGCACTGGTCGGGCTATGCGGGGTGCAGCAGCACGGATCGCCAGCGCATCCGGCGCAAGGCGCAGCGCTGGGCGGCGCGCTACCGGGGCCTGGCGGCCGCCGAGCGCCAGGCGCTGCTCAGCGCGATGCTGGCGGCCGAGGTCCAGGAGCTGTGACCGGCGGCATCATGCCAGCCGCGGTGCCGGCCTGGTAAGCTGGCGGCGCATCTGTGGGGGCTGGCCGAGGGGCGGCAGCGCCGGGCGCGCGACCTCAGCGCTGAGAATGAGCGGCTGCGCCGGCGCGCCGCGGCGCTGGAATCCGACAATGCGCGTCTTCGCGACCGCCTCGGGGAGCTGCAGCACAGCGCTGGGTGCATGCGCGCTCGACCCGCCTGCTCACCGCCCTGCCCCTGGGCCAAAGCCGCGGCGATATCGGCACGGCGGTGCATGATGACTGCAGCTCCTATGCCCGGCTGGAGGGCGTCACCCACGCCAGCTGCAATGCGCACCATCTGCGCGAGCTGGCTGCGGCCGAGCAGCTTGACGGCGAGCGGCGGGCGGGACGGCAGCGCCGGCTGCTCGAGCGGGCCTGGCGGCTCCAGCGCCAGGCGCAACAGCGCGGCGGATGCCGGCCAGATCCAGCTGTGCTCCCGGCTCTGGGACCGCATCCTCGCCGACGCGATCGCATTTCACGAGGCGCAGGCGCCGCTGCACACCGGCCGGCGCGGGCGCAAGAAGCGCCGCAAGGGACACAATCTGGCGCTGCGCCTGGCGCGCAGCAAAGAGGCCTGCCTGCTCTTTCTCGAAGACCCCGCCGTGCCGTTTTCAAACCACCAGGCAGAGACCGATTTCCGGTTCGTGAGACTGATGCAGAAAATCTTCGGCGGCTTCCGCACCGAACACGGCGCCCGGCACCACCTCGCCATGCGCGCCGTCATCAGCACCGCCCGCAAGCAGGGCTGGAACCTCATGGACGTGATCATGCATCCAGACCCGGCCCGGCTCAAAGACCGCCTGCGCTGGCAGGATCGCCGCAGCCCCCGTCGGCACAGCCGGCGCCGGCCCCCGCCGCAGCAACTCCAAGCCTTGCGCCATTCATCAATGCCGCTGCAGGCCGCACCTTGTAATTCAGGGTATTCAATACCTGAACAGTTGCCATTACCTCAAATTCAGAGATCCTGATACCTTTGCCAATTCAAAGTGCCCTCACTTTAGAACACCCCAACCTGCTATCGGCCGGAGACGTAAAGAAAGCATGGCTTTGCCACCTTGGCAATGGGATTGGCATGCAACAGAAAGTTAGCATACTGATATGTTGAGGATTGAGGCTCTTTATCGTTGTCAAGATTTCTGAGTTTTGCGATTGTGTTGCTTGTGCTCGCAGGTCGCCTTGAAAACAGCATCGAATTCATAGCGGGATTGGCGCATGCCTTATGCAATTGGATATGCTGGGCAACGCACTGCCGTCGATGGGCTCGATCGTATACCGACCGAGTCCCATCGTGCAGCCTTTGCCCAAATGGGTCCACTGGCCCAGCCACAAATACGGGAGAAACGGCCTTACGTTGTGATGATCCACTTCAAATGATCCGATGAGCCCTCCCATTTTCATTTTGGTATTTTGCCGAGTGGAATGCCGAATCCACTCATGCCACACAACATTTTTTTTGTAAAAGGGAATTCTTCCGGCGTTTTGCAACACTTCGTTAAAGTCTATTTTCAAAGGTGTGCCAGTGGCAGAGTATAACAGCAAAGAGATCCGTCTCAGGAGGCTGGTCGCAAACGCTCGAAACGTAAATCTTTCCTCAGATGTCAGCCTATTCCCGAATTTGATCCTTAGTGGCGAGATCAACTTTACTCGAATCGACGAATTCAGCAGTGGAGCATCCCATTTACTCACGATGCTAGCTGGAGCGAGGAATCGGTCTTTTTCGTAAATCATTTCCCATGTCTTTCCATAGAACGATTCGAACTGCACATCCTTCAAATGCAGTCTAATGCAACTGCCCGTCAATCCACACTTTCCAGCAATGCGCAACGCGCTCACTACATCGGGAAATTTCTTTATCGCACTTCCGAACAAAATAACGCCTACATTGTGCGTTGAGCTGCTGATATCGACCTTGCTGTCATGCGGCTCCAAAACATAAGGAACCGGCGGACGCGAGAAAAGTGGATGTCGGTGAGTGCCGATGGTGATCTGCGGCTCAAACAAATTGGGATAAGAACACGACTCAACCAACGAACAAATTTCGCAAGATTGCAGATTGGTGATGCAGACTGTTCTTCTCAGCGCATGTCCAAACGCGCCTCTCCATGCAGAGCCGAGAAAACCAGCATTCAATGCGTGTTTAACATCCCGCGTTGCGGGAGTATTTAACACGAAACGAAAACGAAAGCGTACAAGAGGCAATGGCTGAAGCTTCTGAATACTCATGTCAATACAAAGTTTAAGGCAAGACTATACGCAACAGGCTCTTTCTGGGCATGACAGAATGAGACAAGTGAGAATGATCCGATATTTGTGCTAGAACTCTGGTTTCAATCTCTTGGCTGTGCCAGAGCAAGAATGCTTTTTCCATTGCCCTCATACTGCATGGCTCACAAAGCACTCGAGCAAGCAGCTAATCAGATTCGACTGTCATCCTCGAAAGATTTCTAGTGTTTCCATCAAACACCATTCCAAGCAGGTAAACCGCATGGGCGCCATCGCGATGCTGGTCCGCGTAGCCTTTGTCTCTTATCTGGGCAATTGCCTCAACCGCCCTTTGCTCAGGCTCGCCGCCGTGCAGCATCTTGCACTCGATCACAAAGACTTTACCGCTGATCAGCAGCGCCTCGGCGCCGATGCGCTCGACATCGAAAGTGGTGACGAAGCCTTCCTGCACTTTCAGGCCGCTCACATCCAGCGGCGTGAGCTGGCGCTGCATCATCACCTTGTACAAGTACGACGGCATGCCCGTGACCGACCAGTGCGGCTTGAACTCGCGGGACTCAAACAGGCTGAGGATCGCCCAGGGGTTGTACACCTTCTCCGGTCCGCGCCAGCTGTAGCCGTTGTACCAGCGGCGGATCTCATCCAGCTGGAGTCCCTCCAGCTCCGGCGCGAAGGTCTCTTGCAGGTCCGCCTCGGTGTAGCCGCAGATGGCGGCATAGCGCGGACTCAGGCTGATATCGGTCAGGTTGTTCAGCGTCGAGAACAGGCTCAGCTTGCTGAACATGGTGATGCCGGTCAGAAACACAAAGCGGGTCCGTTCTGCATGCCCTTTGATCATGCCGTAAAGACCGCGAAGATACTTGTGGTTTTTGATCGCCAGCTCCGGGTCGCCGATCGCATCGAGGATCGGCTTGTCATACTCATCGACCAAAACGACAATCTCTTTGCCCGTTGTTTCATGAATGCTGCGCAACAGTTTGCTAAATCGTACGGATTCGGGAATCACCGCTGATTCAGAAACGCGGCTTACATCATATTTCGTCTCATAGCTGCCTAACTGGTCCTGAACATCGGCCTCCAAAGTGCCGGGCTCACTGTAATCAGAATTGAAACTCAGGCGCACTACCGGATATGTATCGCTCCAGTCCCAGCGGTCATAAATATATGTATCCTCAAAAAGTTCTTTGCTGCCGCTAAATAGCTCCCGCATGGTGTCCAGCAGCAGGCTCTTGCCAAAGCGCCGCGGCCGCGACAGGAAGTAATGCTCACCGCGATTAATCAGGTTATCAATGTGTGGGGTTTTGTCAACATAATAGTAACCGCGCTTGTGTATTGCGCGAAAACTAGAAACCCCGAGTGGAATGGTCCGTATGGTCATGAGAGCAAATCAATAAATCTTGTGCAACGATTTTACCGCAATTGCGCTTCATTGCACTCAGCGCTTCCCGCATCGAGTGGCTTGATGCGAGCTCCGAAATTGCATGACTCATAAAGCGTTTGAGCAAAAAGCTAGTCATATTCAACAATCATTCTCGAAAGACTTCGAGTGTTCTCATCAAACACGGCGCCGATCAGATGAATCTCACAGGCGCCATCGCGGTACGGCTCGGCATAGCCGCGCTCGCGAATCTGCGCAATGGCCTCGGCTGCCTTTTGCTCGGGCGCTCCGTCATGCAGCATCTTGCACTCGATCACAATAACTTTCTCACCAATCAGCAGCACCAGGTCCGAACGGCCGCGGTTGCCGGATTCCTCAGCGCGTATCCGGCCATGGACCTCCGCGCTCCACAGGCAGGCATACAGCACCGAGCTGTACCACCCCTCACAGCGCGCCATCTCGTTGTGGGTGTGCCACTGATGCGGAATCCCCGCAAACAGCGACCGCACAGCCGCCTCAAAGCCCGCGAAGTCGCCCTTGCCCAGCAGGTCCGCCAGCTCGCGGGCCGCGGCCGGCTCGCGCCCCGCGCCGAACAGATACTGCAGGTATCCGTCGTTGAGACTCGCGCGCACCTCCAGATTCGGATAGTCCAGTTCGTAGAGTGTCTTGAAGTTTTGCCGCTCCTCGCCAGTGATCGTCAGATACCCCGACTGGAACAGCAGCGCCTCGGCGCCGATGCGCTCGACATCGAAAGTGGTGACGAAGCCTTCCTGCACTTTCAGGCCGCTCACATCCAGCGGCGTAAGCTGGCGCTGCATCATCACCTTGTACAGGTACGACGGCATGCCCGTGACCGACCAGTGCGGCTTGAACTCGCGGGACTCAAACAGGCTGAGGATCGCCCAGGGGTTGTACACCTTCTCCGGTCCGCGCCAGCTGTAGCCGTTGTACCAGCGGCGGATCTCATCCAGCTGGAGTCCCTCCAGCTCCGGCGCGAAGGTCTCTTGCAGGTCCGCCTCGGTGTAGCCGCAGATGGCGGCATAGCGCGGACTCAGGCTGATGTCGGTCAGGTTGTTCAGGGTCGAGAACAGGCTCAGCTTGCTGAACATGGTGATGCCGGTCAGAAACGCAAAGCGGATCTGCTGGCCGTAATCCTTGATCACCCCGTACAGCCCTTCCAGATAGTCCCGATTGTCCTCAGCCAGCTCCGGATCCCCGATCGCATCCAGGATCGGCTTGTCATACTCATCGACCAGCACCGCCACCCGCCGGCCGGTCGATGCATGGATGTGAAACAAAAGCTTCGCAAATCGGTCAGGACCATTCACGCCGTCGGTTATATAGGCACTGGTCAAGCCATGTTCTGCTTCCAGCAGCTCAAGCTGCGTGATGACATTGGACTGCAGGTGTCCGGCCCGGCTGAAGCGCCCGGCGCCGAAGCTCAGGCGCACGACTGGGTACGTATGATTCCAGTCCCAGCGGTCGTGGATGTGCAGGCCCTCGAACAGCTCGCGGTTGCCCTCGAACAGCTCCCGCATGGTGTCCAGCAGCAGGCTCTTGCCAAAGCGCCGCGGCCGCGACAGGAAATAATGTGTTCCACTGCGAAACAGCTGCTCGATAAAAGGGGTCTTGTCGATGTAATAGTCGCTCAGTGTGCGAATCAACTCAAAACTCGCAACGCCGACAGGAATGTTTCGCTCTTTCATGGGTCGAGGGGACTTTGCACTGTTCTGCGATTTTACCCTATCGAAAAGATATTCGACGGAACGAAAGGCAACTGCTCGGGCAACAGTGGAAATGCCACACTCCATCGCACAGGGTCAATCCCTCAGGCAAGACAAAAATGAATCCGGAGACTGCCGTTCAGCGCCTAACTGAGCATATTTTTCGTAATCAAGCCAATCTCGGCCGGATTTTCAGTCACTTCAACGCCACATTGCCGAAGGACTGAAATCTTTTCCGCCGCAGTCCCCTTGCCGCCGGCCACGATCGCACCGGCATGGCCCATTCTCTTGCCAGCAGGAGCAGTCACCCCTGCGATGAAAGCCGCCACCGGCTTGCTGCAATTATCCTTGATCCAGTACCCGCACTCTTCCTCATCAGCGCCGCCGATTTCGCCGCACATCACAATCGCCTCTGTATTCGGATCATCGTTGAACCAGCGCAGCACGTCAATATGCTTGGCGCCGTTGACGGGATCGCCGCCAATGCCCACACAAGTTGACTGGCCAATGCCAAGCTTGGTCAGCTGATCGACGACCTCATAGGTCAGAGTACCCGACCTTGAGACGACTCCGACCGGGCCTTGAGTATGGATGTAGCCCGGCATAATGCCGATTTTGAGCTCATCAGGCGTGATTACACCCGGGCAATTGGGTCCGATCAGTACAGTTTTCGATCCAGCCATCTTGTGCCGAGTCATGATCATATCCTTGACCGGAATGCCTTCAGTAATGCAAATTACAAGCTCCATCTGTGCCGCCACCGCCTCGTCAATCGCAGCGGCCGCAAAAGGCGGCGGCACATAAATCACCGATACCGTCGCCCCTGTCTGCTGCTTGGCCTCAGCGACCGTATCGAATACCGGAATGCCCTCGATTTCCTGCCCTCCCTTTCCCGGGGTTACACCGGCAACAAGCGCCGCGCGGCCATTGGCATACTCAAGACAGTTGCGGGTATGAAACAGCCCGGTTTTCCCGGTCATGCCCTGAGTAAGAACACGTGAATTCCGATCAATCAGTATCGCCATCTCATTGCCCTCGAACCGCTCGCACTACTTTTTCAGCTGCGTCATCCATTGTATCGGCCAGAGTCAGCGTCAATCCCGACTCCTGAAGTATCTGCTTGCCGCGGTCAACGTTGGTGCCCTCAAGCCGAACAACCACAGGAATCGTCAGCTCAATCTGGCTGAATGCAGCAACCAGCCCCTCTGCAATGACATCGCAGCGCATAATGCCGCCGAATATATTTACCAAAACGGCTCGAATCTGATCATTATCCAGCATGATCTTGAACGCTGTGATGACCTGCTCAGTCGTCGCGCCGCCGCCCACATCAAGAAAATTAGCCGGTTCCCCGCCGTACAGCTTAATGATATCCATGGTGGCCATCGCCAAGCCCGCGCCGTTGACCAGACACCCGATATTCCCATCCAATGAAATATAGGACAATCCTGCATCGGTCGCCTCGATTTCAGCGGCAGACTCCTCGTCGCGGTCGCGATACTCCATAATTTCGCGCTGCCGATACAGTGCACTGTCATCAAAACTCATTTTGGCATCCAGCGCAATCACCTCGCCATCGGTCGTCACAACCAGCGGATTGATCTCAGCCAAGGAGGCGTCACTTTCCCAGAAAGCCGTATACAGCGCCTGCAACAGGGCGCCCGCTTTGGCAGTCAGATGCTCTGGCATGCCGGCAAAGCGCGCGGCAGACTGTGCATCGGCACTGCTCAGGCCGGCATCAGGGCTGATGTGTGTTTTGTGTATTTTTTCTGGCGTGGCGGCCGCCACTTCCTCAATTTCAGTCCCGCCTTCAGGACTGATCATCAATACAATTTTCTGCGCGGCACGATCGACCACCAGACCGGCATAGATTTCTGAATCGATACAGACGCCTTCTTCGATCAGCAAGCGCTGAACAATCTGTCCCTGCGGTCCGGTTTGTGCGGTGATGAGCGGCTTGCCGAGAATATCGGCAGCGGCTTGCCGGGCCTCTTGCTCAGATCGAACCGCCTTGACACCGCCGCCTTTGCCGCGGCCGCCCGCGTGAATCTGCGCTTTGACGACCCAAACACCGCCGCCGAGCGCCGTCAATGCCTGCGGAACTTCGTCAAGTCGGGTGCAAACCACACTGCGCGGTGTTTGAACGCCGTGACTGCGCAAGATTTCCTTTGCCTGATACTCATGAACTTTCAATGAAAGACTCCTGATCGGTGAGCGAGATACGTAATACAGCCGTTTCAATCCGTTTGCAAGGTGTCCGCATTCGCGATCGAAACCATGGGGACGAAAGGCGCACCGGCTGGCGGCACTGCTTGCAACCCGCCCTACCGGCGCACAATAGAACGCACGGTTGCGCCTATTTCGACCGGCGATTCAACGAGAATGACGCCGGCTTTGCGCAACGAATCGAATTTGCGCTCGGTGCCGCCGAGTCCCGCAGAGATGATCGCGCCGGAATGGCCCATTCGACGATCGGGAGGCGCATGACGGCCCGCAATGTAGGCAATGACAGGCTTGCCGTACTCTTCAGCGGCCAAATACTGCGCAGCCTGCTCTTCGGCCGATCCGCCGATTTCACCAATCAACAGAACAGCTTTGGTCTTTGCGTCATTCTTGAACAATTCAAGGCAGTCAGCAAAAGACGTACCCTGAACCACATCCGCTCCGATTCCAATGCAAGTCGACTGCCCCAGCCCGTTTAAGCAAAGCTGAGTAACCGCCTCATAAAACAGTGTGCCTGAGCGGGAAATGACCCCGATTTCACCAGGCTGATAAATTGAGGATGGCATGATGCCAATATTGCACTGGCCCGGCACAATGATGCCCGGACAGTTGGGGCCGATCATGAAACTGCCCGATGCCGCCAGGCGCTCCTTAATTCGCAGCATATCCAGAATCGGCATCCCCTCAGTGATGCAGACAATCAGCTCAAGCTGCGCATCAATGGCTTCGATCACAGCGCTGCACGCCTGCTTCGGGGGCACAAACAGAACCGTCGCAGTGGCATCGGTTTCCTGCTTGGCTTGGACAACTGTATCAAAGACCGGCAGATTCAAGTGTTTTTGACCGCCGCGCCCAGGCACCACGCCGGCGACGATGCGGGTGCCATACTCGATTGCCCGATGGCAAAAGTAACTGCCGCGGTATCCGGTGATTCCCTGACAAATCACTCGAGTCTGTGCATCAATCAATACGCTCATGGTCGCGCCCTTGTCACAATCTGCGGAGAATCTCAACCGCCTCACCCATCGTCTGAGCCAGCTGAAACGGAATTTTTGAATTTTTCAGCAGTGTAATGCCATGCTCTTTTTTGGTGCCGGCGTAGCGGACAACAATCGGACAGGGAATGGCCGCATCCCGATGAGCTGTAATCAATCCCTCAGCGACCGTGTCACAATGCGTCAATCCACCGCCCACTACATTGACCAGCAGCGCTTTCAGCGGCTTGTGCTCCAGCACAGTGCGACATGCGTCTGCGACATCCGAGCGCGAAGCGATGGGTGGCAAATCCAGAAAATTCGCCGGCTCAAAACCATGCAGCTTGAGCAGATCCATCGTCGCCAAGGCTAATCCAGCGCCGCCGATCAGCAACCCGATATCCCCGTCCAGCTGAATATAGTTATAGCCGCTCTGGGAACGAAACCGCCGGCCAGACTCAAGATTGGCATCGCGAATCTCAGCGTATTCAGAATGACGGAACAAGGCATTGTCATCCAGCTCCATCTTGACATCCAGCCCGATCAGATTGCCATCGGTCGTCAATGCGAGCGGATTGAGCTCAATCGCCAGTGCATCAAGTTCTGTGAGCGCCCGGTGCAGATTGAGGCAAATTTCCACAAACTGAGCTGCCGCTGGTCCCGCAAGGTGAATTTGTGCAGCCAGATCCTCAAGCGCGGCGCGCTCCAGCGGGCTGTCGATGCGCAGCGGCAAGCGATGGATCGACTCTGAACCGTCGACAGCGGTTTCAATTCCAGAACCGCCGACATTGGCTGCCAGCAAGACCAGTGTATGCGCGTAGCGGTCAAGCACCACGGCTAGATACAGCTCGCGCTCAATGTCACACCCCTGTTCCACGTAAACGGCCTCAACCGGCAAGCCATCCGCTCCAGTCTGCGGTGTCACCAGCTTGGTCCCCAGCAGCGTTTTTGCAAACGTGCCTGCCTGCTCGTGCGAATGCGCAATTTTCACTCCGCCAAATCGCCCCCGGTCGCCCGCCAGAATCTGCGCCTTGACAACCCAAAAATCGGCCTCAAGCGAGCGGGCGGCAGCTTCTGCCTCTATTGATGAGAGCGCAACCGTACCTGCCGGAAACGGCACCGCGTAATCAGCAAGTCGGTTTTTTGCCTGATACTCGTGTACGAACATATAACTACCAATCGCGCAGAAAGCGCTAAATGCTATCTATGCATCGCCCATTGTAAACGAAATTTTGCCATCGTCGATAGACGCATTCAATATAGTACCGCGGCAAATGTCAAGGCAGGCGCACATGGTCAGCAACGAAAAACAATCCTCTCCCCGCCTCAAACACGTGTTCCAGCCGCTTCAGCTAGGTCACAAAACTCTAAAGCACCGTTTGACGTTTGGCGCCCATACCGCCAACATGGCATCTGACGGCCTGCCCAAAGAGCGGCATCACGGCTACTATCTTGAGAGAGCCAAAGGCGGCGCGGCAATGATTGTAGTCGAGCCTGTTCCGGTTCATCAAAGTGCGGTCCTGACACGCGGCAACTTTCGCAACAGCGACGACAGTGTCATTCCTTATTTCCGCAAGATCACCGACGACTGCCATCAGTATGATACGGTGATGATTCAGCAGATGTATCACGTCGGCGCCCACGGTGAATGGGACAATTCGTTCACGCCCAACTGGTCGCCCTCCGGACTGCCATCCATGCACGATCATGATGGCAGCATGGCAATGAGCGCTGCGCAGATTGAGCAGATTATTGAGTCGTTTGCGCAAGCTGCCAAGCGCGCGCAAACCGCCGGCTTTGACGGCTGCGAGCTGATGGCGGCCTACAATGCGCTCATCGAGCAGTTCTGGTCGCCGCACGCCAACCGCAGAACCGACGCGTATGGCGGCAGTTTTGAGGACCGAATGAAGTTTTCAGTGGATGTGCTCTCTGCGATCCGCGCGGCGGTCGGGCCTGACTTCATCATCGGTGTGTGCACCAGTCACGACCCGACCTTTCCAGAGGCTCAGCCGCTGGACTACATGCAGCAAATCATTCAGTACCACGACCAGAAAGGGCTGCTTGACTACGTCACCATCGGCACCGGCAGCTACTACAACTATACCCTGATCATACCGACAGCCATGCATGAGGATCAGATCGGTCCGCCGTTCGCCGCCCAGATCCGAGATGCAGTCCAATACGCCAAAGTGCAGGCAGAGAGCCATATTCGAACCCCCGAAGCGGCCGATTATGTGATCGGCTCCGGGGCAGCGGATATAGTCAGCATTGTGCGCGGCCAAATCGCTGATCCGCATCTGTGCAACAAGGCTCAGCAGGGCAAGCTCAAGCAGATCCGTCCCTGCCTTTCCTGCAATCAGATGTGCTGGGGCCGGCGGCACAAAGACTACTGGATCAGCTGTCTGATCAATCCTTCTGCCGGCCGTGAATTTGAATGGGGCGGAGACCCGCTCGCACCGACCCAGGCGCGGCGCAAAATCCTCGTGGTCGGCGGCGGCCCCGCTGGCTGCGAAGCCGCCCGCGTCGCCGCTGAAAGAGGGCACTGCGTCACTTTGGTCGAGGCTTCAGCTCAGCTCGGCGGACAATTCCGCCTGGCCGGCTTGCAGCCGCGCCGAAGCCAGATTCTTGATTTTATCGACTGGTACCAGCGCGAACTGCACCGCCTGAAAGTTGAAGTACAGTTCAATATGCCATTTTTAGCAGATGATGCTATCGATTTCGATGCAGATGCTGTAGTTTTAGCGACCGGCTCTATTCCATCTGACAGCGGATATCAGCGCGGCCTGCCGCTTCGAGACCGATTGCCGGGAATCAATCAACCTAACGTCTGGCATGCAGAAGAGGTGATGAGTCGCGCCGCGAAAGCAGGTGATTCAGTGCTGCTGCTGGATGATCTTGGCACCTGGAAAGGCAGCGGTACAGCCGTCTATCTGGCCGAAAAAGGTCATCATATCACGATCGTGACCCCTTTTGCAGTCGTGGGTCGGGAAATTGTTCGCACTGGCGCAGATTTGGCTGTTCGCGAGCGGCTGCGGCAGCTCAATGCGGAGTTTTACTGCGAGTCTGCCGTGGTCGAGTGGTTCGGCGACCGTGCCGACATACAGGATCTGCTGAACGGCAAAGTACGCACTCAGGCATTTGACTCTCTGGTGCTGGCGACGGTCAACGAGCCGGTTCGGGATGTGGAAATCGAGCTGCAGGACCGCTGGAAAGGCGAGCTGCACGTCATCGGAGACTGCCTGTCTGCCCGACAGGCGCCGGCGGCAATCTATGAAGGCCGCAAAGCGGGGATGAGACTTTAGTCCTCGTCGAAAAACGGCTACAATATGGCTTTTTACTCAAAGCTCGATTTTGACTCGTGTCGGGCTAAAGGGAATCGCCGCCGCAGGATTACAAGTCGATGAAGAATATAAGATACCCTCTGGGCATTCCCAGAAATACCCTCGCTAAGGCGCATCCGATTATATTTCTAGCTTTGCTTTTGAGCGGTTGCGCTGTGACTCCAGCTAGTGATCCAGCAATTTCAGGGTTGAGCAAGGCCGACAGCATAGTTCGAATACAAATGACTGGAGCTGTTTCATCTTGGGATGGAACAGTGATATTTCCTCCAGAGAAAATGGATGGAGTTCTGATGGAAGCAGATCGTGGCTGCACTCAATTCGGGCTGGTATCGGAATTGCTGTCTTCTCGATGTGTTATCCTGAATGATAATGGTCATTGCTTGACCAAAGAATGGTTGTTCGCATGCAAAACGAAGTGACGTTAATCACATCTTATCATTAAGAGCTTTTTCTAATGATTTATCGACGAGGCTTTTCCATTGCCTGAAGCGTTTGTCCCTGGCATGACTGAACTTGTGAAAGGTTGAGTTTTTCTTTACCCCACAGCACCGTTAGAATACTAACCTCAGAGTACCTGCGGACCGTGTTTTGACGGCTCACGCCGCTCAGAGCTCGCTACAGTGGTCACACCTGCATATTCTGACAGATTTGTGCGGCCTGTGAAGATGCCACGTAATAGACTTATTCGACCAGTTCATCTGCAGCCACTTGAACTTGCAATTTTTTATGCTATTTGATTGGAGCTTATATACCTAACTTGATGTATGCAAAATACATCCATATATCTGCGAATATTGAAATTAATTTTTCAAATAACTCGATATTTTTATTTTTTTAGAATTGATTGACTGATATTTCAACTTTGTCAAGTTAGGTATATAAGCCCCATTTGATTGGCTGAGATTTTTCCAACTTCTTGCTACATCTTACCTCAAAAGTTTCAATAATACCAAGAAAACTCTATCGAACTGATAACGACAACTTTTAGCAACCTGGACCATTTCGGTCATAAGTGATCATTGTGTCCGAGGTTAGAGCGAGGTGGTATTTTGGCTCACTAGTGTTCTTATATGGAAACCTCTCCGATTGCAAGTGCGGATCTGCGAGTCGATGAGCAAAAGACGGGGTGCGGTCTTAGATCCGGCCGGCTGTCGAGGAGGGCATGAATGCCGTCCTCGCGCCATGATGATTTTCGCGCACAGGACTCCTTGTCTGCGGTCCGGCTTGCAGGCTGCCGCAGGCTAAACCAGGCTCTTCCTGTGCCGGCATCGCCCTTTTTGTCATCAATTCACAATCTCACCCGTGCAGCTGCCTTGACCGGTCAGCCGTCTCACTGCGCCGGGCGCCGAGCCAGCGCAGCCATCTTTTTATCTCAATGACCCGCCCGCAAAGCGCCGCGGATCATATTCACCACCTGGGGACAAAACCGCCCGACTGATGCGGGCCATCTGGCAGGCGATGACCGCCGTCACCTGGCCGCTGGCATCGCCGGCCGCAGACCGCGGCTCATCTCCGTCAGATAAAACACGTTCTTGGTCAGATCCAATCCAATCGCTGTGCTGTCGCATGCTGCTGTGTTCATTTCTCAACCTCTCACTTTCAACTGGCTAGTTTGCTTGTGTCTATTCTAACGGCCAAGGTGAGAGGTTTCCATATCATCTGTTTAATAAAACAGTAAATTCTTGCACTTATACAGATCAACAGATTCTGATATGTAATTCAAATGAATAAGCATATGATTTAATAAGATTTATTTCATAAAGATTGTATGAATCATGTGCGATCTGTGTAGAGCTTCTAGTGTCATGTATCAGAAGTTTATTTACAGTAAATAAAAAATATGAGATAATGGCCGCAATGAATTTTCTGCAAGGGATTTTTTCATCATGGCCAATCATCATACCCGTGAGACTCCGGCGCTCACCGCCCAGGAGCAGGCGCAGCTCGAGCGCTGGTCCCGGCGCCCTAAAACCGCCCAGGCGCTGGCCCGGCGGGCGCGCATCGTGCTCAACTCGGCGGCTGGCCTCAGCGATGCCCAGATTGCGGGCAGGCTCGAGCTCAGCCGTCCGACTGTCAGCAAATGGCGCCGCCGGTTTCTGGAGCGCGGCTGCGACGGGCTGCTCGATGAGCCGCGCCCCGGCGCGCCGCGCACCGTCAGCGATGACGAGATCGAGCGCGTGATCACCGCCACCTTGGAGCAGACGCCGCGCGACGCCACCCACTGGAGCACCCGCAGCATGGCCCGGCAGTGCGGCCTCAGCTCGGCGACGGTGAGCCGGATCTGGAAAGCCTTCGCCTTGCAGCCGCACCGGCATGAGACTTTCAAGCTGTCCAAAGACCCGCAGTTCATCGAGAAAGTGCGCGACATCGTCGGGCTGTACCTGTCGCCGCCGGAGCGCGCTGTGGTCCTGTGCGTGGATGAGAAGTCGCAGATCCAGGCGCTCAACCGAACCGATCCGATCCTGCCGCTGCGTCCCGGACTGGCCGAGCGCCGCTCCCATGACTACCGGCGCAACGGCACCACCTCGCTGTTTGCCGCGCTGAACACAGCCACCGGCGAGGTGATCGGCCAATGCTGCCGCCGCCACCGCTCGGTGGAGTTCAAGCGATTCCTGCAGGTCATTGACCGGGCGGTGCCGGCGGATCTGGAGGTGCATCTGGTGCTGGACAACTACGGCACTCACAAGACCGCGCTGATTCACAGCTGGCTGGCGCGGCGCCCGCGGTTCCACCTGCATTTCACGCCCGCCAGCGCGTCGTGGATCAATCTGGTGGAGCGGTGGTTTGCGGAGATCACGAGCAAGCAGATCCGGCGCGGGTCGTTCAGCAGCGCCGGGGACCTTGAGGCGGCCATCCGGCAGTACCTTGAGGTGTACAATGAGAATCCCAAGCCGTTCATCTGGACCAAGAGTGCGGATGAGATACTGGAGTCATTGAAAACCTACTGTAAACGAACTTCTGATACAAAACACTAGGGCCTGTTAACACAATTTGATCTGGATATGATACAATTATCACCCGTGATTGTCGTCTGGAACAGAGCGGAGGAACCGGCAATGGAACTTACACGGGCACAGTACGAGCGCATTGCCCCGCTGCTGCCGAGGCAGCGGGGCAATGTCAGCCTCTCGAGCCTGCAGGTGCTGAACGCCATTCTCTACGTGGCCGAGCACGGCTGCAAGTGGCGCGGCCTGCCGGAGCGTTTCGGCAACTGGCACACCATCTACACGCGCATGAGCCGGTGGTCGAGGAACGGGGTCCTGGACCGCGTGCTCGAGCACCTGCAGCGGGAGCGGATGATCCGCATCCGGGTCGAGGTCCTGAGCCTTGACAGCACTAGCATCAAGGTGCATCCCGACGGCACGGGGGCGCTAAAAAAAACGGCGCCCAGTGCATCGGCAAGTCCCGGGGCGGGTGGAACACCAAGCTTCATCTGGCTGCCGCGGATGATCGGACCGCCGTGGCCTTCGCGCTCTCTCCCGGCAACGCGCACGATGCCCCGGAGGGGCGGAAGCTCCTGAAGCGGCTGGAGAGGCCGTCGAGCCGCCCGGCGCTCGTCATGGATCGGGCCTATGAGGACGATGAGACCCGCCGGCTGGCATCCGACCTCGGCTTCACACCCGTGGTGCCGCCGAAGAGCAGCCGCATCTCTCCCTGGGAATACGACCGGAAAATGTACCGGCGGCGCAACGAGGTGGAACGCCTGTTCCGGCGGCTCAAGGGCTTCCGCAGAGTGTTCTCGCGCTTCGACAAGCTTGATGTCATGTACCTCGGATTCGTCGTCTTCGCGCTGATCATCGATGCGCTGCGTAGCGTTAACACACCCTAGTTGATTTTGGTCACCATGTCTCCTGACCGATATATTCTACATTTCGAGGATTGTCGATTAAATCAGCATGCCCTGAAATCCCGGACACTCTCAAATAGGGTATTATTCAATATATATCAGTGAGATACGAATTTTCGTTTGCTTAACAACGGGACACCAGCGTTTAGGTCTTACACTGCCGAGTGCATCATGGTGGTTCCGGTTTTGCAACCCCCAGGTCTTCGCTCAAGCTGAACCTGCTGTGACTCAAGCCATGGTCTCAATGCTTCGATAAAAATGGAACAGCACTGCAAGCACACCTCTGCCGGCGATGACCCTGGGCCGGTGTAGAAGAGGTTCCGGAGCCTTCCTCACTGGTGTCTATCCGCTTTGAAGATACGGCAGGCAGGCAGGCAGGCGGAGATCCTCTTTGCTGAGGCTTTGCGCCTGGAACCGCCAGTTATTCCTCATGAGCATGGTCCAGACACTCCCGCTGGCGGCTGGAATCAGGTGATTCGAGCTCTGAAACCTGAGTCAGGCTTACAGCCGAAGAGTAGAATAATGACTGCGGATAAGTGTGGATTAAAAAGTCCGATTCATCTGAATCAGCCTGGAAACAACGGAGGCAGCCATGAAAGAGAAACCCGTGTCTCGCGTGATCGCGGATGCCAGCGCCCGCATCAATCACGACCGCACCCTGAGAGGTCATTTCGGCTCCAGCGATGCCTATTGTGCCGAGTGCCTGTCGGTTTTCTTGGACCCGGCGCAGGAAACGCTGCTGCGCCTGGACCGCACCCGGCTCCTGCCGCCGGAGCACATTGACGCGGCGCATCGGGAGCGGCGCGCCGACCTGGTGGCCCAGACCGAGCTCAAAAGCACGGCCGAGCCAGTCGGCATCGTCTTTGCTGTCGAGCACAAAAGCGACCGCATCGGCTTCGCGGCGGTGCGGCAGCTGTTCGCGCAGGTGGCCGCATTCATGGCTCGCCACCCGGACCAGCTGGTGACCGGCGGCCTTCTCTACAACGGTCCGGACCGCCGCTACCGCGGCCCGCCCAGCTATCGGGACGCCCATCCGGCGGTGCGCTGTCTGAGCGGTGCGCAGCGCGCGCTGCTGCACCCGCACCTGGTGGACTTCAAGCCGTTTTTCGTCAACCTGCACGAGGCGCAGGTGCAGCAGCGCTTCGCGGCCCTGAGTCCGGAGTCCCGCGCGACCCTGGTGGCCCTGACCGCGCCGTGGGAGACCCGCCGCCGGCCCAGACAGGCCCTGATCCGCCGCATCAGCACGGCTCTGAGCCAGATTGCCGACCCGCACAAGCAGATCTCTCAGGCTTGGCTTATCCTCCGCTACTTGGTAGAATACTGGCAGGGATGCAGTGTCGACAGCATCCTTGAACTGGAACGAGCAGCGGTGCCGCCGCAGGAGAGAATCATGGGATTGCAGATAGAGATCATTGACGAGCTGGCTGCTGATTACGTGGATGCCGGCATTGAGGAAGGCATCGAGCGAGGTCTTGAGCAGGGCATCGAGCGAGGTCTTGAGCAGGGCATCGAGCGAGGTCTTGAGCAGGGCAAGCAGATGGGCGAGAAAACAGGTGAGGAGAAGGCACAGTATGCGATCGCTGAAAGATCGCTGGCCAGAGGGATTGACCTGGAGACGGTCGCTGAGATCACCGGGCTTTCGAAGCGCGACCTGCGACACATCAGGGGGGACTGAGCAGTCAGGTCACCGACAGCCAGCTCTGCCGCCGATTGCAATCTGACCGATTCCTCTGCCGCCTGCGCCCGTCGATCTTCGCTTCGGGCCTTGCCCTGTCGACGGTCCAGCTATGCTGTTTCGAATCCTGGCCGGCACCGCGCCTTGCATTGCGCTGTATGAACAGGCATTGGATTTTCTGCCGCGGCGCTTGCCGCATGACCGAATCGGGCTCGCTACATAAGATTCTTGTCCATAGCAGAGGTCTCATGAATGCGAGATATCAGCCGAGCACAACTGGAATCTATCTCGGGATCTTGAGTTCGGCGAGCCATGTATCTTCCCAGCTTCGAAGCTCAGATTGTCTGGCACTCTAAGCTCAACTGGCAGCGGCGCGGGTGACAGTCCGATGGACAGCAGACGCTAGCCGCAGGCTGTCGCCGCAAGCTGGGGGGACTGATTCTCGCACCGGCGACGATGTTTAAAGACTGTGCCGAGCTTCAGCGAGCAGGCTGTCTTGCAGGACTGGCTGGATTATTTTCGGCAGCTCGCACCTTGCGGTGTCCTTGTTAAGCTCCAGGGCGCACTGACGCCGCCCGCTGAACGGCAAACAGCTCGAATACCTCGCGGCCAGGAATGGATACAACACTACTCAATCGGCAGCACATAGACCCGCACTGGAATGGTTCCCGACGGCCGCGAACGCATCTGACTGGTATAAATGTCGCCTTGATACTCGAACGTTACATCATAGCCGTCGATGCGCTCAACCTGGACTTCGCGCTGTACCGTAGTACACCGAACTTCCGTTCGGCTGCTGGTTCTTTGGGTCTGAGCGTTTTTCTTTTCGATATCACTGGCGATGGAGGCACCGAGCAGACCGCCGATAATCGCACCGGTTTTGCCGTCTTTATCGCCGCTGTCCGAGATGTTTTTGCCAATTGCACCGCCGATTACAGCGCCAAGCAGCTCCGGCGTATCTGATGAAGTCGATCCGGAGCGACCCTCGACGACAACTTCTCGGCACTGCTCAGTCGGGCGAAGTTCAGTGACGGTGACATAGCGTTCGGATGACTTCAGAACTCGTGCCATCCCTTCGATCGAATCCGCAGCCAGCGCAAGCGGGGTTGCCAAGCCTGCAATCGTGACGGCCGCCGCACTTGAAATAAGTTTGCTTTTCATCTTGTGTTTCCTCATTGCAATGTCTGGCGCATGACAAGTCCGAGCGCATCGCCAGACAATAAATCTTGCCAGTGTTGTGAATTATAGCCACAAGATTTTGCAGCGATTGAAATGTCCGCATCGGCGCGGCTCGCTTTCATTCAACAACTTGTGAGATGACCACTTCCACCAGTGAATAATCCGCTGGACGAAAAACTTCCGACTGCCCGACCAGATCGCCGCCACTGGCTTGGGCGGCGCCTGTTTTCGAGACCCGTGCAACCACCATGACATCCTCAAATGCCGAAAGTTTCATGTTGGGCACCATCGCCAGCGCATCACTGAGCACCACTTCCAATGGCAATTCCCCCGCCTGATGCTTGACTGCCGCAAGCGGCACCTGCGGTCCGGACACGGCCTGGGCGAAAACAAAAACTGTATCGCTCGCATCGATCTGCGCAGCGAGAGCATCATCCAGCGAAACGCGAACTCTCACTGCCCCCGCACCGTCACCTGCTTGCGCCAGCAGCGCCTGTTCCATTGCGGCTCTGGTGCTGGCCAGCAGCTGCTCGATCCGCTCGCGGTCCTGCGGCGCCAGCAGCGGCAAAGCTTGCTCCCAATAAGTCAAAGCGCCATGATAATCACCTTGCTGCGCCGTGAGCACACCGGCCATCAGCAGCGCGTTCGGATGCTGCGGTGCAATTTGCAACGCCTGCATGACCAGCGCATGCGCCTGGGTCCGCAGCTGTGCATCAGCGGTAAACGACAAAGCCTGGGCCTCGAGCAGCAGGCTCGAAACTTGATCAGGGCCGACTCGACGGATTTCACGAAAAGCGGCGGCGGCATTCAATATGCGTCCGGATTCCAAATACAGGAAACCCAGCTCTTCCCACAGCTGCGGATTATCCGGATCGGCTTCCAGCCGCTCGCTGTAGAGCACGATCTGCCGCTCAATCTGGATCGCTTGCTCATCGGCAGACTGCCGGGCAGCGTCAGGCGCCGCTGCAAACGGCGGCGAAAGGTGAATCAACTGCGGTGATCCGAATTGCAAATAAAGAATACCGGCCAGCGATGGGATCAGCACGACTGCAGCGGCCAGCGTCCAGCCCCGGACTCTCCGGTCGGCGACCGGCTCCGGGATAGGCGCTGCTGCGCCCGCGGCAGCCGCGTCCACATCTTGCAGCAGCTCCCGCTCTATCTCCTCACGCAGAAGATTCGCATCCGAGTCATCAATTTCTCCAGACTGCTGCCGCTGGGCGAGCTCATCAAGGCGCTGTCTGGCGATCTCAATATTTTTACGCCGGCGGTCCACACCGCTCGGCTGGGAATTTCGCAGGATCGGGGCGATAACCAGCAGCAGCGCCAATGCTGCCAATGCCGATGCAATGAGGAAAAATGCCAGTGTCATCTGGACCGCAGCCTATCACTCATCCAGCAATTGCCGCGCCCGCTGCCGGTCGTCACCGCTCAGGGGCGCAGCGGGCTGATTTCCAGCACGGCGAATATAGAGCCAGAATGACAGCGCCACCGCGAGCAGAAAAATGACCGGAGCACCCCAAAGGACAAGCGTCGCCGGCTTCAATGGCGGACGATACAGGACAAAGTCGCCGTAGCGGGCCGTCATGTAATCCAGAATCTGCTGGTCCGACTGACCGTCAGCAATCATCTGATAGGTTCGCTGCCGCAAGTCTTGCGCCAAAGCGGCGTTTGAATCCGCCACATTTTGATTCTGGCACACCAGGCAGCGCAATTCATCAATCAGCTCATAATATCGAGATGCCTGCTGCGGCGAATCGAACTCAAGCCCCACATCGATTGCGTGGCCCGGTGTCGGGGCCGCAGCAGTGCAGATCGCGAAAATCCACCAGGCGGCGATTGCAGTCTTGCCCAGCATCAGGATTTTTTCATCCGCGGCAAGATTTCACTGGCGATGATCTCCGCGGTGATGGGCCCGATATGCTTGTAGACAATCACACCTTGGTCATCAATCACAAATGTCTCGGGCACGCCGTAGACGCCCCAGTCGATCGCCGCGCTGCCATGCTCATCGACGGCCACCACAAGATAGGGGTTGCCGCGCTGTCGCAGCCAGTCTTTTGCATCCTGCGAAGCGTCTTTGTAATTCAGCCCGACAATGCGCAGGCCAGCGTCCGCCAGCGCAAGCAGCTCGTCATGCTCCTCAATGCAGGCAACGCACCAGCTTGCCCATACATTCAAAATCCAGCGCTCGCCGCGCATCTGCTGAGGAGAAAACGACGCCTGGCCCAAATGCAGCAGCGGCAGCTCAAATTCCGGTGCAGCCTGTCCGACCAGCGGCGACGGCACCCGAGTTGAGTCAATGCGCAGACCCAATGCAAAAAATACGGCAATCGCTGCAAAGACGGCCAGCGGCAGCAGATATTTCGGGCGAGTAAGCGCAGCACGATTTTTCATGCTTCTCTCAAGCCGGCTTCATGGCGGATGCCGCCGGCGACCGGCGGCGGCTCAAGGCACGCAGTCTTTTATCGGTCACCGCCAGCAGTCCGCCGAGGGCCATCAGCACTGCCCCGCCCCAAATCCAGCGGATAAACGGCTTGACATGCAGGCGCACACTCCAGGCACCGCCGGCATCAAGAGGATCGCCGAGGGAGACATACAAATCCCGCAGCAGCCCCGGTCGAATGCCAGCCTCAGTCATGAGCTGCTCTTGGCTCGGATACTTTCTTTTCTCTGGATGCAGAACACCGATTGTCCGGTCGCCCCGACTGACTGCAAACGTTCCGTACGACGAGATATAGTTTTCAATCGGCTTGCGCTCAACACCCTCAAACACAAAGGTGAATCCGCCTAGCTCATGCGCATCGCCGGGCGCCATCCGCAGGTCTTGCTCATGCTCGTAGACACTGACCATCGTCACCCCGATCACAAATACAGCGATCCCCAGATGGCCCAGTGTCATACCCCACACTCCGCGAGGCTGACTGAGCAAAGCGCGCAGTTTGTGCGGACGATGCCTGACTTTCTCAAGCAGACCGAAAGCGCTGGTGCAAAGCGTCCAGAAAGCCAGCGTCAGTCCGATGGCGGCCAGCCACGAATACGCCGCATCGCTGAGCGCTGGCAAGCCGCAGCCCAGAGCGAAGCTGATCGCCAGCAGCGGCCACAGACCCGCCATGATTCTCGCCATTGCGTCGCGCTTCCAGCGGGCCATCGCACCGACCCCGGCCAGGGCCGCCAGCGGCAATGTCAGCGGGATAAACACCGCATTGAAATAAGGCGGCCCGACTGAGACTTTGCCAAGACCGAGCGCATCGAGAAAAAGCGGATACAGCGTTCCCAGCAAGATCGTTGCGGCGGCGGTCACCAGAAAAACATTGTTCAGCAAAATGCCGGCCTCGCGCGAAACTATCGTGCAGGCGCCGTCCGACTGAATTGTCGAGGAGCGCCAGGCGTAAATGAGCAGTGACCCGCCAATCACCAGGCAGATGAGAATCAGCAGAAAAACGCCCCGACCCGGATCTGTCGCAAAAGTATGAACGGATGTCAGCACCCCGGAACGCACCAGGAAGGCTCCGATCAGGCTCAGAGAGAATGCGAGTACGGCAAGCAGTACCGTCCATGACTTGAACAGTCCGCGCTTTTCAGTAACCGCCAGCGAGTGAATCAGCGCCGTACCGACCAGCCAAGGCATGAATGAAGCGTTTTCGACGGGGTCCCAAAACCACCACCCGCCCCAGCCGAGCTCGTAGTATGCCCACCAGCTGCCCAGCGCAATGCCGAGGGTCAAGAACACCCAGGCCATATTCGTCCATGGTTTGGACCAGCGCGCCCAGGCCGCATCGATGCGACCGCTGATCAGGCCGGCGACCGCGAAAGCAAAGGCAACTGAAAAACCAACATAGCCCATATACAGCATGGGCGGGTGCACGATGAGTCCAAAGTCCTGCAAGAGCGGATTGAGATCCCGCCCCTCAAGCGGCGCTGGAAACAGACGGACAAATGGATTGGAAGTCAGAATCAGAAACAGCAGAAAACCCACACAGACGACACCGAGCACCGCAATCACTTTCGCTAGAAAATCGCGCGGCACCTCGCGGCTGAACCATGTTACCAGCGCAGCCCAGCCAGACAGCATCAAGGCCCACAGCAGCAAAGAGCCTTCATGCGCGCCCCAGACCGCGGATATCCGATAGGCCAGCGGCAGCGCTGTATTGGAATTTTCGGCCACATATGCGACAGAAAAGTCATAGACGGCAAACGCATAGGTCAAGCAGGCAAAAGCTATGCCGACAAACAGAAATTGCGCCCGAGCGGCAAGCAGGGACGCCTCGTACAAAGAGGCCGCCCGGCATCTGGCGCCGACGACCGGCAGTGCAAACTGCGCCAAAGCCATGCACAGCGCCAGCATCAGCGACCATTGGCCAATCTCCGGAATCAAGGGGCTCTCCCTGTTTCGATTTGCAGTGTTTTTGCGGCCTCAAGCGCTTCGGCCACTTCAGGCGGCATGTAATTCTCATCGTGTTTCGCGAGCACTTCCTGCGCTTGAAAAACCCCCTGTCCGTCCAGGCTGCCTTTCGCCACAACGCCCTGCCCCTCGCGAAACAGATCGGGCAGGATCCCGACATAGCGCACCGGTATTGTATTGACCGTATCGGTGATGTCAAAATCAATGGCCAGTGTCTGCTTGTCAGGACGGGATATACTGCCTTCAGCGACCAATCCGCCGATGCGAAAATTCTCCCCCGGCCCAACTGCCCCGGCAACCACTTCAGCGGGGGTCACAAAATACAGCAGATTGCTCTGAAATGCATTGAGCATCAGAGCGATGGATGCAGATACGCCGGTCACAATCAGACCCACAGCTGCGAGACGTTTTTTTCTTGTCGGAGTCAATCTTTGCAACTGCTGCTGAGCAGCCGAGCAGTGTTCATCAATTTAGCCTGTCCCCGCCGCTGCTGTGCTGAGTCCGAGTCGGCATGGAAGCGGCGCAAGTTGAATGATTAGACACTGCAGCTGTCCGTTTGTATTGAGTGGAAGCGGCAATTTTATCGGCAAATGGATTTTGCCGAAGCATCATGTGCGCGTTTCACGGGATTGCCAAAATCCCCGAAAATGCGGCTCAGATGCCATACAGCAGTGCAACCATCGCAATGATGACAGTCAAAAACCCGATCGTCATGCCGGACCCCGCTCGCATAAAATCAGTCACGCGATATCCGCCTGGACCCTGAATCAAGGCATTGACCTGATGCGTGGGAATCAAAAAAGAATTGGAAGTGGCCAGCGCCACTGTCAATGCAAATACGGCTGGATTGGCGCCAATCTCAAATGCGATGTTGATCGCAATGGGAACTAACAGAACGGTTGCGCCGACGTTGGACATCACCAGCGTAAACACAGTCGCCAGCAGGGCTAGTGCAGCCAGCAGAAAGATCGCATGAATGCCGTCGAGCAAGGCGACAAAATTCTGTGCAATCCAATAGGCAGTACCCGACGACTGCACCGCAACACCGAGCGGAATGAGGCTTGCGAGCAAAAATACGCTTTGCCAGCCAATGGAATTGTAGGCCTCCTCAATTTTGATTACGCCTGAGAGAATCATTAAGATCGCACCGGTGAGCAGCGCGGCTGACAGCTGCAAATCGGTGAACAGCACCAGTCCCACGGTAAGCAAGAAGATTGCGATCGCATATTTGAACTTTTTCGGTCGAAAGTCCTCGCGCGGAAAGTCGGTTACGGATACAAAGTCGAATGCATCCAGACATCTGCGCAAATCACTCCAAAGACTGTGCACCACAAGCGTGTCGCCGGCCCGCAAGGTCAGATCAACCAGATGGTCGCGTACCGGCTTCTCATCACGATAGGCTGCGAGCAGCGTCACGCGATAGTTGCGCCGAAAACCCAGTTCCGCCGGAGCTTTGCCGATCGCTCTCGACGATGGCGGAATCACGATTTCAGCGATGCCTGAGGCGGAGGGGTTGAAAGTCTCCTGAAAGACACGAATTTCGTTCTTGAGATTGAGTTTATGATTGCGAGCATACTCAAGTACTTTTTCGTAGCGTCCCATGATTGCGATATCGCAGTTGGCGGTGATTTCCTGGCTGCGCGCGGGCTCAACGATCAGGCGGTTGCCCGTTCGGATTGCGATAATCCGCTCCTCATAGCCGGTCGCATCCTCAAAGTCGCCGATCGTGCCGCCGACCATGGTGCTGCTGCGACTGACTGAAAGCTCATAAACCTGCCCGGTCACACCATAGATGTCCTGTACATACGAGGTGATTGCACCCGTCTCCAGCGCTTTGGCAATGCCTTTGGGCAGAACTTTCTTGCCCAGAAAATAGAAGTATACGCCTCCGACAGCCAGCGCCATGATGCCAATTGGCGTCACCGCAAAGAGCGAAAAGGTTTCCAGTTCTGCAGTGCCCGCTGGACGCTGGACGTTCGAGAGAAGAATCAAATCATTGAGAAGAATCAGCGGGCTGGAACCGACCATGGTCAGCGTCCCGCCGAGAATAGCGCAGTATCCCATCGGCATCAGCAGCCGGGTCGGCGATACGCCGCTGCGCTTGCTGATGCGATCAACGACCGGCAAAAACAAAGCTGCGGCACCAATATTCTGCATAAATCCGGAGATGATGCCGACGGTGCCGGAAATCAATGCCATGATGCTGCGCTCGCCTTTCCCCGCAACCCGCAAAATCGAGGCCGCCAGTCGATTCATAGCCCCGGTTTTATCGATCGCAGCCCCGATAATCATGACTGCAATGATGGAAATCACCGCGTTGCTGGAAAAACCGCTGAACAGCTGCTCGACGGGAACAAGTCCCTCAAAACCAGGAATCAGGCTGGTCAGTCCCAGTACGACCATGATGAAGATCGCAACCACGTCAACGCGGACCACTTCAGTCACAAACAAAATGACGGTAAAGGCCAAAATGGCCAATACCCCTATGATCGGAGTGGTCAGTGGAACGATTTCCGTCAAGTGCGCCTGTCCATGTTGATGTGATCGACAGACAAATGATGAGCCGTTTCCGCGGCGGTCAGCATGAATCAAATGGAAGGATATTTTCCATCATGCGAAGCACTTGTTTTCCGGCAGGTTTTGCAAGATTGGGCGATTTGAGAAGAGATGAATGCCAACTCTGCAGTTAAAATGTATATTTATCGTTCGAATTATAGTCGCAAAAGTTGATAAAACTTCTAATTAATTGTTTTTATATGTGATCCAAATCTTTTTTCTCACGAAAAACACGCACAGCGATCGATTTCACCGGTTTTGCGGAAAATCAGCAAAGTGGATAACCTTTCAGGCAGGAATCCGTGCAACGGCACTCCCGCAACAGTCAAACGTCGATACAGCTGCCGTGCATATCGCGAGCGAGACCATCGCGGCCGAGGCATCTATTCAAGCCGTGCACTCGCAATGTACATTGAGAATGTCTCACACCAGATAACAACATTATCGTATTCATGAATATTCAGGTCGGCCGGCAAATCAAATTCAAGCGGACCGGCAAATGTCTTGAGCTTCGCAACCTGAATGGCATTGGGCTTGATTTTTTCGAATTCGCCTATCCGGTCAACGAACTTGCGGGTCAGATAAATTCGATAGTCCGGGCCGGGTGCGAATGCAACATCCGACTCGAAGACAATCTTGCCGCCTGACACCCGCACTGTGCCTTCGCCCCAGTGCAAAGCGTCAGAACCGGGACTGTCGGGATCAAACATGCCAGTCGGATCGGTTTCGACAGCCGGCGTCACCTCCGCGAGCTGCTGTTTCTCGGCGAAACGATCAATCAGGATCGGCAGCGTGTACACGCCGGCACCAAAACCGATTACAAGTCCGGCCGCCAAAAACACGGCCGGCAAAATTAACTTTTTCATTGCTCTAGATACTTCTTAGCGAACTACATTGTACTTTCAAAGACGGCCAGTCGGTGTCTCAGACTCATCACGCCATTGTCATGCTGACATTATCGTTTCAATTGCATGGTCAATTCAATACCGAAAAGACGAAGTGACCAGAATCAGAGTGATGACTGGAGAACATATGAATGCGAATTGAAGGATGTTGCGCTGTGGGATTTGTAGAGGCAGTTATGCCGATAACGGGGCAGGCGCCAGCACAATGATAGGGGAATGACGGCAACTGTATTTGTGCCGCTTCAAACTGTGTAACTGGCTCGCATGCGGTGCGATCGGCACCCGACAAATATGGCACTGCATTAAATGGGGTAAATGGGGGTTGCATAGATGAGCAGCAAGGCATCTGAGACAATCGCTCAGGCTATGCCCAGCTCACTGGGAAGTTATATTTGTCAGTTGATAGAAGAGCGATTGAAATCGTTCATTTGAAGCAAACAGTCTCTGAGCTCAACACCAAGAACCTCTTTTACACCCTCTAAATTGATTCCTGATTCGAATGCAGATTCTTGCATCTTGCTCAACAAGGACGCGTCTGGTTCGAATGATTTCGCATGATCAAATGATAATGTCTGTATCTCAAAAGCATTCATATCTTTAGTTTTCGGCGCAAGATTATCCGCTTCCGTTGCCGCCCACTCTTTAGCGCTGATGTGATTCGATATTCGTTCTCCAATTTCTGTAAGTTGAATTGGGCTTGAGCCTGTTGTCGGTGCAGGCGGGAGTCTGCTAAGAATGTCTTTTATATCTTTACGAATTTCTTTTATGAAATCGCTAAACCTTGCTTGATCGCTATTAACCTCACCGTACCATTTTCCAAATTTGAAAATAAGGCCAACCACCGCTAGAAGCGCTGTAATCGATATTACTATCCCTACATTTTCTGCTGTCATATCCGTACTTCACTTTAACCTATTTATCTCGCATATTTTGAATGCCCTTTGGCAGGAAAATGGACTGCGAAGTATATATGCTGCATTAGCCAAATTCTCAATTCGCCTTCTATGGTTCGGCAAGTGAATTAATTGCTGTTTCAAAGATGGCCTGACTATCAAATCTGCCTCAGCTTAAGCCTTGGGCGTATGTATAAATTGCGTCTGCTGTTCATTTGCCGCTTGTCAGTCGAGAATTTCTTGTACCCCCCATTCAGCTTTTTTTTCGCAATTCCACATAATTCAATCGTACTCGGAAATCTTCGCCAAGAGTTGGCGCATCTCTGCCTACTCGCCAAACTGTTTTATTGGCCGTCGGGTTATAGTCACTTTGCAATTCTTTGCTCGGAATGCAAGCGACAATAATTCGCAGCAAAGTATGCCCTTGACTTGCTTCCTTATAAACGAACTTTGCAATGATTGTCACCACCCGATAATCACGTCCATTACGGTAGATGATAACTGGAAGCTTACCACGCTCGTCCAGAGCTATCCCTTTACGATACAAACGAACACCCATGGATGTCTGCGACATCTGACATCTGAATTGCAGCGGTTTTGTTGCCATTTGGCTTTTCGGCTTTGGCATCCAGCATCAAAGCAACCGGGACCGGGTGAGGCAAGAATGCGTAAACTGCCTTGTTTACATCAACTTTGCCATAAAGCCTATCTTGCGTTCCAGAAACCCCCATCGCATTAATCGCTTCTCGGGTAATATCCTCTGCGATATCTTGCGGCTGATCTGTCTCCTCTTGGAAGATGGTTACCGCCTCGTTCCAATAATCTCGAAATGCCTGCACTACCATGGACATCACAGTACGCTCAAGATGTTCAACCTGGTCGGGCGTCACCAGTTCTTTCCTCAGCAATCCTAACATACTCGCTATTGATATCTATGCCAAGCCAGCGCCGTCCGAGACGCTTGGCCACCGTGGTGGTAGTTCCGGTACCGACAAATGGATCTATAGCAGTACCTTTTTCAGGAGAGAAGAGACGAATCACACGATCAGCCAGCGCTTCAGGAAACTCTGCCTCGTGGCGATAATTTCGTCTTACAGACGGAATTCTCCAGACACCGCGCGAACCCCACTCCGACCACTCCTCACTGACCAGCCTATCCCGCTCATCAGAGACGATCCCTGGTTTCCAGAATACATACAAGTATTCAAACTCATCAACTGATCGGTAAGATGTTGAATGCCATCTGCTGTTTGCCCAGCATGGATCTTTCTGCCATATGCGGCGATCATAAAGATAAAAGCCAGCCGCTTCCGCCCACTCAACTATCAAGCCACCCGTCAGCATGACTTTTGTCTGCGGCTGATTCTTGCCGCCGCGCACATTATTGTTTTCAAGCCTTCTTTGCACTGTCTGTTCACTGCATCCAAGCAGCAGCGCCAATTCGTATCGGCTCGCTGCTGGATTCTTGCGCTGAACCTCAATCACATCCTCACGGGTTACTTTGTGCTTTTCCCATTGGCATTGTCAGCTTGAAAACGGGGGATATTTCGATCAGCGAAACACAATATGTCTGCAATGTTGATGACAAGGAAACCGCCATCACGCAAAACGCAAGAATGACAGGCAATCACATCTTGGAGCATTGACTTCCAATTGTCGAAGGTGATGTCTTTCTCGTAAGATTTGCCAACGTGACAAGGAGGAGACCAGAAACTCAAATCAACACTCATTGGAGGCAATTTTCTCAGAATTACAGATGCGTCTCCAGCAACTATCTGATCAAACATAATGGAATCGCTTGTCGCATCACTGATTTCTGACCGGTGCTTTATAGCAGTTGCATACTCCATCATCTGGACACCAAATAACTCACATTTCTCGCAGCAAGAGTTTGCCAAATGGTTTTTGTTCGAGTTGGGATAGTGTTTGCGTCATCTTTATGAGCGGCTGAGGCTGACTGTGTGTTGTCATATGCAGCGGTGCCTCGTCGCGGCACTGGCACTCTTGCTGCGACTTCAACACTGACTTCGTTTGAATCACAATCCTTTGCACCTGCCCCCGCAATCTTGTCGGCGGTGCCGCGCCCAGAGTTCAATCTTTCAGGCTTGTTCTTGGTGCGTTTGCGCCGCCCAATTTAACTGGCCCTGAGAACTTATTTTCCGCTGTTTTAAGAGCCTGATGCCATCGGTGAATCAAGAACCAAGGCAGAACTTTGAGTTATACCGAATTCTCTTTGAAGCTACCTATAAACCGACTTTAGCACATTCCGTGACAGTGCCTGTCGTCACCGAAAATCTTTTGTCGCAGAGTTTTGTTTGCAAAAAGTCCGTATCACAGCTGCCGGCGACGCTGATGGCAGAAGATTATGACAGCAACAGAGTTCGGCGAATTTATCCTCTTTTTGGGGTTCGGGGTTTTGTTGCCTTTTTTCTGTTCTGAGGCCAAACCCCTAGCATTCGAGGGAGTCTCTGTGATAAATGATGAGATGCACCTTGTCCACGTGCGCAGCGCAAACGCAGACCCGGCAGTTCAGCGCGCTGCCGAGTGGCTTGGATACCGAGTGCCGGATAAACTTGTACAAGAGGCGCAGTTGTCGCCGTCAATATAAAACTTGACTCAAAATCGAATCTCTATCTGGATTAAGCCTTATTGGTATCAAGTCATTCGACTTGGCTGGCCCGGTCGCAATGTTATCCAAACTTTTTCAATACTCAAAATAAATGCCAACTGACTCTGAGATATCAGTAGGGTAAACTGAATCAATCTTTTCGCCACAGCGAACTGAATCTATTGTACTGTACTATATATGGTGCTTAAATCATGAGACCGTCAATGCGATTGCCTGCCCGTTTTTTTGAATCGGCAGCTGGTCGCACCCCTGCTCGTGAGTGGCCTCTGAAATTAAATGCGAATGAACGCAAACGAATCGGCGATGATATTCGTACCGCAGAATTCGGATGACCAATCGGAATGCCAATTTGGCGAAAAATTAAGGATCAAAACGGCCTCTGGGAAATTCAGACTGATCTGCAAAACAATAGAATCGCTCGCATCCTGTTTTGCATCCATCAAGGTGAAATGATCCTGCTCCATGGATTCATAAAAAAGATCCAGAAAACGCCTAAACTTGAGCTCGAAATCGCTGCCAGCACAATGAGAGGTTTAACATGACTAGCGAAAAAGGAAAACCTGGACAATACTTTGAAGATTTTCTTATGGAGCAGGACATTTATGAATCTGCGACTGAACAAGCAGTGAAACGGGTTTTGGCCTATCAGCTCACTGCAGAAATCAAAAATCAGGGCATATCCAAAACAGAAATGGCACGGCGTATGCGCACCAGCCGGCCCCAGCTTGAGCGGCTGTCAGACCCAAATAATGCCGGCATCACGATCAGTGCACTGTGGCGCGCGCTGCAAAGGCGGTTGGGCGAAATTTGCGCTTGGAGCTTACCTAGGCCAATTTTGCAATCAAACTCAAATCATGGCTTGCAGAACTGCAGCCGAACTTGACCGCAACGCAACGCGGTCACAAGCCCGGCGCCAAGCAAGCCGCACGGGCAGTCAGCCGACCGCCCTTGCAGGTCTCTGTATCCGATCACAGCGCCTTCACTGCGAAGTCGCGCCATTCAACCGCCGCTCGCGGGTGCGCTGGCGGAAGCAGTCGGCACGGGAGATCATGGCCGTCAGTTCACGGTGACAACCGCATTCCAGTCGCTGTCCTGACTCGTCACACTTGCGGGGGAATGGTTGATCTTTTCGCAGGTATCCCCATCGACCCTTTCATAGGCTCCATAGAGCCCCTTATTTGGATTTGGATTGTACTGATAGCGCTGGGGGTATGCCGTGTTGATTCTGTCGACCGTCGCGTCATCCCATGCATTGAATTCGATTCTCTTGATCGTCAGGGTGAGTGTGTAGGGCTTCAGGCGGGGGTTGTTGTAGGGGGCTTGGCTCAGGTTGACAGAGATCAACCCCGCCTCGTCCTCCCCGCATGGCATCTTGGTATTTCGGCGGATAGGGGCAGGGCAGCTGGCCATCGGGTTCATTGTCGCACAAGCAATCTCATAGGTGATGTTCAAGGCCCCCCCCTTCACGCGATCCTGCGCCTTATTTTCCAGGAGGATGCGGAAAGAGGCATAGCTGCCATGCGGTCTGGACCATGCATCGGCTTTGATATTGGGGATGGGCTCAATGGACCTATCTTGCGCGACAGCCGCCGACAGGCTAATGATGCCTAGCAGGATGCCCGCGGACAGAAGTGTCAGGGAGGGGAATGAATTTTGTCGAATGTTCATTTTAGCTAATCTCCTCAAGCTGAAGTGAAGGCCGGCATTATACTGCATTTGGGCATTCTGCAAAATAGGCTGATTTTCGGGCAGTGTCTCAGTTTGAATTGTTGGCATTGGCCCTGTCTGAAAATTGCAAAAACATCTTGCGGCAAAAGATGGTCCGCAGTCCGCCCTGTGTTCGGGAGGTTCCGCGATCCTCCAGCGATATCCGGTTCCGGATTGACGCCCTCGCGTGGCCCGCACTCCAGATAGCCGGACGGCTCAGCTGTCGAGGTCCGGACAATTGAGATACTGCCTTTGCGCCTGGCTCGCCACAGTCTGGCCGGCGAGGATGTGTGTTCCGCCCCGGGTGCCGTTGCAATAGCAGTCCCGAATGTCCTGCCGCGTGCTGGCCACCGCATAGCACCCGGTCCGGTTATATTGGGCTAGGTTGGGTCCCCAAGTGCCTTCAGACAAAACCAGGTTCTGCTCCGCATTCGTGAACTCGCCCCGGGTCTTGAAGCAGCGGCGGTCAAGCGGATTTGAATATGGGTTTTCGGTATCGTTGTATAGAACGACTGTGTAGCGCGTATTCTTCTTCAGGCTCGAGAAAGTGCCGGACTGTGCCGCCAGCGGTTGGGATGAACCGAGATTTTTAACCTGCTGTGGAGTACCCATCCCCCCTTCTTGAACCCCCGCATATACATTGAATGAATTGACATACGGGATGCTATTAATGTTGAATGTCAGGCTGTTTTGTGTGGGAATCCCGATAGAAAAAATTTGCTGATTGAGCTCTGGCGAGCCACCTTCCGTGCAGGCTACCGTGCCGGTAGTCGCCGGAATAACCAGCGGCGCCAGCTGCTGGGCCTGCGCCGGCCATGCGAGGGCCGCAAGCAGCAGGAGGGTTGCTAGTTTAGCGAGGGGGGGGGTAAATTAAGGTAATCTTTCATTTTCGTTCTCCAGAGTGAAATGATATTTCGTTGATTATACCCATTTCAGCAGGCAACAGGCGGATTTTCAAACTGGGCCACTGCCGATTTTCGCAATCATACTCGAAAATCGCTGCAGCACTGGCAAATCAAACAGATCCCGACTCGATCAGTTTCACCATGTATTCCTCCGTCCCTAAAGCCTCGCTGCGCAAAAATCAACGAGAGCATATTCTATTTCCGCGACACCATAGACCTGCCTTGACATTAGTCAATATTGACCAGCTCACTTTTGCTAAAATCTTGATTTGTCGAGCAACACCCAACTGAAAGCCCTGATGAAGCTGAACGTCGCCTGCATACAAAACTGCGCCACCCAAAATATGGCGCAAACGATTGATGACGCGGCTGACCTTTGCCGCAACGCTGCCACTGACGGTGCGCGGCTGCTTTGCCTGGCCGAGTTTTTTGCTTATCTTCATCTAGATGAGTACGGCCTTGAGGTCAGTCCTTGCGAAGAAGACCTGCATCCCGCACTCGCCGCTATGAAGTCTTTAGCCAGCGAGCTGAATGCATGGATCTTGCTGGGTTCTCTGGCAGTGCATGATGCCAAGGGCCATATGCGCAATCGATCCATCATGCTGAATCCGCAGGGCGGTGTGGCGGCCCGCTATGACAAGATCCACATGTTCGATGTCAACCTGCCAAACGGCGAAACCTACCGCGAATCCAATCTATTTACTCCCGGGTCAAAAGCCGTCACAGTCAATCTGCCAGGCATGGTGCTGGGGCTTTCTGTTTGCTACGACCTTCGCTTTGCCTACCTGTATCGCGCTCTGGCCCACGCCGGAGCATCCATGATGGCGGTGCCGGCGGCATTCACCCGCACCACCGGCCAAGCCCACTGGCATGTGCTGCTCAGGAGCCGCGCCATTGAGACGGGCAGCTATATCATTGCACCATGTCAATTCGGCGATCACGGCAAGGCGAAAACCTATGGCCACTCGCTGATCGTCGACCCATGGGGCCGAATTCTAGCCGACGGCGGCGAGAAGCGCGGCTATATAATGGCCGAGGTGGATACCCAAGAGGTGATCAAAGCGCGTCAGATGATCCCGGCATTAGAGCATGATTGTGATTTTGCCAGACCGACAGGGATCACACCAATGCGCAAAGCTTCTTGAAACCTGCCCAGACATGAATGGGCCGTCAGGCCACTGCACTCAGATTTAAACACGCTCACAAAGCCATGGTCGAATCACTCGTTATCGCACTTATCATCGCACCGATTATCATCAGCGTCATCGCTGTTTTCGCATTTCGCGGAAAGGGTCCGTCGACGCTCGAAGATCATAATCACTGAGCTGCCTCGCTTGCGGCGCGGTTGACACTGCGTCGGCCTCGGCCGGCCGCGGCCTGCAGATACGCATCCGCTTTGCGTCTTGACTCAGACGCACTGCCGAAGGAAGATTCCAGCTCTCAGTTTTGGATCAAACCATGTTGACTTGGGCGGCATCGTCTGCGCGGCATCCGCAACTTCGATGACCTCCTCAATCTTTGTGTCCACACAGGCAAAACCGACCTGCCAGTCGGAACTGCACCGCTCCTTGAGAATAGATATCCCCTCAACGCCTGGCGCATAGCTGAGCCGATCATCACCCCGGGCATCGCGAATGCTCAGGATCGGCGCGAGAATCTTATTTTGCAATATTGAGACATCCAGACGGCCCACCGGATCCCGCTCGGGTACCAGCGCCTCGGGAATCCGCAAGCGAAAAGCGCGGCAACCCGCAATCATCGTAATCTGCCGACTCGCCTGAGGCAACAGTTGATCTGACTCGATGGGCTGCCGCTCGACTTCAATGCCGGCCGCCTCAATGGCGCTGACCAGCTGTGCGACAGTCATCCCGCCAAGATCGCGAACACAGCGGAAATATGAATGAATTTTCAGCTGGCTTTGGGGAAACAGCGCAACCAGCAGCTGCTCGGCATTCGGCAGCAGGGTCGCGCCGGCGCTTCGCTGTCTGACCAATTCAGCAAAACGCGCGCCTGAAGCGCAGCGGTGGTGACCGTCGGTCAGATAAGTGTGCTCAACCTGCGCAAACTCATCGGCCAGCATCTGCTCGACTTGAGCATCATCAACACGCCAGACTGTCTGCTCCACCTCATCCCAGGCAGAAAACTTCAGACATGGCACGCCAGTCTTGACCTGTCGGACCGCATCGTCAATGCCACCGCGATCCGCGTATGCCACACAGATTGGACTTGAGGTGACACCGACAGCCTCCTGATAGCGCACCAGCATATCCTCTTTTTGGCGCTGGGTATCCTCATGCTTTTTCAGCCGCGAGTCAGTGTAGTCGGCAACCGGCATATTTGCGATCAGGCCAGTCTGCTCATGCGCGCCGCATTTGAGCTGATAGAGATAATAAGCCGGATGCGGTGTGAGCTCAAAGGCATCGCTGTCCAGCAGCCACTGCAGATGAGACTGATTGTGGGCCAGAACTTCTTCAAGCGTGGGTTTGTTGCGCTCGTCAAACTCATCCAGCGAACGCATCACGTTGACATAGTTGCCAGGATTGCGTCCCGCAAATGTGCGGCGCTGCGCCGGCGTCATGGCATCGTACGCCGGCGTAACAACACTGCATGCCCGCTGCGGACGCACCAGATGGCCGACAAATTTGCTGATCTGAGGCAATTGCCTTTCCAAACAGCGGTGTCAAACGCGATTAATTTGCAGCACGAAATCGATTCATGAAATCCGCAAGTTTCTGAGCGCCCTCCATCGGCAGCGAGTTGTAGATGCTGGCGCGAATTCCGCCCACGCTGCGGTGCCCTTTGAGGTTGACCAGGCTCTCCGCTTTGGCCTGCGCCAGAAACGCTGCTTCGAGCGCATCGCCAGGCAAGCGAAACACCACATTCATGCGCGAGCGGCTGTCTCCGCTGACCGGGCAGTTATAAAACCCGCCGCTGGCATCAATCGCATCGTAAATGTATCCGCTCTTTTCAATCGAGAGCCGCTCAAACATGTCAATGCCGCCAAGCTCTTTGTAGCGTTTGAGGACCTTGCCGACAACATAGATCGTAAACACAGGCGGAGTGTTGAACAGCGACTGACTCTTCACGTGTGTGCGGTAATTCAGGTACGCTGGCAATTCTTGCACGGCATCATCCAAGATGGAATCGCGCAGGATCACCAGTGCGGCGCCGGACGGCCCTAGGTTTTTCTGCACTCCGCCATAGGCGATATCCATCAAGTTCCACGGAATCGCTCTGGAAAAGTAATCTGAAGACATGTCTGCGACGAGCGGCACACCCACATCGGGCCATTCAAACAGGCGGACACCGCCAATGGTCTCATTGGTGGTGATGTGCAGATAGCGCGTATCGGACTGCATTTGGAGCTCGCTGCTGGCCGGCATGCGGGTGAAACTGCCAGCGGCGCCATCCCAGGCCATATACGTCTCACCATACAGATTCGCATCTTTGATGGCCAGCTTGGCCCAATGTCCGCTGTTCACAAACCCGGCTTTCTTGCCAGGTCCCAGCAGATTCATCGCAGACATGGCAAACTGCAGTGTGGCGCCGCCTTGGATAAACAGGATGGAAAACCCTTCCGGCACCCGCAAAAGCTCACGCACCAATTCGCAGGCCTCGGTGTGCACCTCGCTGAACTCGGTTCCGCGGTGACTGTGCTCAATCAGCGAAATGCCGGTGTTTTGATAATTGACTAATTCCGCCTGCGTTTCCTGCAAAACCTCCAATGGCAAAATACAGGGGCCTGGGCAAAAATTGTATGCTCGCTCGCTCATTTGAAATTACTCCCAATTTTCTTCGTGTGCATGCGTTGTAATGAGTGCTATGGCGGCCTGACCCCATCAATTGACTTGATTGATCACGCGCCGCTGCTCAAACTCGCTGATGATTTCCAGCACGCCGGCCGCTACAGCGTCCTGCGCCTGTTCGGTAGAGGCGCCGATGTGGTGGGTGCCATAGACGCTGGGATGCTGCGCCAGAGCGGAATGGAACGTGCCTTGAGCCGCACCCGGCTCGCCGGCATAAACATCCAATCCGGCTCGCAGCCCTTTGCGGTCCAGCGCCGCGATCAGCGCCGGCTCATCGACAACATCGCCGCGCGAGGTGTTGAGCAAGATTGCGCCGGCTTTCATATGCGAAAGAAAGCTTTCGCTGATCAGTCCCTCAGTGGCGGGCAGCGCTGGAACATGCACTGTCACAATATCGCTGGCGGCAGCCAATTCCTCCAAGGTTGCGACTGTGCGGATCTGCAGGGCATTCATCTTTTGCAGTATCTGTTCCGAGCGATTCGGCTTGTCCTGCATGATGATCTGAAGTCCGAACGCAAAAGCTCGTTCCGCCACAGCCATTCCAATCGATCCCGCCCCGACAATGCCTAGTGTCTGGCCGAGAAGTCCGCGCGCTGCGGAGAATTTTTTCTTGTCCCATTTTCCAGCTCGAAGCTCTGCGACATTGTCTGGAATTCTGCGATCAATGCTCAGCAGCAGACCCATGGTCAGCTCGGCGACGGCGACTGCATTCTTGCCTGGCACGTTGCATACTGGAATACCCCGGCGAGCCGCGCTGTCCTTGTCGATGGTATTGGTGCCTGCGCCGGCCCGGATAATGATTGAAAGCGCCTCTCCCGCTTCAATCGTTTCTTGTGTGACACGGGTGCTGCGCACCACCAGAATCTCCTTGCCTGGGATAGCCGCAGCCAGATCTTCTGCCGGCAATCCCGGTTCGTAATGGGTTTGATGGCCGGCATCCTGCAGCGTCTTAAGCTGCGTTTCGGGGAATTTGTCCGCAAAGAGAATATGCATAATCGAACTCGCTGGTTGATAGAGAAAATCAGCCCAAGTCGCATTTGCAGCTGCAGGCCAATCCAGGTTTGCGCCGGCCCGCAGATGATTCGCTCAACTGTGCCGGCTCATTGGCAAAAAAATTGAAAAAATTGCAATGCAACGACAGCCTGAATTATAGCAATCATACACTTGATTGCCCGTATGTGATGCAATGCAATCGCATCAATATGCTTGGAGAGACTGCATCGGATGGCAAAAAAGAGCTTGGAGGAAACATGGTCGCAAAGCAATATCATTGCTTGAGCTGTTTCGCAAACGCTGGATGATGATGCGGCGCTTCCGGCTGAGGCGTAACGCGCATCTTGCTCGCACAATTTCCAATCGCCTGTGGGCCCGATCCATGATGGAATTTGCTAGAGCAGGATGCAGCATGATTAGTCACTATCGACAACAGCGCCGGCGCATATATCGCGGCCGCAAGGCAATGCCCGGCTCGGTCTTGCGGCCGTTTGAAAATAAATTTTTCCTTAGGAAGTGGAACCAATAATAATGAGGCAGGATATCAGCCAAAGAGGCTTGCCTCAAAACGACTCTCGCATATGCGCTGACTTGTTGCATGGCTGTCTTATGAAGGATGATTCTGGCGGTAGAAAATGCCTGAATTTGCCGAAAACAAGATCAAACCTTCCAAAAATCATGAGATTCAGAACCATTGACAGTTTGAAAATGAAAAACTTAGCGTTTATGGCGGCTTCCGCCCCCCCTGAAATTAGCCGCCGTCCTCTTTGCGGCCGCGGTACTGATGACCCCGCTGTGGGATGGCGCAGCGCTGGCCTGCCCAGCGAACAGCAGCAGCGGAGCAACCTATAACCCGCCCATGCCGGCATCCTGCTTTATGGAGAATAGAGCCAGCGGGGTCCGGAACCCGGGCCCCTGGACCGAATTCTGCCGATGCCGCAGCTGGGCCGTGGTGAGTTATGATGAGACTGCATCAAACTTTGTAGTAGAGATCGTGGATGGAAACGGCGCTCGGGTTCAGCCGGCTGTTTCTGGCAGCAAGACCACCTGGCCCTTTCCCGGCGGCTTGAGCGTGAGATACAAAATAAAGGTGAGCGATACAGAAAATGGACCTTTCCATATAGACCTTACTCCACACAGGTCATTCGAACATATAAGCCTAGGCGACTTTCTTACTGGAGTTAATTCCGACTGGAGTTAATTCCGTCACCCCCGGGGGCGTTAAGGCCGGGGATTGCAATGAGGCGACGTTCATGATCACAGGCGGTCGGTTCAAGAGTACGGACCTTTCCGCTATCTTCGGCTCGTTAAACCAAGCGATGCTGCCGTTTTTAGCGCACCCCTATACACTGGGTGGAAAAACGACCAGCGCGATGGGAAATTTTTGCCTTCGAAGCTAATGAATCCGTAACCCAGTCGACTGGAACACGAGGGTCGTCTGCTGCGGGGAGCAAGGCTCAGCCTGCATTGTAATTCTGTCGCGGCCTTTGCGAGGCCATGCGTTCAAATATGCCTCTGATCGCCAGATGCAACGAGAGGGAGCATTCTCCGTGCGCTACGAGTGCTGGCGGTCATCTTTGCAACCGATCAAGCATAAAGACTGACGCGTTTGTGCGCACAGGCGCGAGCGATTGCAGTCTGCGCCGGCTGCAAACAGGGTCGCATGCAGGATGGGAGGAGACAGTCATCACTGATTGCGCCTGTGCCGACCACTGGCGCAAGATTGAGCTCCACCCCAGCCAACTGAATCCAGACAAACGAACGTACTTGCCTGTGCACCCTTTGCTTTGACGAATTCCGAACTTCGGAAATCCAGTGCGCTGCTGCGGACTGCCCAAAGCGCCTCTTCAGCCTTCACACACCGGCGATGATCGATCTTCAGCCATCCTCCGCATTGCGGGCACATCCGATATTGACTGGATCATACTCTCGCTTGCGCTAGCAAGCAACCCTTCTGCATATTGCGCACTGATTCTGCAGTCGGTCTCGGGCCCTGATTGCCCTCCGCTACAGCGTGCAAAAAGCGGAGCCAAGGTTTTCGAGGCACTGCAGGTTAAATTTTTATGCGCATAATAATGTGTTTTCTATCTTTTTTATGCGCATAATAGTGATATATTTCATTTCGATTGAATTGTATAAAGCTAGTTCTCTGCTTTTGGTCGAAATTCTCCATGCTTGCGCGCTCCAAAGTCAGCAAAATTCTGCAATGGATCAATCAATCCCGTCGCAAGCCTTTGCTTCTGGGTGGCGCTCGGCAAGTGGGCAAAACCTGTCTGATTGCGGAGCTGGTCGGAAAAAGTCATTTTCGAGAAGTGCATCGGCTTGATTTCCGGCTGGATCCGACACTGTCAGGCATTTTTTCTGATTCTCTTGATCCGTACAGATTGGTGGAACTGATTGAGCTGCGCCTCAATGCTCGCATTGACCTGCAGCGGGATATGATTTTTCTTGATGAGATCGGGGATTGTCCGAGAGCCGTGAGCTCGCTGAAATATTTTGCCGAAGACCTGCCGTTCGCTTATGTCTGCGCAACCGGTTCCAATCTAGGTCTGCTGGATTCGTTTCCAGTAGGTTCGGTGCACTATCAGGAACTGTTTCCATTGTGTTTTGAGGAATTTTTGCAGGCCAGCGGCAACCTCAAGCTACTGGAATCTTTTTTACAGCGGCGACCCGATAAAGCAGTCTTCCAGCAGCTCTGGCGGATGCTGCTTGATTACTATTTTGTCGGAGGCCTGCCAGAGGCAGTCGCGCACTGGTTTGACGCTCAGGCAAAACTGGCGGAGCGGGTCAGCGAGGTCACGCAGATTCATCGCGACTTGCTTTTCGGTTATCGGCAGGATTTCGGGAAGCAGGCGGGCAAACTCAACGCGCTGCATATCGACGCAGTATTCTCATCGGTCCCGCGTCAATTAGCCGCTTATCAGGACAATTCTGCTCAGCGGTTCAAATACAAAGGTGTGATCGACAAACAGCAGCGACACCAGCAGCTGCAGGGACCCGTTGACTGGCTGGTGAAAAGCAAACTAGTCCATCAATGCTATCCGATCAGCGGCAGGCCCGCAGCGCCCTTGCAATCAAAAATTCGAGCCAATATCTTCAAGCTGTACTTGTTTGATATCGGTCTGCTTGGGCATATGCTCAACATCTCTTACCGGACTCAGGTGGATCAGAATTACGACTACAAGGGCTACTTTGCGGAGAATTTTGTACAGCAGGAGCTGACCGCTCGCAGCGGCCGTCCAACCTATTCATGGCAAATGGCCAGAGCTGAAATTGAGTTTATTCACCAAAGTCAAGATGATGCCTTCATTCCAGTAGAGGTCAAAAGCTCCGTGCGCACTCGAGCCCGCAGCCTGCGCTCGTACCTGGAGCGATACAATCCTTCTCGGGCGATTATCCTGGCAGGCAAGCAGCATGATTTCACCCGCCGCCCAGTGGAAATCTGGCCTCTCTACGAAGCGCAATTCATATGCGGGATCTAGCGAGAGACAGCCATGGTCTGATGCCGCCGGGCGCTGCTTGGCGTTTACGTGCCGGCATAGGCATAAATCCGTGTCGGACGCAACTCGCCGGCATCGAGTACACGCTGTTTGCGCAGCGAGCTCTCGTATCTGAATTCCGCTGACTCAGCGCCAAACAGGCGAGCAAACTCATCTCGCCGAGCACCGCTGACTTTCGCCAGCTCGTCTTGAATCAGCACACAATGCCAGCAATTGCGATCCTGCGTTCTGGAGTTGACAAAACCAGCCTGGTGCAGAATTCGATACAATTGATCATCAGTGCAAAAGTAAAACTCAAGGCCCGCATAGTCCAGCCAGTCTGCGACAAGCTCAGATTGACACTGGTTTGCTCGCTTCCAAGCCAGTCTGCGCCGACAAAGAAGCCGCCTGGCTTGAGAACCCGGAAGATCTCCCGATACAAGCCCAGCTTGTCGGACACGTGGACAATAGCATCCTTGGAAAAAACCGCATCGAAACTTGCGTCATCGAAAGGCAGCGGCGGCGGACAAGCCGGCTGATGCTCAATACTCTCAGCCAGTCCGGCAGCGAGAGCATCACGCTGAGCACGGTCGATGAGACCTTCCTCCACATCGACCGCAATAACCTTGCGGGCACCCACCATGCTCGGTTGCCAGCAGCCGGTCGCAGCCGCCGATGCCGCAGCCGATGTCCAGCACATCTTTGCCGATAATGCTGATGAATTTTAGAATTTCACGCAGCTCCCATGGGCCGCCGGGTGACAAAAAACCATCACCCCACAGAAATTCAAGGCCGCGTACAAAATGATCGCTGCAGGTCAACGGCTCAAGCAGTCATCGACCGCTGGCAAGGAACATATCATGCTGACGATGCCGCAGGTTCTGTTGCGAATTGCTCAGCATCATCGGCAATTTCGTAATAGTCGCCTTTGAATGCCGTGTAGACATGCTGCTCCAATTTGACCCCCGTGTCCCCATCAAGCGTACCCAGCGAAACCTGGATCGTATCCTCATGTATGGCTTTCCAGAACAGAAAAGAGCCGCAGATCGGGCAAAAGCCGCGCTTGGCCGTCGCCGATGATGCAAACCAGCGCACCTCGCCGCGCACTTGCAGATCGGACTCGCATACCCGAGCCGCTGCAAATACATGTCCGGACTGCTTGCGGCATTGGCTGCAGTGGCAGCATAGAGGGGCTTCAGGCCGGCCGCTGTATTCGTATCTCACGGCTCGGCAAAGACAGCTGCCTTTCATGGAAAACTCCCGCCTCGGATAGCTTTAGGTGTCAAGCTGCTGATCGCAAACAGCGAGATTGAGCTTCAGTTTGCGCCTGCGAGCCCTTTCAGGGGGGGGGTGTCTGCTCACAGTCGCCTGCCTAAAGTATATCGCCAATTGCGAATCATTGCTGCGAGCGCAGCCGCCCGAGCAGGTGCGGCGAGAGTGGCAAATTTTGGGAATTATAACGAATAGTGCCCAAACCGCGCCGCCGCCAATCCGGTCAGCGAACTCTCTGCTTGTGAATTGACGCCGCTTTTCTCTGCCGCGGCGCGCCACCGCGAACCAGCGCAGCCCTCACCTGCTCCGGCGTGGCATTGATGCGCAGGTCAGTCTTGGATTTTTTCAAGTCGGGTTTGGATTTTTTCATCATGGCTGCCGCCTGCTGCGCGGGACAATTCATTTTCAGTTTGCCCAGCTGTACACAGGCATCTGAAACAGCAGACGCTTCCAAAGGGCGGGCCAGCATAATTCACACCCTGTCAGCTTTCAGATCCCTGCAAGTCAGCCGCTTGCCCTCCATGCCCCTGACGATGCCGGTCATCTGGTCGATGGTATCCAGCGACCGGATATTGTGCTTGCCCGCAAACTCGGACACATAGCGGTGCAGGTGCTGGCGGCTGATCTTGTGGAATGTGCCTTTATGCGCCCGTTTCAGAACTGCCCAGAACGACTCAATGCCGTTGATATGCGCCTGTCCTTTGACATACTCGCCGACCGAGTGCTTGACAGTGTCATGCTCGAAATCGACCATGCCCTCGTAGCTTTTGTGATCGTCTGTGTAGACTGTAGAATTCGGCTTGGCATTGTCCGCCACAAATCCTTGCAAAGTCGCCCGCTTGGTATTCTCAATCACTCTGGCGGACACCTGGTTTGATTCCCGCTCTTTCATTCCGATTACAGCAGTCTTGCCAACCCCGCCGCGTCCGGCATTCAGCTTTTTGCTGGAATGCTTGCTGGTCTCTTTCCCGCCCATGTAAGTCTCATCCACTTCCACTGTGCCGCTGAACATGGCTGTATCGCCCTGCTCATAGGCCTTGCGGATCCGGTGTGCCAGCCGCCAAGCTGAGGGCTGCGCAATTTTCAGGTCGCGTCGCAGTTTCATGGACGATACACTTTTCAGGCTGGTGGTCATCAGGTAAGTGGCAATCGCCCAAGTTCGATAATCAAGGTTCGAGCTTTCCATGACTGTGCCGGTCTTGACGCTGAACCGCTTGCCGCAGACTTTGCGATTCCGGCAGCGAAACGGCATTGTCTTGTGCCTTGCGCCGGTCAGCACATTCTCTGATCCGCAGTGCGGGCAGTAGATGCCGTCTTTCCAGCGGGCTTCAATGAACCATTTCTCAGCTGTCTCATTGTTGGAAAACATATCCATAATCTCAATCAGCGACAGTCCTTTGCGGTAGCTTTTTCCGGGCGCAGTCTGCATTGCTCTTTACCTTTATAGTAATTCTGTCAGTTTTTTGTCAAAATCCTGCCAGGTATTATACACTATTTTGGGCACTATTCGTTATAATTCCCCAAATTTTGCATCTGAGCCATATCGATTGTTTTAGAATGAGCGCCTTTGTCACGCGCTTCAAATGAAGCGCTCGCAAACATCTCAATCGAATTGCTGATCCAAAATGAGTCTGCGACAAACCATCGAAAGCGGCGAGTTCGCAGTGACCTGCGAGCTGAACCCGCCCAAAGGCATCAGTCTCGACTCGCTGTTCGAAAAAGCCGAAAAACTGCGCGGTCTCGTGCATGCATACAACCTGACTGAATCCCATGCCGCCCGCATGGCAATGGATCCGGTCGCAGCGGCGCATTTGCTGCTTGATCATGGCTTTGAGCCCATCGTCCAAATGACCTCTCGCGATAAAAACCGGATTGCACTGCAAGCCAGCATGCTCGCGGCAGCGGCCTTGGGCATCCAGAATCTCGTCTTCATGGGCGGCGATCCGCCGGCCAACGGCGACCACCCAGAGGCCAAACCGGTATTCGACCTGTTTGCCTCACAGTTGCTGGAAGCCGCGGCTTCACTCAATGACGGTGCAGATTTCAGCGGCAATCCACTCAATCAGGCGACAGACTTCTTCCTCGGCTCGGTTGTCAATCCCGGCGCGGCCGACCTGCAGAAAGAGCTGAGCAATATGCATCGCAAAATCGAGGGCGGCGCCCGCTTTCTGCAGACCCAGGCAGTGTATGCAGCCGATGATTTTGAGCGCTTCCTGGAGCAGGCCGGCGCGGTGCCCGTGCCGATTCTGGCGGGCATCATTCCGATCAGATCCGTCACCATGGCAAACTACCTGAACGAGCGGGTGCCGGGCATTCAGGTGCCGGACCGGCTGATACGAAAAATTGCAAGTCTGGGCAGCGACCGGGAGGCGATCGCCGCCGCGAGCATCGCAATCAGCGCATCTGTCATCGACCAGCTGCGCCCGCTGGCAGGCGGCATTCACCTGATGGCAATCGGCTGGGAAGACAAGATCCCGGCGATCCTAGCCGCATCCGGCATATACAGCGGCGCTCCGCCGCAGTGCTGAAACCCGTCTGCCGCGAGAGCGCCTACAGCCGGAAACAGCTTTCGCCGCCCGCATCGACCAGCCAGCGCCAGAGATAGTCGGCAAAGCTGCGGCGCACAATCACATCAAACATCGCTTCTTCGCCTGACTGATTGACAATGACAGCCGGCACCCGCGCGAGCACGGTCTGCACAGCTTGGCCGGCGGCGAAATTGCGCGGGTGCAGATCGTAGGCTATCGAGCGGCTGAGAAGAGCGGCTGCACTCTGGCCGGATACGCGGATGATCGTCTGTGCACTGGAAAGATTCACCGCTGCCGCGAAACCGCCGCGAGCCAGCTCCAAGACTTTCTCCCGCACCGATTCACTGCGGTCAGCCCCGCAAATCAACAGCCACTCATCGGGACCGAGCCAGATACAAAGATCTGGACCTGATACCACAAACGTATTCGGCTCAAGCGGCAGCCGGAATTCAAAAAACTGCTCAAACTGAGCCGCCAGAGCCTTATCGTCGCTGGGCAGACGCAGATTGAAGTGCGACATAAACGCCAGTTCCCTGATTTCAACACCTTTGAACTGCCGGTGCGGCGGCGCTGCGTCCGCAATCAGAGACAGCGGCGACTGCTGGACAATGTCGTCAGGCATGCTGGCGCTCTCCCGCTGCATCATAAAATACCGGACTGCAGATCTGCGCGGCAACCGACTCGCCCGACATCAGCGAGGCGTAGATTACCGCACCCGTTCGCGATCGGCCGCCTTTGACCACCGCCAGCGCGATGGAGCGCCCCAGCGCGGGACTGAAATAGCTGGAGGTGACATGACCGATCATCGGCACGGGCGTGACCGCCGTTTGCGTCTCGACCAGCTGGGCGCCTTCGGGAAGCACTGTTTGCGGATCCGCTGTCAGCAGGCCGACCAGCTGTTTGCGATCCGCGCGTACGCAGTCGCTGCGCGTCAGCGAACGTTTGCCCAGACAGTCCTTTTTCTTGGAAACAATCCAATCCATCCCCAGATCTGTCGGCGTAACCGAACCATCGGTGTCCTGCCCCACAATGATGAAGCCTTTTTCCGCCCGCAGGACATGCATGGTTTCTGTGCCGTAGGGCGTAATGCCATATTCCCCGCCCGCCTCTATAATTTTCTGCCATACGTAGAGGCCATAGTTGGCCGGCACATTGATTTCATAGGACAGCTCACCGCTGAAACTGACCCGGAAAATGCGCGCCCGCACATCGGCCGCCCAGGCATCCTTGAATGTCATGAAGGGAAAACTCTCATTCGACAGATCCAGCTGCGGGGCAACTTTACTGACCACCGCACGGGCCTTTGGACCAGCAATGGATATCACTGCCCACTGGTCGGTAACCGACGTGAAGTAAACTTTCATCTGCGGCCATTCTGTCTGGCGCCACTGCTCCATCCAGGCCAGCACATGCGCTGCCCCGCCGGTTGTGGTGGTCATATAGAAATGATCGTCACCCAGCTTGGCCGTCACTCCGTCGTCCATCACCATGCCGTCCTCGCCCAGCATCAGTCCGTAGCGGCAGGCGCCAGTCTGCAGACGGTCCCATGCATTGGTGTAAATCATGTTCAGAAACGCAACACTGTCGGGGCCGCGGACCTCAATCTTCCCCAGGGTCGAGGCATCAAGCACAGCCACTTGATTGCGCGCGGCCAGACATTCGCGCCGAACCGCATCCTGCATGCTCTCGCCCTGGCGCGGATAGTACCACGGTCGCTTCCATTGGCCCACATTCTCAAATTCAGCGCCATTTTCGACATGCCACTGGTGCATGGCTGTCTTGCGGATAGGGTCAAACAGCGTCTCGCCGATCTCGCGGCCGGCGATCGCACCGAATGTCACAGGCGTATACAGCGGCCGAAAGGTGGTGGTGCCGGTGTCTGCAATATCCCGGCCAAGCAGCTCCGAGACAATCGCCAAGCCATTGATATTGCCAAGTTTGCCCTGATCAGTGCCGAAACCCAGCAGGGTATAGCGTTTGACATGCTCAATTGAGCGGTAGCCCTCGGTCACAGCAAGCTTGAGATCCTTTACCGTGGTATCGTTCTGAAAATCGACAAACTTCTTGCGGCCGCCGCCGGCCGGCGAATGCGGAACCTGCCACAGCGGCGCAATCGCATAACGCTCGCCAGCGCCAAAGTTCTCATCATCTTCGGGACGCTCGCCGGCAGCCTCAAATCCGCATTGCCGGGCCGCGGCCAAACCGGCATCATAGCCTTCGCGCAATGCGTCAGAAGTCGCAAAGACCCCGTTGGCGGCGCCGGCAGAGCGCTCGCTCTGCAGTGACTCGCCTGGCAGAAAACAAGCCAGATTCGGATCATATTGCGGCTGGCCGCCGCTTTGGGCATGCAGGTGGACAGCCGGACTCCAGCCGCCCGAGACACAGAGCAGGTCGCAGCGGATCATCTTCCTATCGCCGGCCGCAGTCTGGCGGTCTGCACTGAGCGGCATCACTTCCACAGCTTTGACCTTGCCGCGCCCCCGCACACGCACCACCGCCGCGCCGGCCATCACTGCAACCCGGCGCTCGGCCAGCCGGCGCATCTCATCTCCAGGCACGTCGGCACGCGCATCGACAACGGCTTTGAGCGCAACGCCAGCCGCCAGCAGCGCCTGCGCCGCCCCGTAGGCGGAATCGTTATTGGTGAAAATAACCGCCTCTTTGCCCGGTGCGACCGCATAGCGGTTGACGTATTCCTGGGCGGCGCTGGCCAGCATCACGCCGGGGCGGTCATTGTTCTCAAATACGAGCGGCCGCTCAATCGCACCGGTGGCCAGCACCACCTGCCGCGCTCTCACTCTGAAACTGCGCTCACGGGCCAGGTGAATCTGATAGTCCGCGCGGTGATCGGCCTGGCGCTGATTCAAGAACAGAAAATTGCCGTCGTAGTAGCCGACCGCCGTGGTTCTCGGCAGCAGAGTCACCTCAGGACAGTCTTTGAGCTCATCCAGCGTGCGATCAAGCCAATGGCGATGATCCGCATCCGCGCTGCGCAGAAATCCGCCGCCGAACTCGTGGCTCATCTCAGCGACGATCACCCGCGCGCCAGCACGGGCCGCCGCCAGCGCGGCGCGCAGTCCCGCCGGTCCGGAACCGACGACGAGCACATCACACCAGACGTTGATCTTTTCATAGCGCTGCGGGTCCGCGGATGAGGCGGCCTTGCCAAAACCCGCAGCCCGGCGAATGATCTTTTCATAAAACATCCAAGCTTTATGCGGATACATAAAGGTCTTGTAATAGAACCCGGCTGGCAGCAGCGGGGCGGCGAGACCCATGGCTGCCCCCGCATCAAATCTCACGCTCGGCCAGCAGTTGACGCTTGCGACGCGCAGGCCTTCATGGATCTCGGTCTGGGTCGCCCTGGGATTCGGCGTCGCGTGGGTGCCGGTCCCGATCTGCAGCAGCGCGCTCGGCTCCTCAGCGCCGCTTCCCATGATGCCGCGCGGGCGGTGGTATTTGAAACTGCGAGCCACCAGATGGACCCCGTTGGCGAGCAGCGCCGAGGCCACCGTGTCGCCCTCATAGCCGTCGTATTTTTTTCGATTGAACGTAAAGCTGACCGGTTTGGCGCGATTGATGCGGCCGCCGGATGCCAGGCGATTGCGCTGCGTCATGTCGGTTCTGCCGCGTCCGGCGGCGCGGCCCCCAGATAGCTGCGGCCGAATTTATAGGTGACAGTGTTGCGCTCAGCATTGAACCAGCGCCGGCAGCCGGCGCTGTGGCACCATTGCTCGCGCTGATCGCCTTTGATGTTCTCGCGCATGAACAGATAGTCGGCCCATTGCGCATCAGTCAATTCATCGGGCCTGAGCGGTCGCACGATATGCGCCTCACCGCCATAGCTGAACTCGCTCTCGTCGCGCGGCCCGCACCAGGGACAGTTGATCAGCAGCATCGCTGGCTCACCCGCGACCCGTCATCAGTGAGCGACTCCGGCGGCGCCGTGCTCGTCTACAAGCGCACCGGTGACAAACCGCTCAATGCTGAACGCAGCGTTGAGCTCATGGGGCTCGTCTCTGGCAATCGTATGGGCAAAGGCCCACCCTGATCCAGGCGTGGCCTTGAAACCGCCGGTGCCCCAGCCGCAGTTGAAGTACAGCCCGCTGACCGAAGTTTTGGAAAGGATCGGGCAGGCATCCGGGCAGACATCCACGATTCCGCCCCACTGACGCATCATGCGGACCCGCGAGAAGACCGGAAACAGCTCTACGATCGCGGCGACATTGCCCTCAACGGTCCCGAAACTGCCGCGCTGGCCGTAACCGAGGTAGGCGTCAATTCCGGCGCCGATCACCAGCTCTCCCTTGTCCGACTGACTGACGTAGCCGTGCACTGCATTGGACATGATGACCGTATGCAGAATCGGCTTGATTGGTTCTGACACCAGCGCTTGCAGCGGGTGGCTCTCAACGGGCAGGCGCAGGCCCGCCATGGTGGCGATGACGCTGGAGTGTCCGGCGGCCGCCACACCGATTTTCTTGGCCTGGATATAGCCGCGGCTGGTCTCAACCCCCTCAACGGCGCCATTGGCGCGCCGAAAGCCAGTGACTTCACAGTTTTGGAGGATATCCACACCTTTCGCATCCGCTGCGCGGGCAAAGCCCCAGGCCACCGCATCATGGCGCGCAACGCCGCCACGCGGCTGAAATGAGGCGCCCAGAATCGGATGACGTGCGGCGGGGGAGGTGTTGATAATCGGCACCATCGTCTTGATTTGCGCCGCTGACAGGATCTCACTGTCAATGCCGTTGAGCTTGTTGGCATTGGAGCGGCGGTAGATATCGCGCATATCCTGCAGACTGTGCCCCAAATTCATGACGCCGCGCTGCGAGAACATTACATTGAAATTCAGTTCCTGTGACAGCGTCTCCCACAGCTTGAGCGACTTTTCATACAGGTGGGCCGCCTCATCCCAAAGATAGTTTGAGCGCACGATGGTTGTATTGCGGCCGGTATTGCCGCCCCCGATCCAGCCCTTCTCAAGCACTGCGACCTTGGTGATGCCGTGCACGGAGGCGAGATAGTAAGCCGTCGCCAGCCCGTGGCCGCCGCCGCCGACGATAATCACGTCATAAGCGGCTTTCGGTTCCGGGTCACGCCACGCCGGCGACCACTTCGAGTGACCGCTCAGCGCATGGCGGGCGAGGGAGAAAATCGAATACTTTTTCACAGTGCGGCTTTTTTCTGAGTCGAGCGCGGGCAGCTGGCTAGCCGTAAACTGGAAAGCGCGCGCAAAGCTCCCTGACTTTAGCCTTGACCTGCGCATTGACAGACTCGTTCTCAATATCGTCGAGGATATCGCACATCCAGTGGGTGAGCTCGCGCGATTCAGCGGACCTGAAACCGCGCGTCGTGCAGGCGGGCGTTCCGATCCGCAGACCGCTGGTCACAAACGGCGAGCGCGGCTCATTCGGCACGGAGTTCTTGTTGACTGTAATGTTGGCCCGTTCCAAGGCCGCCGACGCATCTTTGCCGGTGAGGTTCTTGTCGATCAGGTCCAGCAGAAACAGATGATCATCGGTTCCGCCCGAGACAACTTTGTAGCCGCGTTCCATAAACGCCGCGGCCATCACCCGCGCGTTTTCCAGAACCTGGCGCTGGTATTCCTTGAAGGCCGGCTCCAGCGCCTCCTGGAAAGCCACTGCCTTGGCCGCGATCACATGCATCAGCGGTCCGCCCTGCCCGCCGGGAAACACCGCTGAAGCCAGCTTCTTCTCGAGGCGCTCATTTTGCCTGGCCAGAATCAAGCCGCCGCGCGGACCCCGCAGAGTTTTATGGGTGGTGGTTGTGGTCACATCCGCGATCGGCACTGGATTCGGGTACAGGCCTGCGGCAACCAGCCCGGCGACATGCGCCATATCAACAAACAGCCATGCGTCATTGGCGTCGGCGATTTCGCGAAAGCGATGCCAGTCCAGCACCCGTGAATAGGCAGAAAAGCCAGCGATGATCATTTTCGGCCGGTGCTGCTCGGCAAGCTCCGCTACCTGTGCATAGTCAATCAGCCCTTCGCTGTCGACACCGTATTGGACGGCGTTGTAAATCTTGCCGGAAAAGTTCACTTTGGCGCCATGCGTAAGGTGCCCGCCATGATCCAGACTCATGCCAAGCACGGTATCGCCGGGCTCAAGCAGCCCCATAAAAACCGCAGTATTCGCCTGCGAGCCTGAATGCGGCTGTACATTGACATAGTGGGCATCGAACAGTCTTCTGGCGCGCTCGATCGCCAGCTCCTCAGCCGCATCGACATGCTCGCAGCCGCCATAGTAGCGCCGGCCAGGATAGCCTTCAGCGTACTTGTTAGTGAGCAGCGAGCCCTGCGCCTGCAGCACTCGGGGACTGGTATAGTTTTCCGATGCGATCAGCTCGACGTGCTCTTCCTGGCGGATCTCCTCATTGCGCATGGCTTCCCACAGCGCTGGATCAAAGGTTTCAATCGAATCTGACTTTCTGAACATTTTTTCTCCTTGCCCGGCTGGCAGATGCAGCCAGCCTTGTTGAATCGGCTTGTGTCATTGCATGGAAATTGGATATGCCATTTTAATTTAATTTGGCATGGAGAGAATCGACTGTTTGCGCTGCCCAGCGCCAGCCGCCCCGGCCGCAATCCCAATGTCCGGCCTGCGGTATCGGGTTCTGCAAGCTGCCGCGATTGAATGCCGCCTGCATCAGCCGACAACAATCGTATAGCGGGGAATAATGGCAGGCGACTGCTCAGGCGAATCGGGGTAGTGCGCTGTGACGAGCGCGCGGCGAGCCTCGGGAATGCGGCTGTACAGAAAATCGGCTGCATTGCGCGGCTCGCCGGCGACATACAGCTGCGTTGTCAAAGTGCGCATTCCAGCGGCTTTGATTTTCACGTGAATATGCGGGGCGCGGCCTGGATAGCTGACCGGGCGAATGGTGCGAAAACGGAATTCGCCCTGTTTGGATGTTGTGGTCATGCCGAAGCCTTGGAACTCCGGTTCTGACACATCCCCGCGGTCGCGCGGATGCTTGTAGGCGCCGAAAGCATCGCACTGCCAGATTTCTACGGCGGCGCCGGGGATTGGATTGCCGCTTGCAGCAACCACCTGGCCGGTCAAGTGGACAGCAATTCCCGTCGCCGGCCGGCTCATGCCCGCCACCTGAACCAAGTCCGCATCGAAATCCAGCGGCAGTGCAAGCGGATAAAACGGTCCTTCGCTCTGGCGAGGGGTCAGACTGAGGATGCCGAGCGCTGCACTGGCCGGCGCCAGTGCAGCAGCCAGGCCGGCCGCCTTGACAAGCGCTCTTCGCGACATCGAATGCGCGCCAGCGGCTGACGGCAGCTCGCAGACATGCTCAACACATTTGCCATCGACGGGCGACTGGCCCATCATTGCGATTCGCATTTGTTGGGGACCGAGCCCTAGCTTGCAAATTCCATTCTTCATCCGTCACCGCCCAAGGCAGGCTGAATGCTTCGTCCGTTATACACTCTCTAAAAAGCGCTCGAACAATCAAGCTGCAGCGCCGCAGCCTGGATGGAGCTGCGGTACATGCGAGGCCCCTATTCTAAGTCAGACAATCATGCAGCGAATCAATTAAATTGCGCAAGATGGTGAAGTATGCTTCCGGTCCGGGCTCAACACCGGCACCGAGCGGGTCCAGCTGCCCGAGCCGCATATTGGTGTCTTCTTGCAAGACCTCTACAATGCGCGGATTGAACTGCGGTTCGGTGAAAGCGCAAATCGCTTGGGTCTCAACCACCTTATCCTGCAATTCCTTAATTTTTCGCACACCGGGCGGACTCTCCGGATTGACTGCAACACTGCCTACATTCGACAGATTGAATCGTTTTTCCAGATATTGGTAAGCATCATGAAAAACAATGTAAGGCTTGCCGGCAAGCTCTGACGCTTTTTCTTCCAGCTCAATTTCGAACTCGACAAGTTTTTTCTGCAACTGCTTCAGGTTGGCTTGAATTTTTGCCTCATGCTGCGGAAGAGCATCAGTCATGGCTGCGGCGATTACGCCTGCCATCGTCTTTGCGTTTCCAACATCAAGCCAGACGTGCAGGTCCCATTTTCCATGGTCATGGTCATCATGATCGCCTTCGTGCTCAGCGTGCTCATCATGTCCGTGGTCGCCGTGTTTCTCATGGCCTTCATGGTCGTGATCATCGTGTCCGTGGTCGTCATGTCCGTGGTCATCGTGTTTGGCGTGCTTGTCGTGATCATGATCGCCGTGTTTCGCATGGCCTTCATGCTCAGCATGCCCGTGTCCATGCTCGTCATGTCCATGCTCATCGTGCCCTTCTTTATGATCGTGCTCATCATGACCCCCATGACCATGGGATTCTTCAGCGCCGTGATCATGGATGTGCGGACGCGATTCCAGCAAGAACATTCCCGGTGCAGCACTCAGTTCGACAACAATGGCATCCTGCGGCAGGTTGTCGATCGCTGGACGCAGAGTGGATTCGAAATTTGGACTGATCCAAACCACCATTTCCGCTTTCTCAAGCACTCTCGCCTGCGAAGGTTTCAACTGATAGCCGTGTACGGACGAGGCTCCATCGACGATCAGCAGCGGCTCACCGATTCCATCCATCACAGCAGCTACAAGGCTGTGTATAGGCTTAATGGTTGCGATCACTTCGGGATCGGCACGGCTGACAGTGTGCGTCAAAGACAGCGCGAGCAAAATGACACTGGCTAAAACCGAAAAACGCTTGTGTGACATAAAAAAACTCCCTCAAGATTTACAAAAACCTGCCAAACATTAAATGTTATAATATAATATAACATAATCAATCCAAGATTTAACCTTGCTAGTTTGTGATAATGAATAGCGTACCGCTTGATGCCAAAGGTATTGAAACTCGCTTGATGCACTGATAGAATGCGATTTTGTTTGAGCAATCAATGCTGCGGCCCGCTTCCAATCCTGATCCAGCAAGTCATCGCAACAGATATGGCAACAGCAAATGAAGGCGCTTTCTGCACGACAGCAATCTGTTTATGACTGCCTGAAAAATTCCACCACGCCGAAGGGAGCTTACGAGCTGCTCGAATGCCTGCGTGCAGACGGCTTCAAGGCCCCGACGCAAGTGTATCGTGTTCTAAATTCTCTGATTGCGCTGGGGCTGGTCCATAAAGTGGACTCACTGAATGCTTTCGTGGCGTGTACTGAGGATCATCATCACAGCGCTTCAATCATTGCGATTTGCGATCAATGTCATTCGTATCGGGAGTTATCCTCAGAGACTCTGGACGTGCTGTTCAAGAACTTGCCAGATGACCGTGACTTTAAAGCGAGACAGATGACGATTGAGCTGAAAGGGAGCTGCTCAGAGTGCGCTTGAATCCGTCATTTCAGCAGGCAGGCCTCCATTCCACTTTGAACAGCATGAGCATTGAATTGTGCCGCGGCTGTCCGACAGGCAGCGAATGGTCTGCGACTTGATCGCGGCGACCATTGCCCGCAAGCGCATATCAAGCCAGTGCCGTGCAGTCTCGTCCGAAATCGAACCCCCTTTGAACTCCAAGCTCGCAATATGTGGACTGCGCCGGGTGGGAGTGTGGCGGAATAAGCGCTGGCTCATCCGCGACATTGACTTCGACATCCACCGCGGTGAGATTGTCTCTCTAATTGGCCCCAACGGCAGTGGCAAGACTACTGTGACCGAAGTTCTCTCAGGCTCGATCCAGCCCGATGCCGGTCGTGTTGAGCGGGCGAATAATCTTCGGATCGGATATGTTCCCCAGCACCTTGAGATCGACTCTACGCTGCCGATTTCCCTCAAGCGAATGATGAGCATTCCGTATCGAGTCGATCGAAAGGCCATCGATGAGGCGCTGCAAGAACTGAATATTGCGCACCTGAAGAATGCACCCGTGCAAAAGCTCTCCGGCGGCGAGTTTCAGCGCGCTCTGATTGCCCGCGCACTGCTGCGCAAACCGGATCTGCTGATTCTTGATGAGCCGAATCGAGGACTTGATATTGACGGAGAGGCCAAACTGTATGAACAGATCGCATCCATTCGCGACCGACTCAACTGCGGCATTCTGTTTGTCTGCCATGATTTGCACGTCGTCATGGCCAAAACGGACACTGTGGTTTGCATTAATGTGCATATATGCTGCAAAGGCGCGCCGGAGCACGTCAGAACAAACGCCGCCTATCTGGATATGTTTGGTCTTGGAGCCGGTCATGCACACGCGATGTATGCCCACTCACACGATCATCGGCATCGAATCGACGGCAGTGTCGAAAGGACCCTCAATTCGCCGCCGCATGACTCGCAGCAGCATTGACTGCACGGCAGCTGTGCAAATAAGAATTGATCCATGGAGCCATGCCAAGCTCATTGCGCTGGATGCAATCGCCCAGCGCTGCAGAATACGATTCAGGGACATGCGTGTTTTTTCCTGACGATTTTTTAAGCCGCGCGATTATCGCGGGACTCGGTGTCGCCATCATCGCTGGTCCTCTGGGCTGTTTCGTACTGTGGCGGCGCCTTGCTTATCTTGGTGACACAATGGCCCATTCTGCATTGCTCGGCATCGCTATCGGCTTGGCATTGAATATCAATTTCCTGATCGGTGTGTTTTTCACCTGCACGATCATCGCCTTGGTTCTGGCACGCATCAATCAACGCTCCATGCTATCGGGGGATGCGGCGCTCGGCATCATGTCGCATGCCACTCTAGCGATCGGGCTCGTCGTTGTCTCGCTTATGTATTGGATTCGGATTGATGTGCTGGACTTTCTGTTCGGCAACATACTCGCGGTATCGTGGTCGGATATCGCGCTGATCTATCTCACCGGCGCTGGGACGCTGGCTGTCATCTTCTGGAAATGGAACGCGCTGGTCAGCTTGACTGTGAGCGAGCAGATCGCCGCGGCAGAGGGACTGCGGCCCTTTCAGACAAGAAATATCCTGATGATATTGCTTGCGGCTGTCATTTCAGTTGCCATGAAGGTTGTCGGCATCATTCTGGCTGTCTCGCTGCTGATTATCCCTGCGGCAACCGCCCGACAGCTGGCGGGCACGCCTGAGCAAATGGCTGTTTTCGCTTCGGTGGCTGGGGTCAGCTCAGTCTTGGGCGGACTGCTGCTGTCGCTTGAGTACGACACACCGCCGGGGCCGAGTATTGTCGTGGTGTCGTTTGTGCTGTTTGCTGTCGTTATGGGTCTGCTTCGAATCACTCGAAAACAACAGCACGCACCGCAAGACACTGAGGCGCAATCCGCTGCCGATGATAGCGCGGTGAAGTAACGGCGAGGTTTGGTATACTGGGGCGACAGCAGCCGAAGATCAGGGTGTCGGGCCGGCCGGCCGAGACAACCTGAATTTTAAGTTCCTGAATTCAGCCGGCCGCAACACCAGCGCACCGCAAGCCAAAATGATGATCCAAAACGCAATCACCGAGACGCTTATCGAGCATTTGCAACCTGTACACCTGGAGGTCGTCAACGAAAGCAGCATGCACAGCGTGCCGCCAGGTTCAGAAACCCATTTCAAGGTTGTTGCAGTCTCAGATCAGTTTCAAAACCAATCCCTGGTTGCGCGTCATCGCGCAATCAACCACCTGCTGTCCGATCAGCTCAAGGGACCGATTCATGCGTTGTCCATTCATGCGCTCACGCCCGAAGAATGGGACACAAAAAATCATGCAGTCAGTGAATCTCCACAGTGTCTGGGCGGCTCAAAGAAGGAACAAAGAAGTTCCGGTCCACTGTCCGCCTGAGTGAATTTCAATTGCGGAGCGACAAGATCAGCCTTGGGTGTTTGCAATGGCATGTCATTAGACTCTGCGAGTAAACACTATGGTTTTCGTTTGATTCGTGATGTATGCAGAGTTTGTTCGGAGAGTGTTGAAAAATGTTTGATTTATATTGATCTGGTGAATTAGTTTGACGAGCATACAACCCGAATACCTATCTATCAAGATTAACCACTCAAAGCCTCTCGAGCTCAAGAGGTTTACGGCCTCTATGCTATGTATTGAAAATCAATACAAACAGTATTTGTCGAATCAAGGCATTTCAGATGACGGCTATGACTTGTTTCTCCACGAGGTGCAGCAAGGCAGCGTAATAATCAAATTCATCAAAGGGCCGCTGCAGCAGCTGTTTGAGCATTATGTGCTAGAAAAATTTGTTGAGATTTTTGGCGAAAAAATAAAGTTTATTGTTGATCAGAAATTTGAAGAAGATGCGGGCATGACCGTCAAGGATCTAAGTGATATACGAACTATATCTGAAGCCATTTCTGATGACTATAACGCTATGATTGAAATTCAGTCTCATGTCGGAGACAAGGTTACACAGAATTTTAATTTTTCCGGAATTGAAGCCAATGCTGTTCGAGATGAATGCATCAGACGAATCAGGGAGCGAGATTTGCCAGTTGGCGAGCACATTGAACAGGTGGTTCTGCATTGGAAGTCGGCATCTGAAGAGAGAAAATCAGTCTCAAGCATTGATAGAGGCATTATCGAAGACATTGATCCGAGAAGAAAAGTCAAACTTGTGTGCGATGAGGCTCTCAAGCAGGAAATGATTTCCGAAAATGAAAACAATCCTTTCAATATGTTCTTCATTGTAGACGCGGAAATCAAAAGAGTTTCTGGAAAACCCGTCGCTTATGTGATTAGAAAAATACATGACAAGGGCTTCATTAACGATGATCCGGAAGCGGATGATTAAATGATTGGGACAATATAGCAACACAGTTCGAGAAATTACAACGGCTTTACATTCAACTCGCGTTCTCAACTCGCGTTCTATACTATTTGCAATCTATCGCGCAAAACCCAAGGAAGTTACACTATTTTTTTAGAAATAAAATCATAAATATTTGATAGTATTTGAAATAATATTTTATTTTGTGAACATAGCCCGACCGACAATCCTCACGCCGAGTCTCGGCGCCGAATAATTTGGACAACACGCATGGTCATCACAATTTCTGAACGCTGATTGATCGCTTTGCAGTCAATTTCAACATAGCCTCGATCAGTGCGCCTTGATGACGCGCGGATGCTGATCACTTCTGCTTCCAAATGCAAGGTATCGCCCGGACGCACCGGTTTCAGCCATCGCAACTCATCGATGCCAGGCGACCCCATGCCCTGCTTGAGCCTGCCCTCCTGAATATACATTCGAAAAGCCAGCGCCATTGTCTGAAAGCCGCTGGCGATCAGTCCGCCATACTGCGACTTGGCAGCCGCCTCAGCGTCAATATGGAAGGACTGGGGGTCGTATTGCAGCGCAAATCGAATGATCTCACTCTCCGTGAAGGTCACGCCGCCGCTTCGAAATTTGTCACCCAGGCTGAATTCCTCAAAATACATCGCATCACACTTATGGCTGATTGGGCGGGCGCACAAGATTCCTTGTCTCAGCCCGCAGTCTGATCGCCATAGTAGCGTTGCAAGGTCTCGCGCGAGCGGCGGTAAAAATACACCTGCTGTTCCGGCAAATACTGATGCTCCGCACCAACCGGACAGCGTGTGCGGGCGATGCAGGTCAGCGCACACGGCGACTGATCTGCAATTCGGTAAAGCGCACATTGATCCAGCCCGAAGCGGCCAATCTCGCCGACCGCCTTGGCAGGACAGGCCGCAATGCACGGCTTGTCAGCGCAGCTGTCACATGGATGCCGAGCATCCGAAGCATTCAGTTCCGCAGACTCAGGCAGCTGCGTCTTGACCATAAACAGCGTCCGATAGGCAAACCACGTTCCGAACACTGGATGGATGCTGATTCCCATCGGTGACTGGAAACTCCAGCTGGTTCTCAGCCCAATGCTCCCCAGCGGGATGGGCAGCTCGCTTGGATAGAGAAAAAACGGCTCAGCACCCAAATACTCCCGCGCATAACTGCGGGACACCGCCACACTGAACCGATCGATCGGATCCTTCTGATCGACAGTTTTGCTCGCATGCACAGACTGCCATATCTGCGGCCCGCCGCTGGCGGTCAGCACTGTTGTCGGATAGTCCGCCAAATTCACGTCGGCAAGAGCATCCTGAATCAAGTCAGACAACTGGCGTGTATCGAACACATGCACGATATTCAGGCCATTGCCAGCCAGATATTCCATACCGGCTTCAAATTTCTCTGATTGAGCGCTTGTAACTGTCATTGGCAAGATAAATACTCGAAGTCCCTAAATTTTCAGCCTTGCGGCAGTTATTGTATATTGTTCCATATGGCGCACTGGCGTGATGCCGGCGCAGGCAGTCGCCTCTCCAAATTCATTTGAGCAAATAAAGTTGGAGGGATGAGGCGATGCCAATGAATCTGTTCGAAAAGTCGGAATCTACCGCTGCAAATCAGGATTCACTTGAACCCCCGCTGGACGCACTGCATCTGTAATATGAGGTTATCCACGGCGATGTTTGCAGCGCAGGCAACGGGACGTTTTGATATCGTGCAAGTCGAATGAATTGGACCAAAAATGCGACGAATCCATTGCCTGTCGTCCTTTAGGGAGCTGAACTGATGAGAATGAAGGTAATCGGGCATCGCGGCGCACGGGGCATGTTTCCTGAATTGAGTCTTTTCGGCATTCAGCAAACTCTGGATCTGGGGGTCGATGCAATCGAAATCGACGTTGGCATCACTGCCGACAAGAAAGTAGTCGCCTACCACGACTACGAGCTCAATCCTGATATTACCCGCACCAGAGACGGCAGGTGGCTGTCACCAGCCGGACCCCCGATTTACGAGCTGACGCTGGATCAATTGCGCCAGCTGGACATCGGGGCGATCGATCCGCATTGCGGATACCATGATGAATTTCCTCATCAGCGCAGCGTTGACGGAGCCCGCATTCCCACTCTGGAGGAAATTGTCGGACTGGTTCAAATGCACGCCATCCGCACACCGCTGTGGATTGAGGCCAAAAGGAATAGCGCCGACAAAAACCAGAAATACAGCGCAAAAGCGTATGCCAAGTGTCTGCTTGATGAAATCCATCGGCTCGACTTTTCTTCGCAATGCGTGATTCATTCCTTTGACTGGGACGTGCTTCGGCACATTCACAGACTCGATCCCAGACAGCAAATTTGCCACCTGACCTCGCAGCTGAGCGAGTACTATGCATTCGGTTCGCATCGCGGCTTTTATTGGGCCATCGCCAGGCTAGGTGAGCAGCCGCACAAATGCTTGCCGACAATGATCGCAAACGCAGGCGGCAAGATTTGGAGCAGCGATTTTCAGACACTGTGCCGCGCGGCCGTCGCCAAAGCACATGAGCTGAATCTTCAGGTCTACGCCTGGACTGTCAACGATGTTGAGGAGCTGGAATGGCTGGCGCATATCGGGGTCGCCGGCGTTGTCACCGACTACCCCAACCGGCTGCTGAGTTTTCCGGACAAGCTGACTTATCCAGACACCCGCTGGTGACGAGATATTGCGATAGCCTGACGAAAACCATTTGCTTGCCGGTCATGCAGCGGCAGGCCAGGATGACTTTGCCTGAGATCGCTGCGTTGCTCGATGCATGGACTGAGGCCGCATTCAGCGGGCCGCCGTGGTTAAGGTCAGTTCATGCCTCGTCATGGCATGGAGGATAAATTCTGCAATCGCCTCATAGTCATCAAGCTGCAGCCTCGGCACATCCGTCTTGATCTGACCCGGGCAATCAGTCGCTACGGCGATAACATTCGAATCTTGGTTGGCAAGGGGCGCGTAGCGAACCCCTGAGCGGTACACCTCAATTTTTGTAAAAGACGCTTTTTTGTAGCCCTCCACAATAATCAGATCGAGATCCCGGCCGCAAAGATGAGCGAGCATCTCGCTGAGCTGAGGCTCGCCTGAATCGGCTCGATCCATCACCCAGGCAACCGTGCGGCTGGACGCGATCAGCACCTGCTCGGCACCGGCGCTTTTGAGCTCGTAACTGTCCTTGCCCGGCGTATCGATCACAAAATCATGATGTGCATGCTTGATCACAGCCAGTTTGAGTCCATGACGGCGCAGCACCGGGATGACCTTGGTGACAACTGTGGTCTTGCCAGTGCCGCTGAAAGCCGCAAAACCGATGACCGGTATGGACTTAGCGCTCATCTGCAGCCAGCCTCCGCTCCGCCGCCGCGCAATCGGCATCGGTATTGATGTTCAAGAAGCAATCTTGAGAATCAGAAAAATCCGCAATCGCGTAGCGATGCCGGCCGAACCACTTATCGATTTTTCGCTCGCCTGAGACAAGAAACTCGGATAAATCATCCAGCAGACTCGCATGTGCCAGCATGAAAGTCGGCTGCATTCTTTTGGCATCTGCCGCCACCACAATCTGAATCTTCCCGTTTGCACATCCGAGCATACGCGACACATAGTCATGATTCAAGAACGGACCGTCACATGGCGCTGTGATCACCCATGGCAAGCGAGCCGCATGCATCGCGCTGGCAAGTCCTGCCAAGGGTCCCAAGTATCCCGCGAGCTGATCCTGGATTACCGGCACTTCAAAAGATCGATATTCTTCCAAGCGGCGGTTGGCATTGATCAGCAGCTCACCGACCTGCGGCGCCAAGCGCTGCATGACAATCTCACACATGGACCTGCCGGCGATGCGCACCAGCCCTTTGTCGATGCCGCCCATGCGCCGTGCCTGCCCGCCGGCTAAAATCACGCCGGTTACGTCTTGCATCTCAATGCTCATAAGATCAGCCAATCTGCCCCGCCTTCATGTTGATGACCCGGTCGGGCGCATAACTTTGTGCTGATTCGTGCGTGGCAATATAGACGGCATGGCCGTCATCGGCCAGATTTCGAATCAATTCGAAAGTCTGATCTTTGGCGAGCGGGTCCATCGCGGTTGTCGGCTCATCAAGGAGCAGCAGCTGCGGCTTGAGAATTCGTGCCCGTGTCAGCGCCACCCGCTGACGCTCCCCGCCGGAAAGATCGCGAGCGTTGCGCTGCGCCAGCTCAGAAAGTCCCGCCCACTGCAATGCCAATTCAACCTGCTCACAAATTTGCTTCTTGCGCAGACCGCGCAGGGACAGTCCATAGGCCACATTCTCAGCGACACTGCGATCGAACAGATACGGTATCTGATGCAGGTAAACAGCAGATTTGCCCATCACCCGCACTGCTTGCCGCCAGCTCATCGGCTTCCCAGAGATGGAGAACACCCCGCTGTCAGGCGCAATCAAACCGGCTAAAACCTTCAGCAGAGTGCTTTTGCCAGCTCCGTTTTCTCCCTGAATGACAACACATTCACTGCGATAGACAGTCAAATCACGCACATCCAGCACCTGTCTTCCGGTCAGGCTCTTTTTAATGCCAGTCAGCTGCACAATCATCTGCTCTGTTGACATGCGCGATCCAGGTGCAGCAGTCAATGTCTAGCCATATCTCGGCCGCGGAAAGCCGCCACCGCGAAATTCAGCGCCAGCGCCAAGATAATCAGTACCACCCCCAGCGCAATCCCCTGCTCAAAATGACCCTTGGAAGTCTCCAGTGCGATCGCAGTGGGAATGTTGCGAGTGTGATGCAGGATATTTCCGCCCACCATAATTGAGCAGCCTACCTCAGATACGACACGGCCAAACGCCGTCACGATGGCAGCAACCAAACCGAACCGGATCTCATACATAATCGTGAACATGGATCGGACGACTCCGGCCCCCAGCGTTCGGGCCGTCTGCCAGGCGCTCAGATCAATAGCCTGCAAGGCAACGTGCGACATAGCTACAACCAGTGGAAAAGCCAGAACCATCTGGCCGATAATCATCGCCGACTGCGTAAACAGCAGCCGCCAGCCGCCAAATGGTCCCGCGCTGTTGAGCAGCATATACAGCAGCAGACCGACCACCACTGCCGGCAATGCCACCATTGAGTTGACAATTGTAATCAGATAGCGCCGGCCCGGGAAACTGCCGAATGCCAGCGCAAAAGCGACAGCGATGGCAACCGGCACAATAAACACGATGGCGCGCAGCGAGACTGAAAACGAGATCAATACGATCTCCCAGATCTCGGCATCCCCGGTCAGCAGCAGTTTCAGCGCCTGCACACTGGCGGCAATCAGACTGTCCACGGTCTCATACTCACAGCCTGCAACAACGCATGGGTTTGGATACTCTTGATGTCAGCAAGGCACAGCACACCGACTGGGATTGCGCGGGCAGCGCCTACTCAATCACAAAGAACAGCTGCTCTCCATTGACTTTATGGCCAGCGATGATGGACTTGGCCTCATCTGTCTTGAGCCATTGGGTAAATTGCCGGGCCCCATTGTAATTCACATGCGGGTGTTTCTCAGGATTGACCGAAATGACTCCATAAATGTTTTTGCCATCAGCAGCGCCCTCAACATGAATCGGCAATGACAGCCGGTCAGCCATAAACAGCCAGGTACTCTTGTCGGTCAGCACATAAGCATCCAGCTCATCGGCGATCTGCAATGCCTTCCCCATCCCGAGTCCGACATCTTTGTACCAATCGCCTTGCGGCTCAATGCCGAGTCTTTCCCAAAGCGCAATCTCCATTTTATGTGTGCCGGAATCATCGCCCCGCGAGACAAAACTGGCTTTCGCAGCGGCAATCTGTTTCAGCGCGCCAGCCAGATCCCTCATATCATGTATCTGCGCAGGATCTTCTCCCGGTCCGACAATGATGAATTCATTGAACATGAATTCATGGCGATCGACACCGTATCCCATTGCGACCAGCTCCAGTTCTGCCTGTTTCGCATGCACCATGATCAGGTCAACATCGCCATTTCGGGCATGATTCAGTGCGCGGCCGGTGCCGCCCACGATAGTGTGCACCTCAAGGCTGTATTTCGACTCAAAGGCAGGCATCAGTTTTTCAATCAGTCCAGAATTCGCGGTACTGGTCGTCGTCGATATGCGCAGAATACCCTCCGCAGCGCCAGCCGCCGGCGAGAATGCGACCATCACGGCGAGCAAGAAAACGCTGCTGATTCTGCGGGTTGCTGCTTGAATTAAACTCATCTTAAATTGCGATCACCTGCTGTCTGCCGGTCTGCACTGGCATATTAAAAATTATACAGTTGCGAGCAATCCAACTAGCCGTCTATCCGTCAGGCAATTGCGTATACTTCGTTCAGCGCACTGGCTGAGCCGCATGGCCGGACTGGCTTGCGAGAAACCCCCGTGCATGAGAACCATTGCTGATGAGAAGTCTGCCGAAAAATTTTGTGCATGCCGCGGCCCGCCGCATAGCGCTGAATTTCGCGGCCATGATCTTTTTGGGGGTTGCGTTTTTCCAGACTTGGCAGGCAAACGCATGGGACAGTCTGCTCAGCTGGCGCGGACTGGTCTTTTGCATTTGCGGGCTGGCCGCAAGCGGCGGACTGATCGGCGGCGTCTCAGTGCGCCTGCACCAGGGATTTGCGCGGCTGCTGGCCGCGCGCAGCGCAAACCATCAATTGAGCGCGCGCAGCGCAAGTGTGATCCGGCAAGCCGGTACAGCGGTTCTGCTGATGCAGATTCTGATCATTTACTATCTTGCCACTTGGGCATTTGAGCGGTGGCTGGCCGTCTGACCGGCGAAATCCGGCTCCATCGGCTGCCAGCCTGACCATGAGCCATGCTGATCAACTGAAGTCCTATCCGGCTGAAGCGCCCTTTTCGACCATGCTTTTCAAATTTTCGATATGGCGGATGAATTGAATCATAAAAGCGGCAATCAAACGATCATATTTTGAGCTCCGCCCGTCAAGATCTGCATAGCTGACACGATATTGCTGATCGGCCATTTCATTGCCTGCAAACAGCGCTGTCCTGACATACCCGGTCGCATCGAAACGCCAGACAACCTCAAATTTCAGGACCGCTATGCCCTTCGGGAAAGAGGAGTTGCTGCAAGCATATTCTCGCACGAACTCAAGCACATTCGAATTGCTGAGCTTGAACCCCGGCCGAAGAATAGACTCTCGCATTTCCTGATTCCATTTTTTCACTGTCCACGGCGGTCCGATTTTTCTAGTACTGGCGCCAATTTTGATTCTGGTCCCTGACCAGATTTCCTCAAATATGGGCTGAATAGTCCTGTCCACAGCCGATTCAAGCGCTGTAAATGCGGGCTCAATGTGCTTGACATAAACCCGATTAAGAATTACGGCATCCTCTCGGACTGGGATGGCAGCCTGCAGCTCATCTGCCGCCGCATTGTGCTGCAAGTTGAGATAGCGCGTCTTCGGAAATGCACTGGATTTGATTTTCATGGCAATAACATCATTGGCTTTTTGATACGGGATATCATCTCCCAAACAGCAATAATCCACGAAAAAAAGATCAATCAGGCATCATAGCCCCCGGTTGAAACAAAATTTCATGCCTCCGCAGCAGCTCTGTTTCCGAACAGTGCACCGCGCATAGGAAGCCCTTCGATCTGCGCTGGTCGCTGAATGCCAAGATCTCGTTTTTTAGCGCCTGGCAGACCGTCTCACAGGAAATGCGGTCCGCATGCTCAAGCTTGTAGATCAGCAGCAATCGTCTCCCCGGTCCTGACCACAGGATTGAGCGCGCCGCGGTCGCAGCTCAGCCGAATCATCGCATTGATCAGTCGTTGCGCGTGACCTGTGCCCGCTCAGCACGCTTCGACTCGCTCAGTATCGCAATATATCTGTTGATTTCCAAGGCTTCGCTGCGCACAAATCAGCGAGAGCATAATCTATTTCTGCAACACCATAGACTTGATTCGAAGCTGGGCAATAATGGAATTTCTGCCTCGCCTCACGGCTGCCTCGATGCATGCTCAGGACATGCTGAATCGGCTCTCCCGCTCTCAATTCTGACATAATTCACGATCGCATTGTCTATCGCCTTCGGCGCCGGAACGCCATGGTCTGCTCTCTCTTTCTCAAGATGCCCAGACAGATCATCGGACATGGATTTTATCTCGCGGCACAGACGATGGAACAAGTCAAACTGCTCAGACTTCTTGGTGGGCAGATTTATCGATCTGAAACTTCCCCTTTGATTCAGCCAATTGTTCTTTTCCCGCGTGAAAAAACGCACCGTGTATTGCCGGTCGATCGGAGGAATCAAGTTCGGCAGCAGATGAAACAATGCCTTTGAATTCGCAACAATACTCGAGCTGGAGGCTGACACTTCGAGTTCTTCGTAAGCCTGCCTCATGTCCTCAATCAATTCACTGTACTCTGCTTCATCCAGATCGGTCATGCGCTTTTTGCTGCTGTGCAGAGCCCAAAGCTTATCCTCCGCCCTTTTCACGCTCCCGTAAAAATCTCTCCAGTTTGCGAGCTTCGCTCCTCCGCTCCCCATTCTGTGCATGCCCCAGGCGGTGAGTGTCGCATAGATCAGCTCAATATGCCGCTTTGACAGAAAGCTGTCCTCACATTCCTTAAGACATCTCTTGTGAAAATACACACTCGGCCCGCCGAATCTTTTGAACTGCCTGTATGAGCAGTGAAAATATTCCGACGCGCCTGCAATCAGGTCTTTCTTGTTATCTTCAATCAGTTTCACAATGTATTTCTCCATTTCCATGCCCTTGATGCGCAAGCATCAGCGAGAGCATATTTTTCATATTTTTCCGACACGGACACGCGGCAGATTTTTGCATATTCCAAAATCTTCACGACCAGCCGCGGCTGCAAATGGGTCTGGCGGTGATCCCCTTGACCTGACGGTCTTGGCCGCCCTTTTGCTTGTATGGCTATGGCCGGTCAGCTGCTGTCCTCGATACACCGGGGGCGGTCGTTGTCCCACTTTCCGCCATCCTGGGCATTGCAGGCCGTCCGCGCCGCTGTGCAGGCCGCATAGCCTCCGGCATAGGGCTGAAAGCAGCCACTTGCAGAACCTCCCCACGGATTGTCTGGATCGCGCGCAGTTCGGAAGCAGCGCATGGAAAACGGCTTGAGATTGCCAAAGCCGAGATAGGGGGGAATATACCACCGCGACATAATGCGCGTTGGGTTTCAGTCCGCGGATGGTTTTGTTAACAGTTGTTACGTTGGTAAGTGCATCAAGATCATCAACGATCCGACCGCCCCCATGAACATTAGTGCCAGCCGTGGCATCATTCCCCATTACAGCAATATGAAGAAGTTTAGGGTCGTCAGGGAATGGAGGCGTGTAGTAAGCTGTATATTGTTGCAAATCTACGCTAAGGTTCACAGAATTATGTTTGATGGCACTTGCAGCAAAATTCCAGACAATGCCAAATTGTTGTTTTTCGGATGTCCACCTTGTGGTTCGAAGGTCTCCGTCCTCTGGGGTGCATGCGTCTGACCCCCTTTCTGCTGCTGCCATCGCCGACCCGGCCATCAGCATGGCTGCCAGCGCGGCGGTGAGTGCCGTTAATTTAGCAAGTCGGGGGGGATGAGCCTATTCGATTGTTTCATGTTCTGTTTCTCTGGTTAACCGTAACATTATCTCCCGGCGCATACGAGTCAATGGCACCGGCTGCATCCGAACGATAGCACATCTGAGCGCTCTGCTCAGGGGAATGAAGGGGCAGGGTCAGCAGTCTCGAATTCGGACTGGAGCTTGATCTGCAGGTCGGGATGCGGGTGAGACGCGCCCTATTATTGTGCCTGCAGCCGTGCAGCCATCAGTTGAATTCTCACCTTGTTCGGTCAATTTTGAAAATTCTGACGCACACCCGTGCGACACTATAGTAAACAGCCCTGCACAGCAGGGACATAATCGCTTGAAAAAACTAAAAGCATATATCAAATTATCATAAAGTTATGATTTTATTTTCCTAATGGAACTTGAATTGACACCAAGCGTTGTGACAGCAGCTTCCAGGTCGGTCACATCCGAAGCAATGCTTGGCGCAGGACAGCAGCAATTTATTCAAAGTAAAAATCTATAGAAACAAAAGAAAAATTTGAGCGGACCTATGCAAATATCGCAGCAAGCCTGCGACAGCGATCAACTCTACCGATGCTCAGAATTTTGGAGATTCGGCGTGCTGTCCGAAAAAACTTATTGATAGCATTTCGCGGGGAATGCAAGTTTTGCGGCCAGTGTGTTACTTGCGTAATCGAGCCTCAATTATGAATATTTCAGCCTGCCTCAGCTCGTAAAGTCTCTGACAAACGCAATCTTTCGCTTCGGTCCTTGAGATAAAGCGCCAATGTGCCTATCCGCCAAGCACATCACCAGCGCTCAATCCCGCCTGCGAAGCCCATTCGGTCGCTGCAAGCTTGCTGGCGCCCGCTCGCACTTTCGAAACTCGAATCGAGCCGTCGCTCGCAGCCACCTCAAAACCCGCATCGTCCACAGCAATGACTTCACCTGGCTTGCCGGCGCCTTGGCGCTTGGCTGAATCATAAATTCTCAGCTCTGTGCCTTGATAGGTAGTCCATGCTCCCGGCTGCGGATTGCCGGCGCGGATAACGTTATAGACTTCTGATGCAGAATCACTCCAGTTCAGCTTCGCCTGCTGTTTGCCGAACCACGATTCATACGATCCCTCGTCAAGATTCTGGATGATGCGCGGCGCCTTGCCCTCACGCACCAGATCCAAAGATTCGATCATCGCATCGACACCCATCGGAAACAGCTTGTTGAAGTACACGTCCCCCAAAGTCTCGTCTGGTCCGATCGTGCAGGTTTTTTGCATCAGGATCGGCCCTTCATCCAAGCCGTCATCCGGCCAGAAAATCGAAAGTCCAGTTTCCGCGGCGCCCATGGCAATCGGCCAGTTGATCGAAGATGGTCCGCGATGCATCGGCAGCAAGGACGGATGATACTGGAACGAGCCGTGCTTGGGGATGTACAGTACCGTCGAAGGCACAAACAGCAGCACATAAGCCATCATGCAGACATCCGCCTCGAACGAGGCCATCAGCTCAATGGCCTCATCAGTTTTCCACGATGCCGGCTGATGCACTGGAATATTCTTTTCGAGCGCGAGTTCCTTGAGCGCATCTGCCGGCCGGCCCTCGCGGTCTGGCGCAGTGCAAACCGCAACCACATTCTCATTGCGATTCAGCAGCCGCTCAAGCACCGCGCGGCCGAAAGCCTGCTGACCATGCACTACAATTCTCATCTGCAAATCATTCTTGCAACACCGGCTGTGTTGTCACGGCAACCTTGGGCAAACGCTCCAGCAGCAGAGTTTGGAGCGTATCTAGACGCTCATTGACATCGTCGATTCGCGCGTTCACCGCATCAAGACGCAAGCTGACATCGTCGATTCGTGCGTTGATTACATCGAACCTCGTGTTGACAGAATCGATATTGGCATCAATTCGTGCGCTGACAGTGTCAATTCGTGTGTTGACAGTATCGAATTTCATGTCAATCGCAAAATACGCCATGGCTAGCAAACTGATGAACGCCAGGCCCCAGCCTATAGAGGATTTAAGCGTTCGAAAAGAACTTTCACTTGCCATCTTTCTGCTAAAACAGTAGTCTGATTTTCTTCAAGGATTATGGAACCGGAAAGGAAAATCGCTTTTGTCGAGCACCGTCCGGTCACCCAGGCATCCGATAATATTAATGTTTCGCTGTCAGAGCCGCAGTAACTGCCCGACCCAAGAACCGCAGTATAGACGATTGAAGCTGCGAGTGCTTCACATCCACGGTCAGATGGCGCCGGCCCCTGTCATGAACTTCAGCTTGAGAGGGCTCCAACTTGTCGGGAATCTCATGCGCTCATAAGCAAAAATATCTCCAGTCGGCATGGAAACGACCGCATCGACATTTGCTGGAATGCACCTGATGACCGACCAAGCAACGCAGTGTAATGTTGAACTTCAGCGAACACAGCTGCTTGGGTGAAAAGGCGCGAACGTGCGGAAAGCGCTTCACCTGCGAATCATTCTTGCAACACCGGCTGTGTTGTCACGGCAACCTTGGGCAAACGCTCCAGCAGCAGAGTTTGGAGCGTATCCAGACGCTTGTTGATGTCGTCAAACCGCGCGTTCACCGCGTCAAACCGCGCATTGACCGCATCAAACCGCGCATTGACCGCATCAAACCGCGCATTGACCGACTCATTGACGGCATCAAGACGCTCATTGACATCATCGATTCGTGTGCTGACCACATCGAACCTCGCGTTGACAGAATCGATATTGGCATCAATTCGTGCGTTGACAGTGTCGAATTTCATGTCAATCGCAAAATACGCCATGACTAGCAAACTGATGAACGCCAGGCCCCAGCCTATAGAGGATTTAAGCGTTCGAAAAGAACTTTCACTTGCCATCTTTCTGCATTAAACCAAAATCTGTTGAAACCGCTTGCACACACATGCTTTCCAATCACCTGCAAACCCGCCGCTGCACACGCGGCCGGATGACACATACAATCTCGAAAATGCATTATAGACGATTGACCATGCCGCGTTTCATATGGCGCCGGCCTGGCGCATCTCTTCGACCTCGCCTTGAGAGTACCCCAGCTCAGCGAGCACCTCATCGCTGTGCTCGCCAAGCAGCGGCGAGCGCACAACATTCACCGGCGAGTCTGACATCTTGATCGGACAGCCGACGGTCAGATACGAGCCGCGCTCAGGATGATCAACCTCAACCACTGTGCCGGTCTCGCGCAAGGAAGGCTCGTTTGCCAGCTCCTGCATCGACAGAATCGGACCGACCGGAATATCAAGCGGATTGCAGACATCCATGATCTCAAATTTGGTCTTTGTCATCGTCCACTCCTCAATCGCCGCAAACACCTCATTGAGTCTGGAAAGACGCGCATCCGGGGTGGCATACTCAGGATCTTCTTTCCACTGCGGCTTGCCAATCACATCGCAGATGCTCTGCCATACGGCCGCCTGCGTAATGAAATACGTATAGGCATTCGGGTCCGTCTCCCAGCCCTTGCATTTGAGAATGCGCCCGGGCTGCCCGCCGCCGGAGTCATTGCCGGCGCGCGGCGCGGCCGCACCGAAAGGAATGCCCTCACCGTACTGTGAATACTCTTTGAGCGGACCCGCCTTGAGTCGCTGCTGATCACGCAGCTTGACCCGGCAAAGATTCAGCACGCCATCCTGCATGGGCGCCAGCACTCTCTGGCCCGTCCCGGTGGCCTGCCTCTGGTACAGCGCAGCCACGATGCCGAGCGCCAGATGCAGTCCGGTACCGGAATCTCCAATCTGGGCGCCGGTCACCAGCGGCACGCCGTCTGCAAATCCGGTCGTGGATGCGGAGCCGCCGGCACACTGCGCCACATTCTCATAGACTTTGCAATTTTCGTACGGTCCGGGTCCGAAACCCTTGACCGATGCCATAATCATCTTCGGATTGATTTCGCGCACCCGCTCCCAGCCAAAGCCCATCCGGTCCAAAGCCCCGGGGGCAAAGTTTTCCACCAGCACATCACACTCGCCGATCAGCCGCTCGAGCACCGCTTTGCCCTTGGATGTTTTCGTGTTCAGCGTCAGCGAGCGCTTGTTATGATTAAGCATGGTGAAATACAGCGAATCCGCACCCGGCACATCGACCAGCTGCTTGCGGGTGGCATCGCCGACGCCGGGACGCTCAACTTTGATGACATCAGCGCCAAGCCAGGCCAGCAGCTGCGTACACGTCGGGCCCGACTGCACGTGCGTAAAATCCAGTATCTTTACACCTTCAAGGGCTCTCATTGATTCATCTCCGAATGGATGGTTGTAGACTTATTTGTACATCGTCTGCGCTTTGGTGCCCGGGGCATACTCGTTCGGGTCGACCCAGACATTGACCACCGCACACCGGCCTGTCTTTGCAATGGCTTCACGCGCTCGATTCAGCGCCGGCAGAATCTCGGCGGCTTCGCGCACTTCCTCGCCATAGCCCCCGATCATCTCAGCGAACCGGCTGAACGGCACATCACCGAGCTTGTTGCCGACATCACCGCGCTCCATGCCATATTTGGTGATCTGCCCGAATCGAATCTGATTCATGGCCGAATTGTTGCCGACGATCGCCAGATACGGCGCCCCGAAGCGCTGCGAGGTTTCCATATCAAACGCGGTCATGCCAAATGAGCCGTCCCCGTACAGGCAAACCACCTCCTTTTGCGGGTGCGCGAGCTTCGCGGCCATCGCAAATCCGGTGCCGACACCGAGCGAGCCCAGCGCACCGGGATCCATCCACTGGCCGGCCCGGCGCGGACGCACGGCTTGAGCTGAAATCGTCACGATATCGCCGCCGTCGCCGATATAAATGGTGTCGTCACCGAGAAACTGATTGATCTCATAAGCAAGCCGGTATGGATGAATCGGATTCTGATCGGTGGTGAACATCGGCATCAGCTTCTCCAGCTTGACCGCCTCAATCTCTCGCAGCTGCTGCATCCAGGCGCGCCGTTTCTGTCGCGCGCTGCTGTCGCTGCGCCCGGAAGCCGCCTGCGCGACGGCGGCTAGAATCGCCCCCGGATCACCCGCAATGCCAAGGTCGATATCCCGGTTCTTGCCCACTGTGGCGTAGCTTTGATCGATCTGCACCAAGGTCAGCTCGCTGGAGATGCGCTTGCCATATCCCATCCGGAAATCAAACGGTGTGCCGACAATAAGAATCACATCCGCATTGGTAAATGCATCGCGCCGGGTGCGGTCAAAGTGATGCGGGTCGCTTTCTGGCAGCATGCCGCGGCTGGCGCCATTCATATAGGCTGGAATATCCAATGATCGAACAAACTCAATCGCCTGCTCGTGCCCTTGAGAAGCCCATACCTGCTGGCCGAACAGCACTGCTGGACGCTCTGATCTGACCAGAATATCCGCCAGCCTCTCAATGCTGTCCAAGTCACCCACAGCCTTGGTAGACGCCCGATAGCGCCCCGGTTTCGGGAGAACAGCTTTCCCGATCGGAATCTCAGCGTCCAGAATATCCCGCGGAATTTCCAGGTAGGAAGGGCCGTATGCGCCATTGAAGCATTCACGCGCCGCCATCGCGACCATGTCGGCGACTCGCTCAGTTGAAAATACGCCTGAGGCAAACTTGGTGATCGGCGTCATCATGTCAACATGCGGCAAATCCTGCAGCGAGCCCATTTTGTGCTGCGTCAGAGAGCTTTGGCCGCCGATATGCAGAATTGGACTCTCGGAGCGAAAGGCCGTGGCCACGCCGGTCACGGCATTCGTGCAGCCCGGGCCGGCGGTTGTGACCACGCAGCCGAGCTTGCCGGTCTGGCGCGCATAGCCATCGGCGGCGTGCGCGGCGGTCTGCTCATGCCGCACGTCAACAATTCGAATGCCCTCATCAATGCATCCATCATAGATGTCGATGATGTGACCGCCGCACAAGGTGAAAATCGTATCGACCCCTTCGGCGGCCAGCGCTTTGGCAACCAAGTGGCCGCCCGAGATTACACTGCCGCTTTTGTCTTTCTGCGCAAGCGTATCTGTTGCTGTATCTTTCACTGCATCGTTCATTTTCTCGACCTTTCCCTCATCGATTGATCCTCAAATTCATTGATTCTTTGCCGCAGCGCTTTCGACCGGAAGGCCGCGGCATTGTCCAGCCTGTCACATTGTGTGCCGGATAACGGCAGGCGGCCAGCATCCGGCTCCTTCTTACCCGGGCCCGGCGCCGCTGTCGCGCTGCCGGCGCCGGGCATATTTCTGCATCAGCGGATAGCAGACCAGAGCCAGCGCCAAGAGGATGCAGACCGCCGATATCGGCCGCGTCATAAAGATGCTGACATCCCCCTGCGAGCCAAGCAGGGACTGGCGCAGAGAGCGCTCGGCCAGAGGTCCAAGCACAATGGCCAGTACCGCCGGCGCCACGGGATAGTCAAGCTTTCTCAGCAGGTAGCCGGCCACCCCGAACAGCAGCATCAGCCAGACATCATGCATGGTTTGTGTAGGCGCGTAACCGCCCACGACACACAGAATGTAAATAACCGGCGCGAGAATGCTGAATGGCAAAGTCAGTATTTTGACAAACACCGGAATAAACGCAAGATTGATCAGCACCGTCGCAAAATTCGCGATATACAGCGATCCAATCAGACCCCACACAAATTCCGGGTTTTCTGTAAACAGCAGCGGTCCCGGGCGCAAGCCCCAGATAATCATGCCGCCCAGCAGAATCGCAGTCGTGGGCGAGCCGGGAATCCCCAGCGTGATCATAGGCAGCATCGAGCCGGTCGAAGCTGCGTTATTAGCGGATTCCGGCGCGGCCACGCCCGATACATTGCCCTTGCCGAAACTGTCGGGGTCTTTGGAAAAGGTTTTGGCCAGCCCATACGACATCAGGGATGCCGGCGTCGCGCCGGCCGCGGGCAGGGTGCCGACAAAATAACCCAAGATCGAGCCGAGGGTTGTGGTTTTGATGTAGTTGGAGATGTCACGGAAATTCTGTTTCATGCGCTGCCATGAAATCGTGACTTTATGAACCATCACCTCGCCCTTGGTGGTCTCAAGCGTCCACAGCATCTCGCCGATGCCATAGATGCCGATCGCCAGTACCAAAAAGTTGATGCCATGCAAAAAGCCGTCAATGTCACCAAAGATCAGGCGCGGCTGCCCGGAGATGATATCCAGGCCGACCGAGGCAAGCACCAGGCCGATGAGAATCGAAAAAACGGTTTTGGGAATATCGTCGCCGCCCAGGCCGACAAAAGTCGCAAACGCCAGCACCATCAGCGCAAACTCCTCAGGCGGCCCGAAACGCAAGGCAAACGCAGCCAGCGGCGGTGCGAAAGCCGTAAACAGCACCACGGATATAGTGCCGCCGACAAACGATGCCACCGCTGCGGCTGTCAGCGCCCGGTCAGCATGGCCGGCTTGCGCCAGCGGCCTGCCATCGAACACCGTCGCCACCGCGGTGGAGGCTCCGGGTATGCCCAGTGTAATGGAACTGATGGCCCCGCCATACATGGCGCCGTAATAGATGGCGGCAAGAAAGATAATGGCCGATGTGGGCGGCACCAGAAAGGTAATCGGCAGCAGAATGGCGACACCGTTGACTGACCCCAGTCCAGGCATGGCGCCGATGAGCAGTCCGAGTGTGCAGCCGATGACAATCATTGTCAGATTGATTGGCTGCATGGCTTCGGCGAGACCGCCGATCAGGTGAATCAGAATGCCGTCCATCGGCTGATCAGCCCATTATTCGCTCATCTTCAGCCGGATCAGCGTGCGCAACGCGGCACATCTGCTCGCCGGGATATAAAAAATTCCAATTCGGGCGGCAGTCATGTTCAGTTCTGTCGATTCTTGAGCTGGCATAAAGGCGATCTGCTTTAGGAATACATCAAATCGTAGATGGGGTAGAACAGCGGTTCTGAAACTGATTTTGGCAGCGGAATTTTCAAAGCCCACTCAAACAGGCAGAAAATAAACACGGGCACAACGACCATCATGGTTGCTGTCAGCAGCCACGAGTGGTGCCCGACAAACTTGAGGTAGAAAAGCAGAAATAAAAACAGCGCAGCATAAATGCCAAGCAAGTGCGTAACAACCAGCAGAAACACGATTGATCCAGCCGAAATGCCGACCAGCATCACGGTCTCGCGCGTCATGAAAAGATCGTGATTGCGCGATTCCGGCGTCAGCTTCAGAAACCAGCGGACGATTGTAGCCAGACATGCGAGCAGCATGCCGGCTGACAGCCAAAACGGCCAGGCGCCGGAGCCGGGGCCGCGCTCAGGCACCCAGTCAATGCGCAGCTCCGCGCTCTTGATCATCAGGGCGATCGAGCAGAGCGCCAGTACAATGGCGATTACAAGCTCGGCGGTACGGACGGTCATGTCATCTTCCTAATCTGTGGATGATTGCAGTATGCTGTGCCTGATCAGGCAGGCGCCAGTGCGGCCAGTCGCGCGCGCCGGCGACCCTTTGAAAGCTGTGCGCGGCGCCGGGCGCTGAGCCGCACGGCCGGCACGATCATCATCGCGCCGGCCGGCATTCGCGCGAACTTGTCAGCTCGACTTGATCATTCACCGGTAATCGCAGATGCGCCGACTGATTCAATCAAGCTTTTATGCAAGGCAATCTGCTCCTGGTGGTACTGACCCAAGGCCGCGCCAGAAAGCCACTGATCGCAGGCGAGACCATCGTCAGTGCAGAACTGCTGCCATTCAGCTGAATCGAACAGCGCCTTGAACAGATCTATGTACCACTGCTGCGCTTCTGCTGACATGCCCGGAGGGCCATTGATGGAGCGCTGCATGTAATACTGCATGTCGACCCCCATTTCTTTCGCAGTCGGCGTATCAGGATAGGCCGCCAGACGCTCGGCAGTAAACTGAACAATCGGTTTCGTCTCGCCAGCGCGATAGAACTCGTTCTGCTCGGCGGGATTGTTCACCGTTGAGTCAATATGGTTGCCGACCAGATTCTTAGCGACTGTGCCGCCGCCTGGGAACGGAATGTACGTGACATCATAGCCGAACTCTTTTTCCATCATCGCGGTCAGAATCGAATCTTCCTGACCACTGCCGGTGCCGCCGACTTTCCAAGTATTGCCAGCCGCCTTGACCGCCGCGACGTAACTGTCCAGGTCAGTGATGTCCTCGCGATCGCTGTTCACCCAGAGCACGAAGTTATCCACCGCCATGCGGCCGATGGGCGTAAAATTTGACACATCAACACCGATGCCCTCTTGAATGACCGGCGTGGTATAGAAACTGTTGAGCGTGACTAGAATCGTATGGTCATCACCTTCTTTATCCTGCAGGTATCGCAATGCTTCTGCACCTGAGCCGCCGGGTTTGTTGATCGGAATGATCGGTCGCGGCGACAGGTCTTTCTGCTCAGCCAGTCCCTGCAGCAGCCGCGCGATCTGGTCCGCGCCGCCGCCGGCGCCGGCCATGATAATCAGCTCAATCGGTTTTTTCGGTGACCACTCGGCCATTGCCGGGGACTGGAATCCCACAGCCGTCATGAGAGCCGCCGCGGCGAGCGCGATTGCCAGTGTTATTTTTTTGATGGATTTCGCCATGATTACTCACTCCCTAATGAAAAGGATTTACTCCAAATTCAGCATTTGGTATACCAAATGCCATATTAGGATTTGTATTGTAATACGGATTATTTGAAAACAGCATTTTATTTCTTCAGCTGCAGCGGCTGTCCCTTTGCACTGCTGCAGCGCGGCGCCATTTGTGTGCGGCAGCACCATTCGTGGCATAATCTTCATTCAGAGATTATTGTTCTGATCAAATCAAATGCGCGGGGGGCCGCTCTTTGACGGCCGATTGCGCCATCTGAATGCAGATATGAAAAGCAAGCGAAGCACAATCTCCGCAGCCGTGATTGGAGCCGGTTCCTGGGGCACAGCCATTGGCGCATGGCTGGCGCGCAACGGGCACGATGTGCGAGTGTGGGATATCGATCATGCCGTGATCGACGATATTGGCGCCCAAAGGATGAATTCACGCTATCTTCCGAATATCCGGCTGCCTGACAATCTGCTCGCGGCCAAGCGCATTGAAGATGCCATGAGAGCCTGCTCAATGACGGTGATTGCCGTGCCCAGCCGGGTGTTCCAGTCCGCCATCGAAAGTGTCGCCCATCATCTTGGCCAGATGGACCCGGCCGCCACACCCGCTGTGGTCTGGGGCACCAAAGGATTCGCGCAGCAGACCGGAGAGCTCCTCAGCGCCGTGGCGGAACGTGCGCTTGGGGAGCGCGCCGTCACCGGTGTGATTTCCGGCCCCAGCTTTGCGCATGGCGTGATCCGAAATCTGCCCGCAGGATTTGACTTTGCGACCCGCTGCGCGGAACGCAGCGAGGAGCTGGCGAATTATTTTCGCAATGAGCGCACACTGGTCTACACCACGGACGATATTGTCGGCGTCCAGATCGGCGGTGCGACCAAAAATGTCATTGCGATTGCCGCCGGCATTGCCGATGGACTGGGTCTGGGCATCAATGCGCATTGTCTGCTGGTAACGCGCGGGCTCGCGGAAATGAACCGATTGAATGTCGCCTTGGGCGGCAAGCCGGAAACCTTGATGGGCCTGTCAGGCCTCGGTGACTTGGTGCTGACCTGCTCAGATGACCTGTCACGCAATCGCCGCCTCGGACAGGGCTTGGGACAGGGCAAGTCAGCGGCACAGGTTGTCGCCGAGATCGGACAGGAAGTCGAAGGCATTCAAAGTGCTAAAGAAACCTATCTGGTGGGCAAGAGCATGGATGTTTTCATGCCCACAACCGAACGGATCTATCGGATTCTGTATGAGGACTTGCCGCCGTTGCAGGCTGCCCAAGAGCTGATGGCAATGGGTCCGAGCCTGCAAAACAGCTGATTCACAGCTGATCAGAACCCATGTGACTGATTTCAAATTCTTTAGTCAACTTATATTGAAAGATAATTTATTTTTCATTTGGTCATTTCATTATTTTTCTATTTATATAATTATTAAAATTTTGATTATATTTGATAATTATAAAATAATTACTTCAAAAGTAAGATTACTATTTAATTTGGTCATCCTATATATTTCAATTTAGTCATAGTTTATTTTCAATATTTCGAAGTATCAGCTAAACTCGCAAAATTCACTCCGTTTCCAGAAGCAGTCCGACATGTATCCGAGATTTGTCAAGGCGAGAATTCAAAAAGCCCTCACAGATACGCGTGTGGTTTTATTGTCAGGTCCGCGGCAATCAGGCAAAACGACTCTTGCCGCCGACATCGCCTCAAGTGACAGGCACTATGTCACGCTTGATAATCATGCCACTTTGAAATTTGCAATCGATGACCCCGTTGGATTCATACGGGATAGGGATAAAGTGATTATTGACGAGGTTCAAAAGGCGCCGGCTCTATTGTCCTCCATCAAGCAGTCAGTTGACTTTGATTCCTCGCCCGGCAGATTTCTTCTGACCGGGTCAGCGAATCTGCTGACCATGTCCAATCTGCCTGATTCGCTCGCCGGACGCATGGAGGTGATTCCCATTTTTCCGATGTCCCAAGCTGAGCTTCATGGAAAACCCTCCGCTTTCATTGATCGAGCGTTCGCTGCGCAAGCCCCGCAGGCGGAAAACGTTATTCTGGGAAAGCCATTGATTGAGACTGTTCTCTGCGGCGGATACGCCGAACCCCTTGGGCGCAAGGAGTGGGTTCGCAAGCAAGACTGGTTCGACAACTATCTGGAGACTTTGATCCAGCGCGACGTTCAGGATATTGGGCGACTGGATCGAGTCGCAATGATGCCTGAGCTTCTTCAAATCCTGGCTGAGCACGCAGGTCAACTGGTCAACTATTCCAAGATCGGGCAAGCTATTGGCTCCAATCATGCGAGCACAAAGAAATATGTCAAAGTTCTTGAAAGTCTTTATCAGGTCTATATCTTGAAGCCCTGGTCCAAAAACCGACTCAAGCGACAGGTGAAGTCCCCCAAACTGCACTTTCTTGATGCTGGTCTGCTGGCCTCAATAAAAAAAGCCTCCATAGAGAGTATCCAAAAGGACAGAACCTCCTTGGGTCCAATTTTAGAGACATTTGTCTGCAGCGAAATCATGAAGATAGCGGCTTGGAGTGAGCATCGCTGCGCCTTTTTTCACTTTCGGGACAAGCAAAAAAATGAGGTCGATCTCATCATTGAAAACCAGCATGGCGAAATTGTTGGCATTGAGGTGAAGTCATCTGCAACCGCCAGGCCCAGAGATTTTGCCGGACTCATGAAACTTTCCGAAGCTTGCGGCGCTAAATTCATCCAGGGCATCGTTCTTTTTGACAGCGATCAGACCATTCCGTTCAAAGAAAAATTTTACGCCGCGCCAATATCCAGCTTGTGGGGCGCAGCATAGTCGGCGGCTCGAATCGCGCAACCAACCTGAAGGCGCCTCAGTGTCGTTGCGGAATATGCGTTTGGGGATCAAGGCGCCGCCGGCGTGATTTTCGGGCGCGGTTTTGCGCCGAGCGCGGCCCGCGAAGTACACAAGTGCCGCAGAGACAGCAGGCGGAAGCAATCGCAATCGAGAACCAGCGCGGCACAGTGATGAGCCTTGAAGTCAAGTGATCAGCGGCGGCGGCTCGAAAACCGCCTCAGCGCAAAAGCGTCATGTGAGAACTGGACTTGCAGAGAAAAGCCTTGCCTGTTTATCCATGGCAGAATTTTCCCCGCTGGATGCAAATCAAGCGCACACTATACCGCAGACCTGCCATATCCGCCGCCGCCGGGCGTCTCAATTACGAAGACATCGCCGGCCTCAAGATCGATCGAATCGCTTCCGGCCAAATGGGTGACCCGTGAATCCGCATGCTCAACGCGGTTCAAGCCAACTTTTCCGGGGTTTCCGCCGGCCAGCCCGTAGGGCGGAACTTTACGATGCCCAGAAATTACATTGACAGCTGCAGCCTCATTGAAATGAATTCTGCGGATCACGCCGTCTCCGCCTTTGAATTGTCCCTGTCCCCCCGAGCCAGTGCGAATTTCAAACGACTCGATCCGTACCGGAAACCGCCATTCCAGAATCTCCGGGTCGGTGAGGCGTGAATTGGTCATATGCGTATGCACTGCATCGGCGCCGGGATGGGACGCGCCCGCCCCCGCGCCGCCGCATATCGTCTCATAATACTGAAACCGATCGCTGCCCCAGATAAAGTTGTTCATCGTTCCCTGAGATGCGGCGACCGTGCCGAGCGCCCCGAACAGCGTGTCCACGAGATATTGGGAGGTTTCAACATTCCCGGCGATAACCGCTGCCGGATGCTGCGGACTGATCATCGAATTGTCGGGAATAATGATCTCAAGAGGTTTCAGGCAGCCTTCATTCAGTGGAATCTGGTCATTGACCAGGCATCGAAAGACATACAGCACCGCCGCCCGCACCACTGCCTTGGGCGCATTGAAATTTCCCGGATGCTGGGCGCTCGTCCCGGTGAAATCAATCACCGCCCGGCGAGCTGAGCGATCAACACGGATCTTGACGGAGATCTGATGACCGTCATCCATGCGATAGGTAAAGTGACCATCGTTGAGGACATCCAGCACTCTGCGAACGGATTCCTCGGCGTTGTCCTGAACGTGCCGCATATAGGCATGAACGGCAGGCAAACCGTAAAAGCCAATGATGTCCAGCAGTTCATGCGCACCTTTTTCACAAGCCGCAAGCTGCGCTTTGAAATCGGCAATATTCATATCCGGATTTCGAGCCGGCCATGAGCCGCTGGCAAGGAGCCTGCGCAATGGCTGCTCCAGAAACCGTCCATTCTCGACCAGCTTCGCGTTGTCAATAACCACCCCCTCTTCCTCAATACGGACAGAGTCTGCCGGGGCAGAGCCGGGAGATTTTCCTCCAATATCTGCATGATGTCCGCGTGATGCGGTAAAGAAAAGAAGCTGCCCGGCGGTGGAGAATACCGGTCGAATGACTGTGACATCCGGCAAGTGGGTGCCGCCGTTATACGGCGCATTCAGGATATAGGCATCCCCCGGATTCATCTTGCCAGACCGCTCGCGAATCACAGTCTTGATGCTTTCGGACATTGAGCCCAGGTGGACTGGCATATGGGGCGCGTTGGCGACCAGATCGCCGGCCGGATCGAAGATTGCGCAGGAGAAGTCGAGACGCTCCTTGATGTTGACCGAAACCGCCGTATTCTCCAGCACTGACCCCATCTGCTCTGCAATCGACATGAACAGATTGTTGAATACCTCAAGCATAACCGGGTCGACATCGGTGCCAATGGCAGTCAGCTTTTTTCTTGCCTTATGGCGCTCAATGAGAAGATTCCGATCTTCATCAAGAGTGACTTTCCATCCTGGCTCGATCACTACGGTCCCGGTTGAATCAAGAATGACTGACGGGCCGTGTGCCTGCCACCCCGGCAGCAGGGAGTCGCGTCGATAGAACGGGGTCTTATGCCACCTGCCATCCATATAGCATGCTCTCTCGGCTGCGGGTGCCGCCGCAGCCGACCGGGCAGGCTTGTGTCTGCTGCGATTGCCGGCGGCGGCAGGCCGGGGGCTGCTGAGCGCCTCGACCTGTATGGACTCAATAATCAACTCTTTCTCGGGCGAGATAAACCCGAAGCGCATGCGGTGCACATCCTCGAACTGCCTCTGCATCTGTCTGGCAGATGCAAACGTGATCGGAAAGGAGGTATCGGATCCCTGATAGCGGATATGCACCATGCTTCGACAGTCAGCGTCCTGCATCAGGGCTTGGCCGACCTGCTTGACCAGTGACTTGCTGCACTCAGATGCCAGCTGTCCGGCCATGCGCTCAAGCTCCGCAATGAGCGGCTTGTCGAGAATCTTCTCCACTGCCTGCTGACGCTCCACAACCGTGTTTGCGAGACCCATTCCGTAAGCTGACAGAATGCCGGAGAATGCATGCACTAGGATTTTATTCATGCCCAGCGCATCGGCCACCATGCAGGCATGCTGCCCGCCTGCCCCGCCGAAACAGCATAGCGTGTAGCGGGTTACATCGTAGCCGCGCTGAACTGAGATTTTCTTGATCGCATTGCTCATATTGCCCACGGCCACCGCAAGATACCCGGCCGCAACTTCTTCAGGCTTCCGGCTGACCCCGGTTTGCTTCTGAATGACTGCAGAGAGTTCTTGGAATCTGTCCAGCACAGTATCGGCATCAATGGGCTGATCGGACCTCTCGCCGAACACGCAGGGAAACATATCCGGCTGCAGCTTGCCCGTCATCACGTTGCAGTCCGTAATGGTCAAAGGCCCTTTGTTGCGATAGCAGGCCGGTCCGGGGCGGGCGCCGGCTGAGTCGGGACCAACCCGATAGCGGGCGCCGTCAAAATGCAATACCGAGCCGCCCCCGGCTGCCACGGTATGAATCATCATCATCGGGGCTCTGAGCCGGATGCCTGCAACCTCTGTTTCATAGGATTTCTCAAATTCACCGCTGTAGTGGCTGACATCGGTCGAGGTGCCGCCCATGTCGAATCCGATCACCTCGCCGCATCCGGCTGCCTCACTGACCCGAGCCATGCCGACTACGCCCCCGGCCGGACCCGACAGAATTGCATCTTTGCCATAGAAAAAGCGGGCATCAGCCAGTCCGCCGCTTGATCGCATGAGCTTGAGCCGGCCGGATGACCTGTCTGATCCGCTGAGTTCCGACAGCACTTCGCTGACGTATTTTCGAATCACTGGCGAAAGATAGGCATCGACTACAGTTGTATCACCGCGCGGCACAAACTTCATCAGCGGACTGACCTGGTGACTGACTGAGATTTGTGAATAGCCGATTGATTCCGCCAGAGACTGCAAGGAGCATTCGTGCATTGAATAGCGATAGCCATGCATCAGGACAATCGCCACCGCGCGGATCCCAGCGTCATAGTGATCCTGCAGTCCTTGCCGGGCCGCATCCGTATCCAGCGCTCGGACTACCGCTCCATGCGCATCAAGACGCTCATCAACCTCCAGAACATCGCAGTACAGCATTGCGGGCAGCTGGATATCCAGCGCAAACAGATAGGGCCGGGTCTGGTAGCCGATCCTGAGCTGATCTTTGAAGCCGCGGGTGGTCACCAGCAGAGTCGGCTCTCCGGTTCGCTCCAGCAGGGCGTTGGTCGCAACGGTGGTGCCCATTTTGACCGCGGCAATCCGCTCAACAGGCAGCTTGGCCCCGGCGGGGAGCTGCAGCAGATCCCGGATTCCCTGAAGGGCCGCATCCTGATATCCCGGGCCTTCTGAGAGCAGCTTGTGAGTGATTATCTCGCCGTCCGGCTGAAGCGCAACAATATCAGTAAAGGTGCCGCCCCGATCAATCCAGAATTCCCACTTGCCCTGACATTCCTCAAGAATCATTTTGCCCAGCCGGTGTGCTAGTTCAATCCATCTGACACGAAATCCGAAATCCCAAGCTGCCCGCGCAGATGCTCAAGGCTACCGATTATACTTCTGCATCGGAGGCAAGATGTCTGTGCGGCTTGCAATCTTGTCCAAAGCAGACGGCCGGCGCGGCCTCCCAGGATAACCAGTCTTGATCAATGTCCTTGGATTTTCGCTCAGGCCTGAGGCGTTGATCGGGCTTGCGCCAAGCTATTGCCTCGCGAACAGGAGCTCGGGCAGCGTGAGTGCAATCTCTGGGAAAATAGTGATGAGCGCCGCACCGAGACACATGAGGGCGAAGAAAGGCGCTGCATACAGAGCAACGCGCATGATGGGCGTGTTCGTCAGTCCCTGAATGATAAAAAGGTTAAAGCCGATAGGGGGCGTGATCTGGGCCAGCTCCACCATGATCACCAGGAAGACTCCAAACCATATCGGATCAAAGCCAGAAGAAATGACCAATGGCAGCGTAATCGGAAGGCTCATCACAGTGATGGATATACCCTCTAAAAACATGCCGAGAATTACATAAAAAACGCCGAGAATCGTAATCAATTGAAAGGGTGTCAGATCCAGTCGGCCAATCGCGGCCGCGACATCCTGGGGAACATGCAGAAAACCCATGGCGGTGGAAAGAAAACTTGCAGCGATCAGGATTATCGCGATCATGCAGCTTGTCTGGACAGCTGAAATCAGACTTGTGAAAAACATCTGAAGTCGAAACTGCCTTGTGACAAGTGTCAGAAACAGGGTTGCAGCCACGCCAACGGCGGCGGCCTCGGACGGCGTTGCGATGCCGCTGTATATTGAGCCAAGCACAGCGACAATCAGCAGCGCGATAGGCAGGAGATTCCACAGTCCGAGCGCCATCTCGCGCCATCCAGGCCGGATCTCATCGGCGGGAACCATTTTCGGTCTGGCGATGCAAACTGAGCCGACATAGATGGCGTAAAACCCCGCAAGCATGAGTCCCGGCACAACGCCGGCAGCAAAGAGGCGAGCAATCGAAACCTCAGCCAGCACACCATAGACAATCATCACGATCGAAGGCGGAATCAGAAGACCCAGGCTTCCGGCTCCCGCAAGCGAACCATATGTCAGGGAATGAGCGTAGTTGCGTTTTCCAAGCTCGGTCATCGTGATTTTGCCAACGGATGCCGTGGTCGCGGCGCTTGAGCCGCTGACCGCAGCAAACAAAGCTGAACCCGCGATGTTGGTGTGCAGCAGGCGGCCTGGCAGGTAGTAGGTGAGCGGCGCCAGCCCTCGAAAAAGCCGATTTGAGATGTCAGTGCGCAGCATAATCTCTCCCATCCAAATAAACATTGGAATAGCGGATATTTCCCAAGCGGTTGCACTGCGGATGACGAGCGGCGAGACGATGGTGCCGATGCGATGCAGATCCATGTCGATCAGCAAGACGAGTGACGTGGTACTGACCAAAAACAGCCCGGCGAATACCCAGATGCCAAGACCGAGGTAAAAGAGGATCAGAAGCAGGACAATGAAAGCAATGAACAGACTTTCCAATAGCTGTCGCGCCTCCCTCTAGTTCGGTTTCGGGCTGCCGTCACGAATGGCAAGAACCAAGCTGGCAAGGAGCTGGCATAAGAACAGCGCCAGTCCAAGGAAGATTGCGCCATCAATAATCCAGATGGGCGTCTCAGTCAGGGTCGGGCTGATTGTGCCGCGCTCCCAATCACGCGCCAGTGTCCGAAAGATATAGCGCGCCAGAAACGCAGTAATCGCGAATGTCATGATAATGCACAGAACTTCGAGAAGAACCGCGAGATGTCCCCGGACAAAGGACTGCATGATCGTTACTCGGATATGCTTGCGGTTTCGAAATGTATGCGCAAGCGAGAGAAACGTCATCGCTCCGACTGCATATCCCACAAACTCGTCCACCGAGTGGGTCGACAAGTCAAAGAAACTGCGAGCGATGATTTCGATGGAAATATGGACGACGATATAAACAAGCAGCAGGCCTGATATCCATGCCGCCGCGATTCCCAGCGCGTTGTTCAGCCGAACCAGGCGGTCAATGATCAATATCTGCAGTTTCCTAAAATCTTGAGCGGGGACAGGAAGCTGGAGGCCAGCTTCCTGTCTGCCAGCGGATCAGCTTCAGTTATTCCTGGCGGCCCGATAGTTGTCGAGGATTTTCTGGCCGGCATCGCCAACTTTCCCGATCCAGTCTGCATACACCTGCTCACCGGCAGTCGAGAGCGCCGCCAGAAAGTCGGTCGGAATCGGCTCAACCACGGTGATGCCATTGGCGCTCATTTCCTCATAGTTGTCAGATACCCGGGTGGCTAAGGCACCCCAGGCCGCGGCGCTGGCAGTTTTCGCCGCATCCGTCAGAACCTTGCGCTGCTCATCCGTCAGAGATTCCCAGGCATCCTTATTGACATGGGTCATGTTTAAGGACATTGAGTAATTGACCGCTGAGAAGTGCGTCAGGCCCTGATCCCAGAATTTGGCGTTCGTGCCGCCCTCGGCCGATGTCAGCACTGCATCAATGCCGCCGGTCGCGAGCTGCGGCACCACATCAGCCCAGCTCATCTGGATCGCCGCGGCGCCGGCGCCTTTCAGAGTGGCGGTGCCTGAGGCATCCCAGGCGCGGATTTTGAGCCCCTTGAGGGCGGCGGCGGAATCAATCGGCTTCTTCGCCCAGATGCCGGCCGGAGGCCATGGCGATGCGTACAGCAGTACCTGATTATTGCGGGCGAAAACCTCTTCATAGGCTGGTCTTGCGGTCTCCCACAGAAGACTGGCCTCATCCGCATTGCCCACCAGAAAGGGCAGTGAGGAAAGCAGAAACATCGGCTCAATTCCGGCCACCTGTCCCATCGAAGTGTTGGCGATCGGCAGCGCGCCGTCTGCGACAGCATCAAAATGCTCTTTAGACTTGTAGCCGATCGAGCCCCCGAAGTGGCTGGTAATCTCAATGGATCCGCCTGAAAGCTCAGCGGCGGTTTCAGTGAAGACTTTCTGAGCCTGCCCGTGAATGGATGTATCCTGATATTCATTTGCCATATCCCACTTGACCGTGTCGGCAAATGTGAATCCGGCAAATAAGGTTAGCAATAAAGCGACTGCACTTCTTGATTTCGCTTGTATGGAAACTTTCGCTTTCATGGAATTGGACCTTCTTACTTTATTGGTTTTGAGATGGCTGAGAGCTGCCTGTCTGAACTTCTTTGGCAAGTTCGACAAGGAACTGGCTCAACCCAAAATAACTGCAAGTTACTCTGGTGATTATAGAGTAACCTTGCCCCGCGCGGCGGAAACACCATCGTTTGAAAAAGCAAAAATTATCTTGCTAATATTATCATGTGCTTATAATTTTATTTCCTCAAAAAAACGCTTCACGACGTACGCATGCATGCAGCATGCGCTTGCGACTGGCTGTTATTTGTCGGACGGAAGTCGAACCCTCTGGATTGCTGAGAACAGTTTCAATCGATTCATATTAATATTCTCCATTCCAAGACTTGCCCCATCGCAATCCCCTCTATCCATTGCGCGACAGTACTTGGACTGATGGCCTGCGTGTACGAGCGTCTATCTCCTCAGGACTGCCAATCCTCAAGTCTCAGGTTTGTGATGCGACAAAACTCGCGCGCGTTGTTTGTAATCAGAGTCAATGAGCGTGCAGCCGCCTGTCCGGCAATCAGCAAATCATACGCCCCGATGGGCGATCCGGCAGCCGTGAGTTCCGCACGTATTGAACCTGCGGCCTTTGCGTCAGCGTCAGACAAATCCAATACCCTGAACTGCAAAGCATCAATCCGCGCCAAATTATCAAGGACTTTCTCGCTCTTGTACGCTCCGCAATACAGTTCGAACATCACAACAGACGGAATCGCAAAATCATTCGGAACATACTCAGACAAGCGTGAAATCAGTCTTCGGTGGCCACCAATAATCTGAATCACAACATTGGTATCAAGCAAAAACTTCACTTGAAGATATCCAATTCCGTACGATCTTGAGCAGGCAGATCTTCTGTTGCAGCGTTTACAGCATCATCATCAAGGGTACCCATGGCGTGGAGATCGTACAACCAGTTCCAGTCGGTTTCGATCGGTTCTAGAATCACTCGCCGCCCCTCGGCTCGGATTCTGACTTCGTTTGTACTGAACCGAAACGCTTTGGGCAAGCGAACTGCCTGCGACCGGCCCGTCATAAATACTTTTGCAATCGCTGTTTCGGACATACTTCTTCTCCAATATGATATATATCATTAATATATACTATTCGAGACAAGTCAACAAACTCAATACAAGCAATTGTATCTGGCAGAAAATGACTCTGCTGGATGCGGCTGAAAGTTTCTCATGAATGACCTGTTCGATTGCAGACTGCGGATTGGAATTGGCGGATGCTGGCGAAATGGAATTTCCAGGCAGCAAAAGTGAGCCGTTGGTCTGCAACTGCCTGCTCGGGAGCGGAATCATTTCTTGGAATGACTTAATCCGCAACACTGTCAGTTCTGAAAACTTTGCGCGAGCGGGCGGCAGAAACCGGGCACTTCCAAAATGGCCGATGCAAGCCGGGATGGCAGCCATGATTTTTAGTTTCAGTGGAAACATTAGCGCACGCATGACATGCATAAAGCCACGGTTGGCTTCTCGCAAGGCGCGAGGGCTCCATTCGTTTGCCCGTGATATACTGACAGGCAGACGAATCCAGCGGCTGTGCCAGAGGCGGATTGGCTGCTTTTGTCGGCCATTTGCCGAACGGCCTCTTGCCCTCCGTTTTGCCTCTATGCCCAAGTTGAAATCATGCCAAAGCCAAGCACATCAGCTGCGAGTGACAAAGCGGTGGTGAACATTCACGATGATTTTTCTCGTGATGTCTTCGAAGTGCCCGAAAACATCATTGCCTTGATTCGCGCAAGATGTCCGCAGGCGCTGTTTGAAATCGTTGAGTGGCCGACGCTACACCTTGAGCCGGCGCGGATTGCCGTGGACCGGCTGAAGACCCGAACAGCGGATCTGGTGTATTCAGCGAAACTACGCGACGGTGACGGATCAGCTCGCGTAGTACTGCTGTTTGAGCACAAAAGTTTCAAGAGCCAGGAGCTGGAAAAGCAGCTGGCGCGCAATCAGTTCCTGTGGTATCTCCAAGACGACTTCGAGTCGCTGATCATCCCCATCGTAGTGCGCCAGAATACGGCAGACACCCGCGCCTCGATCCGCTTCCGCGATCTGTTCAGCAGCATCTCGCCGCCGAAGCTTGAGGTGCTGATGGGCTATGCGCTGGATTTCAGGTGCTTGCTGATTGACGTGCATGAGCTGGACCGCGATGGTGCAGTGGCAGAAACCGGCATTGACATCGTGGTGCGGGCGATGGCGACGGTGCGAGACTTTGACCGAAGCCAGTGGCCGGATCTGATCAGCCGCATCTGGCATGTGAGCAGTGAAAGCCGCGAGCGCATGCTGCAGCTGGTGATTGATTACATTTGCAGGTACAATAAGGGTATTGAGCCACAGGATGTGCTGAGTTTTGAAACCGCGACCGAGGAGGATCGAAAGATGGTGACTTCAGCTGTAGACGCATTTCGGGAAGAAGGCCGGGAAGAAGGCCGGGAAGAAGGCCGTCAGGAGGTAGCGGTGAATTTGCTGCTGGAAGGCATGGAGTCGGGGAGAGTTGCTAAGTTGACGAAACTCAGCCGAGAGCAGGTCCAATCGCTACAGACCGAGATGAACGGCGCCTCAAACCGGCAAAACGGCTAGTTTTTCAGAGAGTCCTCAAGCAAATGCACTGCGTGCGGTTCGCGCAGGGGTGAAAATATCGTGGCGGGTGCAACTGGCATGAGCATAGTTCCGACCAGCCGAGCCAGCATCGTTTGGATTGTCACCTCGCTCTGCCAGTTACCGGAAATATTGACGCACACTCATGCAAGATTCGATTTTTAATCAATTAGATTTCAAATCAACTGCATCGCAAGTATGTGCTAGAAACGGTCAATCGCATTAAAGCAGCCAACCCCGCGCGGCGAGAACACCATCATTTGAAGAAACAAAAAACCATGGTTGCTTTTTTATCAGCTACTTGCAATCTTTGTTTCTAAAAAGGTTGAATGCTGACGAAACCTCGCGCCAGCACCTGTTTCTTTCGAAACGGAAGTGAAACTTGAAATGTGCTTGTCAATTAGCGAACCAGATAGATGGGACTGGACCAGGAGAAGTGTCCGTCTTCGTGTGTGACACGCACATACAGCGCATTGTCGCGATGTGAATGCAGCGGGATGCGGCGCTTGAGCGAATCTCGACAGTGCGGATTGACATCAGGCAATCGAAAGACCCGGATTCTGCGGTCGATGCCGCCATTGGCAAAAATCAACTCGTCGCGGCCGATATCCGCGATAGATATTGTTTCGCGTACCAGCTCAGTGCTGATTTCCAGCAATCCTGTGCGCGGCTGTCTTAATACCGCATCAAACCCTCCAAATCCACCCGTTGTAAGCGCCGTCCATTCAACTCGACCCGCTTCGGTCTGCTCAAATTTCTTGTCCAGATTGTAACGATTGATCGGTGCCAGCGCCTCAAACTCGTTATCGGTCAGCTCGGCGAACCCATCCCAGACTGTCTCACGGCCTCGGCCTCGATATTCGGACCCCTCCCATAGCACGCGAATCCGCCTTCCAAGGCTTTGCTCATCATACGGCCGATAGACTTCCAGCGTCTCCAGTCCATTGCGAATATCGATTCTTTCGATCGGCGAGGGACTGTGCACATCAATCGTAAAAGTCACCGCCTCTTGATCACAGCGAACGATATCGCCCATCATGGCTTTACTGCAAGGCTCAGTCAACTCGCTTCCGTCGGCACTTTCCAGAATCAGCTCAGCCATGGAGTCAAATATCGCATAAGTGCCCAGAATCACTCGGTTTCCAGTGGTCCCATAATGATGTCTTCTTCTGAGCGCTTCCATGATGCCTGCCCGGGTCAGTTCGGGCGCCAGCACACAGCTCAACCCTCCATAGGCGCCGAACTTGGTTGCCCCTGGATGCGACGCGCCTGGCCGGCCCTTGTGTCCATCCGAGTTCGACAATATCCCGACCCGGTATCCTTTCTCAAGCGCATCTTGAATGAGCCACTCGAACGTGCCCCATGCCGAATGCACCTCCACAGCCTTTTCATTTCGCTGATCATGAGAGATCTTGATATCCGCGTAACGTCCGCCGATATGGGCAAATACCACGCAGTCCTCATCTTTCAATGCATCAAACAAATCATCGGCGGAATTCGCATCGGTCTCAAGATCTGAATGATCGTCGACCAGCGCATGCGAAGAGCGGTGAATCTGGCGGCCCTCCTGCAGGTGCAAGACATTGCGATCACCGCCAAGACCGGTATTGCCGGACCACTCCCACCCGGGAAACGTGATGAACCGTCCATTTTCAGTAAATTCGGCAGACAGCTCATTCAGGTGATTCCAGAATTCAGTCGTAATCTGAAAATCGTTGCCCTGATGAGCGCAAATGTCGAGAAATGCCTTGTCACGCGCAAACTCATAAAATTCACGCGCTGAATTGGTGCCGATCGTTTCTTCAGACTGTCCATGCAAGTCGCCCCAAAACGGCAGCAAGTCGGTGCGTTCAACAATTCTGCACGGATTGCTGGCCGCGACGGTCTGGTTCGCCTCATCCAGCAGCTCAAGAACCAAATCTCCGGTTTCAAGGGCCCGCAGATTATCAATGATGCCAGCGAACTCTCCGTTCCTCAAGCGAATGCCGGATGGCAGTCCGCTGACCTTGAGATTGGAATGAATCCTAAATTGCGTATCGCACTTGTCGGACGGATTGCCCCAGCGATCAACGCCTTTTACACAAAGCCGAAATGCTTGTGACATGCTTCTTAAAGTTGGAACAACCGCCTGATAGGCAGTCGGCGGTCCTGAGACAATCTCAATGACAGGCTGACGCGGCAGAACCACATAATCATAGGTCGCGATGGCATCCACCAGCACCCGGAATTCAAACGTTTTTTCGCAAAATGTCTGTATTCTGATGCCCGGACTTCCCTGTCGACGGTCACCAAACCTCACGGTGATCTGATCCCCCTGTCTTAGAAAACCTCGCACGACCTTGATGTAGAGTGTTTTGTCCCATGGACGGATATTTCTTTTCGGGTCATATTCAACATGCAGCACGGCGCCATTGGAGGCTTCAGCGGTGGTGTAGTTGGGTGCGGTCGGATTGTCGAACTGGGGCCGGCCCATATCCGATGCAAATCTATGTACAACCTTGATAGAGCCGGTATCGTCGATCCCGAAATATCCGGCCGTGTAGACGAGGGTAAACTCTTGGAACGATCCTGCCTCAAACTGACCTTGCGGGGAAATCGCTGCTGATCCCATTTTATGCGGAAGATAAGTCGAATGCGGCATTCCAGTCACCTCAATGTCAAGGTTCAATGATTAGCGGAGTCAATGACCGAATATATCCTGAATTTCGCCTGCAGCGCCGACCTTGCAACAGCTGGCGCCTTGTCCGCTGCAAATCCACGGTTTTTGCGATTCCTGGCAAAAGAAAATGTTCAGCATAATTGTCTAAAGCACCGCGCCTTGAGCTGAAAACAGTAACGTTTGTGAGCAGCCATAACAGCTTGCCGATTTTACTTGGCTCTGGCAAGGCGCAGTTGCCCGCAATGATTTCAGTCAAGGCAAGATGCTCGAAAACGACAGCTCAGGGTCAAGTCAGCATGACCCTGCGGCAGCGAGCAGACGCTCAATCATCACAACGGCTGCACCTCGCAATAATTGAAAAGAGCAGAGCTGCCGATCATGTCAACAAATATTACCATGAGCTCCATGCCGTTGGCATCAGTCAGCCGCATGGCATTATTCAGCAGGAATGGCACGGGCTGCGCCTGATTGATCTTTTGCCAGCAAACAAAGATTCATCAGCGCTGCGCTCACCCGCAACGCTGATCAAAGACTCCCACAAACGCTGATTCAGGGTTTCAAATGCAGTGCCAGGCACAGTCTGCTCGTCAAACCACAGATAAGACTCTGCGCACGGCGCGGCGCTAACCGCAGGCGCTCATCACCCGACCTGCGCCGCTTGGCCGACCCAACACGAATGCAGGCAATGCCAGAGCGCTCGTGAATCGTATCGCCACGCGGAATTTTTACCAGCACGGACGATTGACCTTTCAGTTTACGCTCGTAAGCACCAACGCGCAAAGCAGGCTCAATCGCATCACTGCTTAATTCATTCATCAGGTCAATTACGGCTTTCACCTGAACTTTTGACATTCGCTGAACTTAGCCGTCCTCGCCGATGCCGCATAGCAGCTTCCCGCCTTCAGCATTCGCAAAAGCAGCAAGCTCGTCAGCCAGATCGTCTCGTTTCGGACTTGCTGGAACATCTACCATTGAAATCAATCTGTTTAAATTCCCAATAGTGATCTTCATTTGATTCAGAAATTCTCTCGAGAATCTCTTCATCTGATACCAACACAAGTCATCGCCTCAATATCAGATCACCGCATACTTGGCAGCTTGAATCCCAAGTCTCATAGGTCTCGCTCAGCGGTTTCAAACTCCCGTTTAGAATCTCGCTGCTTACATTCAGATTGCCAATCGTTTTTGTGTATTTTACATTTGAACGACAAATCATCTCACACGATGAAAAATACCTTTTGAGGCAAAACTGAATTTCAGCGAGTCCCTTTGCCACTGGCAGCAATATGATGCCGAACTCAGCACAATTCGGAAATCGTATATAAACAGCTTCGCAGCGAATCCGACGGGTTTTGACACCACAAAATGCCAGCAACCGACACGCAGCCCGAACAAATCATCAATCTTACAGATGTGTGCAGAGACCCCGGCGGCCAAGAATCAGTTTTGTTGAATTTTTCGCCGCCTCATTTCGGATTCAAGTGAGATGGAGCGGTACATTCTGGATTCAAACTGCGCTATCATTGCGCATATTGATCGCTTTGAAATTTTTTCTGCAATGTGCTCAAACCCAAACAAAAGACAAGCCGGCTCAGAATTCCCGCCAGTCTTGGTCACGGCAAACCGCTGTCGCAAGCATGTATGATTATTCACCCAATGCGGAATTTCTTGCTGACGATGATCTGCACTCAGCTTGCCCGCGCACCGAGCTGAAAACTTTTATTGATTTGTTTGCCGGGGTCGGCGGATTTCATATCGCAGCGGCTAATGCAGGACTGAATTGCGTTTATGCGAGTGAAATCGACAAGCCCGCAAGTTCTGTCTACCGGTCAAATTTCGGCTTGGAACCCGATGGCGATATCACCCAAGTCGACGCATCAGATGTTCCGAAACACGATCTGCTCTGTGCCGGATTTCCGTGCCAGCCATTCAGCATAATCGGCAAACGCCGTGGATTTTCTGATACCCGCGGTACGCTTTTTTTTGATATTGCAAGAATACTTGAGAGCAAGCGGCCGACTGCATTCATTCTTGAAAATGTAAAGCAGCTGGTCACCGTTGACGGCGGGCGCGTCATCGGGCACATCGTGTCGGTATTGAAAGAGCTGAATTACGATGTCGACCACCGCGTTCTGAACGCACTCAATTTCGGTCTGCCGCAAAAACGGGAGCGTGTCATCATCGTTGGACGACTGGATGGATTAGACCGGTTCGAATGGCCGTCAGCAGCATCACGCACAACTCCATTGAAAGATATTTTGGAACCAAAGCCAGATGCGCGGCACTACGTCAGCGCTCGAATTCGAGAAGCCCGCCATGCGAGGCATAAAGCGACAATTAAACCGGCTATCTGGCATGAGAACAAAGGCGGCAATGTTGCAAGTCACCCTTTCTCTTGCGCCTTGCGAGCCGGTGCCAGCTACAACTACCTGCTGGTCGACGGCAAGCGCCGCCTGACTCCGCGAGAAATGTTCCGATTGCAGGGTTTCCCAGAGGATTTTAATTTGCATGAGGTCGACGGACAGGCGCGAAAACAAGCCGGAAATGCTGTGCCTGTGCCATTAGTTGAAGCGGTCATACGCAGACTCGCCGATGCGTAGCAGTCCAGTTCTACGCGGGGCCAGCGGGGCTGAATCTGGACCTTGGCCGGTCGGCAAGATTCCAGAATATGCAATCAAGCAAATTGGACGCCAGCTGATCGTTCGCCTGGCAACCGGCAGATCCGATATATCTGGAGATGAATTCAGTCAAATCTTCGCCAGCGCCATTGGCGCGACCGATTACGCAAGTCCATTGGGGCTGGCTGATGCGGGGCTCGGCGACACTGGCTGGTCTGTAAAAACTGTTAAATCACCATCCCCTCGAAGAACCAAGAGCGTACGACTCATCTCGGGCCGCAATTCACCCGATTACTCGTTCGGAATCAGTGACCCGCGGGCAGACTTGTCAGCGACTGGCCGAGCTGTCTTGGCAATCTGGAACAATCGACTCAATGCTGCCCGAAGCAAACATAGCGATATCCGTACTGTTGTGCTGATTCGAAACATTGAGAAGAGAAGCTTCGTCATTTTCGAAGATGAGATTCACCGTTTCATTGACAGTGATTATGCATGGCATGTGAATCATCGCAACAATTTTGAAGGATGGAGAAAAACGGACAGCAAGCATTTTTTCACCTGGCAACCCCATGGAGGTCAATTCACCATTAAGCGCGAAGTGCCAGGATCAGCCATTCGCTTTGCCATCAACAGGGATATTCCACTTTTGGATGCCTCGCACATCGAACAAATAATCGGTTACAACGATCAGTGGATTTCCATCGACTCCGCATCGGGCTGAGGGATTATCACTCCCATAACTGAAGTCAGTCACGAACATAAAACTGAGCGAAGAAAGCCTTTGTTCGAAACAGAACTTCTTCGGACTATGATTGAGAACACTGAGAATTCGAAGCCTCAAAACTATACGGTGCTGCCAATTCAAACTCTGCAATCCATGTCGACCATACAAAATATTTCAGCAGCAGATTTGTTCTGCGGGGCAGGCGGCTTGACTCACGGACTGCATCAGTCGGGGCTCAACGTAGTCTGCGGTGTCGACATTGATCCTGCTTGCCACTATCCCTATGAAGCAAATAACAAAGCGAAGTTTATACTGCAGGCCATTGAAGAGCTCAGCGCAGATGCCATTCGGCCCTATTTTATCGAAAATAGCGTTCGTCTTCTAGCAGGCTGCGCGCCGTGCCAGACTTTTTCCACCTACAATCAGAAGGCGAGGACAACAGATGGACGCTGGTGGCTTCTCAAGCACTTCATCAGGCTTGCTAACAGTCTCGAGCCGGATCTAATCACTATCGAAAACGTTCCTCGACTCGCAAAACAGCAAATCTTCGTTGATTTGGTCCAAGAACTGCAAGCGAACGGTTACTATACCAACCGCCAGATAATCGTCAATTGTGCTGACTATGGAGTCCCTCAAAATCGATATCGACTTGTATTGCTGGCCTCCAGGCTGGGACCGATTGAGTTGATCAGCCCGACTGCGTTTGGTCACCAAACCAAAACAGTACGAGACACAATCGGTAATCTGCCGCAGATCAAAGCTGGCGATGAGAGCGACAAAGACAGTCTCCACCGAAGTTCTTCTCTGACACCCATCAATCTCTCACGCATCCGTGCATCCAAACCTGGAGGGAGCTGGCAAGACTGGCCAGATCATCTTATATCGAACTGTCATAAAAAAGTGACTGGAAAAAGCTACCGCAGCGTCTACGGCCGAATGAACTGGGATGAGCCCGCACCGACTTTGACGACTCAGTTTTATGGTTACGGAAGTGGTCGTTTCGGCCATCCGCAACAGGATCGTGCAATTTCATTACGGGAGGGCGCTTTGCTTCAAGGCTTTCCGGAAGACTACAAATTTTTGCGACCCGAAGAGAATGTCAGTATGACAACATTGGGGCGATTGATTGGAAATGCAGTGCCCGTCAAGCTGGGCAAATTGATCGGGCAATCAGTTTTGAATCATGTCTCGAAACACTAGAGTGCTATTCGTGTTGTCCATTGAGGAACTAGGGGCAGAACTGTCCTGCTTTGCTTTGAGGAAAAAACTTGTGTCGAAAAATAATCTCAATTTCGCTATGCGATTAGGATTCTGATGAATATCGAAGATGAGATTCTTGCCAATCATCCAGACGACACCTACAAAATGACTGTCGATCTGCATGTGTTGAATCACCTTGGCATTAACCTTTACAGTAATATCGCAGCGGTGCTAACCGAGGCCATCGCAAATTCTTGGGATGCGGATGCGACTGAAGTGAACATTAATTTTGATCCGGAATCAACCTGGATTGAGATTGTTGACAATGGCATTGGCATGACCTTAAATGATTTGAATGAGAAGTATCTGCGCGTCGGTTATCAACGCCGGGAAACCGTGGCCAATGGCGGCAGGACGCCGCTCGGAAGAAATGTCATGGGCCGCAAAGGGCTCGGAAAGCTCTCACTGTTCTCAATCGCCGACGAAATTGAGATTCAATCTGCAAAAGATGGTGAGCGTCACGGCCTTTCCATGGACATCAATGATATTCAGCAGTCCGTAAGTTCGAATGCACAATTCTACAGCCCCAAACCGCTGAAGCCAGATCACATCAATATTGCCGACGGTACAAAAATCACTTTGCGCCAAATCAAGCGTCAGCGTTTGAGTGCCGGTGTCAAAGCACTTCGCAAACGCTTGGCTCGTCGTTTTTCTGTAATCGGTGAATTGCACAACTTCAGAGTTTTGATGGACAATGAACGCGTCACAGTCAAAGATCGAGGGGATTATGCAGTCACTCAATTTCTCTGGAATTTCAAAGAATCTGATCTGAATGCGAATGAATTCCCCAATGTCAAGGAAAAGAAAACTCTCTCAAACGAGGTAAAAGGTCCGCATGGCAATTGGAGAGTCTCGGGTTGGATCGGAACTGCTGAACGCCCAAAACAGTTAGACGATTCGGATTCGGCAGGCAACCTGAACACGATTGTCGTATTTGCACGCGGGCGCTTGTTTCACGAGAACATACTTGACAAAATCAACGATGGACGACTTTATACAAAATACCTCACTGGTCAGATTGAAGCCGATTTTCTCGATGACGACGACGCTGCCGATATAGCAACCAGCGACCGGCAGCGAATTCAAGAGGATGACATCCGATACACCGTACTGCTTGAATTTTTGCGTTCAAGACTTTCGGAGATTGAACATGATTGGACGCAGTGGAGACGCAAGCACGAGATCAAAAAAGTCCAACAAACCATCCCTGCGATCGCTGAATGGATTGATCAGTTGCCCGCAGGGTTTCAGAACCATGCGGAAAGATTAATCGCTGATCTCAGTGCGCTTCCGATCGACAATGATGAAGATCGCAAGCTGCTGTACCGGCATGGAATTTATGCATTCGAAAGAATGCGCTTGCGTGGATCAGTGGATGAACTCACAGCTTCAGTCCATAATGTCGACAAATTGCTGACCATTCTTGCTGATCGGGACACGCTTGAAGCCGCACTGTATCGCGACATTATCAAATCAAGGCTTGAGGCGATAAAAGAATTCAGAAAACTGACAGATGAAAATAGCAAAGAAAAAGTTCTCCAAAAGTATTTGTTTGATCACTTGTGGCTACTCGACCCGGCTTGGGAACGTACGGCTGGAAGCGAGCTTATGGAGGATAGACTCGCAAAAGAAGGGGTAATCATCGCTGATCTAGACGCCAAAGAGAGGTTAAGTCGAGTTGACATTGCGTATCGTACAAACGCTGGCAAACATATCATTGTCGAACTCAAGCGTTCACAAAGATCCATCCAGCTTTTGGATCTCGTGGGTCAGGGACAGAAATACGTCGACAAGCTCAAGAAAATCTTAACCGTGCAGAACGAACAGGATCCAAACATCGAAGTTGTCTTTGTGCTCGGCAAACCACTGCCTGAGGAAAGTACAAACCCTGACCGTATAAAATCGTCAATGGATTCCATTTCCAATGGCAGTCGCATCAAATATTATGATGGTCTGATTGAAAGTGCGCTAAACGCTTACTCAAGCTATTTGGAGCAGAGCAAAGAACTCGACAAGGTCGAAAGGATCGTTGATCAAATCGAATAATCCGAATATCCGCTCTTGATTCAGCGACATTCTGCGACCAAACTCATGCTCACAATCGCAAAATGAAGTTCAGGCAGGTTAAAAGCAGCGCGTTGCGCTTCGATTGCGAGACAAATGTGCAAACAGCCGACTTGCGGCAGTCGTTGCCCGCGCTGATTCGCTTATTCATCTGATCGCTGCAAGATGTGCAAAAATTTTTGCACTGCGTCAAGTTCAAAATTGATATACTGCCGCGGCAGTTCCGCTGGGCTTGAGGCCGGCTGCGTAAAGCCGGCTTTTTCGTTATGGGAATGATTGAATCGATGCGAATGCAGCGATGATGGATCTGAGCCATTTTTTTCAGGCAGGCACCGGCAGAATACTGATTACGCAGTCGGTGATCACGCTGATCGGCATTGCGGTTTCCGCTTTTTTTGGATTCGCCGCCGCCTATTCAGCGCTGCTGGGCGGGTTTGCCTGTATCGTTCCGAATGCCTACGCCTTGTGGCGGGTGTTTGGCGCCGACAAAAGCATAAATCCGTATGACAGCCGAATTTTTGGCATAATGTTGCGCGCCGAAATGGTGAAGTTTGCATTCACCGGTGCGGTATTCGCCGCTATTTTCTGGCTCATCCGGCCGATCGAGCCGATCGCTCTGTTTTCGGTCTTCACCGTTGCGATGTTCGCAGGCTGGATTGAGGCCGGCTTGAAAATCCGCTGAGCAAAAGCATTCAACACTGACAACAACTAGATCTCGGACAGCGAAGTTCCAAATGGCAAGCAACGGCGAACTGACCGCATCAGGCTATATCAAGCACCATCTGCAGAACCTGACGTTCGGCAATCATCCCGAAAACGGCTGGTCGTTTGCCCGCAGCGCGCAGGAAGCGACCGAGATGGGCTTTATGGCGGTTCATGTCGACAGCCTGTTCTGGTCGTTCTTCCTCGGCGCTCTGTTCCTGCTTGTGTTCCGGCATGTTGCCGCTAGAATGACCGCCGGCGAGCCCGGCAAGCTCCAGAACTTCATCGAATGGATTATTGATTTCATCGACGACAATGTGCGCGGCTCCTTCTCTGGAAAGAATGATCTGATCGCGCCTTTGGCCCTGACCCTGTTTGTCTGGGTGCTGCTGATGAATCTGATGGACCTGGTGCCCGTCGACTGGATTCCGGAACTCGCAAAAGCGCTCGGCATCGAATACATGAAGATTGTGCCGACCACCGACCCCAACATCACCTTCTCGCTGGCGCTGTCGGTATTTGCGCTGATGATCTACTACAGCATCAAGGTCAAAGGCATTGGCGGCTTTCTGGGCGAGCTGACCCTGCAGCCGTTCGGCAAGTGGATGATGCCGGTCAACCTGCTGCTTGAAGGCATCGGCCTGCTGGCCAAGCCGCTGTCACACTCGCTGCGGCTGTTTGGCAACTTGTATGCCGGCGAAATGATTTTTATACTAATCGCCCTGCTCTACGGCGCCGGCTGGTCGCTGGCGCTGGTCGGCGGCGTTCTGCAGTGGGCCTGGGCTGTGTTTCACGTCTTGATCGTGCTGCTGCAGGCGTTTATCTTTATGGTGCTCACTATCGTCTATCTGGACATGGCGCACCAGAAACATCATTGACACCTTGAATCTTTAACAGTGGTTTGCTAGATCGGAGAGAATAATTATGGAAGCAGCATTGTATTTCATCGCAGGTGCCGTACTGCTCGGCATGGGCGCAGTCGGAGCAGCAGTCGGCATCGGCATCTTGGCCGCCCGATTCATCGAGGCGATCGCCAGACAGCCAGAACTGCTGCCAATGCTGCGCGTTCAGTTCTTCATTATGATGGGACTGGTGGACGCAGTGCCGATGATTGGTGTCGGCATCGCATTCTACATCTTGTTCGCAGTGGCCTGACCCGCGACTCGAATGCATCCAGGCATGAACCGGCTCGAACTTAGCACCCATGGCTTGACACAATGAATATCAATCTGACGCTGATCGGACAGACGATCACCTTTGTCATCTTCGTATGGTTTTGCATGAAGTTCATCTGGCCGCCCGTCATGACGGCGCTGAATGAGCGGCGCAAGACCATCGCGGACGGCCTGGCTGCGGCTGAGGAAGGCCAGCGCCAGCGGGAGCAGGGCCAGCTGGCAGCGGAAAAGATCATCGATGAGGCGAAATCGCAGGCGCAGGAAATCATCGCCCGCGCCGAAAAGCGCGGCGCCGAGGCGGTGACCGATGCCAAAACCGAGGCGCATTCCGAAGGCGAGCGCATTCTCACTGCTGCCCGCGGCGAGATCGAGATGGAAATCAATCAAGCTCGCGAGCAGCTGCGTACCCAAGTGGCTCAGCTCGCTGTGACCGGCGCACAGCAGATTCTCGCTAAAGAAATCGATGCCAAAGCGCATGAGCAGATGCTTTCTGACCTGGCCAGAAGCCTGTGACAGTCTGCATCACAACTTTGCGGTGAATTTGATATGAGCGAATCAGCCTCCATTGCCCGGCCCTACGCACAGGCGGTCTTTGAGCTGGCCCGAGAGTCGGACTGCTTTGCCGCATGGTCCGAGCAGCTCCAGGCGCTGTGCGACATCCTTGAGATGCCCGATATGCAGGCGCTGATCGGCGACCCGCGCATCTCCAAAGCGCAGATTCTTGAAATCGTCATGGCGGCCGGAGAGCCGTATTTCGACCCGCCGACGCAGAATCTGGTGCGCATTCTGGTGCACTATCGGCGGCTGGGATCGGCGGCAGAAGTCAAGCGGCAGTTCGAGTCGCTGCGCGCCGCGCAGGAAGGCATCATTGAGGCTGAGCTCGAAACCGCGTACGAAGTCGAGGACGCGCAGCTGAACGACCTGATCGAGTCACTGCAGACGCGCCTGGGGCGCAAGGTCAGGCTGACCCGCAAACTCAATAGAGACTTAATCGGCGGAGTCGTCATTCGTGCCGGCGACTGGGTCATTGATGACTCAATCCGCTCGCGACTGGGCAAACTGTCCAGCTCGCTGGGCGTGTGACTGCACCGAACAACAGAACTTGCTGTACAAACAATTGATCGGCCAGCAAACAGCCATATTGAAAACAGAGGAACAGATACATGGCGATCCAATTAAATCCGTCTGAAATCAGCGAGCTGATCAAAGCTCGCATCACCGATTTTGACGCCAGCGCCCAAGCCCGAAGCGAAGGCACCGTGGTGGTGCTGACCGACGGCATCGTGCGCATCCACGGTCTCGCAGACGCACTGCAAGGCGAGATGCTCGAATTCCCCGGCGACACCTTCGGGCTCGCCTTGAACCTTGAGCATGATTCAGTCGGCGCGGTAATTTTAGGTGACTATGAGCACATTACCGAAGGCGACACGGTCCGCTGCACCGGACGCATTCTTGAAGTGCCGATCGGCGACGCCCTGCTCGGCCGAGTGGTCGATGCGCTCGGACGGCCGCTTGACGGCAAAGGTCCCATTGAGGCGGCACAGACCGCCCCCATCGAAAAAGTCGCCCCCGGCGTCATCACCCGGCAGTCGGTATCCGAGCCGGTCCAGACCGGCCTGAAGTCCATCGACTCAATGGTGCCCATCGGCCGCGGCCAGCGCGAGCTGATTATCGGCGACCGCCAGACTGGCAAGACCGCGGTTGCGATCGACACCATCATCAATCAAAAAGGCACTGGCATCAAATGCATCTATGTCGCCATCGGCCAGAAAATCTCCAGCATCGCGAATGTGGTGCGAAAACTGGAGGAGCACGGCGCGCTGGAGCACACCATTGTGGTCTCAGCCTCAGCAGCCGAAAGCGCCGCCATGCAGTACATTGCGGCCTATTCCGGCTGCACCATGGGCGAGTATTTCCGCGATACCGGTCAAGATGCCCTTATTATCTATGACGACCTGACCAAGCAGGCCTGGGCTTATCGTCAGATTTCACTGCTGCTCAAGCGCCCGCCGGGGCGCGAGGCCTATCCGGGTGATGTCTTCTATCTGCACTCGCGACTGCTTGAGCGCGCCTCCCGGATCAATCCGGACTACGTCGAATCCTTAACGGACGGCGCCGTCACAGGCCGAACCGGCTCGCTGACCGCACTGCCCATTATTGAGACGCAGGCCGGCGATGTCTCGGCGTTCGTGCCAACCAACGTGATTTCGATCACTGACGGACAGATTTACCTGGAAAGCGATCTTTTCAACGCCAATATCCGCCCCGCCATCAATGCAGGCCTGTCGGTCTCCCGGGTCGGGGGCGCGGCGCAGACACAGATTATCCGCAAGCTCGGCGGCGGCATCCGGCTGGCGCTCGCGCAATATCGCGAGCTGGCGGCGTTTTCGCAGTTCGCCTCAGACCTTGATGAGTCAACCCGCAAGCAGCTCGAGCGCGGCCAGCGCGTCACTGAGGTGATGAAGCAGCCCCAGTACGAGCCGCTCTCTGTTGCAGAAATGGCATTTTCGCTGTATGCCGCAAACGAGGGCTGCCTGGATGAGGTCGAGGTCAGCAAGGTGGTGGCTTTTGAGCAGGCGATGCAGGCGCATATTCGATCGAACTTCTCCGATCTGATCGACGCAATCAACGCCCAGCCCGATTATAACGATGAGGTCGCAGGCAAAATCAAGGCGGCGATCGACGACTTCATGGCCAACGGCGCCTGGTAGCGCTCGCTCATTCGGTTTTGACATGCTCACGCAAAATCCGGCATCCGACCCCAGGAGACTGACACGATAACATGGCAGGCGCAAAGGAAATTCGCACCAAGATCCGCAGCATTGAGAATACGCAAAAGATCACATCGGCAATGGAAATGGTCGCGGCAAGCAAGATGCGCCGCGCTCAGGAGCGCATGCGCGCCGCGCGGCCGTACGCTGAATCCATTCGCCGGGTCATGGCCCACATGCAGTATGCGCATCTTGAGTACAAGCACATCTACACCATTGAGAGAGAAGTCTCAGCAGTCGGCTATATCATCGTCAGCTCCGACCGGGGACTGTGCGGCGGGCTCAACATCAATCTGTTCCGCACCGCGCTGGACTCGATCCAGCAGTGGGAAGACCAAGGCGTCAGCACGCACTTCGGAATTATTGGCAACAAAGGGCTTGGTTTTTTTCGCCGCTTTGGGGCGAATATTCTATGCCAGGCCTCGCATATTGGCGATGCACCCCAGATCGCTGACCTGATCGGCTCCATCAAGGTGATGCTGGACGCTTATGCAGAGGCAAAAATTGATCGGCTGTATCTGGTCAGCAATGAGTTCGTCAATACGATGACGCAAGGACCGGCGGCCCGGCAGCTGCTGCCGATTCAGACAGAAAAGCCCATCGAGGAGATAAGCCATTACTGGGATTACATCTATGAGCCTGAATCGCATGAGATTGTCGATGCGCTGATGCTGCGCTATATCGAATCCGTCGTCTATCGGGCGGTAGTCGAGAACATTGCCTGCGAGCAGTCAGCGCGCATGGTGGCGATGAAAGCCGCTTCCGACAATGCCGGCAATCTGATTGACGAGCTGAACCTGATTTACAACAAGGCTCGCCAGGCCGCTATCACACAGGAAATCTCTGAAATCGTGGGCGGGGCGGCAGCCGTTTAGGCGGTCTGACTCACGCCTGCGCCCGAATTGAGCAAACCGAAAGTACCAAGACTTAACAGCAGCAACTGAAGAGGCTATTATGGCTGAAGGAAAAATTGTCGAAATCATCGGCGCCGTCGTGGATGTGGAATTTCCGCGAGCCGAAGTGCCGAAAATCTATGATGCGCTCACCGTGACCAAAACCGGGCTGACCCTTGAGGTTCAGCAGCAGATGGGCGATGGCGTAGTCCGCACCATCGCGATGGGCTCCAGTGACGGCCTGCAGCGCGGACTGCCAGTCACCAATACCGGCGACCCGATCAAAGTGCCCGTCGGCGAGCCGACTCTCGGCCGCATCATGAATGTGCTCGGCGAGCCGGTTGATGAGGCCGGACCGGTCGAGTCCGAGAATCACTGGGCCATTCACCGCAAAGCTCCAGGCTTTACGGATCAGGCTTCCACCGTCGAGATTCTTGAGACCGGCATCAAGGTCATCGACCTGATTATGCCGATTGCAAAAGGCGGGAAAATCGGCCTGTTCGGCGGCGCCGGCGTTGGTAAAACCGTGACCCTGATGGAGCTGATCCGCAATATTGCAATTGAGCACGCAGGCTACTCTGTATTCGCAGGTGTCGGCGAGCGGACTCGCGAGGGCAACGACTTCTATCACGAAATGAAAGAGGCCGATGTCCTCAACAAAGTGTCGCTCGTGTACGGCCAGATGAACGAGCCGCCGGGCAACCGGCTGCGAGTCGCTCTCGCAGGGCTTACGATTTCCGAGTTTTTCCGAGACGAGGGCCGCGATGTGCTGCTGTTCATCGACAATATTTACCGCTACACCCTGGCTGGCGTTGAGGTATCCGCACTGCTCGGGCGCATGCCGTCCGCGGTCGGCTATCAGCCGACGCTGGCGGCCGAAATGGGTATTTTGCAAGAGCGCATCACATCGACCCGCACCGGCTCGATCACGTCATTCCAGGCCGTTTATGTCCCGGCTGACGATTTGACAGATCCATCGCCGGCAACAACCTTTGCGCACTTGGATGCCACTTTGGTTCTGTCGCGCCAGATCGCCGAACTGGGAATCTATCCTGCTGTGGATCCATTGGACTCAACCAGCCGCCAGCTGGATCCGCTGGTGGTTGGTCAGGAGCATTACGATACCGCGCGGGCGGTGCAGGGAACGCTGCAGCGCTATAAGGAACTGCGTGACATCATCGCGATTCTGGGCATGGACGAATTGTCCGAGGACGACAAGCTGACGGTGTCGAGGGCCCGCAAAATTCAGCGCTTTCTGTCGCAGCCATTTTTCGTGGCCGAGACCTTTACCGGCAGTGCCGGCAAGTATGTGTCGCTGGCCGATACCATCAAAGGCTTTCAAGGCATTGTCAATGGCGATTACGACGACATTCCCGAACAGGCGTTTTACATGGTCGGCCCGATTGAAGAAGTGGTCGAAGCCCATAAGCAGGCGGCATAGATACCGGGCATATCACCATCATGCGTTTTTTCAGTTGCATCGAACTCACCTGTCATGAATCAGATCGAAGTTGAGATCGTCAGCGCCGAGGAGGCGATCTGGACCGGCCGCGGCACCATGGTATTCGCACCGGCTGAACTCGGCGAAGTGGGCATTGCGCCAAAACATGCACCGATGCTCACGCGGCTGAAAGCCGGTGACGTGCGTGTTCAGCTCGAAGACGGCGAAGAGCAGTTTTTCTTTATCTCCGGCGGTATTCTCGAGGTGCAGCCAAACCGCGTAACCGTCCTGTCCGATACCGCGATCAGAGCGGCAGATTTGGATGAGGCGCAGGCGCTTGAGGCGCAGCAGCGCGCTGAAAAAGATTTGCAGAATCAGACCTCGCAGATGGAGCTTGCCAAAGCGAAAGCCGAGCTGGTCCAGGCGACGGCGCAACTCAGAGCACTGCAGAAACTGAGGAAAATCCGACGCTAGTCGAACGCCGCCGCACTGCACATTGAGCCGAAGCATCGAATGACGAATGTCGAGGTCATCATACTGGCGGCCGGAAGCGGAACGAGAATGCGTTCCGACCTGCCCAAGTCCCTGCAGACAATCGGCGCCAAGCCGATGCTCCAGATTATCCTGGACTGCGTCAGGCGCGCAGGCGCCGCGAAGATTCACGTCGTCATTGGCGGCCATGATGGCGACGCAGTCCGCGCACACTTCAGCGACTCTTCAATCAACTGGGTTGTGCAGCCGCAGCCGCTGGGGACCGGGCATGCCGTATTGCAGGCCATCCAGCACATCCGTACCGAATCAGTCATCTGCGTTTTGTACGGCGACAGCCCGCTGATTTCCCCGGACACCATTGCCCGGCTGGTGCAGCTGGCCGCCAGCGGTGCGCTGGCGCTGCTGACTGCAACACTGCCAGACCCCAGCGGCTACGGACGCATCAAAAGAGACTCTGCGGGACAGGTGAGCGGAATCATCGAGCACAAAGACGCGGATGAAAGCGAGCGGAAAATCACCGAAATCAATGCCGGACCGATAGCGGTGCCGGCAAAATTGCTGCATGACTGGCTGGCGAAACTCGATAATGGCAACGTACAGAAAGAATACTACCTGACCAGCGTTGTCGACTTTGCTCTGGCTGATGGCATTGACATAAAAACTTACCCTGCCCCCGACACCTGCGAAGCCAGCGGGGTCAACAATCGCAGCGAGCAGGCGCAGCTCGAGCGAGCTTGGCAATTGAAAAATGCAGCCGCACTGATGCGTCAGGGGGTTCGGATCATCGATCCGGAACGCTTCGACGTGCGCGGCGAGTGCGCCGCCGGAAAAGACTGCGAGATTGATGTCGGCGTGATCCTTGAAGGCAAGGTGCAGCTGCATGACCGCGTACGCATCGGCGCCAACAACCAGATTCAAGATTCTGAAATCGGTTCCGACGTCACTATTTTGCCCAATTGTGTGATTGAAAGCGCTACCATTCACGCCGGGGCCACCATTGGTCCATTTGCCCGCATCCGGGCCGGATCGGTGATCGGCGAGAACTGCAAGGTCGGCAACTTCGTCGAAATCAAGAACTCATCGCTCGGCAAACATTCCAAAGCCAGCCATCTCGCCTATATCGGCGATGCCGATGTCGGCGCCAACGTCAATATTGGCGCCGGCACGATTACCTGCAACTTTGATGGCAAAAGCAAGCATCGCACCACAATCGGCAATCAGGTGTTTGTGGGCGCCAACGTCACTTTGGTCGCGCCGCTGACAGTCGCAGACGGTGCGGTCATCGCGGCCGGCTCAACCATCACCAAGACCATTGCCGAAAACCAGCTTGCAGTTGAGCGGGCGAAACTCAGGACCATGGACGCAAAACGGTTTCGCTAAAAATTCGCAGTCACCGCTCTACTAGACCATCCAGACAAATTTTGAAGCACTCCAAATCGAGACTGACGCCATGTGCGGAATAATCGGCGCTGTCGCCAGCAGAAACATTGTGCCTGACCTGCTTGATGGCATGCGTCTGATGGAATATCGCGGCTATGACTCTTCCGGGATTGCAACGATTGATGGCAGCGGTCAGTTCTTGCGGCAGCGCCAAGTCGGCAAAGTGGAGCAGCTGGCCCAGGCTTTGCAAGACGCTGCGGAAATCCGCGGCACCACTGCGATCGGGCACACTCGCTGGGCAACCCATGGGCCGCCGACTGAAATCAATGCCCATCCGCTGGTTTTGGACAACCGCATTGCGATTGCCTGCAATGGGATTATTGAAAATTACGAAATGCTCAAAGCCAAACATGTGGAAAACGGCCGTCAATACAGCTCCGAAACTGACACCGAAGTCATTCTGCATGAGCTCGCGAGTTTCTTGGATGCGGGCCTGACACTGACGGAAAGTGTCGCCGCAGTCGCCGAGCGCCTGTCTGGCTCATTTGCGTTTGCGGTGATATCGACCCTGGAACCCAGCAAAATAGTCGTCACTAAAAGAGGCAGTCCGCTGCTGATCGGATTCAGCGAGAATGAAACCTACGTTGCGTCAGATGCCGTCGCACTGGCAAAGTTTGTCACATCGGTACTGCCCTTGGAAAATGGTGAAATTGCTGAAATTGCCGGCCCCGATCGCGTCAGCGTATTCGATTCGCAATCCAAGCCGATCCAAAGGGAGAGCCAAGCCATCCATATCCGTCCTGAACTGGTGGAGCTCGCGCACCATTCACACTATATGCAAAAAGAAATTTTTGAGCAGGGCTCTGCGGTTGCCAATACACTCGAGGGGAAGGTGACGACTGACAAAGTATTGGAAAGCGCCGCATTCGGCACTGCTGCTGCGGAAGCTTTTGACCAGATCGAAGCGGTACGCATTCTCGCCTGCGGCACCAGCTATCATGCCGGCCTGGTCGCACGCATCTGGCTTGAGGCGCTCGGCATCCCCTGCGAGACTGAAATCGCCAGCGAGTTCCGGTACCGGACACCTGTAGTGCCAGATAATACACTGGCTGTGTTCATTTCACAATCTGGCGAAACTGCCGACACACTCGCCGCCTGCGAGCGGGCCGCGCAGCTTGGCTGCCGCTGCTCGCTTGCGATTTGCAACAGCCTGACCAGTTCCTTGACGCGCATCACCGACTTCGTATTTCACACCCAGGCCGGGCCCGAAATTTCTGTCGCATCAACCAAGGCATTTACCACGCAGCTGGCCGCGCTGACACTGCTCACTGTCTGTCTCGGGCGGCGCAAAACCTTGACCACAGATCAAGAAAAGGCAGTGATCAGCGAACTTCGCGCCTTGCCCTCAAGGATTGAGGCGGTACTTGCAATGGATGCACAGATCGCGCAGCTTTCCGAGTTTTTTGCCGACAAGGAGCATGTCCTTCTGCTCGGCCGCGGAACACATTATCCGATCGCGCTTGAAGGCGCTCTGAAACTGAAAGAAATCTCCTACATTCATGCCGATGCTTATCCTGCGGGTGAGCTTAAGCACGGCCCTCTGGCATTGATTGACGCCAAAATGCCGACCATTGCTGTCGCCCCGAACAATCACCTGCTCAATAAGCTCAAATCGAATATTCAGGAAGTGCGCGCCCGAGGCGGCAAGCTTTTTGTATTTTCCGATATCGGAACGCCGATCGAAAGCGACGAGCTGATCGAAGTCATCGAAGTCGTCTCATCAGGTCCGTATACCTCGCCGATCATTCACACCATCGCCTTGCAATTGCTCGCTTATCATGTCGCCATCATCAAAGGAACTGATGTCGATAACCCGCGCAATCTCGCCAAATCGGTCACAGTTGAGTAGATCGATGATGGACAATGCCTTCAATGAGAAAGCGATACAGCGCACCAGATAATCACTGGAACTGGCCGATCAAGGTCAAGCATTATCATGGCGTTCGCTGCGGATCGATGATCTGGATTGGTGGACAGTGCGACCTGAATCCTGCCGGCAAAGTTCAAAATCCTGGCAATTTGCCGGCTCAGATCAAAAATTCAATGGCCTATTTTGAGCGGGTGCTGCAGGATCTCGACTGCGATTTCGACGATCTGGTCACGCTGCTTTGCTTTTATGTCAATGATGGCTCGCTGGATGAAGCCGAGTTTCTGCAGCGCCTCGGCGCCTGTCTGCCGCCGACTTGCCGCACCGCCGTCAACGCCATACCGGTCCTGAGCCTCGCCTGCCCCGGCCTGCTGGTAGAAATCGAAGGCTGTGCCATGCGCCGGCAAAACGGGCAGCGCTGCAAGCGCACTTACAGCCTTGAATCGTCAGGCGAGTTTTTCCAAGCCCCATTCGTATCGGGCTTGCGCTGCGACAAAATGATTTTCATATCCGCACAATCGCCTTTGGATGACCGCCAGCAGATTGCGCATGCAGGTGATGTGGCGGGGCAGACAGAGAGAGTTGCCGAAAATCTTCGCGGCATTCTGAATCAATTTGGCGCCACATTCGATGATGTCGTCAAAACCAATCGCTGGTATGTCGGACAGTCTGGAATTGGTGATTTTGAGGCGGCCGCATTGGCTTTTGCGAAGAATTTCACCGAACCGGGACCCGCTGCAACCGGCATTCCGCTGCCGCGCCATGCCGATCCGGATGTACTGATCAAAATTGGATTAGTCGCAATGCTGGGGCTTGACGGCGCCTCACTGCCGCGCGAGCATGCGTGGCCGGAAAGTCTGTGGGACTGGCACGTGCATCTTCCCTACAAGCACGGCATACGATGTGAAGAAATGATCTTTCTGGGCGGTCAGGTTTCCTTGGACAAGCGAGGCCAAGCTGTTCATCCCGATAATCTAACCGCTCAAACGCATCAAGCAATGCAGCATATCGGCACAATACTGGACGCGCTGGGTGCAGGCTACGACGATGTCTGCAAAATCACTTCTGTTTACTGCGGCAGCAGCGATGCGCATCGCCGGCATGAAAATCTGTCAATCCGCTCCGCCTATTTTCCCGATCTCGTCGGGCCAGCCGCCACTGATGTCCCGCTGCCGGAGCTCGCCTATGATTCGATGGTGATCGAAATTGACACCTTCGCGATGGCGGACTGACAAACACTGGCATCGGGCATGATGCCTGCCGCCAAGCCGCGCTGACAGAACGTTTACTGATCCTCGATTTGAGTGATCGTCAGGCAATTGTCGGATGGCAGCGGTGTCTGGCACATCTCCAGGTGCAGCTGTCCGCCGGGCGTATACGGATGAGCCTCAACAACCTCGTCATTCAGCTCAATGCCGAGTCCCGGCGCGGATGGCGCCAGCACAAAGCCAGCGTCAAGCTCAAGCGGCTTGATCAGTACATCGTCATGAAATTCGGTTTCTATGGTTTCAAGAATCAGAAAGTTTGGACTGGAAAATCCAATATGTGTCGCTGCCGCATGCGCAACAGGGCCGCAGTAAATGTGCGGCGCCAGCTGAGCGGCAAACAGCTCCGCCAGACCGGCTATCTTTTTGGTTTCCCAGATGCCGCCGCTGCGGCCGACATCGGGCTGTATGATCGCAACACCAGCCTTGAGCACCTGATGAAATTCAAAGCGGGTTGTCAGCCGCTCGCCGGCCGCAACTGGAATGCTGGTCGCTGCCGCAACTTTTGATATGGCCTCCAGCTGGTCGGGCGGGCATGGCTCCTCAAACCACAGCGGGTCGCAGGGCTCAATCTGCTTTGCCAGCCGGATTGCCGATGCAGCGGTCATCTGACCGTGTGTGCCCAATAAGATGTCGGCGCGATCACCGACCGCCTCGCGAATTTTTTTCAAGCAGTCGACACTGCGCCGAATCTCGTGCAAGGACAGCTCGCGCGCACCTTGAAAACTGTAAGGTCCAGCGGGGTCTTGCTTGATTGCAGTGTATCCCATCTCGACATATTCGAGCGCGCGCTGCGCCGCCGCATCCGGATCATGATAAACATCCGGCGCCGCCTCGCCAGATCGGCCATCGCGCTTGAGATCCCTCGGATACAGATAGGTATAGGCGCGAAGCCTCTCATGGAACCTGCCGCCGATCAGATTGTAAACCGGCTGCTCATGCGCCTTTCCCAGGATATCCCACACGGCCATTTCGATACCGCTGAACACCCCCATCATGGAAATGTCGGGGCGCTGCGTAAAGCCCGCAGAGTATACGCGGCGAAACAGCGTCTCTACATGGTGCGGGTCAGCGCCCGCAACGAATCGATGAAAAGTATCCTCGACCATCTGGCAAGCGATATTGCCCGAGACCGGGATGCCATAGCATTCACCGATGCCATCAATCCCATCGTCTGTGGTAATTCTGACAAAAATCCAGAAAGAACCGCCGATTCCGGTTGGAGGAACAGTTGCCCATGTTTGGATATCTTGGAGCTTCATCGCTCAGTTGCATTCCAGCTTGCAGAAAAAATGGATGGACTCTATCAAGATTTTCGCTGTCATTGGTATCAGCCAGCGCCGATTATTTGCTCTAAATTCTCTCGAATCCTGTGCTCGCAATAACTGTGACAGTTGTCGGCTTCGTTCCGAAAACTTAAAACAAATTCCAATGCTCTGTTTCCAAATTTGTCGGAGCTGTGAGTCCTGATTGCGCGATTCATGCGCATTCAACGCCGTTTTTCATGGAGTCGATTATACGATCTGCGTCTTCAATCGCTAGTTCAAAGCAAGTTTGAAGAATAGCAATAGACTGCTCACTTCCACGGACAGGAGACGGTCCAGTGGCTTCATAATGCTCATTAACGTGCATGCGGCTCCGGCATTTCGTCGATCAGACGGTTCAACAGTCACGCCGGTCTTGATATGCAAGCCGTTTTTTTATGTTATTGCAACATATTGTCAAATTCTGAAACCCTCTGGGAACTGTCTCGAATGCTCCCGAGTTGATTTCAAAGCGGGTCAACCAAAAAAATCCATTCCAGCAAAAAACAAACTCCCGCTCGGCGCCTTGATCGTGCCCAGCGGGAGTTTCAGTCTGAGACAGTCAAGCCGGCTGCACACAATTCAGTGCGCAGCCGGTGACTCAGAGTCTATTTTCAGGAACGGTGTTTCTGATCTTCTTCCTTGAGTTTGGCACTTTCCGCCTTGAGCTGCTTGATATGCCACGCCACCCAGAAGATCAAACCCGCGATTACGAGCAGAAATTCAGTTCCTGCAAAAGGATAGATCGGACCAATTTCAGCAATCGAGCCGGCCCAGTCAGTAAAGGATCCGGTCATCATTTGACAAATACCTCTCTAGTTGATGTTAACTGCTTCGAGCAGCCGCTTCCGCTTCAATAATTGCCTTTTCATCCGCATCAATCTCAGCTTGTGACGCTGAATCCAAACCTGCAATCTCAACAGACTTTGGAATTCTCAGGATGCCGAAAGAGTTCAGAATCTTGGCAATGATGTAGCCGGGCAGAAAACCCAGAACGCCGAACATGATGATCGCGCCGATAAAGTTGCCGATCGGATTGATTGACGCAAAATCTGGATTCGGAGAAGAGGGGTAGCCCCACAGCATGAAACCGGCCACAACGACACCGAAGAATCCGGCGTATCCATGCACTGCCACTGCACCGACTGCGTCGTCAACCTTGAAGCGTCGCTCCACATAGAAGTGCATCTTGTACATGAATATCACACCGACGATGGCGATGAACATCGCCTGGATCGGGTGATACAGATCGTTGCCTGCGGAAGCTGCGATGATGCCCGCAAGTCCCGATGAATACGTCCAGAACGCATCGCCTTTAGAAACCCAGTAGCCTGCCAGCAAACCGCCGGACAGCGACATCAGGAAATTAAACGTAATCGCACTCAAGGTCGTCGGTCCGAGATAAATATTGGTCGCTGAGTAAAACTCGCCGTCACCTGCCTGAACATCCCAAATTGGAATATTGCATGCAACGTAAAAGCCCCAGAAACCGGTATAGATCAGAAACAGGCCGATCGTTACCAGCCACGGATTGCGCGGATGAATATTGCGCGGTGTTCCGTCGGCGGCAAACTTCCCGATTCTGGGTCCTAGCACGAGCAGTACGCCGAGTGCGAAACCACCGGCGATGCCGTGAATGACACCCGATGCATAGGCATCGTGATAGCCCAGCAATTGGACCATCCAGCCCTCGGCATGCCAGCCCCAGGCGGCATCGATGATCCAGAATACGGAGCCGATTGCGACGGCCAGAATCCAGAACGCCCCAGACTGAATTCGCTCGATCACTGAACCCGAGACAATAGAGGCCGCAGTCCAGGAAAACAACAGAAACGCGGCCCAGAATACGCCATTGATGCGCTCCCAGCCATCTGCGCCGGCACCCATATGGGCCGCCATCAGCTGACTCCAAGGTTCAGCATGCGGAGATTCGACTAAACCTCCAGTGATGCCCGGACCGTTTGGAAAGGCGAAGTAAATCCACCAGCCGAAGAAGAAAAATGTGATTGTTACCAATGGAATCAGCATCGTATTCTTCATCAGGGTATGCATATGATTTTTACGGCGCGATACGCCCACCTCATACATGCAAAACCCGACGTGAATCAGAAACATGATAACAACCGTTAACCAATAGTAGAACTCTGTAAAGAGCACTACAAATGCCGATAATTGATCGTCCATGCTCAGTCCCTCCAAAACTAAATTGACATTTGCGCAATTCACTGATGCGCAAATACAGTTACACCAAAGTCGCTTCTTTTCAGCGATTTGCTTTAGCTTTTTTCTTTTTCAAAACGGAATTTTACAGTAATTGGCTAGAACCAAGGACAGTATTGTGATTCCTAAATCGGCACGTTCAGAGCTGCCGGCGAGGACGGTCCGCCGAATTCGCCGATTCGACCTGCGGCGCCCGATCCCGGTCCGGTCCGTCCGCAAACGCGCGAGGCGCGCATTCTCGCCCGCACCGATGCGCTTTCTCTGCAGCACTCAGTGCGAGCGCTCCGGTGTCTTCCATTGCATGCAGCGTGTGCGCCGCCTGCTCGGTCTCCACGACAGCCCCGGCCATCGGCATGACTGTCTATCAGCCAAGCGCATCGTCTATGGTTTGCTTGCTATCGTCCAGTTATTTTTCCGGCAACGACCTCAGATAATCACCAAAAGACGGGATGGGTATTCGATAGTATTTAGGGGGATTTTCCATCTCCGTCAAAACGCCGGCATGCAGAGCATTGCTCAGGAAATCATTAAAAGCTGTCGAATCCTCCAGCACAGGCGCAGTCAGGTCACGCAGTCTAGAAAGGGAAAAGACTCCATTTGGGATTTCATTTTCTATTAAAGCCAGTTGTTTATAAAGGAAAGGGTCTTGAGAGCATGCGCGAAGCCGACGAGCATAGTAGTCCTCTTTCAGTTTCTGGCCAAGCGCAATTGCCTGCACCAGCAAATCCTCATTGATACTCCCTCCATGATCGAATATTATCCGGCCGGCGGCCACTGATACGCTGTTGATATGCTGAGGCCAGCCCTGTGAAAGCTCAGCAAGAGCGCTAACCCACGTTGACTGAGCAGGGCTCGTGAAGCGATAGGCATCGAATATGCTTTGGATCACACCTGCCGTGTCCTCATCAGAAAGAGCGCCCAGAGCTGCTGCGCGTCCTCTGGGAGGTCGTGACAGACCGCAGTCATCCAATACCTTTTCGGTATCACTTAAACCAAAGAAAGCGGTCACCAGAGGGATGCGGGCGGGCGGGCTGCTCAAGCAGCGCACCACACCTTTGGTCCTGTTCGAGACTGGAATGGTCTGCGCCTCATCAACAAATACTACAATACGGCAGTTTTTCAGCAGTTCTGCCGCGCTTTGGAAAACATGCTGTGAATAAACACTTTTTTCCTCATCATGCCGCGGCTTGCCGCCGATAGAAACAGCCGCAACACCAATGCCCCTCTCTGACAGTTCCTGGTGCATTTTCCGGCCTATTTCCAAAAGACCCTTCAGCTTTTTCGCACCGGTGCCGGACACTGCCTCCGACAGACGCTCGCTTTCCGCATTGACCGCCTCAATGAGCAACTTCACAACTTCAATAGAAGACTCTAGATTCTCCGGGTTAATATCGACCGCAACCCATGGATCATCCGGCGTCGAATGAAGACGGACCGCCGCCATGCACTCTGCCATCAGGGCAGTCTTGCCTGCGCCCGGCGCTCCCTGAAAAATCATTGTGCCGCCGCCAATATGCCCTCTGTCAAGGCTTTTAGCGGCACTGCGAAACATTGCATATTCGGCATCGCGTCCCCGAAAAAAAGGTTCGCGCCCGACTTCAGCACGGTCCGTCAGATCCAGCCAGTCCTCCAATGGCAACGGCTCGGCAAGCGGCGGTCTCGGAAAGGGGTCTTGACTCATGGCACGATGAAATCTGCAGTTGCGCATTTAGCTGATGAATTTCAGCCACATAGGCTAGAGGTTTTGCAACAGTCAGGGATCAATTCAGAAACAGCTTATCTCCGTAATTAGTTTATCACTTTCTGCCTGCTGTAAAATGCTTGCTCCACTGCCAAAATCAGCCTGTCTTCACCCTCAGCGCTGAACGGGCCGATTTGGGAAAAATAATCGCTGCGTCCCCTCAGAGTACAATATCCGAAGTGAACAAGGCGGCTTGCAGCCTGTACCCAGACACACCAGCCAGCCGGCCCAGGCCGATCGGCGGCAAAATGCCTGCTTTGCGGAACCTCAAGACCAAACCGGAACCACCACGAAAACAGCAGCACATGACCAAAAAAGATCTTTCCAGACAGTTCGTTCCAGTCTCCATTGCGGTGCTCACAATCTCGGATTCGCGAACCGAATCCGACGACAAGTCCGGCTCGCTGATCGTCGAGCGCATCCAGCGCTGCGGACACCAATGCGCTGACCGGCAAATTGTCCGCGATGATATTTATCAGGTGCGGGCGCAGGTCTCTCAATGGATTGCCGATGTCAATGTTCAGGTGGTGGTGACCACCGGCGGCACCGGCGTTACGGGCCGGGACGGAACGCCTGAGGCCATCAGCCCGCTGCTGGACAAGAGGATCGATGGCTTCGGCGAGATGTTCAGAGTCTTGTCGTATGAGAAAATCGCAACCTCCACCTTGCAGTCACGGGCATTCGCAGGCGTGGCCAATGCAACCTACATGTTCTGCCTGCCCGGGTCAGCCGGCGCCTGCGCCGATGCCTGGGACATGCTGATCGAGCATCAGCTGGATTATCGCTCTCGGCCCTGCAATCTGGTGGAGCTGATGCCGCGGCTGCTGGAGCATCGGACCCAAAAATAATCCGCTTCCTATGGCTGCGACTTCTGCCTTCGGCCGCGCACTTTGAGAGTGCAGTGACACGATGAATGACACCTCGATCGGGATCGGCGCCATGGGTACGCCTGCGCACCGGGAACGGCCTCTGGACGGCGTTTGGGCACCCAGCCTGACCCCGGTCTGCGCCAGCGGCGAGATTGATCAGCCGCTGCTGCTGGATCACATCAAGTGGCTGCTCGCCAATGGCTGTCATGGCGTGCTGCTTTTCGGCACCACCGGTGAGGCGCCGTCGTTTTCCACTGCCGAGCGAATGGCAGCGCTGAGCTACATCACCGTCCATGGCGTACCGCCCTCGCGCCTGCTCGTCGGCACAGGCGCCGCCGCGGTCCCGGATGCCATCGCATTGACTCGCAGCGCCATTGACTGCGGCTGCACAAAAGTGCTGATGATTCCGCCTTTCTATTTCAAGAACCCTTCCGTTGCCGGCGTGGCAGCTGCCTACCAGCAGGTATTCGATGCAGTCAACAGCACACAGCTTCAGGTCGCGCTCTATCATTTTCCCAGACTCAGCTGTGTGCCTGTATCGCATGAGCTGATCACTCGACTCATTCAGTCGCATCAGGAACTGCTCATTGGACTCAAAGACTCCTCAGGGAACTGGGACAGTACCAAAAACTACATTGCGGAATTTCCAAATCTGTCGATTCTGCCCGGCAGCGAGGCATTCATGCTGGATGCACTGCAAGCCGGCGCCGCTGGAACGATCACCGCAACTGCGAACATCAATCCCCGCGGGATTCGCCAGATCTATGATTTTTTTCAATCAGGTCAGGAGGCCGTCGCCGCACAGCGCTCCGCCTCTGAGGTGCGAAGTCTTGTCTCAGGCTACCCGCTGGCGCCAGCCTGCAAGGCGATCCTCGCAGATCTGGGCCAGCGTGAAAGCTGGAACCGCATGCGGCCGCCGCTGGAACCGCTGTCAGCCGATGAGCAGCGCAAGCTGGTGACAGCGCTGATCGAATCGGGTTTCGAGCTCATCAGCTAGCACAAGCCGCTGCGCACACACTGCGTTTTATGTGCAGCTCAGCCGCCGACATATGACATCTCGACCTTTTGGCGCGGCGCCGACAAGCCTGCCCGCAGTTCCGAATAGCGGTCGTTTCGATTTGACCACAGCTGCCTGATGGTCTCGGCCAGCTCATCCACACTTGCGCCGCGCCGTATAGGCTCGCGCAGATCGAATCCCTCAGCAGCAAACAGGCAGGTGAAAATTCTGCCCTCAGCAGTCAGCCGCGCTCGATTGCAAGTGCCGCAGAACGGCTGTGTCACAGAAGAAATGATGCCAATCTCCCCGGCTCCGTCTGCGTACTTCCAGCGTTTTGCCACTTCACCGCGGTACGTTGGCGAAACGGGCTCAATGGGGAATTCCTGACGAATTGCATCCAGTATGTCCGATGCGGAGATGACTTTGTCCATCTGCCAGTCATTCGTATTGCCAACATCCATGAACTCAATGAATCGCAGAATGACACCCGTATTGCGAAACTGCCGAGCCATCGGCAGAATTTCATTCTCGTTCATCCCTCTGGCAACGACCATGTTGACCTTGACGGGCGCCATTCCCGCACTTTGAGCATGCTCAATGCCCTGCAGTACTTTGCTGACGGGAAACTGAACATCGTTGATCGAGCTGAAAACCTGATTATCCAGCGCATCCAATGAGATGGTAATGCGCCGCAGCCCGGCCTGATGCAGTGTCTGCGCGGCGGCTGCGGTCAGCAGCGAGGCATTGGTCGTCATGCTCAGATCCTCAATGCCCCGGATGCTGGCCAGACGGCCAATCAGTTCCGGCAGGTCGCGGCGTACCATCGGCTCGCCGCCGGTAATCCGAACCTTCTTCACGCCATTGGCGACAAATGCGCGAATCGCGCGCTCGATCTCTTCGAAAGACAGCAATTGCTTGCGCAGCAAAAAAGCGTGATTGGAACCAAAAAACTCTTTTGGCATGCAATAGACACAGCGAAAATTGCAGCGATCAGTGATCGAGACCCGAATATCGCGAATCGGGCGCGAAAACTGATCGGTCACTGGGAATTGCTCAGGTGCACTCATTGTTTTGCTTGACTGAAATTCTCTCACACAGCGGATCGCCTGATCAATCAGCCAGCGGCAAAGCTGACGATTGCATGCCTGTATTTTAACTGTTCAGAGCTCAATCCGCGTGATCCCAATGGGATTTGTCGAATTCGATCCCGATCCGCCGCAGAAAACTGACTGTCAGCCGATAAGTCAGCCCCCAGATGACGCGCGCATCGCGATCTGCAACTCGCAGGCCGGGAAACTCACCGGCATAATTCTCAGGACGGTAGCTGCCGACAAAGCGATCTGCTCGGGCCAGCTGCGCAATCGGGATCCAAAGTGTATCGCTGACCTCGCTGTTCCAGCGCAGAGGCTGCTTTTCGGCCAGATGAAATATATACGGCTCAACCAGCAAGGCGGCCGGTCGGCCCTTGAGCGAAATGAAGTCATCGAGGCGCCCCATGCAGAGCGCTCTCGGCAGCCTCAGTCCAACCTCTTCATGGGTCTCGCGGATCGCCGTCGCCAAGCCGTCAGCGTCGCTCGGGTCGCGCTTGCCGCCGGGAAAAGCCATTTGTCCGGACCATGGATCACCGGATCGCCTGGCTCTTTCGATCAGCAGGATTTCGAGATCGGTTTCACCCGGCGCCAGTATCATGGCGACCGCCGCCGTCTTGTGCGGATGCCGCGGACAAAGCTTTGGCGAGGAGGAATCCAGATGCCTTTGAATTGAGAGCACAGAAGTCATTTCAATCAATCAAATCTGCAGGCGGTCTTTATCGAGTCGACTTGCAATCGCATTGAGTCGATACCCATGAATGCCCATATGTTATAAATCGAAAGCAGATGCACAATCCAGTGAAATTGCTTATCGGCGCTGGCAGGCGCAGCGAACTGAGACAGCCGCTGGAGATTGTCTGCGCGCTGGCCGTCTTGCCTGCCGACCCGGGCAGCTGTGCCAGAGAATCTGCCTGCCATTGATCAGCCAGAATGCCGTGACCGACCTCAGCCGCAGAAAATCCTCCGCAGTTGGACTGTTCGCCACCTGCCTGGTTGAGCTGATGCGTCCAGAAGTCGGATTTGCCAGCGCACAGCTGCTGCAATCGGCCGGCTGCACGGTGCAGGTGCCCAGTCGCCAGACCTGCTGCGGTCAGCCGCTGTTCAATAGCGGTGATCCAAAACGCACCCGAAAGCTGGCCAAAAAACTTCTGAGTGAATTTTCTGAATTCGATTATGTTGTTGTTCCGTCTGGATCCTGCGCGGCTATGATTAAAATTCATTATCCGGAACTGTTCGCCGCCGATGCAAGGATGCGCAAGCGAGCGCAGGCAGTCGCTTCGAAAACCTACGAGCTGACACAGTTCCTCGACGCGGTCGCACCGACACAGCTGCAGGCAGGCTTCGATGGCCGCTGCACTTATCATGATTCATGCTCCGGCCTGCGAGAGCTTGGCATTCACCGGCAGCCGCGCCGGCTGCTGACGCAAATTGCGGGCTTGCGCCTGACCGAATGCAGCGAGTCGACTGCCTGCTGCGGATTCGGCGGCACCTTTTGCGTCAAGTATCCGCAGATTTCTGCCCGCATTGCGACCGAGAAAGCGCAAAATATTGAACAGACCGGCGCTCAGATTCTGCTCGGCGGCGACCTTGGCTGCCTGCTGAATATCGCCGGCACCCTCAGCCGGCGGCAGACGAATATCGAAGTTCGCCACGTGGCCGAGACGCTCGCCGGATTGTCCGGGCCGCCGATCGGCCGCGGCAAAACGTAGCGCATCGAAGAAAATGCAAGTTCAATCACAGGCGTTCAAGGCCGCTGCCCGGGCGGCGATTCTCAATCCAGATCTGCAGGCAGCGCTGCAAAAATCACGCGGCGGATTCATCGACAAGCGGCAGCAGGCGCTGGATGAATTCGACGGCTTTGATGCGCTGCGCGACCAGGCCGTCGCCATCAAAAATCATGTGCTCATGAATCTGGATGAGTACCTCAAGCGCTTTGAGGACAATGTCACCGCCGCCGGCGGGCAAGTGCATTTTGCCTCCACCCCGGCAGAGGGCGCCGAGGTCATCCGCGCCATTTGCAAGCGCGTCGGCGCCCAGTGTGTCACTAAAGGCAAATCCATGATCGGCGAGGAAATGGAATTGAACGAAGCCTTGGAAAACGATGGCATTGAGGTTGTCGAGACCGATCTTGGGGAATACATCATTCAGCTGGCCAAAGAGCGTCCCAGTCATATTATCGCTCCAGCCATCCACAAAACCCGCAGCCAGATTACCGATCTTTTCTCAAAACACCATGCGCAGCACGGACTGACCGAGCGAGTTGAGGAGGTCGAAGCCATTGTCAACGAGGCTCGTACTGTACTGCGCCAGCAATTCGTCAAAGCCGACGTGGGCATCACCGGAGCCAACTTTCTGATTGCCGACTCAGGCTCAAGCGTACTGGTCACCAACGAAGGCAACGGCGACCTGACGAGCACTCTGCCCAAGGTGCATGTCATTACCGCCTCAATTGAGAAAATCATCCCCTCTCAGGCAGAGCTGCCGATCTTTCTAAGGCTGCTGGCGCGCAGCGCTACGGGGCAGGAAATGTCGGCTTACACCAGCATCTACAGCGGCGCGGCGCGGCCAGATGAGATAGACGGTCCCGGCGAATTTCATGTGCTGCTGCTCGACAATGGCCGCTCTGACATGCTCGGCGGGCCGTATTGGGAGATGCTGCGCTGCATTCGCTGCGGCGCCTGCATGAATCACTGCCCGGTTTATCAGTCAATCGGCGGGCATGCGTACGGCTGGGTGTATCCAGGCCCGATGGGGTCGGTGTGGACGCCGTTGCTGGTCGGCTTGCAAAATGCGGCCAATCTGCCCAATGCCTGCACCCTCAATGGCCGCTGCCAGGAAGTCTGTCCAATGAAAATTCCGCTGCCGGGAATGCTCCGCAGACTGCGGTCTGAGATCTTCGAGCGAGGACTGGCAGACTGGCGCTCGCGGGCCGGTCTGGCGGTTTGGACCTGGCTGGCGACTCACGCTCCAGCGTATCGCGCGCTGACACGCCTGGCAGGGGCTGCATTGCGCCGGATTGGAAACAGAAAAGGCTATTTCAGACGCCTGCCGCTGGCCGGCGGCTGGACCGAGCACCGTGACTTTCCTGCCCCAAGCGGCAGTTCCTTTGTGTCCGGCTTCAATCGAGGGGAAACCGGCGAGTAAGCGCAGCGGCCGCGTGGATCGAACTGCAAGCCTGAGTCCGCAATTGCAGACTCAGTTACAAAAAATCAATCCCCTTGGCCAGCGTGGGAAAACTAAAATGAGGCATTCAGCAAAAGCCGCAGGCGAACCGTCATTGACTTGAGGTCCCAGGGAGACAAACAATGCAAAAAGAAGATACGCAAAAGCCGATCAGACAAAAAAGCCTGATTCCGCGATTTTCAGTCTCGGCTGGCACTCTGGACGCAGAAGCCGGCTTGCGGCGGCCGCGGCGAGCGATCTGGCCGATTGCCGCCGCATTCTTGATCGCTGGCTGGCTGCCGGCTGCCGCCCCCGCCGCCGAGGCGCCGCAGCCCCAGCATGCAATTGCCATGCACGGCGAGCCCAAATACGCCGCTGATTTTACCCATTTCGACTACGTCAATCCCGAGGCGCCCAAAGGCGGCACCTTGCGCACCGGCGCATCCGGCACTTTCGACAGCTTTCATCCGTTTATCCCGCGCGGCAATGCCGCCTCCACCGGTTCGGTTGAGACGCTGCTGAGCTCAAGCAATGACGAGGCGTTCACCGAGTATGGCCTGATCGCCGAATCCCTGGAAGTCCCGGAAGATCGCTCCTGGGTGATTTTCAACCTGCGGCCTGAGGCGCGCTGGCATGACGGCCGGCCGATCACAGTCGAGGATGTCATCTGGTCCTTGGAAATGATCCAGACCCAGGCATCGCCGAATTTCCGCCTGTATTATTCAAGCATCACGAAAGCTGAGAAACTCGGCGAGCGCCGGGTGAAATTTTATTTCGATGATCAGCAAAACCGCGAGCTGCCGCTGATTGCCGGCCAATTGCCAGTGCTGCCCAAACACTACTGGGAAAACCGTGATTTTGAGGAGACTACACTCGAACCGCCGCTGGGCAGCGGACCCTATCGGATCAAGGACTTCGAGGCCGGACGCTACATCGTTCGCGAGAGAGTCCCCGATTACTGGGGCGCCGATCTGCCAGTCAGAAAAGGACTGGATAACTTTGACATCCAGCGAGTTGACTACTTTCGCGACGATACGGCGCTGCGGCTGGCGCTCAAATCCGGCGATATCGACTTGCGGCTGGAAAATCAGGCAAAAGCCTGGGCCTCGGAGTACGATACCCCGGCGGTCGACAATGGCTGGCTGAAAAAAGAGTTTGTGCCGCATCAGCAAGGGACTGGCATGCAAGCTTTCGTCATGAATACGCGCCGTGCAAAATTCGCGGATCGGACCGTGCGCCGCGCCCTGGCCTACGCGTTCGATTTCGAATGGACCAACAAGCATCTGTTTTACGGACAGTATACGCGCACCACGAGCTACTTCTCGAATTCCGAGCTGGCCTCATCCGGGCTGCCCGACGGTGCGGAGCTTGAGATCCTTGAGCGCTTCCGAGACCAGCTGCCGCCAGAAGTGTTTACTGAGGAATACACGGTGCCGACAACCGATGGCAGCGGCCGGCCGCGCGAGAACTTAAGGACTGCAAAAAGCCTGCTGGCTGAGGCAGGATGGGTGATTGAGGATCTCAAGCTCATCCATCAGGCAACGGGCGAGCAGATGCACATCGAGCTTTTGATCGCGAGCAATTCGATGGAGCGTGTGGTGCTGCCATTTACCAAGAACCTGGAGCGGCTGGGCATTGAGACCAGTGTGCGGCTGGTGGATCGGGCACAGTATATCAACCGCATTCGCGGTCTTGATTTCGACATGCTGGTGCTCGGCTGGGGCCAATCTGAGTCACCAGGCAATGAGCAGCGCAGCTACTGGGGCTCTTATACCGCGAACGAAAACGGCACCAGCAATTACACCGGCATTCAGGATCCCGTCATTGACGAGCTGATCGAGCTGGTGATCCAGGCGCCGGATCGAGAGTCTCTAGTCGTGCGGACGCGCGCCTTGGACCGGGTTCTGCTGTGGGGGCACTATGTGATTCCGCAATACCATATTCAGGGCGATCGCATTATCTACTGGGACAAGTTCTCTCGCCCCGAAACACCGGTACGGTATGGCGTGTACCTGTCAAGGTGGTGGCATGATGAGGAAAAGGCGGCTCGCCTTGCCGTCGAAAAAGGCGAGCAGTGACAGCCGGCGCCAAGTCCGACTGACCCTTGATGGGCGGCGGCACGAACGCCAGCGGCGCGCCTGTCCAGCTGGCAGCTAAACACATAACGTAAGTTTGCACTGCACCCCGGAGCCGGAGCATGACCGCTTACATTATTCGCCGCCTCTTATTGATGATTCCGACACTGTTCACGATCATGCTGATCAATTTCGTGGTCATCCATATCGCACCCGGCGGCCCGGTAGAGCAGATCATTTCGGAACTGACCGGCGTCGGCACCGATATAACTGAGCGCGTCACGCGAACCGGCACCGGGGAGGTCGTGGTCGAGTCAGGGGCGCAGTCATCAGCCGGTGCAGCCCAAAACGCGCCCAGCAAATACCGCGGCGCACAGGGACTTGACCCGAAGTTTATTGAAGAGCTCAATCAGCGCTTCGGATTCGACAAGCCGCTGCATGTCCGCTTTGTCGAAACCATGAGGAATTATCTTTTTTTTGATTTCGGACAAAGTTTCTTCCGCGATCAGGACGTCACTGATCTGGTGCTGGAAAAGATGCCGGTCTCCATTTCGCTCGGCGTTTGGACTACGGTTCTGGTGTATCTGATCTCCATCCCGCTAGGGGTCGCCAAGGCAACGCGAGACGGCACGCCGTTTGACGGCTCAACGACCGTAGTTCTGATTATCGGCACGGCGATACCTGGGTTTCTGTTCGCCGTCTTTTTGCTGGTGGTGTTCGCCGGCGGCAGCTATCTGGACTGGTTTCCGCTCGGCGGCCTTGTCTCGGATGACTTTGAGCAGCTCAGCACGGCAGGCAAGATCGCCGATTACTTCTGGCATATCACGCTGCCGGTGCTGGCCATGGTCGTGGGCGGCTTCGCCGGCCTGGCGATGCTCACCAAGAATTCGTTTCTGGATCAGATCTCGCAACAGTATGTACTCACGGCACGGGCCAAGGGACTGAGTGAGAAACGGGTTCTTTACGGTCATGTCTTTCGCAACGCAATGCTGATTGTCATCGCCGGCTTTCCCGGCGCATTTGTCGGCATTCTGTTTACCGGCTCGCTGCTGATCGAAATCATATTCTCACTGGATGGACTGGGACTGCTTGGCTTTGAGGCCGCCTTCAATCGCGACTATCCGGTCATGTTCGCCACGCTTTATTTCTTTTCACTGCTGGGACTGGTCATGAATCTGATCGGCGACCTGATGTACATGCTCATCGATCCCAGGATTGACTTCGAGACCCGGGAGACCTAGACCATGCCGGTCAATGCGCCCGGGCACGAAGCGCCAAAATTCCTGGGCATGGAGATCACGCCGCTCACCAAGCGGCGCCTGGAGAGCTTTCGGGCTCAAAAGCGCGGCTACTGGTCAATGTGGATTTTTCTGGCGCTGTTTGGCCTATCCCTTTTTTCTGAGTTTGTCGCCAACGACAAGCCGTTTCTCGTCTCGTATCAGAACGAGCTGTATTTTCCCGTCTTCAAGGCTTACTCGGAAACCCAGTTCGGCGGCGACTTTGAGACTCAGGCCGACTACAACGACCCTTATGTGCAGGAACTGATTGAGGCGCAAGGCTGGATGCTGTGGCCGCTGATTCGCTACAACCACCGCACCATCGCCTGGGATCTGGGGGCGCCAGCGCCGTCGCCGCCCGACACCCGGCACTGGCTGGGCACTGATGACCAGGCCCGCGATGTAGTCGCCCGGCTGCTGTACGGATTTCGCATCTCGGTACTGTTTGGCTTTACACTGACGATGATCAGCGCCATCATCGGCGTCGCTGCCGGGGCAGTTCAAGGCTACTACGGCGGCTGGCTGGATCTGCTGTTTCAGCGTTTTATTGAAGTGTGGGCCGGACTGCCGACATTGTATCTGCTCATCATTCTGGCCAGTGTGGTGGAGCCCAATTTCTGGTGGCTGCTGGGTCTGCTGCTCCTGTTTTCGTGGATGGGATTTGTCGGCGTCGTCCGCGCTGAGTTTCTGCGCGCCCGAAATTTTGAGTATGTGATGGCGGCCAAAGCGCTGGGCGTTGCCCATGTGCGTATTATTTTTCAGCATGTCCTGCCCAATGCACTGGTCGCGACGATGACATTTTTGCCCTTCACGCTGGCCGGCTCGGTCACCATCCTGACCTCGCTGGACTTTCTCGGCATCGGGCTGCCGCCGGGCTCCGCCTCGCTGGGCGAGCTGCTGGCGCAGGGCAAGGCCAATCTGCAGGCGCCATGGCTGGGGCTGACCGGCTTTTTTGTCATTCTGATCATGCTCAGTCTGCTGATGTTTATCGGCGAGGGGGTCAGAGCTGCGTTTGATCCAAGGAAATCCAGCCAATGAGCTCCGCCCAGCCAGCTGCCCTGCTGCAGGTCAAAGATCTGTCTGTCTCTTTCCGCTCGATCGCAGAAGTCAATCATGCTGTCCGCAATGTCTCGTTTGATATTTTCCAGGGCGAGACGGTCGCGATTGTCGGCGAGAGCGGCTCGGGCAAATCGGTCACTGCGCTCTCGATTATGCAGCTGCTGCCCTATCCGAGCGCGTTCCATCCAAGCGGCAGCATTCAGTATGCAGGCACAGAGCTGGTCGGGGCACCCAAAGCCGTGCTGGAAAGTACTCGTGGCAATCAGGTTGGCATGATTTTTCAGGAGCCGCAGACCTCACTGAATCCACTGCATACGATCGCCAAGCAGGTAAGCGAGCCGCTGATTATCCACCGCGGCCTGTCCAAACCCAAAGCCGAGCAGAGAGCTTTGGAACTGCTTGAGCTGGTGCAAATCAAAAACGCGCGGCAGCGGCTGCACGCCTACCCGCATCAATTGTCCGGCGGGCAGCGCCAGCGCGTGATGATCGCCATGGCGCTGGCCAATGAGCCCGGCCTGCTGATTGCAGATGAGCCGACGACCGCGCTGGATGTGACGATTCAGGCCGAAATCCTGACCTTGCTGACTGACCTGCAGCGGCAGCTCGGCATGTCGATGCTGCTGATCAGTCATGATTTGAATATCGTGCGCAAGATGGCCAGCCGCATCTGTGTGATGCGCGCCGGGGAGTTTGTCGAAGCCGGCGAATCAAGCGCAATTTTCAGCGACCCGCAGCATGAGTACACAAAAATGCTGCTCAATGCCGAGCCGGCTGGCAGCGCCGGCAAGCCGGCGCCAGGCGCGCCGGTGGTAATTGCCGCCGATGCCCTGAAAGTCTGGTATCCGATCCGCCGCGGCATACTGCGCAAAGTCGTGGACCACGTCAAGGCGGTCGATGATGTCACCTTGACCGTGCGCGAGGGCGAGACCGTGGGCGTTGTCGGCGAATCCGGATCAGGGAAGACATCGCTGGCGCTGGCGCTGCTGAGACTGATCAGCTCGCGGGGCAGCATTCGCTTTGCCGATCAGGAAATTCAGGGAAAGCGATCCAAGGAGCTGCGAGCGCTGCGCCGCGGCATGCAGATTGTTTTTCAGGATCCGTATGGCAGCTTGAGTCCGAGAATGACTGTGGCCGAGATTATTGCTGAAGGCTTGCGTGTGCATGAAGTCAATCTGTCGAAAACTGAGCGAGACAGCCGGGTCATCGAGGTCCTGCGGGAAGTCGAGCTGGATGCCGACACGCGACACCGCTATCCACACGAGTTCTCCGGCGGACAGCGGCAGCGAATCGCCATTGCGCGGGCCATTATCCTGAAGCCGAAATTCATTGTGCTTGATGAGCCGACTTCAGCGCTGGATCGGTCTGTGCAGTCGCAGATCATTGATCTTTTGCGCAGTCTGCAGATCAGTCATGACCTGGCTTATATGTTCATCAGTCATGACCTGACAGTGGTGCGCGCCATGTCGAGCTCAGTCATTGTACTGCGGAACGGACAAGTGGTTGAGCACGGCAGCACCGAACAGATCTACAGCGCCCCCAAAAATCGCTATACTCAGTCGCTGATAGCGGCAGCGATTGACCTTGACTCACAGTCCGCTCAACCGAATGAAAAGCCGCTATGAGGGAAAACTGAGCGAGACAGCCGATGAACCTGTCAAGACGAGCATTCTTGGCCCTGGCTGCCAGCGCGGCTCTGCCTTTGCGGTACGGCTGGACTGGCGCTCATGCCGACTTTCGGCTGCGGGCGGCGCCTTGCCTGGCGCAAATCTTGCCAGATGGCGAGGCGCAATCGCAGATGCTCGGATACAACGGCATGACCCCGGGACCGGAACTCAGAGCGATGCAAGGCGAGCGCTTGTCGTTCTGGCTTGAGAACGGCCTGGACGAGGGCACTTCGATTCACTCCCATGGCATCCATGTGCCAAACGGGATGGACGGCGTTCCAGAGCTGACGCAGCCACTGGTGCAGCCCGGCCAGTCGTTCCAGTATTCTTTTGTGCCCTATCATGCCGGGACCTACTGGTATCACGCCCACAGCCGCTCTTGGGAGCAGGTGGCTCAAGGATTGTACGGTCCCCTGATCGTTGAGGAGACGAATCCGCCGGCGGTCAATAGAGACATTACGGTGATCGTTGATGACTGGCGAATTCGAGAGTCAGGGGAGATCTATCAGGATTTTGGGAACTTGCATGACTTTTCCCATGCCGGACGGCTGGGAAATTTTGCACGGGCGCTGCCTTCAGAAAAATCGGTTCATATCGGAGATCGCATTCGGCTGCGCTTGATCAACACCGCAACCGCCAGAATCTTTGCGCTGCGGATCGAGGGATGCAAAGGCGCTGCAGTCGCGTACGACGGCATGCCTGTCGAGGACCCGCAGCCGCTGGACAGCCTGATACTGGCTCCCGCGCAGCGGGCGGATGTCATTGTCGACGTGACTGGCGCCATCCGATTTTTTCTCATGACCCGGCAGGAGCGGGTTGAGCTGGGCATGATTCCGGCAACTGACGAAAACCAGACACCCTTCGACGCGCCTATCAAGCCGCTGCCGGCAGCAGACATCTTGATGCCTGATCTGGCCTCTCCTGAAGTGCACCAGCTGGTGATGCAAGGCGGCGCGATGGGCGGACATCATAATGGTGAGAATATCTGGGCGCTGAACCATGTCTCCGGCCTGCCTGCAAAGCCGTGGCTGCAGCTCAAGCGCAATCAGACAGTTCTGATTGCAATGTCGAACGAAACGGCTTTTCCGCATGGCATGCATCTGCATGGCCATCATTTTCACGAAATGAGCGAAAACGGGCAGCTGGGATTATTTCGGGATACCACCCTCCTTCAGCCTCGGCAATCCAAGACGATTGCATGCGTGTTCCACAATCCGGGAAACTGGCTGCTGCACTGCCATACCCTCGCCCACCAGGCATCGGGATTGAAAACCTGGATTGAAGTCATATGAAAACTCTATTGATCGTTATTCTGCCCGCCGGCTTTGCGAATCATGAATTGAAAAACCGTGATCTGATCAACGGAACGCACTGTATGCGGAGCATTGCGGTTCATGTCACGGAACAGACCTGGAAGGACAAGCGGACTGGCACATTCCAGGTGATGATGGCATTCGGTTCGCGCCGCCGCATGATGAAACCGGTCACCCCTGGCATCATGACAGCACAAATTGCTGTTCGACTATGCCAAACTCGGCGGTCAGAGCCTATTCGAGAGGCTGGGGGTGTCCGATGTGAAAAGCGGAATGCCGGGTTTTGCAAGTCTGCTCGACGATGACGACATTTGGGATATTCCAGCCTTCATCCGATCGGGCTGGCCCAAAGAGATAAAACAAATTCAAGACGGCTTCAATCCGATCCACCGCTGGTCGCGGGAGGGCGGCACTGCATTCGCAGCACACGTCAGCTGTGCCGACATGGGCGACTCGTACGCGGCCCGGCCGACAGAATCCGAACTCAAGCTGCGAACCAAAGCTTGAGAGCTTCCATTTTCCGATCAGTTGCGAGGCCCGCTTGCAAGAGCAGCCGATCGGCTCGCAGTGCATGCACTCTGCGCTGCATGGCAAGGCGCCGTGATCCGATAGGCGACGGCTCTAGAAGACTCCCAGGTCTCAAGGAAGAGGTTGTCGATCAGCGGGTTGCCCTCGAGCGCTGGCCAAATTTATTTCGGCAGCTCAAGTGCTGCCCTATTCTTATAATGACGGTTCGCTGGTGACGATGCTAGCGGCAGTGCGCTTTGCGGTCCGGTCGGGCCACCCGCAGCATCTGCGCTCGATCATCAAGATGCCGGCGGCGCAGCTCGTGCACCCTGGATGAGGGACGCGCCGATTCAAAAGGAAGAATCCGCGGCGCGGAGGCGGCGTGACAAAAAAATGCTCCAACGAAAAATCCTCTTTCATTGCATCATGCTTTCGCCACTCTGATATATAAATCCCTTTGATTTAACCTTGCAACAATATGTGATCTATGCGAGAACCTGAAGGCTGGCAAGATGAAGGAGGTGAGACGAGAAACCGAACAGCTTGCAAAACAGCAGGGCGCCCCAGTGGTTTTGAAAGCTTGTGAATCCATCCGCAGGCAGGGCGGAAAGGAATTCCCGCATGTGAATTTTCACCAGGAGAGATCGCCAGGTCTAGCCATTGTCGAGAAACTCGACCGGATTTTGCTTGCCGCCTATGGACTTGAAGAAGAACCTCTTTTGGAGCAGATGCGCAAAATACGTAAAGGCAGTGCTCATATGCCTCACTTGCAATCAGCGGAATAACCTTAGCATAACAAAAGGGGCGGACCGAAGCTGCCCTGCCGTGTCTGGGAAGTGCGGGCTGTCGGTCGGAGCTTGCCCGCAACAGGCATTCAACAGTTATGCGTTGCACACATCCTGCCCGCAATCTCCATCGGGTCAAGATCGGGAGCAAAAAACTTGGTCTCATTCGATTGTTTCTCCTCGTCGGAGCCCTCAACCGGCAGGGTCCCTACTTTTTTCGCATAGTAAAATCCACTCTCATGTCCCGCCGAATTCAGGATCCGAATCTGACGATGATGCTCTCCTTGCCAACCGCACAATACCTTGCCGGGCCATCGCAACGGGCTCACATGGCAGACCGAAATGTCGCATGCAGAAGCGGTTATGATGGCCAAGCAGGAGGATCGATTGCTTGTGGCGGACTTGCGGTCGCCGCCGCGATTCTCAGCTTGCGGATGGCCGCGCAGCAAAACAAACCGACTCGCACTGCCCCAGCCGGCCTCGCAGGCTAGTGTCAGGCCATTCGACTCCTGTCGGATCAAGGCGTTTCAGCATCAGCCATGGCGAGCTGCCAGTCGATCTGTCTATGCGACACAAAAGACCTGACTCGACCCGAGGGCAGCGCCTCAGTTTCAATATTGCCAGATCGCAGTGCAGAAAAGGCGGCCTGGGAGCCGCCTTTCCCGCCGGCTGTCCAGATCCCTCACCGGCCGCAGCTCAGCTGTCGAGGTCCGGGCACCCCCAATGCTGCCTTGCCGTCTGGCTGCCTGTCGTCTGGCCGGCCAGGATCCGGGTGCCGCCCCGGGTCCCGTTGCACATGCAGTCCGTGATGTCCTGCCGCGTGCGGGCCACCGCAAAGCATCCGGTGCGGTTTACTTTTCCGAGATCGACCGTGCCGTCAGGCATCAGGTTCTGCTCCGCATTCGTAAACTCGCCCCGCGTCTTGAAGCACCGGCGCAAGTAATGGGTTTCGTCAGCGTTGTCGTTATAGACGATGACGACGTACCGCGTGTTTTTCTCCAGGCTGGAAAAGGTATACTCGCTTGCATTTATGCTACCGCCGGATATTGTGCCGATGTTCTGCGTTGCCACTGAAGATCCGCCTCGATTTCTTTGCACCGCCATGTTCAGAGTGAAGCTGTTCATAGTCGTTCCCGACCACAGGCGCGGTTGGGCCCGCGAAAACCCGCGCAGGCGGACTGTGACACTGTCGGCCGTTGGCCCCGATCGGAAAGTGAGATCATCTGCGAATCTCTCATCCGGCCAGCCGCCTGCTGTGCAGGCATCCGCACCAGTGGTGGCGGGAATCACCAGCTGCGCAGCTGCCGGGCTCGCCAGGACTGCCAGCAGCAGGACCGCCGCTAATTTATTGAGGGGGGGGGTAAGCCGATTGTTTTAATGATTTCATGATTCTCTCCTGAATTTGGATGATTTTGCGGCAGTATAAAAAAATTTTTTCATGACGATTAAAAAATTCCTTTGTGCCCAAATCGGCAATGAAAATGCTGCAGACGCGTTCAGGCAGCCGGAACCGCCGGCTCGGCACACCGATGTGTACCTTGCTCACGGATATCGTCCAGGCACTGGTCGTCATGATAACACAGTGACCAGGTCGCTGACGAATCTGACGATTCAAAATCCTGGCCAGCGTGTAAATTCCGATCCCCATTCCCGGTTTTTGGATGCATCAGGGCTGCAGGTCGTGCGACAGACAGGGGTGTGACTTCCGACAGTTTCACCTAATGCATCAAGGACTTTGGCAAGGTCAAAGGACCGTTTAGATTGATCCAGTACTCCAGTGACGTGCTGTAGAATTTCGCAAGGCGTATCGCCGTGTTTGCGTTCAAGGCGGTTTCCTGCCGCAAGACCCGCTCAATCAGGGTCGATTCGGAAATCAGCCTTCCGGTCAGGGCTAGCCGCAATAAGAGTTGGCAGCGGGATGTTTCGGCGTTCGGAAGTCGCGCCAGGCGAGAGGCTTGTGCCAGCCCCCTCCGCGCCCGCGGTAGGGCTTCGCATAGACCATGACCCGGTAGTTCGTGTTGGCCTGCAGCCCGCTGTAGTGCGAGGGACAGGTGAAGCTGAGCGTGCCCGGAGTCGTCCCGTCAAATGTAACGGTTTTCGGCTCTACGGCCTTGCTGATCTTTCCGACATTCTGCGTTGCGATGAGGTACGCCCGCCCGGCGTAGTAGCCGCCGTCCTGCGGCGGATGGTGTCCGGGCGCGCCCAGTCCTAAAGTTTTGACCGCCACGATCCAGTCCGGATCGCATCCATAGCCGCTCTCATCCCGGGCATCCATGCAAAACGCCTCCGCCAGATAGTCTTCCGGGAGAAGACTCCTGTAAATGAATACAGGAAAGCGTGCCGAATTATACGTGCCTGACAATGCTGCTAAGCCTATCGTGGCACAGGTTTCTTCGCAGTTATCCTGAACATCTCCGAGCCACGCCACCGCGCCCTGCGCGTGGACCGCGGCGGGCAGGGCCAGTGCCGCCAGAAACAGAAGGGTTGCTAATTTAGCGAGGGGGGGGGGGAATAAAATGTTCATGTTAATTTACCTCAAGAGATAATATTAGAATTACTATACTGGATTATACTGGATTCTTTCTCTGAAAAATCGACGGATGCTCGAATGCAGCCGCTGGCATCCAGCATTCAACTGGAAAATTTCGCTGAAGATCATAAAGATGCAATACAATTATGGCAGGACCTGATAAACAGGATCAGCTGATCCATGAACTGGCGAAAGAAGTCGCTGTATTGAGGGCGGACATGAACACGAGACAGGCGGAATATGCAACCGCCGCCGAAAAACTCACCGGGGAAACACGGGCAGCCATTGAGGGTCTGAGAGCTGACATGGCGAAGCGGGATACCGACATGGCGAAGCGGGATACCGACATGGCGAAGCGGGACAAGGACAATCTGCGCTGGACGGTCGGCTTTGGGATCGCTCAAATTGCAATAACGATAGCCATTCTCGGCGCTGGCTTTGCGTTTCTCGCTCTAGTCGGAATTCCAGCTGTTCAATAGTTTAGCCTCCGGATTAAATTAATATGCGTCCCCTCACGTAATAACTGGGCAAGCCAAACAATCTGGACGGGCGGCAATCTCTCCATCATGCGGGGCATGAACTCGGAATCCGCTGATGGATGCCATTTGCCTCGGCCCGCCGCTTAGCTCTAAAGCCAGCCAGGCCGCACCGATAGGCAGTGAAGCAGCTGGAGCGGAGTTCAAAGATACTTGGACACCAAGCGATATTGATCTAGCTTGGCTTGATTTAATTGAGGCTAAGCATGCCAAGCTATGGCGTGTTAATTCAGGCGGTCATGAACAACAGCGATAAATTCTATCTGATTTACATGGCTGTTCGGTTGCTTGAAATGAAACGGTTGTTAAAGCCGACAGGCAGTATTTACTGCATTGTGATCCGACCATGAGCCATTACCTCAAACTGGTTATGGATTCAATATTTGGCAGGAGCAATTTTAGGAATAAGATTGTGTGACATTATTACAACGGAAACTCAAACTCAAAAAAGGACTTTGCACACAAGCATGATCTAATATTGTTTTACACTGACAAATCGTCAAATTATTTTTCAGAAATACAGACATAGAAGCTCTAGCACCTTATGTTGAGGGATTATATTGAACGAAGCTGAATATGCGGCGGTTGAAAACAGCGGTATCAAAATACTTTCCCCCAATGATCAAGCTGCAGGTGTGCCATGGTCTCGTTCAATACAGGTTGGTGCAACCGATTCCAGTCCGGGCAATCTGTACAATCATGGCGCTTTCACTCACTGCAAGAGTACTTTAATTGACTAATAGCTGATAAGGAATAGACTTTTATTTGATATGCGTGAGCACACCCAACAAAATCACTGAACTGAGCTGCGTTCCGCAGCCCAAATCCTCTAGTATCCGTGAATCAGGCTGGATTGCAAGGAATCGCAATCGGCCGGCGAGAGCAGTCGGTGGATTCAGGCTCAATAATATGAATCAATGCATTAAACTATTCATTCGGCCGTTTTTGGACCCCGAAACTTGAGGGATTCACAGCCTCCACTCTTTCCTATGGAGCAAAGATTTTTCCCCCAGCCTCTGCCCGCCGCACCAGTCGAGGAAAAGCGGTGGCTAAGGCGAACGGACCGTTCAGAAGTTGGCAGACAGGCTTTCTTCTGTGGCAGGGTCGAGGAGTATGAAGTATTCCGCAATGCTGCTGAAAATCTCCGCGAGGGGGATGTCGGCGGCGGCACCATGATCTTCCAAGGAGCGCCCGGCGCGGGCAAGTCGGCGCTGATGCTTGAGTGCATGGAGGCCGTACGGCAGCACTCGACACCGCAAGAGCCTTGGGTTGCCGTATCAATCGTGCCCGGTGATTTGAACTCATCCACGGATGTGATGTCAGCCTTGGTGGCTGCCGCCGATAAAGAGAGCCAGCGACTCTCAAAACTCAGTTCGGACTCTCTAAAACTGGAATACCTTACGAATCGCGTCAAAAGAGTCTATGATGAGTTATCGCAACGAGGCTTCTCATTAGCGGGAGTTTCAGTCGGTGCAAAAAATCAAGCAAAAGATGATTCAAAGGTCTCACCTGCCAAGCTTTTCGGCAATGCTGCCCCGCTGCTTGAAGACATTCGCTTTGTTGTCTTTGTTGACGAGGCCCAGAACATGCCGGTGGAGACGACGACCAAAGCGGTTTTAGACTGTCTGCACCGAGACCCGCAGGGGCTTTCTTTAGTGGCGGCGTTTTTTGGATTAAGCAATACCGAGGGTGTATTGGAGGAATGCGGACTGTCACGACTCGGACATGGACGCATTGTGAACTTAGAAGCACTAGCTCTGGCGGATGCAGGCACTTCGTTCAGGCGCATGCTGGATGCCTACTACACGGGAAGCGAAGCCGAAAAACAAACCTGGTCGGATGCCTTGGCAGAGCTGTCCCAAGGCTGGCCGCAACACATCAATGCCATCGGTGTTGCTGCCGGCGAATTCGTTCGCAGAAATGGCGGGCAGCTGGAGCGGAACTTGCTTGACAAAGCATTGGCACAAGGCATTGAGGCGAAACATCACTACTATGCGCGGCGGCTCAACGCAGGCAAGTGCCCGCCCTGGGTGTATCGGCAAATTGCGCTGGAAGCCGCAAAAAAGCAAGGTGAGCTTACTGGTACTGTGACCTATGCGGAAGTGTATGATCTGACTGAGACCGTTCGAAGAATGCAAGCCCAAAACATTGACGAGTTTATCTCAATGGCTTTGCGTGCGGGCTTGCTGGCACCGGTGAAAAATCTTTCGTTTCACTATCGCTTTCCAATTCCGTCATTGGGTGATTATTTGAGGACGCTGCCGGTTGATCCGCCCGACTGTGCATGAATCATGGTGTTGTTTTCGTTTGCTGCGAAAATCCGAGTCCGACTCAAATTGGCTGCCCAAGCGTGATATTTGCTGCATCGAGGCATCTCGCCGGTCGTATAAAACCGCACGCCTGAGGCGGTCCGACCCTCTTGATGAAGAAGAATAGGATAAGCTATAAACCTCAAAAATTTAATATGTGTCCGAAATATTTGATATAAGCTCATGCCCATGCTTATTTGAATGAAGTCTCGACCGCATGTACGCGATACAGCATCAAAGACAGAAGAAAACACATGAAAAAATTGACAATACTGGCCGCCACGCTGCTGGCATTGGCGGGGGGGGGATTTAGCCGCTCAAACCTGCGAAGTATGGGTAGGCTTTGACAAACGCAGTCTTGTTCTATTTGAGGGACAATCCGCAAATCTAAGCGTCACCGCAGATTTCAGGGGACCAATCGACGATAACTACGCTCTAGAAATCTCGTACGCAACAAATCCAATGCCATATTGGCAACAACTGATTCAAATTAATCCATAGATGCTCTCGGGTCTTTCAAGCGGTTGCTGGCCCGAGAGTGATTTCACTTATTTTCGGGCGAAGATCGGCAGCATTGTTTTGGTTTTGCAGGACAGCTTTCGATGGTGGACAAAAGTCCTCAGCCCGTAAGGTTCATGGTTTGCTGACCGCTTGAGATGAGACATCAGCGGCAGTTCAGGCAAGCGACCGTCGCCTCTCAGGGATGCAGCCCGGCATGGAAGCGCATCATCCTGCCTGACAGCATGACTTCGAAGATCAGCGAGCACACCGCTCATGGTCAAATACTTAAGCGCAGTGAGAGGATAGCCTTGGCTGCCGCAACGCCTGGCAATCTTGACCATCTGTGCCGAGTGAGAGCCATCACACAGCGGACAATATAGTTCAACAGTTGAGAGAGTGAGAGAACAGATTCGCAAAGACAAGACGAATTCAACGCAGCCTCGCATCCTATTCACGCACTGATCACAGAATGACCGCAGTGCAATTAGCAGGTGCATCGCGCGTCATTTTCACCGCAATCGGCAAATCGTACGCCGCTCAGCGGCAGAATCCAGACTCAAGCCACTTTAGCATGTGCTCTTGGCCTCATGTACGGCGCTGTTTTTTATAAAATTGCATGGGAAGCGATTGGCAGCAAGAAAGGTCAGTCGCGCACAGCCCTGCAAGCCAATGGAGGCGGACTGCAGAAGTCATCAAAACTGACATCAGGAGAAAATCGACTATGGATCCAAAAATTGCCCAGAAAAGTCCCTATGAAACAACACTGCAGCCCGGTGACTACTGGTGGTGCCGGTGCGGCCGTTCCGCAAATCAGCCTTTTTGTGACGGCTCGCATGCCGGCACTGAATTCCAGCCCCAGAAATTCACCCTCGAAAAAGAGCGGACCGTTTTTCTTTGCGGGTGCAAATATACAAACAAATCGCCCTATTGCGATGGCAGTCACAAGTCTCTGTGAGCAGTGCCGGAACTAGTCTCCGCAACGGCCGTCGGACGCTGCGCATGTGAGCATCAAGTCTCAAATTCCGCTGGTCATGACACCCGGCGACCCGGCCGGCATCGGCCCTGATCTGGCCATACAGTTCAGCTGCGATGCAGTGCTTGAGCGACCTTTGGTTCTCATCGCTGACCGGGAAATGCTTGCGCAAAGAGCCCGCTTGCTGAAGCGGAACCCTCCGCTCCAGGACTATAACAGCCAGAAGGGCGATCGCCCCGTCAGTGTACTGCATGTCAGCTGTCCGGCAGATGTGGCGCCAGGCAAGCCCAATACAGCCAGCAGCGAATATGTTCTCAAAACCCTCGACCAGGCGATCGCCGGCTGCCTGGACGGCACATTTGCAGGACTGATCACTGGGCCCGTGAACAAGCAGACCATGATGCGGGCGGGCATCAGCTTTCAGGGACACACCGAATATCTAGCCGCCCGGACCGGTACGCCGCGGCCGGTCATGCTCCTCACAGATGAAAAAATTCGGGTCGCGCTGGTCACGACTCATCTGCCTCTGCGGCAGGTGCCCGCAAGCATCACCCGCGAGCGAATTATCGAAGTCGCCACGGTTCTGCACCGCGATCTGAAGAGACGGTTCGGCATCCAGAATCCCAAAATCGCCGTTTGCGGACTCAACCCGCACGCCGGTGAAGGCGGCACCCTGGGTGATGAGGAGGTGCATATTGTCACACCCGCCATTGCAAGTCTCCGCAGCAACAAAATTGATGCCAGCGGTCCCTATCCAGCCGATACCATCCTGACCCGCTCCCAGGCCGCAAAATTCGATGCGGTGCTATCGATGTACCATGATCAGGGCCTGCCCGCAATCAAGCATGCCGCATTCGGAAATATTGTCAACGTCACGCTCGGCCTGCCGATCATTCGAACATCAGTCGACCACGGCACCGCTTACGATATTGCCGGCAGCGGCACGGCAAATCCGGAAAGTCTGGCGAGCGCCTATGCGATGGCGCTGAAACTGGCAGCCTGAGCGCTGAGATGAATGATGCCCGCAAGACAAAGCGGCTTGGTCAGCATTTTCTGGCCGATGCACAGGTCATCGATGACATCATCGCTCTGATCGCACCGCAGCCCAATGATGTTGTCGTTGAGATCGGCGCCGGCGCCGGCGCCCTGACCTTCCCGCTGGCCGAAAAAGTCAAGCATCTCCATGCGCTGGAAATTGATCCCTCTCTAGCCGCGTCGCTGCGGCGCACGCTGCAGTCGAGCTCGGTGACCCTCCACCACATCGACGCACTCAAGTTCAACTATCGATCGGTTGGCAGCGCGCAGCGCAAAATTCGCATTGTCGGCAACCTGCCGTACTCAATATCGACCCCGCTGCTCATTGCACTGCTGGATATCGCAGAATGCGTTCATGATCTTTGCCTGATGGTGCAAAAAGAAGTGGCTGACCGGCTGGTTGCCCAATGCGGCGCCAGCCAATACAGCCGGCTCACAGTGGCTGTGACCGCTGTCATGCACGTCGAGGCGGTTTTTGATGTGCCGCCCGATGCATTCAATCCGCCCCCGCAAGTTGAATCGACAGTCATCTGCATGCGCCCCAAACGGGCCTGTTTCTGGAACAGTGCGCTCGCCGGCGTCTTTTCCGAATTGGTGCAAGCCGCGTTTTCGAAACGCAGAAAAACAATTAGAAACTCGCTTGCTGATAAAATCAGCGCTGATGAACTTCGACATTGCGGCCTGGATGACAGACAACGGGCCCAAAACTTAAGTGTCGACAATTACATTCAACTCGCTCAGTACGTAGTCCACCGCGATACTTCAGCTCAATGACAATATTCTTAACCGCCGCCCGCGCATGCCGCCTAAGACCTTGATTGAAAAAGCTCGCCGCCAGATCGCGGGCTTGCTGCTCGCAGTTCTGCCTGGCATGGCGCCGGTCAGTGCGGCCGATTTTGACTGCTCAATCGTATATGACGAGTTTGATCAGCTTATGATGGCGAATTTTCTGATTGAGCCATCACGCTATGTCGAGACAATCAGCGGTTCCCTGACCCGCAGCGAATACATTCTGTTCCAGGTCGAGCAGTTCAAGCTGCATGAGCAGCGCGGACTGCCGGGCATTGGCATTGTGCGCACCAACCAGAACCTGCGGGGCAAAATGCTTTTTAACTGGCATAACGTTGGCAACGAGGAACTGGTGCGTTTTACCATTGAGGAGCTGATCCTCTTCGGGCGCATCGCCGACGGCGACGCCCCGGTCCGCATGGGCTCAATCATCACCCTGCCCGGATTTGCGGTCGATCTGGATACCGGTGCAATCGTTGAGGCCGACGATAAGAGCGCTGATTTGCTGTATGAGCACAACGGCAGCGATTTTGCAATACGGGCCATCGAGCCGGCCGAGCTGATGTTTCCGATCCAGTCATTGTGTGCCCCCGCGAGTTTCGACACCACTGCCCCGGATGGGAACGAAGCCGTTCTTCCGTCGTCAGCACCTGAAAACGATATCGATGCGCCGGCCGACTCTGGATTGGCTTTCGGCAGCGGCTGATTCTGCCGAGCGGGGTCGCTGGCCTGTCCGCGCGAAACTCATTCTGCAGCGCCCGAGTACGGCAGGTAGGCCGCGCTGATCTGCGGCATGGTTTCGCGGATCCACTCTTCTGCCTCGCGATTGACATCGCGCGGTTTTCTGTTTTCTGAGTCAATCGGCTGGCCCACCCGCACCTGAATCACACCGGAGCGTTTCGCAAGCTCGCGCCGGCGCCAGAAATCCCCGGCATTGTGCGCCACTGGAACAACCGGGACATTTGACCGTACCGCCAGGAGACTGGCGCTGGCATGATAGGTTCCGTGCTGCCCCGGCGCAATGCGAGTGCCTTCAGGAAAAATGACCACATAGCGCCCTTCACTGAGGACTTTTTTGCCCTGACTGACGACCTCCTCAATCGCTTTGCGGCTCGTTGAGCGATCAATTTTGATGGGACCGGTTGCGGCCAGCCCCCAGCCGAAAAACGGAATGCGCAGCAGCGATCGCTTCAGCACCCAGGCTTGCGGCGGAAAGATCGTCTGAAAAGCAATCGTTTCCCAGGCCGACTGGTGTTTTGCGAAAATGACGCAAGCCCGTGCCGGCAAATTTTCCAAGCCTTCAACCTCGTGCCGCAGCCCGCAAATTTTTGCCAGCAGCCAAATGACAATATGCGCCCACCAGCCGATTGCACGCGAGCGGAATTTCGGTTCTGTACGATAGACTGCCACCGCGACAGGCCAGTAGCACAGCGTCAATACGATAATGGCGCCAAAAAATACAACTGACCGAGCGAGTTGAAAAATCTTCATCATCGAAAGAAAATAAGCGTACTGCAATTGCGCTGTGTGCTACGGCTTGAACTCTGAGACCCGCAAGCGGCCATCCACCAGACGCCCTTGGCGCCGCTTGATGACAGCCAGCTTATCCCAGAATGCCGTGTTCAGATCAAAATCTGCCGCCAGAGCCGTGCCGAGCAGCAAAATCAGCAGATCCGCGCACTCTTCACTCACTTGCTCGATCCCCTTGCCTTTGGTCACAGCAGCGGACAGCTCGCCGAGCTCCTCGGCCAGCAATGCAACTCTGAAACTCATATCGGCATCGCCATGCTCATGCAAATTGTGCTGCGCATGAAACCGCTGCACCGCGGCCAGCATCTCGGCATAAGAATCTTTATTCATTGCATATCCCGGTCGGGCTGAAGCTCAGACAAATCTGCAACCTCCCGAAACAGAGCGCTGACAAAAGCCACCAGCGCGATGCGGTTATGCCGGATCTTCGCATCTTCCGTCATCACCATGACATCGCTGAAAAACTGATCAATCGGGTCGCGCAGCACGGCCAGTCGACGCAGAATCTCAGCATGCTCGCCAGCGGTGATCAGCGGCGCAATCCGCCGGCTCAACTCCAGCGCCTGTGAATGCAGCTGCACCTCCGAGGGCGCACTGAGAACGGCCGCATCAACACCTGCATCGGCGGACAGCCCGCTGTTGCGCAAAATATTGCGAATGCGCTTGTTGGCCGCAGTCAAATCGCGAAATTCAGGCACCTCGCGAAAACTGCGCACAGCCCGCAAGCGCTTGTCAAATTCCAGCGGGCGGGCGGGTTTCAAGACATGCACAGAGTTGAACTCGTCGACCGCATATCCCCGTTCCAAATAGTAGGCGCGCAGTCTTTCGAGCATAAAGTCCTGGACAGAGCCGACATGCTCAATGGCACTGGCGGCGGCAGCGTCATCCGTCGCCGCATGCTGTGCGTAAATTTTTGCCGACTCTTGAAGCAGCGCCGGCAAATCAATATCAAGCTGGCCCTCAATGACGATCCGCATCACAGCCAAAGCCATGCGGCGCAAGGAATAGGGATCGCGGTCCCCGCGCGCCTGCTCGCCAGCGCTGATCAGTCCCAGAATCGAGTCAACACGATCCGCAATGGCGATAATCCTGCCAAGCGTTGAGGCAGGCAGGTCATCACTGGCGGCTCTGGGCAGGTAGTGCTCGGCAATGGCGCGGGCGACCGCGGGCGATTCACCGTCATGCAAAGCATAGTATTGTCCCATGACACCCTGGAGATCGGGAAACTCGCCGACCATTTCGGTCACCAGATCGGCCTTGGAAAGCTGAGCGGCCCGTACGGCGCCGGCGGCATCCGCTTGCAGCGAGCCGGCGAGATACTGCGCCAGCGCGCTCACCCGCTCAGTTTTGTCAAAAACCGATCCCAATGCATGATGAAACACCAGTGTATTGAGCAGTGCGCGCTTGCTTTCCAGCGCGGCCGCGCAATCCTGATTGAAGAAAAACTGGGCATCTGCCAAACGGGCGCGCAGCACCCGCTCGTTGCCGGTGACAATCCGCTGCTCAATGACGCTGTCCGCAGGCTCGATATTAGCCACACCGATAAAGGCCGCCAGCAGCGCCCCCGTGTCATCCTTGAGCGCCACATACTTTTGATGCTGGCGCATCGAGCAAATCAAAACCTCGCTCGGCAACCGCAGAAACTGCTCGTCGAAACGGCCGCAAAATGCAAACGGCCATTCCGTCAGGCTGTTGATTTCGTCCAGCAGTCCCTCATCGCGCATCGGCTGTCCGCCGATGCGTTCAGCGATGGTGTCAATCTGATCCGCGATGATCTGCCGTCTGGCGCTCCAGCTGGCCTGCACCCATCCAGTCTCAAGCAGGCAGGCTGCATAGCTTTCAGCCTGCCTGATGGGTATGGATGCGGGCGCGTGAAAGCGGTGTCCAAGCGAGCTGCGGCCAGAGCGAACAGAGAACAGCTCGCAGTCAATAACATCCTCGCCATGGAGGACAACAAACCAATGGACCGGGCGTACGAATTCATCATCAGCGCTGGCCCAGCGCATCTTTTTGGGAATGGACAATCGGCTGACAGCATGCTGGATGCATTGCGGGATCAGATCACTTGCATCCTGCCCGGATTCGACCGTGTGAACCGCGACGAATCGGCCTTTTTCAGTCTCAGTTTCTGTCAGCTGGGTCACCTCGACACCGCAGGATTTGGCAAATCCGACCGCCGCCGGCAATGCGTTCCCGTCTGCGTCAAAGGCGCGCTCCAGCGGCGGACCGCGCTTGATGACCTCGCGGTCGGCACGGCGGCGGCGGACCGCCTCAATCAGTACTGCAATCCGGCGCGGCGTCGCGAAATGGGTCACTTCGGCGGCATCCGCAGCACTCAGTCCGACAGCGCTCAATTCTGCCTGCAAGGCGGTTTCAAGCTCTGCAGCCAGTCGCAAGACTGCCGGCGGCGGCAGCTCCTCGGTACCGATCTCAACCAGAAGCGGGGCGCAGGTGTCTGGCGCCGCCGACCGCGGCGCGGCCGGCTCTTTTGCTGATGTTTTTGGCTTGATCGGCCCTCCCTTGCAGCGCGGAAATTGCAGCGCCTCGCGGCTGGCGTAGTAGGTTTTCGCCGCCTGCCGCGCCAGATTTCTGACCCGGGCAATATAGCGCGCTCTTTCGGTGACGCCAATCACTCGCCTGGCATCCAGCAGATTGAAGGCATGCGACGCATTGAGCACCTGCTCATAGGCTGGCAGCGGCAGTGACTGCTGCGCCAGCTCGTGACACTGCTTCTCACAGCTCTCAAACTGCCTCAGCAGCGCATCAGTCTCGGCATGCTCGAAGTTGTACGCAGACTGCTCCCGCTCATTCTGCAGATAGATGTCGCCGTACAGGATTGAGTCGTTCCACTGCAAATCAAACACGTTGTCCACGCCCTGGATGTACATCGCGATGCGCTCCAGTCCGTAGGTAATCTCACCCGTCACCGGCCGGCATTCGAGACCGCCGACCTGCTGAAAATAGGTGACCTGGGTAATTTCCATGCCGTTGAGCCACACTTCCCAGCCCAATCCCCACGCGCCCAAGGTGGGTGATTCCCAGTCGTCTTCGACGAAACGCACATCATCCTTGAGCGGATCGATGCCGAGTCTGGCCAGCGACTCAATATAGAGGTCCTGAAACGCCGCCGGCGAAGGCTTGAGCACCACCTGATACTGAAAGTAGTGCTGCAGCCGGTTCGGATTGTCACCGTAGCGGCCGTCCGTCGGGCGCCGCGACGGCTGGACATAGGCGCAGCTCGCCGGCTCCGGGCCGATGGCGCCGAGAAACGTTGCGGGATGGAAGGTTCCCGCACCGACCTCCATATCGTAGGGCTGAAGAATCACACAGCCGTGCTCGGACCAGTAGTGATTCAGCGTAAAAATAATGGACTGGAAATTCAAATCGCCTTTCCAAGCGTAAGAGATTGAACGAATGATTGACGCGCAGCGGACAGCAATCGATGCAGGCGGCTTCGAATCACTCAGCGACTCGCCAGACTCGCTTTGCTGGCGCCGCACTCAGGCACAAAACACGAGCAGCAATGCGACACTCAAGGATCCTGATTTAAAAATTTGTTGCGACGTTTCAATGAACAGACACCCCCAAGACGATTCCCGGCATCATCTTGCGTCCGCCTGGAATGGCCTTATTTTAATTTTTAACCTCTTTCTGCGTGACCTCGGATGAAGAATATACAAAATATCCAGCGCACAGGTGCATAACGGCGGCCACTGAGGTGTCCTTGGCGAGGGGATCTCAGCACAGCAAGCCGGCTCTTCATTTTTGCTTCAATGCATGCATCTGCAAAGTTCGTATCCGCCGATTCGCTGCCATAGCTTGCCGAATAAGAATTCAGTTGATATTTCCGCTGAACAGATAATCATTATTCCGAATATTCCGAGTCATTATTCCGAACTTTTTAAAGGTTGCGTTGAGCCGCATGGATAACTGCATTCCCAGACACACAGGAACAACACGCAACCGGTACGCTGAGTCATTCTCGGGCAAAATGACGCTTGCGTACTAGATTGCACACCTGATGTAATATCGTTTCTTTTCACTTGATCAGCATCGAACCGTGGCGAATTTGCTAACAGTGATCTTAGACTAAGACGCGCACACGCGGCAACTGATGTGCTAGTTGGCAATCCAAACCGAATTATGGATAATGCGCAGTCAGTACGCCGATTTGTCGAATAATTTGAGAGGTAAACATGATTAATAAAGAAATGCGGAAAAATCTTGACGCTTATGAAGAAAAAAAAAGATGATTTAGAACGAAACCATAGCGGCAAAATAGCTGTAATGCACAATGGCGAGCTAGTCGATATTTATAACGATGAGCAAGACGCTTACAAAAGTGCTTGCGCTCGCTTTGGACTCGGCAAGTTTGTTATCAAACAGATTGGGAAAAAGCCAATATCATTAGGCATATATACAATATGTGTAGCCGGATAAGCAACGATGCCAACATTTGAAACTACAGTTCAAAACAACCAAATATTATTCAATGTTTGCGTAGGTGCAAATATCAATGAAGATCGTTTTGTTTATCCTGCCCTATTTGATACAGGGGCGCAAAAAACAATGATCTCAGAAAAAGTTGTTACAGATTTTGAAACTGCAACCTATTGGCGAAGAAGATATTACTGGTGTTAGCGGGATAGCCAAAACAGAAATTTATATGATTCGTTTAGACATTCCTATTGATCAAAGAGTTGTTTTAGAGGACGGACAAATCGGCATGCATACATCGTTATTTGGAAAACAACTCAGCGTTGCTAAACTTCCGTTTCGGCATAATGGATGGGACGTATTGATCGGCATGGATATCATTGTTATTAATCATATAACAATGCATGGCAATAAGTTTATTTTGAGTCATTAAAAAAGCAATGCCCGCTGGATTCAAAAGACGGAGCAGTCAAAAGTAAAAAAAGATGTTCGGCTGTGAATCATAGCCACTTAGCTTTCACCTTGCAAAGCGGTCGATTTTTTTTCACAATATGCAGAACACCGCATGAGTGATAAGGAATGTGAAAAGTTTGAGTCATGCATCCATTCCGAAAAAAGATGATTGAGCGGGCTAAAAGCCTACGCCTTCAGGGAGAGAATATCACCGAAGCAATTGAGCACAACGACACTGAAAAGGTCAAGGCCTTGCGGTCTGAGTACGAAACCAAGCTGAACTGGGCATTGTGTCGGCGAGTGCATCCGATTTTTATCAGCCATTACAGAAAATTCATCCGCATGATGGACGAGCACCTAGCGGAATAATGACCTGCCGGTGAGGGCGGTAGACAAACTCAAATAAAGTGCGATTTCCTGGAAACCGTATATTTGCAGCAATCGACGAAATACAGTGTGCGACTGAACTTTTGCTCATAATCAAGCGGCTGGTCGATGAGCAGTCGCAAAGGCTCCGCTATCTGGTCACCGGGTCCATTGGCCTCATTTGTTCATTCAATTTCTCCAGATTCACTCGCTGGCCGCGCTGAGGTCATTGAGACCAAAGTGGAAAACTTTCCTTTATTAACTCAGCACTGCTTGCAGCCATCCACAGAACGGATACCGAGGCCATCCAAGCAAACAGACAGCTGCTTGGCTCTTTGCTTGAGTGCTTTGTCTACTCGGAACTGCTGAAAGTCAACTCACTGCCGGACGACCCGATTGTCTTCTATCACTACCGCGATATGGACCAGTTTGAAGTGGATTTGGTTCTGGAAGGTCCGGCTGGCAAACTGGTCGGCATTGAGGTCAAAGCGAGAGCCGCCATTCGACCGCGAGATTTCAGGGGATTGAGGCGCATGCAGGAGATGCATCCTGATCAGTTTGCCTGCGGCGTGGCGCTGCATGACGGCGAGCATTTGAAACGAGTTGATCCAGGCTTGCTTGCCATGCCCGTCAAAATGCTATGGGAGTGACAATCCGCAATGCAACATCATTTTTTTGGATATCTGGATGAGCTCGTTAGATTCGTGCTCAAACGTCGTTTCCCAGCAGCAATTTTAACTTCCGGCACCTGGTTTTTCGCAACTGCGGATTGAGGCCATCCGATTGGCAGCTTGATGCCATGGCGGCCGCTTTACAGGTCACTTGCAAGCTCAAAGGCTGCCCAAAGCATCTGACTCGCTGGCCTGGCAATGCCAGACTTAAGATCGTATGGCTGCGAACTGGATTGCTCCACTCCCGCCGCGTCGATTCACATCTTTGACGGATGAGGGATTTCGGACACCGTGGTATCTGAAAAAGTGAAAACTTATATCTTTATATTGTACTTTGCGATACCCGTCTTGCCGGTATATTGTTTTGGCATGAACAATCTTGTTTGCAATGATCAAGGATGATTCGGCCTGTTCATTTTTCGGTTAGTTCCACAGGCATGATTCGCGAAAGTTGCCGACAAGAACTTTAATTCATTTGAAAAATTGGAGTCATTTGCCATGAAATCAAATAATGGAATTGAGGGTGTGCGGAAGCTGTCTCTAGCGTTTGCGATCAGCGCCTGCATTGTTTCGTTCACTTTAGCCCCAAACGCTGGAGCTGACGAAAACTGGTATCCCTACCCTGTAGAAGTGTGGAATCCTCCTTTTGACATGTCAAGTCCGCGTTCGACAGCCGATTATGTACCGCTTCAAAAAGGGGAGAAACAATGGGATATCTGCGTGTCTTTTCCCCATATGAAGGACGCTTACTGGCTAGCGGTGAACTACGGTGTTGTTGCCGAGTCCGAGCGGCTGAACCTGAAAATGCAACTCGTAGAGGCAGGCGGATATACCAACCTGAATACACAGATCTCTCAAATTGAGGACTGTGTTGCAGGCGGTGCAGATGCGGTGGTGATCGGCGCAATATCTTTTGATGGGCTGAATAATCTGGTCTCGGAAGTTCGCAGCAAAGGCATCCCAGTGATTGATGTGATTAATGGAATGTCTTCTCCGCAGCTGTCCGCCAAATCTCTGGTCTCATTCGGAGAAATGGGCTTCAAGGCTGGAGAATACATCGCAAAAGCTCACCCTGCCGGATCCGGCAAAGTCAAAGTCGCTTGGTTTCCAGGACCGCCTGGGGCAGGCTGGGTCGAAGCTGGAAACACAGGCTTCCAGGAAGCAGTTGCCGGCTCCGATATTGAGGTCGTTGAGACGAAGTACGGCGATACAGGCAAAGAAGTGCAGCTGAAGCTTGTCGAAGACACGCTTGAAGCTCATCCAGATATCGACTACGTGGTCGGGACCGCCGTAACGGCAGAAGCGGCGACCGGACTGCTCCGCGCTCGAGGCCTTGCGGATCAGGTCAAGGTGATGGCATACTACTTCACACCAGGCGTATATCAAGGCATAAAGCGCGGGCAAATGCTGGCGGCTCCAACAGATTCTGCTGTGATTCAAGGCAGAATCGCCATCGATCAGGCGATCAGAATTCTCGAGGGCAAATCCTACGAAAAACATGTAGGCCCAGCGCTGTATATCATCGACTCCGGCAACATCAGCACTTTTGACCGGGAATCCTCACTCGCTCCAGATGGGTTCAAGGCAACCTTTTCAGTCAACTGAAGGATAAGTTTTGCGAGCTGAGCCAAGATCAGTGCGTCAATCAGAGGAGTTTTTTCAGATGCGAGCAAGCGGCGACTCACGGCAATCCCGAGACTGTGAATCGCCGCTTTTAGAATTAGTCGGCATCACCCGGCAATATCCCGGCATTATGGCGCTTGATAATGTCGACTTCTCTCTCCGTGCGGGCGAGGTTCACGTCCTGTTCGGTGAAAATGGCGCTGGCAAATCCACACTGATTTCGATTGTTGCAGGCGCTGTCAAGCCGCATGACGGCCAAATCCGCTTCAAGGGCGAACGGGTCGATCTATCCTCAGTGCATCATGCCAGAACTTTAGGAATCAGCGCTGTGTTTCAGGAATTTTCGCTGGTTCCAGAGCTTTCAGTGGAGCAAAACCTTTTCCTTGGCTCTGAAGAAACCTCGCTTGGCTTCCTCCAAAACAAAGCGATGCGCTCCCGCGCCGAGGAGATTTTAGAACGTCTGGGATTTTCCTTGAAGCCCGATGCGGTCGTTGCGTTCCTGTCACGAGCCGAGCAGCAGATGGTTGAGATTGCCAAGGCATTCCGCGACAAATTATCCGTATTGATTCTTGATGAGCCAACGGCATCGCTCACGGATCGTGAGACAGAGGATCTTTTTTCCTTGATTCAGCAGGTTAAATCTCAAGGTGTCGGCATCATCTACATTACTCATCGTATGAATGAGATCCGACGGATTGGCGACCGTATCACGGTATTGCGCGATGGCAGTCTGGTTGATACCGTCCCCGCGAGCACTGCCGAGAATGATCTGGTGCGACTCATGACTGGACGTGTAATCGATCAAATCTTTCCGAACATTCGCTTCCAAGCGGAAAACAAGATATTGGAAGTTGAGAATCTCACCACCGAAAACTGTTCAGCCAATGAGGTTTCGATCAGCGTATGCCGCGGTGAAGTGGTCGGACTCGCCGGACTTGTAGGCTCTGGCAAGTCCGAAGTGGCGCGAGCCTGTTTTGGCCTGGTCGCGAGGGTGTCCGGGGAAATCATGCTCAATGGAGAGCCGATTCACGATCTTTCACCCGCCCGCATTCTAGACCGCGGGCTGTTTTATGTTCCCGCAGACCGGCGTAAAGAAGGCTTGATGATGATGCGAGGCGTGCGTGAAAATGTGTCGCTGCCGGCGATCAGGACAGCAGGCTATTCCAAATACATTATTCTCAGAAAAAAAGCCGAAACGAAAGCAGTCCGCTGCATTACGCACAAGCTGAATTTGCAGCCGCCCGAAATCGAATGGAACGCAGGACAATTCTCAGGCGGCAATCAGCAAAAGATTCTTCTCGGAAAATGTCTGACTCGGGACATCAAGATGTTTATCTTTGATGAGCCCACTGTAGGTGTTGATGTCGGCACACGCGTTGCAATCTATGGTTTTATCCAAGAACTTTGCGAGTCAGGAGCAGCAGTGCTTTTGATTTCATCAGATTTGCCTGAAATTCTGCACCTGACCCATCGCGTCTATGTCATGAGCGCAGGCAGCTTGACCGCCGAACTCAAAGGCACAGATATCTCACCCGAAAAAGTTCTGAAATATTGTTTCCACAGGGATGCAGCCTAGCGTGATGACTGACAACAGCTCAACGAAAGCGCAGACTTCAATGGCGATCAGAATCCTGGAGCGAGCGCTGCGCATGCTTCAAATCGTACTCGTGCGTCTGGGAGTGCTGCCATTTTTGCTTTTCGCTGCTGTGATCGTATTCGCAATCATGTCAGACAACTTCCTTACCGGCCGGAATCTGATGAACGTCGTCCGGCAGTCGACTTACCTCATGCTCGTTTCTATGGGTCAGATGTTCGCCTTGCTGACAGGCGGGTTCGATTTGTCGGTGGGTACCATACTGGCGCTGACTTCGGTCGTTGGCGCAACGGCAATGGCGGCCGCGTACGTATTGATGCCGGATGCCGCAGGACTAGCGATTCTGATTGGCGTTATTGCCGGTGCAACGGCCGGCACCGCCATCGGGGTGGTCAACGGCATCGGCATTTCGATCTTCAACGTATCGCCTTTTATGATGAGTCTGGGAATGGCGTCAGTCGGGTTTGGACTGGCTCTTTACATGACCGGCGGCACACCTGTGTATGGCATGCCAATTGAATTTGGCGACATCTTCGGTTTTGGCGCTGTTTTCGGTGTGCCGGTTCCAGTCGCTGTCACCATCCTATTGATTGGCATTCTCTACGTCTTGTTCAATTGGACCCGACTTGGCCGCTACCTCTATGCGGTCGGCGGCAATATTCAAGCCGCACGACTGTCGGGAATCAATACGCGCATGACTTTATTCCTCGCCTATGTCTTCTGCGGGCTTATGTCCGCGATTGCCGGCATTCTCCTGACTGCCAGGCTGGATACGGGTGAAGCCAATATCGGCGCCACAATGCCGCTGGAATCGATTGCTGCCTGCGTGATTGCTGGCGTCAGTCTGCGCGGCGGTGTGGGAAGATTGGAAAATGTCGTTTTCGGCGCATTGTTTATCGGTCTGGTGCAAAATGGCATGAACCTTGCTCGCATCGAATCCTACCTGCAAATTGTTGTAATCGGCGTTTTGCTGATTTTTGCGGTCATCGCGGATCAATTCAGATTGCGCTATATCTCGACACTGCGAAGCTGATGGTGCGCACAGATGCAGATTTATATATTTTTCAGAACCCGGTGTTAATGAGGCTGATCCGCCGTATTTCACCTGATTAATCAATACAGAGCTACCAAGAGACAGCAAAATGACGACAGAATTAAATTGCGACATGGGAGAGAGCTTCGGCATTTATCGCATGGGCGATGATGCAGGCATCATGCCATTCATCTCAATGGCAAATGTGGCTTGTGGCTTTCACGGATCAGATCCAAATCACATGCGGGCTACAGTGCGGCTGGCGAAACAGCACAATGTGCGTGTCGGCGCGCATCCGTCACTGCCAGACCTGCAAGGGTTCGGACGCCGTGCAATGGCGATTGAACGCGATGAATTGGCCAATATCATTATCTATCAGGTCGGCGCGCTGATTGCCTTTCTCAATGCAGAAGGCATGGAACTGAGCCATATCAAGCCCCACGGGGCCCTCTATGGCATGGCTGCGCGAATGCGCGACATCGCGTATGCTGTCTGCGATGCAGCGGATGTATTCAGCGTTCCGGTATTGGGAATGAAAAACACGATGCATGAGGAGGTTTATTTAGAGCGCGGCCATCAGTTTGTTTCCGAATTCTACGCCGATCTTGATTACAACGATGACGGCAGCTTGATCATCACCCGCGAGCATGATGAGGTCGATCCGGAACTGGCGGCACGGCGCGCACAGCGCGCAGTTGAGGAGGGCCTGGTGGATTCCGTCAACGGCCTGCCGGTGAGCGTTGGATCCGATTGTATTTGCGTTCACTCTGACACCCCCAACGCGATCGCGATCGCTCGGGCGGTTCATGCAGCGGTCGCTCCATACAGCACCCGCACTTAAAGCGTTCTAATGTCAACGCCCCAAGCAAATCAACCCTATTGCATTCAGGAGGCAGAAATATGTCGACCAAATCAGTTCTATCACCGCTCCCGGGCATCTTCTACCGCAAGCCATCGCCAGATGAGGCGCCGTTCAAGGAAGAAGGAGATCCATGTGCAATCGGCGATGTGATCGGCATCATTGAGGTCATGAAATCATTTCATGAGGTTAGATCTGATTGCACTGGAACTGCAGTCAAATTTCAGGTCGAGAACGAGCAGGCAGTTACTGCCGGTCAGCCGCTGCTGGAAATCAAGGAGTAACACTCATGCCACGCCGCTCTCTCAACAGGCTGATGGTCGCCAATCGCGGCGAAATTGCCTGTCGCATCATTCGCTCTGCGCAGGAGCTTGGCATTCATACGACCACGATTTACAGCGAGTGCGATCGGGAATCCCTGGCCGTTAAATTGGCTGACCATGCTGTCGAAATCGGTCCGGCGCCGGCCGCAAGATCGTATCTGAACGGACCGGCAATCTTGGAAGCAGCACAAGCCAATGGCATTGATGCCATTCATCCCGGCTATGGCTTTCTTGCAGAAAATGCAGAATTCGCGGCAGCAGTCGAAAAAGCCAGCATGATTTTTGTCGGGCCCAGCAGTGCGACAATCCGCTTGATGGGTGACAAGCTCGCTGCGCGGGCATGCGCTCAAAACGCCGGGGTTCCGATTGCGCAAGGCAGTGAATCTGGTGCAGCATCCATTGATGAAATGTGCACGATCGCGGATCGAATTGGATACCCGGTCCTAATCAAGGCCTCGGCAGGCGGAGGCGGGCGCGGAATCCGAATTGTTGAAAACCGCGAGGACATGCGCCGGCAGGCGCCGCAGGCAAAAGCTGAAGCGCAAGCAGCCTTTGGAAATGGCACATTATTTATCGAGAAATTTATCCGCCGGGCCAGGCATATCGAGGTGCAGATTCTGGGCGACGGTGAGCGCATTATTCATTGCTTCGAGAGAGAGTGCTCCATGCAAAGACGGCGCCAGAAAGTCTGGGAAGAAGCGCCGGCATACAATCTGACCGATGAAAGCCGCCGGGCAATATGCGAATCAGCAGTCACGCTCGCTCGCAAGGTGAGCTACCGCGGCGCCGGCACAGTGGAGTATTTGTATGACAAGGAATCTGAGGCCTTTTATTTTCTTGAGATGAATACCCGCATTCAGGTGGAGCATCCCGTAACAGAATGTATAACTGGCATTGACTTGATTCGGGAAATGCTGCTGATTGCTGCAGGCCGCCCAATGCGCATCAAACAAGGCGATGTGGGGATTCGAGGGCATTCAATTGAGTGCCGCATTAACGCAGAGGACCCGTTTCACGACTTCATGCCAAATCCAGGCAGGGTAGAATCCATTGCATTTCCGGCCGGGCCTGGTGTTCGGTTTGACTCAATGCTTTACCCGGGCTGTGAGATTCCTCCGTACTACGATTCGATGCTTGCAAAACTCATCGTGTGGGACGAGTCGCGAGAGTATGCTCTGCGACGGCTCAGACGAGCTCTTTCGGAACTGCGGATCGAGGGCATCAAAACAACGATTCCACTGCATAAAGGGCTGGCAGGTGATGATGCTGTTGCTGAATTCGGCTTTGATACGGAGTTTCTTGAACGCAGGCTATCCGAAAACTCATTGGAGCTGTTTCGCTAATGTACGAGGCATCAGCGCAATCCAATGCATGCTATGGAAAATTTGACTTCGCCGGTCGCAGGGCGCTTTTCACTAAGGAGGTAATTGATCTATGACAGCTCGCTATTCTTTTGGCGGTGACGATCATATTTTCGTCGAGGTGAGTGAAGAGATGTCGCTTGACGCATTCTTTACCAGCCTATCCATGACAAACGCCGTTCGAGAAAGTCAAATTGACGGCGTGACGGAAATCTGTCCGGCCAATGCATCCTATCAGATCAAATATGATCCGCACAGAATAAGCCCGAATGACCTAATACAGGAACTGCAGAAGCTGGAATCAGCTGCGATGGCGGCGCAGCCGCAGCTGAAAACCCGAGTGATCGAGGTGCCGGTGCTCTACGATGACCCCTGGACCCATGAGACCTTGATGCGGTTTCGCGAGCGTCATCAGGATCCCAGCAGTACCGACTTGGATTATGCGGCCCGGATCAATGGCTTCAATTCCAAGGCAGAATTTATCGCGGCACATGCAAATAGTCCGTGGTTTGTCACCATGGTCGGATTCGTTGCCGGATTGCCATTCATGTACCAGATGGTTGATCGGAAGCGTCAAATTGAAGTTCCAAAGTATTTGCGGCCGAGAACTGACACACCAAAGCTGACTGTGGGCTACGGCGGCTGTTTTTCGTGCATTTATTCTGTCCGCGGCGCCGGCGGGTATCAGATGTTCGGCATTACGCCGATGCCAATCTACGATCCGCATCAAAAAATATCGTACCTGAAGGAATTCATGGTGTTTTTCAATCCAGGAGACATTGTCAAATTCACGTCGATTGATCGTGCCGCTTATGATGAGATAACGGCCGAAATCGAGAGCCATTCATACGAGCCGATGATTCGCGCTTTTGATTTTTCGCTCGACACGTTTTACTCAGATATGAACAGTTACAACCGACACATTCGGGAGACTCTCAATGACAATTAAGGTTGTGGAAGCGGGTCTGGCCACCTCCATACAGGATCTTGGCAGGCCTGGCTATTATCACCTGGGAATCCCTGTTTCCGGTGCGATGGATCGCTACGCGCTCAGAGTTGCCAACCTGCTGGTTGGAAACAGCGAGGGCGATGCTGCGCTGGAGACGGTCTTTATGGGACCGAAGCTCAAATTCAATGAAAATGCGACCATCGCAGTAACCGGCGCCGAACTGCCCCCCAAAGTGGATGGAGAGCTGCGAGAAACTTGGACTGCTTTCCAAATCAGAGCCGGACAGACTTTAAGTTTCGACTACTTGCGCAATGGCGCTCGGGCGTACATTGCCGTTTCCGGCGGAATTGATGTGCCAAGCATACTGGGGAGCAAATCAACCTACACACTGGGCGCATTGGGCGGCTTTGGGGGCCGCAACCTGCAAGCTGGAGATCTGCTCCATTTCGCACCGCCTCAAGGGGCGGCGGATACAAATGCAATGGTGCCGGCCAGCCTGCGGCGCCGGCCCGGCACCCCGGCTAAATTGCGCGCAGTACCAGGTCTTTACTGGCATCGCATAACGGAAGCGTCAGGCAGGCAATTTTTTGAGGACACTTGGAAAGTCGCGACTGAGGCAGACCGCATTGGCTATCGATTTCAGGGCGGCAGCGCTTTAGAGTTCGTCGATCGAAAGCAGCCGTTCGGCGCCGGATCAGATCCATCGAACATCGTAGACAGCTGCTATCCTTATGGCTCAATCCAAGTTCCGAGCGGCGTGGAGCCCATTGTTTTGCATCGCGATGCTGTCTCAGGCGGCGGGTATTTCATGCTTGGCACAGTCATTTCTGCGGATATGGATCTTATTGGACAGCTGCAGCCCCATACGAAAACTCAATTCGAGGCTGTTGATCTCGAAACTGCACTCAATGCGAGACAGGAAAGATTGTCCATGCTGAACAAAGTGCGGGAGCTATTGGCATAGCCGAGCCTCTCCCCATAACGGCTTGAGCGTGGAAACTCTCAGCGTTTGCTCATGGACTGAAGGGATTTTTCGCAGCCCGATTTCGGTGCAATCAGAATTTTGAGACTACATTGATTACCTTCCGGCAAATACGCTATTTCATTGCCACCGCTGACAAAGGAAAAGTTTCCCTGGCTGCGTCTGAATTGAATGTTTCTCAGTCTGCAGTCAGCTCAGCGATCAAGGATCTCGAAAACGAGCTCGATTCCAGGCTGTTTACACGCGAGGCCTATGGCGTAGCGCTGACGTTTGAAGGCCATCAGTTTCTCCAGCATGCGCGAAATATTATTGCCGCTGTTTCTGAGGCGACTCGAATGCCATACAGATCCAGCTACAGTGTCGAGGGCGACATTGTGGTAGGCGTATCCTTTACCGTCGCCGCCTATTTTCTGCCGAACTATCTATCGAGGTTCCAGCGAACCTTTCCAAAAGTTACTGTTCATGTACTCGAATACGACCGGGAGGACATCGAACTCGGCTTGCTGAGCGGCAAGCTGGATCTAGCTTTGATGCTGGTTTCCAATTTGAGCAATACAGCAGAAATCGACTCTGAGACTTTGCTATGCTCGCCGCGAAAACTATGGATCAACACCAATCATCGGTTTGTGGAAAAAGAAGCCGTATCTCTCGCCGATATTTCAAAAGAACCATATGTCATGCTGACTGTGGATGAGGCCAGCAAGACAGCAATTCGCTATTGGGGAAAAACAGAATTTCGACCGGACATTATTTTTTCTACAACTTCAGTTGAGGCCGTTCGAAGCATGGTCGCGCTAGGGATGGGTATCACGATACTTTCCGACATGGTTTATCGCCCTTGGTCCCTGGAAGGCTATCGGGTCGAAACGAAATCTGTAATCGAAGATATCCCGACGATGGATGTCGGTGTTGCATGGCGAAGAAATTCCGAGCTTTCGCTGTCAGCATGCTCGTTTCGGGATTTTATTGTACGTTCAAAGAATGATGTTCCATTCGTATACCAACATACAGAAAATTAAACTTTTCCCGTCAGTTATTATCAGTTTGGCAGTCGGTCTGCCTCATCTCTTTGGCGGAAGAATCTGAAGCCGCCTGCCTTGACAATTTTTATACCAGCGAAAAGGTCGATGATCTCACGGCAGTCCAGAAACTTCCAGGCTCACAGCATCTGAGAAAATTGTGAATCTAGCCGCTAGAATGATCCAAAGCGCCTTGCGCAATCGCAGCTGGCTGTAGCCTGATTCGCCGCAAGCCAATTTCTCACAGGTTGCCGGCTCCGCTCGAGCTTGTCTTCGATGGACTGGCAATTGCCAGCAGATTTCAACCGGCAAAATAAGCTGGAATGCCCAGGCAGGCAAAATTCTTTATGAAGCCTTGCATGGCTTGGACCGCGATGACAGAGGCAGGCCGGCGGGCCGGCCTTGATGATTGATGAGATCATGGTAAAATCCCAAACGCTTCTGGAGGCGGGATTTACGCCCGCCCGAGTCGCATAGAACCTTTTCTGCGCTGCAAAATTGACTGAAACAATGCTTGCAAGCAACCATCAGCTACCCAGGACAGAGCCGGCACTTGCCCCTCCCAAATGAGAGTGCAGCGAAAAGCCATTGCATTGATTTCCGGCGGGCTCGACTCCCTCCTGGCTGCAAAATTGATGCTGGATCAGAATATTCACGTCGAGGGACTCAACATTTTTACCGGATTTTGCGTGGAAGGCCACACCCATGCGATCCGGACTGCCGACCGCAGCCGTACAAAACGCAACAATGCACTGTGGGCAGCCGAGCAGCTCGGCATCAAGCTGCACATCATCGATGCGATTGCAGCCTACAAAAACGTTGTCTCCAATCCGCGGCACGGCTATGGAGCCCACCTCAACCCTTGCCTGGATTGCAAAGGCTTCATGGTAGCCCAGGCGCGACAATGGATGGAGGCAAACAATTTCGATTTCATTGTGACCGGTGAGGTCCTTGGCCAAAGACCCAAGTCGCAGAAAAAATCGACCTTCCCGGTAATTGCCCGCGAGTCGGGCGCCTATGACCGGCTGCTGCGGCCGCTGAGTGCAAAATTTTTGCCGCCGACACTCCCCGAACGGGCAGGCTGGATTGATCGCGAGCAGCTCCTGGGCATTACCGGCCGCGGGCGACGCATTCAGCTTGCTATCGCCGCTCGCTGCGGTTTTGAGAATACGGCACAGCCCGCGGGCGGCTGCTGCTTTCTGACCGACGCGTCCTATGCCCGCAAGATGCAGGATTTCTGGAAGCATCGCCAGAGCAAAAACTATGAGATCGACGACATTATGCTACTCAAAGTCGGCCGCCATCTGCGCCCGGAAACCCGCTGGAAGCTGATTATCGCAAGAGATGGCGGCGAATCGCAGTACCTGACCGGCTACCGGCATAAATTCGCGCACTTCGCTATCACCAGTCATGCCGGTCCATTTTCACTGATTGAGGGCCCGCTGCCGGCCGCAGAGGTTGAAATGGCTGCCCGGCTGGTCGCCCGCTATGGAAAGTCTGCGGATCAAGAAATGGTGAGCGTCCGCTATACGGACCTCAGCGGCGCTCAGAAAGACCTGACCGTCATGCCCATGAAATCAGCGGATGTGCCAAAACAATGGCACGTATAAGGCCCGCCAGAGCGGTACTCGACGCACGCCACCTGATCTGCCCGATGCCCGTCATCCGCACCGGCGAAAAAATCGACCAGCTCGAAAACGGTCAGATCCTCGAAGTGCTGTGCACCGACCCCGGCGCCCTGGCCGACATTCCAGCCTGGTGCCGGCTGCATGGACATCAGATTGCTGCCGCCGAAACCGACGGCCTGGAAATCAAAATCCGCATCCAAGTCTCCAAATAATTCAGGCCGCTGGCCCCACCTTCCGGAGCGCAGCCCAGCGGTCACGCCCCAATCTTCACTGCATCGTGCTCAAGCTCGAAAAAACGGCTGAGAACACGCCTCTAACGCTAAATATTTTAGCATTTTGCATTATTATGCTTTATATTTGTGCATTTTAATCCGAAAAAATGCCATCAATGCGGTAATTTGTAGCGTCGAGTTGAATCCAATTCGCAATTCGTCTGTTTTATGCTGGCATGATAATTGCTGATTTATTCATTGACTATGTAATTATTTTTCAACTTCGTTCAAGGAGCATTCAATGTCAATCGAAAGCATTATGCAGACAATCAAGGACAATAAAGTGAAGTTTATTGACCTGCGATTCACTGATTTGAGGGGGCAGGTGCATCATCTGGGATGGCCGGTATCGAATTTTTCGGAAGAAATGTTCGACGAGAACATCATGTTCGACGGCTCGTCGATTCCAGGCTGGCAGCCGATCAACCGCTCGGATATGGCCATGCGGCTGGATCCAAACTCCGCAGTGCTGGATCCGTTTGCGCAGGAGCCCACGCTGATTATTCGCTGCAGCATCTATCATCCGGCCAAGGATCGCTGGTATGAGAAAGATCCGCGCAGCATCGGCCGTGCCGCCGAGGAATATCTGGCATCAACCGGCATCGCCGATACGGCGTACTTCGGACCGGAACCGGAATTTTTCATCTTTGACGGCGTGCGCTGGAACACCTCCATGGAAAGCGCGTTTTATGAAATCAGCTCTTATGAGGGAGCCTGGTCAAGCGCCCGGGATTTCGATGAGGGTCCCAATCACGGTCACCGGCCATCGGTCAAAGGCGGTTACTTTCCGACTGCGCCGATCGATTCGATGGCCGACCTGCGCGCCGCCATGTGCACTGCTATGGAGGATATGGGGGTTACGGTTGAAAAGCATCACCACGAAGTCGGCACCGCAGGTCAGGCGGAAATCGGCATCAAGTACAACTCGCTGGTGAAAATGGCCGATCACACCAACCTGTACAAGTATTGCGTGCGCAATGTCGCCGCCGCGCATGGCTACACGGCAACTTTCATGCCCAAGCCGCTGGTCGGCGACAACGGCTCCGGGATGCACGTGCATCAGTCGCTGGTCAGAGACGGCAAATCCATGTTTGCCGGTGACAAGCATTGCGGGCTGAGTCAGGAGGCCCTCTGGTATATCGGCGGCATTTTCAAGCATGCCCATGCATTGAACGCTTTCACCAATCCGACTACCAACAGCTACAAGCGACTGGTTCCGGGTTATGAGGCGCCAGTCCTGCTGCAGTATTCCTCCTACAACCGCTCGGCCTCCTGCCGCATCCCGTTCGCACCGGAAGCCGCCCGGCGTATCGAGATCCGCTTCCCGGATCCGACCGCAAATCCCTACCTGGCGTTCGCCGCCATGCTGATGGCAGGCCTCGACGGCATCCAGAATCAGATTGATCCCGGCCTGCCCACCGATGCAGATCTGTATGAACTGTCGGCCGAGGAAGAAAAAGCCATCCCGCATGTCGCGCCATCGCTGGCCGATGCGCTGATCGCGCTGGATAATGACCGCGACTTTCTCAAAGCCGGCAGCGTTTTCTCCGATGTGCAGATCGATTCTTATATTGATCTGCTGTCAGCCGACGTGGATGCGATGGCCCTGGTCACGCACCCGCTTGAGTTCGAGCTGTACTACAGCCGGTAAAGCCGCCTTAAGTCAAGGCAGTTGATCAAGCAGTTCTTTCAGATTGACATCGGATTGTCCGGGATGCTCGCAGCGGGCATCCCGGACCCGGCGGGTGCATTCATGTCCTGCAGATCATGAAAAGCCGATGCTGCCCTCTGCTGCTATGACCATGCCCGCCGGTCGCACCGCTGCAATGTCCCCCGACTCCGCTGCGTTTCAAAACCGAATTGAGAACAGTGCAGACATTCTGACCAAACTGGCCACCGCGGTGGTCGTCTGCAATCAAGACCTGCAAGTCATCTCAATCAACCCGTCTGCTCAAGCTCTGCTTGACGCCAGCGCCGGCAGCATCCTGGGCGCGAGCGTCACTGAATATTTCATCCAGTCCGGAATCGATATTTTTTTCCGCACCTGCCTGAGCAACTCGCAGTCGACCACAGTGCGCCAGACCCCGCTGCGCGACACCCGTCACCGCACCATTTTGGTTGACTGCATCGCATCGCTGGCATACTTTGGCGATTGGAACTGCCTGGTGCTGGAATTCAATGAGGTCAACGCTTTCGCTGAACAGCTCAGCGAAAGCGTACGCCAGACCGGACAGTCGGCCAATACCGCGGTGCTGCGCGCGATCGCTCACGAGATTAAAAATCCTCTGGGCGGACTGCGCGGCGCCGCGCAGCTTCTGGAGCGCAAGCTGATCCACCGCCATGACCTGAAAGAATACACGCACATCATCGCGAAGGAGACGGACCGATTATGCACTTTGGTCGACCGCATGTCAGGCCTTTACCGCCAGCCGAGTCTGGCGACGCTGAATGTCCACGAGGCTCTGGAGCACGTGCGCAAGCTGATGCAGGCGCAGCACGGCGCCAGCCTGAGCATAATTCAGGATTACGATCCCAGTCTGCCCAAAGTGCTCGGCGACATGGAACACCTGATCCAGGCTTTTTTGAATCTGATGCAAAACGCCACCGAAGCCTGCGCCGCCGATGCCGCCATAACGCTGCGAACCCGTGTGCAGCGCCATGTCAACCTGCATGGCACACTGCATAAGATGGTTGCCCGCATTGATGTTGAAGACTATGGAGCCGGTGTTGACGAGGCTCTCCAAGACCAGATTTTTCTGCCCATGATCTCCGGCAAGCCCCGCGGGGAAGGTCTGGGGCTGGCGATTGTGCATCAGATTGTCCGCCGCCACGGCGGAGATATTTTCTGCGACAGCATTCCAGGCAAAACCTGCTTTACGATGTACCTCAAATTCGCCGGCTCTGCCTTGCCCCGAAACGCGGCGAGCCCAGTCAATGGCGATGCGGGCGGCGGGCGCAGCTGACATGGCGCTGGACCTGAGCATGCCCCCTGCACCGGTCTGGATTGTGGACGATGATGAGTCCATTCGCTGGGTCCTGACCGAGGCGCTGACCAGTTCCGGCATCCGCTCGCGCGCGTTCTGCAACACCGAAAGCGCGCTGGAATCTTTTGCGGCCGAACATCCTAAAATCCTCGTCACTGACATCCGCATGGAAGGCCGGGACGGACTCCATCTGCTTGATGAAATCCAAAAATCACCATCCAAGGTGCCGGTCATTGTGATGACCGCCTACTCCGATCTGGACACCACAGTTGAGTCTTATCAGCGCGGGGCCACTGAATACCTGCCCAAGCCGTTTGACATCGATTATGCAGTCAGCCTGATTCAGCGGGTGATGGAGGAAAACGACAACAGCCGCGAGGATGCTGCCAAGCCGGCTGATCAGCCTAAGGTTATGATTGGCGAATCGGTGGCCATGCAAGAAGTGTTTCGAGCCATCGGCAAACTGTCAAATTCCGACATTAATGTGCTGATTACCGGTGAGTCCGGCACGGGCAAGGAACTCGTGGCGCGAGCCTTGTTTGAAAACAGCATCCGCAACAAGAACCCCTTTATCGCCATCAATGCGGCCGCTATCCCGGTTGATCTGCTTGAGTCGGAACTGTTCGGGCACGAGAAAGGCGCCTTTACCGGTGCCAATCAGCGCCGTATCGGACGTTTTGAGCAAGCGGATCGCGGCACTTTGTTTCTGGATGAGATTGGCGACATGCCGCATGACCTGCAAAGCCGCTTGCTGCGCGTGATGTCGGAGGGCAAATTCTACCGCGTCGGCGGCGTGAGCCAGATTTCGGTCGATGTCAGAATTATCGCCGCGACCAATCAGAATCTGCAGGCGCTGGTGGAAACGAACCGATTTCGCAATGACCTTTATCATCGGCTCAATGTCGTTCATATCGCGCTGCCGCCGCTGCGTGATCGAACTTCGGATATTCCACTGTTTGTCCAGCACTTTCTGACTGCAGCCGCAAGGCAGCTGAACGCTGAGGAGAAATCGATCACACCCGAGGCGCTGGAACGTCTGCTGTCGTATCACTGGCCGGGCAATGTGCGCGAGATTGAGAATGTCTGCCGTTCGGTCACAGTGATGGCGCCATCGAAGTCGATCACAGCCGACGATCTGCCATTTGAGTTCAAGACTTCCGCCGCGCGACCGGTCAAGCCAGAAGCATCCATGACCTGGGAGCAGAAACTTGAGGGAGCCATTGGCGCGATGATCAGTGACCCTGAGTTTGCCGAGAGCCATGAGCTTCGCCCATGTGTCGAGCGCGTTGTGCTGCAGACCGTACTGGCATTCACCGGCGGCTCCAAAAACCGCACTGCAGAGCTGCTGGGCTGGAATCGGAATACAGTCACCCGCAAAATAAAAGAATTGAATCTGTAGACCGCCGCAAGCGGTGTCTATGAAGGTTAGGGAATAGGGAGCGCCGGAACGCTTCGCGCGATGCTTTTCTGCGCTTCAGAAACAATACAATAAGGCGGTTATTTTCAGAGCCTCAACGGAGCGGCTATGCCTGACATATTTACTTTTACTTCCGAGTCTGTATCTGAAGGTCACCCGGACAAAATGTGCGACCAGATTTCCGATGCGATATTGGACGCAGCATTGGCACAGGATGCAGACAGTCGGCTGGGTCTGGAAACCCTGGTCAAATCCATCTCGGACGCAGCGGGCGGCTTCGAGCATCACGTCGTCCTCGCAGGTGAGATCACCACCAAGGCAGAGCTGGACTACGAGCAGATTGTGCGTGACACGATTGAGCATATCGGTTATACGGACGATGCGCTCGGTTTCAATTGCGCCAATGTCAGGATCACCGAACTGATCAGCCATCAGTCGCAAGATATCGCCAAAGGCATTGACGAGCACACCAACAAGACCAGCGAGCAGGGCGCAGGCGACCAAGGCCTGATGTTCGGATTTGCCTGCAATGAAACCGAGCAGCTTATGCCGCTGCCGATACAAGTGTCCCACGATTTGGTGCGCCGCCAGGCGCAGGTGCGCCGCAGCGGGCAGCTTGACTGGCTTGGACCTGATGCCAAATCGCAGGTGAGTGTTGAATACATCAATGCAGCGCCAAGAATTGACACGGTGGTGCTGTCAACGCAGCACCGCGAGCATGCGAGCGAGCAGCAAGTCCATGATGCCGTCAATGAGCACATTATTCAGCCGGTGATCAAAGGCTTTGATCTCGCTGACAATCTCAAAATCCACATTAATCCAACCGGCAAATTTACCGTTGGCGGACCGCAGGCCGATTGCGGACTGACCGGCCGCAAGATTATTGTCGACACCTACGGCGGGATGGCGCGCCACGGCGGCGGCGCATTTTCCGGCAAAGACCCCTCTAAAGTCGATCGCTCCGCTGCCTACTATGCGCGATATGTCGCGAAGAACATTGTGGCCAGCGGCCTGGCGCAAAAGTGCGAAGTGCAGATTGCCTATGCGATCGGGGTGGCCCAGCCGGTCTCGGTGATGGTCGACACCTATGGAACAGCGGCAAGCGGACTGAGCGACGATCAGCTGTCGGCGGCAGTGCAGCGGGTTTTTTCGCTGCAGCCGCGCGAAATTATTGAAGATTTGAATTTGCTGCGCCCGATCTACAAAGACACAGCGGCCTATGGACACTTCGGCCGGGCGGCGTTTCCGTGGGAGAAGATCAATGCCGCCAACAAGCTCAAAGCAGAGCTGAATCGATAAATTCATTGACTGGATCACCTTACTCTCAAACCCAAGAGCATCAAAATGTCAAAAAAACCGCCTACAGAGTATTTCTTTCGGGTCGCCGATATCGAGCTGGCTGACTGGGGCCGCAAAGAGATCAAGATTGCAGAAACCGAAATGCCGGGACTCATGGCGCTGCGCGAAAAATACGGTGCAGAGCAGCCATTGGCTGGCGCCCGCATAGCCGGCTGCCTGCATATGACCATTCAGACCGCAGTGCTCATTGAGACACTGCAGGCGCTGGGCGCAGAGGTGCGCTGGTCGTCATGCAACATTTTCTCGACTCAAGATCATGCCGCGGCCGCAGTGGCCGTCAACGGCACACCCGTATTTGCCTGGAAAGGCGAGACTGAGGAAGAATATTGGTGGTGTGTTGACCGCACCATCTTCGGACCGCATGAGTGGCGGCCAAACCTGCTGCTGGACGATGGCGGCGACCTCACGCAAGTGATGCACGACAAGTACCCGGAGCTGATGCCGGATATTCGCGGGCTCACCGAGGAGACAACCACCGGTGTGCACCGGCTCCACGAAATGGTGCAGAACAAGGCGCTGAAATGTCCAGCCATCAACGTCAATGATGCAGTCACAAAAAGCAAATTTGACAATCTTTACGGCTGCCGCGAATCGCTGCTTGACGGAATCAAGCGCGCGACGGATGTCATGATTGCTGGCAAAATCGCGGTGGTTTGCGGCTACGGCGATGTCGGCAAAGGCTGCGCACAGTCACTGCGCGGGCAGGGTGCGACGGTCTGGATTACTGAAATCGACCCGATCTGCGCCTTGCAGGCGGCGATGGAGGGCTACCGGGTTGTCACCATGGATGAGGCGGCGGGACTGGCGGATATTTTCGTCACGGCGACCGGCAACTGGCATGTCATCACGCATGAGCATGCCAAAGTCATGAAAAATCAGGCAATCGTCTGCAACATCGGTCACTTTGACGGGGAAATTGATGTCGCCTCACTGCGTGAGTACGACTGGGTCAACATCAAGCCGCAGGTAGATCATGTTGTCTTTCCGGATGGCAAGCGGCTGATTCTGCTGGCTGAAGGGCGGCTGGTCAATCTTGGCTGCGGCACTGGACACCCCAGTTTTGTCATGTCCAACTCGTTTACCAACCAGGTTGTGGCATTGATGGAGCTGTGGCGCTCGCCAGAAAAATACCCGGACAACAATGTCTACATTCTGCCGAAAGCCTTGGATGAGGAGGTCGCCCGACTGCATCTGGACAAAGTGGGCGCCAGACTGACACAGCTGACCGCTGAGCAGGCTGCGTATATCGGAGTGCCGGTCGACGGACCGTATAAATCGGAAATATACCGGTATTAGCCGCCGGGGCTTTTGAGCGCCGCGACTCGGCGGACGGGTGACCAGCGAAAGACTGAGAATCAGGCAGACACTTTGGGTGTCAGCTGATTTTCCAGCATGGCGATGGCGTCTTTTAGATACAGTTTGCGTTTTTTCATCCGTTTGATTTGCAACTCGTCGACGTTGCGATCATTGGACAGTCGTTCCAAGACCTCGTCAAGATCTCGGTGTTCGGTTTTGAGTTCTTCTAGCTTGATATGAGTTTCTTCTGCTGTGTTGGCAACCATGTATGAATGATCCTGAATTTATATTGGATAGTACTGCATTGAGAGTTTGACCTGCATCACTTGAACCGGAATGTCTGACAATGCTCTATACGAATCGCTGCAGTCGATTTGCAATTTAATGACGCACAGCGCCCTAGCCGTTATGCTATCACTTTTTACTGCCGTATAGAAAAAATTTTTGGATGACCGGGGTATTCTGAAAAAACGCAAGGCCTGCCCGTCTTCTTGGAATTCTCTGCAGACACCTCGCAGCTGACGAACAAATCACAAACCCGTACTGTGCGGGTTTTATGGAACGAGCCCCCTTCTCACTTGTTTCTCACTTGCCAAGGACTGGACTGGCAAAAAACAATTCCAATCAACATCCAGCGATTTGGCACATGCCAGAGGCTGCCAAGCTGCGCTGAGAGCTTTTGATATAGAGACACACTGCGTTCGCAAAACGCTCAAAGGCCGAGATCATGCTTTAGGAGCAGGAGACTCGTCGAAAATCTATGCATCCAGAACCACGGCATGAGGGCGCAGTTCCGCTCCCCATGAAATGAATTGGGACTATATACATACACCATAGAGACCTTGAAAAAATGTTGCCAAGCTTCCCTAATCCTTAAATGGAATGCTCTGCATCAGGCGCAAAGCATCATGTACTGTGGTTTTCAACTCCATATCCGGAATCCTCCACTGGAGATGAAACCCCGGCTCCTCGAAAACCGCGCCACACAAGACGTTGGGGTACTTTCATGCTTTCTGTTTATGGACTGGGGATACCTATGCAAAAAGCGAAGAATGCGCAGGTTCAGTGACGGGCGAGACTATATGCTATATACGCATGAAGGCACGAAACCGGACGAAGGCGAAAATCGAGATGGATTGTGCCTGCAACAAATGCAGAAAAAAGACTGTAACCCGAAAAGCAGTCAAACTTGGAAAAATAGGAAACGACTTATGAACACTCTTCTCAAAACCGCCGCCGCACTGCTGCTAGTGGTGGTCGTCGCCCAGCCCGCCGCGCGTCTTGGCTGATTGGACAGCCGGCATGCAAATCATGGCTGCCCGGTGTGGACACGTCTGTCAAAACTGAAAAATACAAGGCCTGCTTTCCAGAGTGCCTCACCAGCCTGAGCCTGAAGCATAATTTTGCGAGATTCGCTGTAATCAACTTTACGGTGGATGGTTTCTCCGGATTGCTGAATGCGGCCGTGCAGTCAAATGATTCCCGATTGAGCGCATCGCCATACATGGAGGTCAAGAAACTAGGCAGTCTCCAGGAAGCGGGAGATGCCGGCATCACCAACTGGTACATTCCCTTCACTGGTCTCCAGCCGAGACATTACTATACAGTGTCTCTTTACAGCCCTGATGCAGGGTATGGCATTGAGAAGCCGTTTTTCCGCTGGTGCTTCATATAACGGCCAGTGATCCGAATCCCTGATCTGCTGCGGGGATTATTCTGCGCTGAGAATCAATCCGTAACAGTCGGCAGAGGGAGTAATACTGCGGTTTTTTCGGACTGGTTCGCAACTGTTGCTCCCTGCAGTGCACCTGGATGGCGGCCCGATATTGACGGAGCTTCATTTTGACGAGACAGGAATCCCCCAAGCCTCAATCTCCGACACCCTGAAGCGCAGGGAGGGGTAACACCGATTGGGGTGTGCGAGACAATTTGGGGCCGATCAGCGGCGGAGTGGATTTGCTCAGAATGGGCAATAAAACAGACCGCCCATGACAGACACACAACGGGCGGCTTTCGGGTTGCCTGCGCCAAGCATGGCGATCGGTTTCCTGGGCCGCTGTTTTTTCGGTTGCCGGACCGCCAGTTCGTGATTTGTTTTCTTAGAGGCCGAGTTCGCTGCGGGAACCAATCTAATCTCGGCATTGGGTGTTATTTCCCACATTATTTCAGCATCCATTTCCCCTATTCAGTCGAAATAAATACATCGTGATCTTGGAATTAGTCAAAAATCAGCATGAATCATGACGCATAAAATCCGAAAATCTTTTTGATGACGAATTGGGCATTATGTTTAATGACCCGGTCGGGATTGACGAGACTTTTATTGGTGGCAAGCGTAAGAATATGTCTAATTGCAAGCGCAAGCAGTCACAGAATGCTTATGCCGGACCCAGGCCGCATCGGGGTTCAAAGGTGCCTCGCCGATCTCATTCCTGAGCTTCTCCAGGTCTCCTTGCTGCGCGTGAAACAGCTGGCAGCGGCAATCGATCGGATCATCGGTGACCCGCACCCCTTTGAGCCTGAGACCGAGCCCAGCATCAAAGACGGACTGCTATGCTTGTAACAGCCGCGCCAGAACGGGTCGCATTGAAGGTTGGTTTTCATAGATCGCCTCCGCTTGGGGCAGGGGTTTTAGCAAGAGCCTTGATTATATATCTGTAGAGGGTAATTTATAATTAAAAACAAATTCTTAAAAAGAAAAAGACGCTTGGATCAGGCGAGTTTCGGAATTGGGATGAGAAAACCGCTTTCAGCGGCTTGAGCCGCCGAAAAACGGCTCTCAGGGGACTGTTCTGGCCGCACTGTAAAGAAAAAGCTCACCCCCCTTCGCAAGCCCAGTCCCACCAAGAAACTCAGGCCAATGAAAAAGCCTCGCTAAAATGTTGTAAAAGGGCGAAGCGCGGCGAGCATTCTGGTGGACAGCACGTGCGCTCGGCGGCGCGCGTGCACATGGCAGCGACCGTTCCGGCAGACAGCTGACCACCGCACTGAGACGCTCGCCATCCTGCAGCGGAAACGTCGCTCGGGCAGCGATGCGGCACACATTACAGATCACTTGATTTGCGCAACGCTCAGGCACCTTGAGCGCCGCCGGCTCGGGCAGGTCGAACACCTGGCGACAGACATACGAGTCGCTGTCGCCAGATAAGGCATTGCCCCACTGCCTGCAGGCTTGCGGATAATGGTCAATCACCTCGTCAGCGTGTTCAGACTGACGCAGTGCAGGGCCTTTGCGACCGGCTTGCCTGCCTTTTTTCCGGCCGGATTTTTTTCGCAGGCTTGCGGTGCGTCTGTGCGACTTGCCGGCCTTGCTCAGTCCATCGCTTGACGGCGGCCTGGAACTGTTGCCGCTGTCCAGCGCAGCGCGGTGCTCAAGCGCATCGACCCGATGGTGCCGCCAGCCGTTTTCATCACTGAGCTTTTGCCCTTGGCCGTGCAGCCGGCTGACCATCTCCCAAAGGTGTGCTGCCAGCGACCAGGCCAGGGCTGAATCCGGTGCCAGCGCGAGCGCAGTCTCTGTGTCACTCATGGCGCTGCGCCTTGCGTCGAATTCTCTGCCGGGCAGCGCTGCTGCAGCCGGCATAATCAGACCCATGCGGATGCTTCAGGGTGCAGTTGAATCACACCGACTCGGTGCGAATCACCCCTTGGGCTGTGACTTGAAAACTCACCCGCTGCCAGCCCTTGAGCGCCGCATCATACAGCTTTGAGGGATGGCCTGCAGCCATCACCTTGCATGGCGCCGACTTGCGAATCTCAAGCAGCGTGCGATGATCCTCATCGGTGCAGTCAAATCGGCTGCGGCGCCTAAAGCGACGCGTGGCATAGACCTACGGGGATCCGAAAAAATATATTCATCGCCCTGGCAGTCGAAAGACGACAAATACTCGTTGCGCAGCCGTGAATGAACTCCACCGGATACGAGTGCGCAAACGCTTCCGGCAACCCGCTCATCCAGATCAATGCCAATCGATCGGAGAGACCGCGCCTTGCACCGCATCAGGCCGCCGCCTCAATGCGACTCTGGATATATTCCCATGCGCCGGCTGCATCGCAATCCGCACCTGGCACAGTCCAGCGTCCGCCTTGCTGCCAAAGCAGCCCATTTATTCGCCCCTCAGCAAACTCACGGGCCTATTGCCGCAGATCGCGCCTGCAATGCCAAGCGATAATTTGCACACGGCAGACAGGGCAACTTTCAGGGCTGATGAAATTCTGATTTGTGCGATAAGGCCAATCCGCAAATACCCTCTGGCAATGCGTGCCGAAGCTTCCGTTTACATCAATCACTGAACAGCCGATTGGATACCTGAACAGTTACCTAAAAAGTACGATATCCATCCCCGCACATGCGGGACCCAAGCGGAGAGCGTTGCTCTATTCTGACGATGAGAAAAAGAAATGACTGCATAATTCTGAATGAGTCCGCTATTTTTATTGACACATTCGCGGGCCCAGTAAATCAAATGCATTCTCAAACTGATCTTTGCATTTTTCAATATACAGTTTGTACAATGACCGCATTCTGCCAATCTCTGTATCAATTTCGTGGTGTCTGATGGAAATTGAAACATCACGAACCGCTGGAGAGCAAAAAAACGACGTATCTGGACAAGTGGCATTCCATTCAGCAACAGCAGCCTGTTTTTGCTCCTGTAACTTTGCTTCCACTTTATTCATTATCAAGTTTCCCGTCAATGTGCATTGCTGTGTCATCGCGACTTTATTGGCAGATAGAGCTGATCTGGAAAAAAATACATCGGAATATGATCCAACCTTCTCAGAAATTGCCCATGTCCCGTTAGCATCAGACCATTCGCGAAATTTGTACTCTCCAAGAGAAGCCGAATCGAAACAACTTGCATGAATCAGCGGCACCGATCCAGGTCCAAGGACAGCAATCATCAGTACTGATAATAATATTTTCTTGATTTTCATAGCTTTGACCTTTTTGATTTCGTATATTGTTGTTAGTGTTTTTTTGTATTAATCATACCGATTATTATAAAAAAAACCACTAAAATTTTCCAGTCAAATCAGAGGCGAGCAGTGTCTGAGCTTGAAAATGTCCTCGCAGGTTCGGGTCGATGCGGTTGCGGCGCATCCGCGAGCACTCCGTCCGTTCCGGGCTGCCGCCCTCATGGCCGGCGGCGTCCCTGGCGCCGGCCGTGAAAAAGCGCCGGCGCCGGCGGGCCCTGGCCGCTACCGGCATCCCCACATGTTATGCCAATCGGTGTTGTTTTGGGCTGATCTGAACAGGGGCAGGGTGTTCTCGCGCCCGCACCAGCAGTTGCGGACATCCTGAACGGTCAGGGGGCTGATCGAGAAGCACCCGCTGTTCCGGCCCGAAGTATTAGGAGCGACATTCATGGTGTAGGTGATTGTGTTCACTGATGCCTTTGTTCTGGCGTCGTAAACATCGGCTTTAAAATTGATGTTGATCGGCGGTGTCGTATCACCGAGCCGCCCGACGTATTCGTTCCATGTTACTGCCGGAGTAGTGTACGAGATGGAGGTTGTTGTCAATGCCGAGATGGGCATATTCCCAGCATTGATCTCAGATTGACCCCCCAGGCAAGCGGTCGAGCCTTCTCGCCCGATGCTGGTTACGGTCGTCTGCGCCGCGGCCGGCGCCGCAAGCGCGGCCAGCAGCAGGATCAAGGGCAGAAGGCTTCTTAACTTATGAGCAGGGGGGTAACGCGTTTCATAATGCTGTCCTCATGATCGTTGATAATTACATCACTATAGCGAATGCCATGTCTTACAGGAAAGACTGATTTTCAGGCTGAGACATGGCTGTTCCTCGCGAATAGAAGTAGATGCTATTTTGCGGTGAATTTCTGAAATTGTTGAAAATTTCAAACTGAGACATGACCCAGAAGCGGAGGTTATTTCATTGGAGCATTTTTTCGCCAGTTCGACGGCTACCGCATGGGAGAACCTTCCGCCAGCGCCTTGCCTGATGATGGAGCGCAGGGGTTGCGGACAACCCGACCTGAAAGAAGAAAACAGCCTGGATCAGCCGGATTTCAGACAGGTTTCAAAATGGGGTAAAAAATGGGTCTTATGTACATTGCCTGACACAGGACAATTCTCCCCGCAGCAGAAGGACCAATATGGGCAACCAACCCGGCATCGCCCCCGCTTTACCTGTCCTCCGCACCAGTTGAGGTTGTTTGGCCGACACGATTTCATCTTTGCCAAGTAATGTATATAAGCCAAAAAATAATCGCCCTCATTGCCTTGAGCCGCCGAAAAACGGCCTGAGTCCGTCTTCAGGGACTTATTCTGACTGCGCTCTTAGGGTAAAGAAAATTTTCACCCCCTCGAAAGTCCAGTCATGCAAAGCACTTCAGGCCAATGAAAAACCTTCATACCCGAAAGAAGCTTTTTATCATGGCCGCACATGCTCCCCACACCTGCGGGGATGAACCAAAAACACAAAGTCGGCACCTCAAGCCACTATGCTATTATTACCCCTGCCAGACAGCCGGTTTGGCCGGCAGACATGAGACATCGCAGCTGCTGGCGCTGAGCCTGAATTGCAAGCAGAAAAACAATCAGACAAAACGATATGAAAAAATTGATTTTTGGAATCATCGTCGCAGTCAGCATCACGCTGACCGGCTGCGAGCGGATGAAAGATGTTGAGTGGAAAGTCTGGGAGAAACTCGGCCAGGCAGACGACACCGAAGTTGTCATCACAAACGTAACACAGCACACATTCCTTACCCCGCTGCTAGTCGTCGGACATGGGGCGAGGGATGCCAATGCCTTTGAGTACGGAGCTCCGGCTTCGGTCGCCGTACAGGCCATGGCCGAAGGCGGCAATATTGAGCCGCTTGCCAGGCTGTTTGAAGCCAAAGACGCGCAAATCGAAAAAGACCCGCATGAAGGATTGCTGGGCCCAGGTGAATCCGTTACGGTCATGCTGGATAAAGATCTGAAGCGCTTGTCGATATTCGCGATGGTGCTGCCCACCAATGACGGATTTATTGCGCTGGACAACGCAGTCATTCGCAATGGCGAGCAGGAACTGTATGCCGCTGATGCCGGGACGGAAGCCAATGATGAGCGCGTAACCGGCGGCGGCTCTCCGGGTGTCCCTGGAATCCCGGCAGACCCGAACGGAAAGGCCGACCGCCTGGCACCCGGCATCGCTGGCGTTGCGGCTGAAGGTGTCATTCGCCGCCATGCAGGAATCTCCGGAGCTGAAGGCTCAGCGCTGACGCAGGAGGTACACGGCTGGAAAGGTCCGGTGGCCAGCGTATCCATCACGATTCATGCAAAGCAACAATAAACTCTCAATCACACAACGCCGCGCATAAACCGGCCAAAACCGGCGGGCCGCAGGCAGATCTGACTGCGGGACTCATCCGGCATTGAAAAAACAGGCACAGGAAATTGAAAAAGTCATTTGCTGACGGGAACAAAATCATGACACAGTCAAACTTGCTTTCAATCGATCAGAACCATCTCATTCACCCGCTGCATGTTCGGGGCGGACACAGCAATGCAAAAATTTGGATGCGGGGCGAAGGCTCGACGCTGATTGATTCCAATGGCGAGGAATTCATTGACGGTCTGGCTGGACTGTGGAACAATACCGCTGGTCACAGCGCTCAGGAATTGATCGATGCAGCCGCTGAGCAATATTCGAAATTACCCTATGCATCCGGCTATATCGGCTCTTCCAACGAAAAAGCGATTGAGCTGGCGGCCAAGCTTGCGGACATCATGTACCCGCACATCAACCGCTTCTACCTCACCAGCGGCGGCGGCGAGGCCACGGACTCCTCGATCAAGATGTCACGTTTTTACTGGAAACTGAAGGGGAAACCCGAAAAAACCAAAGTCATCTCCCGCATGCTTGGCTATCACGGCGTGACGTTTGCCGCCATGTGCGCAACCGGCATTCCGCCTTATTGGCCGATGTTTGAGCCCAGAATTCCTGGCTTTTCGTTCATTCCCTCACCGTATCCGTACCGCTATCAATCTGCCGATTCCGATGTCAGCCAAGGCGTTGCCGCGGCCAATGAGCTGGAACAGCAAATCCTAAAGGAAGGTCCCGATACAGTCGCAATGTTCATTGCAGAACCTGTGCAGGGTTCTGGCGGTGTGATTCCGCCGCAGGACGACTATTTCCCGCGCATTCGAGAAATCTGCAACCAGTATGAGGTGCTGCTGGTGGCTGATGAAGTCATTACCGGATTTGGCCGCACCGGTAAAATGTTCGCTTTAGAGCATTGGGGAATCCAGCCTGATATTGTGCAGTTCGCCAAAGCGATTACCTCGGGTTATTTTCCATTTGGCGGCATTGGCATCAGCGACGAGATTGCCGCCGCGATGGATGCCAGCGACAAGCCATTCATGCATGCGTACACCTACAGCGCACACCCAATTGGCAGCGCGATTGCCTGCGCAATGGTCGATTTAATTCTGCGTGAAGATTTTCCCGCCCAGGCATCGCAAAAGGGCCAGCGGCTGATGGAGAATCTGCAAAGCGCTCTGGGTGACCACCCGCATGTTGGCGATATTCGCGGACTAGGGCTGCTGTGCGGCCTCGAATACGTCAAGGACAAGGCGACCAGGGAAGCATTTGATCCGGCCGATAAAATTGGTGAGAAGGTTCTGCAGGCAGCTATTGATCGCGGCTTGTTCAGTCGGGTACGCGGCGATGTCTTTTGTCTGGCGCCGCCGATCATAATCGACGACACCGAATTGGACCGTTTGTGCGCCATACTGCGGGCTGCAACCCTGGACGTTCTTGGAACATAAAGATTTACGCGCGGCGGCCACCAGCCGCAAAAAAGATTACAGCAGCCAGACGGGCGGCTGATGGATCTCAAATCGCATATCCGGACCGTTTTGGACCATCCCAAACCAGGCATCCGCTTTCGGGATATCACAACTGTGCTGAATCAGCCGGAGGCTTTCCAGTGGTGCAATGATCAGTTCTATCAACGGTATCAAAATACTCCGCTTGACGCCATTGCAGCGATCGAGTCGAGAGGATTTTTGTTCGGTTCGGTTCTGGCGCATCTTCTCGGTGTACCGCTGGTGCCGGTGCGCAAGCCGGGGAAACTTCCAGGCGAAACTGTAACTGCGGAATATCTGCTGGAATATGGATCAAGCCAGCTGGAATTGCATGCCGATGCGCTGGCACCAGGTTCCAGAGTCGTGGTGATTGATGACTTGATCGCAACGGGCGGTACTTTGGGGGCCGTAATTCATTTGCTCGGGCAGCTTCAGGTCGAGGCGATTGAGTGTTCTGTCGTTGTCGAACTGACTGATCTCAATGGCAGGCAATTACTGCCATCAACAGCATTGTTTAGCCTGGTCTCTTTTCATGAACATGAATTCTAAGAACTTTTATCCTATCGAAATGACAAATCAAGTTTTCGAACACACGCCATGAACACGGTCGAATAGTGTATTTTTCAAATCCATATCGGCAGCGCATCTGCAAACATACTCGTTTACGGTCCGAAACCAAGACGACTCTGAACAACGTTCGATACTGTTTTTTTGCTTGGCATTGGATACCGGAATCACATACACAGCAAGCCGTCTTCTCTTGCCCTTTGATCCGAAACAACTGTCAGGTGATGACAAGAATATTTCAGCTCAAAATGCGGAGGCAAGGCGGATGGGTGTGTGCCGGGCGAGAGATCGGCGGCTGATTTCGGCACAAATTTGGCAATTGCCTTTTTTTGTGCTACGATAATCGCACTGAACCTGATGCAAGCGCATTGCGCTGACAAAATCTGATTCCCGGGACCGGATATGCAGGACAAAGCCACCATTGAGTCCTTTGACGATGTCGAGGCGCTGCTTGACGAGGTCTGCCTTGCGCTGGCGGACTGCGTGTGCGCCGGCGCACGGCGCGAGCAGGAGTCGGACCATCGCTTTGAGCTTTTGGAGTCGTCGATGGACCGCTTCCGGCTGGAGCTGAGGGATCATCGCGAGGAGTTCAGACTTTTGTCAGACGATGTCCAAATCCTGAAAGACGATGTCCAAATCCTGAAAGACGATGTCCGGATGCTGAAGGACGATGTCCAGGTCCTGAAGGACGATGTCCAGGTCCTGAAGGACGATGTCCGGGCGCTGAGAAGTGATCATGAGGCGCTGAGCGTTTCCGTGCAGGAGCTGCGCCTGGAAATGCGCGCGGAATTCGCAAGGCTCGACAACAGAATCGATGCGCTCGAAAGCAAGATGGAGGCGGGCTTTGCGGAGCTGAAAAAAGAGATGGGCCGCCTGGGCAACAGCATTGGCGCTTTGGTCGAGGACCTCTCGATTCCGTCTTTGCGCCGAATCATCACCTCGCAGCATGAGGTGGATTTCCATGCGCCGTTTCCTTTCCTGGACGCGGGCCTGGGGCGGCGGGAGCTGGATGCCTTCGCCTTCACCCGGCCCGGCGCCGGCGCGCCGCTGGAGGCTTTTGTGCTCGAGGTCAAGCGCAAGTTCAGCGAGCCGGACATCGAGCAGATCCGGAGCAATATCACTGCGCTGCGCCGGGCGCTGCCGCGCTTTCGCGAGTGTCCGGTCTATGCGTATCTGCTGGCGGCCTCGATCCGCGAGGAGCAGAAGCAGAAGGTCTGGGACGCGGGGATCCATCTGGTGACGTATGGCGAGCGGCTGTTTGATGTGCCGGCGCCGCCGCCGGCCTTTGAGTTTGACTATGCAATTGGCGTCCGCAAGGGGTCTGCCCATCGCGGACAGCCGCAAAGAGCGGTGCCGCGGGCGCATCCGCCGTTCTATCTGCAGCAGCTCAAGCGCATCCGCGACTCGGGCAAGGCCGGCCCGCTGCACTGACCGGCATTTGCCGCCCGGCGCACGGCCCAAGCGAAGCGGCCTGCGATGGCTCGTCAACGGCCTTCATTCCATCGCTGCCCCGCGCTGCTATATTGAAAAGCGATTGCTTTGACGACTTTGGGCATGACAGGTCAATTGAGCGCTTGAAAAATGCAAAAATTTGACTTTCCACCCCTTGGAGGCAACTCGTCACAAATCTGGATCGCGAACTTCGGCGAGTCTGGCAGTACACCAGCAAGGGTATCGGCGGTGTCAATCCAGACGATCAAGCAAATCGTCGATAAACCGCTCGCATCTTTGCAGCTGATCTTTCGCAATGAACTCATTGGGTTTGTGCGCTTGATCAATATAACCTGGCCCGCAGACGACTGACGGGATTCCAATCTGCTCAAACAATCCGCCCTCAGTGCCGAAACTCACACAGCTGGGTTTCACCGTCTGAGTCAATTCCTGCACCAGATTCAACAGGTCATTGTCGCTGGTCTCCAATGCCGGAATGGAAGACATCTCATTCCATACGATTTTTACCGCCGGATCGACCGCCTTCATCTCGGGCAGAATCTCATGCTCAATAAACTCATTCAAGCGTGACCAAACCTCGTCTGGATTATCATCCGGCAGATGCCGAATCTCTACCTCAAACTCACACAGCTTCGGAACGATGTTCAGTGCTGTGCCGCCCGTTATTTTTCCGGTATGAACAGTCGAATAAGCCGGGGTGAACTCCTCATTGTAGGGACCATAGTCACGAAAATATCGCGCCTCACCTTTCAAAAATGCAATGATCTCAGCAGCTGCCTCGACCGCATTGACACCCGTGTGTGCCAGCCCGGAGTGCGCTTCCAGTCCATGAATCTGGCAGCACTTGGAGATTTTGCCTTTGTGCGAGCGAACAACTTGCATGCCGGTCGGCTCTCCAATCACACAGGACTTCGGTTTATGCCGGCGGTTTTCGAGTTCTGCAAGAAGCGTGCGCACCCCTACACAACCGATTTCCTCATCATAGGAAAATGCAAAGTGAATCGGGGTATTGAGGTTTCGGTCGATGATGTCAGGCAGCTTGGCAAGGCAGATGGCGATAAAGCTCTTCATGTCCGAAGTGCCTCGGCCGAACAGCTTGCCATTGAGATCATGAACCTGATACGGGTCAGTATCCCATTTCTGTCCGTCAACCGGAACTACATCGGTGTGCCCGGACAGCGCCACTCCCCCTAAATCAGGCGCGCCAATCGTTGCAAACAGATTGGCCTTGCGCTTGTCATCGTTGAACACCAGCTCCGAATCGATGCCGTGATCTTCCAAATAGCCCTTGACAAATTCAATCAGCTGCAGATTCGAATTTCGACTTGTGGTGTCAAAAGAAATCAGCTCATCAATCAGTTTCAGGCACTTCATGGAATAAATTATTTGTTGATCCAAAGAAACCGCAGACCTAGTGGCGGCAGGTGAAGAATACTACAATAATGGCGGCGTACGCAATTTATCTAACGCAATGATCAACGAGGCTCCGTCCGTCCCTTGCACACTTCCAGCTCAAACACTTCCTCCAACTGGCTGGTACTGCTCGCCTCTTTTGTGATTATTGTCGCTGGAATGAAAATCGCAAGCCCGATCGTAGTACCGGTGCTGCTGTCTTTATTTATCGCGACCATCAGCGCACCGCCGCTGCTTTGGCTCAAAGACAAGGGACTGCCAACCCTGGTGGCTTTGCTGATCGTCGTAGCCTTCATCTTGGGCATTGGCGTCTTGCTAGTCACTATTATCGGCGCGTCGATCAGCGAATTCCAAACCCAGCAGCCCATCTATCAGCTTCGCCTTGAGAAGCTGTTTGCAGATACCTATGCGCTCGCAGTCGAAAAAGGGGCGCTGCTCGGCCTTTCCATGGATGCGATCAATCTCTCAAGTGCGATCAATCCCGCGGCAATCGCTGCGGCAGGCGGCAGAGTCATCAATGAGATCGGATCATTGATCGCCAATGGTTTTTTGATTTTCATTACTGTCGTATTCATTTTGCTTGAGGTATCCACGCTGCCTGGCAAACTCGAAAAGCTGTTCGCTCAATCAAACCAGTCGATCGAGCGTCTGACTCAGTTCAAGCGCAGTCTGCAGCACTATCTGGTCATCAAGACCGCAACCAGCCTGGCAACCGCGGCCGCAGTGTGGATGCTGCTGAAAGTGATTGGTGTTGATTTTGCGATCTTGTGGGCGGTATTCGCATTCTTTCTGAATTTCGTACCCAATATCGGCTCTATTATTGCCGCTGTGCCGGCTGTGATCACCGCGATCTTGCAGTTAGGCTTGGGTGCTGGCGTGTCGGTCATCATTGGCTACCTGGTAATCAACAGCCTGATTGGAACGGTTATCGAACCGCGCATTGCTGGCCGTCAGCTCGGACTGTCTCCGCTGGTTGTATTTCTGTCTTTGCTTTTCTGGGGCTGGATTTTGGGACCTGTCGGCATGTTCTTGTCAGTTCCGCTGACAATGATGGTGCGGCTGGTTTCCGAAAGCAGCGAGAATACCCGCTGGCTTGCCATCATCCTGAGCGATCGCGCTCCGTAGCGATCCATTCATATGCACACACTGATGCCTGCCGTCAGCGAATTCCACTGAGTTTTGACCAACAGCACTGCACGGGCGGCGGCTGTCCAGCCCTTCACAATCCCTGAGTTTTCTCACCGAGCGAAACGCGCAGCTGAGCAGATCGCTCAGCGGCAAGTCTAGCAGCCGCACACATTGATAGAGTTCAGCCGGCTCGGCTGGCGAAAAAAAACCTCACTCAGCGGCACAACCTATACGTGCATCAATCGCCTGCCGGCGCGCGCAGCGATACAGACAAGCATGACTGCGGCACCATACTCCGTTGGAGAATTATTGTCGCTGAAAATTTATATGGTATTTTTTAATATTAATATATAATCATATATGAATATGTTTATTTTTAATATTCTTTTGTTTTAACTAATTTATAGATGAATTTATTCGAATCTTGCACTTGAGAAGCAGCACAGGGAGATTGAATTTTGAAAATTGAGGAACTGGCAACTGTATTAAAAGCCGCAGGCGAAACCCATCGGCTGCGCATCCTGGCACTGTGCGCGAACGGCGATCTGTCGGTAAATGAATTGACCAGAATTCTGGGCTTGAGCCAGCCCGGCGTATCGCGGCATCTGCGCTCGCTGTGCGATGCTCGACTGCTGGAGCGCCGGCAAGAAGGGAGTCACGCTTATTTTCACTTCTCAGGGTCTGGCGCGGCAGGCGAAATCACGCAGCATCTGATTAGCGCGCTTGATGCGAACTGCTCTTTGGTGATGCGCGACAAATGGCGGCTTGAGCAGATTCACAATGAGCGAGCTGCCAAATCCAGGCGTTACTTTCGCGACAACGCCCGGCGCTGGGATCAAATTCGAGCCCTCTACGTTGAGGAAGAGCGAGTCGAGAGCGAGATTCGAAAACTCACCGAAAGCGTATCGACTGGGTCAATGCTGGATATTGGAACCGGCACCGGGCGAATGCTGCAAGTGTTTGCCGATCGGGTACGTGCCGGCGTCGGCATTGATCTGTCCCACAACATGCTCTCAGTGGCACGCGTCAACCTTTCCCAGCCGGAGTTTGCCCATTGCTCAGTACGCCAAAGTGATATGTACAGCTTGCCCTTTGATGCGCCGGTGTTCGATCTGATTACGCTTCATATGGTGCTGCATTTCGCTGAACGTCCCCAAGAGGCGCTCGCAGAAGCGGCTCGCGTACTCATTGGCGGCGGACACCTGCTCATCGTGGATTTCGCGCCCCATGCACTGCATGAGCTGCGCGATACGCACGCTCATCTGCGACTCGGCTTTGACACATCTGAGGTGAAGAATTGGGCAGCGGAACAGAACCTCAGTACAGTTGCAACTCGCGCTCTGCCAGGCGAGTCGCTGACCGTCAACGTCTGGATGCTGCGCAACAGCTCCAATATCCGGCCGGCGGCGGCCTGAAACGCAAACAAATCAAGGAGTCTATACAATGAGCAGCATACAGCCTAAAGTCAGTTTTGAATTCTTCCCGCCGAAAACTCCAGAGATGGACGATCTGCTGTGGGACACAATCTGTGCATTGGCCCCTTTGAACCCCTCTTTAGTCTCGGTCACCTATGGTGCGGGCGGCGCGACGCGTGAACGAACCCACCATACGGTATCACGCATCATTGATGAGTGCGGACTCGCAGTTGCCGCGCACCTGACTTGCGTCGGCGCCGCGCGTGAGGAGATTGATGGAGTCGCTCGCCAATACTGGAACGCAGGCGTACGTCACATCGTGGCACTTCGCGGGGACCCTCCGGCTGGAACGGAGCGGCATGCGCCGCATCCTGACGGCTATCCCTACGCAGCTGAGCTGGTTGAGGGCTTGCGGCGGGTAGCTGGATTCGAGATTTCTGTGGCCGCCTATCCGGAAGTGCACCCCGAGGCAAGAAGTCCGGATTTTGATCTGGACAACCTGAAACGCAAGATAGACGCGGGCGCAAGCCAGGCGATCACGCAATTCTTTTTTGACAACGATGTTTTTTTCAGGTTTCGCGACCGGGTTGCGGCGGCAGGTATTGAGAAACCTGTAATCCCGGGCATCTTGCCGGTCACAAACTACAAATCGCTGCTGCGGTTTGCATCCGCCTGCGGCGCAAGCATCCCCTCGTTTGTAACACAAGCCTTTGCTGGACTCGACCAAAACCCATACCAGCGCCGTCAGGCTGCGATTGACCTGGCCACCCGCCAGTGCAGTGAACTGCTGGCACATGGCGTGAATCAGCTGCATTTTTATACGCTCAATCGAGCAGCGCTGATTCGGGCCATTTGCGATAACATCGGCGTTCGGGGCCAATCCAATTCCTGCATGGAGAACATTCCCATGGTAGCATGAACAACCGAAACAGCAATTTGCAGGACACTTGAGCGACACTTACCGATACTCTACGCAGCGATATGGTATGGGGCTCAATTCACTTACCATTCAAACATCTGCATGAGTTTCAATCCACGCGCCCCCGTGAGGGCGCGACTCTTTACCGCACAATGCTCACTATGGGTTCGGAGTTTCAATCCACGCGCCCCCGTGAGGGCGCGACATGAACAACCGAAACAGCAATTTGCAGGACACTTCGTTTCAATCCACGCGCCCCCGTGAGGGCGCGACCAGGATTAACATCCTGAATAGTATCGGGATAACAGTTTCAATCCACGCGCCCCCGTGAGGGCGCGACGTTTCACCCATACGGACGATAGGAGGTTCGAATGTTTCAATCCACGCGCCCCCGTGAGGGCGCGACTTGAATGATATTACTGGTGGGGGTATTCCTAAGAGTTTCAATCCACGCGCCCCCGTGAGGGCGCGACTTTCGATGTCGATTTTAGATCTGATGACCCGCGAGTTTCAATCCACGCGCCCCCGTGAGGGCGCGACTCTTGCCGGCACTCCAACGGCCTTCCTTTTCAAGGTTTCAATCCACGCGCCCCCGTGAGGGCGCGACCTCTTGCGAGTGCGCGCATTCGCAATGAAAGCGATGTTTCAATCCACGCGCCCCCGTGAGGGCGCGACAATGTGTAGGAGATAGAAATGACTGTTACAAGTGTTTCAATCCACGCGCCCCCGTGAGGGCGCGACATGGAAAGAGCAGCACGGATTGGCCTCATTTCTGTTTCAATCCACGCGCCCCCGTGAGGGCGCGACCGACAAAGTGTTCGGCCAGCTGTCCGTTCAGAGCATGTTTCAATCCACGCGCCCCCGTGAGGGCGCGACCTACCTCAAGGCAACTGGACGCTGGGATGCCGAGTTTCAATCCACGCGCCCCCGTGAGGGCGCGACGCGCGCTCGGCCGGCAGCGCGAAGGTGTCCGTCCCGTTTCAATCCACGCGCCCCCGTGAGGGCGCGACACCGGCGTGTCCGCGTCGGAGATCGACTCGACTGTGTTTCAATCCACGCGCCCCCGTGAGGGCGCGACACGATTCCGACCGTCGACTTGTTCCCGAACCGGTAGTTTCAATCCACGCGCCCCCGTGAGGGCGCGACCAGTCTCTCAGGCCCCTCTGAGGCGCTCTGGCAGTTTCAATCCACGCGCCCCCGTGAGGGCGCGACACAATGATGGTCTTGCCCTTCTGATAGTAGTCAGTTTCAATCCACGCGCCCCCGTGAGGGCGCGACGGCTTGGAGCTCATCGTGGCGGCGTCGAACTTGATGTTTCAATCCACGCGCCCCCGTGAGGGCGCGACTCGTGCGCCGGGCACATGCCGTCCGGAGACATCTCGTTTCAATCCACGCGCCCCCGTGAGGGCGCGACGTCTGCTGCGAATTGTAATATTTTGCGCGCCAGAGTTTCAATCCACGCGCCCCCGTGAGGGCGCGACCTTTCGACCGCATCGGGCGCCCCCACAAGGGACAGTTTCAATCCACGCGCCCCCGTGAGGGCGCGACCAGGCAACCCCCCTGGACTTGCGCCGCGCAGCGTGTTTCAATCCACGCGCCCCCGTGAGGGCGCGACTCAGGCTGACAAGCGCGATCTGTTCGGCATTGACGTTTCAATCCACGCGCCCCCGTGAGGGCGCGACATGTGCGTAGGGGGCTTCTGAAGCCCGATCTCGTGTTTCAATCCACGCGCCCCCGTGAGGGCGCGACCAAAGTGTTCGGCCAGTTGTCCGTCCAGTCCATGTTTCAATCCACGCGCCCCCGTGAGGGCGCGACCTATCCCGTCCAGCTTGCTCTCGTCGGCATCGGTGTTTCAATCCACGCGCCCCCGTGAGGGCGCGACCGCACAAAGATAAACTATTGATTGATAGAGGAGATTATCAATTGTTGCGCGAATCCCCTCCAAAAAACTGAATTGATAAGTGATTTAAATCGTTAGAGGAATAGAAATATGCGAAATATCAATAAGATGAATACCGTGCGAACGCCCTCACATTTTTATGTTAACTTCATGTTCGCGCAGTTTCAAAAGATCAAGGGACCATCAGGGTTATACGCTGGCTTTGCTCCTATATGCTCGATCTTGCCTCTCCAATTTGCACCAAGTCGATAGAATCGAAGACTGTCTGATTGTTCGTTGATTTCCTCAATTAGACGTGCCCGCAGTACCGTCCACTGAGATGGTTCAATCACGCATTCAAATACCGAATACTGCACTCTCTGGCCATAATCCTGACAGAGACGGGCAACCCGTCTCAATCTGCGACGACCAGCTTTCGTCTCAGTGGAGACATCATATGTGATGAGCATCATCATTGATGATTACTTCCAAAGAAAAGAGGGATACGCATCCATTTCTCCCCTGACATACTGAGCCATCAGTTTTGCTTGAATGTGAGGGATCAACCCGAAAGTAGTTGACTCCTGGAGAAATGGATGCAAAATTTCATTTTGCTTACGTTCTTGGTAAGCAATCAAAATCTTGCTGACCGCATCATCGCGCATAGTCACAGCACCGCTGATTGATGTCTGAAAATCTTTTGATGTAAGTTGCCTGCGATTAATCAGCGTCAAAACTAATCGATCCGCAAAGACAGGACGAAGTTCCTCCATTAGATCAAGCGCAAGGCTTGGTCGGCCTGGACGGTCACGATGTAAAAAACCAACGCTCGGGTCAAGACCGACAGACTCGAGGGCGGAACGGCAGTCATGCAACAACAAGGTGTACAAAAACGACAGCAACGCATTGACTGGATCAAGCGGCGGTCTACGCGAACGCCCGTTAAATTCAAACGCAGCATCTGGGTTTCGCACCAAATCGGAAAATACCGAAAAATATGATTGCGCAGCTTCACCCTCAATTCCGCGCAGACTGTCCGTCAAGGTTGAATTTCTGCTGCGTCGAGCGGTGTTTGTCAATCGACGCTCGCATGCCTGCAATCTCTCTCTGGACTCATCAGATATATTTTCGCTATGATCACGCAAAGCTCGTCGAATCACCGCCCTTTGATTCAACAACTTTCCAGTTACGATATAGGAAACGAGAAGCCCTGCGTTTTCACTATCATCCGCCAATCTATACTGCTTTCTTCGAAGGAGCACATTACCCGAAACTGGCCCTTCGATTCGAGCGAGGAATCTTCCAAATCGGTCCAGATGCGCGATGCATATTCCATTCTTTACACAGTGTCCCATTAATGCAGGTGTAATTCCGATGGATCCTATGCAGACTATCCCACCCAACAGATGAAAAGGAACTCTTCCTCTACTTACCCCGTTCACTTTGACAACTATGTTTTCACTGTCTTTTTTTAGCCACGCACCTTCGGTGGTGACGTACAGGGTATTCAGGTGACGGCGCATGAATCTTTCAGAATAAAGATTCTTACTTGTCTTCTATCGCCTTATTGAGCATGCGATCAACGAAGTCTTTGCTTCGGGGATTGAGCGGCTGACAAATTTCCTTTAGAGAGCATACATCGCATTTTTGTCTGCTATACACAGGTGGGGGTGTAATGCGCTTGGAGAGCATATTGTGCAACTCCTCTGCTGTCTTTTTTGTTAATTCGCGTAGACCTGCGTCAAATATTACTTTCTTTCGTCGTCGGCTCTTTCCATAGAACAGTGCTCCCTCTGATATTTCATTGTTGAGCATCTCCTCCAAGCATAGAGCTTGTGCGCACAATTGAACTTCATCGGCCCGTTGATTCTTTACTCGACCCCGTTTATACTCCACGGGATAAAGACGACCCGAATGATCAATCTCAACTACATCCGCAATCCCTGAGACACCGATCTCAAAAGATCGAATCATTACGCTTCTTTCGATACTGATACCCGGACGCCTTTCATAACCACCCAAATCCACACGGGCATGCAAAAGGCTACCTTCGGCAGTATACATATTCTCGGCCCATTCCATTTCATTGTGGATAAAAGCACACTGCCGAGGACAATATATGTAATGCTGGAGTGCTGACAGCGGGACAAGTTGGTCTTCCTTATACACGCCTCCAAACATTTTTCTTACCGTTACAACCGATCGATTATCTGCACACCTGCAGGTAAATCGCCACCATCAACGCGAATAACATAATCAGAAAATGACCTTGACGGCGGCAATCTGCCGGCATGCCGGGTTCCCGGATCTATTTCTTCTCCATCAAATAATCGCTTTACGGTCACCCGATCAAATAGTTTTGCTGCGGAAGCGTTGCCAAGCGGGCTATCGTGCTTAAAGATCACCAAGCGGCGTGCTGCCATTTCTCCTCGAGCTGCTGAATGATCATGATCAAACATCTGCTCAAGTGCAGTCCAAAGTAATTCTAAATCGCTTTCGGAAAATCCTGTGCCTTTCGAGTCCCCACTGCCGGACAAACAGGCTGAAACAAAACCGTGCACCCTATATAGACCGTAAGGTACGATGTGCTTTCGGCCCATGGTTCGGATATCTCCTTTGGCTTCGGCATCTTTCTGTGTGGTGGCTGCCATGCGAGTTATTGAAAGCTCTGCCGGCAGAATAGGTTCTACAGAGCGCCCAAACGCAAATTGAACCGGACCTCTAACTTGGCCGCAATTCGCACCTTTCGTGGACATCACAGCTCCAAAAGTTCGGACGTCAAAAAAATTGTCGCACATCCATCTTGTAATTCTTCTCGCGTCTTTCTCTTCTTTTGGAAGTTTTTCTCGGTCCTTAGGCGTTGCTTCGGGCATAACGGCATCCCAAGCTCGCTTTTGCTGAAGCTCCAAGATCGCTCGTTCAGAGACAAATATCTCAAATCCTTGAACATCCGATTTAGTCATCGACACAAAGTTACGAACCTTACGTTTCAGACAAACGTCGGAAACAAGGCCCAAATTCGTTTCCGGGTCAAGTCGCGGCAGATTTCCCGCGTCAGGATCTCCATTCGGATTTCCGTTTGTAACATCAAACAAATAAACAAAATCATATCGGTTCTGGATCATCTTTAACTCTCGCTTTCAACACTACTTTCTTCTAATGAGATCGGTTCTTTATTTTGATTCGTTGGATTTCTTTTTCTGGATGCCTGATGGTAATATCCGATAACGAACCTGCCTTGATCCTCTAGCCTTAAACTTTTTGGAAAAGACGAGTTCATACCATCTAGAATGGACTCAATTTCAGATTCGAACCAACGAGCTAAACCTCCCTTGCCATCTTTCTTGATGGATGATAAATGGTGCATCGCCTTGCGAACAATGATCGGAAATACTGAGGCGGGCGTTGCAGAAGCAGCACCAAAATACTGGTCCTTTATCGTACTATTCAGATTGCCACCTTGGGCCGCTCGCTGTATACCTTCGTAAACAGCGAACATGCGCCCCAATCGATAAGCTGCACTGGTTTCATTCTTATCAAGACTCATAGATACATCCTCTGTTTCAACATTAAATCGATAGTTGCGAGCAAGAAAAGCTTTACAGATAGCAGCCCGCATTCCATTAATTTCCTTATCAGCCCTTATCCGCGTGATAACCGCACCAAACAAAGACCGCGGATAAGGACGCTCCTCCAAAATAGACCGCATAAGCGCTCCACTCAAGGTTGGCTCTATGTTGTCTAACTTTTTTTGAGCCGCCGTTTCTTTGAGCAACCTCCAGGGTGCTGGAGGAATTTTCCATGGCACTGGTTCAATTATGAGATCTTCGAAGTGTTTTGCAGCTCGTCTATACAGGTTGCCGAAACTATCCTCAATCCAGAATCGAATCGACAATCTAGATGCGTTGGGCGACAAGCCCAAAATATAGAATCGAGTATCTTCATCTATATTCGAATCTATATCCGACAAGGGACGGCCTTGAGCAATGAGGTTCAGTTTTTTTGACAATTCTTCAGATTCAGTATCGTCATCAGACCGTGGATGAATTATCATCGAAAATAAGTCTTCGTGAGTTGTCAAATCTGGCCCTTTGCCGCCAGTTTCGGCCCAAAAAACTGTAGTTGTGTCACCAATCTGGACACATCTACCGCTATTTTTGTCCAGCATATAGTTCAAGGCTGCTGTGTAAGCAAATGTTGCACCTTGAGACACGGGCGCATTACTCCCTTGTTCCTTCCCATACGATTCAAACGCATCAAGATTAAAGGAAATGATCGAGGCGCCAGAAGACTGTGCGCCTCTTACTCCCTTTATCCTTGGGTGAATTCTCACTGGCGTTTCGACGGCTCCGGTTACGAGGCATTGACCAACCGGACTTCCTTTATTTTCGTCATTGGACAAATGATTCATCCAGATTTCTTCAGCTACGGCATTTTCATGCAGATACCTGTTGTTACCCTCTAACTTGAACACAACGTTCGTATCCAATATCTCATTGGCGCCTGGCAGCTCATGGAATTGGCTTGGTTGCCATACTCTCAAAAATTTGAGAAATGACGCTAACTCCCCGTCTTCTACGCTTTGTAGGAGCTTTCTATTGTGATTAATAAATTCCTCATGCTCTCCAACGGATTCAATAATTTCATCCGTGCTCGTGTCACGTTTTACCCCGAACACATAAGCAGTTTTGTCCCACAAAAAATTTGAGACAATTTTGCTTGTTCGAACTACAGCTTGCGGAACTGTTTTCTGAAATGGTTTAGGTTTCGCTCCAGAATAATCAAGCGAAGGCAAAACATCTGAAATTAAACCCTCCGAAGATAGAACTATGACATAGGAAATCTTTTCCAGAGAATAACCAAATTTGGGAGGCTGATTGGCAGAATGATCTTCCGCAGTGAGTCGGTCATATTGCCGACTGAGAGCCTGCAATATGGTCATGAAGTCACCTCGTCCGAATTTCGTGGTGGCACTTCAACGACTCCATTTTGAATTCTTGCACGAAAGAAATACGGATTCATTTCATTTTTGTAGTCAATATCATGCAACATCCAACCAAGATCGCGGTTCTGCTGATCATCCGGCAAATTTGATTCAGGTTCAACACCATTAACCAACTCGAAATTAGCCACGAATTCCCGTGTGCCAAGATAAGGTCTGTGAAAACATTGACCTTTAGCTGCTCTACGATTGAACATTGATAAATGTTTGGCTTCAGTGTCCTCCGCGCTAGCCACCTCAGTTAACACAAAATGCGCTTCAATGATATAGGCGACATCGCGCAATAAGGTAGTCGCTCGTTGCTGGCGGTCTTCTTCAACGAAACTACGAACACCCTCTGTCGACCCCCGGTTTATTGCAGTGTTGATTTTGCTTACAGATATTTTGGTTCCCAGCTCATTACGGCGCAAAGTCTCGAATCGTATTGGTTTTAGGACACATATACGGTCAACCACCCAACTGATAGCTGGCTTCCAGTGTATTGCCTCTAAAATGCCTCTAGCTGCCGCTGGTGTCATGACATCGTAGGAAACCCGCTCAACCTTCATTTCAGGCCGGGTAAAGCAGGCGTAGTCGCCCCAAACATGTAGCTTTATGCCGTATGCCACCGTCTAACCTTGATCAAGCGATCAATTAAAGTCGAAAGCTGTCAAACAGATATTGTAGAGCTTGTTTATGCTACTGCCTATATTCATTTGTCTAATTAAGCTTAAGGAGGTTAACATTGTCTAGTAGGCTAAAGTGTTATGCTTGCAGAGACGGCAACAGTTGGCAGGCAATCTGTACCGATTTCGATATCGCTGTTCAAGCCTCTTCTCTTGCGGAGGCCAAAGAGTCACTTGAAACCTGTATTCTAATGTATTTGGAACGAGTCTCCGAGTTGCCAGAAGCGGAGCGCAAACAATTTCTTACACGAAAATCTCCTTGGCATATCCGAACTAAGCTAACTCTGAAAGTTTGGCTTTCGAACATTGTATCTGCATCAGTTCATCAGGAGTTTAGTCTATCCTTTCGCTTACCGTCCCTCTCCTGAAAGAAATCGCTTCGCTGAAGCTCAGACTGATTGATAACACTCGTCAGAGTGCCGGTTTTCATATCATCGTTATAAACTACAAACAACATATACTCTACAGTATTTTTTATGTAATTGGCTGGACCGATTTTCCGGATAAGAATAAGAAAATAGTTGATGTTAAAAAATTTGTGTTTTTTTGACTCCCATGATCAAATGATTAGACTTTCTGCGTTTCTGAACATCGGATCATCCCATGACAAGCCAATGTCATCGAAATAAATGTCTTCATTGATTAATTCAACGAATTGATCACCAAACCTCTCAGCACATACCACTCTCGATGCACCAGTATCAAGTAACTTTTTTCTTGCCTGGCGTGGAATTTGAACTACATAAGGCTGTATCTTTCTAGCAACAAAACCCGCCTTCTCATTCATCTGAAGGGTATTGAGAAGGCTCTTGACAGAATCATCTTTTGGATTGAACCCAGTCCCAGGCACAATTACAGGAACCATCGGAGATTCAATCAGACGAAAATCATTTGCGATGTCCTCAAATGGAAAGTCAAGACTCGTACTATGCCTGTTCAGCCGCACTAGAATTTCTTTAACGTCAAGCGCATTGCCGTCTCGAAGCCAATACAGTTCTCGAAAGTAATCTCGAATCGCTATCAGGTCCATTGGATTTTCATGCATTCGGATTATTGAGCGGGCGACAGCTGCGAACTGTTTGATCTCTGCCGGCGTTTCGCGTCCCTCACCGGGTGCGGGCTTAAATACATGCACGTCTCCCAAGCGCTGTAATCTTCCCTCTCTATTGCAGCGCCCTGCAGCTTGAATGATTGATTCCAGTCCTGCTTCGGCCCGCCAAACAGATGGAAAATCCAAATCCACCCCCGCCTCAACGAGGGAAGTCGAAATGAGTCGTACTGGTTTTCCATCTGTTAGCTGTCGCCGGACAATTTGAAGCTTCTGTGTTCTATGGCGCGCACACATAAGTGTTGACAAGTGAAACGCCCCCGAAAGATGCTTTATCGATTCGTAGAGTTCTCTCGCATGCCGGCGCGTATTGACAATGCAAAGCACCTGTGGCAAAGCTTTGAAGTAAGAAGCAAGCTCTTCATCGTTGATTGGTTCTTGTTCATAGACAATTCTTGTTCGTTTCAGACTTTTTTGAAGCTGCGAAGGATCCGGCGCAAGTTCTCTTATGTTTTGCAAACCGCCTTTAAAACCATCCGTTTTCCCCAACGCCGGCTGAGTTGCGGTACAAAGGACTGCGCTGGTTCGCCAGTTGCGTGTCAACTCATCAATTACCGCAATACATGGCCTCAAGAATTTCAGCGGCAGTGTCTGTGCTTCATCCAGAATAACGACGCTGTTTGCGATGTTATGCAACTTCCGACAGCGAGAAGTTCGGTTGGCGAAAAAACTCTCAAAAAACTGCACAGATGTGGTGACAATAATTGGAGCATCCCAATTTTCCATTGCTAATCTTAGTTTTGCCTTGGACTCGCGGGCCTCACCCTCTGCCTCTTCAAAATTGCTATGATGCTCGACTATCAGATCATCAGCAACCTCATCGGCCGAGAGGGCTTTCCGAAATACTGCCGCAGTTTGCTCCACAATACTCGTATACGGAATGACATAAATTACCCGGTCGAGGCCGTGTTCCACAGCGTGATCAAGAGCAAATGCAAGGGACGCTAGAGTTTTCCCACCGCCAGTTGGCACAGTCAAAGAGAAAAGGCCAGGACTATCTGTCGCCTTGCGTCGCACATGAGTCAGTACTTCCCGACGCAGCTCGTTGACGGAGCTTTTGTTTGCATTTCTTGCCAGCCGATTCAGAAAATCTGTCAACTGTGTGCGGAATTCAATCAGGGGCGGAAACTCGCCGCGGCTAAGTCGTTTGTTTTCTTTCTCAGCGAACCACGCTTCTGTATCAAGATAATCTGCATCGACAAGAGACGAAAACAACATCCGAATCAAAAACGAAATGCTATGCCCGCTATAGTCGCTTTGGATAGGGCATTTGAGTTTAGGAATCTTGGGACAAGACGGAATTTCAATTTCTGTTTTCCATAAAGGATCAAGTTTAGGAACATCTTCTTTCAAACGATCCTGCAATGCAGTGATTCGTCCGCCATTCACACCATTTGCAAGTCCAGTGTGATGTCCGGCAACACAGAAAGCGATTAGTTTTCCTATCCTCTCGTACCTTTCGACAGCAATTTTGGCTCCAGCTGTTGAGTGATTAACTGACGCCGGGCTTCCGGCTAGACGATCCTGAAACTCAGGTGAATATTTTCCTAGATCATGGAGGAGTCCGATGACTCTGCCTAATTCTTCACCGCCAACAATGCGCAAAAAAGATCCCGCCTTGTCGCCCGTATTCACCAAATGATCAGATAGCAAATGCCAATTGCTCTTTTCAGTTTCGTCGTGGCTGTGTGCGTAGTATTTCACATCTTCTCTCTGATCTCATCAAAATCTCAATTCTCTATCCGGACTTATGCTTTCCATTTGCTCAAATTAAAAAACACAATTATGCCAACATTCAACAAACAAATTTGAAATATGAAACAGTGCTTTAGCATGGAAATTACAGAGCCGAACGTAGGATCAATCCAAAAAACGTCGACTATCCAAGCACTTCGAGCAGTAAAAGATGATTGTGACTTCCACTTTCGCCAAAACTACATGCTATTCGAATTGCTGGTTCGGCGAATTAATTCATTTCGTGATGCGAAACGATCGAAACCATGCAAAGTACGACATCCGAATATACCGCCTGATCACCAACTCGCTGCTTCATTTGCAGTACGACTGTGATATGCAGACTGGGACAATGGCGCATGTCAAAACCGATCGGCAACCGCAGCCCGTCGGACTATGAGATTGAGCGCCACCTCGGTAGCCCGCACCTCGGTGCCGATTTATCTGATTGCAAAAAAAGACGCACTCAACCTTGAGTACGACATTTTCAGGCGTGAAGCACAGCAAATACTCCTACTGTTTCCGCCGCTTTTCGCAGTCTTTCGTCTAGCGTCGCAAGCGGCAGGCTTCGCCTGATGGCGACTTCCAAGTACGCCGAGTCGTACACCGTCAAATCAAATCGACGCGCCAAGTGAAGGACTTGAGTCTCGTCATGCATATCATCGATGACAATATTCAGAGCCTGGCTGTCGGCCAGTGTATCTGACACCTCTTGCTGAGAAACCCGTCCGCACCGCTCATTCATCAGCAGTGCATTGCGCAATTCATACCACCATATACGCGGTACAACGCCACCGTCTTCGGCAACGCGCAACATAACTCTGCCGGCCGCAGAGTTATCCTCGTCGCCCATGCACCATGCAATGAAAACAGAGCTGTCAATGACCGCAAACATCAGTAACGATGTCCCTCATGGATAGTGGATATCAAATCCTCAAGTGGCGCACATTTGAGGTGCCGGCGACGCTCAACTATGCGGGCGGCCGCTTCTTTTGAACGCTTTTGATCCGTTTCGACAGGTATCAGGCGCGCAACCGGCTTGCCGTGCCGTGCAATGGTCAGCGTCTCTCCACGCTCAACGCGGTCCAGCAATCTCGAGAGGTGTGTTTTAGCTTCAAACGCCCCGACCGTATCCATAGTCATCTCCAAATTCACTCAGTCAGACTAGATTATACGACTAGTCTAAACTGTATGCCTGCAAAATACTGTGGCAAGCATTTCATGGCCTCTGGCACCCGCGCCACCTAGCCGGCCGGCGACAGCAGTTATGGGGGAAAGCGATGATGAAGCTGGCTGCTGATCACCACCTAGGCATATTGCGCATGAAAGCCGGCAATCTGAAATATTGAGTGATATCGGATAGTCCGGTCAAAGATCATCAATGCCAAAGAAAAATGGAACCCGGTTCAGGTGAGCAGCGCGAAGTGGCAGATGCCGTCTCATCCGAGTGCGAATCAATATTGAGGGGATCATCTCAAAAGCCAAGCACTGGCTCGAGCAGCTGGAGCGATAGCCGGCTCAAGCCAGTTTGCGGCCCGCGGCGCGCCAAGTGCAGCGGTGATTTGCGACAGCGATGCGACCGTCTGGCGACGCAGCAGGCCGATGAGGGGCCAATGGTAAAGTTATCGATTCTCATAGCTGCTCCGGCAGGCCGCATCAGCATTCTCTTTCGAACAGCGCATGCAATGATGCCGTAATGACAGCGAATCATCAGCCCGCTGCAGACTGATTTTGCAGAATCGACGACTGAGGCTCAATACCCGGCAAATACCGATCAATGAGCAGATGAAAACAGTGCATCAGGGATGATTCGCCTAAAATACGGTCAAATACAAGCCGATAATCAAGACTTGTTTATTCACCGCACTGAACTATCTGATACTCCGATGATCAAGCCGCCGGCGGCCATGCGCCGCAGCCACAGAATTACTGCACATGGTGATGTGCGCGACGACCCATACTACTGGCTGCGTGACCGCGACAACCCGGAGGTCATCGCCTATCTGGAAGCCGAAAATCAATATGCCGACAAGGTGATGGCCCACACCCGAGAGCTGCGCCAGCAAATCTTCAGCGAATTGAAAAGTCGCGTCGTTGACGATGACATGTCGGCGCCGGTCAAAGACGGCAACTACGAGTATTACTGCCGCGACCGCAAATCCGACAACTACCTGCGCCACTATCGCCGCCAAGCCGGTGAGCCGGAAACCGAACAGCTTCTGCTTGACGAAAATGAACTCGCGGACAGTCATAACTTCTTTCGCCTGAGCGGTTTCGAAATCAGTCCGGATGATTGTATTCTCGCTTATGCCACCGATACCAAAGGCAGCGAACGCTTCACCATTCGCTTCATGCGGCTGGCGGACCGCACACTGCTCAGCGAACAGATTGACGGCGCATCCGGGGATATTGTCTGGAGCGAAGCAAGCTCTTGTGTCTATTACACCGCACTCAATGATGCCAATCGCCCGCATCGCCTCTTTCGACACCGGCTCGGCGATGCACCGGAGCATGACCGACTGATTTACGAAGAAGAAGACGAAGCCTTCTACATGCATATTGCAGCAACGAACAGCCGCCGATACATCTGCCTGGAATTGTCAGCAAACTCGACCAATGAGGTGCATTTGATTGAGTCATTCAATGACGAAGCCGAACCATTCATGATTTTTCCGCGGGCAGCGGGCATTGAGTATTCAGTCGCAGACCGCGACGCTGACTTGTATGTGCTGACCAATGACAATGCAGTCAATTTCCGCTTGATGCGCACCTCGATGGCCAGCATTGATCAAGCCAGCTGGAGAACGGTGATTGCACACAGCGCCACGACGACACTCACCGGTTTTACGGTGTTCAGGGACTTCATCGCCGTCGCCGAGCGCTGCGAAGGTTTGCCTTCAGTGCGGATTCTCAATTGCGATGCAAGCCAATTTCAAGTCGAAAAGCCATCGCAAGTGCAAGAACTTCGCATCGGCACGAACCTTGAGTATGACACCCGAATCTGCCGCCTCAATGCCAGCTCGCTGCTGCTGCCTCATTCACAGTATGACTGCGACATGCAGACTGGCGAGCTGACCCACGTCAAAACAAAACTGATCGGCAACTACAGCCCGCCGGACTATGAGATTGAGCACCACACTGCCACATCGGCTGACGGCACCTCGGTGCCCATTTATCTGATCGCGAAAAAAGGTGCTGCTGCCGACCGTCCGGCGCCGCTGCTCTTGTATGCGTATGGATCATACGGCATCAGCCTGCCACTGAGCTTTTCGGCCGCACGGCTGCCATTGCTGGAGCGCGGCATTGCGTTTGCAATCGCACACATCCGCGGCGGCGGCGAATTCGGCCGAAGCTGGTACCTTGATGGCAAGCTCAAGAACAAGAAGCACACCTTTGAAGACTTCAATGCCTGCGCCGACTACTTGATCGAGGCCGGCATCACTTCGCCCGCAAAACTGGCGATTGAGGGCGGCAGCGCCGGCGGGCTGGTCGTTGGCAACTACCTGATGACCAGAGGCGGCCGCTGCCGTGCGGCGCTGGCACATGTGCCGTTTGTCGATGTCGTCACGACGATGCTGGACGAGTCCCTGCCGCTGACCGTGATCGAGCGGGACGAGTGGGGCAATCCGAACGAACCCGAATACTACCGCTACATCAAATCTTATTCACCGTACGACAATGTCACTGCCGGCGAGTATCCAGCGCTTTACATCAGCGGCGGCTTGCACGATACCCGCGTTGGCTTCTGGGAGCCCGCCAAATGGGCCGCCAAAATTCGGCACTGCAATACCGGCGGCCGCCCGGCGGTGCTCCGGACCGAGATGCATTCCGGGCACAGCGGCAAGTCGGGGCGCGACGGCAGTTTTGCTGAAACTGCAATTGAGTGCGCATTCGTGATCGATCAGCTGCTCGGTGACGCAACGGCATGAATCCGCGCCGCCAGGCCAATCCAAGCGATCGTCAGGCGAAATCCCCGGATGGCTGCCGATCCGGCCTGCAGCAGTGGTATGACATCCACACAGATCTGCTTGGCATTGAGGTCTTTAACCAGACAATCCAAGACCGCTTGATATTTTCAGATTGCCGGCTTTCATGCGCAACAAACCTATGGGTCCGCTAAGCAAGGCTTCATCGAATTGATCGCCGGCAGCGATTGCAATCTCCATTTTTGACATCTTCACCAGACTGAATTCGCTACAATTTGCCACAATCTTCAACAAACATCTTCATTGATGACAACCGTAAAAACCACCAGTTTCAGGAATACATTCAACGACGACAGAGCGCAGGCGCCGCGTTATGCGCCGGCCAAGCGCTTGTATCCCATTCGGGCTGCAGACGGACAGCGCACGGACCCGAAGACTGTTCCGGCCCGCAGCCATACTCAAAGCCAAAGCATGCCCGTTGAAGTGATTGCCCTGTCGGCCAATGGCGAAAGTAATTTTTCTGCGCTGAAAATATGCCTTGCGGTTCTAGCGTGCGTCATTTTTGTGATTGCTATAATATCTGCATTTATGGGCGCTTGGCTCGTCCTGCCCTTTGCCGGACTGGAAATTGCGCTGCTCGCACTCGGAACGCGCTTGGCGTTCCTGCAAAATAAAGATGCGGACCTGCTGGCGATCAGCCATCAATTCGTCCATCTGACCAAACAGCGAAAATATAAAAAGACAGTTCACTCATTTGTGCTGCATTGGACCTGTGTCAGAATCCAGCCTGGGGCGAATCGCCATGAGCCGGCTCAGCTGCAGCTCGGCTCACATGGAACATACATGGAATTCGGAGAATTTCTGACCGGCAGCGCCAAGCATCGGCTGTACCTCCGCCTGACGCAGCGCTCTCAAGATAATATATAAATTGCATCCAGACTCAGAACAAGCCCACAAGGGAGCTCATTGATGTTATCAACTTTCAAGCGAACACGAGGTTTTGTGCAGACGCTGATGGCTGCCGCTGCGCTGTTTCCGTTGACTGCCAGCGCTGAATGGGGGCTGAATCTGCCGCCGCCTTCGTCGCCGACTGCAAGCCGCATCCTAGACTTGCACAACGCGATCATGGTCGTATGCCTGATCATCTTCGTTGCTGTGTTCGGCGTCATGTTCTACTCGCTGTACGCGCACCGCAAAAGCAAAGGTCATCAAGCCAGCCAGTTCAGCCACAGCACCAAGCTGGAGGTCGTATGGACCGTGATTCCGTTTCTGATTCTGATCGGCATGGCCATTCCGTCAACGGCGACGCTGCTGTTTATGGAAGACACCACCGACTCGGAACTGACTGTCAAGATCACGGGCTATCAATGGAAGTGGCATTACGAGTATTTGGAACATGACATCGGCTTCTTCTCCAATCTTTCGACTCCCAGAGCCCAGATTGAGAATCGCGAGCCGAAAGGCGAGCACTACCTGCTTGAGGTCGACAATCCCGTGGTCCTGCCCGCGAATACTAAAATCAGATTCCTGCTGACCTCCAATGATGTCATTCACGCCTGGTGGATTCCGAAATTCGGCATCAAGAAAGATGCCATCCCGGGCTACATCAACGAAATGTGGGTCACCATCGACGAGCCGGGCATCTATCGCGGCCAGTGCGCAGAGCTGTGCGGCAAGGATCATGCCTTCATGCCGATTGTTGCCGATGTCCGCTCAGCTGAGGACTTCCAAGCCTGGCTGGATGAGAACAAGCCTGCCGAGGCCGTCGCCGCGGCCGAAAGCATGCAGCTGGCCGATGCCAGCGGAGATGCTGGAGCGGCCATGCAAGTCGCAGCCAGTGACCGCATATGGACAATGGACGAGCTGCTGGAGCGCGGCCAGCAGGTCTACGTCAACTGCCTGGCTTGTCACGGAGTGGAAGGCCAAGGCGTGCCGCCGGCGTTCCCGCCGCTGACCGGCAGCGAAATCGCCACCGGACCCGTTGCCGATCATATTGATATCGTACTCAACGGCAAGCCCGGCACCACCATGCTGGCTTTCGGACTGCAGCTGAGCGATGAGGATATCGCCGCGGTCATCACCTATGAGCGCAATGCGCTCGGCAACAGCGTCGGCGATCTCGTCCAGCCGTCTGAGATCGCCGCCAGACGCTGACTGATGACACTCAAGAACCAGAATAAACTTCCCATGGGTAAATAGCAAAATGGCAATTGCGGAAACACAAGCACACGACGATCATCACGACCATCGCCCCTCCGGCGTCATGCGTTGGCTGACCTCGACCAACCACAAAGACATCGGCACGATGTATCTGATTTTCTCACTCACCATGTTCTTTGTCGGCGGTGTGATGGCCCTGGCAGTGCGAGCTGAGCTGTTCCTGCCGGGACTGCAGCTGCTGCATCCGGAGTTTTTCAACTCAATGACGACCATGCACGCCCTGATCATGATTTTCGGAGCCGTCATGCCCGGTTTTGTCGGCTTCGCCAACTGGCTGATCCCGATGATGATCGGCGCGCCTGACATGGCTCTGCCGCGCATGAACAACTGGAGTTTCTGGATTCTGCCGTTTGCCTTCGCAATGCTGCTCGGCAGTCTGTTTACCATCGCGGCGGGCCGGCTTCCGGCTGGACGCTGTATGCCCCCCTGTCGGTCCAGGGCGGGGTCGGGGTGGACATGACCATTCTGGCCATCCATATGATGGGCATCTCGTCCGTGCTCGGTGCGATCAACGTCATTGTCACCATCATGAACATGCGCGCCCCGGGAATGGACCTGATGAAAATGCCGCTGTTCGTCTGGACTTGGCTGATCACCGCATTCTTGCTGATCGCGGCAATGCCAGTGCTGGCCGGCGCGGTCACCATGCTGCTGACTGATCGGCACTTCGGCACCGCATTTTTCGATCCGGCCGGAGGCGGCGATCCGGTGCTGTTTCAGCATATTTTCTGGTTTTTCGGCCATCCTGAGGTTTACATTCTGATTCTGCCTGCTTTCGGCATCGTCTCGCAGATTATTCCAACGTTTTCCCGCAAGCCCCTTTTCGGCTACGATTCAATGGTGTTTGCTACCGCCGGCATTGCCTTTTTGTCATTCATCGTGTGGGCGCATCATATGTTCACCGTTGGCATGCCTTTAGCCGGCGAACTGTTCTTCATGTATGCCACCATGCTCATCGCGGTGCCCACCGGCGTCAAAGTATTCAACTGGGTGGCCACGATGTGGCGCGGCTCCATCACCTTTGAGACTCCGATGCTGTTCGCACTGGCGGTTGTGTTTCTGTTTACCATCGGCGGCCTGTCGGGACTGATGCTGGCGATTGTGCCGGCTGACTTCCAGTATCACGATACCTATTTCGTGGTGGCCCATTTTCACTACGTGCTGTTTGCCGGCTCCATCATGTCTATGATGGGCGCAACTTACTACTGGCTGCCCAAATGGACCGGCAGAATGTATTCCGAGCGTCTCGGCAAAGCGCACTTCTGGCTGACCACAATCTTCTTCAATGTCACGTTCTTCCCGCAGCATTTTCTGGGCCTGGCCGGCATGCCGAGGCGCATACCGGACTATTCCGTACAGTTTACCGAGTTCAATGTCATCTCCTCCATCGGAGCTTTTGGCTTGGGCCTGTCGCAGCTGCTGATGCTGGCTGTGATTATTCAGTGTGTGCGGGGCAAAGCCAAAAAGGCAACCGCCCAAGTCTGGGAAGGCGCGCAAGGGCTCGAATGGACAGTGGCCTCGCCGCCGCCCTATCACACTTTCTCGACCCCGCCGACAGTCAAGTAAAGCGAGCAATGGAATCAAGGGACAAGCCTGCGCCGAGCAAGAAGAACATTCGCCTGGCGCTGATTCTGGGCGGTGTTGCGCTGTTCTTCTTTGTCGCCATCATGGTCATCCAAGCGTCTCATTACTGATATGGCAAAAACACCCAAGCGCCCCGTCAGCAAGCGGCTGATCATCGGCTTGACCTGCACGGTGTTCGGCATGTTCGGCTTTGGCTATGCGCTGGTGCCGCTGTATGATCTGTTTTGCGAAGTTACCGGCATTGGCGGCAAGCCCGCCATTGCCGACGTTTCGGATATCGCACAGCTGGATGCCTTCGATCAGAACCGCGATGTGTGGATCGAATTTACCGGCAATTCGACCAACGGCCTGCCATGGTCAATACAGCCGCAGGTATCCAGGGTCAAAGTGAAAGTCGGACAAGTCAATGAAGTGAATTACACTGTAACCAATACTTCAGGGCGAAGTCTGACCGGACAGGCCATTCCGAGTGTAGCCCCGATGGACGCTGCCCGGCACCTCGTCAAAATCGAGTGCTTCTGCTTCGCCAATCAAGTGCTGGGCGCAGGCGAGGAGAGACAAATGCCGGTGGTGTTCTACATTCACCCGGACTTGGCCAAAGACACCTCAACGCTGACGCTTTCGTACAGTTTCTTTGAGGTGAAACAGACTGCCGCCTCAGCTGGCTGAGCACATGACCGCAGCTCAGCTGAATAAATACTGAACCTAACCACTGCGAGGATTGTCAATGAGCGCTACCAACGGCGATTATTATCTCCCCGACCCCAGCCCATGGCCGCTAGTCGCATCCGTGGGACTATTTACGCTGGCAGGCGGCTTCGTCATGCTGCTCAACGATGTGAATATGGCGCCTTGGGTGATGCTCGCAGGCGGGCTGATCATTGCGGTGATGATGTTCGGCTGGTTCGGCGTCGTGGTGCTCGAAAGCGAAAAAGGAAGATACAATGCCCATGTTGATATCTCATTCCGCATGAGCATGCTGTGGTTTATTTTCTCCGAAGTGATGTTTTTCGCCGGCTTCTTCGGCGCCTTGTTCTATACCCGCAATTTCGCGGTCCCATGGCTGGCTGAAACCGACCTGCTATGGATGGGCTACGATGGCGGCTGGCCCACCGCCGGACCGGAAGGCGCAGCCTTGATCAGTCCTGATACGAATGTCACCGCTGCCGGACAGTTCTCGACCATTGGCGCGTGGGGCATTCCGCTTTGGAACACTCTGATTCTGCTGACTTCCAGTGTCACAGTTACCATTGCACACTGGGCGCTGAAGAAAAATCAGCGCGGCGCTTTGAATTTCTGGCTGGCAGTGACGGTCCTGCTTGGATTTGTGTTCCTGTTCTTCCAAGGGTATGAATACGCTCACGCGTACACCGATCTGGGTCTGACCCTGGGCACCGGTGTCTACGGCGCCACCTTCTTCATGCTGACAGGGTTTCATGGCCTCCATGTCACCATCGGCGCAATTATTCTGCTGGTGATTCTGCTGCGCTGCATGCGCGGTCATTTTCAGCCGAAGCACCACTTCGGATTTGAGGCGGCCGCCTGGTACTGGCACTTCGTCGACACCGTCTGGGTGGGGCTGTTTATATTTGTCTATGTAGTCTGATGCGAAGAGCGCTGCGCCTGCCTGCAAAAGATGCGGCAGGCTTGAGAAAACTTAGACTGGAATTGTGTTGCTCGGTGTAATCCAGCCGAAATAAATACCGCCGGCGATTACTGCAAACAGCACCCCCCAGATTGCGATTCTCGCGGTCAGCGCCTTGGCGGTCCGATCGCCCTCTCCTTGATCCTTGACCATGTACCACATGGCAGAACCCAAGCTGGCAATCATCGCCAATACCAGCAGTACAATGACAGCGGTGCTGAAAGTCATGAGATTATCGAAGCGGTGGCGAGCATGATGGCGTTATTGTATCCAAGTCACAGCCGCAAAGTGGCAGGCAACCGATGAGAATCGTGTTTCGCCCCAGACTAATTCCCACTTTGGCGGTCGCCATCATCGCACCGATCTTTGCCGCCTTGGGGCTGTGGCAAACGGATCGTGCCGCGCAAAAAACGGCGATTCAGCAGCTCTACCAAAGTCGGCTTGAAGCGCCGCCGATCACCGTCGGTGCAGCGATTGAGAACGCACCGCTGATGCAATACCGACAAATTCACGCGCGGGGGGTGTGGGACAGCGAGCACGAGTTTTATCTCGACAACCAGATTTACCAAGGCCGAGCCGGGCTGCATGTCATCACACCGCTTCGATTCGCCGGCGCACACACTGCTTTGCTGGTTAACCGCGGCTGGATTCCGGCGGCGGCCGACAGGCGCATCGAGCCCAGCGCGCGGCCCGCCAGGGGAGAAACGAAAATCAGCGGTATCGCCTTCATCCCGCCGCCTGATCCATTCGTTCTCAAAGCCGATAAGCCGCTGACCGAGGGCTGGCAGAAAGTATGGCAAACATTGGATCTGGAGCGTTTCGAAAGCGCGGCTGACTACCGTTTGCAAGGGTTTGCAGTCCGCTTGGACCCAGCGCACCCGGACGGATTTGGACCGGCTTGGAGTCCGCCATCCGACGACTGGATCTATCGGCATAAAGCCTACGCATTTCAATGGTATGCCTTATGCGCAGCATTGCTTGTGATATACTTCGCTTTCACTTTCAGGCCGCAAAATACGCGCGGCTGAAGGCTTGGATGCGGGCGATCCTGACCCGCCGCCTGAATTTTCCTGACCGATGCATCCATGTAATCAATTGAGCTGGCAAGACGAACGCCGATGAAATCCGACGCTTCTGTACATTCCGCGCAGCCGCACAGCGGTGCAGTGCGTTTTTCGCTGCGCGAATACTACCGCATCACCAAACCTCGAGTCGTCGGGCTCATCATGTTTACCGCGATTGCCGGCATGTTTCTGGCATCCGAGCAGCTGCCACAGCTGGCGACACTCATTCTCGCCACCTGCGGCATTGGATTTGCGGCGGCTGCCGGCGCGGCGGTCAATCATATTCTGGATGAAGAAAAAGACTCTATGATGCAGCGGACTCGCAACCGCCCGCTGCCAAGCGGCCATATCGAAACGCTTCCAGCGATGATTTTTGCAGCTTCCCTGGCCGTCATCTCAATGTTTATTCTGGCCCTCGGCGTGAATGTTCTGACGGCGGCGCTGACATTCGCATCACTGATCGGGTACGCCGTGATCTATACGGTATTTCTCAAGCATGCCACACCGCAGAATATTGTCATCGGCGGCGCCGCCGGGGCCATGCCGCCAGTACTGGGCTGGACCGCGGTCACCGGCGAGCTGCATGGGGATGCTTTCTTGCTGTTTCTGATTATTTTCTGCTGGACACCGCCGCACTTCTGGGCACTGGCGCTGTATCGTCGCAAGGACTACGAAAACGCTGATATCCCAATGCTGCCGGTCACTCATGGCCAGAAATTTACCCGACTGCATATGCTGCTGTACACAGCGCTGCTCGGCACTGTCTCAGTCATGCCGTTTGCAACCGGCATGTCTGGCTATGTCTATCTTGCGGCCGCAACATTATTGGGGGGGTACTTCCTGTATCTGGTCATTGAGCTGTACCGGCATTACAGCGACCGGCTGGCAAAACGCATTTTTCAGTATTCAATTCAGTATCTGGCAGTGCTGTTTGCCGTGATGCTCGCGGAGCACTACCTGTTCGCTGCTGCCTGAGCGCAGCAATCGACTTGCCTGAACAAACGGTCAGCGCTGCGGTTCATTGAAAGTGAATCAACCTGCCCGAGAATTTTCTGTTCAGGCGCTTTCGCCGCTGGATGGCCGCTACATCGGACGCACCGCCGCCTTGCGGAATTACTTCAGCGAATTCGGACTGATCCGTCTGCGGCTGCATGTTGAGATCGAATGGCTGATCTGCCTGGCTTCGCACCCGCAGGTCAAGCAGCTGCCTGCATTCAGCGAATCAACCTGCGCCCAATTGCGGCAGATTGTCATGAATTTCTCACTCGGCGATGCACTCGCAGTCAAGGATATCGAGCAGAAAACCAACCACGATGTCAAGGCGCTTGAGTATTTTTTGAAAAATCAGGTGCAGAACATCGCCGAACTTCGCGCCTCGATCGAGTTTATTCACTTTGGACTGACTTCGTACGATATCAACGACAACTGTTTTGCGCTCATGCTCAAACACGCGAAAGATGAGATCTTCGTGCCGGCCGTCAAGAGTCTGATTGAGAAGCTTTCTGCACTGGCGGTGCAAACGGCAGAGATTCCGATGCTGGCAAGAACTCACGGACAGCCGGCATCGCCCACCACGGTGGGCAAAGAATTTCGGGTTTTCGCCTATCGCCTCGAAAAACAGCTGGAAAGTTTTCGGGCAGTTGCGATGCGCGGAAAATTGGCGGGCGCATCGGGAAACTTCAACGCGCTTTGCAGCGCTTATCCGCAAATCGATTGGCTGGCAGTCTCAAGGCAGTTTGTTGAGACTCTCGGGCTGACCTACAGCCCCATTGCAACACAGACTGAATCCCACGATTACATCGCAGAGTACTGCCATGCGCTGACTCGCATCAATACAATTTTGATGGATCTTTCCCGAGACTTATGGAGTTATATCTCGATTGGCTACTTCAAGCAAAAAGTCGTGGCAGACGAAGTCGGATCCTCGGCCATGCCGCACAAAGTCAATCCGATCGATTTCGAGAACGCAGAGGGCAATCTTGGCCTGGCGAATGCAGGTTTCGGGCATTTGGCGGACAAGCTCCCAATCAGCCGCTGGCAACGCGACTTGAGTGACTCGACGGTATTGCGCAATCTGGGCGTTCCGCTCGGCCACAGTCTGATTGCCTATGGCGCAGTCGAAGCTGGCTTGAGCAAGCTTGAAGTGAATTCACAGCGACTGAATGCAGATCTGGAAGAGGCCTGGGAAGTGCTCAGCGAAGGGATACAAACGGTACTGCGCAAGCACGGCAGCGAGATGCCTTATGAGGAATTGAGGAAACTGACGCGCGGCTTGGCTGTGTCTGGCAGCGACATGCGTCAGTTCATCGATCAGACTGAGTTGCCGGCCGATGAAAAGACCGCACTGCGCGCAATGACACCGCATAGTTATCTGGGCATTGCCAGTTCATTGGCGAAAATGAAAAACTGACCTGCTTGCAATCATCTTTCCGGCAGACTCAATGCGAGGCTGCGATCCATCACGCCTCCTTTCATGAATACGAGACTGCCAAGCCAGAAGCAAATGGTCATACTGATGTATCGCTGAGTTTCTTTGGTGAACATGCCGCAATCGGCTGCGGCACAGACTTTGGCATGAATATTTAGCCGAGCAAAAACCGCCAATTCACCGTTCAATCCTTATTTCTTTGCGCTGAAGCCGTGGATTCACTCCGAGACATGATTGCGCACTATAATCCAGCGCCATGCGATTCTTCAACACTGCCGGCCCGGTCATTGCAGATGACAACTATCACATTCCGCCACTTGACCGTACGGACCGGGACGAAATTTATGGACTGATCGAGCGCAAGCGATACCTCATCCTGCATGCCCCGCGCCGGACGGGCAAGACCTCGGCGCTGCGCGCCTTGCGCGATGAGCTGAACGAATCCCATCGCTATCGCGCCCTGTATGTCAATGTTGAGGCGGCCCAGGCCGCGCGGGAAAACGTGCATGCTGCCATGCAGGCGATTCTGGGCGAGCTGGCGACCGAGGCGCAGATCGTTCACGGCGATGCTGCGGAGCACGGCATGTGGTCCGATATCCTGACTGCCCATGGCGCCTTGCGGCAGCTGCTGGTCCGCTGGGCGGCGGCCGAGGCAAAGCCGCTGATCCTGCTGCTCGACGAGATCGACGCCCGGGTCGGCGACACGCTGATCTCAGCGCTGCGCCAGCTGCGCTCTGGCTATCAAAGGCGCCCGAAGCGGTTTCCGCAGTGCGTGATCCTGTGCGGCATCCGCGATGTGAGAGACTGCCGCATCCACTCCAGCGCCGAGAAGGCGGTCATCACCGGCGGCAGCGCCTTCAGCATCATGGCCAAGTCGCTGCGGCTGGGGGACTTCACTGAGGCTGAGACCCGCGCCCTGCTGCGCCAGCACACCGAAGACACCGGCCAGCCGTGGCTGGTCAATGCGCTGGCGCATGAGGCGCTGAAGAAAATCCGGGACCTTGGCATGACAATTGAGCAGAGTGATATCATCGATGCCCGGGAGGAGTTGATCCGGCGGCGCAACACGCATCTGGACCAGCTGGCCGAAAAGCTGCGCGAGGGACGCGTCAGGCGGGTCATCGGGCCCCTGGCCAGCCACAGCGGGAGCCGGTCGTTCACACCCGACGATGTGCAGCATGTGCGGGAGCTGGGGCTGATCGCCCCGGACAAGCCGGTGCGCGCGGCCAACGCCATCTGCCGCGAGGTGATTCCGCGCGAGCTGATCACCGATGCCGGCTGGCTCATCCCGCATGGGACCGCCTGGCTTGTCGAGGACGGGAAATTGATGATGGACAAGCTCATGGAGCCGTTCCAGGCCTTCTTCAGAGAGCACTCGGAGCACTGGGTGGAGCGCTTTGACTGCAAGGCGGCGGCCCCGCAGCTGCTGCAGGCGTTCCTGCAGCGGGTGGTGAGCGCCGGCGGGCGCATCAAGCGGGAGTGCGGGCTGGGGCGGATGCGCACCGACCGGCTGATCGAGTGGGGGCCAGAAAGACAAAGAGAGGTGATCGAGTGCAAGGTGCGCCGCAGCCGCTGGCCATCTGGTGGTCTTCGACCGCTCGGAGAGTCGCTCCTGGGATGAGAAGGTGTTCCGGCGCCAAGAGTCAGCCGGCAGCCGCCGGGTGACCGTCTGGGGCATGTGAGCAAAGAACCTCCTCATGATCAGAAATCATCCGAAATGCATACTCTTTTTCCTTTCCAGACGGGTGTACGAAGGGTTCTTTTTTGCGCATCATCTCAAGCCGACAAACGTAAACCTGCCAAACCCGAAAAGTCATGATTTGCCGTCAGACCGCTCGGCCACTGTGTATGCCAATCCATCTTTTTCTAAATTGACCAAGATCGCAATGAATAAACGCATTCATCTATCGGATATCCAACTTCAATGACCCGCGCTCATGAAGAATCTGTCTCATCAGACAATGCTAAGAGATGACTTTCGACTTTCGCAGCGATACAGTCACCCGCCCGACACCGCCCATGCGCCAAGCGATGGCTCAGGCTGAAGTCGGAGATGACGTTTATGGTGAAGACCCGACAGTCAACCGCCTTGAGCAGATGACGGCTGAGAGATTGGGGCTGGAGGCCGGACTGTTTGTTGCAAGCGGCACCCAGGCCAATCTGCTCGGCCTGATGACGCATTGTGAGCGCGGTGATGAATACATCGCTGGTCAAGCGGCCCACAACTACAAATATGAAGCGGGCGGCGCAGCAGCGCTCGGCAGCATTCAGCCGCAGCCACTTGATTTCAACGCCGACGGCGAGATTGATCTGCTCAAGGCTAGGCAGATGATCAAGCCTGATGACAATCACTTTGCAAAGACCCGTTTGTTCTGTCTGGAAAACACAAATAACGGCATTGCACTGGCGATGGAATATCTAGCAGAGGCAAAAAGGTTTGTGCAAGCCACTGGACTGGCCTTTCATCTTGATGGCGCGCGCGTATTCAATGCCGCTCTGTTTCACGGCGTTGATGTCAGCTCCATCACCGCACAGTTTGATACAGCGACCTGCTGTTTTTCAAAAGGCTTGGGCGCCCCGGTGGGTTCAGTTTTGTGCGGTGGTCGCGAGACAATCCGTACCGCCCGCCGCTTGAGAAAAATGGTCGGCGGCGGCATGCGTCAGGCGGGCATACTGGCCGCTGCCGCAATTCATGCGCTTGAGCACCATATCGAGCGCCTGCAAGAGGATCATGAAAACGCCAGGTGGATTGCAGCTGAACTGGCACAAATCGACGAGCTGCAAGTTCGATTTCACCCGCATCAGACCAACATGATTTTCATGTGCGCTGAGAATTCCCTGCTGGCTGGCTTGCCGGAATTTCTGCGCCAGCGGGATATTGTCATCGGCGGCGCGGAGACCAATGGAACGACGCGGCTGGTTACACATATGGATGTGAATCGCGATGCCGCCAAAAAACTCGTGACAGGCATTGCCGACTACATCTGCGCAGAGCTGCCGCTGAAAATTGCGGCGGCAGCTGCCGGGGTCGGCTGAAATCAAGCGTCGGCGCGATCTCTCGACACCGCTGCATCCGCCACGACACACAGAATCTCGAACATCATGGTCGCACCGACCAGAGCCGTATTGCCTGACGGATCAAAGGGCGGCGCCACCTCAACCACATCGCCGCCAATCAGATTCAGCCCTTGCAGCGCACGGATCATGAACTGCGCTTCCAGGGTCGAGAATCCGCCAACTTCCGGAGTGCCCGTGCCCGGTGCATAGACCGGATCCAGTCCGTCAACATCAAAACTGACGTAGACTGGTCCTTGGCCCACAATGGATTTGGCTTCCTCGATGACCGCCTGCCAGCCCCGCTCAGCATATTCCTCCATGTAGACTACGCGCATGCCGGTGTCGTGACTGAACTTCCAGATATCGCGATCATTCAGCGAGCCGCGAATGCCGATCTGCACCGTTCTTTTGGGATCCAGAAGCCCCTCCTCAACCGCGCGGCGAAACGGCGCGCCATGGTGAAATTTTGACCCCAGATAGTCATCGCCAGTGTCGCAGTGGGCATCGAAATGCACCATGCCAACTGGCCGCTCGGCGGCAATCGCACGAAAAATCGGCAGCGTGACCGAATGATCGCCGCCAGCCGAAACCGGCACAATCCCGTGCGCATGCACCTGTGCATAAAACGCCTGAATCTCATCAAGGCTGGCCTCCAGATGAAACGGCTTTTGCACCCAGGCATCCCCCAGATCTGCCACGCATGCCAGATCATATGGACAGATTCCAGAGGACTGATTGATGCGGCGCATGAGACTGGACTGATTGCGGATTTCGCGGGGGCCGTGCCGGGCGCCGGTTCGATTGGTCACGCCGCCATCGAAGGGCACGCCGATCAGACCGATATCCACCTGCTGCCAGCCATCGGCCGGCATTAGCGCTGTACGCATGAAAGTCGGAACACCCGTGTAGCGCGGCCGCTGCATGGATTCACTGGCTGAGTCGAATTGATTCATAGGCAAAAGCTCGCTGGAAGCTGGGGTTCAAGTGGAGTGATGCAGGATTTCTAAGCGCTGGCCGCAGTCATGCTGCCGGCGGGCTTGCCCGCGACTGTATGGACTTGCGGAGCCAGCCATGGAGCCAAGCCGTCTTTGGCCTCGCCAGTCAGTCTGCAGTGCCTGAGAATCAGCGCGCCCATTGCGACTTCTGCCGCCCGCCGCGCACCGTCATCAATCTTCAGCGCAAAGCCAAGCGGTCTCGGCGCAGTCGCCAGACCGGCATATACGCCTTCGGCACCCACCTTGATCAACACCTGGCCGTGTGTGAATTTCGGCACTGCCGTACAAAAGCGCTGTTCGCCGCCGACCAGCTCGGGATACCTCTGCATAGCCAGACAGATGCTTTCAGCGGCCCTTTTCCGCTTTGCGGATTCAAACGCGCCGCCGGCCAGGCGGGCGAACGCCCGTGCGATGGCCGTCAGCGAGATTGGAATCACTGGAATGCCGCAGCCATCCAGTCCACCTTCGCGATTTGTAACAGGCTCGCTGGTCAGCTCTTCCACAACTGCAAGCACTTGCTGCTGCACCGGATGAGCATAGTCCGTGTAACCCGCGATCGGCGCACCTTGATATTTTGCAATCGTCATGAAGCCGGCATGCTTGCCGGAACAGTTGTTGTAGATGGCCGTTGGCGCCTGACTGCTGCGAATCATTTCCAGGCGGGTCGAGCGATGCGTAGACGGCTGGCTGCCGCATTCGAATGACGATTCATGCACTTCGATTTTTGCCAGCCACTGACGAATGCGGTCGACATGCAGCGGCTGACCCGAGTGCGAGGCGCAAGCCAAGGCGATTTCGCAGTGAGTCAAGCCGAAACGCTCTATGGCGCCGGACTCAGCCAATGCCATCGCCTGCAGCGGCTTGATGGCTGAGCGCGGGTAGATCAGGCGCTCAACATCACCAGTGCGCTCCAGCAGATTTCCTGCTGCATCGCACACCGCGGCCGCCCCGCGGTGAAAGCTCTCAACCATCTGCCCGCGGTACACCTCAGCGAGTATCGGGTTCACAGCGCAATTCATGCAATCAGCCTGCTGAGCGGCAAGTTCGAATAGTTATGCAATGACTGTCTGATCATGACTCTCCATAATATAAATCAAACAGCAATAATCAGATGAGCTTACTGTTAGCCCATCGCAGCAGTTTCGGTTGGGAATTATATACATGCTACACTCAGCTAAAAATTAGTGCGGAATTTCGGCAGTGGCCCAGTTTGAAAATCCGCCCGTTTGCCGGTTGAAATGTGGTATAGTTACTGAAATGTCATTTCACTCTGGAGAAAGCAATGAAAGATTTCCTTAATTTACCCCCCCCTCGCTAAACTAGCAACCCTCCTGCTGCTTGCGGCCATCGCATGGCCGGCGCAGGCCCAGATGCTGGTCATTCCCTCGACCGTCGGCACGGTTGCCTGCACAGACGGTGGCTTGATGGAGTTGCGTGATTCATTAATTAACCTTCCAGGCACCGTAGGAGGCAGTCTCTCAAGGAATATAGAGAGACTTCCAGCTACCACTTTCACTAGCTCTACAGGTATTGCAGTTCCGGATGAAGGCATTCTGCTTTCTTTAAGAGTGATGAAAAACGAGAGCGGCGGTTCGGCTGTGGCTGATACCCAGTCGCTTGGAACGCTCAGGAGTGGCAGTGCCATAGCAGATCAGACCGCTACCTTCTCCAACCTGAAAAAAAGTACCCGTTATGTTATTGAACTTATCGCAGGGGATCAGGCGGTAAGCCGCCGCTGCTTCAAGACCCGGGGCGAGTTCACGAATGCGGAGCAGAACCTGCAACCTGACGGCTCGGCCATTCTAGGAGGGGAACTAGGAGGGGAAGGAGAGTACATTAACCGGACCGGGTGCTTTGCGGTGGCCAGCACGCGGCAGGACATTGCGGACTGCATGTGCAACGGCACGCGCGGCGGAACCCGGATCCTCGCCGGCGTGAGTGCATGGAGCCAGACCGCAAGGCAGCATTGGATGTGTCCGGACCTCGACAGCTGAGCCATCCGGTTATCTGGAGTGCGGGCCACGCGAGGGCGTCAATCCGGAACCGGATATCGCTGGAGGATCGCGGAACCTCCCGAACACAGGGCGGCCTCCTGGCCGCCTTTTCCCCACGCAGGCTTTGCAATGTTCAAACTGAGCCACTACCGGAATTTCCCAAATCGGCACGTTCAATGCTGAGGGTGAGGACGGGCCGCCGAATTCGTCGGTTCGACCTGCCCGGCCGCCCCGGATTCCAGGCTGGCCGCGCTTTCAGCGCCGCATTTCCCACAAAACCGACCGATGCGGCGCCGCGCCGCCGCTTCCCGCCCCCGGCAGGCGCACACCCGCCTTGCCCGGCGGCAATCAGTCAATCCCAAGCCCTTTGCCGCCCTCGGGGCGGTCAGCCACCTGGCCAGCCGCAGCGTCCGCAGCAGGCACAGCAGATTGCAATCCAGCGCATTGGCCATCCGCCACACCGCATTGGCCCCAAACTTCCCGCACGGCACACCGACGCCCGCAAAGCCGCTGCGCAGCGACTTGATCTTGTTTTCCGAGTTATGCTGAAATTAACATAACAGCGAGAATCGCATCCGCGAGATGAGGCAGGATTTTGCCAGCGGGCGGATGCCGTGCAGTGATCATCAGGCCCATGCGCTGCGGCTGCCGCTCAGTGCGCTTGCACAGGCCGATTCCCGATTTTTCTCACCGCAGCCGATTGATGCGCGAATATTGCTCTAGCGCGATTTTAGGGGATGCCGATCCAAAACGACATCAGCATCGGTCTATAATCCCTGCCATGCTCGACTACACAGACAACGAATTGAGAGTGATTCACGAAACGCTGAAAAAACGTTTTGCGAATGAGATTGAGATTCATCTTGCCGATTGCGAAATCAAGCCGGATGCAAGCACCAAGCAGGTTGAGGATCGACCCGCAGTGTACTGGCACGCCAATCACTGCAATTTCATCGTCGTCAAGCTCAATTCCAGTCAATTTCAAGGCCGCTATTTCTATACTGCGGAAGATGACAGCGGCGAGGGGCTTCAGCAATACACCAATATTGAGAACTGCGTCATCGCCCTGCTCGACAGTCAGGCAGCGCAGGCAGGCCGCACCTGATCGGGCAGAAACTGCTGCCCATCGCGCGCGCAGCGCCCGCTTGGCTCAACAAAAACAGCGACAGGCTCAAACCATGGCAAAGCCCGGCAACCTGATTTACGCTCAGTCTGGCGGTGTAACCGCCGTCATCAATGCATCCGCCGCAGCCGTCATCGAAACCGCAAGACTCTACCCTGATCAAATCAATAAAGTTTATGCCGCCAAGGGCGGCATACTCGGCGTCTTGAACGAGCAGCTGATCGATACCAGCCTGGAATCAGACGCTGACATCCGCGCTTTGCGGCAGACCCCCTCCGGCGCTTTCGGCTCCTGCCGCTACAAGCTGCAGGAGCCGAAAAAACAGCAGCTTGAATTCCAGCGCATCATCCAGGTCTTTGAGCAGCACAATATCCGCCACTTCTTATACAACGGCGGCAACGACTCGGCCGACACCTGCCTGAAGCTGGCCCAGCAGGCTCAGGACCGGATCCCGAATATGACGGTCAATCACATCCCCAAAACAGTCGACAACGACCTGCCCGTCACGGATTGCTGTCCCGGCTTCGGCTCAGTCGCCAAATACATTGCGGTTTCGACCCGCGAAGCGAGCTTTGATGTCGCTGCGATGGCCGGCACCTCCACCAAGGTCTTTATCATCGAGGTCATGGGGCGGCATGCCGGATGGGTTGCCGCCGCAGGCGGCATGGCGCAAGACGCGTCCACGCCGATTCCAATCATCATTTTATTTCCAGAGATCCCGTTTGAGCGGCATCGTTTTATCAAAAGGGTATCCGATACCGTCGCCGAGCATGGCTACGTTACGATTGTCGTCTCCGAAGGCGCGCGCGATGAGCAAAGACGATTTCTGGCTGAGCAGGGCACCCGCGACGCGTTCGGTCACGCGCAGCTTGGCGGCGCTGCGACAGTGATCGCCCAAATGGTTCAGGATGACCTGGGCTTGAAGCATCACTATGCGATCGCAGATTACCTGCAGCGCTCGGCTCGCCATGTCGCGTCAAAAATCGACGTTGAGCAGGCCTACGCAGTTGGCAAGGCAGCAGTGGAATATGCGGCCAGTGGAAAAACTGGAATCATGCCGGCGATTCGGCGACTGGCAGACACTCCCTACCGCTGGGACCTGATTGAAGCGGATCTGACCCGAATTGCGAACCGCGAAAAAATGCTGCCGCGAAGTTTTATCACCGAAGACGGGTTCGACATCACCGCAGAGGCAAGACAGTATCTGGCGCCGCTGATTCAAGGCGAGGACTACCCGCCCTACAAAAACGGACTGCCGCAATACGTGCGACTCAAGAATCAGCTGGTCGCACCCAGGCTCCCGCAGAACTGGAAACCTTGAGTCAGCCAAATAAAAAAGGCCGCTGATATCAGGGTATCAGCGGCCTTTTCAGCGTGATATGTGCCGGTCAGCGATGAACGCCTGGCCGGCTACAGCAAAGGCGCAATCACCAAGCTCACAATCGCCATCACATTGATCAGGATGTTCATCGAGGGGCCGGAAGTATCCTTGAATGGATCCCCCACAGTATCGCCGACAACCAGCGCCTTGTGAACCTCCGAGCCTTTGCCGCCCATATTGCCGCTTTCGACAAACTTTTTCGCGTTGTCCCATGCGCCGCCGGCATTGGCCATTGTCAGCGCCAGCAGCACACAGCCAATCAGCGCGCCGCCGAGCATGCCGCCCAGAGCTTCCGGACCCAAGGGCGAGAAGCCGACAACAACCGGCGCCGCAACAGCCAGCACCCCAGGCGGCACCATCCGCTTGAGCGCCGCCTTGGTCGCAATGTCGACACAGCTTTCAGTGTCGGGTTCTGCCTTGCCCTCGAGCAATCCGGGGATTTCCTTGAACTGACGGCGAATTTCCTTGATCATGTCAAATGCCGCATCGCCGACTGCATTCATGGTCATGGAGCTGACCAGAAATGGGAAGATGCCGCCCAAGAACATGCCGGACAGCACCACCGGATTATTGATCTCAAGCGTGAAATCCGGGTTGTTCAAGGTCACAGTCTGAATATAGGCTGTGATGATAGCCAGCGCCGCCAGCGCTGCGGCGCCGATCGCAAAGCCCTTGCCGATTGCGGCAGTGGTGTTGCCGAGCGCATCCAGCGAGTCAGTGATCTCGCGCGTCTCCTCGCCCAGGCCTGCCATTTCAGCGATGCCGCCGGCATTGTCGGCCACCGGTCCATACGCATCAATGGCCATGGTCATGCCGACTGTCGCAAGCATGCCGACTGCGGCCACGCCAACACCATACAGTCCCGCCATCGCGCTGGAGACGTAAATGATTGCGCACAGCGTCAGCAGCGGCACGACCACCGACTGCATGCCGACCGACAGCCCCGAGATCATGACCGTTGCGGGCCCGGTCTCGCCGCCGGTGGCAATCTTGCGAATCGGCTTGCCACTGGTATAGTAGTCGGTCACAAGACCAATGATGATGCCGCCGACGGCACCCACCAAGACTGCGCCCCAGGTTGCCATGCTCACGCCAACCCAGCTGACAACACCCGCGGCGGCGGCAATAAAGATCAGCGAGGCGCCGGTCGTGCCGATACGCAGCGCTACTTCAGCAGACTTGGAGGTAAATACGCGCACCAGAATAATACCGGCCAGAGAGCACAAAATACCAACGGAGGCCAGAGCCAAGGGCAGGAACATCAGGCTGTTTTGGGCTCCAAGCGGCGAGTTGTACAGAGTTGCCGCAATCGCAATGCTGGCGATCATCGCGCCGCAGTAGGATTCAAAAATATCAGAACCCATGCCGGCGACATCACCCACATTGTCACCTACATTGTCAGCAATCACACCAGGGTTGCGCGGGTCATCTTCAGGGATGCCAGCTTCTACCTTGCCCACCAGGTCAGCGCCAACATCGGCGCTTTTGGTGAAGATGCCGCCGCCAACGCGAGAAAACAGCGCGACAGACGAGGCGCCCATGCCAAATCCGTGAATGGCGTGAGCCGTGTGCGGATCTGATCCGAAAAACAGATAGAGGAGTCCAAGTCCCAGCAGACCCATTGCGGCGACTGTCATGCCCATGATCGAGCCCCCGAAAAATGCCACAGTCAGGGCGCTGGATGCACCTTGACTATGCGCTGCAGTGGTGGTTCTGACATTCGACTTTGTGGCCGTATACATGCCGATGTAGCCGGCGCTTCCTGAGCATAGCGCACCCAGCAAAAACGCGACCATCGTATTGAGTCCAAGATCGGAAATGGCAATGCCGGCGGCAACGACAGCAACGAAGATCGCAAGTATTGTGTACTCACGCCGCATGAATACCATCGCGCCTTTGTGAATTGAGTTGGATATCTCGACCACCTTGCCCTCGCCTTCTGGAAATCGCTTGACAAATCCAAAGATGACCCAGGCAGATATCAATCCAAGAACTCCAAGAATTACTGGAATCCAGCCGCTCTCACTCATGAATTTTCTCCGTTATGCATAAAAATAAAAAACCACCGAAACGCGCATCGACGCTCCTTGCGGAGCAGACACACCCCTCCCGGTGGCGTTTATGTTTGAACCGTTTTTTCAAATGCAAGGCGCACGGTCAGCCTGTGCCGCCCAATTGAAAGGCCCATATTGTAGGTGATTTAACAACAAAGTGCAATGCGAGCTAAGCGCGCGGACGGGCGGCAGAACTTTTCAAAATTGACAGGACAAGATGCAAATTCAATTGGCGCTTTCTTGCCTGCCGGCAATAGTCCTATGGCAAGTCTCATACACCCTGCTGGCATCTATCGCGCAAAGACCAGGCGCAGCAGCACGGTTATCCGCACCGTGCCGGCGGCGCTTTCGCGACCTGTTCGGCACGGTCTCGAAACCGCACCTCGAGGCGCTCATGGGCTATGCGCTGGATTTCAGGCGCCGGCTGCTCGACATTCATGCGCTGGACCGCACCGGCATTGACATTGCGGTGCGGGCGATGGCGGCGGTCAGAGGCTTTGGCCCCGGCCAGTGGCCGGACCTGGTCAGCCGCAGCTGGCATGTGGGCCGCGGCGGCCGCGAGCGCATGCTGCAGCTGGTGATCGGGTATATTTGCAGGTACAATAGGGATATTGAGCCGCAGGATGTGCTGAGTTTGGAGACGGCGACCGAGGAGGATCGAAAGAGGATGATTTCAGCTGTAGATGCATTTCGCGAGGAAGGCCGCGTAGAAGGCCGTGTGGAGGGTCTGGAGAAAGTTGCGCTGAATTTGCTGCAGGCGGGCATGGAGTCGCAGAGAGTTGCGGCCTTGACTGAGCTCAGCCGGGAGCAGGTCAAGTCGCTGCGCAGCAAGATGAATGGCGCTGCTGGCCGGCAAGACGGATAGTTTTGCAGAGAATCTTGAAGAGATGCACTGTGTGCGTCTTTTGCATGAGTGAAAATACCGCGGCCCGCTTCGCTGGCAGGAGCATCGTACCGGCGGTCATGTGAGCATAGTCTGGTTTTCACCCAGCTACAGAAAATATCGACGCACATCCTGAATGCGTGTCGAACACGTGAAAGCTTGGCGCCGAGAGCTGCCGCAGCGGCAAAATTGATGTTCTGACTGCAATCCGACACACAAATGGGCAGCCTGTCCTGCCGCTGGCAGCCCCACTTGCAACCGTCGCCTGATCGGCTTGCCCTCATCAATCATTCAATGCCCAGTTTGATGCCTGACGGGCCGCAAGACTTCAGCGGTGTGTGCGATGCTGCGGCATTCTGCCCGGAAAACAGCTCAGCGGGCTAAAAGTATGCAGTACCTGCGCTCTTGGCTTACGCTGTTACGCTCAAATTCAATCAATGCAATGTGATCCGCGCCAGCTGCCTGCCTTGAGATTGGATCCGCGCGCATTCCTGAGCAACGGCCAGCTCATATCGAATCAGTCGAAATTGACTTGACAGCAATGCTTGTGATGACGCAAAACCAGTCTGCCATCTGCCATCAAGAACTGAGTTTGGATTCCGCATACTTGGATGATGTCTGGGAACTCAGCCAGCACTTTGCCGCGGACATGTCTTCGCTGACTCGCAATCAGCTAAGAGAATTGATATCGCACAGCACAATTGCCATGGGTGCAATTGAACAGCAGCGATGTGTCGGGTTTATTCTTGCATTCGGCAATGATGTGCCGTATGCCGGAGAAAATTTCCGATGATTTCAAAGTCGGTACAAGCCGTTTCTCTACGTTGATCGCATCGCAGTCAAGCCCGAATATCAGGGTCAGTCAATCGCGCGCGGCCTCTGCCAGACAGTTGCAGACTGTGCGCTGCGCTCACAGCTCGGCGCGATCTGCTGCGAAGTGAATCTGACACCTCCCAGCGAGGCGTCAATGCGTTTCCATGAAACGATTGGATTTGTCGCGTGCGGAGCGCGTCACTGCCGCTCGAAAAACCGGCAGGTGCAGATGCTGATTCTAAGCGAGCCCCGTCAATTGGCCTGAACCCGCTTCGCTGGCAGAACTGAATCAGTCTGTCTGCCTGACTCGCTCCGCTCGCAACAATCGCTTCGCAGCGGCTGCGCGCTGAGATAAGCGAACCGCTACTCGATGGGACCGATTTCAACCAGCTGGCCATCGCGCACATTGACCTCGACAATCAAGCCAGCGACATCACCGGCCGTATCGAAGTCCTGAGTGCCCGCAGCGCCTTCATAATTGACTTGTCCGCCCGAGCCTAAAATGGACACGGCTTTTGACCATTCGCCAGGATAAATCATCTCGCCCGGAGGGCTGGCAACCGCACGCAATGCTGCTGACATGCCGTCCCGATCAGCACTGCCTTTTTGCTCAATGGCCAGTGCCAGTAAAAACATCGCATCATATGCCTGCGAGCCGTAGGGACTTTCCTCTGCACCCTTGTCAGCAAGAATCTCACCATACCGGTCCTTGCCCACGCCAGCGAGCGAACCGGGTCGAGTAATCAGCATGCCCTCAAGCGCCTCGGCGCCAACGCCATCAATCAATGACTGTTCCGGCATGCCGTCACCACCGACAAAGCGGTCAAAATCACCGCTTTCGAGAGCCTGGCGGACAATCGTCTGACCCGCTCCATTGGCATAAGACAGAACCGCCAGCATCGGCGCTCCGGTGGCTGCCAGCAGCCCGATCTCAGCTCGGTAATCAGCCTTGCCCTCTTCGTGCGCCTCATTGCCGGCAACAGTACCGCCCATAGCGGCAAAGGCACCTGCAAGCGCATCAGAGAAACCCTTGCCATAGTCATTGTTGATGTAGGTGATGGCGATATTGTCAACGCCTTTGCTCATCAGCATTTTTGCCATTGACTCGCCCTGATACGCATCAGATGGAACCGTCCTGAATACGAGATCGTTATCGTCCATGGCGCTGATCGCCGGACTGGTAGCGCTGGGCGACACCATCACCACACCGCCTGGGACAGCGGCGTTGTTCGCCGCTGAAATCGCGGCGCCAGAGCAGTTCGGGCCAACAATAGCGGACACTTCATCCGAGTTGACCATGCGATCAGCGGCATTTGCGGCCGCGGTCGGCTCGCAGGCAGAATCACCCGTGACAATCTCCAGACTGCGTCCGCCTAGCAGGCCGCCGGCCTCATTGATGTGATCGGCGGCGAATTGCGAGCCTTGCAGTATGCCCGGCGTAAACCCCTCAATCGGACCGGTAAAACCGCCCAGAAACCCGATCTTGACGCTGTCATCCTGACCATGCGCCGCTTGCCAGGGCAGGACCGGCATCACTGCCAGTGCGACAGCTGCCGCCAGTGCTTTCCAATGATTATTTTTTGCTGTCATGCTGATTACCTCATGCTTGCAGATTGCATCGATCAAATTCAGTAATGGTCGATGATTGGTACCGTGCAATCATTTTAATTGAAAATCACGCTCACTTTGAGCAACATCTTGGAAAGGACGCCTGTCCAGCGCAAATTGTTCTTGACGGATGTGGAAAAACGGATTTTTTCTGAATCATATAATCTGAAAATCAGGCGCCTTTCCTAAAAGAAAATGAATGCGATGAAATGCAGTTATACTCGCCCTGTGTTGACAGCATTGCCATGGGGGACCGAAACATGAAACTGCGAGCACACCTTGAGCGACTGAGAGGCAGACCCCATAAGCGCCTGCTTGTTTCAGTCATGGCGCTGATTTGAATCAGAGCGTCTGCCGGCCTAGTGAAAAAACTGTTCGAAATTGACTTGATCTCAACTCCATCTCTCGGCTGCCTGATGATTGGACAGCACAGGATGGGACGCGGGCGCACGAGTTTTGCCTAGAGCCGCGTGAATGTTTTAATCGCAGATCTAGGCTGCCTGCTTGAGTACTGCCTCGATGGCATTGACAATCACCGTTTTCAGCCTGGCAGCATTGACTGCCTGCAGCTTGCTAGTGCTGCCCGCGTGGCTGCTGCTGCGAGCTGAATCGGCTTATCTGAAACGTCTTTTCCGACAGCGCGGCAGCGCGGCCGCAACCGAATCCGGATGGCGCGGCCGCTTGCGCCGCATTGCGACCGGGCTGTCTGCACTGAACACCATTGTCGGACGGCTGGCTGCCTGGCTGCTGCTGCTCATGCTGCTCACGCAATTTGCGATCGTCATGATGCGCTATGTTTTTTCGTTCGGTGTCATTCAGATGCAGGAGTCTGTCTGGTACCTGCATGCGATCGCGTTTATGCTCGGCGCCGCATATACAATGGCCAATGACAGACATGTCAGACTGGATCTCTTTTACCGCTCAGCATCGGTCACGACCCAGGCCTGGATCAATCTGATCGGGGCCGCGGCCGCCCTCTTCCCGTTTTGCATTGCGATGTTTATCTACGCCTGGCCCTTTGTCGTCAAGTCTTGGGCGGTGCGCGAAGGCTCCGCTGAAACCATGGGCCTGCCCGGCATCTATCTTCTCAAAACCGTGATTTTGATTTTTCTGGCGCTTCTGGGGGCGCAGAGCATTTGCCTCGCCATCAAAAGCATCCTGACACTCGCGCGCAGTACTGAAACTTCTAATCCAGGCCGAGCAGGCCGGTGCTGACGATGGAGATTCTGCTGGCGCCTGAGCTGCTGCTGTGCGCTGCGCTTTTTGCCAGTGCAATCGGAATGCTGCTGTTTGGCTTTCCAGTTGCGTTCACGCTGGCCGGGGTCTCGCTGCTGTTCGCGCTGGCCGCAGCGGCAGCCGGGGCTTTTGATGCCTCCTTTCTGGCTGCGATGCCGCATCGGATCTTTTCGATCATGCGCAACGAGGTGCTGATCGCTGTTCCGCTTTTTGTGCTGATGGGTGTGACCTTGGAAAAATCAAAGATCGCCGAGCAGCTGCTTGAGAATTTGGGGCGCCTTTTCGGCACTGCCCGCGGCGGGCTTGGCTATGCAGTCTGCCTGGTGGGCGCTCTGCTGGCGGCCTCGACCGGGATTGTCGGCGCCACCGTTGTCACGATGGGCGTGCTGGCGCTTCCCGTCATGCTGCGCCATGGCTACAGTTCCGCCCTGGCCTGCGGCTCAATCTGCGCAGCCGGCACCCTCGGACAAATTATTCCGCCGTCGATCGTACTGGTACTGTTAGGTGATCAGCTCGCAAGCGCGTATCAGCAAGCACAATATTCCGTCGGCAATTTTGCGGTGGATACCGTAGCCGTTCATGATCTTTTTGCGGGTGCGCTGCTGCCCGGCCTGATGCTGGCTGCGCTGTATATGGCTTATCAAATGCTGGTGGCGATTGTGCACCCTCGAACCAGTCCTGCGACCGGTTCCACGCCTGAGATTGGCCGGCCGGCCTGCACCGGCAAATCAGCCATGCGGGCGCTGATTGCAACCGTGCTGCCACCGCTGGCGCTGATCGCCGCGGTGCTCGGCTCAATTCTCGCGGGGCTTGCCTCACCCACTGAATCAGCGGCGATGGGGGGTGTCGGGGCACTCATGATGGCAGGTTATAAAGCCGCCCCCGGCAGAGGCAAAATCATCATTGCCGGCGCGGCGGGACTCGCGATCATGCTCATGCTGGCGACAATCTTTGATCTGCGCTTGCAGTCCCAGTCCCTGACGGCCGCCGAAGCGACCGCCCTGCTTGTCGCGCTGATCAGCGGGGCGGCTTTGGCGCTGGGATTGGCGGCGGCCCTGTTGCGGATATACGCCCTGCCCGATGAGAACGGAGAATCCATCCTGCTGCAGATTATCCAGCAGACTTTGATGATTACTGCCATGATCTTCCTGATTCTGATCGGCGCGTCAATGTTTGCGCTGGTGTTTCGCGGTCTCGGCGGTGATGCTGTGGTGGAAAATATTCTGCTCAATCTGCCGGGCGGCGCTCTCACCGCCGTACTGCTCGTCATGCTGGCGATGTTTTTGCTCGGCTTTGTGCTTGATTTTGTCGAAATTATCTTCATCGTCGTGCCGATTGTCGCACCAGTGCTGCTGCAGATGGAACTCACACCCGGTGTTCCAATCAGCCCGATCTGGCTGGGGGTGATGCTGGCAATCAACATCCAGACCTCGTTCCTCACCCCGCCGTTCGGCCTTTCAGTGTTTTATTTGCGAGGAGTCGCACCGGCGGCGGTGCGAACAGTCGATATCTATCGCGGCTGTGTGCCGTTTGTATGCATCCAGCTGCTGATGCTGGCCGCATTATGGCTCTTTCCATCGGCAGCAACTTGGCTGCCGCAAGCAATCTATGGGTCTTAGATCAAACTGAAGATTAGAACAGAGGAGCGTGCGTGGCGACCAGAGCCACCTCAATTTCCCGAATCGAGTTCTTGGTTGCCTGACCGATCAGATCCAGCTTGGAGACCTCGCTGATGCGCGGGCGCATCCGAGCCAGCTCAGCTGGACCCAAGATGGTACGAAACATGTCGCAGGCATCAAGCAGGCAGAAAATAACAATGTCTCTTTGTTCCGGTATCTCATCACTGTACAGAATGTTCATGATCTGACGCTTGGCATCCCGTCCCGCCGTCTCGTCGACGGTCGGAAAAGAACGCGTTTTAATCACCCACAGGAAGCGCTTTTCGGTCTCAGACAGAATGCCTTTCTCAACCAGTCTTTGAAATCCCGACTCGACAATCTCAGCTCCTTCATCCGCGATTCGGTTCAGCCAGAATTTGTTGTCCTGAGATTCGCCCTGCTCGACCTCATTGAGAAACTTGTCAAGAATCGGGTCGCCGGTATCCGAACCATCCAAAATGTAAACTTTCTCCAAATCCGAATCAATCCTGTTGTGAATCGCCAGCTCCATCAGGACTGCACCAGCCAAGACGTAATGCAAGGTCAGCTGCGGCACTGGAGGCAAGGTGCCTTTCTCATCATCCAGCAGAATGAGAAGCACTTCTTCGACTAAGGTCAGATCTGATGACATAAACTTCGAGCATCAATGATGTTTGTTCGGCAAAGGCAATATTTGAATCACACAGAAGGCAATTGTAAGTGGAAAGACACAGAAATTCAAAATTATTTCAAAATTCACTGAAACTCGCAAATTGCGGGCTCTTTCAAATCCAATCAGAATTCAATTTTTTTTTCGATTGATCTTGTGATAATACGATAATCTTATGTTCCGGTCCAAGGTCTTGGCATGAGAACGCTGCCGGCTTCGCTGGCTGTGAATCGGTGCGCATCGGCGACACTGCAGCAGCATTGGCATGCGCGGGCGCAAGATGAATCGAATGGCGCCGTACAAAACAAATTTCTCAATTTAGATTGGCTGAGAACGCAGATGCCAGAGCGAAAATCCAACAGCGCATCAACCGCCAACGGCACCGTGCGTGAAATTGACGGCAAACAGAAAATCTATTTTGACGGCTACTGGATCCGCTACTACGAGCCGCCGCCGGAGACGCTGACAAAAAAGAAAAACCTGATCGGCAACCTGACCCGCCGCACATTTCATCACACCGAGCCCGGCATCAATACGCCTGGCGAAAATCTGGATTTAGCCCGGGCCGCTTACGAAAAAGCCTTCTCAAAAGCAGAAAAAAGAGTCAATGCCGCAATGCTGGCGGGCGCTCTGTTCAATCGGGCAACGGATATCTTCACCACCATTGTGGATCTGGAGAGCAAAGGGGTTCAAATCAGTTTTGAGAACGAGCTGATGAAAGAATGCAGCGACTGTCTTGAGGAGGCGATGCAGCTTGGAGCGTCGGTGCGGCATATCAGCGGCATGGAGGGCGTCGATGAGCTTTGGGGCGAGCCGCTCAAGGCCTTTTCGATGTCGATTCATGATTTCTACTGCAGCCGCTATGTAAAAATCTCGATGACCATGCGCGATATTGACGCGATTCATGCGGCCTTGCGCGCAGCGCTGCAGCCCTGCGCGGCGCTGCGCGGGATCTGGCCTGTCTTCGACGGATTTTCAGAGATCGCCAAAAGAAATTGCGAGACGATGAAAATCGATCCAGACTACTTTTCGATCTGGCCAAAATTTGTCACGCTGTCAGATCAGATTCTGCAGATGCTGGATGCCGTCAGCCGACCGAATGGCACACTCGCTGAGCCGCATCTGGCAGCCGACTGTGAATTGGTCCGCGGCGCACACAAGCTGATTACCTATGTCTCAGGCCTGCGGGTGCCAATGCCAGAAGCGACCGAGCGATTTCTAGATCGCTGCCAGGCGCGCCGCGCTGCCGGCCAAGCATCGCAAACTGCGGACCGGCACAGCTGAAATGAGCGCCAGCACCGAGCGTGCCCAGGCTGTAAGCGGCGCGGTAGAGCGGATTCGTCACATCGAGGCTGAATTCGGGATCACGCCGGCGGCGCTGGATCAAATACAAACCGAACTGATTCGACTCGCAGCGCGCAGCGACTGGTTTTCCGCCCGAGAGTTTCCGCCGCCGGCCGAATCGGACGCCGGCACCAGCCTGTCCTACTGCATTGCGCAAGACCCGAGCACTCATCGATTCGCGCTCTATGTGCAGTCTGCAGTCTCTGAAACGCATGCGCCGCCTCACAATCACGACACCTGGGCGGTGATCACCGGCATTCAAGGGATGGAACTGAATCGATTCTATCGGCGCTGCGATGGCGGTGTCGAGCAGATCGGCTCGCATACCGTCCAGCCGGGCACCGGTGTGCGGCTGCTGCCTGATGACCTGCACTCAATTCACATCACGGATGCGCAGCCGGTGATCAGCTTTCACATGTATGGGCTGGCACTTGAATGTCTCACGCAGCGGCAGTATTACGACCGCTTGCATCGCGAATGGAAAATCTTCGCGCCGCGAGACAATGTCATTGACCGCCGGCGCGATTTTTAGATGACCCGGCATATTGCCGCAGCCGCGCTCAAGGCGCAGATTGAGTCACGTCAGGAATTTGCCATCCTTGACGTTCGTGAGCAGGGAGTTTACTTTCAAAGCCATCTCCTGTGGGCAACCAACATGCCGCTGAGCCGCCTTGAATTCATGACCGCCAGGCTGCTGCCGCGAAAAAACGCCCCCATCACGGTGTGTGATGGGGGACCTGCGGGCGGCGAGACCGTCGCGGTCACCGCCGCGCAGCGGCTGGCGGAAATTGGATACTCGCAAGTCAAGGTGCTCAGCGGCGGCACACAAGGCTGGACAGCGGCAGGTTTTGAGCTGTTCTCGGGACTCAATGTTCCCAGCAAAACGTTTGGCGAGTTTCTGCTGCAGCAAAGAAAACCGCCTGAGGTGGAGGCTGTACGGCTGCACCAGCGACTTGATGCCGGAGAGAATCTCGTCGTGCTGGATGCCCGCCCCTTGGACGAATACAGCGCCATGAGCATTCCCGGCGCAATCGATGTGCCCGGCGCTGAATTGGTGTATCGCGTGTTCGAGGCGGCACCGGATCCGGCCACTGACGTGATCGTCAATTGTGCCGGCCGCACCCGCAGCATTGTCGGCGCGATGTCACTCATCAACGCGGAGATTCCGAATCGGGTCGCGCTGCTCAAGGACGGCACCATGGGCTGGCAGCTGGCCGGCCTGCAGCTGGATCACGGCAAGCGCGCCTGCGCCCGGGCGCCCGCACACACAAGCCTGGCCCGCGCCGCGCAGGCTGCGCAGCGGGTCAAGCAGCGTTTCGGGGTGCGGCATATCTCAAGCGAGCAGCTCAGTTTATGGCGCAGCGATGTGCATCGAACGCTGTATGTCTTCGATGTCCGCACCCGGCAAGAATTTCTTGACCGGCATGTGCAAGGCTCAATTCATGCGCCGGGCGGGCAGCTGGTGCAAACGACCGATGAGTTTATTGCCGTTCGCAATTCGACAATCGTCTTGGTGGATGATCACGATGTGCGGGCGGTGATGACGGCTTCCTGGCTCATGCAAATGGGGGAGCGGAATGTTTATGTGCTGCAAGACCCGTTTGCAAGCGAAGAGCTCGAAACCGGGGCGCCGCCGCAAGCGGTCGCCCGATCGGTTCCGCAGCCCGCCGTCAGCGCCGGCGAGCTGCAGGCAGTGATCCAATCGGGGGAGCCGATGCTGCTGGTTGACTTATCCAGCAGCCGAGCTTACCGCCGCCGCCACATCCCGCAGGCGCACTGGTGCATCCGCCAGTATTTGATGTCCGCCTTGCATTTTCACCGGCCGATCGGCCTGCTGGCGCTCACTTCTGAAAGCGGGCGTACTGCGCATTTGGCCGCAATGGACTATGCGCAGGCGGAACCGAATCAACTGCTGCGGGTCCTGCAAGGCGGCAATGATGCCTGGGAGCAGGCGGGCTATCCGCTGACCGGCGGAACAGACAATCTGCTGTGCAAAATCGATGATGTCTGGGACCGGCCGTATGACCGCGAACACGATCAGAACCGCAGAATGCGGCAGTACCTGGAATGGGAACAGCAGCTGATGGACCAGGCAGAGCGCGACGGAACGACCTGTTTCAGCTGTTAGAAATCACACCGGAAAGCGCGTGTCAAACGGATAGTCAGCAACGTTTTCCAGCGTCTGCTTGGTGACATGCTTGACCACATCAAACAACGCGAGCTCATGGGATCCGCCATCGACCAGAGACTGATGAAAGACTTGCAGCTGCTGGTGAGCGCTGGTGCCCCGCTCAAGAATCGCTCGCAGATGCGTTATTTCCTCAACGCAGCCGAAATATTCCGCATCCTCGCGTAAAATTTCAATAACCTCTTCATACAATGCGGCAATCTCAACGATTTCCACTCGGCCAAAATCAATCAGGCCTTTGTTAATGCCATAGCGCTGTGCCCGCCAGCGGTTTTCCTGAATGAGAAAGTTTGAATACTCGCGCCATCTCTGGTTGCGGGTTTTGAGCCGATACAGCATCCGGAACCAGCAGCGCAAAATTGATGCGATGCATAACGCATCCTCAATATGGGTGCAGGTGTCGGTGATACGCATTTCCAGGGTGGGGAATTTCCAGCTCGGACGCACGTCCCACCAGATTTTGGATGGATCATTGATGAGTTTCAGTCTCACCAGCGCATCGACGTGTTTCATGTAATCGCTGTAGCTGTAAAACTGCGGCGGCAGCCCGGTTCTAGGCATCTGGTCGAATACAGAAACCCGATAGGACTTAAGTCCGGTATCCTCGCCTTTCCAGAAAGGTGACGAAGTGGACAAAGCCAGCAGGTGCGGCAGAATATAGGTGACTTGATTCATAAAATCAATCCGCATCTCATTGTCAGGTATGCCGACATGAACATGCATCCCGCTGATATACAGCTGGGCCACGATCCGCTTCATCTGCTCAGCGATTTCCAGGTATCGGTCATCTTGGGTGAGCATTGACCCGCCAAAGGAAAACGGATGCGTCGAAGCGGCCATAATCATACAGCCGTACTCATGTGCAATGTGCGCCACAGTCGCCCGCAGATTGGTCAAGTCGTCTCGCGCTTCCTGCATGGTGTGGCAGACTTTGGTGCCGATCTCAATTTGGCACTGCAGAAATTCCCGCTTGACCTGGTCGCCGAGCTCTTTGGTACAAGCATCCATCAGGCCTGGCGGCATGCGAGAGACCAGATTCAAAGTGCCGATATCGACGAGCAGATATTCTTCTTCGATACCAATGGTAAATTCCGGCTCAACTGTCATGATTCGGTACTGTTGCTGAACGGATTATGTTTCTCAGTGAAACGACAGCATCTGTCTGTTTGCAGCTCAAGTCTCTCAACTGGATAACGACCATTATAAATGCTCTGCCGCGCAAGGTTTCATTTCACGGCAGCGCAGCAATCTGCAACCCCAAGGTCAATAGCGCCTGCGCTTCAGGGGTCGCAATTGCGCGTTTTTTGGGCATTGAGGCAGCGCCTGCAGTCAGGTGCCGATTCGCGGCCAAATCCGTATTCCTTTGCGCTGAAGCCGCGGATTCACTCCGAGACATGCCTGCGCACTATAATCCAGCTCCATGCGATTCTTCAACACTGCCGGCCCGGTCATGCCGGAGAACAACGATCACCTTGCGCCTTTGGATCGCATGGACCGCGATGAGGTCCTCGACCGCTCGGAGCAACGCTCCTGAAATGAGAAAGTGTCCCGGGAGCGAGGTGTCGGCCGGCGCCCGCAAGGTGACCGTCTGGGGCATGTGAGCAAGTCAGCAGCGGTTTCAGGAGAGCTGAATTGAGCCCGAACGGTCTGCGTCCATTGATCTTGTCTCGCGGCATCTGTGCCCAGTCTGCCATTGCCAGTTTTCTGATGCTGGCATGCATTGACACTGGCCAAACCCATCAAAACCGTTGGAATGAGCCAGAGTCGGGTCTGTCGCATTGACGCTTTTCTATCAGGATATGCTGGCTGATATAAAATGACAAGAAAGCTCACACAAAAAAACCGAGCGGCCCCCCTGTATCGACCGATAGCAGGCAAGACTGCACTCGAAATTCCACTGCGTGTTTTAAATCTCCAGCAGCAATTGACTGTGCTATGACAGCCGCGAGTCTCATCAGGCTTTCCAGATACCTGTCTCAGCGAGGCATCTGCTCGCGCCGCGAGGCCGACTCTTTTATTGAGAAGGGATGGGTTCGCGTTGATGGCAAAGTAGTCAGCCGACTCGGAACAAAAATTAATTCACAAAGTCAAGTTGAATTGTCCGACCATGCCCGACAATACCAAAATACTTTGGTCACACTGCTGCTCAATAAGCCGGTCGGCTACGTTTCCAGCCAGCCGGAAAAGTCATACAGGCCAGCAATTTCTCTCATCACGCCGAAAACACAATATATCGGAAACACATTCAGTCACCAGCCACAGCTTCAATGGCCCTTGCAGGGATTCGCCGTTGCGGGCCGGCTTGATATTGATTCGAGCGGCTTGTTAGTCCTGACCCAAAATGGCAGCATCGCCAGTCGGCTGATCCATCCGGACTCGCAGATCGAAAAAGAGTATCTGGTTCGAGTGGACCGGCCGGTCAGCGGCGAGCAGGTGGACAGGCTTCAATTCGGACTGCAACTCGACAACATAGAACTCAAGCCGGCGAAAATCACATTGATTGATGAAAACTACTTTAATATGATTCTAACGGAAGGGCGCAAAAGGCAGATCCGGAGAATGTGTGCTGCTGTCGGACTGAAAACCATAGGCCTTAAACGGGTTAGAATTGGCAATATTGTGCTTGGCGGACTGCCGCCGGGCAAATGGCGGATCAAACAAATCGAGGAAATGTTCTGATATGACGGTCTTTTCACTGGTTCAATCAGCGCTGATGCGAATCGATCCCGAAGATGCCCACAAACTCACAATGCGAATGCTCAAACGCGTTTCGCGAAGCCGCCTGCTCACGGCACTTGAAATCATCTTGGCAGATCGGGTTCCAGCGTTGCCAGTCAAGCAGCTGGGGCTGGACTTCAAGGTGCCAATCGGACTGGCTGCCGGATTTGACAAAGACGGACTCGCATTTCCAGCGCTTGGCGGCATCGGCTTTGGTTTCATTGAAGTGGGAACAGTGACCCCTCGGCCGCAAAAAGGCAATCCGCGTCCGCGGATTTTTCGTGTTGAAAAAGACCAGGCGATCATCAATCGCATGGGATTCAACAGTTGCGGTGTGGATCAATTTATCGTCAATCTGCAGCATTACACCCGATTTGGTCCCCCGGCTGTGCTCGGCATCAACATCGGAAAAAATTCGGATACACCGAATAAAGAGGCGATCAATGATTATCAGCGCTGCTACAAAGCCGTCTATCCATATGCAGATTACATTGCGATGAACGTGTCCTCTCCCAACTCGCCGGGGCTGCGCGAATTGCAAAAAACAGGGCATCTCACCGAACTGCTGGATGAAATCAGTCAGCTAAGGGGGGAGCTGGGCGGCAAACATAACGGTAAAAATGTTCCGCTGGCACTCAAGATTTCACCCGATATGGAATCCAGACAAATTGAGCAGCTCGTTACCGTTGCCGCTGAACGCGGTGTCGACGCCATTATTGCCACCAATACAACCACGGATCGATCAGAATTCCAGACTCATCCAAATTACAGACAAAACGGCGGCTTGAGCGGGCGGCCGCTGTGCGACCAGTCTACGCAAGTCATTCGCGAGGTTGCGAACATCGCCGACGGCTCAATGACCATCATCGGCTGCGGCGGCATCACCAGCGCACAGGATGCATGGGACAAGCTCTTGGCCGGCGCGGACCTGGTGCAAGTCTACTCCTCAATGATTTACCGAGGCACTGGGATCGTCAAAGAACTGGTTGCGGGCCTCACGGAGCTGGCAAAATCCTATGGGGAAGACGATTTTGCCGCCGTTGTAACCGCCGCCCGCCAGCGGAGCTAGAGGTTATTGCGGCAGAACTAAGATCAGCTAATCAAGACCGTCGTACTCGCCAAAGCCCAGCATCAGGTTCATCGACTGCACTGCGGCTCCTGCAGCGCCTTTGCCCAGATTGTCCAAGATGGCAATCAGCGTCACGTGTCCTGAAGGGTGCCCGACGACAGAAATTCTGACGTTGTTTGTGCCGTTGCACTGCCGCGGATCCAAGGAGAGACCGTCTGGCTCTGCATCGCAGCATTCTAAAACGTGAATATATGGCTCATCTGAGTAGCGGTCACGCAGAATTCTGAAGACCTCAGCGCATCGATTGGCGGTGCAGTTTTTCAATACATCTTTGTGCAGTGGAATTTCTGTTCGCATGCCACGCTCAAAAGCCCCGACCCGCGGCAAAAACAGCGGCTCGGCAGTCAATTGGGAATATTTCATCAATTCTGGAACATGCTTGTGCAGCCGACCCATCGCGTACGGCGAAGAAAAAGGCAGCGATTTGAATGGACCGCTGCAATCTTCCCAAGCGGCGATCATTTGCCTGCCGCCCCCTGAATAGCCAGACAAAGCATGAATCGCAAGGGGCGCATCCGCTGGCAAAACCCCTTGCTCAACCAGCGGCCGCAGTATCAAAATGGCCCCGGTCGGATAGCATCCGGGGTTTGCAACAAACTGGGCGCGGCGTATCGCGGCTCGAGCCTCAAATGCCATTTCCGGCAGACCATAAACCCAATTCGAGCTGACTCGATGGACGCTGCTGGCATCAATAATTCTTTTCGAGGCAGCCGCGGCCCAGCCGGCCGCCTGGCGGGCCGCTTCGTCCGGCAGACACAAAATGGACAGATCTGCGCGAGCGATGGCATTGCGCCGCGCCCGATCGACTTTGCGATCTGCCTCATCTAGTGCCAGCAGCCGGACATCGCCGCGTGGCGCCAGCAGGGCGTTAATGACTAGCCCTGTGGTTCCAGCATGACCGTCGATATATATCGTCTGAGGCATTTGAATCTAGTTTCGTGTCATTAGTACAGCCTAGGGAAAAGCATGATACTGTCAATTATTTTTTGTGACATCGTCATTTTAATGAAAATTTACAATGTAACACCAACCGAAAAGCCTCGAAAGTCACAAGTTGACTAAGATCGCAAATACGCCGCAATCATGCAAAAGTGAATAATCCGCCAATTGCAATGGATCAGTCTCAATTCGAGAGTGACAACGGGCAAGACGGTTGTCTGAAATCAGTCAGCATCATTCTGTGCTCACTCGGTCTCGATTCCCGAACAAAATGACCGATCGGCTGAATGATTCAACAGATCTGCGAATACTTTGGGTCAACTCTGACACGAGGAGGATTGGAAAGAGGGTGATTGTGATCGAGTGCGAGGCGGAGCAGCGGGCGCAGGCGGCCATCGCGCAGACCCGCGAGCGCGGCTGTGCCGAGCCGTACCGCGACGGCGCCTGCGAGATTCATCTGATCGGCGCGGTGTTCGACGCGGACGCCCGCAGCCTGGCCGCCTTGAGGCACAATGCATTGGCGGGTTTGATGCAGCAATTATGAAGCAGCACAAGGCTGAGTCTGAATTTAATCCGCACTTAAGCGTATAAAGTTTCGGCAATAGATTGTCGATGGACGATTCCAAGCAGAACTGAGCGCCCTAACGAAAAAGCAGGTACTCGCAGACAAAAAAAACCAGCAGCAGCACACCGCCTTCCCAGCGATCAATATGCCGGGAGGTTGCACAGAATATCCAAAGGCCGATGCTGGCCAGCGCCATGATCAGAAGCATAAGTAATCCTACATCGCCTTGCGGCAGCGGTGCAATTGCTGCCGTAGCGCCCAGTACGCCAAACGTGTTCCAGATATTGGATCCGACAATGCCGCCTACAGACATTGCGGCGTGGCCGCGCATGATTGCAATCACTGCCGCTGTGAGCTCCGGCAGACTCGTTCCCAAAGCGACGACCGTCACCCCGATCAACGCCTCCGAAATGCCGAAAAGGCTCGCTAATGCGATGCCGCTGTGAACAAGCCAGTGGGCGCCGATCGAAAGCAGAGTAATGCCGGCAAAAAGCCGCAATAGCAGTTTCAACATCGAATCGGAATTCGAAACTTCATTGAAGACTTCATTTTGCCTGCTGCCCTGTCTTTGCTCGCTGCGCGTCCGGCGAATGACAAAAGCGATATAGACCGCCATCGCTGCAACCAGAAATAGACCCTCCCACCGGCTGATCACACCATCTGGCAGCATAACGCCAGCGATGGCAGCATAGCCCGCAAGCATCACAGGAATATCCCTTATGAGCACCTGTCGGTCAATGGCAACTGGCAGGAGTATCGCACTGATGGCGAGCACCACCGCGACATTGTTGAAATTCGAGCCAACAACATTGCCAATGGCGATTCCCGGCGAGCCCACCAAAGCAGCATCAATGCTGACGGCAAATTCAGGAGCGCTTGTTCCAAGCGCTACGATGGTCAATCCAGAGACAAGCGGACTCAGCCCCATTCTTTCTCCCAAGGCCTCGGCCGCATGCACGAGCACCCCGCCCCCGAGCACCAAAACCACTAAAGCCAGGATGAAAATGAATGCGTCAATCATGATTTTCAAAAATCTTCGTATTGCCGGCTAGGCATCTTGGCTGCGGGCAAATTCGACGTGACATCCAGACAGCGAAACAGATGCATGTCATAAGGATAGATGTCACTTGCTTCCAGGCTAATTTTGAAAGAGAGGAAACAACATCGCCTCTGCCTGCCGCCCGTCACCAAAATTTTTTGTCCTGATTCAGACTTGTACAATGATTCGGGGACTGATCGCAGATGTACAGCGATTGTGACTGCGAGCAGAGGAACTGCCCGTTTGGGAGGTCATCAAATCTCATCCTGCGCCATCTTGCATCGGGCTTTTGTCCTGTGCACTCAGGGCTGCTGTCTTCTGCGCCGCTTCGACACAGATGCCAGCTTGCACGCATCAGGCCAGCAGGCCGCTGTGCAGCCAAGACCAGTCCATGTGGCTTAACGGCTGGGAATCAACTGCCGCGTGAAACTACCGGCAGTCTTTCGATACGTGCTGCACAGTATTTGAACTCCGGAATTTTGCCCATCGGATCCAAGGCGGGATTGGTCAGCATATTCGCGGGAGCTTCGGCATAGCAAAAAGGAACAAACACGACGCCTTCGGGCACCGAATGATCGCCACGCGTTTTGAGTTCGATGCGCCCGCGGCGAGTGCGGATGCGGATTTTCTCGCCTGGATGAATATTCAGTTTCTCGAGCTGCTGCGGTGACATGCTGGCGACCGCTTCCGGCTCAATCTCGTCCAGTACGTGGCTGCGGCGCGTCATCGCGCCAGTATGCCAATGCTCAAGCTGCCGGCCCGTTGTCAGAATCAGCGGAAATTCATCATCGGGCTCTTCAGCCGGCGCTCTGTATTCGGCCGTCATCAGTTTCGCACGTTTGTTCGCGGTCGGAAACCCTTGGCCAAACACGATATCGTTGCCCGCCATCTCAGGGCCGTCACAAGGATAGGTGACAGAATGCTCACGCTCCAGTCGGTCCCAGCTGATATTGTCAAGCGAGGGCATCAGGCTCGACATTTCCGCATAAACTTCAGCCGGACCAGAGTAATTCCAGTCCAGTCCCATTCGTCTGGCGATTTCCTGAACAATCCACCAGTCCTGCCGCACATCGCGGGGGGGCTCAAGCGCTATGCGTCCCATCTGCACCTGACGGTTAGTGTTGGTGACCGTGCCGGTTTTCTCGGGCCAGGCCGAAGCAGGCAATACCACGTCAGCGAAAAAGGCAGTCTCGGTCAAAAACAGATCCTGCACTACGCAATGCTCAAGTTTCGCCAAAGCCTCGCGAGCATGCTGCACATCGGGGTCAGACATCGCTGGATTTTCGCCCATCACGTACAAGCCGCGTATATCACCTGCGGTCACCGCATCCATAATCTCGACAACCGTCAGCCCCGAGTGAGGATCCAGCGAGGTGCCCCAGGCATCTTCAAATCGTGCCCGAATGTTCTCTTCAGTGACCGCCTGATAGTCTGGAAATACCATGGGTATCAGCCCGGCATCGGATGCTCCCTGCACATTGTTCTGCCCGCGAAGCGGATGCAGCCCGGTTCCCGGCCGGCCAACATTTCCTGTAATGGTCGCAAGCGCAATCAGACATCGCGCATTGTCGGTGCCATGGGTATGCTGAGAAATGCCCATGCCCCAGAAAATAATTCCGCTTTCCGCGGCAGCGAACTGGCGCGCCACAACCCGCAGCAGCTCGGCCTCAATCCCGCAGATGCCAGACATCTGCTCGGGGGTGAACTGCTCAACGTGGCGCTTGAGATTCTCGAACCCCTCGGCATAACGGCTCACATATTCTGCATCGTACAGCTGCTCAGTCACAATGGTATGCAGCAATGCGTTGAGCAGCGCAACATCAGTTCCAGGAGCAAATTGCAGAAAATAGTCTGCGTGCCGGCTCAAGGCATTTGCCCGCGGATCAATGACAATCAGCTGCTTGCCATTTTTCGCAGCCTGCTTGAAAAAGGTTGCGGCCACCGGGTGATTCTCAGTTGGATTGGAGCCGATCACAATGATGACATCGGCATCTTCGCAGGCAGTAAAGGGCGCGGTCACCGCGCCTGAGCCGATCCCCTCAAGCAGCGCTGCAACGCTTGACGCGTGGCAAAGACGCGTGCAGTGATCGACATTATTGGTGCCAAACCCAGTCCGTACCAGTTTCTGGACCAGGTATGCCTCTTCATTGGAGCCTTTCGCCGAACCGAAACCGGCCAAGCCCGACGCACCGGTCTCATCAAGAATCTTGCGGCAGCCGGCCGCGGCCAGATCCAGAGCCTCATCCCATTCGGCTTCGCGGAAGTGCGTAAGCGGATTTTCAGGATCAATTCTTTCGTTCGCATCTTTCGGGACATTCTCGCGGCGGATCAGCGGTTTTTTCAGACGGCTTGGATGCTTGACGTAGTCAAAGCCAAAACGTCCCTTGACACAGAGTCGATTGCGATTCGCGGGGCCGTCACGCCCCTGAACCGCAATAATCTCATTGTCCTTGATCTGGTAGGTGATCTGACAGCCGACACCGCAGTAGGGGCAAACACTGTCAACTTCTTCCAATTCGAGCTTCTTGCCAACGCCATCGGCATCCACCAGGGAGGATTCGATCAATGCACCGGTTGGACAGGCCTGCACGCATTCACCGCAGGCCACACAGGTGCTGTTGCCCATGGGGTCGTCGAAATCGAACACGATTTTTGACTGATGCCCGCGATAGGCCAGGCCAATCACATCGTTGACCTGCACTTCGCGGCAGGCGCGAACGCACAGATTGCAATGGATGCAGGCATCCAGAAAAACACCCATAGCCACATGGCTGACATCGGCCAGCGGCGCCGGGCGCGCGGGCAGGCGGCCGGTCGCCGGCTGCAATCGCTCATGCCAGCTCCAAAACCTGGATGCCGCATCATGGGCCAGCTTTCGCTGCGGCTGATCGGCTTCAAGCAGCTCAAATACGAGCTTGCGTGAAATCTGCGCCCGCTCGCTTTGAGTCTTGACTTTCATGCCAGCGGCAGGCTTGCGGATGCACGCTGCTGCAAGCGCCCGCTCGCCTTCGATCTCAACCATGCAGGCGCGGCAGTTGCCATCAGCACGATACCCGGGCTGGGGCAAATAGCACAAATGCGGCAGCTCATTGTCCAGTCGCATGGCGACCTGCCAGATGGTCTCGTCGGTGCCGGCCTCGACTTGCCGCCCGTCCAGCTCAAAGGAAATCGTCATCGGCGCTCACTTTGCAATTCTTCGGGAAAATACTTTATCGCTGACAGCAGCGGATTGGCGGCTGCCTGCCCAAGCCCGCAAATGGAAGCGTCCGCCATGACCTGGCTCAGCTCCATCAGCAGCGGCTGATCCCACTGGTCTTTTTCCATCAATTTTACAGCCTTCTCAGTCCCGACCCGGCAGGGCGTGCACTGCCCGCAGCTCTCGTCTTCGAAAAACCGCATCAGATTCAATGCAGCTTCCTTGATGCTGTCGTGATCACTCAGAATCACGACTGCATGGGACCCGACGAAACAGCCATACGGTTCCAGCTGGCCGAATTCAAGCGGCAAGTCACCTTGTGATGCGGGCAGAATGCCGCCGGAGGCGCCGCCGGGAAGGTAGGCTTTGAAGGTGTGTCCTGGCAGCATGCCGCCGCAGAACTCATCAATCAATTCGCGGACTGTAATGCCCGCGGGCGCAACTTTCACTCCCGGCTTCGCGACCCGGCCAGAGACTGAAAAGCTGCGAAAGCCTTGGCCCTCGTTGCGACCTTGACGGGCGAACCAGTGCGGGCCTTTTTCGATGATGTCGCGGATCCAATACAGGGTCTCAACATTCTGCACCAGAGTCGGGCGGCCGAAAATGCCATTTTCCGCCACATAAGGCGGTCGATGGCGCGGCAGACCGCGTTTGCCCTCGATCGATTCGATCATCGAGGATTCCTCGCCGCAAATATACGCTCCAGCCCCGCGTCTAAGCTCAATGTGCACATGGTCGGTCAGCCCGGCACAGCGCAGCGCAGCAATTTCATCAGACAAGATGGTGCGGACAGCCGGATACTCGTCTCGCAGATAGATATAGACGGTCTGCGCCTCAACTGCCCAGGCGGCGATCAGCATGCCCTCCAAGAACTGATGCGGTCTGGATTCAAGGTAATGCCGATCCTTGAAAGTTCCCGGCTCGCCCTCATCGGCATTGACCGCCATCAGGCGAGGGCCTTGGCAGCCCCGCACGATCTGCCACTTGGTGCCAGTCGGAAACCCGGCGCCGCCCAGGCCGCGCAGCGAAGAGTCCCGCATCAGCTCAATGAGCTCAGCTGCAGTCTTTTGCCCGTCCAGACAACTTCGCAACTGCATGTAGCCGCCGGCTTTGCGATAGGCGTCAAAACTCTGATAGCTGGGAATAGCGGGATCAAGCTGCTTGGTGCCGAGGAGTCGAGAAATTGACTTCAGGTCAGCAAAATCAACGTGGCGATGCCCCACTTCCGCAGTCGGGGCGCTGTGACACCTGCCCATGCAGGGTGCCCGAACGACGCGCACATTGGGCTCAAGCTCAGTCTTGAGCTGAGCCAGCAGCTCACGCGCGCCAAAAAGCTCGCAAGTCAAGCTGTCGCAGACCCGGACCGTGACCGGCGGCGGCGGATTCTCGTCTTCGGCGACGACATCAAAATGGGCATAGAAGGTTGCTGTCTCGTACACCTCGGCCAAAGACAGACGCATGCAGTGCGCCAGCGCCACCAGATGGTCTGCGTAGAGACAGCCGAAGCGGTCCTGGATCATATGCAGATATTCAATCAGCAGGTCGCGGCGATACGGTCCAGAGCCGATTGCCTGTTTGATTTCCGCAACACACTCGGGCAGTAACTGACGGCCTTTGGGCATCATGGCCCGCCGCAAGCCGCCACGCCTCCCATCTTTTTTATCAGACGGCTGTGACGATACAGATGACAAAAAGACTCCTCCAGCAAGGCAGAAAACCATGGCGCGGCTGCGATCAGCAACAGCGTCTAAATTGTATACAACTTCTTCAAATAGCGGCATCGAAATCATTGCAGAGCCAGTTTCGCAGCGGGCGGCATCTGCGACAGCCTTTGATCCGCGGCACCAGCGCCCGGACCGCCTGGAAGATGCGGGCGGCCGGCGGGTGCTGTGACCGCCATTATGCCAGCCGGGCGCGCATGCGGCATCGACCATACAGACGGAGCCGTTTGAGACGATCGAGACCGCGCAACGCTCAAAAGCGCTGAGGTGACCAGCATGGATGACAGGCTTAATACCGGGACCGACCGAACCCGCGGCTGAGCAAAGCCCATCCAGGCCGTGCAGCTGACAGGAGGTCGGTGTCGGTCGCGGATTTCATCCAGGCCCGCACCGATAAAAAGGTGCAGCAATGATTGAAAATTTCGATAAAGATGGGATAAAATGATGTTATGGCAGAACAGGATCAGCAGATTCACGAACTGGCGAAAGAAGTTGCCGTATTGAGAGCGGACATGAACACGAAACAGGCAGAAACTGAAACTTCAATCGAGCGACTGCGGGCCGACATGGCCAACTGGAAGGCCGACATGGCCAACTGGAAGGCCGACATGGCTAAACGAGAAAATCGACTGCTTCTTGCAATGCTCGGAGGTATCGCAGTGGCCACCGCGATACTAGGTGTGCTGATCAGCGGAATACCCGCAGCATAAAACCACTGCTGCCCGCTTGCGCAGGCGGCGCAACTTCGCCACCCCCAGTAGATACAGCTCTGAGGTTTGCTGTCCAGCTCAGTTCTTGTTGACGGCATATTTGCACCTGTTTGAATACAGATTGGTACACGTATGCCTTCTCAAAGCCGCGTGAAGAGTGGTCAGCAGGCTAGCCGGAAGACTGGCATGGCCCAGTGAGTCAAGTCAGACCTGCGTATTCGGAGACCTCATTGCGCGGAAATTTATTCTGGCATAGTGTGCTTGACTACTGCATGTTTTTGTTGATAAAAAACAAACAATTTTAAGCCGAGCAGGCGCGGCATGGTAATATCCTTCAGGGCTTTGCCGCGCTAAGCAAGAGACCAAGAAAACGTCAATTTCCGTATCAATTTAAGAGGCTTTTCCATTGCCTGAAATCCTTGGTATGACCGGACTTGCGAGAGGGTGATTTTTTTACCCCGCAGTGGCGCCGGAATACCCTCCTGAAAGCCGCCTGAATCAGGCGGATTTTCTTCTTTAATCATTTGTTTTCAATAAAAAATTGCCCCATTCTTGTGTATAACCAAGGCCACTGCCTAAAACCCGCACACAAAAGGAGGCGATCCATGAAAACTGCTATTCAGTGCGATCTGTTCTGGCGCAACTGTTACAAGCACAGCGATCTGGACCGGCTGCGCGGCGCAACGGCAGCGACGGCCGCAGCCACCGGTCCAAAGCGTCGTCGCCCGGCAGCTTGCGGATGCCGAGCAGCTCCATCAGCGGCTTCTCCTCGCGAAGCTGCTTCACCCCCGCTCAGATGCCGCGAGCCCTCGTGCATCATCATGAACGTGACGAGATACGCGCCCGGGCGCAAGCCGCGGTTGCTGCCCGGCGCCGGCGCCGGCCGCTCGAAATGCGCGTCCAGCCCGAGCTTGCGCATCAGCTCGGCGAGCACCGCCAAGCCACTTCGCGAAGCCGATTTGTCTTTCGTGGCGGAAATCTTGCAGGATTGGATGTCCATAAAGCCTTGCTCCGATCGGGTCCACCCAACGGGTGAGAGGTTTTTTTTTCAGAAACCCTAATTATTCAAGGCTTTATCCCCTTTTGCAGGACATGCTGGCGCACCTCCAGCCTGAACACATTCTAGGCTTGCGGGTCGAGACGAAGGAGGAACAAGCAAATGGTGCAGCCATGCCAAGGGCTTCAGGTCAATGGAAAAGCTTCTTGCAAGGCATACTGTGAAACGCCGCCTGCAATGGCTGCATCTGAAAATCTAGCGCTTTAAATTTCGCTGCCGCCGCACCCAGGTTTGAATAAAATAATCGACTGCGCTTTTCTCAAAGTGCGGAGCTGATGCGGCAAAGCCGCTGACTGACACTGCAGCGCCATAGAGGTTATTCGTGAGCCAATCCAGACAGCGGCTGAGGCTGCTTGAACAAAAAGTGGGTGAAGCCATCGACGAGATCAAGCGGCTGCGCACTGAGAATGCGATGCTCAAGGAGAAAGCCGCACAAGCGGAGAGAAACCGGCAGGAAATGCATAGCAAGAATCTGACGGCGCAAAAGCGCATTGAGCAGATCATTGAGAATCTGGAAACCACTCGCCTGCATTCAAATCCATGAGCGACGGTCTTTTTGAGCAGAATTTGCGGATCAAAATCAGCGATCGCGACTTTCATATCGCCTGCGTTGAGGAAGATCGGCAAAATCTGCTGGACGCTGCGCAATTGATCAATTACGAATTGACGAAGCAGAATGTTGGCGATTCCGGGCTCGTTTCACTGGAATCGGGCGCCATCATGGTGGCGCTGAATTTAGCCGGCGAGATGCTCAAGAAAGACCGGGCACAGAGCCATGAATTCAGTGCGCAGGACTGCCATCTCGTTGACCAGATGATTGATGAACTGACACAAGCGCTGGACAAATGAAGTTATAATTTGCATTGCAAAGATTACTGCCGCCTGTAGTGTTCGAGCCGTCAAATGCTTTTGAACCTAAAGGATACCTAGGGAACCAACTGAGTCGACCGTTGTGAGCTTGCCGTGTCGCAAAGCACCTGAAGTTGGCTCACCAGTGCCCACTTGAATAAAAAGGTTCAAGGTTTCCACGATTGGCACGGCACGTGCGGGTGGCATTTATATCGGCGGCGATTCAATGACAGCTGAACAGTCAGACATTCGCAATCGGATGCGCCGCACCCGCCGCTCACTCAGTGCCCGGGAACAATCAGTCGCTGCTGAGGCTCTGGCGGCCTCCATTGCCAGACATCCGCTGTTTCTGCGGTCCGCCCGCATCGCGTTTTATTGGCCCAGTGACGGCGAGATTGATCCGACCATCGCAATGCAAGAAGCACTGGCGCGCGGCAAGCATTGCTTTCTGCCAGTATTGTACCGCGGAGGAACCAATCGCCTGCTTTTCGGCCGCTGTGATGGTCGCTCACGCTTGGTGCGCAATCGATTTGGCATTCCGGAACCGGATCTGACGCGCTGCGGGTGGCGCTACGCGAATCAGCTGGATCTGGTATTCACACCGCTGGTCGCATTTGACCGCAGCGGCAACCGTATCGGCATGGGCGGCGGTTTCTACGACAGCTCGCTGCAACGCTTGCGATGCCGCCCGAACTGGCGACGGCCCTATGTCAGCGGACTGGCACACGATTTCCAGTGCATTGCAGAAATCGCACCCAATGACTGGGATATTCCTCTTGAGGCGGCGATCACCGACCGACAAAGTTATCAATTCAAGCGCAGAGGTGAAAACGGATGAAATACTGGCTGATGAAGAGCGAGCCGGATGTGTATGGCATACAAGACTTGGCGAACGAGCCCGACCAGACTGACCATTGGGATGGAATCCGCAACTATCAGGTGCGGAATTTCATGCGCGATGGGATGAGCATCGGCGACTTGGCGTTCTTTTACCACTCACGCTGCAAAGTGCCCGGGATTGTCGGCACAATGAAAATCGTATCGGATGCTTATCCGGATCACACCGCTTTCGATCCTGCAGAACACTATTTCGACCCCAAGAGCGATCCCGAAAAGCCAACCTGGCTCATGGTCGATGTATGCCTGCAATCGATTTTTCCAGATATCATCTCATTGGCTGACCTGCGGCAGGCGCCCGAACTTGCCGATATGCTGATACTGCGCAAGGGCAATCGCCTGTCGGTCACGCCCGTAACAGCAAGCGAATGGAATCACATCTTGGCGATGGCCGAGAGCTGAGGCGTGATTCACGGCGGCGGCGAGCCAGCGCCAGCGAAACGAAAGCAGCGATATTTCCATCCGGTTCCCTGAGTCACGACGCTTGCGGCCGCCGTCGCAAAGGGCTTGACCTGACAAATCTCCCAAATCACTCCGGCTTCATCCGTCAGTACGGTGGCAGACAAATCACTGCCAGTGACCAGACTGACTGAATTGAGCCGATAACGGATGCCGACCCCTCTGGCCTTGCCGAATGCCTCCTTGCGCGTCCAAAGCGACAGGAAATACTCTTTTTGCCGCACCCCGGACAGCGACCGATAGATGCCGTATTCGGCCGGTGAAAATTTGCGCTGAGCAATGAGCTCATGTCTGACCATTCTGGTCAGCAGCTCAAGGTCAACGCCGATTTCAGCATCGCGGCAAAATGCAAAAACCGCCTCGCCGCGCGTATCAGTCGAGTTGAACTGAAGTGACGGTCCCGGCTTGGCACGCAGGTACGGCTTGCCCATGGGCCCTTGCGAAAAGCGCACTGAGCGCGGATCACACTCACCATAGCTTGCGAGCAGTCGCTTGAGTACGCCGCGAGCAGCGATGAATCGCTCGCGGCCGTTTTCACCCCGATAGCGATTGGCTCGCGCGAGCTCCTGCTCGTCCAGGCAACTGCGATAAAAGGCAAGCTCAACAGCGCTGACAGCCAAAGATGCGGACCACAGATGCACCTCGCCAGCTTTGAGCCGCGGCATCCTCGGCGGCGCCTGCCACGGAAAAGGACAGCACTGCTTGGGCGCCGATGCGGTCAAAATATGTTGAGATTATTGTTGAAAAAATGCCACAGCCAAGATTCTGCAAAGCAATGATATCGATGAGTGCAGAAAGTCATTCGCACCCGTCATCTTGCTGCAATTTCATGCTTCCAAAAGAATGCCGGCTGCGGCTTTTGATCCATTGGGCGTTCACGACAAGCATCGTCCAGCAGGCGAATGCCAAATCAATCAGGATGTGTTTGAAGAAAAGTAAGCCTCGATTCGCGCCAAAGCCATCTCCTCAGTGTGGGAATCCTGTCCTTTTTTTCTTTTGCTGGTCACACGCCAAGCCAGGCCTTGGCGATCAAACAGCATGGTGCCTTTCACATCATCCTGCAACGCTGCAAAGATGCCTTCACCCGGCACGTCAACCAGTCCAATAAATTTCATTTGATTATTGCCATCAAGTCGATCAGTGGTCACTGACTGGATTCGCCGCCCGGCGAGGTCAAAAACATTCTGTAGGCCGGGTTATCGGTTTCGTCAGTGTAGGTATAACCGACCAGCTTAAGAAATTTTCTGAATCGCTGCATATCTTCCGGCGGCACCTCAACCCCGCACAGTACCCGACCATAATCCGCACCATGATTCCGATAATGAAACATGCTGATGTTCCAGGCGCCGCCCATGGTGTTGAGAAAATGCAGCAGAGCGCCGCTGCGCTCGGGCAGCTCAAATCGATACACCCTTTCGTGCCTGCTGTCCATTGATACGCCGCCCACCATATGCCGCACATGAATTTTTGCCATCTCGTTATCGGTCAGATCAATCACCGGATAGTCCGCTTTTCGAAGCTCGGAAATCAGCGCCTCAGCGTGCATCCGGCTTTCGATCTCAACACCCACGTAAACGTGCGCGGCCGCAGCGCTCGCGTAGCGGTAATTGAATTCAGTGATATTGCTCTGCCCGATCTTGGAGCAGAACTGTTTGAAGCTGCCCGGCCGCTCGTCGATGGTAACGGCTAGAATCGCCTCGCGCCGCTCACCGATTTCCGCCCGCTCGGATACATGCCGCAAACGATCAAAATTCATATTTGCGCCTGAATTGATCGCCACCAGCCGCAGGCGGCGACCGTTCCGGCGGCCGCAGTATTTTTTCAAACCGGCGACCGCCAATGCGCCAGACGGTTCCGCAATGCTGCGGGTATCCTCGAAAACATCTTTGATGGCCGCGCATATTTCATCTGTGTTGACCAAAATAATCTCATCGACATGCTTTCTGACCAGCCGAAATGTCTCGCAGCCGACTTGCTTGACTGCCACGCCGTCGGCAAAAATTCCAACCTCTTTCATGGTGATCCTGCGCCCTCGGTCAATCGAGCGCGACATCGCGTCCGAATCCTCGGGCTCGACACCAATCACTTTGACGCCGGCGTTGACGCTCTTGACATACGCAGCCACGCCTGAAATCAAACCGCCGCCGCCGACCGGAACAAAAATCGCATCAATCTGATTGGACAGCGAGCGCATGATTTCGAGACCGATAGTGCCATTGCCGGCAATAATGTCGGCATCGTCGTAAGGCGGAATCAATCTGAGATTTTTTTTCTTGCAATACGCTTTCGCGGCCGCACTGGCATCGGCATAACTGTCCCCGACGAGCTTGATTTTTGCCCCCAGCGACTGCACCGATTGCACTTTGATTTTTGGACTGGTCATGGGCATGAAGATGGTCACTGGACTGTTCAGTGTTCGACCGGCAAGCGCCACGCCCTGTGCGTGATTGCCGGCTGAGGCAGCGACAACTCCGCGGGCAAGAACCGCTTTTGGGAGGCGCGACATTTTGTTGTATGCGCCTCTGATTTTGAACGAGAAAATCGGCTGCTCGTCTTCGCGCTTCAGCCAGATATCATGCTTTAGGCGACGCGAAAGATTGCTCGCATAGTCAAGCGGTGTATCTATAGCGACATCATAGACACGCGCGAGCAGAATTTTCTGAAGATAATCCGTTCCCAAAACTGAAAAATGCGGGTAGCAAACGAAAATGGGGACGGGCGATTATAACTTTCCCACATGCATATCATGAGGTAAAAACGCGCTCAGCCCCTGCGGATTGATGTCAAAGAATCACTAGTGCCCCGTTTAATAATTCTGTCAATTCTCATGGTTATGCAGCCAGTCCCGATATGCAATTCAAATCAATAAGCATATGCTTGAATGAGGCTGTTTTCAGAAATATTGTATGGATCATGCGCGATCTGTGCAGAGCTTCGCGTTGATTTTGGCCATCAGGTCTGCTGACCGATAGATTCTGCGTTTCGAGGAGGGCGGACTGGATCAGCCTGCTCTGAAATCCTGGCCCCCTCAAGCAGGGTATTATTGAATCTATATCAGTGAGATGCGAAGTGCCGTTTACTCAGCAGCGGGACACCAGTATCAAAGAATTTTTTTCAATCTGTTTCTATATCATCTGTTATTTCTCCCCAAAAAGCAAATTCACCGAACAGCATCTTTATGCCTTTGAATTCAATATCATCCCAGCTGTGCAGATGCAAAAACGGTCTCAAAGACTGTCAATTCAATGCCGGAATCACAAGGACCAATGCGAGCAGTATTTTCTGCTCGCCGGTGACAGTGAGGCAACACATAGAAGCCGGATAATGAGCAGAACTGCAAACCGAGTCCGAAGCCCTCAGCCAGCGACCGGGCAGCTGTGCATCATTTGCCTCCTGGAAGCAAGATTGATTTGGATCACACCAAGGTGATGATGCCGGAAAGCAATGCAAAAAGAGCTGGCATTCCGCCCGGCATAAGTTTGGTGGCCGCGACTCAAGAGCAGCGACTTCAGCCTTGACCTCAGCAATTTCGGCTTTGACCTCAGCGATATCGATTTTGGTTGCAGCTCTGAAATCTTTGATCTGCATCGTATCATTCGCTCTCAGCAGATTAACTGATTCTCACTCGCTATCGCAAGCTTTGCGATCTATCAAGGCACAAATGGTACTAGTGCAACTTCTTTTTGCTCCAATTTAAATCCTCCAAATACGCCTCGACATCATGCAGGCTTAAACCTAGCTTTTCGTCTTCAAGAGCATCATCAATTTCGTAATCCATTTCCATCGTTCCGTCTGGTCGGCACGAAACATCCAGCGCCTCATTTTTGAAATACGCTGAAATTAATATCCCTCCGTCAATCGCAGGAAACAGATCAATCTCCTCAATCCCTTTTTCATGCATAAGGGCACAGACATCAAGAGCAGCAGCCATGGTGGTCCCGGCAGCCCCAACACCCTCTCCAAAACATCACCCGTCAGGAAGTTTGCCAAAGGCGCGGATTTCCTTTTCATTGCCATCCAGGTCAAACATTTTCTTGGTCCTCTTTTGAAATGACAGTGAGCGCTGCGGCTGCCCGCATAGCTATCAAGTTGGCCCCTAATATTCAGGATTGCGAGAGAAAACTCATCAGCTCTGCGACATCCATGTAGCCGTAGACAAGGCTGAAGTTGCCAGGTACATCCGCGGCATGGACAAGAACCAGCGCCGGCGGGCCAAAAACACTAAATTTCCGGCGCATTTCACGGCCGAATTCATCATTCGGGTCGGTTACATCGATTTTGAGGGGCGTGAAATTGCTCTGCAGGCGATCAATGACTTGTGCATCGGCATAGGTTGTCCGATCCATTCGCTTGCAGTCCAGGCACCAATCGGCGTAGAAATCGATCAGCAGCGGTTTGCTGCTCAATGCTGCCTGCCGCAGAAATTCATCATATTCGCTCCTGCTGCGCGCATACATGAACGCCTTTGTGTCAGGACTCGATTCGGCCGCAGCGCTCCCGCCGCCAGGGGTCAGAATGGATGCCATCTGCGGCAGCGGATTGGTCACATCCCGATTGCCAGCGGATGCGCCGACCAAAGAGACCGCACCCCAGATAAAGGCGATAATTCCGGCTCCCTTGAGCAAGCGCTCAAATCCGCCGGCATCGCAGGCCAGCTTTCGAGTCGCGCCCAGATAAACTGCCAGCACAATCAGCAGCGCCGACCACAAAAACAGTGTCGGCACCTGCGGGATGGTCTCAAGCAGATAAATCGCGAGCGCGATCAGCATGACCCCCAAGACGTGCATGACCCGCTGCATCCAGGCCCCCGCTTTGGGCAGCAGATAAGACAGTCCAAAACCAATCGCGACCAGCACCGCCCCCATGCCGAGCGCCATGGATGCCATCACCATTGCCCCTAGCAGCGGATCGCCTCTGGCAATCACAACGCCCAATACAGAGATCAGCAAAGGTGTCACGCACGCACCGATAATCAATGCCGAGACAATGCCCAGCGCAAACACTGCGCCGACCCGTCCGCCGCCCAGTCGAGCCGAGCGGGCTTGCATCTTTGTGGTCCATGCCGATGGCAGGCGAATCTCATACAGACCGAACAGCGACAGGGCGGCGGCCACAATGATCGCTGCCAGGGTTGCGATGACCCACGGAATTTGCAGATAGGCCTGCAGCTGATCGCCTGTGGCGCCGGCGACTGCACCAATCGCGGCATAAGTAACAATAGTACCGAGCACATAAGCGATCGAGAGCAGGCCGCCTTTGAGACGATTGCCTTGGCCGCCGTCCTGCGAGACAATAATCGCTGAGAGTATTGGAATCAGCGGCAGCACGCAAGGCGTAAACGTCAGCGCCAGACCGATGCCGAACGCCGAGACCAGCAGCCAGGCAATGCTGGCATTGGCATCCAGCATGCCCGACGCATCTGCACCGGACTGCGCAATCACGGCGGCAGACACCAGCATTGCGGCCGCGGCGGCCCAAAGTGCGCAGATTCGCATTGTGGAGTTTTGCATGCGCTGTCTCAAAGAATGAGGCGAAGATCAGTTCATAGCCAGACCGACCGGCCTGTTCAGCGTATCCTGTGTCACAGGCGTGTTGAACGGCCGCAGTACCTCTTCCAGCCTCTCATCTTTCAGGTTCCTGGCAAACTCCATGAGCTCTTGTTTTTGCTCCTCGGTCAATTTTATGTCGCGAAACGGCGATTCTGACCATTCTGATTTCGGTATCGTCCACAGGGTGTATTTTGCTTTACTCTCTGGCATCTCCTTCCTCCTGCCCGCGCTCCAATTCGATGAAAGTCAATCCTCAGTCAATCTGCTGTAGATTATAGAGGCAGTTCAGTATCGCGTTTGCGAGATGAAGCTGACGCTGGTCTCTCTGAGGCAAAGTCTTGATTGACTGAGTTCAGTCCGCTTTCCGCTCAGCCGCTTTGCAGGCAATCAAGGGACTTGAAGTCGATGCGATTGCAGCGCTTGCTGTGACAGCTGAGAAACAGCGACTTGCCGGTGCAGCTCGAGAGATTGAATCTTCTGGCAAATACATGCAGCCGCAGTGCGTTATCATTGAGGCGGGCTGACAGACGCAAATCATCTCAATTCATCGGGTTCTGACATTGGAAATTTCGCCGCAGGCAATTCACGCCATGAAACGAGCCGCCGCTGAGGCGGCACTTGACTTTATCGACCTTGGTGACATCGTCGGGGTCGGCACCGGCTCCACCGCAAACCACTTTATTGAGTGGCTGGCCAAAGCCAAGGGCAAGATTGACGGCGCAGTCGCAAGCTCCCAAGAAACTGAGAAACGACTCAAAGCTGCAGGAATTGCGGTTCTGGACCTCAACCGAACCGGGACTTTGCCGCTTTATGTCGACGGCGCCGATGAAGCCAACAAGCACCGGCATCTGATCAAAGGCGGCGGCGGAGCCTTGACCCGAGAAAAAATTCTCGCGGCGGCCAGCGAAAAATTTGTGTGCATCGTTGACTCAACCAAAATGACCGATGTGCTAGGCAGTTTTCCGCTTCCCATCGAAGTCATTCCAATGGCCCGCAGTTATGTGAGCCGACAGATGATCGGGCTAGGCGGAGCCCCCGGCTGCCGCCCCGCGTTCACGACCGACAATGGTCATGAAATTATTGATGTGCAAAACCTTGATCTGACCGATCCGCCGGCGATAGAGAGGCGGATCAACTGCCTGGCCGGCGTTGTGAGCAACGGCATATTTGCGCTGCGCCCCGCGGATGCAATACTCGTTGGCAGGGAAAATGAGGTGTCCCGGATTTAAGCCCGCTGTCTTCGAAAAAGAATCTCAAAAATACGGCTGCCCTTGCTCAGCGCTTTTGCTTCGTAGACTGTCTTTCCGCGAATCAAAGGGCCGCTGTAAAATCCGCCGCTTGACGCAGCATTGACAAAGCCTGCATGCCGGCGCAGCGCAAGCAGAATCTGCTCTGCATAGTCCTCGCAATCAGTCGCAGCATTCAGACATCCTGCATCTGCGAGGGCATTCGCGCACAAATCGACAAACTGCGAGGTGATCAATCGACGCTTGCGATGACGCTTCTTGGGCCATGGATCCGGAAACAGGATGTAGATCGAGTCAAGCGACTCCGGCCTGATCATCTTTTCCATCACATCGCGCGCATCCGCTGCAAGCAGCCTCACGTTCTGCAAACCCTGCCGCTTTAGATTCAGCAGGCATTTGCCGATGCCGGGGCGATACACCTCAGCCCCCAGAAAACCGCGATCCGGATGGTCAGCCGCAAGGTGAGCCAGCGATTCCCCGCTGCCAAATCCAAGCTCCAGGCCAAACTTCTTGGCTTGCGGGAATATCTGCTCAAGATCAAGCGGCAATTCGTCAGCTGACAGCAAATACTGTGAGGCATCCTCGGCGAGGGCCCGCTGCTGCGCTGGCGTGATTCTGCTCTCGCGCCGAACATAGGTTCTGACCCGATGATGCGATTTTTGCTCAAGCTGACTCACTGCCAATGCCTGAGCATCACTGTAGTTGTCACGCTGGGCAAGCAGCCAAACTTATCCAGGCAGACGGAATTTTCTGTCGGCCGGCGGCGGTCAATTTGATATCGATGGGATGGATTCAGTTTTCGCTTCTCAAGCGCACTCACAGCACTCACCACAATGTATCGACTCCTGCCCGATGGATGTTCAGATCTCTCGCAATCAGTTTCAGTCGGTGATTTTGAGACTGAGCAATCAGCATTCTGTCAAGCGGGTCTCGCAAATCTGCTTCCGATGCTCCCGCTCGCTGTCCATTCTCTGCAGTGAGCGCCAGCTCTTCGAACCCTTGGGTCGCCATGCAGTCTGAAATGCCGTTTACCATCGCCTGAGCACCAGGCAATTTGCCCAATCGAAACTTTATCGCAATTTCCCAGGCAGCAGCTGAACTGATAAAAAATTTATTTTGCGGATGGGATATCAAATTTCGGACTCTATTCGACAGCCGCGCATCATTGATCAGCCGCCAGATAGACACACGGGTATCCAAAAGAAGCTGCATCAGGTTTTTTGATTCCAGACAGCCAGCTCCTCTGCAGGAAACTCATCAAAAAATGAGTTGTCAAATTCAATCTGGTTCTTGAGAGCGTCCGGTGTTCTGACCGCTGCCGGCTGCTCGAAAGGCAGGATTCTTGCGACCGGCATGCCGCAGCGTGAAATGATGATTTCTTCGCCTGAATCCAGCAAGGCCAGAATTTTTGAGAGGTGGTTTTTCGCTTCGTGGACACTGAAGACGGACATAGTTTTAGGCCTTTTTTGCATCGATTTTAGTCTACAATTTTAGTCAAGAATGCAGATACTGTCAAAAATCAAAATTTTTGTTCGAGCAGAAGTGCTGTCCGCCAGTGCGCTTGTTTGTATGGCGAGCTGACCCAGTGCAGACAACCCGCCACCGAAGCTGGCCGGCAGGCCAGTGAAGCTCTCAGCTGCCAAGGCCCGTCTTGCAGTTCATAATAAAATACGCAAGATATTCCGCAACTATCTCAAGACAAAGAATCCCGACTCTGAAGGGCACAGAACTGGCAAGGCAGCTTCTCATGTCATATCCGACGTATAACCCGCATCAAGCAGCTCGTCGCCACAACCGACACAGCTCAACAATTACGCGCCAGGCAAAATCAGGCTGACTAGCTTTTTGAAAGCGCCCAATGCTAGAAGTCCATCAAGTTTCTGCCTGCCGCGGCGAACGACTCCTCTTTCAGAACTGCAATTTTCGCATCAGCGCGGGAGATATCCTTTACATTCGCGGTCAAAACGGCATCGGCAAAACAACCCTGCTGCGCATTCTGTGCGCCTTGGTGCGCCCGCATTCTGGCACAATCACCTGGAACGGGCAAGACATATTCAAAATGGATGATGAATATCGCCGTCAGTTCATCTACGTCGGGCACGAAAACGGCATCAAAGCTGACTTGTCCGCTCTCGAGAATATCCGTTTCGACATGCACTTTCGAGGCGGGCAGCCGGACGTTTCCGAAACTGAGATCGCAAGCCGTCTTGATATCGCTCACTTTGCTGCGATCCCCTGCCGGTATCTGTCAGCCGGACAAAAGCGGCGGGTCGCTCTGGCACGGACGCTCAGCTCGAACGCCCCGCTGTGGCTGCTTGACGAGCCGCTCACAGCTTTGGACGAGACGGGGCGCGCGCTGATCATCGAGCTGCTTGCAGAGCACCAGCGCCACGGCGGCGTTTGCATCGCAACCTCCCATCAGCCGCTGGCGTCACAGAGTCTTGAGGTGACGGAATTGGATTTGAGCCGGATGCAATGAGTAGCTCTTTCACGACCTTGCTGAAACGAGACTTGCTGCTGGTGATCAGAAACCCCGGCGACTGCGCTGCACCCGTCATTTTCTTTGTTGTTGCGACCACACTGTTTGCGTTCGCCGCTGGCACGGATCTGCGGCTGCTAGAGGCCATTGGAGCCGGTGTCATCTGGGTCGCGGCGCTGCTGTCAGCGATGCTTTCTTTGAGCGGCATTTTCCGAGATGACTTCGAGGACGGCTCACTTGATCAGCTGCTCAGCGCGCCGGCATCTTTGCCCGCTCTGGTCATCGCAAAAATCACAGTCCACTGGATATCGACTGGATTGCCGCTTATCGCAGTCTGTCCTGTTCTGAGTATACTAATGAATTTGCCCGTATCCAGCATTGCGGTTTTAGTCATGACCCTGGTCATCAGCACACCGGTATTCAGCATCGTTGGCGCCTTTGGCGCGGCACTGGTTGTGACTCAGAAAAAGGCGGGCACACTGCTTTCACTGCTGACGCTGCCGCTGTGCGTTCCGGTGATGATTTTTTCAATCTCGGCGGTCATTGCTGCTGAGGCTGGGCGAGATATCACGGGACATTTGTCACTGCTTGGCGCGTTTTTGATATTTTCTCTGACCGTGGCCCCGTTTGCCATTGCCGGAACACTGCGGCTCATTGCTGGAGAATGAAGGATGTTTCTATGGTTTCACCGATTGGGGTCTGCCAGACATTTTTTTCATCTGGCGACCCAGCTCACGCCCTGGTTTGGAACCGCGGCGGCGGTCTTGATCGCGATCGGCCTGTATCTTGGACTGCTTGTCGCCCCGCCCGACTATCAGCAGGGCGACGGCTATCGCATCATCTTCGTGCATGTGCCCTCGGCGTGGCTGTCTATGCTCATCTATGTTTTTATGGCGATCAATGCAGCGATCGGGCTGATTTGGCGGATCAAGATCTGTCACCTGATCTGCGCCGCGGCGGCAACGATTGGCGCCTCCTTCACGCTGATCACCCTGGTGACCGGCTCCATTTGGGGCAAGCCCATGTGGGGCGCCTGGTGGGCCTGGGATGCCCGACTGACCTCAGAGCTGATACTGCTGTTTCTTTATCTGGGATTCATCGCTCTGCGCTCCGCGATCGAGGACCGGGAAAAATCCCAGCTTGCAGGCGCCATTCTGCTTCTGGCGGGCACAGTCAACATTCCGATCATCCACTATTCGGTCTTGTGGTGGCATACCTTGCACCAGACCGCATCCGTCTCAAAATTCGGCCTGCCTTCGATACACATCAGCATGCTGATACCGCTGCTTGTGATGTCGGCCGGCTTCATGGCGCTGTTTGCAGCGATTCTATTGATTCGATCCAGAGCCCTGGTGCTCGACTATGAGCGCTCAAGCAAGTGGGTCAGGCAATTGGAAACCTCATGAGCTTCGCAGATTTCATCTCAATGGGCGGCTACGGCGGATACGTATGGGGTGCATATGGCTTTACCTTTGCAGTGCTCGCGATCAACGTCATCGCGGCAGTCAGAAAACTGAAAAAATCAGCTCAGCGCCGCACTCAGATCAGCGAGTAGCATCCGACTTTCGCCGGCAGCCAAAATCAGAACGTCTCACCTGGATGCGACGGCCCGTTTCAGCTCACTTCAAGAGCGGGCTGGCCGGTCAGGCTCGCCTTTCCAGCTCAGCCGCGCTGGCCGGAACTGCCGCACAATTTTCACAGCGCACTGACATTGCCGAAACGCGCATGGACCGCACTGACCGCTTTGACAGGATCAACAAGCTGCGGCGGCCGCAGCTGACCACCATGGTCGACATTATCCGCGAGCTTGAAGTATCCCGAGCAACGGTAAAGCGCGATCTTGCGTACATGCGGGATCCCGCATGTACGCACCGATCATCTGGGAGCCAGGCAGACGCGGGTATTAGCCATGCAGATGCACCCGCGGGCCAGTCCAGGTATTCTCTGCCGGGCTTGCGGCTTGACAGCAGCGAAATTCACTCGCTGTTGATCATGGAGAATCTGATCCGCAAATTTCAGCCTGGTTTTTGGGCAGGCATATCGGCCCCCGGCGTGAGCGGATGAGGCGAATTCTTCGAGGCAGGCAGCCTGAGATGGAAGAGCTGGCCTATCGGATCCGAATTGTGTCAGGCTCAAGTCCGCCGTTAGAATCCGAAATATTCCGCAAAGTCGCCGCAGCGACTGGTCTACTGCAACGAAAAATGGCATCTCAACAGCTGGCGCCATCTGCGGGAGGGCATGCGCACGTTCAGACTGTCCTACATGACTGAGGCCGAAGGGACAGACAACAGCGCCGTCAGTATTGACGCTGATCGACTTGATGCAGAACTGCAGGCCGGATTCGGAATATTTGCGGGAGCGGATACCTGGCAAGCTGAGCCGCGATTCAGCGCAAGACTGTCGCCGTAGATACAGCGCGAGCGATGGCACAGCTGCCAGACCATGCAGACGGATGATCAGGGCAGACTGACTCTGGCATTGCCGTTTTCGAATGACCCGGAACTGATCATGCGGATATTGAGCTATGGGCCGGATGCAAAGGTCCTGCAGCCGGCCAGCTTGCGCACCAGAATGACCGCCCAGCTCAAAGAGGCATGGGAACTTTGTGAGACCTGATTCATGTCTATCGGCAACTTCTTCTATTTTGGCACGGCCTCGGCTTCGAGATGAAGCTGGACAAGCCATTCCAGACATGCAAGATCGGGACTAGATTCTCGAGGGAGAGCCTTGTGCAGCATGGCTTTTGCCAAAGCCCGACTTTCACCCGTCGGGTGAAAGGGAGCCGCTGCCACAGGAGTGCAGGGCCGATGAGGAATATGCCATGCCAGCCGGACATCACGAACAATTCCGCCGCCTCCCAAATCGGCCCGTCATCGCCTGCGGCACTGAACGGGTCGATTTGGGATTGAATAATCCAGCAGCGCGATCACTCAAATCGGTTACAATGGCCTCAATAAGATTCAACCTGAAAACCAACTTGGAGAGTCAAAATGAACAATTTAACGATTTCCCCCCCCCCTCGCTAAGCTAACGGCTATTGTCGCCACACTGGCGACCTTGGCACTGGTACTGCCTTCGGCTGTGATGGCGCAGACGGATTTTTCTAAAAATGTGGATACCACCGCAGTTGCCAGGAACGAATCGCAGGCGATAGCGGATTGGGGACAGCGCGTCTGCATTAATGTCACGCTGAACACCGACGGGACTGGTGTCGCATCTGTCGGGTATGGCATATCGACAGATGATGATGGTGATCCTAATACTCCTCCTGTTTCCGGAATAGAAAATATCAATGCGTGGCAGATCGGCAAAGACATTGGGGGATACCCGGGCATGAGATACACGGACTTCAACGGAAATCCCACCAACATCTTCCGCGGTGTCACGGTTGCGGATGGCGAAGACCATATTGGGAACGTATACTGGACATCGACCTCATCAACCACAGGCACGGGCACCTTCAAGGCGATGCAGCCAAAAGGTTACGGCATAACCAACCAGCTGTGGGTTGAGATTGACGCCCCCACGATCAAGGTCAACCAGTACCAGAGCCTGGGAGTTGGAAATATGACAACATGCAAGGGCTTGTGATCGCTAGCGATGATTCCCCGGAGAGGCCGCTGAGCAGGGTCCTGACAGTCAGCAGACCCCTCTGTGCTGGCCAGAGCATCTTGAAATCTTTTGCCGGAGTTCGCTGACTGCAGGGCCGCTCTTGAGGGCGGCGGGTGTTCTGGGAATCAAGGGGGGGCAAACTCCCGTTTTGCGATGACCGGGCCAGAAAGAGAATTCATCGGCTGCCCCTGAGAGGCATGCAATGACTGAATAGCATGCAAATCTGGAAAGCAGCAGCAAGCGCGATAAGCAGATTGCCCCCTCGCTGAGTCAGCGGCTATTGTCGCCGCAATGGCGGCTTTGGCACTGGCCCCTGCTGACAGCCTTGCCCGCTGCGGCACAATGCGCCTTGAAGACCTGCACGGCGGCCGTTGCAGGCAGCAGCGCCCCGGACGCGGGCGGCTGCGCGTATAAACGCTGGCATGTCCGCTTGCTGGCCGCTGATTCCAGCAGCACATGCAGAGACTTCGGCGGGACCGCCGCTGCTGTCTGTTTCGCGTTGATCCGCAGAGTGAAAGGGGTCAGCTTGAATGGCAGCGAGAGGGGGACTTGAAACCCTATCCTCGGCGGCAATTTGCTTTTTGAACCGGAGCGCCGGATACAGGCTTTACCCTGGATTTCCAGGCCAAGATCAGGGGTTTCGGGGGCAGCATCGGCAGTGGATGGCTGTCCTGCCAAATCAACGATGTGCGATCCAGTCCCTATGATGTCGAGCTCGCCTCTACCAGTGTCTTCTTCACGACCGGCACCATGGGCGGCATGGGCTGCGCGTCAAGACTGCCGCGCGGCTGGAGTCTGTCTTAATAACCAAGACGGACAGCGCATCGGACCGGGTGATCAGTGCGTCGCTGCGCACCTGACAGCGGCCGACCGGCGGGCGGCGAGGGATTGAGGATTGCCAGCGCAAGCGCTGGCACAGCTGCCAGACCATGCAGACGGATGATCAGGGCAGACTGACTCTGACGCTGCCATTTTCGAATGACTCGGAACTGATTATGCGGATATTGAGTCATGGGCCGGATGCAGAGGTCCTGCAGCCGGCCAGCTTGCGTACCAGAATTGCCGCCCGGCTTAAAGAGGCATGGGAACTCTGTGAGACCTGATTCATGTCTGCCGGCAACTTCTATATTTTCACACGGCCTCGCCTTCGAGATGAGACTGGACAAGCCATTCTCAAGTGCCGCTATTGCGCCTGGCAATAATTGAGAAGAGCCGAGCGGCCCATCATATCGACAAACGTCACCGTCATCTCCATGCCGTTAGCATCTGTCAGCATCACGGGTTTGCCCAGCCGAAACGGCACCGGTTGCGGGCGACCTCCATCGATCGCAATATTGTCGGCGTACAGATATGTGCGCCCTGAGGAGTCGAGTTGAGGATTTATCCGGCCCGCGCTCACCCCCCCCGATCGCAGTGAAGCGGCGGATGCAGAATTTAAAGATACTTGAGGACTGGATGATTGCCCGGCATGGCTTGATCCAATCGGAGCATCCGGCTCTGTATCATTATCTTGGCGCTGTCAAAGACATTCACTGCCCGTCTATGATGGCCTATCTGATTTATATGGCCATCAGAATTATGGAAATAAAACGGCTTCTCAAATCAACGGGCAGCATTTACCTGCATTGCGCTCCGACGGCCAGCCATTATCTCAAGATTGTGATGGATCAGATTTTGGGGGGAAACAATTCTCGGAATGAGATTGTCTGGCAGTACAAGACTGGCGGCACAAGCAAGCGGTGGTATGGAAAGAAGCATGACACCGTATTGTTTTATTCTTCAGCAGATCAATACACTTTCAGCCTGCAAAAGCAAAAATCCTATTTGACTCACAAATACGGCTTTTCGAATATTGAAATGAAATCACTGGCTATGATCTCGCTTGCTGGAACGGATAGAAAGGCTCATCAATTAATATGGGGAGTCTGGATAATGTTCAGGACATCTGATCTGGCTTCACGCCCTATGCCTTGAGTCGAGATCCCCTGACATTCGGGCTATCACGGTCGATACAGTCCCCTTCGGAGTGAGCATCTGCTTGCTTTTTTTAGTGAGTGCAATCCCTGATAATGATCAAAGTACAATCCATTTAACCTGAATAATGGTTATCGCGAAATTAGAAAATTAACATATTTTCAGCGAACAAAATTGGGTACAATGGCTGAAAGTATGACTCTTCGGAAAGATCAAAATGAATAAATTACATAATTCGCCTCTCATCATAAAATTAGCAACCCTGTTACTGCTTGCAGTAGTGGCGTTGCCGGCAACTGCAGAGAACTACTGCGGACTCCAAAACATCAAGATGTCCGCAGCTACCACCGCTAATCCCACTGGATCACTCAGGCAAACAATAAATGAAGGCGCGGGTTTGATGGATCAATGGTTTCAATTTGAGCTGAAGGGAACGTGCGCATTTCCAGAAAAGAGAGAAAAACCAACAAGTCTCGGCCCAGAAAGAGAAACGATATTCGGCACTGTGAGAGATACGATCTTCACGCCGGTCTATTATGACCTTGAATTCTGCTTTCAAGTGGATCAGACCGCTGGCGAAATGGTTGTAATGACCAATACGTCTGCCAATCCGGTACCAAGAATTTTTGAAAATGAACAGCCAGTCTGCGCCAAATTCGATAAAATGCAGGCCAAGACTCAGAAAGTCAAGGTATATGTTCAGCCCAAAAACAACGAATGTAAAGACAGTAGGTATATAAACAGGATCATCGCCTCGATGTCCAACCCCTTCGGTTATGCGTTTTTCGAGATCATCGACGATGATACAACAAGGTGTGAATAATTCGTTCGTATTGAAAGCGTCAGCACAAAAAATTCATGGCATCGTTTGACACCTTGTCACGGTGAAATCTGTGAAATTGTTTGCGATCTGCAAGAAATCGGGTAGCGACTTTGCCTAGAGTAGTTGTTTCTACTGAAGTTTTTTCAAATTCCGCAGTTGAATTGTTAATACCCAGCCCCTCAACATATTTCAACCATTCTTTATCTTTATAAGGGGCTTATGTACTTAAGGGCTTATGTACTTAAAATGAGTTGATAAGAATTATGATGTTATGCTAAAATCACTGTCTATGGTCGCAGGTTTTGGCAGTGTCTCACTTTGAAATTCATTTTTGCTTGACCGATAAATTGGAGGATTTATCATGATACAAAGTTCAGTCACCCCCCCCCCATGCTAGAGATCACCCCGCGGCGGGGACTCTCCCGCCTGGAAGGGAGATCACTCATGAAATATCTGACAGCTCTGGCGGCATTGGTCGCCTTGACCCTCACCGTCACCCTGCCAATGGCGGCACAAGCCCAACAGCAAGGGATTCACGTCTGCAACCCGGTTGGCATCACCGCCAGCTTTTCTAATCAACTGACCATCGCTTACGGGGACACCAAAACCTACCCCAGCTGGTTCACTCGCGCGACACCAGCGACGGCAAGCAACTCGGTCACAGTGACGGTAAGCGGATTGAATCTAGCTCGGGTAAACGGGCAATATGCCAAGAGAGACGGGACCTTAGTCGCAACAACAGGCACCGCCACCCGCGCCACGTACCTTCTCGGATTGTTCAAGCAGGACAGTGGTAGTTGGACCTTGTCCTATGGCTTCTACAGTGTCCTGGCATTCAACACAGCGGACCCTGTGCCGACCCAAACAATCACCTTCCATAGCCTGGAACCAAACACCGTTTACATCGTCGCGGTGGTTGTCGATGGCCTCGAGGGGGAAACTGACACTGCGCGCTCCGGGCGTGAGCTCGCCAGGGACTGCTTCCGGACAGCGCCCGCCGCCAGCTGACACACCACCCAGATCCACACCCCCGCGGGGCAGCACCCGTTGCTCCGCGAAAAAATTGTATTGTACAATACAATTTTTCAGGCAAGTCCCTACAATGTTTGCACTTTGTAACGGCTTTGTCAGGCCCCGCATGACCAATCGCCTGTGTGATTGGTCATGCGGGCCAGCACAGAAGGCGTTCTTGACGACTGTGGCCTTGCTGATGTAGGGGCAACACTGGATTGACAACCGCGGCCAGGGGCCAGCTGTGTCAATCTCTCCTGCACAGAAAAATCACTGCATGGGGCGTCCCCGGGGCGGTCTATTTGTGCCTGCGCGGTCACCGCAGCCCGACCCATTCTGTGTAATTGGTGACCGCCGTGCCTGATCTGCTGCCCTTCCAGCGCGACTTCGTGCGGGCCGTGGAGGCTCGGCCGAGCATCTCGAAGCAGTTCCCTTTCCCTTACTCGGTAATAAGACGATCCCTGAGGGAGATAACTCATGGGGATATGGATTCTACATCGATTTAATAAAGCCTCTTGAATGCGACAGGACCGGTGTCAATCAGATTGACTACTGTTTCAACCTGTGGGACACCACTCCATGCACTCGGGACGGCGATGCAGGTGTCTGTCCCGACGGGCGCACAGTCTACAAAATATCATCCATGAACATAGTCGGCACCAATCTGGCAGCAAGGGGGTCACAACAGATTTTGCGCATTTATGGACAAAACTCATCTTGATGCTCTACGACCAAACCTCGTGGCTGTGCATGCTGCTGAAAACACCATAAAGGATGATCCGCAAAACCGGATTATCATACTGCTGGATAACGGTCAGGTGAATTACCTGGACATCATCGACAATGATTGAAGGGCCACGCGGGCGCATTCGTGGATCCGCCAAAACCCCATCGGCAAAAACCTGCAAGGACAATTTCAAGCTGAGACACTGCCCAGGTTTTTTATATCATTGGTTATATGAATAAATTAAGAAATTGGGCGCTATTCGTTATAGTTCCCATAATTTAGATGTGATGCGAGGCATCGACTCACGAACGTATTGATCTCATCTACCTCGATCCCCCCTTTCAGCAAGAATAAGGAATTTACGGCGCCGACCAGAACCAGTGCGCAGAGCGCCGGGTTCAAAGACATCTCTCGAAAAGAAGATGTCAAACATGAATGGCTGATGACGCTGGAGCAAGATCAGCCGGAACTTTACTAATATCTGAACGGCATTCGAGGAGTAGGGAAGCCATACAACTTCGCCTGCTTCGCCTGCCTCGCCTATAGGGTCATTCGCCTCATTGAGCGTCATCGGATATTGAAGCCTGCAGGCAGTGTTTTCCTGCATTGTGATGCAACCATGTCGCATTATCTGAAAGTCGCGATGGACTCCATTTTCCAAGAAAGCAATTTTTTGTCTGAGATCAATTGGAAACGGTACGCTGCACACAGCCTTTCCTCATCTTGCGTTGACACAATTTCGGAACAGCTTCTGTATTATGCGAAAGATCGAAGCCAGGCATTTGCCAATACAGTGCTGGCAAAGCTGTCTGAATCAGAATTGCTGTCACGGCTCAAATACATTGAGAAACAGGCGTAGCGCCGATGCCAGCATGTCGCACTTGAACAATCATCGAACTGATCCAATGCAGGTGAAACAAGACAAATCAATGGCAAGCAAGTCAAGTCGGATATTGGCTGGAGGTGGTCTCAAGAAACGTTTGACAAAAGACTGAGAGAAAATCCCTGCCTGATCTACTGGACCAAAACTGGACGACCTCGCTATAAGCTGTACATGGATGAATTTGAGGGGAGCCCAGTCGGCAATATTTGGACAGATATCAATTATTTGGCATCAGGCGCAAAAGAGCGGGCAAGCGTTCAATTATGCAGCTCAAAAACCGCTGGATCTCCTGAACCGAATCATTCTGGCTTGTTCCAAGCCCAACAGCTGAACGATTGGAAAGGCAGTGGATCGGTATCGATATTTCCGTCAAGGCGTATGAACCCGTTAAAGTGAGACTGACGAAAGAAGCGGCAGACCCTGAATATTTATGCAAATACAAAAATCAGATGCATATGAAAACCGCCCCCCGCCAAAGAACTGACCTAGAAGTCGATTACAGAGAAAAAAGTTTGTCTATGTGATTTCACACCCCCGCCTATCCGAGCGAATATAAAGTCGGTACTGCCAAGAACTGGAAGTCGCGCCTGAATGCTTTTCAAACGTCCGACCCTGACCGAAATTATAAGATCAAGTTTCATTTGGAAACCTTGCACTTTCGGGGGACAGAAACCTACATTCACAACAAGTTTCCGAACAGGCACGAGTGGGTTCAAGGAGACCTGAACGCACTCATCAAAGAAATAAGGGAATTCAAGCCCGCCGAAGCGCAAGACCAGCCTGTACTGGACCTGTTTGGCGAAAAGCCGGAACTGCCAGCAGAGGAGCTTGAGCAGAACCGATAGCGTTGCCGTCGGAAGAGCCGGAAAAAGACTCTGCCATCAAGGCCTGATGCAGGCAATGGCCAGCAGTCCTAACTGACCGAACGCGTTCTATCGAGCAGCATCAGAGCTCGTTGAGTGTTTCAGCAGAAAAACAAACGGGCAATCATTGGCTATGCTGACGCATTTCAAATGATTGCCCGTTGATTTGCCGTAACCTTTCAGTCAATCAGACCTGCGACTGCAAAAAGTTCTGAAGTCCAATTTTCTCAATCAAGCCCAGCTGCTGCTCAAGGCGATAGATGTGATCCATCTCCGTATCATGCAGCAGCTGCAGCAGCATCTCGCGGGTATCGTAATCCTTCAGTTCCTCGCAGACTTTGATGATGTCCTTGAGCATGCCGGCCACCTCAACTTCCGCATCCAAATCGTTTTGCAGCATCTCGGTCACCTCGCTGCCGACTCTCGGCGGCTCGATCCTTGAGTAATTCGGCTCGCCCTCGAGAAACAGCATCCGATTGACAATCGCGTCGATATGCTGCTGCTCTTCCTCCATTTCATGATTCATCTGCTCGGCAAGCTTATTCAGCCCCCAATCCTGATACTTGCGCGCATGCCCGAGATACTGGTCGCGCGCTGAAAGCTCGTGGTTCAGCAGATTCTGCAGCATTTGTAAAATTTTGTCATGACCTTTCATCTAGCTCACCCATTCATTTGCAGTTGCATGTAATTTTCAATTCCCATCGATTCAATTTGCCACAGCTGGGATTCCAGCCAGTCAATATGCTCTTCGGCCTGGTCAAGCGCCTTGGATAGAATGGACCGACTCTCAAAATCCTGGTGTGATTCACACAGTTCAATCGACGCCGCCAGCTGGTCACGCAGCGAGGCGGTCAGCCACTGGTCGCTCTCAAGCGATTCTTGAACCGTTTCGCCGATGAGCATTTTGCCAAGAACTTGCAGGTTCGGCAGACTTTCAAGAAACAGAATGCGCTCAATGAAATCATCTGCCGTTTTCATCGCCCCGATCGAGGCTTTGTACTGAACCTCGCCAAGATTTCCCAAACCCCAGTTATTCGCGATTCTTGAATGCAAAAAATACTGATTGATCGCAGTCAGCTCATGCTTGAGCGCAGCATTGAGCGTGTCAGTAATCTGTTTGTGACCTTTCAATGGTTTATTCCCGACCTGTTCAAAAATAATTATTATTGACAATCATTATCATTTGCAGATGATATACAATGCAAGCTTGAGAAATGAAGCTGATTGTCAGTGAGCCTTAAAGATACTTTGAAAAGCGAAATGTGAATACTGTCTGCATGCAAATGCCATTTATCGCATTCAGATTCTTATTTTAACTGTTTCAAAATTTGGAACACCAGAAAAACCGAGCCGGAACAAAGATGATTATTTGCGTCTGCAACCAGATTTCAGACAAAGACATTTACGCCTCGCTCGACAAGGGTGTCAGCACTTGCAAAGGTCTGCAAAAAGAATTGGGCGTGTGCGGCAGCTGCGGCAATTGCGCAAAGCTGATTCAATGCTGGCTGGATAAAAACTGCCGGCACTACTCATCTGCCAACTGCCCCGACTTCAGGGCAATCATGTTCAATATGACCTGAGCCGGACAGTACGCCGCCAACCCTCGCCGTCCGCAAACCATCGCTTACTGCAGATAGCTGAACGTCATCATCGCACCGCTGAGCAGCAGTGCGCCAGCGACAAAGCGCTGCACCGATCGAGTCGAGATCCTGTGGGCAATCAGCGCCCCGATCCAGACGCCAGCGCTCACTGCCAGCCCGAGCGGCAATGCCAGTGACCAGTCAATGCTGCCGTGCATCACATGCCCGACCGTTGCAAACGGCGCAATCGCCAGCTGAATGGCCATGCTCAGTCCAACCGCCACCCGCACCGGACAGCTCAAGAGCAGCAGCGCCGGCACCAGCAGCAGCGGACCGCCCGTGCCGCTGACCGATGAGCCATACCCGACCAGCAGTCCCAGCATGATCAGCACCAGACTTGGAACTTTCTCAAACGCACTGGACTGACCGTTTGCATCCGCTGCTCGCAAGGCTCGAACCGCTGAGACAAACACCAGCGCAATCACAATCAGTTCCAGCGCCAGTGCGGGCAGCGCAACCACCGTCAGCGAGCCCGCATAGGCGCCAGGCGCGGCACCGATAATCAGGAATACAGCTTTGTTCCAGCGAATCGAGCCCTGCCGGGCGTATGCATAGACCGCAACAAATGCGCTTAAGCTGAAGCCGCCCATGCAGGCCGGAATGACGGTGTGAATGTCAATGCCGCCGATGTAGACCAGAAACGGAATAATCAGTATTCCGCCGACCCCGCAAATGCCGACCAAGACCCCGACGAGCAGCGAAAAGGCGCTGACACCGCTCAAAAACAGAGCAGTGGCAGAAAACATGACGTGCTAAGCCGGCCGCGATTGAGGACCGTGCGTGTCTCGGACAGCATGCCAAAGGCCTGCTGTCCAATCCGCATTCACATCGAAAACGAGGAGCCGCAGCCACACGTGGTGGATGCGTTGGGGTTGTTGATAAAAAATCGGGCGCCCATCAGATCGTCAAGATAGTCAACCTCAGCCCCCATCAGGTACTGAATGCTCAGAGAGTCAATAAAGAGCGTGATTCCATTTTCCTCGACGACGGTATCGTCGTCGTTCTTTTGCTTCTCAAGCGCAAAGCCATACTGAAAGCCTGAGCAGCCGCCGCCTTCAACATAGACCCGCAGGCCGGCATCGGCCGATGACATAATCTCGCCGACCCGCTTGGCAGCGCTCGGCGAGATGGCAATGGGAGATGAAGCTTCAGCAGTCATTTGTCGCACTCTGTTTTTCGGTCTTTTTCAGCCGATGCATTCCATATGGAACCGCTCCTTATTATAATGGCTTTTTTTACGGCGCATCTCAAGCCCGATTCTTTCATCCACACCCCTTGAGCTGGAATTCATCTTTGAGCGCAGACAAAGCACTTTCAGTTGCTGACGTTTCAAAAACCTACCAGAACGGCCGCGCAGCGCTCAAAAACGTCAGTTTTGATGTTGATGACGGGGATTTTTTTGCCTTGCTCGGGCGCAATGGCGCCGGCAAATCCACCACCATCGGCATCGTCTCTTCTCTGGTGCAGAAATCCAGCGGCAAAGTGCGCGTCTTCGACGTTGACATCGATCAGGATTTTGAGCTGGCAAAGTCATTCATAGGACTGGTCCCGCAGGAAATCAACTTCAATCAGTTCGAGACGCCGTGGAACATTGTCATCAACCATGCCGGCTACTACGGCGTCGGCCGCACCCGCGCAAAACGCCAGGCTGAGAAATATCTGTCACAGCTGGGACTGTGGGATCATCGCAACAGCTCATCGCGCCAGCTGTCAGGCGGCCTGAAACGCCGGCTGATGATTGCGCGCGCCTTGATGCATGAGCCGCGGCTGCTGATTCTCGATGAGCCCACCGCCGGCATTGACTTTGAGACGCGGCTGTCCATGTGGGAATTCATGACAGACCTCAATCGCGATGGCATCACCATCATCCTGACAACACACTATCTTGAGGAAGCCGAGCGTCTATGCCGCAACGTCGGGGTGATTGAGCTGGGCCAGATGATTCTCGACAGCGATATGAAATCCCTGTTCACTCACTTGCAGCAGGAAACTTATGTATTAGACCTGAACCGCGCCGTCAGCGAGGCTCCTTCAGTCAACGGGCGCGCCGTTCGGCTCAAGGATGCAACAACCTTGGAAATCGACCTGCCGCGCGGTGAAAAACTCAACGGGGTCTTTACCCAATTGACCCAATCCGGCATCGAGGTGTTCAGCGTGCGCAATAAGGCCAATCGGCTTGAGACCCTCTTTATGGAATTGCTCAAATCCGAATCCCCAGCCACTGGAACCGACCTGCATCGGTCATGAGAAAGTACCGCCATGCGGCAGTAGCGCTTTATACCCTGGTGCGCAAGGAGGTCACCCGATTTGTCAGAATCTGGACCCAGACCCTGATCCCGCCGGTCATTACGACCTGCCTGTACTTTCTGATTTTCGGCAATCTCATCGGGCCGCGCATCGGGTCCATGCAAGGGCATGCCTATATCGATTTCATTGTTCCCGGGCTGATCCTGATGTCGGTCATTACCGGCGCCTATACCAATGTCGCCTCATCATTTTTTTCCGCCAAGTTCCAGCGCTTTATCGAGGAGCTGATGGTCTCGCCGATGCCGAATTTCACCATCCTGCTCGGCTACCTTGCAGGCGGCATTTGCCGCGGCATCATTGTCGGAGTGGTGGTTATGGCGGTCGCCGGCGCTTTTACCACGGTGACATTCTCGGCGCCTGGCGTACTGATTGCCACCTTCTTGCTGACAGCCACTGTATTCTCTCTGGGCGGCATGCTCAATGGCATGTTCGCCAAAACATTCGACGATATCTCGATCATTCCGAATTTCGTACTGACCCCGCTGATTTATTTGGGCGGCGTCTTTTACTCTGTGCAGCTGCTGCCTGACTTCTGGCAAAAGGCATCGCTGACGAACCCGATTCTCTATGTCATCAATCTGGCGCGCTATGGATTCCTGGGGACCAGCGATGTCGGCGTATGGACTTCCTTTGCGGTGATTGCAGCGGCCGCCGTCATCTTGTTCACTTTATGCATCGCATTGCTGCGGCGCGGATACGGAATTCGGGATTAGCCTGATTCATGCGGGGCGGCTGGACGGCCCGGCGCCTGCAAAGCAAGCAGCATGACGACCGCCGGATGCGGCGACTGGCAGGTTCTGTGCAGTCCCCTCAATACGCGCACCGGCTCAGATATGGCTGGGGAACCAGGATTCGAACCTGGATTGACGGAGTCAGAGTCCGTAGTCCTACCGTTGGACGATTCCCCAGTTCCAAGCAGAATCGCATACAGAATCGCAAATATGCTCAGCGTTTTGAGTACTGCGGACGCTTTCGAGCCTTGTGAAGTCCAACTTTCTTGCGCTCGACCACCCGCGCATCACGCGTCAGGAATCCGCCTTTTCGCAGCGCTGGCCGATTGGCCTCGTCATAGTCGACCAAAGCTCTGGCAATGCCAAGCTGCATGGCGCCGGCTTGCCCGCTTTCACCGCCGCCGGTGACATTGGCCTTGACATCCACGCTATTCAGCATGCCGAGCAGCTCCAGCGGCTGGCGTATGGTCATGCGTGCCGTCTCGCGTCCAAAATACTCGTCGACCGGACGATTGTTGGTAACAATGGCACCGCTGCCTTTGGTGACATAAACCCGGGCGATTGAAGACTTTCTGCGCCCGGTGCCGTAGTGTATATCGGTCATTTCTGCCATTTCTGCAACCTTACAGTTCAAGTAATTTGGGGGACTGGGCCTGATGCGGCTGGTTCGGGCCCGCATAGACTTTCAGCTTCGACATCATTGCGCGGCCGAGCGGCCCTTTGGGCATCATGCCGCGCACTGCGCTCTCAATCATGCGCGTCGGATGGCTGTCTCTCATCGTCGCAACCGGGACCGTTTTCAGTCCGCCCGGCCGCCCCGAGTGGCGATGGTAGAGTTTCGCATTGTTTTTGTTGCCGGTCAGAGCCACCTTTTCCGCATTGATCACCACAATATAGTCACCGGTGTCCACATGCGGCGTATAAATCGGCTTGTGCTTGCCGCGCAGACGCTTTGCAATCTCGCTGGCCATGCGGCCTAATACCTTGTCAGACGCATCAATGAGAAACCACTCGCGCTTGATGTCGCCTGCTTTTGCCGAAACAGTTTTCATAATTCGCTTCTAAAATTGTTCGCATAACTTTTATGCAATTTTATGCAAAACACGAAATTATATAATTTGCCAGGCTTATTGTCAGCAGAATTTTTGTCTGATCGCATTGTCAGCCGAATCATTTTTGATTTGGCCTGATTTCGCTGCAGCGCGTGCGGCTCGAATCGGCAATGCAATGCGCCGCAGCAATCTTGGCCAGCAGCACCTGAGAACACGCACTTTGGAATCACTCCGGCGAACCTGTGCAGCTTCTCTTTCACCCATACAAGCTCTTTCACCCATACAAGCCGCGCAAAAGCGACAAATCGTGATTGATTCAGTCTGGATGCAAAACCTGACCGGCACCCATCACCATGGATTTGGCCTCTCAAATTAAGGCAAAAACAAGCTTCCTTGACAACGTCAGGCTGTACCGGCGGCTTGTCAGCTATGTCATGGTGTACAAGTGGATCTTCTTCACCGGGATTGCCTTTGTCATGCTGTTCTCGCTCACGACCCCGGGGGTTGCAGCCTTGATGAAACCGCTGCTTGACGGCAGTTTCGTCGAGCGCGATCCAGTGCTGATTTTCTGGTCTCCGATTCTGCTGATCGGACTGTTCGCGCTGCGCGGGCTCGCCAGCTACCTGAACCTGCTCTGCTTCAGCTGGGTCACCTCAAGAGTCGTCTACAACATTCAGGTCGAATTGATCGAGCGCACTGTCTGCCTGCCCGCGAAATTCTATGATCAGAACTCGACCGGACAGATTATTTCCCGCATTGCCGCAAACGTGGAGAGCTTGATGGCGGCAGCCTCAACTGCGCTCATCACGATGGTACGCGAATCCATCACCATTTTAGGTCTTCTCATCTGGATTTTCATCATCGATTGGGTGCTGAGCCTGATCATCGTCGTCTCCACGCCGCTGGTCGTCTATCTGGTGCAGGTGGTCGCCAAGCGACTGCGGGTTTTGCACCGCCATTCCATGCATCAGAACGCGGTGCTGCTGCAGCACCTTCAAGAGGTCACCGGCAATCATCGACTCGTCAAGATGTATCGGACGGCGCGCTACGAGCTCCTCAGGCTGACCAAGATCGCGAATGATGTGCGCCAGCTGAAATTCAAGCTGGCAGTCGCCAACGGACTGACCGTTCCCATCGCAGAATTCATCTCGACGGTGGCCATTGCCTTTACGATTTACTTTACCCTGAATCGAGATTTGACGAATCCGCTGACGGTCGGCAGTTTTGTCTCATTCATGGCCGCACTGGCCCTGATCACCTCATCGATGAAGCGCCTGATCCGCGTCAACAACGTGCTCCAGAGCGGGCTGACCGCCGCTGAGCGGGTTTTCTTCCTGATGGATCAGCAGACCGAAATCGAGACCGGGGAGCAGCTGCCGGACCGAGATGCCGTACGCGGACATATTGCGTATAAAAACGTTTCTTTCCAGTACCCGAACACCAAAGTCAGCTCAATCAAAAACATCTCGCTGCAGATCGAGCCATGCCAGACGATCGCGCTCGTAGGCTCATCGGGCAGCGGCAAAACCACTCTCACCTCGCTTCTGCCGAGGCTGTATGAGCTGCAAGAGGGCAGTCTTGAGATTGACGGGACTGACATTCGCAGCTATCGCATCTCGGCATTGCGCGAGCTGATTTCGTATGTCAGCCAGGACATCTTTTTGTTTAATGACACCATTTACGCGAATATTGCGTATGGCAACGTCGATCATGCGACTCCGCAAAGCGTCCGTGAAGCCGCTGTTGCCGCGCATGCGATGGAATTCATTGAGGAGCTGCCCGATGGGTTTGAAACCATCGTCGGCGAGCGCGGCATTCGGCTGTCCGGGGGTCAGAAACAGCGTATCGCCATCGCTCGAGCCTTCATCAAAGACGCGCCGATTCTGGTCTTTGATGAGGCCACCTCAGCGCTGGACACGCAATCAGAATACCAGGTGCGGGCGGCCGTTGAGACGATCGGCCGCAACCGAACGGTCATCATTATCGCGCACCGGCTGTCGTCGATTGAGTATGTCAACCGCATTGCCGTCATGGCGGAAGGCGAGATCGTTGAAGACGGCAGCCATGATCAGCTGATGGCGCTCAAAGGCCATTACTACGATCTCTACACTGTATTCCATCGCAATAACCCGCCGCCGGAGTGAATGCTGATCTGGCAGCGCGCGATAAAACGCTCAGCATGGATGCCGGCTCACGAGCGCCGATGTGGATTGTCCGCGGTCTCGCGAGGCAATCGGCAGCCGGAGCGCCAGGCGATATTCCTGCCCTTATCCACGGCGCCACTTGTTGAATCCGCGCAGGAAATTCAGCGAACGCTCCGAGGTCTGGCGCCGCCGCCAATTGCCGGCCGCAAATCGCACCGACTCTGCCAGTGTCGGATAAATGTGAATCGTACCTAGAATCTTGTTCAGACCCAGACCGCACTGCATTGCGAGAATAAACTCATGGATCAGATCGCCCGCATGCTCGCCGGCGATGGTCACCCCCAGAATCCTGTCCTTGCCCGGAACCGTCAGCACTTTGATCTCGCCGCGCGCCTCGCCGTCTGCGATCGCTCTGGACAGATCCTTGAAGTCATAGGTGGTAACCTCATACTCAATGCCCTGCTCTTTAGCCTCAAGCTCATTGAGGCCGACCCGAGCGATTTCAGGATCAGTGAATGTGGCCCAGGGGATCACCGAATAATCGACCCGTTTGCGATAAAACGGCCGCAGCAGCGCGTTGACGGCTGCGGTGGTCGCCTGATGAGCGCCGAAGTGCGTAAACTGATAAGGACCGGCAACATCGCCGATGGCATAGATATTCGGAAAATTGGTCTCCAGAAAATCGTTGACCTCAATCGTTCTGCGCGACGACACCTCGATGCCGAGCTGCTCGATGCCATAACCTGTCAGCCGCGCCTTGCGTCCCACCGCCAGGAGCAGCAGATCGAATTCAATGCGCACTTCCTCATCGCGGCGCTGGCACAGCAGCACCCGCTGCCCGTCATGCTCCTCAAACGCCTTGGCGGTGTGATCGACGCGCACATCGATCCCTTCTGCAAGGAACTGCTCCAATACCATCTGCGAATATTCCGGATCTTCGCGCGGCATAAGTCTCTCGCAGCGCTGTACTTGTGTGACCTGCGAGCCCAGCCGGGCAAATGCCTGCGCCAGCTCGCAGCCGATCGGTCCGCCGCCCATGACCAGCAGCCGCTTGGGCAGCTCTTGAATTTCCCAGATGGTGTCGGACGTATAGTAGTCGACATCATCAATGCCCGGCAGCGGCGGCACGGCGGGCTCGCCGCCCGCAGCAATCACAATCGAGCGGGTCGTCAGTTTCTGGCCATTGATGTCAACGCAGTACGGCGACTCGATGGTTGCATGGCCGGTGAAACAGTCGACCCCCAGGCCAGTGTAGCGCTCCACTGAATCATGATGATGGATGACTCCGATAATGTCATGCACCCGCTTCATGACATCCTTGAAGTCGAACTCTGCGCTGGCGGTGCGCACGCCGAAATCCATTGAGCGCTTTTGGTGGTGCATGAACTTTGCAGTGCGGATGATGGCTTTGGAGGGGACACAGCCCGTATTGAGGCAATCGCCGCCCATTTTGCCTTTTTCGATCAGCGCCACTTTTGACTTGACGGCAGCTGAGATATAGGCGGCGACCAAGCCTGCAGAACCGGCGCCAATCACAACGGTATTGAAATCATACTTCTTCGGCTTCTTGTACTGGCCCAGCGCTTTTCTGGACTTGACCAGGCCAATTATTTTTTTCGAGATCAGCGGAAAGATGCCCAGCAGCACAAAAGACGCAATCAGCCCCGGGGACAGGATGGAGCCAACCGAATCGATTTTGGCCAGCTGGGTGCCGGCATTGACGAAAACAGCCGTGCCGGGCAGCATGCCGATCTGGCTGATAATGAAAAACTTGCCCAGTCGCATGGGTGTCAGTCCCATAACCAGATTGATGACAAAAAACGGGAACAGCGGCACCATTCTGAGGGTGAACAGATAGACTGCGCCGTCTTTTTCAATGCCCTCATTGATGGTCTTGAGCCGGTCGCCGTAGCGGCTCTGAATGGAGTCGCGCAGAATGTGCCGGGACACCAGAAACGCGCATGAGGCGCCGATTACAGATGCGAAAGACACCATGACCGTGCCCAGCAGAAGGCCAAATATCGCGCCGCCGATCAGCGTCGCGATGGCCGCCCCTGGCAGCGACAGGCCAGTTACCAGAATGTAGACGATCATGAAGATCACCGCCGCGCGGATCGGGAAATTTTCCCGGTAGGTCATGATGCGCTCTTGCTGCTGCCTGAAAAAATCCAGATCCAGATACTGGCCTAAATCAAAGATAAAGTAAGCTAAAACTAACGCCGCGAATACGGCGAGTATGAGGATTTTTTTCATCTTGCAACCATTGGGTGAACGACTATTTTCGCAGCTGCCGCATCCGGTTGACAGGTCTGGGCCTGAAGCGTCTGTTGCGGCGGCATCGCGTATACTGTACTTGATACTGCAATAATACAACAGATTGATTGAAGCTTTACCTCATCAGGCACGGGCAAACCGACTACAACAGAGACTTTCGCTGGCAAGGCAAGGTCGATGTCCCGCTGAACCCGCACGGGCAGCGGCAAGCCCGCCGCATCCGGCAATGGCTGGCGGACAAAGACATCGCTTTCGGGCGTGTCTACTCCTCGCCGCTGACTCGTGCCGCGCAAACGGCGAGGATCATTGCGCCCGATCCATCGAATATTGTCATGGATGACCGTCTCAGTGAAATTGACCTGGGCGAGTATGACGGCCGCCGGGAGCAGGACATTGCGCGCGAGATCGGTCAGGCTGAATATGACCGCTGGCGCCGCAGCCAGTTCATCCAGCCGGCCCCCGGCGGAGAATCGATTTTGCAAGTCATCGAGCGTGTGCAGCCATTGGTGGACGGGCTGGCTGCGCGCCGGCAGCGATTGCCAGTCAGCATCGTCGCGCACCAAGGCGTTCTGATGGCGGTCAAATCCGCAATCAGCGGCCAAAGCAGCGCCGCCGCACTGCAGGACTACAAGCAAAAAAACGAGGACATCGATATTTGGTGCTCTTCAGCGGCAACAAGAGTCTCACTGATTGAGCTGACCGGCGCTTGATCGTATCAAATCTAGCTTGAAGCGCGCCGCGGACAAGCGATAAAACGCCCTGAGGCATTCACCGCCTGCCGGATCGCATCATTGGCGCGGATCATTTCGAGCTGAGCGCCGATCCGAGAAACGATTTGCCGGACAGCCGCCGCAAGCGCTTCGTGAGCAGCGGCGCTCAGAAATCAGGCTGATTGATGAGCTGGGATACGGCCGCTGCTTTCTGAAACTGTATCGGATCGCTCAATGCTGCCGGCGACAGAGCGTTCTGCATCCAGGCCGCAGCTCTGCGCAGCCTTCCTTGGATTTGCATGCTGGCCCAAAACTGCGGTATATTCTGCTGCTCTTGGCATCAGGCCCGGCGGACCATTCATCGATTCGAGTCGGGGCCATAGAAGATCAGCATGCAAAGTAAGCCGGAACAAGTCCTTGGAGCAGCCTATGCGGCTGTGATGACGCAATTTGAGAAATGCCTGAATGTGGAAGGCGCTACTCCCAATGTCTGGCGGGTGATTGAGACGCTTGACGAAAGCCCTGGACTGACTCTCAAGGAATTGTCCCAGCAGACCGACATCAAGATCTCAGCTCTGTCAAAGCTGATTGACCGGCTGGTCAAAAATGCTTGGGTTCATCGCAAGCAAAGCAGCTCCGACCGGCGCAGCATACAGCTGTTTATCTCTGAGCATGGTCGCGAGACGTTCAGCCAATGTCTGCCTCAAGTGCGTGCTTTTCGCAACAGCCTGACTGATTTGCTGGACTCCCATACGCATTTGGTACTCGAGAAACTGGAAAACATTGCGGCGAAACCGACAAGCGCTTCCCAAGCCGCGTCAGACAAGCAGCGGTAGGGCGTACTTCAAATTGACACAGTGAGGCCGCAAAAACCAGCCAATGAAAACAAATTCTTGCCTCAGCCAAGCCGAATCGGCGAATGTTGACTGCGATCGCAGACCGGTCTGCGGCCGGCCTGCGACATTTGGATTGCCTGAACAAAGCGGATGATATGGGCGGCCACCGCATTTTTTATGGGAAAGCCAGCTTCTTGACTGGCCAAAAGTTTTTCCTGCCGATTGAGCGAGATACTTTTGTATTGGGCCTATTCATACCTCAAAGCGGTCCCGCCGGAGTATGGGGTCCCTCATGCCGAGCCTGCGGGGAGCTGGCTATCGACGAAATCAATCGCATGGGAGGCATCGCGGATATGGAAGCTGTTCCCTATATCGTCGATGCAGGCGGCGACCCGGCCAAAACAGCCAGGGCGGCCAAAACGCTTGCTGAAGCCAATCTGATCGATGCCATCGTCGGCATGCACACCTCCGACGTGCGCAAGGCTATTGCGCAGCATCTGCAAAGACAGATTCCATACATCTATACACCGCTTTATGAGGGCGGCGTAAAATCAGGCCAGGTCTGCTGCATCGGGGAAACCCCTGAAACTCAATTGTTTCCGGCAGTGAGCTGGTTTTTGAGGCGGCACGGCTTGAATCGCTGGGCACTGATTGGCAACGACTACGTATGGCCGCGCCAAAGCCACCAGCTCGCCAGGAACCTGCTGGAACAGCATGGCGCAAACGTTGTATACGAAGCTTATCATGCCTTCGGCGATACAAATTTTGATGATTCGCTGCAAGGACTTGAGCATCATCGGCCAGACATTGTCCTGCTGTCACTGGTTGGAGACGACAGCATCCATTTCAATCGGGAATTCTCCCGTGCGGGGCTCGCCGCGCGAACGGTTCGCTTGTCGTGCGCGATTGAAGAAAACATGCTTCTGGGAATCGGCGCAGACAATACCGAGAGGCTGTTCTGCTCGTCCGGTTATTTCAATCATATTGCCTCTTCGGCCAACTGCTCATTTAAAGAGGCCTATCACCAGCACCGCGGAGAATCCGCACCTACGCTCAACGCACTCGCTGAATCAGTCTACGAAGGCGTGCATTTTCTCGCGAAATGCCTGCAGGACAGCTATCAAGATCAACAGGCAAGACGCAATCATCGACCTGATTGTGAGACACAAACGGAACTTTCGGTACCAGGCCCCAGACAAGCGCGCTGGCAGGGCATGAAGCGATCTGTGACTTGTCCAATCTATCTGGCTGAAGCAAATGGCTATGAGTTTGCGATCCAAGGACAGCTCAACCCTTCTGCTGCCCGCTCCATACAGACTCGCTGACAAACGACGATCAGGCCCGCAGACGGATCATCCCGAGAATCGACTCAGCCGCAGCGATAGACTGCTCCCCGGCACAGCAGCGAAATAAGCCGCTTGTGCGACCGGTCTGCCTCAAGCGCCCTCCCGTAATGATGCGCATCATCGCAGGCGCCATTGATTCTGTAAAAATGGGGGCGCTGGCCTTGCGTATTCGACACCGCCTCAGCAACCCGATCCAGCTGTATTCAGCTCACCAATATCTCCCTGATCGCCGGTGTCCACCGATCGAAAACACAGCGGAACAGCCTGGCATACAGCCGGCCCCGGCCGCCATCGCTTGACTGCAGGGCCAGATCACGTTCCTGGATTCATGCAATTTGAAAATTCAGCGCAATTTTAGTTGAATCAGATAATATATACTCTTCAAATATTATATTCTTCGCGAACAGCACGACCTTTACAACTGCCGGTGCTGCGCACCGATCAGTTTAGCGCAAGAAACGGAGGGCAACTATGGCGTGGCTTATCGGTGCAGTTCTGGGTTTATGCTCGATTGCAGTCATCATCGCAGTATTGAATCGGTTTTATCGCAAAGGCTCGCGGGACCGCGCCTTGATCCGAACCGGCGCTGGCGGACAGAAGATCGTGATGGATGCCGGCTGTCTGGTATTGCCGTTTCTGCATGAAGTCGAGGAAGTCGATATGCGAACATTCTATATCGACAGTACGCGGCGCGGTGAGAGCTCCCTCCTGACAAGTGACCGATTGCGAGTCGACGTAAGCGTCGCTTTTCATATCCGCGTGACACCCACAATTGACGGCATCGCAACCGCCGCGCAGACCATCGGTGCACGATCCCTCTCGTCTGATCGGCTCGCCGAATTCTTGCAAGGCCGATTCTTTGATGCGCTGCAATCGGTGACTGCCACCCGAACGATGGACGAGTTCCACGAAAATCGACCGTTATTCGCCGCTGAGGTGGCAGAACTGCTCAAACCCGGCCTGGACGAGATCGGCATTCGGCTTGAGTCCGTATCCGTGGTCGAGTTTGACCAGACACCCATGTCTGCTCTTGATGAGAACAATGCATTCAATGCGGTCGGCATGCGGCATTTGACCGAAATCATCACAACCAACCGTCGCAAACGCAAGGAAATCGAGGCCAGCGCTGAGACGGCAATACGACGGACTGAGCTGGAAAACCGCAAAAGCCAGATCGCCTTGGAACTGGAGCGCGAAGAGGCTGAATCCGAAAAAATCATCAGATCTGAGCAGCTGAATGCGCGCAGCGCCAGCCGCACTGCCGAAGAGCGAGAGCAAGCGCAGTCGGTTTCAGAACTCGCGCGGGTGAATCGTGAATCGCAACTGCGCCGCGCCGAGATTGAACGCGACCAGCAATTGAGAAAAGAGGAGATTGCTGCCTTGCAGCTCGTTGAGGAAGCGCGCATCAACAGTCACATTGAATTGGCGCAGCGCCGGACTGAGGAATCAGCCGCCCTCGCAGAGTCCGAGCGCAGCAAAAGCGCTGTGATCACAGCCGAAGAGGCAATCAAGCATGAGCAAAAGAGACTCGCAGCCGAAAGCGACGGACTCATCGCAGCGCTGAAAGCAGAGCAGGATTCTGCCGTTGAGCTCGAGCGGGCGCGAGGCAATGCCGCCGCGGCCGCGGTAACTGCCGAAAACGATGACCGCTTGGCTGACTTGGAAAATGAAAGAAACAGAAAAAAAGCGAGCGTTGAGGTGGAGCGACGCAGCGCCTTGATTCAGGCTGAAAATGAAATCAGTACGGATCTCAAAGCCATGAAACTTGAAGAGCAGCGCTTGCGCATTCTTCCCGAGATGGCCGCAAACATGTCCCGGCCGCTGGAAAAGATCGACAAAATCAGCATCAGCCATATCGCTGGCCTGTCGCGCGAATCAAAAGATGGAGCCAGCAGCAGCGGACTTGGCTCAGCGGTCGACGATGTCCTTGACCTCGCATTTCGTCTGCCGGCGGTGCGCAAGCTCGGCGAAGTGGTGGGCGCCGAGGTCTGTCCCTCGTCAAGCGATCAGTCTCAGCCGGAAAACAAAAAAATATCTTGAACTGACTTTTTTCTGCACTCACTCATCTGGAGGAAATATGAATACCAACCGACGTCAATTTCTAGCGGGCGCTGGGTCCGCAACATTGCTCGCAATGCCTTATATTTCTCATGCCCAGTCAAAACCGATCCGAATGGGCATGCTGCTCGACACCTCAGGCCCCTTTGGCGCTTACGGCATACCGATGGAAAAAGCCTCTCGCTTGGCCGTTGATGCCATCAACGACAGCGGCGGACTCGTCGGCCGGGAGGTCAGCATCGTGTTCCGCGACACCCAGTCAGACATGGCCAACTACACAACTTTTGCGAATCAAATGGTCAGAGAGGGGCTCGACGTATTTCACGGCGGAATTCTCTCAGCCTCCAGAGAGGCGGTTCGGCAGACGCTGCGGCAGCGCGAAATACCATTTTTCTACAATGTTCTGTACGAAGGCGGCGTGTGCGACCGCAACGCTTTCATGACAGGCACAACACCCGCACAGCAGGTTGAGGCGCTGGTGCCGTATGCCATGAGCGCCTTCGGCGCGAAAAAACTCTATGTGCTCGCGGCAAACTACAACTACGGACAAATCACAGCAGCGTGGGTCAAGCAATATGCACAGCAGAGCGGCGCAAGCGATGTTCGAGTCGAGTTTTTTGACTTGGCAGACAGCGAATTTGCCCCTGCGGCAATTGCAAAAATACAGGAATCCGGGAGCGATTTGGTGGTCTCAGTGCTGGTTGGCGGTGCGCATTTGAGTTTTTACAGTGAATGGCTGGGGACTGGCATGCTTGAGAATCCCGATGTCCATTTGATCTCAACCACATTCGGGGTGGGCAATGAGCACAAAGTGCTGCCTGCCGAGCAGAGCAATGGCATGCTGATTGCTAATAACTGGGCGCCGCAGAACGATTCCAATGAGAATAGGGCATTTCTTGATGCCTGGCAAGCCAAGTATGGCGATACCGAGGATGTGCATGAAATTGCTGTCTCTCAATACCAGGGAATTTTGCTTTGGGCGCATGCGGTGAGAACCGCCGGCTCTGCAGACCGCACGGCAATCACTGAAGTCTTGGAAAGCGGCGCTGCGATCCATGGCCCATCAGGAAAAATTGAAATGGACCCCGCGACACATCACTGCAAGCTGGATATCCACATTATGGAAATTCAGAATCAGCAGCTGGAGATCGTAAAGAGCTTTGCGCAAAGAGAGCCTCTTGATACACAGAGCGTATGCAATCTATCGGCAAACCCAGACTCCAACATCCAGTACGAGATCTCTCTGTAGCATCGTAATGGATCCAAAGTCAGGGCGGCGCTGGCGCGCTGCGATCAGCGCAATTAGGGAGCAGGGCATCAAGCCGGCAGCTCATTCGAGCTATGGATTGACAATGCTGCGGCAGATGCGCCGGCGAGGAAGTCGACACTGGAAACGAGATTGGCTATAGCTGCAAGCGAATGCGATGGATATTGCATTGATTTTTACGATTCAGATTATTTACGCAGTCGCAGCGCTGATATTGATTTCGCTCGGTCTGGCCTTGGTGTTCGGAATGATGCGCATCATCAATCTGGCACATGGCGAGTTTATTACGCTGGGTGCATATGCGACGATTGCTGCCGTAAAAAGCGGGATCAACATTTGGCTCGCGATGCTGGCAGTTGCCCCCATCGCGGTTGGACTTTGGAGTTTTCTGATTGAGCGCCTGGTGATTCGCTTCCTGTATGGGAGACTGATTTACACCATGCTGGCGACTTGGGGACTGAGCCTGACCATGTCCGGCGGCATCACCATGATCTTCGGCAATACGACTGAAGGAGTGGCGCTGGACATCGGCGCCATGCCGATTGGAATCTATCAGGTCAATGCATACAATCTCATCATTATTCTGGCATCGACGGTGATTACGATCGCACTGGCATGGCTGCTATACGGCACTGTGTACGGCCGGATTGCAAGAGCTGCAATGCAAAACCGCCAGATGACACAAGCGTTCGGTCATCCAGTCAATCGAATTTACATGCTGACATTCATTGCCGGCGGCATGCTGGCCGGATTGGCCGGGGGTCTGCTGGCGCCGACTGCGGGCATCTCCCCGTTCAGCGGCCAGACCTGGATTGCCGATGCGTTCATTACGGTCATTACCGGCGGCGCTGCCCCGCTTCTGGGCACGCTGGCCAGCGCCGGAATCCTCGGACTGGTGTCCACATCAACTGTGTTCATGCTCAGCTCAGCCTCCGGGGGCATTGCCTTGCTGATCACCGCCTTGATTCTGCTGCGGCTCTTTCCACTGGGGATTTCCAGTCTTTGGCAAAGGAGTGGCAAGTGAGCAGCCGGGCGCTCAAGGCCGCCGCACATAGTATTGTCACACCATTGGTCTGCAGTGTGCCAATACTGCTCATCGCGCCTGCCTTTGCCAGCACCTATACACTCTCGCTGTTTTGCATCTATGCCCTGCTCGCACTCAGTTTGGGATTAATCTGGGGATTCGGCGGCATTCTGTGTTTCGGCCAAGGCGCCTTTTTTGGGATCGGCGCCTACAGCTACGTCATTCTCGCCATCAATCTGGATCAGGCTTGGCCGGCAGCGCCGCTGGCCGTTGTCTTTACGGCGGCCGTCACCGCCGGCTTTGGCGCCGCCCTGTTCTACGGTCGACTCAACGATGTGTACTTGGCGGTCGTCACGCTGGTGTTCACCCTGATACTGAACCGCTTTCTCAATGCTACAGCAGGTCCCGACTATCAGATTGGAAGCGCGCGGCTCGGCGGCTTCAACGGCATCCCGAATTTCCCAACACTGCGGCTGCCTTGGAGTGACATCAGCTATATGCCCGACTCGGCGTTCTATTTCGGCAGTGCGGTGTTCTTGGTTGCGGCTTGGATGGCCTGCCGATGGATCCTGCAGTCGCGCTTCGGTCGGGTGCTGGTGGCAATACGCGAGAACGAGCAGCGGGTCGAATTCGCAGGCTATGATGTGCGCTTGTATAAAACCATCGCATTCGCAGTCTCAGGGGCGCTGGCGGGGATGGCGGGGATGCTCTACGCAAATTGGGCAGGCATAGTTACCCCGGCTCTGTTCAGCCTGACGCAATCCGCTGAAGCGATCATTTGGACCGTTGTGGGCGGGCTAGGCACCCTGGTCGGCCCCATAGTCGGCTCAATCTTGCTGGTTGCATTGAAACTTGGATTGGGCCATCAAACCGTCATCGATAATTTTTTCTTCATGGGCATTCTGCTGATGGCAGCCGTATTGGTTTTTCCCAAAGGCATAGCGGGCGCTGTTGCTGCCGGGCACAAGCGGCTGCTCGCAGGACGAGCGCGAAAGGCTCGGTGGCGGACGCGCTCTGCGCCTGCCCGGCATCAAGAACGTGCAGAGCCGGACCGCTTCTGAGGCGCGCGGGCAGCCTATGTCCAATCAAGCAGTTCTGTCGGTCGAAAACTTGAGTGTCCGCTATGGCGGCGTGCTGGCAGTGGATCATGTCAATTTCACTTTGAGAAGAAACTCTTTACATTGTCTGATCGGCCCCAACGGCGCTGGCAAGAGCACCTTGTTCAAAGCCATTGCGGGCATCGCACGTCCGGCATCGGGCAGAATCTGGATCAACGGACACGAATCCACCCGACTTCCGGCTTATCGCGCAGCGCGCCTGGGCATCGGCATCAAAACCCAGCGACCGAATTTGCTTGAAGATCTGAGTGTTGAAGAGAATTTGTGGATTGCCGCGCGTTTTCGCCACGATTCGAACCGTGCTGATCAAGTCGTGGGCAGTCTGCTTGACCGCATCGGCATCCAAAGCAGCCGCTTGTCGAGGGTCGCAGACCTTGCGCATGGACATCGGCAGCTGGTAGAACTGGCCAGCGCGCTGGCGACTGAGCCGCTGGTGGTGCTGCTTGACGAGCCCGCGGCCGGACTGGCAGACTCGGAGGTGAATGAACTCGGCAAAGTTCTGATGCAGCTCGCATCGGAAGCAGCACTGCTGGTCGTTGAGCACAATACGCGCTTCGTACGCAGTATTGCCGAAACCGTAACCGTATTGCATAAAGGGCGCATTCTGGCGACTGGACCGCCCAGTCAGATATTTGCGGATGACCGCGTCAAAGACATCTACCTCGGACGCGAAATTGCACAATGAGCCAGTCGACAGCTCATTCCATCCTCGCGGCCCGGAGAATCAAGGCCGGCTATCGAGGAGTGCCGGTGCTGCATGACATTGACCTTGAAATCAAGGAAGGATCCTGCTTGGGCATTCTGGGACACAATGGCATGGGGAAATCGACACTGCTCAAAGCCTTGATGGGATTCGTACCGCTCGCAGGCGGTTCAGTCTACTTTGATGGGATGGATATCTCAGGCCTTGAGCCGTGGCGGCGGGCGCGGCTGGGCATTGGCTACCTGCCTCAGGGACGCGGCATATTCAGCGACCTGACGGTCAGAGACAACCTTGGTCTCGCCTATAACCCGGATACATCATTCCCCAGCGAGCAGCAAGCCGTTGACAGCACCCTTGCACACTTCCCTATCCTGAGACCGCTGCTGCAAAAATTCGGCGGTACGCTAAGCGGCGGAGAGCAGCAGATCCTGGCATTGGCACGAGCTTTGATTGCAGAGCCAATCCTGCTGCTGCTAGACGAGCCGACGGAGGGAATACAGCCGTCTCTGATTGCTGAAATAGCGAAGATTCTCGCTCGCATCCGTGCCAAAACACAACTGACAGTCGTACTCGTTGAGCAGAATTCCGACTTTGTTCATGGACTGGCTGACCACATCATCCTGATCGAAAATGGTGCGATTGTCGAAAGCGGCCGCCACACAGATCTGCCGGCGCCGCCAAAAGCGGCGGCTTCTGGTTCTGAGGCGGCAGTGCGTACCGCTGAACGCTCTGCTCGTCCGACACAAATGCCTAAGGAGAATTTCATGACTGTAAAACGACCGACACTGGCTCAGGTGCAGCAGATCGCAAACGATCTTCATCTGGGGCTGGACGAGACCGAAGCAAAAGAATATCTCAGACTCATGAAAGGCATGCTCGACACCTATGATGTGGTTGACGCATTGCCCGACGAGCTTCCCGTTGCGCACTATCCCCGCACCGCAGGCTATCAGCCGGACGCGGAGGAAAACCCGCTGAACGCCTGGTACATGAAGTGCAATGTGCGCGGCGCACCGACCGGGCCGCTGTCAGGAAAACAGATTGTGCTCAAAGACACGATTTGCCTGTCGGGGGTGCGCATGATGAACGGCAGCTCGATTTTGGATGGCTATGTGCCGGATGTGGACGCAACCGTCGTCTCCAGAATTCTGGATGCCGGAGGAACGATTGCGGGCAAAGCGCATTGCGAGAATCTCTGCCTGTCGGGCGGCAGCCATACCAACTCGACTGGACCGGTTCGCAACCCCTGGAAACCGACTCACTCATCAGGCGGCTCGTCGTCGGGCTGCGGCGCTCTGGTCGGCGCAGGCGAAATTCCCATGGCGATCGGCGGCGATCAAGGCGGATCCATTCGAATTCCTGCCGCCTGGTCAGGATGTTACGGAATGAAACCCACCCATGGGCTGGTACCCTACACTGGCGTAATGTCGATTGAAGCGACAATCGACACGATCGGGCCGATGACAGCAACCGTCGCTGACAACGCGCTGCTGCTTGAAGTGATTGCAGGCGAGGATGGCACACTTGATCCACGTCAGTACGATCCGCGTGTCGACAACTACACCGCCGCGCTTGGCCAAGACCTCTCAGGCCTTCACATTGGCATCGTCAGAGAGGGCTTTGACTGGCCTGGCAGTGAACAGGATACAAATGACGCAGTTCGGCTGGCGGCAGACTCACTGGCAAAAGCTGGCGCCGCCGTCACCGAGGTGTCGATTCCTATGCACCGACAGGGCAGTGCAATCTGGACACCCATCACGCTTGAGGGTCTGATTGATTTCATGATGCACGGCAATGGGTTCGGCACCAATCATCGCGGACTGTTTGTTACGAGTTTGATCGACAGCTTCAGCAACTGGCGAGCTCGCGCCGATGAGCTGTCTGCAAGCCTTAAAATCTGCATGCTGGTGGGCGAGTATTTTCAGAAGCATTATCGCGGCCGATACTACGGCAAGGCACAGAATATCGCCCGCAGGCTGAAACATGCCTATGAAAAGCAACTGCAGAGCTATGACGTGCTGCTCATGCCGACCTTGCCCATGAAAGCAACGGAACTCCCGCCGCCGGATGCGCCGCTTGAGCTCAGCATTCAGCGTGCTTTTGAGATGATCCCCAATACAGCCGCATTCAGCTGCACTGGGCATCCTGCCATGAACGTACCCTGCGCATTGCGCGATGGACTGCCAATCGGCATGATGCTGGTGGGCAAATATTACGATGAAGCAACGATCTATCGTGCCGCACACGCCTTTGAACAGCAAAAAGACTGGCGCGAGCGCTGAATCAACACAGCTATTGAGAAACCATGAGCATTCTGGAGCAACCCATCACCGATCTTTCGAGACCGCTGATTGATATCGTCAGCAATCCCGTCATGAGCCTTCAAAAAAGTCTGCAGATCCATCGACATTTTGTCACACCCGGCTATTCCCATGTGATGGGAGATCAGCGAGAGCCGCTGATCAATCAAACGATACCGGCCTGCCTGGCGCAGACCGCAGAACGCCACCCCCATCTGGATGCAGTCGTATTTTCAGATCTGAATGTTCGCTGGAACTGGAAGGAATTCGCGCACAAAGTTGACACGCTGGCGGCCGGTCTGCTGGCAATTGGACTGCAGCCTGGCGACCGCGTCGGCATCTGGTCTCAAAATCGTCCAGAATGGGTGCTCTGTCAGTTCGCCTCGGCCCGCGTCGGGGTTGTTCTAGTGACCATCAATCCGGCATATCGGCTCGCGGAGCTTGAGCATGTGCTGAATACATCGGGATGTACTGCGCTGCTGATCGCTCCAGCATTCAAGACCAGCAACTATGCGGAAATGGTGATGGAGCTGATTGCAAACTGCGAAGAATCGGATCGACTGAACCTGCGAGCGCAGCGAGTGCCGGCGCTAAAAAAAGTAATCTGCATGGAAACGGATGAAGCGGTGCCGGATAAGCTGGTCAAGTTCAGCCAGCTCATGTCATTGGCGGGACCCGCACACTTCAATCGTCTTGACAGGATTGCGGACAAGCTGGATGCAGACGATGCCATCAATATTCAATTTACCAGCGGCACGACAGGGACTCCGAAAGGCGCTACATTAACCCATCGGAATATTTTGAATAACGCGCACTTTGTCACGTCTACCATGCATTTTTCCCATCAAGACCGACTGTGCATTCCGGTCCCGCTGTATCATTGTTTTGGCATGGTGCTAGGCACCCTGGGCTGCGTGACAAAGGGTGCAGCGATGGTTTTCCCCGGCGAGGGCTTTGATGCAGCCCAAACACTGAAAACTGTTGAAAAAGAGCGATGCACCGCGCTATATGGCGTGCCAACGATGTTCAATGCCATGCTGGCAGAAAAGGGGCTGTCGCAATTCGACTTGACTTCGCTGCGCACTGGAGCCATGGCAGGCGCCCCTTGTCCTATTGAAACGATGAGACGTGTTGTTGACGACATGCATATGCAAGAGGTGACGATTCTCTATGGAATGACTGAAACAAGTCCAGTGTCGTTTCAAAGCAACATTGAGGATCCAATTGAAAAACGAGTGTCGACGGTGGGACGGGTCCACCCTCATGTCGAGTGTTCTATTCAAAACGAGATAGGACAAATTCTTCCGATTGGAGAAACCGGTGAGCTGTGTACGCGTGGATACTGTGTAATGCAGGGATATTGGGACGATGAGGAGCGTACTCAAGAAGCCATCGATTCCAATGGATGGATGCACTCGGGTGATTTAGCTGTATTCGACAATGATGGATTCTGCAATATCGTCGGTCGGGTCAAGGATATGGTGATTCGCGGCGGTGAAAATATTTACCCCAAGGAAATTGAAGATTTTCTTTATCGGAACGAGAAAATAAAAGATGCACAGGTATTTGGAATTCCAGATGAAAAATTCGGAGAAGAAATCTGTGCTTGGGTCGTACCCAAAGAAACAGGGAGCCTGACAGAGGACGAAATACGCCAGTTCTGTGAAGGTCAAATTGCACATTACAAGATACCACGCATTGTGCGCATTAAAGAGGAGCTGCCTTTGACTGTGTCAGGCAAGGCACAGAAATTCAAGATGCGGGAGGAGATGATCAAAGAACTAAAGCTCGCGGAGGTCGCAACAGCCTAGTGTCCACCGTTGCTGCGAAGCATGTGCAAATTCGGCTTTTTCCACGAAGGCAAAGTCTCCGCCGACCTCATTCAGTCCCGCTGCCTCATGCCCCAGGCAAATCTCAGCGAGCGATACCTTCTCTTCTTACGCGCCTGTTGTGCCTGCGCCAGTTCCATATCACTCGGCCCGTTTGCAGAACGCAACCGATTCTGCCATACGCTGGCGCCGTTCAGCACTCTGCCATACCAACGCGATTGCCATCTTGTCTTGGTTGAGCGCATCTGGCACGTGATAGCACTCGTCAATAACCACCGGTTTCAGCCCCAGCGACAATCAATCAGCAAGCCGCACGGCTTTGCCATCATTTGCTTCTCGCTTTCCGAAAGCAAGCTGGCACTGGCGCTAAGCGATACAAGGAAATATTTCGAATATCGCTCTGCAACTCTCGTTTCAATCCTGACCGATTCAATGGGGCTGGCTCGCAAATTGCCAAAATAGCTGCTGATTTGGCAGTGCCATTGAATGAGTTGCAACGGTGGATTCAACTGCACTTTGCGCAGAATTGCTGAATCCAGACTTCGGTGTCGTAAACTGAGAAAGGCGCAAGGGCGCAGCCTCAATGTCTCGCTGCACCAAGCTCAAAATAGATATCGATATTATTCGACTGGAAGTCAAGCGCCGCAGCGCAGGTGATCGGCACTGCCGCGAAAGTCCCGGCCGACAATTTTTGCAAGCGTGATTATGCTTTTTTGCCAGCACGTGCGGCAAGGCTGCGGCACTAATTCGCAGCAGGTTTTTTCACCGTTTCCTGATACCAGGCAAGCCATGCGCCAGCCAGCACACACACAACAATAATTGTGAAGGGCATTTTCCCGATTGAATGCGCCAGCCCCAGCAAGAAAGCGTTAATCAGCACGACGCCGATGAATCCGGCAATAATTTCATTTTTCATGTCAGAAGATATATTTTTATCCCATCCGGTGCAATGACGGCCCCGTCATTGCACTGTGATACAAGCTGATGCCATTGTATTTCATTTCATGAGTCCCCATTGCTTGCTCAGCGGAATCCTGACGAAATTGTTCGTGCCAAACAGAATTGCGGACCGTCAATGTCTTGGTTTCACGCAGCAATCAATCGTCGCATCTGCATACAGGCAAAGCAGTCTTTGGCTTTGTCGATGACCATTGATCACGCTGATTTGCTGATTGGTCGCTAAAATCTGGTAGTGGTTCAGTTTGAAAATTGCAGGATTCGATCACGGAAAAGGCGACTCGAAAGTCGCCTTTTCCGTGATCTTTCTGAACCTGTTTGACAGTTCTCCCTTATCAATCGGGCATAGACTACGAGTCGGTGTCACCGCACCCCCAGCCCTGCCTTTTCGCCTGGCTCACCGTAGTCTGGCTGGCGAGGATCGGGGTTCCCTGTTGAGCCCTGCGTGCAGGCGTGCCCCCGGTGGCGGCTGGAATGACCAACTGTGCCATACTGAGCCCTGCTAGCCCAACCTTCGCAACTCATCTGAAAAATTGATAAATTTCGATTAATTTTGGCGCAAATTCGTCTATAAGTGATTGATTTTTCTTTCTCGGGTTCTGAAAACCGGTTGTGTTGCCGACTTTTGACTTGAAAATGGGGTGTACAAAGGCGAAGATTTAGCGATGTACATGCGAGAAAAAAGTCGCTGCAAGGACGGTGTTCACTACCGTTATTTCAGTATTATGGAATCGATGCGGTTGTCTCCAGCCCGTACCGTGCAGCGTCAGGTTCTGTATCTCGGTGAGATCAACAACAGCCAGAAGGCGGCCTGGACTCGGGCTATTGAGGTGATCACGGGGGAAGAGGAGTCACGGCAGGTGGCTCTGTTTCCGGATGACCGGAAAGTGCCGGAGCTGCCCTTTGAGAGTATCCGGATCTGTGTGGATGCGATGGAGCTGCATCGTCCACGCCAATGGGGGGCCTGCTGGCTGGATATTCTGAAGGTTCAGGCCTGCTATCGCCTGATCGATCCGGGCGGTGAGTGGCGACTGTATCCTGTCATGATCTCTATTTGAGGATTGGGGGGAGGGTGAAAACCAGCCTTTTCCGCTTGAAATGTGTTATCATCGCTCGGCAATTATTTCACCATCACTCTGAAAAATGAAAATGACCATGATTCCCCCCCCCTCGCTGAGTTAACAGCCCGCCCGTTGCTGGCGGCATTCGCCCTGGCCGCCGGTCTTGCTCTTCTCGCTGGTCCCGCTCCGGCGCAGACATTCAGGATGCCCGGTAACTTTGAGTTTTTAACGGTAGTCCTGGAGAACGAGGGCAGGGGCCTCAATGACCCGATAACCTCGCTGAATGGCCCCCTCTTCACCGACACGCAGGCTAGTACTGCCATTCGTGATCTGGAAATCGAGGCCCTGGACTGGCCCGGCACCGCTACCCTCGGCGTGGGATCCGGATCCCGGTGTGCCTATGGCAGCGGAGATGCAACGCGGCTGGTCGGCTTCCACAACGCGACCGGCATGTATACCCATGATCAGCCCATCGCCACAGCCTGCACGTACTGGGGTCGGCCAAAATGCTCGAGAACAGTGACCGTTCGCGGAAGGACATACACGGCCAATCGTGGATCCCCTCCCTGCCCACCTAATCCGCAGCAGGGTACGGACAATGTGCCCGTCGGCAACCACATCCCCCATACCGGCATGTTCACCGTCCGGATCTGGGGCAAGTTGTGCTTCAGCGGGAGCGGTCTATGTCAGCCGGCAAGGGAGCCGGTACCGGCAGCTGACGTGAACCCCATCAATACCAGCGGATATTTCGCCACCTTCAAAGGCGGGGGCAAGAACTGTGGACCGCCCATCTGGCCCACGCCGGAGCTACGGGCAACAGGTGCCCCGCCCTATGCCGCCTGGTGTGATTTCACCTTTGACATACGGTGAAGCAGCACTGCCCGGAACAGGGAAGGAGCGGCCTCGGTCGCCCTTCCCTGTTCCGGGCAGTGAGTGGCGACTGTATCGCCGCTGGCATGAGAACAGTGCGATGGGGGATCTGCCGGGCCTGGACCCGGTGATTCCGAAGGATGCCTTGTACCGGGTATTGGACCGTCTGGAGCCGCACCGTCGTGACTTTTTTCGTTTTTGAAGGAGCGCTGGGGCACCTTGTTTGGCGCCCGCTATGAGGTCTTGCCATACGATCTGACCAGTACCTGTTTCGAGAGTGATGCACCGTTTGCCGGCAAACGCCAGTTTGGCTGCAGTCGGGATCAGCGTTCGGACTGTGTGCAGGCGGTGATTGCCCTGATCGTGACTCCAGACGGGTTTCCAGTTGCCTATGAGGTGATGCCGGGAAACACCTCGGACAAGACCGCATGGCTGGATTTCATGCACAAGATTGAGGCGCAGCATGGCCGTTCGGAGCGGGTCCGGGTGATGGACCGTGGAATCCCGAGCGAAGAAACTCTGCAGGTGATGCGCGCTGATCCTTCGGGAGTACGTTATCTGGCTGGCACCCCAAGGGACGGCTCAGCAAGCTGGAGCAATCCTTTCTCAACCGGCCCTGGCAGTCGGTTCGGGATTCGCTCCAGGTCAAGCTGCATCCGGCAGAGGGAGGAGAGGAGGCGTACCTCCTGGTGCGCAGTGAAGGGCGGATTCTCAAGGAGCGCAGCATGCGTCGCCGACGTCTGAAGAAGCTCTGGAAACGTCTGCATGAGCTGCAAAACCAAACCAGCAGCCGGGATCAGCTGCAACGCAAGTTGGGTGCGGCCCGGAAAGAAGCCGGACGGGCCTGGCATCTGGTCGAGATCAAGGTTGCCCCGGATGATGGCCAGCAACCGGGATCGTTCACGTTCCACTTGCGACGGGAAAAACTGCGGCAGGCCATTCGCCGTGAAGGACGTTATCTGTTGCGTTCCAATCTCACCGATACCGATCCGGCCGAGTTGCGGAAACAGTACATGCAACTCTCGGAAGTGGAGCAGGCCTTCAAGGAACTCGAGCATGGCCTCTCGATTCGTCCGATCTGTCACCAGACAGAAAAACGCATTGAGGCGCATGTCTTTGTGTCCTTCATCGCCTACTGTCTGCATGCGACCTTGAAGAATCTGGCCAAACGACAAGCCTCGGGGCTCACCCATCGGGAGATCCTGGAGAAGTTTGCCTCGATGCAAATGGTGGATGTCCATCTGCCCACTTCTGACGGGTGATGTCTGGTCATGCCTCGTTATACACAACCCAATCAGGATCATCAGCTATTGCTGTATCAACTTGGCCTGAAATTACCCGATCAACCGCGACCCCAGTTTCAAATCTGACCTCCCACCACCTCTGCTTGAAATAGGTCGTTGTAGTGCCGACCTATGAGGATGCTATTGAATAAAATCAATGACTTGATTTTTCAATAATGCCCCACTTGCGAAAGACGAGATAGCACCGCCAGCAAAAGGAAGAGAGCCCTGATCCGTGTGCCCTGCTTCAGGGCATCAAGGCATGGTTCGATCTGCCTGCACAATCGGCACCAGTCCAGGACCATCCGTACGCCCCATGCTGCCATGCATAGTCAGACATGTCATGGCCTGTCTTCCCGACCGCCTTGCGCGGGGTCAGTCGTCGTCCTGAATGGGAATGCGCAGATAGCGGGTCGGGTCGTACATCACGACAATCAGATGATTCTGCCGGTCCGCCCTGATGTTGTCGTTGGGAATGAAGAGAAGAAACTGCTGTTGATTGTAGACCGAATCATTCGTGCCGTCGAGGTTGCTGTCATATGCCTGGCCTAAAGTCTGATTGCAGATCATCCTGCCTGACCCCCATTCCCACCCGGAGTTGGGCCTAAAATGGATATTAGTAACCCCGCGGATGTTGCCCTGGCACAGTTGCGAATTCGCTAGCGGCGGGCACGCGGTTGTCTCCCACGCATTCACGCAGACCTTTAGCGGCTTTTCACGGGCAGGACAGTCTGCGGTCCAGCCGACTCGAATGATGGCATTGTTAGATTCTGGATCCCCCTCGATGAGGATGTCGCCTGCCGGAAAGACCTTTTCTAAAACGAGATCACTGGGCTCACATTGGGCCAGCACTGTCTGCGGCAAAGCGGCAGTCAGGATTAGTAGAGATAACAACAGGATGGGGGGGGGTAAAGTGTGTCATAGTATGTAACCGTCTAAGTTTGCCTATGGCATTATTCTATCACTTTCCTAATCCGAAAGCAAAGATTGATTTTCAAACTGATCCACTACCTAAAATCTTGAAGCCTTGCTGTGGACTGTATAATCCGAGATCATGCGATTTTTCAATACCGCCGGCCCGGTTGTGCCGGAAAAAAACTATCACATTGCGCCTTTGGAGCGCATGGACCGCGATGAGGTGTTTGGCCTGATCGAGAGCTGGAAATACTTCATCCTGCACGCGCCGCGCCAGACCGGCAAGACCTCGGCGCTGCTGGCCCTGCGCGATGAGCTGAACGCATCCGGCCGCTACCGCGCAGCGTATGTCAATGTCGAGGCGGCGCAGGCGGCGCGCGAGGACACCCATGTCGCGATGCAGGCGATTCTGGGCGAGTTCAGCGAGGAGGCCCAGGAGCAGCGCGGCTGCCGCCTGGAGCATGACACCTGGCCGCAAGTGCTGGATACGTACGGCGCGCACGGCGCTCTGCACCAGCTGCTGGCGCGATGGTCATCGGCCGATTCTCGGCCCCTGGTGGTGATGATCGATGAGATCGACGCGCTGGTCGGCGACACGCTGATCTCGGTCTTGCGCCAGCTGCGCTCTGGCTATCAGAGGCGCCCGAAGCGGTTTCCGCAGTGCGTGATCCTGTGCGGCATCCGCGATGTGAGAGACTACCGCATCCACTCCAGCGCCGAGAAGGCGGTCATCACCGGCGGCAGCGCCTTCAACATCAAGGCGGAGTCCCTGCGGATGGGGGATTTCACCGCGGCTGAGGCCCGTGCCCTGCTGCTCCAGCACACTGAAGAGACCGGACAGAAGTGGAGCGGGGAGGCCCTGGAAGAAGTGTGGAACTCGACCGCCGGCCAGCCGTGGCTGGTCAATGCGCTGGCGCATGAGGCATTGAAGAAAGTGAGGGACCGCAGTGTCACCATCGGGCGCCATGATGTGATCGACGCCCGGGAGGAGTTGATCCGGCGCCGCGACACGCATCTGGACCAGCTGGCCGACAAGCTGCGCGAGCCGCGGGTCAAGCGGGTCATCGAGCCTTTGGTCAGCGGCGCCGCGACCGGCGCTTTCCAGCCCGACGATGTGCAGTACTGCGTGGATCTGGGGCTGGTCACCGCGACCCCGCAGATCGCCGTTGCCAATGCCATCTACCGCGAGGTCATCCCGCGCGAGCTGATCGCGTCCAATGACCTGGCATTGGCGTATCAGACCGCCTGGTTTGTCGAGGGCGGGAAACTGATCATGGACAAGCTGATGGCATCGTTCCAGGCATTCTTCAGAGAGCATTCCGAGCACTGGGTGGAGCGCTTTGACTACCGGGAGGCGGGGCCGCAGCTGGTGCTGCAGGCTTTTCTGCAGCGGGTGGTCAACGCCGGCGGGCGCATCGAGCGCGAGTATGGGCTGGGAAGAATGCGCACCGACCTGCTGGTCGAGTGGGGGCCAGAAAGGCAAAGAGAGGTGATCGAGTGCAAGCTGCGCAGGAACGACCTGGAGCGCACAGTGGAGGAGGGCCTGGCTCAGATCGGCGGCTACATGGACAGGTGCGGCGCGGCGAGCGGCCATCTGGTGGTCTTTGACCGCTCGGAGCAGCGCTCCTGGGATGAGAAGGTGTTCCGGCGCGAGGCCTCAGCCGGCGGCCGCCAGGTGACCGTCTGGGGCATGTGAGAGAAGAATTTGGACCAGCGCAGGTCTTCTTTTCAGGCTAACTCCTGCTACTTTGATCCTGAAAATGAATCCTCAGATTGACCTGCGCTCCATTGCACAATTTGCATTCATGCAAGCCGTTTCACCATCCAATTTGCCGTACGCAGCAAACGAGCATCGTCCATATACTGTCCGATGAGCTGCACTCCGATAGGCAGGCCAGATTCAGACTGCAGCAGTGGAATTGTGACGGCAGGCACTCCGCAAAAAGTCCACGGCGTTGAAAACATCGGATCACCGGTTGACTCCAGACCTGCAGGCGCTGCACCTGGCGCAGCGGGCGCAACGATCGCATCATACTGATTGAAGTATTCATCAAGCATGCAATTGAGGATCGCCCTTGATTCCATCGCATTGATGTAGTCAGCCGCTGCCACCGATCGGCCAAACTCAATCATCTGCCTGATATCATCGCTGCAATGTTCTGCGTTTTGTTGATACAAACTGCCATACCAAGCGGCCATTTCAGCGCTATGAACAAGCCGCTGCGCTTCCCAGGCAGAATCGAACGCAGCGCCCATAGTGATTTCCTCCGCGCGGTCACTGAGCTCGGCGACCACTTCCTCGAGTCCGGCTTGCGAACTGGCATCCAGCTGCGACCACCGGCTGGTCCGCAAAAAAGCAAGCTTGGGCTCGACCGGCGGTTCGGACCGGCAAATATCAAGCAATGGCGGAACAGCGCCTTTGCCAAGCGTAGACAGATCCTGCGGATCGTCACCAATGACAGCCTCAGCAAGCAGCGCCACATCTTCCACACTGCGGCCGAAAGTGCCGACCTGATCCAGAAAAGGCGACTGCCGCAACACGCCGGTTCTTGATATCAAGCCAAAACTCGGCTTGAATCCAGCCACACCGCAGTACGCTGCGGGACGAATCACTGATCCGTTGGTCTGTGTGCCTACAGCTGCAGGCACCATGTATGAGGCAACCGCTGCCGCACTCCCGCTGCTGGATCCGCCTGGAGAATGAGCTGGATTATGTGGATTCAGCGTTTCACTCGGGGTGCTGGTCGCAAGCGGGGTCGTCACTGTTTTGCCCATAATGATCGCGCCATGACTGAGCAGTTTGTCAATCAATACAGCGTTTTTGCGCGGGACCCGACCCTTGAAAGGCGCAAACCCATGCTCAGTTGGAATGCCCGCAGTGTCAATGATGTCTTTGACCCCGATAGGCACTCCATGCAAACGTCCAAGCGGCTTGCCTCTCATGCGGTGATCATCCGCGCGCTGCGACCGCACAGTGACATAATCAGGCGCCTGCCAGGCCCAGGCATGTATGCCAGGCTCAAACTCAGCAATTCGCGACAGACAGTCCGCAGTCAGTGTCTGCGAGCTGAGGCCGCCGCTGGCTATCAGCTCAGCGGCTTCGCGCAACCCTAGAGAAGACGATGTCATGGCACAACCCTCAGTCAGCCGACATCAACAGGACGCGCGGCTCAAGCGGGCAATTTGCCAAAGAAGAAATCAGGCAAATACAGGGCAATGCCAGGAAAGATATAAACCAGCGCCATCGTAAAGATCACAATGCCCAGATACGGCATGATGCCTTTGAAGATTGCAATCAGCTCAACATTCGGCGCAACGCCCTTGAGATAATAGGCCGACATTGCCATCGGCGGCGTCAAAAACGATGTTTGTAAATTCAAGGCGATCAGCATTGCAAACATATACGGATTCACACCGAATGTGTCGAGCAGCGGCAGAAAGATCGGCACAAAAATAATCAGAATCTCAGTCCACTCAAGCGGCCAGCCGAGCAGGAAAATGATCAGCTGCGCGAGAATCAGGAACCCGACTGTGCCCAGGCTGAGGGACAGAATCCAGTGCTCAATCAATGCGTGTCCGCCAAGGTAGGAAAAGACTGACGCAAAAGTCCATGAGCCCACAAACAGCCAGCATACCATGGCCGACGTTTTTGCGGTCAGAAAAGCGGATTCCTTGAACCGTTCCCACGTCAGCGAGCGATAAATCAGCGCCAGCAGCAATCCGCCCAGCGCGCCGACTCCGGCTGCTTCGGCCGGCGTCGCAAGCCCCAGCAATATGCAGCCGAGGACCGCCAGTATGAGAAACGCGAGCGGCACAACAGATGTCACAATCTGATAGAGAATCTCACCGACTGAAGGCACTTCGTCTTCCAGCGGCTTCGGTGCAAGCGATGGATTGATCGATGCGCGCACAACCACGTAAATCATGTAGAACCCGGCCAGAATAAAGCCCGGGAAGATCGCCGCCGCATACAGTCTCAGCGGCGAGAGCTCTGCAATGGCGGCATACACAATCAGCATAATGCTTGGCGGAATGAGAATGCCAAGGCAGCCGCCGGCGCAAATTACACCGGATGCAAAACTTTCCCGATAGCGCGACTTCAGCATCGCTGGCAGTGCCAGCATGCCCATCAGGGTGACAACCGCGCCAATGATGCCAGTTGCCGTCGCGAAAATAGCGCAAGTCATCAGCGCTGCAACTGCCATGGACCCCGGCAGGTGCCGCGCTGCCATCTGCAGCGAAAAGAAGAGACGGTTGACAATGTTAGCCCGTTCAACGATATATCCCATAAACAAAAATAACGGTATCGCAACCAGCACATCGTTCGACATCACGGAAAACGTGTTCTGCACCGTCAGATCAAATATTCGGTTATCGAATATGGTATCCATCCTCAGCGGATCATAGTAGGCGTAGTAACCAAATCCAAGCCCCATAGCGAGCAAAGTGAACGCAATTGGAAATCCGAGCAAGACCATGAAAATAAACAGGCCGAGCATAAAGATTGCAATTTGAGGATCAGACATGTTGTATTGGAAAGGGCTATGTTAAGTTTTTCTGGAGTTCCTGCTGCTGGCGGCGCAACAGCTTTTCGGTCTCCTCAACATCATACTGTCGGGGTTCCCATCGTCCGGTACAAATGCACTGAATGCAACGCAGCGACTCGGCGATTCCCTGCAGGAAAATCAGAAACCCGGCTACTGGAATCAGTGTTTTGAAGAAATAGATCTGAATTCGGGCCGGGCTGCTCCAGCTTACTTCCTTATAAAACCAAGAGTCTGCGGCGAAGCCATAACCATACCAGGTAAGCGCGAATACTGCGGGCAGCAAAAAGATGATATAGAGAATCAAATCAATGGAAGCTTGCGTTCGCTCAGACATGAGTCGATAGATCACATCACCGCGCACATGAGCATTTTGTGCTAGCGCGTAGGCACCCGCCATGATGAACAGCGCACCGTACATTTGAACGCTCATGTCGAATGCCCATACAGTCGGCTTGTTGAGCGCATAGCGCACGAACACCTCATAACAGGTTGCAAATGTCAGCACTACAATGCACCAAGCGAAACATTTGCCTACCCAAATGCTGAGGCTGTCGATGAAATGGAGAAATCGGTTCACTGCAAAGGCGCGCGATCGTCTTGATGCGGTCAATTGTGACCCATTTTGGGGATCAGTCAGGATAGTTGAGAGCGTATCCGCCCGGAGCCGATCTTAAGCCGGCTCCGGATCGGATTGATCGCTCACACCATGGAGCCAAAATAATGCTCGTAAGCTCCTGCATAGTTTGGCGCATTCAGCAACTCATAGCGCACGACGCGCTCCGACCAAGCCTTTTGCGACTCGACAACCTTGGCGAAGAATGGATCCTCTTGCGAAAGGCGCTCGACAACCACATCCCATGCTTTAAGCTGCTCATCCATAACTGAATCCGGCGTGCGATAGACATTGACGCCATGCTCTTCCTGCAAGGAAACCAAGTCAGCTGAATAGCGGTCTTGGAGTTTCCAGCTGAAATCTGCTGAAGCAGCTTCAGAAGCATACTCAAGAATCGCCCGATGCTCAGCAGAAAGCTTGTTAAACAGGGTCTTGTTGAAAATAACCTCGAACGCTTCCTGACTTTGGTGAAAACTCGCCAAGTGGTAATGCTTTGAGACATCCTGCATGCCGAAGTCTTTGTCAGAAGTCGGGTTGTTGAACTCAGCCGCGTCAATCAGCCCGCTTTTCATGGCTGGCTGAATCTCACCGCCGGGCAACTGCACCACTGACATGCCCATTTCCTGCAGCACATCAGCCGCCAGCCCAACGGTTCGGTATTTCAATCCGGCCATCTGACTGGAATCGGTGATCTGCTCTTTAAACCATCCCAGCGGCTGGGCTGGCATAGGACCGTTGAAGAAACCGACGATATCCAGTCTCAGTGCGTCCATCAACTCGTAATAGAGCTCGCGCCCCCCCCCGTATTTAATCCAGCCCAAAAGCTGATTGGCATTCCAGCCAAAGCAAGGACCGGTCCCGAACAGTGAGGCCGCGGCACTTTTCGAATACCAGTACGCCGACACCATACGGGCGCCGTCTAGAACACCTTTGTGCACTGCAGTCTGCATTTCGGCGGTCTTGACAACTGCATTGACTGAAAGCAGATCAATAGTCAAAGAGCCGCCGGACATCTCATTGACCTTGTTGACGTAGTCTTGTGCAAATTCGTGAAAGATTCCGCCACCCCATCCGTCCTGAACTTTGAGCACTGTCTGCGCGTTTGCAACGTACGGAACCGCTGCAATCGTAGCAGCAGTCCCAGCGGCTGCGCCTTTGAGAAAATTACGGCGCGAAGGCTGTTTGATATCCTTACTCATGATATTCACTCCGATAAAACTATAAAACAGATTTAGTAAACAAGATAACCGAATTGAGCGATTCCGAAAACATCCCTGCCTCGTTCAAAGCTTTCGCGCTTCAGTCGAATTCTCACGAAGATCTGACGGAAACCGGTCGATTAGCGTTATTACAAGGAAGCGATTATAACTACTTTTTTCCAACTGCAAATTTTTCTGCGTCATGCTCGCAAATAAGATTTGAACCGGATTGGTCAAACCAATATCGAATTGGCAGTGGGAATGGCTCAACCGCAGAGTCGGAAAAATTGCCGCCGTTTTGCCAGCCGCGCAACGAATACAATAATGGCCTCTGCACGTCTCGCCGCCGGTCAATCTAATAGAAATGAACGAAAACCTGTCTACCCTGGAATTAATTGTCTTGGGCGCAGTGGCAATCATTGTCATTTTCCTGTTTGTTCCAGGTCTGAAACGTCTGCAGCAGCAAAGCCAGGAAGCCGAAAAAGACTGGGCGGGCGTCTTGCTCCCGCTCGGCGGTGTCGTCCTGTTCGTCATTGTGCTGCTCCTGCTTGTCTGATGGCAGCGGCCCTCGAATCCACGAAGACAGCGGCGCTATGACCAAAAAAGCCTTGATTCTGCGGCACATGCAAGAGCGGCACTACGATTATGTTGCGCAGTTCCTGACCCGCCGCCGGGTCGCGCAGACACATGTCAATCCAGCACATGGCGTTCCCTTGCCCCGAAGCCACAGCGCTTTCGACGCACTGGTCATCTACGGCGGCATTCAAAGCGCCAATGACGGCGCACGCCGGCCTTACATCGCTCAGGAGCTGGACTGGATTGCAGACTGGCTGGCCGCCGGCAAGCCGCTGCTGGGGATTTGCCTCGGCGCGCAGCTGGCTGCCAAATGCCTCGGCGGCAAAGTCGAGCGCCATCCGCAGGGCTTGGTTGAGCTTGGATTCTCTCCGCTGGCGGATGCCGATGGCAGCGCCGCCTTTCTGAACGGAACAGAGCACTTCTATCAGTGGCACAACGAAGGCTTCACCTTGCCCGACGGCTGCGAGCTGCTGGCTCGCGGCGAGGTTTTCCCGAACCAGGCATTTCGCTATCGGTCGAACACTTTTTGCGTTCAGTTTCACCCGGAGGTCACACGCAAGATCATGCTGAGCTGGCTCGACAGCGGCTCTGACTCTCTGTCGGCTCCAGGGGCACACAGCGCAGACCGGCAAAAGTCTGATGAGGAGCAATACGGTCAGGCCATGAGCCAGTGGTGCTGGAATTTTGCTGACCAGTGGTTTCGCACCTGGTAGCCGGACACTCAATTTTCCACTTCTCGCAATGACCGCAGCTCACTCCGAAAAAATCAGGCCCACTTTTTTGAAAAACTATCAGCCGCCGGCTTACACAGTGCCGGAGGCTGACCTGCATTTTGCGCTGGACAGCCAATGCACCACCGTGCGCGCGCGGCTGCAGATTGAAGTTGACCCCAGCGGTCCTCGGCAGCCCTTGTTTCTCGACGGCAGAAAACTCCAGCTGCAGTCGATTCGGGTCAATCAACGCGAGCTGACTGCAGACGCATACCGCCAGACGCCCGAAGGCATCACGCTTGAGGCGCCGGCCGATAAGTTTGAGCTGGAAATTGTCAATTCTATCAGCCCGGCGGAAAACTTGGCGCTGTCGGGCCTGTACGCCTCCAATGAAATTCTCTGCACACAATGCGAGGCTGAAGGTTTTCGCAGCATCACCTATTTTCCCGACCGGCCGGATGTGCTCTGCAAATTCACCGTCACGATCAGCGCCGATGCAAAAAAATATCCGATTCTGCTGGCCAATGGCGAGCTGCAATCGCAATGCGAGTACCCCGACGGCAGGCATGCGGCAACCTGGGCGGACCCCTTCCCGAAGCCCAGCTACCTGTTCGCGCTGGTCGCCGGTCCGCTCAATGTCCTGCGCGACACCTTCATCACGCAGTCCGGCAAATCTGTCTCGCTGTGCTTTTACACTACTGACTCGGACCTGGACAAATGCGCTCACGCCATGCAGTGCCTGAAAAACGCGATGCGCTGGGATGAGGAGATTTATGGGCGCGAATATGATCTCAACACCTATATGATTGTTGCCGTGGACCACTTCAATATGGGGGCAATGGAAAACAAGGGACTCAACATCTTCAACTCTAAATATGTTTACGCTAAGCCTGACACCGCAACGGACCAGGACTTCCGCGCGGTCGAGAGCGTCATCGCCCATGAATACTTTCACAACTGGTCGGGCAACCGAGTCACCCTTCGAGACTGGTTCCAGCTGAGCCTGAAAGAAGGCTTCACCATCTTTCGCGACCAGCAGTTCAGCGCCGACATGGGCTCGCGTGAGGTGCAGCGAATTTATGATGTGAGCATGGTCAAGGTACACCAATTCAGAGAGGATGCCGGACCGGGATGCCACGCAGTGCAGCCCGACTCGTACCTTGCGATTGACAACTTCTATACCATTACGGTCTACAACAAAGGGGCCGAAGTCATCCGCATGATGCATGCTCTGCTGGGCAGAGCGACGTTTCGCCGGGCGACAGACCTTTATTTCGAGCGCTATGACGGCTGCGCGGCGACGGTTGAGGATTTCGTCACCTGCATGGAGGCGGCCAGCGGGCTGGACCTGCAGCAGTTTCGGCTCTGGTACAAGGTTGCAGGCACTCCGCAGATTCAGGTGGAGCGCAATTATGATCCTCAAGCCCGCACCTATGAGCTGACCTTCGAGCAATTGCCGCCCAAAAACCTGGCAGCGACTGCCTGGCAGCCCATGCACATTCCGATTCGCGTAGCCCTGATGGATGCGCAAGGCAAGCAGCTGCCCTTGAGAAACGGACACAAAAACAGTAAGCCAGCCTGCGAGCAGGTGCTGGAACTGACCGCGACCCGACAAACATTCACCTTTCATGACATTCCGTCTGCACCTGTTCCGTCGCTGCTGCGCGGATTCAGCGCGCCAGTCATCCTGGTCGACCCGCAGGCCGGTGATGATGCCTATTTTCTGATGGCCAATGACAGCGACGGTTTCTGCCGCTGGGATGCCGCGCAGCATGTCTTCAAGCAACAGATCTGTCGTCTGATCACCTGTTTTCAGCACCGCGGCAATCCCGACCTTGAAATGGAGTTCTACCGAGCTTTCTCGGCCATTGTCAGCGATACCCGATGCCCGGCTGAATTCAAGGCGCTGCTGCTTGAGCCGCCATCGCAAATCGCCATCGCCCAAATGATGGACCGGGTCGATCCGGCCGCCATCCATCAGGCCTATCGGCTGCTGATGCGGAAGCTGGCGCACCACTGCCAAAACGAGCTGGATGAGCTGTATCGGCAGCTCAATCATGAGCGGGGCCTGTCACAAGATGCCGCCGGCCAGCGCAAACTCAAGAATCTATGCCTGAAATACCTGATCTGTCTGGAGTCTGAGTCCGCTTATGAGCTGGCCTTGCAGCAATTCGAGTCAGCTGCCAATATGACCGATGCTGTCGCTGCACTGACAGCGCTGGCTGGCTCGCAAAGCTCCAGACGCGAAGACTGTCTGGCGCAATTCTTTGACCGATGGCAGCATGACAGCGGGGTTATTGACAAGTGGTTTCGCATTCAGTCCACCACTCCCCGAGAGGACACGCTGGCGCAAGTCACAGCCCTGTCCAGACACCATTCTTTCAGCATTCACAATCCGAACCGAGTCTATGCGCTGATCGGCGCTTTCAGCCATTCGAATCTGTACTGCTTCCACGACATCAGCGGGGGCGGCTATGACCTGCTCGCCGATTTCGTGCTGCGCATTGACCGCACCAACTCACAAACCGCGGCCCAGCTCGCGGAAGCATTTTCCGATGTGCGCCGCTATGATGACAAGCGCCAGCAGCTGATGCTTGAGCGCGTCGAAGCCATCGCCGCCGCCGCCAGCCTTTCAGTCAATGTGTACGAAATTGTGAGCCGCATCCTCAAGCAGCGCGGCAGCGACTGAAGCCGCTGGTGAGTGGAGCCGGCATGAGCCGCAGGCAGGACAATCCGCTGACCCGCTCGAGGGGTGCTGCGGTCGATGCCTTTCTCCGCCAGGCGGAGCTCGCCCCGCGGCCGAAACCAAGCGCCCGCCGCGGGCGCCTGATTTTCGCAATGGATGCCACCGCGAGCCGGGCGCCGATGTGGGATCAGGCCTGCCATATCCAGGCAGAAATGTTCACCGAGGCGGCCGCGCACGGCGGACTGGATGTCCAGCTGTGCTTTTATCGCGGATTTCGTGAGTTTTATGCCAGCAAGTGGGTCGGCAGCGCGAGCCAGCTGCACCGTCTGATGAGCCAGACGCGCTGTGTCGGCGGCCTCACACAAATCGGCCGGCTGCTGGACCATGCCGTGCATGAATCCGGCAAGGCTAAAGTCAATTCGCTGGTTTTTGTCGGCGATGCGGTGGAGGAAGATGTCGATCAGCTCTCGCATAAAGCGGGATTGCTGGGACTGAACGGCATTCCGGCTTTCATTTTTCATGAGGGCTGCAACCCGGACGCAGAGCGTGCCTTTCGGCACATCGCCTCACTCAGCAGCGGCGCTTATTGCCGCTTTGACGCTTCCAGCTCGCGCCAGCTGCGCGATCTGCTCGCGGCAGTCGCAGTCTATTCAGCCGGCGGCCGCCGGGCGCTGGAGCATTTCGGCAAAAATCGGCGCGGCGCTGTCGCTCAGCTGACCCGCCAGATGAAGCGCGCGCCCTGAGCCGGATCGGGAGAGTCAGCTCCTGGCCTGATGGCCGATAAGCCGCACTGAGAGACGCGCGTCCCAGGCTACTGCGCCGGGCGCGCCCTGAATCCAGCCGACCTGTATGAATTTGAAAATACGCCGCGGCTCGCAGGCCGCCCAGCGATACAATAGATGACATCGTAACGCTTCCAGACCGCCTTGCCCGGGCCGGCATTCTGCATGTTTATTCGTCTGTTCCTGTTTCTTCTCATTTTGGCTGGCCTGATGTGGTTCGTCGGCAAGCTCGGCCGAGGCACAGCGCACGATCGCATGAAATACCTCAAGCTGGCGGCGCTCTACGGCGCTGCGGGCCTGCTGCTGGCAGCAATTCTGACGGGCCGCCTGCACGGCCTGTTTGCGCTGCTCGCCGGCGCCGTACCCTGGATTCAGCGCGCGATTCTCGCCCGCAGCGCCTACAGCATGTTCAAATCCTGGCAGGGGCCCGTACAAGGGGGCAAGCCGGGACAAAGCTCCGATGTGACAACGAAGTACTTCGACATGACCCTGGACCACGATTCCGGTGAGATTTTCGGCGCGGTGCGCCGCGGCCGCCACAAAGATAAATCGCTGGCGGACCTGAGCATCGAGGAGCTGGCCGACCTGCTGGCCGAATGCCGCAAAAAAGACGGCCAGTCCGCCTCAGTGCTCGAGACCTATCTGGATCGAATGCGCCTTGATGAATGGGAAGAGTTCGTCGCCGAGCACGGCTCCGCGGGGCGCGCCCCGGAAAGTTCCGATGACATTTCGAGAGAGGAAGCCTTGCAGATCCTTGGACTGCATGAGGGGGCGACGCGCGAGGAGATTGCAGAAGCGCACAAGATACTGATGCAGAGAAATCATCCGGACCGGGGCGGCTCCACCTGGCTGGCGGCGAGAATCAATCGCGCCAAAGACATTTTGCTCTCATGATGCGCCGGCATTTGCAATCCGCTCTGGCGCTCGGCGCCGCCCTTGTGACCGCCGCCGGCACGCTGAGTCTGGCTGCTGCGCAAGCCCTGCCGCTGCAAAGCCAGATTCTGCGCCATCCGCAAATCGGCGAGGTCGAGGTATCGGTGCCGAAAGGCTACCGCCTGGAGCTGATCAATGCCGGACTGCACCGGCCGCGCATGATTGCCTTCGCCCCCAACGGCGACATGTTTATCGGCTCCGCGCTCGCGGTCTACCTGCTGCGGCCGCCCTATGATCAGGCTATGGAATACATTTTTCTCGACAGCTATCCGCACAGCGTCGCCATTCGCGATGATGAGATGTTCATTGCCACCACCGCTGCGCTGTACAAAGTGGACTACAGCCCGAGCAATACCCGCATCTTCCTCAATCAGCTGGAACGGGTGGCGCCGCTGCCCGGCGGCTTCGGACACTCATCGAGGACCGTCGGCATCGGTCCCGACCGGCGCATCTACGTCAGTATCGGCATCAGCGGCAACTGCAGCCATGAGATGATTGCCGCGCAGTACCCGTTCAAAGACCGCCGCGGCGGTCTGCTGGCGCTGGACGAATCCACAGCTCCGCCGCGTCTGGTGCCATTTGCATCCGGTCTTCGCAATCCAGTCGGGTTTGACTGGCATCCGGTCACCGGAACAATGTATGCGAGCAACAACGGACCTGACCATCTCGGCTTTGACCAGCCGCCTGAGTACTTCGCGCAAGTCGAGGCCGGCTCATTCCATGGCATGCCGTGGTACCAATTCAATGGCGAGCGCATCGTGGCCGACCCCTGTATCGATGCGCCGGCGCCGTACAGCGCCGACCGGGTGCCTTTGCCGGCAGCAACCTTCGCGCCCAGAAGCGCGCCTTTGGGCATGGCATTCGTGCCATCGACAGCAAGCGATGAGCGCTTTCGCGACAATGCCATCGTTGCCATTCACGGCTCTTGGGGGACCGCCCCGAGCGGCGGATTCACCGGCGACCAGGCCAGCCGCCGGCCGCCAGCGGTGAAGATGGTCCGCTTTGATGCCGGCCAAGCGATCGATGTCGTGTCTGTCATTGAAGGCTTTCAGCGCGACGATGGCGCGCGCTGGGCGCGCCCGGCCGGCATCGGCGCCACTCCAGAGGGAACTATTTTCATCACCAGTGATGGCGGGCAGTTCCATGGACTGATGCGTTTGGAGCGCATCGGCCCATGAAGGCGCCGCTGCGGCCGCGCATCCGAACCGCGCCGGCGCTTGCCTGACCGATGAGCGCTGTCCGGCTGAGCTTTACCGCGGACGAGTACCGCACCCGCGTTGAGAAAACCCGAGCCGCAATGGAAAAAGCCGGCGTTGAGCTCCTCATCACGGCGGATCCCTCGAATATGGCCTGGCTCACCGGCTGCGATGGCTGGTCGTTCTACACCCCGCAGTGCGTGCTGCTCACCGCATCAGACGGGCCGCTCTGGTACGGCCGGGCGATGGACGCGAAAGGGGCGCTGCGCACCGTCTATATGCCGGCAGCGGATGTCATTGAATATCCGGATCATTACGTCATGACCCCGCAGCGCCATGCAATGGACCTGCTGGCGCAGATTGTCACCGACCGCGGCTGGGGCCGCCAGCGCAGCGGCGTTGAGATGGACGGTTATTACTTCTCTGCCGCCGCTTTTGCCGCTTTGCAAAAGGGCTTGCCCAATGCGAGATTTGTCGATGCCAATGTGCTGGTCAACTGGCAGCGCTGCGTCAAGTCACCGCAGGAGCTGATCTACATGAAACGCGCCGGGCGCATTGTTGAGGAAATGCACAAGCGCGCTTTCGAGCGCATTGAGCCGGGCCTGTGCAAAAATGACCTGGTTGCAGACATCTGCCAGACCGCGATAGCCGGTGCGGACGGCCACTGGGGAGACTGCCCGGCCATTGTGCCTATGGTGCCCTCGGGCATCGACGCAGCGGCCGCGCATCTGACCTGGAACGATCAGCCGCTGCGCCGCGGCGAGGGCGCCTTTTTTGAAATTGCCGGCTGTCACCGCCGCTATCACTGCCCGCTTTGCCGGACGATTTTTCTCGGCCGCCCGCCAGCTCGCTTTCGGGCGGCTGAGCAAGCTGTGCTGGAGGGCTTGGAGGCGGGCCTTGAAGTCGCCAAGGCCGGCAATCAAGCCGAAGATATAGCGATCGCGTTTCAGCGCGCGCTGCGGCGTCATGGCATCGCCAAAGATGCGCGCTGCGGCTATCCGATCGGACTGAGCTGCCCGCCGGACTGGGGTGAGCGCACTATCAGCATTCGTGCCGGCGACAAGTCGGTGCTGCAAGAGAATATGACATTTCACTTCATGACCGCGCTGTGGGCTGATGACTGGGGCCTTGAGATTACTGAAAGCATCATTATCGGAAAACAAGGCCCAGAGCTGATCGCCCAGTACCCGCGCAAGCTGTTTGTCAAAGACTGACAGATGCAAGCCACCTGAACCTGGAAACCCATATGACTGAGCAAAAAATCCAGCTGTACACCTGGGGCACCCCGAACGGCAGAAAAATTTCCATTGCACTGGAAGAAATGCAGCTGGACTATGAAGTGCACCCTATCGACATTGGCAAAGGCGAGCAGCATCAGCAAGCGTTTTTGCAAATCAGCCCCGGCAACAAGATACCGGCCATCATCGATCCGCAAGGCATCGACGGGAAGCCAGTGTCGATTTTTGAATCGGGAGCCATTTTGCTGCATCTTGCGCACAAGACCGGCCGGTTTATGGGCGACAGTGCCGCCGCGCAAAGCGTCGTTGTGCAATGGCTGATGTGGCAGATGGGCGGTTTTGGGCCTGTATTGGGACAATTGCATCACTTTCGAAAATTTGCCAGCCAAAAAGTGCCATACGCGATCGGGCGCTTTGACGGCATCGCCGCTGAGGTCTATGGCGTCCTGGATCGCCGCCTGGCACAGCAGGCCTTTGTTGCCGATGTCTATTCGATTGCCGATATGGCAATTTATCCGTGGGCGGCGCGGCACACCTGGCAGAATGTCGCGCTGGAAGACTATCCGCATGTACGCCGCTGGTTTCAGCAGCTGTCTGACCGGCCGGCTGTGCAGCGCGGCATGCAAGTGCCTTTTCTGAACTGACGGGTCGATGGCCGCCTATTCCAGACCGAGCGCCTCGATTGTGCTGTTCGGCGCCTTGAGCCGCTTTACGGCGTTTACTTTGGAGCGACTGCTGCATCGCGGCGCCAATATTCGTACCGCGGTGCTGCATGCCTTCCCGCCGGCCTCTGCACTGCCTGCCCGGAGCGCTCTGCAGGTCGCCGCGCCGTTGCTGCCGCCCGTCGTCGACCTTTGCCGCCGCCATGACGTGCCGGTTGAATTTTTCACAGGCGATGAGAGGTCACTGCTGCGTACGCTTGCCTGTGTGGAGGCAGATTATTTTGTGCTGTCGTGTTTCCCCAAACGAATGTCGCAAGCTCTGATTCAGCGCGCCCGGCGTGACTGCATCAACATTCACCCGTCACGGCTGCCCAAGTACCGCGGCATCAATCCTCTCTTCTGGCAGCTCAAAATGGCCGAGCCAGAAACCGGATTTACGCTGCATCGGGTCACCCGCGCACTCGACAGCGGCCCGATCATTGTCTCGGACCGGGTGGCGTTCGGCATCGGTGGGCGCCTGCGGGATATTCAGCGCACTGTGGCTGACGCGGCCGTCAAAGCTTTGCAAAAAGCGCTGGCTGAACCGCTTGAAAGCTTCCCGGGTGTGCCGCAAGATCACACCCAAGCCAGCTGGCAGGCCGCGCCGGAGGACAAAGATTACACCCTCCGATGCGGTGCGGTGCGAGCCATGGCAGCTTTCAATTTCGTGCGCGCCTACAGCGGCACCGGCGCGCCGCTGGCGGCGCTCTGCGATGCAGGGCGGCACCGAGTTCACGATGCCATCGAGTATCGCAATACGTCCCGATGGCCGCCAAAATCATCCGATCCGAGACAGATCTGGTTTCGCTGCCAAGACGGTTTTGTGAAATTGCTGATTGTCAACGCGCATGGCATCCATTAAAATTAGCCAGGTTTTCTTGCTTCCTTGCTGCACTGTGCCAAAGCCAGCCTTGCAGCAGCCTGAGTTCCAAGCTGTGACTGATTTCAAAAATATTCCGGGACCTGTTGATCTGAACTACCAGCGCCAGCGGCGCGCCTGTCATCGCCCGCCGGCGCCGAAGAAAAAACCGCGCGGCCTGCTCTCGCATGGCCTCATCTATGCGCTGTGCATCCCCATTGCCAGCGGTTTTTTCTTCTACACCACTGAAGAGGCCGGCACCGATCAGCCGACCGCAGAGGTCTGGAATATCAAGCCGAGCCATATCGCGGACTCCCTGACCCCGAGTGTCGTTAAAAACGAGTATCCAGACGCAATTCCACTCAAGGTTGGCGAGCAGACCGTTCAAGCCGCAGTGCGATACCACACCGAAGACGACATCAAAACTTGCATTGATAACTTGCTGCGCCGCCACCGGCCGGATTTTGCAGCAGTCGTTGCCATGCAGCCCGACAGCGGCAGCATTCTGGCGATGTCCAGCTATATTCACGACGGTGAGCCGTTCGGCAACCTTGCTGTTCATTCTGAGTTTCCAGCCGCCTCGCTGTTCAAGATTGTCACGGCCGCGGCAGCTCTCGATCAAGGCCTCGCCACACCGCAGACCGTCTACGAATTCAACGGCAAGAGCACCTCCCTCTATAAAAAAAACGTACTGCGGCACAAGCGCACGAAATGGACGCGTGAAGTGACGCTTGAGCAGGCATTTGCCAAATCAATCAACACCGTCTTCGGCCAGCTTGGAATTTTTCATGTCGGCGGACAGAAGCTCGGGGACTACGCCAAGACCTTCGGATTTGATCAGCCGCTCAATCTGGATATCAATGTGGCAGACAGCAGAACGGATTTTGACCCCAGCAATGACTGGTCGGTGGCCGAGGTGGCGTCCGGCTACACGCGCTCAACTACAATCAGTCCGTTGCATGCCGCCATGATCGTGTCCGCCATTGTCAATGATGGCGTATTGATCGAGCCGCGGCTGGTCGCGGTTGCCCTGCACCCGGACGGACCTCTGATCTATCAGCCAAAGCCAGCTGCAACCGCGATCATTGATGCGGATACAGCGCGCGACATGCGGGCATTGATGCGCGATACAGTGCACTCAGGCTCGGCCCGAAAGTCATTCAGCAAGTTTTTTCGCGGGCCTTATAAAAATTTGGATGTTGGCGGCAAAACCGGCTCTTTAAGCGGGAGCAATCCACGCGGCCGCACCGAGTGGTTTGCAGGCTATGGTGATTCGGGAGACGACCAGCTGGTGGTCGCATCAGTTATTGTGAGCAAGGAGAAATGGCGGGTCAAGCCGGCGTACCTGACCCGCGAGGTCATTGAGTATTATTTTGGCGACCGATCAAAAAACTGCTCATGATTGCGCCGCTGACTCACTGCGCGGCAGCGCTGCGAGCCGCGCTCACGCGGCAAGCCAGGCGGCCTGAAGTCAGATTCGGGCCATGAAACAGTATTTGGATCTCGTTCGCCATGTTCTCGAGCGCGGGGTCAGGAAGGAGAACCGAACCGGTGTGGATACACTGTCGACATTCAACTACAACTATGAAATCGATTTGCGAGATGGATTTCCGCTGCTGACCACCAAAGAGATTTCATGGAAAAACATCGTCATCGAAAACTTGTGGTTTTTATCTGGCAACCCGAGTATTGAGCTGCTGCGCCGGCATGGCTGTAAATTCTGGGAACCGTGGGCCGACGCAGCGGGCCGGGTGCCCAGCGCCTACGGGAACTTTTGGCGGGCATTTCCTGCCGCCAATGGCGAGACGATCGATCAGATCGCAGCGGTACTCAAGCAAATTCAGAGCAATCCATACAGCCGCCGCCACGTAATCAGCGCCTGGAGCCCGGGCAATGCACTGGCCAGTCAGCTGCCCCCGTGTCATGCATTCTGGGCGCTCAATGTTCAGAACACGCCAGACCAGGGCCCCATGCTGTGCCTGCACCTGACGCAGCGCAGCGCCGATGTCGCCCTCGGCGTGCCGTACAACATCGCGGGTTATGCCTTCCTGCTTGAGCTGTTTGCACATCTGTGCGACCTGCCGCCCGGCATCTTGGCGCATACGCTGATTGATGCTCACATCTATACGGCCAAACCGGACGGCTCAATGGCCGAGTACGATCATGTGCCGGGACTGCAGGCGCAGCTGCTGCGCCGGCCGGGGAAACTGCCAAAACTCACGATCGGGTCCGGCATTGAGTCATTGGCCGACATTGATCGAATGCTCGACCGCGACCTCGACGAGATTCTGGACACTTTTCGACTTGCAGGCTACAGCCCGCACCCGAACATTCACTTCAAAGTAGCGGTTTAAGCCGGTCACAATGCCTCCAAAATGCGGAATCATCGTGGCGATGACCCGAGACGGCGTAATCGGCCGCGACGGCAGCCTGCCCTGGCGTCACGCCGCAGACTTGCGGCGCTTCAAGCAAGTGACTTCGGGCGCAACCATCATCATGGGCCGCAGGACTTGGGATTCGCTGCCAATCAAGCCCTTGCCCGATCGGCAAAACATTGTCCTATCCCGCTCGCAGCGGCCGGCGGGAGCGGAACACCGCGAGACGCTTGAGGAGGCCGTGCAGGCGGCGCAATGCGACCGTGTCTGGTTTATCGGCGGCGCCTCAATCTATGCGCAGGCCATTGATTGCTGCGAGGTGCTGGATGTGACCTATGTGCCGGATCAGATCGAGACGACCCAAAGCCTGCTGTTCCCGGCGCTTGACTGGAGTCTCTGGCGCGCCGGACCGATACAGCCATTGGCAGCGGACAGCGCGCTGATCAATCAAATCTTTACCCGGCCGCACAACACGCTGTAAACTGTCATGCAGGCGCAGGCCAACGGTATTGATATCGGTTACGAGCTGTCTGGCAATGCAGGCGGCCAGACCGTGGTCCTCAGTCACTCGCTGGGCTCTAGCATGATCATGTGGGCGCCGCAGCGGGCAGCGCTGGAGCCGAATTTCCAGACGCTTCGCTTCGACACCCGCGGTCATGGGAAAACAAGCGCGCCCCGGCAGCCGTATTCCATCAACCTCCTGGCTAAAGATGCAGTCGCTCTTCTGGATACTCTCGGCCTCGACAAGGTCCACTGGGTCGGCTTGTCGATGGGCGGCATGATTGGCCAGGGTTTGGCCCTCGACTGTCCGCAGCGGCTGCACAGCCTGACCTTGTGCAATACGATGGCTGTCGTGCGCGAGCATACCAAGGATATGTGGCGGCAGCGAATTCAAAGCTCAGAACAGTTCGGACTGCACACAGTGGTCGACTTCGCCATGGAACGCTGGTTCACGAAGGGCTTTCGCGATTCTGCGGGACCCGGCTATCTTGCGATTCGCGAGCAGTTTCTCAATACGCCCAGGGCCGGATACATTGGCTGCTGCCAAGCAATCTACCGCCTGAACTATATTGATGAGATCAGCCGAATCCGCGTGCCTACACATATCATCGCCGGCGACCGGGATCTCGCGACCCCCGCGGCAGAATCGATTGCCATGCATGAGCGGATCCCGTCAAGCAGCTTGGACATCATTCAACAAGCCGCGCATCTGAGCAACATCGAGCAGGCTGAGGCATTCAATCGATCACTGCTGAATTTTCTGCTGCGGGTGCCCTGAGCGGCTTGTTGCGGCCGCATTGCATTGACCTGATCCGCACCAGCGGCGCCGCGGCGAGGCGCCGGCTCTGACCGGCCGCGAGCCTTCGAGACCAGCGCTGCAGTTACGCTGCGCTCGCAGACGTGCTGCCGAGCAGTCTCGTGAGATGCTCTCCGACACACAGCGGCAGATACTGCAAGCTATAGCCGCCCTCAAGCAGGGAAATCAGGCGTCCTCCCGCATGACGGTCTGCGACTTCCAGCATTCTGTCGCTCATCCATCCAAAAAATTCAGTGGATAACTGAATTTGCGCAAGCGGATCCGCGAAGTGGGCATCAAATCCAGCCGATACCAATACCACCTCAGGCCGATAATTCTCAATGGCGGGCAGGATTCTCTGCGTAAAAGCAGATTCATAGTCGGCATCCGTTGCGCCTGCGGGCATTGGACAATTGACCGTAGTATCAGCCCCCGCACCGACTCCAGTCTCGCTGCGGGCGCCGCTGCCGGGATAGCAGGGGTATTGATGCAGGCTGACGAACATAACTGAAGGATCTTGCTCAAAAGCATGCTGTGTGCCATTGCCGTGGTGGACATCCCAGTCCAAGATCAGAACTCGCTCGACATCATAGGCCCGCTGGATATAGCGCGCCGCAATCGCGATGCTGTTGAACAGACAAAAGCCCATAGCTCTGGAAAATTCTGCATGATGTCCAGGCGGCCTGACCAGTGCAAACCCATTTTGAATCGCCCCGGTCATCACGCCATCCGCCAGCGTCAGCGCGCCGCCGGTCGCCAGCGCTGCCACGTCGGCTGACTCTTTGCAAATCGTGACATCGGGGTCATCCAGCACCCGAGCGCCAGTCTGGCACAGCTGCCAAGCGCGATCAATGTAGCTCGATTGATGCACCGATTCAAGCCACTCACGCCCTGCGCTGCGCGGCTGCAGGTGACTGAGCTGCGCAAACCACGGCTGGCGCCGGAGATAGTCCATGGTGGCCGACAGCCGCTGGGCATTCTCCGGATGGCGGGCCGTGGTGTCATGGTCGCAATAACGCCCGTCAAATACAAACCCGGTTCTATTCATGACAACTCTTCGCGGGGTGATTAAACTGTTGCACCATTTTATTGCACTGATTCGGGCATGTTCCAAAATTAGGCGGCCGGCCTCAGGCAGACCTCAATAAATGACAGCGATTCAAGCTTAAACAATTGGCACGATACTTGCTGTAAATATAGGCAGGAAAATTTTAACTTTGGTAACAAAACTATGAAACTTGTAACCGCAATCATCAAACCGTTCAAGCTGGATGACATTCGAGAGGCGCTCTCTGAAATTGGCATCCAGGGAATGACAGTGTCTGAAGTCAAGGGCTTTGGACGGCAGAAAGGACACACCGAGCTCTATCGAGGTGCAGAGTACGTAGTGGACTTCGTTCCCAAAACCAAACTCGAAGTCGCCGTATCGGCCGCTCAGGCAGACGATGTTATCGACACAATCCGTCGCACTGCACTGACCGGGCAAATCGGAGATGGAAAGATTTTCGTATCGGAACTCGAAAGCGTGATTCGGATACGAACCGGGGAAATGCAAGACAGCGCAATATAAATCAACCTCAATCGAATCAATTATGAAGTTCTTTAAATTCTATCTCCCAGCCGCAGCTCTAGCAACTTTCTGCTCTACCGCGGCGCTCGCCCAGAGTGAACTCAGCGGCGGCGACACTGCCTGGCTTTTGACCTCGACTGCCTTGGTCCTGATGATGACAATCCCAGGACTGTCTCTTTTCTATGCTGGGCTGGTACGCAGCAAGAACGTGCTGTCTATCCTGATGCAGTGTTTTACCATCACGTGCGTTGTCAGCATCGTCTGGCTGGTCGCGGGATATTCACTGGCATTTGACGATACGGGCAACGGCATTATTGGCGGTTTGGGCAAATTCCTATTCGCTGGCGTAGTCAAATCAAGCTTGGCCGGCTCCGTGCCAGAGTCTGCGTTCGCTCTGTTTCAGGCGACGTTCGCAATCATCACAGTTGCCCTGATTGTGGGCGGATTCGCCGAGCGCATCAAGTTCTCGTCCGTGGTGGTTTTCTCGATTCTGTGGATCATCGCAGTCTATGCGCCGATCGCACACTGGGTCTGGGGCGGCGGCTGGCTGGGAAGTCTGGGCGTGCTGGATTTCGCCGGGGGCAACGTCGTGCACATTACCGCCGGCGTCTCGGCCCTGATCAGCGCCATGGTCCTCGGCCAGCGGAAAGGTTTCCCCAGCAGTTCCATGCTGCCTCACAACATGACGCTGACAATGATTGGTGCGGGACTGCTTTGGGTCGGATGGTTCGGTTTCAACGGCGGCAGTGCAGTCGCTGCAAATGAAGATGCCGGCATGGCGATGCTGGTCACGCACATATGTGCCGCCGCGGCCGCGATGTCTTTCGTGATGACTGAGTATATGGTTCGAAAATCCGCGACCGCCTTGGCCGCTGCCACCGGGGTCGTTGCCGGCCTGGTGGCAATTACACCGGCTTCAGGTTTCGTGGGTCCGGCTGGCGCGCTGATCATCGGCATCATTACCGGACCGGTGTCGTTTATGGCGGTACAGGTCATCAAGCGGAAGTTCCAGCTGGATGATTCGCTGGACGTTTTTCCAGTCCATGGCGTAGCTGGCATTGTCGGCACCATTCTGACTGGCATTTTCGCTTCTTCCGAGCTTGGAATATTCAGCGGTCACGGGATGGATAATGCGATCGGTGCGCAAATCGGCATTCAGCTGATCGGCGTGATCGCGACTGTGGTCTACACAGCCATTGTCACGTACATTGTGTTCAAAGCAACCGGCATGCTGACTGGAGGACTGCGGGTGAATGAAGAAAGCGAGGAGCAGGGACTCGACATGTCGACTCATGGCGAGCGCGGATATCATCTGTAAGCTCAAGCGGAGCTCTGAAACACATGAAAAGAAAAATAGTCGTAACCCCTTAGAACAGCAACTATTCCCCTATTCGGGCCCGATCTCTTGGTTTGCCTCAACCGCCGGGCCCGTTTTTTTTCGACTTGTGCAGTATTGATGTGAAATATCATTGGCAACTGTCTCGGCCAGCGCCATTGCGGACGGCTGAATTCGAACCGCACGGCGACCGGCGCCGGCATATTGCTACGACCGACAGGGGGAGTCACAATGCAACCAAAATTCCTGGCGTTCGCCGGCAGCACCCGATCCGCCTCTTTGAACAAGCTCTTGGCCGCATGTGCCGCCCAGGCGGCCCGCCGGCAGGGTGTCGAAGTTACGCAGATTGATCTGCGCGACTACCCTCTGCCGCTGTATGACGGTGATCTAGAGAGCGCTTCCGGCATGCCAGACAACGCCTTGGCAATTCGCCGCACAATGGCTGACCATCATGGCGTCATTCTCAGCTGTCCTGAATATAACAGCGCCATTACCGCAGTTTTGAAAAACACCATTGACTGGATCTCCCGACCCGTCCCGAATGAGCCCGCGCTGGCTGCATTTGCCAGCAAGACCGCTGCGCTTTTCGCAGCCACACCGGGCACACTCGCTGGCATTCGAACTCTTGCCAGCGTGCGCTCAATCCTATCCAGTCTGGGCATGATTGTGATTCCAGAACAGTTCGGACTTGGAAGCGCTGCCAGCGCCTTCGATCAGCATGGCGAGCCGATTGATGAGCAGGTCAAAACGCGTATTGATGATGTCATCGCCCAGCTGATCCAGGTCACCTCGGGACTTGAGCCATGATTCCCCGGCGAGCCGTGTAAATGACAATGATCACAAGCTGTCTCGACAATTACGAGCAGCGCCGGCAGCGCCTCAGCGCCCAGATGTCGCAAGCGTCGGCAGTGCGGCTTGACAAAGAAGCTTCAAATCTGTTCCGCGACCGGCGCAGCTCGCGCGGCGAGCGGCTCTCGGTCCGGGACTTCAACCATATTCTGGAACTTGACGCCGCCAATCAGACGCTGACCGCGGAGGGCATGATGACCTATGCTGAATTAGTCGATGCCACGCTGCCGCATGGGTTTATGCCGATGGTTGTACCGCAGCTCAAATCGATAACCCTCGGGGGCGCAATATCCGGCATTGGCATTGAATCGACTTCGTTTCGACAGGGTCTGCCGCATGAGACCGTGCTGGAAATGGATATTCTGCTGGCCGACGGCTCAGTCATCACCTGCACCCCAGAAAACGAGCATGCAGATCTGTTTTACGGATTTCCAAATTCGTATGGCACTTTAGGCTATGCGCTGAAACTGAAAACCAGAGCGCTTCCAGTCAGGCCCTTCGTGAAACTGCGGCATCATTGCTTTGCAGAAGCAGCGGAATGCTTCGAGCAGATCAAAGTATTGAAAGACACAGACATCGACTTTCTTGACGGCAGCATCTACGGGCACGGCCAGTTTTACCTCACCACGGGTCAGTTCGTCGATGCGGCGCCATTTGCCAGCGACTATACCTATCTCGACATCTACTACAAGTCCATTCAGACAAAGACAGTGGATTACCTGACGGTGCACGATTACATCTGGCGCTGGGATACCGACTGGTTCTGGTGCTCAAAAAATCTGTTCATGCAAAATGCTGTCATGCGGCGGCTCGCAGGCAAAAAACGACTCAACTCTGTAACTTATACCCAGGTTATGCGATGGAACTCGAAATGGGGTGTCATGCGAAAACTTAACCGGCTGCGCGGATATTATTCGGAATCTGTGATTCAGGACATTGATATTCCAATTGACAGCGCCGCGGCATTTGTGCGCTTCATGCTTGATGAAATCGGTGTTTTGCCCATCTGGATCTGTCCGATCAGCACCACCCGCCAGTCTGCGAGATTTCATTTGTTTCCCTTGAAACCCGACGCCATCTACATCAACTTCGGTTTCTGGGACGCAGTCAAATCTCGAGGCAAACGCGAGACCGGCTATCTGAATAAGAAAATTGAGGCGATGACCGCGAGTCTGGGCGGCTCAAAGTCCCTGTATTCAGATGCCTACTACTCCGAATTGGATTTTTGGTCCATCTACAATCGCCACGCGTACCAAAAACTCAAGGAACGATATGATCCTCATGGCAAGTTTTTGAATCTGTATGAAAAGTGCGTACTCGGCAAGTAGCCTGAAAGGTCATGTGCCAGGCGGTATCTTCGCCGCCATCCTGTGCAGCGCGGTCAGTGCCGAGCTGCAGGAAGTCACAACTGCTGAGCTGGAGAAGCTGGTGGCGAAACAAGTGCCCGTGGTAGATGTGCGCACCCCGAGCGAATGGCGCGCCGGCGGGATCATCGCCAACAGCCATCTGCTGACTTTCTTTGACGAGCGCGGCAATTATGATATGGAGCGCTGGCTGGCGGAATTTGCGAAAATCGCACAGCATGATGAGCCGGTGATCCTCATCTGCGCAGTCGGAAACCGTTCCAGCATGATCAGCAGGTTTCTCAGCGAGCGGGTCGGCTACCAGAAGATTCACAACGCCACGCGAGGCATCGAGCATTGGAAGCTGTCGGGCTTGCCGGTGCAAAAATGGCCTTGAGAGACACGGCAGAGAACACAGATCCAGTCAGTTGAGAGGTGCCGGCTATTTCGGCATCAAGCCGGGAAACCAATCAAGGCGCGAGCGAGCGCGGCGGCTAGCGATCCAGGCAGTCGAGCTGATAGACTTCGTCATCGGTGAGTGAGAGGGTGGCTGCGTGGGCGCTGCTGACGGCGCTTGAGGCGCGGCTGGCGCCAGGAATCGGCAAGATATTGTCATATTTATGCAGCAGCCATGCCAGCGCGATCTGATAGACGGTTGACTGGTGAGCTTGCGCCAGCTGATCAAGCATTGCATTTTCCTCAAGCAGATAACGGCCGCTGCCACCGCCGACCGGACTGTATGCGATATAGGCAATACGCTTGGATTGACAATACTCGACGAAGCCGTTGCGCAAATCCTTTTGGTGCAGTACGCTGCATCGATTCTGGACGGATGCGATCGGGGCAATCGCCAGCGCCTCATCAAGCAGATTCTGATCGACATTGGAAAGGCCGATATGCAATATCTTGCCTTCTGAGCGCAGCTGCGCCAGCGCATCAACGGACTCGGCAAAAGGCACTGCCGGGTCCGGTGCGTGCAGCTGGTACAGGCTGATGACCTCCACGTCAAGATCGCGCAAGCTTTGCTCGCAAGCCCGGCGCAGCTGTTGAGGAGCGCCTTTTCGTTCCCAGCGTCCTTGCGGGCGCTCCAGTCCGCCTTTGGTCGCCACGATCACATTCTCCGCTGCCATGGTTTTCAATGTCGCTGCGATGCTGCGCTCGTTGAGTCCCAAATCATGATTGCCGGTGCAGTAGACGTTCGCCGTATCGATCAGATCGATGCCAGCCTCAAGGGCTGAATGAATCACGTCCCGAATCTGATCTTCTGAAATCTGTCCATGCAGACTGAGCGGCATGGCGCCCAGGCCAATCGGGTAAGCAGTCAGACTGGTCGCACCAATCGATCTTCGCATTGCATTTTCACCTGCATAAAAAAGCCGATATGTTACTCGATTTGAGCTCTGTCTGAACTTGCGGCAGCGTTGACCGCAAGCTTGCAGCTCCTTAATTGCACCGCATTCCTCGCCCGCTGTGCAATTCACCGATTGCGATGACTGAATGAGTCGCGGCGAAAACTGCAGATCGAATCCGGATCAATCGCAACATCAATCACCGCCGGCTTCTCAGCCGCAAGCGCCGCTGCAGCGGCATCGGCAATCTCGTGGACCCGATCCACCTTGTAACCAGCCGCGCCATACAGCCGCGCCACCTGATCGAATGGCGGACTGGTGATGTCTGCGCCAATGAAGCGCCGCTCAAAGAAATCGCGCTGATAAGCTTTTTCGGCGCCCCAGCACTGATTGTTCATAACGACAGTGACGGTGTGGATGCCGTGCTCAACCGCAGTGCTGAGTTCTGGCAGCGCCATGCCAAAGCCGCCATCGCCGATCAATGACACAACCGGGCGCTCCGGCATCGCCAGCTTGACACCCAGGCCGCAGGCAAACGAGAAACCCACAAGCCCAAAGTCAAGCGGAGTAAATTGCGAGCGCGGCAGCGCATAGTTCATCTGGTCGGTCGCCTGCAGACAGGCGGTGCCCGCATCAAAGGTGAATGCGCAGTCTTTGGGCAAAGCATCACGCAAGCTTTTGAACAAAGCGGCTGGCATGATCGGACAGGCGGCCAGCAGCGAAGTCTCATCCCGACAGCGCAGAAACTCCGCCCGGCGGCGGTGAAATCTCTCAGCCCATGCCTCGGCCTGCAATCGCTGGCCGGAGGCGCTGACCGCCGCGTGCAGCTGTGCCGCAGTCGCAGCGGCATCGGCGCAAATGCCGACCGCCACCGGGAAATAGCGTCCAATCGAAATCGGATCAAGCTCCACCTGTATGATCCTGGCATCTGAATTGATATGGTCGTACGAGTAAAACGTGGAGTTGAATCCAAGTCGAGTCCCCAGCGCCAGGATCACATCGGCGGTCTGTGCCAGCTCTGACGCGACCGCATTGCCGCGCGGCCCCATCTGACCCGCGTTCAGCGGATGCGCAAAAGGAATGGCGTCACCATGGCCCGGCGAGGTCGCAATCGGTGCATTGAGCTGCTCGGCCAATGCCAGTGTCTCGTCACAGCGTCCAGCGTTTTTCACTCCTCCGCCGGCAACAATCACAGGCTGGCGAGCAGTCAGGAGCAGCTTCGCAGCTGCCTGAATCTGATCCTCGCTGGCTCGCAGTCGAGTCTGCGGACGATAGCTGGCCGGCGACTGCAAGAGCGGATACTCGCATGCTGCCGCCAATATATCTCGCGGCAAATTGATCGCGACCGGACCGCGGCGCGGAGCCAGTGCAACCGAGAATGCCGTGCGCATTATCTCTGGAATACGTCCGCCTTGAGTGACGGTCCAAGTTTTTTTCGTAATCGGCGCAAGCAGCGACTGCTGATCGACTTCTTGAAAGGCATCCCGATCAACGTGCTGCGTCGACAGCGCACCGCAAATTGCAATCACCGGTGAAAATGCGGCTTTAGCCTGCGCCAGGCCGGTGACCAGATTGGTCGCGCCCGGACCATTTTGTCCGGCGAGAAAAATGCCCGGCCGGCCGCTCGCGCGAGCATAGCCGTCTGCCATGTGGATGCCAGCACGCTCATCACGCACCCCAAGGTAGCGGATATCGCCAGCGTCATAAAGCGCATCGTAAATTTCCATCGCAGCCGATCCAATCAGCCCGAAAGCCGTATCGATATTTTCACAGCGCAATGAATCAACGACCGCCTGTCCGCCTGTCAGCTTGCGATCTGCGTGTGCGGCTGATTGGTCTTTATTCGTCATATGCAATACCGTCGCTCTGAGTGGGAATGAGGCAAAGGAAGGCGTATTATTCAAGCAATCATGAAAAAAGAAAAATGCCCGGCAAGCCCTCAGCGGCTTGCCTCGGCGATCAATGAGCGGCGCACAGCGCCAGAATTGTCGACGACTTCCCTTTCAGTTCGCCTATTATCCGGCAGTCTCCTTTTCGAAATCGCGGCAACATCGCCGAAGTCTCTTTCAGCGGCTTTGCCGCCAGCATGGAGTCAAAGTCTGTGTCCAGCCGTTTCAGCTCATCCAAAGTACAAGTGCCTCTGTCCTCTGCTTGCGTTTCAGCTCACCTGATTTCAAATATGCCGGCTCAAGAAATCCATGATCGGCGCTGCGAATGCCTGCGGGTCCTCAATCAGCCCAAGATGCTGCAGTTCTGGAACAATTCGCACTTCACTGCCGGCAATTTCACTCGCGATCGCATGGGACATCGCCGGCGTGCTGCCCGAGTCATGCTCGCAGGTCATCACCAGCGCCGGCGCCTCAATGGCCGGCGCTGGACGGATCAGCTCCAGCACACCGGTGGCAAGCACCTGCCGGCATTGCGCATAGCTGACGGGGTCATTGCCCAGCACACATTCGCGCACCTGCTGAACCGCGGCAGGATTTGCGTGACGATGCTTCTGAGTAAACCAGCGCTCCATCGTTGCCTCGATCGTGGCTTCCGGTCCGCCTTGCGCTGTATCGCTGGCGCGCTGCTCAATAAGCCGCTGCTGCCGCCGCGTTCTCTGATGCGGGGAGTTGAGAATAACCAAAGCCCGCACGAATGCTGGGAAATCCAGTGCGAACCTGCGGTTAATCATGCCGCCAAGAGAAAATCCAATGATTGCACACCGCTGGATCCCAAGCTCATCCGTCAGTTCCTTGAGCTGACTCGAGCAAACCGACAAGCTGAGCTGCGCCGGCGGCGCAATGCTGCCGCCATGGCCGTACAAATCGTACGACACAACACGATAGCAAGAAGTCAAAAGTGGCAGGAAAGGCTCCCAGATACGGCGATCCAGGCCAGCCCCATGAATCAAGACAACGTCGCTCGCATCCGTCCGCCCTTGCCGCTGATAGGCGGTGCCATGAGCGCTAATCTGCGTTGATTCGAGCAGCTGATCAGTCACAGCAGGCTCCGCTCAAGGCAAACTGAAGCGGATTGCTCGATCCATCGAATCGACAGCCTTGAGCTGCCGTCGGCAGCTAGCGAAAGGCCGGCATGACTTCATTGCAAAAAAGCTCCAGTGACTGTTTCTGCTCGCGATGGCCCAGACCCATGCTGGCCAGATACACAAACTCATCGACTCCCGCCTGTTCCAGCTGCCTGAGCTTTCGAATCACCTCCTGCGGTGAGCCAAGCATCAGATTGCTTTCCAGCACAGCGGGGCGGAACTGCTCTTTTTCGGCCAGCTCATCCAGTAGAATCTGCGCCGGAAATCCATCGACTACATCACCTGTATTCAAAAATACATTCTGAAACATCCCCATGCTTTTTTGTATCGACGCAATCGCCTGATCTCGCGCCTGAGAGTTTTCATACACGGCGCAGTGGCGCATGACAGCAAATACCGGCGCTCTGGCACAGCCGCCCCTGGCGATTGACTCATCAAGCTGGGCACGATATCTCACCACTTCATCCATTGGCCGCGCAAGCGGCCAGGAGAGGATGTTGCAGTCATTGGCAACCGCATAATCGAAAGTGACCGGGGAGCGCGCAGCGACCCAGACAGGCGGATGCGGCTTCTGCAATGGCTTCGGCACAGAAGTCGCAGCTGGAAAACTCCAAAATTCTCCATCGTGTGCATAATCACCCTGCCACAGCTGAATGACCGCTGGCAGCATCTCCTGCATGCAGCGATAGGCATCGGCTTGCTTCAGTCCTGGCCGCATGCGATCGAATTCACGCTGGTACGCGCCTGAGCCGATACCGAATTCCAGCCGTCCGCCGCTGATCAAGTCAACCAGCGCCGCCTCTCCGGCGAGATTGATCGGGTGCCAGTAAGCCGCAACCGCGACCGCAGTGCCCAGACGAATATTCTGGGTATGCGCGCTCCACCAGGTCAGCAGTTGAAACGGATTCGGCGCAATGGTCATTTCCAAGGCATGGTGCTCGGCCGCCCAGACGATTCGAAAGCCTCCGGCATCGGCCATCTGCACCATGTCAAGCGTATGTCGCGCCACATCCTGCATGTCGACGCCCGCGTCCATCCGCTCCATATTGATCGCCAGCTGAAATTTCATCTTGGGCCTATCCACCGCTTGTGAACGGGAACGGCTACCGGTTGATGAACTGACTTTGCAGCATTTCGCTGGAGGTGCTCATCCAAACCGTCTTCGAGCGGGTGTAGTCATAAATGGCCTGCAGTCCGCCTTCCCGTCCGTAACCGGATTGCTTGAAGCCGCCAAACTCAGCGACAGGTGAAATTGCGCGGTACGTATTGACCCAGACCAGGCCCGATCGGATTGCGCCGGAGACGCGCAAGGAGCGAGCGCTGTCTCGCGTAAACACTCCAGCAGCCAATCCGTATTGGCTCGCATTCGCAAGCTGAATCGCTTCGTCCTCATCTTCAAAGCGCAGCACACTCAGGACCGGTGCGAACAGCTCGGTGTCCACAATGCGCATGTCCTGTCGCGGGCATTCAATGATGGTCGGCTCGAAATAATAGCCATTCAGATCCTCCGGCTGCTTGCCGCCACACAGAATCTGCCCCCCTTCTGTCACTGCGCGGGCGATTTCGCGCTTGACCTTGTCCAGCTGCGAAGAGGTGCACAGCGGACCCATCTGGGTTGATTCGTGCATGGGATTGCCAATTTTGATCTGCGCCGCCTGCTGAGTCATCTTGTCTAAAAACTCGTCGGCGATCGAAGACTGCAGATACAGCCGTGACCCGGCAACGCAGCTTTGGCCGGAGGCGCCAAATATGCCGCCAAGCGCGCCGCTGACCGCACTGTCAATGTCCGCATCGCCGAAGACCAGAACTGGCGACTTGCCGCCGAGTTCCAGTGACACCTCAGCAAAGTTGCTGGCCGAATTGGCAATCACCTGCCGCGCCGCCGGCGCGCCGCCGGTAAATGCGATGCGCGCTACATCCGGATGGGAGGTCAGCGCTTTTCCGCATGGCGCACCATGGCCGGTGATAATATTGATCACCCCATCCGGGATGCCCGCCTCGGCGATCAGCTCGCCAAACTCAAGCAGCGGCGCTGATGCAAGCTCCGAAGGCTTGATCACCATCGTATTGCCGGCCGCAAGAGCCGGCCCGAGCTTGACCGAAGTGAGAAACAGCTGCGAATTCCACGGCACTACGGCCGCGACCACACCCAGCGGCTCGCGCTTGGAAAAAACAAACATGTCAGGCTTGTCGATCGACAGCGTCTTGCCCTCCAGCTTGTCGGCGCAGCCGGCATAAAATTCGATGAATTCGCTCGCATATTTTGCCTGCCAGCGGGTTTCTGCAAACAGCTTTCCGGTATCGACACACTCAACATGCCCGAGCCGCTCAGAATGCTGCGCTATCAGGTCAGCCAGCCGCCGCAGGCAGCGGCCGCGCTCCGTCGCTGTCAGCTTCGGCCAGGGACCTTCGCTGAATGCCCGCTGCGCCGCGGCGACCGCCCGCTCAACATCATCCTGAGTTGCCTCTGGCACCTGCGCCCACGGCTGTGCATTGGCGGGATTGATGCTCGAAAATGCAATGCCATCCGACGCATCAGCCTGCTGGCCGTCAATGAGCATTTGATAATTCACAATACCAGTCATATTATTCTTGTACTCGGCAATCCATCAGTTCCGGACCAGCGGACTTGATGGCAGCATGTTTATGCACGTATCTCAATGGCAGTCATGGCTGGACTCAGCCGCAGCTCACAGATCAACTGCTGATAAAATTATAGTGTGCCTGCCCTCAGTCGCGCAGTAGTTGATGCGCCGGGCCAAGACGATGAGGGTGTGCAGGCAAATCCAGGGCGCTGCGCTGAGGGGCGCCTCAATCCGGCATTATGACGCGTCCGAGCTGCACCTCACGGGACGCTCCTGTAACCGATGGCAGGTTGGCCGGCAGATTCGACATGCGACGCATCGCAAGCCATGCAAACGCGCAGGCCTCAACCATTTCCGGCGGTATCCCGAGCTGTTCAGTGCTCATCACCTTTCGCTTCGAGACTTCTTTCAGACGCATGACAATGGCAGCATTATTGATGCCGCCGCCACACAGATAAATCGTCTTCACCGGCGCCATCCAAGCCTCAATGGCCATTGCAATTGTATCTGCAGTCAAGGCGGCCAAAGTCATTTGCACGGCAGCTGGATCAGGCTTTTTATGCAGTGTGCTCATTTTGGCTGCCAGCCAGTCCATGCTGAAGTAGCGACAGTCAAGGCTTTTAGGAATCGGCTGATTGAAATACGGATCATCAAGCAGGCAGGAAAGCAGCTCAATGTCCACCGCGGCAGTGAGCGCCCAGCGGCCGGATTCATCATATGGCAGACCCCGGTGACGCCAGATCCACTGATCCAGCAGTGCATTGCCGGGGCCAGTATCAAACCCGAGCACCGGCTCGCAGGCATTTGCAGGCAGGCAGGTTGCGTTGGCGATGCCGCCAATGTTGACCACAGCCCGAGATTCGCGGTCGCTGGCAAAGACGCTTTGATGAAACGCCGGCGCCAGCGGTGCGCCTTGCCCGCCGGCCCGCATGTCCGCTGTTCGAAAATCAATGACGACCGGCAATCCGGTGCGGCTGGCGATCACAGTACCGTCGCCCAGCTGCCAGCTGCAGGGCGGGTCCGCATCCGGACAATGGATAATCGTCTGTCCATGGCATCCTGCCGCTGCAATTTTCTGCATTCCAGTCGCCGCCATTGCCTCCAGCAGCGCCTCGGCGTACAGCATGCCGAGCTCATGATCAAGCTCCTGGGCCAGAGCGCTCTGCGGGTCGGGCGCCGCCAGCAGGTCTTTGAGCCGACGCTGTATTTGCGGCGAAAAAGCGGTGCAGGACTGGTACAGCAATTGACCCGCGCGGCGGCTTTCAAATGTCGCGAGCACACAGTCGACTCCATCCATGCTGGTGCCGGTCATCAAGCCGGCATACACTTGAGTCATCAAAACATTGCCAGCGAATTTACGCTACTGGATCGCGAATTGCTGGGCGGTCTCGGCGGGAATATAGCCCAGTTTGGGCTGATCAATGCCATTGAGCTTCTCCGCCAGGTTCTCCGCCAAGAGCAGAAACAACTCTTTGGACTGTTCTGGAATCGACTCGCCTTTAGGCATTGGATAAGTGAGCGGGTCACGATGCACACCGTTGACCCGGAATTCATAATGCAGGTGCGGTCCGGTCGACAGTCCAGTTGATCCAACGTAGCCGATGATCTGGCCCTGCTCAACATAGCGGCCGACCGAGGTGCCATTCGCAAATTTCGACATATGCGCATACAGCGTCTCGAATTTGCTGCCATGGCGCAGCTTGATTACCCTGCCATAACCGGATTCGTAGGCTCGCTTGGTGACCACTCCATTGGAGGTTGCCCGAATCGGAGTGCCCGTGCGAGCCCCGTAATCAACGCCCAAATGGGCGCGATTGCGCTTGAGAATCGGATGAAATCGATTATTCGTGAAAACTGAGGTCACGCGGGCCGACTGAATGGGCGAGCGCAAGAAATGCCCGCGCACGCTGATGCCGTGCTCGTCATAGTATTCGACCCGGCCGGTGCCAAACTTGACTCGGAAGACTTTCAGTTCTTGATTTTTCTGAGTCAGCGCTGCAGCGATAATTTCCGGCTTGCTGGCCGCCAGCGCATTGACATAAGCCTGCTGATAGATGACGCACATCCGATCGTTGGGCTGCAGCTGGCGGCTGAAATCAATTCTTGAGGCGAATATATCGGTATACGCATCGGCTACCGTCCGCGGCAAACCGATCCGCTTCGCCGCCTCATAAACGTTGTACAGTATGGTCACACACGCCTCATGCACCTGCTGCTCGGACTCCAGCTCACGGGTTCCGCTGAGATACTCGCCATCCAGTGAAACAACCATGCGCACCCTCGAAGTGGCGCGCTGGCGCACCTCAATTGCGACAAACTCATTTTCCGCGCTGGTCGCAATGCGGAGCTTTTGCTTCGGCCGCAATCCAGACTTGAGCCACTTGTGGCCGTCTGCATTGGCAAGCTCGTAGGCTTCCTTGCGCGGCAGTCCGATGCGTTTGAAAATATGCGACAGGGTATCGCCGCGACGAACGGTAACCTCATGCCACTGCAGGTCCATGGCGCTCAAGTCAGGCAAGCGAGTCGCCATTTTCTCCAGCGTGATGGCCTGCGGCGCAGACGCGCTGTACAGCTTCTTGAGAACTGCATGCAGGGAACCGCCCTGATCCGCACTTTGCGAATCGATAATGTTAATCTGCTTGCCATCGATATGCGCCATCAGCTTTTTGCGCTTGCCGCGGCGCATTTCGACACCGATCAGATTGCCTTCGCCGTCTTTGGCAAAATTAAACTGATCTCCGGGATAGATGGTTCCGATCAGGCCTGCCCCTGGTGTTTTCACCAGACGATAAGCAATCTTCGGGTCAATGCCGTTGCGCTTGAAAAGATGGGTCAGCGTGTCATTCCTGCCGACAATGTCCTCAATCCATCGAATCTGCGCCGCATCAACTAGCAGCGGGGTGTCGTCAATGATCGCGCTGATGCCCCGATTCGACACCGAAGCGAGCTGCACAGGAGGTCCCTCCATGCCTCCGGCATGCGCGAATTTCGTGATTTTGGCATCCAAAACTGCACTGGTCTTGACCACTGATGCCGTCACCGGCGGGGCTGGAGACACGGTCACTGGACCCGCAAAGCTCAGATTGGCGGCGGGGCGGTCGAAAGACGTCTGCGGCGGCGTGGAAGGCTCGGCCGGAGCCGGTGCGGAAGAATCGACGTGCGCGGCCAAGTTCGGCTGCGCATTTTGAGCTTGCTGCAGAACATGGGTCTCAAACCGGTACTCTTTGTACTGCACAATCATGAACACGGACGCACACGCTATAATCATCAGCGTTGCGAGCGGTACCAGCCGGTCTCGGTGCCGTTTCGCCAGGTCGGCAGAAAGCCGCCACGCCAGCGCTGCCGTATCAGCGAGGAATTGTCTCGCCAGCAATCGCACTTGATTCCATGTCATGTCGTCTTTCAAATGTCCTGATACCTCGCCTCTAGCGCTGTCGAGACTCCATCGCACAAACTGAGAGCCTGCACACAACGCTGCCAAAAAAACTTCGCATATGCCAAAAAGTTTTGTATTTATTATAAGATTTGCAAACAAGTCAATTTAAATTGAATCATTCCTCAAAACACTCACTTGAAATCATCCGTCGCGGGACTGATGAGATTCTGCTTGAGTCAGACCTGCAAAGCCGTCTTGAAGAGAACCGTCCGCTGCAGGTCAAGGCCGGCTTTGACCCCACCGCGCCTGACCTTCACCTGGGCCATATCGTGCTGCTTGAAAAAATGCGGCAGTTCCAGCAGCTTGGGCATGAAGTGACATTCCTGATCGGAGACTTCACCGGCCGGATCGGCGACCCTTCCGGCAAAAGCAGTACCCGCCCGCCCATGACCGAGCAGCAAATCAAGGACAATGCCGAGACCTATGCCCGGCAGGTGTTCAAGATTCTGGATCCGGACCGAACTATTGTGCGATTCAACTCCGAGTGGTTCGGGACACTGAGCGCACAGGACATGATCCGCCTGGCCGCCCGCCACACGGTGGCCCGGATGCTGGAGCGAGATGATTTCAAAAAACGTTTTGCCAGTCAGCAATCCATCGCAATCCATGAATTCCTGTATCCGCTGGTGCAGGGCTACGATTCAGTAGCCATGCAATCCGATGTCGAGCTCGGCGGCACGGATCAGAAATTCAATCTGCTGGTCGGGCGCGAGCTGCAGAAAGCGCATGGGCAGCCGCCCCAAGTTGTCATTACCATGCCGCTTCTGGAAGGACTGGACGGAGTCCATAAAATGTCCAAGTCACTGAACAATTACATCGGTATCGACGAATCTCCAGACGAGATTTTTGGCAAGACGATGTCGCTTTCCGACGAGTTGATGTGGCGCTACTTCGAGCTGCTCAGCAGCCGTTGCGCCGAGCAGATTGCAAAACTGAAGCAGGAGACAGCCGAAGGCGGCAACCCGCGCGATGTCAAATATCTGCTGGCGGCGGAATTTGTCGAGCGCTTTCATTCGAAAAAAGCGGCAATCAGGGCGCAGACCGAGTTTATTGCGCGCTTTCGCAGACATGAAGCGCCGGAAGATGTGCCCGCTCAGGAAGTCTGCATAGCGGATACCGAAATTCCACTGGCCAACCTGCTGAAATTATCCAGTCTGGTCGCATCCACATCGGAAGCGCATCGCCTTGCCGCGCAAAATGCGCTGCGCGTCGATGGCGAGCGAGTCGCAAATGCACGGCAGACAATCGCCGCTGGCGCTTGCGTCCTGCTGCAGGTCGGAAAAAGAAAGACCGCGCGGGTGAAGGTGAGCCGCGGGGCGCCAGATTGAGATTGCGACGGATCAGCCGCCCGGATGCTGGCAAGCCGCGAGCCAGTTGGCAAACAGTACCTTGGCAGCAGCCGCCAGAGCGCTCTCAAACTGCTGCGCCTCGCGCCTGAGCCGTTCGGCGCCTCCAGTACCGAACGTATCGGCCAGCGCAGCCGCATATTCGGGAACGGCATTCCACTCATCGATTGTCTGCGGGCCGGTCTCGACATGAAACTGGATGCCGAATGCGGTTGTGCCCACGGCAAAGGACTGGATCGCGCACAGGGGCGAGGACATCAGCACCGCTGCATCGTCCGGTGCGGACTGCACTTCCGCGCCATGCCACTGAAGTGTTTTGAAAGAGCTGGGGAGATTGCCAGTCAGGGTGTGCTGCGAGCCGGCAGCGGTCAGATCGACATCCAGCATTCCGACTTCGGGCGCCGCGGCCTTGCCCACTGTCCCGCCCAGCGCCGCGGCCAGCAGCTGATGGCCCAGGCAAATCCCAAAAAACGGCATGTTTCTTCCTCTGACCGCTTCGTAAATCGCCTCTTTCTCATCGCGGAGCCACGAAAACTGACCTTCCTGCCAGACATCCATGGGACCACCCATGGAGATCACCGCATCATAGTCAGCAAGGGAAGGGATAGATTCGCCTTCATCCAGTTCAACAGCATCCCACTCGATGCTATTCTCACGCATGCAGTCACGGAATATCCCGGGATGCTCGCAAGCAATGTGCTGAAAAACCAAAATGCGCTTGAGGCTTGACATGATGCAGTTTTCTCAGGCAGAGTTTATCGTAAATGTCAATTCAGAATTATACGCTGAACATGCAGGCACAGCTCCTGGCATCCTCACAGCCGGCGCAATCGAGGAAACCATTGTTTCCATCTCTCGCACTTGCAGTTTCAGCATTCTTTTTGGTTTCTGAAAATTTTACGTCGATCAGAATGATCTTGGATTGATTCTGCCGGAAAATGCTGTCTCTTTGACTCGTATCGCACGCGTCTGGGGCAAGTTTGAGCGGGAAGGCCGCTCCTTGGACTCTTCTTATCGCTGGAGACCTTGGAATCAAGCCGATTCCGTCAGTTTAGGCGCAAGTTGAAGTCGTTTTCAGTCTGAAAACCGGATTCAGTCTCGAATCATCCGCGAGCTTCTTACGATTCTTGTTTCGCTGAGCTGCGTATGAATGTATTTTTTGCTGCAAACTGCAAAAACCAAGCCTTTGCAATAAGCCGCGGTTTTCAGATATCAGGGGATGGTCAAAATAGAAGCTTGCATAAGGCGGGCAATGCCTTGCCCCGTTGACGGGGCAAGGCAAAATCTATGGGGCAGATTGCTCAACAGGCAGGTTGAGCAATCTTATATGCCTTCGCTGATTTTCCCTGAGGATTCTTGATTTTTGCTTATGTCGCCCTCAATAGGGCGACCTGAATGGGCAGGCAGCGTGTTGATTGGTGAAAGCAGGAGCGATTATTCACCAAATCGACTGGCCTGACATCCGCTGCTATGCTGCTTGATCGCGGCCGTTGCCGTAAAATTGCATGGCCATATTCTCTTATCACCGCACGCTGGCCTCCAAGTATTCCAAGTCAGAATTTCCGGCTGGCTGAGGACAATTTTCACCGTCTCGTCATGCTCGCAACGCTGGTCCTTAAGGGTCTCTATGGTCAAGGTGTCTGATCTGTGGGCATATCGATCCCAGCACACCGTTCCAGACTTGGCTGTGCAGTCCCTGAACCATCCATCCTGTACTGCAGACCCGCCCTCGGTTTTGTACTTGCAGCATGTACGCCACGCAGCAACATTAGATGGTCTATCAGTTTGAATGGTGAAATTAATCTTGATATCACGCCCTTCGTAAACTGCATTGCTGTGTGCCGAGATCTCTACCGAAGGTCCGTTGGGCTGAAATGCGCCGGCTGTCTGAAAAAAGCCGTGAGCAAGACAAGCGGTACCAGCAGCATCGAAAATTTTGAAAATTCCCCCGCTCGCGACCAGAAACCACCTGCTTTCATCATTGGATTCATCATTGAAACCACCTCTTTTTTGCCGTTATATTGAACTTTATTGATATCTGCCCGCGAATATTTCCCGCTGCTGATGATAATAATATACAGCTATAAATCAGCGAAAAAGTAATTTGAGCCTTTTTTGAAAGGTTGCCAGCCTGAAAATTATTTTACGTAGTTTCGGCGGCCTTGTTTTGCAGCGCAATCTGGATTTCTGCCAAAGATCCGCAGTCCATAAGACCCATGATTTACAGAAGGCTTGAGATGCGGCCCGCTGACTTTTTGCCTGTCCATCCGGGATGCCTCTTTCCACGGCGCTATGCCGACAGCGGCGCAAGGAATAAGAATGCTGTCCTGACAAGAATCTGCTAGGGGCTGCTGCATTGGACATTCTCATTTAAATGATAGCCCCAGGCCCGACTGAATTCAACGCCATCAGGAAGGGGGACCACACTATTGTTCATCTGAACCACAAGTCTATTCGCTGCCCCCAAATATCCCCGCCAGCCATTGCCCTCATAACAGTCGCTTTTCACCGCCGTAATTGGTGATTCCACCTTGCCGCATGGCAACCAGCCAAGCGTTCATGCTCCTTTCCTCATTTGGATTTTTTTCAGTTGCAAATCAGAAGCAAACATTTCCTTTCGCTGACCGTCGGAATAAACAGCCAGCTTGACATTTGCCGTGGATCCGGTCGCATTCACAGCGATGCAAATCTTGTCCCATTCTGAGTCAGAATCATCGGATTCCGGTTCCGGAATCGGAACAAGACCGGCGTAATGTCCTTCAATCATGCCGGTTGCTTGATTTGCCTGCACGGCTCCCCAGCCTAGCGCCATCAAGAAGATCGCAAAACCGGATACAAGCAATTTGAGCATTCTTATCATTTGATTGTCCTCTTGTATATCTTGCGCACACTTGAGATACTGCGAGCATACCAGCCCCAGCCGCTTCAAATCAACAGGATTTTTGACCCGCTGGATTATCGCGAGCAGACTCAGTCAAAATGTGTCTCGTTGACGCAAAACAACCCAACATGGCCGAAGCCGCTTCACGTAAAATCTGCACCCATGCTTCGGCAGATTACGATTAGGCTGCGGGCGTGACGCTTTTGAAAATCTGAATATGCACGATACTTTCCAATTTCACTCAGAGCCGCTGCAAGATCATTGGCTGGATGCTTACGGCCACCTGAACGAAGCTTACTATCTGGCTCCTTTGAGCAATTGCACCTGGCGGCTGCAGGAATATTTCGGCATCGGAATTGACTATTTTGAACGAACCGGCTGTGCGCTCTATACAGTCGAGACTCATCTGCGCTACCTTAAAGAGGTCAGAAAACCAGCGATGATTCACGTCGAATCCATAATTCTAGGATCGGACGCGAAGAAAATCTGGTTTGCCCATCTGATGAAAGTGGATGCCGAGATTCGCGCGACCGGCGAGTTCATGATCGTACACTACAGTACCCGCGCGCAGCGCGTCATCAAAATGCCTGATGCAGTGCAGCAAAAGCTGCGCGACGCACAGGTCACGGACCCGCCGGCTTGGGTCGGCAGCAGCATATCCCTCATCAAGGCTTGACAGTGACGCTTGCGATGACAATCGAATTCTGATAAGAGAGAATCTCTCGCTGACCATCTGTCCGACGAGCAATACCCCACACACACGCTTCGTGTCAGGCATCCAGCTGGCCAAGCGGTGATTGCTGCCAAAACTCCCCCCCAATGCAGTCATCGCAGCACATGGGCGAAATCGTTCAAAATCGAGCTGAAAAAAACAAGTGAATGAATCAAGATTTAAGCAATTAATCGGAGAAATAACATGTACAGACAAAGTCTGCCAAGCTCAATTGCTGCGGGCATCGCATTGCTGTTTGCGACGAGCGCCGCACTGGCTGACAGTTTTGAGAAAATTATGCTCGGCGCTGCCATTTCGGTTACTGGAAAATACGCGACCAACGGCATCCATACCCGGAACGGCTATGATTTCGCAATTGAAAAAATCAATCAGGCAGGCGGCGTCATGATCGATGACAAATACTACAGCTTCGAGGTGATCTATTACGACGATCAATCAAAGGGGGACCGCGGAGCGGCACTGGCTGAGCGGCTGATCAGTCACGACAAGGTTCAGTCTATGCTCGGACCTTACTCTTCAGAACTGACCGAGTCCATTGCGCCTGTCACCGAAAAGTATCAGATTCCAATGGTTGAGGCCGGAGGGGCAAGCCGCTCTTTATTTAACAAAGGCTATCGGCATCTGTTCGCGGTTCTGTCAACGTCAGAGCAATATCTTGCCTCTGCCATCACGCTGGCTGCTGAGAAAGCTCAGGAAAACAGCCTGAGCCCGTCTGGCGTGAAAGTGGCTGTTGCCGTCGGGAACGATCCGTTCTCGCTGGACATTCGTGCCGGCGTACTGGAAGATGCAAGCCAGTACGGCATGCAGATCATCATTGACGAGCAGCTGCCCGACCGTTCGGACATGAGTGCAATTCTCAACAAAGTCAAGCGGCTCAAGCCTGATGTGCTCGTCGTCAGCGGGCACTCCAGAGGGGCTGCAATGGCCGTCCGTCAGATCGAAAATCAAAACATAAGTGTGCCGATGATTGCCATCACACACTGCGAGGCGGCGGATGTAGTTGGAAACTTCGGCGCTGCGGCGAACGATATCCTGTGCTCGACCCAATGGGCAGAGACCCTGACGTACAGCGACGAGATTTTCGGCACTGCCGCCAATTACGAAAAGGAGTTCAAGACCGCCTATCCGGAGTATGCCAGCCGCAAAGTCCCATATCAGACAGCGCAGGCATCCGCCGCGGTCTACGTGCTCAAGGATGCTTTCGAACGCGCCGGAACACTGGACAAGAAAGCAGTCCGTGATGCCCTGGCAGCAACCGATCTGGCCACATTCTATGGCCCCATCCGATTCTCAGAAACCGGCAACAATATTGCCAAACCTATGGTGCTGCGCCAGATTCAAGCCGGCGAGTACAACGTTGTTGCGCCTTCGAAGTTCGCCTCGCATCCATTGAACTGGCCGCGAAATTAACGGCAACTGGAAGCACGCACTCATTGATGATGCCATAATCGGCGCACTTTTTGCATTGACCGTGTACAGACCCTAATTTGATTTGCAACACAACAACAGCTTGCTCCTCCCATCCATGACACAGACTAAAAAAGTATTGCACATCACAATCTGCATCGCGCTGGTTTTGGCCGGCATGCTCGCCGCCGCCACTTTCTCAAGCCAGCGCATCAGTGAAGATGAGCTCTGGGCGGCAGTCGCAGACGGAAGTCATTTTGTGATCATGCGCCACGCATTGGCGCCGGGCACCGGCGACCCGGATGAATTTTCCCTCGGGGACTGCTCAACGCAGCGCAATCTGTCCGACCAAGGCCGCGAGCAGGCGCAGCGGATCGGCGACCAATTCCGTGCGCGCGGCATCGCCGCCGCCGATGTATTCACCAGCCAGTGGTGCCGCTGTCGTGACACTGCTGAGGAGCTGCAGCTTGGTACCGTCACTGAGTTGCCGCCGATCAATTCGTTTTTTCGCGACCGCAGCCGCGCCGGCCAGCAGACTGCGCAGCTGATTCAGTGGCTCAAAGCCCGCGAGAGCGCTCAGCCGCTGATCCTGGTGACCCATATGGTCAACATCTATGCGCTGACTGATACGGTCGTTGCATCAGGTGAATTCATTGTCTTCAAGCTCAGCGACGACGACACCGTCGCGCTGCTGGGCTCAATCAAAACTGCATACTGATGATCTGTTTCTCTATCCAGATGCACCGGTCCGCTCAGCTGATGCCGCATGCCACTGGCGGACACAATCATGGATCTGACTCACGCCATCGGTCAAAGCTGCCGGACCGGCCTGCAGAATGTCACAGGACTTGATTTCATAGACATGACCATTGCGTACGGCCGGAATCTGATTCCAGCCTGGCCGGGCAGCGACATGATCGGGCCGAAAGCGCTTCCCGCACCACGATCCGATAATGATATCCGGCGCGCGACTGACAACTTCCGCTGGATCGGAAATAATGCGGCCCTTGGCAAAACGCTGCCGGGCGAGTTCGGGAAAACAATCGGCGCCGCCGGCCATTTCGATCAGTTCACTGACCCAGCCTATGCCCGAGATGAGAGGCTCATTCCATTCCTCGAAATAGATTTTTGGCTTTGCCTGCAGCATTGCCGCGCGGCTTTCGATTGACTCCAAATGCCGCCGCAGCTTGGCATTGAGAAGATCAGCCTTGCGCCGCGCCTGGACCATTGCACCAACCATCTGAATCATGTTCAGTATGCCTTGTACAGAGCAATGATTGAAAATATGCACCTCAACCCCGGCATGGACGAGTTCAGCAGCAATGGGAGCCTGCAGGTCAGAATAGCCCAGCGCCAAATCAGGATTCAAGGCAAGAATTTTGTCGATTTTGGCACTGGTGAACGCCGAAACTTTCGGCTTTTCCTTGCGTGCCTGGGGAGGCCGCACGGTGAACCCTGAAATACCGCAGATTCGGTCCTGTTCCCCAAGCAGATACAGAACCTCGGCAGTCTCAACCGTCAAGCAGATGATTCTTTCCGGTGAATTCGCTGCTTTAACCATGCTTCAGACTGGCACCTGTGACATTGGGAACAAGGTCCAGCGACTACTATACTAGCAATTCTCGCTGCCCGCCGAGGATTGTGAAAAAATCTATTCTCGACTTGCATCGCGCACGACAAAATCACCCTGAGGCGCCGCGCAATAATAAAATAAGCGCATCAATCACCTTGCCATTTGTCATTCAGCACTCATGGATTACATCAGTACACGATCCAATGCGCCGCAGCTGGATTTTGAGCAGGCGGCCACTTGCGGTCTGGCCGCCGACGGCGGTCTGTATGTACCCAAAGTCTGGCCAGCACTGAGCCCTGCCGAAATCGAAGCTTTGCAGGGGCTTTCATACACCCAGCTCGCAGTTGAGATCATTGGCCGATTTGCAGGCAGCAGCATTCCGCGATCAGAGCTTGAGACTTTGGTTGCAGCCGCCTATGCCGATTTTTTTGATGCCCGAATTGCGCCGCTGCGGCCGGTCCGAAACAATGTCCATCTGCTGGAGCTTTTTCACGGACCCACCCTGTCATTCAAAGACTATGCGCTGCAATTTTTAGGACAATTCATGAACTGGAGCCTGAATCGGCGCCATCAGCAGCTGACAATTGTCGGCGCGACTTCCGGTGATACCGGCTCCGCAGCGATCCATGCGATTGCCGGCAGCTCAAATATCGAGCTGTACATGCTGCACCCTTTTCAGCGCGTCTCTGAGATGCAAAGACGTCAAATGACAACCGATCAGAGCCCCAACATCTTCAACTACGCGGTTGACGGCACCTTCGATGACTGCCAGGCAATGGTCAAGTCAATTTTCAATGATGCCGAAGTTCGCAGCGCCCGCGCTCTCGGTGCCGTCAATTCAATCAACTGGGGGCGAATTACCGCCCAAGTGGTGTACTACTTTCATGCCGCTCTGGCGCTCGGCGCGCCGCACAATGCCGTTTCGCTCGCGGTGCCGACCGGCAATTTCGGCAATGCCTTTGCGGCCTTTACGGCATTGCAGATGGGACTTCCAATCGCGAACATCGCGATCTGCTCGAATTCAAACGATATTCTGACACGTTTTTTTGAAACCGGCGTGATGCGAAAAAAAGGCGTGACACAAACCGAGACACCGAGCATGGACATCGAAGTCTCAAGCAATTTTGAACGTTTTCTGTTTGAGCTCTATCGGCGCGACGGACAAAAAGTCACTGAATTGATGAGGAATCTCTCTGAAACCGGCGAGTTCAGGGTCTCACAGGCAATATTGGAGCAGGCGCGTGAATATTGCAGCGCCTACCGATTGGACGATGCAGGCACGCGCAGCGCCATCGCTGCGCATTTTGCGGTCACTGGCCATATTGCGGACCCGCACACCGCTGTGGCCCTGGCATGGGCCGATGAAATTTCACAGCATTCAGCCGCGCCTCTCGTGGTCGTGTCGACTGCGCATCCAGCGAAATTCGCGCATACAATCGAGCGTTCGGTCGCCGCCGCCGCGGGCACTGTCAGCATGCCTGAGCCGCTGGCCGCGCTGGCTGACCTGCCAGAACGATATCGCCGAATTTCCAGCGACCCGAACGAGCTGAAAGACCTGATGCTGGCGGGCTGACCGCAGCCAAAACAAAGAACGCCTCAAGAAGATTACAGGTTTGGCCGGGGCCCGATGAAAATGCGACCGCATACCATCAGGACGCGAATTCAGCTCTTATTCGCTGCCCTGAGTCTCGCGCTGCTTGGCATGTCGGCAGGATATGCGGAAAATAAAGTTTTTCGGGGCGCTGAGCTTCGCGGCAGCTTTACCCAAGGCGGACTTTTGATCGGCAAAACTGCACCGCAATCACGAGTGATTTTTGACGGCGACTCGATCCGAGTCTCATCTGACGGGGATTTTCTCATCGGTTTTGGCCGCGATGCCAAGCTTGACTGGACTTTGGTCATCAAGCAGCCTGACGGACAGAGATTCGAAAATGAAATAGCGATCAGTCAGCGCGACTATGATATTCAGCGCATTGAGGGATTGCCCCAGAAGATGGTCACCCCGCCCGAAGAAGTGCTGACGCGAATTCGTGAAGATACTCGCTTAGTCAGAGAGGCTCGCCGCACCGACGACGCAAGAACTGATTTTCTTGAGCCCATCGATTGGCCCGTCGTCGGCATCATTACCGGGGTGTACGGCGCCCAGCGAGTCTTGAATGGCGAGCCGCGACGCCCGCACTACGGCATTGACATTCATGCTCCGACGGGTACACCGGTTCAAGCGCCCGCATCCGGCATTGTGACTATGGCCCACCAAGACATGTACTTTTCTGGCGCAACTCTGATTATTGATCACGGACACGGACTGTCATCGACCTTCCTGCATCTTGAGAAAATCTTGGTCGAGCCGGGCGAATACGTTGCGAAAAATCAGACGGTCGCAACAGTCGGCTCATCAGGGCGCAGCACCGGCCCGCATCTGGACTGGCGTCTCAACCTGTTCTCAGCCCGATTGGATCCGCAGCTGATCGCAGGTGAAATGCCTGCGCTGGAATAGATTCTCCAGAACTTATGGCAATTCCATTGAGCCGCGCTGCGGGACTGGCAATCGTAGTCATGGCGGCAGTCATAACAGCCTCGAATATTCTTGTTCAGCATCCGATCAATGATTGGCTGACCTGGGGGCACTTTACCTTTCCGATCACTTTCCTGGTCACTGATGTAATCAACCGTCGTCTTGGCGCCAGACAAGCTAGAAGCGTTGCCTATAGCGGATTTATCGTTGCGGTGGTCCTGTCGTTCTGGCTGGCGACGCCGCGCATCGCCCTGGCATCAGGCAGTGCATTTATCTTCGGACAGCTCATCAATATTGGAATCTTCAGCATTCTGCGGCGGCGCATGTGGTGGTGTGCGCCGCTGATCTCGTCGATTATTGCGTCAACAGCTGATACAGCGGTGTTTTATGGCCTTGCATTTTATCAGTCGGGTTTGCCATGGATCACATGGGCGCTCGGCGACTATGCGGTGAAAATCATGACAGCGGTTTTTTTGCTGCTGCCCTTTTTCATTATTACCAATCGGCTGTGGACCAATGCAGAGGCTTCTGCGTCCTAAATTGAACATCTGCGGCAACCACCGACTCATCTTGAAACTGATTCATCTCAGGTCGTCTCTATAGTTTCGCTGGATTGACGGATAATTTTGCCGGCACCCTCGAAGTGCATTTTTTATGAATCCGCCTGCCGCTAGAAAAAGCTACGCATTACGCCCCGGCAACATAAATTATTCGGCAATTCAAACAGCAGGCCATCAAAGTAAGGCGGGAAAATTACTGCATCCTGCCTGCTCGTCTATACTTCATTGAGAGCGGATTTGCCGAGGGCAGTCGAGTAAAAAGGTCTCATATAGTGATTGAGCGAAACTCGAAACTTCGTGCACTATTCTTCAAGCGCACTCCTACAGTTATCTGCGATGCTTGCGGCATGGATACAAGAAGCCGATATCCTTGGGTTGATCGGGTTCTTGACCTCCACCACATCATGCCACTTGCATCGGGAACTCGAGTCAGCTCAAGTGACGGCACATTGCTTGATGATTTGGCGCCAGTCTGCCCAACCTGCCACAGAGCCATTCACCGCTTCTATGACAGCTTTCTGAAAACTTCTGGCAGAGATGATTTCCTTGGCCCAAGTGAAGCAAGAGAAGTTTATGCTAAAGCAAAAGAAAATATATCGAAGGGGTAATGATATGCTTGACGGTCCCAATAAAAGCAAAGTATCGCCGATGTCGCTTCTGGAGCAAAAGAAAATATTTTCATTCGCAATAAATGAGCAATTGCAACTGTCTGACGCTCTCAATTATTTTGGAAAGACAATTGATGACTTAATTTACGAACGTTCGCGGCAAGAGGGGTGTGGACCTGAGAGGCCTCGTTGTTTGAATGACTTCGTGTTCCCAAAACATCACATTCCTTTAGGGCCTGTTAACACAATTTGATCTGGATATGATACAATTATCACCCGTGATTGTCGTCTGGAACAGAGCGGAGGAACCGGCAATGGAACTTACACGGGCACAGTACGAGCGCATTGCCCCGCTGCTGCCGAGGCAGCGGGGCAATGTCAGCCTCTCGAGCCTGCAGGTGCTGAACGCCATTCTCTACGTGGCCGAGCACGGCTGCAAGTGGCGCGGCCTGCCGGAGCGTTTCGGCAACTGGCACACCATCTACACGCGCATGAGCCGGTGGTCGAGGAACGGGGTCCTGGACCGCGTGTTCGAGCACCTGCAGCGGGAGCGGATGATCCGCATCCGGGTCGAGGTCCTGAGCCTTGACAGCACTAGCATCAAGGTGCATCCCGACGGCACGGGGGCGCTAAAAAAAACGGCGCCCAGTGCATCGGCAAGTCCCGGGGCGGGTGGAACACCAAGCTTCATCTGGCTGCCGCGGATGATCGGACCGCCGTGGCCTTCGCGCTCTCTCCCGGCAACGCGCACGATGCCCCGGAGGGGCGGAAGCTCCTGAAGCGGCTGGAGAGGCCGTCGAGCCGCCCGGCGCTCGTCATGGATCGGGCCTATGAGGACGATGAGACCCGCCGGCTGGCATCCGACCTCGGCTTCACACCCGTGGCGCCGCCGAAGAGCAGCCGCATCTCTCCCTGGGAATACGACCGGAAAATGTACCGGCGGCGCAACGGGGCGGAACGCCTGTTCCGGCGGCTCAAGGGCTTCCGCAGAGTGTTCTCGCGCTTCGACAAGCTTGATGTCATGTACCTCGGATTCGTCGTCTTCGCGCTGATCATCGATGCGCTGCGTAGCGTTAACACACCCTAGTTAGTTTCTTCACTGGCTGCGGTGGTATTGACCTCGGGTTTGAAGCAGCTGGTTTCACGCACCTTGCAGCCTTTGAGATCAATGAGCTGTTTTGTAAAACTCTTAGAAAAAACAAACCAAAATGGATGGTTTTCGGCCCTCCAACGAGTTCAGGTGATGTGTCAAATGTCTCAGAGGTGATTGCAGCACTAGAGCCAATTGTGCCGATCAATTTCGAAGGTGTTTTCACAGGCGGACCACCATGCCAGCCTTTTTCGATCGCCGCGAACCAGAGATTTTCGAAAGCAGGAGAAAATTTCAAGCGTGTTGGGGTTAACCATGAGGAGAATGGAAGCCTTCTATTTGACTATGCGGCTGTCATCAAACACTTCAAGCCAGCATGTTTTCTCATAGAAAATGTGCCGGGTATTCGCGATTTGGACGGTGGGGAGCAGCTTTCAAGAGCCATTAAAGATTTGCATCAATATGGTTACAATGTGCATCCGCCAGCTATTTTGAATGCAGCAAATTACGGTGTTCCACAGTTTAGGGAACGATTGTTTTTGATAGGAACAAGAATCAATAGACAGGTCAGATTTCCACCGCCCCATGAGATGATGTATGGGGCTGGGTCTGTTTTGCAGTCCGATTTGCAGAGCACTCCAAATAACGAAAGACGTTCACATAAGCTTGGATCAGTGGCTCGATACACTCAGCTAGATTACGGTCAACGAGATCAACTTGGAAGAGTGAACAGGCTTTCACCTTGTCTTCCGTCAAAAACGGTAATCGCGGGCGGTACGAAGGGGGGAGGTCGTTCACATCTGCATCCTGAAATTCCCAGAACGCTAACCGTCAGAGAATGTGCCCGACTTCAAACATTCCCAGACAACTACACTTTCTTAGGTCCGATTGGACGGCAATTTACACAGGTGGGAAACGCTGTTCCACCCGTGCTCGCCGCGCAAATTGCCGTTTCCCTTGCTGCTTCGGTGTTCGGCGTGAACACACCCGCGCTGAAGCCAGCGCGAATTTGATATTGTAGAGTTGGATTTGCCGGCCTGACCAAATACATCAGGATATGGTTAAAATCAGCTGTCACTGGTCGTTTTGGCGCCTGCCAACAATGTCTCGCTCAATATCTTATTTCCACTTTAATCCCAGCTTGATCTCCAGCTTCTGAAATGCAACCTTTGCCAATTCGTATCGCCCATGAGAAATTGCGCTGGCAACAGCGTTTAGAGAATTTTGAAAACGCAATGGCACGGTTAAGTGATGCATGCGATCAAGAGCGGTACAGCGATCTTGAACGGGCCGGACTCATCGAAACTTTCCGCCCGGTCTCACGCATGAAAGACAGCATAAAAGATCGTCATCAAGGCGCGATTATGGACATAATCGCGGCTAACGAAAGAGTTGATCGTGCCGTGCTGTCTGGCTCGCGGGCGATGGGTACGAACACCGCAACGTCCGATGTGGATCTTGTTTTGTTCGGCGACAATTTGACATTCAGCGACTATGCGCCTTAAGCAAGCATTCGAAGACCTTCCCATGGCGCAATCCGTCGATCTGCCGCTGAGCAAAAAAATTCATCACCTGGCGCTGCTGAAAACAAAAAGTCATGGCGCAGCGGCTCTGCCTCTTAGCCTGTCACGAATTGCCTGTCCAAAACATCGAGCGACCTCCAAGAACAAAAATACAAAGAAACCGCATGATCAGCCATGGCCAGGCCGACACTTCAGCCCTTCTGTACAGTTATTTCGGCCTCACTCGATCGGCTTCAGTTTTGAGCGCAGCGCACTCTCAAACTCGCTGCGCTTGACGGTTTCGGCAGAAAGCAGTTTATCGCTCGATGCTTCAAGCGACAAGACCTCCCAGTGGCATCTCTCCAACTGAAAGCTGTCAGACATTTTTGGCACCAGCCAAACAATATCACCATCATCAAGGTCATGAGAAGGATTAGCTGATGGACCGCCGATAGCTTCAAAAAAAGGAAAATCAACAGCTACAGCAAGCTTTGTTCCCCATCTTCGCAGCGTTGGGCATTTGACCTGCAATTGCGGCATCAAGCGCTTCGCGCTCGAGGACCGCCAGTCTGGACGCCTGTTCACAGCAGTTTCTGGCAATGTAATATTGGCATCTCGAGACAGCCTGACGAAGTCCGATTCCATCTTGTGTCCTGAAAAATAGACTGCCTGAATTTCGAGACCAAACCAGGTCTCGGCTGTTTCGTCACCAGCGATCACCATATCGATCCGTCCCGCCGCTCGACCTGTAGCCGCAGAGCGCATAAACGGCACCTCTCGGGCCAAATAAATATTTTTGAAACCGACGATCTCTCCCAGCCAAAGCGGAAGCATTTGCCTTTGGTCAAATCGACGTGGACACATAATCACAGGACTCTCAGTTCCAAATCGCATGGAGCAGACTCCGCCGCGTTTCCCGCACTTTGGCTGCCCGAACTGAAAGGGACATCAAGGCTGAGGAACTCGACCAAGAGCCGCATCAGCGAATCGCAGCCGCTGTGATGGTTTTAAAGGTTGTAAACGGCTTCCCATACCACTCGGCAATCTCAAAGCGTTTGCTCATGCGAATAGAGCCTCACTGGTAATGACCAATTCGGATATCCGGTTGTGGTGAGTATTCTTCATGGTCAGGCTGACAGCATTAAATTCATACTTTTTTACAAGATGTATTATTTCCGCGGACGCATCATAGGTCATCAGGAAGTTAGAGTCACGCTCACTCATCATCCGAAACAGGGCAGTGTGATCAATTTCAGAATGCTGGTATAGCCGGCGGCCAGCCTGCTTGCCGCCGGAGGCCGTATACGGCGGATCAAGAAAAACGGCAGCCCTGCGTCCCCAGCCTTCCAGCAACACCGGCAATATCTTCATGCCATCGCCTTCCATGAATATCAGCTTGTCAGCGTAATCGGAGATTGCTGAAAGCCTATTTTTCAACGTTTCGGGATACCAGCGAGATGCCAAGCCTTTCCCATTTTCACCTCGTCGGCTAAATGATGCCCCGGGAGCCAATATTCCTCCGCGTCTGGTCCGATTGAGAACGAGAGTTCGGAATCCTTGCTCCTCAACAGAGCGCGGCACTCTATCGACCCATTTACCAAGGTTTTCATGCGTCGGCTCATAAGTCATAATCAATTCAATTAGTGAGGAGTTTCTCTCTATTGCAGACCTCCAGAAAGCGGCAACATCGCGATCCATCTCCAACATAACAGCAGACGAAACCAAGTCTTCCATAACCCCGGTTAACGACACAATTGCCCCGCCCGCGAAGGGCTCAATCAGAATTTCTGGCTTTGTCTTGGCTAGCCACTCGCGAATGTGCGGAACCAGCCAAGTTTCCCCCCTGGATAACGAAGTGGACTGCGTTGCGGGACTTTAGAGACATTAACAACCGCAATCCGCGATGATGGGAATAGAGCTGATTCAGCCTTGCTCATCATCTTCCTGTCAAAACAAAGAGTCTATGGCCGCAAAACAGAAATAAATCATCCCCGCTTTGGAATTGAGTCTGCATCGAGAATGAAAACAGCTTTGATTGTGAAAGGTGATGCAAGATGGTTCACTTGACCGGCAAGAGAGGACTTGTAGTTTTGAGGGGGCTTTGCACAATATGGCTTTTTTTTCTACTGCCCGAACATCACCCATTGGGTTAAACAGAACCGCTGCCATGGGAGCGCAAGACTGATGAACAATATACCATACAATCTTGGCCTCACGAAAAATGAGAGCACCTCCGCTCCGGCTTGGTGACAGTCAGAGACGGTTGATAAAATCAATCTCATGCCGCGGCGCAGCAAGCTTGTCTACGGCAGCAATGAGATGCTGGTGACTCTGGTGTATCTGCTGCAAAATAACGGCACGTGCCTGGACAACATCCGTGAGCTGCATGCGGAGCAGCTGTTGCTGCCAGCCTGAAGGGCAGCAACAGCTTGGAATCGGGATATTGCCAGTCGACTGGGCAGGGAACGAAAAACAGCGCTACTGTTCAGCAACAAACAGTTTTTCGGCAAAATACAGCCATCAACGGCCTTACCAGCTTGGAATCAGGGAGCCGAATCGGCATGAGCCGACTTACCTGACATCATCCTCAGCATTTTGCCTGCCGATTATGCAGACAAGTGCATAACTCCAAGAAGATTGACAAAAATTACAAGCTATGAGGCAGGAAACTTTGAGAAAAGTATGCTGAATCCACCAATTACAATCGCCATCTGCAGAACCATTGTCCATGCGAGCCAAGTCAAACCGGTTCTCACGCTCTTGATCTCGGCGCTGAGATCGGTTCTGACTTTCTCGATCTCGGCGCCAAGCTCAGCTCTTACGCTCTCAAGATCGGCTCTCACGCTCTTGATCTCGGCGCCAAGCTCGGCTCTCACGCTCTTGATCTCGGCGCCAAGCTCGGCTCTCACGCTCTTGATCTCGGCGCCAAGCTCAGCTCTTACGCTCTCAAGATCGGCTCTCACGCTCTTGATCTCCGTATTAAGCGCAGTTCTGGCCCGATCAACATCTGCCTTCGCTGCAAGATCACCTTGGCTGTCCTTGACAACCAAAGCAATTGCCTCAGCCTGCGGCATCTCAATGCCGGCCCGCTGCAGTTCTTTCGATGCGGTAAGAGTGTCAAATGCTACATTCGCCATACAGATATTTTACCAGTTCTACTTTTGAGAGAGACATGCCTTTTGCAAATCTGTCCGACTACCATTGTTTCAGGATGCTCGAATTGATTATCTCACTGTCCGGGCCACCGCGGATGCGGATGCTCGCTGCCGACCGGAATCTTCGTACTCAGCTGACAATGCAGCCGCCACACCGGTCCAGCTGCAGCGTCCATCAGAAAGAGCTCTGTCAAACCGCTCGCGCAGGCTCAGAGTCAATGAACGCAGCCTGTAAGTGTCGCCAATCAACTGTGTGCTCGAACAACTTTGTGTCGACATGTTGTCGGCAGCTTCTCGATGATCTCACGGATGCGCCTATCGTCTTCAGCGTCAACAAACACGGCGCCGCCAGACCCAGACATGCGCGGCTGCGCATCCAGTCCGTCAAGCAAATCAAACAGCTCTGCAACAGGCGGATAGAGCCGGCACGCCGGTCCCTTAAGACTGTTGGTCCGGATGCTTGGCGAATAATCTGCCGCCTGCATCCGCGGGTAGTATTCTGCAGCCTGGCACTCGCGATAGACATCAGCCGTTGATACATGCACCTCGGGCACAATCACCAAAAATCGTTTGCGTTCCAGCTTGATGTCAGAAAGCAGTTCGCCGCGGCCCTGGGCCCAAGCATTTTTCCCATGCACGAAGACCGGAACATCAGCGCCAAGCTGCGTTGCAATATCGATCAATTCAGCCTTGTCAAGATTCAAATTCCAGAGCCGATTCAGGGCGGTCAATGTCGCAGCGGCATCCGAGCTGCCGCCGCCAAGTCCGCTGCCGATGGGGATATTTTTCTGCAGGCCGATGGTCACACCCTGGTTTCCAGGGCAATGCTGGCGCAGTGCCTGAGCCGCACGAATGGTCAAGTCTTCAGTCATTGAGAACGCGCCGTACTGCTGCGAACGCGAGATTTCGCCGGTATCGTTGAGCTCGAAATGCAACTCATCATGCCAGTCAATGAGCTGGAAAACCGTCTGAATCTGATGATAGCCATCTGGGAACTTGCCGCAGACATGCAAAAACAGGTTGATTTTCGCAGGCGCCCTGAAAACTGCCGTTTTGCCGGCAGCCGCATTGGGACTGTGCAAAGGCAAAGCCACTGCGCCTTATATGCCCCAATCACTGATTACGACTCTGACCTCAAGCTGCGTCGCATCAGAGGGGCCAGCGGATGTGTCGGGGTCTGCCTGACGTTTTGCGCTCAGCCGGGTGGGCAGCATGTACAAACCAAATGGTCGATAGTTGGCGAGCGAGACATCCCATCCAGACTGACTGATCGTGATAAGGTGTCCACTGGTATCCCAAGCAAAATCAGCTGGATAGTTCGGATCAATCGATCCTTTCATCCAGTAAATCAGCTGCTTGACGGGCAACTGCCAGCCGGTGCGCTCAAAAATCACTTGCTCGACGGTTTCCCCCTCAATTCTCTCACCCTGTGTGTCTTCGAGAGTCACACCCTCAGGATTTTGAAAGATGCGCAGCCGCCGGGCGCCGATGGTTCCGTAAAGCTCCAAGCGATGCTGATCGGCGGCACGATGCCACAGCATGCGGGAAATATCCGCTTTGTTCTCAGTTCGAGCGCTCAAACGCCCCTTGACCTCCCAGCTGTCGATGGCGGCCACAGCTTGTGCATGGCGTTCGTAGAAACTGCTGTCGGCCGAGCGCTCAACGCGGTCTATTGTTGCGCAGCCGGCCAGCAGCAGCGCGCTCGCGACAGCCAAAAAGAGGCGTATCATTGGCCTGTCAGCCGCCGCTTCGCTTCAAGGATATACTCGCTGTCAGGAAAATCTTTCAGTCCGCTGTTCCAGATGCCGCGGGCTTTGCTCTTTTGCCCCAAGGTCCAGTACACCTCGCCCAAATGCGCGACCATGACTGGATCGTAGCGGCGTTCCAGCGCCAGCGTGAGGTTCGCGATCGCACCCTCGTAGTCCCCGAGCTTGAACCGCACCCAGCCCATGCTATCCAAGATGTAAGGATCATGGGGGCGCTGTTCCAGCGCTCGCTCAATCAGCTCGAATGCCTCTTCATAGCGATGGGTCTGATCGGCAAGCGTATATCCCAGCGCATTGAGAGCAGACGGATTATTCGGATGAATTTTCAGCACCTCTTCGACATCGCGCTCAACTAAAGCGATCATATCAAGCTCAGCCGCTGTATACGTGCGGGCTAGAAGCAACGATGTATTTTGCGGGTACTGCCGCAGCGCAGCGTTGAGCGTCTGCATTGATTCGTCATAACGTCCGTTTTCCCGGTAAATTTCATTGATTGCGATGTAGATTCCAATCAGCTCCCGGTCTGACTGCGCCCGATACTGCCGCAATCGGTCAACCCCGGCTTCGACGCTCTCGGCCCCCGCCAGATAGCGTGCGCCTAGCACAAACTTATCGAACGCCAATCGCTGGGAAGTGATCTGGGAAATCCACTCCTTGGCTTGCTCATAGTTGTTGCGCATCAGATTCACTTCGGCAAGACCCACAAGCGCATCCTGTCCTTCCGGCTGAGTCTCATAATAGTCTTTGAAACTGGCTTCGGCGCGATCAAGATAATTCGCTCTCTGGTGAAGCGTCCCAATCCGCAGCAGCTTGTCGGGGGCGGCGAGCGCCTGGTACTGAGCGACAGCCTCTATATAAAAGCCCGCCTGCGTCAGATGCCGCGCATAAGTTTCCCGCAGCTGTTTGGAATCGGCGTTTTGCGCCAGAAAATCAGCTGCAAACATTTCTGCTTCCTGCTGCCTTCCGGCTTGCAGATAGAGCGAAAATTTGGCTTCCGCGACAGAATCCGCCTGACCGGCCAGGCGAAATGCCTCGTCGAACAATGCGTCGATCTCCGCATCTTCTTTCACCCAGCTGGCCAATTCGATCAAGGCCAGATGCATTCTGACGTTATCGGGATGGTGCGCCAGCAGCTTTTCGAAGACTGCATAGGCCGTCGGCGGCGGCAGTTTCTGCGCCAGCCAACCGGATATTCTCTGGATCACAGCATCAGGGTCGCGGCTGTATTCGATTACATTATTGAAACTCGCCACCGCCTCATCAAGCTCGCCAGTCGCAACCAAGGCGACCCCCTTGGCATTCCATGCCGACGCTGCCGCGGGACTCAATTCGACCCAAAGTTCCGCCGTGTTCGAGGCGATATCGAATTTTTCATAACCAATCGCTCGGACCGTGACCGTTTCAGCAATGCGCACATCACGCGTCTCGAATGCGGTTTTCTCCAGAATTTCCAATGAAGTCGCAATGTCATCACGGTAATAAGCCAGGTCAGCGACCAGCAAATCGCCCAGTACAGACGCAGTCAGCTCCTGTTTCGGCAAATTGACTTCGGCCGGCGGCTGGGGATCCGCCTCAGGCATGGCCTCGACTTCGGCCGGCGGCATTGGAACGCACGATGCGACTAGCAAAGCGGCCCCTAAGAGCGCTGCACTAATCAATGTTCGGCCGGCAGATTTGATTTTCATTTCAGAAACAATTAATAGAGACTGTCTGCGGTTTTGTCAAGCTTCACTCATGCTCTCGCGCGGGGATGAAAGAATCAATCGCATTGCGATTGAAATCAGCCTTATTGCTGGCGCTGCAGCATCGCGTCCAATTATATTGATTGAATATTTGCAGAATTGTTTTCGTGACCGCGTGGCATTATCAGAAAATAGTCTGCATCGAAATCTAAAATCGAGCTTGAGCTGTGTGCTTTATCTGGCCTGAAAGCGTTGCTGACGCTTGCCAGAAGCATGCCTGGCCGCTTAACGCAGTGCAGAATTTTCATCTATAATCAAGGTGCAAGGCAATGCAGGATTCTTAGAATGCCAGCGAGTGACTGTCGGTCTCGCAAACAGGAAGACGAAAGTCTTTTATGGCAGCATGCAAGCTGCGGCGCAGCCGAGCTTGCCTGAACAGCGGCACACAAATTGCATCAGCTTGATGCCGCCGTCAGATCTGACAGCTTCGACAGTCTGGGCAATCGCCTTATGTCACTCAAAAAGGACCAATGTGAATATTCTAAAACTTCGGGGGAATTTTGACGCAATTTTCAAAAGCTCGACGAACTGCGCTTGGCGCAGAAAAACGGTGCGGCTGCTGTCCAGCTGCCCGCAGTTGATTCGAGCAAAGGCTTGTGCGCGTCGAATCGACCGCACAGCACACCGGCACCCGCAGTCTTGAGACTCAGACACAAGGCCCTGCACCTTTAAATGGCAGATGCGTTCTGAATCCAGTATCAAGTTCGCGACCCATCGCTGCGCAATTCATGAATGAAAACAAAACAGTCTTGCTTGAGCTCAGCGAAAAAAGTCGAGATATTACGCTTGTGCAGGAATATCTATGTGAGCTCGCAGCTTATGATGAATTGACTGAAGCTGAGCTGCGCAGATATCAACAGAGCCAAGATAGAAAAGGCAATTGGCTCAGCTAAGGTTATGATGCATCGCGAAATGGCTCGCACACCGCCGGATCCAAAATTGGCTGCCTTTCGATATTTTCGAATGCAGCAGCCTCTCAGGCCGCTGCATCACAGCTTTTACAGCCTGACCTGTCACTGATTTCCGATGAAACAGTCGCTCAGAGACAAACTTGATTTGATGGCGGCGCAGCGCGACAGACTGAATGCGCTCCTGTCTGACCCGGTGACTGCGCAAAACCCCGACAAGCTGCGTGAGTATTCAATCGAGCTGTCAGGGATTTCAGGCATCGTTGAAAAATACGAGGAATATGTGAGTCTTGACAGGCAGATGGCAGAAACCGCACAGCTGCTCGAGGAAGACGACGGCGAAATGCGCGCGCTGGCGCAGGCCGAGATTGACGCGCTTGGCAACGCGCAGCAGGCCGCGCTCAATGAGCTGAAGATACTCCTGCTGCCATCCGACCCGAATGACAACAAAAATGTATTTGTTGAGATCAGAGCCGGCACCGGCGGCGATGAAGCCGCGATCTTCGCCGGCGACCTGTGCCGCATGTACAAGCTCTACGTTCAAAACCGCGGCTGGAACAGTGAGACGGTCAGCCAGTCCGAGGGCGAGTACGGCGGCTACAAGGAAGTCATTCTGCGCATCATTGGCAAAGGCGCATACTCGCGGCTGAAGTTCGAGTCTGGCACTCACCGTGTGCAGCGAGTGCCGAAAACCGAGACGCAGGGACGCATTCATACATCCGCATGCACCGTTGCGGTACTGCCCGAAGCGGATGAAATTGACAATGTGCCAGTCAATCCGCAGGATTTGCGGGTTGACACTTTTCGAGCCTCCGGCGCCGGCGGGCAGCATGTCAATCGCACCGATTCCGCTGTGCGGATAACGCATTTGCCCTCCGGCATCGTGGTGGAATGCCAGGAAGAGCGCTCCCAGCACCAAAACCGCGCCAAGGCCATGGCGGTGCTGCGCGCGCGGCTGCTTGAGTCAGAGATCCAAAAGCAAAATGAGCAGATCGCGAAAAAGCGCAAGATCATGGTGGGCAGCGGCGACCGGTCAGAAAGAATCCGCACTTACAATTTCCCCCAAGGGCGAGTGACCGATCATCGTATCAATCTGACTCTGTACCGCCTCGAAGAAATCACAGCAGGCGGCGTCGATCAAATCATCGATCCGCTGATCACTGAGTTTCAAGCGCAGCAGATGACGGAAAGCGACACTGTCAGCGAATGACCGCCGGGGCCGTGTCTATTGGTGACGCCAGGGGCGCTGGGGGGCGCGCTCTGCGCGCTCTGGTGCCCGCGCCCCAGCTTGAGGCTGACATCATCATCGCGCTGGCATTAGCGGTCGACCGCGAATCACTGACCGGCTTGGCAGACGTACTCCTCAGCGAGCGCCAGCGCCAGGATTTTGAGAATCTGCTCAAACGCCGCATCCTTGGCGAGCCCATTGCATACCTGACTGGGAAAGCTGAATTTTTCAGCCTTGACTTTGCTGTCAATTGCTACACCTTGGTACCCCGGCCGGAAACTGAGCTGGTCGTCGAGCGGGCGCTGGCACACGCCAGCGAAGTCGACGCACCGCTGCAGATACTTGATCTGGGCACTGGCAGCGGCGTTATCGCAGTTACGCTCGCAAATTGCCTGGAAAATGCGCACCTTCATGCAGCTGACCTTTCAGAGCAGGCGCTTGCGGTGGCCAAAACCAACGCGCGCACAAACGATGTCCAGAACCGAATCGATTTTTACGCCAGTGACTGGTATCGCCATCTGCCCCGTTCAGCATACGACATTATTGCGGCCAATCCACCTTATATTCGCCGTGAAGACCCGTGCCTGGCCGACAAATTTATGCGTTTCGAGCCTGAACTGGCCCTCATCGGCGGCACCCAGGGATACGAATGCATCCAGGCAATTGTCGCTGGCAGTCAAGCCAGGCTCAAGCCAGGCGGCTGGCTGATCATCGAGCACGGCTGTGACCAGGGCGAAAATGTCCGTGCCATGATGTCACACGCAGGGCTTGGCCGCCTTGAGACGCATCAAGATCTGGCCGGACTGGACCGCGTAACCGAAGGCCGCAAGGAAATGGCAGCGAAACCCTGGCAGGCTTAGAACGCCGGTTGCGGCGCATTGACGGCAGCGGAAAAATGGCGCCTGCGGCAAATCTGCATATAATCGAAACCGCATTTCACATTTACTGCGAGCGCTGGAGGTCAGAAGGATGCATCAACGATTCATTTGCTCGGTGCTGAACCTAGCTCAATCGAGCGGTTCAAAAATCGCAAAAGCGACCGCTGTGACGCTGCTCGCGCTGTGGCTGGCGATGCCCGCTGCTGCCGAGTCAAGAGACGCGATGATTGAATCAACCTTGCAGGCAGTGGTTGGCTTGCGCACGCTCGTACCCGATACGGCCAGAACAGCATTCTCGCTGGGTACGGAGCGCGAAGGCAACGGCATTGTCATCAGTGATGACGGACTTGTCCTGACCATTGGCTACCTCATTATGGAGTCCTCCAGCATCGAGGTCACCAACGCCGCAGGCGAATACGTCGGCGCGAGAATGATTGCCTACGACTACGACAGCGGCTTTGGACTGGTTCAGGCGATGCAGCCCCTCGGGCTCAAGGGCATTCAGCTTGGCGAATCGGCTGATTTGCTGCCTGGCGATGCAGCCCTGATTGTCGCGCACATTGGTCCGCACTATATGCGTCCGGCAGAAATCGTCGACATTCGTGAATTCCCCGGCTACTGGGAGTATCTCCTGGATCAGGCAATCTTCACCTCACCGCCCTTTCATGGTTTCGGCGGCGCCGCACTGATCAATACTGAAGGCAAGCTTGTGGGGGTGGGCTCACTGATCGTGCACGATGCCAAACTTGGCCCGCAGCCGACACCCGGCAACATGTTCGTGCCGATTGACCTGCTCAAGCCCATCATGAGCGATCTGCTCCAGCATGGGCGCGACTTGCGCCAAAAGCGGCCCTGGCTGGGAATCTATACCTCGATGAGCCGCGGTCACCTGTTTGTAACGCGAGTGGCTCTCGACAGCCCGGCGCAGGCAGGCGGTGTCAGGCGCAACGACATCATTATCGCAGTCAACGGCGAGCCAGTCTCCGGCATGGCAGATTTTCTGCGCAAGGTCTGGGCGACCGGACCGGCGGGCATCGAGATTCATCTCTCGGTCTTGCAGCAAGGCCAAGTCAAGGAATTGAAACTTGATTCCGGCGATCGCTATGACTGGCTGCAGCTCAATCCCGATACGCCGGCGCAGCACACCGCGATGCTGGGCTGGCGCAGCCAATTGGATGCGATGAACTGATTGCCTGCCATTACCGCAACAGCATGATCCGGCTCACTCTGCGGGCATGCTGCCTTGCCGCGAGGAGCAAAGACTGCCATCATCGGCGGAGCTAAGCCGCTTCGCGGCAGTCTCCGCATTCAACTTTCACGGGTTTCGGAAAGAGCCTGAAGTTTTCTCCATCTGCGGCGGGAAACAGTCTATTGTGCAGGTGGCGCTCCGCTGCTGCAGAGCGCCAGTCCATTTTGTTTTTTCACTGCACAGCGGGAGAACAGCCTGTCCCGCTGTGTGAGCGGCCCGAAGCAGCGCCTGCCGTTACGGCAAAGCACCCTTGATGATATGAAAATGAAAAGTCTGGCAGCTGCGACTCAGCAGTCGTATCTGCGTGAGCTCGACCGGCTATCGAGGCGCTGCGGCTGCTCGCCGGAGCGCTTGGAAAGCAAGCAGCTTCGAGCCTGCGTGCTCATGCGCATCGATGAGGGGCAGGCGCCGCGCTCGACCAATATCACCGTCGCGGCGCCTGCTCTGCGGCGAGGTTCTGCAGAGCCCGCAGCGGGCGGCGTGCCTGGCCTGCCGCAAGGTGGCCGACCGACCCATGCGATGGAAGAGGCGCAGGTCCAGCAGATGCTGATGGCTGTGTTCGATGTGCGTTGCCGCACTGCGATGCACACCGCCGCGGCCAGCCCTTGTGCCTGATCGTCCGTTGCCGGCCCGGCAGCAAACTCCTCGAGCACCTGGCCCGAGCGCCGCCGCCGGCACCCGCCGCATCACCATGACAGCCGCCCTGCAATTGGAAAGAATCGCGACCGCAGTCACCGCAGATGCCTGTGCGCCGACGCTTTTCAGCACACACAAAACACTGCCGAAACCGCCCCGCCGCACCCGTGCAGGGGCCGCCAGCGCCGCCCGTTTGACTTCAGCCGATGGCGGAATGCGCAGATCCGACCCCGCGAAATGCCAGACCGAATCGCCGGCTGAGCCGGTGCTCGCTATACTTTCCCCATAGGGCGCCCCACTGACGCGGCACGTTCAAACAGGTTGAAGTCAACGCTGCGCGCCGACACAAGCCTTAATATTGTATTGCTCGATTTCAATCGTCAAAATTTACGCTAGCTCGATCAATCTATTCATAATTGCAATAATTATTGTGCTTTAACACTCTTAATGATAATAGCTGAGTTCATATTGCGCTTACCCGCAATATTTGCTGAATTTACAAGCTATCGACAAAACCTAAACTAAAAAAACTGCATCAGTAAAGGAGCGTATCTCCTCAGTAACATCTATCCCGCGGATACGGGGAAATATCGAATCGGTCTCCAGGAGAGAACCCTTCGCCCGAACCAGCAGGTTCACGCTGACTTTGGATAACACTGGCAACCCTTCGACAATGGCGGCCCTGAACCTCACCAAAAAAACAGGATCGGGAACTAGATGCAACGCTACCATTGCGAATACAGGTTCTTTCGCGTGGGAAAGCACTGATCTTTACGCGATCACAATAGTGTGACATCCAGCTTCAGTTATACAAACATACCTTTGGGAGGGAGCAAGCAAGCGCCGCACAATTCGATTCACGATGGCATCGGTCGGGGACTACAGTATTGACGGTGATTGCGTATGGAGTCGGGAATTGAACGGTACAGAATCCGATACACTCACCGTCGAGGACTGATAAGGCAAGACCGTACATTGGTCCGCTAACAACTCACCCTTACGGATCGGATTGGAATCGCTGGCCGGCATGCCTCATAGACAGCAAAGGCAATAAAATCCGCGGGGGATCTTGGACTGGCTTCGCCGCCTGCTGGCGGCGGCAGCAGCAGTAGTAGCAGGAGTTTATGCTGAAGGTATCACAGCGATCAGCATGCCCAGGATTGCAGTCGCCAAACCGACGATTCCGAGCATTGCGTAAATCAGCCGGTTGTCGCGTCGAGCTATTTCGGCCAGCAATCGCTCGTAGGATGTGTTCATCTTCTCCTCCAGAACGGCGATCTCTATCGCCCGTTCCTGATTCTGTTCTGTCAGTTCCCGGAGCTGTCTTTCCAGCTCATGATCGGTATTTTCTACCATGTGCCTATTCTATATGATTATTGTCGGAATTTTCAAGTTGACTTGCCCAGAGGCCCAGATACTCAATCCAGAGATGCCGGAGCATCCCGGAAATGCCCCGTCCCTCTTCCGTGCACCGCAGCTTCAGACAGGATTTTCCGGAATTCAGCAGGACATGCTGAGTATTCGCATTCAAAATGAACATGTTTTCGCATGAATTTGAACACGGATTCGCATCCATTTGAACAGGCATCGCCTTCGCTTTGAGCCGGGCCATTTTTCAGCGTAATTTGCACTGGCGCCTCGAACCGGCTGCAATGGTGTTTTTTCACCATTGGAGCTGGGAGCGAGACGATGAGCAGGGTGGCGATTGCGATGAGCAAGCTTGCAGAGATTCTCCGACTCAAGCATGACTGCGGGAAGCCGCACCGGGTCATTGCCGAATCGGTTTCGGTGAGCATCGGGACGGTTTCGAATGTATTGCGAAAAGCCCGGCAGCTGGGTGTGGGCTGGCCGCTGCCGGAGCAGGTGGATGCCGAGCGGCTGGCGGCGCTGATTCATCCGCCGCCGGCGCCGGCGGGCGGCGAGGTGGATTTCGCGCAGGCGGCTCGGGAGCTGGGCCGCAAAGGGGTGACCCGGCAGCTGCTGTGGGAGCAGTATTGCGGCCAGGGCTATGCGCGCAGCTGTGCGCAGTTTTGCCGCGATCTGAAGGTCTGGCGCGAGCGCCAGCGGGCGACCATGCGCCGGGCGACACGGCCTTTGTCGATTTCGGCGGACTGACGGTCGCGCTGTGCGGGCGCCGGGCGCAGATTTTTGTGGCGGCGCTGGGCGCCTCGCACTACACGTTTGCGACCGCCGTGTGGACACAGGGGCTGGCGGACTGGCTGGCCTGCCACACGGCGATGGTGGAGTTTTTCGGGGGCTGTCCGGCGCTGGCGGCGCCCGACAATCTCAAGAGCGCGGTCAGCCGCACGTGCCGGCATGATCCCGATGTGAATCCGCGCTGCCATGCCTGGGCGCGGCATTACGGCGTCTGCATCATGCCGGCGCGGGTGCGCCGCCCGCAGGACAAGTCGGCGGTCGAGATTGCCGTCAACGCGGTGCAGACCCAGATCCTGGCGCCGGTGCGCGACGTGCCGTTTGCGGACCTGGGCGAGCTCAACGCGCATGTTCGGGACGGACTGGGGCGGCTCAGCGCCAAGGCATTCCAGAAACGCGAGGGCAGCCGCAAGCTGGTGTTTGAGCAGTATGACCGTCCGCAGCTGCGGGCGCTGCCGCTGTTTCCATTCCAGGACCTTGACATTCACAAAGCCAAGGTCGGCTTTGACTCGCACGTGTGCCATGCGCGCCGGTGGTACTCGGTGCCGCATCAGTACTGCCGCCAGACGGTGGAGATCCAGGCCGGCGCCCGCACGGTGCGGATCTATGCGGGACACCAGCTGATCGCCACCCATCCGCGGCTGACCGCACTGCATCCGAATCAGAGCACGGAGCTGGCGCATGCCGCGGCCCGCGGCCCGCACTGCCGCGTGTGGACTGCGGCGCAGCTCGCTCGCGCGGCGCACTTCCGCCAGGTCAGCCGCCGGTGCCTGGGCGCGCTGTCTCTGGCGCTCGAGTCTTGGGCCGTCAGCGTCTTTCCAGCCGTCCTCAACCACACTGCGCACATCGTCTTTCACCAAGGCGATCACCCCAAGCCTACACCAGCTCACATTCGATACTGTAAAACGTCCAGCGCACCAGCTGTCCGCCATTTGAATCGCCCCGGCAGACAGCACGGCCGGCTGTGGCATTGCTCAGACCCCCGCAACACACTCACTGGGTGTCTCCCCGCCCCAGATGTGCGGCTGAACGGCGATTTCCTCCAGCTTGCCGGCGTTTCCGGCCGTCTCAAGCGTCAGGGAGTCGGTGCCGCAGATTCGACCCGGAAACTCATTCTCAAGCCGGGATGGAAAGATTCCCGGCGAAGCCGGCCCAGTCATTCGTCCCGGCGGCCGTCAGGGACAGGTGCTCCCATGGGTCATGGTGCGTCTGCCGTCTCCGGTCATTTTCAGGATATGATTGTCCACTGCAATGCGCAGCTCATTTCTCTGGTTCAATTTGCCGCGCCAGCCGTGCTGGTCGAACTGGCGATTCATGCCCCGCCAATTCGTTGGCTCGGCGCCCCAGCTCACGATCCAGTCGGTTTCTCTTCCTAATGCTTCTCTATTTAGGGGGAGCGTTACGCTGAGAAAACCTGGCGCTGTTGCCCAAGTGCCATTGTGCCTGCGGACCTTGATGGTTCCAGTGGCATTGCGGTCGGTGCCGGTGATCTGAATGCACACGTCCGTGTAACCGCTTGAATTGCGCATGTAGATGGAAGCCGGCAACTGCACGGCATAATTGCCGCTGATCATCCCGCTGGTCGGGTTGGCTATTGACGGGACCGGGGCCAGAGCCGTCGCGAGCAGTGCGGCCGCGGCGCAGGTGATAGCTATTGCGGCGGCGGATCTTGGTCTACCCCCCCCCCTCCTCAGATTTTTAAAACACGCTTGCTGGGTCATGTTTCGATCCTCTTGGTAATGTTGTCGAAAAAGAAGCGATTATAAATGCATTTCATCTGGTTATGCGCTATTTTTTAGAAATTTTAGAAAAGTCAACTAAATTTGAGATTATTTGAGTCAAAAACAAGCTCTCTTTCCACATTCGTCAAGAAATATCTTTGCCAGCAGGTTCTGGGGGCTGAAACTTGACTTGCCGATTGATATGTTTATCCAAAATTCTGTTTCAAGTGAATAACGCTCGCATAGAAAGACGATTCTGTGTGCGTTTTTTGTAATTTTCAGTCAGCAGCGAAGTCAAGCTCATAAGTCCCTAACTTTTCGCATCAGTGAAACGGCTGCCTTGCCCGACGCGATCAAACACCTCCTGACACTGCTTCGCCTCATCGAAGAGCCAGGCGCGAAACGCTGCGATGCGCGGTTGCGCCATCGCCTTGTGCGGACAAACAAAATAATACGAGACCGGCGACTTGCTGTAGACATCGAAAAGTTTCACCAGCCGCTTGGCCTTGAGGTCCTGCTCCACATGCGCGCTTCGGGCCAAGGCGATGCCCTGGCTGTCAATCGCGGCCTGTACCGACATCGCAGTGTCCGGAAACCTGGAGCCGCGAGGCAGCGACTTGACTTCAATGCCCGCGTCTGCGAACCAATCGCGCCAGCGTGGACAGATATCAAATGAATGCCGATACAGCAGCGGATAGTTCAGCAAATCCTGCGGTGACTCCGGTCTTGATACGCGGCGCAGAAACGTCGGGCTGCAGACTGGAAAAACATACTCATGGAGCAATGGCTCCACATGCAGATCCTGCCACTGGCCATGCCCCAGCCGGATAGCGACATCCACCTCTTCGTTCGCAAAGTCGATGATCTCGTCACTGGTCGAAATCCAGACACTGATCTCTGGCTGCAATTCATAGAATTTTCCCAATCGCGGCACCAGCCACTTGACGGCGAGCGACTGCACCAGACTGACCCGGATCGACAGGCGCGTCTCGGTGCTGGTGATCTCGCTCAGCGTTCGATTCATGCCGTCAAGAAAATCCCGCACGATGGGAACCAGCATCTGTCCCTCTTTGGTAATAATCAGCTGCCGGCTGGTGCGCTCGAACAGCTTGAAATCCCACAGCTCCTCGATATGCCGGATCTGGTGACTGACCGCACTTTGGGTAATAAACAGCTCTTCGGCCGCTTTGGTAAAACTCAAATGTCTGGATGCCGCCTCGAAGGCGCGCAGTGCGGCGATTGGAGGCAGATGGTGCTTGACCATGGCGGGGCAGTCTCTGAATGGAATCTGCGATCGGTACAGGCAGCCGCTCTAGGTTTGCAGATTAAACTCGGCCATCACGGGCGTGTGATCTGACGGCCGCTCCCAAGCACGCGGCTGCCTGTCGATCTCACAGCTGGTGCACAGCTGGCGCAGCTCATCACTGATCACAATATGATCGATGCGAAGCCCTAAATTGCGACGAAAGCCGGCGGCGCGATAATCCCACCATGAGAAGCTCTGTTCCGGCTGGTCGAACTGCCTGAAGGCATCGAACATTCCAAGGCCCATCAATCGGGCAAAGCATTCCCGCTCGCGCTCGCTGCACAGAATCTTGCCAGCCCACAGTTCCGGGTCGTGCACATCAATATCTTCCGGTGCAATGTTGAAGTCGCCTGTCACCACCAGCTTGCGGTGGGTTTTCAGCTCGCGCTCCACAAAGTCAAGCAAGCGCTCAAACCACCGAAGCTTGTAGAAGTATTTTTCGTCATCGACCTCTTTTCCATTCGGTACGTAGACATTGATCACACGCACCTCGTTGCAGGTCACTGCCAGCAGGCGTTTTTGCTCGTCATCAAAATCAGGAAAAGCCGTCACCGGGTCGCTGACCGACAGCGGCTGGCGCACCAAGACGGCCACCCCGTTGTATGTCTTTTGTCCGCTGTAGATCGCCGTGTAGCCTGCCTCTTTCAGTTCTGCGGCTGGGAATTTCTCATCGATCGTTTTGGTTTCCTGCAGGCAGAGAACATCTGGCGCACGCGCCGCACACCAGTCGCAAACCTGCTGCAGGCGCACTTTCAGCGAGTTTACGTTCCAGCATGCAATCTTCATTTTTTTGACCTCAAATTACGCATGATGACGGGGCTTGCAACGGCAAAGAGCAGTGCATTCAATTTCTTTATAATACCCGCATTGACGACTCGGAGCCCGCCAAAGATGGATTCGGAGCGGGTAACCGGCGAAGCGGCTTCAATGCGACGGCAGACCGGTTGCGGCCGTGAGTCGCTTTGATCTCGTCTTCGGTTATGCACATGGCTATGTAGCTCAGCTGGTTAGAGCGCGGCACTCATAATGCCGAAGTCGGTGGTTCGAGTCCACCCATAGCCACCACCTCCGCCGACCCAATGGCATCATCGTGCCATGCCACTGAATTCTCTCGCCGTCATTGGCTCACTCCGCTGATGCCTTGACGCATTCTTGATAATCGTCGCGTTCCAAAAATATCGCAACAATGATTCCGGTCACAAGCGCCCACAAAGGCGCACCGATATTCCATGCCGAAATATCGGATACCGTAATCAGAAAGGTAACCAGCGCGCTCATGGCGAACGGACCCGAAAAAGCTCCCGCAAACGCTCGCTGCAGGACTGGCAGCAGCGCTAGGCCTGCCAAAACCGCAATAAATTCCGCTGGCAGCTTGAGAACCAACCAAGTCGCGGCAAAAGCAAAAAAGCCGAAAACAATACACAACAGACCGAATACCACGGCGCCTGTATACTGCCGATGCGGTTCACCGGAACTCGTCAGAACCGCATTCGAAGGACCTGTTACGCAAGCCGACACCGAGCCAAACAGAGCGCTGACCCCGGAACCGATTCCGCATGCAATCGTCATGACATTGACTGGCGGGCGGTGGCCGGCGCTCATCAACACCGCAAAGCCCTGGCCATTCTGCAGCACCAATACGGTGATCGCCAGCGGAATGACCAGCTCAAAAATTGCCTGGCGTGAAATGTCCGGCGGCGCAATCGCGAGCAGATTGAACCACTGTGTCACATCGGCTGTAGTCTCAAAACCGCTTGTCGCGAGTACCGCTGCCACCCCGACAATCAGCACCAAAACCAGCGGCGGCACACGCGAATGCAGAACCGGTAGGATCAGGGCCGCGAAATACGCCAGAACCATCGCAGCGACCAGCAGCGGGCGATGCTCAAAGGCCAGCACCACGTCCAGACCAAACTGCAAAAATATGCCCGCAACCATCGCCAGCACAATGGGCAGCGGAATGACATCAACCGCCTTGCGTACCCAGCCGGACAACCCGATCACTGCAATCAGGGCTGCCGTAGCCCAGTACGCACCGATCACCTCGGCAAAACTGAAATGATCCAAAGCCGACTCCAGCAGTACGGTTCCAGGAATAGTCCAGGCGAATGCCAGCGGCTGGCGGTAGGCGAGCGAAAACCCAATCGTCGTAATGCCGCCTACGACGCAGCCGGCAAAAATCCATGACCCGATTTGTGCCTGCGTCAGCCCGCCGCTGATGCCCACCGCCACGATGATGGCGATGGGGCCGGTTGCGGCAAACAAAAAAGCAGTCACTGCGGCCGCAATATAAACACCGGACACATCACTGAAAAAATCTTTCCAGCTGACAACCGGGCGCTGAGGCTTTTCAATGATCAAGAGTAAAATATTTTCGGAATCATTGTTTCCAGCTGACAAGCATCATATTCATTGGATTTCTCCAAAAATGTGCCCCCTGTTCTGGCTGTTGGACGAGGATTTTTACTTGGCCTGAAACACCTGCCATGACTGGACGTGCAACAGGGTAATTTTTTCTTCGTCCCAGTGTCAAAATATAGCACTCCGGACGCTTGCAGGCCGTTTTTCAGCCGTCGAAGCCATTAGCGAGTTTAGCAAAAATCGAGCGGCAAATGCAGGCCCCAAGCAAACCTGCGATCATAACGCCGTAGAGAAAGTCTGACACGAGTCGATAACGGCGATGTCTTTCCAGCAATCACTCAAGCGCTGAGCCGGCTCTCAATGAACAGCCAGAGGAGCTGTGCATCTGTCAGCGCTCATCTGCCCAGTAAACTCCGAATCAACAAATGGCGGACCAGTTGCATTGGGTTCGCGTAAAATAGTGATCTCCGACCGACTTGGCAAAGGAACAAAAATCATTAGCACACATAACAATAAAGATCAATTTTCAGTGCTTTAAATAATGGCATTGCGGCAGCATAGGGCTGTCTCTCTACGGTTTATTACACAGAGCGAAAGAGGTGTTCAGATTGGATTATCCTTACGATCTTGGCCCCTATTTTGAGTCGATCAACGCCGGCTGCGATGAAACGCAGTGCTGGTTCAACCGCGGCATGATGTGGCTGTATGGATTTGATTTGGATTCAGCCTACAAATGCTTCGGCCAGGCAGCCCGGCTGAGTCCGGATTTTGCGATGGCGCACTGGGGTCTCGCCTACGCATCCGGCTTCTATTACAACATGCCCTGGTCGCGCATGTCTCGAGCTGAGCTTGAGCGGAATCTCAAGCGCAGCTGTCAGCATGCCCATGAGGCCTTGGCCAAAATCAGGCATGCATCCGAGCGCGATGAACGGCTGATCAAAGCGCTTCAGTCTCGATGCCAGGCCGACACTGTACCAGCCAATTGCAGTGAATATGATCGCTGGAACGACGAGTACGCCGACGAGATGCGCAAGGTGGCTGCGGCGTGTCCAGACGATGACGATATCACCGCCCTGTTTGCAGATGCCCTGATTACCCGTACCCCTTGGCTGCTGTGGGACTTGAGCACTGGCGAGCCGCACCCCGGTGCCTCAACCACAGAAGCGATTGAAGTGCTCGAAGCGGCGCTCGCCAAGCGCGAGCAGGCCGGTCTGGTGCCGCATCCAGGCATGCTGCATTTCTATATTCACTGCCTGGAAATGTCAAAATTTCCTGAAAAAGCGAAGCGAGCGGCCGATCAGCTGCGCACCCTGGTGCCGCATATCAGTCACTTCTGTCATATGCCCTCCCACATTGATGTGCGCTGCGGACACTATCGTGCGGGCGTTGCCGCGAGTGACCGGGCGATACAGGCAGATGCAGTTTATGTCGAACATGAAGGCCTGCTCACCAGGCAAGTCATCTCAAGAGCGCACAACTTTCATATGAAAGTTTACGCAGCAATGTTTCTGGGTCAGTTTCAAACGGCGCTGGATGCAGCTGAAGGCTTGCTCAACACCTTGCCGGACGAGCTCTGGACCGATAATCCAGATATGGGCGACCAGCTCGAGGCCTACATCAGTATCAAGACTCATGTCTATATCCGCTTCGGTCGCTGGCAAGAAATCATTGACCACCCGCTGCCGCCTGATCCGGCACTGTTCAGCATGACAACAGCGATCTGGCATTATGCCAAGGGAATCGCCCATGCAGTGCGCAATGAAATCGATGCCGCACAAGCCGAACAGAAAAAATTTCAGGCCGCCGTCAAACGGGTCCCGCTCACTCGCTATCTGTTTTTCAACAGCTGCCAAGATTTGCTGCAGATCGCCGCACAGATGCTCAGCGGCGAGCTGCAGTACCGGCGCGGCAATTATGAGGCCGCTTTTGCAGCGTTAAGAAAGGCTGTCTATCTTGACGACCACCTCAAATATGACGAGCCATGGGGCTGGATGCAGCCCACCCGGCATGCGCTCGGCGCACTGCTTCTCGAGCGCGGTCATATTGAGCAGGCCAAGCAGATCTACATGGATGATCTGGGGCTGTCGGACACGCTGGTCAGCACCTCGCATCACATCGAAAACCTCTGGAGCCTGCATGGACTGGTTGAGTGCCTGGAGCGACTCGGAGATCTGCAGCAGGCCAAGCTGTTTCGATCACGCTTGGAGCGCGCGATCAGCTGGGCCGATATTCCCATCCACGCATCATGCGCCTGCCGCCTTGAGCACTACAGCAGCACCGGCTGAACCGCCGCCCAGGCCCGGCGCCCGAAACAGCATCGTGACAGAATGACGCGCTCGGCAGCATGCCTTGATCGATAATGCCAGCCCAGACGTTTGCATCTTCTTCAAGGGGTTGGCTTCCTGGATAAAGACCGCTCCAATCTGCGGCAAGTATGATTTTTGCATCTGCGGCTGATTTTTGTCGGCTCCGCCGCAATCCGGCGAACCTCGCCTCATGCGGTGGCACCCTTCAGAGTTCTGCGCCTGACCAGGCTTGCGCTCAGCTCAAGTACCGGGATAGCCCCTTGCCGCCTTCCCGTGCAACGAGCTGTGCCGGACCAGCGGCGGCCATGAGCCGCTAGAAGGAGCCGCTGACACAGTCAGTCTTCCACCACGAAGCCGTGTCGTCGTCGGTCACGTTGATAAAGTAGTTCGTGTCGACGGCCAAGCTGCCACCGCCGTTCAGGAGCCGGAGGCTTACGCTGGCCGCATTCATGTAATCAGGGTGAGTCCCCTTGCAGCTGTTATCGGTGCTGGTGCCGTACATCGTCCACGTGAGCGTGAACTCGTCGGTGCTGACACCGTTGGCTGCTGTTTGCCTGCTTACGGCACGCCAGTTCACGTTGGATGCATCGGCAGAAGAGGCGTGAGCTTTCTCGGCATTGCCTGCACCTTCGATGCCGTAGGCGTCAAGATACCACCCCTGGGTGTGGTAGGTCGTCGGGGCCAGGACAAACTCTGCCGTCGGCGTGTAGTCTGAATCGGCCACACTGCCACCCGGCCCATTGGGATCGCCGATGGTGACGCAGGCGCGGAGCTCGTACTTGATCTCGAAGTTGTCCCCTTCCGAGACCACATGGCCCGTGCCGCCGTCGAATCCGCTTCTTTCCAGTTCCGTAATCGTAAAGAACGGCGCATTGGCCTGGTTGCAGGCCTGCTGGGCCTGAACCGGCGGTGCCAGCAGCAGAAAGACCGCTAAACTAGGGCCTGTTAACACAATTTGATCTGGATATGATACAATTATCACCCGTGATTGTCGTCTGGAACAGAGCGGAGGAACCGGCAATGGAACTTACACGGGCACAGTACGAGCGCATTGCCCCGCTGCTGCCGAGGCAGCGGGGCAATGTCAGCCTCTCGAGCCTGCAGGTGCTGAACGCCATTCTCTACGTGGCCGAGCACGGCTGCAAGTGGCGCGGCCTGCCGGAGCGTTTCGGCAACTGGCACACCATCTACACGCGCATGAGCCGGTGGTCGAGGAACGGGGTCCTGGACCGCGTGCTCAAGCACCTGCAGCGGGAGCGGATGATCCGCATCCGGGTCGAGGTCCTGAGCCTTGACAGCACTAGCATCAAGGTGCATCCCGACGGCACGGGGGCGCTGAGAAAAACGGCGCCCAGTGCATCGGCAAGTCCCGGGGCGGGTGGAACACCAAGCTTCATCTGGCTGCCGCGGATGATCGGACCGCCGTGGCCTTCGCGCTCTCTCCCGGCAACGCGCACGATGCCCCGGAGAGGCGGAAGCTCCTGAAGCGGCTGGAGAGGCCGTCGAGCCGCCCGGCGCTCGTCATGGATCGGGCCTATGAGGACGATGAGACCCGCCGGCTGGCATCCGACCTCGGCTTCACACCCGTGGTGCCGCCGAAGAGCAGCCGCATCTCTCCCTGGGAATACGACCGGAAAATGTACCGGCGGCGCAACGAGGTGGAACGCCTGTTCCGGCGGCTCAAGGGCTTCCGCAGAGTGTTCTCGCGCTTCGACAAGCTTGATGTCATGTACCTCGGATTCGTCGTCTTCGCGCTGATCATCGATGCGCTGCGTAGCGTTAACACACCCTAGCGAGGGAGGGGAACTGAATGAGTTTCGCTGAATGTTTCATTTTAAGCGCTTCTGAAATTGAATCATATTGAAATACTATATCACTTTTTCCGCAAAGCGGGCTCAACAACCAAATCGACTTGAAATTTTCGCAATGATCGGATAGTATAGATATATGAGTGAGCCAACTCATCATGAACTATCGGAGCGTATTGCTGTTCTGGAGGAAAAGATGAATACATCCTACGAGCGACTGCGGGCCGACATGGCCAAGCGCGACAAGGACAATCTGCGCTGGACGGTCGGCTTTGGGATCGCTCAAATTGCGATAACCATAGCCATTCTCGGCGCTGGTTTTGCGTTTCTGGCCCTGGTCGGAATTCCTACCATTCCATAGACCAAGCATCCAATTGCTGATTCCAGACTGATGAATACATCCTACAAGCGACTGCGAGGCGACATGACCAAGCGGGAGAATCGATTGCCGCTCACGATGCTTGTGGCAGCCACCGCGATTCTCAGTTTGCGGATTGCCGCGCAGTAAAACAAACCGACTCGCGCCGCCCTAGCTGGCTAGGGCAGCGCTTCAGTTTGAAAATTACCAAACTGGAGCGCGAGAAAAACGGCCCGATAGCCGTCTGTCCGGTGCCGTCACCGGCCGGCCCTCACCCGGCTCAGCTGTCGAGATCCGGGCACCTCCAAGCCTGCCGCGCCTGCTGGCTGCCCGTCGTCTGGCCGGCCAGGATCAAGGTGCCGCCCCGGGTCCCGTTGCACATGCAGTCCGCAATGTACTGCCGCGTGCGGGCCACCGCAAAGCATCCGGTCCGGCTCGCATTCGCCAGATCGGCCGTGCCGTCAGGCTTCAGGTTCTGCTCCGCATTCGTGAACTCGCCGCGGGTCTTGAAGCAGCGGCGCGATTGCTCAAATCGGCAAGTTCAACGCTACAGGCGAAGACGGGCCGCCGGATCCGCCGATTCGGCCGCACCGACCGCTCCCGATTCCGGCCGCAGCACCGCACTGATCACCCGGCGCCGGCGGGCCCGACACCCAAGCGGCGGAGCGACCGTGTCCGGCCCTGGCCGCTACCGGCATCCCCACATGTTATGCCAATCGGTGTTGTCCTGGGCTGAGCTGAACAGGGGCAGGGTGGTCTTGCGCCCGCACCAGCAGTTGCGGACATCCTGAATGGTCAGGGGGCTGATCGTGAAGCACCCGCTGTTCCGGCCTTGCGCACCACTAGGGTCTACAGTCATGGTGTAGGTGCCGCCCGTCATGAAGCAGCGCCGGGCAAACACCTGGCGCGGAATACCGATTGCAGTCACAGCAACCTCCAGATAATAAGAGGTCTTCGGAGCCAAAACAGGTAGGGTTCCGCTCTCGCCTGCATACGGCACTGTACTAGAGAAGACAGAGCCACCTTGCCTCACAAGTGAATTTGTGCGGCCACTGTAAACAGCGACATTCACATTGGCTTCTGCAGGCGCTGGCGTATCGCCGAGCCGACCGACGTATTCGTTCCATGTGATTGACGAAGTCGTGAGAGTCACGCTGGCTGTGGACAAGGCCATGATGGACAGATTTTCAGCATTGATCTCAGATTGACCCTCCAGGCAAGCGGTCGGGCCTTCTCGCCCGCTGCTGGTTACGGTTGTCTGCGCCGCGGCCGGCGCCGCCAGCGCGGCCAGCAGCAGGAGGCATATTAGCTTATGAGGGGGGGGTGAAAGTAAAATGCGTGTCATGATGAATGCCTCCAATTGTGTTGATGCTCTTATTCTAACAGCATTGGCCGCCGAAAGACAAGTGTGAATTTCAATAGTGAGACACTGCCCAGAATCTCATGATCCGTCTTCGCATCCAGATTGGCCGCCAGCGCCGGATGCCCGTCCATAAGCCTGCTCAATCTCGCCTGCCTTTCTGATGCCGGCTTGCTCATCGCACACAGCCCATCGCGGGTGAATATGGTCCGCCTATCTCAAACCTTCCGCTTCACTTTCAATCGCACCCAGGCAAGAGTGAATTCTCAAACTGAGACACTGCCAGAGTTTACGATAGTTGCAGTCAATCTCAATATCAAAAATCAGCTCGAAACGCGATCAGTGCGGTGGTCGCAACACCAGAATTTGAAACAGCCGCCAAGCTGATAAAATGTATCCTATACGCTTTGACTGACCTCTAATGTCTGGGATATTCAAGTTTTGAAATATACCGAGCTTTTGGCCCGTGTGAGCGGTCGCGGCGCTGATGCCTGGAAAATTCACTACACCGCCGCAGAGCGCCAGCGCAGCGGCGAACCCATTATTCTGCTGACAATCGGTCAGGAGGCATCTGAGACTACACCGCCGGTGATCGTCGATGCTGTTATTGACAGCTTGCGGCAAGGGCGTCACCACTACTCTGAAATCAGCGGCGAGCCGAACCTCAGGCAAGCCCTGTCCCAGCACTACACGCAGCAGCTCGGCACGGCAGTATCACCCGATAACTGCGCATTCTTCGCTGGCGCTCAAAACGCTCTGTTCGCCGCTTCACTGTGCACCCTTGAGCGCGGCGATGAGGCGATCTTGATCGAGCCGTATTATGCAACCTATCCCGCAACCTTTTCAGCCGGGGGTGCGGAGCTTTCGTTTGTTGCAACTTTGCCGGAAAACGACTTCATACCGTCGGTTGAAGACATTGAGCGGAAGATTACTGGGCGCACCCGCGCGATCGTCATCAACTCGCCGCAAAACCCGACCGGAGTGGTATACGAAGTGACATTCATGCAGCATCTCATTGAATTGTGCCAGCGCCATCAGCTGTGGCTGATCAGTGACGAGGTGTATGTTTCACTGGTTGAGCCGGGGCAATTTCAAAGTCCGGCCTCACTGCCTGAGGCATTTGAGCGCTGCATCACTATCTCCAGCCTGTCGAAATCGCACCGCATGCCGGGCTGGCGGCTTGGCTGGATTGTCGCACAGGAAGATCTGGTTGCACGTCTATTCAATCTGTCACTATGCATGGCTTATGGCTTGCCCATGTTCATTCAAGATGCCGCGGTCACAGCGCTTCGCCACAGCGACGAAATCGGTGTGCGGGTGCGCCGCGAGGTAAACCAAAAGCGCAATCGGGTAATTGCAATGCTTGAGCAAAGCAAAGGCATTATTGTCCGCGGCTCAAAGGCCGGGATGTTCGTCACGTTCGATGTCCGCAATCTGAATATCTCTGCGGTCAATTTCGCTTGGCGGCTGCTTGATGAGTATCAGGTCGCTGTATTGCCGTGCCGGGCATTTGGCGCCAGCGGCCGGGGAATTTTGCGGATCAACACCGGCGATACCGAGGAAAACTTGACCGCAGCCTGTGAGCGCATTGCAGATCTGTCACGCAAAATTCAGGCTTCCGGAAAAGGGGGCTGATTGCCAGCCCCTCGCAATTTTCGCTTTTTCACATCGGCCGCGACTGCAGCCGCATTAATTTCAGCGGCCGCCAAATGCAAACATGGATTTCGCACTCGCATCCAGGACCTTGGACTGATCACCGGCACTCGGCACATCGGCGCAGCCGGCGCCGCAGATCCGCTCAAAACAGTTTATGTGCGTGTGGCAGCAGCGAATCCGCCAAATGCAAAACAGCCTCGGGATTTATTTCTCAACGGATCTGATGCAGGCCGGCAAGCCGGTCCGGGCGCAATCAATGTTCCTGGCCGCAGCGCCTGTTATGCGTTCAGAAAACCTTCAAGCACGTTCACTGTGTTGAGACCGATCTCAGAGACTGCATAACCCCCTTCCATCACGAACAGTGTTGGAATTCGGAGTCTGCCGATGGCCTCGCCATAGCGGATAAAGTCATCGCTTTCGAGCTTGAAGAAACTGATCGGGTCATCTTTATAGGTATCGACTCCGAGCGACACGACAAGCGCTTCGGGCGCGAAATCAGCAATTTTGGCAAGCGCATCCGCAAGCGCCTTGCGCCACTGGGAAAATCGCGTATTCGGCGCCATGGGATAATTGAAATTAAATCCCTCGCCGGCACCCTGTCCACGCTCGTCAGCGTATCCTAAAAAGTGCGGGAACGCATCTTCGGGCCGTCCATGAAGCGAGCAGAATAGAACATCATTCCTGTCATAAAAAATATCCTGGCTGCCATTTCCGTGATGAAAATCAACATCCAGCAATGCAACCCGTTTGGCACCATCACGCACAAAACCCTGGACCGCAAGCGCGGCATTATTCAAAAAACAGTAGCCTCCATAGAGGTCTTTGCCGGCGTGATGTCCAGGCGGACGGCAAAGCGCGAATGCAGGCTGATGTTCGCCAACCATCTGCTGCGCATCAACGGCACAAGCCGCGGCTGACTTGGCCGCTTCCCAAGTGCCCGACGTGATGGCAGTCTCGATCGCCATGCAGTAATATCCAAGCTTGCCATCAATATGCTCAGGACAGCGATTGTTGTGCATGCGGCGCGCAGGAACGACAGTCGGGATCGCCTCGCCGGTCATTCCCTCCTGGTCCCACTGCAGCCATGCAGTCTCAAGAAACTCCACGAAATCAGATGAATGGATCTGCTGTACTAGATCTGCATCAAAATTTCCGGCTGCATATATGTCCCCGAAATCGCGTTCTTTGAGGCGCTCCGCAATAAAGTCCCACCGCTCAGGACACTCAAATGGACGCACCAGCTGCCCGCCGTAGAGCTCTCCTTTCGGAAAATGCAAACGATGCTTGTCACTCAGTACAACTTTCATAGCGGGCGCTCCTTCTGGCTCAATACTGCTGGCATTCACGTCAACCGAAACCGGTTTACGGCGATTCAAAATTCAAAGACCGTGCCAGTTTCCGACATCACCAGGCCGCCGGGCTTCTCAGCAGGCGCACACCGACCCTCCCCGAACAGGTCGCCCGCTGCGCTGTTGATTTTGACTCCCGAGTCAATATTCCCGCTGCTGTCAGTCAATGGCCCGAGCATGGGAAACTCTCAGCTTGCCTCGCAAAGAGCAAGGGCATCATCTGGCGCTGATGCGGCTGACATTGCGCGCAACCAAGCCCAAATCTTCGAATCCGGCAAATCACCTTATAAAATGAAATAATATTTCAAAATATACTCTTTTGCGCTATGATTTATTCAACTTAAAGTCGCAACTGATAATTTCATAAAATAAACGTTCTTTCATGCCCGCTGTACGGGCTTGTAATTTCACCCCCCCTGCAAAGCCAAGAAACCAGATGCTTTCATTCTTTTTGGATCGGTCATCAGCATGTTAGTCGCACCGCCTCTCAACATCGAATTTGAGCAGTTTCGCGATACAGTGCGAAGCGCAATACGCCGCGCGCTGCCCGATGACATTCGCAATCTCGTGGCCCGCGAGCAGATGGATCTGCCAAAGTCAATGCAGCGGCGCTGGCATCGCCTGCTCAGGGATTTGGGCGGCTGGTGCTGCCCAGGGTGGCCAGCCGAATACGGCGGGCCCGGCTGGAACGACACACAGCAATATATCTTTGAGCAGGAACTGTCACTCAGCGACGCGCCGCGGCTGATGATTTACGGCGTCGGCATGCTGGGGCCGACCCTGTTTCGCTATGGCAGCAAATGGCAGAAACAAAAGTTCTTGCCCGAAATCCTCAATGGGGATGTGTTCTGGTGCCAGGGCTACTCTGAGCCCGGGGCCGGCTCAGATCTGGCCGCGCTGCAATGCCAGGCCACCCGCAGCGGAAAGGAGTTTATCGTCAATGGCAGCAAAATCTGGACCAGTGAGGCGCATATCGCCGACTGGATCTTCGGTCTGTTTCGCACCTGCAGCGCAGGCGCCAGGCAGCAAGGCATTACGTTCTTGATGATTGATCTGGCCTCACCGGGCATCACAGTGGCGCCACTGGCGCTGTTTGAGGGCACCCATGAGGTCAACCAGGTGTATTTTGAGAATGTCAAAGTGCCTGAGCAGAACATGGTCGGCGAGCCGCATCACGGCTGGGAAGTCGGCAAGTATCTTTTGGGATTGGAGCGCTTCGGCACCGCGGAGGTATCCAGAACCAAGGCCAGCTTGAGACGCCTGAAGAACTTGGCCGGCGCCGCTGTCGATGGCGGCACGCGCCTGATTGACGATCCAGTCTTCGCCGATCGTCTGGCCGAAATTGAAATGGAGCTGTTTGCGCTGGAGCTCACTGAGCGGCGGTTTCTGCTGGACCCGGATGCCGATGACCCGGCCGGAGCCAAAGCCTCCTTGCTCAAGGTTCGCGGCACTGAAATTCAAAACGATGTATTCCGCCTGACGGCGCAGGCATCAGGCCATTTCTCTGCGCTGGATATCGGTCGAGACCCGGATGACGCGGCGGCGGGCAGCCCCTATGCCCCCGGCGATGCGGCCAGAAACTATTTCAACTACCGCAAGACGCCCATTTATTCAGGCACCAACGAAATTCAGCGAGCCATCGTGGCCAAATCTGTACTGCGGCTCTAGCCGGCAAAAACCAATGGACCTCTCATGGCATGAACAATCGGCTCTGCTGGCCGATTCCGCCCAGCGTTTTCTGCGCGACCGCTACACTTTCGAGAAGCGGCGCGCCATCGTCGGCACGGACCCAGGCTATCGGGCGGACCACTGGCAGCAGATGACCGAGCTCGGATGGACGCAGCTGTGCATTCCGGGTGAGTTCTCAGGATTCGGGGCGAATGCGCAGTTCGCTGCGCAACTGCTGCGGCAGTTTGGCCGGCATCTGTTCGTCGGCCCGATTTTCACCAGTGCGATTGCCGCAACTCAAATCATTGCCCGTACTGCCGCTCAGCCACAGGCTGAGTATCTATTTGACGAGCTTGGCCAAGGGCAGGCCATCGCAGCGCCAGCGCTGTATGAGCCCCAGTCACGCTACGACTTGCACCCGGCTCGCACCACTGCGATCCAAACCAGCAGCGGTTACCAAATCAGCGGCGAGAAAGCGGCCATAGAATATGGCAATTGCGCTTCCCACCTGCTGGTGTCAGCCACTTTGCAGTCTCCGCGCAGCGATGCGCCGGGCCTGCAGATCTTTTGCATTCCAGCAACTGCCGAGGGGCTGACCTTGCGCAGCTTCCGCAGCCATGATGGCAGCCGGGTCTCGACTTTGAAATTGTCTGATGTCTGCGTCGATGCCAGTGCGCTGCTGGCATCTGGCAAGCATGCCTTGGAAAGCCTGCAGGCCGCTGTCAATTTTGGGCTGGCAGCGATTTGCGCTGAACTCGCCGGAGCGATGGAATTCACCTTGAGCACGACCTTGGAGTACGTCCGCGCCCGCCGCCAGTTCGGCAAAAAGCTGTCTGATTTTCAAACCATTCAGCACCGCCTGGTCGATATGCTCACGCGCTGCGAGCTGGCGGACTCTCTCTGCCAGGCAGCGGCGCAGGCGGTCGACACGCTCGCTGAGCCCCAGCAGAGCATGATCGTCTCGTCGGCGAAGCACGAGATCGGCAAGCTGGCCTTGGCCAACGCCGAGGAAGCCGTGCACCTGCACGGGGCGATGGGGATGATGGATGAGATGCCCGTCGGTCACTATCTTAAAAGAGTATTCTGCCTGAGCATGGCCTATGGCGACTGCGCCTTTCACAAAGCCCGATTCCGGCAGCTCAGCGCAGTGCAACGCTCCTGTAAACCCGGCCAAATTTGATTTCAGCCGTTCATGCAACGCTATAAATGGCATCTGGATATTGGATTTAAAAAGCTTTCAACCCACTCACCTTAACAGTTACATATGAAATTCAACAGCATACTTGAAACCATCGGCTCAACGCCATCTGTTCGGCTGCACAAGGCGCCGACCCGCCACGATGTGAATTTGTGGGTCAAAGTCGAAAGTTTCAACCCGGCCGGCTCGGTCAAAGACCGGCCGGCCTTGAATATGATTCTCGACGCAGAGCAAAAAGGCGGCCTGCAGCCGGGCGACACCATCATTGAGCCGACCTCTGGCAATACCGGGATTGGACTGGCCATGGTGGCAGCGGCAAAAGGCTATCGCGCGGTATTTACCATGGCGGAGGACATGAGCGAGGAGCGCAGGAAGATCCTTAAGGCATACGGCGCTGAGATTATCCTGACACCGGCTGCGGACGGCACCAAGGGCGCGATCGAGCACGCTCGGAAACTCGCCGCTGAGCGCGGCTACTTCTTTGTCGGGCAGCACTTCAACCCGGCCAACCCGCAAGCGCATCGCCAGACAGCCGATGAAATTTTTGCCGACTTCGGCACCGCGCTCGATGTCTTGGTATGCACCACCGGTACTGGCGGCACTGTCTCAGGACTGCATCACCACCTGCACCAGCGGCACAGCGCACTGAAAATCATCGCGACGGAGCCGAAAGACTCACCGATTCTCTCCAAAGGCATCGCCTGCAAGCACAAGATCATGGGCACTGCCCCAGGTTTTATCCCCGAAATACTGGACACTTCTGCCTATGATGAAATCATTCCAATTGCAGCCGAGGATGCGTACGCAACAACCCGCTATCTGGCCACCGAGGAAGGCATTTTTGCAGGCATCTCCTCAGGCGCTGCGGTCAGCGGCATGATTGCGGTGGCAGAGCGCGACGAGATGGCAGGCAAGACGCTGCTGGCGATTCTGCCCGACACCGGCGAGCGCTACCTGAGCACGGATCTTTGGGATTAGGTGAACTCTGCAATGACATGCCGCCGGCCGCGCAATACACCGGTCAGCTGCAGTTCGACAAAACCTCAGCCGCACTTGCCGACTTAAATCTCGGCCAACCCGGCAACACTGCTGCCCGCTAGAAATTCAGTGAAATGTCCCGATGCTGCGACAGGCACGCCGCCACCGCCTCAGCCTTGTCCGTCGGCAATTTCTCCTGCAGCCGCACGCCGAAGCTGTCTCGAATCGTCTGCTCGTATGCGTTGAGGGGATCCAGCAGTTCTGTCTGCGCCGCACGCCGCCAGCTCAGCTCGTCCATATAGGCCTGCTGTGCCAATACATAGGCGGCCAGCGCCTCTTCACGGTCCGGGCTGCCGCCGCGCAGCGCGCGCCGCGCCTTCGACAGTCCCGATTTGATGTGACTGACCCCGGCAAGATCTGCAAGCGCGTCCTCACGCTCCTTGATCAATTCCATCGCGACCGGCGCAGACTCGGTCTTGATGACCTCATCAACACCCTCCAGGACAGGCGCCGCTGCCGCCAAAGCTTCGGCGCCCATCAGCAGCGCCTGCAGTTTGGCGACCGGCGCATAGGATTCATCCGCACTTCTGCGATACTTTCCGAGCGCCGCCTTATTCGCCTTGGCCAGCTCCCGAAACTGGTCATATTCCGTTTCCCAGCCTGCGGGCAGCGACTCGCGCAGCTGCGAAATTTCAGTTTCCAGACTCGCGATCGTATCGCCAAGAATCTCAATCTGCGAGCTCTGCGGCGATTCAAGGCGGCTCAATCGACTGAATTCCCGCTGGGAGTCGGCCAGCTCCGTCTCCAATCTTTGCAGTCTTTTCTGAATGCGTCTGACTTGGTGATGCAAGGACCGGTACTGCTCGGCAAACGCAGCCAGCTCCGCCGCGGCCGCTTCGGCCGCTTCGGCATTGGCAAACACCGCCTCGGCCGCATCCAGGCTGCGGGTGACATCCTGGCGCCAGTCACCTGGGAGCGCCGCTAGATTCAGGTTTCGAATGGCGCCGATGGCGCCCATCAGCATCGGCCGGTTTTCCGCATAGTATGGAAACAGGTCTTCCTCAATGCACTGCTGCAGCTTTGGATTGTTCGGCGGCGGCGCTGTATCCGCGGTCAGTGAGGTCCGGTTCGGCAGGTAATTCACCAGGCTCGGGAAATAGCCTGCAATGCCGAGACCCGCCAGCTGCAATGCGATGAACGCAACTGCGCCCTTGTAGATTTGGGTAGTCCTGACATTTTTCGGCGCCACGCCCCTTAGGTAAAACAGCGCAAAGCCAAACGGCGGCGTAAGAAACGAAGTTTGAATGTTCAGGCCCACCATCACGCCAAACCAGACCGCCGTAATATTGGCAGAGGGGTCCGCCAGCAGAATCGGCGCCACAATGGGCACCACCACCACGGCAATCTCAATGAAGTCGAGAAAAAATCCCAGCAGAAAGATGACCAGCATCACGACCAGAAACTGCGTCCAGAAACCGCCGGGCAGACCCGTCAGGAAGTTTTTCACCAGCTCTTCCCCGCCGAAAGCGCGGAATGCGGAAGTCAGCATCGCCGCACCGAGAAGAATGATGAACACCATTGAGGTCGTTTTTGCGGTGTCGATCATGACGCCCGCCAGAGTTTCATTGATCGTATGCGCCCGCCAGATGCTCCAGAACACTGCAATCAGCAATACCGCCACCGCGATCGCAGCCAGGATGATGCCCGTCATCTCATAGGCGCTGGAAATGTTTTTGACATTCAGCTCAAAGAACTGCAGCAGCGCCACAATCGCAATCAGTGCTGCCACCGCCAGAATCATGGGGGTATACTGATTGCGAAACCCTTGGGTCAGACGATAGCCGCCCATAATCGTCGCGCCAACCGCACCGATCGCGCCGGCCTGATTGACCGTGGCAATGCCCAGAATAATGGAGCCCAGCACGGCGAATATCAGCGCCAGCGGCGGCACCAGTGACAAGGCAACCTCCATCGCAAACTTGCGGTCATATTTGCCTTCATAAGGAACCGGCGGCGCCGTCTTGGGCCGAATGATTGCCACGGCCAGAATGTAGAGCATATACAGCCCGACCAGAATCAGTCCCGGGATCAGCGCGCCCATGAACATATCGCCAGCGCTGGCCGAGACGATACCGAATTCAGACGGCATTGAGAATTCGCCCGTCGCATCTTTATATTCGGCGGCCCGCAAAGTGCCGGCCTGATCTGCCGCATTGGACAGCTGGTCGGCGAGAATAATCAGAACGATGGAGGGCGGAATAATCTGGCCAAGCGTCCCCGACGCGCAGATGGTGCCGGTCGCAAGCGGTTTGGAGTAATTGTTTCTGAGCATCGCGGGCAGCGATATCAAGCCCATCGCGATCACCGTGGCGCCGAGAATGCCGGTTGTCGCGGCGAGCAGCGCGCCGACGAAGACCACCGAGATGCCAAGCCCGCCGGGGATCGGTCCGAACAGCCGCGCCATCGACACCAGCAGGTCTTCAGCGATGCGGGAGCGCTCCAGCATGATGCCCATGAATACGAAAAGCGGAATGGCAATCAGCGTATCGCGCTCCACCTCCCAGTACAAGCTTCTGAAATTGGTCACTCCGGCGGTCAGCCACTCTTTGGGACCGCCATGGGAGAAAAATGCGGCGGCGTCACCGGCAAAAAAATAGCCGGCCGCAGCGGCCAGTGAAATAGAGACAATCGCTGAGCCGGGGAGTGCGAATGCAACGGGAAAACCTGAGCTCAAGGCAATCACCATACATAGAATCAGGACACCGAGAAAAATCAGCTCCATCGCTCAAACTCCTTGGATCGACAGGTCATGATCTGGCAGACCCTGGGCGAGCATTTCCACAAACGCGTACATACTGCCGGCACTGGATCATTTTGGACATCGGCTCGCAAGCGCATGCACACCCTAAAAGATCGCCCTGATCCCTTGAGCAGGATGTTCATGAAACTGGCAGCCGCACATTGTGACATGCTTGTCCGGATGCGTGAGGCTGCCGCACTAGACTTTTGGCTGCCTCAATGCAGCGCATCATTTCCAGACTCTCCAAATAGAGTATAGCGAAATCATGCTTGCCGGCGATTTGAATTGGAATATCGTCATGCCTGATACCGATGTCGAAAAGGCCGCGCAGCGGGGAACTGCAGATCTTGCACTTTCGAAGCTGGAAGGCGAAGGATGCAGTTTTGTGATGCGGAAGCAATCAGCAAGGACCGCGCCCGAACTGGTGTTTTTTGCAGCGACACGCTCAAGTGCGCTGCGTCGCACTCGACTGGCAATACCTCTGCACAGATCTGTCTGCTGCAGCAGAAACCCTCCCAATGACCGCGCCGCAAGCCGCGCAGCCAGCAGCAGAGTCCCCATCGCTGCGGCGACTGGCTTGCTTTTGATGGATCAAGCTCTCTCAAAGCGCTAGCGTATTGGCAAGCCTGCTGCTGTCAGGCATTTTGAAATTTAGCCATGTTGGTCAAAAAGAAGCTCACAAACTGGATCGCCATCGACACCGAAAAAACAACCAGATAGGCGGCCATCAGGTATTTCGTATACATTCCGAAACCGGCTTGCGCGATTTCGAAACTCAGCAGCGGACTGATGATCATGCTGGCCTTGGTTGCCGTGCCAAGCACCAGGATCGTCCAGCAAAGCGGCAGCCCCAGCAGCAGCACACCCAGAGAATTGGACATCGCCTTACCCCGTTCGGTAAAGTTTGCGTAGAAGACATCCACCCTCACGTGCCCGTCGTGCACCAGTGTATAGGCGCTGGCGAACAGAAACAGGCCAGCATACCAGAACCGCACGACATCGCCCTGAAAAGTCTGTTCATATGAAAAAACAAAGCGGGAAATAACAATTGTCAGCTCCCCAAGAACGATCATCAGCGCAAGCCAGATGAAACCCAAAGACCGTACGTAAACGGCAATAATCGCCCCGAGCGCAATCAGCGGGTAGTGGACATATAATCCGCGAAATGCCGAGCGCCCCAGCTGGGTCGCCAGATGCTCGCCGAATATGACAGGCAAAAAACCCTCAACCCGCAAAAAGGAAATCATACTGTCGACAATGCCGACCAGCAGCACCGCCCAAAATGCTGCACGAATAATATAGGCAGAAATTCGGTCATAGACCCGCACATCTGCCGCATAGCCTCTTTGCGGTGTGCGCACCGTAAATCCGATGACCAGCGCCAAAACAGCGGCGAACCCGATCGCCTGCAGCCAGCCGCCGGCCAGAGCCATTCCTTCCAGCGGCTGAAAGTTGCGTGGCGGTGCGAACACGCCTGCATGCGCCAGCAGCTGTCCGATTCCGGGCCAGGATGTCCCGTAAACAAAGACATTGTCAGCCACAAACAAGCAGACCGCAGCGACCATCAGTGCGCCAAAGCCGCGAACCAGCCGCGTATGCTGCGCAATCAGCTCGAGCAGTCTAAACACAAAAGCTCGAATGCGAAAAGGCAGTTAAACTGAAGCGCATGAAGAAAAAAACCGAAAAACGAAGATGTAAATCTTCGTTTTTCGGTCATGCTGGCTTGCTTAAACGCCGGTGACGCGATTGCGCTGCGTCAGGTATGCCTGATCCGCAGTGCCTTGCCATGCACCCATGTCATTGCGCGCCTGCAGGAAACTCTCATGCACCCGTCGCGCCAGGTCACTATGCCCGACCGTTTCAGCAAATACTTGATCCGCCGCATCTCCGAATGCATCCCAGATGTCATCGCTGAACTTGCGCAGCTCAACGCCTTGCTCATCTAGCAGCTGCCTCAATGATGCACCGTTTTTGGCATTGAATTCAGACATCATATAGTCATTTTCGGCCGCTGCACAGGCTTCAACCACAGTCTGGTCTGACTTCGACAGTCCTTCCCAGAAATCCTTGTTCAAGCCAAGACTCAGCATTGCCCCTGGCTCATGCATGCCCGGACCGTAGTAGTAACTCGCGGCTTCATAGAATTTCATCGCAGCATCGTTCCAAGGTCCAACCCATTCGGTTGCGTCGATCGAGCCGTTAACCAGATTTTCATAAATCTGGCCTCCCGGCAGAGACACTGGCGACGCGCCCAGCTTCGCCAGCACATCGCCACCGAGACCTGGCATGCGCATTTTCAACCCTTTGAAATCATCCGGCGAGGTCATTTCCTTGCGAAACCAGCCGCCCATCTGACATCCGGTATTGCCGCACATCAGGCCTTTCAACCCGAATTCCCCGGACACCTCGTCCCACAGCTCCTGCCCGCCGCCAAAGCGGATCCAGCCATTCATTTCGATATAAGTGAGTCCAAACGGTACCGAAGTGAAGTAGGCCAATGCCGGATGCTTGCCTTTCCAGTAGTACTCAGCTCCGTGATACATGTGGGAGTTGCCTGAAGCCACCTCGTCAAATGAATCGAATGGACCGACCCGCTCGCCGCCAGCGAAATAATTCACCTGCATGCGGCCCTCACTGGCATCGATCAGCCGCTGTGCAAAGCGCTGTGCGCCGACTCCAACTCCAGGGAGATCTCGAGGCCAAGTTGCAACCATGTTGATTTCGACTCGCTCCTGAGCGATCGCCGGGGCGGCTAAAACTGCTACGCCCCCTCCCGCAGCTGCGGCAGCAGCGCCGCCCTTGATAAAATCACGACGTTTCATGATGATGATTCTCCTTCAATCAATTAAACACTAAACGAAAATACGATGAATTGCGCATGCGAGAAACGCCTGCGCCGGGCGCGACCGTGCCATGCACAACTTTCTGCATTGCCGCTCGCAAACCGGTCCGCGAAACTGTTCGCAGCCATTTATGTGATATGAGTATACCGCAAATTTATGAGACTGATATTAAGAATTGCGCCAGTCGCGGCGAGCTGTCAGGGGGCCGTGCGCAACACAGCGGGCTTGCTCAATTTTGCAGGCCCCAGCTCCAGGGCATCAGCCCAACTCAGCCTGCTTGATTGCGCAGCATCTCATTGATCAGGATGCTCTGCAATCAATTCAGACTTTAGTGTCAATGCATTTGACTCATGTCGGATCAAAGCATTTCAGCTGGAACCGCGCATCCGCCGCGACCAGCTGCCAATCGAGCCCGAGCCGCCGGCCAGGCGATCAATCAGGCACTGCTGAGCCGTCAAGCCGATCTCAATTTCTGCATGTTCAGCCGCTGCCCGATTATTTTCGCCGTTTTCTTGACATTTGCAGAGAGCGCTGGTAGTCTTTTCACTCGGTATTGAATGCATCATGAGCATCAGGACACAGAGAAGACCATGGAAAAGGACGGGGCTTGCAAGCGGCTGCTGATGCAGCCGCGGGTGGTCCGGGAGTTCGCCGCAGGATTCCTGCCCGCCGCGGCGGCGCGGATCAATCGCGACTCTTTCCGGCGCTATCCGACGGAGACTGTCAGCCGCGACCCGAAGCAGAGCCAGAAGTGCCGGCCCCTGCTCAGCGACGTGATGCGGCAGTTTGAGTTTGACGATGCCGCCTGCAGGTATGCGCTGCTGATGGAGACCGAGGGTTTGCAAAGTCTCACAGAGCTGCCGCCGATCATTGCGGCGGTGATTTATAATGGCGAGCAGCCCTGGGATGTGCAGACTCAGCTGAGCGGGATGATTGCGAAAAGCTATGATTGGGTCTTGGAGCGGGTCTGCGGTGCGGAGCCGGCGGCCGCTGGCTTGATCCGGGAGTTTATTGTTCAGCTCAAGGGGCAGGGCTGCCGCAGCGAGCTGGCGGAAGTGGTGAGACAGCAGGAGGGCGAGCCGATGGTGGCGAGAACGGCGTTGGCGGATTTGGAGCAGCAGATGCAGCAGCGGGAGATACAGCAGGGCATGCAGGATTCCAAGCGTGAATGTGCCCGGCTGCGGGTCGGCGATGGCAAGTCCGAGCAGGAGATGCAGCGCTATACGGGCCTCTTGATCCGGGAGATTCGCGAGATCCGGCGCCGCCTTTGTGCCGCATGGCATCGCAGGGGGCCGTTCCATTGGTGTCAGGTCATTCAGCTCATGCCGGAGCAAGGCGTTTCAGCTTGATTCATGCGGTGTCGAGGCGAATTCCCAGTCGGCCTGTTTCTGCGACACTGCAGAATTGACTCGACACTAGTCGCAAGCGGAGTTTCTCGCCATCCATTCCTGACTCGCGATGCTGCACTTTATAAGATAAACCAGAGACGCAGCGGCCATCGCTCTCTCGAAATTACGCACATGCTCTCCGCACCTTTATAATACCCTCCGGCGCAGCGGCGCACATGCTTGCCGACCCAAGGACCACAGCTCGCTGGCGCTGATTGATCTGTGTCTGGACTCCAATAAACTGAAACCATTGCAAGTGAGTGAAGCTTCCAAAAAACTCTACATCAAGACCTTCGGCTGTCAGATGAATGACTACGACTCTGCCCGGCTCGCTGAAGCTCTGCAAGCTTCGCATGGATACCTGCAGGTCAGTGAGCCCGAAGAGGCCGATCTGCTGCTGCTCAATACCTGCTCAGTGCGCGAGAAAGCGCAAGAGAAGGTATTCTCGCAACTGGGGCGCTGGCGCCCCTGGAAACAGGCCAATCCCAGCCTGCTGATCGGTGTGGGCGGCTGTGTTGCCAGCCAGGAAGGCGCCGCCATTCAGCGCAAAGCGCCGTATGTTGATTTTGTCTTCGGACCGCAGACCTATCATCGCGTCGGTCAGATGATTGACGACAACCTGTCGCGCCGCAGGCAGGCAGTCGATATCTCATTTCCTGAAATCGAGAAATTCGACTGTCTCCCGCCGCGCCGGGTCGAGGGACCCCGCGCCTTTGTCTCAATCATGGAAGGCTGCAGCAAATACTGCAGTTTCTGCGTTGTGCCCTATACCCGCGGCGAGGAATACAGCCGACCGTTTGACAGCGTGATCACCGAAATTTATGAGCTCGCCGAGCAGGGTGTGCGCGAGGTCACTTTGCTGGGACAAAATGTCAACGCCTACCGGGCAGCCAGTCACCGCGGCCAAGCCATCGACTTTGCCCAGCTGCTGCGTTACGTCAGTGAAATCGACGGCATCGGCCGCATCCGCTACACCACTTCGCATCCGCTGGAATTCACCGATGAGCTCGCCCGTGCGCACGGTGAGATCGAGTCTCTGGCCGATCATGTTCACCTGCCGGTGCAAAGCGGCTCCAACACAATTCTGTCGCGCATGAAGCGGCGCTATACCCGCGAGGAGTACCTGGCCATTATTGCCAAGCTGCGCCGCCACTGCCCCGAAATCAGCATTTCCTCTGATTTTATTGTCGGATTTCCCGGCGAGACCCAGCGCGACTTCAATGCGACCATGGACCTGATTGACGAAGTCGGATTCGATCAGTCGTTCAGTTTCCTGTATAGTAGCAGGCCGGGCACGCCAGCAGCGTCTCTGACTGATGACACGCCGCTGGTGCAGAAAAAACAACGACTCAGTGAATTACAGGACAAAATCAATGCCCTCGCCGCGCAAAAGAGCGCCAGCATGGTCGGCACCTGCCAGAATGTTCTGGTGGAAGGCTTGTCAAAACGATCAGCCGATGAAATCAGCGGGCGCACCCAGAACAATCGCATCGTGAACTTTCCAGGACCCGCAAGCTGGACTGGACAGTTCGTCCGTGTGCGCATTGCCGAGGCCATGCCGAATTCGCTGCGCGCGAGTGCGGCCGCCGCCTGAGCAGAACCGGTCAGCGGCACTGAATTGACCACACCTGCTCATTCCAGCCAGTCCGCCAGCGTATTCGCGCTGACACCCCCAGACAGCAAGCGGCTCGCGAATCTGTGCGGACAGTACAACGCCAACATCAAATCCATCGAAAGCCATTTCAATGTACGGGTCTCCTATCGGGGAAATCTGTTTCAGATCGACGGCGAGACCACCGCGGTCAGCGAGGCGCAGACGGTACTGGAAAATCTGTATATGGAAACTGAAAAATCCGAAAATCTCAAGGCCACCCATGTGCAAGGGGCCATATCGAGACTGGAAAACAAAAACCAGGCCAGCTCCTATTCGCTGAAAATACGCAAGGCAACCATCCGCCCGTGGTCGAAGACGCAAGAAAACTACCTGCGCAGCATTGAATCCAATGTCATCAGCATCGGCATCGGCCCCGCTGGTACCGGCAAAACCTATCTGGCGGTTGCAGCGGCTGCCCATGCGCTCGCCAGCGACAGCGTCAAGCGCATTATTCTGTGCCGGCCCATCGTTGAGGCGGGCGAGCGCATTGGCTTTTTGCCCGGGGATATCGAAAAAAAGGTCAACCCCTATCTGCGGCCGCTGTACGATGCGCTTTATGAAATGTTCGGCTTTGAGCGAGTCGGGCGGCTGCTTGAGCGCGGCACCATTGAGCTGGCCCCGCTCGCGTTCATGCGCGGACGCACTCTCAACGACGCATTCATTATTCTTGATGAGGCTCAAAACACCACCATCGAACAGATGAAAATGTTCCTGACCCGCATCGGATTCAATTCAACCGCAGTCATCTCAGGCGATGTCACACAGATTGACCTGCCTCGATCAATCCCATCCGGCCTGAAGCACGCAGTCAAAATTCTGCACGGCATCAAAGGCATCAATATCATTCGGTTTGCGAATCGCGACATTGTCCGTCATCCGCTGATCCAAACCATTGTCGAGGCCTACGAAAGCAAACCCGAAAATGATCGAAAAACGCTCGGTTCGGTCAATTCTGGCCGCCATTCCAGCAGCGCCTAGCCTCTGATGGCCGTCTCCGTCGTCACTCAAAATGCCGCCGCCTCAAGCGACATTCCAAGCGAGCGCGATATCGACGATTGGATAACCTCGGCGCTGATGCGCGCCGGCCAATTCAGCGCTCAAGTCACAGTTCGCATCGTGGAGGAGGACGAAATGCGCGTCCTCAACCGCACGTACCGGCAGCAGGACAAGCCCACTGATGTGCTGGCGTTTTCCTATCCCGGCGCGGCGCCGGCGCCCGATTTGGTCGGCGATATCGTCATCTGTGCCGCTGTCGTCAATGCGCATGCCGCCACAATCACGCATGCACCCATCGTCCACTGGGTCCGCATTGCGGTGCATGGCGCATTGCATCTTTGCGGCTACGATCACTGCAGCTGCCAGCAGGCCAAGGCCATGGAAGCCAAGGAAAGGGAAATTTTGGCATGGCTGGGATTCGAGCATCCCGACCTCCTGGTGCGGTCGATATGAAACCGCTCATTGCAGCGCTGGCTGCCAAGCTGCGGCACGCGATTGGCCGCTGGGTCTGGCGCGGCCCCACATCCAGGGAAGAGCTGCTTCACTGCGCACAGCTGGCTGAAAAAAATCAGATCGTGCAGCCGGATGTGCTGCGCATGATCGAGAGGGTGCTGTCAGTCTCAGACCTGCAGGCGCGCGATATCATGATTCCGCGGGTGCAGATGGTCACCATCCACATTGATGCCAGTTTAGAGGAAATTCACAAAATCGTAGTCAGTTCCGGTCACTCGCGGTTTCCCGTAATCAGTGAAAAAGAGATCGATGAGACCGTCAATGGAATCCTGCTGGCCAAAGACTTGATCGCCGACCTCGACGTGCCGGGCAATGGCAGCTTCCGGCTGCATGAGCTGCTCAGGCCCGTCATGCATGTGCCTGAGAGCATTCGCCTGAACGTGCTGCTGAAAAAGTTTCAGGAAACACGCAGCCACATGGCCATCATCGTCAACGAGTATGAAGGCATTGCCGGCCTGGTCACGATTGAGGATGTGCTTGAGGAAATCGTAGGCGAGATTGAGGATGAGTCCGACTTCGACAGCGATGAGCAGATCACTAGAGTCTCAGATCATGAATTTTTAGTCGACGCGCAGATGGACATCGATGAATTCAACGCTCATGCGAGCCTGCAGATCGCCGATGACGACGTTGAGACGATCGGCGGGCTGCTCCTCAAGCTGGCCGGCAAAGTTCCCTCGGCCGGGGAAAAATTCGAGCATCAGGGCATGGTCATTGAGGTGATCGATGCCGATGGCAGACGGCTCAGGCAATTGCGCATTACCTTGCCTGCCCCGCAAGCCCCGTGACCCGCAGATGGCCTGACTGCCTGACAGCGCCGAAGTCTTTATTGCTCAGTGCGCTGTGCGGGCTTGCGGCCAATGGCGCTTTTGCGCCGTTTGGCTTTTATCCGCTCATATTCATCGCACTGGCGCTGCTGTTCGCACTGTGGCAGACGCAACCCCCCAAGGCCTGCAGCCTGACGGGATTCCTGTTCGGTCTGGGCCTGTACGTGCCCGGAGTCAGCTGGCTGTACATCAGCGTTCATGACTTCGGCGGCGCTCCGGCGGCTTTTGCAGCCGCAGTCGTACTGGCGCTCGCCGCTATTTTGGCCGCTGTCATTGCCGCGACTGGCTATCTGCAAGCCAAAATGCCGATTTCATCGCCGCTGCGGCTGCTGCTTGTCATCCCGCCCCTGTGGACACTCATGGAATGGGTCAGAAGCTGGCTGGCAACTGGATTTCCATGGCTTTATGTCGGCTACACCCAGACCGACACCTGGCTGCTGGGCTGGGCTGGAATTGCGGGTGTGCTGGGGGTCAGCCTTGCGGTCTGCACACTCGCAGCCATCGCTGCTGACTGGTCGATACGCGGCTTTCGACTCGGCCCCATCATTGCGGGACTGACACTCGTCGCGGGCGGCTTCGGGCTTTCAGAACCGCCTTGGATCCAGCCGAAAAATCCCATCACTGTAGCCTTGGTACAAGGCAATGTCAGCACCCAGGACAAATGGACGGTGCCGGCTGCGCGCGAGCTGCTGCGGTTTTTCCTGACCGCAAGCGCCCAGCTCAGCGAGGCAGACTTGGTGGTGTGGCCGGAAATCGCACTGCCCTATACCGACCAGCGCCTGGAAAAACTCAAAGTCTGGGACCGGCTGCAATCTCTGCCCCCCGATTTTCTCATCGGAGTTTTTGAGCAGCACGACACCGCCGCTGACACTTTGCACTACAACAGCGCCTATGGCATTGCTGAGTCCATCCAGAAATACCGCAAGCGCCGCCTGGTGCCGTTCGGCGAGTATACGCCGTTTCGAAGTGCGCTGTCATGGCTGGATGGCACCGTTGATATCCCCGCATCGGATTTTCACGCATTTGACGGTCCGCAGGCGCCGCTGGAGCTCGCAGGCGAGACCATCGGCGTGTCCATCTGCTACGAAGATGCCTTTCCCGCCGATATCCTGGATATGCTTCCGCAGGCGAGCCTGCTGGTCAATCTCAGTGAAGATGCCTGGTTCGGCGCCACGCTGGCACCCGCACAGCGGCTGCAGATGTCCAGAATGAGAGCGGTCGAAGCCGGCCGGCCGGTGCTGCGCGCTGCCAATCAGGGCCTGTCGGCTGCCATTGACCACAACGGCCGCGTCATTGCCGAGCTCAAGCGGGACGCGGGCAATGTACTGATTGCAACACTGCAGACCACAGCCGGCGCCACTGTGTTCGTGCGCTATGGCAATGCGCCGATTCTGATGCTGTGTCTGGCGCTGCTGGCAGCGGCGTTCTGGAGGCAGCGATCACGCCGCGCGACGCCGGCTCTGCAGTCAGACCAGCACCAGGGCCGCCAATCCCAGAATCGCTAAAAATCCGATCACATCGGTGACGGTCGTCAAGGCGACACCGCCGGCCAGAGCGGGATCAATGCCGAAGCGGTGAAAACAAAGCGGCAGCAAAACGCCAGCAATTGCGGAAACCAGAATATTCGCCGCCATCGCGACACCGACAATCAGAGCGAGGCCGTAGTTCTGGTACCAAAAAATGGACACGGCCGCAACGACGACCGCCCAAATCAAGCCATTGAGACCGCCGACCAGAAGCTCTTTCTTGAGCACGTCTTTAGCGTTGGCGCTCGAGATCGTTCCCACCGCGAGTCCGCGGATCACCTGCGTCAGCGTCTGGGTGCCTGCATTGCCGCCCATCGAGGCAATAATTGGCATCAGCACCGCCAGCGCAACCAGTTTTTCAATCGCCTCCTCAAACTGCCCGATCACCAGCGATGCCAGCACTGCCGTAACCAAATTGACCCCGAGCCACACTGCCCGCTTTCTGGTGGTGCGCAGCGGTGCGGCAAATATATCCTCGTCATCATCCAGTCCGGCCGGCGCCAGCAGCTTGCGATTCGCCGAATCCTGAATAACGTCAACCACATCATCAATCGTAATCCTGCCAATCAGCCGCCCGCTGGCATCCACCACCGGCGCTGAAGTCAGGTCGTAGCGCTCAAATACAGCGGCAACTTGATGCTGCGCATCGGCCGGATCAAAACTGATGGGGTTTGGATCCATAATTTGCGCGATCGTCTCATGCAGGTCGGCGGTGACCAGGTTGCGCAGCAGCACACTGCCCTGCAAGTGACTGTTGCGATCAATTACATACAGCTTGTCAGTATATTCAGGCAGCTCGCCGCGGACCCGAAGATAACGCATCACCACCCCCACTGAGAGACTCTCGCGCACCGCAACGGCATCGACATTCATCAGCCGCCCGGCTGAATCTTCCTTGTAATTGAGCGCAGCGCCCAAGCTTTCACGGCGGCCGGCATCCACCGTGATCATGACATCCGCAATGATTTCAGCCGACAGCTCCGGCACCATTTCTACGATATCGTCGATATCCAGATTGCCGATCGCGCGCACCAGCGCCGCGCGGTCCATAATCTGAATCAGATTCTCGCGCACCCCATCCGCCACCTTGGCCAGAATCTCGCCCATGTCAGTCTCGGACACCTGCAGCCAGACCTGGCGGCGATCTTCAGTCGGCAGCGACTCGAGAATCACCGCTAGATCAGCCGGGTGCAATTCGTGCACAACCCGGCGAAGCTCGCTTGCGGCGCTGTGCTCAAGACAGTTGAGGATTTGCTCGCGCGGGTTGTGTTGCTCAGTGGCAGCCATGATTGTGTGTGGCAAGGAAATTGAAAATTCGATTGCTGGCAGCAGTGCAAGCAAGCATTTTGCCAGTCCCTGCAGCCGCGCAGCGGTGAAACATAGACACCCGCGCCGTCAAGCGCTTTGTGCTGCGCGGCAAAGCGCCGCAGATTTCGCTCAGCAGCAAGATAGGAAGCATGCTTGACCGGAAAGCGGCCCGCGCACATTATAGAATGACGAGCCCAGCAGTATTCTTCCGCCGCGTCGCAGACGCCGCCCGGAAAGCGGCCTGCGCAGCTGAAATCAACGGCTATGCTTGCCTTTCGTGCAGGTCGGCCGCCCAGGCATCCGGCTGAATGATGCGCTTGGCCGCCAGCAGGCTCTCCAGAGCGGCCACCCAGACTTCATAATACGGCTTCGAGCAATTGTGCCTGGCCGCCAGCGCCTGCGCAAACTCAGCGCTCCACTCACTCCACGTAAAGTGTCCGTGTGCATGCAGGTAGACTGTGAGTGCAAAAGCGCGCGCTTCCCAAGGCTCTGCAAATACAGGCTCCGGCATGGATGCGCTGAACAGCGCCGGCGAATCGGCTGCAGTCACGGCACCGGCACCGGCATCAGGTAACTTTCGAAAAGATCTGCGTACACGGCGCCGGCGGATTGCGGCATGTCCGTCGGCCACAGCTGCGCCGACTCAAATCGAACACTGTAAAGCCGCTGCGGCGCCTTGATGCCGGCCGCATGAAGATCTGGAAAGATAAACACACCGCGGTCGGCGGCAATGATGCCGCGGCGGCATTGCAGATATTCCGGCAGGCGGGTATGACCTGACAGACTCGCGATACGAGTCACAACGCGCTCATCGACTGCAAACCGCCCGCCGCCAGCATCCTCCATTTTGGCGCTGGCGCCGCGGCGCAGCGCGGGCCAGACTGCATCGGCCTGAAGCGACTGGCCCGATGCAGTCGGCGCGACTGACCCCTGCGCGGACGGCTGGCGCAAGCGCGCATCCACCTCGGCAGCGGTCAGCAGACCCTTTTCTGCCAGCAGCAATTCCAGACCATGCAGCCAGCGCTCATAGTAGCTGCTCGCAAGATACCGCTGCGCCTCCATGGTTTCTCGCGCCTGTCTGGACATGTCCAAATTCCATTGCCCCAGCAAACCGGCCGCCAGTGTAATCGCGAAAGCGCGTCTTTCCCATTCATCATGAAATGCCGGCTCATCTGGCGCTGGATTGACCGGACCCAGCCCCGCCTTGCCGCCAAGATCATGCGCACCCGGCACGACTGCTATCCTGCCCCGCTCAGCGTCGCGGTGCCAATCATTGAGTCGCGGGTGACCAGCTGCGCGAGTTGCGCCTCAGTCAGCGACTCAGACCCAGATGGACGCATGGGAATCACCAGATAACGGACCTCAGCAGTACTGTCCCAAACGCGAACTTCAGCCTCAGCGGCCAGCTCAACGCCAAATTCCGCCAATACACCTCGCGGGTCGCGCACCGCACGGGCCCGATAAGCGGCCGATTTGTACCACACCGGCGGCAGACCCAGAACCGGCCATGGATAGCAGGAGCAAAGTGTGCAGACGACCATATTGTGTACCTGCGGCGTATTTTCCAAAGCGACCATCACCTCGCCCTGCCGGCCCTCAAAGCCAAGCTCGGCAATCGCCGCGGTCGCATCCGCCAGCAGTCGCGCCCGGTAGGCGGCATCGGTCCAAGCTCGGGCAATCACTTGGGCTCCGTTTTGAGGTCCGACCCGATGCTCATAAACATCAATCAACTCATCAAGAGCCTGCGGCTCCACCAATCCTTTCTCAATCAGCAGGGATTCAACCGCTTTGACTCTGCGCTCAATCTCAGACGCAATGTGCCCGCGTGGATGGCGGTTGCCGCCGTCAGCCTTCATCATCGGCGCACACGGCTTGCTGTGCGGCATCTGCCGCGCTGCCGCCCATCTGATTGAGCTGATCAAGCAAGACAATCCTGGCGTTGGCCTCATCGCAGTCCAGGATCGCCTTGACCTGGCTGTGCAGCAACTGGGCATCCGTGCTGCGAATGATTTGCTTGACTTCGGGAACCGCCGCTGGATCCATGCTGAAAATGCGCAGGCCCAGACCCAGAAGCAGGCGGGTAAAACTGGTGTCGCTCGCCATCTCGCCGCACAGCGAAACCGGTTTTTCGCAGCTGGCGCCGGCATCGATGGTGTGCTTGACCAGGCGCAGCACCGATGTGTGCAACGGGTCATACAGATAATTGACCTCATCATCGACTCGATCAATGGCCAGCGTGTACTGGATCAGATCATTGGTCCCGATGGACAAAAAATCCAATCGTCGGGCAAATTGGTCAGCCGTGATCGCCGCGGCCGGCACCTCAATCATCCCGCCGAGCGGAACATCGGGGTCAAACTCACACCTTTCCTGCGCCAGCTCATGCTTGACCGCCTCAACGATATCGAGCACCTCGCTGAGCTCCTCAAGATTGGAAAACATCGGAATCAGGCACTGGACATGACCATGGGCTGAAGCTCGATAAATTGCCCGCAGGTGGGTGCGAAACAGTTCCGGAGAATTCAGGCACAATCGTACTGCCCGCACTCCCAGGGCCGGATTAATCGCCACATTGCCCTGCTCGCGGCCGCCGTCGACCTGCTTGTCGGCACCCAGATCAAGCGTCCTGATGGTGACATTGCCAAGCGCCTTGACAACGCGGGCATACGACTCATACTGCTCCTGCTCGCAGGGCGGCGAAGCGCGGTTCATAAACAGGTATTCGGTACGATAAAGTCCGATGCCAGTAGCGCCGCAGCTGCGGGCCGCATCAATCTCACCCGGCAGCTCAACATTAGCCAGGAGCACCACATCCTGTCCGTCAAGCGTACGCGGCGGCAGATGACGCTTGTCAAACAGCTGGCGCTGGCGCTTCTTGAATTCGCGCTGCTGCTGCATCAGCGCATCAAGCACTTCAGGCTCGGGATCGACCATGACGGCGCCAGTGAGGCTGTCAACGGCGACCAGCGCGCCATGCTCGATATACTGCACCGCGCCGTGCAGTCCCACCACCGCAGGAATATTGAGGCTTCGTGCCAGAATGGCAACATGCGAAATCGGGCTGCCCAAATCCGTTGCAAAAGCTCTCATTTTGGTATTCATCAGCAAGACGGTATCGGCCGGTGTCAGATCATGCGCGATTAAGATACGGCCGCTCAGATCTTCTTGAACCGATCTTGACTTTCTGTCTTGCAGGTCCCGCAGCTGCCGGCAAATCTGCTGAATCACCTGATCTACATCGTGCTTTTTGCTGCGCAGATAAGCATCATCCATCGCATCAAATACTGCGATCAGCTCACTTCTATGCACTAAAAGCGCAGATTCTGCACCGATCATCTTTGAACGGACAATATCTTGAGTCGCCGAGCGCAGTGTTGGATCTTTCACCATGAGGCGGTGCGCCTCAACAAAAGCGGCGACTTCCGGCGGCGCATCGGCTGGAATCTCGTCCAATGAGCGCTGCAAGCCGGCATCAACCTGGTGCAGCGCTGCATCCAAGGCGGCGATCTCGCCGTCCAGCTCGGCTTCGGTGATGATTCGTGTCTGCACATCGGCCGGCGGACTATCGAGCACGAAAGCGGTGCCGACGGCAATGCCAGTGCCAACGCCAGAGCCCTCGAAACGAAGCATTACTCGTCTTCTCCAAAGCGGTCGGCAAACATTTTCTCAATGGCTTGCACAGCGTGGCGCTCGTCCTCGCCTTCGGCTTTGATCACAAGACTGGAGCCGCAAGTTGCCGCCAGCATCATCAAGCCCATGATGCCCTTTGCATTCGCAGTATGCTCGCCGTTGCTCAGCTCAATTGTGCTCTCGAACCCGCTGGCAGTGCGCACCACCTGCGCGGCGGCCCGCGCATGCAGGCCGAGCCTGTTGGTGACCTCGACCGTCCGCTCAATCACAGCCTAATCCATTTCCCGATGGCGCTTGCTGATCCGGATGCCGTGATTCTGGAGCCGCTCAGCCAGCTGCTCGACAACATAAACCGAGCGATGCCGGCCGCCGGTGCAGCCGATTGCGACCGTCAGATAGAAGCGTCCCGCATGGACAAATCTTGGCATCCAGGCGGTGAGAAACCGCCCGATCTGATCGACCATTTCAGCGACCGCGGACTTGCTCTGAAAATAGTCGATGACCGGAGCCTCCAAGCCGGTGAAGCTCTTCAGCTCCTCGACCCAGTAAGGGTTCGGCAGGCAGCGCACATCAAACATAAAATCTGCTTCCAGCGGTGCGCCATGCTTGTAGGCAAATGACTTGAGAACCAGGGTGGAATCGCGCATATCCAGATTGGCTACGTCCTGATGGATCAAGTGCCGCAATTCATGCGGCGTGATGTTGGAGGTGTCGAAGCGTTTTGCGGACTGCTCGGACAGCGGCGCGAGCAGCTGTCTTTCGAGCTGAATGCTTTCCAGCAGATTGACTTTCGCATTCATCAGCGGATGTTTGCGACGGGTTTCGTTAAAGCGCTTGATCAAGGCGCTCTCCTCGGCCTCCAAGAATACGATTTCGGACTCGATGCCGCTCGCGCGCAGATATTGCAAGACATCGGTCGACGAATCCAGAAATCCCTGGTTGCGCGAATCCAGACTGACCGCTGCAAAATTGAGCGACTCGTCATCGGCTTGGCTGATATTCTCAATAAACTGGCGGAGCAGGAATAGCGGCAGATTATCCACGCAGTAATAGCCCAGGTCTTCAAGCGCGCGCAAGGCGACGCTCTTGCCCGAACCGGAAAGTCCGCTGATCACCTTAAGATGCTTTTGAGTTTTCTGCATGGTTATTCAGTCGCCGGCAGACAGCCGGAGGTGCAGCTGTGCCAGCTCAGCTGACGCCCTGATCAAGCTCAGTCAGGCACCTGTAAACATCCTCCGCAGCTCGTGCCTGAATCAGTCGCCGGTGCAGAGAATGCAGCTCGAATCCACGCGCCAATTTCTGCAAGATCGCAATATGCCGATCAGCGCTGTCCGCAGGCACCAGCAAGCCGCAGGCAATAGTAACCGGCTGATCGTCGGCCGCTTCCATATCCAGCGGCGAATCAAAGCGTACGATGGCGCCGCGCGGCTGAGCCAGACCTTCAATACGCCCGTGCGGCAAGGCAACGCCATGACCAACACAGGTGCTCCCAAGCCTTTCGCGGCTGGCCAGCGCCTGAAAAATCCCGTCTTTCGTCAGTCCCCTCAAGCGGGTGTCTGCCAGCTGCTCGGAGAGAGTCTCAAGCAGACGCTTGACGCTGGTGATCTCAGCGTCAAGACAAACTCGATCCAGCGAGAAAACATCTGCGAGACACACCGGCGGCGGGGCGGGCGTGTCTCGCGCAGCTGAGCCAGTCGCCTCGCCGGTCATGCGCGCTCGCTGATTGTCTTGGCTCGTTCCGTGCGTCTGCCGTGACCGACAGCCATCTCTTTGTGCTTGGCCAGCTGGCGGTTGAGTTTGCTCGCCATCCCTTGAATCGCCAGAAACATATTCGGTGCGGCGGACTTGGCATGAATGTGCAGCTTGCTGGCACGCACGGTCGCCTCTGAGAGATAGGTGTCATTGCTTTTTTGCAGCACAATATCGATGTTTGCCACGCGGCTGAAGTGACTCTCAACTTTCCTGAGTTTTTGCATAACAAAACTGCGCACGCCATCCGTGATGTTGACGTGGTGACCTGTGATCACAACATTCATCTGCATTCCCTCCATACTTTAGGTTTGAGCAGTTGCTTTGGCCTTACGCCAATTCCGTGACGGAATCTTCATCTGCAGGCGGTATTTTGCCACCGTTCTGCGAGCAATCTGAATTCCGCTGTCCCTCAGCAAATTGGTAATCTGCTGATCACTCAAAGGATTCTTGCCATCCTCGTCGCGCACCATCTGCGCGACTTTAAACTGTACCGAACGCGCTGACTCATCGCTGCCAGCAACGCTTTTGAGACGCGGGGAGAAGAATTTCTTCAATTCGATCGTGCCGCGCGGGGTCAGAATATATTTGCCGGCACAGGCGCGACTGACCGTCGATTCGTGCAGCTCAAGCTGTTCGGAGATCTCGCGAATCTTCAGCGGACGCAGCTGGCCGTCGCCGCGCTCGATAAATCGCCGCTGGCGCGAAATCAGCTCGCGGGCGACGGCCAGTACGGTCAGATGCCTGCGATTGAGACTTTCGATAAGCAAGTTCGCGCCGGCCAAGTTTTTTTTGAGATATTGACTGCTTTTCGAATGGCTGTCCTTGGCAATCATCTCGCGATATGCTGACGAAACGCCGATGCGCGGCAGTATTTCCGCATTCAGGCCGACCCGCCACTGCCCCTCAACATGTCTGGCGATCACATCCGGCACAATGGCGCGGGCTGACTCGCCGAAGCCGCTGCCCGGATTCGGATTGAGAGTCTGAATCAAGGCTGCCGCATCACGCACGTCGTCCATTTCAATCTGCAGCGCCTCGGCAATCTGATCGTACTCAAAAGCGGCAAGTTCTGTCAGCCAGTCTTTGGCGATGCGCTCGGCATTGCGAACGACATGAGCGGCCGCCTGGCTGAACCGAAGCTGATTGATCAGGCATTCGCTTAAGCCGCGGGCTGCCACTCCCGGCGGATCAAACTGCTGCACTGTGCGCAGTACCGCCGCAATGACTGCATCTGACACGTGCAAGCCGATTGCGCTGCGCAGCTCATCGACTGAATCCGCCAGATAGCCGCGCTCATCGACTGAATCGGCGATGGCTTCGGCAATGACACGCCTCGCGCCGGACAGAGCGCTGCCACGAATCTGCTCATGAAGATGCTCGCAGATGGAGGCGCTATGAGTGGAAAGCGCCGCACAATCCATAATCTGCTCGGAACTGATCGACGGAGACGAGCCGTTTGCGGGCGACAGGACTGGAAAAGAGAAAAAGTCACTGGCCTGTTCCGGACTGTCAAATTCGACTTCCTCCAGCAGGGGATTTGCATCAAGATTGTCGCGCACTTCTTGCGCCAATTCTGCATTGGGCATCTGCAGAATCTGCATGGCGCTGAAAAATCGGGTATTGAACTGCTGCTTTTGCCGCTGGCGCAGCTCTATGCGCTGCCTCATGCGCTCCAGCGCTCCAGACAGAATCCAGCTGTTTTGACTTTCCGAGTCATTATGTTTTCATTCTACAATAATCAGCGCCAGCGCGCGAAAGCCAAGGCAAATCCCGCAAGCAGGCGCCGCGGCAACGGGCCGGCGCCCGGCAGAAAACGAAACTCAGATCACAAACTTCTGGCCGAGGTAAATCTGCTTCACCCGGTCATCTTGCATGATTTCATTCGCATCGCCTTCGGCGATAATCGCACCCTCGCTCATGATCAAGGTGCGGGTGCAAATGCTCAGCGTCTCGCGTACGTTGTGGTCGGTAATCAAGATGCCCACATTGCTGTCCGCTAGTTTGTAGATCAGCTGTACGACATCATCAACCGAAACCGGGTCCACTCCGGCAAACGGCTCATCTAATAGAATGAATCTGGGAAGCAGCGCGAATGCGCGAGCCATCTCAACCCGGCGCCGCAGACCGCCAGACAGCACTTTCACGTCCTGCTTGCGATGCTCAATGATGCTGAACTCTTCGAGAACCCACTCCACCCGCTCGGTGCGCTCCCGCGGGCTGAGATTTCTCTGTGATTCCAGTACGGCTCTGACATTTTCCTCAACATTCAGGCGTCGAAATACAGATGATTCCTGCGGCAGGTAACCCACACCGAGGCGGGCGCGGGCGTAAATGGGCAAATTGGTGATATTCAGATCGTTCAGCCAAACTGAGCCGGAATCACATTGCTCCAGTCCGATGACCATATTGAAGCAGGTTGTTTTTCCAGCGCCGTTCGGGCCCAGCAGACCGATCACCTCGCCGCTGTCAACATGCATGCTTACGCCATGAACAACGTTTTTCGATTTAAACGATTTGGCGATTTCCCTGACGTTAAGCCGGTTCCAATTCTGCTCATTCACAACGAAATCAACTCAATTCACGTGTTTCGATAGGAAACCTCGATTCGTTCTGCCTTCCAAAAGGATTTTGCATGGAACGGCATGCCTGTACGCTCAGCTATAAACGCTCAGTTGTCAAACAGTATCGCAGTTGTTCGCCCGCTGCCCGTCTGTTCCGTGCCGCCCTGGGTTTCGAATGTCCTGGTCTTGGCATAATAGTAGGCTGCCGGCGCTGTCACCGTGACGTTTTTCTGTTCCAGCAAAACATCCCCGATCAAGTGCACTGTTTCGCCGCCCTCGTAAATCAGCATTTCGTTGGCAGCGCCCTTGAATTCAGGATTGCCCTCCACAAAATTGCCAAATATGCGAACGGGCGAGCCGTAAGCGCGCGCCACTTCGGTGCCGTCTTGAGAATTTTCATATTCGACACTGTCCGCTTCCACACGAATATAGCTTTTTGACATCGTAACATTGCCTTTGAAGGTGACGAGCGATGAATCCAGGTTATGCACCACTGAATCGGATTCAATTTTCAGCGGATCATCCTGACCGTAAGCGGCCTGGCCCGCAAATGAAAAAAGCGCAGCCAGCAATGCGCCAAGCCGAAAAAAATGATGTGTGCAAGAAGTGTATGCTGTGATTTGATTCATATTATTCTCTAAACCGGTTCAAGACAGGCTGGCGCAAACATAACCCCGTCCAAAGCCTAGTATTGTATACAAAGCGTCGGGCGGTTATTCAGCCCGATTCAAGTCAAGGACATACTCGTCGGTATTGATCAGCGCCGGCTGAGCAGCGCCCGGAGACCGGGTCTCAACAATGACGTTATCCTCCAGCACGATTCGATTCTCTGTCTTGAAATAACGTCCCTTGTCGGCGATGATTTCACGGGTCAGGCCGTCCAGCTGCACCTGCATGATGCGCGGCCTGATCAAGTCGCCAAAGTCCTGGTCGGGGTACTCAGTTAAAATTTCTGACTCAATCGTATAATGAATTCCAGAAATGCTGGAAGTGCCGGTGATCTTGACGTTCTTCAGCGTGCGCTGGCGCTCTACCTTGAGTGTTGAGGGCAAGTCTACCGGGGGCTGCAAGCTGAGCACCCCGATGCCGGCCACGGCGAGAATAACGACCGCAATAATCCATTTCATAATCGCATAAATCGCCTCATGGACACAGCAACAAATTGCAGACCCGCCGCACGTCAGTCAGTGAGCTGAGCATTCGTTGAACAAACCAGCGCGCACTGCACACATGAACCCGGTCATTGCCATTGAGAATCTTCGCTTTTCATTTGGTGACAAGGCAGTCTATTCAGGCCTAAGTATAGAATTTCCAGCCCGAGGAGTCAGTGTGATCATGGGGCCGAGCGGCTGCGGCAAGTCCACTTTGCTGAATTTAGTCAGCGGCCGATTCCGCCCGAGCTCCGGCACGGTGCGCACCCTCGGCCGCGATATCAGCCAATTGAAAGAATCCGAGCTGTTCGCGCTGCGGCGCAAGATGGGCATGCTGTTTCAATCGAATGCACTGCTGACGGACTTGAGCGTATTTGAGAATGTCGCCTTTCCGCTTCGGGAAAACACCAATCTGCCTGAAAACCTGATTCATGCGCTGGTGCTGATGAAACTTGAGCAGGTCGGGCTGCGCGGCACCAAAAGACTCATGCCCTCGCAGCTTTCCGGCGGCATGCAGCGGCGCATCGCGCTGGCGCGCGCGACGGTCATGGACCCGGAGCTGCTGCTGTATGACGAGCCGTTTACCGGGCTTGATCCGATTTCACGCGGGGTGATTACGCAACTGATACGAGAGCTTGCCGACACTCTGGAGACAACTTCAATCGTGGTGACACACGATGTTGAGGAAGGCTTGAGCATTGCCGATTCTGTTTACCTGCTAAGCGACGGCTGCCTGCTTGCAGCCGGCACGCCTGATGAGCTTCTGGCCAGCGAGCAGCCTGAAGTCAAGCAGTTTCTTCATGGACTGCCCGATGGCCCGGTACCCTTTCACTATCCAGCTGCTGACTATGGCCGCGAGCTGATTGATGCTTCGTAGACTTCGCGAATCCATTCAGCGAATCGGCGCTGCGGTCCTGCAGTCAATCGAGCGGCTGGGCCAGGCGACGATTTTTCTGCTCAAGACTCTAGCCGCGCTGCCAGCTGTGCTGAGGCGCCTCTCGCTCGTCGTGCGGCAGATCTATTCGGTGGGCGTTCTGACTGTTATCATCACGGTCGTCGCCGGCGCCTTCGTGGGCATGGTGCTAGGATTTCAGGGCTATTACACCCTGGTCGACTTCGGCGCCGAGAGCTCACTGGGGCTGCTGGTTGCGCTCAGCCTGACACGCGAGCTCGGACCCGTGCTGTCCGCCTTGCTCTACACCGGTCGCGCCGGGTCGGCGCTGACTGCGGAAATCGGCCTGATGAAAACCACCGAGCAGCTGGCAGCGCTGGAAATGATGGCCGTCAATCCGATCGAGCGGGTAGTTGCGCCGCGGCTGCTGGCAGGCATCATTGCAGTGCCGCTGCTCTGTGCAATGTTTACGATTGTTGGCATTTTCGGCGGCTACTTTGTCGGCGTCATACAGCTCGGCGTCGATGCCGGCGTCTATTGGTCGGCCATTCAAAATGGTGTTGACGTTTTTGACGATCTGCTCAATGGATTCATCAAGAGCGCGGCATTCGGGATTATCGTCACTTGGATTGCCGTGTTTGAGGGCTACGACACCTATCCCTCAGCAGAGGGCATTTCCAGCGCTACGACAAGAACGGTTGTCACCGCCTCATTATCGATACTTGGTGCTGACTACATCCTTACGGCGCTCATGTTTGGCTTGTGAGGCCGGCATCCTGCCTGCGCACGGCGGGTTTGGGGCCGCACACATTCTGTCTGAGCTCTGCGGCTGATGGCTGCGACACAGCGAACAGCGCATCCCTATTTGCGGGCGGACAAGAGGCGCACTGCCGCGTTGAGCCTTGGCTGAGTCCAGGTCGGCGACAGAAGCGATGCATGCTTAGGAAACACAATTGCCGCAACGTTCAGAGCCTGGCGAGTCGCGCTTGCTCCGGCGGTTTTGCTTGATTCAGATGCCAGCGCAAGGCTGAATCTTGCGCCCGCAGCAATCCTAATATGATGGCGGGCGGGCCACTGACCCCTCATATAACTGACTAGCCGACCACTGAAACTTCACAACTTTTGCATACAATAACCTTGAGCAGCCGCCTCAGATGGGTCTGCTCGGTTTCACCTGAGCAGCCTTTGAGCAAAAGCCGCCGACACGCATCTTAATCTGCTTGTCACACCAGTTTGTCGTGGGTCTAGCATTACATTATGCGCCGCCCGTCCCCATCATACAGGAACCCGTGCGGCTCGTTGTAGCCAGGCGGCAGGATGCGTCCGCAGCCTTCGCCCGACGAGAAGATGAAGTAGGCGCCCGACTCGGTAACAGCCAGGCCGGGGTTATCCGGGACCAAGAAAAAATGCTGCACCACAATACTGTTGTTCAGGGTAGGCCCATAACCAACTATGGGGGTCTCGATCTTTGCCCCGGCCTTGGCACGGACCTCAATGATGTTCTCGCCCAGTTCTCGGGCAGTCAGTCCGATAGGCGTATCTGGCATATCGAAAGGTTTTTGCCACGGCCCCCCTTGGAATCTCCATTCATAATCTCTGAATTGGGGTCGCCCTTCCGCTCTCGTATCCGCAAAATAGATGCTTGCAAAGTCAGCGAATGTCACGTTTGAATCGGTAGTCGAAAGTTCCAGTTTCATGCGGCCAATACCGCCGCTGCCACCGCAGCCCTTGACAACAATGGCGTTAGGGTCCGACACCAGTTTGACCTTGCACGTTGATTTGGTGCAGGCGGACTGCGCGGACTGCGCATTCTCGGCTACGGGCGCCGCCAGCGCTGCAAGCAGCAAGAAAGCTGTTGGTTTTGCGAGGGGACGGGGGGGGGGATTTCAGCAAATGCTTCATTGTATTTTTCCAAAGATGAGTGATGCCCGCACATTGTACAGGTTTCGCTTGCCTCCAAATGGGCACGTTCAAAGCTGCAGGCGACGACGGAGCACCGCTCCAGATTCCAGGGCGAACCAGTTTGCAGAGACGCATTGGCCGGAAAACTGACGGCGGCAGCCGCCGAGCCGTTTTCCACCGCATTGGTATCAGAAGAAAGTATCCCGAAGTTCCATCGTCAAACTCAAACTGTCGCATCCCATCCCGCACCCGCCATTTAGCGCTGTCACTGAGCACCGCCTGTCCGCGGTTCACTCAATGGAGAGCCAGGATTGCTCAGGCAAAATGTCTCAAGGCTGAGAAAATGGCAAGTTCGCCGGCGCCGCTCAGAAAAATGGCTCTGCCGAAGCAGAGCCATTTTTCTGATTAGGAGCAGCAATGAAGAAGTCTTCGACTACATCATTCCACCCATGTCAGGCGGCCCGGCGGGCATTGCGGGCTTTTCTTCCGGAATCTCAGCAACCATTGCCTCTGTGGTCACCATCAATCCTGCGATTGAAGCCGCATTCTGCAGCGCTGCGCGCGACACTTTGGTCGGATCCAGAATACCCATTTCAATCATATCGCCGTATTCGCCCGAAGCGGCGTTGTAGCCATAATTGCCGGTGTTTTCTTTCACATTGTTCAGCACCACTGAACTATCCTCACCGGCGTTGGCCACGATCTGCCGCAGCGGCTCTTCGAGAGCGCGCTGAACAATACGGATGCCAACGTTCTGGTCGTCGTTGTCGCCTTTCAGCTTCCCGACTGAGGCAATTGCGCGCACCATGGCGACACCGCCGCCCGGCACTACGCCCTCCTCGACAGCAGCACGGGTTGCATGCAGCGCGTCCTCGACTCGGGCTTTCTTCTCTTTCATCTCGACTTCGGTTGCTGCACCCACTTTAATCACGGCAACACCGCCTGCCAGCTTGGCAACGCGCTCTTGCATTTTCTCGCGATCATAGTCAGAGGTCGCCTCCTCAATCTGCGCCCGAATCTGGTTGACACGGCCGTTGATATCCTCAGTTTTGCCAGCGCCATCGATCACGGTGGTATTTTCCTTGGTGATCTGGACACGCTTGGCGGAACCAAGATCATCCAGCGACGTGTTTTCCAGACTCATGCCGACTTCCTCGGATACCACCTGACCCGCGGTCAGAATAGCGATATCCTGCAGCATGGCTTTGCGCCGGTCGCCGAAGCCTGGGGCCTTGACGCCGCAAACCTTGACAATGCCGCGGATGTTGTTCACAACCAAAGTGGCCAGCGCCTCACCTTCAATATCCTCTGCAATAACGAGCAGCGGACGTCCAGCTTTGGCAACTGCCTCAAGCAGCGGGAGCATGTCTCGGATATTGGAGATTTTCTTGTCATGCACCAGAATAAACGGATTCTCCAGCTCGACTGACATGCTTTCCTGGTTGTTGATGAAGTAGGGCGAAAGATAGCCGCGATCAAACTGCATGCCCTCGACGGTATCCAGCTCGTTATCCAGTGTGGAGCCTTCCTCAACGGTAATCACACCTTCTTTGCCGACTTTCTCCATCGACTCAGCGATAATCTCGCCGACATTGACATCCGCATTGGCGGAAACTGTTCCAACCTGGGCAATCTCTTTGTAGTCAGAGCAGGGCTTCGAAATTTCGAGCATGCTTTCGACTGCTGTTCCGACGGCCTTGTCGATGCCGCGCTTGAGATCCATCGGATTCATGCCGGCGGCAACCGCTTTGAGGCCCTCGCGCAGCATGGCTTGCGCCAGAACGGTGGCTGTGGTGGTGCCGTCGCCGGCCACATCTGATGTTTTGGAAGCGACTTCCTTGACCATCTGCGCTCCCATGTTCTCGAACTTGTCCTTAAGCTCGACTTCTTTGGCAACAGAAACGCCGTCTTTGGTCACCGTCGGAGAGCCGAAAGACTTCTCCAGAACGACGTTTCGTCCTTTCGGACCCAATGTTACTTTTACCGCATCGGCCAGCGTATTGACGCCGCGCAGCTTGGCGTTGCGTGCGGACTCGCCGAATTTGACTTCTTTAGCAGCCATAGTAGATTTATTCTCCGTATCTGTGATTGCTGTTCAAACGATTATTCGATCACGCCCATGATGTCGTCTTCGCGCATCATGAGGACTTCCTCGCCATTTTGACGGAACTCAGTGCCGGCGTATTTGCCGAACAGCACTTTGTCACCGACCTTGACGTCAAGCGGACGGACACTGCCGTCATCTTGAATTTTGCCATTTCCAACGGCCAATACTTCACCCTGCATGGGCTTTTCGGCAGCTGTATCTGGAATTACGATACCGCCAGGGCTTTTGCGTTCATCCTCAACTCGGCGAACGACAACCCGGTCATGTAGTGGACGAATGTTCACGCACACCTCCAAAATTCGATTTGCGTAGAAATTAAGTTCAAAACAAATGACGAGCAGACTGTGCTCGCCTTGCGCTCTTCGCCCCAAACAGAAAATGAATGCTGCGGCTCAAAGAGTTTTCGCATTCAAATCAAACTGTTCTAACACGAAGTTACGACGTTGTTAGCACTCGACATTGGTGAGTGATAACAAAATTATAGGATTGATGCCAGAATTTTCAAGACTGCAATGCGATTTTTTTCAAAAATTTTGTCCTTTGGCGGGCCATTGAGCGATTTGCGGCGCGGAACCGGCCTCAGCGCGCCCGCAAAGACGAGACTGGAACGGCGGCTAATTTCTCGGCAACCGGAACGACCGTGGCGCCATCGTAGATGACGATGCCGCAAGCAAACCTCTCGCCTGCGGCCGCGGCTAAAGAGCGAAGACCCTTGAAATCCGCTGTACGAACCGTGGCGGAAGACTTCACCTTGATGCCGGCGACACGTCTGTCACAGCGTTCCAGCACTACATCCACCTCATGCATATTCTGGTCGCGAAAGTGATAAACCCGGCAGTGCGAATCGGCTGCCGCGAGCAATTTGAGCACTTCGGCGTAGACAAAGTTTTCCAGCAATGGACCGAACCGGGTGCGATCCGCCTGCAGCTGATGAAAACGCAGGTCACGCACCGCGGCCTGCATCAGCGGATCGAAAAAGTGAATCTTCGGCGTTTTGGCTACCCTTTTCAGAGCGCTGGCATGCCATGGCCGCAGCGTTGAGATCAGGTAAAGCTGTTCCAGCAATGCGCAATAGCGCTGGCCTGTTTTGTAGTTGATGCCAATCGCAGCGCTTATTTTCGAATAGTTGACCAGCTGCCCGGAACCATGCGCCAGCAGCTGAATGAAATCTGAAAGCGACGAGGCTTTTTCAACATAACCGATCTCTGCGATATCTTTTGACATCATCGAGGCGATGTACGAACGCGCCCAGGCCAAGCGCCTTGTCTCATTTTTGCGCCGGATCGCTTCCGGATAACCCCCCAGCAATACCCGCTCAATGAGCGCATCTCCAACGACAGGCGAATCCCCTGCGATGAGGCTGCATTCGAACAGACGCTCAAGAAAGACCGGGGGCGACTCTTGGATCTCGGCCTGTGCCAGCGGCAGCATCTCAATGACCTCAATTCTGCCCGCCAGACTATCCGCCACTTTCGGCAAATTCAGGACATTGGCTGAGCCTGTCAGCAGAAACCGTCCGGGACGCGCATCGCTGTCCACAGCGACCTTGATGGCCAAAAGCAATTCCGGCATACGCTGCACCTCGTCAATCACGACTACATCCAGCGCTCGGACAAAGCCAACCGGATCGGCGCGGACAAAATCTAAGGCTGACTGCTCGTCAAGGGTGTGATATTTTCTGGATTCGCTTGACAGCTTGCGCACAAGCGTTGTTTTTCCAGCTCTTCGAGGCCCCGTCACCAAGACTACGGGCGTATCGGCCAGTGCTTCAAGCACCCTTTTCTCTATCAGTCGATCATACATTCTGGAATCTTTTGCAAATTGGCAGCGAAAGTTTTCAGTGATGATAATCAGGATATAAAAATATGTTAATTAGTATTTTTTGGAAAACTGACTAACACATCCCATGAGCTCAAAACTTTCATACATGCGCTTTTTTGAAAACTTTCGATATACTGCGAATGCCAACTGATGAGGAAGACAATAGGGGAATCTGATGTTGCAAGCTTCTTTTGGATATTGATGGACTGGCACACACCAATTGCTGAAGTAGACAAACTGAGCGAACTGATGGAAACGAGTCGAAAAGCATTCAAACGACTTTTCAACAGTTCTATTCAAGCGTATAAAGCTAGACCTGAACAGGACAATTTCATGAACACCAAGCCTCAGGATATATCATCCGAAACTGAATAACAGACAGATTGCCAGCGGGCAAGGCGGGCGTACACCTACCGGGGGTGAGAAGCGTTGCGGCCGCACCGGTCGGTTTTGTGGAAAAATGCGGCGCTGAACGTGCCGATTTGGGGATTTGGGAAAAACCGCTCTGGAATAAAAAAGTGTATATATAATTAAATCCGTTCACCTGCCATGTGTAGGAAGGAACATTCGAAGCCGCTCTAGTTCCTCTACAGCGGCTTCAGTCTTTTATCTACACTTTCCCAGAAGTTTGTTTAAATTCGTCACGTTCACGGCGAAGCTGTCTAACTCTAATTGGCTGGTCGGTACAATAGGCGGTCTTAAGCAGCCAGTATCCTTGACGCTGTGCAAGCACCACCAAATATTCCTCACGATACCACAGCAACGTATTGATCTTGTTTTTCCTTATATTCTGCCATTCATCAATTTCAGGATGAGTTGCTGCATTTTCTATCATCCACCGCACCCAACGGAGCCGCTCACAGCGACGCAGGTCGGGCATTCGCTTTTCCTCAACATAACCTTCTTGAATTAAGTGCCAAAATGATGCCCAGCGGCCTGCTGTCTCAGGAATGCGGCGACAATTCACCTTCAAACCACGAAACTCAAGATATGCGTGTGCGATCTCACCCATGAAAATACGGCGCAACTCATGCTCGTAAGATTCCCAATTGCCGCCAAAATCATCGAACAGAAGAAGGTCTGGCGGAGTCATCCGTCTGCATTCTGAGCATACCAAACCAGGATATTGAATTTAGTGAAAGCGAAAGAAGATGTGCAGGTAAGCGCTCGTATGCCAAACTTTTCACGCAGACGGGCGATAACCGCCATCTTGGCACTATTGCCAGTCAGCCCTCGATTGGCATAGGTGAGCGCTCCAATCAAGAGATCGGCAACTTGCAGCATCTCGCTTTCATGGGATCGAATCTGCTGCACACGTTCAATACACTCACGGTTGAAATCGCAAAGGCTGCGGGTTAGGATTTTGTGAAGCCTTCGTGTTTTTGGTCCACCACGAGAATCCTTCAAATCTAGATATACATGGTAATGTTGCGAAGCAGAAAATACAGGACGCAGCATTGTAAAGTACATCTTGTAATACCAATCATCATGTGATTGAGCAAAGTGAAGATGATCAAGCTGCACTTTGTCGGGAACAACCAGCCCTCGGAATCGCATCCGATCATCACCAAGAAAGAGATCAATTAGCCCCAGATAGAAATTTGCCTTAGCAGGTGAGATCTTGGTCCATTTTGCCTCAAAAGTCGATTTTAGGCCATGTTCGATTTTGAGTGCTCGTATTTGCCTCGAGATATCCTGGGTAAAACACTTTTCGCAAATTACTGCACCCCAAGCCATGACAGGAATGTGGTCATGCTCAAGGTGGCAGCTCTCGTCACAATATAAGTTAAAAGTTTTCGCTTTCATAATACTCACTCTCTAGCGAGGTATAGGTAATCTACAATCCCCCATACAATGAAACCGTAAACTGACAAGTTCATAGATATTCGCTCAAGTTTCTCGGGGTTTAAAAACGGCCAGAATAATGATTTAAAATTTTGTTTTATATGAATAAAAAATATTCTTTTCAGCTATAGACTGCAAATCATTGATCCGCATTGGAGCCGATCGCATGAAATCTCGCAGCAATGCACTTTTTCATGCCGCTGAAGCAGGAAGAAGACCCCAAAAATGCATTGCCATTATAGAACCGTCATTATTCCGCGCCTGAATCACTCCGCCCGTCGATGAAACAAGTATATTCCGCCGTTGCATGCCATACTGCCGGCCGCTTCTGTACAGCTTCGGCATCCGGGCACCGGGAAGCTGCGGCAAGGAAAGCAAAATCTGACCTAATTACCACTTGACATAAGCCATGTTTCAGCAATCTCTCGGGCATCGGCGGCGTTCTCAGGGCGACGAAGGCGAGCCTCGGCACCCTGTCCGCCAGGCGGTATCGGCGGTTGAACCGGTATTCGAATTCCGCCAGGCAGCGCTGCGCGTATTTCGCATCGAACGAGTGGCAGCTGGAGCGCAGCGCCGTCTTCAGGCTGCCGAGCGCCGTGCTGACCCAGTAGAACTCGTCTTTTCCGACCGCGGCGCGCCCGCCGCCGCTTATCACCGCCTCGCGGGCGCATCCGGCTTCGGCGACGGCGTCGAAGCGCCGCAGCCCGTCGGACACCGCATGGGTGCCGTCCGACAGATGCCGCTGCGCCCACTTTCTGATCTCCGACTTGCGAAAGCCCTTGACGACGCTGAGCTTGATGCGCTGCGGATGGCCCTGCCCGGAGGTCTGCACCGCGGCCGCGAACGGCGTCTTGCCCTCGGCGCCGCGGCAGCGCTTGCCGCCTGCCCGTCCGACGCAAAAGGGCGGCCCATCAGCCGCCCTCTTTGCCATGCAGACGAACATGATTTTCAAACTGAGACACGATCTGATTTCGGTGGTGCCTCAGTTTGAAATTTTGGCAGTGTTTCTGCTGGAAGATCATGCCTGTCCGCATGGGGAAAGGGCAGGCTGGGGCCGCCGTCCCGGAGACACGCCAAGCCGTTCATCGCAGCCCCATCTCGCCGGGCTGGCAGTCATAGTTCGTATGGGCAAGGTTCAGATCCTTCTGCCAGTGCTGGAGGTTCATCGTGATGAGTTTGGTGTTTTCCTCGATGTCCACCACAAGACCCTCCTCCCTGGCATCCTCTGCGGGATCGCAACCGCGTTCGCTCACCTGCTGGCTGCTCAGTAACCCCTGACATTGCGGGTCGGACGAACAGTAGGTAGTTCTGGGAAAAGGGTCATCACGATTGGCCCAGTCTCTTTGCGGACAGACTTGTCCCGGGACCGGGGTGGCGTACCGGCAGAGACGCGCGCAGGGCGTGTGCGGGTATGTCGGGTTGACGATATACCGGGCGGAGCCCGGTAGGAACTCGCTCTCTGTGGGTGTTAGCAGATTTGGCTTGCCCTTGTACTGGTATGCTGCCGTGCAAGTGGATGTCGCTGTCACGGCCGCAGGCAACCCCAGCAACACTGCCAGCGCAACGAGGAGGGCTGTTAATCTAGCGAGGGGGGGGTGAATTAAGGGACTTATATACATGATGCCGGAACACCGACACCTGCTATCCTTTGACGCTTCACAGGCCGACCGATGTCGCCGCCTCCGCGTCCAGTCGCCCCAATCCCGGAGGCCAAAATATTCAATGCGGCATTCACATCCGCATTGTCATGCCCACACGCCAAGCATTTGAACTTCGCTTGGGTAGGTCTGTTTGCGGCATCTACAAATCCGCATCGTGAACACTGAGACGTGTATTGAGGGTTCACTTCAAGCAAATGGGCTGACTTGTAGCCGAGCTTGTATTTCAAGGCACCCCATCCGGTGTTGAGGATGGCTTTGTTCAACCCGGCGTATCGCGCGACGCGCTTACCCGGTTCGTTCATTGTCCCTTTCGCCGAAGGCGATGCGGGTGCCAGCTTTTTTGCTCGTTTTCTATCTCCTTCCGAGTGTGAATGGCATCAGCGCTCCCCGTCAAACCCACAGTAGTATGATGGCAACCGCTGGGTGTCGAGGGACCGTTGTCCGGAGTTCAGGTTCATCGTGATCGGCTGGCCTATGTACACCCATCTCTCATTGTTCTCACCGCACTTGATATAACTGGCTTCGTTATCACCGAAGTCCTCGACGGTTGCCGGGCAAAAGCACTGTCTGTGATACCACGAGTGCCGCTTGTAGCCCCGGACGAGTTCCCGCCCAGCGAGGCCCGACCGGTCATAGACCACCTCCGGGCAGGCGTTGTATTCGCGATATCTTTGCTCAGTCATGACGGCCGGTGCGCTTTCATCCTCCTCCCCGTAGTAGCAAGTGATCGAGCAGCCGGTGGCTGGGTTCGGGTTGACGATATAGCGACCTGCACCATCACTTCTCCCGTTAGGAATTGTGCCATACCGATACGGAACACTGCATTCTTCAGCAAACGCTGCCATCGGCAGCAGCGATGCGGGCGCCGCAAGGGCCGCCAGCAACAGGAGAATGGCTAGTCTAGCAGGGGGGGGGTAGAATCCTGATCATTACGTTTGAGGATTGGGAGACTAGCGTAACATGATTTTGTCCGGCATTATGTATATAAGTCGCTAAATTAAGGTAATCTTTCATTTTCTTCTCCAGAGTGAAATGATATTTCGTTGATTATACCCATTTCAGCAGGCAACAGGCGGATTTTCAAACTGAGGCACTGCCAATTTTTAGGTAGTGGCTCAGTTTGAACATTGTAAAGCCTGCGTGGAAAAAGGCGGCCAGGAGGCCGCCCTGTGTCCGGGAGGTTCCGCGATCCTCCAGCGATATCCGGTTCCGGATTGACGCCCTCGCGTGGCCCGCACTCCAGATAGCCGGATGGCTCAGCTGTCGAGGTCCGGACACCCCCAATGCTGCCTTGCCATCTGGCTCCATGTAGTCACGCCGGCGAGGATCCGGGTGCCGCCGCGCGTGCCGTTGCACATGCAGTCCGCAATGTCCTGCCGCGTGCTGGCCACCGCAAAGCACCCGGTCCGGCCGAATTTCTTTAGATCGGCCGAGCCGTCAGGTTGCAGGTTCTGCTCCGCATTCGTGAACTCGCCCCGGGTCTTGAAGCAGAAGCGGCGAATCGGATCTGCATATGATTTTGTGCCACCGTATACAACGACTGTGTAGCGCGTATTCTTCTTCAGGCCGGTGAAGTTGACGGTCTGTACCAACAGTGGTTGGGATGAACCGAGATCTCTCATCTGCTGTGGAGTACCCATCCCGCCTTCTTGAACCCCCGCATATACTGTGAATGAGTTTGTAAAGGTGGTTTGCGCAGTTTGGAATGTCATGCTGTCGTTTGTGGGAATCCCGGAAATATTACCGACGGAGAACACCCCGGTCTCTGACACGCCTTGGGTGCAGGCACCCGGTCCGGTAGTCGCCGGAATGACCAGCTGCTGGGCCTGCGCCGGCACCGCAAGCGCTACAAGCAGCAGGAGGGTTGCTAGTTTAGCGAGGGGGGGGTGAATTAAGGTTTTTCTGGGTCATGACTGTGTTCCTCATGGTTAACATTTTCCTGCATTATATATGTACTTTCCTTTCTGAAAATAGACAAACTTTCAAACTGAGCCACTGCCAATTTTTACGACGATTTCATTATACCATGAAACGAACTTATAATTAGTGGTAATTAGGTAGACTTTTATTCGTCTCCTCCAGATTTCACGGACTCACACCAATTGAGCGAGCAGTGTTTTTGCAGGCGCAATGACCGGTTCCTTAAATTCGAAACAGTTGCGCTCGACAAAATCCAGATCCATTGCAACTTGGAACGCGTGTTCCGCTTTGATCTGATTCTGAAAATACTGCAACGCCTTGGAAAGTCTGGTATCTTTGCTCGTTTTGACTTCAATAAGGAACCATGGAATCCGATTGCGCGACACTAGAAAATCCACTTCGTTTTTCTGTTTGTCGCGTACAAAATGCAAATCGAATTGACCCTGTCCAGTATGCGTCCACCAATGCACTGCCTTGAACAGAGCACTGGCCACAAAATTTTCAGCACGGGCACCTGAATTTTCAATGGCTGACCAGTCCCAAAGATAATATTTTGGCTCTTTCCGCAACGCTCGGGCAACATTAGCATGCCATGGCTTGACCTCAAAACAATAGTAGAGAGCTTTCAGCGTCGCAATCCAGTTCTTGATGGTATTGACCTGAACCTGAACCTGACGGGCCAGACTGGAGTAGCTGGTCAGCTGCCCGACCTGATGACGCAGAACCAGTGCCAGATGCTCGATATGTCCCAATTCCTGTATTCTGGTCAGGGTTCGCACATCATCTTGCAGCAGTTTTTCGCTTCGCATGGAGAGCCAATTTTCGTGAAACTGCTTATTTGAGAGCAAGAAGGGTTCTGGAAATCCGCCGAAATTCCAAAGCGAATCCCACTGGTCTTTCTCAATTCTCTTCGGCTTTGCATCAATGAGGCCGCGGTTATCCGCCCCGGTGCATTCAGCGACCGAAATCGGATGCAGCACATAGGGAAAATATCGTCCCATGAGGCTGTCGCCGCCGCGCGAAAAAACGCGAAGCGAAGCGCTGCCTGTAACCAAGAATCTTAACTGTGACTCATAGCGGTCAAACATGCCTTTCAGAAAATCACGCCAATGCTTGTATTTGTGCAATTCGTCAAGTACGCACAGCGGCGGGCAATCTGTGATTCGGTCTGCGCCAGCGCGCTGCGCAATGGCATGAAACCCATCCATAATTGCTTTTCTGTCCAATGGATCATCCCAGCTAAAATAACGGAAATCACTCATCGATGCACCAATCGCTTTGGCTGCCGTCGTCTTTCCAACTTGTCTCGGTCCCGACAGAAACAGCATTTGACGATGCCTGCGAAGATGTCCGGTGAAATGTTCTGATAAGTATCGATTCATAATTATTTTTATGCATAGATGCAGAATAGTCATGACTATTTTGCAATTGTATAATAAAAAGTCAAAAAATATCTCATTTTGCTGAGAGCCAAATTGGCGAGCAATTCAGCAAAACCCAATTTTTTTTCCTCGCCAGCTTAGCGGCCCTTCTTATTCTGCTACTATCCCTGGCACCGCCGGCCCAGGCGCAGCAGACCTGCAATCAGGCCAATGCCCCGTTCTATGAGATTACGGAGCTCAGAAAAAGCGGGTTCGACGGCGGCACGGGCCACGTGACCTCGGAAGGGGACAACTTCGAGATCAAGTTCCTGCTGCGCGCCTGCGTCACCCTCGGCGACCCCAAAGCCCAAACTTTCAATACAAGCGATTCGGACTTCACGCCGACGGCCGAATTCGCCCTGGCCCCGACCACCTGGCATACCCAGGGGTGGGCGCTCGGCAAATCCGGGATCATCGGTCCGCACAATGCCGAGAAAGCTTCTCGTCCTCTGGCAGCAATCAATTCAACAAGACCTGGGATGCCGCAATGAGGAAGACAGCGCCCAACGGAATTCCCGCTGAAGAGTTCACGCTCGAGTGGACGCTGTACGGCACCAGCACCGACGACAGCTGCAAGGGGCCTCACCCCGATTACACAGCCGCCAGCGTGTCCCTGCAGCTGCTGGATGGCGGGAGAACTTTGCAGGCCGTTAGGAACTGCTTCATCAACGCGTCCGACGACACGGCTTCCTGGAAGAGGGCTTGTGTCAGCGGCTCCCCGTTTCAGCGGCGCATGACTACGGCTTCAGGTCGGACAGCGGCATGATCTCAGCCGCACGATTTTATATGTCACATTAATGCAGACGAATTGCCCGGGCTGGATGCCGCGGGCGGGCTGCACTGTGCCATGGCCGGCAGCTGACGATCAAGTTTCAGGAGCAAGAGCACAGAGTCATCAGCGCGATGCCGCTGTCGATCCGGGACTGTCCGCTGAGCAGCGAGGATCGAAATTCGCCAGCTGCGCATGCGATTTCAGGAAAAGATCCACCGGCAGGCTGCCGCCGCGCAGCTCGTCATGATCGCTGGAATCCCCATAGCCCAGGGCAAAGCACTCCAACCCCCTTGAAGCGGCAAGCCGCTGAGCAGAGGCAGTGGGACAAGCTATTGGCCATAGAGCTCCGCAAACTATGAGCTCCGGAGAAAAAAGCGATGCATGTCGCTTGTTCTTCATCGATTGTGCCCAGAGTTTCCGCAATGGCCGAAGCCACCGTTTAGACGCCTTCCAACCCGGAAATCTTGATATTCTGGATGTCCGCCGGCTCAATGCTATGCTTGAGCACAGCGGCTGAAATGCTTGGCAAGTCACAGAACAGATTTCACTCTGCATAGAATGTCACAAGCAAAGTACTCATCTGCGTGGCCTTCATGTGCCTGTCATTTTGTTTCGGCAACAAACTGTTGGGCGAAAAGGTGAAATTCCTCATGCATGGGCCCCTAGAAGGATTTCTTCGCGACTGCTGAAATAGCGATAAAGGCTGGATTTTGCAATCTCAGCTCGGCAGCCGGCCTAGCTCATTGAAAGACCATCTGATGATGCCGAACTCTGAACATAGATCACGGGAATTATTGAGAATATTGGCGCCGCATTCAGCTTTTTGCGTATCTTGTCGTGCTTTTTGGAAAGTTATTGCGCGTCGTTTGCAATTTCATTCAATCGCACGATCTCAGCATCGATTGCCTGCTCATAAGTCGTGGCACGCTCTTTTGAAAACATGTCTATGACCAATCCTGACAAGCCGATAAGAACAAGCGCCACAGCAATGGCGCGCAATGCCTCATTCTCTGACAGTTTGAACATGACGATCGCCGTTGCGAAGGCTATGGCGGCGCCGATTATCGTGTAGGCATAGAGATCCTCAAATTTTTCCACCCGCGCTTTTTCCGCATGAACAAAACTGATCGGGGATTGCTCGTAAGCGCTTTCATACTTGGCGAGTTTGCTTGAATTTCCGAAAGTGCCGACAATTCCAGCTACGATAAAAATCATCGCGACGACAGATAGAGGTATTGGCAATGCCTGTCCAAGGGGGGTTGGCGCCAGCTTCCACAACAGGCCCGCTGCCATTAAAAGCAAGGTTCCGGCTAGAGCAAGCAACAGCATTTCAAAGGCTTCGCCTTTGGCCCAGATCATTGTATGGTCTAGAAAGCTCATAGTTCTTTTTCTGTTTTGGTCAGGCCAGTGAGTTTCCGGCTGATTTCCATCAGTTTATCAACGTTTGCATCATCCAATGCCAGTGGGTTCGGCGCCAAGAGCATGTCTTCATAGATGAACTTTCCCGACACTCCCTCGTATTTGGAATCCAGAGCGGCAGCGACAATGCGTTCACCGCCAACCCAGGTGGGGGCAGCCAATCTGCCAAACATTGCGCCGAAGAGGCGCTCTAGGCCCTGGCGGGTATAACGATCCAGATTTGAATGAATATAGCCAGGATTAAGGCAATTGATCGAAGTCTGGCTGCCTTCAAGTCGGACTGCCGCGTCACGCGCGTGCATCAGCAAGCACAGTTTGGCATGGGCATAGGATTTGAACAGTGACCATTTGTTTTTTTCGAGATGCACATCATCCAGAAACAGCTTGGCAGCTTCCTGGGTACCCGAAGTCAGATGGATGATGCAAGAGTGCGGCGTTGCCTTGATTTTTTCGAGCAACAGCTCAGTCAGCAGGAACGGCCCAAGGTAGTTAACCGCAAAATTCATCTCATACCCATCAGGCGACAATGTGCGCTCCGGAAAATTCAAGCCTGCGCAGTTGATCAAGTAATCAATACGATGGCATCGATCAAGCACCTCGCTGGCTGCATTGCGAACCTGCCCGAGATCGCTCAGGTCGCACTGGACTGAAGTCAACTGTCCCTTGTGTCCTGTCGTGCGGAGCTCTCCTATAACCTTTTCGGTTTTAGGAATATTACGTCCGAACAGACAGATATCAGCGCCCATTTCAGCAAAACGCTCTACTGCTATCCGTCCCATTCCGTCTGTTCCACCGGTGAAGACAACTGTTTTGCCGGTCAGGTCCTGGCTGGGAACCTTTGGCGTTGTCTTGCGTGACAGGAATGTATCAAGCCAGAGTTTTCCGAAGGGTCGATTCATATCATTGCCTTATTTATCTCAATTGGTCAGCGGTGCCATGCATTATAAGACCAAGGGCCTCATGATTTAAACACAAAAGCTAATTTGAGGCTTTTCCGCCAGCCTGAAATCCTTGCTGTGACTTGTTATGAGCCGCCATTCTCGGCATGATTCCAGGCCGGAATCTCTGACCGGGGAAATCAATAACCGCCCGCGCAGCGCATATGATTCGCGCTGGGTTGTCGCGATAATGAAGTATATCGCCTTGCTCTCAAACTTGCAGCTCGCGCCGATTCGAGGAGGAGTTGAAAGTCGGCTCAAGAGGGTGCGTCATCGATCGAGAATTGCAATGCGGTCTCTAGAAATTTCGTGCTTGATTCGCGACTTGCGCTGCATCCGCTCAAGTGGGTGTTTGGCAGTGTCTCGGCTTTGAATGGCTGGCATTGGCCCCGTCTGAGGATTGCAAAAACACCTTGCAGAAAAAGGCGGCCCGCAGACCGCCCTGTGTCCTAGCGCCCCCAATGCCGCCTTGAATCCTGGCTGCGTTGAGTGATGCCGGCCAGGATCGGGGTGCCGCCCCGGGTCCTATTGCACATGCAGTCCGCTCTGTCCTGCTGCGTGCCGGCCACCGCAAAGCATCCGGTTCTTATTGCCCCGGGCACAAGGACGTTGTCTCGGTCCATTATGAGGCCCTGCTCCGCAGCCGTGAACTCCCCCCGGGTCTTGAAGCAGCGGCGGAACAAAGGAGCGCCGGGCGCACTGACCCTGTAAAAACTCACCACATACCGCGTATTCTCTTTCAGGCCAGAAAAGGTGATGCTCTGGGACGTTACAGGGTTGCTGGAATTGATTGCAAAGCTCTTCTCCTGCATGCGAGAGCTTCTATTCTGGTTTTCCTGCACCGCTATTTCCGTGGTCACGAACGTAAAGCTGCCGCCGGCCCAGCTTCTGACGTTACTCAATGTGATTTGCGGCAGGGTGAATGCTCAAACTGAGACACAACTGGATATTTTTGATGGTACGGTTTCATGGTAAAATCGCTGACAAGGCACTGCGAGATCAATTTGTATGGAACACACCGCTTTTCCAAAACCGTCTCCTGCCGAGCCTCTTGATGAAAAGGTTTGGCTTGATCAAACAGACCGAGCAGAAGTGGGGCGCGAGGCATTTTTTTCCGGCCGCGAGCGTGAGTACGAGATTTTTCAAAGAGCAGCAAGTAATCTGCGCTCAAATCGAATCGGCGGCGGGACTTTAATTTTCCAGGGTGCGCCTGGCGCTGGCAAGACAGCTCTGCGGCTCGAATGCATGGAGGCAGTGAAGCTCCACTCGAAACCACAAGAGCCATGGGTCGCTGCGCTGCTTCGCCCGGGAGAGCTTGCGTCCGCCGACAGCGTGATATTGCAAATCGTCGACGCAGTCCGCAAGGAAAGCCTGCGGCTGGCGCAGGCCGCTTCGGGCGACCTTGCCCCAAAACTAAAACAGCTGGCCAACCTCGGCGGGAAGCTGCTTGCTGGACTTTCACAAAGAGGATTCAGCTTTGCTGGATTTGCAGTGCAGGGCAAGCAGAGCGTTTCCGCAGTGAGCGAGTTCCGCAGCATGGCCAAGCTGCTGAGGGATTTCCGCATGGTTATATTCATCGATGAAGCTCAGAACATACCGGTTGGGAGCGCGACGAAAAATGTCCTTGACATGCTGCATAATCCGATAGAGGGCCTTGCGCTGGTTACGGCATTTTTCGGTCTGAGCGACACTCAAGACCTGTTGCGGGACTGCGGTCTTTCAAGGCCAGCCGCGGATCGGGCTGTCAACTTGGAGCCGCTTTCACTGGAGGATGCGAAAGACTCATTGAGAAGGATGCTTGACACCTACTACACGGGGACTGACGAGGAAAAGAAAGTCTGGGCCGGCGCCTTGGCTGAGCTGTCACAGGGCTGGCCGCAGCACATCAACCGCATCGGCGTCGCGGCCGGACGAGTGCTGTGTGCCAATGAAGGAAAACTGCGGCGGCATTTGCTTGCGCAGGCGCTGGAAAAAGGCATTCAGCAGAAAAACGCATACTATCGCTATCGGATTAGCGCAGGATCTCACCGGGCTCGGGTCTATCAAAAGCTAGCTTTAGCAGGAGAAAATAAGCCAGGTGATTTTGCTGACTCCCTGTCATATGACGAGATTGAGTCATTGACCGAATCAGCGCGGGCTAAAAAGGGCGAGACCGTGAATGATTTTCTGGCAAACGCACTGCATGCCGGATTGCTGGCGCCTGAAAATAATATGCTGGACCGATACAAGATTCCCATCCCATCTCTTGGCGACTATCTGCGGTCGCTGCCAATTGAATCACTGCCTGGCCGTGACAATTAGCACCTGTTTGGAAATCAGCCTCGCCATCTAAAATCACGTCCGGCCCAGCCCGAGCGGACAGTGATGGCTGAATCTTTGAGATCTCTTGATTTTCGAAAAAGAAATCAAGACAGAGACTCCAGAACGAGCATCCGATTGCGCGCCTCCGACAAAAACAAGCGCTATGAACAGCCTTCTGAAAGAATTGTTTGAATCTCCTAAGATCTCAAAACTTTCCATGCAAGCGCGCTGGCAAAGTTTCTGATCATAACTGGCACACGCCATGTACACCTCAATCCCCCAGACGTAAAAACAATCCGGCAACAGTGACTAAATCCACAGCAGATGGAGTATCTTTAAAATATTTTTATTTACCTAATTGGTAAATGTTTTAAAATCGGATTGTGAAAATCGGATTTCAAGCATCAACCCTGCAGAAACTATGTGAAGATTCGAAATATTCGATACGTCGCCTAGGCTCGGCCAACGCAAAGAAACTCCAATCACGCTTGGAAGATATGGCTGCCGCAGAAAACGTATTTGAACTCGTTGCCGGCAATCCGCATCCGCTGCAAGGAGATCGTATTGGACAAATATCAATTTCGCTGACAGGCGGCGTCCGCCTCGTCATTGAGCCAATTAATAGAGTTGAACTGATAAATCGTCAGCGCAGTGTCGATTGGCTTCAAGTGAGCTCAATCGTCGTCTGTTATGTTGGAGACTATCATGACTGATCAAGACAAAACCTTTCAATCCGACTGGATATCGCCGCCTGGCGACACCATCAAAGATTTGATCGAAGAGCGTGACTGGTGCCAAGTCGAACTGGCAAAACGTCTGGGCTATTCCACAAAGCATCTCAATCAATTGATCAAAGGGAAGGCTTCAGTGACCGAAGACACTGCTCTTCGACTTGAGCGCGTACTGGGCTCTACCGCAAAATTCTGGCTGAACCGAGAAGCGAATTACCGCGAGCGATGGGCGCGGCTCGAAGCGCAGCGGTGCTATGAGAGCTGGATTGGGTGGCTGGATTGGCTGCCACTCCCCTGGCTGAAAAAGGTTGGCATCATCCCAAATCGACGTATTACAGAAGCAATGAAACCAGAACTGGTTGAAACTTTGCTCCGATTCTTCAGTGTTGCCTCACCGGCAGAATGGGAAAGTCGTTATAAAAACTTGCAAGGCTCATTCCGATATGCCTGTAAAGTTGATTCCGACATTGGCGCTGTTACTGCATGGCTCAGAATAGGGGAAATTCAAGCTGAGAAAATGACGGTTCCCGCATACAGCAAGAAAAAGTTTCGAGAAGCATTGCTAAACGCTCGTGAACTCACCGCCTTGCCGCCGAACGAACTTGCGCCTGAACTTCACAGGTCGTTTAGCGAGTCGGGTGTCAAACTGATTTTTGTTCCCTCCGTTCCCAAGGCTGACCTCAGCGGCATCGCTCGCTGGCTGAATCCGCACAGTCCGTTGATTCAGCTCTCACTTCACGGCAAATCCAATGACAGGTTCTGGTTTTCTCTTTTCCACGAATCAGCTCACATTTTGCTTCATTCCGAGAATAAACTGAACATTTTCTTGGACAGCTTTGGAGTCAATTCAAGTGACAGCAAAATGGAAAAAGAAGCGGATTTAGAGGCGGCTAACATGCTCATCCCGCAATCACGTCTCGGTGACCTGCTTAATCTTCAATCAGCTCAGGAAATCAAGCATTTCGCACACGAAATAAATATTCATCCCGGTATCGTAGTTGGACGGCTTCAGCATGAAAAAAGATTGGAATATGCAACTCCCTTGAACCGCTGGAAAGACACATTTGAACTCGAAGGAGAGGTGTTGCGCTGACCGTGCGATGGCCAGACACATTAAACAGGCAAGTGCGTTATAAGATTCATTAAACAGTTAACCCCAAACGCATAAGCAGAAACCACTGACAATTACAAGCAAGCGTTTAGTAAGTGAAAAAAAATCTACACAACATCCAGCTGGATCGATCAGTCTAAAAGACGACGTTTGAAACTAGAAAAACGTCGTATCGCAGCCAAACAAAAGAAGAGGTCACGGAATACACAGAAGCCAAACAATGCTTACGACAAAACAAATTTAAACAAAAAGAAAACTAGAAAGTTTGTTAACTTCGAAAAAGTAACAATTTTGCTTCCAGAAAGGTTGGACACAAAAGCAAAAGGTCGCGGAACCGTGAGTGAATGTAACAAAATCCGAAACCATATCAAGATGGGAGGAAAAGACATTTTCGTGGATTTGTCGAAATTATCGAGTTTTTCTCATAGATGGCGTTATTTATCTTTCTGCGAGTATTGATGAACTAGGGCCTGTTAACACAATTTGATCTGGATATGATACAATTATCACCCGTGATTGTCGTCTGGAACAGAGCGGAGGAACCGGCAATGGAACTTACACGGGCACAGTACGAGCGCATTGCCCCGCTGCTGCCGAGGCAGCGGGGCAATGTCAGCCTCTCGAGCCTGCAGGTGCTGAACGCCATTCTCTACGTGGCCGAGCACGGCTGCAAGTGGCGCGGCCTGCCGGAGCGTTTCGGCAACTGGCACACCATCTACACGCGCATGAGCCGGTGGTCGAGGAACGGGGTCCTGGACCGCGTGTTCGAGCACCTGCAGCGGGAGCGGATGATCCGCATCCGGGTCGAGGTCCTGAGCCTTGACAGCACTAGCATCAAGGTGCATCCCGACGGCACGGGGGCGCTAAAAAAAACGGCGCCCAGTGCATCGGCAAGTCCCGGGGCGGGTGGAACACCAAGCTTCATCTGGCTGCCGCGGATGACCGGACCGCCGTGGCCTTCGCGCGCTCTCCCGGCAGCGCGCACGATGCCCCGGAGGGGCGGAAGCTCCTGAAGCGGCTGGCGAGACCGCCGAGCCGCCCGGCGCTCGTCATGGATCGGGCCTGTGAGGACGATGAGACCCGCCGGCTGGCATCCGACCTCGGCTTCACACCCGTGGTGCCGCCGAAGAGCAGCCGCATCTCTCCCTGGGAATACGACCGGAAAATGTACCGGCGGCGCAACGAGGTGGAACGCCTGTTCCGGCGGCTCAAGGGCTTCCGCAGAGTGTTCTCGCGCTTCGACAAGCTTGATGTCATGTACCTCGGATTCGTCGTCTTCGCGCTGATCATCGATGCGCTGCGTAGCGTTAACACACCCTAAAAGAATCAACCGGGCAGAGGTCAAAAGTAAGTGGGAATCTGCCAGATGATGTCAATATAGCCAGTGACTTTATCGCATCAGGATTTTTCGGAAACCTTTTCAAAGACCACGCTGAATTACCGGCACCAAAAGCGACTTGGACAAGATCCCAAGAAACAATGGTCATGGCCGCGGAAGCAATCAAATTAATTGAATTTGCCCGATTTCACGTCAATATTCCCAAAGCACAGTTGGCAGCTAGCTGGCAGAATTTGATAGAATGCATGACGAGCACACATAATCATGCAGGATACAATGCGAGCGAAAGTCGAGTCAGCAATAAACCGGACCCGCTTGAAAAGTGGACTGCAGGTGTCATGATTAACAACGGCGTAGCTTATTTTGCATTCGTTGATCTTGGCGTAGGAATTTGCGGAAGCAGGGAGGCAAAATCATGGATTGCCACCATGAAAGATAGGTTAATATCATATCGACCGGAAGATGTGGTGAAAGATGCTTTCGACGGCAAATTAGGTTCCCGAACTAGACATAAAGGCCGCGGGCTGGGGTTACCACGAATGAAGCATGCCTCAGAGCAAGGATTGCTGCAAAATCTTCACGTGCGCACAGGTCAAGTAGAGGGAGATATCGCGAGCATGAGATTCCGCAACGTTGGTGAGGATTTGCATGGTACCGTCCTCACTTGGACTGCATCTGAGAAAAAAGGTATACGATATGAAAATTCGAGTAATGGATAAAGTGAGACTGCCTGGTCCGAGATTCGAAACTCAAGGTGTCGGGTCTGGTGAAGAGTTCAGAGAAAAGCACTTACGACCAGCATTTAAAAAAGCCATTGAAAATGATGAAAAATTGCACGTGGATATGGATGGGGCTCCATGGGGGTATCCCACTTCTTTCCTTGAAGAGGCTTTTGGAGGTTTAGCTCGGATTGAAGGAACCTCAAAGGCGCGAAACTGCATTAGAATTAAAAGTGAAAGCGAGCCGCTGCTTGAACGGGAAATTATGCACTATATAGAGCATGGAGAAAAAATAGAACTCCTCCTTTTGAATTGCATTCAGAATCATAAGGCATGAATTGTTTTACTAGTTGCTGCTTTCTGCCTATTGTCCCGGCACTGATTACGGCAGGCGCCATACTTTTCGTCGGATATTGGGTTAAAGAAAATTCACCAATTTATCGATGATTCAATTCAATCAGATAATTTTGAAGAATGCAACGCTAACCTGCGAAGTCTTTCGAATGAAATTCGACACTTATGTGACCTGATCACGCAAATGAAAGCAACTAAAGACAGTGGAACACCGGAAGTCAACGAGTTAGAAGATTTGAGAATTAAGTTAAAGTCTTCTCTTACTGGGACTGGAGAAATTGCGAAGGATGAAAATCTAGAGTTGGCCCGGCAATTCGGAAATGAACTGCGTAAATATGTTCTGAAGATGCTATTTGCAATCTCTGAATCAAAGAAAGACTGGCTGCTAAATTGAGAAAAGACTCATCAGTGATTCAGGGGTTGCGAGATGTTCTGCCAAACGGCCGCACATTTACTTTTTTGACGCGAGTACTGCCCGGTCTTGAGCTGGCCGGGTTCATTTAGCCTGCGATCTTGGCATTGTTGATTGGAGATAGAGGTGTTGGCTTGACTTTGCCAAAACCCAGTACTGCGGCTGCCATCGTAATGACAATCAATGCAGAGGCATTGAAAAAACTTATCGACGCAATTTTTTCGACACAGCCGCCTCATTAGATTCGGATATCTGCAGCCCGCCCTTCAATCACATTGCCCAGCGGCCTCAAGGTGGACCAGGCTGCAGAAATTACTGCTGCTGCAACAGTACTGGCAGCTTAAAAAACCGATGGCGATTGATTCAGATTCAATCTAAAGTTTCCGCCGCGACTCATTCAGTCATCGCCAATTTATGATTTCAGCAGATGCCTCAGCATACTGGCAAGACTGTGCGCTGTTATGTCCGAGCAAAAGCAGTGATCCGATAGAGAGTTAATTTTTCAAGAAGATAGAAAAATATCTTAGGCAAGACTTGGCAATCCAGCCAATGCCATTGCGACCTCGTCCTTTGAGTATTCATGCTCTTTCATGGTTCCTGAAAAATAATCCATGTAGGCCTGCATGTCAAAGTTGCCATGTCCGCACAGATTGAACAAAATCGTCTTGGCAGCCCCCTCCTCCTTGCAGCGGTTCGCTTCATCAATAGCCGCGGCAACAGCATGATTCGCTTCCGGCGCCGGCAAAATGCCCTCGCTTCGGGCAAACTGAACCCCAGCCCCAAAACAATGCGTCTGCGTGTACGCCCGCGGCCGCACAAATCCGAGCTCTGTCGCCAGACTCACCAGCGGCGCCATGCCATGATACCGAAGCCCGCCGGCATGCGATTTCGGCGGCATGAACTTTGAGCCCAGCGTATGCATCTTGACCAGCGGCGTAAGGTTGGCAGTGTCGCCAAAGTCATAGGCATAGACCCCCTGGGTCAGCGTCGGGCAGCTCGCCGGCTCAACCGCAATCACATCAACAGTCTTGCCGTCACGGAACTGCGCGCCTAAAAACGGAAAGACCAGCCCGGCAAAATTGCTGCCGCCGCCAGTGCAGCCGATCACGACATCCGGGTAGGCATCCGCCATTTCCATCTGCAGCATTGCTTCCTGACCGACCACCGTCTGATGCAGCAGCACATGATTCAAGACACTGCCCAATGCATATTTTGTATCCTCGCGCTGCGCGGCAGCTTCCACCGCCTCGCTGATTGCAATCCCTAAGCTGCCATTGCTGTCCGGGTCCTGTTCGAGAATGACTCTCCCAGCCTGGGTCCTGTCGCTCGGACTGGCGGTGCAGCTGGCGCCAAAACTTTCCATGTACGCGCGCCGATAAGGTTTCTGATCGTAGCTGACCCGCACCATGTACACCTCAATCTCCAGACCAAAAAATGATCCGGCCAGCGACAGCGCAGAACCCCACTGGCCGGCGCCAGTCTCCGTCGCAATGCGCTTGACGCCCTGAGCGCTGGAGTAAAACGCCTGCGCGACGGCTGTATTGGGCTTGTGCGAGCCGACCGGGCTGACCCCTTCATATTTGTAGAAAATGCGGGCCGGCGTGTCAAGGGCCTTTTCCAGACGGCGAGCGCGAAACAGCGGGCTGGGCCGCCATTGGCGCAAAATGTCGAGTACTGGCTGTGGAATCTCGATATAGCGCTCAGTACTGACTTCCTGCAGGATCACTTCCATCGGAAACAGCGGTGCCAGATCGTCCGGCCCGACTGGCTCACCCGTGCCGGGATGCATCACCGGCGGCGGCGGTTCTGGCAGGTCAGCGGCAATGTTGTACCAGAATTTCGGTATCTGGGATTCGCTTAGCGTATATTTGATCGTATCCACGGTCTTCTGGCTCAATAAAGTTTCGTGAGTCCGCTTCTGGCAGAAACGCTTATCCACCAGACTGGGAACATTCATGTATCCATCAATTATTTTATTACTCTTTGTCACTGCACTGTATGCCGGTTACAGCGTGTTTGTCAAGGTTTCCACAAATTACGTGCCAAGCCAGACGACCACAACCATTGTCGCAACGATCTCGCTGCAGGCGGCAGCGCTTTTGGTTTCTTGCGTATTCGCTGCCGGCCTGCTGGCGCGAGGCGGCGCGGTATTCTCAATCTCAGCGCCCGCACTGGGGTGGGCGGTTGTCGCAGGACTGTGCATCGGGGCGGCCGAGATCGGCTACTTCTACCTGTTTCGAGGGGTGTTTGGCCAGCCGGGGATGGCAGCGAACCTCGCCATTCCGATTGTTGTGAGCGGTACGATTCTGCTGGCGGTCCTCGCTTCCTGGCTGTTTCTGAATGAAACGCTGGGCTGGACTAAAATTGCGGGTGGAATGCTGATTGTCGGCGGCGTGATTCTCATGTTTTTCGGTCATTTTTCGCACTTGGACAGTGCAATGCGATGAGACCGGCATACCGCAGCGAATCCGCCGCAACATAAACTTCAGCGGTCATACACTCACATTGGGGCAAGACTTATGCACTCCATCTTAGTTCTGTATTACAGCCGCGACGGCAGCTGTGAGCGCATGGCGAATATCATCGCCCGCGGCATCAACTTGATTGATGAGTGCGAGGCCGTGGTCAGAACCGTTCCGCCGGTCTCGGCCACCATTGAGGCGGTCGATGACACAATTCCAGCCGAAGGTCATCCTTATGCGACAATACAAGATCTTGAGCGCTGCGCCGGACTGGCGCTCGGCAGCCCAACCCGCTTTGGGAACATGGCCGCACCGCTGAAGCACTTTCTCGACTCAACCAGCTCAATTTGGATGGCCGGCGCGCTCGCCGGCAAGCCCGCCTGCGTATTTACCTCCACTTCAAGCCTGCACGGCGGTCAGGAATCGACCTTGCTGTCCATGATGCTGCCGCTGCTGCACCACGGCATGGTGCTGCTGGGCATTCCATACACCATCGCGCAGCTGGCCAAAACGCAGACTGGCGGAACCCCATACGGCGCCTCGCACTGGGCAGGCATGAGCGGCAATTCGCAGCTCAGTGAAGACGAAGAGAAACTCTGCCTCGCTTTGGGCGAGCGTCTCGGCGCGACGGCATCAGCGCTGAAAGCTGCGAGCTGATATGACTGTGACTCGGTGTCGAAAGATGCCCGCCCGGAGGCGCTGCGGCTCAATATGAGTGCGGGCAAAAAATCACCCTCTGTCATCATCGGCATGTCTGGCGGTGTTGATTCTTCTGTATCAGCTGCTTTGCTGATCGAGCAAGGCTATCGGGTCACGGGGGTATTCATGAAAAACTGGGAAGAAGAAGACGATGACCAGTGCAGCGCCGCCGAAGACCTGGCCGATGCTGAGGCGGTCTGCAGCATTCTTGGCATAGAGCTGAAGACGGTCAACTTTTCCTATGAATACTGGGAGCGGGTATTTGCCGGATTTATTGAAGACCTCAAAAGCGGCAAGACCCCCAATCCGGATATTGTCTGCAATGCCGAGATTAAATTTCGCGAATTTCCCCAGTGGGCCATGAAACTCGGCGCCGACTATGTCGCCACAGGACACTATGCCCGCATCGCCGGCGGCGCACAGGCGCCTTCGCTGCGGCGCGGCAGCGACTTGACGAAAGATCAGAGCTACTTTCTTTACGGCATCCGTTCTGAATCCCTGAAGCGGACGATTTTCCCGATCGGCGAGATGACCAAAACCGAAGTGCGGGAAAAAGCCAGACAGCTGGGGTTTGACAACTTTGACAAAAAAGGCAGTACCGGCATCTGCTTTATCGGCCGGCGCAACTTCAGCGCATTCATCCGCCGCTATGTCGAGTCCGCCGCCGGTGAAATCGTCGACGACAAAGGCGCCGTCATCGGCGCGCACAGCGGCGCCTGCATTTATACCATTGGCCAGCGCGCCGGCCTGGGCATTGGCGGTCCGGGCGAGGCCTGGTATGTCGCTGGCAAAAACATCGAGACCAACACAGTCGTCGCGGTTCAAGGACACGACCACCCCCTGCTTTTCAGTGACAGAATCGCAGCGCGGCAGGTTCACTGGATCGCCGGTCACCCGCCTGGCACCGATCGGGTTATGGCAAAAGTCCGCTACCAGGGACACGATCAGCCCTGCAGAATCGCAGCCGCCAATGGCGATGAGATCCGTGTTGAATTCGACCGCCCCGTCCGCGCTGTCACACCCGGTCAGTCGATTGTATTTTACGACGGTGACATTTGCCTGGGCGGAGCAGTGATCGAGAGTCCTTTGCGCTGAGGCTGAACGCCTATGCCGGCATTCAAAGTCGCAGTGACAGGCGGTATCGGCAGCGGCAAAACCGCAGTGTCAGATCGGTTCAGGCACCTGGGAATCGATGTCATTGACGCGGACCTCATTGCACGTGAGGCAGTCGAGCCGGGCCAGCCGGCGCTCCGGCAGATTGCGGACACTTTCGGGGAGCCTGTGCTCAATGGTCAAGGCCGCCTTGATCGGGCTGCGCTGCGCAGCATTGTTTTTGGCGACGTGCGCAAAAGGCAGCAGCTGGAAAACATTCTGCATCCAATCATCGCCCGACGGATCCATGAGGCTGCCGCGCAAGCGAAGTCACCGTATACGATCATTGTCATCCCATTACTGGCCGAAAGCGAGCGCGACTACGGTATTGATCGGGTACTGGTCGTTGACGCGCCTCCAGAGGTCCAAATTGCGAGAGTGACGAAGCGCGACAAGCAAACACCTGAGCAGGTCCGCCGCATCATCAATATGCAAGCGGCCCGGCAGCATCGACTCGGCATGGCTGATGACATTTGCATCAACACCGGATCCATTGAGGAGCTCAACAGGTGGGTTGACTCAAAACACCGGCATTACCTGTCACTGGCTGCCCGGCATGCGCTGTCCGCAACATGAGCATTGAGGTTGACTCGGCGCGCGCCGCTGGCGGCAGCGCCGCGCATTCATCCATCATTGCGCTGGCGGGCGATGAGCTCAGAGCAAGACTGACTGATTTTGGAATCTCCAGCTCCGTTGCTGCGACATTGGGTCTGCCCGGCGGCGCGTTCAGCGAGCTTCAATCTTGCGACTTGCGGATCGATACGGACTATTCTCCCGACTCGATGACTGCGGAGCAAGCAAAAGTCCAGCGCAATGCCCAAGCTGAGTGCGCCGCTGCCGCCATGGATCAGCTTCCCGCCGCCGCTGACACCTTCGATTTGGTGATCGCCAATCTGACGCCATCTTTTTGCAGTCACGAGAATTTTTTTCAAGAAGTCTTTCGCATCCTGCAGCCGCAAGGCGTATTTCTATTCTCAATATTCGGACCTCGTTCTTTTTGGCAGCTTTTCGAAGCTGTGCAAGCCATCAGCGGCCTCGACTTCATCGCGGCTTTCCCTGACATGCATGATGTCGGGGATTTGCTGGTGACCGCGGGCTATCAAAACCCGATCATCGATACTGAATCCAGTGATGTCGATTTTGCAGATTTCGAATGGCTCATCAACGAATTATGTGTCTTAAAACTTGACTGCAAGCTGTTTGATCATGCGGAGCGACTGCGCTCGAAACCAGTGCAATCGGCCTTGCATCAAGCCTATCCGCGCGCCGCATCGGGCTGTGTCAAGACCCGCCTGACGATCGAAGTGGTTTATGGAATGTGCTGGAAACCGGCGCTGCAAACAGAGCTGGCTGATGTTCTGGTGCCTTTCACCAGCTGATTGAAATCGAGCATGCCGACACTCTCACGCAGATCAGCCCGGTCGCAAAAACCGAGCCATGTATTGGCATCTGCGGCAAAATCCGCTATGCATTCAATCAAAAATTGTCTCCCATGACTGAGCCGAAATGTTGTGTATCATGTATATTTTCTCTCTATGCATTCAATCAAAAATTGTCCCTCCCATGACTGAGCCGCTAAAAGAAAGCGTGCTCAAACGCGATGTGCGGCAAGCCGAGCAGTATACAGATGAAAAGATACTGAAGTTGTTCGGTGCGCTCAATACGCACATACAAGATGGCAAGCGTGCGCCGCATAAACCCTTGCTGGTTCTGCTGGCGCTGGCGCGCATTTTGAGAGAAGAGCTTCAGCCGATCGCCTACTGTGATGTGGAAGCTGATCTGAAGCGGCTTCTGCAAAGATTTGGCCGGCCCGCCAATGCAAGCCCCAAACCGCATTTTCCGTTTTGGCGCTTGCAGCATGACAACATCTGGATGATTCCAGAACGGGATCAAATCAGAATGACGGCGAGCAATGATCCCTTTGCAACCGACTTGAAGAGTGCCGGCGCACACGGGCAATTCATACCGCCGCTGCAAGAGGCCTTGGCAAACAGCAGAATCCTGACTCTTCAAGTTGTTTTCAATATTCTGAATGACCACTTCCCGGCCAGCCGTCATGATGATATTCTGGCAGCGGCTGGGTTCAAAGCATCAATTGGTGACACCGATTTTCGGCTTGCCCAAAACAATGAGGCCTACGAGATCACTCGCCGCAGAGTCAGAAGTTCCGAATTTGCCGCAAAAGTCCGCAATGCGTACGGGAATCAATGTTCCGTCTGCACTTTCGCTGTCGCGATTGACACTGTGCCGATCGGCCTGGAGGCGGCCCACATCCGGTGGCACTCGCACCAGGGCCCGAACTCAATTTCCAATGGCATCGCTTTATGCAGCCTGCATCACCGACTGTTCGATGGCGGCGCATTCTCGCTGTCAGACAATCTCAAGGTAGAGGTGAGCCGACATGCCACCGGCGATGGCAGGCACGAATGGCTCGATAGATTTGATCACAAAGAAATTCATCTGCCGGCTGAGAATGCGCAATGGCCTGCGGATCCATTCATCGAATGGCACCGAAAAGAGGTCTATCGCGGTTAAGAGCGATACGCTGTATTCGCTTCTGAGGCATTGCGTCGGCCGACCTCATTTTTCCATTCGATTACTCAAGCGGATGCACAGTGGCAGCGGATGCACAAACTGAAAAAATACAGGATCTTTCATGCATGATGGGTATACTCCCAATTGAGAGTCCCGGCCTGAGGACCGCAGCTTCAGCTGAAGTCTCGGACACTTTCTTTCTGCATACAGCAACAGTTCTATCAACCAGAACCATCAATACGAAAATCAAACGTCAGGGCAGTATCGGCTGGAATGCCTGATTTTTTCATTCGGAGTAATCAAAATGAAACATCTGATGAAAATCACCCCCGTCACTCAACTCGCAGTCGTTCTATGCCTTGCGGCTTTTGCATTGCCGGCCGGGGCGCAGAGCGTTATTCCCAGTATCATCGCCGAGACAGCTTGGGGAACGATCAGCTCAGGAGGTGATGCGCATTTCAGAATTCGCACAGAAAATATGTGGAGCGACTATGTGAAAGGCGGGGAGCTGCATGTCAGTTATCGGATAACCTGCTCTCTGTATGACGGCGGCGGTCTTCCAGGTCCTCCATGCCTCGGTGTATCCACGCGATCTGATCGAATAAACATTCCCTGCGAAGGCTCGGAGACCGATTCTATTGTTGTCAATACCGGCCGGCCACCCTACAGCCAGATATCAAAAAATACCGTATCACCCTGCAAATCAAGGAAATTACATTCAGAAAATACAGTAGTGAGTACTGCCACGAAGTCCCGGGATACGATCCTCCTTCTCTGAATAGTGGCAGCGAATGGTCTGCGTATGTGAACGTAAAAGTGCCTGTGAATTAGTATCCTTACTGCATTAGAATAAATTCATTAAGACTTTGTTTTATAATTTTTTTCAAGATTTTCAAGAGTGCCAAAAAATCAAAGGCAGCTGAAAGTTGTTGATCGCATACGCAAACTCAAATGACCGCAGGAATACCCCAAAGCAACGCATTTTTGTAGAAATGAATAATGGCTCTCAATACTTTAGAAAGCAGAATCAAATATAGAATAAGTCGCAGCAAAAATTCGGTTTTCGCGCCTGCAGACTTTCTGGACTTGTCTGACCGTGACCAAATAGGACGCGTGCTTAGAAAGCTGGCAGCGGAGCAGATACTTGTCAAAATTGCCTATGGCCTTTATGCAAAAACCAGAAAATCCACACTGACTGGAAAAGCTATACCTGTCAAAGCTTTGCCCGATCTGACAAAAGAAGGGCTCTCCAAAATCGGAGCATGCGTTGTCCCCTCGCGCGCGGAGAAGCTATACAACTCAGGCCAGACAATGCAAGTTCCGACGGGGCGGGTTATCGCCATTGCAAGCAAGCGCGTTTCACGCAAATTTGGCCACAACGGAAACTACATTGTGTTGGAATGCGGCGCTTGATACAAAAAATAAGATTTTTCAATCTACACTGGCGTATTTTGCTACGCTTGCAAAAGAAAGAAATATGGCAAAAAAAGGGAGCTATATCAAATCGCGACCCAAGCTGTCCGCGGCTGATGGTTTCAAGCTTTCAAGATGGCGATGCCCGTTTATTGTGAATTCAGGCGGCTGGATATCAAGCCCGGCCGGGCATGGGCGACAGGCAGGTCAGCTGATATTGCAAAAAATGATCGGTCTGAAAAATCCGGCGGTGCCTCAGCTTGAGCCATAAAGCTCGGCCTGGGAACACGGCCTGGCGAGAAGCCTCCGCATGTTCAGAATGACAACAGATTGAGCAGCCATTGGAACATCCTTTGTCTCCGTGCTTGCTCACATGAGCCGTTCCGGGCGCAATGGCGGCGGGGCCGCCCTGGCATCGCGGCCCCGCACCGGCCGGGAACAGCCGGAGCCCGCCCGGATCGGCACGGCCGCCGGAAGCCGGGCGATCAGACAGCTGCTGAAACCAGCGGGGCGGGCCTGTCGGCCCGCTGTCTCACTGGTTGCCGCCGATCTTCTCGCCCCCCTCGTTGACCCGCGCGCAGCCCTTGCCGCCCATGAACAGGAAGTAGGCGCTGCCGGTCTCCGTCCATTGTGATGTGTTTACAGGCGGGCTGAAGACCGGGATCACCAGCTCGCCGGGGCCCTGGTTGATATTCCTGGGATTGCGGTTGGTCCAGACATGGGCGCCGGCCTTGGGGCGCACCTCGATGATGTTGTCGCCGAGCACGCCGCCGGAGAAATTGATGTTCCTGGTCCCATCCGGGTCGCGCCACTGGTTCCCGCCGATCGCCGCAGTCCGCCACTCCCAGTCGCTGAAAGTGGAGTTGAAATCGTTTGTTGAGGTAATGAATCCTAGGTTGAGATTGAAGCTCCGTCGCGTCACGCTGGGGTTGGTGGACGAGAGAGTCAGCTTCATGCGGCCCGGTGTGGCGTGCTCGCCGCAGCCGTCCACGACTTGGGAGACCGATGCAAGCGAGACGGTGCAGATGCTGCTGGTGCAGCTGGGCGGCGTCTGCGCCTGCGCCGCTCCTGCAAGCAGCCAGAAGAGCGCCATCGCGGCCGCGAGGGCCGTCAGCCTAGCGAGGGGGGGGGTGAAGCGTTTTTTATGATGCGGCTCATAGCGTCATCCTCAGGACAGTGGACAGGGTGCCGCCGCAGCGAGGGCCAGGCCTCAAGGGAGACACCGGATTCTCAAGCAGGGACACGATTCTTCTGCCGCTTATACACTATTTTCCGGAGCATGGCTGAAATTGTTGAGAATCTCAGGCCGAGACATGGCCAAAAATCCAGCCGGCCTTGCCGCCGGTTACGATTCGATCTGATTTCCAAAAAAAGACTTGGCCAATTTGCTTGATAAAGACCCAGCCCAAATTGCCAGATGGTTTAATGGTCCGAATAATTGGACATTGGATACATTGAGTGACCTTTGATTGGCAATGGATGCAGAATTAAAGCACGAAATAGCTCCTCTGCCAGAAATTGCTCAGCGCCATAGGCATGAGCATAGGCACCCCGGATTCGCGGCTGCAGCTGCCGTCAATCGGCTCGAAACGTCACGACACACGCTGCGCTCAAGTTTCGGTGCACCCTAGATCCGCTGTCCAAATCGTTCCAGTACGCGGAGAATATCGTCGCGCAGCAGCTCAGAAACCAAGCGCTCGCCAAAGCCTTTCTCATCTGCCTCAGTAAACAGAGCCAGCGCAGCTTTGCTCAGTATTGGCTCGATTCCGTACATTTCGCTCAGCTGCGCAATATACTCAAGATCTTTGCGAGCATGCTTGATGCTGAAGGCATAGCCTTGGTCACTGCCCTCTTCAAGCAGTGTGCCGACCATTCTTTCCAGCGCCATCGAATTGCCGGCGCCGCGGCGAATCGTATCATGGAATTTTCGCCAGTCAATTCCCAGCGCTTGGGCTGCACGGAACGTTTCCACAATTGAGAGCGCCATGCTCAGCACCAGATAGTTGCTGACCAGTTTTGCGGCGCCGCCACACCCGACTGGCCCGTAATGCTGGATCGAGGTGCAAAAACTTGCCAGGATCGGCTTGATCTTCGAAAACACGGCATCGGTCGCACCGACAAACGCACCCAGTTCCCCCGCCGCCGCCTGCGCCTGCCCGCCGGCCAGGGGCGCCTCTGCAAAACAGACCCCTCTGGATTGCAGCTTCGCCGCCACATTTTTGGCATCGGCCACCGAAGAAGTGCCAAGGTCAATGATCAGATGCCGGCTTTCAAGCGCGTCGCTTGTCCGCTCCACAAAATCCAGCGTATCCGCCGAGGTGGGCAGACAAAGCAGCACTGCATCACTTTGCTCAACAGCGCTTTGCGGTGACAGCATCTCCAGCGCCCCTTGCTCAAGCAGGCGCTCAGCATTGGATCTGGAGCGGTGCACGGCAATGCGAAGCGGATAGCCGGCCGCGAGCAGACGCATGCCCACGCCATACCCCATGGCCCCGATGCCAAACAGTGCCAGTCGCTCTTTTGCCATGGCCGCAATTAGATCGTCCAGCCGCCATCGACAACAAAAAACTGTCCGGTGGCCGCTTTTGACTCATCCGAAGCGAGGTATACCACAATGGGCGCAATATCCTCTGCCATAGCCATCTCGCCGCTTGGCTGACGGCTCAGAATATCCTGATAAGCTCTCTCATAATGGCCTCTTGCCCGCATCCGCTCTTGCAGTGAAGGCGTCAGCACCGTTCCTGGACAAACGGCATTGCACCGGATGCCTTGCTTGACATAATCCCGCGCAATCGCTTTGGTGAGACCCAGAACCGCGCCTTTGGTTGCGCCATAGACTGCACGGCTGGCCGCGCCGGTCAGCGCGGAGACAACACTCGCCATGTTGATGATGGAGCCGCCCCCATTGGCAATCATGGACTCCAGGAATGTCTCAATCACACGCGCCTGGCTTCTGACATTGATCTCAAATGACCGGCGCCAAATCTCATCATCTGCTTCCAGCAAGGTGCCGTCATGCACAAATCCGGCGCAATTGAAAATCACATCCGGGGCGGGCACAGACTCCGCCAGGCGATACACCGCCTCGCCATCCGTGACATCCAGCTCAATGCAATTGATCGAATCGTTTTTCTGAGCCAGGCGGTCCAGTGCGGCACAGTCAATGTCACTGGCATGCACACAAGCTCCTTCTCGCGCCATGGCCAGCGCGCACGCCTCGCCGATGCCGGCTCCAGCCGCAGTCATGAAGACTTTCTTGCCTGCCAGTCTGCCCACTGCATCAATGGCTGTGTCCAGGCCTACTGCTCGCCTTGCTCAGGCGTCCTGCCGTCTTGCAGCACATCCTGATGCGCCAGCGTGACATCAACCCGCAAAGATGACTTTCCGCCGCCATAAACGACGCCTTTGGTCGGCGCGACATCAGCGTAGTCACGGCCGACTGCAACCCGAATGTAGCGGTTATCGATCATCGCGCTGTTGGTCGAGTCAATGCCAACCCAGCCGACCTGCGGAAAATAAAATTCCGACCATGCATGGCTGGCATTTTCTGTTACCAGCGCACTGTTCTCAGGATAAAGATGCAGATAGCCGGAAACGTAGCGGCTTGGAATACCCCAGCCGCGGCCCAGCGCCAGCATGATATGCGTAAAATCCTGACACACGCCGCGGCCCAGATCCAGGCAATCCTCAATTTTTGAGTTGACTTCCGTCGTGCCCGTTTCATACTTCAGCACCTTAAGCAGCTTCTCAGCAGCACTCTTCAGTGTTGCAAACGGCGCGCTCTTGCGGGTCAGGCCGTGGGCTTGAGCAAAATCCGCCAGCTGCGCACTCGTGTACACCCGCTGGCTGTCAGTCAGATAATCCCAGTGCGCAATCCTGTCAGTGGCGCTTGTCATCTGCTCCCAGCTCAGTGATCTAAAATCTTCAATGGCCGCGCCGCGCGGCCGCACCTCGACTTCAGAAAACGACTTCACCTGCAGCTTGGAATGCTCGGTCGAATAAAAGTCCATCATATGGCAGGCGTTGCCGAATGAATCCGTGAACACAACGGGCTGCGCCTGCGGCTCAATCTCAAAGCCAAAGCTGAGCAGTTTCTGAGAATTGCTGATCCGCGGCTGCAGACGCACCAGCATCACCGCCCGCTGCACCGGATTCTCATAGTCAAATTCAGTGAGATGCTGGACCTTGAAGCGTCGCGCGACTCGCTCGCTCATTGGGTCACCCGACGGTCAAGCTGATAGTCAAAGTAAGCTTTTGCTATCGCGTCGTTGAGCTTCAGACTCTCCGCCTGGACGCCCCGCAGAACATCCCTCAATTCCGCCTCGTCCGGATAAGCGCTTTGCCAGTCACGGCCGATGTCCCGCTCAATCTGGCACGTATGATCGTCAATGCTGACAATCTTTGCTTCGGCACGTCCCTGCGAGACAGTGTGCAGGTTGCCGACAATCTGGCGCAGAGAAAAGCAGACGGAATGAGACAGCGCGACATCGCAGATCAGGAATGCATAAACCTTCTGCGGCTGATACGCCAGCGGCGAATGCTTGCGGTTATAGGCCAGCTGCGAGTCGCAGGCGCTCAGCAAAGATGACCAGTCCGGGTCTGAATGCGCCTCACTGGCCGGAAATATTTCAACTTGGGCGCTCAGCAGCGACACCACGATCTGCAGTCGCTCGACATAGCGTCCCAGACGCAGAAAATTCCACCCATGGTCGCGGTACATGGTGCTGTGCATAATGCTCGACAGGGTGCGGATCGCATCTTCCAGATTCAAAAAGAAAGACACCGGGTCAGAATTCCACACGCGCGTCATGCTCATCGTCTGCATATCCAAGTACGCAGTATTGAGTTTGCGCCACAGCTGCCGGCCGATCACATTGCGCACTTGCCGGGCATTCTCGCGGGCAGCGCTGACGCTTGAGACAATGGAACTCTGATTGGCTGCATCAAAGGTCAGAATATCGGTCAGCGTGTAAGAGTCGGTCAGCATGAAGTCCTCATCGTTAAAGCTTTCGATATTGTGGGTGCCGACAGCCGCAAATCCAGTCGACCTGAACAGCCGCCGCCAGTACTGATCAATTTCCTCAACCTCGCGATCCTCAAGCAGCGCCATCTGCTCGGCCAGCAGCCGGCAGGTGTGCTCGGCCCGCTCCAGATAGCGGGTCATCCAGTACAGTCCCTGTGCCGTGCGCGAAAGCATAAGCGGCTATGCTGACAGCACCCACAGATCTTTGCCGCCGCCGCCCTGGCTGGAATTGACTACCAAAGAGCCGGCCTTGAGCGCCACTCGGCAAAACGCCCCCGGCACGATGCGAGTCTGTTTCGCAGACAATACAAAAGTGCGAAGATCGACATGGCGCGGCTGCGTCCCGCCGGGAGTCACGCATGGCGAGCGGGACAAATTCAAGGTCGGCTGCGCAATATAGCTGGCCGGATCTTTGCGGACCTGCTCCGCGTACGCAGCTCGCTCGGCAGGCGTTGCGTGCGGCCCGACCAGCATGCCATAGCCGCCTGAGCCGCCCACCACCTTGATCACCAGCTTGTCAATGTTGTCCAAGGTGTACTCAAGCTGCTCGGGATGACGGCAAAGATAGGTCTCAACATTCAGCAATACCGGCGTCTCGCTCAAATAGTAGCGAATCATGTCAGGCACATACGCATAGACACTTTTGTCGTCTGCCACTCCGGTCCCGGGAGAATTGGCGATCGCCACATTGCCGAGCAGATAAGCGCTGAACAGGCCCGGCACACCCAAAACGGAGTCCTCGCGAAACGTCAGCGGATCGATGAAGTCATCGTCCACACGGCGATAGATCACATCGACTTTCTTCAAGCCATCCGTGGTACGCATGAAAACACAGCCGTCATGAACCAGCAGATCGTCACCCTGCACCAATTCAACACCCATTTCCCGAGCTAGAAACATGTGCTCGTAAAAGGCCGAGTTAAACACGCCGGGGGTCAGCAGCACGACGCACGGATCCGGCGTCTCAGCCGGGGCCATTTCACTCAAAGTCTGACGCAGCGCCTGCCCGTAGTGCTCAATGCCGCGAACCTTGTGGCGGCGAAAAAGATTTCGCAAGCTCAGTTTCACCGCCTGGCGATTGGCCAGCATATACGACACCCCCGACGGCACACGCAGGTTGTCCTCAAGCACCATGAAACCATCGTTGGTCCGGACAATGTCGGTCCCGCAAACCGAAACAAAAACATCATGGGCAGGACGTACGCCGCGCATCTGCGGACGGTACTGCGGACAGCCGAGCACCATCTCGACTGGAATCACCCCATCATGGATGATGCGCTGATGAGAATAAATGTCGCTCAGAAAAAGGTTTAATGCCTGCAGCCGCTGCTGCAGGCCGCGCTCGAGAATCTCCCAGTCGTCGGCGGCCAGCAGCCGAGGCAGAAAATCAATCGGAATAATGCGCTCTTTGGAGCCGCCTTCACCGTAAACAGCAAAGGTAATGCCGTCACGCAAAAAAGCCCGCTCGGCACGCTCCTGCATCGCCTCGATTTCTTCAGCGCTGATGGCGCCGAGCGCTTCAAGCAGGCGGCGGCAATGCGCGCGCGGCTCGGTGCTGGAATGAAACATTTCATCATAAAACGCCTCATTCACTTCATAGTCGGAAAACAGCTGCGGCGGATTTGTAGAGTTCACAACCAGATTTGCACCTTAAAAATCAACGCAATTTTATACTTGAACTCAGCTCGTCCTGCAGGAAACTTCCCATGGAGCGCTAGGCCCCATGGCTCAATGCACTTATTGCGGCGGCCTTTTCCAACACTGCAAAATCTTGCCTGCCGGCGAGTGCGGCTTGATTGAAGACGCCCTGCCGGACTGAGCGCAGGCTGCGCCATGACCGTGTGCTATGGCGGCGCCCAGCATCCAGATTCAGCCGGACGCGGCCGGCGCCAGCCGGGCTCGACTCACGCGCGCCGTACTTTAATCAGTTTTACGGGAGTCAGGCTGCATGGGCGATTCACTCGACCTGATCAGCGGCTGAATTTGAATCAGCCAGTCGGATCCAGCTCGCCCTCATCTTCTTCGGCCTTTTTAGGACGGGCAAGTTTCGAGAAGTACAGTCCGATCTCGAACAGAATCCACACGGGGATGGCCAGCATGGTCTGCGAGAAAACGTCTGGCGGCGTGAGAAACATGCCGATGACAAACGCGGAGACAATGATGTAGGGCCGTTTTGATGCCAGGCTTTCCGGCGTCGTCGCGCCGACTTTGACCAGGAGCACAGTGGCGATCGGAACCTCAAAGGCCAGGCCGAAAGCAAAAAAGAGCTTCAGCACAAAGCTCAAATAGGCATTGATGTCCGTCATCACCGCCACCCCCTCAGGCGCGGTGCCGGTAAAAAAGGCAAAGATGATGGGAAACACGACGAAGTATGCGAAAGCCACCCCCAAGTAAAACAGAACACTGCTTGAGACCAGCAGCGGCACCACCGTCTTTTTCTCATGCTGGTACAAGCCCGGCGCCACAAACGCCCAGATCTGATAGAGCAGATAGGGCATCGCCACCCCGACTGCAAACGCAAATGCAAACTTGAACGGCACGAAAAACGGACCATGCGGCTCCGTCGAGATCATCGTATTGCCCTCTGGCAGCGCTCCCATCAGCGGCGCCGCCAAGTACTCATACAGTGTATTGGCAAATGGCGCGCAGGCAACAAATATCACCAGTATCGCAATCACACCGCGCATCAGGCGCTGGCGCAGCTCGACCAGATGAGAGATAAAGGTCGTCCCGCCTGCGTTGGGATCGTGACTGTCTTTTGCCATGGCTCAGATCGCAGCTTTGGGTTCTGTATCGGGCGGCTTGGCGCCCGGCTGCCGGTCTTGCGACTCAGTTTTCAGAACCTGCTCTTTGACGTTGACTGTCTCGCGGGTCTCCTCAATCGTCTCATTGAGCGTATCGGTGGTGTCTTTCATGACATCCGCAGCCTCCTTGAGATCGTCTTTGATCTCGTTTTTGATCGACTGGATTTTTTTGAGCTCTGTCGCATCCAGCTCACGATCGATATCGCGCTTGACATCGGCCAGCGTCCGCCGCGCCTTCCCGACCCACAAGCCGATGGTGCGAGCCGCCCGCGGCAGGCGCTCGGGCCCGAGTATCAGCAGCGCAATCAGCATAATGATTGCGATTTCCCAGAAACCGATGTCAAACACTGCGATAGCCCCGAATTACTTTGTGAGAGCCGCGGCGGTCAGGAGTTCTTGGCTTCGGACTGGTCCTCAGCTTTCGCCGTTGTGTCGGCTGCAGCCTCGCTGCCATCGGCCAAAGACTCGGTTGTCGAGCTGACTTCATCCTCGTCCTGCGGCCCCTCTTTGACGGACTTGCGAAAGCCCTTGATGGCCGCGCCGAGATCGCCGCCCATGCCCCTGATTTTCTTCGTGCCAAACAGCAGCAGCACGATGACGAGAATGATGAGCAGCTGCCACATGCTTATTCCGCCTGGTCCAAACATTTTTCCTCCCAGATGATGGTTGTTGCCGATTGATTAAAAGCCCGTATTATCGCACCGAATCGGTCGAGTCAGCGACCCCGTGACGCCTTTTCCTCCAGTCCAGACCTGCCAAACCGCCGGGCCAGCTCACTCAGCACCTCCTCATGCGTGCATTGAAAGTGCGAGAGCAGGACCAGATTATGAAACCAAAGGTCAGCGGTTTCATAAATCACTTGCTTCACATCGTCTGCCATGGCTGCCTGCACCACCTCATCGGCTTCTTCGGCGATCTTCGCAGCCATGGCATCAATGCCCTTATCATGCAGCGATGCCACATAAGAGCTGTCCGCGGCAGCGGCTTTGCGCCGCTCGATGACATCGGCCAGTGCGCTAAGAATATCAGAATGCATATGCGAAAATATAATGCTAAGGGTAAATTTCACTCGGTTTTTTGAGCACCGGATCAACATCGACCCAAATCTCGTTCTCAAGCCGGCTGTAGAAGCACGATGCGCGACCTGTGTGACACGCAATGCCGCCTTGCTGCGTCACTTTCAGCAAAATCGCATCTCGATCGCAATCCAGGCGAATTTCCTGAATCTTCTGGCGATGGCCGGACTGCTCGCCTTTGCGCCACAATTTTTTGCGGGACCTTGACCAGTACACCGCGATGCCCTCGCTGAGCGTAGCCTGCAAGGACTCGGGCGACATCCATGCCAGCATCAGCACACGCCCGGTTTCGGCATCTTGCGCGATCGCCGGCAGCAGCCCGCTCGCCGGCCATTTCAGCTGCTCATGCCACGGCTCTGTCATCCATCCTCTCCCTCGCCGATCTCGCAAATCTCAATACTGCGGCCTTGCAGATACTGCTTGGCCTCTGCGATAGTATACTCACCGAAGTGAAAAATACTCGCCGCAAGTACTGCATCCGCTCCGCCAAACTCTATGCCATCGGCCAAGTGCGCCAATTCACCCACCCCGCCCGAAGCGATCACCGGCACCGCAACGGCCTCCGTGATGGCGCGGGTCAGCTCGATATCGAACCCCAGTTTGGTGCCATCGCGATCCATGCTGGTGACCAGCAGCTCGCCGGCGCCCAAGTCACACATCCGCTGCGCCCATTGAACCGCATCCAGCCCGCGGCGCTGGCGGCCGCCATGGGTGTACACTTCCCAGCGCGGCGGCTCTGCAGCCGCACTGCGGCGCGCATCAATCGCAACCACAATACACTGCGAGCCGAAACGGGTCGCCGCCTGGCGAATGAATTCCGGGTTCTCAACCGCTGCTGTATTGATCGAGATTTTGTCGGCGCCGGCGCTGAGCAGGTTTCTGATATTCTCAATGGTGCGCACCCCGCCGCCGACGGTCAGCGGGATAAACACCTCGGCCGCGACCTGCCGCACAATGTGCACGATCGTGTCGCGGTTGCCGGCGCTGGCCGTGATGTCCAAAAACGCGATCTCATCGGCGCCTTGCCGATCGTACAGGCGCGCCGCCTCGACCGGGTCGCCGGCATCGCGGATGTCGACAAACTGAACCCCCTTGACCACTCTGCCGTCATCAACATCCAAACACGGGATGATTCTTTTGGCCAAAGCCATGCCTCAGCCGTCCGCGGCGGCAGTCAAATTCTCAATCAGCTGTACGGCTTCCGCGTAGTCCAGGGTGCCTTCGTACAGTGATCGGCCAGCAATCGCGCCGATGATGCCGGTGCCGGCTGCCTGCATCAAATTCACAATATCTGCACAGTCGCGGATGCCGCCGGAGGCAATGACCGGAATCGGCAGCCGGGCCGCCAGCGCGGCAGTCGCCGCGCAGCTGACCCCGCTTAGCATGCCGTCTTTTTCGATATCCGTGTAAACGATGGCCGCCGCGCCGCGGGCCGCCAGCTCCGCTGCCAGCGCTGCGGCGTCGCCGCCAGCCGACTGGCGCCAGCCCTGCGTGGCCACAGCGCCGCGGCGAACATCAATGCCAGCGATGACGCTGCCGGGGGAGGCCGAGTCGATTTGCGTCACAAATGCCGGATGCTCCACTGCCCGCGTCCCGACAATGACGTGCCTCGCCCCCAGATCCAGGTAGCGCTTGGCTGTATCGACAGTGCGAATGCCGCCGCCGACCTGAATTTCAGTATCCGGGCAGCAGCGGCAGATCCGGGCAATCGCCTCAGTGTTGACCGGCTTGCCCTGCACTGCGCCGTCGAGATCAACAACATGAATTCGCCTGGCGCCGGCCGCAGCAAACCACTGCGCCTGACTGGCCGGATCCGATCCATACACAGTCGCGGCATCCAGATCACCTTGATTCAGGCGCACACACTGTCCGTCCTTGATATCAATTGCTGGAATCAGCAGCATGGCAATAGCCTTCCGCCGCTGTCACGGCCGCCGCTCATGCCATTCCGTTCCACTGAAGAAAGTTTCGCAGCAGCCGCAGGCCAGGGGCGCGGCTTTTCTCCGGATGAAACTGGACCGCAAACACATTGTCTTTGGCCGCGGCGCTGGCATACTGTGCGCCATAATCCGTCACTGCGGCGATTTCACTCGCGCGACTGGCGTCCGCGTAGTAACTGTGCACAAAATAGAAACGGGCATGCTGCCGGATGCCAGCCCATAGCGGATGGTCTGCGACCTGCGTCACAATATTCCAGCCCATATGCGGAATCTTGATTCTCTGGCCGGCATCCCGAAGTCTCGCATCAAACTTTCGCACCTGTCCCGAGAGCAGGCCGAGACCTGCGGTCCCGCCGTCTTCGGCGCTCGCCTGATACAGCGCCTGCATGCCCAGGCAGATGCCGAGCACCGGTTTGGCTGCCAGGGCGTTCTCGACTGCCGCGCGGGTCTCCGGGTCGCTGAGCTGCTGCATCCAAGCGCCGATAGCGCCCTGCCCAGGCAGAACCAGCCGATCAGCAGCTCGGATGCGGGCCGCATCGCAGGTCGATACGATCTTGCAATCTTGATTGGCGGCCGCCTCCATGGCATTGATTACGGAATGCAAATTGCCAGTGCCGAAATCGGCAATCGCAACTGTCGGCGTACGCATTTCGAATCACCCCCGGCACAAAAAACAGACAAAGGAAGCCGCGCCTGCCGCTTGCGCCTACAGGCTGCCCTTGGTTGACGGAATCCTGCCAGCAGTCCGCTCGTCATGAGCGGCCGCCATGCGCAGCGCACGGCCAAAAGCCTTGAAAACTGTCTCGGCAATGTGGTGTGCATTGCGGCCGGCAAGATTGGCGATGTGCAGTGTAATCTGGGCGTGATTGCACACGGCCTGAAAGAATTCGCGAATCAAATCGACATCAAAACCGCCGATGAGAGCTCGCGGGTAGGTCACCTCATATTCCAAGCCGGGCCGACCGGAAAAATCAATCACGACTCTCGACAGCGCTTCATCCAAGGGTACATAAGCATGGCCGTATCTCGCAATTCCCGCTTTGTCGCCGACCGCGGCAGCCAGCGCCTGCCCGAAAGCAATGCCAACATCCTCAACCGTATGATGGGCGTCAATTTGCAAGTCGCCGACCGCATCGATGCGCAGATCCAGCATGCCATGGCGCGCAATCTGCTCAAGCATGTGCTCAAAAAAAGGCACACCGATACGCAGCTCGCAGCCGCCGCCGCCATCCAAGTTCAGCGCGACAGCAATATCGGTCTCTTTGGTGGTGCGTTTTTTTTCGGCGCGGCGGTCAGTGACGTTCAAAATACAGGCCTCGGATGGTTTCGCTCAAGCGCTCAGAGAATGTCTCTCAACAGGCGATTATAAATTGCGAGCGGCAGGTGAATGCCGCAAAACTTGCCTGAGTCCAGACAGAAGCTGGGCGTTTTGGATTTCGGAACCAACGGTCAGGCGCAGGCAATTCTCCAGCAGGCGGTGCGAGCCGTGCAGGTTCTTCACTAATATTCCGTCTTGTTTCAATGCGGCAAACACCTCGTCGGCACCGGGATTCGAACAGCGCACAGTGACGAAGTTGGCCGCCGTCGGATAGACTGTCAGTTCCAGCTCCTCGTCCAGCTGCCGCAGCAGCTTCTGTCTTTGCGCGATCAGGCGCGGTCCGTGATTGAACTCATCGAAATGCTCCAGCGCAATCCGGGCGGCGCGCTGATTCAGCGCCCCGACGTTATACGGCATTCTGATTTTCTCAAGCTCATGCGCGAGCTCATGATGCCCGATCAGACAGCCGACCCGCAGTCCGGCCAGTCCGCTTTTCGACAAAGTCCGCACCACGGCCAGATTGTCGTGCCGATCAAGCGCCGCCATCATGCTGCGGCCGGAATAGGCATGATAAGCCTCATCGACCACCACCAGCCCCGGTGTGAGCCGCGCGGTCTGCTCGATCAGCTGCGGATCGAACAGATTGCCGGTAGGATTATTGGGGTAGGCCAGAAAGACACAATCCGGCTGGCGCATCCTGACCTGCTGCAGCCAGCGCTCGGCTGGCAGGCTGAAATCATCGCTCAGATCAACCCCCACAAACTGCGCCCGCGTATAGCGAGCAATGATTTCGTACATCACAAAAGACGGCGCGGGTGCCATGATGCACCGTCCATAGCCGCCGAACGCCAGCTGCAGCATCTGCAGGATCTCATCCGAGCCATTGCCAAGCACAAGTGCAAATCTTGCCGGAACCGAAAAAACGCCGCGCAGCGCCTGTTTCAGCGCCAGCGCCTCCGAGTCTGGATAGCGGTTGACTGCGACATCAGCGAGCTGCTCGTACCACTTGGACAGATGCTCGCCCTCGAATGCAAAAGGACTTTCCATTGCGTCAAGCTTGACCTTGGCCGCTTGCGGCTGTACAGGATACGCTTCCAGCTCGCGAATCTCAGAGTGGATCCGCGCTGCAATCCGGCTCTTGGCCTTCACTTCCCGCTCCGATGCCGCGCCGCTTGCGCGTGCGCAGTCAGCTGCTCCTCACAGGCAAGAACTTGTGCCGTGGATGCCAGCTGGCGGGCGCCTTGCGGCGAGCAGGCAATAATTGAGGTTCGCTTGAGATAATCGTAGACGCCCAGCGGCGAGCTGAAGCGGGCGGATCCCGAGGTCGGCAGGACGTGATTGGGACCCGCGCAATAGTCGCCAAGCACTTCGGCGCTGTAAGGACCCACGAATATCGCACCGGCATTGCTCACTCGCTGCGCCATATCCATCGCGTCATCAAGCATCAGCTCCAAATGCTCGGGCGCGATTTGGTCAATCAGCTCCAGCATCTCAGCGCGGTCACGAACCTCAATGAGCGCACCGTGAGAGGCCAGCGATTCAGCAATGATCAAGCGGCGCTCCAGCGGCGGCAGCAGCGCCTCAATGGCAGCCTGTACTCGGGCGATCGCCGCGGAGCTGTCGCTGAGCAGAATAGACTGCGCATTGACATCATGCTCGGCCTGCGCAAACAAATCCATGGCCGCCCATTGCGCATTGACCCCAGCATCGCAGGCGACAACGACCTCCGATGGCCCGGCAATCAGATCAATGCCCACATGACCGAACACCTGCCGCTTGGCAGCGGAGACCCAGGCGCTGCCGGGACCGACAATCTTGTCGACTCGCGGTATGGTCTCGGTACCAAACGCCAGAGCCGCAATCGCCTGGGCGCCGCCGATGGCGAAGATGCGATCGACCCCGGCGATATCCGCCGCTGCAATCACCGCATCCCGCACCTTGCCTTGCGGGGCCGGCACGACCATGGCGACTTCGCTCACCCCGGCAACTTTGGCGGGAATCGCCGTCATCAGAACCGAAGACGGATAGGAGGCCTGTCCGCCGGGGATGTAGATGCCGACTTTCTCAATAGGCCGTATATTCTGGCCGTATACCGAGCCGTCGGACTCGGTGTAACTCCATGAATTGTCGAGCTGCCGCGCATGATAGGACTGGATGCGCTGCGCGGCAGCCGCGAGTGCGTCCAGCAGCTCCGGCGCGATGCGCTGGCGCGCCTGACGTACCTGCTGCGGGAGGATTTCAAGTGCGGCAGCCGTCGCAACGCGATGCTGATCGAATTTCGCCGTCATCTCCAGCACCGCCGCATCGCCGCGGCTGCGCACTGCGGCAATGATTTCACTGACGGCGGATTCGATCTGCGGATCAAATTCCGACGCCCGCGACAGCAAGCGCTCAAACTCAGCCGCGAAATTCGGATCGGCGCTGGACAGTCGCCGCAACTCAGGCTTGGCGCTCATCGACAGTCGCTGCCTGCTCAAGTTTGGCGGCAATGTCCTTCATGCGATTCGCTTTGAGTCGCATTGATGCCCGGTTCGCGATCAGCCGGGTGCTGATGCGCGCGATTGTTTCCTGTTTTTCAAGCCCGTTGCTGGCCAGCGTGGCGCCAGTCTGGGAAAGGTCAACAATGCGGTCGCAAAGACCCCGCAGGGGGGCCAGCTCCATAGACCCCGAAAGACGCATGACATCCACATACTCGCCGCGGGAGGCAAAATGCCGCCGCGCCGAGTGCACGTATTTCGTGGCAACACGCCTTTTGCGGCCGCTGCCGGCAGAGCCTTGCTGAGCGGCGCGCACGCCAGCGACCACCAATTCGCACTGACAGACTCGAAGATCTGCCAGCTCATAATAATCGCCGGTCTCAACCTCCAGCAGGATATCTTTGCCGACAATGCCAAAATCGGCGCCTCCCAGCTGCACGTACGCGGGCACATCAGTACTGCGCACCATGATCAGATCCACCTCGGGCGACTGCGTGGCCAGCACCAGCTTTCGAGTCGTGTCCAAATGATCAAGCGGAGCCAGCGCCGCGGCTTCAAGCAGCGGCAGAACGGCCTGTGCCACGCGGCCTTTGGATATCGCAACCGCGATGCGGTCCATGCCGCTGATCATCCGATTGGTCCGCGGTCGACGCACAACCTTGGAAAAGAGCCTTGCACGGTGTGTCAGCCCGACTGGCGGACAGCGACGAAATCGGAAAAAGGCTCAATCTTGTGCGTACGCCGGATCTGTGCACCGAGCTGCGACAGATTTTCCTCGATGAGGTGATAGCCTCGATCAATGTGATGGATTTTTTCGATGACAGTCTGCGACTTGGCAACCAATCCCGCTAGCGCCAGACAGGCAGAGGCTCGCAGGTCAGTCGCGGTCACGCGGGCGCCATACAGGGATTTGACACCCTGCACGGAGGCGGTGCTGCCATTCATGGAGATCGATGCCCCCATGCGGCACAGCTCCTGCACATGCTGAAACCGATTTTCAAAGATGGTTTCGGTCACGTTGCCGTGCCCCTGGGCGATACAGTTCAAAGTCAGAAACTGAGCTTGCATATCGGTTGGAAATCCAGGATACGGCGCGGTGCGAATATCGACACTCCGCGGCCGCTTGCCGTGCATGTTCAGCTCGACCCAATCGGGGCCGATGCGAATGTCGGCGCCGGCCTCGCTCAACTTGTCAAGCACTGAAATCATGTAGCTGGGCTGCACATCACGCACCCGCACTTTTCCGCCGGTTATGGCGCCGGCCACCAGATAGGTGCCGGCCTCAATCCGGTCGGCGATGATTTTGTGCTCATGGCCTTTGAGCTGGTCCACGCCATCAATGAGAATCTTGCTGGTGCCGGCCCCATCGATCTGGGCGCCCATGCCTGTCAGGCAATCCGCCAGGTCAAGCACCTCAGGCTCCTGCGCCGCATTTTCGATAATGGTTGTGCCCTTGGCCAGGCAGGCAGCCATCATCAGATTTTCGGTGCCGGTCACTGAAACCGTGTCCATAAAGATGCGGGCGCCATGCAGCCGCTTGGCGGTCGCCTTGATGTACCCGTTTTCCAGATCAATGCTGGCCCCCATGGCCTTAAGTCCCTCAAGATGCAGATTCACCGGCCGCGAGCCGATGGCACAGCCCCCTGGCATCGACACTTCGGCACGGCCAAAACGTGCGAGCAGCGGTCCAAGCGCAAGGATCGAGGCGCGCATGGTCTCAACAATCTCATAGGTGGCGCGCACACGGTTAACCGTGCTCGAGTCAACGCACACCGACATGCTTTCGTCCAGTTCCAGCGACGCACCGAGGCGGCCAAGCAGATCAAGCGTGGTCGTGACATCCTGGAGATGCGGGATGTTGCTCACTCGCAGTGGATACGCCGAGAGCAATGACGCAATCAAAATCGGCAGTCCCGCATTTTTCGCGCCCGATATGCGAATGCCCCCGACGAGCTGGGTACCGCCAGTGACGATCAGCTTGTGGCGATTCATGACAAAGGTGCAGCGGCTCTCAGGTCTGCACCTAGGCTCGCTGCGCGGAAGACAGCTCAGCCGGCAGGCTGAGCCGAAGCCAGCATGGGCTGCAGTTGTCCTTCCTGATACATGGACAGCAGAATGTCGCTGCCGCCGACAAACTCGCCATCGATATACAGCTGCGGGATGGTCGGCCAATTGGCATATTGCTTGATGCCCTCGCGAATTTCGGCATCGCTGAGCACATTGACAGTCTCGTAATCCGCGCCGCAGGCTTCCAGAATTTGGATGGCACGGCTTGAGAATCCGCACTGCGGAAACTGCGGCGTACCTTTCATAAACAGGACGACCCGACTGGCCGTCACGGTTTGCCTGATTTGGTCTTCTACATTCATCGGTTCAATATCTCTCTAAGTTCAGGGTGGCTGGATGCAAAATAAAAAGCAGCGAAATCAGGCAATGCGACGTTCCCACTGCTCAGGCGTATAGGTCGATAACGACAGCGCATGAATCGCCTGGTCCATCTTATCCCCGAGCCCGCTGTAAACCATGCGGTGCTGCTGCAGCATGGTCTTGCCGGCGAAGTCCGGGCTGATGACAACCGCCTCAAAATGACGGCCATCTCCGGTCACTTGCGCAAATGAGCCTGCCAGGCCCTGCTCAATCCACTGCTTGACTGCCTCTGGCGTTACCATGCGGTCTGCTGTCCTGCTGTTCAGATTGCTGGTGCTGCAAGCGCACTGCCCATGGCAAGTCCTGCCTTGCAAATTTTATCAAAACCAGCTGGCGCACTGCCGCAGCCCGATTCGCCGCGACTCGCTGGAATCTGCGTCATCTTTTATTTCATTGCAAGGCAAGAAGGCAAGCCAATTTAATTCTTCCGCTGATTGCGCCAACTGCGAGTGTGGAGTTTTCTGACGGGCGGTTTCGGAGTCTTCAGCAGCTTGTGCGCCTGCGGACTATGGCTGAAGAATCTCGGCCAAGCCTTTCGAGCGGCGCCAGAGCACTAGGAACTAAAATTTATCCTTGTTTGACTGGTAAATATTGTCATAGTGGTCCCAGCACCGATTTGCCTCTTTTTCAAAGTGCCGGTGCAACGGCCCGCCAAATTCTCCCACATCCGGGTAAACATGCTGTCCGATGTCAGCGAATACTGCCGCCTGGTCCAAGCAGCTGAACCCAAACTGCCAGACAAGGCTCTGCAGCTCAGCTGCTGAATTTGCGGTTGTTGTACTGTCACCGACAACTCGATGCTCATCTTCATCCAAGCTGCAATCTAGCTGATACAAGTCACAATTGCCGCTCTCAGCAGCGCGATTATTCCAATCCGCATAGCTGCCAAGCGAAATCTTAAACGTTCCGAGTGTTACAACATGCGCCGCCGACCCTATCAGGGGCATACCTGACAGAAATGACGCAGTCAATAGCAGCACTGCCAGTCGTATTATTTTTTTCATTTGCTATAGCCTCCGTATCATCGATGAGCCTACCGATTCGGCTTGTTGACTCGGGCGCCGTATCCACTACTTCGATTGTTCGCTCCCGATGTGTATTTGCGGTACTTGTTGTCTTTAGCCTCACTGCGCGGCCGCGAGCCATCCAATGCGTTCGCAATGATTGCTGTAACCGTGAGCTCCTGCGGCATGCCCTCAATACGCCACCAATCAGTCCATACATAAGCGCCCCACACGGTTCCGTATCCTTTGGTCTTTGGGTTGGACAGCATCAGCTGAAAACTGTTTTTATCGATGACATCATCCTTGAGCGTCCTGATCGGAAGCGGCATGAATCGCGTTCCCGCAGGGATGACAATATCTCCGTTTTCTGCCACATAATCCTTGCCTGCCTCGGCGGTAAGGTCGCGGGTTTGGTACCTGTATAGGACGTCAAAGTCAAGCGGCCGAGACAGATAAAGGACAAACAGCGCGTCTTCTCCCTCTCTAACTTGAACATCGGGTACTTTCAGTTCTGCTGTTACTCCCTCTACCATTCTGTATGCAGCTGCGGGTCCAGATGTTAAAAGAAATGCGATGGCTGCAATAGCAGTTGATATTTTCATGTGTTGCATTTTCATGTGTTACATCCTCTGATTAAATAACCGATTAAATAAAAAGATTTTGCAATCTTGAATCCGTCTATTATTATATCAAATATCAAAGGCAGGGGCAGCAAGCCTCTGCAGCCTGTCAAGGCATATCCGGGATCAAAACACAACCAGATTCTCAATTCTATTCATAAATATTGCGCTTATAGTATAGCCTAAAACAGCGCGCAACAGAAATTTTTGAATTGACCGGCAGCGTCCCAGTTTGAAAGCTGCAGGACATGATTGAAGAAAAAAGAGGCAACCCACAAGCCGCCTCCTGTCACTGAATCTCCAGTGTTCCTCAGACTGGCCGGCGCCGCGGCCGCCCTCAGCTCCGTCAGTTCTTCGCGCACCCCACGCTGGTTCTCCAGTCAAAGTTCGAAATGATATAGCTGCAGCCGTCGCCGCTGTCCTTCCGCGCCCATACGCCCGATGCATTGCGCGGCCGGCTCAGGCCAGACGGCAGAGTGAGGCATTTGACGGCAATGGCTGTGTTTTTGGTGCTGATGCCGCCGTCCGCGATGGTCGGACCGTCGCCGTCAGTGCTGCCGAGTGCCTGGATTTCCACAGCTCTCCGCCGATCGCTTCTCAGCAAAAGGCGCAGGCTGGCCAGCCTGCGCTGACTCTCGAAAGATTCGAAACAGACCCCCCCCCAGAACGCTGCATCTCTGCGTGAGGTCATTGTGTGAATAGGCGCATGTCCGGATCTGGACCGCGTCTCCTGTCAGGCCTGCCAGAGAGATGGTGATGTCGCCGACATTGCTCTCGCTCATGCGGCCGGGCAGTGCTAGGCGCCGAATCCGCCCAGAATCGACCAGTCAGCCTGCGCGGCAGCGGGCAGCGGCAGCGCAAGGTGCCGCCAGCCACTCAAGGCGGGGGGGCGGGGGAGGGGTGAATCTTGCCGAATGCTTCATTTTGATCTTCTCTGTGGTTGAGTCAGATGCAGCGATTGTACTGGTTCTGGCCCTCTGCAAAGGAGCTGATCTTCAAACTGAGCCGCCGCCCAATGGACAGGCTGCGTACGCGGCGCTCTGCTCGCACAATCCACACTAGGACTCGGCAGGCAGGCAGGCGCTTTGCGTTTCGCTGCAGTGAAACAAGGAATCAACCTTATTGACCCGCATCAGACGCACCAAATTTTCTGGCAAATTCACCAGCTCAAGCTGAACGCCGGCGGCCGTCGCCTGCCGCAGCCACTCCACGCACAAGGCTACGGCTGAAGAGTCAGAACACTGTGCCTGGCCCCAATCAATGCGCACCCGCTGGTTTGCATGCGACGCGAAATCCACCTGGCCGCTGACATCACCGACAGTGTGGAATCCCAGAACACCCCGAAGCGAGATCTCAACCCCGAATGCCGCGGGCTGCCGTGCAATCTCGACCGGCACTTGAATTACTCGCCTGAAGTCAGCCGCACCACCAGCTCGGCGATGATGTCTTCCAGGCTGAATGCCGACTGGGTGAACTCAATGATATCGCCGCCTTGCAAGAAGATATCCTCAGCGCCTTGCTCCAGTCCGATATATTGCGCGCCGAGCAGGCCGGCAGTCAGGATGCGGGCGCTAGAGTCAATCGGTATGCTGTCGAAATTTTCGGAAATTGAAAGCTCGACAAGCGCATTGAAATGCTCCCTGTCGACGGCAATGCCGGAGACTCTGCCGACATTCACGCCAGCGACGGTCACCGGCGCCTTGACCCTGAGGCTGCCGACATTGTCGAAGCGGGCGTATAGCGTATAGCTGCTCTCATTGGCAAACAGGCTCGCACCCTCGACTCGAAACGTCAGCGCAACGATCGCTGCAATGCCAGCGAGAACGAACAGGCCAACCCACAGTTCTGCGAGAGATTTTTTCATGGCATCATTTCCGAATGGCAAACAAAGCAGCTCAGCAATGCAAACGGGCGGTTTCCGTTAAAGATGCCTTGCTTTCAAAAGCGAGATTGAATCTGCAATCACGACAGTCTATCCGAAACATGGCAACGGCTGTATCCACCACGATTAATAAAGCGAGCGGTTAAACCACTTTGAATTTTACGATTTGCTTGTCTGCTTTGCTTTCGTTTTAGGTCCCGTGAAATTCTGATCCAGATTCACAGACTTATCAGAGCTAATTATCCCGAAACCATTTTGAGGCTTCTGGTATTCGTAGGGTGGCATAACGGTTTCGTGGATGCATTCCACTGGAATACTCGCTCTTGTGCTGTCTTGATTCAGTCCCATGATTTGTGCCCCTCCTGTCAAGCGGGTCCGAGCAATAGGTCACAATTAGAGCCGCTTGTCCGATACTTCCTTGAAAAAATGTAATTTTCTCATTATGCAAAAGATGCGGTCAACTCTTGCAAGACCGGCAGCGTCTGCCCATCGGCTGGGACTCGATATTACTCAATGCCACCTGGCCGAACAGTCCGGTCAGAACGTTGATTTTTACACGCCTGCAAACCATGAAATCTAAGCCGCCTCTTTCATCCGCTGAATCTCAGCGATCGCATCATCCCGCTTGTCGAACAGATTCGGATCGAAATGCTCCGACTTGGCGCTGGAGCGAATCGACTCGCTGAGATCCGCGCGCGCCGCATAGCGCACTGAGCCCAGCGACGAAGCCAGATTCAGGCGCTTGCCTCGCTGCGCAAACCGAATCCAGGCCAATTCCCAGATGCGGGCGCCGTGATAATTCACCAGAAAATACCACTTGCGCTCGCCGCGCTCTGCAACTCCCGCCTCAATGACATCGTAAAACTCATCCACCATCGCACTGGTGTCGAAAGTAATGCCGCTGAAGTCCACTTCCATGATCTGCTCATCTTCAAGAAAGTGCACTCTGCGCTCAAAATCAGCCTTATCCATTATTTTTCCGCTCCGCGCAGGTTTGCGTGATCTAAATCGCCAAATACTGCTGGCGCAGCTCCGCGTTCTCCAGCACTTCTTGCGCCTCGCCGTCAAACACCACCTCACCCATCTCCAGGATGACGGATCGGTCCGCCAAAGTCAGTGCGGCCACTGCATTCTGCTCAACAATGATCGTGGTGATGCCAAGCTCCTTGATGCTCTCAACAATCTTTTCAATGTCCTTCACAATCACCGGCGCCAGTCCCTCATAGGGCTCGTCAAGCAGCAGCAGCTTGATGTCGCGCGCCAGCGCGCGGGCCACCGCGAGCATCTGCTGCTCACCGCCGGAAAGTGTCACTCCGTCCTGATTGCGGCGCTCGGCCAACCGAGGAAAATACTGATAGATTCGCTCCAGACTCCAGCCGATCGGCTCCTCAATCTGGGCCAGTTTCAAGTTCTCCTCAACCGTCAGGCCCGCAATGATGCGCCGGTCTTCAGGCACCATGCCGATCCCCGCATGACTCGCCTGATACGCTTTCATCGTGTGCACCGGCTGATGGTCCAGCCACAGCTCGCCATGCTTGAGTTCCGGCGTGCCGACCCGCGCAATCGCCCGCAGCGTCGATGTCTTGCCAGCCCCATTGCGTCCCAGCAGGGCGACAATCTCGCCTTCTCGAACATCAAAAGTCACACCCTGAACGATATAGCTCTCGCCATAATAAGCATGCAGATCCCAGCAGGAGAAATAAGCCGGATCCGATCCGGCGGCGCGCTTGGTGTGCGCCTGTGCCGCCATGACCATCAGTGCGCGCCTCCCAAGTACGCTTCTTGCACTTTCGGATTGCCGCGGATATCGTCCGGCCTGCCCTGCGCAATAACCTTGCCCTGCGCCAGAACAGAGATCGTATCCGCCAGCGAAAACACCACATGCATGTCATGCTCGATAATGACTTTCGTCATGCCCTGCTCCTTGATTTGCTTGAGGGTATCGATGGTCGCATTGGTGTCGGCCCGCGACATGCCGGCAGTCGGCTCGTCCAGCAGCAGCAGCTTGGGCTCCTGCACCAGGCCCATCGCCAATTCCAGCCGCCGCTTGTCACCGCGCGACATGCTGCCTGCATTGTCGCGCATCTGGTCCCTCAGGCCAATTTCAGACAGCGTCTTCTCGGCCTTGTCGCGGATTTCGCTCTCCCGCGCCAGGCGCCGCAGCAGATTGAACCGGAACGCGCCGTCCCGTTTGGCCAGCGCCGGAATCATGACATTGTCCAAAACGCTGAGCTCCGGGAAAATCTCCGGTGTCTGAAAAACACGCACAACTCCTGCCTGGTTAATTTCATGCGGCTCTTTGCCAGTGATGATCTCGCCATTGAACAGCACCCGGCCGCTGCTCGGACTGAGCCGGCCGATGCAAACATTCAGCAGGGTTGACTTGCCGGCGCCGTTGGGACCGATGATGGCGTGAATCAGCCCCTCCTCGATCTGCAGATTGACATCGCTGAGCGCATGCAGGCCTGCGAATGACTTGTCCACATTCTCAATGTCCATCACCACGCTCGCACTCATGGCCCTACTCCTCATCTGCCGCTTGAGCCCGTCTGCCCAGCCTGCGGCGCAGCCGGTTGAACCCGTCCACAAGCCCGCCCGGCAAAAAGATCACCACAATCATGAACAGAGCGCCCAGCGTCAGATGCCAGCCGTCGCCGACAAACGGCGACACCAAAAAAACCATGGCGTCTTCCAGCCAATTCGGCATGAAGGAGAACATTTCATGCAATGCGACTTTGTTGAAAGCCGAGAAAATGTTCTCAAAGTATTTGATCAGAATGGCGCCGAGCATCGGCCCGATCAGCGTTCCGACACCGCCGATGATGGTCATGAGCACCACTTCGCCGGAGGCAGTCCACTGCATCCGCTCAGCGCCTGCAAGCGGATCGGTGACCACCAGCAGACAGCCTGCCATGCCCGCGTACATGCCTGAGATCACAAAAGCAGACAGCAGATACGGACGGGTGTTGAAGCCGGTGTATTTCATGCGGTTCTGATTGGACTTGATCGCGCGCAGCTTCAGCCCGAACGGGGAGCGAAAGATCCGCACCGAAAGATAAAAACCGATGATCAGCACTGCTGCACAGACATAAAACGCAGGAAAGCCCTGCATGTTGATGCCGAAGAAATTTCCGATCGGCGAGCCTTCGGTCACAATCCCAAGGGTGCGATCCAGCACCATCGGATCGTTTTCCAGCACCCGCAAGCCAGTCTCGCCGTTCGTGATCGGGGTCAGCACCGAATAGGCCAGACTGTAAAACATCTGCGCGAAAGCCAGCGTCAGGATGGAAAAGTAAATGCCCGTCCGGCGCAGCGCGATATAGCCGATGCCGATGGCCAGCAGGCCCGAGACCAAAGTGCCGAACAGAATCGCAGGCATGATATTCATCGACAGCAGCTTGAAAGCCCACACCGCCGAATACGAGCCCACGCCGAGAAACACGGCATGGCCAAACGAAAGATATCCAGTCAGCCCGAATAGAATGTTGAAGCCGATCGCAAACAGGCCGAAGATCGCGAATTTCTGCAGCAGGTCCGGATAAGCGGCGCCAAACGGCTTGAGCCAAATCGGCGCGAGCAGCACCGCCGCCGCAAAAATCAGCATCACTGCGGTGTCTTTGCGCGAGAGCCTCAGCAGATCCATCGCCTCAGCCCTCCATCACGCCTTTGCGGCCCAGCAGGCCGCGCGGGCGCACCAGCAAGATGATGACCGCCACCAGGTAGATGATGATCTGGTCAATGCCGGGCAGCAGTGACTTGACTTCATTCATGGAGGCGAAGGACTGCAAAATGCCAAGCAGAAATCCAGCCGCTACCGCCCCTGGCAGCGAGCCCATGCCGCCAACCACCACCACCACAAACGACAGGACCAGGAAGTCCATGCCGATGTGATAGTCGGGCGGCAGAATCGGCGTATACATCACGCCAGCCAGTCCGGCCACAACCGCCGCAATGCCGAAAACGATGGTGAAGCGCCGCTCGATATTGACCCCCAGAAGGGTGACTGTCTCCCGGTCCGACATGCCGGCGCGCACCACCATCCCGAACGTCGTAAACTGCAAAAAGGCGAATACGGCAGCAATGACAGCCAGCGCGAAGCCGAGATAAATCAAGCGCCAATAGGGATAGACCACCGAATCCCCGAGGCCGAAAAGAGCGCCGACATTGGCGCTGCCGGAAATCACCTCAGGCGCAGGTGTCGGAATCGGATTGGCGCCAAAAAAAGATTTGATGATCTCCTGCAGCACAATCGCAAGGCCGAATGTCACCAGAATCTGCTCGGCGTGAGTGCGCTTGTAGAAGAACTGTATCAGGCCGCGCTCCATCAAAAGGCCAATGATCAGCATGACTGGGATCGCCAGCAGCAGCGACAGGGGCACCGCCCAGTCGATCAGCGCCAGCCCAAAATCCCCGAACCAGATTTCCAGATACGGGATTTCCTTGTATGCCTCAAAAAACGTAATGCTTTCGTCTTTGACTTTTTTCGACAGGGTCAGCAGCTTTTGAAACGTCACCGCGCAGAATGCGCCGAGCATGAACAATGCGCCATGCGCAAAATTCACCACGCCCAGCGTGCCGAACACCAATGTCAGGCCCAGCGCAATCAAGGCATAGGCGCCGCCTTTGTCCAAGCCGTTTAAAATCTGCAGGAAGATTGCATCCACATCTCGTTACCGCATTGGATCAGGCGAGGCCCGGGCGTGACAATGACCCCCGAGACCTCGCCGGCAAGAATAGCAGGGCGCCGCGCCTTCTCAGCCGGCGCCCGGAACACTCAGGCCACACAAGTCCCGAGTTCGCCGCCCAGCATCGCTGGATCATACTCGACCTGCGCCCGCGGCACTTGCTGAACCACCTCAAGCAGATCAAACTGACTCGTCGGATTTGCGTTGCCGCGCACGACCAGCACATCCTTGAAGCACTGATGGTCGGCTGCGCGATACTCGGTCGGGCCGTTGCCCATGCCGTCAAACTTGAAGCCTTCAAGGGCCTCAATCACGGCACACGGATGAAACGTTCCGGCGTTCTCAACCGCATTGGCATACAGCAGCGCCTGGACGTAGCAGGTATGCGCGGCCTGCGAGGGCGGAAATCCATATTCCGCGCCGAACGACTTGACGAAGCCCTGAGAGCCCGCATCCGTAAGCGACCAGTTCCAGTTGGTCGAGCCGAAGATGCCCTTGATGTTGTCGCCGGCGCCTTGCGCCATCAGCCGCGAGAACAGCGGGACCACAATCTGGAAATCTTTGCCGTTGACAGACTTGTCACGCAGCCCGAATTGCACCGACTGCGTCAGCGAGTTGACCATGTCCTTGCCATAGTGGTTCAGCACCAGCACATCCGCTCCGGAATTGAGAACCGGTGTGATGTACTGGGAGAAGTCACCCGCGCCCAGCGGCGTGCGCACTGCTGAGTGCGTCTGCCAGCCCAGCTCTTCGGTGTACTTCTTGATCGAGCCTTCCTGTGACCAGCCCCAGTTGTAATCTGCAGTCAGATGGTACGCCGTGCGGTCATTGCCCATCTCAGCCTGCAGAACGGGACCTAAAGCGGCGCCGGACATTTCAGTGTTGAAGAAGTGACGGAATCCGTAAACACGCTTGTCTTTTCCGGTCGTGTCATTTGAATGCGTCAGGCCCGCCATGAAGATGACCTGGGCTTCCTGACACAGCGACTGCACCGCAACCGCAACTCCGGAGGACGAGCCGCCGGTGATCATGATGGCGCCGTCTTTTTCAATCATGCGCTTGGCTGAAGCTCTGGCAGGATCAGACTTTGTCTGGGTGTCACCGGTCACATAGACCACTTTCTTGCCCAGTACGCCATTGCCTTTCAGGGACATCGGTGACATCGTATTGAGCATGCCGCCGTCGCCCTCGCCATTCAGGTGCTTGACGGCGAGCTGATAAGCGCGCAGCTCATCCGCGCCTTCATCTGCGTACGGGCCAGTTTGCGGCACATTGAAGCCCAATGTAACAGTGGCGCTATCCCCGGGATCGTTGACAAACGCGTGCGCATTGCGCACAAACGCAAACGGCGCCGCGGCTGCCAGTCCCAGCGCCGCGGATGACTTCAGCACATCACGACGCGTAAATTTATTAGTGCCTCTCACAGAATTACCTCCTCGGAAAATGTAAGCTTGATGCCTGATTTGCAATCTAAAAGCACCGAAAAATAAAGTGCGCGATTATACAGGCACAAATCGAAGCTGAGGCCAAAATTTTGCCGCGCGCCTGTTTGCACAGCATCCGCTCAGACGGTCAGGCGCGCCATTGGCGGCTCCCGGGCGCGGCGCCCGCGCATTCATGACGGAACAAGGAATTTTGCCGTTGAGAATGGCATCAGCCGTTGCGCAGATAATACAGCGGCCGATGATTCAGTGCGCGCCACACCCCCGTCATGCCCAGCGCCAGTGAAATCACAATCCCCAGCGCTGCCGTACTGACCGCCGGCGCCAGCAGAAACTGCCACTCCCAGCCCATCAGGCCAGAAACTACCGCCCAAGACGCCGCCGCGCCGACCAGAATCGCGGCGCCCGCGGTGATGGCCCCTTGCGCCAGATACTCCAGTGTGTACGCACCCAGTACATACTGCCGCGATGCGCCGACGGTTTTCAGAAGCACAGTTTCAAACGCCCGCCGCCGATTCTCGGAGATGACGATGCCCGCCAGCACCAGAATACCGGCAACAATCGTCAGTATGCTGATGCTTTGCGCGGCATTCTGCGCCCTCGTCAGCAGCCCGCCAACACGCTGCAAGGCATCCTTGACCCGAACCACAGTCACGCCTGGAAAGCGCCGGGCAATCTCGTCCTGGAGCAGATATTCTCGCTGCGCGTCCATGTAGACCGTCGCCACCCTCGAATGCGGAATCATCCGCAGCGGCTCCGGCGACAGCATGATGGCAAAGTTCAGCCGCATCGAGCGCCATTCCAGCCCGCGAATATTGGCCACTGTGCCTTGCACCTCGCGGCCCAGGATATTCATGGTGATCGTGTCGCCGAGTCCCAGATCAAAACTGTCCGCCACATCCGTGTGGATTGACAGCAGCGGCGGTCCGCTGTAATCGGAATCCCACCACTGTCCCTGCTCAAGCTCAACGTCCGCAAGCGGCTCCGCAGTGTAGGAAAAAGTACGCTCGCCGTTGTCATCAATCAGCCATGCGCCATCGGATTTGACCAGTGCCGCCGCGGGCTGCATGCCTTTGATCGCAGTGATGCGTCCGGGAATGTAGGGCAGCACATTCACCTCGGCAACGCCTTCGCTGGCCTCAATGACCTCTTTGATGGCCTCGAAATCCGCAGCCTGAATGCCAACCAGAAACAGACTCGGCGCCGATTGCGGGATCATCGAGCGGATCTGCCTGTCCAAGTTGGCTGAAACCAGCGCCGTAGTAATCAAAACGGACAATCCCAGTCCCACCGCCAGCACGATATCGGACGTAACCGCACCCGGCCGATGCAGATTGGAAACCGCCAGCCGCACCATTGGCCAGCGCCGAAATCCAATGCGCTCGGCGCTGCGGATGATCACCGTGCCAATCAGCTTGAATGCCAGCCAGGCGGCCGCGACGCCGATCACAAACCACACCGCGAAGCTCCTTTCGTAGGCGCTCAAAACAATCAGCGCCGCCAGTGCGGCAGCGATCATTGCAGAAACCCACACAAAGCCCCATGGCGCCCTTCGTCTTGCGGTTGCCACCGCGTCCCGAAACAGGGCCGACGGCGAGGTGCGCAGCGCACAGCCCAAGGGCCACAATGCAAACAGCAGTGCTGTCAGCACCCCATAGGCAGTCACAGTCAGCAGGGACGGGATACTGATTGTCAGCGCGACCGGAAGGGCCAGCGCCTGCCCAATCGCAACCGCGGCGAAATAGATCGCAAGAACCCCGGCAGTGATGCCAGCGGCGATGCCCAGCAGCGCCAGCAGCAGAATCTGCGTGAGATAGACACAGAATATAAAGGCAGACGATGCGCCGACATTTTTCAAAATAGCAATGGTCGACAGGCGCGTATCCAGATAGGCGCGGACTGCATTGCTGACCCCCACTCCGCCGATCAGCAGGGTGGTCAGGCCGGCTAGTGAAAGCAGCACATTGAGGCGGTTGACCACTTCGGCGAGAGTCGGCGATGCATTGGTAAAATCACGCACCTTGAGCAGCGGGAACCGGGCTGTGAATTCTTGCACAGCGATGTCTGCAGTGAATTCCGGCTTCAGATTCGCACGGTACTCATAGAAGCTGCGGCTCACCGGCGAGATCAGGTCCGTCCCCTCAAGAGCATCGCGATGCACCATCGCGCGCGGCCAGAATGCAAACCCTTCGGAGCTGCCGATGCGGTCCGGCTCGCTGACAATGAGGGCCCGCACCTCAAACTGCTGGTCCCCAAGCGAGATCAGGTCTCCGGGCGCCGCATTGCCGGCCTCAGCGATAGACGCATCAATCAGCACGCCCCATCGGCCGGCGCGATTTTCCAGCGCCTGCTCCAGCGGCAGGTCTGCATTGAGTTTCAGAGCGCCATGCAATGGATAGAAATCATCCACGCCCTTGAGGGAAACCAGAACGTTTTTGCGAACATCATCGGCGCGCAGCAAGGTGCGCGTCTCGACAAAGCTGGAAACCTCAGCGGCGTAAGTGTGCAGCAGCGCCAGCTGCACATCATTCAAGTCTCGAAACTGCTGGCTGACCGCAAAGTCTCCGCCGAGCAGGATTTTGCCATCACGCGCCATGCCGTTGAGCACACTTGACGAAAGCGTGACGACCGCCGTAACCGCCATCACACCGAGCGCGAGGCAGGCCAGAAAAATCCAGAACCCTCGCAGGCCGCGACGCAAGTCACGCAGTGCGACTTTGATGATCAGGCGCAAGAACCTAGCTCGCGGCAGCCGGTGCAATCTGGCCGTCCAGCATGCCAATCTGGGCGCTGCAGTTGGCGGCGATTTCCGGCTGGTGAGTGATCAGCAGCAGCGTCGCCTCTCTCTGCGCACAGGCGTTAAACAGCAAGTCCATGATCAAAATGCTGTTTTCCTTATCGAGGTTGCCAGTCGGCTCATCGGCCAAAATCAAATCCGGGCCAGATATCAGCGCCCGTGCAATGGCCACCCGCTGCTGCTCGCCGCCCGACAGCTGGCTGGGATAATGTCCCGTTCGATGGCTAAGGCCGACAACTGCCAGCTCCTCGCGAGCCTGCCCCATCGCATCCGCAGCCCCGGCCAGTTCCAGCGGCAAGGCGGCGTTCTCAAGTGCGGTCATAGTCGGAATGAGATGAAATGACTGAAATACAATGCCGACATTGCGGCGGCGGAATTTCGCCAGCGCATTCTCATCAAGCTGAGTCAGCTCATTGCCAGCCACTTTGACGGTGCCGCCAGTGGGACGCTCCATGCCGCCGATGATCATCATCAGGCTGGTCTTGCCGGCGCCGGAGGGTCCGGTTACGCAGACACTGGCGCCGCTTTGGACCTCCAGATTCACGCCGCGAAGAATCTCCACCCGCCCCGCCTGCGTGTCCATGACCAGCCATAAATCTTGCAGCGAAATGACTGGAGCGATACTCTCTTGCATGTGTTTCGTCCTGTATTTGAAATGGCAGATGGGTAAAGACAGGGCCGCCGCGAATGGCGCCTGCCTGGCCCTTACATAAGATTGAGAAGCCGCAAATCAAGCCGCCCGGCCAATTCATCACTCACGGACTGCAGCAATTCTGCTACACTGTCTATGACACTGCTGTGACAATTCAAGTCGACCAGCGTTTGACACCCGGGCAAACAGTCTTTTTCTCAACAAAATGCCGCTGCTTGCCGGTTCAAAAACGCTGCTCAGCCCAAGCCTGATATCCATCATAATGTCGGTCCGCGGGCCGCGCCTTGCAAGGCAATTCCAGCTTGTGATGACGGAGGCGGGGAATGCCGCGGATTTGCCAGCCACTGCGCAGCTTAGAGAAATTAAAGTTTCGGGCGCGCAGCTCAAATTCACTGAACCGTATCATCGAATGCAATCACAGCGCCGGCACAGCTCGCACGAGCTCAATAAGTGTATATTTTTCGAAATAAAATCAATTTATTGAAATGGTCAAATCATACTGGCAACGGTGCTGTGCGGTTTTGCTGTGCACACTGAGTCTGACAGGCGGCGCACCTGCATCTGCCACTGCCGGACTGACATCGCCTGTGCGCATCGCAGCCATCGGCGACAGCCTCATGGCCGGCAGAGGGCTTAAGCCGGAAGAAGGCTTTACCGCACAGCTTGAGGCTGAGCTTCGCCGGCGCGGCCATGCAGTCACGGTCATCAACGCATCTGTATCCGGCGACACCAGTGGCGACGGACTGGCGCGATTGGACTGGGTGCTGGCTGAGCCATACGCGGGCGTTATTCTGTTTCTGGGATACAATGACGCGTTTCGAGCCATTCCAGCAGCCCAAGTCAAAACCAATCTTGAGCAGATGATCCGGAACATCCAGAACCGTGAGCTGCCGCTGCTGCTGGCGGGCGCCAAAGCGCCGCGCAATTTAGGCGCGCCCTATTATGAAGCGTTTGATGCCCTGTACCCGCAGCTCGCCGAGCAGTATGAGCTGAACTTTTATCCGTTCTTTCTTGAAGGTGTCGCTGCCGATGCGAGCCTGAACCAAAGGGATGGCATCCATCCCAACTCGAAAGGCGTCGGGGTCATCGTCCGCAACATTGCGCCGTACATCGAGACGCTGCTAGGCGAAATTGGGATTTCCAGCATCAGCATCAAGTGAAACAAGTCGTTTTATTCATATAATACGCTGCACATCGTTGAATCATCCAAGTTCTGACCCACACATTTTTATGACTTCACTCAGATTTCTCGCCACCTTGCTGATCGGCATCTCGTTAGCTGCAGCTGTCGGCTGCGGCGGCGGCGGCGGCACGGTTGATCCAGAAACCGACAATTCCGGTCATCCGCCGAGACCCGATACACCGAAAGCAGCTGAGTCTCGCGGCACGCCGATTCGACTTTTCGGCGGCGGGGCAAATATCCGTGGACAGCCGGGAACGGATGATGCCGAGTATCAGGAATACCTGCTCTGGAAAGAGTGGCAGCAATACCGAAAGTATCAGGAATGGCTGCGGCAGCAAAACGATACCGCAGAAACACCATCGCAGTAAAGGCATAAAGCCCCTGAAACACCGATGCCGCTCTCAGTTTCTGCCAGCGCCCTGGCAAGACTCAAACTGCGAGCCTCGAGGTCTGTCGGCGGCAGCGGATGCCGCTCAGTGAAGCTTGCCTGACTCGACTGCATCGCGGATGCGCTTGAGCCGTACAAGATAAAAAGGCGGATGCTGCACGGGCAGCGAACGCCGCGGCCGACTGAGATCTTCCGGTCTTTTTTGAATGCCGGTCTGGCAATCGAACTCAAATGCGGCTGGCGGCACGGGCAGCTCAAAAAGGCTGCTTCCGTAAGAGACCAGATGAATCCCTGCATCCCAGACTTTCTGCCGCTGTCTCTCAGTGATTGAGCCCGCCAGCAGATATGGATAGATAGGGCACTCGCGATATTGATGCATCGTTTCGCGAAGCGCGGTGATATTGCTCCTGATTTGATTGATATGCTTGTCTTTGAACCTTCTTTTGATCTCAAAAACGAAAACTTCCAGCGGTCTGCTGCCTTCTTGTGGCTCAGTAACCGCAAAAGCATCTAATTCCCGGCGTCTCGAGGCTGAATCGAAAAAGACAAACGGCGCCTGGAACTTAACCTCGCGGGCGGATGCGATGATTCTTTCCAAAGCCGGAATCGAGATTTTTTCGACAAGGGCGCCAATACTGCTGCCGATACGTCCTATCTTTGGGAATTATATACCTAAGTGCCACAGTTTCCGACGGCCCGATCCGCTCAACCTGACCGCCAGATCCGTCAGGCATCCTTATCCTCCACGACTTTCACTTGCTGAAATGCCAACCGGATTAGGTCAGCAGGCGAGGTGTCAATGCGGACATCCTCATCCAGTTCGGCCTTGCTGGGCTGATACCGGCGATCCTTGAGGGTGATGGTACGAGGTTCGGGGATGGGGTGGGGTTTGGTGGTCATGGTTTTCCTTCCTGAATTTTCATGTTGGCTTGTACAGCGGCATCAAACCGTCTTTCAGGTTTCAATTCTGCCTGACCACCGTTGAGGATGATATCCGCAAGGGCAGTCTTGGGTATCGCAGGCATTCTCAATCTGTCATGGTCTAGATATCTGATACTTTTACTTCCATTAATCGTGAACGCCTTGTCAGTCTGCATGCCGTATGACATCCCCTTGTAGATGCCCAAATAATCATAGTCGCCAGTCTGCAATGTGTCGTACAGACTTCGGACGTGGCGAGCGACTTCTCGAAATGTCCGGGTCATGGTTTTTGATTGGGTTTGCTCGTTCAATGGTATGCCCAGCACTGCTACATCCGACCAGATAAACACATCAAAGCATTGCTCACAAAATTTTAGGGATTGTCCGATGGTTTTCCATATCGGTTGCAGAAGAAAGGGTCTTTGCAGATTCTCGGACAATCTAAGGACTTCTCCCAAAGCCTCACAAATCAGGACTCTGTGCTTGATGACCTCGGTTGCATTATTCCAGTCTGACACCTTGTTGAATGCAATTCGCAGGGCATCAATGACCTGAGCCTTCACTTGTGCGTTGTCATCATCCATCAATCGAGATGCCAAGCCCATCATCGCGTAGGCAGAACTTACTGGACGGATGACCATCTCTGGAGCCCAAAACTCTTCTCCCCTCTTAGACGTGGCGCTGTCCGGCACAACGGTCAACTTGACCTCAAGGGGAATACGCTGGCCCCCGTTTATGGACACGATCAGGTCTATGTTGTCAGACTGGTTCCGGGTGAGTTTCGTGTAGGGAAAAAACGCTTTCTCAAACTCATAGAACGTTGCATCCTTCCGCGATCCCACAATCTCGTACATCTGCCATGCGGCAACGTCAGTAAGAGTTTTCCCGTCCACCATTCGGACGGACACAGGCGCAATCGATTTGTCACGCATGTAGATGCACAACGCTAGCGGAAAAGTCGAGTTGAACTGGCTCTTCCCCCACAGAGCATCCTCGTATCTCGTCGAATTCTGGGGAGTGATGCCGTACAAGCCGGGGACATGGCTATCTGGCAGCATCTATGACTCCTGTTCCAACAAACGCGGCAAGATTAACCGGAACGGCATTTCCGATCTGTAGCTCAACATCGGAATTCCGGTCACCCGCATTCCAATCCCACGAAACAGGAAATGTCTGAATTCGACTGCGCTCAATCGATGTCAATGGCCTGACGGTTGAAGGGTGGACACTGTCGAGGCGGTTCCCCTCATAATTCGGCGGAACGGGACGGTTGACCCCCCGGATGGTTGGAGAAGGTTCATGAACAGAAAAAACGCTTCGCCTCGAATAGTTGCGGGGGTGTCGATAGTAGTGGTCAATGTTGATTGCCTTGCCCATATATTGTTTGACGGTCATGCGATCGTCTGAGAGCCTCTCATTCAACGATTCAATGAATTGTTGTGCTGGTTTCCTCTCATTCAACGATCCAAACGCAAAGAATCGTTTCCGTGCTTGCGGGACACCGCACATACTCGCATCCAAAACAACTTCCGCTATGTGATAGCCGGATTTCTTTAACAATAATTTTGCGTCTTTGTAGGTATCGCTTAGGCGAACTTGGGCAACATTCTCCATCAGGAAAAACGGAGGACGGCATTGTTCGATAATTGCAGCAAAGCAATGTGTAAGATTGGCTCTTTTGCCCTCAATGCGTTTACCGGCAGTCGAAAAGTCTTGACATGGCGGACCACCCGCAATGATTGTCGGAGCAATTGTTCTGATTTCTGATACAGCTCGATTGATATCAGAAAGATCAAGCTCGTAAGCGTGGTCCGCAAGGTTTCTTTGATAAGTTTCAAGGGCCGCAGTCCAACTGTCAAAAGCGGCAACGACATGAATCCCTGAATTGATCAGCCCTGCGCTCAAACCGCCCGATCCACAAAATAGATCAACGGCGGTCACGCCCCCCGCGCCCCGCTGTCGAGGCCATTGTCGGCCTTCAGGGCTGCATAGGTCAGCCGCTTGCCCTGCATGCGCTCCACAGTCAGTTCCAATTGCTGGATCGTATCGCCCTCTCTCATGTTATGGCGGCCAGCGAACTCGTTGACGTACCGTTGCAGATGTTTCGGAGACATCTTGTTGCAAATTTTCGAGAACCTAAGAATTTGGAAAGATCGTCTGCGGCCTGTGTCATTATCGTTCTCGAACTTAATTTATATCTTTATTCGTCTTCCGAACCGTTAATTTTCTCAACCGAAACCACGGCTGATTTCGGCATTGCTGCGACAATCTGACCTTCTTTCTTGAAAGTGTATGTGTCACATGTCTTTTCAATTCCATTAAAACTATCCGCCTCAACAATTTCTACACCAAATGCATCTTTTATGTATCGAATTCGATATTTATTCATGACCGCACTCCATTATCCAGACCATTATCGGCAATCAGTTGCTTGTATGTCAACTCCTTGCCAACAAGACCCTTGGCCATTTTCTTCATTTGCGTCTCGGTATTCATCGGACGCACATTGTGACGCCCGCTAAATTCACTCACATACCGTTGCAGATGTTTTTTGCTGAACTTGTGAAACGTCCCCTTGTGACCACGCTCTAATAATGCCCAGAAAGATTCGATTCCGTTTGTATGCGCTTGCTCATGCACATACTCGCCCGCACTGTGATTGACGGTTTCGTGTGAGCGATCAATCCCGACATATCCCAGACCTTCGTCTGTGTAGACTTGTGCTTTTGTTTCTGAAACACCCTCGACAAAACCGTGCAAGGTTTTCTTGTTGTTGGATGCAACAACCTTTGCCGTGATTGTGTTTGTGTCGCGGTCTTTGACTCCTACGACAATCGCCTTTCCGACAGCGCCGCGTCCCTTGTTGAGTTTTTTGTTGGCGTGCTTGTTCTTTTCAAGACCACCGACATAGGTTTCATCGGCTTCGACAGGACCGGAAAAAGGCAGATTAACGCCATCATCCTCAAGGGATTTACGCAGACGCATAGCCAGATGCCACGCAGTTTTCTGTGTAATTTCCAATTCACGATGTAGACGCATACTGGAAATGCCCTTGATGTTTGTTGATATCAGGTAAATGGCAATGGCCCATATCTGATAACCAAGATTGGAGGCTTACATGGCCGTTTTTGTACGAACCAAAAACCGCTTGCGACAATCTTTTTGACGACAGCGATAAGGCATGGTTTTATGCAATGAATTTGATTGAACGTTTGTCGATCCGCAATAAGGGCAATGCGGACCATTTAACCAACGTTGATTAACAAACCATTGTTTGGCAACATCATCGTTTGGAAACATCTTGAACAATTTGGGTAAGCTGATACCGACACGATAGGATTTTCCGGGAGCTTGCTGGGTCATAACAAATCACTCCCTGCTGTTTATGGTCACTATATAGATTCGTTACAGGCTTGCAACAACTTTTTGGTCACTATTGTATATAATTCCCCTATCTTTCTTTCCAGCCTCGCAAATCCCGCATCGACTTTGCTCTCAAGCTGATCCGCCTTTTCCATTAAGTCTTTCAAATCCTGCCCGCATGTCCTGCGCCTGCAGCCAGGTTTTGGCGATAGATGCTGGTTTTTGTCAGGGTCAGGCCCGATGCGGCTCAGCGTGGCAGAAAATACTGAGAAATCAAAATTTGTGATGAAATCAGTCGCCAGCCACAAGCCCGCTATCCGCATCGGGCAGCGCCAATCGGCTGCATTCAGTCTCGCATTTTCGCCGGACAGTCTCGCCGTTCTGAAAAACCAGCTGCCAGTGCCGCGCTGAGCATCCTGCGTCCAGCGAGGCATGCGGCTTATGACTCGATTCGCTCGTAAATGACTGCGAGCAAACTCTGCGCAGCCTCGGCGCTGGTCTCGTCAAGCACACCTTTCGGAGACACTTGGATCTGTGTGCCGCCGCCGGATTCCGTCACAATGACATTGAATTGCTGATCTTTGATGTCCCGATCCTTGTTGCCGCGCCAGAATGCCCACCAGCGCCTTCCCTTGGACTTTTCGGTGGAGCGAAAACTGACGATATACAAGCCAGCGCTGCGGTCCAGATCATCAATATCAACGCCCGACGCTTCGAAAGTGCGCCCCAATTGCACCCAGGCTGTGCTGAAATCCAGATCAACCAGCACGGAACGCTCGCCGCCCTCGCCATCCATGTAACGCGCCGTACGCAGCGAGGCGAGCTGCGGCTCAACCTGCGCCTCGTCAAGCTGATAGTTTGTCAGCAGAAAATAGCGCAGCCGCGTATAAAAGTCGCGGGCCGCTGATTCTTTGACGGTCGCCCCGTCAACGGTTTTTGGCAGGACATAGGTCACCGCACCGTCTTCGGAGCCTGACAGGTGCAGCTCATCAATTCTGCCCCGATACTCCCGGATGCCAATGCGCTCGCTCAGGCTGGGCTTCTCTTTGGTATAGATGTTGAGCACATAATACACGCCAGTTTCGCGATTGGAGCCGCGGATATCAACGCCCATATCGTTCAGCACGCGCTCAAGGCGCGGCCACACCGAGCCAAAGTCATCATAAATCTGCAGCTGTACAGATTCATCGCTGCGCGGCTGAATCTGCACTCTGAAATGCCCTTCACCCTTCGCTTTGGCCGCCTCATACCGCTCTACATTGAGCTGCTCGGCCTCCTGCTGAGACTTGTATTCCTGAAACTTTTCAAATGAGGCCCAGGCCTCGTAATTGCGAAACTGCTCCGGCGGGATTGAGGCATAATCGATTTGTGATGCGTCATGTTCTTGGGGCAGCTGCAGCTGCTCGGCGACGGGCAGCGGACTCAGGCCCGGCGGCACTTCCAAAGGGTCCAGCAGTTTTGAGGAAGGCAGCAGTGACAGCTGCTGTCCGCCCGCCTCGATGCAGCCTGCCAGCCCTAAAACAGCACCGCAAAGCAGAGCGGCGCGGGCGGCTTTGCGCATTGAAAAGTCAATATTCATGTCGATGCCCTGGCTGAGAGACTTAAGTCCGATTTACATTGATGCGGCTGAGAATGCCGTCGAATTGGTCTAGATTGTTATAACTTATTTTGATGAACCCGCGGCCATGGGAATCACTGATTGAGACTTTGGCATCCATGGCTTCTGACAGCTGCAGTGCCAGGCGCGTGATGTCTGGATCGGTGCGAGGTTTTTCTTTATCTTTGTTTTTATGCCAGTTTTTCACAAGTGTTTCAGTCTTGCGGACATTCAGTCCGCCTTGGGCGACCCGCATTGCCGCCTGGATCTGATCCTCGCCCTGCAGCGCCAGCAGCACCTTTGCATGCCCGACATCGATTTCACGCCGCCGAACCAGATTCAAGACCGGTTCCGTGAGCGTGAGCAGACGCAGCAGATTGGTCACCGTCGCCCTGGATTTTCCAACGCTGTCCGCGATTTCCTGATGCGACATGAAGAACTCATCAGACAGACGCTTGAGCAGATCAGCCTCTTCGATCGGGTTTAGGTTTTCGCGCTGAATATTCTCGATCAGGGCGATCGCCATCGCATTCTGGTCAGAAACTGACTTGACGATTGCCGGAACTTCAGGCAGAGCGGCCATTTGCGCCGCCCGCCAGCGCCGCTCTCCCGCAATAATCTCATACGTTCCCGACTCTTCAGCCTGACGCACCAGAATCGGCTGAATGATGCCATGCGCACGAATAGAGCCAGACAGTTCCTGGATCGCCGCATCGTCCATCTCCCGGCGCGGCTGATAGGGACCAGGGACGAGCTTCTCAATCGGCAGTTTCCTGACCGCATCCGACGGCGACCGCGCAGAACCGGCAGAATCAGGCAAGGATCCGAGCAAAGCGTCCAGTCCGCGGCCCAGTGTGGGTTTGGGCGCGTCGCTCATGCGCTATCCTCCCGGATCAGGAATTCGCCCGTAAATGCTGTATAAGCCATTGTTCCTGAACACTTTTTATCATACTGAATGACTGGCATGCCATGACTCGGCGCCTCGGCAACCTTGATATTTCGGGGAATGAAGCTGCGGTACAGACAATCTGGATAATGCTTCGCCAGCTGCTGTGAGACTTCGCGATCCAGCTTGTTGCGGCGATCATACATCGTGCGCAGAATGCCGTTGATTTTCAGTTGTGGATTCAAGGTTTGCCTCAGTCGGTCAATGGTCTGCATGAGCTCCACCAGTCCCAGCAGCGCATAATACTCGCATTGCACCGGCAGAATCACCTCGTCGGCGGCCACCAGAGACAGAACAGTCAGAATGCTCAGGGTCGGCGGACAGTCAATAAAGATGTAATTGTAGTTTGCCTCAACGTCTTGCAGTGCGGATTTCAGACGCCGCTCGCGCTCAGCGACTGCATTGAGCTCCACCGCAGCGCCCGCAAGGTTCGGTGTGGCCGCCAGCAAGTCTACATCGCAGGAGGTTTTCAGAATCGCTTTTTCAGCGCTCACGCCATCCATCAGCACCTCATAGCAGCCAGCCGAAATCTGACGGGTGTCGTATCCCATGCTGCTAGTTGCATTCGACTGCGGATCCATATCGATCAGCAGCACTTTGCGTCGCGCCCGAGCCAGACCCGCAGCCAAATTAATGGCAGTCGTCGTTTTGGCCACACCGCCTTTTTGATTGACGACCGCAAGACAGCGAGCTGGATTCTCCTTTGCTCGCGCCATCTTATTCCCATTCATTCCCATTCGTCTTTTGATGCATTGCGTCTCAGCACGACCAGATGTCGCTGCGCCGACAGGCTTGGCACCTGCAAACGCTGCACGGCAGCGTGCCAGACCGAATTCAGCTGCTGCAATTCCTGGCTTGGGTTGCGCCCCTTCAGCAAAGCCGCGCACCCGTCGCCGCGCAGCAGCGGCTGCGCCAGCTGCGCAACGGCGCGGACTGAGCCCAAGCCCCGCGCTGTCGCAATATCATAGGGCTCTGCGATCTTTATATCTTGGATGCGCGCATGCAGGACCGCAACATTATGCAGCTGCAGCTGCGCGACTGCATGGGTAAGAAACTGCGTCTTCCTCAAACTGCTGTCGATCAGAGTCACGTGCGCAGCGCGCCAGACCAGAGCCAGCGGAATTCCGGGAAAGCCGGCGCCGCTGCCAAGGTCAATGATGCGCAGCGCGGCTCGACGCCGCAATCCGGACGGATCGAATGCACCAGACTGGCACTGCAGAGTGGCTGTCAGGGCAGCAACACCCGCCAGACTGTCAAGCAGATGATGACTGACAAAATCACGCGGCGCACGGATAGAAGTCAGATTCATGCCGCGATTCCAGTGTGCAACCAGTGCCAAATGCGAAATACATCGCCTGATCTGGCAGTCCGACATCACCATGCCGAGCCGGTGCAGGCCGTTTCGGACCTGATCGTGGATCGCATGATCGTGAAAAACAGCAGCCGGACTGCCGCTTTGCGCGGCATCCGCCGTCTCGCGTTCAAACCGGCTGCTCGCGCTCACCTTATCGAAATCCAAATCAAGCTGCATGCTGGCTGTGTGTCAAGGACTTTTGCATGGCTTGTTTTTTCAGATAGATCGACAAAATTGAAATCGCCGCCGGCGTAATGCCCGGGATGCGCGAGGCGATGCCCAGCGTTTCAGGGCGATGCGCTGTCAGCTTGTCTTTGGCTTCATTCGACAGGCCATGCACCGAAAAATAGTCGATGGCGGGCGGCAGACGCGTCATTTCAGACTGCGCTGTCTTGCGCACTGCCCGCTGCTGGCGCTCAATGTAGCCCGCATAGCGCACCTCAATCTCAAGCTGCTCCTTCACCGCAGCATCTGCTACTGGCGCGCCGGCGCCCGGCAGGGTCAAAGCGGTATCGTAATCGATCGCTGGATCGCGCAGCAGATCATACAGGCTGACACTGTTTTGCAAACTGCGTCCCAAGATCTTGGCGATATCAGTCTCGTTCACCGGGCCGGGCCGAATCATGCACGCCTGCAGACGGCTGCGCTCGGCCTCAATCAGGTCGCGCTTGCGATTGAACTCACGCCAGCGGGCCTCGCCGACAAGTCCCAGCTCATAGCCGGCCGGCGTCAGCCGCAGATCGGCGTTGTCCTCACGCAGCAGCAGACGATGCTCGGCCCGAGAGGTAAACATCCGATACGGCTCATCGGCACCTTGGGTCACCAGATCATCCAGGAGCACTCCAATATAGGCCTCATCGCGGCGCGGCCACCAAGGCTCTTGCAGCTGGCAGCGACGCGCGGCATTGACGCCCGCGATCAGACCCTGGCAAGCCGCTTCCTCATAGCCGGTGGTGCCATTGATCTGTCCTGCCATGAACAGCCCTTGCAGCGACTTGGCCTCAAGCCACGGCTGCAGCTGCCGCGGATCGAAAAAATCATACTCGATCGCATAGCCCGGGCGCGTCAGCACTGCATTCTCAAAGCCGCTCATGGAGCGTACAAACTCGCATTGCACCGCAAACGGCAAACTTGTCGAGATGCCGTTGGGATAGATTTCGGCGGTATTCAGCCCCTCCGGCTCGACAAAGACCTGATGCGAATCGCGCTCGCCAAAACGCACAATCTTATCCTCGATCGACGGGCAATAGCGCGGTCCAGCTGAATCAATCGCACCGCCGTACATCGCTGACTGTGCCAGCGCCGCATCAATAATCGCATGGGTGCGGGCATTGGTGCGGGCAATATGACAGGAAACCTGCGGCGGATGCTGAGCGGCAGAGCCCATGAATGAGAACACCAGATCCGGGTCATCGCCCAGCTGCCGCTCCAGCTTGCTGTAATCAAGAGTTCGGCCATCGATCCGCGGCGGTGTGCCCGTTTTGAGACGTTCCACGTGGAACATCAAGTCCCGCAGCCGCCTCGCCAAGCGGTTGGAAGACGGGTCTCCAGCTCGGCCGCCGCTTTGGTTTTCCAATCCAATATGAATGCGGCCGCCGAGAAATGTGCCCGTCGCCAGGACCACCGCCTGGGCCCGAATTTCCAAGCCGAAACGGGTCACAACACCGATGACCCGATCATTTTCAATCACCAAATCGTCAACTTCCTGCTGAAACAGCGCAAGATTATCTTGGCTCTCCAAAAATTTCCGCGCCTGCATGCGATACAGCATTCGGTCGGCCTGGGCTCTGGTCGCGCGAACCGCCGGGCCTTTTCTGACGTTGAGACGGCGAAACTGAATGCCGCTCAAATCGGCGGCCTGGGCCATAATGCCGCCAAGCGCATCAATTTCACGTACGATGTGCCCTTTGCCAATGCCGCCGATAGCCGGATTGCAGGACATTTGACCGACGGTGTCCATGCTTTGGGTCAGCAGCAGCGTCTGGCAGCCCGCGCGCGCAGCGGCCGCAGCGGCCTCAACGCCGGCATGGCCGCCGCCGACGACAATAACATCGTAACTCATTGCAGCGCTCATATCGGATTCAGACGGCTTGCAGGCCGTCGGTTTACTGATAGTAGTAGTCGTATTTGGACAGGATATCCTGAGTAAATTCCCAGGCTTCGGAGAATTTTACTCCGTCTTCGTCCGGAAAGACAATACGCGTGTAGAGTCCTTCGGATTTTTCCGCTTTCAGCGACTCCAGAATGCGCTCAAGCTCGGCGCGCGAGACGGCAGTCGGGCCGGATGAATCTGGCAGATTATAGGTGAGAATAGTGTTGCCGGCGGTGTCTTTGCTGTAAGACACACTGACCACATAGCGATTGACTTCGCTGCGGGCGGGGCGAAGCAGCAGCTGATTTTCCTGCTCAAGCGCGACAATCTGCGAGCGCAGCTGAGCCGCCTGACTGCCCTGATCCTCAAACGCGGTCTGCAGTTCAGCCAGCTCCCCCAAACGCTGCTGATAGGCCGTTTTCAGCTGTGTCAGCTCTGCAAGAGTCGCCCGCCGGTCCTGCTCGCTCGTATCACGCTGCGTCTCAAGGCGCTCAATTTTTTCGTCGCGGCGTGTGACGTTATCGCCGAGCTGCTCGATCAGAGTCAGCAGCCGATTGACCCGCTCTTCCTGATCACGCTGCGCCTGCTGCAAGAATTCGACTTCTCTTTGGAGTGACAGCTCTGCACTCTCCAGCCCGGCGCGCCCTTCCATCAGCGCCGCCTGCTCCGCGCGCAGGCTCTCAATTTCCTGATCACGCTGTGCAACCTGCACATCCATAGAGCTGATCAGCTTCAGCTGCTCCGCATTGACCGCCTGGAGCGCTGCTTTTTCGACCTGCGCCGCGGTCAGCTGCCCGCGCAGGCTCTCAAGCTCCGCATTGCGCTGCCTGAAGCGGGCGCTCATAGCGTCAGCGGCCTCCAAAGATTGGCTGAGGCGCTGCTGCAAGCTGCTCATCTGTTCTTTCTGCTCTCCGAGAGCCAGCAGATTTTGCCGCTCCGTTTCGCTGAGCGCAGCGATTCGCGCAAGGCTTTTGCTTTGCGCATCATGCAGGGCATCAAGCTCAGATTGCAGGCGCAGCTCAGATTGCTCGGCGCTGGCAAGACGCTCTCGCAGCCGGGCCTGCGCTTGCGCATCAGTGTCCAGCGCGCTTTGCAGCGCGCTGCGCTGCCCGGTCAGCTGCTCAATCTGACTGCCCTGCTGCACCAGCGCCGCACGCAGCTCATCAAGCTGCGCCAGCTGGCCTGAGAGCTCGCTGCGCTGGCTCTCTGCCGTCTCAGCGAGGGAGCGAATCTGCTCGTCTTTCAGGCCTGCCTGATCGATCAGACGCTTGATTTCCTGCCGGTTTTCGACTCGCATCTCCTCCAATGCGACCGCTCGCGCCTCATAGGACTGCGCGCGCTGCTCCAGCTGCTCCAGCTCAGCGGTCTTGTCACTGATGAGCGTCTCCAGCTCGCTCATCGTCACATTCATTGAGCCGATGCGGCTGGTCAAGGATGCGACCTGGTCCTGATAGCTTGCAATTTCGAGCTGCAGGCTCTCAATCCGGCTGTTAAGCCGCACCTGTGTTTCATGCAGCGCCGCAGTGGTGTACTCCAGCTCGCCGATGCGGCCGGCCCGCTCCTCAGACAGGGCCTCAAGCCGTGCGCGCTGATCTTCAGACAAGACTAAATCTTTTCTTGTTTTTTCTATTATATCAGTAAGATATATTGCTCTCTCTCGCAAAGACTCGAGCGTTGCGGTGGCTTCATCGCGAGACGAGGCGGCCCGCTCCAAATCGGTTCCGAGCTGGACATTGCGCAGCATGAAGATGACCGAAGCCATCAGAAAAATGATCACCACCACCATCATGATATCGGTAAATGAGGGCCAGATGCTGTCGTCTGAATGACTGGCAGCCGATGCGTGGTGCACCCGAAGATCAACAAAGCCGCCGGACCGGGCGCTCAAGACAGAGACTCCTGCCTTGCTTTGCGGGCCAGCTCACTCATCCGCAATGTCATCGCGGCTGTCGCGCAGCCGGAATCCGGCTCTGAGAATAGTCCGGATCTCACTGAGAAGCTCCATATTCTGCTGAGTTATGCTCTCAAAGCGCGCAAACATGGCACTCTGATCTTGGCTGAGATTCTGCAATTTTTTGAAGAACTCTTCGAAATTGCCAATAGTTTCAATAGTATTGGTCAAAAGCTCATTTAAATTCTGTTCCGGTGAGCGGGTCGCCATCTGATACTGCGGCATCAGGGCCGTTGCGGTGACATGCTCGATGCGGCCGAGCACATATGACTGTGTATCAAGCAGCTTGAGATAGAAATACCCGAACAGGAAATAAGCTAGAATCGCAGTCATCGTAGTCGAGAGGGCGGTGGACATGCCGTGGATCACGATGTCAATCCCCTCAATGCTGCTGACATCCGAAATGGCGGTTGAGGCGCCCACCAGCGCCACCGTCAGCGATGCGATGGTGCCAAATACGCCGGTCAGGATCAGGATGTTGTTGACAAACTTGGCAAAACTCGTTCTGCTGCTTTCTTTGGCCAGCAGCGTTGCCGCCAGCGCATTGTGATTGATTTCGCTTCGAACGCTGTAAAAGTCAACAACTGTCTGATAACGCTCAGCGATAATCGTATCGGGCGGCAGGTTGATCAGCGCTTTTTCCGGATTGTCGGTTCGGACCGCGACCATGAACTGATCCAGCGCCGCCTCTTCTCTTCCATAAACGATAAACAGATAGACCAGCTGCATCAGCCCGACTAGAAACAATATTAAAATCGCGCCGTTGATAATCCAGCCGACCCGGGTGAGCTGATTGCGGAAATACAAATTGGACAGATAATCCTGCTGCCAGACGAGTATGCCGCCGACAGCAATCAGGACCACAATCATTTGCAGAATGACGCGGACAGATCTGTGTTTCATCATGGCTGCTGAGTGAGAATCTGAGAACTAGGGCTGCTTTCGACAGCTGCCCGTTGAAAAAACAGCTGAGGGCGCAATTATACCCCCTTGTTGCTGACCGCGAGCGGCGCGGGACGGGGCAGAGGCATCCGCCAGCACAAGCCAAACACAAACACTGAGGCCGAAGCGGCCCGGCGCTGGCTTGAGCAGTGTGGCAGACGGCCTACTTGCCAATGCAGAAGCTTGAAAAAATCTCGCCTAGAAGGGCATCCGAGGCGGGGACTTTGGTGATCTTGCCCAATTCCAGCATTGCGTCATGCAAATCCTGCGCCGCCAGCTCGCCGGCTCTTTGCTCACGCAGCACATCACGTGCGCTGTGAACAAATCGCCGGGCGCCGGCAATGGCTGCCACATGGCGGCGGCGCGCCAGAAATACGCTCTCCTGCGCCGGATCGCAGCCGGCCAGTGTCTCTATCGCGCGCAGCAGCCGATCCAAGCCCTCGCCGCTCAAGGCGGAGACGAAAGCATGATGGCGGATGTGACTCACGGCGTTCTGATCGGGCGTGACCGCCAAATCAATCTTATTCCAGACCACCATGACCCGCTGCGGGTCAAGCTGCTCCAGATGCCGGACATCCTCAGCGGTCACGCCAGCAGCGCTGTCGATCACATACAACACCACATCAGCTTGTCTGGCTGCTTCCCAGGCCCGTGCAATACCTTGGTTCTCAACGATATCGCGGCTGTCACGCAATCCCGCGGTATCAGTCAGCCGGACCGCCAGACCGCTGATGTCCACGGTCACATCGACGGTATCGCGCGTCGTCCCCGGCGCCGGCGTCACAATGACGCGATCCTGACCGCTCATCAGATTGAGAAGGCTTGACTTGCCGGCATTCGGCAAGCCGACAATCACTGCCGAGATGCCCTCTCGCAGCACACTCCCGGCACTGGTCTGCGCCGCCAGCTGATCCAGCTCGGCACACACTGCGCTGACCCTTGCATCAAGCTCCTGACTATCAAGGAAGTCAATTTCCTCTTCCGAAAAATCGATTGCCGCCTCCACATAAACCCGCAGCTGGCTCAGCTGACTGACAATCTGCTCGATGCGGCTGGAAAACTCGCCGGCCAGCGAGCGCAGGGCAGCGCGGGCCGCCTTGGCCGTCGCGGCGTTGATCAGATCCGCCACTGCCTCAGCCTGCGCCAGATCCAGCTTGGCGTTGTCAAAAGCGCGCCAGGTATACTCGCCGGGCTCCGCAAGTCGCGCACCGCGAGCCACCAGCTCGCTGAGCAGGGTATCCAGGATGACCGGTCCGCCATGGCACTGCAGCTCGCAAACCTGCTCGCCCGTGTAAGAATGCGGAGCTGGAAAGTAGAGCGCCAGCCCTTGGTCGATCAGCTCGCCGCAGCGGTCGTAAAATCCGCGCAGCTGCGCTTTATGCGGCTGCAATGCGGGCCGCTTGCCGGGGGCTGCGAGGGCCTGCGTGAGCTCCAGTGCGCACGGGCCTGAGATGCGGATGACACCGATGCCGCCGAACCCGGCCGGCGTGGCGACCGCCGCAATCGTATCTGTCTGTGACGCTATTCCGCAGCCAGTCTGCGAGTGATGTACCACTGCTGCGCGATCGATAAAATATTGTTAACCAGCCAGTAGAGCACCAGCCCGGACGGAAACCACAGGAAAAAGAAGGTAAAAACGATCGGCAGGCTCATCATAATATTCTTCTGCATGGAATCCAGCGGCGTCGGGTTGAGAAACTGCTGCGCGAACATGGAAACACCCATCAGGACCGGCAGCACATAGTAAGGGTCAGATCGCGACAAATCGTTGAGCCAGAAAATAAATGGCGCCTGTCGCAGCTCCACGCTTTCCAAAAGCACCCAGTAAAGCGCAATGAACACCGGAATCTGAATCAGGATCGGCAGACATCCGCCCAGCGGGTTGATTTTCTCTTTCTTGTAAATCTGCATCATCTCCTGATTCATCGCCTGCCGGTCATCGCCATAGCGCTCTTTGAGCGTCTTCAGGCGCGGCTGCAGTTTCTTCATCTTGCCCATCGACTTGTAACTGGCTGCCGACAGCGGATAAAACACAATCTTGACCAGCAGAGTCAGCAGAATAATCGAAAATCCCCAGTTCTTGATTACCCCATTGATATGATCAAGAATCCAAAAAAGCGGCGAGGAGATGGGGGTCAGCCAGCCATAGTCGACAGTCAGAATCAGGCCTTCAGCCGGATCATCAATACGATCATGATCTTTCGGCCCTACATACAGCTGACTTGAGACAGCGCCCGCAGAGCCGCTCTCCACTGTGGTCGGCGTGCGCGCGACGTAGCCTGCTTGATAGCGCGGCTCGCCGGCGCCGGTGAGAACCTTGGTATAGAACTGATAGGGGCCGTTTTCCTGCGGCAGCCAGGCGGCAACAAAGTAGTGCTGCAGCATGGCCACCCACCCCGACGGCGCGCTCTCAATGACCGGCGAGTCGTTGCGGATTTCCTTGTAGTCGATTTTCTCATATTTCTCATCAGGAGTATAAATGGCGGCGCCGCGATAGCTTGGCAGCGCCCTGAAGATAAAAAAGCCCTCGCTGTCTGGCACATATTCAGCGCTCAGGAACTGGCCATACTGAAACCCCTGCCAGGCGGCGCCGCTCGCATTGTCAATCCGATACTCGACATCGACCAGGTACTCATCACGATAGAAGGTGTAGGTTTTGGTGAATTGAATGCCGTTGGGAGCGGTCCAATAAAGCGGCACCGCAATCGAATTCAGGTCGTTCGTGAGCGTGTAGCGGTCGGCGGGCGCCGAAAACAGGGTTTTATGATTAGGCGAATTCTCATCACTGCCAACCAATCCCGACTGCGCCACCAGGATGTCCGGCCCCGTGCCTTTGAAAATCGAGAAAGGAATCTCGGGTGTATCCACCGCAACCGGATAAGCGAGCAGTCTGGCATCCCGCAGATCACCGCCGCGCAGATCAATCTCCAGCTGCAGCAGATCAGTCTCCACTCGCACTGTGCCGGCCGCGGTCGCATCGCCCGGCTGGCCCAAGCTGTCAGCAGCGCTCGGCGCAATGGCCTTGATCGCCGCCGGCAGCTGCGGGATCTCATCCGCAGTGTGCGGCGGCGGAGCAGCCGGGACGGCGGAAGGCACTTCAGCGGCGCCCGTCTGCCCGCCAGCGGGGACCGAATGGCTGCTGAAACGCGCGTTTTTCTCAGCCTCGTATTCCAGCCACGCCTGCCAGATGAGCAGCAGCACCAGCCCCAGCGAGATGACCAAAAAGGCCCGTCTGAAATCCATCGCCGGCGCAGTCTTCAGCGGCACTCTCGCGGCGGCACCGGATCGTGCCCGCCGCAATGCCAAGGATGACAGCGCAACAGACGCTTGAGCGTCAGCCAAGCGCCTTTGAGCGGGCCGTGCATCTCAATCGCATGGATCGCATAGCTGGAGCAGGTCGGATGAAACCGACAGCTCGGCCCGAACATCGGACTGATCACATAGCGATAAAGCTTTAGCAGTAAAATCAGTGATTTTTTCATGATTGCAGTGTTTGAAAAAGCTTGTGAAGACTGGACTGCAACTGCTCACTGGCCGCCCCGGCACAAGACGGATTGGCGATCACCACCAGATCCATCGGCCGCAGCTCAGCCTGCCGGAGCCGAAAGCACTCTCGAATCTGTCGCTTGATGCGGTTGCGCTCAACTGCACTTTTGGAAACTCGCTTGGAGACAACAATTCCTAATCTAGCCTGATGCCGGTCGCGCTGGTAACGGACGAGTATTCGGAAATACCGGCTTGAGGCTCTGCGGTTCTTTTGGAATACGGAAGAAAACTCAGCTTTCTTTTTCAGACGCACACTGCCGGGCAACCTCGATTTTCGAGGCGGCTCGCGCTGGCTATGCACTCAGGCGCTTGCGGCCTTTCGCCCGCCGCGACCGGATGACCGCCCGCCCGCCGCGGGTACGCATGCGGGATCGAAAGCCATGTTTGCGCTTTCTTTTCAGATTGCTTGGTTGAAATGTTCGTTTCATAGATCAATTATAAATGTTCAGTTCTGACTGTTCCTGCTGCAAGCGGCGCCAAAGAGCGGCATTGCGTTCTTGCGGGCGGCATCCAACTAGCCAGCCGGCAAAACAGCAAGGCGTGAATTATAGCAAACCGGCCATTTCCAAAACGTGCATTTTTTGCGCACTCGGGTTGCAAGCACAGGCAGGCCTTTTGCTCTCCATGGCGGAACATCGCGGCCGGTAAAAACGAAAAATTTTTGCAAATAAGGCCGAATTATGCCAAACTTACCGGCTCGCTTGAGAACTGCAGCCTCAGTTCGATCGAGCGTTTTATATTTGTATTGGCTTCAGACCCTTTTGCAACCGTTACATCAGCCGAGTCACATGCAATGAAATCCGTGCAGCTGTGGAAGCAATGCCTCAGCCAGCTCAAGAACAGCGTCTCAGAGTCAGAATTCAACACTTGGCTGCGACCGCTGATCACCGATGACCGGGACGACCGGCTGGTTCTGAAAACTCACAGTCCATACTCGAAGCGAGTGATTGAATCCGAATATCTGGAATCGATCAAGAACACTGTACAAAAAGTCAGCGGCAAGCCAATGGCGGTCGCCATCAAGACTCTCTCTGTATCTGAAGCGCGCAGCGACAGGCAGCGGAACCGCAATTCTGGCATGGATTCGAGCCAGATGGCACAAAACCTGCCCTTTGGGTTTGGCAAGCTAGACCGGGATCTGACTTTCGATCGGCATGTCACCGGCGACTCCAACAATCTTGCTCGGGCCGCCGCCATGGCCGTCAGCGAAGAGCCGGGAACCCAGTATAACCCGCTTTTTCTGTTCGGGCCGGTGGGAGTCGGCAAAACACACCTGATGCAGGCGGCCGGTCACGCAATGCTGGAAAAATATCCAGATATCAAGCTTGGCTATGTTCAATCGTCGATGTTTGTGCAGCATCTTGTAACCCTGCTTCGGCGCAAGGATAATGACATGATTGAGCGCTTCAAGCAAATGTACCGCGAGCTGGATGTGCTGCTGGTTGATGACATTCACCTGTTTGCCGGCGCCAACGCGTCACAGCAGGAATTTCTGCTGACCTTCAACATCATGATGGAAGGGCGCAAGCAGGTCATCATCACCAGCGACCGATTCTTCAAGGATCTGGAAAATATCGAAGACCGCCTGATATCCAGATTCGGCGCGGGCCTGTCGCTGGCGATCAAGCCGCCGGAGCTGGAAACCCGCATCGCGATTCTTGAATCCAAAGCCGAAGAGCGGGGGGTCGCGCTGGCGCCGGAAGTGTCTCGCTTTCTCGCCGACAAAATCAGTGCCAGTGTGCGCGAGCTGGAGGGTGCGCTGAATGTGCTGTGCGCCAATCACCGCCTGTCCGGTGAGCCGATTGATATCGTCAAATGCAAATCCTGGCTTGAGGATCTGATCGAATTCAACAACCGGCCGGTCGAGATCGATGAGATCAAGCGAAAAGTCGCAAAGTATTTTGATCTGCGGGTGGACACATTGGCATCCAAGTCCAGAAAAGCGCAGCATGTCAGGCCGCGCTATGTTGCGATTGCGCTCGCCCGCAGTCTGACCACCAAAAGCACCATCGAGATCGGCCACGCATTCAACCGCGATCATTCGGCTGTAATTTACGCCTGCAACAAGCTTGAGGCCATGCTCCAGTCAGATCGCAAATTTGCCGATGAGTACCAGTCGCTGCATGACAGTCTCTCGCCCTGAGAGCCGAACTTGGCAGGCGGTTCAGCCGCTTGACGGTCTTATGGATGACAAGGTCGAAAAAGGCAGTGCCGATGCTGGAAAAAGCAAGCGATTCAGCAAGGGATATACGGTATTTTCAGACAGCTGCCGCGTCTCAAAGATTGCCGGATGCCCAAAGTCGCGGCAAATTTATCGTGCCATTTATTCACAGGTTTAAGTGTATAATTGCTGGCAGATGGTGCAGATTCTCTCAGTCGGCTTCGGGCTTCGGCTCTTATGCTCGCATACAGATTTTTTCTGCACTGCTTTATGCACAATTAAATCCCTTGGCACTCTTTGATTCGGCTTGGAAATTTGAGCATGTATTGGAAATGCACAATGCTCATCATCACAGTAAATTAATAAATCACTTTTGAAGATTTTATGCATTTCATCGTTAACCGAGAAGTAATTCTCTATCCGCTGATTCGTGTAAGCACGGTAATCAGCAACAGCCCTGCAATCCCGATCCTGTCTCATGCGCTGGTGCGTTTTGGATCCGGCCAGCTGACTCTGACCGGCACCAATATTGAGATTCAGATCAGTGAAACAATCGAAGGCATCGAGGTTCAGGATGCGCAGGATTTTGCTTTTCCCGCGCAGACAGCGCTTGAATTCTGCCGGAAGCTGAAGCATGGCTGCGACCTGAGTTTCACCAAAGACCCGCAGAAAGACAGTCTCGTCATTGAGACGATTGACTCAAGCGGTTCCAATGCCGCAGGCGATGCCGGCGGGGAGCCCGCGAGCGGCTCTGAAAGCGCCTCGGTCAGCCGCTTGGAATTGCAGACTATCAAAATGGCCAATTTTGATGATTTCGATGAATCCGGGATGGTTTTTCCAGAGTTGCGAACGCAAGACAGCGACTGGGAGTTCAGCATGGCGGTCAGTCGGCACAGCTTGCAGTCGATTATCCGCCGCTCGCGTCATGCAATGAGTGTCAAGGAGACCTCTCGGGTGATACTGGAGGCGATGCTCATTGAGGTGACCGAAAATGAGATGCGGGCCGTTGCCACCGACGGTCATCGTCTGGCGACAAACAGCGCTGAGATTGAGAGCGCCGGGCTGCCAGAAGGCCAGCGGCAGCGGGCGGTGGTGCCGCGCGCTTCGATTGAGATGCTCAGCAAGCTGCTGTCCGAGCTGACCTCGTCGGTAGAGCTGAGTATTGGGAACAGCCATCTGCGGGTGCAGACTGCGCAGGTAGTCTTTATCACCAAACTGATGGAAGGCAACTACCCTGAATGGCAGGCGACCATCCCGATCAATGTCAGCCGTACCATACGCGGCAGTCGTGAGGAATTGCAGAATGTGCTTACTCGCGTCAATATTTTGAGCATGTGGGATAAAACGCTGATTGCTGCCAAAATGCAGGCAGACGGCAATGTCATGAAAGTGCATGCCCAATCGATTCAGGCAGCCGGGCAGCGCATTGATGAGGAAGTTGATATCGTGCAAAACGGCGATGATGCGGACAGCGAGATCGGGTTTCAGGTACGCTGTAAATATTTCCTTGATATCTTTGAGGCCATGAACGAGTGTGAGCAGTTTGAGCTGAATATGATCAAACAGCGCGATGCTTGTGTGGTGAAGTTTCCAGATGATCCGTCGGCCACTTTTCTGGTCATGCTGCTGAAAAAGCGCTGAACTTCTCAATTTGTCCGTCTTTCACCCTGATTCATCGCCGGCGCTCAAGCGCTGCCGGATTCGTTCTGGTTTTGAGGCCTGACAACCGCAACTGACCGACAGTCTGCTATGCCTGATACCCGCTCCGACAAAGGCCGCTACAGCGAGTCTGATATTCAGGTGCTTGAGGGCCTTGAGCCAGTTCGCAAACGCCCAGGCATGTATATCGGTGATACCGATGACGGCACTGGCCTGCATCATATGGTCACGGAAGTGGTGGACAATGCCATCGATGAGGCGGCGCAGGGCTATGGCGCCAAGATCACCGCGGTGCTGCACGGCGACGGTTCGGTATCGGTCAGCGATGAAGGGCGCGGCATTCCAACCGGACCGATGCCGGCTTACAGCAATACTGCCGCTGCAACCATTATCATGACAACGCTGCATTCCGGCGCAAAGTTTGACGATGACGCCTACGACGGCGCCGGCGGACTGCACGGTGTCGGCGTCTCAGTTGTCAACGCACTGTCAGATTGGCTGGAACTGACCATCTGCCGCGATCAGAAAGTACATTTTCAGCGTTTTGAGAATGGCGAGCCGCTTGAGCCGCTCAAAGTCATCGGCAATGCTGACAGGACCGGTACCAAGATCACTTTCAAGCCGTCCCAGGAAATTTTCAGGAATGTGACTGCTTTTCGTTTCGAGACGCTGCGCGAGCGGATGCGCGAGCAGACCTATCTCAATCCGGGCCTGCAGATTGAACTGCGCGATGAGAGCGAGGACCGCACTGAAGTCATGCGGCACGATGGCGGCATCGTCGAGTTCGTCCAGGACATGAACAAGGCCCGTCAGTCGGTCAATGAGAGCATCATTGCGATTCAGGATGCCAAAGACGACATCGCTGTCAGTGTCGCATTGCAATGGTGCCTGAACTACTATAAGGAACGCACACGGTTTTATACCAATAACATTTTCCAAAGCGATGGCGGCACGCATGCCAGCGGTTTTCGGCGGGCGCTGACGAAAACGATCGGTTCGTATATTGAGGAAAAAAACCTTGCCGGCAAAGGCAAAATTATCGGTGAGGATGTGCGTGAGGGGCTCACAGCGGTTCTGATTGTCAAAGTGCGGCAGCCTAAGTTTTCATCTCAGACCAAAGACAAGCTGGTTTCCTCCAATGTTGAGGGAGTCGTGTCGCAGGTGGTTTCAGACGGCTTGAAAGTATTTTTGGCTGAAAATCCGAAAATTGCCAAAGAGCTGTGCGACAAGATTATTCAGGTAGCGAAAATTCGCGAAGCGACACAAAAGGCCAAGCAGACCGCGCGCAAGAATGCGTTTGGCTCCGGCAGCCTGCCCGGCAAACTGGCTGACTGCCAAGAAAAAAATCCGGCGCTGAGCGAGCTGTTTCTGGTTGAGGGAGAGTCGGCGGGCGGTTCCGCCAAGCAAGCGCGTGATCGAAAGTATCAGGCGATTCTGCCATTGAAAGGCAAGATTCTCAATGTGCAAAAGGCAACCGATGACAAGATTGTCAGCTCTGAGGAGATCCAGACGCTGGTTGCGGCTCTCGGCACTGGCTCTGGCGATGATTTTGATATTGAAAAACTGCGGTACCACCGCGTCATCATTATGACGGATGCGGATGTTGACGGCTCTCACATCCGCACTTTGCTGCTGACCTTCTTTTTCAATGAAATGCCGGAGCTGATCCGCACTGGGTGTCTCTACATCGCCCAGCCGCCTTTGTATAAGGCCAAGTACAGGAAATCGGAACGCTATCTCAATGACGATCAGGAGCTGACAGAATACATCCGTGAGTCTGCGGTTGCCGATTCAAAAATTGAGATTGCCAGTGACGCGGCTGAGGCCGCCATCATTGCGGGGCCGGCATTGGCTGAGCTGTGCCTGCAGCACGATGCGGCGAAGCGGGCCGCGGAGAAACTCGAAAACCGATATGATCGCCAGCTGCTGCGCGCTCTGGCTGGATTGCAGCCGCTGGCCGTCTCGCGCATCGGCGATGCGCAGTATATGCAGGGATTTGCCGAACAGCTGGGCGACGCATTGACAGACAGCCAAAACGGAGGCGCCCGCTATCGCGTGGAAGCGGTGCCGCACCCCGGACAGTTCAGCGCGTCCGCATTCGCGCTGCGCGTCACTCGAGACTATCTGGCGGAGTCTGAAGAAACGGTTCTGGATGAAGACTTTTTCACTCTCAAGCCATACCGTGCACTGACCTCGATGACCGCAAGAGCGCAGGACCTGAAGGCAGTTTCGGTCACAGTCCAGCGCGGTTCCAAGCAGCTTAATTCCATGAATCTGACCGAAGCGATTGACTGGCTGCTGGAAGATGCGCGCAAAAGCATCACGATCCAGCGATACAAAGGCCTGGGAGAAATGAATGCCGATCAATTGCGTGAGACCACCATGGACATTGCAGAGCGGTCGCTGCGGCAAGTCAAGATTGAAGACGGCTTCCAGACCGAGCAGACCTTTTCTATCCTGATGGGCGACGATGTTTTGCCGCGCCGCGAATTCATTGAGTCGGAAGCGCTGGCAGTACAAAACCTGGATGTATGAGACTGGCGCTGCGCGGCCAGGATGGCACCAGCGCATCGGTCCGCTGACAGCGCCCTTTTTGGTCCCTGACAAACTGTCGCCGGCCGGTTTCTGCCGGTGGGTCAGTGCAGCGCCGGCGCTGCGCTCAGGACAAATTCAGGAATTTCTGCGTTGAACTCAACAGCATCGTCGGCCACCATCAGGTAACTGCCGCACATGGAGCCCACTGGAGTTTCGATGTGTGTGCCGCTGGTATAGCGAAAAAATTCCCCGGGCTCAATATAAGGGGTCTCGCCGACGACCCCATCGCCTTGCACCTGCTCTGTGGTGCCATTGGCATCATTGATGATCCAGCGCCGGCTGAGCAGCTGCGCCCCCATCGAACCGACGTTGTAGATGGTGATCGTGTAAGCGAATACATAATGATTCTGTGCGGGGTCCGACCTGTCTGCAAGGTATTGTGTCTCGACCTCGACCTGAATGTCGTATTTGGAAGTGGGTGCTGGCATGTTCGATGATCCGTTATCGCGGGGCAAATGTCGGTCAATATCCGGTACTGCAAAGGCGCGCCGCATCCGCCGACGCTGCAGCGCAAAAAGTACGCAAAAAGTATATCTGATGGCCTATTTTAATCGTTTGCTGCGGCTGCGCTCGCAGTTCGATAGGCCCGGCACGAGCCTGCGGGATGATTTTTACACAGCTCGGATTGCCGCTGCAATTTTGCTTCGGCTCCGCGAGGCGGAAGCCGATCCTCTAGCGCATGGCGTCGGTTTTGCGTACAATTGCCAGCTCATGCATTCTGCAGCGGCAGTTTTGCAGGCAATGATATTTCATGAAGTCGCTTGAGAAGTCAGGCTGATGAATCGAAGGAGGAAAATATAAATATGACAACCATCGCAAAAAATCTGACCGCATGGGCTGGCGCCTTTTTGGCTCTGGCACTGACCTGCGTTCCGTTGCATGCGCAAGATCTTGAGAGCATCCATTTTCTGATTCCCGGAGGGGCCGGCGGCGGCTGGGATGGCACTGCCCGCGGCACGGGCGAGGCGTTGACCAATGCCGGACTGGTCGGCTCAGCCAGCTATGAGAACATGTCCGGCGGCGGCGGCGGCAAAGCCATCGGCTACCTGATTGAGAACGCTGACAGCAATCATGGCACTATGATGGTCAATTCGACACCGATCGTGATCCGCTCGCTGACTGGTGTATTCCCGCATAATTTCAGGGATTTGTCGCTGATCGCGGGTACCATTGGCGACTATGCCGCGATTGTAGTGAGCAAAGACAGCTCGCTCAATTCAATGGCCGATCTGCTGGCAGCGTATCGGGCGGATCCGCGCGGAACAGCCGTAGGCGGCGGTTCGGTGCAAGGCGGCATGGATCATCTAGTGGCAGCTATGGTGTTTGAGGCCGCGGGCGAGGATGCCGTCAATGTGAAATACGTTGCATACGATGCGGGCGGCAAGGCGATGGCAGCTTTGCTGTCGGGTGAGATCGCGGCGCTGAGCACGGGCTTTTCTGAGGCGGTGGCATTGGCGAATGACGGCGAGGTCCGAATTCTTGGCGTGACCGCTGATGAGCGTGTGGCCGCTTATGACGCGGCGCCGACCATGAAAGAACAGGGCATCGATACATCGTTTGTGAATTGGCGAGGTTTTTTCGGCGCGCCCGGACTGCCGGAGGACACGCTGGCCAATTACCGGTCGGTTCTGGCCAAAATGTATGACACGCCCGAATGGGAGGCGGTACGCGCCCGCAACGGCTGGGTGAATATCCATAATTCCGGCGCTGATTTTCGCGCTTTTTTGGAAAATCAGGAACAGGTGATTGGCGACCTGATGAGAAAGCTTGGATTTCTTTGAGCCAGCCTGAATTGCAGATTGTGCACGATCTCGGAAATCGCGCACAATCTGCCTTTCACTTATTGGTCGGGTATGGATGCGCAAGAAGACTTTATGAAGAAAATTGGCAACATCTGAAGTGGCCTAAGTGGGCCTTGATCGTTACATTGCCATTGTATTTTTGCTGATTTGCAGCCTCTACGGCTATACCGCCTTTTTCACGATGGATGCCGGGCTGCCGCCGATCATGCAGCGCAACCCGATTTGGCCGAGCACCTTTCCAAAGGTGCTCAGCGTCGCGGGCATCGCGATCAGTCTGTGGATTGCGCTTGGCTTCGAGAAATCGCCGAACCCAGATGAGGCAGAAATCAACTATCGGCGGCTGGCTGACTATAAGATTGGTCAGGCAGCGCTGCTGCTCAGTCTGATGGCTGCTTACGCCTTGCTGTTGCGTCCGGCGGGATTCCTGCTGGCGACGGCCGCTTTTTTGGTGTTGGCATCGGCCGTTCTCGGCGAGCGGCGCTGGCTGCCAATGATTGCTGTCTCAGCCACGGCGAGCGGCGCTGTGTGGTACTTGGTCGATCAGGTGCTCAAGGTATACATGCGGCCGCTGCCGTCTGTATTCATGTAGAGGCTGGCAGCCGTGCTTGAAGGCATCCTTCTGGGTCTGGCGACCGCGGTCACGCCCATCAATCTGCTGATGGTCGCCGGCGGCTGCCTGATCGGGACGTTTGTCGGCATGCTGCCCGGCTTGGGACCCATGTCCATCATTGCGATCATGATTCCAATTGCTGTGGGCATCGGTGACCCGTCGGCGGCGCTGATTTTGCTGGCCGGGGTATATTATGGCGCAATTTTCGGCGGATCGACTTCATCGATCCTGATCAATGCGCCTGGCGTCGCCTCGACGGTGGCCACTAGTTTCGACGGTTTTCCGCTGGCGCGGCAAGGCAAGGCCGGCACTGCATTGGCGATTGCCGCCATTGCATCTTTTGCCGGCGGCACCATCGGCGCGGTGCTGCTGATGGTATTCGCCCCGGCGCTGGTCAGCGCTGCGCTCCTGTTTCACTCAGCGGAATATTTCGCGCTGATGGTGGTGGGACTGTCGGCGATTGCGGCATTTGCCGGCAGCGGCAATATTGCCAAAGCAGTCATGATGGCGGTGATGGGCTTGATGATGGCGACTGTCGGCGAGGGCGTATTGTTCAATCTGCCGCGCTTTACCCTGGGCTTGCAGGATCTGCAGACTGGCTTTGGCTTCATTACGCTGGCCATGGCGCTGTTTGCGCTGCCCGAAGCGCTGTTTCTGGTTCTGGATCCAGCCAGATCAAGAGCTAAAGGCTCGAAATCCAGCCAGATCAAGAAACTTCGCATCAGCAAAGCTGAGGCCAGAGCGATTGCGCCCGTGATTGGCCGTCAGTCCATCCAGGGCTTCCTGATTGGTGTGCTGCCGGGCGCCGGGGCGACCATCTCGTCGTTTCTCGGCTATGCAGTTGAGCGCAACATTGCCAGCAAAGCCGAGCAGGAAAAATTCGGCAAAGGCTCAGTCAAAGGACTGGCAGCCCCCGAAAGCGCCAATAATGCAGCAGTGACCGGCTCGTTCGTGCCGCTGCTGACGCTGGGCATTCCGGGCTCTGGCACGACCGCGATCCTGCTCGGTGCGCTGATTGCGCTGAATGTGGCGCCGGGACCGCGGCTGATGATTGACAACCCATCCATCTTCTGGGCAGTGATCATTTCCATGTATCTGGGCAATGTCATTCTGCTGGCTTTGAACCTGCCGCTTATCCGCTATATTGCCAAAGTGCTGGCAGTGCCTCGCAATTACCTCATTCCGTTCATTTTGTTCTTTACCCTGATGGGCGCTTATATCGGTCACAACAATGCAACCGAGCTGCTGCTGCTGACTGCAATGGGGGTGGCGGCAACGGCGCTGCGACTGGCTGGCTATCCATTGGCCCCGGCGCTCATCGGGTTTGTGCTCGGTCCCATGCTGGAAAACAATTTCGCGCGGGCGATGCAGCTCTACGACGGCGCGAGCTTTATTGTGGAGCGGCCGATGACGCTGGCCTTGCTTGTGATTGCAGTGATTCTGGTCATCTTGCCGACAGTTCGGGCTCGCTGGGCGAGAAGAGGAAATATCAAGAATGTGGCGCAAAAATAATTCAATTCAATTCAATGTTGCAATATTCATTGCTGACAATGCGATAATCGAACACCCAAATACAGACATGCAGATCCCCCGCTCTATGATAATTCGTTGCATGCATTCTCACGTAAAAACCCGAAGAAATGTTGCGAAGAATCATTCTAGCCAGCTCTAACGAGAATGATGTGGTATTGATCCATTTTTGGGCACGGGTACGACAACGTATGTCGCGAAGCAAAATAGCCGCAGATGAATTGGTATCGAAAATAAGGTGGAATATGTTCGACTGGCGAGAAACAGAATGATTCAAGCGCAGAGACCCTCGATCAAGGTCAAATATTTTTTGAGAGAGTGAAATCTACCGCGGTTATCAACCAAAAGGATTGTTTATGACAAAAAAGAATTAACCGATGACTAATTGTGAGAATTCGCAGGAAGTGTTGCTCGAAACATTGCCGAAGCGCTTGCGGTGCGGGAGAAGGAAAAAACCTGCTTTTTTGGCTGTAGATTTCTACTGCGGGGGAGGCGGTACGACTCGCGGGCTGATCGATGCTGGCGGTTACGTAATTGCAGGACTGGACAAGCAAGAGAGATGTCGCAAAACTTATGTTTCCAATAACGGGAACGAAACTGGAGATCGCAGCTGCCCAGAGTTTTTGGCGTTGGATCTCTTTCCTGCGACCGAAGAATACCCTGGCGGGCAGCAACAGGATGCAGTTGATCTGCTGGACAGTTTGATTCCAAAACATCGCACACGTTACCCCGATATACCTTTGATGTTTTCCATATGCGCTCCATGTCAGCCGTTTACAGGGCTTAGCCAGGCAAAAATGAATGTCAGCCGCGTTGTACAGCGTGAGCGTGACAGTTCTTTATTGTCCCATACGATTAGATTTATACGTCGCTACTGCCCAGATATGGTTCTTTCGGAAAATGTATCGGGCATTTCAAATGTCCGTTACGGAGGCGTGCGGCAAGAATTCGCCAACCGATTGCGCAATTTGGATTACGTCGTAGAGACTCAGCTTGTTTGTGCTTCAAAATTCGGTATTCCGCAATTCCGTAAACGCTCAATTTTGGTTGCAATCAAAAATGACTGTGATGGCTTCAAATTTGATTTGCCCGAAGAAGATCCCGAGGCAGGCGGAGTTACAGTCGCTGAGGCTTTCAAAGGGTTGCCACCTCTGGAAGCAGGAGAAAAGCACAACAGCATTCCAAACCATGTAACACGAGCACTTAGCGAACTGAATGAAAAGCGTATTTCGTACGCTTTGCCTGGCGCCTCAAACGAGTATCTTGCCAATACACCGGAAGGGGATTTGTCACTCAGGTGCCATGTTCGAGTCAACAAAAAATACAAGCATCGATGCTTTTCGGACGTTTATACACGTATGGCGAAGGATCGTCCATCTCCGACAATTACAACCCGTTGTCACAGCATCACGACCGGCCGGTTTGGGCATTATGATCCGGAACAGCTTCGCGGTATTTCAATGCGGGAGGCAGCGAGGCTTCAATCATTTCGGGATGAATATATTTTTTACCCCCAGAAACTTGTTGATCCAGTTGCAAGAATGATTGGCAATTCTGTACCGCCAAAACTTGTCAGATTCTACGCAATTTGGTTGATCAAAGAATTCGCAAACTTGCAATCTATCAAGACCAATACTGACCATAGCAACTGATGCCGAACAACGAAAAAAACTGTATCTCCAATTTCACGGACGGATCATCGACTCGCTAGGCATTCAGATGTACCAAAGTCCAGTCGCTGCGATCGCTGAACTGATCGCTAATGCCTGGGACGCGGACTCCAAGACGGTTGATGTGAAGTTGCCAGATGGCTTGGATGGCAGCGCAATAATCGAAGTTCGCGATGATGGGGCAGGAATGACATTTCAGCAGTGTCAAGATTTTTACTTGAAAGTTGGCCGGAATCGCCGTGTTGATCAGGGCGGCAACAAATCAGCGGGCGGGCGTCCTCTTCTCGGAAGGAAGGGCATCGGTAAATTCGCGGGCTTTGGAATCTGCGAATTGCCTGAGGTGGATACAATCAGTCGTGAAACAGGAGAGCATGCCACTTTTCAGCTTGATCTTGCAGCACTGAGGGGTGAAGAGTATATAAACACCGAAAAAAAGGAAATTCGGATTATCTTTCAGCAGGATGCAGATCAAGAAAGAAAAAATAAGCACGGTACGAAAGTCACTTTAAGAAAATTAACTCTTCAGCGCGCTCCAAGCCAGAGTAAATTTTCCGAATCAATGGCAAGACGTTTCCTTATTCACCAAACAGCAGATAAGTTTGCAGTCAAAATCAACAATCAATCGCTGCCCGAAGGCAATGCACTATCAGGTGCCGAGTTCGATTTTCCAAAAGATTACACTCAAGATCAGAGGCCAGAAGGGTTAGTCATTGAAGATGGTTTTGGCATTGAATCAATTGGCCGAGATCAAATTAAATGGAGAATTAGATTCACCAAAAAGCCGATTGATATTGAAGAACTTAGGGGTGTATCCGTATTCTGTGGCATAAAGGTCGCGCAGACGCCGTTTTTCTTCAATCTGTATGGAGGACTAGATGGTCAGCATGGTCAACAGTACATTTCAGGACAGGTTGCAGCAAACTGCCTTGACTTCTTGAAGGTCGACACAATTACAGCTGAGCGGCAACGGATCAATTGGGAATTGTCTGAATGTCAACCACTTGAAAAGTGGGGACAGGAGCGAATAAAAACACAGCTGGCAATCTGGAAAAAAAGAGGGCTGAAAAAAAGGCAGAACTTATCACGAGCAAAATTGAAGAATTTGATTCAAGATTAAACCGCCTTTCTTCAACTGAAAGAAAAACTGCAGAAAAAGCCATCAGAAATTTGGCAACAGCCGAGGTGCTGAGCGATGCTCAGTTCCGCAGTATTTCTAGTGCAATACTTACTGCTTGGGAAACGGGTCGCCTGCACGAACTAATCCAAGAGGTCTCTGTGGCTGGCAATATGGCCGAAGCTGAATTGCTTTCTCTTCTTGCGGAGGCGCAGGTGCTGAGCGCACTGCATGTTGCCGAAGCAGTGAAGTCAAAGCTTGAGATAATCAGAGGTCTGCAGAATAGAGTTCAGAAGAAGGAGCTTGAAAACGCGGTGAGGAACTATATTGCGGACAATCCATGGCTGCTTTCGCCGGAATGGGAAACTTTCAGGGTTGAAAAGTCCGTAAAAACGCTTGTAGCTGATTCTTGCAAAGAGGCAGGATTTGATTCTGATGAAAGCTGGCAAAAAAGGGTTGATCTGGTCCTTTCGTCTGGAACAGAAATTTTGGCGGTGGAGTTTATGCGCCCCGGTCTTGCTGTCGATCGTGATCATATTGACAGATTTCAGTGTTACATTGACATTCTTCGATCGAAAATCACCGCAAACACAGGACTGCAGCTTAAGAATATTTCTGGTCTTTTGGTTGCAGACAAACTAAATCAAAAGTTAGGAATTAAGGAAGCTCTCAAGAGGATGGCAGACGACAGCATGAAAGCTCTTGAATGGGCAGTTTTGTTTGAGCTTGCCTCAAAGCAGTGGGCCGAGTTTATGGAGGCGCTGGTCGATCGGGCTCCCAATGACGAGCGTCTGTCAAAACTATGATCAATGAGTTTTCAGACGGGATCAACGTAGGCTGGATCAGGTTTTAATTTTGCAACTGAACTGTTGGTTTGGTCACATACACTAGTGCTTGGCATCGCACTCAACCTGCGTAATCTTGAGCGGCCGCTTGTCCAGCCTGGCCGCGCTCAGGCAGCGGCCCCAGCAGCAGCCTGAATCCATCGCCAGAATGCCAGGCTGCATATAGACGCCGAGGGACGACCAGTGCCCGAAGACCACAGTCGGGGCGATCGGCACCCGTTTTGGATGGGCAAACCAGGGGTGGAGCTTCTTGTCCTGCTTGCCCAAAGCGCGAACTTCAGTAAAGTTGAGTTTGCCTTTGTTGGTGACATAGCGCATGCGGGTCAATGCATTGACGATAAAGCGGATGCGCTCAAATCCGTCCAGCGCATCATCCCATCGCTGCGGCTTGGCGCCGAACATCGCTTTGAGAAATTGGCGGCGCTGACTGCCTTGCAAAACGGCTTGAGCCTCAGCCGCGCAGCGCAGTGTTTGCTGCAGCGACCACAATGGGTAGATCCCCGCATGGGTTGCAATGATGTTCAGTTTTTTATTGTGAATCGCCAGGGGCTGGCGGCGCAGCCACTGGAAAACTGAATCACGCTGCTCAGATTGCAGAATATCCTCAAAGGTATGGTCGCGGCGGCGGACGGAGTCGTGTTCCAGGGCTGCGAGCAGATGCAGGTCATGATTGCCCAGCACCACATCGATGCAGGCTTCATGCCGCATGGCATATCTCACCACTGACAGGGAGTTCGGCCCGCGGTTGACGAGGTCGCCGAGCAGGATCAGCCGGTCGCGTTTCGGAGAAAAGTCGATGGCTTTGAGCAGCTGGCGAAATTCGCCATAGCAGCCTTGAATGTCACCGATCGCGTAGATTGCCACGGCACGTGCGCTTGCAAGGAGGCTCGGAGCGCTGCTTTCAGCTGCTGCAGATTGAGTTCAGGCGGTTTTGCCGATAGCTTTCGCGGGCGAACAGATAGGGATCTGGCTGTTCCTTGAGAATATCTGTGTAGGGCAGAAGCTTGGCCCTGGCATCGGTCCATGCCATATTTTGAACAAACAGCTGATGCTCGCTCTTTTTGATGCGCGGCACGACATAGGTAGTACGGTTGTGCACCGCAGAGCCGGCGATATCACGGCCGTTGGATGGCCCCAGAAAAGGAATTACCAGATAGGGGCCGTCGCCGGCGCCCCAGTAGCCGAAAACCTGTCCGAAGTCAGCGCTGCGGTAGTGCATGCCGCCGGCACTGGCGACATCAAACAAGCCGGCGATGCCAAATACAGAGTTGGCAACGAAACGAGCTGTGGAGTTGGCTGCTTTCGGCACATCACCCATCAGCAGAAAGGCGGTTGTGTTGCGCGGCTCCTTAAGATTGTTGAAGAAATTGGAAATGGATCGCTGCACACCATCCGGTGTTCCTTCCCGGTAGTTTCGGGCCAGCGGCTCAACGATGGACTCGTCAAGCGCCTGATTGAAGCTGAACAGGCTGCGGTTGGCGGTTTCGAATGGATCGTAGGTTTCCACATAGTATTCCGGGTCGAGCGATTCGCATGAGGCCGGCGAATAGTTCTTGGCGCAGCCGCAAATCAGCGTCAGTGATATCAGAATGCAAAGGCCTGCCAGTGTGCGCAGGCAGGCATGGAATGCAGAAATTGCGGGCATTGTCAGGACACCGCTAGGGCGTGCTGCCGCAGTCTGCACTGCGTCGCGCGATGAGACCGGCAGATGGCGTGTGGTTTCGGGGCATGCGCGGTTTTGCTGTAAATTGATTCGATTGCGAGTATCATTGCAAATATGGGATTGGATCGATAATGAGCTGCATCGGCGATACATTCTGATCCAGCCGGCAGGCGATTATATCAGCGAAACGCATCATGACCATGAACCGACTCTGGGAATTCCCTCTGCGGCTGCGGCTGCAGCTGCTGCTGTCCGGCGCCTTCTTGGCGGCGGCAGCGACTGGATTCGCAAATGACTCTGCGATGAGCGTTGAGGACAATGCTGTGGTGATTTTCTCCGCGTTTACCGAACAGCAGAGCCTTGACGCGACCGATTTGGCCGTCACCCCGGAAACAGCCGACTCGATTCAAGACTTTTATATTGCTTTGCTGCGGCCGACGTGGGGCATGGATGTCGGCTATGCATCGCTCGCGATGGCGCGCAGCGACACTGCGGAGCTGCCGCCGACCGGAGTATTGCTGGAGAATATGTTCACGGGCACACGAGCGGTGATTTCGCGCAGTTTTGGTTTCGATATGCATGCCGCCGCAGAATTGATGGTGCGGGTCGGCTCGCCGGAACTCAATCATGCAACGACCCGGCTTGAGGCGCTGAGCGGGCTGCAGGCCCTGATCCCGACCGTGCGGCTGTCGGACGGGTATCGCAGCGATGCCGGTGCGCAGGCGCCGCCGCTGGCTCGCGCGGCGAATCTTTACGTGCGCCTTTGTGTCTTGGGCCGCGAGCTTGGACTGCGGCACGAGCCGGCTGAGATTGAGAATCTGTCGAGCTATTCAGTTGAGATGCTGGATCAGAACCAGCAGCAAATTGTGCGCAAGACCTCAGCCGGCCAGCCGCACATTCTGGATGCGGTGCTGGCGACCGTCAAGGCGCTCGGATCACGGGGGATTGAGGTGCGCACAGGCGATGTGCTGGCGCTGGGGCCGCTGACTGATCGGTTTCCGGTCAGCGAGCTGACGCGTTTGCGGGCTGTATTTCATGATCTTGACAGGGACGAGGAATTGTCGGTCTACATGGGGTTTCAATAAGTTTTTTCGACGTGTTTGCAGGGGTTTGACTCAAGATGACCCAGACATGGACGCCAAAGGCCTGATCTTTGCGCATGGCATCTGGGCCGGTGTTGATCAGCCTGTGCAGGGCGCAGGCGCGAGGCGGCTGGCAAAACCCTTGCGCAGTGTGCCTTGCATTGTTTTTTGCTTGTCGGCGCTGGCGGATGCGGGTGTTGCAAAATGCCTCATCAGCATTCATGCGGACAACTATTTGGCGGTTTCGGAAGCCGTCGCAGGCGGTACAGGCGCCTGTCCGGACCTGGATATCTCGTTTCTGCTGGTCGAAGAGAATGTGAATCTGGCGCGGGTGATTGCTGATGCCTGCGAATTCACCGGGCGGTCAAGATTGCTGGCTCTCCCCGGCAGCGCATTGATTGCAGGCGGCGCGGCGCGCGATCAGGTCAGGCAGGCGATTCTGGGCTGCAAAGGTGCGGTTGGATTCGTGACCCCGACAAGACAGCGCCTTGAAATGCTCGCGCTGGATGCGGCCGCGCAGCGCGAGCTTGGAGACGGCCGGGCAGGGGAGGGCGACTTTCAGACCTTCGCAGATCTGCTTGCATCTACCCAGCGGCTGGCTCAATACTCGCAAGTTGAGCTGGCGGGAGACGCGCAGACCGGTCTTGGCTGTTGTGCAAATCTTTTGCAGCTCAGCATCGCAGATGTGAAATCCCTCAGCGCCGCGAGTCTGTGCATCGGCTCGCGCACAATCCGATAGGTGTGCCGACTGATCTGAGATCAAGCCTTGCCTGACGAGGGCGCTGCCGGATGCCTGCTTTCGAAAGCCGGCCGCATTGCGCCGGCTTGGACAGGCTGCAAAGATAGCGCCAGTCGCAGGTATGGATTGCCGATGCAGCGCCGCTTCTGCTTTCAGCAAGAATGTTCCGCAAGATGACAAAGCTGCTGCAGGAAAGTTTTATGCAGGTCGCTTTCGGGTCTCGAATGCGGTCCCAGGTGAATCTCATTTTTGACGCGCGAAATGTTTCGCTTTTGTGCGCCGCATCGGGTATTGCTGTTTCAGTCTGCCCGCCCGCACCTGTCCCCAGTTGTATGAAGTCTGATTATCCGGTGCGGCGCGGTGGATTCAGCCGTCTGGCAGAGCCGATTCAGCAATGGATATGGAGCCAGGGATGGGATAGTCTCAGAGATAGCCAGGAACAGGCAATTCATCAGCTGCTCGACAGCACAGATGATTTGCGCACTCGCCGCCGGCGACCTCTCATCTGCATCGGGATCAAGCATTTCAATCAGGATCCCTGGTCATCGCGGCCATCAGCTGCGCTGTCCATCCAGTCACTGAGCGGCGGACAGCTGCAGACGACGTTGCGGTCCCCGTAGACATTGTCGATGCGGCCGACCGGCGGCCAGTATTTGTCGTCCCAGACCCAAGGCAGCGGGAAAAACGCCTGCTCACGGCTGTAGGGCAAGGCCCAGGTGTCTGCAACCAGCAGATCGAAGGTGTGCGGCGCATTGCAAATCGGGTTGTTGTCGGGGTCTGACTGGCCGTTTTCGATCTCAGCAATTTCCCGGCGAATCTGAATCATGGCATCGCAGTAGCGGTCAACCTCGCGCATCGCCTCGCTTTCGGTGGGCTCAATCATCATTGTGTCCGCAACTGGAAACGAGACGGTCGGCGCATGAAAGCCAAAATCCATCAGCCGCTTGGCAACGTCCTCGACTGTGATGCCGGTGGCTTTGCGGATGTGACGCAAGTCGATAATGCACTCATGCGCAACCCGTCCGTTTTGGCCTTTATAGAGAATCGGGTAGTGGTCCTCAAGCCGGTGGGCCATGTAGTTGGCGTTCAAGATCGCGACCTCGGTGGCCAGGCGCAGCCCGGCAGCTCCCATGAGCGAGATGTAAGCCCAGGAAATGGGCAGAATGCCGGCCGAGCCCCAAGGCGCTGCGGATATGCTGCCAATCGTCGGCTGCTCGCCGGCGTAGGGATTGACGCCTTCCACGACACAATGCTCTGGCAGATAGGGCGCCAGGTGGGCTTTGACGCCGATTGGCCCGACCCCGGGTCCGCCGCCGCCATGCGGGATGCAAAATGTCTTATGCAGATTCAGGTGGGCCACATCGGCGCCGATCTGGGCCGGTTTGCACAAGCCCACCATGGCATTCATATTGGCCCCGTCCAGATAAACCTGGGCGCCGTGGCGGTGCACCAGCTCGCAAATTTCCATCACCTGCTCCTCAAATACACCATGGGTTGATGGATAGGTGATCATCAAGGCGGCGACCTGTCCGGCGTACCGGGCCAGATTGGCCTCAAGATCGCTCACATCCACATTGCCGCTGTCATCACATTGGATCACCGCCACCCGCAGGCCAGCCAATGATGCGCTCGCTGGATTGGTGCCGTGAGCCGATTGCGGAATCAGGCAGACATTGCGATGGCCTTGTCCTTGCATCCGCAAATACTGCTTGATGCACAGCAGCCCGGCGTATTCGCCCTGGGAGCCGGCGTTGGGCTGAAACGACACCGCATCAAAGCCAGTGATCTCACACAGCATGGACTCCAGCTCTTCGGCCAGCTGATGGTAGCCCAAGGTCTGGTCAAGCGGCGCAAAAGGATGAATCGCACTGAATTTGTGAAAGGTTACCGGGGTCATCTCGGTCGTTGAGTTCAGCTTCATGGTGCACGAGCCCAGAGGAATCATGGAGCGATTCAGCGCCAAGTCTTTTTGTCCCAGCCGCCGGATGTAGCGCAGCATCAGGGTCTCGGAATGGTACAGGCTGAAAGTCGGATGAGTCAGGTATGGACTGGTGCGCGTCAGGCTCTTTGGAATCGATGAGATGACGGTGCGGTCAATCTCATCAATTGCGATTTTGGAATTGGCGCGGGTGTCGAAGACGGTCCAAAGCCGCTCAAGATGCACATGCTTGGTCGTTTCATCAAAAGAGAGGCCAAGATGGCTGGCATCCACGACACGCAGATTGATGCGCGATTCACGTGCGCGGGCGGCGATCCGGCGCGCCTGGCCATGGGCTCGAATCGTGATTGTGTCAAAAAATACATCATGCAAGACATGGTAGCCGAGCTGCCTCAGCCCTTGTGCTGCAATCAGCGTGAAGCGGTGAATTTTCGACGCGATATCGCGCAGTCCGGCAGGTCCGTGATAGACTGCATACATGGCCGCGACAATGGCCAGCAATACCTGCGCGGTACAAATGTTGCTGGTGGCCTTGTCTCTGCGGATATGCTGCTCGCGCGTCTGCAGGGCCATGCGCAGCGCGGGCCTGCCCGCCGCATCGACGGACACGCCGATCAGTCGGCCCGGCAGGGTGCGTCGATATTGGTGCAAGGTGGCCAGAAAGGCAGCATGCGGCCCGCCATAGGCCATCGGCACGCCGAATCGCTGCGTATTGCCGATGACGATGTCGGCGCCGAATTCTCCCGGCGGCTTGAGCAGGCACAGTGCCAGCGGATCTGTGGCCACCGTCACGATGGCCTGTTTGGCATGCGCGCTCTCAATCAGACTCGAGATGTCGGATACCAGCCCGCTTGAGCCGGGGTACTGCAGCAGAATGCCAAAATATTCGGGATGCGAGTCTGCCAATGCTGCAATACTGCCAGTCTCAATCTCAAGCCCCAGCGAGCTGGCACGCGTCTGAATCACCGCGACAGTCTGGGGGTGGCAGTCGCTGTCAACCAGGAATCGATTCGACTTGCTTTTCGAGACTCGCTTGGCCATAGCCATCGCCTCAGCCGCGGCTGTCGATTCATCGAGCAGCGACGCATTGGCGAGCTCCATGCCTGTCAGATCCGTCAGCATTTCCTGAAAAATCAGCAAAGCCTCAAGGCGTCCCTGGCTGATTTCAGCTTGATAAGGTGTATAGGCAGTGTACCAGCCCGGGTCTTCAAAGATGTTTCTGCGGATGACCCCTGGCAGCACGGTTGGATAGTAGCCCATGCCGAGCATTGAGGTGAACACTTGATTCCGCTCCCGCATGCGCCGGATATAGCTGATAGTTTCGTTCTCCCCCTGCGGCTGCGGCAAATCAAGCGGCTGATCAAGCAGCAGCGGTTTCGGAACTGTCTGCTCAATCAGCTCTTGCAGCGTCTCAAGTCCCAGCGCGCCGAGCATTTGGCTGACGTGCTCCGGGCCGGGTCCGATATGACGGCGGATAAAATCGTTGTGCGACTCGTGCTCGCTCAAGGGAGTGCTCGTGCCGCTTTCATGCAGTGTTGAGACATACGGCATTGGATCGTTTTGCTCGGTTTGCAGATGCACAGGGCTTATGCAAGTGAGGAGATGTAGTTCTCATAATCGCTTTCAGACATCATGTCCTCAAGCTCGCTGGGCTCGGCCAGCGCAATCTTGCAGAACCAGCCGCGCTCCATGGGGCTTTCATTGACCGTTTCAGGTGCGGAGTCAAGGTCCTCATTGATCTCAGTCACCTCGCCGGAGACGGGCGTCTTGAGGCCGTCAGCCGCTTTGACGGACTCGATGACAGCGACTTCCTCGCCCGCATCAAATGCGGCGCCCACGTCAGGCAGGTCAACAAAAACGATGTCGCCAAGCTCTTTTTGCGCGTACTCAGTGATGCCGATGCGGGCAATGCCCGGCGACTCGATGGCGGCCCATTCATGGTCGGGCGAATAGCGGATTTCTGACATAATCTGTTCCTCTGGTGTTGGGCAGCCTAGCAGTCAGGCTGGAGTTTTACGTGATGTTGGTAGCGATGCGGGACAAACGGCAGTTTTGCAACCTCGGCCGGATGCAGCTTGCCGCGAATGCGTACGGCGACCGGAGTGCCGGGCGCTGCGCAGGCCTGGCGGATATACCCCATTGCAATCGGCGCCTTGAGCGTTGGCGACGGCGTGCCGCTGGTAATCCTGCCGATGGCAGCGCCGTCGGCTGCGCAGATCTCAGCCCCGGCTCGGGCGGGGGCATTGGTCTTCAGACAAAGTCCGACGAAGCGCTCCTCGGTGCCGGCAGCCAGCTGGTCGAGAATTCTGCCCGCTCCTGGAAAGCCGCCGGCGCGGCGGCCGCCGGCCCGTCTGGTTTTCGAGATGGTCCACTGAATGCCCGCTTCGACGGGGGTTGTCGCAGTGTTCATATCCTGGCCGTACAGGCGCAGCCCCGCCTCGAGGCGCAGCGAATCGCGAGCGCCCAGACCGGCGGGCTTGACTTCCGGCTCGTTGAGCAGGATTTGGGCGAGTCTCCGCGCTGATTCAGCGGGCATTGAAATCTCAAACCCGTCCTCGCCGGTATAGCCGGAGCGGCTTACGAAACAGGGCACGCCGCTGACCTCAAAGTCTGCAACGGTCATGAAAGCAAGATCGCAGATGTGCGGATGAAACCGATTGAGCACCTCGGCGGCCGCCGGTCCCTGCAGCGCCAGCAGGGCGTTTTCGTCATGCTCAATGACAGCGCTGTCATCAATCTGCGCCCGCAGATGCGCAAGATCGCTCGCCTTTCGGGCCGCGTTGACGACCAGAAAGTAGTCCTTCCCCAAATTGGCGATGACCAGATCGTCCAGGATGCCGCCGTGCTCATTTGTCAGGCAGCAGTAGTGCATTTTGTTGCGCGGCAGAGCCTCGAGGTCAGTGGGAATCAGCCGTTCCAGTGATCGGGCGGGGCGGTCGCCGCCGATACTGACCTGTCCCATGTGGGAAATGTCAAACAGGCTGGCGCGGGTGCGGGTGTGATGGTGCTCTGCGAGAATTTTGTCAGGATACCAAAGCGGCATCTCATAGCCGGCGAATGGTCCAAATTTGGCTCCCAGCTCTACATGAAGATCATGCAGCGGACTTCGAAATGTCATGTGAATGGATAGCGAAGATTCTGATGAAACTTGTTTTTTCTTATTTGTTGACAGCTGCTCAGCCGGCGCATTTTACAGTAATTGACGGTCAGTCTGGCATTCATTCCAAGTTCTGGGCAAGGCTCTGATTGCGGAGTTTCTCGCTAGGGCGGCTGAGCCGAGGCGGTTCGGGTGCAGCTCAAAATGAGCAGTCAGCTGCGGCTCAGCGGCACTCGCGGACGATGAGCGACAAGCCGTCCAGAACCAGCTCTGGACAGTGCTTGAAGTTAAGCCTGGAGTACTTCTGGAGCCAATGCGACTGGCCGCCAGTGAGAACGAGCGCGTCGTCTGCGCCGCCGCCAAGTTTTCTATAGTCACGGATCAGTCCCTCGATGGCATAAACCGTACCGATGACGATGCCGCTTGATACCGCTTCTGCGGTTGAGCGTGCGGGCAGGGCTGGCGTAAACTCGCGGCTGTCAGCGATTGCCGCAGTCTGTTGCTCCAGCGCCACGGCGGCAAGGTCAAAACCAGGCAGGATGGATCCGCCGATAAATTCACCGTTGTGATTGAGTGCATCGACGGTGATTGCGGTACCGCAATCGATCACAATCGCTGGGCGCTGGGTGATGGACCAGGCGCCGACCAAAGCCGCCCACCGGTCAGCCCCGAGTTCTGAGCTGTCGTCGTAGAGACTGTGTACGCCGCATTGCTGTTTGGCGGAAAAAATCTGTTTGGCCTCAATTCCCCAGCGAGCACTGGAATATTCTTTCAGTGCCGCGCTCAACTGGTCTGCGGCCACACAGACAAAAAACACTGCGGCCACATTGTCAAGAAAGGAAAAAGCGGCATCCAGTTTTGTTTCTATTCGGTCCGGCGCAATCGCAAACGCTCCGTGAAAATCGCCTGCACGCCACTTCAGGTATCGGTTGCCAATGTCAATAAGCAAGTGCATGAACTTATTCAAGTGGAAGTTCTGTCATTTTGTTGACATGAAGGAGCTGTCCATAGATATTTTGTGTCGCCAAGCTGAGCAATCGAACACCTAAAACTGGCGCCTCGATTGTCGTCAAAACACTGTGTTGAGTTTGTCTAGGTAATTGGATATGATCGGTGCCAGGCGAAAACTGAGAAGGATGCTCCAGACAGTTGCAGAAGCCGGTTCGTTTGTTGCGTTGCGCTGTTGTGCGAAAAGCAATAGGCATGATAATTTGTGGCAAGGGAAAATCCATGCATCCACCCGCCCGGAGCGGCCGTGATTATGAATCTAAAATAGATTGAATATCAATAAAATGTGTTCCTTGACAACTGTAGAAGCGCATCTGGCAAGCAGTACCAATCAATATTTTCTGAACCTTTTTTAAAACTTTCCGGACCGCTATGTACTACAAATCTTCGACTTGGTTTAATCTCTTGGCAGGCCTCGTAGAATCCGGCTGAAAGAGCAGCATCTCCGCTCCATTTTACCTCAACAATCCACTGTTCCTGGTTGTCAAACCGAAACACGAAGTCAGCTTCGACCGACTGATGTCGGTAATAGAATGCTTTAATTGAGTGATGTGTCGACATTAGCAACGCTTCCAGAACAAAACTTTCCCAGCTCTTGCCCTTGCTCGGATGCCGTGCCAGCTGCTGCATGGATGTTAAACCCAATATGCTATGAACCAATCCACTATCGCGAATAAACCATGCTTTTTGTCTGTCGAGCTGTTTTCCTGGGTTTGTGTTCCATTGCCGCACTTCGTTTATCAGTCTTCTTGTCTTCAGATATTGAAGATGTTGATTGAGGATTGCTTTGCTATAGCCCAGCTTTTGTAGTAGTTTTTCTATGTTAATTTTGCCCTGCTCAACTGCCAGTCTTTCCCAGAGAGTGTTGAGCTGAAGCATATCTTTGATACTCAGCCGTTCGTTAGATTGCAGCCCAAAGATACTTTCGGTGTAAGTTTTTCTCCAATCCAAACTGGATTTATCGCTAGCAGCGAGACCTGGATTCTGACTTGTTTCAATTTGATTAGTCAGCCAATGTGCCCCTAGGAACTCAGCGACTGTTCGGTGAATGGGAGAAAACGTTCCGTGATTTATCAATTTGCTGGAATTTGCAGGGCGAAATAGCCTGCTTCCTAAACTCGCCTTTAACAGGTCAAAATTTGTGTCGGTCGATAGTTCCTGAAGGCACAGTGTATCTTCGCAGATCATGTCAGATTTCGAGATACTGGATTTGCCGGTAATCAATGAAATCGCCATTATTTTACCTGCGGCACTCAATACCGCTTCTTCGGACGATTTAGCAAGGAGGCTGCAAGCCTTAAGGCGAAGATTCTCTTCTCGGCACAATGATTTTGTGGCCAGGCAAAAAAGCTCTGATTTACCAGTGGGAATCTCATCGTGAGCCTCTGCAATTCTGATTGCAAATTCAAGATTCAGAGGGTTAAGCAGGAGTGCGTCCAGATTAGGGTGTGTTAACGCTACGCAGCGCATCGATGATCAGCGCGAAGACGACGAATCCGAGGTACATGACATCAAGCTTGTCGAAGCGCGAGAACACTCTGCGGAAGCCCTTGAGCCGCCGGAACAGGCGTTCCGCCCCGTTGCGCCGCCGGTACATTTTCCGGTCGTATTCCCAGGGAGAGATGCGGCTGCTCTTCGGCGGCACCACGGGTGTGAAGCCGAGGTCGGATGCCAGCCGGCGGGTCTCATCGTCCTCATAGGCCCGATCCATGACGAGCGCCGGGCGGCTCGACGGCCTCTCCAGCCGCTTCAGGAGCTTCCGCCCCTCCGGGGCATCGTGCGCGTTGCCGGGAGAGAGCGCGAAGGCCACGGCGGTCCGATCATCCGCGGCAGCCAGATGAAGCTTGGTGTTCCACCCGCCCCGGGACTTGCCGATGCACTGGGCGCCGTTTTTTTTAGCGCCCCCGTGCCGTCGGGATGCACCTTGATGCTAGTGCTGTCAAGGCTCAGGACCTCGACCCGGATGCGGATCATCCGCTCCCGCTGCAGGCGCTTGAGCACGCGGTCCAGGACCCCGTTCCTCGACCACCGGCTCATGCGCGTGTAGATGGTGTGCCAGTTGCCGAAACGCTCCGGCAGGCCGCGCCACTTGCAGCCGTGCTCGGCCACGTAGAGAATGGCGTTCAGCACCTGCAGGCTCGAGAGGCTGACATTGCCCCGCTGCCTCGGCAGCAGCGGGGCAATGCGCTCGTACTGTGCCCGTGTAAGTTCCATTGCCGGTTCCTCCGCTCTGTTCCAGACGACAATCACGGGTGATAATTGTATCATATCCAGATCAAATTGTGTTAACAGGCCCTAGTCGATCTCAGTTTTTCTATAGTGTGGACCGCTTTTTTCTCACCCAATGCCTCAGTCAATAATTCTTCGGCATCGTCATGCGATAGCGGCTCGAGGGTTAAAGCGAAAGGCGAGCAATGGCACGCATCTTGCAAGTCGGTGCGTGCAGTCTCATAATTCCATTCTGCTAAACGGCATGAAATAACAAATGGGGGTTTTCCAGAGCTCAGCAATTTTTTCAATACATTGTGAAGCGCGTCTCCTTCTTGAACTGCAGGGACCTCATCCAAGCCGTCAATGACAATATGCGAGTCTTGCTGGCAATCGATATCAGGCTGTCTTAAGAAACTGATTGCCGTAGTAAAAGTGCTGTTTGATTGTTTTCCGAGATTTTTCAGCAAACACGTCTTGCCTGCTCCGGGCTCGCCTAATACGACAATAGCGCTGTGAAAATTAGACAGCAACTCATTCTCAGACACGACTATACGTTCGTTATGCTCATCGACATAGCTGAGCTTTCGAGTGAGATACTGAATATCATGAATCATCATGCATTTGCCTCAGAACTCACTTCATTCATGGCATCAATCAAAGTCAGCACCTCAATGCCGTCGCGCATGGTGTGCGATATTCTGCCTTTGTGAACGATAATGTTCCTTTGAGCTTTAAGGTCTTTTATCGCATTGCAGTAACCGCGCTCAAGCGCAGGAGCGCTTGTCAGTCTTATTGAGATGGCCCAGATTTTGTCGGGCACAAACTCCAGCACAAGATCAACCTGTGCACCAGCGCTGGTGGAATAAAAGTAGGGTCGAGCTTTCCCGGCCGCCGCGCTCAACAGGTTCTCAATGACAAAACCTTCCCAGCTTTTGCCGGCAACCGAATGAGACAGCAGGTCATCCATAGTGCGCAAATCAATCAAGGCATGCAACACACCGCTGTCGCGTACGTATAGACGGGGTGATTTTACAAGTCTCTTGCTGGCGCTCATTTTCCACGGCGGCAGCGCTCGAACAAGAAACAGCTGGTGCAGGAAATCAAGGTACCTGATGACCGTATGCCCGCTGCTCAACCCTAGAGACCGCGCATAGCGCTGAGAGTTGAGAAATTCGCCCTGGTCTTTTGCAATCATACACCAAAACCGATGCATGATATCGGCATCGACATGCAAGCCGAATTGAGGCAGGTGACGCTCTACACATTCTTGTATGTAATCCAAGCGCCACTGCAAGCTCGCCGCGCTGTCACTGCTGAGATAACTGCCTGGGATGCCGCCTCGCAACCATAGTCGATCAAGTTCGGCTGCATGCTTTTGCTCAGAGCCCTCAAGTTGAGGGCTATTTACTTCTCTTATGTTAAGCGGCATCAACTCCGCCAAACTAGTGCGTCCTGCCAGATTTTCTCCTGACTGGCGAAGCGCTTCGATCGATGCAGACCCTATCACCAAGAATCTTCCTTTATTCGAAGGCTTGCGCCGCCGCTCGTCAATTTGCCCTCTCAGAACCCTGAAGATGTCTGGAGCACGATGAATTTCATCAAGCACAACGAGGCTGTCAGCATGTGAGGATAGATAGCTGTTAGGGTCTTTTAGCAGCTGACGGTCTGCGGCCCTGTTCAGGTCCAAAAATTTGAATTCACCATGCCACTGAGCTGCGACTTGACGGGCAATCGTTGTTTTGCCTATATGAATCGGCCCAACCAGTGTAACGTTGTCCGATTGACTGATTCGCCAAGTAATATGATTCAGGAGTTCTCGCTTAATCATGCTTGCATTATTGAATGATGCGTTCAATAATGCAAGGATAATAGCACAGAAAGTTTATCACTGGAGCATTTTTTGCCATATAAGATGAGCCAGTTCCGACAGCTTGCCACTAGCATCGCCCCGCTGAGCCGGCAACTTGTTTATGCACCAGTATTTTCGCCATAGAGTTCAGGTGCCTAAAACGGCTGGGCTTGATCGCGAAACGTGCTGCCAGCATTCCAGTCAGCAAAGCAATACAAGCATCGCTGGAGCAATTGCTCTGACCTCAGATTGCTCCGCCAAACCTGAATTCAATAATTCAATGCTCAGTCAATCAGACTCAGTATGATCGACAGGCTGGCCACAGCGAGCGCCGTTGACAGCAGGATTGATGCAGAAGTACGATTCACATAAGTGCTGTAGCGCTGCGCCAGCACATAAGCAGTCACCGCGACTGGCATGGACGCTGCAATCACCGCAACCGCAGCCCAGGCTTGACTGACATCAAACAGGTGATACATCGCGAGCCACATCAGCAGGGGGTGAGCCGCAAGCTTGATCAGACTGATCGCAAACACTTCGCGCTGCATCAGTGCGGCGCGCGAGACCTCCAGGCTGCAGCCCAAAGCGAACAGCGCGCAAGGGGCGGCGGCCGAGCCGAGCAGCACAATAAAGCGGTCGGCGACCGCCGGCATTGACGCGCTGGACATGGAGAATGCAGCCCCCGAAAGGGCGGCGATCACCAGCGGGTTCCTGAGCACTGCCGCCATCGCTCGCCTGAAAACGTGTGTTGTTTCGGATGCTGTGGAAGATTGGATCCGATCAAGCAGCACTGAGGCTAAAGGCAGCATAATGACAAGATCGATGGTGGTGCACACGACCATCGGCACACTGGCTTGCTGACCGAGCGCAATCACGGCGAAAGGCAGACCGAAATAGCCGGTATTGCCGTAAATCGCTCCGGTTGCAAACACAATGCTGAATGACCGGCTGAGTCGAAATGCATGGCGCGCCAGGGCAGATGACAGAGCGAACAAAACGACCGCGACTGTGCCATAGGCCATAACGAAGCTCAGCTGAAACTCGCCTCGCAGGTCGGCTTGCGCCATCAGAGAAAAAGTCAGCACTGGCAGAGCGAAATAGTATACAAAGAGGTTTAAGCCTGAGCGGCCCTCTGCGTTGATGATTTTGCGCTGAGCGGCAAAGAAACCGCAGGCAATGACAGCAAAAATCGGCAAAGTGATGGCAATCGTTGTCATTGGGATGCCGCTGCGGCCGGCGTCAGCGGCGAGCAAGATGAAGGTTCGGGAAAATTCAGAGCAAAGTCGATGTCAAGAACAAAGCCAAGCATAAAATTCTGTGCCTATTGCGGCGGGCCAATCGAGTTTCGAGTTCCGTCGGGTGACAATCTGGCGCGAGCGGTGTGCCTGCACTGCGATGCCGTTCACTATCAGAATCCAAAAGTCGTCGCCGGCTGCATTGTCGAGTTTGAGGACCGAATTTTGCTGTGCAAGCGGGCAATTGAGCCGCGCAGCGGACTGTGGACGATTCCCGCAGGCTTTATGGAGCTGGGCGAGACAACACAAGCGGCGGCGAAGCGCGAAACCATGGAAGAAGCCTGTGCCGATGCCATCATCGATGATTTATTTGCGGTATATAACATTCCATCCGTCAGCCAGGTTTACGTGATATTTCGCGCGCATCTGGTGTCCGCTGAGTTTTCGCCGGGTGTTGAAAGCCTGCAGACAGCGTTATTTGCTGAAGACGAGATCCCCTGGAATGAGCTGGCGTTCCGTGTCGTGCAGTCTTCTCTGGAACGGTATTTCGCAAAGGCCGGGCAAGGCCAGCTGGCACCCTTCTATGACGATATATTATAGTAGCCCATCCCGCGCGGCGGGAACACCGTCATGAAAGAAACTGCGGTGCAGGGCCGGCCTGGCAGCAGTGTGCTGACGATTCTGTGAGCGCTGCGGGCGGCATTGATTTGCGGCGATCATGCGTCCATCAGCCTAATCGTCATTCTGGATCATTTCCAAAAATTCCGTTACGCCGATTGCATCAATGCCATCGCGCAGCGAGAAGCGCTCGCTGCCGGTGTAGATGACGTATCTCTCAGTTGCCTGCACATCGGTACAGCCTTCATAAAATCCGCGTGTGACTCTTGGGGACAGAGAGTGCTTGATCTCAATTGCCCGGACTGTGCCTCTCGCGTTTCGCAGTACCAAGTCAATTTCCGCCCCGCCCCGGCTTCGATAATAACTGCAGCTCCACTGATCGGACAGGACTCTGACAATGTTTTCGACGACAAAAGCTTCCCAGCTGGCTCCGATTGCCGGGTTTCCAGCCAAGTCCTCGTAGCTTTTGATGCCCAGCAGACAGTGCGTCAGACCGGAGTCTCGCAAGTAGATTTTCGGTGATTTGATCAGCCGTTTCCGGATGTTTCCTATCCAGGGAGGCAGGCTCCGTACAACCAAAGCTGATTTCAGAATGTCAAGGTAACGTCTGATGGTACTGTGGTTTACGCCCATACTCAGGCCCAGGCTGGAATAGTTGACCTGATTGGCGTTGCCATAGGCGAGCATGGACCAGAAGTTGCGAAGCGCTGCAGACGGAACTGCAGCTCCCAGCTGCGGGATGTCTCGCTCGACATAAGATGAGATGAAATCACGCCGCCAGTTCCAGCTTTGATCTGCATCGCTGGCAAGAAAACTGAGCGGAAATCCGCCGCGCATCCACAAGTCGCGGAGCTGCAGATCACGCTGCATTTCCGATATGGTGAATGGATGAAGCTCAAGATAGCGAATTCGTCCGGCCAGGGACTCTGACGACTGTCGAAGCCGCTGCGGCGAGGCAGAGCCGAGAATTAAAAACTGTGCAGCTTGCTCGCCGCTTCGAATGCGTGAGTCAATGATTGACCGCAGTATCGGAAAAAGGTCCGGTCGGCGCTGGATCTCATCAATAATCAACAGCCTGCCCGTATGATGGCGCAGGTAGCTTTCTGCGTCATCCAGTTTCGTCAGGTCTGACGGCAGCTCAAGGTCCAGATAAGATGCCGGCTTGCTTATCTTGGCAGCGATTTCCAAGGCCAGGGTTGTCTTGCCCGCCTGCCTTGGCCCAATCAAAGCGACAGCTGGCACTGAATCCAAAGCTGCCAGGATAGGAGATTCCATTGCACGTTCAATTATCATGGCTATATGACAGCAATATGCACAATCAGCGCAGTTGATATTTTGTTTATTCAGTTTTCAGCTGTATGATCTCAAGGGCAGCGCTGCGCCTGAAACTGGCAGCTGGCCAGACGGCTCAAATTTGCGCTTTTTCTGTTTGCTTGACTTTTTGGCCGGGTGCCGGCCATTTTTTGCCAGCTCCGCGACGCGCGGGGAGCAGCTGTACCGGGCGATTGCGACAAACCTCGATGGCAAGACCGATCACGAGGCGGTGCAGTGATACAACCTGCGAGGCGAGACCAGTGAAAATAAGCTGAAGTCGCTGCGCAGCGACTTTGCGGGGGCGCGGCTGCCATGCGGGAAGTTCGGCGCCAATGCGGTGTGGCTGATGGTCAATGCGCTGGATTGCAATCTGCTGTGCCTGCTGCGGATGATGCGGCCGCACCGGGGCTGACCGCGGCCGGCGGTTTTTCGGGACAATACAGATGCGGCCGACCTGACAGGCCGGGAATCGGCGCGTCGAAACAACGGATCCGGCTGTCCGAACGCGTCCACAGCATTTTCATTGCCGATTTGGGTCTCAGGACACTGCCGCCGATCGTTGTAGCGGTGATTTATAATGGCGGCCAGCCGGCGAGGAATCTGTTCAGGCCGCTGCTTGCGGCTTTGCATGCGGGCGATATCGGGGAGTTTGAGCTGGCGGAAGCTGTCAGACAAACATGAGGGTTAGCAGATTTTGAGCAGTATATGCTGCAGCAAGACCTGCAGTTGCTGTCTGTGATTTGATGATTGCTTTGTTACGGATAAACAGTGTTGAGGACTTTGAGCAATGATGAGTCAGCCCCTTGTGTGAGCTGCCACAAATGTTGAATTAATTGATTGGAACTTGCGGCCAATTAGACGGAGAAGTCCATGCCTGACATCAGCAGCCTATACAAAGCGTCAGCGAAGAATTTTTATGACACCATGGTTGATTCTCATGCGGGCCAAGCAGGATTTCGGATACCAGAGTATCAACGGCCTTACAGCTGGGGAGAAGAAAATATTTCCGATCTTCTAGAAGCTATTTCAAATGGTTTGCAGTATTTGAGCGAAGATGAACAGTCGCTTACTTTCATTGGGACGCTAATCTTGGTTTCGGAAAAAAGTGAAAGCAGTTTTGCGGGTCAATCCTTGGCGATAGTTGACGGGCAGCAGAGACTTACGACGTTGGTCCTGACTGTTTGTGCGTTGATTGAGACGATTGAGAGAAACCAAGGCGCTATTCAGCATCTCAGCGAAAAGGCTCGAGATTGGCTCGAAGAGGAAGTGGGCGGATTGCAGGAACTGCTTCGAAATTGCATATCAGGAGATATTGACTACAAGAGAGAAAGTTTTTCTTTTCCTCGCATAATCCGCAGTGGAGACACCCGAGCAAGAAGAAAAATGGACTCAGAATATACCTCGGCAATTTCGGACTTTATCTATTCATTCGGCACTCACTATGATGAGGGCAGAATTGCGGAATTTCAGTTTTCCATGCAAGACAACGATGCAAACAATGAATCTGAAAGAAAAAAGATATTACAAAGCTATAAATTCATCCAAGAGCAAGTCAAGTTGATTGAATCAGGAGAAATCGGCAAGAGAGGACAATCGGATATAGACTTTATTCCAATCACAGCCAATCAGTTCGGAAATCGGAATATCAGAAAGTTGTTTCTTAGTTTGCAGGTGTGCGGAGATGGCAGTGAGCAGGATCGGGCAATATCTGAAATTAGCAATAGTACTGTAGCAGAACCGCTTATCCGTCTTGTCCTGTTTTCGGTGTATTTGTTGAATCGAGTCGTTTTGATACGCCTCGAAACTGAGAATGAAGATTCGGCCTTTGGTATTTTTGATTCTCACAACACGCAATGGGGCGTGCCCCGCAATAGTGCTCAGTGTCGATAGAAGACAATCCAGTCAGCAGCATTGAAGGACACTTGTAAATGAGAACAATTTTCTGCGAGCACTATACGCGATGATCACCTCTGTCTAGGCAAGATTGTCCGACTTTGTTGCTATCAACCGAAAGTGCGCACAATGATTCAGCTGATAGGTGACTATGCTGGGATCGAAGATCAAAAAAGATAAAAATATCTTTCCTGCTGAACGTTCATAGCCGGTTATTCAATCCGATTGCAATATGAAAATAATTTTTCAAGGCAAAACACTCCTATCAAAAAAACGTGGCCGCTTTTGTAAAAGTATCCTTCCCCATTCGCCATTATGGCGTGTTTGACTATCGCTGCGATGCATTCGATGAGGTGCCGATCGGGACCCGGGTGCTGGCGCCGCTTGGCAAAGCCCATAAAGTCGGCGTTGTGATCGCTCACGCAGAGCGCTCCGAGATTGCTCCAGATCGCTTGCGCACAGTGGATGCGCTGATTGATGATGAGCCCGCATTTCCGCCCCGCCTGATTCGAACGCTGCTGTGGACCGCAAGCTATTATCAGCAGCCGGTCGGTGAATTGATTTGGATTGCGCTGCCGCAAGCCATCCGGGGAACTGCCCCGCTGCAGCCGAATTTTCCGCCAGGCTATGGACTCACTGCAGCCGGTCGCGCGCTGGATGCGGCGACGCTGGCCCGCGCCCGGGTACAAAAGGCAATCGTTGAGCGCCTGCAGAGCGGATCGGAACTGGCGAGCGCAAGGCAGCTGCGCCCTGCGGGCAGCAGCTGGCGAGCGGCGGTGCGGGCGTTGATCGAGAAAGACCTGGTTTTCTCCAGTTCCATCATGCCGGCCGCAGGCCAGTTCCGGCCGCAGTTCATTCACCCTCTTACCGCTGAGCAGCATGCCGCCAAAGAGCGCATCATCTCAGCTTTAGGCCGGTTTTCGTGCCTGCTGCTGCACGGCGTTACCGGCAGCGGCAAAACCGAGGTTTATCTTCACGCCATTGCCGAAGCGCTGCGCCAAGGCGGCCAGGTGCTCATGCTGGTGCCTGAGATCGGGCTGACACCGCAGCTGGAGGAGCGGGTGTGCGGCGCCTTGGGGCTTGAGGCGGCGGTTTATCATTCAAGCCAGACGGAAGCGCATCGCCACCGTACCTGGTGGCTCGCCCGCACCGCTCGCGCCCAGGTGTTCATCGGTACCCGTTCGGCGGTTTTTTTGCCGTTTGCGAGACTGTCGCTGATCGTCATCGACGAAGAGCATGACGCATCTTTCAAACAGCACGAGCGGCTTCGCTATCACGCCCGTGCCGTTGCGATTCATCGCGCCGCCAATGAGCAAATCCCGATTGTGTGCGGCACCGCGACACCCTCCCTGGAATCCGTATTCGCGACGCAGACTGACCGCATGGAGGTGCTGACGCTGCTGCGCCGGGCGACCGATGCGCAGATGCCGGCCGTCAGCACCATTGACCTGAACACCGCCGCCGTGCGTGATGGGATCTCGGTCCGGCTGCTTGATCAGCTTAAAAAAGGCATCGCCGCGGATCAGCAAAGTCTGATATTTATCAACCGCCGCGGCTTTTCGCCGCTTGTAATCTGCGGCGACTGCCGCGCGCCGCTGCAATGCTCTGAATGCGATATCAATCTGGTTTATCATCACTTTGACAGGCTGCTCCACTGCCACCGATGCCTCAAGCGCTTTGAGATGCCTGAGTTTTGCCCGCAATGCAGCTCGGTGCGGCTGTCTCTGCTGGGCGCAGGTACGCAGCGCATTGAGGATACCCTGCGAAATGCCATCCCCGGCGCGCGAGTGCTGCGCATTGACCGCGACACCACCAGGTCACATCGTGAATTCGAGAAGAAAATCACCCGCATCCGCAAGCGGGAGGTCGATATTCTAGTCGGCACGCAGATGCTCTCCAAGGGACATGACTTTCCAGAGGTCACGCTGGTCGGCGTACTCAATGCAGATGCCGGGTTTTTCAGTACCGACTTTCGCGCTAAAGAGTTTATGATCCAGCAGATCCTGCAGGTGGCCGGCCGCGCCGGCCGCGCCGACAAGCCCGGCCGAGTCTTGATTCAGACCCTGTATCCGGAACACCCGATTTTTGACTGCATCCGGCGCCACGACTACCTGGACTTTGCCGCCAGCGAAATCGAGCAGCGCAAGCTGGCCGCACAGCCGCCTTTTGTGCACTACGCACTGCTGCGGGCAAACGCGCTTGTGCCGGGAGCTGAAATTGATTTTTTGGAATCGGCTAAAGCCGTTGCTGCCAGCTGGCTGGCCGCGCACGGGCAAACCGCCGTGACTACTTTTGATATAGTACAGTCACCGGTTGCCCGAGTATCCAGCCGCCACCGGGCCCAGCTTCTGTGCGCCAGTCAAAGCGCTGGCGAGCTGCGGCGGTTCCTAAGCGCCTGGATCAGCGAGCTGAGCAGAATAAAATCCAAAGGTCAGCTGCGCTGGAGCCTAGATGTGGATCCGATCGACTTTTCCTGAGCGTCAAGACACGGCATGAAACACAAAATACGCACCCTCATTGAGGATTCATTGAATGCTTTGGCGGTCGACGGCATTCTATCTGCCGAAACCCTGCCTGAGTCGATTGCCATCGACAAGCCCAAGCGCGAGGGCCAGGGGGATTACGCCAGCAGCATCGCGCTCAGCCTGGCCAAACAGGCAAAAATAAAGCCTGCTGAACTGGCGCTGCAGATTGTTGAGCGCCTGCCTGATGCGGACTACATTGAGAAAACGGAAATCGCCGGACCTGGATTTATCAATTTCTTTTTATCCAGTCAGTCGCTGACTGCGATTGTCAGCGAGATTTTGGATCAGCAGGAACGCTACGGTCTGGGCCAGCTGTCCAGCCCGCAGCATATTCTGGTTGAGTTTGTCTCGGCCAATCCCACCGGACCGCTGCATGTCGGACATGGCCGCGGCGCCGTGTTCGGCGATGCGCTCGCCCGGCTGCTGCGCGCTGCCGGCCACAAGGTCGAGACCGAATACTACGTCAACGATCTGGGCCGGCAGATGGATACGCTGTGTACCAGCGTCTGGATTCGATATCTGCAGATACACCAGTGCCATGTGGAATTCCCGGCTGCCGGATATCGCGGCGATTACATTGTCGACTGTGCGCGGGCGCTGGCTGACACTCGCGGCGCCGAGCTGGTCCGCAGCGTGGCAGGCGGACCGGCTGCCGACGATGAATGCAGCGCAGATGAGCAGCTCACTGCCTGGATTGTCACAGCCAAAGAGCAGCTGGCCGCTGAGTTTGAGCCCCTGCGGGAGTTCGGACTGCAGAAAATGATTGAGGTCATCCAGGCGGATCTGAATGCCCTCGCCGTGCATCACGACCAGTGGTTCTATGAAAGCCGGGTCTGCGTCCGCGGCGAGGTCGAGCGCGCCATTGCGACCCTTGAGCAGCACGGGTTCGTCTATCAGTCAGAGGGCGCCGCCTGGTTTCGTTCCAGTGAGTTTGGCGATGAGAAAGATCGCGTCTTGGTGCGCTCCAATGGCGACCTGACCTACTTTGCCTCCGATGTCGCCTATCACCTTGACAAGTTTGATCGCGGCTACAGCCGCATGATTAATGTCTGGGGCGCCGACCATCACGGCTATATTGCCAGGATAAAGGCCGCGCTGGATGCAGCGGGACGCGACTCGAAGCGGCTGGAGATTCTCGTCGTTCAGCTCGCCGCGCTGAATCGCGGCGGCGAGAAGGTGCAGATGTCCACGCGGGCCGGCGAGTTCGTCACTTTGGGTGAGCTGGTCGAAGAGACCGGCAAAGATGCGGCGCGATTCTACTATCTGCTCAGAAAGTGCGAGCAGCATCTTGATTTCGACCTGGAGCTGGCAAAACGGCAAAGCAGCGAGAATCCAGTGTATTACATCCAGTATGCGCATGCCCGCATCTGCAGCGTCTTGCGACAGGCTGCGCAGCGCGGCATCGCCTATGCGCCTGCCGCGGGTCGCGAATACACGTTTGCTCAAAACCTAGAAGTGAATCTGATCAAGCAGCTGGCGCGATACCCCGAAGTGATCCAGTCCGCTGCCCGCAGTCTGGAGCCGCATCAGCTCGCTTACTATCTGCGCGATGTGGCGAACGGCTTTCACTCCTTTTACAACCAGGAGCGAATCCTTGACAGCGCTGAGCCGCTGCGCAGCGCCCGGCTGAATCTCGTCGCTTCAGTGCGGCAGGTGCTCGCCAATGGCCTGGATGTAATGGGCTTGGCCGCACCGCAATCGATGTAGAGATTATGGCCGCATCCCGACGCAGCAAGAAATCCCGCTCCGGCGGCTTGGGCCAGTTTTTTCTCGGCATCCTGGTCGGCGCAGTTGCCACCGCCTTCTGGTTCGGATTCATCCAGGATCGCCCGACCAATATCGGTGCGGGAATTGACACCCTGCTGGATGCAGCGAAAAAACGCGCCGAGCATGAGCAGTCGCAAGAACAGCCGGCAAAATCTTTATCGCAGCCGCTGCCGGAAATTGAATACAGCTATCACGAGCGGCTGCTCAATGACAGCTATGTGCCGCCCCCGCCAAGCGCCCCGCAGCCGGCGGCGCAAGACCCCGCCGAAGAGCCGCAGACGGCTGCCGCCGTGCCGCCCGCGATGCCGGCGGAAGCTGAATCCTATGTGCTTCAGGTCGGCTCGTTTGCCGATTACAAGTCTGCCGACGGTGTCAAGGGCGCACTGGCCCTCAGCGGCATTGTTTCGTTCATTCAGAAAGTTACTGTTGAAGGCGAGGGTGATTTCTATCGTGTGCGCCTCGGGCCTTTTGATCAGTTTGGCGTCATGCAGGCGATGGTCACGGAACTAGTCGGACTCGGCTACAAGCCGCTGCGCTTTCGGGTCGAGAGCAAAGGCTGATCTAGAGCTGTTTGCGGGCTTGCATCCAATCCCCGATCTGAACCGGAATGTCAAGCCCCGCTTTGGCGCTGACATAGATGCCGATGTGACCGGTGTCATACTCAAGCTCGGTGTAGTCTTGGATGCCAGCCAGATATTTCAGCGCTTTGGAAGAGGCGGGCGGCACCAGATGATCCCGGGCGGCCATGATGTTCAAGACCGGCAGTCTGAGTGTTTTCAGATCTACAGCCCGGCCGCCGATTTCAAGACCGCCGGTGACAAGCAGGTTGTCGCGAAAAAAATGCTTGACAAATGTTGCGAACATCGCGCCTGCCTGATCGGGGCTGTCGAAAATCCATTTTTCCATGCGCAGGAAATTCTCAAGCTTGTCCTTGTCGTCGAGAATATTGGCAAAGTCCAGATATTTCTCAACGTTGAGACGAAATGGCCGAAGCGACAGAAACATGCTGTTGAGCAGGCTCCCCGGCACGTTGCCCAGGGTATCGACCAAAGTGTCGACATCGATTTGCGAGAACCAGTGTGTGAGCAGGTTGTCTGATGTGTGGAAGTCAACGGGGGTCACCATCGTGACCAGCGCGTTGATCTTTTGGGGATACAGCGCTGAGTAGCAAAGACTCAGGGTGCCGCCTTGGCAGATGCCGAGCAGGTTCAGCCGATCGACGTGAGCCCGCTCCAGCACTTGGTCGACGCAGACATTGATTTTGTCGTCAATATAATGGTGCAGATCAACATATCTGTCGGCTTGCGTCGGATATCCCCAGTCAATCAGGTATACATCCAAGCCTTCGCCAAGCAATCCGCGCACCAGGGAGCGCTTCTCATAAAGATCCACAATGCAGGGCCGATTCACCAGCGCATAGACGATCAGAACCGGCTCTTGCCGCGGCGGATTCCTGCCCAGCGGGCGGTAGCGATACAGAGTCAGACCATCTTGATGAAAGACTGCATCCTTGGCGCTCATGCCCACTTCAACAGGCCTGAGCTTCTGCAGGACTTTAGCGCTTTCGATCAAGCGAGACTGAAACTCAGCGGCCTGTGATGCAAAATCTTCACTGCTGGCGATTTTCATGTGCTTTGCCGGTTTTCAATTCAATTTGACGTGTGGCTGATGCAGCTGTGGCTTTGCTCCTGTCGAGACTCGGCAACGATACCGTGCCAGCCTGTCAGTACGCAGTCATTGTATTGCATTGGCCTCATCAGATGAGTGTGTTGCCGTGTTCTTGCCGATCGAGACACTGGAGAAAAAGAGTTACAATTCTGACCGCAGGCAGGTGTTCGGCGCAGTGCCGACTCTGGCCAAGACGAGGTGTGCTGCGGGCGCGCACCCATGATTGAAATGAGCTGAACCCATATGCAGAACTTCGAGCGCCGTCATTTTCGACCATGAGCAGCGCGCCTTTTCATCTTGGACAAATGCTGAGTGTTCATGCGCGCCTGCAGCCTGGAAAAACTGCCGCCCGTGATCTGGATCGGTCCATGACCTATCAGCAGTGGAATGAGCGTGCCTGCAGGCTCGCCAATGCATTGCGCGGACTTGGCCTTGAGCGCGGCGATCGCCTGGCCGTGCTGGCTTACAATCGTTTAGAGTGGGTGGAGATATACGCCGCCGCCGCCAAGGCTGGGCTCGTGGCTGTGCCCATCCATTTTCGTCTGACGGGTCCTGAAGCGCAGTATATTTTCAGCGATTGCGGGGCGCGGGCGCTGATTGCTGAGGCAAAATTGCTGGCGGCGGCTGAAAGCATTCGCGAACAGACGCAATTGGATGCCCGCCGCTTCATTGCAATCACTGATCAGTCGCAGTGTCCGGGATGGAATTCTTATGAGAAGCTTTTGCTTCAGGGCAGGCCGTCAGAGCCGAGCGTAACTGTCAATGCGGATGATCCATGGTGCCTGATGTACACCTCCGGTACGACGGGCAATCCAAAAGGCGCCATCCGCAGTCACCGGGCTGCCGCCATGCTGTCCCTGGCAACTGGCATTGAGCTTCGACTCGAGCGCCGCGATCAGGCCTTGCTGGTCATGCCGATGTGTCATGCCAATTCGCTGTACTTCTTCAGCGCATTTGCCTACTGCGGCGGCGCTGTCTCGATTTATTCGCGGCCGAATTTTGATCCCGTTCTGTGTTTGCGCACATTGGCCGGCACTGGGGCAACCTTTACCTCAATGGTGCCGACGCACTACTCCATGCTGCTGGATGTTCCGCCCCAGGAGCGCCAGGCATATGACTTCGAAAAAATCGAGAAACTCATGATTTCATCGGCGCCGGCGCGGGCGGATGCCAAGCGGGAAATTATGGAAATGTTTGGCCGCTCTGACCTGTTTGAGCTGTACGGCTCGACCGAGGCAGGCTGGGTGACAATGCTTCACCCGCACGAACAGCTCAAATACGCGGGTACCGTAGGCCGAGAAGTGGTCGGTTCAGAGCCGATTCGAATGCTTGACGAGCAGGGCAATGAGGTTCCGGACGGTCAGCCTGGCGAGCTGTATTCGTCCAGTCCCTACGGGTTTGACGGCTACTGGAATCTTCCGGAGAAAACGCAAGAAGCGTTCCGCGGCAGCTATCTGACTGTCGGCGACCTGGCCGCGCGTGATGCAGACGGCTTCATTCGCTTGATTGACCGCAAGAACAATCTCATTATCTCTGGCGGTGAGAATATTTATCCGTCCGAAGTCGAAACTGTGCTGGCCAGCCATGCCAAAGTACGCGATACTGCCGTAGTTGGGCAGCCTGATGCAAGATGGGGCGAGCGAGTCTGCGCTTTTGTCGTGCCCAATCCAGGCTGCCAGATCAGCGAGAGCGAGCTGCAGGAATGGTCCAGAAATCGCCTTGCCGGCTACAAGCAGCCGCGCCGGTTCATCTTTCTTCAAGATGCTGAGATGCCAAGAAACGCAACCGGCAAAATCCTGCACCGCGCATTGCGCGAGCGGCTCAAGGCGGATGCGGCCGGCACGATTTGCTAAACGGACGCCTGGCGGATGCGGCCGGCCTTGGCCTATTGACACTGGAGATCGGCTGAATGACTGAATCTGATTGGCATGATATGCCGCGCCAAGATGTAAATCGCGACAAGAGCAGCGTCGCCGGCCGGGTTGTCGATATGCTTTGTGCCTGCGGCATCGATCGGGTGTTTGGACTGCAAGGCGGACATATACAGCCGCTTTGGGACTTTATTGGCCGCGCCGGCATTCGAATCATAGACGTGCGGGACGAGCGGGCCGCTGTCCACATGGCCCATGCTCATGCTGAGCTGACGGGACAGCTCGGGGTCGCGCTGGCAACTGCGGGCCCTGGAGTCACCAATACAATGACCGCAATGGCCAACGCCTCGCTTGCGCGGGTGCCGGTGCTGCTGATCGGCGGCTGCACTCCCAGGGCGCAGGCGAATATGGGGGCCCTGCAGGATGTGCCGCATGCCGACCTTATGCGTCCGGTTGCGCGCTATGCGAGAACTGCCAGAGTCGCAGATCAGGCGCTGCGCGAGCTGAATGAGGCGCTGGCGCGAGCCTTTGGCGATCTGGGCGAGCCGGGCCCTGCCTACATTGAGTTTCCAACCGATGTGCTGCGCACCTGCCTGCACGAGAAGCTGGTCTTGGAAGACTGGGTGACGACGCTGGGCGCCCGTCGTGAGCCGGCGCCGGAGCCAGCGAGTGTTGCGCAGGCGGCGGAGGCAATTCGCAGCGCTCGACGCCCGCTGGTGATCAGCGGTCGCGGTGCGCGCAGCGCCGCTGAGGCGGTTGTTCGCTTTCTGGATGCAACCGGAGCGCTCTATCTGGACACGCAGGAAAGCCGAGGCCTGGTACCGCCGACGCATCCAGCCGCAGTCAGCTCAATGCGCGGCGCTGTCATGACTGAGGCAGATCTGGTGATCACTCTGGGCCGCAAGCTTGATTACCAGCTGGGGTATGGCTCGCCAGCGGTGTTTCCGGCGGCGAGGTTCCTGCGCATTGCCGACAATGCCGGCGAGCTGATCGATAACCGCCGCGGCACCCCAGAGCTGCTTGCACATGTCGGCCTGGCGCTGGATGCGATCCTGCAAGCGATGGCCGGCAATGCCGGAGTGCGGGATGAGGCCTGGCGCGCCGCCCTGCAGCAAAAACACCAGCGCCGAATTGCTCGAAATGCCGGCACACCGCCGCCGCAGCGCGGTCCGGATGGCAAAATTCATCCCATGGCTATTTTTGAGGCCATCGCCGAAACCGCAGATGAAAACTACATCGGCATCGCTGATGGCGGTGATCTGCTGAGTTTTGCGCGCATCGGCCTGACCGCTCGCACCTACCTGGATTCCGGTGCGTTTGGCTGCCTGGGTGTGGGCGTGCCGTTTGCGGTTGCGGCGGCTTTGGCGTATCCGCAGCGGCAGGTGATTTCAGTCAGCGGCGATGGCGCCTTTGGCCTCAATGTGATGGAAATTGATACCGCAGTGCGTCATGCGGCCAAGGCGGTATTTATCGTATCGAATAATGCGGCCTGGAACATTGAGCGGATTGATCAGGATCTCAATTATGGCGGCCGGGTTGCCGGCACACTGCTTGAGCACTGTGAATACGCATCTTTAGCGCGCGCCCTCGGGGCGTATGGCGAGCGGGTCGAGGATCCCGCAGCGCTTGGCGCAGCGCTTGCCCGGGCATTGGCCAATGCGCCTGCGGTCATCGATGTAATCACATCGCAGCAGATCCTATCGTCTGATTCGCGCAAGGGGCTTGGCTTTGTGCCGGACTATCAGCCGCTGCTCGCGTGGGACGAGGCGGAAAGATCGCGGCGCTGAAAAGCCGCACGGCCAGTGCGCTTCTCAGCCGGCATCATTGCAGTTGGCGCTGCCTGTCGCAGGCCTATTTTTTGCGAGTTCTGGAGGCGGCCGAGCCTTTCGCCGCCGGGTGCGGCTTTTTGGGCTGCAGACGCTTGATTTCCTGTTCGAGCTCAGCCACTTTCTGCTCAAGCCTTGAGATTGCCTCGCGGGCGCCGGCACTGCGCTGATGCACCTGGTCCAGCTCGCTGCGAGACGGTCCATTGAAAGGCCCGGCCTGCCGGGCCTGGATTTTTTTGTATTGCGCCAGCACCCTGACAGACGCATCCATCAGGCTGGCGTACTTTTGGGCGTACTCGTCGGTATAGGCCAATTCGCTGAAAGCCTGCTCGGCACAGTCGATCCACAGGCGGCAGGCGGTTTCGAAATCAGCGGGCTCCCCAGATTTTGCCAGCGCGGCCGAAAAGCTTTCGCTCACCGTCTGTGAAAAACTGTAAAGCAGCGCCTGATATGCAGCCAAGGCGCGGGCGTGCTCGCCAAGGTGCGCGCTCAGCTCATGGAGGTCCTCTTGATACTCGCGGCCGATGCCCAGCGCTGGCAGTGATGGCATCGCTGCGGCGCTGGACTCAAGCGCAGGCGGCCAGGAAGTCGGCCACATCGGGCTGAATGGAGAGCCGCCGCCCGCCGCGGCTGCTGCGGGCATTGAAAACATTCGCATGAGCGGCTCAAGCGCAGACAGGCCGGCATTGAAAGGGTTCGGCTGCGGCTGGGCCGGACTCAGCATCTGCTGCATGGCATCCGCGAAGCCGGCCATTTGCGCCGCTGCCGAATCTGCCGGGCCGGCTGGCACATTCCACCAGGGCGGAGGGTTCACGCCGCGAAGCGGCTGCCAGGGATTCCACATGATTTGTCCAAGTATTTTGCTTTGAGAGTGTACAATTTAGCCAGTCTGCTTATATTATCCCATTCAGGAGAAGCGCAATGTCTAGAGTTGCAATTGTTACAGGCGGCACCCGCGGAATTGGCGAGGCGATCTCGGTTGCGCTGGCGCAGGCCGGTTACAAGGTCGCAGCCAATTACGGCGGCAACCATGAGCGGGCGCGCGCATTCAGCGAGCGCACCGGCATCGCCATTTACCCTTTCGATGTCAGCAGCTTTGCGGACTGCCAGGCCGGGGTCGCGCAGATCAGCAGCGACTTGGGTCCGGTTGAGGTGCTGGTGAACAATGCCGGCATTACGCGCGACAAGACATTGCATTCAATGGATTTTGAGCAGTGGAACCAGGTTCTGCAGACCAATCTCTCGTCTTGTTTCAATATGTGTCGCTGTGTGATTGAGGGCATGCGCGAAAGCGGCTTTGGCCGGATCGTCAATATCGGCTCAGTCAATGGCCAGGCGGGCCAGTACGGCCAGGTCAACTACTCCGCAGCCAAGTCCGGCATTCACGGCTTTACCAAAGCGCTGGCAAAAGAAGGGGCCGGCCGCGGCATCACCGTCAATGCGATTGCCCCCGGCTACGTTGACACCGATATGGTGCGTGCCGTGCCGGAAAAAGTTCTGGAAAAAATCATTTCCACGATTCCAGTCAAGCGGCTGGGGCGGGCGGAAGATATTGCTCGCGGTGTCATGTTTCTGGTGGCGGATGAGGCATCCTTTGTCACTGGCTCAACCATTGACATCAACGGCGGCCAGCATATGTATTGATGCGGCCGGATTCAGACATGCCTGAACCTCGAATCATTAAGAAATACAGCAATCGGCGGCTGTATGATACCCAAGAGAGCCGCTATATCAACCTGTCGGAAATCCGAGACTTGGTGCTCAGCGAGATTGAGTTTGTTGTAACCGATATTTCCAGCGGCGAGGACATCACCCGGCAGATTCTGCTGCAAGTCATCTCCGAGCAGGAGCTTGACGGTCAGCCGATGTTCACTAAAGAGCTGCTGATGCAGATGATTCAGTTTTCCGGCGGGGCTTTTCAAAGCGTTTTTACCGACTACCTGACCAAGGCTGCTGAAATGCTGAGCGGGCAGCAGAAAATGTATCAGCAGCATTGGCAGGAACTGTTCAAGAATACATCGATCAATCCGATGAGCGAGATCGCCGAGCAGAATTTCCAAACCTGGAGCGACATGCAGCAGCAGATGCTGAGAATGTATGGGATGGCTCCGCCCAAAGACGAGCAGTCAAAATGACCGATTGCAAGGCTGCGCAGCGGCAGCAGTCAGCCGCTGCCAGTGCGGCACGTACGTTTTAGCGCTTTGAGCGATCTCACCCGCGGCGAGCGCCAGTTGTTGTGGAGCAAGACTATAAAGTTTACATGTGTGTGATTTGCGGCTTCATTTATGAAGAGGAATTTGGCCTCCCAGAAGACGGAATTGCACCGGGCACCCGCTGGGCGGATGTTCCTGACACTTGGGTATGCCCGGACTGCCTGGCCGTCAAGGATGATTTTGATATGCTGGAAATCTGATTGAATCCGGCCGATTACGCAGTCTTGCCGCCGGCAAAGTTCTCCCGGCAGCCTGCCAGTTCGGCCGCGCTCATAATCAGTACCACTGACTCGCCGCTTTCAGAGGTCAGCCACATGAACGGCACTTTGGGGAATGCGCGCTCCAGCGCGGACGCTGAGCTGCCAAGCTCCATCACCAGAAATCCGTCGCTCGCAAGCCAGTCGCCGCACTCGCGCAAGATTTCCTTGACCAGCGCCAGTCCGTGATCGGCGCAGGTGATCGCAATCTGCGGCTCATGCCGGTACTCAGGCGGCAGCTGTGCGGTCTCGCTGGCGCTGACATAGGGCGGATTGGTGACAATCAGATCGTATCGGCGGCGGTCAAGCTGCGTGAACAGGCTGCTTTCGATCAGCTTGACTTGATCGGCGCACTGATGCCGCTCGACGTTGATGCGCGCGACCTCCAAAGCCGCCGCATCAATATCGCAGGCATCTACGACCGCATTTGGAAACGCCAGCGCCAGCGCGATAGCGATACAGCCGCTGCCGGTGCATAAATCCAAAATCGAGCGGACCTGCTGAGGGCGCACCCAGGGCTTGAATCGGTCGCTGATGAAGTCGCCGATGTGCGACCGTGGAATGATGGCGCGCTCGTCCACATAATACGGCCGCTGCGCGAACCAAGCTTCGTTGAGCAGATAGGCCAGCGGCTTGCGAGTCGCGATTCGGGTTCGAATCAGTCTGCGGAATTCGGCGCTGGCGGCCGCTGGCAGCGGCTGACCGGCCACACTTTCCCAGTCGCGATCCATCAAGCCGGCTGTATGCAAAACGCCCCAGATGGCCTCATCCGTGGCATTGCTGCAGCCGTGGCCGAAAAATACATCGGCAGCGCTCAGCTGCTCTGCAGCCCAGTCGACATGCTCGCAGAGAGTTCTCAAAGCCGGCGGCTGACCATGATCGGTGCAAAAGAGTACATAAAAAAGTCCCCGCCAGATCGCAGCGGGCGGACAGGGCCCGGAGCGCAAGCGGCGGCTAGCCGCCGTATTTTTGCTGAAACTTGCCGACGCGGCCTGCGGTATCTACAATTTTCTGCTTGCCAGTATAAAAGGGATGGCAAGCCGAGCAGATCTCGATGCTCAGGGGACCCTTGAGCGTCGAGCGTGTCTCAAACGAGTTCCCGCAAACACAATTGACTTGAATCGTCGAGTATTCAGGATGGATGTTTGCTTTCATGATGCTATTGGCCAGAGAGCTGTCGAGTCAGCTGTCGATTCGATACAAAAGAAATGCGCATTATACGCATACGGATCATTCCTGCATCAGTTTCGTTTCATCGATTCAAAAAATTCAGCATTGGTCTTGGTGGACTGCAGCCGTTCGGACAGCAGCTCAATCGCCTCAAGATCATCATGTGAATGAAGCAGCTTGCGAATGGCCCAGATCATTTTCAGCTCCAGCGGATCGGTCAGGAGCTCTTCTCGCCGGGTGCTGGAGCGATTGATGATGATCGACGGATACACACGCTTTTCTGCAATGCGCCGGTCAAGATGGATTTCCATGTTGCCGGTACCTTTGAACTCTTCGTAAATCACATCATCCATCTTGGAGCCGGTTTCAATCAGAGCGGTGGCCAGGATGGTGATGCTGCCGCCCTCCTCAATATTGCGCGCGGCGCCGAAAAATCGTTTGGGCCGCTGCAGCGCGTGCGAGTCGACACCGCCGGTCAGAACTTTTCCAGAAGCGGGCGCGACGGTATTGTAAGCGCGCGCCAGCCGCGTAATGGAGTCAAGAAGAATGACGACATCGCGCTTATGCTCAACCAGCCGCTTGGCTTTCTCAATGACCATCTCGGCCACCTGCACATGACGTGAGGCCGGCTCATCAAACGTGGACGAGACCACTTCGCCGCGCACTGAGCGCTGCATCTCAGTGACCTCCTCGGGCCGCTCATCAATCAGCAGGACGATCAGCTCGCATTCGGGATGGTTGGCCGTGATCGAATGCGCGATCTGCTGCAGCATGACGGTCTTGCCCGTTTTAGGCGCCGAGACGATCAGCCCTCTTTGGCCTTTGCCGATGGGTGCGACAAGATCAATAATGCGGGCGGTCAGGTCGGCTGAGCTGCCGTTGCCGCGTTCCAGCCGCATGCGCTGGTCTGGATGCAGCGGCGTCAAGTTTTCAAACAGGATCTTGTTCTTCAGATGGCCCAGCGGCTCGCCGTTGATCGTCTCAATTTTCAGCAATGCAAAATATCGCTCAGAATCTTTCGGCGGCCGCACCAGCCCGGACACCATGTCTCCGGTGCGCAGATTGAAGCGGCGAATCTGGCTGGGGGAGACATAGATGTCATCGGGGCCCGCCAGGTATGAGCTGTTCGGAGATCGCAGAAAACCGAAGCCGTCCTGCAAGGTCTCCATCACGCCCTCACTGGTGATGCTGCCGCCGTTTTTCGCCTCGGCCTTCAGAATCGCAAAAATCTGATCCTGCTTGCGCATTCTTGATGCGCCGTTGATATTGATGCCGCGTGCAATTGATACCAATTCAGCTGGCGTTTTAGCTTTGAGTTCGGTTAAGCTGATACCCATGTTGTGTTATCTCAAAATAGAGGTGAGACATGGCTTGCCAGCCATGCAAAGAAAAAAAGGAGTAAAAATTAAGGTGCGATTGAAAATTGCGAGAAATGAAACTGGCGCTTCAGCAGACTGAAAAGACGAGAGCGCGAAGCGGCACGACAGCGTGCATTTTTACGCCAAGGGCGATTATATCGAAATACGCAAGGATACTCGGGGAATTATCGAACACCGCTAATTTTAACTCATTACACAGCTCCGTCGATGAATTCAGTGAGCTGCGATTTGGAGACTGCCCCCACTTTTGTCGCCTCAACCACGCCATTTTTGAAAATCATGATCGTGGGGATGCCGCGAATGCCGTATTTTGGCGGTGTCAGCGGGTTTTCGTCAATGTTCAGTTTCGCGACAACCAGCTTGCCTGAGTATTCAGCCGAAACTTCGTCGAGCAGCGGGGCAATCATTTTGCAGGGGCCGCACCACTCAGCCCAGTAGTCGACCAGTACCGGCGTGGCTGAGTTGATGACTTGCTCTTCAAATGTACTGTCGGTGACATGTGTAATCAGTTCGGACATATCTTTTCGTGTATTTCTCAACGCGGGTTAGTAGGTTTGATTGCAGGGGGTATGCATTATCAACCAAAAAATGTTTTTTGCAACAATTTTTTTGCAGGAATTTCCGCCGCGGGCCAGCGCTGTGAGCGCCAATCCGGCCTGGTGGATGGAAGTGTGCGATTCAATCTCTTCGATTTTAATTTTGACTCGATGCGCTCAATTGACGGCGCATGGCGCTGTCCAGTCTGAAGCGCTTGCAATCGGGAGCTTTTTTGCAATGCGGGACAAGCTGCAACCCGATGTGTCGCGAACTGGACACAATATAATCACGCTCACTGATGATTTCAATCCCCGCACCTGAGTTATTTTATGGACATCCTGCAGCGCATCCGTCACGTCTTTGAGCAAGAGGCGCAAGCCATACAGTCCATTGAGGTGACGCCCGCATTCGAGCAGGCGGTGCGCTTGATGGCTTCGTGCCGCGGCAAGCTGCTGACCACGGGCATGGGCAAGGCGGGCATCATTGCCCGCAAGCTTGCTGTAACCCTGTGCTCGACTGCAACCCCGGCGATCTACCTGCATCCGGGTGAGGCCGCACACGGTGACTTGGGCATCATCTCAGAAAATGACTGCCTGATCGCTTTTTCAACCAGCGGCAAGACCCGCGAGGTAATTGAGCTGCTGACGCTTGGCAGGCATATGGGGCTGGATGCCGTCATCGGGGTGACCTCCCATGCCGATTCGCCGCTGCGCGGTCATTGCGACCTGGTGCTGGATATGGGCGAGATTCGCGAGCCGTGTCCGCTTGGGCTGACGCCCTCGGCCAGCCTGGCCGTGATGAGCGCCATCGCGGATGCGGTCACGCTCGCACTGATGGAGCACAAGGGCGTGACCAAGCAGGATTACGGCCTGCGGCATCATGGCGGCTATCTCGGCCGCGCAGCACGGCTTGATAATGAATGACGGGCAGCGTTTTTTCTATGGTATAGCTTGCACCATTTATATTTTTAGGGAAAATTTTTTAAGGAGGCGATCCTGCTGAGAACCGGACGATTTTTCTTCACACTCATGTCCTTGGCGGTTATTGGAATGTTTTCTGCTTGAGCCTGCCTGCTCAGCAATCGGCTTGTAAGGGTATGATCGGGCCAGGCTGGCCTGATTCTGCCAATAATTTGACGCGCGTCCTTCACCTTCGGCAGAGGCTTTGCAGTCTCCGTTATCAGCAAACTGATCGGGCGCAGTATCCGCGTTCTTTTGCTTCTGCGCCTGCCTATGTCCGCAATCGTTTTATCAATCGGGTCATTTGGATATGACGCGATAATGCCTGTGCGCTGCGATGCGCACTAGGCCGATTGCATTTGCATGGTCTGCCAGATGCGATAAGCCGTGGCCGGCGGCTTGATAACTTCAAACCGCTCCTGGCTTAACAGGCATGACAGGGCATTGAGTATCGCCCCCGGCGCACCGAGGCAGGCGACTTCCCCCGCACCTTTGACCCCCAATGCATTTGTTGTACACATCGTCGGCATTTTCTCCAGTCGTAAAAATGGCAAATCTTTCGCTCTTGGCAGCTGATAATCCATCAGCGAGCCGCTGAGCAGCTGTCCGCTGCCGTGGTCGTCAAATACAACGGCTTCCATCAGGCAGCCGCCGATCGCTTGCGCCCAGGCGCCGTGCAGCTGCCCGTCGGCCAGCGCCGGAAACAGAATTTTGCCCAGATCATCCACCCCCGCCAGCTGCCTGATGCGCAACTCTCCAGTGTCGATATCACACTCAATCTCGGCGACATAAGCGCCGCTCGGGTGGGTGACCGGCACACCGTCAAAGCCGACGCGCGCTGTACAGGCGGCCGCATCCATTTGCGCCTGCTCAATCCGTGATGGAATTTGCTCAAAGGCGATTTTGCGATCTGTGCCTGCGATGACAAATGCGCCGCTGGCGTATTCAATATCCGCAGCCGGCGCTTCAAGCAGCTGCGCCGCCGCTGCTTTGAGATTGTCCAGAAACTGCCGGGCAGCGCGCAGCACCGTATTGCCGCTGGTCGCCAGCAGCTGGGATCCGCCAGTGCCGGCGCCGGTGTCAAAGACCTGGGTGTCGCCTTGCACGACCTCAATCTTGCGCGCATCAATGCGCAGGGCCTCGGCGGCGATCTGGGCCAGTGCAGTGACATGGCCCTGACCGCCGCTTTGCGAGCCCGTCAGGAGCAAGACGGTCCCGTCAGCACGCAGTTTGATCTCACAGGTCTCGCCGGTCGACAGGGAGGTTGAATGCAAATACATGCCAAGCCCGATTCCCAGCCGCTTGCCTTGCCGGGCCGCCTGCTCGCGGCGGCGCGGGAACGCTTCCCAGTCCGAAATCTCAAGCGCGCGATCCAGCAGCGCGCCGAAGTTGCCGCTGTCGATCACCTGGCCGTTGGGCATGGTGTACGGCAGCTGCTGCGGCTTCACAAAATTCATGCGGCGCAGCGCAATGCGGTCGATCTGCATCTCAAAAGCCGCTTTGTCGATGAGCTGTTCCAGCGTGCAGGTTGTTTCCGGCTTGCCGGCGCCGCGATAGGCATCGGTCGGCGGCGCATTGGTAAACAGTCCCCGGCATCGGTATGCGATCGCAGGAATGCGGTAGGTGTGCCCGGTCACCATATTGGCATAGAGGGTCGGCACCGAAGGGCCGACATGCGACAGATAAGCGCCCAGGTCAGCGGTGGCGCGGATGCGAAGGGCGACAAACTGCCCGTCTGCATCCAGGCCGAGCTCAGCCTGATCGGTTCGCGCCCGCCCGTGGCTGTCACTGACGAAGGATTCCGATCGTGATGCGGTCCACTTGACCGCGCGGCGCAGTTTTCGGGCCGCGATCAGCACCAGTGCATATTCGGGATAAGTGAAAATCTTCATGCCGAAGCTGCCGCCGACATCACCGGTGACCACCCGCAGCTGCGCCAGCGGTATTTTCAGCACACCGCGCGCCAGCACCCGCTGGACTGAATGGACGCCTTGTGTCTGCGCATAAAGTGTCAGCCTGTCCGTGGCCGCGTCAAGCTCTGCAACCGCCGCGCGCGGCTCTAGCGGCGTGACCGCCATGCGCGGATGCGTCACCGTGATGCGCGTGACATGGGCCGCTTGCGCCAAGGCTTCTGCAGCGATCTGATCATTGCCATCGCTCCAGTCAAAACACACGTTGCCCGGCGCCGCCGCGTAAATGCCCGCGTCGCTGTCATGCGCCATTGCGCAGGGCAGCTCAGCATACTCGACCTCAATCATTTCCGCCGCATCGCAGGCAATCGCGGCTGACTCAGCCACGACGAAGGCAATCGGCTCGCCCACATGCCGAACCCGCTCAGCGGCGAGGATCGGCCGCGGCGGCTTGTATATTTTGGAGCCGTCTGCGCTGGTCAGCTCCGAGACGCACGGCAATTCGCCAATGCCATCGCGGCGCAGATCGTCGCGGGTCAGGATTTGCAGGACTCCGGGCAGCTCGCGGGCCGTCCGGGTATCGATCCGCAGCAAGCTGGCATGCGCACAGGTCGATCGCAGAACCTGGCCAAAACACATATCAGGCAGCTGGATGTCGTCGGCATAGTGTCCTTCGCCGGACAGCAGACGCGCATCTTCCTGTCGCCGGACATCGGGGAAAGTTTGCATGATGGGGTCCGTCTCAGCAGTGGGGTGATAGCGCAAATGATATTACACCTGTGCGGCGGCCGCGCATCATAGGCTTTGCCAATAGCCGATATTACCAAAATTGCATCTTGATTGATATATAAATGCGGCTGGGCTGAGAGCCTTCCTCTTGTTCAACTGCTCTGAGCTCGACACAAGCTGCTATGGAATTGGTTCAAAACGATATCTCACCGCGGAAATGGACGCTGCAGCAGGCGCAAGCGCTGTTCAGCATGGCGTTCAATGACTTGCTGTATCAGGCGCATGCCGTGCATCGCAGCCACTTTGCGCCCAACCAGATGCAGAAAAGCCGTCTGGTCAATATCAAGACCGGCGGCTGTCCGGAAGACTGCAAGTATTGCAGCCAGTCGATTCGCTACAGCACCGACGTATCCCCCGGCAGGCTGATGGAGCTCGAGGCGGTCATCGCCGATGCCCGGCAGGCGCAGGCGGATGGCGCGAGCCGCTATTGCATGGGCGCCGCCTGGCGCAGTCCGCCCGGCAGCCAGATGGATCAGCTGTGTGCTATGATTCGGGAAGTCAAGCAGCTGGGCCTGGAAACCTGCATGACGCTCGGCATGCTCACCCGCGCGCAGGCGGATCGGCTCAGCGCGGCCGGCCTGGACTATTACAACCATAACATCGACACTTCTGAGCGGCATTACGGCGCGGTCATTACCACGCGCACGTTCGCGGACCGGCTGGATACGCTTGAGAATGTGCGCCAAGCCGGTATGAAAGTGTGCTGCGGCGGCATTCTCGGCCTGGGCGAGACCCAAGCCGATCGTGCCAGCATGCTGACGACGCTGGCTAATTTGGACGTGCAGCCGGAAAGTGTGCCCCTGAACCTGCTGGTGCCGATTCCCGGCACTCCTCTGCAGGATGCGCGGCCGATCGAGCCGCTTGAGTTTGTGCGCACGGTGGCCGCGGCCAGAGTGATGCTGCCGCAGTCGACACTGCGGCTGTCAGCGGGCCGCCGGACCATGTCTGAAGAATTGCAGGCATTGTGCTTTTTCGCCGGAGCCAACTCGATTTTTGTCGGTGACCGGCTGCTGACAACTGACAATGTTGAGTACGATCAGGATGCGGAGCTGTTTTCCAAGCTCGGTATGCAGACCTTGCCGGCCGCGGCCGGCAATGCCGACCCTGACATCCGTCCGCAGTCGGCCTAGGCCCTTTCCATGACCGTCAGAATCACCTCAATGTACAGTGACTTTGAGGACCTCAATGAGTCCTCAAGACAATGGACGGAGGATGTGTTTTGCCGCATTTGCAGCCAGCCGGAACTGCGCTGGCGCTTTTTCAATACACTGTCTTATCTGGAGCACATCGGCAGCTACAAGATTATGGCGACCCAGCGCAGCGGCGCTATGGATTATGCGACGCTCAAGCACCTGAGCGAAGAGACCGGCCATGCAGTCCTGTTCAAGCGCCATGCCGAGCGTCTGGCTGGGAACTCGCTGGATTACCGGCCATCGGCCCTGCTTGCCAGCGCCTCGGCGCGGGCCTATTTCAATCGCCTTGAGGCATCCATGGTGCGGCGCTTTGGCAAAGGCTCGTCGCTGCGAACGGTTTACCTGTACATGTCGATGATTGTTGAGTTCAGGGCGGTGTGGGGCTATCAGCTTCTGCAAAACGTCATAAGCCGGCTGGAACTGGATGTGTCTGTGCAGCAGCTGCTCGCCGAGGAGCAGGGCCATCTGTACAGCATGGCGCGGCGGCTCGCCAGCGATGGGGACTTAAGCGCAGACCATGTGCGCTATTTTTGTCATCAGGAAAAATTGGTTTACCAGCGGCTGCTCCGCTCGATCGATGCCAGCGTTGATCGCGAGCTGCTCCAAGTCGCCTGAGCGGCCCCGCCCCGCTATCCGGTCAGTTCTGCGGCCGTTTTGAGAATGACGCTGTAGACGCAGTCGAGATCGTCATCGCTCACGCAGTACGGCGGCAGTACATAGATCGTGTTGCCGAGCGGGCGCAGCAAGACTCCGCTTTTCTGAAATTTCAAATACAGCTCGGTGCCGATCTGCGACAGATAGCCGCTGTCTTGAGCCTCGATGTCCATGGCGGCGATCGTGCCGGTCCGGCGAATATTTGTGAAGCGGCCGGATTCTCGGAGCGCCTCAAGCTGCCGGGCCTGCATCGCGCACACCCGGTCCACGGCGGCTTGTGTCTCTGGCTCTTGCCACATCCTGAGGTTTTCCGCTGCCACGGCACAGGCGATCGGATTGGCAGTGTAGGAGCTTGAATGATAGAACGTCTTGCGGCGGTCCTCAGAATAATGCGAGCTGAAGATGGCCGCGCTGCACATCGTCACCGCCAGGGGCAGAAAACCGCCGGTGAGGCCCTTGGAGTAGCAGGCGATGTCGGGGGTGATGCCGGCCTGCTCGCAGGCAAACAAGGTGCCGGTCCGGCCCCATCCTGTCATGACCTCATCGGCAATGAAAAGAACCTCATAATGCTCGCAGATCGCTTTCATTGCGGCCAGTGTCGAGGGCGCATACATGCGCATGCCACCGGCGCCGAGCACCAGCGGCTCGACGATCAGGGCGGCGACATCATCGCGCTCGCCGAGCTTGGATTCCAGCGCGCTGAGCGCGCGGTCAGCGTCGGGGGCCGGGAAAGGCAGGGTGTCGACTGAAAACAGCAGCGGATCGTAGGGCTGATTGAATACGCCGCGCTCGCCGACCGACATGGTGCCGATGGTGTCGCCATGGTAGCTGTGCTCAAGAACCACCACCCGCTGGCGCTCAATGCCCTGGTGATGCCAATGCCCGAGGGCCATTTTCAGGGCCACTTCCACTGCAGTCGAGCCGCTGTCGGAGAAAAATACATAGTCCAGGCCCTCGGGTGTCAGCTCGGTCAGCATCGCGGCAGTCTGCTCTGCCGGCGCATGGGTGCAGCCGGCAAAAATAACCTGGTCGAGCTGCTCCATCTGCGCTGCCGCCGCCGCGCGCAGGCGCGGATGACAATGTCCGTGGGTCACCACCCACCATGACGCGATGGCATCAATGATGCGCTTGCCGCCGGCCGTGTAAAGATAGGGCCCCTGCGCTCGATCAATTTCCAAGAAATCGGGAAATACGGCATGCTGTGTAAACGGATGCCAGACGGGCGAGCTGCGGCGCGGCGTCATGTCTGCCGCACAAAGTCTGATCGGCGGAAGCGCTGCTCGAATGCGGCTGCCAGAGTGCGATCATTCAGCGGGTCTAAAAAAGGCAGCCGCCCCAAACGCCTGACCTGCCCCAGCTCGCAGATGGTGGATTCATTCGACTCGTGGGCATCACCGACAAAGACAATGCCCAAGATTGGGATCTCAAGGTTTTGCATGGCGGCAATGGTGAGCAGCGTATGGTTGATCGTGCCTAGAGTGGTTCGCGCACAGATCACGGCGGGCAGCCGCCAGGCGGCAAACAGATCAATGAACAGCTGTTGCGGCCTGCCGGTGACCGGCACCATCGCGCCGCCCGCGCCTTCGATGATCAGACTGGGGCAGGCGCGGCCGGATGGCAGCTGTTTCAGGCGTTCAAAATCGATTTGAATGGCATCCAGGGCAGCGGCCAGGTGGGGCGATGCGGGGGTATTGAGCCGGTAGGCTTCGGCAATGAAGCGCTCGTCCGGCAGTCCGGTCAGCGCGCGGACGGTCTCAATATCGGTCGCCCCGTGCAGGCCTGCCTGAATAGGCTTGTAGTAGCACGCCTGAAAAGCCTGCATCAGCATCGCTGAAACGACAGTTTTGCCAACCTCCGTGTCGGTGCCGGTGACCACTAAATGTTGGATTTGCATGATTGCGTCTCGCTGTCCGATGAGGCCGGGTGTGCAGTGGCAATTGACGCCAATGCCGCAAACAGTGCGCGAATCGATGTCTCTGGCGCGTGGAGCGTAATCGAAAACCGCAGTCGCGACGTGCCGGCGGGCACTGTCGGCGGCCGGATGGCGCGCACATCGAATCCGCTGCGCTGCAGCTGCGCGGCAGCTTGCTGCGCCTGATCTGCATCACCGAGTATAAACGGAATGATCTGGGTGCCGCTGGTCTTTCGGCCGAAATGCCTCTCGAATTCATCTGCGGCAAATTGAATGCGCCGGCGCAGGTCCAGTCGCCGCGAAGGGTCGCCGTCAATCAGATCGAGAGCCGCGGCCACAGCTGCGGCCGCCAGCGGCGATGGCGCAGTCGAGTAGATAAACGGCCGGCTGAAATTGATCAGGTAATCGACAACGACCGCAGGGGCGCAGACGAGGCCGCCGCTGGCGCCTAAAGCCTTGCCGCAGGTGTGGAGCGCGATCAGGTCCTCACGCTGCGCAAAAGGCTCAGTGAACCCTTTGCCCTGCGCCCCCCAGACGCCGGTCGCATGCGCCTCGTCGACCATCATGATGCAGCCATAGCGCTCGGCGACCGCGAACATCTCCGCCAGCGGCGCACAATCGCCGTCCATGCTGTAGAGACTCTCGACGACAATCCACGCTTGTCGCGCCGCCGCGTTGTCTTGACGCCAGCGGGATACGATCTGCTCCATTGCAGCGGTGTCATTATGCGGGAATCTGACAGCTTTGGCGGGTGATTTGACCAGCCCCTCGCGAATGCTCGCATGCGCGGCAGCGTCGTAGACGACCAGATCATGACGCGCCGGCAAGGCGGTCAGCAAAGCGAAATTCGCGCTGTAGCCATTGGCAAAATAAAGCGCCTTCTCGCACTTGAAAAATTCCGCCGCCCGCTTCTCAAGGCTCTGATGCAATGGATGGTTGCCGCGCAAAAGGCGCGAGCCGCCCGCGCCGGTCGCCAGACCGTCATCAAGCGCCTGATAGACTGCGCGGCGGATCTCGGGCGCATTTGCGAGACCCAAAAAGTCGTTGGAGGTGAAGTCAATGCCTTGTGCCGGCGCCAGCTCGCGCAAAAGATGCTGATCAGCTCTGCGGCGCAGCTTGCTCGCGAGTCTGTCATACATAGCCAGGCGGACAGCATGGACCGCAAAATTGAAGAGCGCAAATTTTTCGGATGCGCCTGGCGGGGCTTTGGATCGCATACATCGATTCGGTGTCTGATCGGGTTACACGCCGCGCGTTTTGGCCTCCCGGCGTCTTTGGTGCAGAATGCTTTCGGTGTAGCCATTCGGTGACGCAGCGCCTTGAAACACTAAATCCAGGGCGGCCTGAAAGCCGATGCTGGCCTCGAAGTCCGCCGCCATCGGGTGATAATCCTGCATGGTCTCATTCTGGCGATCGACTGTCGCTGCCATGCGCTTGAAAATGGCCAGCACCTCGTCCCGGGCGGTCAGCCCGTGATGCAGCCAGTTGGCAATGAGCTGACTGGAAATACGCAGCGTCGCGCGATCTTCCATGAGGCTGATATCATTGATATCTGGAATTTTCGAGCAGCCGATGCCAGCCTCAACCCAGCGCACAACGTAGCCGAGAATACTTTGCGCGGCGCTTTCCAGCTCGCGTGCAATCTGCTCGTGTGAAAGCGGCTCGCGCAAGATCGGCGGTGTCAGAATGTCTTCTAAACTGGCGTGACTGTTGCCGGCCAAGGACTGTTGAATCGCATCTGCATCATTTTCGTGATAATGCAGCGCATGCAGTACTGCGACGGTCGGCGATGGCACCCAGGCGGTATTGGCGCCGGCTTTGAGATGCTCAGATTTGGCGCTGTACATCGCCTGCATCCGGTCCGGCATGGTCCACATGCCTTTGCCGATCTGCCCGACTGTGTGAACGCCGGTCTGCAGGCCGGCGTCTACATTCCATTTTTCATACGCTTGCAGCCAGCGGGCGTTTTTCATGGCATCTTTTGTGATGACGGCGCCCAGATGCATCACGGTGTGAATCTCATCGCCGGTTCGATCAAGAAATCCGGTGTTGATGAAGATGACCCGACTGCGGGCCGCGCGGATGCATTCTCGCAGATTGACTGTGGTGCGCCGCTCCTCGTCCATGATGCCGATCTTCAGTGTGTTGCGCGCCAGTCCAAGCGCGTCCTCGACGCGGCTGAACAGCTCGACCGTTGCCGCCACTTCGTCCGGACCATGCAGTTTCGGCTTGACTGCGTAAACGCTGCCGCAGCGACTGTTTGCATAGGCCGCTGAACCCTGGCCGCTCAGGTTGTGGATGGCGCCCAGACTGATGACCATGGCATCCAGAAATCCCTCAGGAATCGGCGCGCCTGCGGCGGTCGTCACTGCATCCGTGTACATATGCAGGCCCACATGACGAGCCAGCATGCAGCTGCGCGCAGGCACCTGCAATGGTGCGCCGTCCGGGCCAGTAAATTCCAGATCGCGGTGCAGTGAGCGTGTGACCGTTTTGCCGTCTTGCTCAAGGTCCGCTGTCAGAGTGCCTTTCATCAGGTTCAGCCAGTTGCGATAGGCATTGGCCTTGTCGTGTGCATCGACCGCGGCAATCGCATCTTCAAAATCCTGAATGGTCGTGACTGCGGCTTCCAGGGCGATATCGGCCAAGCCCGCGGCATCGGTTTTGCCAATGGACGATGTGCGATCAAACTGCAGCCGTAAAGACAGCTTGTTATGACTGAACAGAATCTCCGCCGGAGCCGACCTCGAGCCGGCAAAGCCGCTGAATTGCTGCGGCGCGGCGAGACGGGTTCTGGAATCGTCCTTGAGCCGCACCTCAACATGACTTGCTTCCGGCGAGCCGGATGAAATTGCATAGTCAGCTGCATCATGATGGCTGGCTCTTTGCAGCGGTATCACCCGGTCCAGAAAGTCACGCGCCCACGCCATGACTCGGGCTGCTCTTTGCTTCTCAAAAACCGCTGGCGGCCCGGATCCATCCGGCTCAGCAATGCCCGAGACGTACAAGGCATCGTAAAGACTGCCCCAGCGGGCGTTGGCTGCGTTCAGTGCATAGCGCGCGTTGTCGACGGGCACGACCAGCTGCGGTGCATTGATGTCTGCAATTTCAGGATCGACGTTCTCAACTGCGACTTCAAAAGCAGGCCCGGAAGCGGCCAGATAGCCGATCTTTCGCAAAAATTCGATGTTTTCAGCGGCTGACCGGTCGAGTGCTCCATCGGCTTTGTGCCATTCATCAATCTGTGCTTGCAGCTTATCGCGGGTTGTGAGCAGCTGCCGATTTTTGGGTCCCAGATCGGTCACGATCTGAGCGAGTGACTGCCAGAAAGCATCCGGTTCCAAGCCGGTTCCGACAATGGCTTCTTTTGCGATCAGCTGATGCAGGCCTGCATCTACATTCAGTTCGCCGACGCGAACATATTGACGGCTTAGTGCGGACATTCAGTTTCCTGGTTTTTGTTGTTCTGTCAAGGTAAAATAAAATTTCTAAAAAATGTTTTTTATCAGAATAAAAATTCGAATAAAGTGCAATATTAAACAATATTCTTTTAATCTAAAGAATAATTATGTTATATTCGTTCAAAAATACAGGCAAGCAATGCTGTTTGTTGTTTGTTTCATGCGTTGCAAGATGAAGGTTGATTCGATGAAAATATTGACGAGGCATTTGGAAGAAGTAAACGAGACCTATGTGGAGCACTTCGGTCATGCCATGGGGTTCGCGCTGAAAATGCTCATTGGCGCCATCGCTTGCGCAGTCCATGCGATTGTGCCGTTTGCGTTTGAGCGAACTGGCAGCAAAATGATTGCTGAGCTGTACGACTGCATGGTGACAAGCCGAGCGGAACTCAGTACGCGGGAACAGCGCAATCCATCATCAAGGCGCGATTCGCGCAAGCAGGCAGTCGGCTGACCTCAAGGCAAATCCTTTTTCTATTGCCACTTGCGCTTTCGGATTCGCGCGGTCGCCTCCTCGGTGCCGTTGTGGAAGGAGCCAAACCATCGATCCCACGGCATCTCATTGGTGCCGTAGTTGCATTTATAGAATTTATGGTGCAGCTGATGAAAGAATGTTCCGAGCTCCATGCGGTTTTTGCCTTTCGCTGTCAGCGCTTCATAACCGCTGTGCGAGGCGGCCGGTCCTGCACCCTGAAAATACGCATGGAACAGAAAGTGAATCGGGTGCGACGCAATGACAAAATGAATCAGGAAGGTCGAGAAGTACAGCGCATGCTCAATCGGGTGCATGGAAATGCCTGACCAGGGACCGACGTTTACGTTGCGGTGATGCAGCGCATGCGCCGCTTTATACAGCGGCGGCCAATGCAAGAGTCGGTGTATCCAGTAAAAGTGAAAGGATGACCAGATTGGAATCAGGATGAACATCAGCACAAACCAGAGCGGCTGCTCAGCAAAATAAAGCGGCGGCACGTAGCCGTTCGCGCTGGCCCAGAAATACAGCACTTCGTAGGCGGTCCAGATCGAGACGCCGCTCGCAAGCGACCAGAACATGTTGTCGTGCACCTGATTGCCAAAATTGTGCACTTTGCTGGAGCGGCCGAGAGATTTTCGCTCGAATTTTCGCTCCTTGCCCTGTCTGCTGAAGGTGTAGAAATAAAGGTGCAGACTGCCTGCGAACAGAGTCAGGAGCAGACAGTTGCGCAGCCAGATCTGAAAAATCCAGCCGGAGGCGAGCGACTGCATTGTGTCCGGGGATGGATGAAACCCAAAGTAGATCAATACTGCTGCGGCGGCCATAAATGCATATACGCTGGCTGGCTTCCATGCTGCAGCGAGCCATTTCATGGCAGCGGCAGGCTTGGGCGGCCAGGCAAACAGCGGATTCAGCTGAACTGGCAGACTGGGAATATGGTGCCAGAATCGGTCATTGCTGAGGGCTGACTGCTTCGTTGCCATATCAAGATTCCTCAATACAGTAATCAGGTCATTTATCGGAAATTGATGCGTTTATTTTAATCCTACTTGTGGCAGGGACTGGCCTGAATGTCGCGATGGATTGTTTTTGATCATCCTGTCCCTCTCTTTGCCGCTCGACAATCATCTTATCATGATTGTAAAATAGAAATATGTTTCTATTTTACAATCAGTGATGATTCTAAGAGCATCAGCCGCTCTGGTCAAGTCGCGCTTGAGCGTATATCCGGCCGTCGCGCTGGTCGGTCCGCGCCAGTGCGGGAAAACGACACTCGCTGCCTCACTGGGCGGCCGCTATTTTGATCTTGAGCGGGACTCTGACCGGCTGAAGCTCAGTGTCCAGTGGAATGAAATTGAAGCAGAGGAAAGGCTGGTTGTGCTTGATGAGGCGCAGTCCGCCCCCGAATTGTTTCCGCGTTTGCGCGGCGCGATTGATCGCGATCGAAAACGCAATGGCCGATTTTTGCTTCTCGGGTCGGTCTCGCCGGCTCTCATGGCTCAAGTGGGTGAATCTCTTGCCGGCCGGCTCTCGGTGATTGAGCTTGCGCCTTTTTTGCTGCATGAGGTTCCGTCTGACAGCCGCTTGAATCAGCTGTGGCTGTATGGCGGATATCCAGATGGCGGCATTCTGGATGCAGGCATGTTTCCGATCTGGCAGCACGATTATCTGCGTTTAATGAGCCAGCGAGATTTGCCGAACTGGGGCATGGCGGTTCGGCCGCAAACGACAGCGCGACTGTTTCGGATGCTGGCCGCGGCCCATGGCCAGGATTGGAACGCAAGCCAAATAGGACAAAGCTTGGGCATTTCCTACCATACGGTGAACGCTTATCTTGAGTATTTGGCCGGCGCATTCCTGATTCGTTTTTTGCCCGCTTACCACTCGAATATCAAGAAGCGGCTTGTGAAACGGCCGAAAATGTACTGGCGGGATACGGGACTTCTCCATGGATTGCTTGGCATTCAGACTTTGGATGAGCTGCTGAGTCATCCCGGTGCGGGCGCCAGCTGGGAGGGATTTGCAATCAATCAGATTCTCTCAGCGCTGGATTCAAAGGGCGCTGCATTTGCCGCTTATCGTTTTCGCAGCAGCGATCAGAAAGAGATTGATCTGCTGCTGGCGCTGAACGCGCAGCTGTGGGCCGTAGAAATCAAGCTGACCTCAAATCCCAGCCGGCGAGACTTGCAGCAGCTCAGCAGTATCGCAGACATGATTGGCGCGGACCGGCGCGTACTGCTGTGCTATGAGCACGAGCTGCTGCAAGATGGAAAGGAGATGATTTGTGATTTGAGCGCTTTTCTGGAGCGGATCTCGGATCTCAATGTGCGCGGATAGTGATTCTGGAAAAATCTGGGGCTTTTGCTTGCTTTTGTAGCTGATTTGTCTTTGCGAAATTTTCCCAAGGCCGAATTTGGCCGTGGAAGATCAGCGGCTTGCGGGGGCCGAATCAGTCAAGCATTGTAAGCTTGGCAGTCAGTCAGCCGTTGCTCTGTCGGCAAGACCGGAATCGAGGCTGATCGCGGCAAACGATGCCTCGCATCACGTTTGCTATTAAATTGCTTTATTTCTGCCAAAGCCAGTATGCGGGCATGCGCAGTTCTGCTCTGGAAAGGGCATGCCACAGAAAACCGATTGAAGCGAACTGCGTTGAGTGAAAGCGTCTTAGGCACCAAACTCACAAAATATCTGGCTATCCATGAGCACCGCCCGCAGATGCGCGTTGCCGCGCACTGCGCGGGCGCTTTCATTGTTTGCCCTGCACACTCTGGCCCAAGAACTGAATGCCTTGACATTGTCATACACGCTCATCTCACCGCTGATCTCAATCAGTGATATCGCATGCCGACTGCCGGTTGATGCCCGGAATCGTCTCCATTAGCCGTAGCTGCTCGTCATACTCACTGAGTTGCTAGTCAACTCTAGTTACTCGACCACAGCGACCCGCCGGTCAATAAAAGTGATGGCGCACCGCCAGGGGCTTGAGTTCGTTTTTTATAGCTCGCCGGAGTGTCTCATGGGAATATTCTCCGCTGCGCCAATAATCCTAAACAGACGTTACTGTATTGCCTATATTGGGCAAGCCACAACGTAGAGGCACAGTGCCTGAGCATCACACGGGACAGCCGCTGGCACTGCTCAGCCAGTGAGCGGCGGCGCATAATGGGGAGTATCGATCGGAAGATGATCAATGCGCAAATGCTTGCCAGTCTTGGCGTTATGAGAATAAGCGAACGCGAGAGCGTCTAGATTTTTTGATGCGGCAGGCCGACCAACGGCAAAAAAGAGATTATGCAGAAATCGTTTCTTTGCTGAATCAGCTTTACATTAAGTGCATTTGAAGCGGCTGACGCGTGTCTTGATGAGCGTAGAGTGCATCACGGGGGCAGAATGTGAAAACGAAGAGCTGGAAATGTTTTGCAAGGAGGTTCTGGAAACGTACGACAAGCCCGATATAAACAGCCACATGAAAAATGGAGCAAGTAGCAAAAGAGCTGGGGTGCGATTGAAAGTGAAGCGCGAGGTTTTCGGCAGCCGTCACCACGTCGGCCGGGGGCATTGTCCCAGCACTCATCCCAGATCAGGCTGGCCCATCAGTTCCATGATCTCCTCGAAACGATACTCCAGCGCCGGATGCTCGTCCATAAACCGGTTCAATCTCGCTCGCCTCTCTGATACCGGGTTGCTTGTCGCACAAAACCCATCGCGGGTGAATATTGCCCCTCTATCTTAAACGTTATCCTTCACTTTCAATCGCGCCCAAAGAGCTGAAATGATAAAATTTATCATCCTAAAAACAAATTTACTTCGCTATGTCTATCTCTGTTCTGTCCGCAGCCAAGCAAATGGGAAATTTTTCAGACTGGACATTGTCCAATTTGAAAATGCAAAAAATGCTGTATCTTTCCCATATGTTTTTTATGGGGGCCCATGACGGCGAGCCGTTGTTAAATGGATATTTCGAAGCATGGGATTTGGGTCCAGTTCATCCCGAACTATATCAAGAAGCAAAAATATATGGAGCCAGGCCCGTTGGAAATATTTTTCACAAGGCAAAAGATGTTGATTCTGAAATGCAAAAGTATTTGGAATATTCATTTGATTCCTTATCAAAATACAGAGCGTCCAAATTAGTTGAAATAACCCACTGGCAGCATGGTGCTTGGAGCAAGCATTACACCCCGGGTATTAGAGGAATAGTGATTCCCAACGAAGATATTCTGGAAGAATACAAGCTCAGAGTCAAAAAAGCAAAAAGCAAAAGTGACTAACTCCAAAGACGATCTGTTTGAAATATTGGACAGCGAAGATGAGGCCAATACAGCAAACAAACAAATTTCTGATTTGCAAAAGCGAATAACTGAATTAGAGGATTCTCGAAAAGAAGAAAGGTTTTTGGCAATAGTATGCGTGATAATTCTTTTGAATTTATTGTTTTGGTACCCAACTGATAATTGGGCGGTTCCTATTGCGACTTTAATATTGCAGCTGCTTGTGCTGATTCCCCTTGCAAAAAGATATGGCATGGAAAGTATTGCAGAATTAGCCAGCAAAGTTTTGTATGGAATAAGAGATGGAGTCAAAGGCAAAGATAGTTGGCATAATTTTTCAAAATTTCGGTTAGAATTCACTTGGTTTTGGTGATTAAGTCTCCTGACCGATCTGTTCTACTTTTCGAGGATTGCCGACTGGATCAACATGAGCTGAAATCCCGGATACCCTCAAATAGGGTATTGAATATATATCAGTGAGATAAGAAGTGCCGTTTGCTCAAAAACGGGACACCAGTGAAAATCACGCTCCAGCCTCCGCATTGAGAATAGCAGATACCCCGGCCGAAACGCAGTTTCAGCCTGTTTCATCGGCGGGCGGTGTGATTCAAGCGCTGGAATGATAAGGTTTTACAGGATCTAAGGCTGTGCGACGCTTCTTATCGCAGCCTAGCACATCGATTGCTTGGCGGCCAGTCTTTCGAAAACAATGGCAACCGCCTCCGCGCCGGGATCGTTGTGACCGGCAAGACTGTCTGCCGAGACATAGCTGGCGCGCCCGGCTTTGGCGGCAGTGATTGAGGCGGTCGCATCAGCACCTTGCCGTGCCGCGCCAGCCGCCAGCTGCAGGTTCTGCTCGAGGCCGTTCAGGGCCGGCTCCAGAGCGTCAATCATGGAGCGATCTCCGAGCTGGGCGCCGCCAATCTCCTTGATATGCTCCAGCCCCGTCCAAAGAGACTTGTGGAGATTCTGCCCTTGGGCAGCGGCCTCTCCAGCTGCTGTAAAAAAGATTGCCATGAGAACGCCTAATGAACCGCCCATCGATTCGCCAAGCTCCTGCCCGAGGGCGCGAAGCAACTGGGGAATTTGGGCCAGGGGAAGCTGATCAAGCCTGTCATGGATGGATTTGGCCGCAGTCGCGACGGTGCTGCCCGTATCTCCATCTCCGGATTTGGCATCCAAAGCGTTCAGATCCGCCTCGGCGGCACACAGGACCTCACAGCATACTGCAACCGTTGCCCTCACGGCTGGCTGGTCAGACGGATTCGGCTTGCCCGGCCGAAGATTCGCGGGCAGTTCCACCCGAGCGGGCGGGCCTGCAGTGCGCAATGCGGGCCAGGCGGACAGGCTGACTGGCGCCTTGAGCGCCTCGAGGTCTTGTTCTTGCGGGGCCAGCAGAGAAACCGAAAACCCTCTCATGTCAAGAGAGGTCATCAGCGCCGCCGGGCCGATCAGGCCTTGAATGCGGGTGCCGATGCGAGAGCGCATCAAGGCTTCGGCAAGGATGCTCATTTCAAGTGCAGTACATCCGCCAAGATTGTTGAGCAGAGCCACCAAAGGTCCCTCAGCCGCCTGCGGCTCAAGGCGGTCAGCGACAATGCGCATCGCCTCATCAGCCGTTGCGCAAGCGATGCGCTCCGCCCCCGGCTCGCCGTGAATGCCGAGTCCCAGCTCAGCCATGCCGGGCTCAATCCGGTTTTCTTTCGGGGAGCCCGGTATCGTGCACGTATCCAGAGACAGTCCCAGCGACACTATTTGGCCGGCGACGCGCTGCGCGGCAGCGGCAACCTCATCCAGGGCGGCGCCCGAGGCGGCCAGGGCGCCGGCGATTTTGTGCACGAGCAAAGTGCCGGCCACGCCTCTTGGATGCGGCAGGCTTGGCAGAGCGATATCATCGCCGATGACCACCATTCGAACTTTATGGCCCAAGGCGCGGGCGCGTTCCGCGGCCAGTCCGAAATTCAACCGGTCACCGGTGTAGTTCTTGACGATCAGAAGACAGCCTGGGGCGCCGGTCACCGCCAGGATGCCAGCGAGCACCGCATCGACAGACGGCGATGCGAAGATGTCGCCGCATACCGCAGCGCTCAGCATTCCCTCTCCGACAAAGCCGGCATGGCTCGGCTCATGGCCTGAGCCGCCGCCGGAAACCAAGGCGACCTGCGATTTGTCGAAGTCTTTGCGGAGGACGACTTTGATATGCGGGTACCCGTCCAGCCTGGCGAGCCTGGAAGGCGCTGATCGAAGAATGCCATCGATGGCATCGGTAACAGCAGTGTCTTTATGGTTGATGAATTGGCGCATTGAGTTCAGACCTTTGCTAGCTGGTATTGCGAATACGATTGCCGGACTGGTCAAAATATAACGGATTGCGGGGCTGAATGCAGACCGTGTCGCCGCTTTGCAGTCGGGAGTGAATGTCGGTCAAGGTGACTACCTGATGACCCGCAAGCTCCAGATGCAGCTGCGTCTGATCGCCAAGATGCTCCAAGCGCAGCACCTTGGCCGGCTGGCCCTGGCCCTGCTCGATATGCTCCGGCCGCAAGCCGATCAGATGAGCGCCTTTCGGCGCGCCCGCAAACAGATCAGCGGGCAGGGCGTTGATGCGCGGCAGTCCGAGTCGGCCGCCGACATACAGGCTGACTGGATCTTCGTAGATAGTGCGCGGCGTGCCGACCTGCACCAGTCTTCCCGCTTCCAGAACACCGATTTTGTCCGCCATCGTCATCGCTTCGATCTGGTCGTGGGTGACATAAAGGAGGGTGGCGCCGAGCTGGGTCTGAATGCGCTTGAGCTCGACGCGAAGGTCGGCGCGCAGTTTCGCATCAAGGGAGCTTAAAGGCTCATCCATCAGATAAATAGCCGGACTGCGTACCAGCGCGCGGCCGATCGAGACCCGCTGCATCTCGCCGCCGGACAGCTCGGTTGTCCGATTGTCAAGCTTATGGTCGATCTGCAGCACCTCGGCAATCTCCGCAACCTTGTGTCGAATGCGGTCTTCGGGGGTTTTGAGTCGCGGCGAGCGCAGCGGAAATGCCATGTTGTCATACACGGTCATATGCGGATAGAGTGAGTACTGCTGAAAAACCATCGCCACGTCACGCAGAGCCGGGATTTGTGCCGTCATGTTTTGGCCTGCGATGTGAATCGTGCCTGCATCGGGTTTTTCCAGCCCTGCGATCAGGCGCAGCAGCGTTGTCTTGCCGGCCCCGGTCGGGCCTAGCAGTACAATAAACTCCCCGTCAGCGATCGTGAGGGTGACCTCCTTGACGGCCGCAATCGGGCCGAAGGATTTGGCGATATTCTGCAGCGTGACCTCAGCCATCGCCGCCTGCCCCCGCCCGGCGCTCCGATTTGATCGCTCGGCCCGAAGCGGACTCAAACAGCGTGATCAGCGATGCCTGAAAGCCAAGGCCCACGGTCTGACCGACCGCGGCCGAAATGCCAGAGGGCATCCGGGCCTTGAGAGCGCCGTTCGGTGTTGCCAGGGTCACAATCTGCGTGGTGCCGAGATATTCTGTCGATTTCACCTCGCCCCGAAAACGGGATTGATCATCGATGTGAACATGCTCCGGACGAATTCCCAGGGCCAGCGCGCCTTCGGCGGCTTCGGTCAGCGGCCGCATGGCAACCGGCTGCCCCTGCAGATGAACCGCTCGGCAGCCGGCCTCCAGGCGGCCTTCAAATTCCAGAAAATTCATCGGTGGCGAGCCGATGAAGTCGGCCACAAACATCGTATCGGGGTAGTCATAAATCTCTTGCGGCGTGCCGAACTGCTCGATGACGCCATGGTTCATGACCACGATCCGGTCACCCATTTGCATGGCCTCGCGCTGGTCGTGCGTGACATAAACAGTAGTGGCGCCCATGCGGTCATGCAAGGCACGCAATTCGCCGGCCATGTGCTCGCGGAATTCAGCATCCAGCGCACCCAGGGGCTCGTCCATCAGAAAGCACTTCGGCTGGCGGACGATGGCTCTGCCCAAGGCGACACGCTGACGGTCGCCGCCCGACAGGCCGCTGACCGGCCGATCCAGAATCTCCTCAATGCCCAGGATCTTGGAAACCTCGAGAACTCTTTGGCGGATCTCGTCCTTTTTCATATGCTGGGAGACCAGCGGATAGCTGATGTTCTTGCGCACATTCATATGCGGATACAGAGCGAACATCTGAAAGACAAAAGCAATGTCACGCTGGCTTGCAGGCTTGCGCGAGACATCCTCGCCATCGATCTGGATCATGCCTGAGGTAGGGAGCTCCAATCCCGCAATCATCCGCAGCGTGGTTGTTTTCCCGCACCCCGAGGGCCCCAGCAGCATGAAGAACTCTCCATCCGCAATCGTGAAAGAAGAAGACTCGACGGCCGCGAAGTCGCCAAATTCCTTGCGCAGATTCTGGATGATGATTTCTGCCATTGGACGGGTCAATGCAGATGAGGACGCGCGCCCGCAGCGCGGCAGCCGGGCACGGCGCTCTCGATGAAAGGTCGATTCCGGGTATATTCAAGCCCCCGATCGGAGGGGGCAGGCCAGGTTCTTGTTGTGCGGCTCGCCATCACAGTCCGGCTTATTTGGGAAAATGGCTGACCACGATAAACAGTACGGTTCCGATCAGCAGGACCAGAAACGACCAGGTGTAGATCCACAGCACGAAGGGCTGCATCAGCATGATGACACCGACGGCAATGATGACCGAGGCCACGAGCTCCCAGGCTCCTCTGCGAAAATGCATCAGGTTCTTGAGCAGGAGCATCACTTGCGCACTGCGCCGAATGTAATGCCGCGCAGCAGATGTTTGCGCAGCAGAATGGTAAAGACCATCACCGGCACTAAAAACAGCGTTACACCGGCGGCCACAGCCGGCCAGTCCTGCCCGCCAACGCCGATGATGGTGGGAATAAACGGGGGCGCTGTCTGCGCGTTCCCGGAGGTGAGAAGCACGGCAAAGGCGTATTCGTTCCAGGCAAAAATCAGGCAAAAAATTGCGGTGGAGGCAATCCCGGTGGTCGCTTGCGGCAACACCACCTTGATGAATGCCTGCAGGCGGGTATAGCCGTCAATCAGCGCGGCTTCCTCATATTCGACGGGAATTTCGTCGATGAAGCCTTTCAGAAGCCAGACTGCCAGTGACAGATTCACCGCGGTGTAGAGCAGGATCATGCCGGCATGCGTATCCGACAAGCCTGCTGCCCGGAACATCAGAAAAATCGGGATCGCCACTGCAATCGGCGGCATCATGCGGGTTGACAGGATGAAAAACAGCAGGTCATCTTTGAGCGGAACTTTGAAGCGCGAGAACGCATAGGCCGCCAGCGTGCCCAAAAACACCGACAGAAAGGTGGAGCCGAAGCCAATGATTATGGAATTCAAGAATCGCTCCCCGAAGCGCGACGGGCCGGCAATGACCATGCCCTTGTCATGAACCAGTCTCTCATACCAGTTTTCGGGCGGATGGCTGGCGAGATACTCTTCAGTTTGCCGGGTCTGGGTTGTGAACAGATTGACGTATCCCTCCAAGGTCGGCTCGAAAACCACTTTCGGCGGGTAGGCAATCGAATCAACTGAGGATTTGAATCCGGTTGAGATAATCCAAAGGAGCGGCAGCAGCGTCATCACGGCGTACAGCGCGACCAGGGTTCCCGCAATCCATTTTTGAGCTGCGCCTGACTCGGTCATTGTCCCGCTGCTCATCGGTCTTTCACCCGGTTGAGCGCCTTGACATAAATGGATGCCAGGCCGAAAATCGTCACGAATAAAATGACTGCATAGGCAGACGCATAGCCGGTGCGCCACTTCTCAAAAGCTTCCCGCTTCAAGTTGATTGAGGTGAGCTCAGTCGTGGACCCCGGGCCGCCGCCGGTGAGAAGTACGACCAGATCAAACATCTTGAAATTCTCGATGCCCCGAAACAAGACGGCCAGCATCAGAAATGGAAGAACCATGGGAATCGTGATCGTCCAGAATTGCCGCCATTTGGATGCCCGATCGCACTCGGCCGCCTCATAGATGTAGTCTGGAATCGAGCGCAGTCCCGCCAGGCAGATCAGCATCACGAAGGGAGTCCACATCCAGGTGTCGACAATGACGATGGCCCAGGGCGCAAGCGAAACCTCGCCGATCATGGTGAAGCTGCTCGGATCGACTCCGGTGAAAAACGAGACGATGTAATTGAACAGCCCGATTTGCGGCTGATACAGAAAGGTCCAGAAATTGCCTACCACAGCCGGTGACAGCATCATGGGCAGGACGATGATTGTGGTCCACAAGTCATCGCCCTTGAATTTTTTGTTGATCAGCCAGGCCAGGGCAAATCCGAGCAGAACCTGTGCCAGCAGCGTCCAGCACAGGAAGTGTGCAGTGGCCTGCATGGTCTGCCAGATATCACTGTCGGTCAGAATGCGCTCATAGTTGCGCAGGCCGATAAATTTGATGTCGGCATTGGGGCGATTGGCTCGGTAGTTCGTGAAGCTGAGCCGGATCGTCCAGAGCAGCGGGAAAATGTTGACGAGCAGCAGCAGAACAATCGTCGGACCCACGAAGACCCAGGCAATGGCGCGATCAGACAGCCCTCGAATCTTGCGCCTTAATCCCGCCGGCGTCGCGGCGGCGGCCCGGTCAATCGGCGATTGGCCCATGAAGCCGCTCGGCTTATCTCAAGATGGCAGGCGGCCGCCGGCAAAGAGCGGCCGCCTGCTCAGTGTGAATCATCGCAAGATGAGACAAGGCTCAGAGCTTGCCCTCATCCTCAAACACCTCAACCCAGTCGGCAACCAGATTGTCGAGCGCCTCTTGCGCGGTGCCTTGGCCGGCGATGACATATTTGTGGACATGATCCTGCATGGCCAGCAGCAGCGATGCATAGGCCGGCTCAGCCCAGAAATCTTTCACAATCGCCATGGAGTCGAGAAAGGTCTGCGCATAGGGCTGACTGGTGGCAAATCCCGGATCTTCGACCACGGCACGCAAGGCGGAATAGCCCCCAAGCTCCCACCATTTCTTCTGGACATCCGGCTGGGCAAACCATTTGATGTATTCCAGGGCGGCATCCTGCTGGTCAGAATAGGCAACGACGGAGATGCCCTGGCCGCCCAATTGGGCAAAGTGCCCGCCGGGGCCGGCTGGATTTGGAAAGTACCCGGAGCGCTCGCCGCCGACATTGGGGTCGGCATGGACGCCGGGCCAAATGAACGCGAAGTTCATCTGCAGAGCCACCAGTCCAGAGCGGAAGGCATCGATCGATTCGGTCATGTACCAGTCAGATGAGCCGGGCGGCGTGCAGCAGTCGTACAGGGCCTTGTAATATTCCAGCCCGGCCGCAGCGCCGGCGGAATTGACAAATCCCTCAAGCTCGTAGGGCGAGTCAGGATTCCCATATTCGAAGCCGTAGTTGTACAGCGCATTGGTCACACCCATGGTGATGCCCTCGGAGCCGCGCTCGGTATAGATCGCCGCGCCATAGACAGTTTTCCCGTCAATCTCGCGGCCTTGGAAAAACTCTGCGATGTCCTTGAGCTCGGCGAGTGTCTGCGGCACATCCAGGTCACGTCCGTACTTGTCTTTGTACTCGGCTTGCAGTTCCGGGCGGGAGAACCAGTCCTTGCGATACGTCCATCCCACCACATCACCGAATGCCGGCAGCGCCCAATAGTTCGGCGTGCCTTTCGGCCATTCGGCATATCCGGTCACGGTAGCGGGGATAAAGTCATCCATGGAAATGCCTTGGGCGTCAAAAAAGTCATTGAGCTTCACGTAGTGCCCGGATTCTGCCGAGCCGCCGATCCACTGGCTGTCGCCGATCATCAAGTCGCACAGCTTGCCGCCCGAATTCAGCTCGTTGAGCATGCGGTCGGCAAAATTGGGCCACGGCACAAACTCGAAACTCATGTTATGTCCGCTTTGCGCCTCAAAGTCTTTGGACAGCTCGATCAGGGCATTGGCCGGGTCCCATGCGGCCCAGCACAAGGTCAAATCTGCTGCTTTGGCTGCTGTGAAGCCCATTGAGGCCAGCAAGGCCAAGGCAGCGATGGCTGTTTTCTTCATCATGTTTCCTCCAAGTCTTCAGTGCCACACAGACGCGCTCGCCTGCCTGCCACTCATTTCCAAAAATCACCCGCAGAGCTTGAGCAGCTCCGAGATTGACTGAATTATGCCATATCGTCGATTCATTTCAAGCGCAAACGAATGGGCAATTGCGGCCGACTGTCGCATCACGCCGGCATTGAGTGCGAATTGCCTTGATCCTGCCACCCTCAAATACCGGTTGATCGTCTGCTTGCTCAGTCCAAAATACGCCGTCAAAGCTGCTCAGGAAAATCTTTGTACAGCCACTCACTCAATCTCTGAATATTGCGATATAGTGCGGATTTTCAAAGTTTGCAACGGTATTTTTTCACGAGACTTCATCGAATTGATCGGATTTTATGGTCCCAAAATACAAAATCAGGCGTAAAATTACGATTCTCAGACTGGCGCCAATTTTCCCTATTGCCGCTTACTCGCATCATTTCGAATGCCAGGAAGCTGGCCGGGATAATCAAAACATGCGAAATCAAGACAGGCAATGCTAACCAAACTGACTGTTCGGAATTTCAAGCGGTTCGAGGAGATCAGCATTGATCTGGCAGAACCGGTTGTTTTTGTCGGACCGAATAATTCGGGCAAAACATCGGCGATGCAGGCTCTGGCGCTATGGGAGATTGGCATGAGGCGGTGGAGAGAAAAACACTCCCTCAAAGAGCGTCCGCCCAAAAAACGACCCGGGGTTACGATCAATCGTCGCGATTTGCTTTCCATACCGCATCCCAGTGCAAATCTGCTCTGGAGGAATTGCCGTGCACGAGATGTTTACAAGGTTGAAGGGCGCCAAAAAACAGCCAATATCCGCATTGAGATTATGCTTGAGGGCGTAACGAGAGACGAGCATTGGGTCAGCGGCTTTGAGTTCGATTACGCAAACCCTGAATCCATCTATTGTCGGCCGCTTCGGAATGAGCAAAATGGAAGTTCCGAGCTCTATCCCGTACCGGAGTGTGTTTCGTCAGTGAGAATGGCGTATCTGCCGCCCATGTCTGGGCTGGCCGCCAATGAAACGCGACTTGAGCCAGGCACGATCAATGTTCGGATCGGCGAGGGGCGGACTTCTGAAGTTCTGCGGAATCTGTGCTGGCGCATCTGGGCGGGGCATGAGCATCAATGGCAAGTATTGGCCGATGAGATAAAGTTGCTTTTTGGTGTAATCCTTCAAGAGCCTGTCTATATTGCTGAGCGCGGCGAAATCACAATGAAATACAGCGAAGACGGTTGTGAATTTGATCTGTCCTCCAGCGGACGGGGGTTGCAGCAGACATTGCTGCTGCTTGCCTATATGCGAGCAAATCCAAAATCAGTGATCATGCTGGACGAGCCGGACGCGCATCTTGAAATTCTTCGCCAGAGAGGAATGTACTGAAAAATCAGTGAGATTGCTTCAGAGCTCGGCAGCCAAATCATCGTGGCCAGCCATTCTGAAGTGATTCTGAACGAAGCGGCTGGCAAAGATGCAGCAGTCGCTTTTGTTGGAAAGCCTCATGCGATGGGAGGCCGTTCGACCCAAGTGATGAAAGCGCTTGCACAGATCGGCTGGGATCAATACTATCAGGCAGAACAGCGCGGGTGGGCGCTGTATCTTGAAGGATCAACTGACTTGGAAATTTTGCGCGAATTTGCGAAGCGTTCAGGACATGAGCAGGCGGCAAAAGCATTGAGCATGCCCTTTGTTCATTATGTGGGAGATTCGCAAAGCGCGGCGGCGAGTCATTTTTTTGGACTCAAGGAAGCGCTGCCGCAGCTGAAAGGACTGGCGCTGCTGGATCAAGCCGAGCAGGCCAAAGAGCGGAATTCGCATTTGCAGTGGCTTTTTTTGGAAGAAACGGGAGATTGAGAATTACCTTTGCTCACCGAAAACTCTGAGAGCTTATGTTGAGGATTCAGTGCGTGCAGAATGGGAAGATTACCCGGTGTTTCATGCAGAAAATCTGGAAAATCGTCTGGACCAGCTGGAGGCTTCCATGTCTGAGATCACTGCCGCGCTGGAGGCTTTGGGCAAAGAGAAGGCAGGCAGTGATTCGATCAAAGCCAGCGATGATTTTTTAATGCCATTGTTTCGAAGATATTTTGGCAAGCTTGGCCTGCCTAACCAGATGGAAAAGTCGAATTTTCATAAACTTGCTGAGTTTATTCCAGATGAAGATATTGATTCGGAGATTGCCGAGAAACTGGATGCCATTGCTAAAGTGGCCGAAAGCGTGTCGAGCCAATCGGCCGGAAATCTGTGGACAGATGGTGCTGGATTTTCTCAGACTTCCTGATATCTGCTCAGTAAGTGCTAAGTGGAGTTCATAAAGCCTCAATCCTAAACCTTAATTTTGCGGCACATCAGTTACTCAATTATGAATACGTCAGCTTGGGGCAAGTTTGAATCAGATTCCGAATTTCATTGCCTAGAACATCATTGCGCAGATGTTGCGGCTTGTTTCGAGATATTAATACAAGACTCCGTATTACGTCGACGAATAGAGCATGCAGCAAACATCCCTAAATTGGACGAAATTACTGCCACCCGTATGGCGGTGATTGCTTTCTTTCATGACTTTGCGAAAATCAATTCAGGATTTCAATACAAAGTACGCAATTGCAAAAATAAACCACCGAAAGCGGGACACATAAGGGAAGCGTATTATTGCTTTGAGCAAGTGGAAATAATGAAAGCACTTGGCTTCGTGTCGATGTGTGAAAATTGGGGAGAAGGGTTTGAACCATTGCTGTTAGCTGCACTTACGCATCATGGCAGGCCGCCCTCCGATGTGTTCGGATCAGGTCCCGCCAGTTACTGGTTGCCAGTCGAAAATTATTATCCCCAAATAAGCGCGAATCGATTAGGCACTTGCTGTCGAAGTTGGTTCCCAAAAGCATTTCAAACTGGTCCATCTTTGCCGAATACACCGGCGCTGGCGCACCTTTTCGCCGGGCTTGTTTCAATAGCAGATCAAATTGGTTCAGCTACAGAAGACTTTCCATTTCATCCAGTGCCGAATGATCAATATATTGAAATTGCAAGAAAACAAGCGATCGTAGCGGTGAATAAACGCGGACTTTTGAGAGAGGGGCGCAATCAACGCGCGAAACCCGTCAGTTATGGGTTTCCCCGTATCCGCGGGGATCGATCCGGCTGAAGGCTGAGCTAGTGCATCCGCCGCGAATTCCATCTCCCAATTGCGGATCAATGCCTGCAAGTGAGGTTCTGTCAGGCAGTTTTGGCTTTTTTCTGACGGTCTGTGAACCGCCATCCGCCGACGTGCAGCCAGGCTGTGCGCAGTGTCAGATGCGCAACTGTGCGATTAGGCTTCAGACGATCAGGACGGGCTGCCGACCAGCAGGGCCAGCACCACGCTCACTACTGCCGTTGCCAGTGCAACGATGCCAAAAAGCGAGAGGATGATGCGGGTCTCGCGCTTGGCCATCTCGGTGTGCAGGGTGGCCATCTCGGCATCGCGCCTGGTCAGCTGCTCGGCCATCTTCGCATCGCGCCTGGCCAGCTGCTCAGACAGGCGCAAAAAACCTGTTTCATGTTCTGCTCGCACGGTATTCATTCGTTCCTCCAAAACTGCTATCTTCTCGGACAGCTCATGATTAGTAGGCTCTTTCACGCGTGGAATTTTAGCACATCCATCCAAGCGTTTTTTAATGCCATTGTTTCGAAGATATTTTGACAAGCTTGGCCTGCCTAACCAGATGGAAAAGTCGAATTTTCATAAACTTGCTGAGTTTATTGCAGATGAAGACATTGATTCGGAGATTGCCGAGAAGCTGGATGCCATTGCCAAGGTCGCCGAAAGCGTGTCGAACGAATCGGCCGGAAGTTTGCGGACAGATGGTGCTGGATTGTCTCGTGCTTGCTGATATCTGCCCAGTACGCGCCAAGCGGAGTTCATAAAGCCTCAATCCCAAGCCTTAATTTTGACGACATATCGGTTAATCAATTATGAATGCGCCAGCGTGGGGTAAGTTTGCATCAGAGATTCCGAAATGCACTGCTTGGAACATTATTGTGCAGATGTTGCAGCCTGTCTCAAGATATTGATACAAGATCCCGTTTTACGTCGGCGCATCAAGCATGCGGCAAACATCCCACAATTAGACAAAATTACTGCCACTCATTTGGCGGTGATTGACACCCGCAGCCTGCTTGACGAGAACAACTGTCGATGACAGTGATGCTGGCGGCTGCAAATTTCGCTGTCGAGTTGAACAAGCCAGAACAAATCCGATCACTGGTGCTGGCACTGGCCGTTTGACTTGGGCCCTCCAAGGGGCTGAACATTTCCAATCCGCTCAGTACCGCTTCTGCATGGGCACAATTGGCCTCAAAGGTCAAAAAACCGCCTGAATCACTCCCGTTGCCATCAAATCTACCGGAATCCCCGTCCACAGACGCTCAGCAATCGGATAATCCGCTACGCAGAACGTCGGATTTACGCTCCAACGAAAATGCCTAAGAAAATTTTTGCTTGACTTTCGGTTATAATTCCCATAATAAAGGAAAGAGCTTATAAGCATTACTTGACACAGGCCATTCCTTCCCACAATAGGGGCGATATCTGACATTCAACTCGCTTTATCGTCCTTCTCTTTGGTTGGGGCTGTTTGGCGACACGATTTCATCTTTGTCAAGTAATTTTATAAGCCCCAAAAAGAACCTACAATGCGGAAAAACAACCAGACTCGGAGAAACCGACAATGAAACAACTTTTGAACCTCCTTCTCAAGGCCGCTGCCGCAATGTTGCTGGTGGCCGCCGTCCAGCCCGCCGGAGCGGGGATTGTTGGGCCTGGGGCATGCAAATCATGGTTGCCTGGAGTGGACACGCTTGTCAAAACTCCAAAGCACAAGGAGTGCTGGCCGGACTGTCTTACCAGCATATCCGCGAGACACGATCATGTGAAGATCACTGTAGTTGAGTTCACGGTGGCTGACTTCGACGGAGGATTAAAGCTGGCCGTAGTGCCGAATGATTCCCGGTTGAGTGGATCGTCCGCGCAGATCGAGACGCTGCAGAAAGGAGGAAACACCTCGGTCAGCAATTGGCACAGACATGAGTTTAGCGGACTCATGCCGAGGCATTACTATACGGTGGTGATCTACAGCGATGAGGGAGGCTACAGCTTGTCCAAGCCTTTTTTCCGCACTTGCTTCCTGACGAACGAAGATCCGAAGAAGTGCCAAGACTATGACGCAGAATCTAACCCTACCCCCCGGTGCTAGTGTCTCGCCGCATGCAGAGTTGCTGAGGATAACGAGGCAGGGATTTTCAGTTACCGGTGATGGATGGACATCTTGGGGGTGTGCCGAATTAGTCCCGCTGAAGATTCCTGCCTGACACTTCCGCGTTTCCCCGTATCGGCGAGGATCCTTGATTGGCAGGTTCTGCCACAGTAGTGAGGCGGATGAGGCTTTTATCATACAAGCTGGGCATCACGAGCCATGCGGCTGTTTCGTGCGCCAGTCTGCTGGCGTTGCCGGTGCGTACGCATCTGCCCAAGGCGCACGGTCAGCTGGCGTTCGGTGCCGATGAGATGCTGGTCTCGATGCTGCGCCTTGACGGCAAGCATCTGGAGGATATTCCGTGCGCCGCGCGGGACCTGATGCGGGCGGTGAGCTGCGGGGAGGTGAGGATGGCCGGATGCCAGCAAGGCCAGTGTGAGCTCCATGAGGCCAAAGATGGCCCGGCCGCACAGCTCCGAAATCACCATTCCCGCCCTTCTTAGAATCGGCATCGCACACTATCAGTTCGAGCCCATTCATCCCTTCCTCGATAGAAACGGCAGAATGGGAAGATGGCTGATCTCGTTTTACCTGGTGAGTGAGGGAATTCGGATTATTCTTCGAAGCCGATTCACTCATGGAATTTCTTCGAGAGGTGCAAGATATTACTCCATATCTGATTGAAAAAAATCAAAAAACTACTGAGGATGAGATTGTTATTCAATTGCATGAACAAAAAACTGAATCTTCATATACTGAGTCGAGTCACTATTGAAACCGGCTCAATACGATCTTGTGACCATCTGCTGATCAGCTGAGCCGAATTGTGTAACCGAATCCCATGTGCAAGGGCACAGGCTCGCGTTGACACATTGCGACTCCAAAGATCACCGTTATTGCTTGTAAGTGCAATATGAACTCTGCTATTATTATTAAAAGCCCTAAAGTGCAATAATTATTGTGATTATGAATAGATTGGTGGAGTTAATGTAAATTTTGATGATCGAAATCGAGCAATACGAATCAGGTTTCTTCCGCAGTGGGTATGGGTACGAGTATTTTCTGCCTTGCCCCGTCAACGATCACTGGAGCTGGAAAGACCCGGCCCTCAGTGAGTGGGTTGAAAATGCCGCTCTCAAGATTGGCGCACTGAACAGTTTTGCTGATCTGGTGCCTGATCTTGAAATTTTTCTCTTGCTGTATATCAGCAAAGAAGCTGTATCTTCCAGCAGAATAGAGGGCACTGCAACCAGCGTCGATGAGACGCTGCTCCATGAGCATCAAATCTTGCTTGAGAGACGTCACGATTGGCGAGAAGTGCAAAATTACATCAATGCCATGAATGAGGCGATTCGCAGTTTAGACCAAATTCCGCTGAGCATGCGACTGCTGAGGCAATCTCACCATACTTTGCTGAGCGGTGTTCGCGGCGAGCATAAGCTGCCGGGTGAGTTTCGCTCCAGCCAGAATTGGATCGGCGGCCGCAGCTTGGCAGATGCAGTATTCATTCCCCCGCAGCATCACCATGTCGCTGAGCTCATGGGTGATTTGGAGAAGTTTTTGCACAGCTCCGAAATCACCATTCCGGCGCTGCTCAGAATCGGCATCGCACACTATCAGTTCGAGACGATTCATCCCTTCCTCGATGGAAACGGCAGAATGGGCAGATTGCTGATCTCGCTTTACCTGGTGAGCGAGGGAATTCTGAAAAAGCCCTTGCTGTATTTATCCAGTTATTTCGAAAGCAGCAAAGAGCTTTATTACAATCGGCTGACCCGTGTTCGTACGCATAACGAGCTTTCTGAATGGCTGCAATACTTTTTGGCTGGCATCCAGCAGACTGCGGATGATGCGATCTCCTCAATGAAGAAGGCGCTTGACTTGAAGTCAGCGCATGAACAGCTGATTATTCAGATTTTGGGAAAACGAACCGCGAATGGATTGCACTTGCTTCACGAACTGTATCGCAATCCCATCATTACAGTCGAGCGGGCCGCAGAAATATGCGAGACCGGCTACAGTTCTGCGAATCAGCTGGTGCGTTTATTCTGTGAGAATGGAATTCTTGAGGAAACCAGTGGCAAAAAACGCAATCGAATTTATCGCTATGACCGATACATTGATATATTCCGCAGCGGTATTTGATTTGATTTCGCCTGCACAAACAGTTTTGCCCGCATCCTTTTGTCAATATCCGTGACATGAACAGGTGCATAATCCAAATGCCAGGCGATCGCAGCACTGCCGACAAAACGCTCCGAAATTGATGCAATGACCTCCTTTCGCTTCCTGCATGCGGCAGACATACATCTTGACAGTCCCCTGATCGGCTTGGCGGGTCAGGAGGGCAATGCAGCAGAGCGAATCCGCACCGCAACCCGAGAGGCGCTGCGGAACCTGGTCGGCCTGGCGATTGACGAGCATGTCGATTTTGTCATCATCGCGGGCGATCTCTATGACGGCGATTGGCGAGATTATCAGACCGGCTTGTTTTTTGTCGGCCAGATGGGGTGCCTCAGCAAGGCGAATATTCCGGTTTATGTGCTGCACGGCAACCATGACGCCGAAAGCCAGATCACGAGAAGTCTCAGCCTGCCGGAAAACGTGAGGGTATTCGATGCCAGAAAACCGGCAACATTTGAGCTGGACAAGGTGGGTGTTGCGCTTCACGGACAGAGTTATCCGCAGCGGGATGTAACGCACAATCTGGTCGACAATTACCCCGGGCCGCGACCTGGCAGTTTCAACATTGGTGTGCTGCATACCGGACTTGGCGGCCTGGGCGGACACGCAAACTATGCGCCTTGTCGCCTCAGTGAGCTGGTGAACAAGGGGTACGATTATTGGGTGCTGGGTCATGTTCATTCGGCTCAGATTCTCAATGAGCGCCCGCATGTTGTATTTCCCGGCAATCTTCAGGGGCGGCATGTGCGGGAAGTCGGACCGAAAGGCGCGTGCCTGGTCACCGTCGAGGGACAGGAAATCATCGATTTTGCACACCTGCCCTGTGATGTTGTGCGGTGGGCAGTCTTGTCTGTGTCCTTGGAGAGCGTCAATCATTTTGCTGCGGTCACCGACTGTATTCGCCAGGCGATGCACAATGCGATTGCCGATCAGGCTGACGGCAGATTATTGGCTTGCCGCATCATTTTAGAGGGCTGTACGGATGTGCACCCGCAGCTGCTCGTCAGTGCGGATCAGATTCTGGCCGAGGCTCAAGCCAGTGCGCTGAGTTTCGGTGATGAGGTGGCCTGGGTCGAGAAGGTCAAGATTGCCACCCGGCCAAAGGGCCAGCTCCAGTCTGACGGCGGCCCGATCGAAGATTTGCAGAATTTGCTGGCGGAAGCTGAGACCGACGAAGAATTTCTAGCGGTCATCGCAAGCGAAATCGGTGATCTGAAAAGCCGGCTGCCATACGAGTCGCAGTCGGGTGTGGAGGACAAGTATCTCAAACTTGCAATCAGCGGCGAATATGCGCAACTGCTTGGCGAAATCAGGCCCTACTTGCTGGCGCGACTCAATAGTGCAGAGAGTTAAGACATGAGGCTGGCAAGACTGAATCTAGCACGATACGGACGCTTCACCGGTCATGTGGTTGAATTGCCAGCCAGGTCGCCGGATTTTCACATCATCTTCGGGCCGAATGAGGCGGGCAAGTCCACCGCGCTCGCAGCGATTGAGAACTGGCTGTTCGGCATTCCATCACAATCGCCGTACAGCTTCTTTCACAGCTACAGCGAAATGCGCGTCGGCGGCATGGTCGAAAAGGGTGGTGATTCGCTGGAAGCTCTTCGACGCAAAGGCAATAAAGACACACTGCTCAGCCCAGACGGCATCCCCATTCGCGAAGGTCATCTGGGGGAGTATCTCGCTGGGGTCGATCGCGATTTTTTCCTCAGGATGTTCAGCTTGGATCACAGTCGCATCGAGCAGGGCGCGCGCGATATTCTTGATGCCAGCGAGGACGCTGACTCGATACTGTTTGCTGCGGGTGAGGGGTTTCGCGGATTGCCCGCACTCCTGAGTCAATTGTCCGATGAGGCCGATCGCTTATGGAGTCCGAGGCGGGCGCAGTATCGCAAGTTCTACAGCGTCGCGGATAAGCTCAAGCAAGCCCAGAAGGAACTGCGGGAGCAGACTCTGTCCGCCAGCAAGTGGCAAGAATTGAAATCAGCTTGCGAGAATGCGCAAGAGGCGTACGCAGAAGTTGACCGAAAAATGCAGGAGCAAGCCGCCAAGTTCAGCCGCTTGAGCAGAATCGGCCGGGTGTTTGCGGATATCCAGAAGGCGCGCGAGCTGACAAGCCTGATCGAAGAGCTGGGCAGTGTCATTGAACTGCCGGAAAATTCCAAATACGAGCTTGACGAGATAGAACCAAAAGATGCGAAGCTGGCGGCACAAATCGACACGCTCGCCAAGCAGCGGGCGCAAGTCCAGAGTGACCTGGGCGAGTTGAATTTCGATAAGACTATCGTTCAGCACGCCGAAGACATCGAGCAGTTGCACGAAAGAAGAATCGAGATCCGCAGAGAAAAGAAGGATTTGCCGAAACGAGAGGCTGAGCTGAAGACCGAAGAGGGGAGACTTCGCGCCTGTGCCCGTGAGCTTGGATGGAATGAAGCAGAAGCCAGCAGATTAATTGAGCGGATTCCAGCAGTCAGCAAGGTACGCGCGGTGCGCGAGCTGCTTAACCAGAAGGGAGTTCTTGGAACTGAGACTGAAAACGCTCGGCAGCGACAGCAAGAATCCTGTGAGTTGCTCGCCAAAATCAAAAAGCAACTTGACGATCTTGGCAATCCCAGCGATGTTGCTGGGCTGGAAATTGCGATCAAGAACGCCAAGGAGCAAGGCGACCTCATGGGACGCGTCCGAATTGCAGAAAGAGCTCTTTTGGACAAGCAGCAAGGTCTGGAACTTCGGCTTGCGTCGCTGGCGCCGTCAATCCGTGATGAAAGGAGCCTTGTGAATGCAGCGGTACCCGCGCGAGCGGAGGTGATGCGATTTGGTGAGCGCGAAGAATACATCGAAAAGAGCTTGCTGGAGACCCAGGGGCAGATTGAATCTGAAGAACTGAAACTGCAGGCGACCCGAGCGGCCCTTGAGGAAAAAGCATCGCATAAGAAGATTGCAACGTTTGAAGAACTGACCGAAATGCGCGGCCGCCGAGACAGGTTGTGGTCTCTGGTGAAAATGAAGCATGTCCAAAACGAGTCGCTTCCGATACATGAGGCGGATGAATTCGACAAAGAGCTGCAAGATTTGCCGGGCGCGCTTGAATTGACTTTGTCTGAAGCAGACCGGCTCGCAGATGAGCGGTTTGATCATGCCGAGGAGGTCGGGCGAATTGCTGAAATGAATCGGACGGCTGCAAAGCTGGAAATCCAGCTGGATCGGCTGCAAGAAAAGGAGAAGCGCTTCGCTGAGGAGCGCGCGAGACTTCAGGCTGACTGGGAAGCCATGTGGCATGCCGCCCCTGTTCATCCGCTTTCCGCTAAAGCCATGCTTGAGTGGCTTGATGAGCGCGCCGAAGCGCTCCAGCTGATGGATGCGAGGGCGCAGGTTGAAAACGAGCTGAATTCAGCTCGCAATGAGATGGACTTGGCGAAGCAGAAAATACTCGCCGAGATGTCTGCTATTGGCGTGGATAAAGCAAGCTTTGAAAACGAAAGTTTGAGCATCGTTGTCGAGTATGCCTCGAATGAGTGCCGCCAGCAAAAGACCGCCGCCGACAAAAAGGCAGAGCTTGAGGACAATGCACGAAGTGCCGCCAGCGATGTCAAGCAGCGAGAGCGAAAATTGCAGCAGGCCGAGAGGAATATGGCCGATTGGGCGAGCAAGTGGACTGAGGCTCTGAGCGGAATCGGGGTCGCTGCAGACACGCTGCCGGAGGTCGCTGGCACACACATTGACACGATTGACCAGATGAGGGAAACTGCGAGCCGCATCCGATCGCTGCAGCACGAGCGCATAGAAAAAATCAAGCGGGATATCGTCGATTTCGAATGCGCTGTGGACAACTTGGCAAAAAAGGTTGCCGCGGATCTTTTGAGCCGGTCAGCCGCGGATGCGGCTGTGGAAATTGAAAATCGGCTGCAAAATGCCCTAAAGATTCAGGAAGAGCAGCAAAAAAAATTGCATCAGTCTCGTGATCTGGCTGAGCAGATCGACGGTCTCAAAAGCGAAAGGCGTCAGCTTCAAGATTCGATCTCGCATCTGATGAGAGCGGCGGGTGCAAAAAACCGAAAAAAGTTGCGCAAGGTGATTGAGCGGTCGGACCGCCATCGCTCCCTGCAGTCAGAGTTGCAGCAGGTATTTGAGAGAATCCAGCAAAACGGCGATGGCATGCCGTTGACCGATCTTGAAGCGGAGTGCAATGGCATCAGCATTGATGAAATTGCAGCGCAGGGACAATCCTCTCAAAGAGAGCTGGATGACTTGAAACATGAGCTTTCTGCAGCGGCGGTGAAACGCTCGGAGGCGCGCCGGATGCTGCAAGCGGTCGGCGGTGAGGATGCGGCTGCAAAAGCCGCTGCCAGCGCTGAGGAATATCTGGCTGAAATGCAGGGCGTTGCCGATCAGTATGTGCAGGCGAAAACCGCTGCGTCGCTGTTGAAGTGGGTCATTGAGCGTTACCGGCGAGAAAAACAGGCGCCTTTGCTCAATCGGGCGGGCGAGCTGTTCAAGATCATTACCGACGGTTCTTTTGCCAGTCTGCAAGTTGAATTTGACGCAAAGGACAATCCGTATTTGGTCGGCATAAGGCCGGCCGGCGGCCGTGTCCCGATTGCCGGGATGAGCACTGGTACCGCGGATCAGCTGTATCTCGCGCTTCGCATCGGGGCTGTTGAGCTCTATCTGGATCAGCGGGATGCCATGCCTTTTGTGGCAGATGACCTGTTCGTCAGCTTTGATGACAAGCGCGCGGCGGCCGGGTTGCGACTGCTTGAGAAATTAGGTCAGAAAACCCAGATTCTATTTTTCACACACCACCAGCATTTGATTGAGCTGGCCCGGCAATCCTTGAATGAGCCGTTTAATCTGGTGACTTTGGCATAAACAATTCAAGTTCAATCAGATTCTTCATTACTGTTATTCTCAAAGCGTCCATTGACTTCAATTCTTTCATATGGACACACTTGGTCCCCGAGGAATAATCTGCGTCTTGCAGGAAACTCTATTGCCGCTGTACTGAAGCGATTGTGATGATTAGGTTCATGACAAGTCGAAAAATTCGAGAGGGCAGCAAAACAGGCCGGAAGGAATCGATTTCGGCGGCATCAAGTGACTGAGAGGCTGTGTTCGAAAACCTTCGATTCTGAGACGGGCGGGGCTGCTGCAGCAATTGCAGGTTTATTGATTGAATGTATGACTTTTCTGACCAGAACCAGTCATTCCCTGAAGTGATCTGTGATCTGTGATCTGATGAAAGGCCTTAAATCTGCTTGGAAAATACACTATATTCCGAAATAGACGGGCATTCATGCCGAATTAGACGGCTGTATATTCCGAATCAGACGGACATTCATGCCGAAGCTTCAATACGCTTGGCGCTGACTGATACGCGCATTGCTGCAATTGCGGGTCCTCGCCAATCGGGGAAGACAACCCTAGCCAGGCATATTTCTGCGGATGACGGAAGACAGTTTGTGTCGCTGGACGACGATCAGTTCAGGCAATGGGCAGAAGAGGATCCGACCGGATTCATGCACGGCTTGAAGTACGCCGCAATCGATGAAATTCAGCGAGTGCCGAAGCTGATTCTGGCTCTTAAAAGCGAAGTTGATGCAAATCCTCGTCCGGCGCGGTATCTGATTACTGGATCGGTTGATTTGTTCAAAGGTGCAACTGCACCCGATTCACTTGCCGGCCGGGTTGAGACTGTGGAGCTGTTGCCGTTCTCTCAGGCCGAAATCGCCAGTTCGGGGCCTTCGCAATTCCTTGATCGGGCATTTGACAGAGATTTTCCTTCCTTCGAAAGTACACGCTTCACAGACCGCCTCATTGAACGTGTATTGACAGGAGGCTACCCTCCGGTACATGCTCGCAATGCCGCCACACGACGTTATTCATGGCTTCAGGCATACATAAAATCGCTTGTCAGGCATGATATTTCTGAAATTGCATCGATCTCAGGGCATGACAAATTAGTGAAGCTAGTGGATCACACGGCACTCGGTTCAAGCCGGCTTCTGAATAGGTCGAACCTCGCGCGGCATCTTGGCATCGACAGCAAGACTGTTGATCGCTGGCTTGCTTTGCTTGAGCATATGTTCGTGCCTGGCATCGCTCTGACCTGAAGAGACTGGTGAAAACCCCCAAGATTCAGTTTCTGGATTCCGGCCTCCTGGCGGCTCTTCTGGACGTGAGCGCCGCGGGCATTGAACGGGACCGTCAGAAACTGGGGACTCTTCTGGAAAGTTTTGTATTCAGTGAAATCAGCAAAGCCATTGCCATATCGGATGACTCGATCAGCATCAGTCATTATCGCGACAAAGATGGTGTTGAGGTCGACCTGGTCATAGAACGCTCATCGGATCAGCTTGTTGGAATTGAGATCAAAGCCGGTGCAACTGCACATCCGGGGGACTTCAAGGGATTGCGCCGCCTTGAGGAAGCGACAGGAGACAAATTTGCCTGTGGCATCGTGCTTCATGATGGCGAGCAAATTCAGCAAGTCGAACGAAAAATGTTTGCTTTGCCTTTCAAACTGCTGTGGGAAGCATGAGAAAGAGTTGACGAAACTCATGATTTGAATTGACGGTTCGCCTCGAGCTTCAAAATCGTCTTGATGCGGATGGTAGATTCAGTTCTTTATTCCAAGGCTAGGCTGCCGTCTCGAATCAAGCTGTTTTGTTTGAATGTGGATGATGCAAAAAGCCAGTGCGCGTCCTGCAGATCCGCGGCGGCGCTCTGGGCGAGGTCGGTGGATTCGGGCGCACTTATGCACGATATAATCGCAAATCATGCGAATATTCAATACCGCCGGGCCCGTTGTTCCGGAAGACGACTATCATATTCCGCCGCTGGAGCGGTTGGATCTCAATGAGATTGTCGCTCTGATTGAGCGCAAGCGCTATTTCATTCTTCATGCACCGCGCCAGACAGGAAAGACATCGGCGCTCGTGGCCTTGCGTGATGAGTTGAACACATCGCGCCGCTATCGTGCGATCTATGCCAACTTTGAGTCTGCGCAGGCTGCCCGTGAGGATGTCTCGGCTGCGATGAAAGCAATTCTGGGCGAGTTGGCCGATGAGGCGCAGGCTATGTCTGACGCCTCTCTGGAGCCAAACACTTGGATTGATATTCTCGATGTATACGGGCCGCATGGTGCGCTGCAGCAGTTGCTGGTTCGATGGTCAGCCGCGGATCCCCGACCACTCGTACTGATGATCGATGAGATCGACGCACTGGTCGGCGATACGCTGATTTCGGTGCTGCGCCAGCTACGTACGGGTTATCGCAAGCGGCCGCAAAGATTTCCGCAGTGCGTGATCCTGTGCGGCATCCGTGATGTGAGAGACTGCCGCATCCACTCCAGCGCCGAGAAGGCGGTCATCACCGGCGGCAGCGCCTTCAACATCAAGGCGGAATCCCTGCGAATGGGGGACTTCACCGCGGCCGAGACCCGCGCCCTGCTGCTCCAGCACACCGAAGAGACCGGACAGCCGTGGAGCGAGGCGGCCCTGGAAGAAGTGTGGGACTCCGCCGCCGGCCAGCCCTGGCTGGTCAATGCGCTGGCGAGACAAGTGCTCAAGAAAGTCAGGGACCGCAGTGTCACCCTTGAGCACCGGGATGTGATCAATGCCAGAGAGGCGCTGATCCGGCGCCGCGACACGCATCTGGACCAACTGGCCGACAAGCTGCGTGAGCTCCGTGTCAAGCGCGTAATCGAGCCCTTGGTCAGCAGCACTGAGCCTGCACCTTACCAGCCGGATGACGTGCAATATGTGCGGGATCTGGGACTGATCGGTCGGGGCAGGCGGATCCAGATTGCCAATGCGATCTACCGCGAGGTGATTCCGCGTGAGCTGATCACCTCGGCCGATGAGGCGCTGCCGCATGAGACCGCCTGGTTTGTCGAGGACGGGCAGCTGATGATGGATCGGCTGATGGCATCGTTCCAGGGATTCTTCCGCGAGCATTCAGAGCACTGGGTGCAGCGCTTCGATTATCGGGAGGCGGGACCGCAGCTGCTGCTGCAGGCCTTCCTGCAGCGGGTGGTCAATGCCGGCGGGCGCATTGAGCGCGAGTATGGCCTAGGGAGGATGCGGACGGATCTGCTGGCTGAGTGAGGGAAGCACCAGCAAAGGGAGGTTGTGGAGTGCAAGCTTCGTCGAAATGGTTTGGAGCGCACAATTGATGAGGGTTTGCGACAGATTTCGCAATACATGCAGCGGTGCGGCGCCGCTCACGGCCATTTAGTGATTTTTGATCGTTCAAGTGAGCGTTCGTGGGACGATAAAGTATTCAGGCATGAGGAGTCTGTTGACAATCGCAAGGTGACAGTTTGGGGAATGTGAGTATCAGCCTCAGCATGATCTGTTCGTCAGACGTTACTCTTTTTGGTGTTTGAGAGCATCAATTTTCAGTCCGGCTCCGGGCAGACAAGATTTTTGCTGAGTGATCATGAGCCGAGAGTCATTAAGTGAATCGGCAAGGAAAGATTCGAGCGATGCAGTTTTTGATTGATTGCGCAGACCGTTGCTGGGCCGCATGCGCGGCTCTGCAGGCGTTTCCAGTTTATCTGCCAGGAGCTGACTCTGGATCAATTAGGTTGCGATATCTCATAAATCATGATATATAGAAGTTCATATTCTATATATCATGATTTTTTATATGAAAGTCCAGAGAAGCAGATACTTGGATCAGCTGGGCGAGCGAGTTCAGAATTCGCCGGTGACAGCTTTGCTAGGGCCAAGACAATGCGGCAAGACAACACTGGCGAAAGAATATGGAAAAACTCGCCGGTCACACTATTTTGATCTGGAATCGACCGCGGATGCCAACGCGCTGCAGAATGCAGAGACCCTGCTAGGAGAGCTGGATGGCCTGATTATTCTGGATGAAATTCAGCGAATGCCCGGCTTGTTCAGTGTGCTGCGCGTCTTGGTCGACAGATTCGAGCGCAAGCACAGATTTCTGATTCTTGGCAGTGCGAACCCAAGTCTGGTCAAAGGGGTGTCTGAGTCACTAGCCGGGCGAGTCGACTTTTTGGATATGCGAGGCTTCGACCTTTCGGAAGTCGGTGCAGAGCATTATGCAAATCTCTGGCTGCGGGGCGGATTTCCTGACAGCTATCGCGCCCATGGTGACGGCTTGAGCCTGCGCCGCAGAAACGCGTTCATCCGAACGCACGTGGAACGCGACTTGCCGATGCTTGGCGTTTCAATTCCCGCCGTCAGAATCAGGCAATTTTGGAACATGCTGGCGCATGCGCACGGACAGATTTGGAATGCATCGAGGATTGCCCGATCGATGGGAGTGTCCTATCACACAGTCAGGAATTATCTGGACCTGCTGACCGGAACGTACATGGTTCGCCAAATTCAGCCGTGGCATGAGAATTTCGGCAAGCGGCAGGTCAAGGCGCCCAAGGTCTATCTGCGTGATTCTGGCATGCTTCACGCTTTTTTGAGCATTCACGACCACAGAGCCCTGTATTCCCATCCCGCTTGCGGAGCATCTTGGGAGGGGTTTGTCATAGAGGAAGTCTTGCGCGAGCTGCAGATCGAGACCCCATGGTATTGGGGCGCGCACTCCGGCGGAGAGATGGATCTGATCATTGAGATCGAGGGATTGAGAATCGGCATTGAGATCAAACTCAGCGAAGCGCCGAAAGTGGCGGCAGGCACCCGCCACCTCCTCAGTCTGCTGAGGCTGGATCATCTGTTTGTGGTGTCGCGCACACCGCAATCATTCCCGGCATCCGCGCAAATCGATATTCTGGCGATTGAGGATTTAGTCCGCTTGCGCCAGATGATCAGTCAGCTGGCTGGCGATTGAACTGAGTTGATAGAAAGGAGTAATGCCCGGCGGTACCTACTTTCACACGGAATGACTCCGCACTATCATCGGCGCGAAACGTTTTCACTACTGAGTTCGAGATGGATTCAGGTGGTTCCCGTTTGCTATGGCCGCCGGGCGAATCGGCTGACTTGAATTCATGGAGAATTCCAAGCCAAGAAAATTGGTAGTCAAAGACTCGTTATGCATTTGCATAGGAGCGCCCGAACATATCGAGCGTTATATAGTCAAGCCTCACGGGCAATTAGTACGGGTTAGCTTAATGCATTGCTGCACTTCCACATCCCGCCTATCAACGTTGTAGTCTTCAACGGCCCTTCAGGGATCTGAATGATCCAGGGAGACCTTATCTTGAGGGAGGCTTCCCGCTTAGATGCTTTCAGCGGTTATCCCGTCCATACATAGCTACCCAGCAGTGCCACTGGCGTGACAACTGGAACACCAGAGGTATGTCCACTCCGGTCCTTTCGTACTAGGAGCAGCTCCTCTCAAGTCTCCAGCGCCCACAGCAGATAGGGACCAAACTGTCTCACGACGTTCTAAACCCAGCTCGCGTACCTCTTTAAATGGCGAACAGCCATACCCTTGGGACCAACTCCAGCCCCAGGATGAGATGAGCCGACATCGAGGTGCCAAACACCCCCGTCGATATGGACTCTTGGGGGGTATCAGCCTGTTATCCCCGGAGTACCTTTTATCCGATTAGCGATGGCCCTTCCATACAGAACCACCGGATCACTAAGACCTGCTTTCGCACCTGCTCGACGTGTCTGTCTCGCAGTCAAGCATCCTTTTGCCTTTACACTAACCGCACGATTTCCAACCGTGCTTAGGATACCTTTGCGCTCCTCCGTTACTCTTTGGGAGGAAACCGCCCCAGTTAAACTACCCACCACACACTGTTCCGGATCCGGATCACGGACCTCGGTTAGAATTCCAAAAATATCAGGGTGGTATTCCTCTGTCTGACTCCACCGAAACTGGCGTCTCGGCTTCAAAGTCTCCCACCTATGCAGTACAAATATGTTCAAAATCCAGTATGAAGCTGTAGTAAAGGTTCACGGGGTCTTTCCGTCTAGCTGCGGGTACGCTGCATCTTCACAGCGAGTTCAATTTCGCTGAGTCCCGGGTGGAGACAGTGTGGCCATCGTTACGCCATTCGTGCAGGTCGGAACTTACCCGACAAGGAATTTCGCTACCTTAGGACCGTCATAGTTACGGCCGCCGTTCACCGGGGCTTCAATCAGAAGCTTCGCTGTTGCTAACCTCCTCATTTAACCTTCCGGCACCGGGCAGGCGTCACACCCTATACGTCCTCTTGCGAGTTTGCAGAGTGCTGTGTTTTTAATAAACAGTCGCAGCCACCTCTTTGTTGCAACCTCTTTGGGCTCCGGCCGCAAGGGCCTTCACCTACCGGAGGCACACCTTCTCCCGAAGTTACGGTGCTATTTTGCCGAGTTCCTTCACCCGAGTTCTCTCAAGCGCCTTGGGCTTCTCGCCCTGCCCACCTGTGTCGGTTTGGGGTACGGTCACGCATAACCTGAAGTTTAGAGGATTTTCCTGGAAGTATGGCATCAATCACTTCGCGGCATAATGCGCTCGTCATCACGTCTCAGAATCTATGA
>OZ243928.1:855000-3291220 GCA_965213865.1 Arenicellales bacterium
GCCAATCCCGAGCGTGTTGATGCCTGGCTCGGACTGTAGTCTTTGTGCGTCAGCACAGAGGATGAGCAATGGCGCCGGCCGCGCGGCCGGCGCCATTGCTGTTTTTGAGTGTGCCGTGCGCCGCTCAGCGCCATGAGTGAGAAGGCTGCGAAAGCCGCAGCACAACAGTCCGAGACAGCCATCCGCATCTCGAATGTGTGGAAAATCTTCGGCGCCCGCGCGGCCGAGGCGATGGCTGCGATTGAGCAGCGCGGCTTGAGCAAGGCCGAGGCGCTCGCTGAGTTCAATGCGGTTGTCGGCGTTGCCGATGCGACCTTGAGTGTCAATCGCGGCGAGATATTTTGTGTGATGGGCCTGTCCGGCAGCGGCAAATCGACCTTGGTGCGGCATTTCAACCGGCTGCTGGAGCCGACCGCCGGCGCGATTGAGATTGACGGCATTGATGTGCTGGCGCTCAAGGATGCGGAACTGCAGAAGTTTCGCAACCTGAAAATCGGCATGGTGTTTCAAAACTTTGCTCTGCTGCCGCATCGCTCGGTGCTGGACAATGTCGCGATGCCGCTGGAGATCCGCCAGCTCAGCAAGAATGATCGCATGCGCCACGCGGCCGCGATTCTTGAGATCGTCGAGCTGGGCGCCTGGGGCAGCAAGTTTGCGCATGAGCTGTCGGGCGGCATGCAGCAGCGCGTCGGCCTGGCCCGCGCCCTGGCCGCCAATCCGGACGTGCTGCTGATGGACGAGCCGTTCAGTGCGCTGGACCCGCTGATTCGCCGCCAGCTGCAAGACGAGTTTATCCGATTGTCCGACATGATGAAAAAGACTACCGTGTTTATCACCCATGACCTGGATGAGGCGGTACGGGTGGGCAACCGCATCGCCATCATGCATGACGGGAAAATTGTGCAGATCGGCTCAGCCGAGGATATCGTGATGCAGCCGGCGGATAACTATGTGGCCGATTTTGTCGCCGGCATCTCGCGGCTGAAGATCGTGCGCGCCCACGCGGTGATGCGGCCGCTTGAGGAGTATGCAGCGCAGCATCCGCCGCTGCCGGACGATGCGCCGCGGGTCAGCGAAAACGAAATGCTCAACAGGCTGATCCGTCTCGCCATTGACCGCGATGCGCCGATGGTTGTCGAGAGCGGCGGCCAGGATGTCGGCGTGATTACCCGCCAGGATATTTTGCAAACCGTTATAGAGGGAGCTGATGTGTCATGACCGCAAGTGCAACGAATCGGCTGGATGATGCGATCGACTTTGAGATCGCGGCAAAATACGCACGGGAGAGAGAGGCGAATATCCGCTCATTCGTGCACACCAGCGCGACCTACTATATCAGCCAGTTCGATAAAATCGGCGCCAGCTCCCGATTTACGCCGACTCTAAACCTGATGGCTGCAGCGCTGGGTCCGATCTGGTTCGGCATGCGCGGCCTGTGGAAATGGGCATTGCCGTTTTTGATTATCGAGACGCTCGGGTATGTGCAGATTGTGCGCGGCCTGTTCGGGGATCTGGCCGCCAGCGCCCGCGAGCGGATCGCATCCATTGAAGGCACGCTGGAGTTGCGCCGCCAGCAGCTGCAGGCGGCGATCGAGGCGCAGTCGGAAAAAGCAGATGTCTACCAGCGCACAGTCACCTCGCTGGAAGAGTCGATCGGCGCCATTCGAATGGAAGCGCAGGCCATTGCTGACCAGGGAATCTGGATCGCACTGACCGGCCTGGTCATTCTGGTCGCGGCCAAAGCCGCACAGTCCATGATTGCGAATACCGCGCTGGAGGCGCAATTTTCGGAGTGGCTGTCGGATCGCAAGGTGCGCTCGGGGGTGTCCCTGCGCCAGCTGATCCTGAGTGCGATCTTCATGGTCGTGATCGTGGGGGCGGCCATGTATCACTACAGTTTCCCCGGACAGTTTGAAATTCTGGCGCAGTTTCCAACCGACCCTGATATCCGCTTGACCAGCATTGCCTGGGTTGAGACGTTTTTCACGTTCTGTGTCACCCAAGGCGAGGCTTTGTTCGATTTCATTACGTACGGCATTCGCCTGATTCTGGATTCGCTGGAACTGGTTTTCGTCAACACGCCGTGGATTGTGATTGCCAGCTTCATTGTGCTGCTGACCTGGCTGACAGCCGGCGTTCGCACCGCCATCTGGTCCGGTGCGTTTTTGGCCTATATGGGATTGCTGGGCTTCTGGGTCAAAGCGATGACGACGCTGGCTCTGCTGGGAACAGCGGCCTGCCTGTCCATCGCCATTGGCATTCCACTGGGTCTGTTCTGTGCCCGCCGGCCGCGTTTTTACTCATTCATCCAGCCGATCATGGATTTTATGCAGACGATGCCGGCGTTTGTGTTCATGATTCCGGTCATTGCCTTCTTCGGGACCGGCAAGCCGGCCGCGGTGGTGACCACCATGATTTTCGGCGGCACGCCAGTCGTGCGGCTGACGGTACTGGGCTTGCGGGGCGTGCCTGAGCATGTCCGCGAGGCGGCAATCTCATTTGGCGCCAGCAAATGGTATCTGTTCTCGCGGGTGGACCTGCCGCTGGCCAGTCCCTCGATTCGCGCCGGCATCAATCAGACCATCATGCTGTCCCTGGCGATGGTCGTAGTCGCCTCGCTGATTGGAGCCAAGGGCCTGGGCGAGGATGTTCTGGAGGCGCTGCAGTATGCCAATGTCGGACAGGGCATTCTGGCGGGTTTTTCAATCCTGTTCTGCGCCATGATTCTGGACCGGCTGGTGCAGGGCGCGCGCAAATAGACTGCACCTGGCACTTGTCTGCAGGCAAGACAACACAGCTTAATCTGCGTCTACGAGCTCAAGCAATTTTGAGGCGTAATAAAGCGGTGCGGTACGCAATGTTTCATGCTGTCCGCCGCAAGCGGCAATCAGCTTGATTGCCAGACGCGGACGATATCGATGGATATAGGATGCCAGGCTCTTGGCTTGAGTTCGCTTGCCGCTTTTGACTTCAACGGGCACAACATCGCCGCGGCTGTTTCTGATCACGAATTCAATCTGCGCCTGATTTTGCTCCCAGCTGTAAGTCGGGTCCAGCCCTCGTGCAATGAGCTCGTTTTGAACAAAATTCTCGGCGATGAAACCTTTGAATTCGGTCTTCTGATGTCGATGGTCCTCATACGACATGCCGGCTAAATTTCCGAGCAGGCCAACATCAAGCAGAAACAGCTTGAAGAAATTTTCCTGCGACTGAATGTGCAGCGGAGGCTTGGGCTGGCGTGCAATCGGATAATTCCTGGAGACCAGTTTTGCCTTCACCAGCCAGTCAATGGGACCGCTCAATTCTGCATATCTTCTCTTGCCCGCGATGGCCTCCCGAAATCGAAACCGCCTGACCGATTGATCGATGTTTTTTCCCAGCTGGGCAGGAACGTTCCGAAATACAGACTCGAGGTGCTGTGCGTTCACAGGTCCAGAGTATTTGCCGAAATCTCGAAGATAGCCATCAATCAGACTCCGATGCATGCGGTTTACATGCTGCACACGCCTCAAGAGACTCAGATCTGAGGCCAGCCATCGGTTCACCGCATCGGGCATGCCGCCCACATAAAAATAATCAAGCAGCGCAGACCAAAGCTGGCGGTGCAATTCACTGGTGTCAAGCGCTTCTGCAAAGGCTTTGACAACGGCGCTGGATGCGGTTGCCTCCAGGAACTCCGCAAAAGTGAGGGGAAACAAATCCATCATCTCGACTTTGCCAACCGGAAAAGACTCCAGCAGACTGATATTCGAGCCTGTAGCGATCACACAGGCATGCGGCAGCTCCTCGGAAAAATACTTCAGGGACTGCAGTGCCTTGCCGCAAGCGCCCACTTCGTCGAGCACAATCAGATCTTGGTCCAGATCGACCGATTCACCCAGTCGAAGGCTGATATTTGTGACTACGGAGCTCGCACCTAGCCCATCATCAAAGATGCTTTCAAGGGAAGGGTCACGCTCAAAGTCGAGATAATGCAGGCGCCGAAACTTCCCGGCCTCATAAAAAATGTTTTGCAGCAAAAATGTCTTGCCTGTCTGCCGCGCGCCGTTGAGAAGAACGGGCTGGCGGGCTGCTCTCTGTTTCCATTCGAGCAATTTCGATAGCAGTGTGCGTTTGAGCATGGCTGGAAGACTTGCCGGGCGGTGAAAGGCTTGATGCTTCTCTGGCACAAGCATGACAGTGTATGCAACGCCGATATCGGCGTTTTCAGAAAGAAATTATACACTAAAATATATTAAAAAGTGCTAATAAATTGCATTAAAACCTATTAGAAAATGATCATCACTGCAGCTGAATCTGGATGCGTTCCAGAGCAAAGGGTGCAAGCTGGGAGTCGCAGATCCGCTCGTCGCCGGCACATGCGCTCAAAATTCAAGACGCAGGCGAGGTGAATTATGTCTCTTGGCGAGGAGTGCACTAAAATCAATGAATGCGCCGTGACCAGTGCAGGGGAGCAGTTGCTGGAACTGGAATTTTCACCCGAACATGAGGTCCTGCGATGCAGCAGCCGGCGCGGCGAGAATGCTCTGACAGAAAAGCTTCTCGCTCAAAATTTTTCCTAATGACTACTAATAATAAGCATATTTTGAGAGCTGCCGACCCGACCTAAATGCTTGATCAGAAAGGGACTGAAAAATGGAACCCAGCCTCGGCATCGTTTCGCCGGTCCTGGTCCCGATGAGCTTTTCGTCTAGCACGGGTGCATCTGCCGTGAAGCCCATTTTATTATTTCGTCATATCAATGAGTTGCAATCAGCCTGCTGTGCCATAAATCTGGCTTAGGATAAGTGGTAATTAAGAAATTTTTTCCTTGCTCAAACCCCAGCACAGCACAAATTGAGCCTTTTATGCTGTTTCCGGCGCTGGATGAGGGCACTCCCGCTGCAATGATTGCAAGAGGGTACACAATATCTCAGAGATTGCCTCGCCTGTCCACCTGGGTCTGCCGCCGTTGCTCGAGTTTCTTCGCCGTGCGCTTTCTGCTCGTGAGATTCTGGAGACGCACTGCGAAAGCTGCATTCCGGGTACTGGGCAAAACACTAAAGGCGAACCGTTTTCGCCGGATTGCGTCTTTATATGCTTGGATCGCTTGTCGTGCGCAGCCTCAGGCATCGCGCTGCAGTGCCCGGTCCTTCAGATTCACGGCTGCTTGCCGATTGCAGCATTTGACATGCTTAAACCCTTAAGAGGAGGAACTATGGAACAGACCACACAAGTCCCCGTTACTGTGCTCACCGGCTTCCTCGGTGCTGGCAAGACAACGCTTTTGAATCGCATTCTCACGGAACGCCATGGCAAGCGCTATGCCGTTATTGTCAATGAGTTTGGCGCGGAAGTATTCGAGATGAACAACGGCTGCATATGCTGTACTGTTCGCGGCGACCTGATTCGGATTCTGGGCGGGCTGATGAAGCGCGGCGACCCCTTTGATGCAATTATTGTTGAGACTACAGGTCTTGCCGGCCCGGCACCTGTCGCACAGACTTTTTTTGTCGACCAGGATGTCGCCGACCGTGCCCGCCTGGATGCGATTGTAACCGTCGCGTATGCGGTCCATCTCGACGGGCAGCTTGGCGAGCATCACGAAGCCGAGGAGCAAATTGCCTTTGCGGATGTTGTGCTGCTCAACAAGACTGACCTCGTGGAAGCCGACGGCCTGGAGCGAGTCGAGGCGCGGATCCGAAAGATCAATCCTTATGCAAAGATCATTCGCACCGCCCACTGCGCAGCGCCGCTGGATAAAGTTGCTGGACTCAATGCGTTCAGTCTGGACCGCGTTCTCGAGGTAGAGCCGGATTTTCTGACCTCCGATCACGACCATGAGTACGATGATGAGGTTGCGAGCGTCTCATTTGTCTCGGAGACACTGCTTGACCTTGATAAGTTCCAGCTGTGGTTTGGTCAGCTGCTGCAGGAGTGCGGCCAAGACATATTGCGCTCGAAGGGGATCCTGGATTTTGCCGGGCATGAAGACCGTTTTGTCTTTCAGGGCGCACATATGCTGATGGATGGATCGCCGATGCGTCCATGGTCAGACGGCAAGCCCCGCTCGTCCCGCGTGGTGTTCATCGGCCGCGATCTCGAAAGCATGGGACTGAAAGAAGGTTTCGAGGCGTGCCGAGCGGCGTGACGCATGACCGGCGTGGGTCTGTCAACGAATCCGGGCCGGTGTATGAATCTGTGCTGGAGAAACGCGGCCTCAAGATTGAGGCTGGTGCGCCGGTCGCCGGCGCCGTTGCTGCCGGTGATGTGATTGTTGTGACATGCGGTGACGGCACCGTTCACTTTTATTCGCCTGCAGGGCAGAACTGCCTGCAGCATGCTCACTTTGCTCAAAGGCGCTGCTGAAGGTATCTGGCAATGGCCAAGCGGTATGGAAATTCGGTTTCGCAGGTCTTGAGGCAGATGGTGAGCAGTACTATGCAGCTCTAGCAGCTTATCAGTTGAGATTCTGACGGCCTGAAAGAACTGCAGTTCTAATCTTGGTGTTTGGGTACAGTCGTTGGATATTTTGCATCTTTTGAAGAATTTCGGATGCTGCAAGCTGATCGCAGATGCTGTGAAACGCAAATCTATATCTGTCAATCAGATGCGTCAACATATTTTTCCTGGACCGGACACCAGCGTGTGAATGCATCGAATTTGAGGACTTCACAGGCGCTGAATTTCAGCCTATCCCGTTCTTAGATTGATCGGTCATTGCAGCCGCTGCGCAGCTCCCGACATATCGAAAAATGTCGAGGAATGTTCGGGTAATGCGATTACGCCAGATTAGCGCTTTGCCCGCTTGGGCCCAATGCGGGGGGCACCGGATGTCTCGCGGCTGACCGCCTGCTTGCGATGGATGACAAGTCCGCTTTCGATAGAACGCATCCGGTACCCGCGCATCCTGGTGGTTTGATCGCCCGCATACGAAACATCCGCCAGCCATGCTCTATGTCAGCACACAAAGACCGGCTGCGCCAATCTGCTCGGCAGCTTTTCAGCGGTTAGGAAAACTGCATCAATAGACCGAGAATGGCAACGCCGAATGCGCCTGTAGCCAATACCGCATAGATTATCCTCATTTCACGCTTGGCCGATTCATGGTCGCGCTTGGCCATGTCTGCGCGCATATCATGGTCGCGCTTGGCCATGTCTGCGCGCAGGCGGTCAAGTGCCGATTCATATTCTGCCTGTTTGGTGTTCATTCGCTCCTCAAGCAAAGCAGTTTTCTTGTCCAATTCTTGGACTATGGAATCGCTCATGCGCAAACTATAGCATAACTCGCGCCAAGGTGCCCCATCGGTTTGAGCACCCGGGAATACAGAAACTTTATCAACACCCCCGGCCACATTCCCCGCCCGAGTCAGCCTGTCCTGTTTGCTGCGCGATGTGGCCCGTATTCATGGTGTGACCTGGTCACATGCGGCCGACCTGCTCAGCCGTCTCGAGGTCTATCCGGCACTCCTGGACCGCCGGCCAGTGCGAGATTTCGGGTGAAGAGCCGCAGCGTATATCAATCGCCCGCACACCGCCAGCCGGCTCCAAGATTCTGTCTGCAGATGAAACCGCATCGCGCACATTGCGCACACAGATGATGGCGACTGTTCTCTTTGCGCAAAACGGAGCAATAGCCAAAGCATGGGCCAATCGTCGCAGTGCTACTCAACACCTCTCAAACCACGGAGTTGCCAGAGAAGGCCCACAGCTCCGGCGCAGATAAGTTGAGGCGGCTTGAGGTCTCATTGACTCGGATTTTGGATCACCTCGTCCAGCTGGACAATGCATTGCTGTGCATGCAGGCATAACAGCTTTGAGCATGCATGCTCAAAGACGAGGCTGAGCTGGTGCCGGCTGTCTTTGCGCTCGCCAATTGCATGGATACAGCTTCTCTGATCAGGATGATGAGTTGACAGGCTCACAGAAGATGGATCAAGCGATGACTCTATGGGATTAAAACCGGGCAGTGTCTCAGCTTGAAATTCTCTTTTTGCAGGTTTTGGGCTGGTTCGGCTGCCCGGCAGGGGGGGTGAGCTTACTTCTGCCATCGGGCCTGTGCCGCAATCTCGCTTCGTCTCTCTGAAGTCATGGACTTCGCTCTGCGAGCGCCGCCGACCCGCCCGCCATTGGCTTTATTCGGCTGGCGCGGCTTGCCTGCTGCATCCTCAATCTCGCCGGTCGCGATTTTTGCTGCATGGACAGCGCAGCCTACCGCGTCAGCAGGTCTTTTTTGTCCTTGCGGTCGCTTGGCATTCTTGCTTGCTCCAAATATTTGTGCATATTCCGAATATTTAGGAATATAAGCTAAATGTTGTTTAATCATGGGAATTAGTATAGATTATTTATTGTTTTTCTTAATTTCAAACTGAGACCCCTAAATCCGCTTTAGAGAAGCCAAAGACAAGAAAAGCCCTGCCAGTGTGATAGGCTGGAACTTAACCCCGTCTCCCCCATTGGGTGAGACATAACCCAAGCACAGACAGGACCAGACGGATGGAAATTGTACCGCATCGCCGCGAATCGACCGGCGCGAAATTCACCTCCCGAGCCGGGCTGACGGCATTTGCGCATTTCATGAGCAGGCTGGGGCTCAGCGAGCGGTGCGAGCCGCTGTTTCCGGCTGTCGGCAGCAGCCGGGGCTGTCGGGCCAGCGAGTATCTCCATGTGCTTGTGCTGCTGCTCATGGAGGCTGTGCGCCATCTGCATGCCGAGCGGGGCTGGATGCCGATGGTCGGCCGCATCGCGGCGACCGGGCCGGTGGCGGCGAGCGATTTTCGCTGCGGCAGCCGCCCGCCGAACTAGGACAATTCAGGTTTTGTCAAGCGCTGTATCAGGGCCTTGCCATCGGGGGTGAAGGTGCCCCGGGTGCGCATTGATGCGGCGGGCTGGTCCAAGAAAGTCATCGGGCATTGCCAGGATCACGGCATTGGCTGTGCGATCCGGGCGAGAAGCTGCGATGACATCCGGCATGCGACTGCGAGCAGCCGGGAAAGCGACTGGCAGCCGCTGCCGCTCAGTGCGCTTGCATGCAGCGGCGCTTTCAATCTTGCAGGTGTCAGCGCTCCGCTGCGGGCTGCGCCGGTACTGAATGGGCCGAAAGGCTGTGCAAGCGGCGCACTGGCGCCGCTTGCACAGGCCGATTCCCGATTTTTCTCACCGCTGCCGGCCGACCCGCCAAAATCGGGCTCGAAAAAGGCTGAAATCGACCGATTGATGCGAAAATGTCGCTATAGCGCGGATTTAGGGGAGACACTACCGCTGAAGAGGGCAGTGGCCCAGTTTGAAAATCCGCCTGTTGCCTGCTGAAATGGGTATAATCAACGAAATATCATTTCACTCTGGAGAACGAAAATGAAAGATTACCTTAATTCACCCCCCCTCGCTAAAATTAGCAACCCTCCTGCTGCTTGCGGCCCTCGCATGGCCGGCGCAGGCCCAGCAGCTGGTCATTCCGGCGACTACCGGCACGGTAGCCTGCACGGAAGGTGGCTCGCCAGAGCTCAATCAGCAAATTTTTTCTATCGGGATTCCCACACAAAACAGTCTGACATTCAACATTAATAGCATCCCGTATGTCAATTCATTCAATGTATATGCGGGGGTTCAAGAAGGGGGGATGGGTACTCCACAGCAGGTTAAAAATCTCGGTTCATCCCAACCGCTGGCGGCACAGTCCGGCACTTTCTCCAGCCTGAAGAAGAATACGCGCTACACAGTCGTTCTATACAACGATACCGAAAACCCATATTCAAATCCGCTTGACCGCCTCTGCTTCAAGACCCGCGGCGAGTTCTCGAATGCGGAGCAGAACCTGGTTTTGTCTGAAGGCACTTGGGGACCCAACCTAAAACAATATAACCGGACCGGGTGCTATGCGGTGGCCAGCACGCGGCAGGACATTCGGGACTGCTATTGCAACGGCACCCGGGGCGGAACACACATCCTCGCCGGCCAGACTGCGGCGAGCCAGGCGCAAAGGCAGTATCTCAATTGTCCGGACCTCGACAGCTGAGCCGTCCGGCTATCTGGAGTGCGGGCCACGCGAGGGCGTCAATCCGGAACCGGATATCGCTGGAGGATCGCGGAACCTCCCGGACACAGGGCGGACTGCGGACCATCTTTTGCCGCAAGATGTTTTTGCAATTTTCAGACAGGGCCAATGCCAACAATTCAAACTGAGACACTGCCCTGAAGAGGCTTGGGTTGAAACATTTCAGTTAATGATTTATATTAGCCGGCAGATTACCCGCCGGCAGTGTGCTGTCGGCTCAGGGACTGCTCAATCGCAGTCCCTGCTTTTTTAAGGATAAACATGCAAACAAGAGTTTATGTTGATGGATTCAATTTGTATTATCGACTCAAAGAGATTTAACGGCGTAAAGGCATACAAACAAAGCGGCTTAATCCGGTCGAACTTGCGGCGGTCGCACTGCCAAACCACTGCAATGTAGAAAAACTTCGATACTTCACTGCACGTGTTTCTGGGATACTGGACCCTAGGGTGCCGGCCAGGCAGCAAGCTATATATAAAAGCACTCCGATCCTTGCCTGAGGTTGAAGTGCATTTTGGCAGACTTCTAGCTAAAACGATTTGGAGACCAGTGATAAATTCACCCTTGGCCAACATACCGATTCAAGTTAGACAATCAGGAACAATAGCGTTGCCAAAGGGCAATTATTCTGTCGCGGAATTAAATCAGATTTTATCTGTCCACAGTTACCCCGCCAATGTCATCAAGAAGCACAAAAGGTGATGAAAGTCAAACAAACCACTGCCTAATTCAGTGAAAGCTGAGGTTTACGCTTTGGAAGAGAAAGGTTCGGATGTCATTCTCGCCTGTAATCTGTTGAACGATGCTTGGAAAGGGCTATTTTGATATGGCGGCTGTCATGTCAAATGATACAGATCTCGCGTCTTCCATTGAGATTGTGATGAATGAAATCAAAAAACCAGTAGTAGCGGCCTGTCCGAAAAAAATAGAGTTGCAAAGAATCTTCAAGATGTGGCGCACAGCGTGCGGTATATTCACCAAAGCATGGTGAGCAAGTCGCAGTTTCCAGATATTATTCCGGGGACTTCAATAGCCAGACCGGCCGAATGGTAATCAATAGGATTGCCAGCGCTCGGCTCTACATAAATGCGGCCCCTTCCAATAACTGTATTACAATCAGCCGCAGGGTTAGGCTAAGAGACAATTCCCTAAAATTAGGCCATCGGCTTGATGCCAAAAGATTTCAATTACAGCTGCCGCGGCAACAGCCCTGATGCCGGCGGTTTCAATGGGGTGTAGCCAAGTGGTAAGGCACCGGATTTTGATTCCGGCATACCCAGGTTCGAATCCTGGCACCCCAGCCACATTTCACTCAGCGTGTGAATCGACCAGTATGTAGCTTCCATCTTCCCGATTGATCTCGATAGAAAACAGTTTTTTCACGCCTTGCTTGAGATCGGCCAAGGATTTTTCGTGAATCTTTTTGGTGATTTCCCCGGCCCATTTTGCTGTGCCGACCTGTGCGAGAGTCAGGCCGGTGGCGGCGCTCACTCGCGCTGACGCCAATGCCGCTCCGGCCACAGAAGCGCCTTGCATCACGGTTGAGCGCAGATCAGCGCCAATCAGATTCGCTTTATCCAAAACTGAATTCTTGAAAGACGCATCGCTCAGATTTGCACCCTGGAAATCGGCTTCAGTCAGGTCGGCATTGTCAAATCGGCCTTGATTGACGTTTGCATTGGCAAAGCTGGCGGCCGCAGAGGCCGAACCGGACAGATCAACTCCATGCAGATCAGCGCCGCTGAAATCGGCTCCCGTTACGCGCGCATTTTTCAGATTCGTCCCGGTCAGGTCAGCATTGGAGAAATCGGCATTGGCAAGGTTGGCATTTTCGAAATTTGCGCGCAGCAGCGTTGCATTGGAAAAGTCAGCTCCTGCGGCATCCGCATTTGACAGGTCAGCCAGAGTCAGGTCGGCGCCGGAGAAGTCGCCGCCTGAAATGTTGCGGCTGGAGAAGTCGGTTGCTGCCAATTGCTGGTTGGCCTGATTGACCGCCGGCATGTCAGCCGCGGAATCTTGCGTTGCGGAGCCGCTGCTTGATGCCAGGTCCGCGGCGGCATCCAGCGGCTTCGGACAGGGTCCCGCATCACCGACCCGATAGCTGTCCGCCTGGATCATGAGAGTATTCGCATCCGCGGCCGGCCGCGGCTCACCGTGGGCTCTGATATATTGTTCCGCCGCGCTTCGGGTTCGGCGGCCCCAAATGCCATCTTCGGGTCCCGCATCAAAGCCGCATCCATTCAAGACAGCCTGCAGCTGTCGGATGCTCTCGGCAGCGGCCGTATCGCTGGAATGCGTGTCTTGAGACTTGGCAGCAGATTCGCTCGCGGGCGAATTGGCCAATTCAGATGGATTGATTGGCGGCTGGCTGCCGGGCGGCGGAGACGATGCAGCCTGTCTTGGCGCACTCGATACAGTTGAATCATTCTGCGCGCCGGCGGCCTGACGGGCCTGCTCGCAATCTGGAAGCGCTTGCAAAAACGCCTGCCGAGCCCGCCGCAGGCCGGCTTTGACTTGCTGCTCATAACTGCCGTCATAGGTTGCGCTGGTCACTGCCTCTGCCATGATTTCGCCGTGAATCGCAATGGCCTCGTATGCGTCTATCCCGCTCGCTTCAATCTGCGCCATCGCTTTCAGCGCGTCATCTTGAAATTTCGCAGCATCGATAGAGCCGCGGCTTTCTATCTGACCGTAAAACCCTTCATGAAGGGTCAGATACTGATCGGTTCCTTGATGAAATGCGCCGCAGTCAATGATATCGGCCGCTGCCTGACTCGCGCCGAGTACTGCCAGCCAGGCGCCAGCTGAGATGCAAGCCCATGCCGCCAGGCGCAATGGGCTCCAGCGCAATGGGTCTTGCCGATTCGAATGGGTGACTTTCATGCATGGGTTCCGGCAGTCCGAAAATCATCATCAGACTTGAGTTGAGCAAAGAGCCAGTGAGTTCCAAGCGCCAAGCTCTCAAGCTGGTTTGTATCATATCAAATTGTCAGCCTAATTTACTCACTGTCAAGTCGAGAACATGAGAATGACGGGTTTTTCTCTGGTCCTTTTGAACCCAGCAAGCCAAGGACTTCGCGCGGACTGATTGATTTGCCGCCAAAGCGTTGAAATGCGATAATGCGCGTGACTGCAGCAGCGCCTTCGAATGCGGTCAGTCAAGTATCGATTTGATCCGGGGCTGCTGCCGGGAGCGCGGGCAGAATCCAGTCGATACACTGAGGCATTGATATTTCTGCGCTGCGCCCGCGCAGAGGCAGCCTAACCCTATTAAACTTCCAAGGAGTCATCATGCTGACCCAAAATCCAGTCTTTATTCCAGGCCCAACCAACATTCCGCACAGTCTTCGAGATGCTCTGGCGCTGCCAACCATCGATCATCGCTCGACTGACTTTGCTGATCTGCTGCTGCCATTGTATGAAGACCTCAAAACCGTTTTTGGAACCGCCAGCGGTGAAGTTGTTGCATTCACCGCATCCGGCACAGGCGGCTGGGAGGCCGCGATCGCGAATACCCTGTCGCCGGGAGACTGCGTACTGGCCGCCCGGCACGGCATGTTCTCGCATCGATGGATTGATCTTTGCCAGCGCCATGGGCTTGAGACTGAGGTCATCGAATCCGAATGGGGTACAGCGGCTCCAGCGGAACAGTTCAGCGAGCGTCTGGAGTCCGACAGGAACCGCCGCATCAAGGCGGTGCTGGTGACGCATAACGAGACCGCCACGGGGGTCAAGTCGGATGTGGCGGCAATTCGCCGGACAATCGATGCCTGCGGCCATCCTGCGCTGCTGTTTGTCGATTGCGTCTCCTCGCTGGCATCGATGGACTTTCGAATGGACGATTGGGGGATTGATGTTGCCGTCAGCGGCTCGCAGAAAGGATTCATGCTCCCGACCGGCATGGCTTTGCTGTGCGTCAGCCGCAAAGCTCTGGCGGCGGCGCGGACGGCGGCGTGCCCGCGAACCTATTTTGACTTTGACGAAATGATCGCCGCCAATGCATCAGGCGGATTTCCCTACACCCCGCCTTTGCAGCTGCTGGTCGGATTGCGGGCCAGCCTTGATCTGCTGCTGGCAGAGGGGCTGGATAACGTTTTTGCCCGCCATCAGCGAATCGCCGAGGGCATCCGCCGAGCGATTTGGGGCTGGGGACTTGAATTATGCGCCAAGTCGACCGATATATATTCAGACACCGTGAGTGCGATCCGCGTTCCCGAAGGCTTCAGCTCTGAGCTGCTGACTGACCGTCTTGCCAGTGTCTACAGGACTTATTTCGGGATTGGATTGGGGCCGCTGGCCGGAAAAGTGTTCCGGATCGGGCATCTTGGCGCACTGACAGATGTGATGGCGCTGTCCGGCATCGCTGTCGCGGAGATGGCTATGGCGGATCTGAAATATCCGGTCGAGCTGGGATCCGGAACGACGGCAGCGCAGGAATATTATCGCAGCAGCGCCAAAGCCTGAAATGCAACATTGAGCTGAGCAGATAGTGATGAGCGATTCAAACCCAAACTTGCAAATTCCATCCATCGACGATGTGCATCAGGCGCGCGAGCGCATCGCGCCCTATGTTCATGTCACCCCGGTGATGACATCCAGAAGTCTTGACGAGCTGAGCGGCGCATCGCTGTTTTTCAAGTGCGAGAATCTGCAGAAAGCCGGCGCGTTCAAGGTCCGCGGCGCATCGAATGCGGTTTTCGGACTGGATGAGGTCACCGCCAAAAGCGGTGTTGCGACGCATTCGTCCGGCAATCATGCGCTGTCGCTTTCGTACGCCGCCGGACGGCGCGGGATTCCCTGCAATGTGGTGATGCCGCGCACGGCGCCGGATGCGAAAAAAGACGCAGTGCGGGGGTATGGCGGCAAAATTACTGAATGCGAGCCCTCGACATCCTCGCGGGAATCGGTTTTTGCGCAAGTGCAGCAGGCGACCGGCGCCGAGTTTGTCCACCCGTACAACGATCCTCGAATCATTGCCGGCCAGGCAACCTGCTCGCTGGAAATGCTGGACCAAGTCAGCGGCCTGGATGCGGTGATTGCGCCCATCGGCGGCGGCGGCATGGTCTCCGGCACGTGCCTGACGCTCGCCTCTGTGCGACCGCAAGTCGGCATTTACGCCGCGGAGCCCGAGCAGGCCGACGATGCGCGCCGAAGTTTTCTGGCCGGCAAAATCATTGCCGACGACGCGCCGGAGACGGTGGCCGACGGACTGAAAGTGCCATTGAAGGATTTGACCTGGCATTTTGTATCCAATTTTGTCACGGATATTCTTACCGCAAGCGAACAGGAGATTATCGATGCGATGAAATTGATGTGGAAAAAGATGAAACTCGTGATTGAGCCATCCAGCGCCGTGCCGCTGGCCGTCATATTGAAGAATCGTGACGTTTTTGCGGGCCGCAGGGTGGGCGTAATCATTACCGGCGGCAATGTCGATCTTGACCGGCTGCCGTGGACAACATAATTCACACAGGAGAAATGAGATGACCGCAACCCTTGAGAATGACAGCAATGCAGAGGTTGGCTACGATATTCCAGCCGCTGTAGGCATGCAGGAAAGCGATATTCAAACCCCATGCCTGGTTTTGGATCTGGACGCGCTGGAGCGCAATATCGCCAAGATGGGAGATTATGCCCGCTCCAACCGGATTCGCCATCGCGCCCATGGCAAGATGCACAAGTCGGTCGATGTCGCCAAGCTGCAGGAAAAATTAGGCGGAGCGATCGGCGTATGCTGTCAGAAAGTCTCGGAAGCCGAGGTGTTTGCCCGCGGCGGAATCAAGGACATACTGGTTTCCAATCAGGTCAGAGATCCAGCCAAGATCGACCGTCTCGCCCGCCTGCCCAAGCATGGAGCCAGAACCCTTGTTTGCGTGGATGATATCGAAAACATACCGGCGCTGTCTGAAGCGGCTGTTCGGCATGAGACCGAGATCGAATGCCTGGTGGAGATCGACTGCGGCGCCGGTCGCTGCGGTGTGTCCGGCAGTGATGCAGTCGTCGCCATCGCGCGGGCGGCAGACCAGGCGCCAGGGCTGCGCTTTGCTGGCATTCAAGCCTATCAAGGCGCGATGCAGCACGATGAGAGTTACGAGGGGCGCAAAGCAAAATTGGAGGCAGCGATCGCAATCGTCAAAGACGCAGTGGCTGCGCTGGAGGCGGCTGGGCTGAAGGCTGAGCTGGTGACTGGCGGCGGCACCGGTTCCTATTATTTTGAGACCCAATCCGGCGTGTATAACGAATTGCAATGCGGATCATACGCTTTCATGGATGCCGATTACGGCCGGATTCGCGATCAGGCTGGCAATCGCATTGATCAGGGAGAGTGGGAAAACGCCTTGTTTCTGCTCACTTCAGTGATGAGCCATGCCAAGACCGACAAGGCGATCTGCGATGCCGGCCTGAAGGCGCAGTCGGTGGACAGCGGCTTGCCGTTCGTCTATGGGCGTGATGATGTCGAGTATATCAAGTGTTCCGACGAGCACGGTGTCATTGCAGACCCGGATGGCGTTCTGAAAGTCAACGAAAAGCTGCGTCTGGTGCCAGGGCACTGCGATCCGACCTGCAACGTGCATGACTGGTATGTCGGTGTGCGCGACGGCACCGTCGAGTGTGTATGGCCCGTCAGCGCGCGCGGCAAGGCTTACTGATCCAGATGCCGCATTGACTGCCTGGCGCCCGACAGCACATTTTCGGCGAGTGCGCCCTGTAACCATCCAAGCAAAGAATGGAGTGTTCCATGAGTGATTACCCGGTCATCCTAGTCTCAGAGGCTGAATGCGAGCGTTTGGTTGACGCACACTCAGCCTTCGATGCGGTCAGCGAAGTATTCGGGCGCATGGCCAGCGGCAGCGCGAGCAATTTTCCGGTGGTTCGCGAGGCCATCGGGCATGCCAACGCGCTGTATGGATTCAAATCGGGGTTTGATCGAGATGCCTGTGTTCTGGGGGTCAAGTCCGGCGGCTACTGGCCGGGCAACATGGAACAGGGTCTGACCAATCATCAATCGGTCATCTGTCTGTTTGATCCGGATACAGGCCGCCTGCACGCGCTCGTCGGCGGCAACTATCTGACTGCGGTGCGAACGGCAGCCTCGGCGGCGATCTCAATCAATTGCCTGGCGCGGCCTGATGCGCGCATTCTAGGCATTATCGGCGCCGGGCATCAGGCGCCTTTTCAGCTGCGGGCCGCCGCTGCCCAGCGCGAGTTCGAAAAAATTGTCGGCTGGAACTTGCATCCGGAGCACCTGTCCAGACTGCAGCAGGTCGCCGATGAGGCCGGCTTGCCGTTTGAGGCGCTCTCGGCTCAGGGAGTGTGCGCGAGTGCGGACGTGATCATTACGATTACTTCGAGTTTTGAGGCTTTGCTCAAAAAGCAGTGGATTCGGCCGGGTACGCATCTGGCCTGCATGGGTACGGATACGCGCGGCAAGCAGGAAGTGGAGGCAGAGCTTGTTGCCAGCGCCTCTGTTTTTACCGATGAAGTGGCCCAGTCGATATCGATCGGCGAGGCGCAGCACGCGTTTGAGGCGGGGACGCTGGCAGCAGATCGCATCACCGTGATCGGCGAGGTTATCAATGGCACCCATCCAGGACGCACTTCATCCGAAGAGGTTACTTTGTTTGACGGCACGGGCGTCGGCTTGCAGGATCTGGCGGTAGCAGCCGTGGCGGCGGACAAGGCGAAAGCAGCGGGCAGCGCGAGCATCGCTGAACTTTGAGACGACTGAATCGCAATGAATGCCTGATCCGCTGAATTCCGTCGTAAAATTCACAAACTTGCACTCGGTTGCAGCCGTGTGCACAGGTCTGCCTAATTGCGGCTGGAAACTTGTAGCATCAAAGATCCGGAGTTGACGATCGGAATCGTGAAACTGATTGCGGTCATTGGCATTTTCAAAAATCAAAAAGTGCCCGAAAGGAATCTTTCGGGAAAGGCCTAGATTGCCGCTTGATTGGATTGGCCGCAGGCGTAAAAGAATATCGAATCGTCCAATTTTATCGCCTGATATCATTTTTCTACTTTGCTCGCTGATTTGGGTAACCCAAAATTCTTATAGTTGGATTCGCCCTTTCAATAATCTAGTCGTCTGATCGATTGTCGGCTACAGTGTGTAAAGCAGACCTCTTTTTTGGGTCAGCGAAAAATTCGGGCAGTGTCTCAGTTTGGAAATGCGCCTGTTTTGCAGCAAGAAAAACCAGTACAATGACCGCATCTGACTCAACCATGAAGGAGATCGAAATGAAACATTCAGCAAAACTCATGGGACTTATATACTTGACAATCCTAAAGTCGGCCAGAACTTTGAAATTTTCTCTTGGCTTTACCGAGGCAAATCCCGTAGAGTGCGGGCCGAATCACAGTTGGAAGGAGTTCATGATGTTGCTCCCCCCCCCTGCACACAGCTGAAACGCCTGACGGCATGCGCCGCCGCCCTGGCGGCCCTCACCCTGCCGCTGGACGCGCAGGCGCAAGACCTGCCGACAGCCGAACAATGCAATGACAGGCGCCTGCTCACCCTGGAGAAGTTTTTAGTTGGCGGCGATGGCACCTTGACCGAAGGTCAGTTGATCACAGGCCGGAATTTATTCCAGGTCCATAGGGCGCCCGGTTGCAATGGTATAGATCGGAGTTTGCTGAATGAAGTGCTTTTCTGCGTGAACATCTGGGACACAACCCCATGCGAGGGGGCCTTCTGCCGACCTCTTAGCACCAAGATTCAAGGAGGGGTTGTCATGGCCACATTTACCACGGACTCTGTGTGCGCTATCCTGGCCGCGGGCTCTCCAAACCAGGGTTACCTTGTGGCGGCGACGAATGACAATGCGGTCAGGGACGACCCCAAAAACCGCTTCATCGTCGCCCTGAAGGTCAATCCGCGCCAGCATGTGGTGTTCGACATCCGGGACGACGACTGACGTGATCGGGGAGGCCGCAACGGATGTGACAGCGGCGGCATCGACCCTGACAATGGACGGACACTCACGAATGTCAACGTGAGGCTGCGCCTCCTGTCAGGACTGCGGGCACAGGGGTACTTTCAAACTGAGACACGGCCAACTCGTTCAACTGGATCGACAGCACCTCAAAAGGGAATTTTTCATCAACGCTCCCGCTTGAAGCCTGCCATTTGCATTGAATGACCAGACATTTCACCCAACGCTGCGGATGCTGCAGTATGAAGTCAGCCCGGCGTTGTTTGCCATAGATGTCACGTCCGATGGGGCCCTGTTCAGCAAAAACGGGCTGACGCAAGCTTTGCAGTGCAAAAAACCTTGCAGGCGAAACCTGCTCGTATTCTTCAGAGAGGAGATCGTTGATGGCGTTCTCCAGCGCGCGTCCGCGCTGATTGGCCCGTGCGCCTCTAGCCATAAGTCGTGACGATGAGCTCCGCGACTGGATCGCGGCCATCCGCACGGCTGTTTATGCAGCGTGGGGCCTCGGCTTCATGGACAAGGAATCTCTTGTCCTGCCCCCCCCGATACAGGCGCCGGATCAACGGTGTATCGCTGTTGGAGAGCATGACCTGTGCGCCTGACTCTGTCCAGGATTTTGCGGCGTTGCGCAGCCGCTCCTGATCATCCGGCGTGAACCCTCCGGGCTGATAACCGGTGAAACAGGCATCGCAGGGAGGATCGCAGTATATGAAGTCATCCGGGCCGGGCCGCGCAACCTTTTCGAAATCGCCAGCGCGGATCGTTGCCTTGGCCAAGACCTTGCCGGCATCCCGCAGACGTTGCTCGCTGCAAATGCCAGGGTTCTTGTATCGTCCTTTCGGGACGTTGGATTTGCCCGATTTGCTGACGCGATAGAGGCCGCTGCAGCAGGTCTTGCTGAGGCAGATAAACCGTGCAGCAATGGCGATTGCGTCTGTTGGCTCCTGCCCCCGAACACGATTGCAGCAGCGACTGTCCTTGTGGCCATGCTCATGGTGACGCAAGGCCTCAATGAGATCGTCAGCGCTGTCCTTTACGGCCTGACAGGCAATGAGAAGCTCCTCATTCTGGTCAGAGAGAATTGCTTGATCCATGCGGCTGGCAAAAGTGAAGAACACCGCCCCGCCGCCAACAAGCGGCTCCCAGTATGTCCCAGCGCGTTCAGGGAAATGCTTGGCTATATCGGGAATGAGCGTCCGCTTGCCGCCAGCCCGCTTGACAGACGGGGCCGCCGGAGCCTTGTCAAGATGCGGGCGTTTTGTGATCCGCAGCACATTGCTGAGAGGGACAGCCTCGGCGGCACTCACTGGATCAACGCCTTGCAGGGAAGACTGGTGCCGATGCCTTTCTCAGGCAGTTTTGCAACTCTGGCCTCCCGTCCCATATTCCGGCAATTCAATCGATACGCGCATCCGTCAAGATGCCGCTGGGCGTGTCTCTTGGTCCAGAAATGATGAATGCCGATACAGGCCCGCTTGACCAAGGCCCAGAAGGATTCGATGGTGTTGGTGCGGATATCATTGCGCGCATATTCCCCGGCGGAATGACTGATGCGGCCCAGCTCATAGAGTTCATCAAGTATCGAGTATCCACGATGCTCATCGGCATTCAGCGCCGTCCCCAAGGCGACATTCCGCAGAATGTGCGGCAGGACGCTTGCGGCCTTGGCAGAATCCACATCAAAGACCCGTGCCTTGCCGCCGCGCTCAGCGATCCCCAAGGCGACCGCCTTTGTCTTGGCGCTGCGCCCCTGTGTCCCGGAAGTCCTTTTGCTGGCACGCTTGTTCTTCTCTTTGCCGCCAATGCAGGTCTCGTCAACCTCGAAACGCCGCCCAGCATGTCCAGCTCATCATTGCCGGATGCATGGCGGATCCGTTGCAGCATGTGCCAGGCCGTTTTCTGCGTCACGCCAATGTCCTTTGCCAGCTGGACGCTTGATATGCCTTTGGTATGGCATGTGTCCAGCCAGATCGCCGCAAACCAGTTGGGAAGCAGCCTGATGGGGCTGTCGGCAAAGATGGTGCCGGTGATCAATCGGAATGTGCGCCCGCACTCACCGCATTTGTGACGGCGGCCATCATTGAGGTGATAGATTTTCTCGCTGCCGCCGCAGTGCGGGCAATAGGCGCCATCCGACCAGCGAACGGATTTGAGATGCTCGAGGCAAGCCTCAACGGCGGCAAACTTTTGTGTGAGCTGAATCAGGCTGTCCATAACGATTTCCTTTGCTGCACACTGATATAGTGCATATTTTGGGATCGTCAAGTATATAAGCCCCAAACTCATTCACCCCCCTCACTAATTTAGCAGTCCTTCTGCTGCTGGCGGCGCTGGCACCGCCCGCGCAGGCGCACTGGGACATTCTGGGCAAGACAGGTGCCGATGCCTGTCCTTCAGGCATAGCCGAGCAGCGCGCCAATCTGCTTCGCGTGGCAAGCGGCACACTCACCAAAGACGCGGCGCAAGTTTCTTTCAATCAGATTACGCTTGCTTTGGTGAACAGCTATTATTCCCGAAACGATGCCGCTGCGGCCGTTTTCATGAATCTGTATGAAAATGGCGAATCCCGAAGACGTAACGAACTGTTAGGTGTTGTTACAAGTGCCGATCCCCTGTCGGCAGGCCGCAAAACTTTTAGCGGCCTGAAACAGAACACGCGCTATACCGTGAGCCTTCGCAGAGGCACGTTGGCCCCTTTCGCCCGAATCTGCTTCCGCACGGCAGCCGATCTGAATATCCCCTTCGGCTCGGGTCGCGGCGGCGCCGGTCCCGGCGATTCGTGGTCGGGCGGGTGCTACGCCTTCAGCAAGGACCGGGCTCAGGTCCTAGCTTGCATGTGCGGAGCCCGGAACTCGTCGGGCAGCTGGGCGCACACAGATGCCGAAGACGGCTACAAGTATATGATGGACGCCGCCTGGAGACAGAACGTGGGCTGCACGACCAACTGACGGCGCTGCGGGCGGTTGCCGTCAGGCGGCTTTCGCCTGCGGCAGCGGCCAGACTGGCTGAGGCAGACCGGCAGCCTGATGACCGGAGGCGGCCTGCGGGCCGCCTCTGTTTTCAGTCCTGTCCGGCCGTTTTCTAACTGGGGCGCTGCCAAAATTCGGGAATTTTGCCGGCAGGCCAAATCAAATTGCTGGACTGTTTTTCACTCCGCCGTGCGCTTGAGCGCAGCTCAGCCGCAGTTTTCAGGGCGGCGGATGCCGGTCAGTGCAGCTGGCCGGTCTTGACCGCATCGCGGACACGCTTGAGCTGCTGCAGATAAAACGGCGGATGCGGCCGCGGCACCGCTCTTTGCGGCCGGCCGCGACCGGCCGGCCGCTTGGGCATGCCAATCTCGTAGTCAAACTCAAAATTCGCCGGCGGCACCGGCAAGTCAAACAGCCTGTCGCCAAACGTCACCAGATGAATCCCGGCATCCCAGACTTTCTGCTTCTGCGCCTCGCGGATCGAGGCCGCCAGCAGATAGGCATAAATCGGACACTCGCGAAACTGAGGCATTGCCTTGCGAAGCGCAGTGATATTGTTCCGCAGCTGCTCAAGATCCGGCTCGTTGAACTTCCTTTTGATCTCAAACACAAAAGCCTCCAGCGGCACTGCAGCGCCGGCTTCCGTCCGGGTCACTGCGAAAGCATCCAGTTCCCGCTGCCCCGTGTTGGCATCGAAAAAAACAAACGGTGCGATAAAATCCACATCATGCAGCGAGGTGATGATCCTGCGCAAAGACGGGACCGAGAAGTCTTCGACAAATGCGCCAATGCTGTTGCCGAGATTTCCCATCTCTCTTTTCAGCTCCGCAAATCCCGCATCCATCTCTCTTTTCAGCTCCGCAAATCCCGCATCCATCTCTCTTTTGAGCTTTGCAAATCCCGCGTCCATCTTGCTCTCAAGCCTTGCGAATTCCGATCGCATTTCCAGGCGCAGCTTTTGCACGGAAACGCTGAGCGCCTCATGATCGCCTCGCAGCGCCTTGACATCGCCTTTCAATGTTGCCACATCACTCTTCAAGACCTTGACATCGCTCTTCAATACTTCCACATCACTCTTCAAGACCTTGACATCATCCGACAAAAGCTTGAACTCTTCTCGATGATTCCTCAACTCCAGCCGGAAGCGGCTCATCGACGACTCCAAAACCTCCAGGCGCCGCTCCGCGGCCGCGCTCAACTGATCCGTTGCGGCTTGCAAGGCCTGCAATCCCTGCTCCAGCCGGTCCAGCCGCAATCGGAGCTCATGCATCTCGACCCGGGCCTCCCGCAGGTCGCTCACGGCCGCCTGGACCGCCGCCTGCAGCTGTGTCTGCCCTGCGGCCAGCTCTGCAACCGCTCGCTCAAGTCTCGCAAGCCGGCGGCCCGACTCCTGCGCACGCTGTGCGCCGGCGCGTACGCAGTCCTCCAGCGCAAGGTCGACCTCGTCAAACCGCGCCTCAACCTCGTCAAATGATTCGATCAGGGTCTTGTCCTGCATGCCGGGCTCCGGGGTGTCAGATTCTTTCAGTGAGATGCAATCGCATCCGATTCGATTATCGTAGCAGAAAAAATTGAAATCTCCAAATTTGCGGCGAAATCAGCTGCAGGCCTCCCGTCCAGCGCAAATCTATCGGACTTGGCTTTGTATTTTGACCTGAGACATTCAGCTTTCAGTATACGCTTAGAATGGCAAGCTGGTTTTCCGCCGTCCAGCCGGCGCAGGCTGCCGACGGCTGTTGAATCTGACCGCGCAAGAGAATATGGCTTGGCATGTTCATTGAACAGCTGTACTGCAATCTCTTTCAATTGCGCGGCGACCGACATGATTATCAGATTTTTTGGAATTTTGCTCATCGATTCCGCGCACCTTCGAATTCGGGGCCTGTGAACATGCTCTCGCCGTCATGCCGTACGCGCGGCCGGTCTGCTTTACAGTATCAAGACATCGCGGTACGCAAGAAAGCTTTAGACAAGACATTGGATCAACTGCAAAATCATTATCGCCGGCTATCCAGAAGCTTTGCCTTTGCTCGCAGCCTGTCTTCGGCTTTTCACATGCGCATGGATATGAATCGCGATAACCAGGAGAATCAGGCTGAAAATGATGGCAGCAATCGGCCGATCGATAAAGTCAAGCGGCGTCTTGACGCGGGCCATGGCTGAGCGCAGCTTGGTTTCCATGATTCCGCCCAGAACCATGCCCAGTACGATCGGTACGACAGGCAGGCTCAGACGTTTCAGAATCAGGCCGAAGATTCCGAATCCAGCAGCGATCGCGCAGTCCGTCATCGAGTTTCGCAGGGAATAGACCCCGACGAATCCCAGTGTCAGAATCACAATTCCCAAAAACCGGGTCGGAATGCGCACGACATGCAAAAGTCCGCGTGTGGCAAAGACAAGAAACAGCAGCACGATAATGTTCAGTACCAACAGCGCCAGATACAGCGCCAAAACAAAATCCATCTGACTGGCGAACAGCTGCGGTCCTGGGATTACATTGTGAATATAGAACACCGACAGCATCATCGCCGTCAGCGCCTCCCCCGGAATGCCCAGTGCAAGCAAAGGAATCATTGCGGCGCCTGGAACGGCGTTATTGGCGGCTTCTGATGCAATCAGGCCTTCCGGGGCGCCCCGCCCGAATTTCTCCGGCTCCTTCGAGGTCTTCTGGGCATAGCTATACGAAAAGAACTGGGCGGTGAACTCGCCGACCCCCGGAATCATTCCCATTGCCACCCCGAAGGCGGATGAGACCGCAGCGATTCGCTTGTATCCGAGGAGTTCCTTCAGTCCATCAAGCAAGCCGCCCTTGACTTGAACCGGATCGGGCTGCTCATCTTTTTGCACTAGCAGCACAAAGGCCTGCGAGAGCGCGAACAAGCCGAGCACAACCACAATCAGATCAAAGCCGGAAGTGAGCCATGTCTGGTCGAATGTGTATCGGCGCGTATACTTGATCGGTTCCAGGCCGACTGTGCTGATGAAGATGCCAAGGCAGGCCAGCATGCCGGCGGCGAAAGTCTGCTTGCGGTGTGCCAGCACGACCAAGACAATGCCAAACAGCGCTGCCAGGAAGATTTCCCGGCTGCCGAAGTGGGGGGCGATGACCGCCAGCAGCTGCGCAAGAAAAATAAGGCAGATGATCGAGAATATGCCGCCGAAAAAGGATGCTGAATACGCCAAAGACAGCGCCCGTCTGGGATTTCCGCTTTTGGCAATGGGATGCCCGTCGTACGTGGTCAGCGCGTTCACCGCAGTTCCCGGGGTATTGACCAAGATGGCGGGTATCGCGCCGCCATACATGGACGAGCCGTAAATGCCGAGCAGCATCGTCAGGCCGACAATCGGCTCCAGTGCAAAGGTGGCAGGAAGCAGGATAGCAATGGCGACAGCCGGTCCGACCCCGGGTATCGCGCCGATCACGACACCGCCGACCGAGCCGACCAGCAGAGCCGCCAGTACATCCCAGCGGATCAGAAGCTCAAGCGCTGAGGCCAATGACTCCATTTGCAGGCCTATAGATACAGAATCATAAAGCTGCGCATTGCATCGGGAAAATATTCATACAGCTGCCCGCCCGGAATCTTGACCGACAAAAGCCCTTTGAAGATCGTAACAATGATGACGCTGATCGCCCCGGCTATCATGAAAGTCCTCTTGTCCCGATAGCCGGCGCGCCAGCTCAGCGCACAGGCAAAAATGACTGTGCAAAAGAGATAGCCGAAGAGCGGAACCGCCAAAACATAAGCCATAAACCACAGCGCGTACTCAATGGACCTCAGCCACAGAATCACCTCTCGGAAGTCCTCTTTGTCCCGGCCAGAGCAAACTGATCCCAGAAAGTAAGCCAGGGCAAAGCTGGTCATGCCGAGCAGACTGACAGCGGGCCAGAACCGCGGCTGAGAGAAAAATTGAGCCCCTTCAACCCAGCTCGTCTCAGTCCCGATACGGGACAGAAGCAAGAGCGCGGCAGCAAGAAAAAAAGAAGCGAAATAGAGGTCGCCTCGGGAGCGGTTTTGCCCCGAGCGGCGCTTCAGCGGGTCATCAGACATTGGCGCGGCGGTGCGTTGTCCGCATCAAGGGACCCGCAGCGCCATGCGATCGGCATTGGATCGCATGACGCCGGGCGGCTGTTCTGAGCTAGTTGAGATTGCCGAGCACTTCGATATCGCTTGCAATCTGCGCGTTCGCGGCCGCGACATCCTGCCAGTAAATCAGTGCGCCGGTCTCATCAGCAATTTTTTGAGCGGCATCTGACAAAACCACTTTTTCGGCGACGGCAATAATCTTGTCACGAGCTTCTTGCGGGGTGTCCTGGTGGACGAACAGACCGTTCCAAAGCGCAATATTGAGATTCGGCGCGATTTCTCCAACCGTCGGAACATTGGGTGTCAGGCCGATCCGCTCATTGCCGACCGAGGCCAGAATCTTGAGTTGATCCATGCACGGCAGCACCAGCTGCAGCGTGGTGTTCATGACGTCGACATCGCCCGAGGCCAGTGTATTGCAATCCAGGGCGTCAAAAGCCGCGTCCGAGCTAAAACTGAAGCCCAGCTCTCTAGCCAATGCCAAGGTGACCCGCGTTGGAATCAGCGGGGCGCCAAAATGCCCCAAAGCGACCTCATTGCTCTTGGCGTGCGCCGCCAGTCCCTGCATGTCATCATAGGGGGCATCCCCGCCGGCGACAATCACAAACGGATAGGTCAGAAAGATTCCCAGCGGCTCAAACGGGTTGGGATTCAGTTCCGGGATGCCGATGTTCGGTCCGATGGTCGGGACGGCAATGATGAAAGATCCGATCGTGTATCCATCGGCCGGCGCATTGGCCACCTCAACCGCACCCGGGAAAGGTCCGCCGCCGCCGCCCGGCTTGTTCACCACCGCCGCCGCTACGCCGTAAGTGGCCTGGAATTCATCCGCGATCATCCGTGTGAGAACATCTTCAAGATCACCCGGAGGCCATGGAACAACAAACGAGACGGGTTTTTCCGGATATTCCGCCTGTGCAAACGGTACCAGCAGAACCAGGCTGAGCGCCACCATTTGTAAAACTTTCTTCATGTTTCTCTCATCTCCTTTTTTGATGGATTAAATTGAGTTACGGGGCATGCCACCCCGTATCCGGTCGGTCAAACCATACATGAACCTGCCCTGTGCCGGCAGCATTCTCGTAGTCACTGAACATTCTTCCCTTTGCCCGGCAGGCGCCGGCGCCCAATGCGCCGACCATCATCAGGTAGTGTCCGAATCTTCCTTCCGGCGCATGCTGTCTGTAGCTGTCCATCTGATGGATGACGGATTGATGGTCCCCCTGGCGCCACCATTTGAGTCTCTGCTCGTCTGCGCGCCGCGCCTCTGGCGTAATGATATTGGACGGATCGGAGGTTTCGTGCTGCTCGAGCTCATCCAGCGGCCAGAACCGGTGGCTCATGCCGCCGCTGGCAAGCAGGACTGCGCGGCGGTCGGCGGCGGCAATGGCGGCGGCGATGCCTTGGCCTACCGCAAGAAAATTATGATCCTGGGCGGTTTGGCAGACGCTTATGGAAATCCATGCCTCGCCGCGGTTGAGGTAGTGCGCAACGTTGATGGTCGGATAGTGAATCGGCAATGCGCTGTCCTCACTGGCATGGCAGCGAATGCCTTGCGAATTGACCTGATCGCAAATCAGTCTCGACAGATCCGGATCCCCTTTCAGATCGTAGGGTATCTGGGCCATGCCGCGCGGCAGCTCCTCAGACGTGTACCGGCCCTGGCGTCGGGTCTGGGCGGAAACGACGAACTCAACAGTTGTGAACCAGTGCGTATCGAAAACCACGATGACATCCGGCTGGAGCTGATCCAGCGCCTCGCGGCGCAAGCGCCGCAGTCCGGGGACCAGGCTGATTTCCTTGCCATCGTTGATTGCATGACGCAATGGCTCAGAAAACATGATCGTTGGCGCGTGCGATACGAGACCGGCGCCGACAATTTCTCCCATTTCAAATCTCTCCTGTCAGACTGCGGCCAATTCATTGCGCAGCCGATTTTTATATTTTCAGCAGCCTCTGCCATCATACAATAAAACGCGGGCCAGCTGATTTTAACGGATACGAGGGAGAAAAGTCATTGAAAGAATCCGATGCCAGAGTCGATATCGACGGTGTCTCAGTCTCGCCTCACCATCTGATTGGCGGCAGGCGGGTTGCGTCAGACCGCAGTTTTGAGGTGCGGTCGCCGCTCGACTGGGTGCAGAAGCTGGCGGATGTGTCACGCGGTGATCACGCAACAGCCCGTCTGGCGGTCTCAGCGGCGGTGGAGGGCTGCAGCCAATGGTCAGCCATGACACTGTCTGCAAGAAATGAGATTCTGTTCCGGCTGGCCGACCTGATTGATGAAAACGCTGAGGCTATTGCAAAAATCGAGTGTCTCGATATGGCCATGCTCCACGAGAGTCTCAGATTGAGGCTTGTTCCCAGAGGAGCGCTGAACTTTCGAAATTACGCTGAGCTGGCGGCGGCGCATGAGGAGAGAAGCTGGAGTTCAAAAGGCACCGCAAACCGAGTGATTCGCCAGCCCGCCGGACCGGTGGTCGTCATCACGCCATGGAACGCTCCATTCATGCTCGCGACTTGGAAGGTCGCGCCGGCATTGGCCGCTGGCAACGCTGTGATTCTGAAGCCGGCCGAATGGGCGCCGCTGTCCGCCAGCCTGCTGGCGGATCTGGTCGTTGAGGCGGGATTCCCGGAGGGGGTTTTCAATATCACGCAGGGATTGGGCAGTGAAGTCGGCGCGGCGCTGGTTTCGGATCCGAGAGTGCGTCGAATCTCATTTACCGGCTCCCCCGAAACAGGGCGCGCAATCGGTGTCGCGGCCGCCAGAAACTTAGTTCCGTTTACCGCTGAGCTGGGCGGCAAGGGATCGCTGATCGTATTTGCGGACGCGGATCTCGAGGCAGCGGCTCAAAAAGCAGCCGCGCAATTCGAGGACTCGGGCCAGGTTTGCCTGGCCGGTACCAGACTGCTGGTGGAAGCCTCCGTTCGCTCTGAATTCATGGCGCGGCTTGCGGCTTGCACGGCACAGCATGTGTACGGTGACAGCCGCTGTGCCGAGACCACCTTGAGCCCTGCGATTCATCCGGATCATCTGCATAAAGTTGAGGGATTCATCCAGCGTGCCAAGGCCAATGGGGATCGGATCATTTTTGGCGGCGAGCGTTTCGAGGCGGACAAGCTGTGGTACAAGCCGACGCTGATCGAGCCCGTCTCCAATGCGTCTGAAGTCGTTCAGCAGGAAATCTTCGGTCCAGTTCTCACGCTGCAGACCTTTGACAGCGAGGAGCAGGCTATCGCTCTTGCCAACAGTACGGAGTACGGCCTTTCCGGGATCATCTACACCTCCGATGCCCGGCGAGCGACGCGAGTCGGGCGGGCGGTCAGGGCCGGCACCGTCTGGGTGAATACCTTTTTGATCCGAGATCTGACCGCTCCGTTCGGTGGCTTCGGGATCAGTGGAATCGGCCGCGAGGGCGGTGATTATGCGCTTGATTTTCACAGTGACCTGCAGACTCTGCAGATTCTGGAAGGCTCCGTTCACTGAAGTCGCCCTCTGTGCCTTGAGAACCCTTGCTGACCGCTGTTCACAGCCTTGTGCGAAGCCAATGAGTCTGCTGCCTCCGGCGGCGCTGAATGCATGAAAAGTCGGCCCAACATCGTTTTCATCATGTGCGATCAGCTCCGGCAGGATTATCTGTCATGCTATGGACACAAAACACTTGAGACACCCAGCATTGATGCCCTGTCCAGGCGCGGCGTTCGGTTTGACAACGCATTTTGCCAGGCGCCGCTGTGCGCGCCTTCGCGCGCCAGTTTCTACACCGGCCGCTATCAGTCATCGCATGGGGTCTGCACCAACGACGATGCCACGCAGCTGGGCGAGTACATGCTCGGTGACTATCTTCGGCCGCTGGGCTACCGCACTGCGGTAGTCGGCAAGACCCACAGCTGCAAGAGCCGAGTCGAGATTCAAAAACACGCAGTTGATCCGAACTCAGATCTGGCGCGCACTGCGGACAGCGGCGGATTTGAGCCGTATGAGCATCATGAAGGATTGTATCCCGACCCGATTCTGCCCGAGAATCTCGGCTATACGAAGTATTTGCAGGCGCTCGGATACAAAGATGCCAATCCTTGGCAGATGCGGGCAAACAGTGGGATCGATGCCGCTGGCAACCTTCATTCAGGCTGGAAGCTGCGCAGCTCTGCCTATCCGGCTGCCCTTCATGAAGAGCATTCTGAAACGGCTTTCATCACGGCGCGAGCGATCGATTTCATCAAGGAGACTGATCAGCAGCCATGGTGCCTGCACTTAAGCTACATCAAGCCCCACTGGCCGCTCATTGCCCCGGCGCCGTATCACAGCCTGTTTCAAAAAGATCAGGTTCAGAGCGTGGTCCGAAGCGCGCTTGAGCGCGAGAATCCGCATCCGGTGGTGGATGCGTTCATGCAGGCTGAATACAGTCAGAATTATGCCCGCGACGAAATTCGCGATATCGTCGTACCGGCTTATATGGGGCTGGTGCGGCAGATTGATGATCATATCGGACGGCTGCTGGCGTTTCTTCAGGAGCGCAGGCTGCTGGATGACACGCTCATCGTCTTCACCTCTGACCATGGAGATTATCTGGGCGATCACTGGCTTGGGGAGAAGGATCTGTTTCATGCGCCTTCGGTCAAGATTCCATTGATTGTTGTCGATCCCGACCCGGCCGCGAGCGCCACGAGAAATTCAGTGTGCAGCGAGCTGATCGAGGCGGTTGACCTTGTGCCCACACTGGTTGAGTCGGCTGGCGGCGAGGTCTGCCGCGAGCGGGTTGAGGGCCGCTCTCTGCTGCCGCTGCTGCGGTCGTCTGCGCCGGCGGCCGCCCGGCGCGAGTACGCGATCAGTGAAATTGATTATGCAGATCGGGGGGTGCGCTATGCATTGGGCATTCCTCATTGCGAATGCCGCGCGACCATGGTTTGTGACACGCGCTGGAAATACATTTACTATCAAGGATTCCCCCCTCAGCTGTTTGATCTTGATCAAGACCCCGATGAGCTTCATGACCTGGGCTCAGACCCGGGCTATGCCGCAGTGACCCGCGATCTGAAGGATGCTCTGTTTGAGTGGCAGTACTCGCTCAAGCGCCGGGTCGGACTGGACTATGAGCAGGCCCGGGACCAAGGTCCGGAACGCGACGAGCGGTATGGGATCATCATCGGCCGCTGGTAGGCGCCGCGGCCTTTCAGCTTTCTGTGCCGGTCAGGCGATGCCGGGCAGGGCTCGGAGCTTATGTCCGAGTTTTCGAATTTTCCAGACGGCTTGGACTCAGATATAGTGAATGTAGTACTCTCGCAGCTGCAGCGGGTCCAGGTCGGCGGTACTCTCGACTTCATATGCCTTGATGGCCGCGAGGTTTCCGACCAGATCGGCGCCGATCGCATCAACCAGGTCAGTGTCAGACTGAAGCTCTGCAAGCGCCGTGCCCAGATTCTCGGGAACGCCGTCGGCGGCGTCATGATGCTCCAGACAGTCGCCGGTCTCAGCAGGCGGCAGGGCATAGCCTTTCTCGTATCCCAGTCGGGCGGCCTGCAGAACGGCTGCAGCGGCTGTATAGGGATTGGCGGCCCCATCGGCCATGCGATGCTCGATTCTGGCATGATCGCCGGTCTCAGCGCTGATGCGAGTGGTCACGCCGCGATGATCCGGACCCCAGTTGCGCCAGTATCCCGACAGGCTGGCCGGCTGCAGACGCAGGTATGAATTGACGGTTGGCGCGAGCAGCCCGGCCAGCGCGCGATGATGATGCATCAAGCCTGCGACGCAGGATCGCCCCAGTTCCGAGAGCTTGTCCTCGCTGTCTGCATCGCCGATGGCGTTGGCGCCGTGCGCATCCCACAAGCTGAAATTGATGTGCACCCCGGAGCCGCTGAGTTCTGGAATCGGTTTCGGCATGAAGGTCAGCAAAATGCCTTCCCGGATGGCCAGCTCACGCGCCATCAGCCGGAACAGAAAAATATCATCCACGGCGGTGAGGGCGTCGGCATATCGGAGAGTGAACTCAAATTGCGGCGCATCGAATTCGGAGGTGATCATCTCAAGCGGAAAGCCGCAGATTTCCGCCTGCCGGTAAATCTTGTCTGTCAGTCCGAGCGGATCGATGAAGGGTCCGGTTCCGTAAACGAATGCGCCGGGGGTGTCGCAGGGGCTCCAGACGCCGCTGGCATCGCGGATGAACGCGTAGGCTTCAAGCTCAATGCCTACTTTGGTCTCATAGCCGAGGCGCTGCCATTGCTGGACCGTGTTTTGCAAAAGTGTGCGGCCGCACACAGCGAGGCTGTTGCCGGCACTGTCAAACTGATCGGCGATAACGACGCGCTCCGCGCCCAGCCACCCTTGGCGCGTCTCGCTGGCATCGTAGCGAGCCGTCATATCCGAAAGTCCTTCCAGCAGCAATGAGCATGGCGCGGGCAGGAGCTCCTTGTCATAGGCCAAGGCGTAGATACTTTGGCAGAATCTGGTTTCTCCCGAGGCCAATCTCAGGGGCAGGTATTTGCCGCGCGCCAGATTGAGATGATCACAAAACAGCACTCTCAGCTTTACATCGCTCATCATTGAAACTCAGTGTTTTTCGAAAAGACAATCCATTGCGCTGCCATTTGCCGGCCGGTCATCTCAATGTCATCCTGACAGGCAGCCGCTTGATTCCGCCGACAAAATTGGAGCGCACATATTCAATATTCTCGATCAGCTCAATCGACTGGATGCGGTGAGCCAGCTCCTGCAGCAGCACCCGCAGTTCCAGCCGCGCCAGCCACATGCCAAGGCAGACATGCGGTCCGCCCTGACCGAACGCCATATGCCGATTCGGCTGCCGCGCCAGATCAATCTCGAACGCATTGGCAAAGCGGCGCTCATCGCGGTTGGCGGAGACAAACCAGTACACCACCTTGTCGCCTTTGCGGACTTGCCTGCCGTGCAGCTCGAAAGCCTCTGTGGCGGTTCTTCGAAAATGCATGGTTGGCGAGGCCCAGCGAATAAACTCCTCGGTCGCTGATGCCCACAGCCTGGGGTCTGCATTTTGCAGTTTTTGCAAGAGCTCAGGCTGCCTTGCCAGTGCATGCATGGAGGCGGACAGGGTATAGCGCGTCGTGTCGTTGCCCGCTGCGACCAGCAGACAGAAGAAGTTGCGAAATTCGGTATCGCTGATGACCTCGCCCTGCGCACTGGGCTGCAGCACCAGGCTGAGCACACCCTCGCTGTCGATGGGTTCGGGCCGGCTGTGCATGAGCTGCTTGGCATAGCTGAAAAGCTCTGCGCCGGCCGGCGAGCGAAATGGCAGGTACCGAAATTCATCCGTGTCAGTCTGGTCCGGCACAAACTGGGAGTACTCGGGGTCTGTGTTGGCAATCAGCTCATCGCCTTTGGTGACCAGCCAGTCCAAGTCTTGCGGCGGCAGTCCCAGAATGCGCCCCAGCATGCGCATTGGCAGCTGGCGGCTGATGCGGGCGGCCGCGTCGAATTCTTTCAGGGCCAGCGCGCTATCGAGGATGTCCTCGCACAGCTCGCGAATGATGCCTTCTGACCGATCAATCACTTTTTTGGAAAACGCCTCGCTGACGATGCTGCGGGTGACGGTATGCTCCGGCGGATCGGTTTCCTGAAAAGTCCGGCGGGCGAGATATTCTTCCCGGCTTTGGTCTTCCATGCGAATGCCGCGGGCGGAACTGAGCAGCGACGGATTGCGGTTGTGCCGCAGGATATCATCATAGCGGGTCATGGACCAGTAGCCCTGGTACTGTCCGCCGTCGCACCAGGCCAGCGGGTCTTCGCGGCGCATTCTCTTGAAGGTGTTGTGCGGCACGCCGTTCACGAAAGCATCGTGATCCGACAGATCAGCGTAGCCGTCGTCGGTTGGGTGCCAGATTGTCATGCCTGCTGCAGCTTGCCGAAAACTGAAAGCTGACGATTCAGCCGATCTCTGGCAGATTGCGGCGGCGCAAGGTGGTGCCGCTTTTCCAGGAGAATGCGATTTCCCGCCAGTAGCCGGCGATTTTCTCGACTGGCTGCAGCCGGTCGAGCTCCTCTGCAGGTGAGGCAAACAGCTGCAGGTCAAAGTCTCCCGTGAAAGATCGCCCCACTTCTGCCTGATACGCACTCATGGTAACCAGCTCATCGAGACTGTCCTCGCCGGCGCCTTCGATGGAGGGCATCCAGCGGTTGTGCAGCATCGGATGGCTGTTTACAAATCCCGCATGATCACAGGCGCCCGTGATCTGAAATGTTGCATGAATAAGCTTGTGGTCGTACGCAGAGACACTGGCGCCGAATCGGCCGCCGGGCTCCAGTCTTGGGCCTGCCTGCCCTACGTTGATCGGGCGGGAGAGATAAATCGAGGCGAGTTTTTTCGGGTAGCCCTGGTGATGTCCCCGAACCATTGCATAGTCGGAATCCACCCAGATATAGACGCAGCGTGAATAGGTTTTGCCCCTATACTTGCATCTGACAACGACAAACACCTCCATATACTGGCTGCGGGCCGGATCCAGTATCTCACTGTAGTCATCGCGGCAGTTTTGCCAATCGGCCCAGATCACGGCAACCGCACCGGGATTTTCGTCTGCGGGTTCCAAGTAATCGGGCAGCAGCTCAGCGACGCTGTCGGCGTGCGTCACATATTCCAGTGTCAGGGTCGTGCCGGAGTAGTGCCAGGGGGTATCGGGAACCAGCGAGGCTTTGCCGGTCGCACTTCGGGGAAACATGAAGCCTTTCAGGGACACCGCATTGCTCCGAGCTGTTCAGTCGAGTGGAAAGGTCAGTTATTGTATGATTATTTGATGAGCCGCTGAGGTCGGATTTGATGCGATAATGGGCAGTTCTCAACCGAATCAGCGGAGTGTGTCAAGCCCAGACCGGAGGGAACATGAGTGAATTTCGTCGAATCCTGCTGGCGGGTTATCCGACTGTCGTCAAGCGGCAGGGTGATGATCTCGTCGCCGGCGATGGACGCGTCATTTCGATTGGCGAAGCCGTGCATCTTGCGCCGGCTGAGCCGCGCAAGATTATCTGTGTGCATTTGAATTACAGAAGCCGCGTCGAAGAGTATATGACCCGGCTTCCCGCCACGCCGACCTATTTTCACAAGCCGATCACCGCTCTGTGCGGGCACAAGGCGGATATTGTCAGACCGAAACGCTGCGAATGGCTGAACTATGAGGGCGAGATCGCCATTGTCATCGGCCGCTGCTGCCGCAATATCAGTCCAGCCGAAGCCGGGGATTACATTGCGGGATATGCGGTGGCGAATGATTACGGCCTGCACGATTTTCGCGATACGGATGCCGGCTCCATGCTGCGGGTGAAAGGATCCGATACGCTGTGTCCGGTGGGTCCGGGTCTGGTGACCGGCTGGGATTTTCACGACAAGCAGATCCGCACGATGGTCAACGGCGCGGTGAAGCAGGATGGCAACACCAATGAAATGGAATGGGATATGCATTATCTGGTTGCAGACATTGCCAGGAATATCACGCTGGAGCCGGGCGATCTTCTGCTGTCCGGGACGCCCGCCAACAGCCGTCCTGTCAGTCCAGGTGATGTTGTTACGGTTGAGGTTGAGGGTCTTGGTGCGTTGACCAACACGATTGTGGAGGGCGTGACACCGATTCGAGACGATGTCGGTCATCAGCCGATGACAACCGAGGAGGTTGTCTCTACTGCCATGGGCGGGGATTGGGAGTTTCGAGGAGTCCGTGCGCCGCGTGGGCCGGGGGCCGCGCACTATAAAAGCAGACTGGAGGCCGATTCAGATAGAGACTGACTCTCTAAGTTTTCCAGCTTTGAGTGTGCTTGACTGAAGATCCAGCCGCATTCCTGAATTTAGCCTGCCGCACATTTTTGGAGAGTGGCCGGTTTTCCTTTTTCATAGTATTCAGTCATTAACCTTGCGGCACATCTTCAGCGCTTGCGCCGCCTGATCAGCGATGTCATCCGCATTGACAGCTGATTCTTCAGACCGATGCGCATCTCCGTGTGACAGACAAGCAGCTCATGCAAGTGTGCGCTGCTGCCGGGTTTGCACAGCCCAAAAATCGGTAATTTTTGACAGGTGCCTAAAATACATGGTTTATATTTAGGGACCTGTCAAAAATACGGGTAGATCATGCAACGCGATCTGGAAACCTATGTGCTTCAGGACCTCGGTCAAAAAATGGTTTTTGTCGGCGGTCCGCGCCAAGTTGGAAAGACAACACTTGCGCGCCACATCGCGCCCGCCGGGCATCGATATCTGAATTGGGATATCCTGGAAGATCGGGAGTTCGTTCTCAGAGAACAGTTTCCGCTTGAATCATTTGTGATATTTGATGAGATTCATAAATTCGGCAATTGGCGAAACTATATCAAGGGCTTTTATGACAGGCACTCTCAAGAAAAGCGAATTGTGGTCACTGGCAGCGCCCGGCTTGATTTCTATCGTCATTCGGGTGACTCGCTGCAAGGCCGCTATCATTACTACCGGCTGCATCCGCTGACGGTGGACGAGCTTGATATCCGGTCACAGAACGATTTTGAAAGCCTGCTGGCGCTCGGCGGCTTTCCAGAGCCATTTCTGTCTGGATCATTGCAGAGAGCCCGTCGCTGGAAGCGTGAATTTCGAAGCCGGGTTGTGAATGAAGATATCAGAGACTTGGAATGGGTCCAAAAGCTGTCGGCCATGGAGCAGCTGCTGCTGCGATTGCCGCAGCTGGTCGGCAGTCCTTTGTCTGTCAACTCGCTTCGCGAAGACTTGGCCTGCGCTCACAAGACGGTCTCTCACTGGCTTGATATTTTTGAGCGCATGTATCTGCTCTATCGACTGCCTCCGCTCGGCTCTGCGAAGATCAGAGCGGTCAAAAAAGAGCAGAAGCATTATCACTGGAATTGGGCAGAGGTGGACGATGAAGGGGCGCGATTCGAGAATTTGATTGCCAGTCACCTGCTCAAGCGAATTCACTTTCTGCAGGATTGGGAGGGCCGCGATGTTGATCTGGCCTATTTTCGAGATCTTGAGGGCCGGGAGGTTGATTTGATCATTACCGAGAACAGACAGCCGGTCTTTGCCATCGAGTGCAAGCTCCGCTTTCGGGAGGTGTCCAAGAATTTGAGGTATTTCAAGTCTAAATTTCCCCGATGCAATGCCGTTCAGGTGCATCAGTATCCAATGCAGGAGTTCATTGGAAAAGACGGTGTCGCCGCGGTCAGCTGGCAGAGGCTGCTGCTGGACTCAATGGATCCGGCCGCCGGGACCGATGTTTTGCAGTTGTTCTGATGGGGCAGGAAATTTTTGAAAACTATCTGATTCATCATTTCCACATCATCGATTTGTGGGTCAGGATCTCAGTCTGAGATTCTCAACAATTTCAGCCATGCTCCGGAAAATAGTGTATAAGCGGCAGAAGAATCGTGTCCCTGCTTGAGAATCCGGTGTCTCCCTTGAGGCCTGGCCCTCGCTGCGGCGGCACCCTGTCCACTGTCCTGAGGATGACGCTATGAGCCGCATCATAAAAAACGCTTCACCCCCCCCCTTCGCTAGGCTGACGGCCCTCGCGGCCGCGATGGCGCTCTTCTGGCTGCTTGCAGGAGCGGCGCAGGCGCAGACGCCGCCCAGCTGCACCAGCAGCATCTGCACCGTCTCGCTTGCATCGGTCTCCCAAGTCGTGGACGGCTGCGGCGAGCACGCCACACCGGGCCGCATGAAGCTGACTCTCTCGTCCACCAACCCCAGCGTGACGCGACGGAGCTTCAATCTCAACCTAGGATTCATTACCTCAACAAACGATTTCAACTCCACTTTCAGCGACTGGGAGTGGCGGACTGCGGCGATCGGCGGGAACCAGTGGCGCGACCCGGATGGGACCAGGAACATCAATTTCTCCGGCGGCGTGCTCGGCGACAACATCATCGAGGTGCGCCCCAAGGCCGGCGCCCATGTCTGGACCAACCGCAATCCCAGGAATATCAATCAGGGCCCCGGCGAGCTGGTCGTCCCGGTCTTCAGCCCGCCTGTAAACACCCGCCAATGGACGGAGACCGGCAGCGCCTACTTCCTGTTCATGGGCGGCAAGGGCTGCGCGCGGGTCAACGAGGGGGGCGGATTGCTCGGCGGCAACCAGTGAGACAGCGGGCCGACAGGCCCGCCCCGCTGGTTTCAGCAGCTGTCTGATCGCCCGGCTTCCGGCGGCCGTGCCGATCCGGCCGGCCGCCATGGGCAGGCTTCGGCTGTTCCCGGCCGGTGCGGGGCCGTGAGGCTGGGGCAGATGCGCTGGCCCGGGCAGTTTCCAGATCATCCGGTCCCCGCAGAGCCTGGAGTTCTGCTCCAGCTGTTGCCTGCGCCGCGCACAGCGCAGCCCTGCCGCATCAGCCGGCCTTTTCTGTCCTTGCGGGCCGCCTGTGGCATCTGTGCTGCCTGCAAGGGCTTGCATGAGCCGGCATGGATGCACAGAGACGGGAGATTTTCCAATTGCTTCTCAGTCTGTTCTCATTCTGCATAGGCTGAGCTTTATCTTTCAAACCGAGACAATATGAGATTTTCAACAAATGCAAAAATTCCCGAAAAATAGCATATGCTGCAGGGAACAGCCGTGTCCCAGCTTGAGCATCAGCCTTTCCTCTGAGACATGGCATTCACCACAGCGATGCACGGCCAGCTGTCATAAGGAAGGCATTATGGGCCGCCTCATGAAACGCTTTGCCCCTCCCTCCTCATTAAGCGCCTGACAGCTCTCGCCGGCGCGCCGGCAGCGCGGCGCAGACCTCCATTGCCCGAAACATTGCCCCGCAGGGAATTGGCCTGCAGGCCGGTCCTGCGGCGGAGCGGGTCAGTGCGCATGGCGGCGTGTGGAAGGTGCCGCTGAGGCGCCTGACCGCGGCTGAGCAGGCCAGCGAGGCTATTCGCATCATACAGCCGACCGCCGCCGACCGCACGCTGAATGATCCGCCCTGCTGTTTTTGGGTGCGTTGCGCCCAAAGCCATGCAAGCGGCGGCGGCAACTGCCGCAGCGAGAATCCGGCCGCCTGCAGCAGCTCATGGACCCAGGCGGGCTATGGATGGTCAAGGCAGATGTATGCCCGCTCGGACGCCGCTGTCTGCGTCACGGCCTGGGTCCACGGCGAAAACAATTTCTCGCCCGAGGGATTCGGTCCGAACGGCGGCACGAAGGTCCTGCCAGGCAGTGTCTGGTTCCGGACTTCGGCGCGGCCCTGATGCTCTCGGGACCGCGGGCGAGGCTCACCCTGCCTGCCAGGGACCGGAGAGCGATGTGCCCCGGCTGCCCATGCAGACAGGTATGATTTTCAAGCTGGGACACTATCGATTTGCTTTGTGGCCCAAAAAGATAAAACACCGCACATTCGTCCAGCATAAAGAGGACTGGCTCCTCTGAGTTTGCCGCTTTCTGTCACTTGATGCAGGACAGGGCGATGCACAGCAGCATCCGGAACCAGCCCGCCGCGGTATTGAGGCGGGCGCATTGCGCTGGCTGGGTCGGAATGCAGAAGACAGCTGCTGGCATGAGCGGCACGGCTTGCAGTTCTTTCGAGGCGGGGTCATGCCTGCGGCGGCCGGCAGCCGTGATCAGAGGGCAGCATGCAAAAGAAAAGCCGGAGCTGAGTTTTCATGCATTTTATGGTCAGATGCGGCAGATCGTTTTTTCACTGAGGCCTGTCGGCAGGTGCCGATCTCGAAGAGTCGAGGGGGAAATTCGCGATGTCCGTGATGGTGCGCCCAGGTCAAAGTCCGCAGCTCTCCAGCTGGCATTGCCGCAATGCATCCTGGCGGCCCGCCCGCGGGCGTGAAATCAGAGTACTAGGCGAAATAAGCTCTTTTGCGCACCAGTGCATGACCGAGCAGCGCGAGGAAGCAGGTCAAGACAAATAGTTTGTTGACAAACCAGTTCATCGTCCATACAGTCCACTGCGGGTCGGGCAGAAACAGCCAAAACTTGGTCACAATGATCAAAATCTCCACTGCCGAGATGATGATCGCGCCCGGCCAGGCGAATTTGTGCTGAGTCAGCAGCGCCCAGCCGAGCCACAAGTGCGCGGCCCACCAGAAATCCCAGTAGATATAGGTCTGGATCGCGACACCCTCATGGACCGCCCAGATGATTGGCAGGATGAACTTGATGACCAGTGTCCAAGCCGCCAGCAAAAAAAGGAAATGGGCAAAAAACCGCAGCATGCTCAAGCGAGCAGATGGGCCGTTTTCTGGGTCAGGCTTGCAATTGGCAGTCCATTGGGGCAAGCTGCCATGCACGGCTGATCCCGGCAGGCAATGCAGCTGCTGGCATCATGCTCCAGGGCGCTGTAAGTGGTCGCAGCCATCTGCCGGTCACCATAATCGACGGCATACATGCGGGCGCGCAGCACATCCGAAATCTCAACCTGTACCGGACAGGACTGCGCACAGATGCCGCACCCTTGACGGCATTGCGTGCTGCTATGCATTTGCAAATACTGCGCCAGCACCTCAATATCGGCAGCACTCACCTGTGTGGCGCCTGAAGCGCCGAGATACTCATCAATCAGCTCGAGTTCCGTCATTGAGATGACCGCGACATCAATCTTGCTGCTGGCGAGGGCCCATTTCAGCGCGGCCTGGGCAAACGTGGTCTGCAGCGGCTCGCGCGGTCGAATTTCATTGAGTTTCGCACCCAATAGTATTTTCATCGCAGCGATGCCCACGCCGGCGGACTTCGCTTTGTCGAGCACCGGCTCCAAGCCGGTCTGCAAGGCCACATAGTGAAAGAACTGGCGGACCTGATCCTCGAAGCCGGCATCTTGAGAGAAATTAAACGCGACTAAGATCACATCCGCCAAATTGTGCTCCAGGCTGTAATTGATGCATTCGACCAGTCGGGACCCGTGACCGGAGACACCCCGCAAGCGAATTTTGCCATCACGCTTGGCGCGGTCGGTAAATTCCAGCCACTCATCGTTTTGCAGTCGGGCCAGATCGTTGACTGCATGGTTGTAGTAGATGTCCACGTAGTCGGTTCGAAGACGCTTCAGGCTGCCTTCCAGCGCGCGCATCATCTCATCTCGGTCTTCGTCGGCCCGGGCTCTGGTTTTGGAGGCAATGATGACTTGCGAGCGCACTGCGCTGAGCGCTTGGCCGAGCGCCTGCTCGGAGCTGCCGCCGCGATAGCTTTCTGCGGTGTCAAAATAGGTCACGCCGCGCTCAAATGCCTGGCGCACCAGTTCCGGATCAGACAGGCGGCTGCCGCCGAAAGCGATATCGGACACCTCGATGCCGGTATTGCCCAGCGGTACGGAGCGGCGGATGACGTTGCGTCCACCGCCTTGCGCGAATCCGAGCAGGCTGGCGGGCGCCACGCCTGCGGCCGCCGCCGAGCTGAGCTTGAGAAAATCGCGTCGTCGCATAAGTCTGTCCAGCCTAGGGGCCGTTTCTTCTGATCGCTGAATATCTGACCTCGTTCCCAATCTCTCATAATAGTTTTTTCGTGACTGGAAAAATCATGAATTTGCCGCAGCGGGCTCCGGCCCAAGAAAACACGTCAGATGTGCGTATGGGGCAGGGTCTCATTCTGAACTGTCAGCCGCGGCTCCGCCTGAGCATTGCAGCAATGCCTTGCGGCAAAAGGCGGTCCGCAGACCGCCCTGTGTCCGGGATGTTCCGGGATGCCGGACCGGCGCCGCCAGGCGGCACACCCGGTCCGGCCGCACTCCGGCTCAGTTGCTGAGGTCCGGGCACATCCAGCGCCGCCTGGCCTCCTGGCTCCCTGCAGTCTGGCCGGCGAGGATCCGGGTGCCGCCGCGCGTGCCGTTGCACATGCAGTCCTTAATGTCCTGCTGCGTGCGGGCCACCGCAAAGCACCCGGTCCGGCCGAATTTCGTTAGATCGACCGCGCCGTCAGCATTCAGGTTCTGCTCCGCATTCGTGAACTCCCCGCGGGTCTTGAAGCAGCGGCGGATGTACGGATCGGTATAAAGATTGCCGTATACAATGACTGTGTAGCGCGTATTCTTCTTCAGGCTGGAGTAGTTGATGTCCTGCTGCGTTGAGGGAGTTGATCCGATTGAGCCGAGATTTGTTGTCTGCCCTGGGAGACCCTTCCCGCCTTCTTGAATCCCCACATAAACTGTTTTCGTGAGTAATTGGGGATTTCCCTCCCAGGTTCTAAGATTTTGCTGCGTGATGCTGGGCAACGTGAATCCCAGACTGTCTGATGTGGGAGTGCTCAGATTAAATACCTCCGGTCTGCGTTCTGACTGGCCTTGGGTGCAGGCTTCCGCCCCGGTGGTCGCGGGAATGACCAGCTGGGCCGCCGCCGGACCGGCCAGTCCAAAGGCCACCAGAACGGCCGCTAAGAAATTAGCGGGGGGGGTAAAGCGATTTTGCATGATCTTCATAGTCGTGTCCTCCGAGACACACTTGATTGACATTAGTGCCATGTTACAGGCTCTTGGAGCTGGAAGTCAAGAATTATTTGCGGATTCCACACTGAGCCGCTGCCTGGATGCGAGCAAAATTGGAAATAATTTGCTTTCCATAATAAAATGGGGGGCAGATTCCCTGGTCCGGCTACTTTCAGTACTGACATCGATTCCTCAATTTCCAGCAATCTTCATGGTCGGGTCGTTGCCTGGCAGACTGTATCGTGAATGGGTGCGCCTGGCATTGGCCATTGCGCTTAGATGCGCACGTGCCGCGATCACCGCCCGCGACGGACTCATGGCTATGCACTCCAACTGATTCAATAGGTTTTGACCATGTCTGTTGAAAACATGATGATTCTGACTGGCAATGCCAACCGCGGACTGGCAGGACGGGTGGCGAATTATCTGTCTTTGCCGCTCGGCAATGCGACTGTCGGGCGTTTCAGCGACGGGGAAGTTGCAGTTGAGATTCAAGAGAACATCCGCAATATGGATGTATTCATTATTCAGCCGACCTGCGCCCCGACCAATGACAACCTGATGGAGCTGCTGGTGATGATCGATGCGGCTCGGCGCTCGTCCGCCGGGCGCATTACTTCGGTCATACCCTATCTGGGCTACGCCCGGCAGGACCGGCGCCCGCGCAATTCCCGGGTGCCCATTTCAGCCAAGCTGGTTGCCTCCCTGATTGATCGGGCCGGGGCGGACCGGGTGCTGACGATGGATCTGCATGCGGATCAGATCCAGGGATTTTTTGATATCCCGACCGACAATATCTATGCGCGGCCGGTGATTATCGGCGATCTGTGGAAGCAGCGCATGGATGATCTGACGATTGTATCTCCCGATGTCGGCGCAGTGGTGCGAGCCCGCTCCATCGCACAGCAGCTTGAGGCGCAGTTTGCCATTGTCGACAAGCGCCGGCCGCGGCCCAATGTGGCTGAGGTCATGAATGTGATCGGCGAGGTGGAAGGGCGCACCTGCGTATTCATTGATGATATCGTCGATACCGCCAATACGCTGTGCCAGGCGGCCGATGCGCTGATCTCCCGCGGAGCGGCGTCCGTGAAAGCGTATTGCACCCATCCGGTGCTCTCGGGCAGCGCCGTGGACAGCATTGAGGCATCGTCCTTGGATGAGATTGTGGTTTGTAATACAATAAAACTCTCCAAACAGGCACGAAAAAGCAATAAAATTCGCCGTCTTGATGTTTCACAGCTGATTGGCGAGGCCATTCGGCGCATTTCTGCCGGTGATTCGGTCAGCTCAATTTTTGTGGATTAGCCGGCCATGCCTCGCTGGCGGCCAGCCTCCATAGGGTGACAGACGTATCAGGTAAAACAAGCAAATGAGCAGCAACTTTACATTGGAATTAACCGCCCGTGACGATACGGGCACTTCGGCCAGCCGCCGGCTGCGGCGCGCCGGACAGGTACCTGTAGTGGTTTATGGCGCGGACAAGGACAATGCCTGCTACACCGCTGACCATGACCGGCTGATGCATAATCTCGAAGTTCAGGCCTTTCATTCGGCCATCATCGATGTCAACGAAAATAAGAAGAGGCAAAGCACTATTTTGCGAGAGGTGCAGATGCATCCGTACAAGCAGCAGGTGCTGCACATCGATTTGCAGCGCATCAAGTCGACGGAAGCGATCACCTTGCGCGTGCCGCTGCACTTTGTCGGCGACGATGAGGCGCCCGGCATCAAGATCGATGGCGGAATCTTTACCCGCCTGATTGTGGATCTGGAGATTCAGTGTCTGCCAAAAGATCTGCCAGAGTATATTGAGATTGATGTAAGCGCGCTGGAAATGAACCAGTCGGTGCATATTTCGAATATCACGCTGCCGGAGGGCGTGGAGCTGTCATCGTCTTATGCGGATGCAGATGACTATGCCGTGGCCGGCATCACGCCGCCGCGGGTCGCCGCAGCGGAGGAAGAGGCAGAGGAAGAGCCAGCGGCCATGGATGCGCAATTCGAGGATGCCGAGTCCGAATCGTAATCATCCGCCCGCGGCTCCATAGCGGGAATCTGGCGGGTGCCAGTTTTTGCGCCTGCGGCCGTTTTGCATTTGTTTTGAGTCCCCTGTCATGGCGCATGCGATTATTGGCCTGGGCAACCCCGGCGACCAGTATCACAATACCCGTCATAACTGCGGGTTTCGCTTTATTGACCGGCTCGCTGAGCAGCTCGGTGCCGAGCTGCGGCTTAGCCCGCGGCTGCGCTGCAAGCTGGCGCGGACCCGGCTTGATGGAACCGCAGTCACACTGGTACAGCCCATTACCTATATGAATCTGAGCGGAGAGGCTTTCGTAAAGGTCGCCCGCTATTACAAGATTGAACCTGCCGGCATCATCGTAGTGCATGATGAGCTGGACTTGCCAGCGGGCACCGTGCGACTCAAGGCGGGCGGGGGCACTGGCGGCCATAATGGCTTGAGTGACATTGTTTCCCGGGCTGGCACCAAAGACTTTGTCAGAATTCGCATCGGCATCGGCCGACCGCCGGCGAAAGCGAGCGCCGTCCCCTATGTGCTGAGCGTGCCGCCGCGGGGCGAATTCGAGGCCATCAATGCAGCCATCGCCAAAGCCGTGCAGCACACTGGGCAGATTCTGCAGGGCCATCTTGAGCAGGTGATGAACACTCTGCATGCGCGGCCGCCGTCTGCGCGCGCCGCGGCCCAGGCATCGGCGCCTGCGGGCGACTAGCTGCGGCCGATGGGGTTTCGGTGTGGCATCATCGGTGTTCCGAATGCGGGCAAGTCAACCCTGTTCAATGCGCTGACCGGCGCCCAGGCCGAGGCTGAGAGCTATCCGTTCTGCACCATTGATCCCAATATCGGCACTGCGGCAGTCGCCGACGGGCGGCTCGACTCGATCGCCCGCATCGTGCAGGTCGAGCGCAAAGTGCCGGCAGCAATCGAGCTGGTTGATATTGCCGGACTGGTTGAAGGCGCAGCGCAAGGCGAGGGGCTGGGCAACCGGTTCCTGGCGCAGATTCGTGAAATGGATGTGATCGCGCATGTGCTCGGCGCTTTCGAGAGCGCAGCCAGCCTCGCTGAGCAGGCTGAAATCGTCAATCTTGAGCTGCTGCTGGCCGATTGCGAGACCGTGCACCGCGCCTTGGACAAGACCCAGCGCCGCGCTCGCACGGGCGATGCCGAAAGCCGCGAGGCCGCGGCGGTTTACGCAGAGCTGAGTGCGCTGCTTGGAAACGGGCGGCCCGCGAGCGCGGCCCGCGCTGAGACAAAAGAGCGCCCGGCCTATCTGGATCTGCATCTGCTCAGCGCCAAGCGCAAGTTTTATGTGATCAATGTCGGCGAGGGCAGTGCGCCGGGCGGGCTGGATGCTGCCTGGCTCAATGCGCCGCATATTGCTGTTTGCGCCAAGCTTGAGACTGAGCTGAGGCAGCTGTCGCCGGCTGAGCAGGCAGCATTTCGAGCTGAGCTGGGACTGGATTCATCCGCCCTTGCAGGCATTGTGCGCACCGGCTACGATACGCTGGGGCTGCGGACTGTGTTTACCTTCAATGAAAGTGAGGTGCGCGCCTGGCCCATACGGCATGGCAGCAGCGCCGCCCAGCTGGCTGGCATGATCCACACAGATATCGAAAAAGGGTTTGTGCGCGCGGATGTGATGGCATGCGAGGACTTGTTTGAGCTTGGGAGCGAGTCTGCGGTTCGAAACGCCGGTCGCATGCGCAGCGAGGGCAGGCAGTATCTGCCATGTGAGGGCGACATCATTCGGGTTCGGTTCCGCGGCTAGTGCGTATGGTCTACAATGGATTCGATGTCGCAGCGGATTTTTCGCAAGAGGTAAGCCATGAGTACAAAATTTGATCTGATTGTGATCGGCGGCGGCAGCGGCGGTCTCGCTGCCGCGCGCCGCGCCAGCGAATACGGCGCCAAAACTGCGGTGGTCGAGCAGCATAAGCTGGGCGGCACATGCGTCAACGTCGGCTGTGTGCCGAAAAAGGTGATGTGGACCACCGCGCGGATGGCCGAGGCTTTGGCGGATGCGCCTGACTACGGATTTTCAGTATCCGACTACAGCTTTGACTGGTCGGTCATCAAGCGCGCCCGCGATGAGTATATCGCCCGGCTCAATGCCATCTACGCCAGCAATCTTGAAAACTCAAGAGTCACACTCATTGGCGGCAGCGCCAGTTTTTGCGGGCCGCAGGCGCTGCGGGTCGGCGATGCTGTTTATGAGGCCCCGCATATCCTGATTGCGACCGGCAGCAAGCCGGTCATGCCGAATATCCCGGGCATTGAGCATGCGATCAGCAGCGATGGTTTTTTTGAGCTTGAGCGGCTGCCGCAGAAGGTTGTCATTACCGGCGCGGGCTATATTGCCACCGAGTTTGCCGGTGTGCTGCACGGTCTGGGCAGCGATGTCACCATGGTATTGCGCAAGGATCGGCTGCTGCGCGGCTTTGACTCATCGCTGACCGGCATTGTTCAGTCTGAGATGGAGAAATCCGGTGTGCGGCTGGCGCTCAACTCGGGTGTCACAAAGATTGAGAAGACCGGCAATCAGCTGCTTCTGGCGCTGGCTGACGGCGCTGCCATCGAGCAGGTTGATGCATTCATCGTGGCCGTGGGCCGCAGCCCGAATACGGAGACACTGGCGCTTGAGAATGCGGGTGTCGGCTTGAGCGAGCGCGGGTTTATCGAGACCGATGCGTATCAAAACACTGCGGCGCCGGGGGTCTACGCGGTCGGCGATGTAACCGGACGCATTGCGCTGACGCCGGTTGCCATTGCGGCCGGGCGCCATTTGGCGGACCGCCTGTTCGGCGGGCAGCCGCAGGCGCGCATGGATTACGATGCCGTAGCTTCGGTGATTTTCAGTCATCCGCCGATCGGAACAGTGGGCTTGAGCGAGGAGCAGGCCCGACAGCGCTGGGGCGATGCGGCGGTGAAAGTCTATCAGAGTGAGTTCAAGAACATGTACTATCAGGTGACCCGCCGCAGCTCGCCGACTTTGCTGAAGCTGATCACAGCGGGCGAGGATGAGAGAGTGGTCGGCTGTCACATTGTCGGTGATTTTGCGGATGAAATTATCCAGGGGTTTGCGGTGGCCGTTAAGATGGGGGCCGCCAAACAGGATTTTGACCGTACCGCCGCCATTCATCCGACGGTGGCTGAGGAGCTGGTGACGATGCGCTGAGGCGCGTTTCTCCCCGTTGCGGCTCGGCCGGCGGCGCTACAGTTCCTGGCGAATGATTTCGATGACTTTCTTGGTTTGCGGTCTTTGGCCGTGCCAGAGGGCAAACGATTCGGCGGCCTGCTCAACGAGCAGGCCCAGGCCGTCTGCAGCTTGGCGGACGCCGCAGCGCAGCGCCCAGTTTTGAAAAGCCGTCGGCTGCTCTGCGTACATCAAGTCATAAGCCAGCTCGGCCTCGGCAAAAATTTGCGCCGAGATTTCCGGCAGGTCACTCGCCAGTCCCGCGGCGGTGGCATGGATGACAATATCATAGCCTTGATGCGGGGCATCATTGAGTCCGCCGCCGGTCACGGCGCCGCAATCACTGAATCGGGCCGCCAGCGCCGCCGCTTTGTCGACCGTGCGGTTGACCACTGTCAGCGCCGCCGGATTCTCATTCAGCAGCGGCCCTAAAATGCCGCGGGCCGCGCCGCCGGCGCCGATGATCAGGAGCCGCTTGCCGCGGATCGTGAGGCCGATATTGCGGGTGATATCAGTGACCAGGCCGATGCCGTCGGTATTGTCGCCGAACACTGAGTCACCGAGAACCAGCGTATTGACAGCGCCGGCCTGGCGGGCCGCAGAGCTCAGCTCATCGGCGTAAGCGCAGGCATTGAGCTTGAATGGCACCGTCACATTCAGGCCGCGGCCGCCGCTTGCCTGAAAGCCGCTGACCGCCTGATCAAAACCGCCGATATCGACTTGTACTGCACGATATTCGAGCTGGATGCCGAGCTGTCTGGCAAACAGCCCGTGCACCCGCGGTGACTGGCTGTGCGCAATGGGGTTGCCAAACACGGCAAACCGCAGCGGTTTCGGCTCAAAGTCGAACAGATCTTGCATGGATTGATGGCCAGTCCGCCCTGGTTCTCAGACAGTACAGCTCATCCGATTGCGGCCGCAGAGCTTCAATGCAGTGTACGCCTCAGCCGCCGAATATGAAATTGCCAATGATGCGCCCCGGCAGCAAAGTAAGAGCGCCGGCGGCGACCAGGCCGATAAATACCCCGATCATGCCCTGCTTGTGCGCTCGGGTACGGCCGTTTCGAATGGAGTAGATCGCATAGGCCAAAGATGCAAGCGTAAAGATGGACAAGCCATGAATCGGGCTGAGACCCTCGCGCAGGCCGTGCAGGCGAAATGAGCCTGCGGCCACCACAATCATCACGATGACCCAGATGCGACCCAGCAGCTTGTGCCGGGCAGTGCCTTTGGGGCGGTACAGAATGAAGGCGCCTAGCATGACGGCGCCGCAGGCCGCAGCAATATGAATGGCAATATCTGCGGCGGTCATGCGGCCAGGCTCGGCAGATGGGTGCCGTCAGCCGCCGCCAGTGCGAGCCGCCGCCCGTTCGCCTGCCGGGATGCACAAAAAATTCGTTGAAGCGCTGATTTCATTTACAGGTATGCGAGAGCCAGGCCAAAAAATACCATGGCGCCAAACCAGCTGTTGCCGCTGAAGGCCTGGAAGAATCTTTGCCGGTCATCCTGGCGGCAAAGGTATTGATGCCAGACTGCGGTCAAGGCGGCCCCGGCAAGCCCCAGAAAATAATATCCGTTCAGCTGTTCCAGCAGGCCGACGGCGCTCAGAATGACAATTGCAGCCGCCTGACAGGCGCCAATGACGCCGCGTTCCCGCCCCGCGGCGAGCAGCGCCAGAGATTTTACTCCGATGCGCCGGTCGTCGTCGCGGTCAATCATGGCATAAAACGTATCGTAGGCGCCGGCCCAGGCGACATTGGCCGCCAGCAGCAGCCAGCCGCTGAGCGGAACGGTATTGAGCTGCGCGGCAAAAGCGATCGGAATGCCCCAGCCGAATGCCAGCCCCAGGTAGAACTGCGGCAGATAGGTGAAGCGCTTCAGATAGGGGTAGGAGACCGCCAGCGCCACGCCGGCGCCGGCGAGCAGCAGCGCCAGCCGGTTCAGCGCCAATACCAGTATCAGGGCAATCAGGCAGAGCCCGATAAACAGCAGGATCGCCGCCGCGGCAGAAACCTGGCCGGCCGCCAGCGGGCGCTCGGCGGTGCGCTTGACATGCGGATCGAACTTGCGGTCGGCGAAATCGTTCGCCACGCAGCCGGCTGAGCGCATGACGAACACGCCGAGGACCAGGATCATCACGATGTGCGGCGGCGGCGATCCCGCGCCCGCGATCCAGGCCGCCCACAAGGTTGGCCAAAGCAGCAGCAGGCTGCCGATCGGCTTGTCCAGACGCATCAGGCGGGCATAGCCGCCGAGCCGGTCAGACAGCGGCATACTCACCCTCTTTTGCAGTCCATCGCCGGATCAGCGGCGCCACGGTTTCCGCGTGATGCTCCAGCATCACTTTTGCGGTTCGGTTCACTGCATCGAGCAGTTCCAGGTCACGAGGCAATTCAGCAATGCGGAACAGCTGCGCTCCGGTCTGGCGCGTCCCCAGCAGTTCGCCGGCGCCGCGCAGCTTAAGGTCAATCTCTGCAATTTTGAATCCATCATTGGACTCTTCCATGACGGCCAGCCGTTTTTGCGCGAGCTCTGACGGATCATCTTTATGCAGCAGAATGCAATGGGATTGCACGGCGCCGCGGCCGACTCGGCCGCGCAGCTGATGGAGCTGCGCGAGTCCCAAGCGGTCGGCGCTCTCAATCACCATCAAAGTGGCATTCGGCACATCCACGCCGACCTCAATGACCGTAGTCGCGACCAGGACCTGCACCTGTCCTTTGCGGAAAAGGTTCATAATCCGATCGCGCTCTGCGCTTTTCATGCGTCCATGAATCAGCTCGACCCGGCAGTCTGCCAGCGCGGCGGCGACATATTTCTCAGCCTCGACTGCGGCTTGCGCATCAATTGTCTCCGACTTGTCGATAATGGGACAGACCCAGTAGGCCTGCTGGCCGGCGGCACACCGTTTCCGGACCGCGTCCAATACCTGCTCGCGCCGACTCAGCGGGATTGCCTTGGTCTGCACCGCGATGCGTCCCGGCGGCAGCTCGGTCACGCTTGAAACATCCAGATCAGCATAGAATGTCATGGCCAGGGTGCGCGGAATCGGGGTGGCGGTCATGACCAGCTGATGGGGCTCCTGGTTATTCTGTATGCCTTTTTCCCGCAATGCATAGCGCTGCCCGACGCCAAAGCGGTGCTGCTCGTCAACCACGATCATGCCGAGCCGCTTGAACTGAACGCCTTCCTGAAACAGGGCATGGGTGCCGATGGTGATTTTCGCGGAACCGTGCTCGACCGCATGCTGAGCGTTGCGCCGCTCTTTGGCAGTCATGCGCCCGGTCAGCAGCTGCACATCAATGCCGAGCGGCACAAACCAGTCAGCGAAGGTTTTATAGTGCTGCTCGGCGAGCAGCTCAGTCGGCGCCATGACGGCCGCCTGGCAGCTGCAGTCCACAACCCAGGCAACTGCGGCCGCGGCGACCAGCGTCTTGCCGGAGCCGACATCGCCTTGCACCAGCCGCAGCATCGGCACCTCCTGGCGCAGGTCATTGAGAATCTCGCGAATCACTCGGCTTTGTGATCGGGTCGGCGCAAATGCCAGTGAGTCTTTCAGCCTTTTTGACAGGTCGCCGCTTGGATTCATCACTGCGGCGCGGCCCGACTGGCGGATCTGCTTCTGCTGCTGCCGCGCGACTTGAAACGCGACCAGCTCTTCGAAAATCAGCCGTCGTATGGACGGCGTCTCATAGTCCTGAGCGCCGAATTCGAGCATCTCCCGCGGCGGGGCGTGGGCGTACGCCAGGGCGTCGGCCAGCGGCGGCATCTGGTGCTGCTGGCAGATTGCTGCCGGCAGCAATTCGCGCAGTCCGCTTTGCCGGCTCATTTCCAGCGCCGCTTTGACCATAGACTGCATCAGCAGCTGCGAGATGCCTTCCGTGCGCCGGTACACCGGTGTCAGCCGGTTGCTCTCGACCGGTTTAGGCTCAGAGCTGCCGGCCATGTACTCGGGATGGATCATCTCGAGCTGGCGGCGGAACCGGACCTCGCCGAAACAGCGAATCCAGGCGCTGCGCTGCAGATTCTCAAGCTGCCGGCTATTGAAGTGGAAAAGGCGCATGGTCATGCGGCCGGACTCATCCTCAAGGTGCACTGTCAGGGTGCGGCGACCGCTGTAGCCCACCTGCACTTTCCTGATTCTGCCGACGACCAGCCTGCGGTCGCCGGCGCTCAGCGCACCGATTGGCGTGACGGTCGTCTTGTCGAGATAGCGGTAAGGCAGATGAAACAGCAGATCCTTAATCTGCGTGATGCCGATTTTCTCAAGTGAAGCCGCTATTTTTGGACCGACGCGGGCAATCTGCGCAACCGGCCAATCCTCGACTTGTGTCTGGTCTGGCGCAGAGTTCACCTAACTGCGCACAGCCATAATCGCCTCGACCTCAACACAGACATCTTTGGGCAGTGATGCCACGCCGATGGCCGCGCGGGCGGGGTACGGGGAATCGAAGCATAGTTCCATCACCTCGTTGACGAGTGGAAAATCATCGAGGCTGGTGAGGTAGACTGTGAGCTTGACAATATCTGCCAGACTGCCGCCGGCGGCTTGCGCGACCGCAGACACATTGCGGAACACCTGCTCAATCTGTGCTTTGGGGCCGCCTTCGACGATCTTCTGGGTCACCGGATCCAGCGGTATCTGTCCTGAAATGTAGACATTGCCGGCCGTGCGAACGGCTTGCGAGTAGGCGCCGATTGCGGCCGGCGCCTGATCCGTTGAGATAGAATTGCGGGTGGTCATTGGCTTGCTGGTACCGGAGCCGGAATCATATTGGACTGTGTTCAGTTCTGCCGGCGGCTGCCGGCACAGGCCCGGCGCAGCCGCTTTGGGTCATCTATTTTAGCCGTTTACACTTTACGCACACGACTGACACGATAGACATTGCTGTCGCGCTTGAGCTTGCGCAGGATGGCAGCGAGATGATTGCGGTTTCGGACTTCAATGTCAAACTGCAAAATGGCGAGGTCCCGGCTTTGGGTGGTGTCCATTTTGAGGTCGCAGATATTCGATCCGGCCGCAGCGATGCGTGCAGTGACACCGGCGAGTACGCCTTTATGATCTTTGGCATCGACCTGAATGATGGTTCTGAAGACTCCTTGCGGCTGGTTTTTCCAGTCGAAGCTGACCCAGTGCTCGCTGGGCGCTTTCGAGGCTTTGACGTTCGGGCAATGGATATCGTGGATGACGAAGCCGCGGCCCGGGACCATATGTCCGACAATGGGCTCAGGCGGGATGGGATTGCAGCATTTTGGAAAAGTGATGACAGTGCCCTCAATGCCGGCAATACTGACGGGGACTTCGCTGGGCGCATTCAAATCCGCTGCCGGTGACAATTCCAAGTCGCGCAGCATCTCGCCGATTAGAATCGTTGCATTCAGCTCGCCCGATCCGATTTTGGCCATCAATGCCGGCCAGTCTTCCAGAGCCAATTTCTCAAGGTGCCGGCTTTTGAGCTCGTCGGTGATGGCGCTCGCCTTGATCTGGTAGCTTTTCAGCGTTTGGCTGAACAGGCGGCTGCCGAGCCTTTGCCGTTCTTTTTGGGAGCGGCTTTTGAGCGTTTTGCGAATTGCCATCCGCGCCCGGGTGGTGACGACAAAGTTCAGCCAGTTCGGATCAAGAGATCTGCTGCTGGATCTGCCGGTGATAATTTTGACGCTGTCACCATTGCGCAGGGTGGTATTGAGGGGTACATTCTGGCCGTTGATTGTCGCGGCCTTGATCTTGTTGCCGATATCGGTATGGATGGTGTAGGCGAAGTCTACGACGGTCGCGCCTTTTTTCATGCGCTGGATCTCACCATTCGGCTTGAATACGTGGACGTAGTCGTAGAACAGGTCCATACGTACATTTTGCAGGTATTCCGATGGTGTCTCAGATTCTTCCAGGCGCAGAATCAGGTCATTGAGCGACTGCAGGCCGGGGGTGCTTTTCGGGCTGGTGCTTGATTTGTAGCGCAGATGCGAGGCGATGCCGGATTCGGCCGTACGGTGCATCTGCTCGGTTCGGATCTGCACCTCGACCGCGCGCTCGAACTCGCCGCGCACCACGGTATGCAGAGATTCATAGCCGTTGGATTTCGGAATCGCGATGTAGTCGCTGAATTCGCCGGCGATCGGCTTGAAGCGCCGGTGAACGACTCCCAGGGCGCGGTAGCAGCTGTCGATGTCGGGCACAATGATGCGAAACGCAATCAGGTCCTGCACTGCTTCCAGGCGGTTGCCCTTGCGTTTCATTTTATTGTGGATCGAGGATATGTTTTTCAGTCGGCCGGAAACCTCAGCCTCAAGGCCATGGGCGGTCAGCTCAGTGCGAATGGTCTGGGACTGGGTCGCAATGGTCTCGTCGACGCGATTGCCGAAACTTTTGCGAATGGCTTTTTTCAGGGTTTTGTAGCGCGCTGGGTACATCGCCTTGAAACACAGATCCTCCATCTGCTGGCGCCAGTTGTACATGCCGAACAGATTGGCGATGGGGATATAGATTTCCTGGGTCTCGCGCACGATTCGCTTGCGCTTGCCAAGCTTGTGGACTTTCAAGGTCGACAAGTTGTGAATCCGATCCGCGAGCTTGATCAGAATGACCCGGATGTCTTTCGACATCGCGGAGAAGAGGTGGCGGATATTCTCGACCTCATAGTCTCGGATCGAGTCGAATTCGGTCTTGCTGACTTTGCTGACGCCGTCGACCAGAGCGGTGATCTCAGCGCCGAATTCAGCGGTCAGCTGCGCTTGGGTCAATTCGGTGTCTTCGAGAGTGTCATGCAAAATGGCGGCGGCGATGGTGGCGCAGTCAAGACGCAGCCTGGCGAGAATGCAGGCGACAGCGAGCGGATGGTTAATGTAGTTTTCGCCGCTCTTGCGGCGCTGCCCGTCATGGGCCTCGGCGCCAATGCGATAGGCTTGCCTGACGATCTCAATCTGATCGTCAGCCAGATATTCTTCGAGCGAAGAGCACAGTCCTTTGAATTGCTGCTCCTCGGCTTTGGAGATCTTCAGCCAGCGGAAGAGATCTGAGAACGCATCACTCGACGACCTGATCAGCCGATTCTTCGTCGTCTGCCTGCGGTTCTGCAATCTCTTCTGCGGCCTCGGCAGCGAACTGCTGTGCGTCTTCTGCAGAGGCTGCAACTGTGAACTCGTGCGCGCGCTCTTCGCTGCGGGCGTCGATATCGTCATCTGTCAGGGTGAACTCATCCTGTGGACCGTCATCCTCATCAAGAATGTCCTTGGTGACCAGACCCTCTGCGATTTCACGCAGGGCGATTACGGTGTCTTTGTCATTGTCTCTGTCGACCAGCGGCGGCGCGCCGCTGGCCAGCTGCCGAGTGCGCTTGGTTGCAATCAGTACGAGCTGAAAGCGGTTATCGACTTTGTCAAGACAATCTTCAACTGTAATGCGTGCCATGAGTTACCTCAGTCAACCTTGATGTGGATGGGACGGCAGAAAAGCAAGCGCAAACTTGCGCCTGCCTGCATAATAAGGGGATTTGATTATACAGAAAACAGCATGATTTGGCTCAAGTTTTTATTTGGCCTGGTTTTTGCGGCAGCGGAGCGGCCGCAGCGTTTGCCGGGGCTTGCGTCAAGCAGTGCAAGGCGCCGCTTTTCGGGGATTGAGACTAGCGAGATAACGATGCCAAGATGGCAGGCAATCGCTCGACCAGGTAGAGCGGCAGTGAGAGCAGGCGACAGGCGATGGACTGCTGCCGGCCGCGGGCGGACACTTTGGCTTGCAGGTTGTGCAGGCTGGCGGGACTGGTGTTGAAGCGGACTGCAAGCGAGATGTCCTTTTCGGCAGCAAACTGATGCAGCGACTTGAGTCTGCCGGCGGCGCCCGCCTTGACCTCGATGGGCACGATGCGCCCGTCCACTGCGGCGACGTAGTCAACTTCCGCGTTGGCTGACTTTCCTTCGCGGAGCCAGTAGTTCAGCTCGCGATTGGCGGCGCCCGCAAGCAGGGCCTGAAGATGCTGGCCGATGAACTGCTCGGCCAGCGGCCCCTCGTTGACCAGCTGCCGCTCGCTGGCGCTGCGGATCATTTCCCATCCGAGCCCGCATACAGCGGTCATCATGCCGATGTCCATGTAGATTATCTTGTAGGTGTGAGGGTCTGAATCCGCCTGCAGTGGCAGTCCGCCGCAATGGCTGTGGAATACCTTCGACAAGACCCGCGCCAGGCACAGCAGATCGATGTCTGATTTGATGGTGGCGGCTTGATCGTTCCTTGAGTAGTGCACGTATTTGACTTTCCGTCCGACATTGCGCGCCGCAAAATTGAATATGCTGGCAATGCGCGTGATATTGCGTGAGCCTATATATTTTGGGAAGTCTTCCCGGCAGGTGTCAATGATGGAGGCGTGGACTTCGCGAACAGCGCGCATTTGGCGTGTGAGCCGGTAGGCCTCGACTGCTTCTGGCAGTCCGCCGACAAAACAGTAGCTGCGCAAATGATCCATCAGCAGGTTGTGGATCGCCGGATCCAAGCCTTGCTCCAGATCAAAATCCCGAATCGCGCCCGCGAGCTTTTCGGCATCAATCGCATTGAGAAACTCGGTGAAGCTCATCGGGCCCATATGCAGGCAGGCGATACGTCCGACTGGCATGGGTGCGCTTGAGCTGCGCAGATAGAAGTCCAGCAATGAGCCTGCGGCCAGAACCGGGAGGCAGCTTTTGTTCTCTTTGAAGCAGCGCAGTGCGGCAACAGCTTCGGGCACGGCTTGAATCTCGTCTAGAAACAGCAGCGAATCGCTGCGAAGCGGCTCAATCCCCGGCAGCGCCTCAAGAACATTCAGGATATAGTCTGGATCGTTGCGGGCGAATGCAGAGGTCAAATCGCGATGGCGTTCCAGGTTGACTTCGGTGAGCGGGCGGCGGCAGCGCTCGGCGAACAAGCGGACCAGTGCGGTTTTGCCCACTTGGCGCGCGCCTCGGATGATCAGCGGCTTTCTGGATGGCTGCGCCAGCCACCGGTCAAGGTCGGCAAATTGTTTGCGATCCATGTGAGTCGTAAAATCCTGCGATCATGCAAAGAAAAATAACAGAAAAGGGGCATTAAAAGTAATTTAAGTATTATAAAAAGGGCTTTTTATAATATATTCTACTTTAGAATTGTGCAGTATCATTTGCATTTGCCCCAACATCGCAGTATTTCAAATCGATAGACATCCTATGTTTCTGCGCATCGCTGATGACTGGACTGCTGCATTAATCAGCAAATTCTGTCATGATCGCAAGTCGAAGCGCCTGAACTGTTGCTTGTTTGACTGCGTGGCTGGAAGCTTTGGGGCTGGCGGCGGCCTTTATTCCTTATGGCGGCGCGAATTGGACGATCGCCTGCGGAAGATAAAGGAATCGCTGAGCTTGTAAAATGAAGCAGCATCGGATGCAGCCATGCACAGCCGATGCTGCTCGATCTGACCCTTTGCCTGCAGAAACTGTCCGCACTTTTTTGGCTTCTGCGATGTCCAGTCAATCCTTGCGTCCAGCAGGCATTCAAGCGAGGCGGAAATGAAAGCGTATTTTCGCTGCTGAAATCAATCCCTGAGAATAGTCATTAGCATGAAAGATTTTGTTGCTGAGAGCTTAAGCACCTTGGTCAATCGCTCGCCTAGTGAGGCGGATGTCAAGTCCATGATTATTCGGCCGGCGCTCACGAAAATTCTGAATTACTCCAACGAGGATATTTTCGAAGAATCGACAACTCGAGGCACAGGCGCATCCGACCGACTGCGACCCGATTACCGATGCGGAAGTGATTTGCGCAATTGCGCTGAATTGATATTGGAGGCAAAGAGTCAAAGCGTAGACATTTTCAAAAAGCGCGGTCCAGACGAGCCAATCCACCATCATCCGCTCGGACAGCTGGCCAATTATCTGACAAGCTGTGAGTATTGCACACATGGAACCATTGGTGTGCTGAGCAACGGGCGTGACTGGGCTGTAATGGTGAACAAAAACAGCAAGGCGATTAGTGTTGACCGGTTTCGCGCGGAAGATAAAGCGCGTTTGGAAGAGCTGCTGCGCGCCGCGCGCGACAAAGCGAAAGGAATTGCGGGTGAATTTGACCGGCACCAAGCGGCTGAGACATCGAACTGGATCGATATCCTGAGAAAGCTGGCAGCAGACAATCAAATTGACAGCCCGAAAACAGTATTGCAAAGACTTTTGCAACCGGAGGTTTCGCCGATCAATTTTCGCGCCGCCAACACGTCGAATCATGAAATTGCTGGCAACATGTCCGACCACATCGCTGCAGCGGCGGTCGGTGAATTCAATTCCATGCATGCTGATCTGTTTGGCAATCGCAAGGTCTGGCAGATGTGTATCCGTCCGGATACATATGACGATCAGATTTCGCCGTCTGACATTACAAGCAGTCTGCGCGATCAGGCGATTCGCCATGCGATTGATCCAAAGGACCGTTGTTTTGGCCTCGCATACTCCGTCCCGGCTTCCGGACAAGTTAAACTGCGTGGTTTTGTATGGACAGGCGAAAAACTCCAGACAACAGAATTCTTTGACCTGGATTTGCCGAAGGCGGTCAATGTCAGGCGACTGGATGACATTGCGAACGGCTCTTACTCTGGAGCTGAAGTTTCGATCCCTTCAATGACCTTGGAAGGGATGCAAAAGAAGTTTCACGAGGAGATTGACGCCTGGTTTAACCAGACCATTCAGACAGATCGGGAATTGCGGCATCTGATTCGAATTCTTTTCGTATGGCTGCTGCAAGACAGAGAACTGATGCCAGAAGGCGTTTTGCCTCTGTTTGTCCCCGACGGCGCCGATCCGACCGCAGTCCATGATCATCTGGAGTGGGTGTTTTCGGACTTATTGGCCGTGCCGCCGGGTGAGCGGTCTTCGGCAGACGGCGATTTTCGAAAATGCATCTTCGATGAGCAGCAAGCACGGCGGCTGATTGAAGAAGTGCCGTTTTTGAACGGATCAATATTTCATCGGCTGGATGCTGAACTTGCTCCGCAACGGCTTGCTAACGAGCGCTATGTCGGCGCAAGCCGGAATGGATTGAAGGGATTGTTTGAAATACTCGCCGGATACCAATGGACGCTCAGCGAGAACAGCGCATATTTTCATGAAGTGGCGATTGATCCGAATATGCTCGGCGAGCTCTTTGAGAGGCTGGTTCTGAGGACTGAGGGCATCCGTTTCGAAGGCTCGAACAAAAAGATGCCGGACGGGACTTATTACACGCCTTCCGATGTTGTGGAGGAGATGGTCTGTGATGCCATTGCGAATTGGCTGCATGGACGAGTGCATGGCCTTGAGGTCTGCTCCTTGCGTCAACTGGTCCATCTTGCGCCCGATGCTGACGTGTGGCATGACTGGGGGAATGATGTCCGAAGCGAGCTGCTGACGAATTTGCAATCGCTGACGATTCTTGACCCCTGCTGCGGAAGCGGCGCTTTCGCTGTGGCCTCAATGCAGGCCATCGCCCGAATTGAAAGACGCTTGTCTGAAGGGACAAAATTGTTTCCAGTATTGGATCGGGTAATTGAGAAGCAAATCTACGCCATAGACAAGAAACCGCTCGCCGTTTCCATTTCCAAATTGAGAATGTATATTGCCATTGTGGAATCGCAATTGCGGGACAGTCCAAATTTGCAAATTCAGCCGTTGCCGAATTTGGAAGTGCGTGTTATTGCTGCGAATACACTGCGAGTGGATATGCAGGAAAAACAGTCATCAATGTTCGAGATAGACAGTGAGCCTTTTTGGCGGGACGGAGTTTCGGAGCTGCTTGCGAATCGAGAGCTGTGGACCCGGAGTGCGCATCAACTGCAAGAAAAAAGCGATGTGAGAAGCGAGGATCAGAGAATACGAGAGTCTCTTTTGCAATTTGCACAAGACAATGCCAGCAAATACCCGGAGGCGGACACACGCTGGCTGGAACTGGATATGCTGCAAGAGTCCAGAGAAGCTCTCGAATTGGATGTCAGAAAGTGTTTTCTTCGAGAGAAATGGGATGTTGTCATTGGGAATCCGCCATACCAAAAAGTCGAAAAAGAAGATCGAAAAGACTATGGAGACGGTTTTGTTACTGAGGGATGCAATCTATACACGCTGTTTATTGAGGCGGGCTTGAAGTTCACCAAGGAAGATGGCAATGTAACGATGGTTGTGCCGCACTCGATCGTTTTTAAAGGACAGAAAAAATACCAAAACCTTCGATCATTGGTGGAAAAGTCAGCACACCGAATTGAGTTTAGGACTTATGACAATAGGCCGATGTCGCTTTTTCCAAAGCTTCCTTGGTTGAGCGAAGGTAAAGAAAACCTCCAACGAGCGACTATATTTTCGTTGAGCCTGTCTTCGCAAAATGAATGTGAAATCTATAGTGCCGGAAATATTCGATTGGAGGCGGACAAACGTGGTGAAATGCTAAGAGCCTTCATTTCTCCAGTTAGGCAGCCTAAAGTTCCGGCCCAATGGACGCATGCACCTACTGTCGAACTTGCTGATTTACTGCGAACTACCTTCAAGTGTTCATACAAACCGAATACAGGCAGCCTTGCGATAGCATTTCCAACAACTGCAGGTTACTTTATTACCGCTTTACCGGAGCCTTACTATACCCAGCGGTTGTCCAACAACTTTATCAACGTGAAAAATGTCGATGAATACTGGGCATGGGTGGGGCTGTTTAATTCACGTTTGTTTTTTGCCCATTGGAGAATGTTGGGAGATGCTTTTCACGTGACACAAAAAGACTGCTTGTCGGTGAGAAGGCCAAATGGCTGGGACGACACTGATTTATTGGAATCGATCAACCAATTGGCGCAAGAACTTTTTTCTGAGGACGTAATGCTTATGTGCAGGAAAGATATTCGCGGCCGCGGTAAAAAATGGGCGAACTGGGATTTTTATTCTGACCGTAAAGGCGAGGAAATTATCGACGAGCTCGATCGCAGATTGCTTACAGCGTATGGTTTGCCGCATGATCCTCTCACGCGGCAACTGAAAAAAATGCGCACGGGTGGCGCGCACGATTTTTTGACGCATTGATAGGCAGTCTAAGGCGTGGGATCGGCGGAAAAATTTGTAGGTCATTAATCTGTAATCGCCGAGTGCCGTTTGCGGGTTGATGTCACCCCGAACCCTCGCTGAGTAGATTTTCACAATATGAGTTGCTAAAATAATGCCAGCCTGTTCATTTGCTCTAGGCTTCAATAAATGATTTCCGATAGTGTTTACCATTCGGTGTGGGACGGGCTTCTTGAGGTCGCTCGCATCAACCGTTATTTTTCGATTCTGGAAAGAAAGTATCGATTGCATAGCAATTTAATCCGTGGAACTCTTGCAGCCAGCGGCGCAGGCGCATTTGCTTCTGCCTTCAATATCCTTCCTTTTTATTCAGAAATTACAACTGCTATTTTTGGCGGTGTGATTGCCCTGCTAGTCATTTATGATCTGGTTGCTGAACCAACTCAACAGCACATTAAATTAAAAGTAGTCAATAGGCGGCTGTCAGACCTTGAGATTGAGTACCGCTCATTTTGGGATAAAGTTAGAACTGGTGCTCTGTCAGATGCTGAAGCGATCGAAACAAAAGAGCAAATGATGCTCCGATTTAGTAATGCAGTCGATTTTTGTGACCTTAAAATCGACGATAAGGCAAGTTTAATTGCGCAAACGGAAGCGTTTGAGGTTGAGCAGACAAGGTATGCAACGTAAGAAACCCGGTTGATGAGCGAGGAGTACCGCCAAGACAGCCGAAGCCATCTCCACCCGCACCTCCGCCCAAACCGAAGCCGCAGCCCCAAAACTGATACAGTCCGGCACTGTCAAAGCTGATTCGATTCTTGTATGATGCGGATTCGGACGGTGTTTAAAGACCCAATTGCTCTCTGAGCGGAATTTCGTTTGCGTTTAACGGGTGTACCTGTTGTGCACTTAACAGAAATCCGATCATGAACGAACACCAAACCAAAGTCAAGGTCTGGGATCTGCCTTTGCGGATTTTTCATTGGCTGCTCGTCATTCTGGTCGCTGTGATGTTTATCAGCGCCAAACGCGGCAATTTTGATGTGCACATCATTGCCGGACAGGCGCTTGTTGCGCTGTTGGCAGCACGCTTGCTCTGGGGTTTGGTGGGCAGTTCGAACGCGCGTTTTTCCAGCTGGATTTTCGCACCGCACGAATACCTTCAGTACCTCGAGACACTGTCACAGAAAAAACCGAGCCATATGATGGCGCACAGCCCCATTGGCGCTGCGGCGGTCATTGCAATTCTCGTCGCCCTGCTGGTTCAGGCCGCAAGCGGTCTGCTCGCAGCGGATGTTGACGGGCTGGTAGAGGGACCGTTTGCGTACTATGTCTCCTATGAGCTCAACCGCCTGGCAAGCGATATACATGTGCGCCATGAAAAATGGGTGCTGGCGCTGATCATCCTGCACATTGCCGCCAATGCGTTTTACTATTTCTATAAAAACGACAACCTTGTCCGACCGATGATCACCGGTTCAAAACACATACCGCAGTCGCTGGCAGGCCAAGGGCCTCGATTGGCACCGGTTTGGAAAGGAATTGTCTCAGCACTGGTCGCTGCTGTGGCGGTTTTATGGGTGTTTTTTCAGTACGGATAAGAGTTCTGCGAACGATGGCTTTTCGTTTGACTCTTCCCGTTACTGCTGGCTCTGGTTGCTTCCTCAAGTGCCATTGCCGCGGCGACAACACAAGCTGATAATGCAAAAATGAGCCGTGTTGTCCAGACGATAAAACTTCCTAGTGTTCTGTTGCAGGAGTTCGTTTACAGCAAGTTTTGAGTGACTCCAATATGTCATCTGCAGTTTTTGTCCAGATGAACGGCTTGGGATTCTCATTGTAAATCTCAAGATATTCCCGTGACCGCCGGCTCCAGGTCCTGTGTGCTGCTGAACGACCCGCGGCGAATCTGCTTGCTGGCAACCTCGGCAAGCCATCGCTCTGCCAGATTGATCCAAGATGCGCTGGTGGGCGTAAAATGCAGGTGAAACCGCTTTCGGCGCGCCAGCCAGTTGTGAATCAATGCGGTCTCGTGCGTTCCGTAATTGTCCAATACCAAATGAACATCCAATTCCTCAGGCACTGCCTTGCCGATGACCTGAAGGAATTTCTTGAACTCAATCAAGCGGCGGCGGCGATAGCGGTGGCCGTGCCCAATGCTGCAAACAGCGAGGTCGTGCTGTTTCTTTTGCAATCATGGCAGCGGCGCTCAGGCAAGCCCGGGCGCAGCGCCAAGATCGGTTCCAAGCGATTCAGCGCCTGAATCTGCGACTTCTCATCGACGCACAGCACTGCTGCCCGCTGCGGCGCTCCGGGACGCTTCTCATCAATCAGCCCTTCACAGCCGCGTTCCAGCTGCGCCTGCTCCTCGGCGGCGAGTGTTGGGATCTCACGCATATGATGATTTGCCATAGTCAAAGCTTCCTTTGAGGAATATTCATTGCAGCGATTGTCTCATATTGTTCATTTACTGTAAATGAACTTCTGTAACAGAACATTAGTTGAAGGCTTTGAAGATGTTGCCTATTTACAAGCGTACTTTGATTTGCTTGACTTGTCTAATAATTTTAGGTGCTTGGGTTGTCATATCATCCCAGCGAATGGTAAAAGTGAGTTGCTTCGACCACTGGCAATTATCAAACAAATGAAAATACCTGCATATCTTATCTTCGACTCTGATGCTGCCAAGGAATATCGAATTGAAATTAAGAAAAAGTACGAGAATGATAATAGAGCGTTCTTTAAACTTATTGGTGCTTGCAACACCGCACCGTTTCCTCTGCAGACAGTTTGGGGGAAGGGATATACGGTATGGTCTTCAGATATTGGTCCTGTGGCAGAAGATGAGATTGGCAAGAGGCATTGGGAAAAGTATCAGAACCAAGCCGATCAGCTATATGGTCACATTGGTCACCTCAAAAAGAATTCCCTGCATATAGGAGCGAGCCTTGCCTTGCCTATGCTTGGGAAGACAGCAGACGCTCCAAAAGTTTGGAAAAACTGTGCAAAAGGATTCTTGAACCAGACAACTGCATTTCTTTCAACTGACTATGAATGGTCAAAACATGCCAGATCACTCAATGGAGAACAGAATCTTGAGGAGTTAAGGTTTTAGGGGGTTCCATAGATAGTGTCTGTCAGAAAACCCCTATTTTACGGCCAGACACTGGCCGCGAAATGATTTATTGCCGGGCTCTGGAAGTCTTTTTCGAGAAAAATCCGCTGTCAGCAGGGGCCAGACCAGCGCGCAATGTGAAAAATCCGGCGCCGGCGGCCGCAGCGTACACCGCCGCCCCTGCGCCGAGCGGATATCCGGCTGGCGTGAGGCTTGGCGGCTAGGCCGCGGCGCACCGGCGCGCGCGCCGCCGGATGGCCTTGCGCTTGCGAGCCAGCACGCCCAGACGCTTGACATTGGCGGCCAGCGCCGACAGCGCCACCGCCCGCTCAAAGCAAAGCCGCGCACGCCGTGATCCAGCGCCCGGCCCAGACCGCATCGCTCCAGGCGATTGATCGCCGACTCCGCCGCCGGATGCTGCCGGCGGGCCTGCTTGAACCATTCCTGCGACTCGCGCTCGGCCGCCGCTTTGGACAGTTTGCCCTTGCGCGGCAGGGCGCACTCGTCCAGCATCGCGCCGCGCCGGCCCTGATTCACCGGCGAGTGGAACCCCTGGTCGAAACTGCATGCCGCCAGCGCCGGAAACCGCGCCTGCGCCCCGTCACTCAGCCTCCACCGCGAGTGACGGGGCGTCGGTTGGCGCAATTTCTCTCCCCAATTATTCCGTTGGCGTAGCCTTTTCTCTCCATGGCCTCCCCCGACAGCGGATCGGGGATCGGCCAGGCGACCGCCATCAGGCCGGTCGCTACCGGACGGATACATACCGTCCGTGCGGACCGCAACGAGACGCCTCCATCCGGTCTGCGCCACTCAAGCGGTCGTTGCGGCCGGTTTCGGTGCTCGCAACCAAGCAACCGAAATCGGCATGCATCCGACTCGGTCTTGCTTTTTCTTTCGATGGCAGCCGCGATGGCCAGCATCGCACTCGCCAGCTTGGATACCGGCGTGGCCGCCGCTACCCAAACCGCGCCCCGGACCAGCCCGTCTTGGCGGGCTGGTCCGGCAAGAGGAAGATTGGGAATGCGTGTGTGCCATTAACTACACGGCAGTAAATCGTCATCATTAATGGTGTATTCAAATTCCCGAAAACTGGTGTCCATCAGGGTGACCCTCACCGTGGCGATATCAGCGCTATTGCGGCAATTGTCGTCCTTGGTGATGATCTGCCAGTGGACTTCGTCAGGCTCGCTACCCGAGGCAAAGGTGAAGGTGTTCCCCGCAGCCGTGGGCCAGACCACAGCAGGCTGTCTATAGGCGGGGATCGTGTGCTCGTTCTGGCAAGCGTAGTTGGAAACCGGGTTTCCCTCATTGTCAAAGGCCCCTTCATCAAGGCAGATGGTCTCTTCCGCCACTTCGGTGGTTTCGTCGTTCTCACCGCGGACGCCAAGACCGCCTTCCAAGCGGATACGTGTGGTGGTGCCGAGAATTTCAAGTTTGGTTACTTTTTGGCCTGCTATGTCCAGTTCGTGCGCCCAACGCATTCCCTCCAAGCCTGTAAAATTTGCGTTGGCGGACAGCGTCTGTGCCGATGCCGGTATCGCGAGAGCGGAAAGCAGCAGGAGGGCGGCTAATCTACAAAATGAGGGGGGGGAGTATTCGTTAACTTGATCATTTTCAGTCTCCAATCAATAATGAATCTGATGGTCTTTGATATTTTACCATATGTTTTGGTCATTTCTGCATTTTCCGGCCAAAGCTATAAAAATCCATACCTGAAGAAATAATGGGACCGAATCGGGATTATATTCCCAATTCGCGCCAATCGCGGCCCCTCTCGGTTTTTTTTCGGCATTTTGGATGTCTGGTCTTGTGGTCCCGCCCAAAAACGCCTCAGGGCGATTTCCGTGGCGTTGGGGGTTGTTTCTGTCGAGAACCAAAGGGGGTCAATGAGGTCTGGCGGTTTGGGCGCGGGTTTGCCGGTTCGGCCGGCCGGCAAGGCCGCAGCGCCCGTGACCGAGGCCCTGCTGCGGCGCCTGGAGCCGTTCCGCGACTGGGTACACACCCTGACCGCGGACAACGGCAAGGAGTTCGCCGGCCACCGGGAGGTCGCCGAGGGGCTGGAGGCGGGGTTCTACTTCGCGACCCCGTACCATTCGTGGGAGCGCGGCCTGAACGAGCACGTCAACGGCCTGGTGCGCCAGTACTTCCCGAAGGGCACCGACTTCCGCCCGGTCACGGCAGAGCCGGGGCGCGAGGTCGAGGACCGGCTGAACCACCGCCCCCGCAAGGTGCCGGGCTACCGCACCCCGTACGAGGTCTTCCACGGAGGACTGGCCCCGTCCTGACCCTCCCCTGCCTGGACGGGTCTCCGCGCCGCGCCCGCAGGGCCGGCATCGGGCCTTGCAATGCCGTCCGGCACCGTCTACAATGCCGGAAAGCCGGGATTGTCACCGCTTCGGGGCCGAACGAACACTACGCCTTCATGGACAGACAGGGGGCAGTGTTGCACTTCGGAGTGGAACTGGGGTGATAAAATTAGCGTTTCGTGAAAATCACCCATTGGGGGAAAATCAACCACTCCTATTTCACAAGGATTTTTCTATTTATACCGATTTCTAATTGTCGATTAGGGTGATAATCATCCTGTTTTTCAGAATCCTAAACCTGATACAATCTCTGTATGCATCACTCAAACTCAACTTCGGAGGAGTCATGAAATGAACTATCAAGATAATCCCCCCCCTCGCTAAACTAGCAGCCTTCCTGCTGCTGGCGGCTTTTGCCGTCCCGTCGGCAGCGCAAGTGCCGACGCTCTCCATAGGATTCGGCAGTTCCGGGGAACCCTCGGGAACGGCTCTTGAGGAGTTTTCCCGGGGATGCGCATTTGATAATAACAATAACAATAACAATCAGGGCATCTATCTCATGGCAAGCACGAGCGGTCCCCTCGTGACGGTAAACCTGATGGCCCACCACCTGTCCGGCCCGACAAGGCTGCGGAGCCTTAACGTGCCTGCGTACAGGGTGGATGGTCCAAATGCGATCGGCACCAACGATGATGGCATTAGGACAACAAGCCAATTCACGCATAGGCTGTCCACAAGATGGACGCAGGTTGAGTGGAATCAGACAATCTGCTGGGGGAACGACCGGATAAGCCAGGAGCCGGGCGTAATCCGGGTCTTGCTGATGCCGGGGGTCGGGTACAGGGTCGATCCAGGCCGGCGGTGGATTGACATTACCATAGCCGACATGGACAACTGCGCAGCACCGGGGGACCGAACCGAGAACGGCGGCGTCGTTTACCAGTTCAACGGGAGCGGCGGGGCCTGGGGCGTCTGCACCTGCGCCGCGGAAAGCCGGCATCCCAGCGTCCGGCAAGCCCTGAATCGGCCGGCCACCGTCACCACACCCGGCCCTGACAGGAGATTAGGCACCGACGACGACGGGACAGCCTCCGTGCCCCCGCCGAGCACGGGGTTCCTGAGCAACCTGGCCAAACAGTTTCATGACCCCTCGCACCTCTACTGCGATGAATCGCCGTACAGGGGTCTGACGAATTGATCTGTTGTAAACATTCGGCCAATCCTACTGGTAATTTAAAAGGCCACTAGCTCCCCTGATTTCAACCCTGTCTGTCCATGAAGGTGTAGCCTTCATGGACAGACAGGGGCAGTGTTGCATATATGGTCCGCCCCCTAATTGCAAGACAAGTTTTCAGCTCGGAGGGAGCAGGCTGCAGTCATATATCCGACCTGTTTGTGAGGGACCCTGCCCTCTGGCCCTGATGAAATCCGCACCGGTTTGTCCTGATCACTTCGTCGACTTCGATTCACGAGTCCTGCAACACTTCAGGTTCTCACGCCGGCAGGGGGGCTCGGGGGGAGGTCCCCCTCCCCCTGTATAGGGAATGTGCCGCAGGCACTCAGAAATGTCCAATTCTGGCGAGTTATCCACAGGGGGATGGTTGTCAACTACAGGTATTTAATATTCTATATAGTGCTTGAGCGGAAACCCTGATTGTGTATAATTCATCAAGCAAAACATATACGTAGAGAGGTTTTTGGCCGGAAAGAAGCGGCGAGGATTCGCGGAATCAAGCTGATTTCCGCCCGCAAGCCCGCAAATTGCCCCCTCGGGGCCGAATCTTCAGGTTATTTTCATGCGCACAGTCGAGTCCATGCAGATCGAGACCGGCGCTGCCGCCATCGAGAACATTGTGATTGGTCCGAAATCCCGCGACGACATTCCGCCGCTGCTGCTGGGCGTGCAGCATCTGCATGCCACCGCCGCGCTGCGCGGTGCGATGATCTGGGGCTGTCGGCGTGGCGCCAGCATCGCCATGTGACCGGAAATACCAGGCAGGCGCGCAGCCGGGTGCGCAGCGCCAAGCGGGTGCGAAAGGCGCCGCACCGGATGCGCGCCTGCCTGGACCTGTGCGAGGCGCAGCTGTCCAAGGCTGAGGCGGCAGGGTATTTTGCCGAGCAGGTGCGGATTCAGATCGACCCGATCGGGCGGCGGGCGTTCCGGGGCGAGGATATCCCGCATGCGGAAAAAGTGTTCTCGATCTTTGAGCCGCACACCCGGTGGATGACCCAGGGCAAGGCGGGTGTGCCGCAGGAGCTGGGCGTGCCGGTGTGCATTGTCGAGGATCAGCATCAGTTCATCCTGCATCATGAGATTCTGTGGGCCGGCGGCGGCACCGACTGCGCGGTGCCGGTGATCGCCCGGGCGCAGGCGCGATTTCCGGCGCGGGTCGCGTGCAGTTTCGACAAGGGCTTCCACTCGCCGGCCAATCAGGACCTGCTCGGCGCGATGCTTGAGCAGTGCGCGCTGCCGCGCAAGGGCGGCCTGAGCCGGGCGGCTGCGGCGCATGAGGGTCAGGACTGGTTCCGGGCCGGCATGGACAGGAATTACCACTACCTGCTATGTCTGGGAATCTGCCCTGATAAAATCGTGTTCAATATGTGGAGGAAAGGTATTGTCGCCGAGAGTGAAGCCGGGACATTGGTCCGAATGGCTGAAGGTCAGTCTGTTACGAACAAATTAACCAAGAAGCTTGTTGATATGAAGCCGATTGAATCATTACCACAAATCCTCGTTGACATGCTGGAACTGGAAAAGAAATGAAACATTAGGGAATTAGAGAATGTTCGATACGGCCAAAAAGGAGCTGAAACAACAAACAATAAATATTTGCTCAGTACGCGACATAATCCAACCGATAAGAACGGAATTGAGGTGCAGTCGGGCGAAGGCGAGAAAACGTTAGCCGCTGGATGATCCCCTTCCGCCCCGTGCGCTACTCTCAGCCATAACTCGCAATTTACCCAGATTGACTATCCCTTGTCTCAGTCTCATAAACAAAACAGAAAAAGTTCAGTTATTGCAGTTATCTAGTCGACCTCTATGGTATTTCAGTGTGCCAAGCTGACTCGGAGATGCCTTACATTTGTGATCTGAATATCGCCAATATGTATAAGGCCCGTCAAACTCCACCCATTGACACTTATAGTTTACTACGCATTTGCATAAATCTCGATCGTCCGCAACTTGCCTGAACTTACGGTAGTAGTTTTTTGCATAATCGTTCCAGTCGGCAGGATCATTGACCTTGAAATCGCGGTCTAACCAGTGTGGGGACCCCACCACTCTGCAAAACTTTGGCGCACTCGACGCGTAAAATGCAAACCCGCATGTCCTGTGAGGGTCACCATACCAGTGTTCACATAGCGATTTTTGGTCTGCTGAAACGGCGCCTGATCCTGCAAGCATTAGAAAAGTAGTAATAATTATGGTACTTGTTGAAATTTTTCTCATCGTGGCATCCTCATAGTTAATTTTTCTCATCGTGGCATCCTCATAGTTAATTTGCATTCACTATGGCAGCTAATCACCTTTTATTTAGGGAATTATATAGTTATTTACAATTTGATTTTGCATTCAGGATTGCATATAGCGCGTGATATGGGATTAATGCTCCCATATCCAAATCAACACTTAACGATAATAAGGCTGAGCCGCATGAGCGATTGTACCACATATCGAAACATCACCTGCCGCCTGATTCCGGGTTCGGAGTCGAAAGCACGCAAGCTTGCAGGGCAAGCGGGCGCCTGCCGTTTTGTCTGGAATCACTTCCTGGGCGAGAATCGAAAGCAAATGGAGTTGTGGCGGCGTTATCCGGAGTTGACCGCCAAGCCGAAGACATCATTCTTTTCGCTGGGTGTTCAGTTTACGAAATTGCGCAAGGAGATTGACTGGCTTGACGAGTATTCATGCGCGATAACAAGACACGCCCTCAAGTATCAATCAGACGCATGGCGCAAGCGAGTTATGGCTGAAAGTAGTGCGCGGGGCGGAAGGGGGTTCATCCAGCGGCTCTCGTTTTCTCGTCTGATTGTACCTCAATTCCGTCCTTGAACTGCACTCCCTCGATGACCTGTCCCAGCCTGCGGAACCCGCGCAGCCTTCGCCAGCGGGATTCCGTGCACTGGCCGAGCTTGAACATCATGTCGAGCATGGTGTCGCGGCTCAGGCAGCCCCGGGTCGTCCGGGTCCGGTGGCGGATCGTGGCCAAGGTCGACTCGATCGGGTTGGTGGCGCGGATGCTCTGCCAGTGCTCGGCCGGGAAGTCGAAGAAGTTCATCAGCTCCTTGCGATCCTCGATCAGCTTCACTGCGGCCTTGGGATGCTGGTCCCGGTAGCGGGCCAGGAAACCGTCGAAGGCCCGGTCGGCCTGGTCCCGGGTCTCCGCCATCCGGATCTGCTGCAGTGCCGACTTCACCCTGGGCTGGATGGCCTTCGGCATGGCGGCCAGCACGTTGGCGGTCTTGTGCACCCGGCAGCGCTGGTGCCGGGCCTCCGGAAACACCCGGTCGAGCGCCGGCCAGAACCCCATGGCGCCGTCCCCGATCGCCAGTTTCGGAGCGTTCATGCCCCGTCCCTTCAGGTCCAGCAGCACGTCCTGCCAGCTCAGGGTGGATTCGCGCACCCCGTCCCCGATGGCCAGAATCGACTTCCGGCCCTGGTCGTCCACGCCAATCACCACCAGGCAGCAGAGTTTCGTCTCCTCGTTGCGGAGACCGCTGTACACCCCGTCCGCCCGGACATGCGCCCACCGGTCCTGGCTCAGGTCACGCTGCGTCCACTCCTTCCTCTCGTCCAGCCAGACCCGCTCGAGGCGCTGGACCGCCGACGGCGAGAACCCCTTCGCCTGCTTCCCCGGCAGCCCGGACAGCGCTCCGGCCATCTCGCCGGTGCTGCCGCCCTTCAGGTACAGCCAGGGCACCCAGGCCTCCAGCGTGCGACTCTTGCGGACATGGGGCGGAACGACCGACGAGCGGAAGGTCACCGGCTTGCCGTCGCTGGAACGAACCTTCGGAATCCGCACCGAAACCGGGCCGATCCCGGTCTGGATCAGGCGCTCCGGATGATGGCCGCTGCGCACCGCCAGCCGGAGGTTCTGTCCGGTGCGGCGGTCTTCATGCTGCTTCAGGAACTCGCCCAGCTCCGCCTCCACCGCCTTGCACAGCAACTGCTGGGCGCTGTCGTGGAGAATCCCGGTCAGGACATCTTCAAATTTTCCGATTTGCGAATAGTCAATAATCTATCACTTGGACACGCTTGACACCGTTTTCTGACTGTGCTTGTAAGCGTCATTGTGCTGCCTTGCAGGAATTGATGGCTTGTATGGAGATCATCAGTTTCGCAGTGGCCTGCCAGATTTTCTCAGTGCCCGGTATCGGCTGTCTTCGGGTCGGGCTGAACCCGGCGATCTTTCCCAGGCCCACCACATATTCGCGAACCGTCAGCCCCGGCGGCGGACGGATTGGACAGCGCCGGTCAAGCTGATGCAGCAGCTGGCCCACCGCCAGCTCATCGGGCTGCGCCACCTCCTCCGCGCGCCGCTGCGGCTGCGCTTTCGCCGCGCGCTGCAAGTCCAGCGCCCGCCAGGCGGCAATCGCATCAAAGGCCAGGCACTTGAGCAGGTCCTTGACATCGTCAAGCTGGCGCTGCCCGACCTGGCAGCCGGTCTTGAGGGTTCGGAAATACTCCTCAATCCCCCAGCGCGCCTCATACCACTGGCGGATGCGGGCCGCATGGCCGGCGTCGGCCGCGCCTTCGGTGCACAGCAGCAGCCAGTTCAGCGCCGCGGCGCCATCCGGCGGCGCGTACTCGACCGCCGACACCGCAATCACCGGCACCTGGCCGGCGCCGGGCCCCGGCGCCTGGAGCGCCACCTGCGCAATGCGCAGCGTGACCGTCGCCGTGCGCTGCACCCGCGCCCGCTTGCCGCCTTGCGCCTGAATCTCGACCGCGCGGGTCGCCGCCGCCGGCAGGGACTCCACATGGCGGCGCAAATCCGCGGTGCGGCCGTGCGCATCGATCATCTTGCGGCGCCGGGCGCCATGGCATCGGACCAGCAGCCCCGCCTGATCGCGCAGCTGGGGCTGGCGCGCAAACATCGCCCACAAGCCGCCCTCGCGGTCGCAGACACTGATCACGCGGGCCGCGCCCCCGCAGGCCTGCGACAGCTCGGCCGCCGTCTCCAGACCCTCCGCCCAGCGCACCGACTCCTTGAGATCCTCGTCTCCGCCGCAGCGGGCGCGAAACTCGCCGTCCAGGTCCAGCACCCCCAGCGCCCGCCCGCCGGCCGAAAAGGCCACATTCGCATGCGCATAAATCCCCTGGGCCGGGCCGCCGATGGCGGTCAGCCCCCCGCGCGGCGTTTTTCTGCGTGTCATAATTGATGGCCGTGGTGTCCTGCACCGCCAGCGCCGTGTCGCACTGCGCGCTGCGCGCCACCGTCGCCTGGCGGTGGGATTCGAGAATATCGTCCATGGTGACATTATCGCTGGACAGCAGCCGGCAGGCGGCCTTGCGCGACGCCTCGGCGGCAAACACCTGCGGCAGCGGCCGGCCCGGCGCCTGCTCCCAGGCCCGGCCCATGGACAGCAGCCTTTTCCGGACTCTCCCATCCGGATGGCTCGAAGCGCCATATTCAGCTTGCGTCCAGTGCGCATCCGCACCCGGATCCAGGGACCGCCGCGGGCGAAGCCGCGGCGCGCAACACGCACACAGCTGCTCGCGCCACCGGTCTGACAGCCCCAGCACATACACCTGCTTTGACTCCCCGGACGCGCACCGCCGGCCGCCTGCCAGTGCCCGCAGACGCTGGCCGCCGCCAAGGCCAGCGCGGTCGACGCCAGGCCCTGCACCCGCACCCCGGGCAGAATCAGAAAGCGCCCGTTGCTGACCGCCAGCGACAGATTCTCCGCCGCCGCCCGCGGCGTCCAGCCGATATAGGCGTCGCGCGCCTTCTCCTGCCAGGCCGCCGCATGAAACGACACCCCGCCCAGCCGGCGGCAGCTGAATCGACAATGCGCTGGCCAGCTGCGGCAGAATCTTGCGCGCTTGCGCCTGGCACAGCTCGCCTTTGGCGTTGCGCCAGCCGCTGCGCTCGCACAGCTGCCGCGCCAGCGAGCTGGGCGTGTGATCGCCGCTGCCCGCTGCCGCCTTGAGCCACTCCATCACATCGGCTTCGAATTGTCGCAGACCAATTTGCATGGAGATGATTAAAAACCATTTCACTTCCGGTGTTAAGTGTGTCCAAGTGATAGATCACTGATACTGTGGAAATAGCATAGCATTGCCGGATTGCAATATGCTTTCCGTGATGCAAGAAGAATCCCGCTGCCGCAGATGAACCTGACGGCAGAGTTTTTTGGGCCAGATGAGCGGGCGAGTGCTTGAGGTTGCCGCCCGCCAGGTGTCAGGACGATTGATCTCATTGCTTGAGGGTGGTTACAATCTGCAGTATCTGTTGTTGTGTGCAAGCGAGCATCTTGCGAGTTTGCCGGGCAGAACTGACCGATAAAGGCTTAGATTTTTTGAAATTGCATGAAACAAGTTTTTCGCGTAAAGGAATTTTACAGATGCAGCCCTGGTATCAAGCCCTGATGCAAGGGCGGGTGCTTTCCTGGCTGTCGGCCGGCGGGCTGCGCTGGAGGCTTTGGGCAGGCTCGACCGATACCGGCGCTGAACTGGCCGCTCCACATAGCCAAGACTCTCGCAGGGTTCGGATTTCAGTTCGCTGCGCATTGTTGTTTTTGACTGCGGCCGCGGCGGGTGCTTTGTTCATGCTCCAGTCGGCGGTTGCCGGGTCTCTTGAGCAGGTGCAAGCTGCGTATGCTGATGGTCAGTTTCTGGAAGCGGCTGATCTGGCTGAAGCGGCCGGCAGCTCGGAAGCCTGCGCACTGGGCGTCTCCGCACTGACAGCGTACGGCAGGTTCGCAGCAGCCGATGACGCAAAAGAAACAATATTTGAGCGCGCAGTCGAACTGGCTGCTAAAGCAGTCGAATTGGACCCGACCAATGCAAATGCCCATTTGCAGTTGGCTCGAGCCCTAGGCTGGTACGCTGAGAATATCGGCCGCATGCGGGCATTGAATGAGAAAATCGCTGACCGAACCCTTGAGCATCTGGAAACAGCCTTGTCAATCGATGCGAATTCGGCATTGATTCATCACAGTATGGCACGCTGGCATGTCGAGCTGATCGACCGCATGGGTGCGTTTTCCGCGAACCTTTTGTTTGGGGCAAATAAGCAGGACGCGGCTTTTCACTTCAACCGATCGATGATGCTGGCGGGGCCGAAAGACAAGGAGGTCCATTATGGACTTGCGGTCGGGATGCTGGACTTAAGCCCGCGCAAGTATCGCGATACGGCGCAGAGACTGCTGCAGCAGGCGATCGACTTGCCGATTGAAGATGCCTACAGCGAATTCATACACCAGGCGGCAGTTGAGCGTTTTGCAGAACTTACTGAAACTGGAAAGTAAATTTTTGATCTCAAACTGGTGAGCTGAATTCACAGCGAGCAAGTCATTGCACCCGACCCGGTTTTCTTTGAACAGCTGAACAGCGGCTTGGAACTTGCGGCTGGGGATGAGAAAAGCCATCCTTGCGCTTTTGAATGGCTGGCGGAGCGTTTCCTCATCGGCTTTTGCCTCGGATTGCAATTCCAGGGCGAGCCGGTCGTTCAGGAAAGCTAGCGGACTCGTTTCAGAGCGGTCTTCGTGAAGTCGCGCTGGTCAATGTCTGTTTGAAACTTGAAATCTGACCACTGAAGCACAGTCGATTTTCCGGTAAGATGGTTCGACATCGTAACCGTTTGGCTGCGCCAGAACTCATCAAGATACAGCTCGAAATCCTTTGCCACCATAGTCTTGAGGTGTTCTTGCCTGCGATCATAAAATCGCACTTCAATGACCCGCAGCTCCTGCTGGTCCAAATATACCAGCTGGCGTGAGTATCCAGAGTCGTCACTCTTCGGCACCCGCTCGAGAAGATAGCACTGAAACTCTCCGCATGGCTCTTCACCAAGATAGCGGTGGTCGAATTTTTCAACCTCGACTGCCCCCATGTCCTCATATGAGAACTCACTGCCCATGAATGAGCCGGATTGATTGGATGACTTGATTGTTTTCACCCGTTTCAGGGCCGGCAGGTACAGCCATTGACGATCAGGTTTGTCTTTGTGACTGTGGACTAGAAATGCGGTCCCTTTCACATCCGCTGGACGATCGAAGACAAACAGGGTTCGATCTCCGTCCCCGTCAACCTCAATGACTTTCAGGCGCACCGCGCGAATGCTTTCATCGCCTTTCTTGTTGCGCAGAACCATATTCAGGCTGGCTGTTAGATTGCCATAGCCAGCTTGGCGAGCTCTGACTTCAGTCGCCAGTCGCACCCCTGCTTCTTCCGCACTTCCCGCAACCAATTCAGAATTAGACTGTGCGGCCGGTGACAGGAAGACACCTGCAATCGCCGCAAATGCGACCGCAGAGCGCGATGTGTTGAGCAGACTCATTCCTCAAACTCCTGTGCGTGTGAAAAAATGGGCAGAAATTCTCTGTAAATCAGTTGCCTCATGATAAAACTGCATATTTCTAAACAGATCAAAAAGCGATTCTTGCCGCTGAATGATAAATGATATCCGGTGTGTTTATCGCGGCAATTTGGCGCCGATGCGAAGCAATGCAAACATCGCCAGGCGCAATTTTCGGGATGCGCAAGCGCTGCGGATCTCTGATGACCGCGTCTGCCGTGTCAGTTCAGCTCGGAGACTGACCCATATTTTGTCTCAGTGTGTCTTCGAAAACAATTCCCGGCGGTGCTGATTTCGGCTGCGGGACGGAGCTCTGAGCAGAAAACGTTCCAACGGAAAATTCCGAATCGATGAAACATGCGCATTGGCATCACGCAGCGATGCAAAATGAAATTCGCTCACAATTTGATCTGATCTGCGAAATAGTGCACTTAAACAGTGGATTAATTCATGCAGAGTCAATGAAGATCGCATTGCCTCAAGCACTCGTGAAAAGGAAAAGTGAGGAGATGATGCAATCGATATACGACTGAAAAATCAGGCTATATTCCAGTTTGCAAATTGCAGAACCTGAATGCAGGGAGGCGGCCCGCAGGCAGCCTCCATGCCGGAATGCCATAAGGGTCCGGCCGCCGCAGGCAAAAGCCATCTGACGGCGCCCGCCCGCAGTGCCGTCAGTCCATCGTGCAGCCCGCGCTGGCTCGCCAGGCGGCTTCCATCATATACTCGCTGCCAAGCTCCGCGGTCATCGCGCATCCACCGGCCCGACGCGTTTCGGGCCCTGCACAGCCAGGCCTGGCTCTGCGCCCAGTCTCTGATACTGGCAAAGGTGCAGCGCCCGTGCGCAGTTCGGCAGTCTGCGGACCTGCGCAGTACCCGTCCCCGGCAGCAGCCGGAAGCCGGTCGGCAGCTCATGGCGCACAGCGCTCAAGATGCAAAACTGATAGTTGAGCAGCTCTGGTCTCATTCATCGTCAATGATCGTGATATATGCCGTACGGACGGGATTAGTCATCACAGCGAATATGCAGTTGCGGGATGTGTCCTTTATGTTGTTGTCGTAAGGATTCGCAGCTATGACTTGAGCGCTTAGCCCCGCGTCAATTTCATAGCAGAACTCGCTCGGCCTGTGAATGTTTAAAGTTGGGGATGGTACCCATCTTGTTTCGTGACGGCCGCCAAACCCGTTCGTACATGTCCTGTCACCGTCATTGCATGGAGTCGTGTCGAATGCGTCAAAGCAAAAGGGGAGTTCTTTCAGATCGCTTGAATTATGATCTTCACACCCTGCTTTCCTGCTAAACTGAAAGCCTTGAAGGTATGGTGTTGTGCTATCTTCGGCTGCCGCCCTCTCTCCCCAGACTTCTTATTTTGCCATGTTGCATTCTTCTATGGCGGCAGCGCTTGCGCAAGGCAAGGAACAAGCACGGCCAGTGCCGCAAGGGCTGCCAGTCTATGCGAGGGGGGTTGCTTTCGGGAACTTCATAGTGCTATCACCTCTTGTGGCTAGTTACGTTATACCGGTTTCGCCTTCTGATGGAGTGGCAGATTTTCCAGCGACCCCGCTGCTATTTGCCTGGATACTGTCACATCGCATCATTGACCAGCTGTCATATCTTCACCAGCAGGCTGCCGGGTTCCTCGCTTCGGCTGCGCTTGCGCCTGTGCGAGTTCCAGGGGCCGGCTCTTCCTCGCTGTTCCAGTCGAAAATTGCAGGCGAAGATTGTGCCGCATGCATGACAAATTGTGTTAACACGCCCTATTCCGTGCTGGAAAAGGCAATCGTCCGATTGATGCTTCTACTTTCGCCGCTTATTGTAAAGGGGTGGGCCATGTGCGGCAGCATCGCCTCACCTCCGCCAAAGATAGCAGCAATATCAGAACTCATGAAACTGCCGCCCGTTATCCTGAAAGTCACGTTATTGTCTCCGTCCCTGATGCCCGGCATGGGGCTGCCGCCCGGGCCGCCTGTAACAAGCCTGCTTGCAGGCACTGCAACAGCCTGAAGATCCGCGGACATAGTCAAATAATCTTTATTTACTGTATCGTTGATCACTATCTCGTAATCGATTCTCAGGCCGCCGGGGTAGGGCCATGTTGCGGTCGGTTGGATCTGATTTCCATCACCATCCACAATATTCACCTGAAAAGAATTCTCCCCACCAAGTGTGCTAAACCGAACTGTAGCCCAGCTGCGGCAGCGGCAAGATTCGGGCGGGAGCCCTGTGGTGTTTCTGATCCCGTTGGATTTATCGGAGAAGCAGTGATCCGGCACAGACGGCGTGTGGGTTGCCCCGTTATTGCTGCCGGCCGGACAGGCCATCGCCTGAAAGCTGGCCATCATCAGCAGTGGCAGGACCAACAGAAAACCCGCCAGTTTCAGCGATTCAGCGAGGGGGGGGGAATGCGTTTCATGGTTATGTCCTCCAAGTTTGTCTGGCTCCATGATACATGATAAATTTCTGCCAGCAAGGATCAATTTTCAAACCGATGGCATGGCCTTTCCTCAAGCCAATGACATCCGGGCAGGGTGAGCGAAAATCTTATCTGATGCTGGAGCCGCCGCAAGCCGGCGCAGGTGCGCGGCCCCTGACGGTTGTAAACTCGACCAGGCGGGTGAGTCAGGCTGCTGCCTGTGAATCCGTGCCGCTTGCCTTGTCAAGCGAAACAAGCAGCGGCGGGAACAATAGAAAATCTGCAACCAGTGCGATAATGACCGTCATTCCAACCATCAAGCCGAGAATCTGGTTGGTCAGAAGATCTGATGCGCCAAAGACAAAGAATCCCAATGCAAAAATGAAAGTTGTCGTAAGCAGCGGCCTGCCGACTTGCGTGAATGTCGGAATGATCGCCGCGGCAGGTGAAAGTCCCTCTTTGCGCGACCTCAGGTATTTGGACAGCAGATGAATCGTGTCATCCACGACAATGCCAAAAGCAATCGCGGTGACAATAGAGACTGCAATGCTCACGGTGCCGACGGCATGCCCCCAGATTCCCATGGCCATCACCGCCGGCAGGAAGTTGGGGATCAGGCTCAGTACGCCAAGGCGCGCGCTTTTGAACACGAGCATCAGCAGCAGCGAGACAATGCCCATGGCGGCCGCCGTGCCGATCAGCATCCGGACGATATTTCTCATCACGGAATAAGCGCTGATAATTGCCACCCCGGTTGCCGAAGTCTGCATCTGGGGGGCATTTTGTGCCAGCCAGGCCGCACTGCGCTCATCCAGGGCAATTTGCTCCCGGACTGGGAGCCCCTCGATGACCGCCGTCATGCGCGATGCCCTGCGGTCAAAATCGATGAGATTGTTCAGGTCCAGCCCGACCGGCAGCGAGAATTCATACAGCACGAGGAATTGTGCCGCTAATTCAGAGTTTTCTGGCAGTGCATAAGCGTCTTCAGCATCGCCATGCAGATTCTGATTCAGCCGCTTCATCACATCGACAATGGACGTTACATGGGAGACCTCTGGCTGCGCGCGAAGCCAATGGGCAAATGCCTCGACTTGCGCCAAGTACTCAATATCCGTAACGCCGCCCTCACGCCCGGAATCCAGGGAATATTCAAAGGCATCCAGTCCGGAAAAGTTGTCATTGATGAAATCCGCCGCCTGGCGCAATTCGTTTGTTTTTTCCAGCAGCTTGATGTTGTTGTCATTGAACTCGATCCTCGATACTCCGACCGCGCTGACCGCAAACAAGATGACGAATGCCCATAGCAATCCGGTTCGCCGGGCGACAACGAAATTGCCCAGACGCTCGAACTGATGCGTGATTTTTCGGCTCTGCCGCGGCGCGCCGACCGGCAGAATCGCCAGCAGCGCGGGCAGCAGCGACACTGAGAAAACAAATGCAATCATCGAGCCGAAAGCGACAATATTGCCCATCACCCGAAATGGCGGCATTTCCGAGAAGTTCAGGCTCAGAAATCCGATCGCAGTGGTCAATGAGGTGAGAAATATCGGTCGGCAATTGATTTCCAGAGATTGGACGATTGCGTCTTGCCGCGGCATGCCGTCAAGCATGCCATTGGCCATGCCCTGAATCAAATGCACCGCATGGGCCACGACAATCGCCAGCAGCACAAATACGGTGGCGCCGCTCTCGCCGAAATACCTGATGCCTGACCAGCCGGCAAAGCCGAAACTCGAGACCATGACCGCAATCAGCATTGCAACGATGCCAATCACGCCCCAGACTGAGCGCAGGAGAATAAACGCTCCAAGCAGCATGGCGCCGAACGCCAGCGGCGCCAGCACCGCCATATCCTCATTGATCGTCGAGGCTATGGCGCGCTGCAGCAGCAGCTCGCCATAGACATAATACGTGAATTCGGGGTGCGCCGCGCGCTGCTCGTCGATGAGTTGATCCAGCGCATCCAAAACTTGCTTTCTTGACTCATTGCGACGGCCTTCCTCATCTTCCTGCAAAGCAAAGCTGACAATCAATCCCGCCAGCCGGCCGTCTCTCGAGACAAAGCGGCCGGCCGTCTCCTGGGTGGTCAGAGCAATGTGCTCTATGCGCTTGATCTGCTCCTCATCCAGAGACTCGGCATTGGCGACCAGATTCTCGACGATCAGATCGTCCTCAATGCCCTCAGTATGCGAATGATTGGTAATCGAGCTGACGCGGGTCGCATAGGGCGTCTGCCACAGGGTTTCAGTGAGCTGCTCGATTGCTGTCAGCGCCTCGCGCGTGAAGATCGTGTCGGCTGGCGGATCCACCACCACCAGCACACTGTCGGATACAGCGTAGGTTTCCTCAAACTGCTCCAGGTTGAGCAGGTGCGGGTCATCATCGTTGAAGTGGTTTCGTATGCTCACATCAACGAAATTCAGTTGCGGCAATCCTGCTGCAAAAACCGCGATAACCGCCAATGAGGCGACGATTGTGAGCCAGAAGCGGCTGACCAGCAGATTGAACAAGCGCGATAGGGATTTTTCGCTGATCAGTGCCATGGTCTGCTAGCTGAGCTCCTCATGGAGGGTATCGGCGGCTGGCATTGAATCCCGGATCAATCCGCACATCCATCTGATCCAGGCATCCGCAGTCGGCTGGCGGCCTGCCCGGAGGGCATGCCAAGTTCTGTGCGGGCATGTCACCAAGGCGGCAGAGGGCATCAGTCTTCGGGCGGAAATCGTGGCTGAAGAGGCCCGCACCTGACTAAACCGTCAGCTCGCAATGCTGATCTGCAATTTTGAGTTTCAGCTTTTCCGATACCGACATAGTCGGGAAGGGGTTGATTCTCAGTTTGTGATCTGCCGGCGGCGGGGCAAATTCATAATGGCGCGCGATCAGCAGCAAAGTGACCACCAGCTGGAGCTTCATCCAATTGAATCCGACGCACATGTGCGTGCCGAGTCCGTATGGAGCATACCCGTGACCGCGGTCCTCCTCGCGTCCTGGCAGATAACGATCGATATCCAGTTTATGCGGGTCTGGAAAACTCTCTTCCATGTAGTGGGCCGCTGTCTGGATAATGAAGACCGGCTCGCCGATCGGCAGCGAGAAATCCTCAAGCATAACCGTGTTGGACACATGACGAACCTGCAAGGCGACGACGGGATACATGCGCAGGATTTCCAATACGAAACGCTTCGTGACATCGATCGCTTCGTCAGTAAAGTCCTCTTTGGCGGGCTGGCCCTGATCAAACAGGGCATTGGCTTCTTGACGCATGCGCCTTGTCACCTCAGGGTACCTGGCCATCTCATAAAGTGCAAATCCCAGAACATCGCCCAGGTAGATGCTTTGCAGGATCGGCGCCGCCCCCAGCATGAAAGGCAAGTTCTGCTCAGGCATGAATTGCGGGTCACTGTTATGCAGGCTGATCAGGTCATCAGCGAGTTCCCGGCACTGCCCGGTGCGCTGAAACGGTGTGTGATTTTGCTCAACCCGCCGCACAAAATCCAGCAGAACATCGAAGCGGCGTTTCATAGCCGGGGTTTTCATCAGCCACTTCGGAACAATATTCCCGACATAGGCATTGGATGCGCTTTCTTTCCATTTGACCAGTTCACCAAACACATCCTGAGAGTCTGTGCTGACGATAATATTTGTCATTTGAGAATTGATTAGAAGGCGTGAATCGCGCTTGACCGACACTTCAAAACCCTTGCGCCAATTCCATTCATTCATGAATTGACGGGTGAGGTGGCAGAAGTCATCAAACCGTTCATAGAATTTGTTCTCAGAGTATACAGACGACATCACTTTTCTCAAGCGAAAGTGGTCCGCGCCGTCAAGCGAGGTGATCAGCCCAGATGCGCCGCAGACCCTCTCAAGCGGTCGGAAATACACCCCGGAACTCATCACTTTCCGGGCGTTGCGGTGCACCCACTGATTGATGCCGGGTCCCGCGATGCAGGTCAATGGCTTCTGGAATGGCGGCTTGAGGCGGAAAACCGGACCGTGCTTTTTAGCAATGTCAGCCATCAGTGCAGGAATATGGCACTGCCAGAAATGCTTGTTTGTCATCAGGCTGGCCATCATGATGACGGGGATGTTCTTGCGGGCCGGGGTATGTTTGAAAGTCGGGCTGATAATGCTTTCCTTCACCGCTTCGGAGATGGTGCGGCTGATCAGCTCAATCCGGCAGATTTGCTGCACCCGCTGCTCAACCTCTTCATTCAGGTCAAAAATAAATCGAACTACGTCACAGCAGTTCAGCAGTCCGATGATCAGGCTGTCTTTCGGATCCGGGATGACATCGGTGAAGATCGTCTCGCGGATTCGTTCCCTGATCGAACTGCTGGTTTGATTATTCTGATCGCTGCTTCCATTTGTCTGGGTCATGGAATCTGTGCTGGAGTAAAAGTCGCCTTCATGGTGTCGGAGCAGCTTCATTTCGACCAATTGATTCAAGGATTTGTCAATAATAGACTCCGCATGGGGGACGAGTCTCTCAATCCAGTATTGAGTGCTTCGATGCCTGGTGTCTTTGGCAATTTCTTTCAGGCATGAGTCCAAATTCGGATTTCCCGTTTTTGAGGCATCGACGACGTAGAGGGAGTTGGCATCTGTGTCAATACGTGCTTGGAGTGAGAGATCGGCCAGAACCGAGCCAATGACCGCGCAGTTCAAATCCCAACCGCGAACCTGATAGAAATATCCGGTCTGGTCGTTGAGAATCATCAAGATGAATTCTTGAGTGATGGTTAGTGATTTTTTCATCTATTCTATAGACTGACTGTTCTGAATGAATTGCTTCAAGCGAAGATTGCCAAGCCGCTTGATTGATGCTTTTATTGGCTTTGGAATTGATCGTGCTCAGCGGTCAAAATGCAGATTAATGATACAATATTCGAGAATGCAAACTTTAAATCTTGGCTTCGCATTGATGAGCAGGCCAGTTTCATTCAATTGTGCATGGATTGAGATTATTTTACCGAAAAGACGTATGCACACTCTGTCGACTGAAAGATCAAACTCAGTCGTCTGCGAGAGGTGCGCTGCTTTTATGACAACTTCACGCTTTCATGCTCTGAAACCTTTGTTATTTCAAGCTTGACAAGGCTTGTCCTGCCTGCGCTCTGCCTGACTTGAAGATTTTTCCATGTCGATGCCGAAGTTTCTTGAAAGTTTTCTAACCAAGAACCGGAGCCTGGTTATCGCGGCGTTTGCCGTTCCTGCCAGCGGCGCTTATCGGGCGGCAAGGCATATGGCTAAATCCATGGCCCGCCTGCGTCCATTTCGAAACGCTGAAGAGGCGCACCGCCAGGCCGTTGAGAAAATCCAGGAGCAGGTTCAAGCAGCCTGCAAGGACGGAAGAGCAATGTGCACCGCGCGCCGGCCGTGGAAAACAATGTCCTTGCGCCTGGCAGATTATAAACAGGACTTGAGTCGAATCCGCATCGATCATCTGTGCAGGGTGCTCCAGGTTGACGAGGAGCGCGCCATTGTGCGCGCCGAGCCAATGATTACAATGGCGGAGATATCCCACTTCCTGGCTCGAAGAGGGTGGGCGCTTGCGGTTCAGGCCGAGATGGATGACCTGACCTTGGGCGGCTTGTGCATGGGTGTGGGAATTGAGACAACAAGCCATCGCGAGGGATTTGTTTTCGAGACCGTCGAGGCTTTCGAGATTGTCATTGCAAATGGCGACTTGCGTCGCTGTACGTGTGAGCAGAACGCCGATCTGTTTCACGCTTTGCCGTGGTCTCATGGCACTTTGGGGTTTCTCGTCGCCGTGGAGCTTCGCATCATCCGGATCAAATCCCATGTAAAGCTCGACTATGAGCGATTTGACTCCGTCAATGCCCTGTGCGGGCGCCTCGTCGAGCTGACCGCTCGGCCGGATGCGCCCCGTTTCATCGAGGGCCTCGTCTTTTCGAGCGATTTTGGCGCGATCCTCAAGGGTGACTTCGCCTCACCGCCTCAAGGATCGAAAGTCAATCGCATCAACAACTACTATAAGCCTTGGTTTTACAGCCATGCAGCAGACCGCCTGCAAGCCGCCGGGAGTGGGGAGGGGTTCAGCGAGTATATTCCAGCCCGGCATTACTTTCACCGCCACACGCCATCGGTCTTTTTCCAGCTCAAGGACCTGATCCGCTTTGCGAACACGCCGTGGTACCGCTATCTGTGGGCTTGGATGGGGGCGCCGAAGATCTCCCTCTTGAAACTCACCATGACGAGGGAGCTGCGAGTCGAGGCATTGGAAAAACGGGTTGCCCAGGATATCCTGGTGCCGATTGATGATCTTGCGGATTCGATTGGGCTGAGCCATGAGCTTTTCAATATTTACCCGCTGTGGATTTGTCCAGTGCGCCTTTTTGACAAAGGTGAGAATGAAGGCTTTTTGAGAAATCCTGCCAATGGGAAAGACAGCCAGGTGTTTGTCGATCTCGGCATATATGGCTTGCCGGCCGGTTCTGAGACGGGCCGATACGACCCGGTACGGGCCTCTCGCCGGCTTGAGAAGTTCGTCCGCGAGCGCGGCGGCTATCAGATGCTGTATGCGGATATTTTCATGACCCGCAGCGAGTTTGAGCAAATGTTCGAGCATCGGCTTTACCGGGCAATGCGCCGCAAATACGGCGCTGAAACCGCTTTCCCGGATGTATTCTCGAAAGTCTCTCTTGAGAGCTGGGTCGCCGATGGAATCGCAAGGCTGCATGAGCCGGCCGATGGTCATTCAAGTTGACAAGACCCGGAGTCGTGCCTGTGGGTCCTGATGCGCTGCTCTTGGCAGAAGAAAGGGGCAAAGGATATGCTTGGCGCCGCCGGCTTGGCTTTTTGCGGGACCGGGATGGATATCCCTCAAGCTCAAGGCGAAAATATGGAATTCAGTGATTTGCTGGAATGTGTGCCTGTGCAGTCTGTTAAAATACTGGATGTATGAGAATGGAATGCCATTTGATTCAAAATGCCCCGTCAGCCGCGCTGAGATATTCAGTTTTTTCCTTGTGGCATATGCAATTTGCCAATTTGCGCAAGTGCGGGTTTCACCAGGCAGGCTGGCCTGCAGAATCAGATTGGCAGATTCCTGTATCATGTATGATTGGCGCTGCCCATATTTGAGACCATAAGCACAGGACTGGGGCCGCGGCCGCTGATGATCAGAAAAGGCAATAGGACATGAGACAGCTTTTATGCGCAAACACTATGACGTAGCCGTAGTTGGCGCCGGACCGGTCGGCAGCGCCTGTGCGCTGATGCATGCGCAGAAAGGAGCGTCAGTCGCTTTGCTTGAGGCCAATCCAAAAGCCGCCTCGAGACTGGCTGGCGAATGGCTGCATCCGCCGGCGCGGCAGATTCTGAAAAATTTAGGCGTTCACCTTGACACCCAGGCAAAAAGCTTTTCAGGCCGGGGATTCGTCGTCTTTCCTGAAGACAGCATTGATCCCATCCTGCTGCCGTATGCCGATGGCATCGAGGGGATTTGCTGCGAGCATTCGGAGCTGGTGTCAAATCTTCATCGGGTCGTCGAAAGTGAGCCGAATATAGATTTTTTCCTGCCGGCGCGAGTCCAGGCGGTTGATGAGTGCATGCTCACCTATACCTCCGAGAGCGAGACCTTGACTTTGAGTGCCGCCCGCATTGTGGGCGCCGATGGCAGGCAGTCTGTGGTGCGCAAGTCGCTCGGATTGGCGACCAAGCCCGTTGCCTGCTCAAGAATGGTGGGCACTGTCGTCGAGGGCATTGACTTGCCCATGAAAGGCTATGGGCATGTCATTCTTGGCGGCCCCGGTCCAATGCTGCTTTATCATCTCAGAGATGACCGTGTGCGCATTATCTTTGACCTGCCGCTCGACCATTGGATACCGCGTGACCGGATTGGCATGCTGGTGGAGTCCTATTCAAAATTGCTTCCAGAATCCATTCAGTCGAAATTTGAGGAAGCGATCCTGAAAAACAAGTTTGATTATGCCCAGAATGCGACCAGGCAACGCACCAGCTACGGCATTTCCAGCCGAGTTTTGATAGGCGATGCGGCCGGCCATTATCATCCTATGACCGCAGTCGGAATGACACTTGGCTTTACTGATGCGCTCGCGCTTGCCGAAAGCACTGATTTCAACGAGTTCAAGTCCAGGCGCATCCAGGCGAGCCGCGCCCCGGAATTCTTGGCAATGGGATTGTATGAGGTTTTCGCTGACCACCGCATCGAGGCTGCGGCGCTGAGGAAATCAATTTACCGAACCTGGCGATTCAATACGCTGGCGCGCGATCGGACCATTGAGCTGCTGGCGTGCCGCGATACATCGGTGGTGAATTTGACGCTGGCGTTCACCTTGACGGTGCTCAATGCAATCCGCATCCATATTCCGCGCGGTTTCAGTCCGCTGGCCTGGCGCCGGATCTGGAACATTCAAGCCGCACTGGTTCATCGCATGTGGTATCTGATGTGGGGCATTGCTTTGCAGCGCACCACAAAAGCAATGAATCATGCCAGGCAGAAAAAAGCGCTTTCGCTGATCGCGCGGGCATTTTTGGTTTCCATTCCATCGCGCAAGGGCGAGCTGATCCAAATCACACCCAAGGCAGTCGACTCTATTGATGTCGAGCCGGCGCTGAAAAAGGCGACAGATCATCTTTTGGAATTGCAGAACGAAGATGGATCCTGGGAAGGTGAAATGGTGTGGTGCCCGATGCTCACTGCACAGTATGCGCTGGCTTGCTGCATTATCGGCAAGCCTTTGGACGAGCCGCGCACAGCACAGGTTCTGCGCCAGTTTGCGCACAGCCGGCATCGCGATGGCACCTGGGGCATGCACGATCATTCGCCGCCGAGCCTGTTTGTGACAACTCTGGTTTATGTTGCGGCGCGACTTCTGGGCACTGAGCGCGGTGACCCATTGCTGGAGCCGGCGCTTCGATTCATCCGCCGGGAAGGGGTTCTCAGCATCCCGAGCTGGGGCAAGTTCTGGCTGGCCATGCTGAATCTGTACGATTGGAAAGGCGTGAATGCCGTGCTTCCAGAACTGTGGCGGATGCCAGCGAGGCTCATATTGCATCCGTCAAAATGGTATTGTCACACCCGACTGATTTACATGGCGATGGCAGTGATTTTCGCCAGCCGGCATCAGACTGCGATGCGCCCTGAGATCGAGCAGCTAAGAAAAGAGCTGTACCCGCAAGGATTTGAAAATGCAGATTTTTCAGGCAGCTGCGGCCGGCTGTGCAAAGGCGATCTGTTCCGGCGTCCGAGCCTCATCCTTCGCCTGGGTTTCAGACTCGCTCGCTGGCTGGACTCGCGCCACAATCAGCGGGTGCGCGAGCGCTGTGTGAGCGATATGCTGGCGCGCATCAGATGGGAGCTCAATAGCAGCAGTCATACGAGCATATCCCCCGTCAGCGGTCTGCTCAACATCATTGCTCTGTGGCTGCATGATGCAAATGACCCGGATTTGCATCAGGCTCTGGATCAGCTCAGCGGCTGGATCTGGGAAGATCCGGAGCAAGGGGCCAGAGTGACGGGGGCTAGAAGCGGATCGTGGGACACTGGATTCGCACTGCAGGCGCTCCATGAGGCGCCAGCCTCCGGGAGCCTGGCGAAGTGCATTGAGAATGGCGCAGAATTTCTGTACGACAATCAAATTAAAGAGTCTTTTGAGGGATTTCGCGAAGCTTACCGCGCCGACCCCAAAGGCGGCTGGTGCTTTGCGGGCGGCTGGCATGGCTGGCCCGTCTCAGACTGTACTGCAGAGGCTGTCTTGGGCCTGATCGCCGCCGAGGGCAGAAAAGCCAATGAAATTGTGATTGCAGATTCGATCAAGTTCATGCTGCGCTCGCAAAATCGCGATGGGGGCTTTGGCAGCTACGAGGCCCGGCGCTCAAGATTCGGACTGGAATGGCTCAATCCCGCAGAGATGTTCGGCGAGTCGATGACCGAGCACTCTTTTGTTGAGTGTACGGCATCCTGCCTCGCCGCTCTGGCAGCCTGCCGAAAACATTTTCCGCTGATCTGTGCGAATGACAAGGTGAACCTGGCGCTTCAGCGCGGCCAGGTCTGCTTGCGCAGGCTTCAGTCCAAAGATGGCTCATGGCGCGGGGTGTGGGGTGTTCAGTATATCTATGGCACCATGTTTGGAATCCGCGGCCTGCTGGCAACGGGTGTCAGTCAGCATGACCCGGCTGTGCGTTTGGCCTGCCAATGGCTGCTGAACCGTCAGCGTGAGGACGGCGGCTGGGGCGAGCATCACAGCGGCTGCATGAGCGGTCGCTATGTTGATCACACTGAAAGCCAAGTGGTGCAGACCTCCTGGGCGCTGCTGGGGTTGCTTGAAGCGGGTGATTCCAACTGGAATGCCATTACCCGAGGGATCAATTTTCTGATTGAGTCTCAAAATGCAGACGGCAGCTGGCCAAAACAAGATATGGCAGGTGTGTTTTTCCGCACCGCCTTGCTCGACTATGCCCTGTATCGGGTGTATTTCCCACTGCATGCGCTTGGTCTGTATCTGCGCCGACTGAAATACCGTCAGCGCCTGATTGAATCAGTCGATGCCGACACTGAAGCCGCTTAGCATTGAGGGCGGCCGGCCGCTGTAAAAAAATTAGGATATGATTTATTTCAACAGCTTGAAATTCATGACTCTTGACACTGAGAGTTTTGGGCGAACTGCATCTTGGAAATTGCATTTTGCGTGAGCGCAGGCAGCAGACTGCACTACAATCGCTGAAAGTCCAGCGGATTCATCTAGGTCTTTAGCGCCTCAGCGCTTGACTCAGGAATTCATCAACTACCTTGAAAGAATCAACCATGACTGAAAATAGCACTCCACCTGTTTTTATCACCGGCGGTGCCGGGCATGTTGGCGCCAACCTTGTGCATAGACTGGCCAAGGATGGGGTGCCCATGCGCATCCTGCTGCGCGCTGAGGAGAATAACGAGGGTGTTGAGAATCTTGATGCAGAATTTGTCTATGGTGATATTCGAGATCTGAATTCCACCCGGCTTGCGATGGAGGGCTGCCAGGGGGTTTACCATGTCGCCGCCAAGATCTCAACGATCGAAGGCAACCTGGCGCATCGGCGGGAAATGTTTGAGAGCAATGTAATCGGCACTCGCAATGTGCTGCAGGCCGCGCGCGAAGTGGAGGCTGGGCGGGTTGTCGTAACCGGCTCATTCAGTGCGGTCGGACATGATCTTGATGATCCATCCAAACCGGCTGATGAGACAATGCAGTTCTATCCCATGAAGCGAACAATGCCGTACGAGCGCAGCAAGGTGCTCGTTGAGCATGAGTGCTGGAAAGCGGCGGCTTCAGGGCAGGATGTTGTTGTTGCGACCTGCTGTGCAGTGGTCGGAGGACACGATTATTTTCCCTCACGGTTAGGCAGGACCCTGTGTGATTACACGCGCGGCAAGCTGAAGGCTTATATCGAGGGCGGATTTGAATTTGTAGCCGCCAAAGACATCGTGCAGGGGCACCTGCTGTGCATGGAAAAAGGCCGCTGCGGCGAAAAATATATTTTCAGCACTGAATATCGCACCGTGTCTGAGATTATCGGTTTTTTCGAGGAAGTTTCCGGCCTGCCTGCGAGTACCCGGCGGATCCCGCCTGGCATCATGCTGGTATTTTCTGAGATTGCGAGCTTCTATTTAAGCCGCGCACATCCCGCTTTTCCGCAAAGGTTCACTCCCGGGGCGATTCGCTTGCTGAAAAAATGCCGGCATGCCAATCTTTCAAAAGCAAAGCAGGAACTCGGTTACCAGCCGTCCAGCATCCAGGAAGCGTTTCATGAAGCATACGCTTTCCACTACCACCGTCGCAAAGTCATTACGAATCCAGCCGCAAAGAAACCGCCTGAATTGGCAGATTAGGGGTCAAAAACTCAATCCGCCTCAATCGAGGCTTTGGATCAGATGCTGCAATGCGAGGGCATATTCCCTGCCCCGCTTGACCCGTTTTAGCGGATTGAGTTTCCCGATCTCCTCAAGCGCCTCTCGAATGGGGCGCTGTGATTATCTAAATCTTTGGGATTGGGGAGTGCGCTGGCTTTCTGCCTGCATCAAAAAACTTTAGATTTGAATGTGGAAATTTTTAAACAGCAGCATATGCTGTATAAAAATACAAATAAATCCACTAGTGTCCCGATATAAAGGCTGTCGAAAATATTAAAAGCAGCTGGCAAAATGCAATGGCCCTTGAATTGACAGTCGCTCTCAGTTTTTCTTTTCCCGGAATTGCTGGTGGCAGTTCTTGCAGCCGTCGCCGCCGAGCGCCTTGACAGCAGCTCCAATCGCCCCTTTATCCCCGCCGTCGAAGGCAGCCTCGATCGCTCTGGCGGGCGCCTCCAGCGCCATCGCCGCGGCTACAAAGTCATCCCATTCAGTCCAGATATTGTCTTTTGACTCGCTGTCCGGAAAATGCGACAAGCCGGTGTCTCGCGGGAATAAATCGGGAATGCCTGCGGCCTCATCGGCCATTTGCGCCGCCATGCCTGAGAGCTCAAACGGGTCGCCGGCATCCCGCTTGAGATAGTTTCCAAAAGCCTTCATGCTGCTGCCGAGACCTTTCATGAAGTCAGCGCGCATCTGCAGCACAGATTCAGCCTCGGCCGCAGAGCTGACTGTGCCTGGCCCGCTGCCGGCAGCCGCCATTGATGCAGCAGCACAGGCAAATAGAGAAAAAATGAGAGATCTAAAGACAGCTTTCATTTGTTTGTCCTCCGGTGACAATGAATGAATGATTGCATATTGTAACGCAGTGAAAGGTTCAGTCTCCGACCAGTATCGAATCGCGCAGCTGGCGCATTTTCGCAATCAGTCTGGCCGGCTTGACGACTTTGACTTTGTCGCCCCAGGAGGCCAGATGCCAGGCCATCTCAGTTGTGCCGCCGGCGAAAAAAGCGACTTCAATGCGACCGTCACGCAACGTTCGCATCTGCTGCGAGTGATGGAATTGCCAGTCGCGAACCTCATCGGCAACGGATTTGTCGAATTGCCAGACGACCTGGCTTGGCCGCTCATGAAAAACGCCGAAGTTATCCTGAATCAAGGTTTGAATCGAAAAATCCGGCTTGCGGGGAAAATACACGCCGCTTTGCAGATGGAGTCCAGAAATCTTGACTAGCCTGAAGTATTTGAACTGCTCCTCGCCGGCGTAAGGGTCCTGGGCGACCAGATAGCGGCGGCTGCCAGTCAGAAAGCCATACGGATAAACCGTTCTGCGCCGGCTTTTGCCAGTATTCCCAGTCGGATAATCGAAACTGATTACATTGCAGGTCAGGATCGCGGCTTTCAGCTCTTCGATCAAGTCATCATCAATATTCTCACGCGGTCCCGGCCTGCTCACAAAACCTTCGGTCTTGGTCAGCGTGTCCATATCAAGCTCGATCTGCTCCAGTCGCTTGTGGTCCATATTGGCTCTCAGGTAGGTAAGGAGCAGCTGAGTCTGCGCCGACTGCGCTCGCATGCCTTGACGCTCAAACAGTTCAGCGGCCTGCTGCAGCAAGGCGACCTGCTCAGCGCTGACGGGCGGTCCCGGCATCGTGCGGCCGATACGCCAGCGCTTCGGCCGCAGGCTCAGCACCTCAAGCTCAAATACGGATTTGCCGATCGACTCGATCATGCGCTCAGCGGTGCGGCGCGAGCACCCGAACTTGTCCATAATAAACCGGTAGGAGACCCCGTCCGGGTTGGATTGCATCTCAAAGATCACATCGATCAGATCAATGTGTTTTTGGTACATCAGCTTGTCTGTTTTCATAGATTCATCCCGCGTGACGCAGCTCCGCGCGGCATGTGTGCAGTTATAATAAATCCTATGCGCAACAACCGAAGTCAATTTGCTGTGCGGTTCGCGGCCATAGGCGCGCTGGCTCTCCTGTGCGCCGGTCCGATCAGCGCAGATATCAGCGGGGCTCGACACGTTGTTGAGACCACGTTCAACACGATTTACGATGAGCTGTCACCTCATCTCAGCCATGCCGCTCCGATCGATGATGTGGTCAGCGAGCTGCTGCGGACCGAGCTGCTGCCGCATCTGGATGTCCGCAAATTCTCCAAACTGATTATCGGCAAGCACTGGAAATCGACCAGCGCCAGCCAGCGTGAGAAGTTCGTTGAGATTCTCACCGAATTCTTGGTCCGCACAACAGTGAAAGTGATCGTCAGCAATCGCGACCTTCTGCTCAATGCCGCCGACGGTGTGACCATCGCCGACGTCCAGCAGGGGCGGACGGAAGACCGGGCCGTGGTCACCGTGCATTTGAGCCGCTCCGGACAGGCCGACAGAGTCATTGCATTTCGCATGCTCCGCGATGGCGGCAGCTGGAAACTGTATGATCTGGTATTTGAAGGCGTCAGTTTTGCCGTCAACTACCGCACGATATTGAATTCCGAAATTGGCAAGCATGGCATTGATGAGGTGGCGGCCAATCTGTCGGAGAAGCTGGCGTTCTAGACCTCGCGCCGCCGCCCGCCTAAACAAACTTTTCGGCAATGCGCAGCAGGCGGGTCGCCGCGCCCAGTGCGGGCTTGCTCAGCACGATCGCCGGCCATGGCTTGAATTTCAGGCTGTCAAGAGCGGTCTGTCCGGCATCCGATCCCAGCGCCCGCTGTCCGATGCGCATCCCGAAATAGCTTGAGAGCGTGATCCCCGAGCCGCAATATCCCATCGCATAGTAAAGATTGTCTTGGACGCCGATATGCGGGCTGATGTCGGTTGTATAGGCGACATAGCCCACCCAGGCGTGCGAGATGCCAACGCCCGCCAGCTGCGGAAAGACTCTGAGCATTTGCGCATACAGAACTTCTGTGCCGGCATCTGATGAGGCCTCAGTGAAAGTAACGCGGCCGCCGAACAGCAGGCGGGATCGGTCGGGTGACAGGCGAAAATAATTTCCAATCAGCAAAGTGTCGGAAATGACTCTGTTGCTTGGAATCAAGGCTGCGATGGTGGCTTCCGGCAGCGGTTCAGTTGCGATCTGAAAACTGCCGATCGGCAAAATGCGGCGGCGATGCCATTTGAACTGCGCCGGAGTATAGCCGTTGGTGGCTAAAATTACCTTTCGAGCATCGACGCTGCCGCGTGCCGTGTGCAGACGCAATCCGGCTGATATTTTTTCGATCCGAGTGACTTCACAGCGATCCGCGATCATCGCCCCAGATTCGAGCGCCAGGCGCACCAGCGCACTGTGGTATTTGCCCGGATGCAGGCTGCCGTGCGCTTCAAGCACACAGCCTCCATGAAAAAAATCAGAGCCAATCTCGCGGTTTTGCTCCGCTTTGGACACCATGTGAAAATCCACCGCAACCGATGACGGCAGGCCGCTGTAATATCGCTGCAGCCTCTCGAATCCCCTGGCGGAGTGCGCGCCCACGAAACGCCCAGTGCGCTGCCAGTCGCAGTCAATGCCCTCGGTTTCAATCAGCTCAATGAGATAGTCGAGCGCATTTTTGCCTTCCTGTGTCATGGCGGCGGCGACCGCGTGTCCGTACCGCTTTTCCAGCGCGAAAAAATTCGGCTTGAAGCTGGTGCCGGCCTGCCCGCCATTTCTGCTGCTGCAGCCGTAGCCCGCCAGATCGCGCTCCAGAACCAGTGTGGATCGACCTGCGCGCGCTGTCTGCAGCGCAGCATTGAGTCCGGTATAGCCGGAACCAATTACTGCTACGTCAACATCATGCCCCAAATCAGTTTGTGTCAGCTGCGGGCGCGGCGCGGCCTCCCACCAGTAAGGCTCAAAGAGATAGTCTTTGTTTCTCATTGTGTCAGCAGGGCTGGAGCGGATTCTGTACCGATTGTATGCATAGCTGAAAGCAGATTATAGTAGCGAGGGACTGTACGGCATGCCTTGATGGCTGGGATGCAGAGCGACCGGCGCCTGTATCTGCGGACCTCTGTCAGCCGATCTGCCAAATGCCGGCCTGAATCGCATTTTCTATTTTTATACAGGTCCAAAAGGTTAAAATCGACAGTCAATGAATACCATTTTAACCATGTGATGAGGATTAAATCTATGAAACAAAATATAAAGTATAGGCGCACCAGTGTGAAAGTCGCACTCGTCGCCGCGGCATTGGGATTTGCTGGCAGCGCGTATTCCGAGGGAACTCTCAATGTTTACAACTGGGCGGAGTATATCGGCGAGGAAACGATCGAGAATTTCGAAAAAGAATACGGAATTGATGTCACTTACGACAATTACGATTCGGTTGAGACGGTTGACGCAAAGCTGATTGCCGGCAATACAGGCTACGATGTTGTGGCGCATGCCAGCGCGAATATCGCCAAGCTGATTCCAACTGGCGTGTTGAAAAAACTTGACCGCTCGCGCTTGCCGAACACGAGTCACTTGAGTACAGCAGTCATGGATCAGATTGCCTCCAACTGGGATCCGACCAACGAATACATCATTCCGTATATGTGGGGCACGCATGGAGTTACGTACAATGAGGATTTGATTCGCAGTGTGTATCCAGATGCGCCGATCGGGTCCATGGATTTGATTTTTGATCCGGCCAGCATGGAGAAGCTGGCTGAGTGCGGCGTCTCATTTCTGGACTCTCCGACCGATATCATGCCGATGGCGCTGGCGCACCTCGGACTGGATCCCAACACCACCGATACGAATGACTATAAGGCAGTCGGCGAGATGCTGGCGCGGATTCGGCCGTATATCAAGACTTTTGACAATTACGCCTACCAAAGAATGGTCGAGAAAGAATTCTGTCTTTCTGTCACTTGGGGTCCCGATGGACTGCTGGCCATGTCGACCGCAGAGGAGGCGGGCAAGGGCGTGACTCTGGATTTCTTCCTGCCGGCCGGTGAAGGCAAAGCGGTGCTGTGGGTGGATGGCTGGGTCATCCCAGCGGATGCCAAGAACGTCGATAATGCTTACCTGTTTCTCAACTACATGATGCGGCCGGAAGTTGCCGCGGGCGATTCGAATTTTACCTGGTATGCAACCGCCAATGCAGATGCCATCCCTTTGATTGATCCTGCAGTGACCGGCAACCAGGCTAGTTTTCCGACCCCGGAGCAGGTCGAAGACATGTACACACTCAGTGTTTTGCCGCCGAAGGTTCAGCGTGTGCGCACTCGAACGTGGACGAGCTTCCAGACTGGCGAATAGTCCCCTGCGCAGACAAGATCGTTTGGCTGTTCTGTCACCTTTTATAGACCGACAGTGAATCAAGCTGACGAAAAAGCTCTGTTTTCTGATCAGCCTTGGCTGGATCCGGAAACAGAGCCTTTCGTCAAAATTCGCGGCCTCACCAAGAACTTCGGGGCGTTTACCGCGGTCTCCGCAGTCGATCTGGACATCTACGAAGGCGAGCTGTTCTCGCTGCTCGGCGGCTCGGGCTGCGGCAAGTCGACCCTGCTTCGCATGATGGCAGGTTTCGATCCGCCGACCTCCGGCAGCATATTTATTGACAGGGTCGATATGGCGGGCATTCCACCGCACCAGCGGCCGGTCAATATGATGTTCCAGTCGTATGCACTTTTCCCGCACATGAGTGTCGAGCGCAATGTCGGCTATGGGCTCAAGCAGGATCGCGTTCCCAAAGACGAGGTGGAGCAGCGTGTTGGCGAGATGCTCAAAATCGTTGAAATGCAGTCATTCGCCCAGCGCAAGCCGCACCAGCTGTCGGGCGGCCAGCGCCAGCGCGTCGCGCTGGCGAGAGCCTTGGTAAAGAAACCGAAAGTTCTGCTGCTGGATGAGCCGCTGGGAGCTCTGGACAAGCGGCTGCGTGAGCAGACACAGTTCGAGCTGATGAATATTCAGGAGCAGCTCGGCATTACTTTCATTGTGGTGACACACGATCAGGAAGAGGCAATGACGCTCTCGACCCGCATTGCTGTCATGGACAGGGGTCGGTTTTCACAGATTGGCACGCCGACGGATATATACGAGTATCCCGAGTCGCGCTTTGTCGCCAATTTCATCGGCAATGTGAACATGTTTGAGGGCCGGGTCATTGAGAATGGCAAAGGTTTCGTAACCGTGAGATCAGCCGAAGTCGATGTTGATTTCTGGATTGACCACAGTGCGGATGTGCGTGAGAACTCGCGCGTCTGGATCGCGCTTCGACCCGAGAAAATAATCGTCTCGAATGAGCCGTTTGAGGGCGCCGATGGCAACCGTGTGAACACCGTCAAGGGGGTCGTTGACGATATTGGCTATCTGGGAAACTGCTCCATCTACAAGATTCGCCTCAATGACGAGAAGATCGTAGAGATTTCTCATCCGAATCAGGTTCGGCCGAAGCACGGGCGCCATCTCGCCATGTGGGAAGAGACAGTTTATCTGCGGTGGATGGCGTCAAGTCCGGTACTTCTCACAAAGTGAGCGCACCGGGATATTCTCGCTGGCTGGGCATCCAGACTCGCCCGCCGCTTGCGCAAAATTCCACAATGATTGGCAAGTATAAAGACTGGATTGAGTCCGCCAGAGGGTGGCAGTCGGTCGTGGTGTTTATCCCGTACGCCTGGCTCCTCCTTTTCTTTCTGATCCCGTTTGTCATTGTTCTTAAGATCAGCTTCGCTGAATACATCATCGCGAGTCCTCCATTTTCCAAGCTCATCCAGTTCGGTGAGGCCGGCGAGTTTTACATCAGGCTGATTTTTGACAATTTTGCATTCTTGATGGAAGATGACCTGTACTATCGGACGTATCTGAATTCGCTGCAGATTTCGATTACATCGACCATTGCCTGTCTGCTCATCGGCTATCCGATCGCCTACGGCATTGCAAGGGCTTCGCCCACGTGGAAGAAACTTCTTTTGCTGATGGTTATTTTGCCTTTCTGGACCTCTTTCCTGCTGCGTGTATATGCGTGGGTGGGTCTGCTTGCGGATCAGGGCACGATCAATAATGTCTTGATTTGGCTGGGCGTCATTGACGAGCCGATCAAGATGCTATACACGCCGCTCGCGGTGTATATCGGCATCATTTACACCTATCTGCCTTTCATGGTGCTGCCGCTGTTCGCCAGCATTGAAAAGCTGGATATGACGCTGCACGAAGCGGCGGCTGATCTGGGCTCAAAGCCGTTTGCGATCTTTCGCACCATTACGATTCCGCTCACGATGCCTGGCATCATTGCGGGCTCGCTGCTGGTATTTATTCCGGCGACAGGTGAATTCGTGATTCCCGATCTGCTCGGCGGCGGCAATGTCTTGATGATCGGCAAGGTGCTGTACAACGAATTCAATGCCAATCAAGACTGGCCGATTGCCTCTGCAGTTGCCATTGTGCTTTTGATTTTGCTTGTGGTGCCGATGATGATCTATCAGCGCTACCAGGCCAGAGACACCGCAGGAAAGCCGTGATGACGAGCTGGAAAAGAACGCCGGTTATTTTTTCTCTGCTCTGCTTCGGCTTTGCATTTTTGTACATCCCGATTTTCCTGCTGATTTTTTACTCTTTCAACTACTCAAGAATAGTGCCGGTGTGGGGTGGATTCTCAATGCGCTGGTACGCAGTGCTGTTTGAAAGCGAGGAGATTTGGGAGGCAGTCCTCCTCAGCCTGCAAATTGCGGTGATGAATGCGACGTTTGCCACTTTGCTTGGCGCCCTGGCGGGCATCGCGCTGGCGAGAATCCGGCAGTTTCGAGGACGAACGCTGTTTTCCGGCATGATTTCCGCACCGCTGGTGATGCCTGAGGTGATTACTGGACTGTCGCTGCTTTTGCTGTTCATCACGCTCGCTGAAATAATCGGCTGGCCGACGCGCGGGATTACCACCATCACCATCGCTCACATTACGTTTTCGCTTGCCTACGTCGCTGTGATTGTCCAGTCTCGCCTGGTTGGTGTGGATCAGTCGCTTGAGGAGGCGGCTCAAGATCTGGGCGCCAAGCCCTTTCGAGTCTTATACGACATCACCATCCCGCTGCTCGCGCCGGCTTTGCTGGCTGGCTGGCTGCTGGCATTCACACTTTCGCTGGATGACTTGGTCATTGCGAGCTTTGTCTCAGGACCCGGAGCGAATACATTGCCCATGCTGATTTACTCGCGAGTCAGATTGGGTCTGCGGCCGGATGTGAACGCGCTGGCGACAATCATTATTCTGATCGTGGCCGCCGGGGTGTGCCTTGCCGGCTGGATCCTGATGCGGCAGGAGCGCCAGCGCGCCCGTGACATGCAGGTCGCAGAAGCAGAAAAATATGACTTCGGCTAGTTGCGCGCCAGCACCATCCCGTGCCTGGCAGCAGCGAGCGGCGCTGGAGCAGGACGAGCTTTGAGAATCAGTGCGGTGTCCGCTCAGCCGCGGCTGAGCGCGGTGTCGTCGCGGAGCATCGAATTGACTTGGGCCAGGGTCCCTGCTGCGGGTTTATGGCGCAGTTTGGCGACAGGCAGGCGCTGCTGAATTTGGTGGTGGTAAGCGCGCACTCCAGTCTCAGCCTTTGCAGACAGTGTCCACTGGGGGTAGGCTGACGACCTCAAGCCCTCCTGCATTGAATTCATATAGAAGTAATCCTCGCCTGTCGTCGCATAATTGATGCGGCGGTTGAGATAGCGCAAAGCTCTGGTGCGCCGGCGATTATCGGGCAGCGCATAGCACCTGCCGATGATGTGAGTCTGCTTGACAGAGACGGGCACCGACATATAAATTTCCATCATCTCGGGATAGAGAGCGAAAACTGCATTCGGAAAAAAACCGAAGTACATCCACAAATCCTGGCGCTTTTTGCTGAGGTGACCAAAATCCGTCAGCAGGCTGTGATAGTTTCGCACACTCCAAAGGCTGGCTGGATTTTTGTTCATGTGCCCTAGAGAGACGGGGATGCTCTTGATTTCGATGTCATGATAAGACGGTCCGTACAGCTGCTGCAGGCTGGGATGCCCTGTCGGGACATGGTAGCCTTCGTTGTCGATATCATGGAAAATCTTCCAGTTGACTGGAAGATTGTCCGGATTGTTTTGCCGATAAACCGATGGTTCCTCATACGGCAGCAGCTCCGCAAGCCGATATTCCTGAACATGCGATTCAAGCGGTTTGAGTTTTTCACGAACAGGCGGCCCGCCTGTGACAAACCTGATAAAGATGAATCCATGCCAGATTTCCAAATCCAAGGTCTGCAGAGAATAGCGCTCTGCCTCCAGGTTCGGGAAACCGTCTTGACCGGGCACAAAGGCAAGGTTTCCGTCGAAGTCATAGCGCCAGCCGTGAAATGGACACCGAATCGACTGCCGGCAGTGTCCTGTGCCGAGCAGCAGGGTCGATCCTCGATGCTGGCAAATATTGTGAAATGCGTTCAGATTGCCTGATTGGCTTCGAATAATGATCGCGCGCTCGCCGAAACCCTCAAAAGTGAGGTAATCACCGCAATTCGGAATTTCGCTGACATGTCCGGCCAGCATCCAGCTCGGCTTGAAAAGCTCTCGAATCTCCAAGTCAAATAATTCTTGGTCTTGATAGGTCCAGAATGGAAGCAGATCGGAGAATTCTGCATTCGAGTCGCATGAGCCGCTGCGAGGCGGCACATTGGACTGCGGCAGGACTGCTGTCAAATATTGATTGCAGGCATTGATTGCCTGCAAGGGATCGAACTCGTCAGGAGACAGGATAAATTGCTGCCAATAGGTGTTGACCATGCCCTGCAGCCCCATCGAAATTTCACGACAGGCCTGCAGCGGACCAGCCGCTTCCGTCAGCCATTGGCCGATGAGATGCTGCGCGAGCTCGGCTGTGCTTTGATCACTGCGCTGCAAAATGCGTCGATAGTCAAGATGTTTCCGGCTCATTTCGCGAAACGCAAACCATGCCGCCAATTTGCTGTGCGAAAATCTACGCTTGCTGAAGCAGGTCCGAATGTATTCCTGCAGCTTCCGCTCGGCCGAAACCGGCTTTTCCCGGCACTCCTCAAGAGCGTGAATGAAATCATTCTCCAAAGACTCAAGTGCGCTCAGCAACAGCTGTTTTCGGGTTTTGCAGTAAATTTTTACCTCATGCGGGGACAGGGCGCACTCAGAGGCGATGCGCGGCAAGGTCACTTTTGAGATGCCTGCTGCGGCGATCTGGCTGAGGGTCGCGTCAATCAGGCGTTCTCTTGGATTATCTTGCATGGTTTTGCGATCGGAAAGGGTTGCTCAGTACTGATGCGAAAGCTGATTCTGCTCGTTTTGACGCGATTGCCAGGAAACTTGTTTTAGCAAGGACAAGGACGTGACATTTTCCAATGTGCTGCGGTCGGATGCAATTGTAACCGAAGATCACATCCGCTGCCAGCAGTCTGAAATCTAGGCAGTGGCCCAGTTTGAAAATCCGCCCGTTTGCCGGTTGAAATGGGTATAATCAACGAAATATCATTTCACTCTGGAGAAGAAAATGAAAGATTACCTTAATTTACCCCCCCCCTCGCTAAACTAGCAACCCTCCTGCTGCTGGCGGCGCTCGCGTGGCCGGCGCAGGCCCAGCAGCTGGCGCCGCTGGTCATTCCGGCGACTACCGGCGCGGAAGCCTGCACCCAAAGCGGCCTACCGCAAGTCCGCACGGAAACCGCTTCTGTTGGAAGCATCAACGCAACCTCTGCAACGCTTTCCACACTTGAGATTACAAATGCCCAAATGACTCAATGGCGTCAACATCTCAATGCGAACGCGAGTTTGCGAGTGGCAGTGATGGAAAACGGGGGATCGACGGCTTTGATTGGCGATCAAGCTCTTGGGGATGTCCCAGTTGGCGGTTCATTGCCAGCAAAGAATGTGACCTTTTCCAACCTGAAGAAGAATACACGTTACGTTGCCGTTGTTTATACAAATCAGTTTGGCACAAATTCCTCAACCCCGTACACCCGCCTCTGCTTCAAGACCCGCGGCGAGTTCACGAATGCGGAGCAGAACCTGGTTTTGTCTAGAGACGGCGCTTGGGTACCCAACCTAAAACAATATAACCGGACCGGGTGCTATGCGGTGGCCAGCACGCGGCAGGACATTCGGGACTGCTATTGCAACGGCACCCGGGGCGGAACACACATCCTCGCCGGCCAGACTGTGGCGAGCCAGGCGCAAAGGCAGTATCTCAATTGTCCGGACCTCGACAGCTGAGCCGTCCGGCTATCTGGAGTGCGGGCCACGCGAGGGCGTCAATCCGGAACCGGATATCGCTGGAGGATCGCGGAACCTCCCGGACACAGGGCGGCCTCCTGGCCGCCTTTTCCCTACGCAGGCTTTGCAATGTTCAAACTGAGACACTACCGTTTTCGGGTAGTGGCTCAGTTTGAACATTTCTTTTTGCAGGTTTTTGGACGATTCGGTTGTGCTGCCCGCGCATCCAGATCAATGCCGACATTGTGCAGCGCCGGCGGCTTGCGCTTCATGATGGCGCCGCCGCCCAGATCGAGGTCGGCTGCAATTAATGAAATAAACGTCTGTCAAGACCAGTAAAATTGAGGGGGCAAGCAGTTGCCAATATTGAGAAATTTGGAAAATTAATTTCAATATTCACCGATATATGGATGTATTTTGCATACATCAAGTTAGGTATACAAGCATTTCCGGGCTCGGAACGCTCAGACAAACGCGGTGACCTTCACTTCACCAAGACTGGTCAGAATAACGTCAACCACCCAGAATTTGGGCCGATACAACAACAGACCCATAACCGGCTTGAGCCCGAAGACGCCGTATGTTTTTGAGGTTTACTCAGCGTCTGGAGGCTTGGGGAACATCCCCCTGCTGAGACGCTGCTTCATGACGGGCGGCACCTATACCCCGGCCAACGAGTCCGGACAGCCCGGCTTCGTGACCAATACGACAGGCGGATGCTTCTCGATCAGTCCCCGAACCCCGCAAGACATCCGCAACTGCCTGTGCGGCCGGGGCAGTACTGGAACGGTCGGCACTGCAAGTTACGGCTATACCTCGCTGCGATCCGCATGGGGCTGCGCGAATTGATTCTGCCAGACACGCCGAAGGGCGGCCAAGGCCGCCCTTTTCGATGGCGGATGCAGTTTCGTTTGGGCAGTCGGCATCCTGCATTTCGCAGCTGTCTTGTGCTGAATTACGCACAGGATCCGGTCATCTGGTGGTCTTCGACCGCTCGGCGCTATGCTCTTGGGATGAGAAGGTGTTCCGGCGTGAGGCGCCCGCCGGTGCCCGCCGGGTGACGGTCTCGGGCAGGTGAGCGGCGGCAAATGGCCGAAGTAATCTCAGACTTCCAGAACCTTTAGGCTTTTACTGCTGTGATTCAAATGATTCCGCTTTTTGCAAGCAGGACTTTTGCTCTGGTACGCTATCGTCCGCAGGAAATGGAATACTGGCTTGGAACCCACCTCAAGGCTGATCTCTGAGGGCTTCAGTTACAGCTGCATCAATCTGTTTGAAACCAACAGGCTTGACCAGCTGACGCACACCGTTTAACCCGATAGACTTTTGGTCTTCTGGCAGTTTTTTGGATGGAACTATGAAGAACTCCCATTGATCAGGATCACGATGATCGGGCGATTCATCGCAAGACCGCCCGCACCAGGCAAAAATGTACAAATCAGCAATACGTTTCGGTGGCTTGAGAGATACCCAGCTTTTATCCGGTTTGCCACAGTCTGGTCCCCAGTAATTCTTTTGTTTGGGTATGCCGAATGAAGGCTGTTTGGCGGGTGTATTTGATCCTGCGCTCCATATTTGGCAGGCGGCAGACTGCTTGACTTGAATTTTCTCTCGGGTCTTCTTGTTTTCAATGTCCCATGATGACCATTCGCTTTTATGCAGTATCCGAGTTAACTCCCCAGCCCGGCAATTTTTCCGCAATCATTGCCTCAATATAGTGTTCGCGCTCTGTATTGCTGATTAATTTGTCCTTGCAGCGTCTCGACAGAATATCGACAACTTTTTGATGCAAGTCCGTTGAGCTGTGTTTCATTTGGGTCGTCGATTTTTCGAACTGAGCCGGGCAGCCTTGCCAAATACTCTGAATTCTGCCGCCTTGCCGATGGTGGCCGAAACGCGGTGCGCGGCCCCGCAAGCTCCCTACGCCTGTTTTTGCCCGCACAGGATGAGATTGACGAGCTCAAACGCGATCGTCGCCGCTGCCAGCGAGGTAAGCTCTGCATGATCGTAAGCCGGCGCCACCTCCACAATATCGCCGCTGACAATTTTCAGCCCGCGCAGCCCGCGCAGAATGTTGACCAGCTCACGACTGCTCAGACCCGCAATTTCCGGTGTGCCGGTGCCGGGCGCATGCGCCGGATCCAGGACATCGATATCAATTGACAGATACAGCGGACAGCTGCCGACGCGCTGGCGAATGCGGTTTGCGATATGCTCCGGGCCGTGCTCATTGAGCTCATCGCAGTGGATGACCTTAAAGCCTAATTCAGCGTCACGCGCAAGGTCTTCGCTGCTGTAAAGAGGTCCGCGAATACCGACATGCATGGATGTGCTGTCATCAAACAATCCTTCTTCGGCCGCGCGCCGAAAGGGTGTGCCATGGGTGAATGGCGCGCCGAAGTAGGTATCCCACGTATCGAGATGTGCGTCAAAATGCACCAGGGCGACCGGTCCATGATGGCGATGCATGACCCGCAGCAGCGGCACGGCGATTGTGTGGTCGCCGCCAAGACTGATCAGCGCACCGGCATCCTCCAGCACACTTTCAGCTCCCGCTTCGATCTGGCTGATGGCCTCTTCGATATTGAACGGGTTGCAGGTGACATCACCCGCATCGGCGACCTGAATTTCTCGGTAAGGCTCCGTGCCGTAAGCCGGATGGAAGTTGTAGCGCAGGTGTCGCGATGCCTGACGGATTGCCTGCGGACCAAATCTCGCACCGGGTCGATAACTGGTGCCGGAATCAAAAGGGATGCCCAGGATCGCCACATCACAGTACGGCACATCTCTTATTTCCGGCAGGCGGCAGAACGTCGATGGACCGGCATAGCGCGGCGTAATCGTGCCGCTGACGGGCTCGACCGGAGGTGTTTTCTTCTCACTCATCGGCTGCTTGCTCTATATCTGTCCAAAATCTGCTCAGCAGTCGAGCGTGTTCGCTCGCTCCCAGTCGGTGACCTGCTCGCAATACCGATTCCATTCCGCATGTTTGAGTTTGCAGTAACTGCTGAGATTGTCAGCTCCAAACGCCTGGCGCAGGACCTCGCTCGCTTCGGTGGTACGGATTGCATCAAGCAGATTCAGCGGGAGTTTCTTGACATTATTGCCGGCCAGCTCCGGATTGGCGTACATGTCAATATCAAGCCGCTGCCCGGGGTCACGCTGATTCTCAATGCCGTCAAGCGCGGCCGCAGCGATGCCGGCCTGCAGCAGATAGGGATTGGCGGAACCGTCCATCAGCCGCAGCTCAAAACGGCCGGCATCCGGGATCCGAATCATGTGTGTGCGGTTATTGCCGGTATAGGTCACTGAATTCGGTGACCAAGACGCGCCGGAGCGGGTGCGCGGCGCATTGATGCGCTTGTAGCTGTTGACCGTAGGGTTGAAAATCGAGCACAGCGCCTGTGCATTGTGCATGATGCCGCCAAGGCAGGCATACGCCAGCGCGGACAGCCCCATCTCATCAGTCTCATCCAAAAATTGATTGGTCTGGCCGCTGGCGTCCCACAGCGACACATGCGCATGACAGCCGTTGCCGGTCAGGTCCATAAAAGGCTTGGGCATGAATGTAGCCCGCTGTCCGTGCTGCTCGGCAATCGTCTTGACCATATACTTGAAAAATACATGGCGGTCGGCTGTCGTCAGGGCCGCGCTGTAATCCCAGTTCATCTCGAACTGGCCATTGGCATCCTCATGATCGTTCTGGTACGGGTTCCAGCCAAGATCAGCCATGGCATCACAGATTTCGCTGACGACATCGAAGTTGCGCATCAAGGCAGTTTGATCGTAGCATGGCTTTTCCTGCGCATCACGGGTGTCTTGTATGCCGAGACCATCCTGCTGGATCAGCATGTATTCACATTCCACACCCGTCTTCATGACATGCCCATGCTCAGCCAATCGAGCGAGCTGCCGCTTCAGCATCACCCGCGGGCACTGCTCGACTTCAGCTCCGCTCATCCACAAATCAGCGGCGAGCCAGCCGACATCCTGCTGCCAGGGCAGAATAATCAGGCTGTCAGGATCCGGGATGGCCAGCATGTCGGCATCCGCAGGCGTCATGTCCAGCCAAGTCGCAAACCCGGCAAATCCAGCGCCGTCCTGCTGCATCGCGCCGATGGCGCCGGCTGGTACCAATTTCGCTCGCAGGCCTCCGAATAAATCAACAAAACTGATCAGAAAATACCTGATGCCTTGATCTTTTGCGACTTGGGACAGATCAATTGCCATGGAAATTTACCTCGTTGCCGTGTCAGTGTTAAATCGCGTGTTGCGACTGATTAGTTCCTGTGTTATCCGGTTCGGTTCCAGCACCTTCAGGCGCCTGGGATCCAGCGGGTTCCCGCCAGCGGCACCTGTGCCATCGCGGCCGCCTCAACGGTGAGCGCGACTAGATCTTCAGGTTCTAGATTCAGGACATGACTCTTGCCGCAGGCGCGGGCCAGTGTCTGCAGCTCCAGCACCATTGTGGACAGATAATTCGCCAGCCACCTCGCGCCCTGCGCCGGCTTCAGTCGGGCTTCCAGCTGCGGGTCCTGCGTTGTGATGCCGACCGGGCAGCGGCCCGTATGGCAGTGATGGCAAAAGCCCGGTGCGGTGCCGATCTTTCGATAATCGTCGTCATGCACGGGCCGGTTGCATCCGAGCGCCACCATCGCCGCACTGCCGATGGAAACGGCATCGGCGCCCAGCGCCAGCGCTTTGGCTGCGTCGGCCCCGGAACGAATGCCGCCGGAGACAATCAGCTGCACCTCGCGATGCATGTCGAGGTCTTTCAGGGCATGAACCGCCTGGCGCACGGCCGGCAGTGTCGGGATGCCGACATGCTCGATGAAAATATCCTGTGTGGCTGCAGTCCCCCCCTGCATGCCGTCGAGTACGATCGCATCGGCGCCGGCTTTGACCGCGAGGGCGACATCATACGGCACACGGGTCGCGCCGACCTTGACCAAAATGGGCAGCTGGCAATCGGTGATCTCGCGCAGCTCGTGAATTTTGATTTCAAGATCATCCGGTCCGGTCCAGTCGGGATGCCGGCAGGCGCTGCGCTGATCAATGCCCGCCGGCAGATTGCGCATCTGCGCCACGCGCTCGGTGATTTTTTGCCCCAGCAGCATGCCGCCGCCGCCGGGCTTGGCGCCCTGGCCGACGACAACCTCAAGCGCATCGGCCCGGCGGATGTCGTCGGGGTTCAGTCCGTAGCGGGAGGGGAGAACCTGATAAATCAGTGTTTTGGAGGAGTTTCGCTCCTCATCTGTCATGCCGCCATCCCCGGTGGTGGTGCTGGTGCCGAGCTGCGTCGCGGCCATTCCGATCGACTCTTTGGCATTGGCTCCCAGGGCGCCAAAGCTCATTCCAGCGATGGTGATGGGAATGCGCAGATGCAGCGGCTGCTTGGCAAAGCGGCTGCCGATGGTGATGTCAGTCGCGCAGGTCTCGCGATAGCCCTCGAGCGGATAGCGCGACATGGAGGCGCCGAGAAATACCAGATCGTCGAAAGTCGGCACTGTGCGCTTGGCGCCAAAACCGCGAATTTCATAGACGCCTTGATCCGCCGCGCGATGGATTTCAGCGATCACATGCTCCGGAAACGTAGCTGAGCGGCGCAGCGCTCGCGGGTCAAAGGGCTTCGAGTCAGAGGGCATCGGCGTTGTCAATCTTGAAGTTGTAGAGCTTTCGCGCGGATCCGAAACGGCGGAAATCACTCGCCCGATGCGCGCCGCCGGCGCGCTTGAGCAGCGCATCAAGCTCGTGGATATGGCGGTCGGTCATTTCTTTCTCAACACAGTCGGAGCCGAGCCGTGCGACCTCGCCGCGCACATACAGCTGCGCCTCGTAGATGGAGTCGCCCAGATCATTGCCTGCGTCCCCGCACACCACCAGCCGGCCGGATTGTGCCATAAAGGCGCTGAAGTGACCGACTGAGCCGCCGACGACAATGTCAATGCCTTTCATCGATATGCCGCACCGCGAGCTGGTATTGCCGGCGATCACCAGCAGGCCGCCATGGCCTGATGCGCCGGCATACTGCGAGGCATTGCCGTCAACCTGCACTGTGCCTGACATCATATTTTCTGCCAGTCCGGGCCCGGCGTTGCCGCGAATGTGAATCCGTGCGTTCTGGTTCATGCCGGCGCCATAGTATCCGACATGGCCTTCGATGGTGACTGCGACCGGCGCGGTCATGCCAACCGCCAGCGCATGCGCGCCTTTGGGGTGGTGGATGATATATCCCGCCGAAGGCGCCGCGCCGCGGTCAGCGTTATGCAGCTGCTGGTTGACCTCGCGCAGCGAATGGACTGCAAGATCAAATTCAGTGCGGTGATCGATGGCTTCTGTGCGGCTCAACTAGCTGCGCCCCCAGCTGTAGATTTGCGCTGGGACGGGCTCCCAGATATGAGAATGTTTCGCGTCTGGCAGTTTGGCAATGGCACGGTATTCCGAGGCCATCGCCACCCAGTCGTCGTTTTCAGCCAGCACTGCGGGTTTGCAGGCGATCGGATCGCGCAATACCGAAAACCCGTTGGCGGTACCGACAGCAAATGTATAAAAGCCGTCCAAATCGCCAATCGCGGCCTCCAGCGCCTCAACCACCGTGTCACCTTGCGACAGCCGCCAAGTGAGGTAGCCGGCGGCGACCTCGCTGTCATTGTCCGTCTCGAATCGGCCGCCCCGCCGCCGCAGGAATTCCCGGAGCCGGTTGTGATTGGACAGCGAGCCGTTGTGCACCAGGCACAAGTCCAGCCCAGTGGAAAAAGGATGCGAGTGTTCCGTTGTCACTGCGCTTTCAGTTGCCATTCGAGTATGCCCGACGGCATGCGTTCCCGAAAATTGCCGAGCGCCGAAACGCTCTGCAACGTCACTTGGATAGCCCTTTTCCTTGTAGATTTCGATTGAGGTGCCGATGCTCATGATGCGCAGCTCAGGCCAGTGGCTGCGGATCCAGGCGTCGACCTCGCTGACGGCAGCCTGACTGGTGATAATGGCGTGACTGGCGCGCACCTCAAAATTGAACTCGCAGTCAAAGTCGGCAGCGATCGTGTCAATTCTGCGGCTCCACTGCTCGTCCGGGGCCGGACTGAAAAGCGACACCTTGGAGCCGCGGTCTGCGACCGGGTTGCGATAGACAGCGATGCCTGCGCTGTCTGGCCCGCGCTCGCCCATTTCGTCCAGCATCGCACAGATGAGCTCGCCGAGCTGCGGCTCAAGCGAGGAATTTTTCAGATACAGTCCGACGATTCCACACATGTTAATGTCTTAAATTGGCCTCAGTGCAAAGCAGTTTGACGGCAGCCGGCAGGACATGGCTGAAACTGCGAAACTGCAGTCATTCTATTACAAATGATTCCAGCAGTTGAAAATAATTGCACCTTGGCGCGCGGCTGCTGCAGCCGCTTGGCGCCCCAGGAATTATTAGATAATAGGCGGCTCCAGCCGGTGCTGCTCATGATCGGGGCGGCTGCATCGAGTGTTGACCTGGAGCCCCGCGGAGGTTTGCAAGGAATGAATTTTGTCGATAAAGCGATTGAAGCGTATGCACAGCGCCACTCACAGCCGATGTCGAATGCGGTCAAGCGCATTGATGACTGGACTCGCCAGCACAGCGATGAGTCGCAGATGCTGTCTGGGGCTTTGCAGGTTGCGATTCTGCAGCTGCTCGCCTTGAGCGTCCGGGCCGCAAGAATCTTGGAGATTGGCATGTTCACGGGGCTCTCCGCTCTCGCTATGGCAGAGGTATTGCCGGATGACGGCGAGCTGATCACCTTGGACATTGAGCCTGAGCGTGAGAAAATTGCCCGCGGATTTTTTGATCAAAGTCCGCATGGCGAGAAAATTCAGATTGTCATTGCACCGGCTCTGGATGCGATTGAGAGTCTCGGCGGAGCATTTGATCTGGCTTATATTGATGCGGACAAGGAGAACTATCTGAATTACTACGAAGCCGTACTGCCGCGAATGCGAGAAGGCGGCCTGATCGTGGCCGACAACGTGCTCTGGAGCGGCAGCGTTCTAGCCGCGGATTCGCAGGCAAGCCAAGCGCTGAATCAGTACAACCGGCTCGTTCATGCGGATGCGCGGGTGACCAGTGTGCTGCTGCCCGTCCGCGACGGGCTCATGATCGCTCGCAAAAATTAGCGAAATCTTTGCGGCCGGCGGCTTCTGCCTGACCGGGCCTGGATGAAAAATTGAAAAATTTTGACTCAGCAGCTGGCATCGGTTGTTCCTATAATCTGCTATTTGATTTGAACTTGATTGTGTGCTGTCATTTTGCAATGGACAACGCACCTGGCCTTGCGGGAGAGGTAGATTGGTTATGAAAGTCTGTGTTGTCGGCGCCGGCGCGATCGGCGGCATGCTCGGTGTCAAATTGCATAATGCCGGTGAGGATGTGACGCTGATTGCCCGCGGGCCGCATCTGCAAGCCATGCGAGAGCAAAATGGCCTGAAACTGATAATGAATGACGGTACAGTCGAGTTTGCCGAGGGGGTCAGATGCACTGATGATATGACCTCGGTCGGGACGCAGGATCTGGTCATACTCGGAGTCAAGGCGCATCAGATCGCGCCGATTGTCGATCAGATCAATGGACTGCTGGGCGATGACTCGATCTTGCTGACCATCCAAAACGGCATCTTGTGGTGGTATTTTCAGCTCCATGGCGGCGAGTTCGACAATCGCACTGTAGAGACAGTTGACCCGGGCGGGGTCATTGCAAAAGCCATTGATCCTAGGAAAATCATCGGTTCGATTGCCTATCCGGCGGCGGAGATTGCCGAACCCGGTGTCATTCGCCACATCGAAGGCATCCGCTTGCCGATCGGAGAGCTGGACCGATCCGAAAAGCCGCGTACGAAAGCGCTGGCCGACACCTTGAATCGCGCTGGCATGAAAACTGTAATTCTGGACAGCATTCGGGCCGAGACTTGGCTCAAAGTGCTCGGCAACATGACCTTCAATCCGGTCAGTGCGCTGACGCATTCAACTTTGGTCGACATCTGCCAGTTCGAGCCGTCTCGCAATCTGGTTGACAAAATGATGACAGAATGCCGGGAAGTCGCGCTGCGGCTCGGTGTCGGCATCCGCCTGTCCAATGAGCGCCGCATCACCGGCGCTGAGAAAGTCGGCAAGCACAAAACCTCAATGCTGCAGGATATTGAGATCGGCAATGCGCTGGAGATCGAGGGCTTGATTGGCGCAGTCATTGAGATGGCTCGAATGACTGGCACTGCAGTTCCCCATACCGAAGCTGTCTATGCCCTGATTCGGCTGCTTGACCATACTTGCCAGTCCGAGCAGCTGTATGTCGAGGCAAGGCCCAAGAACACGTAATTGCCAATCCTTTGTCAGGTTGCGGCTGTGCCTGCAAGTCCGCCTCGCGCCTGTCGTGGGTCCGGGCCGGAATTGCGGCAGCGTGAAAATCATGCCGCGCCTGCCGAATCATAATCTTAGGGAGCTCAATGATGAATGAATACGAACAGATGTCAAATGCTCTGGCGGAGCTGCTGAATCTGTCCAGTCCGCCCATTGCGATCACATTCTTGGATGATGTGCCCGATGACATCGCTGCCTATGGCGGCGATTTCCCGGAACCGACAGCGGATGGCCGCACCGGTGCGGTTTCTGCCGGCTGCGTGTTCTGGATGAAAGCGGCTGAGAGAACGTTTGCGACGGCCCCGGCAGATCATGGCAACTGCAGTGTCGGCAGTCTGACGCACGGCCTGATTGATCTGGAGCAAGCTGCCGCCAGGGCGGATGTGCAAGCCTTATGTGAGGCGAAATGGGTCAGTCCTGAAATCTTTCCTCAGATCCCCGCAGTCACCAAGCGTCCCCAATGCATTGTCTATGGTCCGCTCGCGGAGGCGCAGCAGACGCCCGATGTGGTGTTCCTGCGAGTCAATGCAAAGCAGGCAATGCAGTTGCATTCAGCCTGGCCGGCGCTGCGCTTTGAGGGCAAGCCGCAGTGTCATATCATCCCGCTTGCCATTGAGCAGCAGCAAGCAGCGATCAGTGTCGGCTGCATGCTGAGCCGGGTGCGGACCGGAATGACCCATAATGAGATGACATGCGCATTGCCGGCCGTGCAGGCCAGCGCTGTGATCGAGGCGCTGCGCCGGGCGATCGCAGCCGATCGAATGGTGGCGAGCTATGCCAGCCAAGATGCAGCACGCTTCTGATTTGCCTGGCTTGAGGCGAGACTGGAAGGGCGGCTTGCATGCCGAGCACAAGTCACCTTGACAACTCTTCGCGCGATCGACTCCGCTTTTTGAAACCTATCAGGCATCCAGACACCTTAATATTTTCTATTTGATGTTATGTTCGATATCCGCCAGGCTCTGGCGAAAGATTTTGGCATTCGAAATCCTTCGCTGCACCACAACTTGACCAAAAGACAATTGTTTCATGCCGCCATCGAAAACGACCGCGGTCGGACCGTGCGCGGCGGCGGATATCACGATCAGAAAGCCCATGCGACAAAGCTCGGAGAAAATGGGCCTTTGGTGTTCATTACGGATCCGGACTGCACCGGCCGGCCGGTCGACGATACATTCGCGGTTGCCTGGCCAGACATCGAGTCCAAGATTTGGTGGAAGCCGAGTCTGCAGACGTTTGATCCTGACAGGTATGCGCGGCTGCTGCCCCGCGTCATCGAGCATGTCAATCAGTATCAAGGCCCGCTTTATGTCCAGGATGTGATCGTCGGACACGATCAAGCCTATGCGCTGCCATATCGGTTTGTGGGGCAGTACGCAAGTCATGCGTACTTTGCCAGCAATATGTTCGTCAAGCCGGCGGCGGATGCGGACCCGCATGACTGGTCGGACAGCTGGACGATGCTCAACATCCAAACCTTTGAATGTGATCCCGCGCGGGATGGCTGTCGCTCGGATCGCGCTGCGATACTGGACTTTCGCAACAAGCTATGCCTGGTTCTCGGTCGTGCCGACTACTGCGGGCTGGTGAAAAAATCCATCTTTACCGTAATGAATTTCCTGCTGCCCAATGACGGCATCCTGTCCATGCATTGCGCAGCGAATGTTGGAGCGGACGGTGACTCCGCGATTATGTTTGGCCTGTCCGGCACTGGCAAGACGACTTTGTCGGCGGATCCGAATCGCAGACTGATCGGCGATGATGAGACCGGCTGGACGCAGGACGGCATCTCGAATCTTGAGGACGGCTGCTATGCGAAACTGATCAACCTCGACAAGGAGGCGGAGCCGGTGATCGCCAATGCGCTGTCGCTGGAGGGTACGCTGATCGAGAATGTACCGGCGCCCGGCGGCTTGGCCTATGAGCAGATCCATCCGCAAGAGCTGGACCTGTTTGACAGCTCAATAGCAGAGAACACTCGATTTTCCTACTCGCTCGCCTGCAATCCAAATCTTGCCGAAGGGGCAAAAGGACCGCATCCGAAGACCATCGTCATGCTGACTGCCGATTCGTTTGGCGTACTGCCGCCGATAGCAGTGCTCGATGAGAATGAGGCGATGTATCATTTCGTGCAGGGCTTTACCGCCCGCGTAGCGGGGACGGAGATTGGCATTACTGAGCCTGAGGCGACCTTCAGCTCGTGTTTCGGCGCGCCGTTTATGACCCACAAGCCCATTGTTTACGCGAATCTGCTCAAAGAAAAAATGCAAGCCAGCCAGGCCCGCTGCGTCCTGCTCAATACCGGCTGGATTGGCGGTCGAGCCGGCGAGGCTCCGCGCATTTCGCTGGCGGCGACGCGCGCACTGCTCAGCGCTGCAATCCGCGGGGATTTTCATGATGCCTCAGCAGGCATTGAAATTCGCAATCATCCGATTCTCGGCATTCGCTACCCGCTGGCGTGCGCTGATGTGGATGCATCGATCATGGATCCGCGCCAGTGCTGGAGCGACAAGTCAGGATATGATCGGATCACCGCCGGTCTGCGAGACAAATTTCGCATGAATTTCCGGGATAATGGCTTTGCCGCCGCGGGCATACCTGATGTGATTTAAGCAAATCCGAGTATTCGTTGCCGTGCGGCCTAGGCGGCAGCGATGCTCTGTGTCCGGTGAGGAGGGGCCGTGACGAACTGCTTCAGTGACTTTCATGAAGAGCGCGATACGATGGTGCGAGATATCCAGTCGCATGCGCTGGCCTCTTCTTTTGTTACCGGGCATCCGGTCATTTCCGACAATGTGCTGGAGGTCATGCGCATGGTGCCGCGGCATCAGTTTGTCCCGGAACAATGGGTGCAGCATGCATACGAGGACCGGCCGCTGCCGATTGGCTGCGGCAAAACAATATCGCAGCCGTTCATCGTCGCGCTGATGACGGACTTGCTGCAGCTGAAAAAGAACGATGAGGTCCTGGAGATCGGCACGGGCTTGGGCTATCAGTCCGCTGTATTGAGCCGGTTGTGTGCCAATGTTCATACCCTTGAGCTGATTGAAGAGCTGATGATCGGCGCATCCGTCATGTTTCGCGCCGAGGGCTACCGCAATATCCGCACCCGCACCGGCGATGGGATTTACGGCTGGGCAGAGCATGCGCCTTATGACAAAATTGTGGCCACGGCCTGTGGCGATGAGGTGCCGGCGGCCTTGATCGAGCAGCTCAAGCCCGGCGGGCGCCTGATCATGCCAGTCGGCGACGATCAGGGCCAGCATCTGGTGTTGGTTCAGAAAGGGCAGGCGAGCACGTACACTGATCGGATTCTTCCTGTCATGTTTTCGCGCCTGGACTCCCCTTAAGTCCATCTTGCTTGCGGCTGTCGAGAATGCAGTCGGGTCTGATTTCGATGGCTTTGGCCAGATGGATGCCGCTGCTCGGCGCTGAATTCACCGAAGCAGCCGTTTTTGCGGCTGGCAAACAGCTCATCTTGAGCTGCAGGCCGGACCCGATACCCTCAAGCAGATATTGCTGCTGGAAGCTCGGATTGGGTTCAGCTGGCACGGGCTTTTCCTGGAGTATCGTCGCAAAATCTTGTTTTATCCTCTAAAACTGGCTAACAGGTCTGGCTGCATCTATACGAATTTTGCGCTTTTCTGTGTTCAATGCGGCCCACAAGTCGTTTCGCTGCTGCAAGTTCAGCCAGAAACCGGCTGAGTTTCCAAATACTTTGGCTAGCATGAGCGCAGTATCGGCGGTAATGGTTCGCCTGTTTCCGCACAGTTCATTAATCGTTTTTCGACTTACACCCATCAATTCGGCCAACTGTCCCTGAGTCAGTCCCATGGGAGAGAGAAATTCTTCCTTTAGTATCTCTCACCAACACTGACGGGTCGGCGCTTAGTATTATTCATCGTGCTGCCTCAGCGGTAATCATGGCTGTCAAATAAATATCTTGTGCGTCACCACTGCCATCCGACCATTTAAAAACCAATCGCCATCGCTTATTGACGCGAATTGAGCAATTTCCGGCCAAGTGGCCCCTTAGTTTCTCGAAATGGCTGCCGGACGGGGCGCGCCAGTCAAGTTCACAAATTGCATCATCGATTATCTGCAACTTTCGAAACAGCTGTTTCCTAATATCAGCTGGAATATTTTTGCTGAATTTGTCTTCAGCAAAAAAACTGGCATAGCCATTTTTCTCGAAAACTGCGAATCAACTCTGCACTCCAATAATGCATCATTGTAACGCACATCATCACATTCTTTATGACCTTGATTTGGATTGATTTGTTGCGGTCAGGACTGAATGAAGGACAATACTTCCAAGTGACTGGCAACATGACAATAGATCATGTTGATAATCTCAAGCTCATGGCGATGCAGCTCGTCCGTTGCGGCTGCGCAGCAGTCTTCTGCCACGACCACCCCGAAACTCTCGTCTGCCAGGCTCCGGACGGTCGATGACACGCACTGGTCAGTAAAAATGCCGGTTGCAATCACATCCGCAATGCCCATGTTTCGCAGCATCAGGCGCAAGTTTGTGCCAGTCAGTGCGCTGTCTGTGGTTTTGATCACCACGATTTCATCGCTCCTGGGCGTCAGCTCCGGCACAATCTGTCCCTCTTCGCTGTCCTTAGGAATCAGCAGGTAATTGAATCCAGGCTTTTTCTGGCTGAGAGATCGGTCCCGGCCGTCCTGCTTGCAGCAGGCGATGCGGGCGAAGATCACCTCAACACCTTTGTTGCGGCACTCCTCAATCAATCTGGCGGTATTTGGAATGACGGTGGAATGCATGCGCTCATAGAAAGGCTGCCAGCGCCGCGTTTCCTCTTCAGTTTCTTTTTCCGCCAGGTAAGTGTTTTGAATGTCGATGACGAGCAGCGCGGTGGTTTCGGCATCCAGCACGATATCGTCGGGCTCTTCGGCCGTCGCGTAATAGAACGAGCGATAGGCAGTTTTCCAGTTTTGAGGCTTTGCAGTCGTGTTCATGGTCAGGTCATTGTCTGATTGGAGAAGATGCAAGTTTTCTGGAGCCGGCGGCGAAGTCCAGGCGCTGCCGCCATAGACGGGGAGCTGCCTCATTCTTTGGGGATGTAATCCAGATTGTCTTGAATGTGTTTTCCAAGCCGCAGTGTATGTTTGCGGACCAGCTTGTCGGCCGCATCCGCGTCTCGATTCTCAAGGGCCTCAATGATGTGGATGTGATCGATGACGGAGTGCTCGACGCGAGCTGAATCGCTGAAACTCTTCAGGCGAATGTTCTTCAGCTGCAAAAACAGATTCTCTGAGAGCTCAATCAGCGGCTGGCATTTGCTCATTTCGATGATGGTGCGGTGAAACGAGATGTTGGTCTCAGAGTATTCGTCGATATGCGCCTGCGCTGTGGTGCCGTCGACGGTTGCGAACTGCTGGCGCAGCCGGCTGATTTCCGCGGTTGAGGCCCGCTCGACCAGCAGGCGCACAGCGGTTGCCTCAAGTCCGGCCCAGACATAAACCATATTGAGAATTTCATTCAGTGTGCGGCGGATGATGAATGCGCCGCGGTGCGGAATAGTCCGCACAAAACCCTCATTTTCCAGCCGGATCAGACTCTCGCGAATCGGTGTTCGGCTCACGCCTAACTGCTTGGCGAGCATACGCTCATCAAGCCGCAGATCAATCTCGGGAATATACACGTCAGTGGCGGCAATGGCTTCTTTCAGCGAGCTGTAAACCTGCTCTTTGAGCACTTCTCGATCTGTAATTTTGTTGAGTTCAAGGGGCATGTGAGTGGTGCGCAAGATGTTCAATCGCACCCGCAGACAGTGACAGAAAAAAGTTTTTCAGGACAAGAATTTTTCACTTTATCGAGGTCGACGTTTCAGGTATTATATTGATACAGCACTGAACCGGGAATTCTGTGTGACGGACTGCCGACTTCGCCAAAGCCAGTCATGCTGAACACCATGAATTCAATCGAACCAATGCATTGTTGGTGTCGCAATAAACGAGTAACGGTAACGGCCAGCATAATGAAGCGGCGCAAACCACTTGGCAGATACATCAGACGCAGCCTCAAGCAGTATTTTGCAGACTTGGACGGCGCCAATGCCACCCATCTGCACCAGATTCTGACCGAAGAGCTGGAGCAGGAGCTGTTTACCTATGCGATGCGGCATGTCAAAGGCAATCGAACCCATGCAGCGGCAATGCTGGGCATTTCAAGAAGCACTTTGCAGCGAAAACTTGCCTATTACGAAATTGAGTGATCTGCGGCAATTCCCATGGACAATGCCTGATGAATGACCGCCCATCGCCTGCGGCTGTCATTGAGCCGCGGCGAGCGCTGATCAGCGTCTCGGACAAGACAGGAGTCGTTGAGTTTGCCCGATGCTTATGCGAGCGCGGCATTGAGATTCTGTCGACCGGCGGCACTGCAGAGATCTTGTCCGAGGCGCAAATTCCCGTTCGGTTGATTTCCGACTATACCGCATTCCCAGAAATGATGGGCGGGCGGCTCAAAACTCTGCATCCGAAAGTGCACGGCGGCATTTTAGGTCGCGAGCCGCTTGATCAGCAAGCGATGGATGAGCATGGCATTGTGCCCATCGATATTGTGGCCGTCAATCTTTATCCATTTGAAGCGGTATCTCGCGAGCATGCGGCCGATGAGGAGCTCGTGATCGAGCATATCGATATCGGCGGACCGGCCATGCTGCGGTCGGCCGCTAAAAATTTTGACCGCACTTGTGTCATCATTGATCCTGAAGATTATGCAGCGGTCATCGGTCAGCTCGAAAGCACAGGCGGAACATCGCTGGATACCCGCCGCCGGCTGGCATTGAAAGCGTTCGACAGAACCGCGCGCTACGATACTGCGATTGCCCGATACATGAGCACGCCGGCCGCATCAGGCCAGCCTTCGTCGGACTGTCCGCCGCTGCTGACACTGTCGTATGTCAAGCGCCTTGATATGCGTTACGGTGAAAACCCGCATCAATCGGCTGCCTTTTATGTGCCTCTGCAAGGCAAGCCCGGCTGGCTTGCGCAGTCGAGAATGCTGCAAGGCAAGGCGCTCTCATTCAACAATGTGGCGGATGCGGACGCTGCATATCACTGCGTTTTGGAATTTGATGAGCCTGCCTGCGTAATCATCAAGCATGCAACCCCTTGCGGCGCGGCCTGCGCAGCTGAAGTCGAGCAAGCTTATCAGCTGGCTTACCGAACGGATCCTGCCTCTGCATTCGGCGGCATTATCGCCCTGAACCGCCCGCTGGATGCCGGCACGGCCAGGCAGATCGTCGAAAATCAGTTTGTCGAGGTCATCCTGGCGCCCGAGGCTGAGGCGGCGGCCCGGGAAGTCATTGCTGCGAAACCGAATATCCGGCTGCTGACTGTCGGCTTGCAGGCAGTCGATCGGCCGCCGGTGATCGCGTCAGCCGGCGGCGGGCTTTTGGTACAGCAAAGCGACCGTGAGCTGACGGCAGACGGAAAGGTCACAATTGTCACACAGCGCCAGCCGTCTGAGGCGGAGGCCGCCGACCTTTATTTTGCTTGGAAAGTGGCCAAGCACGTGAAGTCGAACGCCATTGTCTATGCGAAAGACTCTGCCACTCTGGGGATCGGCGCCGGCCAGATGAGCCGAGTCGATTCCGCTCGGATTGCGGCGCTCAAGGCGCACGATGCGGCGCTTGATATCGCCGATTCGGTGATGGCCTCTGATGCTTTTTTTCCGTTTCGCGACAGCATCGACGTGGCCGCAAAAAACGGCATTGCCGCTGTTGTTCAGCCGGGCGGCTCCAGGCATGATGACGAGGTTGTCGCAGCGGCAGACGAATACGGCATGGCGATGATGTTCACCTCGATGCGGCATTTCCGGCATTGAGGTGACCGAGTCTGGCATGAAGGTCTTGATTATCGGCGCCGGCGGCCGTGAGCATGCGCTGGCGTGGGCCGCCTGCCGCTCGCCAATGGTCAGCGAGATTTATGTCGCACCTGGAAATGCCGGCACCTCGGCGGAGCCGAAAACGACGAATGTTTCGATTGCTCCCGATGACCTGGATGCGCTCGCTGCGTTTGCCCTTCGCGGTCAGATCGACCTGACGATTGTCGGGCCGGAGGTGCCGCTGACCATGGGCATTGCGGATGTCTTTCAGAGCCGGGGACTGGCATGTTTTGGCCCCAGCGCCAGCGCCGCCCGGCTTGAGGGCTCGAAGCAATATGCCAAGCAGTTTATGATGCGCCATGGCATTGCGACCGCCCCTTACAGCATTTTTCACGAAGTCGAGGCAGCGGTCTCCTATGCCAGAACCATCGGTTTTCCGGTTGTGATCAAGGCCGATGGCCTGGCCGCCGGCAAAGGCGTGGTGATTGCGCAAAACGTCCTCGAGGCGCAGCGGGCCTTGAGCGCAATGCTGCAAGCCGGCCAGTTCGGCGCCGCCGGCAAGACCGTGGTAATCGAACAGTTCATAGCCGGCGAGGAAGCCAGTTTTATCTGTCTGGTCGACGGCGCAGACATCGTTCCGCTCGCGACCTCTCAGGATCACAAGGCAGTCCATGACGGCGACACCGGTCCCAATACAGGCGGCATGGGCGCGTACTCGCCCGCTCCCGTAATCAATGCAGAGCTGGAGCGGGTCGTGCTGGATGAGGTGATTCGGCCTGCAGTGCAGGGGCTGGCGCAGGAAAACATTCGCTATCGGGGGTTTTTGTATGCCGGCCTGATGATTGATCGGGATGGCAAGCCGCATGTTCTGGAATTCAACTGCCGACTTGGCGATCCGGAAACACAGCCGATCATGATGCGCTTGCAATCTGATTTGATCGAGCTGATTTGCGCAGCTTTATCCGGCTCACTGGCCGCAGCGCAAGTTCAATGGCAGGCAAAGGCAGCGCTGGGTGTGGTTTTGGCGGCCAAAGGCTACCCGGAGTCCTGCGAGACAGGCGCGGTCATTCGGGAAGCAGGGCTGCCGTACACGCACAGCCGCGGGGAGGTCAAAATCTTCCATGCGGGCACGGATTATGACGCGGACGGCAATCTTGTTGTCAGCGGCGGCCGAGTGGCCTGCGTTACCGCTTTAGGCGATGACGTGACTCAGGCGCAGGCGCTGGCCTATCAAAGTGTCCGTCAGATTCGCTTTGAAGGCATGCACTGCCGAACAGATATAGGCAATAAAGCCATTTATCGCACCACTTAGAAACTGCCAAACTGAAGAGAGGTCAAAATATGTCAAGCAAATTTGTAGCGGTACTGGTCGGGTCTGATTCAGACCTGAAAGTCATGCAGGCGACACTGGATTCGCTTGATCTGCTGGGCATTGCCTGGGAGATTCGCATTCTGTCGGCCCACCGTACGCCGGATCGGCTGTATGAATACATTCTAGATGCTGAGTCCAGGGGCTGTGTCATCTATATTGCGGCGGCCGGACTGGCCGCGCACCTGGCGGGCGCCGTCGCCGCCAACACCATGAAACCGGTAATCGGCGTGCCGCTGGATGCGGGCACTCTCGGCGGCATGGACGCACTGCTGTCCACAGTACAGATGCCAGGCGGCGTACCCGTTGCCTGCGTTGCGGTCGGCAGCGCTGGAGCGAAGAATGCAGCTTTTCTCGCCGGGCGGATGCTCGCAGTGAACGATGAGGAGATTGCGGCCAGCCTGGTTGCGCAGCGAGAATCGAATCGGGCGGCTATTTTTGAGAAGGATGCCGATTTGCAGAAACGCACTCAAAGCTGAGGTGAGCCGGCTTGAGCATGATTGATGCAGTGGCCGGGGCTCAGGCGGTCATCCGCGGGGGTGTCATCGCTTATCCGACCGAAGCGTGTTTTGGCATTGGCTGTGATCCGGCGGATGCCGCGGCGGTCGATCGCGTGATTCGCCTCAAGCAGCGGCCGCAGCAGAAAGGCCTGATTGTGATTGCCGATCGAATCGAGGCGATTTTGCCATTTTTAGCCCCGGATTGCGAAGCCATGCTTGAGGAGCCGCGGCGGTCCTGGCCGGGTCCGTATACCTGGATTTTTCCAGTCAGCCGGCGGGCCCGGCACTTCAAATGTGTCGCTGATGGCAAGATTGCAGTGCGAATTACCGCGCATCGGACAGCTCGGCAGATCTGCAGATTGGCCGGCGGCGCGATGGTTTCGACCAGCGCCAATGTGCACCGGCAGATCCCCATGCGTGATTATCGGCAGGTCGAGCGATGTCTGGGCAGCCGGCTTGATTTTGTCGTGCGCGGCTGCCTTGGCGCTGAGCGCCGGCCGACTGAGATTCGCGACGCGGCCTCAGGTCTTGTGCTGCGGTCGGCATAAATTGAAATGGCTTGGCAGCTGACTGATTCTTGTCAAGGCATATGATGTCGATTTCCGCCAGCGACATCCATCAGGTGGAGCAGTATCTGCGCGATCTGCAGCACGCGATCTGCGAGCAGCTGACTGCAGTCGATGGCGCCCAGGAGTTTCTGGCGCAGGACTGGGACTTCAGCAGCGGCGCGGGCGGCGGCAACAGCCGAGTGCTCGAAGGCGGCGCAGTGTTCGAGAAGGCGGGTGTCAATTTTTCTTCCATCGCCGGCAGCTCGCTGCCGGCCGCGGCGACTGCAACCCGCTCTGCCTTGAGCAATCGGCCGTATGCCGCAACCGGGATCTCGGTGGTGATTCACCCGTGCAATCCCTATGTTCCGACGACTCACATGAATCTGCGATTCATTCGGATTGAGGCATCCCGCTGGTGGTTTGGGGGCGGTTTTGACTTGACTCCGTACTATGGCTTCCGTGAGGACGCGGTTCACTGGCATCGCGAAGCCCAAGCCGCCTGCGCCGGATATGGTGACGGTCTGTATACGCGCTTGAAGAATCACTGTGACGAATATTTCTTCATCCAGCACCGCAACGAGGCGCGCGGCATTGGCGGTCTGTTTTTTGACGACTTCAATGCGCGCGGGTTTGCGCACAGTTTTGCTTTCATCAAAAGTGTGGGAGAGCATTTTCTGCGCGCTTATATGCCGATTGTAGAGCGCCGGATGGAGATGCCGTATGGCGAGCGCGAGCGGCAGTTTCAGCTGATGCGGCGCGGACGCTATGTGGAATTCAATCTTGTTTATGACCGCGGCACGCTGTTTGGACTGCAGTCCGGCGGCCGGGTCGAGTCCATCTTGATGTCTTTGCCGCCGCAGGTCGTGTGGCGCTATGACTGGCAGGCAGAGCCTGGCAGCGCGGAGCGCGAGCTGACCGAGCGGTTTTTGCAGCCGCAGGACTGGCTGGGTGCTGAGCGCCAGGATTATTAATGAGTGGCATATCTGCAACACCATAAAAACATCGCAAAAAAATCATATGACCTAATTTAAGTCATAACAGAAAATGATAGTTGGTGAATATTGTGGCGAGCGCATGTTCGTTGTGGAATTTTTGGACAAAATCTCAAATGACATAGCAGGCTGATATTTGGTTTGCGGAGATTATTTGAAAAAGCAGAGTTTAACGCTCAACTCACACTTTTAAAGAGATTATCGGAAGTAACTATATTTGGAAGTGCCGACCATATGTAATCCCTTTTTCAGGGTATGGTGGGCTAAAATTAACTCGCAAAAATATAGGATAAAGCAAGTGGTAATTTCACAAGACAGATACCTTATCGGAGAATTTTGGACTTCAAGGCAGCGGCAAGCAAACCGAATACATGAAGTGTCCTACCGGGCTTGCTTTAAACCTCAACTTCCGAGATTCTTCATTAAGCGTTTCACAGAACCCGGCGATATCATTTATGACCCCTTTATGGGACGGGGAACTACCCCAATTGAAGCGGCTCTCATCGGTCGAATACCTTATGGAAACGATGCTTCCCCATTGTCTCGGGTCTTGACTGAACCGCGAATTAACCCTCCGACTCTATTGAAAGTTCAAGAACGGTTGCAAAACATTGATTGGTGGATACCTGAATGTTTGCCGAGTCGTGTAGATGACATGCTAGTCTTTTATCATATTCAAACACTTCATCAAATCTACTCACTAAGAAAGTATTTTAGAGAAAGAAAATTAGACAAGACTGATCAATGGATAAGGATGGTGGCTACAAATCGACTTTCCGGTCATTCTCCCGGATTTTTTTCTGTTAGAACAATGCCGCCAAATCAGGCGGTTAGTATTAACAAACAGAAGAGACTTAACGAAAAGCATAGCTTGTATCCAGAAGAAAAAAACATCGCCGAACTGATCTTAAAGAAAACAAAATACTTGCTTTCGCAAAAACATCCAGTCGCAAACGACTCGATGTTTTTAACACGGCTTTCAGAACAAACGCCAGAGATTTCCGACGGAATTGTTGCACTCACAGTCACTTCGCCGCCGTTTTTAGATATCGTAGACTACGAAAAGGATAATTGGCTTAGAAACTGGTTTCTTGAACTAGATTCTCCAAAATTGTCAATCTACAAAAAGGTGGATGAGTGGAGGAATTTTACACAGCGAACGTTGAAAGAATTATGCAGAATTACGAAATCGCTTGGATATATCGCTTACGAGGTGGGTGAAGTAAGAAATCGGAAACTGCTTTTGGAAGAAGTTGTTGTTGATGCAGCGGTAAAATTGCCACTAGAACTGATTCGTGTATATATAAATCAACAAGATTTTACAAAGACAGCTAATTGCTGGGGAATCAGGAATAACACAAAAGGGACAAACACCAACCGGATATTACTTTTTCAAAGGAACCCTTGAATAATGACTAGTGAACGTGAAGAGAGACTGGAAGAAACACTGGCTCGGTTTATACAACCTATAAACAATGTTCCGTTAGAAATATTTATTCGTGCGTGGTTTGGTCATAAAGTGGGGAATTATGTATGTAAGTGCCGAAAGCAATTCAGCGAGATTACCGCAAGAAATTCCAGCCAGGAAATTTATTGGGAAGAAAATGTTTTCAAGACAGCAATGATCAACGCTATCAATGCCGTGACCAATATTCCAATAAGCCAGCGTTGCATGCTTGACTCCCTGTCTGAAATCAGGGTCTTGACATCTGAAATGTCTTGCTTGGTAGCCAAGTGTTTCAATTCTGACTCAATTACCGACACTCTTGCGTTAATGTGCCTGCCGTTTCCATTGCCTCCATCTCCACTCGATGGTTGCGCGGCTGGAGGAGACGGGATCTGGTGAACATTGTTGTTCATGACCTGACCCTGTTTATCCATTCCCAGAGATCACCCCTGTTGTATCCATTGTATGCGCCAAAATCAAATACAAGACCCAATGCCTTTTCTCCAATTCCAACCCTGTCAGATATTTCTGCCGTTGTGGTAATGTTTTCTGATGCAACAAATGCCATATGATTCGTAAGAATAAAGTGATGTCCGTTTGTCCAGTTTTCACGAATGTTCTGCCAGCACATGGCATTTGGTTCATTTAGAAACAACAGCATAGATATTCATGACCAGTTCCTGGCTGACAATGGGATTTTCTGATTATATGGAAATTTTTTTCATTTTTTTCAAGAAAAACTCTTGACTCATGTCGGCACTCTGCTATAATACTTGTCAATACAGAATTGGAATTCAGCCAATGTCAAAAAAGTCGCCAGGAAAATCATACCGCGAGGGAATCTCGCTTGTTGAACTGTTCAAGATGTTTCCCGATGATGAAACAGCCGAGAAGTGGTTTGTCGGCAAGCGTTGGACCAATGGTCCGGTCTGTCCGCACTGCGGTTCAACCAACGTTCAAAGCGGCGCCAAGCACAAGGCCATGCCGTACCGATGCCGCGAAAAGGATTGTGCCAAGCGTTTCAGCGCAAAGACGGGAACGGTCATGGAAGGTTCCAAGATCGGTTTCCAGGCATGGATGATTGCAACGTACCTCATGACAACCAGTCTGAAAGGCGTTTCTTCAATGAAACTGCATCGGGATCTGAAAATCAACCAGCGCAGTGCCTGGTTTCTCGGCCATCGCCTGAGAGTCGCCCTTGCCGAAAAGGGCGACTGTTCAACGGCCCGGTGGAGGTTGACGAAACGTTCATCGGCGGCAAGCGGAAGAACATGAGCAACAGCAAACGCAAGGCCCTGAAAGATACTGGTCGCGGAGCAGTCGGCAAGGCCGTTGTAGTGGGCGCAAAAGACAGGGAAACCAACAAGGTCAGGGCGCAGGCGGTAAAGTCCACAGATGCGGACACCCTGCACCAGTTCGTTGAAGATCACGTGGACGGCAATACAACGGTCTACACCGATGACGCAAGGGGATATGACGGTCTGCCGTTCAACCACGAAAGCGTAAAGCACAGCCTTTCCGAGTACGTCCGCGGGGACGTGCACACCAACGGGATCGAGTCCCACTGGTCGCTTTTCAAGCGCGGATACCACGGAACCTACCACAAGATGTCGCCAAAGCACCTTGACCGCTACGTCCAGGAATTTGCCGGGCGGCACAACATGCGGGAAATGGACACCATCGACATCATGACCTCGCTGGTTTCGAGCATGGACTGCAAGCGGCTGAAGTACGATGACCTAATCGCCAAGAACGACCTGCCGAACGGGGCAAGGTGATGAGTTTACATAATATTCAAGTTCCCCCTCTTAAAATTCAGGGCATTAAGACCAAAGCGATTCCTTTTATTCGGGATAGTATTAAATGGAATATTTCAGGACGTTGGATTGAGCCCTTTGTTGGTTCAGCAGTAGTTCCATTGAATTTTATGCCAGAACGCGCTTTGTTGGCTGATGCTAATCCGCATCTGATTCGGTTTTATCAAGCGGTACAACAAAAATCATTGACTAGCAACACGGTCAGGATATTTCTGGAGAAAGAGGGTGCTAAACTTTTGCATTGCGGGGAAGACCATTATTATCGAATCCGAGAACGTTTCAATGAAACACACGATCCACATGATTTTCTTTTTCTAAACAGATCCTGTTTCAATGGCTTGGTGCGCTTTAACAAAAAAGGTAATTTTAATACTCCGTTTTGTAGGAAACCTGAACGATTTCGTCAAGCTTATATCACAAAAATCTGCAATCAGGTTGAGCGGGCTTATGACAGTATGGCGGGCAAGTCATGGGAATTCGTGCATGCAAATTGGACTGATACAATCGTCGAAGCCCAGAGTGAAGATTTTGTTTATTGCGATCCTCCTTATGCAGGCAGGTATACCGACTATTTTAATTCTTGGACCGAAAAAGATGCAGTACAACTGGAAGAATTCTTGAAAACTTTGCCATGCAGATTTTTATATTCAATGTGGTCAGAAAATAAATATCGAAAAAACGAACGGCTTCACAAGGCATTTTCGAACTACGAAATAAAAACATTTTCGCATTTCTATCACTTAGGTTCGACCGAGAAATTACGCAATAGTATGACAGAGGCATTAGTATTAGGATGAAAGAGTTCATACTAAGCGCTCTTGAAGAAATTCAGAACGGTTATACCTTGTGTGGAGTGGTAGACCGTAGAGCAAGGGTGTATCCTCTGGGTTCTGACACAAAAGTCATTAGCACTTTATTCGAAATTGTTGTTCGGCAAGCAGTTGCATCTTACGCAAAACATTCAGGGTTGGAATTGATTGAACCAACAAAGCAAAATCACTATCCTGATTTCACTCTTATGAAAGATGTACAAGATCAACAAAAAATTGCAATTGATGTTAAAACGACATACAAGAAAAAAGGAACACGTCGATTCGGTTATACCTTAGGGAGTTACACTAGTTACATCCGTCCTGAAACGGCTAGCAAGAACATTGTTTTTCCATACGATCAATATGCAGAGCATTGGGTTATTGGCTTTGTATATAAAAGATCGGAAGGAAAACGAGATACAACTGGTCTCATTTTTTCTTTTGATTCATTGAATGAAATACCAATTCCATTTGATGATGTTGAAGTGTTCATGCAAGAAAAATGGAGGATTGCAGGGGATCGAGCCGGAAGCGGAAACACTGCTAATATAGGGAGCATAAGCGGTACTATTGATGATTTTCGGTCAGGTAATGGAGTATTTCACACTGAGCAAGAATTTCTCGAATACTGGAGAGGTTATAAGCGCACTGCACAAGAGCGTAAATTGTCTTATTCCAGCTTCGATGAATTTCAAAAAAGAAACTGACGCTATATTGGTATGACAAATAAAACAAGTAAGAAAACCCAGCCCTTCATCCCGCCAGCCGAGCGTCCGGTAGTCAGAATCAGGAATACAGACTACCAGCCTTCAAGAAAGGAGCTGAAGGCCGACCTGCGCGTTCCCGCAACGTTTGAAGAGGCGGTCGAGGCCCTGTGCAACCCCGTTACAGTCATGCAGGAAAAACCGGACGATTCGTGATCTTCGGTTTCGGCACTTACATACATAATTCCCATAAAGTCATAAAGTGATTGCATTCGATTCAGAAGAAAAATCTGATCTGTTTGAAGTTTTGAGGGTGCTTGGCGAAAGTAACATGCAAATCTACAAATGAATTACTGATTAGATCAAGTCGTCCAAACGAAGTGGGGAACAAGCTGGAAGATTATGTGAAGAATGCTGGCAAACTTTTGAATCTTGACATCCAAAAACCGAAAGGTTCTGGGTACCCTGATTTGAAACTCCAATACAACAATGAAACAGTCTATATCGAAATCAAGTCATACAACCAGAAGTCATTGAATAGCTCGTTCCGCAGCTTCTACTTGTCTCCTCCGAAAAGACCAAAGATCAACTCGGACGGATTTCACTTGATTTTTGGATTTGAAGTAGAGTCAATAGAGCCTGGGTCTTATTCCGCAACTGGATTTCATATTGCAGATGCATACGGATTGAGCTGTTCGATTAAATTTGAAGCGCAATCAAATAATGCGATTATGTATTCCGAGAATCAATTGCTTTATTCTTGGAATGAAATAAGAACGAGATGAGAATTAATTGCCAACTAATTCTAACCAACAGGAAAGTTTCTATAAAGCAAGCAACTTACATATTGAGAAAGTGCCAAATAAAGAATGAGAGTTGATGAGGAAAGCAGAGTTAAATTCAAAATGAGTTATTGAGTGGGACAATCTCAACTGCATTTTCTGCTCCTACCTTTCCTTTTATGCACAATCATTTGTCTCTTTCCTGTATATGTTTATGAAAGAATCATGCTGCAATTCGATACGAATATTCAATCTATGGGCTAGCCCCACCGACGATTTAGAATGAATTAATATCCAGGATTAATGGGTTCAGTTCTGTATCTGTGCTACCAGGCGGCGATCGCAGCGCTGCGGCCGGTGATTGCTGTGCGTTACCGGCTCAAGGCAAAACGCCAGAGCGCCTATCGCGATCGTATGGACGAGCGTTTCGGGGCGCTGCCCTCTGGGATGCCGGCCGGCGCAATCTGGATTCATGCTGTGTCTGTTGGCGAGACCAACGCGGCGGCCCCGCTGGCAAGCCGCCTGCTGGACGCTGAGCCGGGCAGCTCAGTGCTGATGACGTGTGTCACGCCGACGGCATCGGGGGTGATCCAGAGCCGATTTGGCGGTCGCGTTGCGCATTTTTATGCGCCGATAGACACAGCAGCGATTGTCAGCAGGTTTTTCGAGCAGATTCGGCCGCGGGTACTGGTGATTGTTGAGACAGAGCTTTGGCCGAACCTGATTATGGGAGCGATTCAGCGGTCGATCCCCGTTGTTTTTGCCAATATGCGAATTTCAGATGCCACCTTCCGGCGCGCGCTTCGCGTCAGGCCGCTGTGCGAGCATGTGCTCAAGGAGGTGTCGGCCTTTTGCGTACAGACGCAAACTGATGGTGAGCGGGCGATTCGGCTCGGCGCCAATGCCGAGCGGGTGCATGTCACGGGCAATTTGAAGTTTGACATGCCGGCAGCAGCAGCGAGTCAATCGGTGGAGTCCAATCTGCGCAGAGTATGCGGAGCGGACCGAAGCATCATCATAATGGGCAGTTCTCATGAAGGAGAAGAAGCGCTGTTTATGGAACTGTTCTGTGAGCTTCGAAAAAAGTTTCCGAATGTTGCGGGCATTGTGGTGCCGCGTCATCCAGAGCGGTTTGATGCCGTCTTCGAAACGATGCTGGCTTATCAGTATACGGTGGTCCGCCGCAGTGACTGGGATCAGGACCTGGATGATCCGGTGGATTTGGTTCTAGTGGATGCGATCGGCGAGCTGGCTGAGTTTTACGCTGCGGCTGAGGTTGCGATAGTCGGGGGCAGTTTTGTCCCGATCGGAGGACACAATATTTTGGAGCCGATTCAAGCTGGCACGCCTGTGATCTTCGGGCCGCATATGGCTAACTTCCGCGAAATCTCAAAGCTGGCGCTGGCCGCTGAAGCGGGTTTTCAGGCCCGTTCCGCTGATGATCTGCTGGCGCTGGCCGAGCAGTTTCTAGGGGACCGAGACCGATGCCAAAAGGCGGTGCGAAACGGTCGGAAAATGTTCGAGTCAAATCGCGGCTCGCTTGACAAGACGCATGAGGTTCTCCAAAGGGTTGTCCACTGAAGCTGCTTCTGCGAAAGCCAAGATGCACCGCTCGGTCACATCTGTTCTTCATCTAGGGCATCAGACGCTCACCGTCAAAGTGAATCAGATGGTTTGCGCTTTCGCTGATCCAGACTTCGGTTTCCCATGCGATTTCTGTCAGGTGACGTCGAAAATCCTTAAAGTCGGGAAATGCGCTTACATAAACCCGTCGCAACGGACAATCGCTCAGCATGTTTTCCAAATCAATTTTCCGACTCGGAGATACAGGCCCATGCGAGGTGACTGCCTCAACAAGAATCAGCCATTCGCGCGAGGTATCGTAGAACACTAGATCAGGCAATTTGTCGTGACCGGTAATGACTATATTGAATTCAGTGAGTCGCGGCTTGTCTACATAAAGATTTTTCTTTGCTGTATCGCCTAGATACAGCATCTGCGCACCTGGATCAAAACGCGGGATGAAGTCCTCGGTCACCGTCCTTTGCAGTTCGTTATGGCGGCCAGCGGATAGCAATATATCTTGTCCGGAATCCAGTGTAACAGGAATCATTTCATAGTGTCGCTGATCAGCATATCGGTCAATCAGTGAATCCTTCTCCATAAAAAAACAATCCACTGCGTCCTCCCAATTCTCTGTCGCATAGCATTGCACGGCCTTCAATGCTGCCGGCGTGATCGCATAGTGTGCCTTGGGACTGTTTGTCGGAAGTTTGGGATCAAACGGGTTGTAGTCTGCGATTCCTGCATGGACAAACTTGTGGAGCACCTGTCGCCGAAATGTTTCATGTGTGTTGGGTGCGTAATTCGATCCATAGTGCAGCTTCAGGTAATCCATAATTCCCTTTGTAATCGTGCATTTTCGCCTTTTGGCTGCGGACCAGCGGCAGGCAGGTGTTAATCCGCAAAGTGCAAGAAGAGTCATGCCTGCCATTGGATTATGCTGCGCCGGCGGCATCCCCAGCGCTTTCAAAATTGCTCTGGCCTCGTCGATGTCAGCCAACTGAGATGCTCCTTTCGCTGGCGGGCAAGACCAGGCGTGCGACCAGCTCGTCCAGTCCCTTGATTGGGTTGTGCTTGCACCTGATCTGCTGTCCAAGGGCAACAATGACTGCTCTTGGAGGAAGCCGCATCGTACGCAATTCAGTAGCGCTGACTTGCGTATTGCCGTTGACTGCTCGAAACCAAGTATCAAGGAGTTCGCTGTTGAAAAGCGCAGCGAGTCCCCACGCCTCATCAACGGAAAGTTCGCCGTTCGGGCGGTGAACGTAGTTCAGATGATTTTCCAGACCAATGTCCGGAACATCGAGGTCCGAAGCGATATAAGGTGCCGCTGTCAGCCTTCTCGGCTCTTCTTTGGCGCTGAAACGTCTGATAAGAACGTAGTTGCGGTTCGGCCTCAGTAGTTGCTCTGTATCGACAGAGCGGGTAATGTATTCAGGCTTATGGCGTTCAATGGGCCAATCGGTTTTCATTGCTCGCACGTGATTCATCCATAAAAGCGGCGCGTGGCTGATTGGAATCCTGCCTTCCTTTGCTACGAATTGGGTGGCTCTGAAGGGAACGACCGGACCTGTTGAGATGGACAGCCCTTGCCTGCTTAAGCTGCTGGTCCACGAGTCGACTAAATGCAAGACTTTCTGTTCATTCTCGCAGGCGGGCAGTCGCAGAACCAGATTCGAAGAATGAATATCAAGCACAGTTGCAAGCGGAATGTCTTGTCTGCGAGCAGTCTCAATATCTTCGATGCCGACACTTGATGAAATCGTCAGAAACGAGTCCTTTGCGCTGCTGCGCCAGCCATGCTTCCGTATTCCCGAAATGACAACGTTCTCTTGCAGCACGGCATCGCGATTAAATGCACTGCGCCGCGAGTCGAACAAGTGTACGAAGGTCGGTCGAATCATTCCAAAGAATATATTTCGAAACAGTCGGAAGTAAGGCCCTGACGCAAAGCTTCGCGGTATGATAAACACAAATTCTCCCTGTTCATGCAGCATTGCAGCGCCCACTGCCATAAAGAGCGCGTAAATATTGGGCTGCCCATGCACCACTGTTGATGCGGCAATTGCGCGCGGGTCATTTTTAGATATTTTGAAATACGGTGGATTAGCAATGATGAGGTCAGAATAATCTGATTTTCGCTGGGTCGATAAAGTTTTCGGTGACTGGAGTGCGCCGGCATTCTCCAAAACAAAGTCAGCGGAGTTTATTTTTACGGCTATATTGACCCCATGATTTTGAATACACCATTGCGAGAGGTAATTCAGAACTGCCTTCAATGGCGTTAGCAGCTCTGAGTCGACTTCGTAGGCAACGAGCTCAATGGCTCGCGGCTTCAATTCTTGGGTTGCGAGTTTTTCAATTGCAGAGCAGCATAATGCACCTGCACCCGCCGCCGGGTCGAGCGCCCGCAATAGGATTGCTTTGGCCGTGATCTGTTTGGCCATAAAGTTCGCGACGGTTGTCGGTGTAAGGAATAGTCCATACTCCTTTCTTTGTTTGTGTGAGCGTCGCGCAACATGCCATTCACCGACACGATCGGCGCAGCTGACGGGCCGCTCGCCGTATCGCGGAATCGGCAAATCTTCATACAGTGGCTGGACCAAGGTGGTCGGCTGAATATTTTCTGTCTGATCATACAACTTTACTGACGTGATAAATTCATCAAGGGAAGGCTGTTTCGACTGATTCGAATCGGCAGCGTTGAAATTTTAACTGACTGCTGGCGGTCAATAACATGCTGTTCAGATGGCAGAAGTCCTGCTCCAGTTTCCAAAACCCCAAGCCCATGCCGGGCATTCTGTTTGTGCTGATTGAGTCTGTCCATAGAAAAGTGGAATGCATTATCGCTTATATCAAAATATCCACTCAAATTCGAATCCAAAACTGGAAAATCGAGTGCGATGATATTTCAGATAAAGCGAATCATATTGTAAAATTATTCATGTATAAAATGATATTCATTCATAATTTGAATAATAAACATAATTGCCGCGAAAAATTTGCATTATGAATTTTGAGAAGTGCCTGCCGCGACTGATGTCTGCAGCGATCGGTACGCACCTGCAAGCAATGCCGGCGGTCATTTTGACAGGAGCGAGGCAAACTGGAAAGAGCACTCTCGCAAAGCAGATTGAGAGCGATTCACGGAAGTTTTATTCACTGGATGACTTTGAGACGCTGCATACGGCACAACGAAGCCCCATGGCAATTGCCAACAGCAGGAGCCGGATTGCGATTGACGAAATTCAGCGAGCCCCCAACCTGATGACTGCAGTCAAGCTGGCGATTGATGAAGACCGGAAGGCGGGACATTTCTTGCTCACAGGGTCGGCTAATCTATTGCTGATGCAAAATGCTGCCGAGTCTCTGGCGGGACGCGCCAGCTACCTGAGCCTATGGCCGATGACACGACGCGAACAGTTAGGCTGGCAAACTTGCGGAAACTGGGGAAATCTCTGCACCCACAAAGAAAGCGACTGGCTTGAGATCCTTCACTGCGACGCGGGTCCAAAGGAGGATTGGAGCTCGCTTGCCCGTCGCGGCGGGTTTCCCGTTCCAGCCGTTCACTCCCGCAGCGATGCGGAACGCGCAATCTGGTTTGATGGCTACGTTCGCACTTACGTTGAGAGAGATTTGCAGCAATTATCGTCAGTTGCGTCATTGGCAGATTTTCAGCGGCTGGTGCGAGCCGTGTGTCTGCGGCTGGGAGGCATTTCGAACCAGACCGAATTGTCTCGAGATACTGGCATTGCACAGCCCACTGTCCATCGTCACCTCAATTTGCTTGAAACTTCCTGCCTGCTGGTCCGATTGACTGCATTTTTTTCAAATCGTACAAAACGGCTGGTCAAGTCGCCGAAGCTCTACTGGTGTGATACTGCAATGGCCTTGCATATTGCAGGGGTTGACTCTCCGACTGGAGCTCATTTTGAGAATATGCTGCTGCTTGATTTGCTTGCGTGGCGCGCCACTGCGAAAGAGCGGACAGACATTCACTACTGGCGTACGACTGTCGGCGATGAGGTGGACTTCGTGATTGAAACAGCGAGCGCATTGATTCCTATTGAAACCAAATCCAGTAAACGTGTGCATGCAGGAGACGCAAAGCATTTGAGAACTTTCCGGCAGCAGCATGACCGGTCTCGCGCAGGATTGCTGATCTACGCAGGAGATGACATAGAATGGCTGACTGATGATGTTCTTGCTGTGCCTTGGTGGAAAATAATCTAAGCGTCGGTGAGATAGCTTGATGCCAAGTTGCTAGTGTCCTGTTTAGAAATCTTATACCGACAAACTGGTTTCGGTTTGTAACCGCAGTCAATAAACAGCTGATCCAGTGAAATTTCTTCGAAAAGATTCTTGGCGGTTGTCTGGCTGACTGTGTAGAGACTGGCATCAATTTCGAGTCGTTTCTTGATCATCGCCAGCTGCGGTTTTCGCTGGCCTTGGCCAAGGCCGAGTGCCGATTCATCTGTGCGACCGCCACGGTGCGGTACTGATGTGCGCGGCGAAAAAGAACAGACCTTGCGCTGGAAAGTTTTCCAAGGCAAATGGGACATGGCCTGTCACAAAACGCAGTGTCTCTCATGCATGACAGGTATACTCCCAATGGATAAAAATTCGCTGTTTGGCGGCGGCCGCAGCGATCGGCATACACTGAAATAGCGGACTCCCTCATTCAGGATATTATTGAATATTTATCAATTAGATGCACCAGTTTCTCTGTTCAAAAACGGGATGTCAGTGATGCCAGGTAAAAGAAATTGGGAATTGAAGAAACCTTTAAATAAATCGCATGCAAAGTCAATTGACATAGGAAGAATCGGATGGCAGAAACTGTATTGAAGAATATTTCCCAAGGCGTCTGCACTTTGACGCTCAATCGTCCCGAGAGACTCAATGCAATCAATTTTGCGATGCTTGATGAGCTGCGGCAGGGCTTGGCTTCAGCGCTGGAAGACGCAGATGTAGGTGCAGTCGTGCTGCAGGGCGCCGGCAACGCCTTTTGTTCCGGCGATGATTTGGATGAGTTTGGCGAGCAGACCTCGAGCGAGGACAAGGCAGTCGAGCTGATTGACTGCATTCAGGCCATTGCGCGGCAACTGGTACTGGGTGAAAAAGTCACCATCTGCGCAGTGCATGGCTGGGCGGTCGGCAGTGGATTAAGACTGGCAGTCAATTGTGACTTGGCGGTGTTTGGAGAATACACGCGATGCGTTTTTCCTGAATTGTCATTGGGCATTTTTCCAACCGGCGGCCTCGCGGCGCTGCTGCCGCGAGCCCTAGGCGATGTCCAGGCCAAAGAGGCGATGCTTTTGGGTGAGACTTTCGGTGCAAACGATGCATTGAAAATGGGCATTGCCTGGAAAGTTGTGTCCAGAAGCATTGTGCATGAGACCGCACAGGAAGCCGCCAAGCAGATCGCTGCATTGCCGCAGCAAGCTGTTGCCGATTTCAAACATGTTTCGAACCAGATCAATCTATCGGATTTTGAGCAGATGCTGTCGCTTGAGAAGGCAGCGGCTTTGCGTGCAATGCTGGACCCCAAAACGCGCAAGCGAATCAGTGAATCACGCTCTCGATAAGTGGCAGTAGCCGGTGTTTTATTGATGGGTATAGATACTGCCTTTCTGAGAAGATGCATAGACGCGCTGGAGAGCGCTCATTCAAAGCTCAGCGAATTTCAAGCAATTGATACGATTGAGTACGAGATTTATCGTGCCGCCTGCGTCAAGGAATTCGAGCTGACACTGGAACAGAGCGGAAAACTTCTCAGAAAGCGTCTTGCTGTCTATTTTGCGAGCAATCGTGAAGCTGACAGACTCTCTTTCAAGAATCTTTTTCGGCATGCTGCAAAACATGCATTGATTGACATCAATACCGCGGAGCGGTGGCTCGGTTATCGCGATAATCGCAATTCTTCCGCTCACGATTACGGAGTGGACTTCGCTGAGCAGACGCTGCAGCTGCTGCCTGGCTTTATTTCGGATGCCAAGGCATTGCTGCGCATTATTGAGTCGTCGGATGAATGAGCAGCTTCACCTTTCGAATCGGCATCGCAGTGACATTGAGGAGCTGGTGCGCCAGCACCTGCCCGGGGTCGAGGTCTGGGCGTACGGAAGCCGTGTCAATGGACGCAGTCACGATGGGAGCGACTTGGATTTGGTGTTGCGCGGTCCGCATCTGAAAGAGATTCCAGCCGCGCAGCTGGATGCATTTCAGACTGCGTTGCATGAATCGACCATTCCTTTTTTGGTTGAAGCGCGAGACTGGGCGAGAATCCCAGCCCGATTCCATCAAGAAATTATGCGAAATCGGGTTGTTCTGGTAAAACTCTGAAAGTCGGCCAAAATACGAGCCGGCGGTCTCTCAAGCTGAGTGTGTCGATGCTTTTCATTCAAAATTATCCGCCGCTCAATTCACCAGCCAGCGGTTGATCTGCTCGATGTTCTCGTCTTGCAAAGTGCCTGCAAGACTGCTCAGCTCGGTAATATTCAGCAGATAGTCATACCGCGCTCTTTGCAGGTCACGGGCAACCTCAAACAAGTCGCGTTGCGCATTGAGCACATCAAGCGTTGTTTGGGTGCCGACCCGATAGCCTTCTTCGGTGGCGCTCAAAGCGCTCTGGCTGGCTGCCACAGCCTCTTTGAGCGCCGCAACTCTGTTGATCAGGTTGAGAATATTGCGATACGTATTGGAGACCCGCGTCTCGACCGTGCGCATGATGGCGCCGAGCCGCTGGACTTCAGCCTCATGGGCATGAACAGCCTGTTTTCTGCGTTTTGTCTCGCCGCCCGCGGCAGAGAAGGATTTGCCAATCCGCAGCGTTACATTTGACCGCTCTTCGGCTGCAGGGCCGTCGCCATGATGATCGTTGTACAGGATTGACAAATTTGAGAACAAAACTGAATCAGAGTTTGTCAGCGAGATGTTATGGTGAGCGATATCGACCGCCTCGCGCTGCAAAGCGATATCGAGATTGCTCTTTTTAGCCAGCTGAATCCATTTGGTCACATCATTCGGGTCTGGCGGCGGCGGCTCGAAATTCTGATCCAGTCCGCTGAGAGCATCCGGCCGGGTAACGATCGATTCCTCCAGCTGCACCCATGCGATTTCGACTCGATTCTCCGCTTCGATGGTATTGGCATTCGCAAGACTGGCGCGAGCCTCGGCATTGCGAACATCAGTTTCCGTACCAATGCCGACCTCAAAGCGCCGCTGCGCCTGGTCCAGAAACTCTTTGATCGTATCAAGTTCCAGCCGCGCAGTCTCAAGGTTGTCTTTGGTTGCCAGCACTCCGAAATAAGCCTCCACAACGCGCCCGGCGAGGTCGATCTGTGATTTGCGCAGCTCCAGCGCCGCAATCCGCTCCTGTGTTTCGGACCTGTCCAGCGCAATCTTTGTCACCGTGGAATAAAGCGGCACTCGAATTTCAAGCTCATTTTTACTGGAATCGTCTGTTCGGCGAGAATTTTCACCTGTGGTTGAGCGGATTCTCTTTTCACTGGTCGATGCGCCTAACCTGATTGTTGGCAAGACCTCTGTGACGGCAATATCTTGCGTCAGTGCGCCGGCCATCGCTTTGGACTGCGCTGTGCGCAGCAGCAGATCGCGTTCCAAAGCGAGGTTATAAACGTCAAGCAGATCATCTGCTCTCAATGCTGGGGGCAATGTCAAGGTGAGGAGCGCAATGCAGGCCGCGAGAATCTTCATCAATGACCTATGCTGAGTGCGAGCTGGAAGATGCGATCGAAAGGCATGTTTTGGGCAGTCAGCAGTCACGCGCTGAATTTTTGTTTGTGACTCAAACACTTGCAGGTATTTTTCTGGAAAGAGAAAAAATCAAAACTGGAATTGATCGGGTCTGGCAATATTGTCCAGTGCCGGCAGATGCGTTTCGAACAGATACGCGGTATCCCATTTGGCGGACCCGATGCGTTCAACCAGCACTGCATTCATCACGGGGTCGCCGCCGACAATTGCGACCAGCCGGCCACTGTCATTGAGCGCATGGACGAAGGCATCCGGCAGCGCGACGACCGATCCTGAGATAAAAATGCAGTCATAGCTTTGCTCCGACCGCCAGCCTCTGGAAGCGTCTCCTTGAACCACATCGACATTGTCAATGCCGTTGCGCAGCAGATTATTCTGTGCCTGGGAGGCGAGGTTTTCGCGTATCTCAACTGACTCGACATGCTTTGCCATAGTTGCCAGCAGCGCGGCCGCGAATCCAGTTCCAGTGCCGATCTGCAGCACCGAATCGCTGCGCTGCAGTTCCAGCGCCTGCAGCAGGCGCGCCTCAACCTTGGGCTGCAGCATGACTTGCCCGTCGCCGATTGGAACATTGATATCAGCGAATGCCAAGGCTTGATGCTGCGGCGGCACAAAATTCTCTCTGGGCACGGTGGTCATCGTCTCCAGAACCTGCTGATTGAGAACGTTCCATGGCCGTATCTGCTGCTCGACCATATTGAATTTGGCCAGCTCAATGTCCATTACAACGCCTGATGGATGGAATAAGAAGCTTTTGTCGCACTGTACGTTCGTTTCAAAGCCGCCCGCTTTTCGCGCGGCTCCTAGTGGATTCGGTCAAAGCGCAGAGTATAATTGTCGTCTTCAAGTTTTTCTTCGAAAAGTTCAGTGATCGCCGGATGATCCACGGGGCCGCTTGCGGAATCGGGAACCAGGTTTTGTTCCGATACGTAAGCAATGTAATTGCTCTTTTCGTTTTGTGCCAGCAGATGGTAGAACGGCTGATCTTTGCGCGGCCTGATCTGGGACGGAATCGACTCATACCATTCATCGGTATTGTTGAATTCAGGGTCCACATCAAATACGATGCCCCGAAACGCATAGAAGCGGTGGCGAACGATTTGCCCGAGTTTGAACTTTGCAAGAGTCGACATGCTGTGATTCCATTTCCCATGATGATACAACGAAAAGATAAGGTTTGTTGAACGGGTTTTCAAGAGTCGCCCATTTGCTCCTGCGGCGATTCCAGACCTGCAGCAGCCCCGTGCAATCGAATCCAACGAGGAGGTCAAAGTGTCCTCTGCCACTGCAATACTCAAAGGCTTGAATGAGCAGCAAATCCAGGCGGTTACCGCACCGCCGGGACCGCTGCTGGTCACCGCTGGCGCGGGCAGCGGCAAAACCGCAGTGCTCATGCATCGGATCGCCTACCTGATCGATGAATATCAGGTTCTCCCCAGCCGCATCATGGCGGTTACCTTTACCAACAAGGCGGCGCGGGAGATGAAAGATCGCATCGGAAATATTCTCATGCCCGAAGATGTGCCGTCCCGCATCGGCACCTTCCATTCTCAAGCCTATCGGTTCCTGCGCCGGTATCACGCTGAAGCCTCCCTGCCAAGCAGTTTTACGATTATGGATATGGACGATCAGAAGTCCTTGATGCGGCGCCTCGCAGCCGAGAACGATTTTGATTATCAGCACGACAATTGGCTTAAAGACGCACAGAATTTCATCAACAACTCCAAAGAAAACAGACAGCGCGCGTCCGCCGTCGACGCAAGTGAGGGGACCGGCCGATACCGTCGACACGACCTTAATGAGTTTGTCGAGTTCTACATGATTTATGAGTCTGCATGTCAAGACAACGGCTGGGTTGACTTTACCGAACTGCTGCTGCGCTCCGTCGAGGTGCTGCACCATAATGAATTGGTCCGTCAGAAAGTGCAGGATCACACTGAGCATCTGCTGATCGACGAGTTTCAGGATACGAATTCTTTGCAACTGGACTGGCTGCTGGCGCATTGCGAGCAGCATGGCAATGTCATGGCAGTCGGCGATGAGGATCAGTCGATTTACGGCTGGCGCGGCGCGGTGCCGCACAGCATGATGGAGTTTGCAGACAATTTCCGCAATACTGAGATTATTCGCCTTGAGCGCAACTACCGCTCAACGCAGATCATTCTGCAGGCCGCCAATGCACTGATCAAGAACAATCAAAATCGCTATGACAAGAATTTATGGACCGACAAGCGCAGCGAGTCAGAAAAAATCCGGCTGTATGACGCTCAAACGGGCGAGCGTGAGGCGCAGTATGTCGCCAGCGAGATTGAGAGGTTCAGAAGCGTGCATGATTTGCCATATTCCGCTTTTGCGGTACTGTATCGGACGAACGCGCAATCCAGGCTCTTCGAGGAGGTTTTTTCGCATAAACGACTGCCTTTTCGGATATTCGGCGGACAGCGGTTTTATTCAAGAGCGGAAATCAAGCATGTGCTGGCCTATCTGCGCCTGCTGGCTGAGCCCCGTGCGGATGATGCCTGCCGGCGAATCATGAACCTGCCGCCGCGCGGAATCGGCAATAAGATGATTGAGACAGTCGAATCTGCCGCCGCCGCGCAGGGACTGTCGCTGTGGGACGCGATCTGCCAGCTTGCAGAAGACTCAAGCTCCTCAACCCGTGTTCGCAATGCTTTAGGCAGCTTTGTGGGGCTGATCAGGCGTCTCAAGGATGACGTGGAAATTCTGCCATTGCCGCAAATCGTGCGCCAGGTCATCGAAGGCACCGCCTTGCGCGAATACTACGAAAACATGGGCGTAGCGGAAACCGCAAGGGTTGAGAACCTTGAGGAAATGGTCAACGCGGCGGCCAACTACATGGAGCGTTACGGTGCGGACCGCGGCGCTGCAGCGCCAGTCAGCAAAAACCAGATCATTCTGGATTATCTCGATGAGGTGACGATCGACGCCGGGGACAAGCATGAAAAGGATGCGGATGCCATCTGGGTCATGACTTTGCACTCGTCCAAGGGGCTTGAGTTTCCTGTTGTCTTCCTGACTGGCATGGATGATGGCTTGCTGCCGCACCAAAACGCCATTCAGAGCAGCCGGTATAAACCCGAGGCCATTGAGGAGGAGCGCCGGCTGTGCTATGTGGGAATGACCCGTGCGGAAGATGCATTGATTGTCACACGGGCGCAGTACCGGCGGATTTTCGGGCAGATGGAGAGATATCCGCCATCCAGATTTTTCAAGGAAATACCGCCGCAGTATCTGAAACGCCTGACGGATCCACTCGCTCGTGCCAAATATTGAAAGCTCCCCTGCCGCACCATCGGCCCGTCAGGCTGACGGTTACTGGATTTGAGCCGTTTTCCCAGATGGCGCGGAATCCCTCTGCGGATTTGGTTTGCCGCCTTGAGCAGGCGGAGCCTTTTGGCCGGCGCTTTGCTCCCAGCTTCTGTATTTTGCCAGTCGTTTACGAAACTGCTCGAAAGACCCTGAGCTCATTGATTGAGGTCACTCGGCCTGAAATACTCATCATGACCGGCTTGGCTGCCGACACTCAAGCGCTTCGCTTGGAGCGCTATGCGAAAAATCTGGATGATTCGTCCGCCGCGGACAACCGCAGCCGTATCCGCCGCGGCCAGCCCGTTATCGACCAGGGTGCGCCGCGGCAATATCGCTCGCCGCTCCCGCTGGAGGCTTTTGCAGCCGCGCTGCGGGCGGCACAGATTCCAGCGGCGGTATCGGAAGATGCGGGGGGATTTGTCTGCAATCACTGCTACTTTCTCGCCTGCCATCACTTGAATGTGAATGCGGTCCCGGCCATGGCGCTGTTTGTTCATCTTCCAGAGCTGGACGCAGGCGGCATGGATGCAGATGCAACCGATCGCATGAGCCTGGCAACCGTCACCGAAGGCATTGTCTTGCTCGCTTCCTGGATGGATGGGTATCGCCGCCGCAACGTGATTGTCGGCTGACAGCAACCTGACCCCAGGACCTGTCCGGCTCCACAGCGAACATTGCGATTGCAGAGAAGATGCCTTATGCTGTCATTGTGTGTACGGATTTGACAGGACATGGGAGGAATAATCCCGCGTTAACTGTTTTATGTCGGATGAAACCTACACCGCCGCGAATGCCAATATCTTCGCTGGCTTCAGCGGGTGTTTCTCAATCAGCCCCTAACTCAGCGTGACATGCCGTTGCATTTCACTTCCGTTCTTTCGGCCGGGTTTCTGCCAGCCGTGCTGTTGGGGGAACACTGTTTGTGTCCTGCTCACTGGCAGCGCAAGCTCATAATGCTGGCGCCGCTTGCCATAGATCCGCGTGAGCGAGACATCCGTCCGTTCAATTCCTTGAGCTCAATGATCCGATCCGCCGCCTCGTCTACACTGCCGATGTGATCGCCGGCGCTGTTCATCAGGTCCATGACCTCCTCAATACGGCTCGCTGTCTCAGGAATGCCTCATCGCCGAATCTGTTCAGCCGCGCCCGCCTTTTCATTGCCGATTTCTTGATTGAGCAAAACCCATCGCTGATGAATATTGTCCGTATAGATAAACCTTGCGTCTCACTTGCAATCGCACCCATTTTCGGCAATGAGAGTGTTGTACAATCAAGCCTGTTGAATCGATTGAAGCTTGAATCGATTCGCGGCTGCAGCTGCGCAGCTGCAGCGTGATTCCAATGAATTTAGACTGAAAACTGAAACGGCCAGGCCCGAGCAATGACAATGACAGGCGACGCGTCCAAGACGGTCAATTTCATTCATATGGAAGACGGGACGCAGTCGGACTACGAATTTTTGCATGGTTTGGAGAAGGCGTTCTCCCGCAGTACCGCGGATCGTGTGCTGGAGCATCTTCGACTTTTGGAGAGCAGTTTCGCCGGATACAAGGTCAGTCGGCTTGAGCATGCCCTGCAGACTGCAACGCGAGCGCTGCGCGATAATGCCGATGAAGAGATGATTGTTGCAGCTCTGCTCCATGATATTGGCGATACACTGGCACCTGAGAACCACAGTGATTTTGCTGCGGTCATTCTGCAGCCGTTTGTGTCGCCGCGAACCCACTGGATCATCAAGCACCATGGGGTGTTTCAAGGGTATTATTTTTTCCACCATATCGGCGGCGACCGCAATGCCCGCGATCGCTATCAGAACCATCCATACTATCAAGCTTGCGCGGATTTTTGCGCAGACTGGGATCAGTGTTCTTTTGATCCGGCTTACGAATCGAAACCGCTGGAATATTTTGAGCCGATGGTGCGCCGAGTCTTCGCTCGCGAGCCGTTCTCTGCGGCCGCGCAGCAAAGATAGCGGTTCGATTGCGCGGCAACAGGCACCATCACATTTGACTTTATTCTCAACAGGCAGCAGCTATGACAACATCCTTCAGTGATCGTGACGGCGTCATCTGGAATGACGGTGATCTGGTGCAGTGGCGCGATGCCACCGTTCATGTACTGACGCACTCTCTGCATTATGGAGTTGCTGTATTTGAGGGTCTGCGCGCTTACAAAACGGATTCCGGCACGGCTATTTTCCGATTGCCGGAACATACCCGGCGGCTTTTTGCCTCCGCTCATATCCTGCGGATGGAGATGCCATTTGATGAGGATGCCATCAATCAAGCCCAAGTGAGTGTGGTCCGGGAAAACAATCTGCAAAGCGCGTATATCAGGCCGCTCGCATTTTATGGCTCCGAAGGCATGGGATTGCGCGCTGACAATCTGTCTACGCACGTGATGGTTGCTGCCTGGGATTGGGGCGCCTACCTCGGTTCCGAGGGTCTCCAGCATGGGATCAAAGTCAAGACTTCGTCTTTTTCCAGGCTGCATGTCAATGTCTCAATGTGCCGGGCGAAGGCCTGCGGCCATTACATCAATTCCATTCTTGCCTTGCAGGAAGCGCTGGGAAACGGCGCCGATGAAGCTCTGCTCCTGGATACCGACGGCTTCGTCATGGAAGGCTCAGGAGAGAATATATTCATCGTGCGCGACGGTCAGGTCGTGACTCCGGACCTGGCATCCGCACTTGAGGGGATTACTCGCAATACGGCGATCGCCTTGCTCAGGGAGATGGGATATGAAGTGGCGGAGCGCCGGATTACGCGAGACGAGGTCTATATCTCAGAAGAAGCGTTTTTTACCGGCACCGCAGCCGAAGTCACGCCGATTCGGGAATTGGACAGCCGAAAGATCGGGACGGGCAAGCCTGGGCCGGTCACCCGCGCGCTGCAGGATAGATACTTCCAGGTTGTCGAAGGCCGCGACCCGAAATATCAGCATTGGCTGACCTATATCTGATGCAAAGCGATGAGTGCTGAGACATACAAGCCGAAGACGGGTGACACGCCGAATCTTGAGCCTGCGGTCACCGTCACGCGCGCCGATTTGCCGCTTCACTGTCCTCTGGATCGGATGCGGCTGTGGGACTCTCATCCGCGGGTGTACTTGCCCATCGAAAAAACCAAAGAAGCGCTGTGTCCGTATTGCGGCACCCGATTCTTTCTCGCTGACTGATCGCACCGGGCGCACGGCATCCGATTACGCCGATGAGCCGTTTTTCCTGCCGCTTGGAATCGGCCGCTGATCTGCCGCTTTTCAAGTCTCATCTTGAAACCCTGCGTGACAAGCGTATCGCCCCTCGGATCTTGAGTCAGGATGACACCGTATTGGAAGAGTTTGCGCATCACCGCGAACTGCCGGCAGCGAGCTTGCGCTGGGCAAGCTCCTTTCACACTTCCATCACAACTGTTCAGCGCATCTGGACTTCGCGCGCACGAAAGCGCATTCGGCTCATCGGCATGGGCGGCGCCAGTCAGTCCGCCAAGGCTTATTCGATCTTCGCTGACCAGGCTGCCGCCAAGGACTTTGCCGTGCTGGACAGCACGGCGGCACAATTTCTTGAGCCTTTTGTCGATGCTGCGGGTGCGCCGCTCAATCATGCCGAAACCGGCGAGCTGTATATTGTTGCCAGCAAATCAGGCGAGACCGTCGAAACCTTGGACATCGGCGAGACGCTCCGTCTTGCTGTTGAGCAGTCTGGCCGGCCCGCAGATTTTCTAGTGATAACCGACCCGGGTGACAGCACACTGGCACACTGGGCCCATGAGCATGCAATCCAGATTATCCGGAGCGAGCCTGCGGTGGCCGGCCGGTATACCGCACTGAGTGTGCTCGGACTGGTGCCGGCGCACCTGCTGGGCCTCCGGCTGGAGACGGTGCGCAAGGCCTGTCAGCATTTCCTCGCGCAAATACACGATGATCAATCTGAAACAGCCGGCTGGACTGTCAGCATTGCCGCTGCAACCGCCGTCGCCGCTGTCATCAGCGGCAGCCGCATGCGGCTGCGCGCCAGCAGCAGAATGCGGCCGGTATTGCAATGGCTTGAGCAGCTGGTTGCTGAAAGCCTGGGCAAGTCAGGACTTGGGGTGTTGCCCGTGATTGAGATGGGCAGGGACGAGACTGACAATGTCGATGTTGTCTGCATTGAATGCACCGTCCCCAGCTCACCGGCCGCCAGCGCGGCCGACCGGGCGTCAATGAATGCAGTCCGCCTGTCTCGATTTCAGTTTGAGACCAAAATTCAAGATTTGTCCGCTCTAGTGCACTTTTTCTTCGCCATGGAAACGGCCGTGTTCATGGCCGGATGCCTGGCGCAGATCAATCCGCTTGATCAGCCGGATGTCGAAGCCAGCAAAGCGAATACCCGCTCTCTTCTGCAGGTGGAAAATGCGGATGCGGCCTGGCATGATGCCGGACCGCAAATCCATTTTTGCGATGAGACCGCTCCCGAGAAGGTCGTGTGCGAGCTGCGTCGGGCTGCTGCGTCGAAAAATGTCAGTGCACATCGATATATTGCGATTCTTGCTTATCTAAACCCTTGCGTCGAAGTTGCCGCTGCTCTGGAAAGTCTAGCTTTGCGCATTGAAGCGGCAACGGGCTTGTCGGCGGTGATGAACTTCGGGCCGCAGTATCTGCATTCAACCGGCCAATTTCATAAAGGCGGCGCCGGCGCCGGCGTGTTTTTGATGATTCGGGGCGAGCCGGCATCGGCCCTGGCCGCAGCCAATCGTGACTATGGCTTTGAGGATCTGCTCAAGCAGCAGGCGGCCGGGGATGCGGCAGCGCTGCAGGCACTCGGTCGCGCGGTTATCACCGTTTGTCTGTCACAGAACACTGTCGAGAACTTGCACTCGCTGGTTGATGCTTTTGCAGTGTTCGAGGTATGATCGGCGGCGACTTCCTGTCGCATCTCTTCGAGAGTCTCAATGCGTCGAATCAGGTACCGCTGAACCATCACGCTGGTCTCGTTCTCTGCTACGTTCAGAGTCTCCGTCACCCTGAATGGCCTCTCGGGTGCCAGGCCTGCCGGGCCGGACAGCCGCTGCCCGGTTATTTTCACCGTTTGCTTGATATTTGGAGAGGGTGCTGATAATATTCCCACTCTGTATTAGAATTCATCATGACAGACAGGACACCGGCAAGAGCATGGAAAAGGACGGGCCGTACAAGCGGCTGCTGATGCAGCCATGGGTGATCCGGGAGTTCGCCGCGGGCTTCCTGCCCGCTGCGGCGGCCGCGCGGATCAGTCTCGACTCCTTCCGCCGCTATCCGACGGAGACCGTCATCCGCGACCTGAAGAAAGGCGAGAAGTACCGGCATCTGCGCAACGACGTGATGTGGCGCTTTGAGTTTGACGATGCTGCCTGCGGCTATGTGCTGCTGATGCTTGAGGCGCAGTCGCGGGTGGACCGGCTGATGCCGGTGCGCATGTGCCGCTAGGTGCTCGGCGGGCATGAGCTGCTGATGGAGGCCGAGGGTCTGACAGAGCTGCCGCCGATCATTGCGGCGGTGATTGATAATGGCGAGCAGCCCTGGGATGTGCAGACTCAATTGAGCGAGATGATTGCGGTGCCGCAGGTCTTGCGGGATTCGGGCTTTGCGTTTGACCGCTATGTGCTGGTCGACAAGCGGGGTCTGTATGAGCGCGGCGAGCTGCCGGCGGGGAATCTGTTTGAGTCGCTGATCACGGCTTTGCATGCGAGCGATGCCGGGGAGTTTGCAAGCAGCTATGATTTGACTTTGGAGCGAGTTTTCGGTTCGGAGGCGTATGAGTTTGTCAAGGAGTTTATACTGGAGATCAAGGGTCAGGGCCGCCACAGCGAGCTGGCGGAAGTGGTAAGACAGCAGGAGGGCGAGACGATGGTGGTGAGAACAACATTAGCGGATTTCGAGCAGCAGATGCTGCAGCGCGGGATTGATCAGGGCTGGCAGCAGGGCCTAGAGCAAGGAATGCAGCAAGGAATGCAGCAAGGAAGGGAGCAAGGAATGGAGAGAGGAATACAGCAGGGGACACAAGACTCCAAGCGTGAATTTGCCCGACTGCTGGTCGGCGATGGCAAGTCCGAGCAGGAGGTCCAGCGCTATACGGGCCTTTCGATCCGGGAGATTCGCGAGATCCGGCGCGGCCTGGCGCCGCGTTCCGACAGCTGAGTCCGAAGCGGGCTTTCAGACTCGAATCATTTTTGCGGCTGCGGCTGGCGGCCAGCTGTCTTGCACCTCAGCCGCAGTGAATTGCCAGTCGGCCTGTTTCTGCGGCACAGCAGACTTGACTCGACATTAGTCCAGTCCCTGCATGTAAATCGATACATCTTGAATCTGCTGCTCGGTCAGGCGAAAGGCAATCAAGTTCATTTCCTCGCTGACGCGGACACCGCTTTTGAATTCACGCAGCGACTGCATCAGATAGGGCGCCCACTGCGCAGAAACTTTGGGATAGCGAACCGGGATTCCGTTGCCCGAGGGACCATGGCAGGCCATGCAGGCCGGCACCGAATACTGACTTGAGCCGATTCGATACAATTCTCGGCCGCGTTCGGCGGCTGCGACATCATCCTCACTGATACTGGCTTTGGCGGTTTCGAACTGGACGTAATAGGCATCAAGGTCAAGCATATCCTGCTCACTCAAGGCCGCGACCATGCCTGCCATGACAGCGTTTTGCCGCGCGCCGGACTTGTAGGCCTCAAGCTGGGCAGCCACATACCCCGGCACCTGGCCGGCAATTTTCGGAAACTCTGGCGACAGGCTGTTGCCGTCTGTGCCATGGCAGGCCGCGCACACGGCCGCTTTGGCCTGTCCGGCGGCCGCATCGCCGGTGGCGCGGGCCGGTGCGACCAGAGTTATCAACACGCCGATCGCAATGATGGCGGCGAAAAATAATTTGACTCGCTTGTTGGATTCCAAAATACGTCTCTTCGATGAATCGTGATCGTAGCTTAAGGTCAGTGCGGGGCTAAATATATCACGATTTGCCCCCTAAACGCGGCCAAATCGCCGCCGGCAATCGAATCGGAATCAAATAGAATAAGCACGATCGAATCATCTGCTGCAAGCCTGCCGCAGCGGCAGGCGCGGCTTTGCGCAATGAATTCAGAAAACCGTTCCCAAAGCAAACTTGCCAGTCAGCTGCAGCATGCGAAATTTGCTGTGGCGGCGCACAAGGCGTCACAGTGGATGCCCGACAGCGGCTGTGAAATTGCGTTTGCCGGACGCTCGAACAGCGGCAAGTCGAGCGCCATCAACGCCATTGTCGGCCAGCGCGCGCTGGCCGTCGCCAGCAAAACGCCCGGGCGTACCCGGCAGATTGTTTTTTTCGAAATTGACGCGTCAGCACGGCTTGTTGATCTTCCCGGCTATGGCTATGCCAAAGTGCCGGCCGATGTAAGAAGTCACTGGGCCCGGCAGATTGAGCAGTATTTCACGACTCGTAAGAGTTTATCGGGCCTGATTCTGACGATGGATATCCGCCACCCGCTCAAAGCTCTGGACCAGCGGCTGATTGACTTCAGTCTTGATGCCGGTGTCGGTGTTCACATCCTGCTGACTAAATCTGACAAGCTGTCAAAATCGAAGGGTATGGCGGCAGTACGTTCGGTTGCCCACAGTTTGCAGCATGCGCCGACCGTCAGCGTACAGGCATTTTCAATTTTGACGCGCAACGGCGTCGTGCAGGCACGTCAGCAAGTCTGTGCGGCGCTGGCGAGTGCCGCCGATGCCTGATTCAGTCGTGAGCGCTGGCCCAGTTCAGTCCTATGCCCGCGTCAGCCACCAGCGGCACACGCAATTCAGCCACATCTTCCATAATGGCCTTGACATTGCTGACTACGGCGCTGACTTCAGTTTCCGGTGACTCAAGCACCAGCTCATCGTGCACCTGCATGATCATGCGGGCGCCGCTGCCCGACTCACTCAGCCAGCGGTCCACCTTTATCATCGCCAGTTTGATGATGTCGGCCGCGGTGCCCTGCAGCGGCGCATTGATTGCGGCTCTTTCGGCGGCTTGACGCTGGTTGAACTGTTTGGAGCGAATGTGTGTCAGATGCATTCGCCGACCGTACAGCGTCTCGACAAACATGTCCGCATGAGCCTGTTCGCGAACCCGGTTCATGTACTGATGCACGTTGGGGTAGCGCTCAAAATACTGCTCCATGTACAGTTTCGCGGCGGCCAGGCTGATTTGCAGATTCTTCGACAGCCCGTAGGCAGACATTCCATACATCAAGCCGAAGTTGATGGCCTTGGCGCTGCGTCGCTGATCTGAGGTGACATTATCCAGCGGCGCGCCGAACACCTGCGAGGCGGTGAATCGATGCACGTCCTCACCTTTGCTGAAGGCATCAATCAGGCCTGGGTCTTCGGCAATATGAGCCATGATTCGAAGCTCGATCTGAGAGTAGTCAACCGAAATGAGGACGTGCCCCGGGGCTGCGATGAAAGCCTCGCGAATACGCTTGCCGTCGTCGGTGCGAATTGGAATATTCTGCAGATTCGGATCTGAAGACGACAGCCTGCCGGTGCCGGCCACACACTGATTGTAGGAAGTGTGGACCCGCTGTGTATCCGGGTCAATCAGTTCCGGCAGCTTGTCCGTATAGGTCGATTTGAGCTTGGTCAGACTGCGGTACTGAAGAATCATATCGGGCAGGTCATATTCAGCCGCCAGCTCACGCAATACCGCTTCGGAAGTGGAAGCCTGCCCGGTTGAGGTCCTGCTGTCGGTCCGGCAGCCAAGCTCGTCGAAGAGAATTTCGCGGATCTGTTTCGGCGATGCAATGTTGAACCGTCTGCCAGCCTCGCGATAGATGGACTGCTCGACTTGCTCGATGCGCTGCTGCAAGCTGTGGCTCTGCGCATTGAGCTCGCTGCGATCGATGCGCACCCCGTAATTTTCCATCCGCATCAGCACTGCCGCCAAGGGCAGGTCAAATTCGCAATAGATGCGCTCAAGCTGCGCGCTGGAACGAATTTTCGGCCATAGCATCGCATGCAGTCGGAAGGTGATGTCGGCATCCTCGCAGGCGTATTGTGCGGCCGACTCAATTTCAACCTGATCAAATGTGATCTGTTTTTTGCCTTTGCCGGCGATTTCTTCGTATTTGACAGTGCTATAGGCCAGATACTTCAGTGCGAGAGTGTCGAGACTATGCTGTGCCACAGCATTGGCATTGTAGACATAGGACTCGATCATGGTGTCATAAATGATGCCGCGCACCTCAATGCCGTACTGGGCGAGCATGCCGGCATCGAATTTGATGTTTTGTGCGATTTTGGCGATATTTGGATTTTCGAAAATCGGCTTGAGCCGTGCAATTGCATCCTCTGTCGGCAGCTGCTCAGGCGCGCCGAGGTAGCTGTGGCCAAGCGGAATGTAGAAAGCTGTCTTGGCTTTGATGCTGATTGAAATGCCGACCAGCGATGCGCGCCGGAGGTCAAGCCCAGTCGTTTCCGTATCAAATGCGAAGACCTCGACAGCGGATAGTTTCTCGATCAGCGCATCGAAAGTCGGTGCGTCGTTGACCAGCTGGTAGGCCGGCGCCGTTTCTTCAGGCTGCGCATGATTCCCGTTGAGCTCCCGCAGCCAGGTGTTGAATTCCAGCTGCGTATAGATTTTGCGCAGCTGCTCGACATTGCGCTCAGAAATCGTGAATTCTTCCAATGCGCAGTCAAGCTTGACATCGTGCTTGAGAGTAATCAGCTGCCGGACCATGGGCAGCTGGCTGATGCAGTCGCGAAAATTCTGTCCTGCCTTGCCAGGCAGCGAGTCAGCATTCGCGATGATGGCATCCAGTCCGCCGTACGTGGTGAGCCATTTGACAGCCGTTTTGGGTCCGACCAGCGGGACGCCCGGGATGTTGTCGCTGGTATCCCCGATCAGAGCCAGATACTCGATGATCATGGCGGGCGGCACGCCAAATTTTTGCAATACTTCGCTGGGTCCGAGAAGCTCGCCTTTGCGCTCGTCGAGCATGACCACCTCAGCGCTGACGAGCTGTGCCAGATCTTTGTCACTGCTGGCGATGACAGTAAGCAAGTCTGGACTGTGAAAGGTGGTTGCCAAAGTTGCAATGACATCATCGGCTTCGACTCCCTCAATGGATAGAGTCCGGATGCCGAAGGCGCTCACCAGCTGCTGTATCGTCTCATATTGCGGCCGCAGATCATCCGGCATCGGCGGGCGATTCTGCTTGTACTCGGAGTAGATTTCATCGCGGAAAGTCTTGCCCTTGGCATCAAACACGACAACAATGTAGTCGGGGCTGTGCTCGCGCAGCAGCCGCGCGAGCATGTTGGCGAAGCCGAATACCGCACCCGTTGGCGTACCGTCGGAGGTCTGCAGCTGATTGGCAAAAAAGGCCCGGTAAACGTAGGCGGTACCGTCGACCAAAATCAGTGACTGAGCAGGAGAATTCATGCGGCTGTTGATTGTATCAGGTGAATAAGATGCCATCGTGCGGGCAAGCGTCATTATTGCATAACCATCGCCGGGAAGCGCGAGATTTCTGATATCCCGCGGGCCGTCCGCCGCGCGGCATTGTTTCGATATTCATTCCAGTTCAGGCTGGCCCGCACAACCGCAGCATGCGGCCAGCACAAACTGGACTGGTGCCAGCGCCCCAAGAGCTTCAGTCGATTCTGAATCACATGCCGATGCTCAGCTTGCCTCTGTGCCGCGCCGACTGGCATTTGAGCCGCCCCTCGGCTCCGTGTCGGCAAGAGGGGCTCCCACCCCGTCCGCGGTGTTCTTTGATGCAGCATCCCTTTGATCATTATTCTACCGAAGGCGGTGTCCAGCTTGCATCGTAGAATCCGCCTTTCACCTCAATGAAAAGGGCATTCGCCGTCCCTTCCGGTCAGTTCGGACAATTGAGTCCCGTTATGGTCTTCAGTGATTCCAGATCTGCAGATAAGCACTGGCCCTGGGCACAGGCGTATCCCGACGGGGCCGCAGTTGAGTTAAATGTCAGTCACTTGCGAGCGAGCCGGACATCGCATGGCGGGCCTCATGCGCTGCTAGGCGCCACGAGATCGACAAGCTGCTGCGGACGATTCGCAAAAATGCGCTGGTCTGATGCCAGTCACCTGCGGCGGCTTTCTATGGATCTTCTGGCCGGTGCTCGCTCTGCATTGATGTCGGTCGCGAATCCGGCGGGCAGCGGAGCTGTAAAATACAGTTGCAGACGCTCAGCTTGAGGAAAGTGTCGTTTTGACTGCGCCAGCGGCAGTTTGAGCCGGCCGCCGCCAAGCTTTGACTGAAGTTTTGGTCGCCTAATTTCGGATTCAGGATGTTGAGGATCAGCATAGCGCTGGTTTTTGGCGTTTGAATGCGAATTTCATTGCAATTTGAAACCGAAGGCATCCTTATGTGAAAAAACTTTGGCAATTGCAAAATGAAAGATCTGAAACCAATATGGAAAGTTCGAACCAATGAAAAGCAAGCAAAAATATACTGGCGGCAAGTTGCAGGTCCGAATGCCGAAAGAACCCGTCGCCAATCACAATTGGCAGTTCAATCAGATGATTATGCTGCACGATGGCCCATCTGAAACATTGCGTGACACTCTTTCTGATGAAATGCTTGAGGTTATTGACCTGAGTCAGGCTGAAATCGTTTTTTCACGAACGAATGCGCCAAACCATTCATTGCAGGATTCCGATGCGGTTATACGGGTTCCGCCGCTCGGTTCTTCAGGACGCGTACAGTTCCGAGTTTTAGTTGAGGCAAAAAATGAAATTCGAATCAACGATCTCATGCCGCAGCTGAAACGCTATGAATCGGGCTTGTATTTACGAAGCAATGAGCCAGTGGTGATGTTGCTGCTCAATGTCGGAGCGAAGTGGAAAGGCGGTGATGTGATGGAGTTTCGTGATTGGCTTGCGAACCCCGGTGATCAGTTTTGGGACGTTTACGACGAATATGTCTCAAAGACAAAAATTCGCGTAGTCAGCCTGCAGGATCCGGAAACGCAGCAGCGTCTGCTGGAATCAGTGACTGCTTGTTCCATCGGTCTGTACGCAATGAGCGTAGCTTTAGGTCCGGTCACAGAGCAAATGCTGGCCAATATAATGACGAAGGCGCAAAGACTTGAGGACCAAAATGTTCAGCATGCGGTATTGATGCCAACAATGAAGTATTTGAATTCCTACGAAAAGACACTTAAAATGTCAATATGGCGAGATATTGAAATTAAACAAACAGGTAACAGCAAAATGGTTGATGCTACATTAGGAATAGCGGAAATGTATCGTGAGGAGGGACGCGAGGAGGGACGTCAGGAGTTGATGCAGGCAACGGCTGGAAAAATGCTGCACAATGGCATTGACAGAGCGTTTGTCCGCGAATATTTCGAACTGAGCGATGAGCAGATTGATCGACTAATTGAGGGCCACAGCGCTGATCGATGAATAGGCATTGCAATGAAAATCATGATTTCCACGAATGATTGCTGCTGAAAATGTTCTGATTCCAAGCGATTAGAGCCTGATGTGCCGCCCAGGCCATCGGCTTGAGGCAAGAGGACGGAGTTGCATTATTGCCGGCATTGCTTCTGAGCCGCTGCCTTGCTCAACTGAATTGGCCAGCATGAGTCAGACAACTGTGCCGGCTGTCTGATTAATGAACCGATTCTTATCATTGAACGCTGCAGACTCAATACGTGTTCGTATAGATTTGATGTCTGCATATTCCGAAACAGAATTGAATCAATTACGGGAAGTGCATCGGGCATGTGCGCCGCACATCACGTTCATGGTCAGATCCTTTGTCCGCTAGTAGAGCGGGATGCGCGTTCATCTGAGTCTCACGAGCCGGCAAGAACGCTATTTTTGAAATGATGCTCGACATCACCGCTGCCCCAACGTTGTGTCGAACAGATGCAATTGGGCATAAGCGTCATTGTTTTCGTTTTTGCGGATGTGCTCTGCAAGCAGCTGATGAAGCGCATATTTCTCGAAAATCGTCACGTTCAGCTTTTGCGGCAAGGTGCAGAGACTCAGGGCTGCCTCAAGCTTTTGGATGATGCCCGCCAGCGGTTTCGACACGGCTCAGGGCTGGCCAGCGGCTCCAGTGCCTGGCTGCCGCGGAAATCCCGTACCGTCCGCGTCCTCCCCTCAATCATAATCTGCCCGAAAGCGGCACCCGGCTTGCGCTGCAGAAGCCGCCTTTCACCTCAATGAAAAAGGCGGCTGCGGTCGCCTTTTCGGGTCAGTTGGGGCAATCGGTGCCTGTCATCGTCCGCAGTGATTCCAGATCTGATGATGAGCACTGGACCTGGTCGTAGGTGTATCCCGACGGCACCGCGATCCAGCCATTTGAATTTCCAAAGGTCAGTCGCTTGCAGGCGAGCCGGATATCGCACTGGCAGGATCTGCTCGCCACCGCGCGGAAGCTGGGGTGGCCGAAGTAGCGCTGCGCCGACTCGCTCATGGTGTCCGGATCGACGGTGAGATGTCCGTTGTCGGTCCACCGCGGAAATCCGCCCTCCACCTTGAGCTTGCACAATTGGGTCCGCGCAGCTGGACTGTAGAGAAACGCCCGCCCGCAGGCAAAGGTCGCATCGCCCAGCATGTACTCGCAGAGGAGCATTTCATCCGCACGGGCGGTCTCGGACGGCGACACCTGAACCGCTGTCAGCTCGGCTGCCAGCACCACGGCGAGCATCGTCATCATGAGTCTCATAGTCTTGGATTTCATGGTCTTCCTTCTTGTTGTTGTATCGGCTGCTCCCCGGCGCGGAATCAAGACGATCCCTGATAGGGGGTCTCCAGCTCAGCGCAGAGGCGCACGAGCTGCTGATTGATTGAGGGGAAGCAGGTGGATCTCGCTGAAAGCCTCATTTTGATTTCTTCCAGAATCGAATCATGCTGAGGCATTATGCCATTTTTTTCTGCCAGCCGGGCTCATTTTCTCAAACAGGCGTGATTGAAAGTGAGGCGCGGGTTCGCCTGTGATTTTCATGCAGTCCGCGGCTGCTTCTTTCCAGCAGTCAGCCCCCCGTGAAGCAGGCTTGGATGTCAGCGACAGGTCCGCTCTCAGCCGGTTCGGAGACGGCCCGCTCTGAATTCTGGCTTCCGCCTCGCTTTCAATCGCACCTTGACAAGTCGTCCATCAGTGATTGATAACACGTAAAATAAGGCATACGTGCGAACTTCAAACCGCAGTGCGCAAATGATTGAAGTAGAGAATCTGACCAAAGCATTCGGCGACCGAGCAGTCGTCAATAATGTCTCCTTTACGGTCAAAAAAGGTGATGTTCTTGGTCTTCTCGGCCCCAATGGGGCCGGCAAGTCAACGGTCATGAAGATGATTTGCGGCTTTCTAAAGCCCGATCAAGGCAGTGTTCGAATCAAGGGCGTTGACATGCAGGCCAATCCCATCAGCGCCAAAGCTTCTATCGGCTATCTGCCAGAGGGCATGCCGCTGTATTCTGAAATGCCGGTCAATTCGTTTCTCTCATTCCATGCCAGAGTGCGTGGACTGCGCGGCTATGAAATTCCGCTGCATATTGCAAAGACCGTTGGCAATGTCAATATCGGTCACGTATTGACCCAGCCGATTTACTCGCTGTCAAAGGGCTACAAGCGCAGGGTCGGATTAGCCCAAGCTTTGCTGCACGAGCCTGACATCTTGATCTTGGATGAGCCTACAGATGGACTTGACCCGCTGCAGCAGGAACAGGTGCATAGACTGATTCAGTCATTGTCCGCCGACAAGGCGATCATTCTTTCGACGCATGCGCTCACAAAAGTTCAAGAGATTTGCACCCGTGTAATCATCATTGATCAAGGCGATATTGTGATCAACCAGGATATTGAAAGAATAAAGCAGCAGTCGAAAATTCACCATGCAATCAAATTGCGGCTCAAGACTGCGCAGCGCGAGGAAGTCATTCAAGCGCTGCTGTCAATCGGATCGGTTCAAGATGTTCGGTATGTGCTGAGAGAAGACAGTTTTTTGATCATGCCGGCAAAACGCAGCTCGATGGTTGATGATATCTGGAAAGCCGTGAAAGAAAACGAATGGCAAGTGCACACTCTAGAAGAGGTTCAGGGCAGTATCGATGATGTATTCAAGTCTATCACTAAAAATTAGAAATTTTGCCGCTGCGATGCATCGCAATGGCACCTTGAGAGGCTTTGCTCTGTGTGCAGCGCTCACAGCGCTGCTTGCCGCACGGGTCCCTTTGGCGGATACTTTGGCTGAAACGATTCCAGTCAAAAACAAAAGCGCGGTGATCACGGGCGTAGTCATTGATACCTCTGACTCCGAGCCTGCTCAGGCATCAGGCAGCGAGCTTGAGATTGAATCTGTGGACGGCCTGCAGATCAGAGAGTATCGCCAAGGTGAGCACACAATTCGAGAATACAGAAGCGGCGGGCGGCTGATGCATGTCGAGATGCACAAGGCGGGTCAGCCGGCGTTTGTGTTTGATCATACCAAGCAGGACAGGAACCCCGACCGGCGACCGCGGTCCGGCATCATCATCTCAAACTGGTGAAATGTCAGCCTGTGAATTCAGTGGGCCTCTATCTTGGCGAGGAATTCAGGCGCTATTCATTTGGTGACGGACATCCTTTCGGTCCCGACCGGTACGATCGTTTCTGCGAGGCGGCTCGGCATCGCGGCCTGCTTGAGCAAGTCTGTATTCTGAAGCCGGTATTGTGCGAGCCGCACGATCTGCTCCGTTTTCATCACGAGGATCATGTCGATTTCGTCAAGCTCGCCTCCGTACACGGCACTGGTTTCCTGGACTCAGGTGACACTCCGGCGTTTGTCGGGATTTATGACGCGGCGCGCTATGTGGCGGGCAGCTGTCTGGATGCAGTGCAGCGAATCCTGGATGGAGAGTTGTCTCGGGTCTTCATTCCAATCGCTGGACTGCATCATGCAAGCCGCGACCAAGCCGCTGGGTTTTGCGCGATCAGCGACATTGGTGTGGCGATCGAAACGCTGCGCGAGTGTTACGGTATCCGCCGCATATTGTATGTCGACATTGACGCGCATCATGGCGATGGCGTCTATTATTCATTTGCATCGGATGCTGAAGTTTTCATCGCGGATATCCACGAAGATGGACAGCATCTGTATCCGGGTACGGGCGATGCTGCCGACTGCGGAACCGGGGAGGCACAGGGTACCAAGCTCAACATTCCGGTGATGCCGGAAAGCGGTGACGACGTGTTCTATTCGGCTTGGGAAAAACTTGAGTCATTCGCTCGTGAGGCATCACCGCAGTTTATATTGCTGCAGGCCGGCGCTGATTGCATTGCAGGCGACCCGATCACGCACTTGAGGTTTTCTCCGCAAGTCCACAGGCATGCCGCAACGCGGCTGTGCCAGCTGGCCGATGAATTTTGCGGCGGCAGAATTCTCGCCATGGGCGGCGGCGGATACAATCGGGACAATCTGGCGAATGCCTGGTGCGAGGTAGTCCAAGCGCTGATCGAGACATCCTGACCAGTGAGGGTCTGGAGGGAACTGCAAGCAGTTTGGTTATCGTTTTTTTCGGTATGATTAGACTTTCGCGGGCCTCGGCAGGCATGGCAGCATAAGTCGCCTGGCGCACAGCAGGATATGAAGCAGCTGGAACGAGGGGCTCGCAGCTGGATGTTTCATTGCCCGGCTGAAGAAGGCATGAAGGGGATAGGCAAATGATGTTTGAAAAAATATGTTGCAAGGAATTGAACAGCAGGCAAAAGGAAAACTACAACTTTGCAAAGGTAGCCGCTCAGCTGGCGGCCGACGGCTATAACTGCATGCGCCCTTCTGATGATTGGCAAGGTGCGGACTTTATCGCTATGCAAGTCGATGGCGTCAGCTATCTGAGGGTGCAGCTGAGGGGGTGCCGTTGTCGAGAGCGGATGCAATTTTATCGGCATGCAGACGCTGTGAATCTGCGACAATAAAGCAAAATTTGCCAAAGTGATTTGAATTCGGAGACAGGCGAAGTGAACAGCAAAATCACCGCATGGATTGTTGCCGCAGTGCTCGGCATTGTTGCCGTAATCGGATGGCTTGACAATGCGCCTTTTGGCGAGCGAGCTTCTGACGGAGTCGAGCCGCTCAGTCAAGTGCAGGAAACTGCTGAAGATCTTCGCGAGTCTCATGATCGCTTGCGGGCCGAATATGACGCGGTTTTGACTGAGAATACTGCCTTAAGGTCGCTCAATGCATCGCTCAAAGACCAAAACAAGACCAACATAGCAACATTGGAAGAGCTGACTTCCATGCTGCAGTCGGATCAGCAAGATGCGGATTCTGGATACACTGAGCAAATCAGCAGACTGATTGAAGTCAACCAAACCCTCCGCAATCAGCTTGCAGAAAATCAAAAAACTGTCGATGATCTTTCCGATCGTGCTGCCCCTTTGTCCAATGCCGGTGCGGCCGCCGCCGGCGCCGCCGCAGACGATGGGCTGGGCGACATCCGGTCGCTAAACCAGAAATTGCGGACTGATGTGGCCCAAAGCTGGCAACAGATTGAACAGCTGACTACTCAGCTCTCCGACATGGCAAGCCCTGTCTCTGCCGGAGACCAGCACAAAGGATTATTGCGGCAGTTGATTGCCGACTTGCAGTCATTGAATTCTCTTCTCTTTGAGCAGGTTGGTGCGAGTCAGTCCATTATTGACAGCCTCGCGGATCAAATCAACACGATCAGGGCGATGCAAAATGAAGAAGTGCCTTCGAGCGGCACTGCTGGGCCAAACAGCGAAGTTGAAGCATTGAAGACTTACAACCAAGTTCTGCAGCATCATGTTGAAAGAAGTAACGCAATGATTGCACGGTTGAGCGGACATGTCCAAAACCTTCAGGAGATGCAAGATACGGTGCAGGCGGGGACCGAAGAATCCGCGATTCAAGCTGGATTAGCGGCAGGGCAGGCTCAATTGAGCATGAAGCATGCGGAAGGTCCGGATGTGATATCGCCTGCTGGCACTAGCGAATCCATGACTCAGGCCGCCTCAGGTCTGGACGAGCAGAATCAAAAGCTGATTCGCTTTCTGACCACTGAGAACCAGGAACTGGTCGCAGACAATGCCCGGCTTGACAGCGAATTGACCGCATTGAGCAATCAGCTTCAGGCCGCGGAGGCTGAACTCAGCGCCAGTGCCGGCAGCTTTGAAGATGTCGAGTCTCGCATCCATTATCTGCATACTCATCTTGATTATTCGCGCACCCAGCTGCGCAAACAGCGAGCCAAATACCGAGAGCTGCAGTTCCAGCTTGTTGAGAATTTATCGAGGGATTCGGCTGAGCCCGTCGACAGCCACGGCGACATCGCAGCCCAGATTGAGTCGCTGCTGGCAAAATTTGCCAATATCCGAATCGAATCGGATGTGCTGTTTGAGTCCGGTTCTGCGCAGCTGAGCGCCGAGGGACAGCGTACTCTGGCCCAGGTGGCGGCGAATTACCGTCATGACCCGAATCGAATTGTGAGTATAGAAGGGCATACGGATAACAATCAAATCACCGGCAGGCTGAGTCAGATTTACCCCACCAACTGGGAACTGTCCGCGGCTCGTGCCGCCAGTGCTGCCCGATTTCTGACGAGCAATGGCGTACCGGAAGACAAGCTGCGAATTGTGGGGTACGGGTCCTTGCAGCCGGTTGCATCGAACAGCACCGAGCAGGGGCGCCGCTCAAACCGGCGCATAGAAATCCGCCTGTCCCCTATTTTGTCAGAAGCGGCTTCAAACTGATGGTATGGACGGCCGAGGCGGCGCAGCCGTATCCGTACGATGTAGAGGCGGCGATTGAGCATTTTCGCCGTTGCGACCCCATACTGCATGCAGTTGTCGATCAGGTCGGTCCCTACCGGCTTGATTTGTGCGCGGAAATGACACCCTTCGAGGCGCTGTTGCGCTCCATCGTCTATCAGCAGTTGTCGGGCCGCGCGGCAGACACTATTTTAGGTCGACTGCTGGCGTTGTTTGGGGATGACTTTCCGAGTCCGGAGCAGATCATCGCCATGGATTGCAATGCCATTCGCCAATGTGGCATGTCGCAGGCAAAAACCAGTGCGGTCAGGGATCTGGCGCACAAGCAGGCGGCCGGGCAGCTGCCAGCGTCAAGCGAAGCGGCTGAACTCAGCGATGCGGAGCTGATTGAGGCCTATACCAAGGTGCGCGGCATCGGACCGTGGACTGTCGAGATGCTGCTGATTTTCAATCTGGGGCGGGCCGATATCCTGCCGGTGACCGACCTGGGGATTCGGCGCGGCTTCATGGTCGCCAGCGGGGATGCCGAGATGCCCACTCCCAAGCAGCTCGCCGCGCACGGTGAGAAGTGGAAGCCTTACCGCAGTATCGCCAGCTGGTATCTATGGCGCGCAGCGGATCCGGAATACCGCGCGCTGCAAGCAAAACCGGCTGATCTATAGTTTCCCGATCAGCGCGTCTGCAAACTGGCTGGTTGACACCTCGGTCGCGTCGCTCATCAGTCTGGCAAAGTCGTAGGTGACAGTGCCCTCTGAAATGACCTTTGGATAGGCGTTGCTGATCAGGTCTGCGGCTTCCTGCCAGCCGACATATTCAAGCATCATGACACCGCTGAGCAGCAGCGATGAGGGGTTGACCTTGTCGAGGTTGGCGTATTTTGGCGCGGTGCCGTGGGTTGCCTCAAAGACCGCAATGTGGTCGGCAACATTCCGATTAGGCAAATAGTGCATCCGTGTGAACACTCGCGATTTCCGGGAAATAGCCTCATCCATTTTTCTAACGCTAATCTTCGAATGCTCTCGACGGTCAAATTTGATCAATAAAGTGCACACAAAAGTTGCACATGCCGCAGTTTTCGAATTCAATCTGCGAAACGGAGGATAGGCCATCATTGAGCTATGATTCGCGTCTCTCCTTCCACATGAAAATTGTGTCGCTGTGTTTGTCAACTCATTATCCGCTGAAAGAAAAAGAAAAGAATAAAGCATTTATTCGAAAGAACGACATTATTAAATGTCTATTATTAAAATAAATAATAATTATTAAAAGTTAATAAAGCTATAAAATGTCTATTAAAAATAATAAAAATAGATATATTATTTTCAAACGAATCAAATATTACTTATTCCAAAACTGGAAGAGAAATTATGCAAACTACAGAAAAAAATATGAAAATCAATCGGGCAGCATTACGAACATTCCGTGAAAGACGGGGTTTCACGCAGCAGCAACTTGCCGAAAAAATTGGATGCACGAAAGATACCGTTAGCCGCTGGGAGCGCGGCATGTCACAAAAAGTACGATCCCATCTTCGCAAACCGCTATGTGATGCGCTTGATGTTAAATGGAGTGCTTTAACCGAAGAAAAAGAATTTTCTCGCTCATCTAGTGTGAAAGTCGAAATCGATTTGGGTTGCAAGAATTCGCTTGAGGTTGTTGCCGATCGCTTTAATGTTCGGCCTCGCGATATTTTGGAAATTAGTTCCTTGCTTTTTATTGTTGTTGCAGAGCTCAGTTTACGAGACAGGCAAGACCGGCTGCAACGAGTGAATCAAGCTTGGGATGATCTGAAGCAAAATTTATCTAACGAAGATGGTCACCTCGGAATGGAATGTTTCAGTATTCAGCACCCGCTCGCAGAGGATTTGTATTTCGGAGAGAAGAAATCAATAGAAGCCAGAGATTTACTTGGGCGCTCGATTGAAGCGGGCGAAGCGGAGCATTTAATTGACGGTGATGGACCATTTGTACATTACATCCGCAAACTGATCAAACAACTTCCCATGGAAACAGCCAGTTCAGTCGATTCTAGTGATGGATATATGATTGATGAGTATAAGGTCGCAGAAGATACGATGAAGGACATAACCGGGCTTTCAGCAGACGATGAAATTCAGGGCAAAGCATTGTCTTTTATTTATTCCGGCTATATTGACCTTGCCGATGTCAAGAGCAATAAATGCAATGAAGACTATCTTGAATGGATTGAGTCAGAAGTAACCAGGGTCCAGTCGGAAAGCAACAAATGGGAAAGCGAGCTTCTTGAATCTCTGATGGATAAATCAGGAGGAAATTAAAATGCCAATGTCAAATTATCGAATAACTAAACATATGCGAATCAGAATGGATCAGCGAGGCTTCCGAAAGTCAGACCCAGACATTATTCTGAAATATGGGAGCAGAGTAAGTCATGAAAAATTCATGCTGACGAAACGAAATGCGAAAGAGGCGATTCGCATGATAAAGAATGAAATGAAGTCAGATGGTCAGAAGAAGATCAGAGAGCTGAAGAGACGAATAGGGGAAGTTGAGCGCTTATCGGGTTCAGTACTTGTCTTAGTCGATAGGCGTCTCATTACAATTTATCATCATTTTTAGGCCATTAAGAAAGAGCTAGGCGAATCTAGCGCGACTCATATTCTCAACTTGTACGTTTGTCAGCTCTATGTTCTACGTGCATGACATTCAAACAAAGTCAGTATGTTGCATCGCTTGTTGCCAAGGTGCGGAAATGCAGACTTCAAGTTGTTGCCTTGAAGGTAGAATGCCTGTGCGTTCTCAGCAGATTGAATGCACAGGCACAATAGCTATAGTTTCCCGATCAGTGCATCTGCAAACTGGCTGGTTGACACCTCGGTCGCATTGCTCATCAGTCTGGCAAAGTCGTAGGTGACAGTGCCCTCTGAAATGACCTTCGGATAGGCATCGCTGATTAGGTCTGCGGCTTTTTGCCAGCCGATATATTCAAGCATCATGACACCGCTGAGCAGCAGCGATGACGGATTGACTTTGTCGAGGTTGGCGTATTTTGGCGCGGTGCCGTGGGTTGCCTCAAAGACCGCAATGTGGTCCGCAACATTGGCCCCGGGCGCAATGCCGATACCTCCCACCTCGGCGGCGACGGCATCCGACAGATAATCGCCGTTGAGATTGGTTGTCGCAATGACATCGAACTCTGCCGGCCGCAGCTGCATCAGCTGAAACATGATGTCGGCAATGCGGTCCTTGATTACGACTTTCCCCGGTGGCGCCTCGCCGTTGTATTTCTCCCAAACCTCATCTTCAGTTATGGTCTGTTCCGGATATTCATCCCGCGCCAGCTCGTAGCCCCAGGAGCGAAAAGCGCCTTCGGTGAATTTCATGATGTTGCCTTTGTGCACCAGCGTGACACTGCTGCGGCCATGGTCAATGGCATGGTCAATGGCTTTGCGCACCAGGCGCTTGGTTCTGGCTGCACTGACCGGCTTGACACCCAAACCGGCATCAACTTCAAAATCGACATCCATTTCCTCGCGCAGAAACCTGGCGAGTTTGGCATTCTCCGCAGAGCCTGCGGCAAACTCAATGCCGGAATAAACGTCTTCAGTGTTTTCCCTGAAGATCACCACATCCACATCCTGCGGTCGCTGCATGGGCGAGGGCACACCTGCAAAGTACTTCACTGGGCGAATGCAGGCATACAGATCCAAGGACTGGCGAAGGGATACGTTCAATGAGCGAAACCCGCCGCCCACCGGAGTTGACAGCGGTCCTTTGATGGCAACGAACAGGTCTTTGATGGTGTCCAGTGTCTCATCCGGGAAGTAATCGCCATCGTAGTTCTTCCCGGCCTTCTCGCCCATGTACAGCTCGCACCAGTGGATCTTGCGCCGACCACCGTAAGCCTTGGCGATGGCAGCGTCCCAGACTCGCATTGAGGCGCGAGTGATGTCAGAGCCAATTCCATCACCTTCCACATAGCCGATAATTGGCTCTTCAGGAACAGAAAGTTTTTCATTTTGGACGGTAATCTTAGTGCCGTTTTGCGGTATTCTTACGCGATTTGACATGTATCATTCTTCTGGATGTTTGAAACGATGAAAGATGTTTATGTTATCACTTCCAGCACCTGTGAATTGACTCGACACGGTCCACACTGATGCAGCAGGGGGTAGTGGCAGCTGGACATCCGCAGACCGCGCAGGCGGCAGCGGAAGTGCTCAAAAGCGGCGGCAACGCATTTGATGCAGCGATTGCGGCGCTTTATGTCTCAAGCATCGCCGAGCCGGCGCTTGCCTCATTGGGCGGCGGCGGTTTTCTGCTGGCCGCCCCGAATGACGGTCGCGCGGCGGTTCTGGATTTTTTCGTCCAGACACCGACGCAGCACAAATCCCCTGATGAGCTGGATGCACGCTCGTTTATTTGTGATTTTGGCAGCGCCCAGCAGGAGTTCATCATCGGCGCTGGCACCAGTGCTGTGCCAGGCTATGTTGCCGGCCTGTTCGAGACGGCACGGCGCTATGCGACGATGCCAATGACTGAATTAATTCAGCCCGCCGTGGCATTGCTCAAGGAAGGTATTGAAGTCACCGCAATGCAAGCGCATATCTTCGACATTCTGACACCGATCTATCTGCACGGCGAAGCGGCGCAGATCTTTGAGAGCCGACGCAGTCCGGGCGCCACTGCACAGGCTCAGGAAGTCATCTTTATGCCAGGCTACGCAGATTTGCTGGAGTCATTGGCCATTGAGGGTGAAGACCTGTTCTATCGCGGAGAAATTGCCCAGGCCATTGAGCAGGTCGCGCTGGACGGCGGACTGATCAGATATGCAGACATGGTCCATTACGCCGTTGCGATCAGGGCTCCGCTCAGCGTTGACTATGGCGATCATCGCATCTTTCTGAATCCGCCGCCGTCCAGCGGCGGGATTCTGATCGGCTTTGACCTGTCACGCTTGCAGCGTCACGGCATCGGGCAGCACACGCTCGGCAGCGACAGCTATATCAAGACGATGCTTGACACGCTGGCTGCGAGCAGCCAGCTTGGAACTGCCGATTTCCAAGCCGAGGATGAAACAGATGCTGCCTGGTCGAATTACTATCGCAGCCAGCTGAGAGATTATCCGCAGGCCGCTCGCGGTACGACCCATATTTCCATCATCGACCGGCACCGCAATGCAGCCTCAGTTTCGGTCAGCAACGGCGAGGGCTGCGGCACCCTGATTCCGAATACGGCGGTCATGCTCAACAATATGCTCGGCGAGCACGATTTGAATCCATGGGGTGTGACGGGCTGGCCGACACAGGTTCGCCTCAGCTCGATGATGGCGCCGACAGTTGCGATCAATGGCAGCGGCCACCTGATAGCGCTGGGCAGCGGCGGCTCCAATCGCATTCCCTCGGCGATTGCTCAAGTGCTCATTGGCATGATCGAATACGGGCTCTCGGCCAAGGCTGCGGTACAGGCGCCGCGCGTTCACTATCATCAAGGCCATGCCTACCTGGAGTCCGCAGAGTCGGCCGGGCTGCCAGCCTCAGTGGCTGCCGCGTATCCAGTGCATACGCGGTTTGATCGGCGCGATATATTTTTCGGCGGAGTCCATGCGGTCTCGCAGGCCGGCAGATTCGTCCGCGGGTTCGGTGATGACCGAAGGGGCGGCATAGCGGTTGCAGTCGGGTGAGATACTACCTGCGAGAAATTATGCCAGACCCGGTCAAGCGCCGGGTGCTGCTAGCGATTTTCAGCATCATCAGTGTGTACGGGCTTACGATTGGCTATCTGCATCCGCTGATCAGCCTGAAAATGGAGGCCTGGGGCCACTCGTCATTCTGGATCGGCGTGATGGGGACCATGCCATTTGCCGCTTCCATTTTTGTGTCTCCCATGATTCCCTATCTGATGCGCAAGCTCAAAGTCTCTCAGCTGGTGCTGTATGCCATCTGCAGCGATATTGCCCTGCTGCTGATCATGATGATTTTCGAAAACGTTTATGTCTGGCTGGCATGTCGATTTCTGACCGGGGTGGCGGGCACCATTCTGTTTGTTGTCAGTGAGACCTGGATCAACGAAATTGCAGAAGACTACTCACGGGGCCGTGTGATTGCCCTGTACACGCTTATTTTCAGCGCCACTTTTGCACTCTCGCCGCTGTTTATCATCATCGTTGGCGTAGAGGGCAAGCTGCCGCTGATGTTCGCCATTGTCATTATTGCCCTCGGCTTGATTCCGCTGCGCTGGGCACGCGGCTCGTCGCCTGATTTTTCCGGCGGCAGCGCGGCCCAGATCCTGAGGTTCATTTTTCTGGCGCCGACACTCGTCTGCGCGGCGGCGGTCATGTCTTTTGATGAGGCGGCGGTGGTGACGCTGTTTCCAATTTACGTGCTGCGGTCCGGCCTGACAGAGGAGATTGCGGTTGTGCTGCTGACCGTGATTTCGATCGGCTCAATGGTGTTCCAGCCGCTGGTCGGCTGGAGCGCTGACAAGATGAATCGCTATGCACTCATCATCATCTGCGCTCTGGTTCTGCTCGCTGCGACGGTATCTTTGCCGTATATCATCCAAAGCAGAATTCTGGTGTGGCCGGTGATGCTCATCTGGGGCGGCGCCCTCGCTGGCATTTACACCGTCGCACTGGTTATCATGGGGCAGCGGTTTCGCGGCGCCCAGCTGGCGGCTGGCAATGCGGTGTTCGGTCTGATGTGGGGCGTGTCCGGAGCGCTGGCGCCGAGCTCAGCGGGGCTCGCGATGACGGTTTGGGGCGCCAATGGATTTGTGATTGTCACCGCGGCTGCTGTGGCGCTGTTTTTGCTGGTTGCACTGACGCGCAGGCTGCTGACCTCCGGGGTTGAATGACTGTGGTCTGCTGTGTTTTTTCGCTATCGACCTGGGTCAGCCATTCAGGGCGGCACACTCGGGAGACTGAGAACTTGGACATATGTGCCGCGAGCGGCTCGCCTCAGCGAGCCGCTTGAGCGCGAATCAGATCGAGCAGATCGTCGAGCGTATGGCACGGTGCAGAACAGGTCAATCCGTTGCACACATAAGCGATTGTGGACTCACCGCAGACTTTTTCAGCCAGCAGTTGCGGCAATCCATCCTGTGCATCCCGCGGGATTTGGAAAACCATCACGCTGACCGGCTCGACCGATGCGACAGCATCCGCCCAAGCCTTCATTTGTTTTGTGTCGCCGCGGAGAATCACCATGGAACTTGGATTGATGATCTGCTCGACGGCAACCATCACTGAACCAAATGCTGAGGGCATTGACTGGGCCATTTGAGCAATGTTCTGCACCAGCCCGGAGGCATGGTCAAGATAGCGGGTCTCACCGGTGAGATAACCGAGTTTCAACAGTACCTGAGCAGCAACTCCGTTGCCGCTTGGCGTTGCGTCGTCATGGGTTGGCAGTGACCGGTGAATAAGTTTTTCGTGGTCATCGCCGGTGAAGTAAAAGGCTTTTGAACGCGAGTCTGCAAAGCGGGCAAACAGTGTTTCGACCAATTCGGTCAAAAACGCGAAATCTTCGTTGCGCCATCGGGTCTGCAGCATTTCGAGGACGGCATCGGCGATAAAGACGTAGTCATCAAGGTAGGCTTGCAAGCGCGCCTGCTCGCCCATTGCCGTGGCTTGCAAGCGGCTGTCTGCCCACATATACGTACGAACAAAATCAAGCGCTCGCTGCGCTGAATCGACAAATTCAGCGCGTTTGAGCCGCCGGCCCGCGATGGCCATGGCCTTGATCATCAGCCCGTTCCAGGAGGCGAGAATCTTGTCATCGCGGCCCGGCCGCACGCGCTGCTCGCGCTGCGCATGCAATTTTTTGCAGGCGCTGGCAATCAGCTCCTGCGCGCGGGCCAAAGGAATGCCTGATCGCTGCGCGGCAACGGTCATTGAATTGACGGCAGTAAGGTGCCATTTACCCTCAAAATTTGGAGTGCCGCGCAAGCCAAAGCGAATGTCAAAAACCTTGTATTCATCGTCATCAAGCACGGTTTGCAGCTCTTCAAGACTCCAGACATAGAATTTCCCCTCCTCGCCCTCAGAGTCAGCATCCAGGGTGGAGTAATAGCCGCCTGCAGGAGACTGCATTTCCCGAATGACCCAGCGGGCCGATTCCAGCGCCAGCTCCAAGAAGCGCTCGCGTTTGGCCGCAATGCCGAAATCAGCGTAATAAGGAATCAGCTGGGCATTGTCATACAGCATTTTCTCAAAGTGCGGTATCTCCCACCTGGCATCGACGCTGTAGCGGCAAAACCCGCCGCCGATCTGGTCGTAGAGCCCGCCGCTGCCCATTGCGTCAAGCGTATGCAGCAGGGCGCTCATCGCAGCATCTTGCTTCTGCGTATCGGCTTGCCGCCGCTGGCAGAATGTCTGCAGTATTGCAAGATGGGTCGGATGGGGAAACTTCGGCGCCGCCCCGAACCCGCCATAGACCGGGTCGTAGCTTTTCAGCAGATCGTCCACGGCGGCTGTCAGCAGTGACTGATCGAACGCTTTGGGAACCGCCGAATGCGGGATCGAAAATTGGCTGAATGCATTTTTGACCAGCTGATTGTGGTCGCCGAGGCTCCTTTTGGCTGTGTTGAACTGCTTTGAAATGTTTTCGAGCACTTGCGCAAACGAAGGCATTCCATGCCGAGGCTTGTCTGGAAAGTAGGTGCCGATGTAAACCGGCGCATGCTCGTCATAGGTCAAAAATGCGGTCAGCGGCCAGCCTCCGGCGCGCTGATTGAACAGTTGATGCGCCAGCTGGTAGATCTTGTCGAGATCCGGCCGCTCTTCGCGGTCAACCTTGATGCACACATAATGCTGATTCATGATATCGGCAGTCTTCTTGTCCTCGAAAGACTCGCGTTCCATGACATGACACCAATGGCACGCTGAGTAGCCCACCGAGAGCAGAATCAGTTTCTTTTCCAGTCGAGCCCGCTCAAGCGCTTCGGTTCCCCACGGGTACCAGTCCACCGGATTGTAGGCGTGCTGGAGCAGATAGGGACTGGTTTCGCGAATCAGTCGATTCGGTTTGGCATCGGCTGGGCTTGTCATAAGGCGTTATCTCTCCGTCCGGTATTGGCAGTGCGGCGCTTTCTGGGCTAGCTTTAGCAGGTAACGATACAAGTAATTGTTTCAGTGTCTTTAATAAAATTAGGTGGCACTGAAAAATCATACATGGGGACCCTATTATCGCCGATGGCCATAGGCGGCAAAACGAAAATTAAGCAGAAGTCATGTGCCGGCTGCACAGAGGAAGTCCGAGGTCCGCAGTACGAGAGCGGGCACGGTCTGGAATGGCATTTGGAACTGCCGTCATGTGCGCAATCAGCGATTCATACCGACCGAATAGACAGTTGCGCTGGCACGGATAACCTTGAGACAGGCTTGCCTGCTCGAATGCTGGAAGTGTGCCGATGCGCCATCTTCAGACAGCGGTGCGCCTTGACTGCAGCCGCATTTGGAACTGATTTGTCTCTGCTGCCGCTTGGTTCTGTTTCCACCTGAAATTCCGACAGCGCTTTAGTTTTGTGCAACGAGCCGATAAAATCAGGGTATATTCTGCAAGCAGCCAATCGAAACTATGCTGCCTGCTCGAATGCTGTGATCGCTTACCCTGAAATTGATCCTGTTGCGCTGGATTTGGGATTCTTGGAAATCCGCTGGTATGGGATGTCCTATGCGGCCGGAATTCTTGCCGCGCTCTTTCTTGGCAGAATGCGAGCGGTCAATGCTGTGGTTGAAAAACAGCAGGTGCTTGACCTCATCTTGTACATTGCGCTCGGCGCCATCCTCGGCGGCCGAATCGGCTATACGCTGTTCTACAATTTTGGTTCTTTTATCGATAGTCCACTGGTGATTCTCAAAATCTGGGAAGGTGGAATGTCCTTCCACGGGGGATTGCTCGGTGCAGTCGCCGGGCTGTGGTACTGCTCCAGAAAGATCAGCTGCCCATTCCTCGCGCTGGCAGACTTTACCGCGCCGCTTTGCACACTGGGTCTTTTTTTCGGCCGCATCGCAAATTTCATCAATCAGGAACTTTGGGGACGCCCGACCGATGTTGCATGGGCAATGGTATTTCCGCTGGACCCGGACAGGTTGATGCGGCATCCGTCGCAACTGTATCAGGCGCTGCTCGAAGGCATTGCTCTGTTCATTATCCTGTGGAGCTACTCGGCCAAGCCGCGGCCGGCCGGCTGCGTCTGCGGTCTGTTCCTGGTCTGTTATGGTACCTTTCGAATTTTTGCGGAGTTTTTCCGCGAGCCTGATTACATGCTTGGGTATATTGTTGCGAACTGGGTGACAATGGGGCAGGCGCTGTCACTGCCGCTGGTTGTTTTTGGCTTGATTATTTTTGTCTGCGCACAGCGCAGACAGAGCTGACTGGCAATGTCCTGCTGTTTCCGAAGCGCGACTCGGGAGTTGATCGCAGGTCATCAAAAAACTAGACGGCGAAATCAATGACTATTTGTTTATCATTGCTGCCGATCGTTTCCTTCAGGCTGCTGCGGCAATCCGAGCCGGATCATGCCGCTTCCAGCCTGTGCAAGCTGTCTTTGTCGCCCGGCGGCAGAGCTGTCGATAGCGGTGAGGCCGCGGTCCCCCGCATCGCCGCCGCGATGAGCGGGTCAACGAGCGCCAGTCAAGAAGTGATGCTCGCGAGATGCTCAATCGTCTCATTGCCCGCGGCGAATATGATTTGGCGAGACTGGTGCCTGGAAGTTTTGAGGGGGTTGATGACCACATTGAACAGCAGATTGATCTGTGCCAGCGTTTTTTCAGCGTGAATCAGCGCTGACAATGGATCAAGGCCTGCTTATTCGATTTTCCATTCATCCATTGGGATGATCGGGTCTGACAGAACGGCAGCTGAAACCGCAAACCGAATCTGCCTGCCATCATTTATGCCTGTACGATGAATTCTGACTCCCAAGCAGACGCCTTGCGCCGTGAGCTGGACGCTCTGGGCGTGCCCTACGAATTGATTCAGTGCGATCCGCAGCTTGCTGACACTGCGGCATTCGTCAAACGCTATGAATACGCTTTGGAAGATTGCGCCAATACCATCGTGATCAAGTCAAAAACCGGAGAGAAAAAATTTGCCGCCTGTGCTGTCTTGGCAACCCATCGGCTTGATGTCAATAATGTTGTGCGCAGGAAACTGGGCGCCCGGCGAGTGTCGTTTGCCAGTGCTGAGGAAACGCAGCAGATCACAAATATGACGCCAGGCGGCGTCACCGCGATCGGTCTGCCGCCTGAGCTTGCGCTTTGGGTCGACAGCGCTGTTTTGGAACGAAGATCGATTGTTCTCGGCGGCGCGAGCCGTTCGTGGAAGATCGTCACCTCGCCGGATGTTTTTGCACACACGCCGAATACGCAGATTGTTGCGGGACTGGCCAAACGCATAGAGCCCAAGGACTAGACTGCCCCGGAACCAAGTGCTTGCCAGATGACTGCGTCTAGCGTCAGATTCGGTTCATCCGGATGTTTCATATGGCATTCCAGACTGCCCCGCCGCGACTGATCCTCCAGACATGCTCTCACTTTTCGGCAATCCGAGCGGCGATCATCCCGGCAAGGCTTTAGTGCTGGTGCTCAGCGGCGTATTGGCGCTTTCCTTTCAGGACGCATTGATCAAGGATATTGCAAGCCAAACATCATACTGGCAATTTCAGGCGATTCGGGCGACCGGCAATCTCACCGTTGCGGTGATTATGGCCGCTGTCAGCGGTGGCATTTATCTTCTCAAGCCGTTTCGGCCGGTGCCGGTATTTTTGCGAGCTGGTCTGATGGCAGTTTGCATGCTGTGCTTTTTTGGCGCGGCGCCGTTTCTGACGCTTACCCAAATGGCGGCGGGACTTTACACTTACCCGATTTTCGTGTCTCTGCTCGCCGGTCCGGTACTCCGTGAGCCAGTTGGCGTATGGCGGCTGACGGCGGTCGGCGTTGGGGCCGGCGGTGCAGCTCTTGTTCTGTCCCCTTGTGACGCAGGCTTCTCTTGGGTCCAGTGTCTGCCAATACTGGCAGGCTTTTTCTACGCGGCGAACATCCTGACGATTCGACGTGCCTGCCGCTATGAGAATACGCTCGCAATCGTATTTGCAGTGGCGCTGACGTTTTTTGCATCCGGCGCTCTAGGCAGTATAGTTTTGACCTTGGTGCCGCTTGCAGATTCGATTCAGCAAAGTGCGCCGTTTGTTGCAATTGGCTGGCCGACGCTTACATTGGGCGTTGCCGGCATCGCTTACTGCACATCGGTCATGAATTTCATTGGCAACGTCTGCTTGAGCCGAGCGTATCAGACGGCTGACAGCAGCTGGCTGGCACCGCTGGATTTCAGCTACCTGCTGTTCGCGACTTTCTGGGGGTATGTCATGTTTGATTCTTTGCCTTCGGCCAATGCGGTAGTCGGCATGGTACTGATTGCCGCTGCGGGCATTGTGACGGGCTGGCGAGAAAAGGTGCGCCTGCAAACAGCGCCGCCAGCCTGAGCCTCTGCCTGTCACTCGCCGGGTTTATTCGATTCGATTGAGCTCGTTATGGTATGCGGCAAAGTGGCGGCTGCAGAGCATTTGAAAGTGACGGGCAGCATCGGAGAGGGTTTCATTTTTGCGCTGTGCCATGACGACAATGCTCGGCTTGACTAGAGCATGCAGCCGGCGATTGACCAATGCATGCCCGTCATAGGTCATCGGGGAAGCGGGTTTTGTGGCCAGCAACGTAAAGCCCAGCCCGTGTCCGACCAGCCCGCGCACGGTCTCAAAACTGGATGATCGATAAGCGATTCTCGGCGTTACGCCCGCGTCTTTGAGCAGACCGGTAAAGTAGTTGCGGCTCGGCGCCGCATCCAGCAGAATCATCGGATAGTCTTGCAAATCCTGCGGGGTCAGTTCCGCTCTTTTGGCGAGCGGATGTCCTTGTGCCAGCAGTACATGTGGCCTGATTTCCGCAAGCCGGGTCAATTCGAGATCGTCTGGCAGATCAAAATCGTACATCAAGGCAACCTCGATTTCACAAGCCTGCAAGCCTTCGAGCATGCGTCGCTGATCGCCCTCGACAAGATGCAGCTGCTGCCGGGGATTTTCATTTTTCATAGCTTTGATGATCGGCGGCAGGAAATAGGGTCCGATCGCAAAGAAACATCCGATCGCAAGCGTTTCCAGTTCCATGGAAGAATCGGCGAACACTGCCTGCGGCGTACTGTCAATTCTCGATGCAATTCCATAGGCCCGATTTGCATAAATCAGCGGCGAACCGCGGCGAGCCACGAATATGTCGGTCACCTCGCCGAGGAAAATATGATGCGTGCCGATAAGATTGGATGAATTGAGGCGGCAATCGAATCCGACTAGAGGATCCACCACCCGCGGTGCGCCTGAGGGCATCGCAGTCCACTGTGCGCAGTCAAACTTATCGACTGTTTTCTCTAAACGTCCGGCAAATGTGTCTGAGATGTAGCCTTGATCGTCTCTGAGCACATTCACACAGAATACGCCATTGTCAATAATTTTTTGCGCGGCGGAGCTTACATGGTGAACGCACACGAGCAAGGTGGGATTCGGGGTATCTGCCGAAACTGAAGACATCGCTGAGACCGTGACGCCGGCGCGGCCGGAGCTCCCATCCGTGGTGACCACATTGACAGTGCAGGCGGCATGGCTCATGCCCTCAAGAAACTGGTCTCGAAGCTTTTGAGATTCCTCTGGCATGGGTCAAGAACGCTGCTGACTCGTTTACTCTATACGTTTCGTTTCAAGGCGTTGAGGGACAGTCATTTGCAGGTTTTGAGTGTTGTTTGGCAAGAATCAAAATTGATTGTCCGATGTGGATTCTGATTGTCTTTGGCATCAACTTGGCGGGCGTCCGCGTCGAACACCGCGCCGATCAGATGAATCTCGCAGGCGCCGCCGCGATACGGCTCGGCATAGCCGCGCTCGCGAATCTGCGCAATGGCCTCGGCTGCCTTTTGCTCAGTCTCGCCGCCGCGCGCCATCTTGCACTCGATCACTATCACCCTCTGGCCGATCCGCAGCGCCAGGTCCGAGCGCCCCCGGCGGCCCGAGCGCTCCGCCTGCAGGCCGTCTCTTGCCTCGACACTCCACAGGCAGGCATACAGCACCGAGCTGTACCACCCCTCACAGCGCGCCATCTCGTTGTGGGTGTGCCACTGATGCGGAATCCCCGCAAACAGCGACCGCACAGCCGCCTCAAAGCCCGCGAAGTCGCCCTTGCCCAGCAGGTCCGCCAGCTCGCGGGCCGCGGCCGGCTCGCGCCCCTCGCCGAACAGATACTGCAGGTATCCGTCGTTGAGACTCGCGCGCACCTCCAGATTCGGATAGTCCAGTTCGTAGAATGTCTTGAAGTTTTGCCGCTCCTCGCCGGTGATCGTCAGATACCCCGACTGGAACAGCAGCGCCTCGGCGCTGAGGCTCTCGACATCAAAAGTGGTGACGAAGCCTTCCTGCACTTTCAGGCCATTGACATCCAGCGGCGTGAGCTGGCGCTGCATCATCACCTTGTACAGGTACGACGGCATGCCCGTGACCGACCAGTGCGGCTTGAACTCGCGGGATTTGAACAGGCTGAGGATCGCCCAGGGGTTGTACACCTTCTCCGGTCCGCGCCAGCTGTAGCCGTTGTACCAGCGGCGGATCTCATCCAGCTGGAGTCCCTCCAGCTCCGGCGCGAAGGTGTCCTGCAGGTCGGCCTCGGTGTAGCCGCAGATGGCGGCGTAGCGCGGGTCCAGACTCAGATCATCCAGATTGTTCAGGGTCGAGAACAGGCTCAGCTTGCTGAGCATGGTGATGCCGGTCAGAAACACAAAGCGGATCTGCTCGCCGTAATCCTTGATCACTCCGTACAGCCCCTCCAGGCAGTCCCGATTGTCCTCAGCCAGCTCCGGCCCCCGACCGCATCGAGGATCGGCTTGTCATACTCGTCGACCAGCACCGCCACCTGCCGGCCCATCGACTCGTGGATGTGATACAGAATGTTGCCGAAACGGTCGGGCGCGGTGATATCATCCCTTCCATAGGCGGCCGACACCGCATGCCTGGCTTCCAGCCGCCGCAGCTGCGCGATGACATTGGACTGCAGGTGCCCGGCCCGGCTGAAGCGTCCGGCGCCGAAGCTCAGGCGCACCGCCGGATAGCGCTCATGCCAGTTCCAGCGGTCGTGGATGGGCAGGCCCTCGAACAGCTCCCGCATGGTATCAAGCAGCAGGCTCTTGCCAAAGCGCCGCGGCCGCGACAGGAAGCCGAACCGGCTCTCGCCGGTCAGCCTTTCAAGATAGGCCGTCTTGTCGACCAGATAGCAGCGGTCGGCGCGCATCGCGGCCAGGGTCGCGCGGCCGAGTGGACTTGTGAGGGGGGATGTATTTTTCATAAGCTCAGTAGAACTCTATTTTGCATGGCAAGTATGAGGATATCTTGGTCAGTCGAATCTGTTTTTGCAGAATCTGACCAAAGCGCGAGCGATTCGTATTTGATCGATTTCGATTCCATTGTTTGGACATTTTTCGAACAATGATCCATGATCAGCGAAAAGCGTTCCGCTCAACTGTGTAATGAGAGAATCCTGCATCGCCTTAAAGTTCTAGTCAGATGATTACAAGTCGTTTGTAAAACGGAAACCAGGCGAAGAAAAGCAGCAATAGCACTGCGAAGTCGGCACCAATCAGATGCCAGTACCGCCGTCTTTCAGCCGCGTCCTTGCCAGACATCAAAATGCGGCACATCATCATATCCAAGGGAATGACAAAGAAAAGCATCGGGACAGTAGCCGGAGCGATCAAGGTTGGAAACATCATCAGTCCGGATTTCTGGGTGCCTCCCATAGAGAATATTGCCGTAATACTCAAGGCAATTACCGCTAAAAACAACATCGTCCGAAGCGGGCCGATATATCGAGAATATCGAATCAATGCATGCACCAGTTTGAGGCCTTATCCGAGTTTGAATGCAGCACACGGTCACTTTCTGCTGGACAATCGGCAAATGCCATGAGCGGCCATCCAGTGTTCTGTGCTATCTTTCAGAGGTATTGTACTGTCTGCCATTCGCGCAGATGCGGCGCAGCTTTTTCATTTGCGGTTTGTGAAAGGAGCGCTATCAGCTCCTCGCCTGCTGCTGCAGACAGCCTGCGATGGTCATTGACGCCAACATTTGTTTGCAAATCAAATACATTATCATTTACTTCGCTGAAAAAATGGTGATTTTCTGATCTTGGGCCAAAGTCATCTGCGTTTGAGTCCCGCCGAGATAATAACACCGCAACCATCAATCTCCTTATGCGTCACATGACAAAGCCCTTCTGCTGCATTTCAATCGATTTAGAAGTTGAGAAGAAATCCGGTCGCATCAAAGCCGTTGGAGCAGTGCGATCAGATCATCCAAAACAAAGCATCAATCTCAGCGCCGGCAGTCTGAAACAGAAGCTGATCCAGCTGGATGACCTGACAGACGGCGCAGACTTCGTACTGGGGCACAATATCAAAAACTTTGACCTCAAGTTCCTCAATAGTGCAAATCCACGCCTGCGCCTGCTGCATCTCCCAGTCATTGACACCTTGTTTCTCAGCCCTCTCGCATTTCCTAAAAATCCTTATCACCATCTCGTAAAGCACTACAAGGATGGCGCTCTGATGAGCGGTCATCGCAACAATCCTGAGGCCGATGCAAGATGTGCGCTGCAGCTGTTCGACGAGCAAAAAAAGAAGCTGGCTGAATCTCTTGCCGAACTGCTGACCGCCTGGCATTGGCTGACGACGCCCGATGATAAAGACGCAGACGCTGCTCTTGACAAGATGTTTGCGAGCATTCGCCAGGCGCAAAAGCCAGCGAAAGCGGAGGCGGAGGCGGCCATCCAGAAATGCTTTCAGAATCTTGTCTGCTGTCATTCGGCGCCGCGACTGACTGATGCGGTTTGCGCGGATGTCAATTCCATCAGGAAATACGGCTGGCAACTCGCTTTTGCTTTGGCCTGGCTTTCCGTTGCAGGTGAGAACTCGGTGGTCCCGCCATGGGTGCGCCATCAGTTTCCTGATACCGGGCGGATGATTCGTCGACTGCGTGACACAGCGTGCTCAAACGCAAACTGCGGCTGGTGTGCCGAGCACCACAATGCTAAAGCTCAGCTGCACCGCTGGTTCAAATTCGACCGCTTTCGATCGCATCCTGCCGAACCGGACGGTCGACCGATGCAGCAGGGGATTATTGAGGCGGCCATGGCCGGCAAGCACGTTCTCGGCATCATGCCCACTGGGGCTGGAAAATCGCTTTGCTACCAGATCCCCGCATTGTCGCGATACTGCAATACCGGTGCGCTGACGATCGTCATCTCTCCGCTGGTGGCCTTGATGGCCGATCAGGTCGCCGGACTCAAAGGCAAAGGGATCGACTGCTGTGTGACCATCAACAGTCTGCTGTCCATGCCTGAGCGCGGCGATGCCCTGGATCAGGTGAGACTGGGGGAGGCGGGAATACTTTTGATATCCCCGGAACAGCTTCGCTCAAAAAGCTGTCGCAGCGCCATTGCACAGCGTGAAATTGGCCTCTGGGTGATTGATGAGGCGCACTGCCTGTCGCGCTGGGGGCATGATTTTCGGCCGGATTACCGCTACGTCGGCCGTTTCATTAAAGAATCCGCAACCGACCTGCCGATTCCCACTTTGCTGTGCCTGACCGCTACCGCCAAGCCGGCTGTCATCAGCGATATCACTGCGTATTTTGCAGAAAAGCTTGAAGTCGAATTGCAGGTGTTCAATGGCGGTACCAAACGGCATAACCTCGAGTTCGATATTATTCCGACAACCAGCCAAACCAAAGCGGCTGATGTGCGCGGTGTCTTAGAGCGATACCTGCCGGCTGACCAGCCGGGCGGCGCCATCATTTACTGTGCGACCCGCAGGCAAACGGAGGAGATTGCCCACCATCTGGGAACACGGGGTGTTCTGATCAAGCACTTCCACGCCGCGCTGCCGCCAGAGACAAAAAGCGATGTGCAAGTGAACTTCATCAAAGGAACAGTGCGTGTACTGACTGCGACCAATGCCTTCGGCATGGGCGTGGACAAGCCTAACGTTCGATTGGTCATTCATGCAGACATTCCCGGCTCGCTGGAAAATTACCTGCAAGAAGCCGGTCGTGCCGGCCGCGACAATGCCCCCGCCCGGTGTGTGCTGCTGTTCGACACAGAAGACGTTGAGCGCCAGTTCGGCATGGCCGCTCGGTCTCGGCTCACGCGCATTGAGATTCAGAGCCTGCTGCGGGCATTGAGAAAGCTCGACCGGCGCAACAAATCCTCCTCCGATGTCATTGCCACACCGGGCGAGATTCTGTATGAGGAAGAGCACAAGTTCAGGCGCGACACCAACACAGACGATACGCGGGTTCGCACTGCAGTTTCTTGGCTTGAGGAAGCGGCGCTGCTCAAGCGCGAAGAGAATGTCGTGACAGTTTTTCCATCCTCGCTGCAGATCAATTCGGTCGACGCGGCGCTTAAGAAACTGCCTGATGGCCTTTCAGACATGCATAGACAAGCCATGAAACGCATTGTCGAGCTGCTGCTTGCTGCCGCCCCCGATGAAGGTGTCAGTACCGATGAGCTGATGGCGGCTGCAAGACTGGAACCAGAGGCAACACGGGCTGTATTGCGTGATCTTGAGAAATGTCGCATCTTGAAAAATGCTGTGAAAATCACCGCCTATGTTCATGTGGGGGTTGAGCGAAGCTCAGTGAAACGTCTCAAAGAGGCACAACAGCTCGAGTGTGCGCTGATTGACCTGCTGCGTGAGGAGGCATCTGATGTGAGCCGGGGTGAGACCTGGTCCTTGCATTTTCGAGTTGCATCGCAAAAGCTGCGCGATCAGGGCCTGGACGACCCGCTGCCGGAAAAGCTTAGCCGTCTGGTGCGCAGCATTGCCCAGGACGGCCGCGGTGATGGCGGCGGCACGGGCAGTCTTCACGTGCGCAAGCTTGATGCCGAAACAGCAGCAGTAACCTTGCTGCGTGAATGGTCTGTCTTGTCTGATGCTGCTGCAGCTCGCCGCGACGCGGCCGATTGCCTCCTGCGGCACTTGATCAGTGATGTGTGCATCGCGCCCCGCAGCAAGGGGCTGGATGTGCTCTCGCATACGACCATGGGAGAGCTTCTCAATCAGCTTGAATCTGACATTATGCTGAGTTCCCGAGCTCTGAAGAATCATGCCAAATTGTGCGAGCGGGCGCTGCTGTGGCTGCATGAGCAAGGCATCCTGCGGCTGCACAAGGGTCTGACGATTCTGCATCCGGCGATGCGCATTCGCATCGAACGCAGCTGGCACAGCTTCACAGAGGTCGATTTCAAGCCTTTGCAAATTCACTACCAGGGACAGGTGCGGCAAGTTCATGTGATGAAAGCATTTGCGCAGCTGGGTATTGAATCAGTCAGTGCCGCAGAGCGGATGGCGATGGATTACTTTGCAATGGGCGAGGCTGAATTTCTGCAGAAATGGCTTCCCGGCCAAACGCAGGAAATTGAGCGTGAAACGACTCCAGAGTCGTGGCAGCTTATTGTTGAAAGTCTGCGCAATCCCCGCCAGAAAAGAATTGTGGCCGATAACCGCAAGCAAACCAGTGTCTTGGTTCTCGCTGGCCCTGGCTCCGGAAAAACACGTGTGCTTGTGCATCGAATTGCGTACTTGATTCGCGTCAGGCGCGAGGCTTCCCGCAGCATTGTGGCGCTGGTGTACAACCGTCATTCAGCGATGGAGATTCGCCTGCGGCTGAAGGACCTCATTGGCGCTGATGCGTTCGGCGTCACCGTACTGACCTGCCACAGCCTGGCTATGCGCATTGCCGGGCTGACCTACGCCGGCCTTGCAGGAACCTGCGAAGGCGATGTGTTTCAAGAGGTATTGGTGAAGGCCGCGTCGCTCCTCAAGGGAGAGGGCATGCCGAGCGAAGAAATGGACGAGCAGCGCGAGCGGCTGATGCGAGGCTTTCGCTGGATTCTGGTTGACGAGTATCAGGATATTGGAGCTGAAGAGTATGAATTGATATCGGCGCTGGCCGGCCGGACACTGGCAGACAAGTCTTCCAAGCTCACTTTATTTGCAGTTGGCGATGACGATCAGAACATTTATTCGTTCAAGGGCGCATCGGTTGAGTTCATCCGCCGGTTTCAGGAAGATTACAAATCTTCGCCGAGCTATCTGACCGACAACTACCGCTCGACCCGGCACATCATTGCCGCGTCCAACGCTGTGATTGGAATGGCCGCCGAGCGGATGAAGACTGACCATCCGATTCAGCTCAATGCTGCCCGCCGCCATGATGAAAGCGGTGGCAAGTGGACCCGACTTGACCCGGTCTGCCGAGGCAAGGTGCAGCTTTTGCAGGTCGGGAATGATGTTGGTGCGCAGGCGTATGCCGCAGTCGATGAGCTGCTCCGCCTGCAGTCCTGCACAAGCGATTGGCAGTGGAGCAAATGCGCGGTCATCGCCCGCCACTGGCGCTATCTGGCGCCCCTTCGCGGGATTTGCGAAGAACTGCAGGTGCCGGTTCAAATGGGCGATGAGACCTTGCCGAATATTTGGCGGATCCGGGAAACACAGCAGTTTGTCACGTGGCTGCGCGGCCGCAAAAAACACGATATTGAGATGACTGGCCTGTACGCGCGGTGCCAGCGAGAATCTCGCAACCGCTGGCATCAGGCCATCCGGCAGGCCCTTGATGATTATCGGCTTGAAACGGAATCAGAGACGGTCTCCATAGCCGCTTTCATTGAGTGGCTGGCAGAATGGAGCCGCGAATACCACAAACGTCAGCAGGGTCTGCTGCTGACTTCTGCCCACCGGGCAAAGGGTCTGGAATTTGATCATGTGCTCGTGCTGGATGGCGGCTGGAGGCAGAGGGATTCACGCGAAGATCGTGATGCTGCATTGCGTCAGTTCTATGTTGCGATGACCCGCGCCCGCGAGACTCTGACGCTGATTCAAATGGGCGGCCAGCATCCGTTTTTGGATGTTCTGAAAAACTGTCCGTCTGTTTGTCACCGAACGTGCGCCGCGCCGCAGCCGGTGTCTGATGCAGCGAAGATCCGCCACTTGCAGCTTGAGCTCAGTGAAGTCAATCTTGGCTTTCCTGGCTGTCGGGAAAAAGGTCACCGAATTCATGCGGCGATTCGTGCCTTGGCAGCCGGGGATGAACTGGTCGTGCGCCATGCGGCCGGCGAGCGCATTCGATTATGCGATGCAAAGGGCGTCGAAGTTACGCGGCTCGCGAACAAATTCACTGCACCCGACGGGATGGCTTGCTGTCGGGCGGAGGTTTTTGCAGTGGTTACCTGGACCAAAGAGATATCCAATATGGAAAATCGCGACCAGATGCGCTGCGACAGCTGGGAAGTGATTGTCCCCCGGCTGCAGTTCAAGCCGGCTCCATCGCGCTAGCGATGGCAAATATCCGTCCTTTTAGGTGCCGAAACGTTAAGAAAAAGAAGCCTCTTGACTAGTGTCCTGTATCATATCATTCCCCTACCGACCCGTCGGTTTGTATATTCCCGTATTTGGTATAGGATTGGGAAGTTGACTCTTAGCCAAAGTAGATTTCCGAATCGTCCTTTGAAAATTGCAGTAACGCATCAGCTGTTTTGAAGCAGGCCTTCTCCAAGGAGTAAACAATCCGATCAACTTTTGGCAATCATACTTTGCAACGCGCATCGCGTCTGCCAAGTCACTGTCATTGCTCACTACAACCGCGCAGTCGAATTCATCTTTGTATGCTGCACTGACAAGTCGCACAGCCAGATTCACATCAGACCCCTTTTCCTCCATTCGGAAAACCTCAATCCACGCTCCATATTCTTGATCAACCGGACGGCATTTTTGTTTGTTTTCGGAAAAATGCCCATAAACTGCATTTAACTCTGGAATATAGCTTGTCAAGGCTTTGATACAAGTGGATTGCCGTGTGGGAGAATCCAAGTTCTCAAGTGTTGATTTCACCCGAGCTGTGCAGAAAACAATTGAAACGATATTGTGCTGGGGTTGAAGAATATTCTGACAGAGCAGTTTCGGATTCAACCATTTATATTTCGTATGCCTGACCGCCCCATAGTACAAATTGAAACCATCGATATAGATTGCGGTGCGCATGTTCTACTATATTAGAATAAAGCAAAGGGCCTAGGGAATCGCTTCCCCAGACCCTGCGGCTCGCCGGCGATACGACGAGGGCTGTGGGATTAATTACAGCAATCATTAAATTATTCGTGCAATTATTCTTGATGCATCGAGTGCGATTGAAAGTGAAGCGCAAAGTTTAAAATAGAGTGACAATATTCACCGTCGATGGGTTTGGTGCGGTGAGTCAGCCGGTATCAGAAAGGCGGGCGAGATTGAACCGGCTTATGGACGAGCATCCGGCGCTGGAGTGTCGTTTTGAGGAGATCATGGACCGGATGGGGGCCGGCGGGCGATGCGATCGGCACTGTGGATGAGGCGGGGGATCGGATCATTGAGATGTCCGGGGGATTCAATGCGCAGATGCTGCGCGAGTGGTGCCGGTGCCAGGAGCGGCGGGGGTCGCGCAGGCTGACGGCAGCCTGGTGCCGGTGGCGGAGACAGACCCGGAGGCCAAGGCCAAGGGCAAGGTCTTGAGATGGCAGGAGGTGCGGCTGTGCCTGGCGCAATGCGCTGGGCAGCATGAGGATTCACTGGGGCGGCAATCTCGCCGGCGGCGTGGGGCGGGCCGGGCAGTGGCTGCATGACTGTGCGCGGCGCGCCGGCTTGGGCTGCAAGACAAAGGTGCATGTGGTCGGCGACGGTGCCGGGCGGATCTGCCGGCAGGTCGAGGAGCGCTGCGGCGCCAGCGGCCGTTTCCGGGTGGATTTCATGCATCTGAGCGAGTATCTGGCCGCGGCGGGGAAGAGTTTCAGCGACGATGCAAAAGGCTGGCTCAAAAGCCAGCAGGCGCGGCTCAAGGACAATCAGGCCCGGCTGAAGCTGGCGGGGTGCTGGCGGGGTGCTGGTGGAGTCCGGCGAGTGTGGACCGCATGCTGGCGCTGCGGCTGTGCCGCGCCAGCCAGAGCTGGGATAAGTACTGGGACACTGTCACCCGGCCGGCGGGGTGAAGGCTGCCGAAAACCTCGCGCTTCACTTTCAATCGCACCCATATAAGCCCCTTTTTTATCGTTCTATTTTGTGATTCCATCACCGAGAACTGCTGCGCTCAAGCGCTCTGGCGATGGGCAGCGGCTGGCAGAAAAGTTTGACAATGCCCTGCTTTTTTGCTGAATGGACTGCCTCTTTGCATTATCGGCATCCGCTTTACGCCGCATTCATTTTCAGGATGGCCAAAATCGCTTGATGCTGTCACAAGCTCAACACACGGTCTCTTGCAGCTACTTTCCAAGTGTCCAGAATGCTTCCGCCCTGAATGACCGTAGCCTGTGAGTGCAAAGCAGAGGTTGGGCAGATATGGGACGGTATCACTAATTCAAAATCCCCCGGACTGTAACGGTCAGCGCTGTCGGTTTCGATGACAAGATGCTCCTCGTTGTGCAGAATTTCTTTTGCATCAGGGATGCCGGGGAAATACAGTCTTGATCCGGCCGGCGGATCCGACGCGCAGGCTTTGTAGCCAAGATCAAAAGTGATTCGATTCGATGCCGGCCGGCTGATTACGCGCGTCAGAATCAACGCTGCGGCGCCAAACTCCATATCTGGAAACATCCGAGCGTAATCACGGTCATGAAAAACGCATGTTCCGGGACTGGCTTCCAATACAGGCTCATCAATTGCAGCGTAGAGCGGGAATGTTCCCGTACCGCCTGCGACAATCGCTGGAACTGCCAGCGACAGCTCTTCGAGCCGCTGCTTTAGCGATTGCACCGCCGCCCAGCAGCCGTCAACTGCCGCGCGCCGCTCTTCAAGGCACGTCTGGTGATTGTGTCCGTCATACGCATGCAAGCCTGCATTGGCGAGGTGACTCGCCTTCGCGACCTGCTCATAAAGGCGGATTGCCTCTGGGCCCGGTTTCAGTCCAGTTCGCCCCAGCCCGGTATCGATATCGACGAATACATTCACATCCGTATTGGCGGCTGCAAGCGCCGCATTCAGAGCAGCAATCGGTCCTGGATGATCAGCGGCTACGGAGAAACGAACGCTTGGATACTTTTGGCGATAGCGAACCACCCTTGCGATATTGGGCCCGACCGGGTTGTAGGCTAGAAATACGTCTGCGGCGCCGCCGATTGCGAGCATTTCTGCCTCAGCAAAAGTTGCGCATTTGTGCTTGCAGATGCCAGCTGCAGTCTCAAGCCGAATAATCTCAAGCATTTTGTGCGTCTTGCAATGCGGCCTGAGACGGCGGTTGTCTTTGGCGATCGCCTGCATCCGGGCAATATTGTCTCTGAGAATAGTCTCAAAAACCACCAGCCCCGGCGACAGTATTTCATCAGGCGTTTGAATTTTGTAGATATTATCCATCGTTTTGCTCCTTGGCTATAGTTTCCGTGTATCTGACCTTCGCTGCTAATCATGGACCGGATGCGACACAATCGGCCAAATCTCCCGATCCAGCTTCTGGTACCGGGTTGTGCGTGGATCATGCGGATAGGGCACGCCGCTGTCAACGTATATGAACTGATCGCTGATCTCTGAAAATCCAGCTCTGAAGTGATTGGTCGACTTCACTGCCAGCAGCTTTTTCTTGCTGGGCTCAATGCCAACGCACCTGAAAAAATCAGGCGTGTAGCACTGCACTCGATTTTCTGCCAGCACCACCTCCACATCATGATCAAGACGCACTGCAGCGCACCGTCCCAGTCGTGCGATCGAGCCGCCGAAATGCATTGTTCCGCCCGCGCTCAGCCCTTTGACTTCGACAGTCGCATCAATCGGATCGCCAAGTCCATCACCGGATTTAGCGCCGAAGCGAAGCGGAATTGTGGTGCCGATGCCTGCCGCAAAGCAAAACTGCACAGCAATCGGGTCCCAGATGCTGGCAATGGCTGCCGCGTGGATTTTTCGATCCATGATTTCGCGCACAATGACGGTGGAATCGCCCGCCATGCCGCCGCCCGGATTGTCCCACACGTCTGCAAGAATCGCCGGACCGCTGCTCGAATCGGGCTGGAACATGTCTAAAGCCTGAGCGGGGGTGAGCAGCCGCATTCGGGTGGTGCCGCGCATGGCATACAGCTCCAGCCCCAGCTGGCGTGCCAGTGCATCCCCTTGATCTTTCGCGTCATCTGTCACCACCAAGATTTTGGTGCCCATTTCAGGAACATCGCCCGCTAGAAATCCATGCACAATGGAAATCGATAGAATTTCACTGCGACTGTTTTCAATCTCGATGGTGCGGTCAACAAATTTGCGAATGGCATTTTCTGTCGTCGGAAAGACATCAATCATTTTGCAATCGAACATTGAAATGACTGGCTTGATCTCGCCGCGCACCGCCCGTGCCACAATATCAACCAGCTCACGAGCTCGATCAGCCATATCGGTATGCGGAAATTCTTTGAACGCAATCGCAACATCCGCCTGGGCGCAGCGCTTGGTAAAGTGGCTGTGCGGATCGAAGGTGGCGCCGATGATCGCATCCCGGCCGACGACACGGCGAATCGCCTGCAGCAAATCGCCCTCGCAGTCGTCATAATCCTGTGCCACCATGGCGCCATGCAGGCCCAGCAGCACACCGTCAACCGGCAGCGCTTCTTGAAGCTGACCGAGAATTTCATCGCGCAGGTGCAAATAAGCGGCGCGGCTGACAATGCCCCCCGGCTCTGCCCATGCTGCGGTGCCCTCAGTTACAGCGACCTTGCCGCCTTGGTCCTGCTGGTATTCACGCAGTGCAATAAATGGCGCGCTGCAAAGCGATGGAATGTCTGGGTGTGTGCCGGGCGGGAAGTAAAAATTATCCCGAAAATCGCGCAAGTCGGTAAATACAGGCGAAAAGGTATTGGTCTCGGTTGCGAGCGATGCAACAAACAGTTTCATATCTTAATTTTAGTCTCGTTGTGTATTTTCTCAGCGTAATGGCAAGCCACATAGCGATCGCTGTCCAGCGCTCGAAGGTCGGGCATAAGCGCGCTGCACTGCGCGCCCGCGTACGGACATCGCGGATGATAGCGACAGCCCTGCGGCGGTGCCGCCGGGTTGGGCGGCTCGCCGGCCGGCGCGCTCAAAGTAATGCGCCGGTCTGGGTCTGCAGCCGGCGAAGACGCGACCAGCGCTTGTGTATACGGATGCCGCGGTGAGGCCAGCACCGTCGCCGTCGATCCATATTCAACAATTTTCCCAAGATACATCACCGCCGCGCGGCTGCAAAGATAGCGCACGACATTCAGGTCGTGCGAAATAAATAACAGGGCAAGTCCCAGCTCGCTTCGAAGCTGCACAATCAGATTCAGAATCTGCGCCTGCAGTGATACATCCAAAGCTGATACTGGTTCGTCTGCAACGACCAGCGCGGGTTCCAGAATGAATGCGCGAGCGATGGCAATGCGCTGGCGCTGTCCCCCGGAAAGCTCATGCGGATAGCGCTGCGCATCCGCGGCAGACAAGCCGATTGACTCCAGCATCGCCACGGCCCGATCACGCCTCCACGCCCGATCGCGGACACGGTAAATGTCCAGCGGCTCAGCGATTAATGCACCACAGCGCATGCGCGGATTCAGGGATCCGCCGGGATCCTGAAAGATCATTTGCAAGTTCTTCCGCACCGTTCGCAGCTGCGCCTTGGCGGCCGCCGCCTGATCGATGCCGCGAAATTTGATCTGGCCGGCGGTGATGGGTGCGAGTCCCGCGATCGCGCGCGCCAAGGATGATTTCCCGCAGCCGGTTTCACCGACCAGGCCGAAAGACTCGCTGTCGGCGATGCAAAGGCTGACCTTGTCAACCGCATTGAATTGCGCCGCATGCCCCATAAGCTGCTTTGCGGGCAGCTTGTAGGTTACGGTCAGATCATCAATTTCGAGCAGCATTGAGTCTCTTTGCTCAGCGCGTGGCCGCGGCGACCGGCGCATGATGACAATATGCGGTGTGCTCAAGCGCAATCGCAACGGCGCTCGGAGCGGCCTGTGTGCATTGCCGGTCAGCAAACCTGCATCGAGGCGCAAAGCGGCACGGTTCCAGCGGCTCTGACGCTGCAGGCAGCTGACCCGGAATTGCGATCAGCTCGCTGAGCTGTCTCGACGGGTCAGGAACGCAGTTGAATAACCCTTGGGTATAGGGGTGCGCAGGATTTGCAAAGACAGCGCCAATGCTGCCGGTTTCGGCCAGCTGGCCGCAGTAGATGATTGCAACCCGGTCTGCAATGTTGGCGACAACTCCCAAATCGTGCGTTATAAACAGCATTGCCATGCTGAGTTCTTGCTGCAATTCGCGCAGCAGCGCCAGTATTTGCGCCTGCACCGTCACATCCAGCGCCGTAGTCGGCTCGTCTGCGATCAGCAGTTTTGGACGGCAGGCGAGCGCCATTGCAATCATGATCCGCTGGCGCTGGCCGCCGGACAGCTGGTGCGGATAAGCGCGCAGACGCGTTTTGGGTTCGGGTATTCGCACTGCTTGCAGCAATGCCACAGCGCGTGATCTGGCTGCCGCTCTGCTGACCTTCTCATGCGCATGGATCATCTCCGCAATCTGATCTCCAATTCGCATGACTGGATTGAGAGAAGTCATCGGCTCCTGAAAGATCATGGCAATGCCGCTGCCGGAAATGTGCCGGCGCTTTTGTTTCGGCATCTCAAGCAGGCTGTCGCTGATAAATTCAATACAGCCTTGGCTGACGGTGACCTCAGGCTCGGGCAGGAGGCCCATGATTGCCAGTGCAGTTATGCTTTTGCCGCTGCCGGATTCGCCGACCAGCGCCAGCGACTCGCCCTCGGATACCGTAAATGACAAGCTCTCAACCAGACTGCGCTGACCCTTTGGCGTGTTGCCCATGATCGCCAGATTGCGCACTTTGAGCAGTGCGCTCATGAGCGGCTGCGGCCCCCAAAGGCCGACTGCAGCCGAGGATCAAGCTGATCGCGCGCGGCATCGCCAACAATGTTCAGCGAAAAAGCAGCCAGTGCGATCATCAGGCCGGGAAACGCCAGCAGCCACGGCGCTCGGGTAATATAGATGCGTGATTCGCTGATCATATTGCCCCAGGTTGGTGTCTCCGGAGGCACGCCAAGTCCAAGAAAGTCCAGCGAGGCCGCCTGCAGCTGCGCGAATGCGAAAACAAAACTCGCCTGAACAAATAGCGGCGAGAGCAGGTTCGGCAAAATATGCTTGAACACGATGCGCCGGGTACACGCTCCCATCGCCTTTGCCGCATCCACATACAGCTCCGCTTTCAGACGGATCGAGACGCCATAGACGATCCGAGCCGTGGTCGTCATGTAGACTAGGCCGATCGCCAGAATCGAGTTTTCTACACCGCGCCCGAGGATCACGATGAGCGCCAGTGCCAGCAGCAGCGCCGGGAAAGCCATCATGACGTCAATGATGCGCATCAGAATGAGTCCAAGGCGCGGATAGATGGCCGATACGACGCCGAAACTGACCCCGCCGCTCAGCGCAATGCCAACCACGCCAAGTCCAATCAGGACTGCCATGCGCGAGCCATGAATCACTCGCGACAGCGTGTCACGGCCAAAATGATCGGTACCGAACCAGTTTTCTGCGCTCGGCGGCGACAGTCGCTCCAGCGGCTGAATCGCCAGCGGATCAGACGGCGCCAGCCACGGCGCAAACAGCGCACAGACAACGATCACAGCGATCACTGCAAGACCTGCGCAAGTGAGTTTGGCGGCTCCGCCGCCGCGTCCGAAGCTCAAGACCTGTGCCGCCGCCATTACAGCTTCACCCTTGGGTCCAGCCAGGTGTACAGAATGTCAACCATCAGGTTGAGGGTCAGATACAGCATGACGATCATAAGAATCGTACCTTGAATCACCGGATAGTCGCGGCGCAGAATGGATTGCACAACCATGCGTCCGACTCCCGGCAGAGAGAACACGGTCTCAGTGACTACGGCCTCTGAGATGAGGGCCGCGAGCGTGAAGCCGAACGCTGACACGACTGTGAGCAGCGCATTGCGAAAGACGTGGCGCACAATCACCCGTGTCGGATGAAGGCCTTTGGCGCGGGCAGTGCGAATATAGTCTTCTTGATACACATCCAGCATGCTGGCACGGGTCAGGCGAATGATCAGCGCTGCATTGGGCGCCGCCAGCGCAATCGACGGCAACAGCAGATATCTTAAATTTGCCAGTCCGCCTTCCGCAAAGATTGAGGGGTAGCCCGAGCTTGGCAGCCACCCCAAGGTCGCCGCAAAAATCAAAATCAGATACAGGCCTACCCAGAAAGTCGGCACCGATGCCAGAAACATCGACAGGCCCGACAAGCTTTGGTCCAGCCAAGTGCCGCGCCGTGCCGCTGCCGCCATGCCGATGGGCAAACCGAGAGTCACAATCCAAATCATGGTCATGAGCGCAAGCAGGACACTGGTTTCAAGGCCGTCTATGATCAAGTCAAGAACGGGCACCTGAAAGAATATGGAGTTGCCGAAGTCACCTTGCACGACGGCGCCAAGCCAGCGCAGATACTGAACAAATAGAGGATCGTCAAGCCGCATCTCAGCGCGCAGCGCTGCGATTGACTCAGGGGTCGCCTGATCACCGAGCATGACTGCTGCCGGATCGCCTGGAATCAGCCGGATAAAGACAAAAATCAGGAATGAAGCCGCCACAAGTGTGGGCACGAATGCCCCGATCCGGCGAATAAGGTAGTGGAGCACGTTCGGGTTGCAGCTGTTTGCAGGCGAACTATATCAACAGTTGCGCAGTCCATTCAAACCGCTTTGGCGGTTTGTGCGGATACCCGCCAGTGAGGCCGAACTCAGGCCGCCCGGCCTCACTCATTGGACAGCGGTTTACTTTGAGATCCCCCAGAAATGCGGCCAGATCAAGGTCGTCGACTCGATTCCGGAAAGCTTGGGCGATGCGACGTTGTAGGTATAGACATCGCCAGTTTTCATGGTCGGAACCTGCGAGTAGATGAGCGCCTGCAGCTGCGACCAGATATCTTTGCGAACGGCCGGGTCATTCGTCGCGGTGAAATCTGACTTCAGCTGCTGTTTTTCGTTTGTTGTCCACCAGCCCGGGTAGTTGTCGTTCATGACCGATATCAGAATCGGATCTGGAACGAATCCGTGATGGGTAAAGAAGAGATCCCACTCCTCAGGCTGGGCACGTTTCTTGATCAGCGTCGCCCAGTCGACAACGACCATCTGCACGTTGATTCCAGCATCCAGCAGCTGGCGCGTGAAGACCACGGCCTGATCGTAATGGAACGCGTAGTTGGTCGAGACCAGCAGCTTGATCGGCGTGCCGTCATAGCCGGCTTCCTGCGCGAGCGCTGCGGCTTTTTCAGCATCGCCTTGGCTGAAGCGGTCGGTACCGGATGCCGTATACCAGGCATTGCCCTGCGGCAGGAAGGAGCCATTGGCATTCCACAGCTTTTCCGGGCCAATCGAGACACGAAGCGCATCCTCTTTGTTCAGCGCGGCTTGGATCGCCTGGCGCAGCGTAAAGTTATCCATCAGCGGACCGGCTTTGGAATTCATAAAAACGAGGCCAAAGATCGGACCGCCATTCAAGACGACGCTGGAATCGGCATCCGCGTCGAGCTGATCGATCAGGTCGCTTGGCATGCTTTCTGCGTAGTCATAGTCACCGGCTTTGACGCCGCTGACGCGCGTCGCCGGGTCCGGAACTGGAATGAATCGCAGTCTCTCAAAATGTGCCTTGCGCTCGCCCGCATAACCGCTTGCTGCACCCGGTGCGCTTTTGTAGCCATCATGCCGCACTAATTCGACATGGCGGTTCGGCGCCCATTCACTGAACATATAAGGTCCGGTGCCGATGTAGTCTTTAACGTCGATCGGCTCAGCGCCGGCGCCGGCTGCCACCGATTCCGGATAGATCGCCGGCCCGCCGTTAATGAAGGCCATCAGGTTTTTCCAGGGGCCGAAAGCGCTTTCGAAAGTTATGGTCACACTGTGGGCGCCTGCGGCCTCAACACTGGATATATTGGCAAACAGCAGCTTCCCGCGGGATCCATGCTCGCCCCAGCGCTTCAGAGAAGCCACGACATCGCTTGAGGTCAGCGGCTGTCCGTTATGGAAAGTGACATTGTCACGAAGTTCAATTGTGATTGTTTTGCCATCGCTGCTGACCGATTCGCCTGCGGCCAGCAGCGGCTGCGGTTCGTAGTTTTCGTCGAATGTATAGAGACCTTCGAAGATGTGGTGGGCGATTGTTGTTGCCAGATCTGAAGTCACGACGTGCTGATCCAGGCTCGGCGGCTCACCGACGGTGGCATAGCGAAGCGTCTGCGCTTGCAGAGGCAACGAGGCCGCAATGCCCAGTGCCATCGCGGCTGTGATCGCGAAAACGCGAACGGGAGAACCAAAAATGTTCATCGATTCATCTCCTGAATAATTTAATAAGCAAAGATTGTGGTCGTCATATGCGATCAGTCAATATAAAAATTTTTACCATAAAAATCAAATTATGATCAATAAGTATAGACTTTATGAAAATTATTTTCGTACGAGCGTGTATCTTGAATTTACGATAGAATGAAAGCAGGTCGGATGGCAACTCTATTAAGAGCACTGTATCAGCTGTTTCCAATGAAAAACAAATCTGAGCGAAAGCCTTGCCGGCCAATGGATTTTTGCATCCGGCTGCTGAAAATCAAAACATTGAATGGAGTGTCGCTTGTCTGCCTCGAAGAGTAAGAGAGTTTCCGAAGACTTGCTGTCCCGCATTGTTCGATTGGGGCCCACGATCCACCGCGCCGAACGTCGCATTGCAGACTTGGTGCTGTCGGACATGGACTTCATGATTCATGCGCGGACTACCGAAATCGCTGCCCGTGCCGGTGTGAGCACGGCCACGATCACCCGCTTTTGCCGAACCGTGGGCTACAAGGGGCTGCGGGAGATGAAACTTGATCTTGCGAAAACACTGGCTGTAGGCGACCGTTACCTGCATCCGCGAGCGGTGCCGCTCAGCGCCGGCGAGGCGATCACGCAAATTGTCTCGCAGCTGCATCTGTCACTTGATCGGCTGGTGAAGCAAGTCTCGGAGCAGGCCATCAAACACGTTGCCGAGTCTATTTCGCGAGCGAAGAGAGTCGTGATTTTTGGCGGGGGCGGCGGCTCGTCGATGGCCGCCATGGAGGCGGAGAATCGAATGTTTCGTCTCGGGCTGCATGCAACCTCGTGCAATGATGCGCAGCTGCAGCTGATGATGGCCGCGACTCTGAGAAAAGGTGATGTACTGCTGGTGCTTTCCATTACCGGGGAATACGAGCCGATTATCCAGGCGACTGAGGTCGGCCGTCAGTACGGCGCGCATACAATTGCCCTCACAGCCCCCGACTCGCCGCTCGCCCAGGCCGCTGTCACAACGCTGCCGTTCAGCGCTGAAGAGCCGGAAAACATATTTACGCCCACGCCCGCCCGATATGTCATGCTGGTGCTGCTGGACATGATTTCTTTTGAAGTGGCAAGATTGCGCAAGGACGACGCGATTGAAACGATGCGCCGCATCAAGTATCAGCTGGTTCACACCCGTGACAAGGATGACACGAAGCCGCTGGGCGATTGATTGTGACCGGATAAGACTTTACTGTGAATAGGACTGACGCAGCAGCGCGCGTTTGTACACAGATTGGGCAGGCGAGGATTGTTCCTATTTTGACCCTTGAGAGTGCAGACTCGGCGGTTCCGCTGGCTGAGGCGCTGGCAGCCAGCGGAATCAAGGCGCTTGAAATCACTTTTCGAACTTCGGCGGCCGCGCAGTCCATTGAGCTGATTCGGCGGCACTTGCCTGACATGCTCGTCGGCGCCGGCACCATCTTAAGCATCCAGCAGCTTGAAATCGCGCTTGATGCAGGCAGTCAGTTCATCCTCTCGCCAGGTCTGAATCCTGAGGTTGTCGAAGCCAGCCTTCAGTCAGATGTGCTGATTCTCCCCGGCATCAGCACACCCACAGACATTGACCGAGCAATGCGGCTGGGGCTTGCAGCGGCGAAGTTCTTCCCCGCTGAGGTAAGCGGCGGCCCTTCGTTTCTGCAGGCGATTGCCAGCCCTTATCCAATGATGCAATTTATACCGACCGGCGGGATCGATCAGGCAAATCTGTCCCGTTATCTGGAGCTGCCGAATGTGCTGGCGTGTGCCGGCACCTGGATTGCACCCTCCAGACTGGTTGAGCTGTCTGCTTATGAGAGCATCGCGAGAATGGCAGCCGCTGCGCTGAGGTCAGCGGCGGGATGAAAAGAGCGTCGGCAAATTTGGGGCACAGCTGATTGCGTGACACCGGCTGTTGCTGTGAGCGCTGATTCTATTTTGCTGTTTTGCGGCTGGCTGTGCGGATTGTCAATCCAGCTCAGCGTCAAATGATTGCCCCTGAGTGCGCAATCACCTCACGGGCGAGACGGTGTCCGGCAAGCATCGCTTCAGCCTGTGATGCACCGGCGAATCGTGCTGCCAGATAAGCGCCATTGAAGCTGTCACCTGCTGCCGTCGTGTCAATGACTGTTGTGGCGGGCGGATACGTGTTGCCATTGTCGCCTTCGCTGCTCAGTGATAAAGGTCCCCGGCTCCCGCGCTTGAGCGCACCGTCTTGCAGGCCAAGATGCTTGAGCCTTGCCAGAACTTCCGTCTCGTTGCGTTCCGCGAACAGCAGCATCTCATCGTCGAGCGAAGGCAAGCCAATGTCAGCTCGCTGCCAAGCGCGCGTAACCGCAAGTCGTGCGGTTTCGGCATCTTCCCATAATTGAGGGCGGTAATTGGAGTCAAAGACTACCTTGACGGCCGATTGGCTGAGCCAGTCGAAAAGTCCACTGCGAATGTCTGGCGGCAAAATCGCGAGCGTAATCGCTGACAGGTAAATCACATCAAAATTCTCTAGAACTGCAAATCCATCCTGAAACAGCGCACGGGCCGCAGAGTTTTCGCGCCAGAAATAAAAAGACCGCTCTCCATCCTCACCGGTGCTGATTGCATAGATGCCCGGCAGTCTGACGGGGTGGCGCACTACGTATTGCGTCGAGATGCCCTCGGCCTCGATAAACTGGGTCATTTTCTCTGACAGGGGGTCGCTGCCGACGACAGAGATAAATTCAATCTGGCAATCTGCGGCGGATGATCGGCGAAAGTAAATGGCGTTGTTCAGCGCGTCGCCGGCAAATGCAATATTGGTGCGATGGCCATGAAACGACAGTTCCACCATGGCTTCGCCGATGAAGCCGATTCTTGCGGATTCATGCATGATCTAATTTCTCACTGAGCCAGTTCCGCAAGGCAAATGGAGCAAAAATCTCCTCAACTTGCGATATTCAACATGAGTTGTTTCAATCCGATTTCTGATTGCCTTCGGCTGCTCAATGCGATTGAGCAAAGCCGCGGCGCGGCGGTGGAATGGGAGGCTTCAAAATACTGTCGCCGACAATCATGCTGCAGGTATATCACGGACTCATCCGGCAAAGATCAGTGAAACTCAGGCCCTCTAAGGATGCGCCGCAGAGAGAACCAAAACAAATGCCGAAGCAGACTGTAAAGCCTGCTTCGGCTTGCGATATGCGCCAGACAGCTGAGTCTTTCAATCTCATTCCGGCAAAATCGAGAATTTGCCGGTGACCTACACGTTTCCAGCACTCATCTCCCTGGCAATGTGATCCGCCTGGCGAATCGCCAGTGCGACAATTGTCAGCGTCGGATTCTCTGCGGCGCCAGTCGTGAATTGCGATCCATCGGAGATAAACAGATTGCCGATATCGTGAGTCTGTCCCCAGCGGTTCACAACGCCATCACGCGGATTGTCCGACATGCGGTTGGTGCCGAGATTATGCGTCGAAGGATAGGGCGGCGTCGGGAACGTGCGTGTCGCGCCCACCGCCTCATAAACTGCCGCGCCTTGCTGGTACGCATGATAGCGCATCGCGATATCGTTGGGATGATCGCTGAAGTGCACGTTGGGCACCGGCAGGCCGTACTGGTCCTTGACCTCGGTATTGAGGGTCACCCGGTTGGATTCCTGCGGCATATCCTCGCCGACCAGCCACATGCCTGCCATATTCTCATAGGCGTCAAGCGCGGTGGTGAATTCACGGCCCCAAGCTCCCGGATCCAGGAAAGCCGCCATAAATGGCAGTCCCAAAGCCAATGTTTCCATTTCATAGCCGCCGACAAAGCCGCGCGACGGGTCATGAATGGATTCATCAGAAATGATTCCGGCCATGGTCGTGCCGCGCCACATCTTGACCGGCTTCTCGAAGATCGCATACACCGAGCCCGTCATATGCCGCATGTAGTTCAGGCCTACTTTGCCGGAACTGTTCGCCAGCCCGTCCGGAAACATCGAGGATGCCGAGTTCAGCAGCAGCCGCGGACTCTCAAAGGTATTGCCGGCCACGCACACGATGCGCGCTTTCTGCAGCTGCAGATTGCCATCCTGGTCGAAATACTCGACGCCGGTCACCTGCCCTTGGTCGTTGTGCACGATGCGCGTGGCATGACAGCGCTCGCGCACCTCAAGGTTTCCTGTCGCCTCTCCGCGCGGGATATCCGTATAGGCAGCGGACCACTTGGCTCCCCACTTGCAGCCCTGGAAACAGAATCCAGTCTGCTGGCAGGCCAGGCGCTCATCGTAGAAATTGGCATTGATGGCCATGCGGCCGGTGTGCACCTGCTTGTAGCCCAGCGCTTTGGCGCCCTTTTCAAACACCAGATAGTTGTTGTTGCCAGGCAGTCCCTCGCGCCCGCCGGTGCGGGTGACGCCGAGCTTGTCTTCCGCTTTGGTGTACCAGGGGTCCATTTCCTCGGCATCCAGCGGCCAGTCAAGCAGGCTTGCGCCAGCGACATTGCCATACGTCGTGGCGGCTTTCCACTCATGCGGCTGAAACCGCAGCGAGGCGCCCGCCCAGTGAACGGTGGTGCCGCCGACGGCCTTGACAATCCAAGCCGGCAGGCCGCTGAAATCCTTGGCCACGCGCCAGTCGCCGGAAGTGGTGCGCGCATCCAGCCAGGCGAGCTGGCCGAAACTGTCCCACTCATCGTTGACATAGTCTTCCGGCAGATAGCGTCCGCCGGCCTCAAGCGCGACGACTTTCACGCCTTTTTGTGCCAGTTCGTTGGCCAGCACGCCGCCGCCGGCGCCGGTGCCAATGACAAGGACAACGCTGTTGTCATTCAAATCGAATGAAGCTGTCATAATTGCAATCCTCCGTTTGGCTCAGAGCCAGTTGATGTCGTTAAAGCCGCGGGTCATGTAGCCGCCTTGGGTAAAGCTCTCGCCTTCGTAGCCGAAGATAGGCCAAACCGCTTTATTGTTATAAAGCCCAGTCACCAGACCGCCGCGGATCTGCTGAAAAAAGGGCGTGTCCTCAATCGAGCGCAGCACATCGACACGATGACGCTCCCAGCCGGCATCCAGATAGCTTGCATGCCCCAGCTTGCGGGCGGCCTCGTCAAGCAGGCTGACACCGGCCTCGATGTCGGCGGCTGCCTCGGCAGTGTCATAGCCTTTGACAGCAGCGACGTAATGCTCATCGCCGACTTTGTCGTGCGGGTAGATGTCACGCGCCATCTGCAGCAGTGTGGCAAACGTATTGGCATCCAGTGCGCTGGTCTGGTAGGCCCAGGCAGCATTTGACGCCGCCAGAAAACCCGGGCCCAGCACAAAGCCGGCACCGATCACGCTGGCTCGCTTGAGCAGCTCGCGCCGTGACAGGAGCTGCAAGTTTTCGTTGTTTTTCATCACTATCCTCCTTTTGGTGGGTTTACACGTAGCGGCCGCCAGATTCAAGCACCTCAATCTGGTAGCCATCCGGGTCCGCTACAAAAAAGAAATGGGCAACGACCTCGCCCGCAGGCGCGAACTTGACCAGTTTGCGCGGGCTCAGGCCCTCGGCCTCAAAGCGGGCATGCTCTGATTCCAGGTCTGGGACCGTCACGGCCAGATGTCCATAGCCATCGCCATGCTCATAAGGTTCCGTGCGATCCTTGTTGATGGTCAGCTCAAGCTCAAAATCCGCTTCCTGGTTGCGCAAGTACACTAAAGTGAAGTCTGGGAAGTCCATTCTTGCCGCAACTTTCAGACCGAATGCTTTATCGTAAAATGCAACTGAGCGCTCCTCATCCAGAACCCGCAGCATCGAATGTATCGCTTTAGCCATATTTCCTCCCATAATTGGTCATCAAACGAATCGACGACAGGCGCCATTCAAAACGGTATATTAAACTATGTTGCGACTGAAAGTGAAGTGCGGGATTCTCGGCATTCCTTACGTCGCCCCGGCGGACCAGCATTGTCCCGATACTCATCCCAGCTCAAGCTGGCCCGGCACAGCTGCAGCGCCAGCAGCACGAGGGTCGTCAGTTGCGTGAAGGGAAGTGTAAATCTCGTTGGGCGCTTCATTTTGGTCTGCTCCGTGATCCAATCAGATTCATTCATCGTACTGGTTTTGGTTTCTGCAAAACGGATTCATTTTCATACTGAGCCACTGCCTAAATTTTGCATATCATTCGATTTCGCTTGCTTCATGGTAAAATCCTGATCAGCAATTGAAGCGGAATATAGATTTACATGAGTCAGCGACTGTTTCCCAAACCGCAGCCGGCTGAGCCTTTGCCAGAGGAAATTTGGCTGGAGCGAGCAGATCGTTCCGAAGTGGGCCGTGAGCCGTTTTTTGCCGGCCGCGATGACGATTACGATGTTTTCCGAAAGGCTGCAATCAGTCTTCGCTCAGGGCTTGCCGGCGGCGGGACATTAATTTTCCAAGGCGCGCCGGGGGCGGGGAAATCTGCCTTGATGCTGGAATGCATCGAAGCCATCAGGCAGCATTCGACACCGGAGGAGCCTTGGGTGGCGGCTCTCCTCTATCCCGACACTCTGAAATCACCCGCTGACGTTATGACAGGTTTGATTGATGCAGCCAACCGAGAAAGCCGGCGTCTTTCTGAAATCACTCCAGATGCAATCGCCTCGAAATTCAGGAAGCTTGCAGGATTAAGCAAAAAACTGTGCGCAGAGCTGTCTGAGCGAGGCGTTGGCGCCGCCGGCATATCAGTGGGTGGCAAGGTGCAGGTCAACGCTCATCCGAATATTGCTCCGACTTCTGCGCAGGTTTTTCAGGATGCCGCACCCTTGCTCAAACAGTTTCATATAGTCGTATTTGTGGACGAGGCCCAGAACATTCCGGTGACCGATACGACGCAGGGTGTACTTGATCGTCTGCACCGTGGATCTGAAGGAATTTCCCTGGTCGCCGCTTTTTTCGGTCTGAGTGACACCTTGAGTATATTGCGTCAGTGCGGTCTTTCGAGATTTGCCGCCGACCGGGTAGTGAATCTGGAACCGCTTTCCATGGAAGAAACTGTCAGTTCCTTTCGCTGTCTTCTGGATCGCTATTTCACCGGCAAAGAAAAACAGAGAGCGCTCTGGTCGAATGCTCTGGCAGAGCTGTCGCAGGGCTGGCCGCAGCATGTAAATCGGATCGGGGTGGCCGCGGGGAGAGTGATACGCGCCAATCAGGGCCGGCTGGCAGCGCCTCTGCTCGAACAAGCGCTGGCAAAAGGAGCGGAACAAAAAAATGATTATTACATCGAGCGGATAGAAGCCGGATCCAGCCGGGCCTGGGTCTACAGGCGGCTGGCTTTGGCTGCGGGTGACAAGGAGGGAATATGGGCTGGCACCCTGTCCTATGATGAAATCGATTTGCTGACAGAGACTGCGCGCGAAAGAAAAAAGGAGACTATGGATGAGTTTCTTGCCGATGCGTTGCATGCTGGCATTCTGGCGCCGGTGCGAAAAATACCGGATCAATACAAGATTCCAATTCCTTCCCTCGCATCCTACCTGCGCTCATTGCCGGTGGAGCCGCCCCGAGCTGTTTGAATTGAAAATGGATCTGGACAGATTGGCCTGGATTAAGGCCAAGCAGGAAACAATCGCTGCTGGGCGTCAAGAAGTTATGACAGGGAGAGCAAAATTGACTGTGCTCAATGTCAATGCTTGAGGCGCTGAAATCGAGGTGAGCGCACTTTTGGTTTCCGCGGTGCGGTAGTTTACAATATCCACAGCCTTGCATAGTCTCCTTTGGACTCGTACCACGGCGGTTGCGAGTCACAGATCGGGAGTATGGTCCTTGAAATTTTTTAATCATACACGGCTTTGATTTCTTTTCCCGGTTGTTTCCGCTCCTGATTCGGGATTAGGGGCAAAAGCCGCAAACCAACCGAAAAAGAAATTGAAAAACGCGGGAAACTGAAACGTCGATTTTTCGAAGCTTGCGGATTTTGATGCATAGTTCCCCGATCGACAGGTATGCCATAATTGAACGTTGTATTTTTGGGTCCTCCAGGCTCTGGCAAAGGCAGCCAGGCAGCGCATGTGGTTGAAAAGCACGGTGTCCATCATGTGTCAACGGGGGATTTGCTGCGGGCTGCCGTCCGCGCGGGCAGCAAGCTGGGACTGACGGTCTCAGAAATCATCGCTCAGGGCAATCTCGTGCCCGACGCGCTGGTGCTGGAGCTGATCGCTGCCCATCTGGATGAAATTGATCTGTCGCGCGGATTTCTGCTGGACGGCTTTCCCCGCAGCCTCAAGCAGGCGGAGCGATTGGATGTCATTCTTGAGGACCGGGGAGCCAAGCTGAGCTTTGTTCTGCACCTGGATGTGGCTGAGCAGGCTCTGATTCAGCGTCTTTCGGGCCGGCGCACGTGTTTGAGCTGCGGGACCATTTACAATATCTTTTTCAGTCCGCCGACCAGTGAGGGGCAGTGCGATCATTGCCCGGCCAGCGTGCTGGTGCACCGTGCTGATGACAACATTGATTCGATCCAGCACCGATTGTCGGTCTACAAGGCGGAAACCAGGCCGCTGCTGAAATACTATGAGAAATCGAGACTTCTGGTTACGGTTGATGCATCACGCTCAGTTGAGGCTGTCGCCAGCGATATCGATCGGGTATTCGCCCATGCGTGAGCCGCCGCGGGCCGCTGCCGGCTGTCGCCGGAAAGCAGGATCAAGACCGGTACAATGATCAGCTCAAAGTTTCCCAGTATTCGCATGCGCCGCATGCGCCGCTCTGAATTCACGCGCCGCATGATGCGAGAAACGGCGTTGACCCCGGCCGACCTGATCCAGCCGATTTTTGTCTGCGAGGGCGAGACCCGGCGTGAGCCGATCAAATCCATGCCTGGCATCGACCGGATGAGCATCGATTTAGCGGTGCAGCATGTCCAGCAATTGTCTGATCTGGCGATTCCGGCCGTTGCGGTGTTCCCCGTCGTGCCGGCGGAGAAGAAATCAGACTCCGCCGCAGAAGCCTTCAACCCCGATGGCCTGGCGCAGCGGGCCATTGCGGAGATTCGGTCCGCAGTTCCGGAGATCGGCGTGCTGGCCGATGTTGCCCTGGATCCATTTACCACGGACGGCCACGATGGCATTACCGGCGCGGATGGGGAGGTGGACAATGATGTGACGCTTGAGATCGTTGTTCGCCAGGCGCTGTCACAGGCACGGGCGGGCGTTCAGATCATCGCGCCGTCTGAGATGATGGACGGCCGGGTTGGCGCCATCCGCCAGGCACTGGAAAGCGAAGGCTATCCCGAGGTGCTGATCATGTCGTATGCCGTAAAGTACGCCTCGGCATTTTATGGGCCGTTTCGCACCGCGGTCGGCTCGGCCACGGCTTTCGGCGGCAAGGACAAGCGCGGCTACCAGATGGATCCTGCGAACACCGATGAGGCCCTGCGCGAGGTGGCGCTGGACATCAAAGAGGGGGCTGATATGGTGATGGTCAAGCCCGGAATGCCCTATCTGGATGTTGTCAGTCGAGTGAAGTCTGAATTTTCCGTTCCCACATTTGCCTATCAGGTCAGCGGTGAATATGCCATGCTTGGCGCTGCATTCCAAAATGGCTGGCTGGACGAGCGCCAGGCCGTCATGGAGACTTTGACCTGCTTCAAAAGAGCCGGCGCCGACGGCATCCTGAGCTATTTTTCGAAAAAAGCCGCCCAATGGCTGCAATAGCATCAATTTCATCCCGCAGCGTTTACTGTGCAGCGCAAGACTAGGCCAACACAAATCAAGCTGCACCAGAAGTCGCAGGCGCTCGAGATCAGTTTCGATGAGGGCAGCACCTTTCGCTTCGGCTGCGAGTTCCTGCGCGTCTATTCGCCCTCTGCTGAAGTGCAGGGACATGGTCCGGGGCAGGCCGTGCTGCAGTACGGCAAAGAAAATGTCAATATATTGGCCATCGAGCCGGTGGGCAACTATGCCATCGTGCTCAAGTTCGATGACGGGCACGATACCGGAATCTATTCCTGGGATCTGCTGTATGAGCTCGGCGCCAATTATGATCAGTACTGGCAGGCCTACCTGAACCGGCTTGAGCAGGCTGGATACGAGCGAAAGGAAAAACCGCAGCTTTGATTCGATATGGCTTCTGAGGATACTCGCGACGCGGTGACGCATTTCGGCTATCGCAGCGTCACCGAAAGTGACAAGGATCAGCTGGTCGGCGGTGTCTTCGATTCGGTCTCCGGCCGCTATGACCTGATGAACGACTTGATGTCGTTCGGGGCGCACCGGCTATGGAAGAAGATTGCATTGGCCTATGCCGGCATCCATCATAACTCGCAGGTGCTCGATGTGGCTGGCGGCACCGGTGATCTGAGCCTGGCGATTGCTAAAAAACTGGGGCCCAAAGGCCGCATTGTGCTGACTGATATCAATCGCTTAATGCTGCGCAATGGCCAGGATCGCATGCTGGATCAGGGCCGTCTCGACCGCCTTGAGTGCGTGCAGACTGATGCGGAGAATCTCGCTTTTGCCGATGACACTTTTGACTGCATCATGATTTCATTCGGACTGCGCAATGTGACCCGCATCGATCAGGCCTTGCGCTCGATGTATCGGGTTACTCGCAGTACGGGCAGGCTGGTTATTCTGGAATTTTCCAAGCCCTTCGTGCCGCTGCTGGAAAGACTCTACGACCGCTATTCATTTGCTGTCATCCCGCGCCTGGGCGAGCGGGTGACCGGCGATCGCGACAGCTATCAGTATCTGGTCGAATCGATTCGCCGGCATCCTGATCAGGAAGCACTCGCGGATCTGGTCGCGGACGCCGGCTATGAGCGGGTTGAATACCACAATCTGACCGGCGGCATTGTGGCGATTCACATCGGCTGGAAAATCTAGATGCGCCGGTTGAGCTGCTGGCCCAGACAGTCATGACAGGACCTTATCTGCGCTACATTGAGTCCGTGTTTGCGGACACGCTCTGCAATGCGGTCAACAAAGTCGCGCAGGACAATGCCGCGGTGCGCGAGGCCCTGGCTGAGCTGGAAGGCAAAAAACTGCGCATCCAGCTGACGAATGTGCAGTATGCGTACGGACTGACCGCAGTCGATGGGGTTTTGCGGGGTGATGATGCGGCTGATGCTGAGGCTGACTTGACGGTCTGCGGCAGATTGGAGGATTTCCTCAAGGTGCTGGCATCCCGAAACCTGGATCCAGCGCAGCTGCAGGGCATCGACATTGACGGCGATGTCAGGCTGGCGCAGCGGCTGCTGCAAATCTTCAGTCGGGCTGAATTCGATTGGGAAGAGGAGATCGCCAGACGCTTCGGGGATGTGGCCGCCCGGCGAATTGGAAATTTTTTCAGATGGAGCCAGGACAATATGATCGGCCCGCAGTCACGCCTGGCCGGCAAGATTCGCGACTATGCGCAAAACGAGGCGTTTCTGGTGCCTTCGCGCGAGCGGGTGCGGAAGTTCATGGATGATGTAGATACGCTCAAGGCCGATGCGGATCGCCTGGGCCAGCGAATTCAGCGGCTCAAGGACAAGCGGTGACATGACGATTGTGACGCGCTGCAAGCGCTTGTGGGAGATCGGCAGGACGGCGCGCCGCTTTGGCCTGGATGCCGATCTGCAGCCGCACTTGAAGTTTCGCTATGTGCAGACCTTGATGCGGATGCTGTTTGGCGATTCGGACTGCAACACCGATGCGCCTTTCGCGGTGCGCCTGCGCGAGGCGCTGCAGGAGCTGGGCCCAATCTTTGTTAAATTCGGGCAGATCATGTCAACGCGCCCAGACATTTTTTCTGAAGATATTGTGGCGGAGATGAAACTGCTGCAAGACCAGGTGCCGCCCTTCGGCGGCGATGCGGCCAAGGCGGTCATTGAGCAGTCACTGGGTTGCGCGATCGATGCGGTTTTTGAGTCATTCGATGACATCCCCGTGGCCTCGGCATCGGTGGCCCAAGTGCATCATGCGGTGCTGCGCGACGGCACTGAGGTGGTCGTCAAGGTATTGCGGCCCGGTGTTCGCGCGCAGATCGACAATGATGTCGGTGTCATGCTGGCGCTGGCGCGACTGTTTGAGTTTGTGCTGCCCAAAGCCCGGCATGTGAATGCGGTCGATGCCGTTGAGTCATATGGCGACAACATGCGCAGCAGTCTGGATCTGGTCGTGGAGGCAGCCAATGCGAATCGCTTTCGCATGCAGTTCGAAAATGATGAATTCTTGTATGTTCCGAAGATTTACTGGGAACTGACTCGGGTTGATATGCTGGTGCTCGAGCGGGTCGAGGGGATTCCCATTCGCGACCGGGAAAAACTGATTGATGCCGGGGTGGATTTGTCGGCGCTGGCGGACAATCTGGTGACATCATTTTTCAAGCAGGCGTTTTACGATGGGTTTTTCCACGGTGACCTGCATCCGGGCAATCTGCTGATTACGCCGGCCGGCCGGCTGAACATTGTGGACTTCGGCATCATGGGCAATCTGTCAGATGTGGATCGAAGATATGTCGCTGAAAACATCATGGCCATTTTGCAGCGGGATTACCACGCATCGGCAACAGCGCATATCCATGCGGGCTGGGCGCCGCCGGATCTGCCGATTGAGAAGTTTGAGATCCGAATCCGCACAGTCTGCGAGCAGGTCATCAATCAGCCGGTCGGACAGGCCTCATTTGCGCAACTGATGGGCCGGCTGTTTGCCATGACGCGGGAGTTCGGCATCAATATCCAGCCGCAGCTGCTGCTGTTTCAGAAAACCTATCTGAATCTGGAGGGGCTGGTTCGCACACTGGATCCGAATCTCGATATCTCGGCGAGCATCCGTCCGGTTCTGGAGAGCTGGATGCGGCATCAGTTCAGTGTCTCGCGACTGGCTGACCGCATCCGGCATGAGTCGCCGCAATGGGCGCTGACTGCGCCTGAATTGCCGCGTCTGGCGCACAGTGTGCTGTCGAGGATGCAGGCCAGCCAGTCAAGCGAGCGCAGCAAAGCTCTGTCATTGCGGCATGAGGAAATTTATCGCCGCGTCTTCTTTACCCTGCTGGGCGGCATCACCCTGATCGCGGGGATTGTGGACTGGAACAGTTCTGGGTTCGGCTTCCTGACCTTCGTGCTGCTGGCGGCAGCGGCGCTGTTTTTGAGGATATCCTGGCCGCGCCGATAGCCAGTGCCAGGTGGCTGGCGCCGAACATGAAGCCGCGGTGTCTGCAAGAGAATCCATCGCGCTTCTGCTGATTTATAGCAGTGTATAAAAAAACCTATACTTTGCTAGAGTCTGGCAGAAATTCAATTTGAAAAGAACAAGTCAAGAACAAGGCTCGACAGTCGCTATTCAGCAATTTGACACTTTTTTGGATCGGATTCATCCGCAGCGCTTGCCTCACTTTGCGATATAACGGGCAACGTTGGATGATTGCTCCTGCTCCTTGTGGAGCTGGCCTGGCAGCCGGAATCAGCCGCATCTGGTCATTTGGCGCAGCATGCTGACAGTTCTGAGGGTGTGCGTATGGCTTTCATCTGACTGATGGAACGGAGATCGTGTCACTTATGCCGATGGCTGTCGGTGAACTGGAGCGGATCGGAATATTTGAATCGTGGAGACCCAATTGATTAGACCTGATGGTACGGCTGAAAAAGATCAATCGATGACACAATGCAATTTCACGTCCGGCACAGTCTGGACGGGTGACAATCTGCCAGTGCTTCGGGGAATGAACTCAGATTGCGTGGATCTGATCTATCTGGATCCGCCGTTCAACTCGAACCGCAATTATGAGGCGCCGATCGGCAGCCAGGCCGCGGGCGCCGCATTCAAGGACATGTGGACGCTGGATGATGTGGACGTGCACGAGCATGGGGAGCTGGCCGACCGCAATCCCGCCGCCTACTCAGTCATTGAGGCGGCCCGGCAGGCGCACGGCAAGGGCATGATGTCCTATCTCATCTTCATGGCTGTGCGGCTGATGGAAATGCACCGGATACTGAAGCCGACGGGGAGCATTTATCTGCATTGCGACGGCGCGGCGGGGCATTATTTGAAATTGCTCATGGATGGAATCTTCGGCGCTCGCCAGTTTTGCAATGCCATTACTTGGCGGCGAGCAGTCGCACATAACGATCCCGGTCGGTACGGACGCATATCCGATTATCTGTTGTTTTATGCAGCCGGTGAAGAACACACATGGAACGACGTTCGAGAAAAGCAAGACGAGGAGACGCTTAAAAAGTCATTTCCAAAGACTGATGGCAACGGGAGACGTTACAGATCCGACAATTTAACCGGTCCAGCGCACGGGCAATCAGGAGGCAAATCGGCACAAGAATGGCGCGGATACGATATAGCCTCTCGCGGGCGGGTTTGGTCGGCCCCGAAAAAAGGAACGTATGCAGACTATATTGATGAGCATTGGATTCCCGGCTACAAAACAATAGATGGCGTCCATGAGCGGCTGGACGCATTAGAAGCGGCTGGGTTGATTCACCATCCAACACGCGGTTTTTGGCCAGGCTTGAAACGTTATGCAGAAGCCGACGCAGGCAAGCCGTTACAGGACATCATCTACCATCCAACCGGTCTGACAAATTATTCAGGCAAGGAGCGGCTGGGCTACCCCACCCAGAAGCCGCTTGCACTGCTGGATCGCATCATAAAAGCATCCAGCAATGAGGGCGATATGGTCTTGGATCCGTTCTGCGGCTGCGCGACTGCGCTGGTGGCGGCTGACCGGCTGGGAAGAGAGTGGGCCGGAATTGATCTTTCAGAGCTGGCCGTCAAGCTGGTCAATGATCGGATCGTCGAGGATCGCGGGCCGCTGTGGGGGAAGATCAATGCTCTGACAGACCCGCCCAGAAGAACCGATCTGGGCAGGCTGCCCAACTATCGGACACACCGGCACCGTCTCTATGGCGAGCAGGAGGGGGTTTGCGCGGGATGCGATACGCATTTTCCATTTCGCGTCATGGACGTGGACCATATTCTGCCGCGCTCGAAAGGCGGCACGGATCACATTGAGAACCTGCAGCTGCTTTGCTCCGGCTGCAATCGAAGCAAGGGAGACAGGACAATGGCGCAGTGGAGAGCTTTGCCATGACTATAGGTGTGAATAATAATCCTGAAAAAGGATCTGAAGGCGCAATGTCAGAAAAACTGGCGCGCGCCTTGCTGCGAACGGCTGGACAGGCCTCATTTGCGCAATTGATGGGTCGACTGCTGCCATGACGCGGAAGCTTCGCATCAATATTCGGGCCCAGCGGCGGCTCTCACAGCCGCAGCGAAAGAAGGGGTATGGGGTCTCTCAGGCCACTAGGGCCGTCGCCGCAGGTGGTCGACAAAAAGCGGTAGGGTGAAGTCCAGGACACCATGGCCGGAACTGTAGATCATGCCTTTTTCGATGATTTTAGCGCGCACAGGACCCAGTGACCGCAAAGGCCTGCGCAGCGACGCGGCGATTTCCGCAATCGGATATGGACCGGCGCCCAGATCCGCCATCGCTCGTACAAATACCATCTCGGCGGGGGTCAGGCGATCGGTACGGACCCGGAAGAATCCCTCGTCCAGGACATCAACTGCGTATCTTTGAGCGTTCAGCGCATCCTCAAGAACCATCGACGGACCCGGCGCACAGTTCCAAATCTCTGATCCCCAGGCTTGGAGATAGAACGGGTAGCCTTGGGTGCCTTGTGCGATTGCATCAAGCGCATCGTCTCGGATGGAAGCTCCCTCGTCTTCGATAGGCTTGCGGATGGCTTGCCGGGCATCGTCCGGATCCAGCGGGCCGATTGCCGGGTAGAGGAACAGCCGTTCTGCATAGGATTTTGCATCCCCGGCGAGTTTGGCTGTTTGCGGCAGGCCCGCACCTACAAAGGTGACTGGCGCCTGGATTTGGTTCATTCTGTGCAGCGCGCCGATCAGTGCAGACAAATCTGCCTTTTCCAGATATTGAACCTCGTCAATCAGGAGCGTCCAGCCCTTGCCGGCTGCCGCGGCAGCGCGACCGACAGCGGCGAAGGTGTCGGTCAGGTCGAGCTCCAGATTTCCGCTGTCAGCCTGGCCGGGAATTGCAGCCACCTCAATGGATGCGCCAAAAACCGATAGCTTCCTGATGGTCGAAGCGAGGCTTTTGAGCACACCCAGACCTTGGGTCGCCAGATCCTTGGCGGCCTCTGACGTTGAGAGACTGCGCAGAACCTTGCGGATATCGGCCGCCAGCATTTCTGCCAAAGGCCGTCTTTCTGGCGCTTCGAGACGCGTTGCCAGATGTTTTTCCTCATGTGAAATTCGCTCGATTGCGCTGAGGAGCGCTGTTTTGCCTGTGCCCCGCAACCCGAGCATCATCATGTGGCGCGTATTCTTTCCAGCTGCGGCGCGGCGCAGCGACACGCGCATGCTGTCCAATATATCTTGGCGGCCGGCCAGCTCCGGGGGCGTGGTTCCGGCGCCAGGGGTAAAGGGGTTTGTGAAGGGATCCATATCAGTTCTGCCAGACTCTAGTGCAGTATAGCAAAATAAACTATACCTTGATAGAGTTTGTTAGAGACGACGAAAAGGGGCGGGGTGCGTGTCAAATTATTGGCAGAATAAGGCCAGTCCGGCCCGATCATGCCAGCAATCGTCGAACCGATTGCTGAGTATGCAGGCCCGCAGTGCGGCGATTTCATTGGCGCCGGTCGCAGTCCAGAACATGCCGCCGCGCTTGAGCCGTGTGCCGATCACATTTTTGCACGCTGACTCAAAGCCGCGCAGCGCCTTGATGAGCGGGTCGATCTGCCCGGCGCGCAGCAACCCGATGTGCCGGTCGCCCCAGGGCTTGGTCAGGTCATGGCCGCGGCCGAAGATGACCTTGGACAGGTCATGGATTTTCTCTTTGGCATGGCAGATATCCAGGATCCGGATGGCCGCGGGGAACAGTTCTGCAAAGGCGTTCCAGATCCAGGGCGCGCCGTCGCCAATGACCACCTGGCGCTCGGCATCATAGAAGCCGCGCCGCCGCGCCTCGCGCTTGATGCGCTGCACAAACGGCGCCGGCTGTGGGTCGAGATCGGCGGTGCGGGCCGACTCGATGGCAGCTGTATAGGTGGCCGAGCCGGTGTCGATTTTCGCATGGCCGTGCTCGTCGAGCTGATCGGCGCACTGCCAGGCGGCTGCGACCTTCATCTCCCGGGTCTTGGCGCTGCCGTCGAGCTGCTTGCCCTGGATCTGCGACGCGGTCATGGTCGCTGATGGCGCCGCCCAGGCGCTCGGCGGTGCACTCGGCCTGCTTGACGCTGACTCTCAAGGCAGCCAGCTCGTGCAGCAGTATCGAGGACTGGCTGAAGCTCACCCGCCCCGCGCTGCGGCCGACCATGCGGATGACGCCGGGCGACAGCCGCGTCGAGTCCAGCCCCAAGGCGCGGTCCTTGGGATAAAACCCGCGGCAGCACTGTGCGCAGTGATAATAGGCGCGGCGGTACTCGATGTCACCGACGGCGGTGGTGAGCCGGCGCCGGCCGCTGTAGCGCGCTTGCGCGCCGTTTTTTTTTACCCTGGGCCGCCTGCAGCTGCAGGTCGCACAGGGTCTCGCTGACCTCAGCGAGCTCGCCGACCAGTGCCTTCAGGCGCCGGTGCTCATCAACTTGCGCCCGGGTTTGCGCCAGCGCATATTGGGGAATATGGCGATTGCGTGACTGGGTCTTGACCTCGGCGGCGGATGGCTATGGCATATTGTCTTATTGTATATATCACCATAAGAAAAGGACAGAAAAAACCATCTCGTGCACCCTTTCGGGGAAATGCCAAAAATATGACGCACACCCCTCTTGAAATTATTGTAATAAAATATTACACTATACTATTACAGTAAATATTTCTGATGGGGATTATTTGATGCTCATTCCAAGAGAGAAACTATTGCAGCGCGGCGCTGATGTTTCAGGCTCGCTGCTGCCCGCTATATTTGCCATCTTCAGTCGCTGGGGCTTGACCGGCGCTCAGCAAATGACCTTGCTGGGGCTCAGCAACGAGAAAAGTCTATACAACTGGAAGAAGCACCCAGAAAAAGCCCGACTCACGAAAGACCTGCTGGAGCGCGCCAGTTATATTCTCGGCATCTACAAGGCTTTGCAGATTCTGTTGCCTGATCCCGTGATTGCGGATCAGTGGCTGTTCATGTCCAACGACAATTTTTTGTTTCATGGCACCCGGCCCATCGATCGAATGCTGGCCGGACAGGTGACAGACTTAGCCGTAGTGAGGCAATTTCTTGATGCGCAGCGAGGCGGTTCGTGATCGACATCAAGCGGCTGCCGCTCAGTCACTTGGATCGCTTTGTTTGGCGCATTATTCCTTCTCGCTGCCCGCAAATTAACCTTTTTGAGGAAGTATCCAGCCCTGAGGATTGGAATGTGCTTTACGAGGTCGAGTCACTAACGAATCCTCGGTTGCGCGAGCAGACAGGCGATATCAGTCTGATTGCACCGGAGGATCGAGTATATGGATCCGGTTCGTCATGGATCATGGCAGCTTTTACCCATCCGCCAGTGGATGGATTCGGCGGGAGATTCAACCGTAATTTCGGGATGTATTATTGCAGTGCCGATGAGAAGGTCTCGATAGCTGAGTCCGCCGGGCATCAGCAGCGGTTTCTTGCGGATTCTGGAATACAGGAAATGAAACTGGAGATGAGAGTTATTCGTGCACGATTGGGTCCAGCCAGTTTGCATGATTTGCTTCATCTAAGCGGCGGGGTGATATTTGATCCGGAAGATTTCACAGCGTCACAGAGTTTGGGCTATGCCCTAAAGTCTGCACGAAGCTATGGGGTGCACTATCTCAGTGTCAGGACTGAGGGTGATTGTTTCGGCATAATGCGACCTAACGCGCTGTCCGGCGCGCATCATTGGCGTTACCTTATTTTTCGATACCAGAATGGACGATTTTCAGGGGTGGAATCCGACCCGAGACAACCATTCTCACTGTAGACTTTTCCGTCGCTGAATAGAGCGAAAATTTGTCGACGGACAGTTGCTCTATGCCCCAGGTTCGTATTGATGATGAGAACTCAAAGTTCATGCTTTGGACGCACTTGCTGGCTTTGACCTGATGACACTCTCGGATGCAGTACGCATTCTGTTAGCCCGCGCAGCGACAGCAGGCGGATTGCCCGCAAGTCTGGTCTCTGCACCAGAAGTCTACAGTGTCTGATTTCGGGCCAAGGCCAAGATGCAGGAGGTACTGGATGATCAGCCTTGAAGCTGAGAGAAGTACTCAAGCCTATTACGTTTGAGCCGCAGTATCTGGATAAAGGCAAGCCGTATTGCATTGCTCACGGCTCGCTGGATGTTCTCGCAATGATGAACAAGTAATTGAAACATAACTAATGGGACGGAGTTTCGTATTTCGATGAGTGGGTACGGACGCGACCTATCCGATCTCGCTGAATTCTAGATTCGATTCAACCTATTCTCGGCGAGGCTTTCGCGAGACAGTGCGGAAATTCTCTTGCAGCTCAAACTCGTCAAGAATCTTATTGGATCGACTTGCCGACCCTGGGTCTTACTCAACCGGATGACCTTTAATATGGTCGCGCAACGCTTGGTTAACTGCAGTTTGACAGCCGCGTCCGCCAGGCATTTTTACCTTAAACCAATAAACAATTGTCGGCATCCAAGCGCAAAGTTATCTGCTGTTTTAACTGGCTTGTAAAACAACCTGCGTTCAACGCCAGACCAATCTGTCATCTCACGGAATGTCGTGTATATCGATTCAGTCTTCCGACAGCCCTTACAGATACTCCAATTCCACAACGTGTTTGTCGGTCCGCTTGTTACCGCTTTTCTTCATAGATGCGTCTTTCTCGTTTGGCAGCCTTTCGAGCACTGCTGATGCGTCCGAACTGCCGCTTCAAAACCGACTCCATGCAATTGAATATTACGTTTGTTTTGAAGTTCATCCCCAGTCCAATGCATGGCACCAATTGTAAATACCACAATCTTCGGGGGTTCATTCTCAGCATATCAGGCGCCTGAATATGCCATCAGGCACAGGTTTATGAATTCTCGAATCCAGCTGCAGTCCTCATCCGAGAATTATTCAGTCTGCCGATCTGCGCCTTCATCTCAACTTCACCGCTTTGGGAGATTCGAACCCATTGCCGCTGCCGCCGCAGCCCCATTTCGCTAACTGCCATTCCGGAAAGCTCGAATCTGCTCCATGGTCAGTCCAGTACAGTTCTCAATGCTGCGCACAGACAAGCCCTCATTGAGCATTTGCCGGGCCACTTGCTCCCTTCCTTGCTCCCTTCCTTGCTCAATGCCTTGCTCCCTTCCTTGCTCAATGCCTTGCTCAATGCCTTGCTGTCGAATGTTGTTCTCCAAATCCTCCAAATCCACCGCGAACTGCTCCATCGTTGCCACCTCCAGCCCATATCTGTATTTGCCAACCTCTTTTGCCAGCTCATCATACGCCCGCCGGTCCGAGCGATAAGACTCCGATTCGATTATGTATCGAATGGCATACTCAATTCTATCATATTCCTTGCCATGACGCATCTGCATCAGCGCACCGGCCAAATCCTCCGCCTTCGCCTTCTCGCTTTGCACCAGCCGATGCTCATCAATCAGCAGATAGCGGAAAGTCGGATGCACCTCGCTGTGAGAGTCATTGAGAAACGCCCGAATCTCAAGCGGCGCAGTCCAGGGGTCTTTGCCCGTATACAGCACGACCGGCAGCACCGTGGGCAGCTTGTGCTTTCGCCCCGCGCCCTTGCGTCTGCGGAAGATGTTTTCGTATAGCAAAGCTGTATATGCATGCATGCGAAGAGCCATGGCTGGTTCGGCAAATGACTGGAACTCGACGTGAAGGACGAAGTAAAGCGAGTCTGACTTGCCGAGGTCCTCAACCTCCCAGATGCTGTCAGCATGACGCTGCAGCAGAGTGTCGCTCACCAATGCTGTGTCTGCCTTTCGCAGTGTGGACAGATCCAAAGAGTCGAATATTTTCTTCGGGATCGGCGCATAGCGCAGGTAGGCCTCGATCGCCTCAGCGCCGCCGAAAATACGCTTGTAACTGGCGTCAAATTCTGTCATTGCAGCGGTCCTCGCTTGGCCGACGCGCAGCAAACGAATCTGTTCAGCGCCTGTCGTGTGCAGCTGTGCAGCGCCGCCATTTCGGCGGCGCTCGCCAGCGCTTGTATTGCGCCAGCCGAAATACGAAACTTGAGTAAATACTTTATTGCAGTTACATTATACTTTTCCATGCTGGTCTCCGCGTCGCGCACCAGCTTGCTGGGCGCGAATCCCACCCAGCATCTGGTTCTCCAATTATTTGCGAATGATACGGCTGATATTGGCTTTCCTAAGGCGCAAGGCATTGGCAATGACTGAAACAGAAGACAGGCTCATCGCCGCCGCTGCAATCACCGGTGACAGAAGCCAGCCGAAAAATGGATACAGCACACCGGCCGCCAGCGGTACGCCGATTGAGTTGTAAAAGAATGCAAAGAAGAGGTTTTGCCGAATATTTTTCATAGTCATTGCGGCCACTGACAACGCGACCGGGACGCTTTTCAGCTCGCCTGAGACAATCGTAATGCCGGCGCATTCCATGGCAATGTCGGCACCGGTGCCCATGGCAATGCCGACATCTGCCTGCGCCAGTGCCGGCGCATCATTGATTCCGTCGCCGACCACAGCAACTTTTGCGCCTTCTTGCTGCAGTGACTGAACAATGCCGGCTTTCGCTTGCGGGAGCGTATTCGGCCAGATCTCTGCAATGCCGCATGCCTGCGCGACGCAATGCGCGGCGGCCCGCTGATCACCGGTTACCATAATGACGCGCTTGCCGGCCTGCTTGAGCTGCTCAACGGCGCCGATACTTGAAGGCTTGAGGGTATCGGACAATTCAAGCACAGCCTTGGCCTGCCGCCCGGCCGCGATCAGCACCGGGGTATATGCAATATCGCTGGCCTCATAGATCTCTTCAAGCCTCTCCGGCAGTTCGATGCCATGCGCTTCAAGCAGCGCGCGGCTGCCGACATGAACCTCAATGCCCTCGACTTTGGCGCTGATGCCCATGCCAGGCTCGTTTTTAAAGTCTGCGACCTTGCTTGAGTCCTTGCATTTTCCTGCCGCCGCAATGGCCTGGGCGAGTGGATGCTCACTCGCTTGGCACAGTGAGGCAGCCAGCGCCAGGACTTCGTCTGCTGTGTCATCGATCGCTTGCATCCCAGTCAGCTGCGGGCGCCCCTGCGTGATCGTGCCGGTTTTGTCCAGTATGACTGTGTCGATGTCTGCCAGCCGCTCCAGCGCCTCGGCATCCTTGACTAGAATCCCAAGCAGTGCGGATCGGCCCACAGCGACAACGATTGACATCGGTGTGGCTAGTCCAAGCGCACAGGGACAGGCAATGATCAAGACCGACACTGCGGCGATCAGAGCGAACAGGAAAGAGGGCGCAGGGCCATAAATCGACCAGATCAAAAATGCCGCGGCCGCAATGGCGATGACGACCGGCACAAAATAAGCGGCAACGCGATCTGCCAGACTTTGAATGGGTGCGCGGCTGCGCTGCGCCGCACTGACCATATTGATAATTTGCGACAGCAAAGTCTGCTGGTGTTCTCTCTCAACGCGCAGCACGAATGCGCCGGAGAGATTCATCGTCCCGGCCTTCACTGCGCTGCCTTCATGCTTGTCTGCTGGAATGGGCTCACCCGTGATCAGCGATTCATCAATGCTGGAGCGTCCCTGCTCGATCACACCATCCAGCGGCACAAGTTCCCCCGGACGCACGGCGAGCCGGTCGCCGATCCCGACCGCTGCCAGATCGATTTCCTCGAATTCGCCGCTGGCATTGCGGCGCCGGGCAACAGCCGGCCGGAGCTGGCTGAGCTGCTTGAGTGCGGCATTCGTCTTGTCTCGCGCCTTGTGCTCCAGCATTTGTCCCAGCAGCACCAGCATGATGATCGCGGCAGCCACCTCAAAGTAAACTGGCACCTGCTGCGACTGCGGCATCATGACGGCGGCCAGAGCAGGAAACAGTACAAATGCGACACTCGCAAGGTAAGCGAATGTAGTGCCCAGCGCAATCAGGGTAAACATATTCAGAGATCGGTTCACAACCGAATCCCATCCGCGCTTGATAAATGGCAATCCGCACCAAAAGACAACCGGGGTGGTCAGAATGAGCTGCAGCCAGGCAGAGGCTTGCGGGCGAATGTAATCGTCAAGCGGCAATCCGATGTGAGGGCCCATGGCCAGGATGAGCACCGCGGCGGCAAAGCCGGCGCCCGCCGCAAAGCGCTTGCGAAAATCCGCCAGCTCTGCATTGGGCTGTCCGGTGTCCGGCGGCAGATGCACAGGTTCCAGCGCCATGCCGCAGCTCGGGCAGGCGCCTGGTCCGATTTGCAGGATATCCGGACACATCGGGCAGGTAAATTCGACCTGTGATAAATCAGCCTGATCCGCTGCCGGCCGCTGCGGTCTGCCATTGAGGTAATTTTGCGGCTGTGCTTTAAATTTGCTCAGGCAGCTCGCACAGCAGAAATAGTACTTCTTGCCAGAGAACTCGTACTGATGCGGGCAGGTTGCGGAGCTGACTGCCATGCCGCAAACTGGATCTGTTGCGTCTTTCGACGGTTGATGATCGATATTTTTTTTCATGAGTTCAGCGCCAGTTGCGCAATCCTTTTGGCTGCCGCACAGCACGCCTGCACTGCGGCGGCGGAGCGGTCTTGACAGATCCTTCGGACAGTTTTAAGATGAAATTGCCATTGAGCTCAATCCACCGCTGCCGGCCCCGAATTGCTGTCCCCGCAGATCGCAAAAACAATCTGCGCCTGTCGCCGGCATCATCTCATCAGTGACAATGCAGAGGCTTTTTGAAACGCAGCGTCGGAGCCGCGCAATGATCTCGCCGGCCGCCGTAAATTGACCTGATGCGGCGCCGCGAGCGTTCATTTTACCTGTAATTTCTCAGGATTGGGTTTTGCAGGTGACGCAATCTTTCGATTGAAAATCCGATTTTCGATATTCGGTCCGCGTCCCATCTTGGCAGCCGCAATTCGCTGCTGGCCTGATATGATCTCAAATTATGATCAAAAACAATGGATTGGAATTGAATGGATCGAAGCGAAAGCCTTGATGCAGTGACGCCGCCATTCGGCGCGCGCGGCTACTGCATCCGTTGCTGGACAAAAAATTTTGCTTCAGCACTTGAAAATTCTGAAAAAACCAACTATATTACTAAGGAATTATGCAACAGCGGTGTGGAATCTGCCTATGAGACTGACAACCAAAGGGCGCTACGCAGTGACTGCGATGATGGATTTGGCTTTAAGCGGCGCTGCCGGCAAGCGTGTCACGCTCGCAACCATTGCCCAGCATCAGAAAATCTCGATCGCTTACCTTGAGCAGCTGTTTACCAAGCTCAAGGCAAATGGCCTGGTGCATGGTGTGCGCGGCCCCGGCGGCGGCTATCGTCTGGGGCGTCCGGCGGAGATGATCTCAATTTACGAGATTATCAGCGCCGTCGACGAGAATGTGGATGTCACCCTGTGCAAGGGCAGGCAGAACTGCCAAGAAGGCGAGATTTGCCTCACGCATGAATTGTGGACGAATTTGAGCAGCAAGATCGCAACGTTTCTGTACGACATCAAGCTCGGCGACATTGTGCAGGGACATCGGGTGCGGCAGGTCGCTGAGCGGCAGGCGCAGAACTGTGAATCGGCAGCAGCTTGTGCGGTTGAGTTCAGCTGATGCCGGCATCAGCCGACAGAATAATCCAAACACAGGAACTGAGAGAAAATGGACGATATCAGCGGCTTTGTAGCCAGAGAATATAAAGAAGGGTTTGTCACCGACATTGAGTCGGAGACGTTTCCGCCCGGTCTGGATGAAAACGTCATTGCGGCGCTGTCTGAGATCAAGCAGGAGCCGCAGTTCATGCTGGACTGGCGCTTGCGCGCCTACCGCAAATGGCAGAAAATGCAAGAGCCGGCGTGGGCGCACGTCAGCTACACGCCGATTGATTATCAGGAGATCAGCTATTACTCAGCGCCCAAGTCGGATGAGGACCGTCCCAAGAGCCTGGATGAGGTGGATCCTAAACTGCTGGAAACTTATGAAAAACTCGGCATTCCGCTGTCGGAGCAGAAAATGCTGGCCGGCGTTGCGGTCGATGCGGTGTTCGACAGCGTATCGGTTGCCACCACATTCAAGCAGACGCTCGCCGACGCAGGCGTCATTTTCTGCTCCTTCTCCGAGGCGGTGCGGGAGCACCCGGAACTGGTGCAGAAGTATCTTGGCACGGTGGTGCCTGCGGGTGATAACTTTTTTGCGGCGCTGAACTCAGCAGTTTTCAGTGACGGTTCGTTTGTCTACGTGCCCAAAGGGGTTCGCTGTCCGATGGAGCTGTCCACATATTTCCGCATCAACGCAATGAACACCGGGCAGTTTGAGCGCACCCTGATTGTTGCCGACGAGGGCAGCTATGTCAGCTATCTTGAGGGCTGCACAGCGCCCATGCGCGACGAGAACCAGCTGCACGCGGCAGTGGTCGAGCTGGTGGCTCATAAAGACGCTGAAATCAAATATTCCACCGTGCAGAACTGGTATCCCGGCGATGCGGAAGGCCGCGGCGGAATTTACAATTTTGTCACCAAGCGCGGCGCCTGCCGCGGCGAGCGCGCCAAAATATCCTGGACACAGGTGGAAACCGGGTCGGCGATCACCTGGAAGTATCCCAGTGTGGTGCTTGAGGGCGACCACTCGGTCGGCGAGTTCTACTCGGTCGCTTTGACCAATAACTGCCAGCAGGCCGATACCGGCACCAAAATGGTACACATTGGCCGCAACACCAGCAGCACGATTATTTCCAAAGGCGTTTCCGCCGGGCGCGGGCAGAATGCCTACCGCGGCCTGGTCAAGGTTCTAAAGGGCGCGGAAAACGCCCGCAACTATTCGCAGTGTGACTCATTGCTGATGGGAGATCGATGCGGCGCGCATACCTTTCCCTACATTGAGGTGAAAAATAACACCGCAAAAGTCGAGCATGAGGCCACGACCTCGCGCATCAGCGAGGATCAGCTGTTCTACTGCCGTCAGCGCGGCCTGTCTGAGGAGGATTCCGTCTCGATGATCGTCAACGGCTTCTGCAAAGAAGTATTCAAAGAGCTGCCGATGGAGTTTGCCGTCGAGGCGCAGGCTTTGCTAGGCATCAGTCTTGAGGGTGCGGTCGGCTGAACACTGCCGATTGTCCGCCTTCAGCAACACAACCGATAATTCAGGAGACAATGGCATGCTTTCGATTGCAGATCTGAAAGTTGAGATTGACGATAAGAAAATTCTCACTGGCTTTGATCTGACGATCAATGCCGGCGAGGTCCATGCAATCATGGGCCCCAACGGCTCAGGCAAGAGCACTCTGGCGAACGTGCTGACGGGCAAAGTCGTCGATGAGGTGCAGGGAACTGTCACCTACAAAGGCGAGAATCTGCTGGAAATGGAGCCCGAGGATCGGTCTCGCAATGGCATCTTTCTGGCCTTTCAGCATCCCATCGAGATTCCAGGTGTGAACAATATCTATCTGATCAAGGCTGCCGTCAATGCGGTTCGCAAGCATCGCGGACAGGCCGAGGTGGATGCCCTGGACTTTCTGAAGCTGATCCGCTCCAAAATCAAGCTGCTTGATATCGATGAGTCGTTTCTGTATCGGTCCGTCAACGACGGATTTTCCGGCGGCGAGAAAAAGCGCAATGAGATTCTGCAGCTCATCATGATGGAGCCGCAGCTGATTGTGCTGGATGAAACGGATTCGGGACTCGATATTGATGCCTTGAAAATTGTTTCCAAAGGCGTCAATTCCCTGTCGCGTGAAGATCGCGGGACGCTGATTATTACGCATTTTCCGCGTATTCTGGAATACATTGTGCCAGATTACGTGCATGTACTGATTGGCGGGCGCATCGTTCGCTCCGGTGACAAGAATTTGGCCCATGAGCTGGATCGCTATGGCTACGGCTGGATCCTGGAAGAGACCCCGAAGGCCGTTGCATGAGACACTCCCAGCTTGAATCCCATCTGCGCAGCTACAGCGCGGCTGTATTCAGCGCCTTGCCGGGCGCTGACAATCCCGCGGTGCAGAAAATTCGGCAGCGCGCCCTGGAGCGGTTTGCGGCAATAGGCTTGCCGAAACTGACCGATGAGGCCTGGAAATACACCAGCATTCGGTCCCTGGAGCGGATTGCGTTTGAGTTCGCCAGGCCGGAGCAAAGCACACTCAGCGAAGAGGAGCTCCAGGCAAAGTTTCCGCCGCGCGCAGATGCGTACCGCATCGTGCTGGTCAACGGCTGGTTCAGTCAGCAGCTGTCAATGCTTGAGGATTTGCCGGCGGGTGTCGAGATTGTCTCGCTGGCAGCCATGTTCAGTCATCTGAATGGCTCAAAAATCGCCGCTGTCACACTGGACAGCCTCAGTCAGAGAGCGACTGATGCTGCGGATGGATTCGCCGCTTGCGGCGCCGGTCTGGCGGCGGATGGCGTGGTGATCCAGGCCGGCGCCGGCGCTGAGGTTGAAAAACCCATCGAGATTCTATGGCTCAGCCAGCGCGCCGCAGAAGCGACGCTGTGCAATGCCAACGCACTGGTGTATGCCGAGGCCGGCGCGCGACTGAGGATTGTGGAGCAATTCGCTTCCCTGGATGAGACCAATCACCTCACCAACGCATCGCTGGCTTTTGAGCTGCAGGCCGGCGCGGAGGTTCAGCATTACCGGATTCAGAACGAAAGCGCGGCCGCGTTTCATATCGGCAATACCCGGATCCGGCAAGCCGCTGACAGCCGCTGCGCGATATTTTCTCTGGCGCTCGGCTCGCTGCTGCATCGCCATGAGATTGTCCAGTCTCTCGACGGTGAGGGATCACACTGCATCCTGAATGGTCTTTCTATTGGTTCCGGCTCGCAGCATATTGACAACCATACAAGCGTTGAGCATGCCAGCGCCAATGCCGCCAGTGAGGAATATTACAAAGGCATTCTTGATGACCGGTCTCGCTCGGTATTTCATGGTCGCGTGATTGTCAGAAAGGATGCGCAGCATACCGATGCGCAGCAGCAGAATCACAATCTGCTGCTGTCACCGGATGCCGAAGCCGATACCAAGCCGCAGCTGGAAATTTACGCGGATGATGTCAAGTGCTCCCACGGTGCAACTGTCGGCCAGCTGGATGAGGATGCCGTATTCTATCTGCGCGCCCGCGGACTGGATGAGATGACTGCGCGGGAGCTGCTCACTCAGGCGTTCGCCGCCGAGATGATCGACCGCATCGAGCTTGACAGCGTGCGCGAGCAGGCGGCGGATCTGGTGCGCCGAAAAATCGGCGGCCTGGCCTTGCCGGGAGTGGCGCCATGAGCGCAGTCACGCAGATCGCAGAGACGGCCAGTGCGCCCGCTGCCGCAATTGACATTGAGCAGGTCCGCGCACAGTTTCCAATCTTGCAAGAGCAGGTTTACGGGCGGCAGCTGGTGTATCTCGACAGCGCTGCCAGCTCGCAGAAACCGCTGGCGGTGCAGCAGGCTCTCAAGCAGTACTACAGCGAGCGCCATGCCAATGTCCATCGGGGTGTGCATGCCTTGAGCGATCGCGCCACTCAAAGCTATGAGACCGCCCGCGAGCAGGTGCGGCAGTTCGTCAATGCGGCTGAAAGCAAAGAGATTATTTTTGTGCGCGGCACCACCGAGGCCATCAATCTGGCGGCCAGCTCATACGGCCGCAGCATGCTTGGGGCGGACAGCGAAATACTGATCAGCGAGATGGAGCATCATTCCAATATTGTTCCGTGGCAGCTGATCGCTGAGCAGGCCGGCTGTACTGTCCGCAAAATCCCGATGGATGATGAGGGTCAGCTGGTCACTGCAGAATATGATCGGCTGCTCAATTCCAAAACGGCGGTTGTCGCGCTTTCCTATGTGGCCAATTCACTGGGTACTGTCAACCCGGTCGCATCGATGATTCGCAAAGCGCATGATGTCGGCGCCGTTGTGATGGTGGATGCCGCTCAGGCCGTGCCTCATCTTGCCCTTGACGTGCAGCAGCTTGATTGCGACTTTCTTGCCTTTTCCGGACACAAAATGTATGGCCCGACCGGTATCGGCGTACTGTATGGAAAGCGGCATCTGCTCGAGGCGATGCCGCCCTACCAGGGTGGCGGCGAGATGATTCGGCGGGTGACATTCGAGGGCTCCGAGTATGCGCAGATTCCTCACAAGTTTGAGGCGGGCACGCCGAATATCGCGGATGCAGTCGGCTTGGGCGCCGCGATAGAATTCATGTGGGAGCTGGGCATTTCGAACATTGCGGCGCATGAAGACGAGCTGCTTGCGCAGGCGCACCGAAGAGCTGCCGAGCATGATGACATTCGCATCTACGGCAATGCGCCGCACAAGTCGGGCGTGTTTGCGTTTGGAATCGATGGCATTCACCCGCACGACTTGGGCACCATCGTTGATCGCGAGGGGATTGCAATTCGCGTCGGTCATCACTGCGCCATGCCTGTCATGCAGTATTTTGGGGTGGCGGCAACCGCCAGAGCGTCGTTTGGCGTCTATAACACGCTTGCGGAAGTCGATTTTCTGTTTGATTCACTTGACCGGGCCCGGGAGCTGTTTGCCAGGTAATGAATGAGTATCTGAGAGATTTGTATCAGGAAGTAATTATTGATCACGGCCGCAACCCGCGCAATTATGGACCTTTGACCTGTGCCAACTGCACCGCTGAGGGCGTCAACCCGCTGTGCGGCGATGAGCTGACGGTGCGCTGTGTGCTGGACGACAATGAGGTGATACAGGACATGCGCTTTACCGGTCATGGCTGCGCCATATCGCTGGCCTCAGCGTCCATCATGACCGAGATGCTGCGGGGCAAGACGCGGCAGGAAGCCGAAGCGCTGTTTGAGACGTTTCGCGGACAGGTCACCGGCGCTCAAGATGCGCCGGCCGCCGATATCGGGAAACTTGAGGCCTTAAGCGGGGTGCGAGAATTTCCAGCCCGCGTAAAATGCGCTACCCTTGCCTGGCATACGGCTGTCGCAGCCATCAATGGCTCAGATGAGCAGGTGACAACCGAATGAGCCAATCGGCCGATAAACCTTCATTTTTGCAAGACAGTTTTGTCGCTGAGTTTCTTCAGGCCGGCGATCCGTCGCAGGCATTGGCCGATGACAAAATCAAGCATGCAAGCGAGAGTGAATCAGTTGCTGATCTGGTGCTTGAGCAGCAGATTGTCGATGCGCTGCGCGGTGTCTATGATCCTGAGATTCCAATCAACATTTATGATTTGGGATTGATTTACGCGATCCGCATTGACGCGCAAAACGTCGTCAGGATTGACATGACTCTGACCTCGCCCGGATGTCCGGTGGCGCAGACTTTTCCCGGCACGGTTGAATGTGCAGTCAAATGCATTGAGGGGATCCGCGATGTGCATGTAGAGCTCGTTTGGGATCCGCCCTGGACCAAAGACCGCATGAGCGAAGACGCACTGCTGAGTCTCGGGCTGCTTTAGGCGGGGCGCGGCCGTTCGCGTCTGCCATCATGAAAGTTGCCTTAATCAGTCCATACGAAATCGGCCGCCAGCCTTTTGCCCTCGCACAGCCCGCTGCCTGGCTGGAGCGGGAGGGTTTTGAGGTATGCTGCATCGATTTGTCCATCGGCCCGCTCGACCCGCAGCGGATTGCAGATGCCGGAGTCGTTGCGATTCATCTGGCCATGCATACGGGAGCCAGACTGGCGGCGCAAGCTGTTCCAGTGATTGCTGCCTGGCAGCCGCGGCCGGTGATTTGTGTGTACGGCCTGTATGCGCCCGTCAATGATGACTACTTCCGCGCTCTGGGCGCACAGCATGTATTCGGCGGGGAATCGGAAACCGATCTGGTTGCGCTGTGCAGTGCGGTCCGCGATCGATTGCCTCGTGATGCCTGGCGCACGACTAGAATTGATTTGGGCAAAATTCAGTTTATCCGGCCGCAGCGCAACGTGCTGCCAAAGCTGGATCAGTATGCGACGCTGACTCTGCCAGACGGCCGGCAGCGCACTGTCGGGTTTGCCGAAAGCAGCCGCGGCTGCAAGCACTTATGCCGTCATTGTCCGGTGGTTCCGGTTTATGCCGGTACATTCCGCATCGTTCCGGTCGAAGTGGTGATCGATGATATTCGCCAGCAGGTCGCTGCCGGCGCACAGCACATTTCATTTGGTGACCCGGATTTTCTAAACGGCCCGAAACATGCGCTGCGAGTCATCAAGAAGCTCGGCGCTGAGTTCCCCCATCTGACTTGGGATGCGACGGTCAAAATCGAGCATATCAAGAAAAATTCAGCCCTTATGACAGTCTTTGCAGCTGCCGGCTGTCTGTTCATCACCAGCGCGGCGGAGTCGCTGGAAGATGAGGTGCTGATCCGGCTGGATAAGGGTCATGACTGCGCGGATTTCAAAGAGGCCTTGCAGCTGCTGCGCAATCTGGGCATCGCGATGATTCCCACCTTCGTGCCATTCACGCCATGGACGACGCTCAACGGCTATCTCAAACTGCTCAGCGAGATCGCTGCTCTGAATCTGGTCGGCAGCATAGTCCCTGTGCAATTGGGCATTCGACTGCTGCTGCCGCGCGGCTCGCCGCTGTTGAGCTCGGCAGACCGCAGTCGCTGGCTTGGAGATTTCGATCCAGAGAGACTTGGCTATCAATGGCGCCACCCGGAGCCGGCTGTCGATGCACTGCAGGCAGCGATCCTCGACTGGGTGATGGAGGCAGAAGCCGACGGATTGAGCCGCGAGGATATTTTTACGGGAATCTGGAGCCGGGCGCATCAGGCCGCCGGGCGCCAAGGCCCCGAACTGCGGCTGCCAGCCAGCTCGCCGGCGCCGCAGATGTCAGAACCGTGGTACTGCTGCGCCGAGCCAACCGCGCAGCAGCGCCTCCAAGTTGCTGTTTGACACCAGCCTTGAGGCTGGAATGCTCAGCCGTCCGAAGGCTGGGCGATTTGCAGCGCCTTGAGCAGATTCAAGGCCTGCTGCAGCTGATAGTCACGGCCCTCATAAGTGAATGACTGCTCTTCGGTCGCGCCGCTGTTCTCGTTTTCGATCGCGCCGCTGAGGTCGCCTTCGCGAATTGTTGCTGCAGACTGTTCCTGATTTTCGGGCAGCTCAATCAGGTCGACTACAATGTCAGGAATGATGCCTTCCGCCTGAATGGATCGGTCATTCGGCGTATAGTATCGATGGGTGGTCAGTTTCAAAGTCGCGGTCTGACTGATCGGCAGAATAGTCTGCACGGATGCCTTGCCAAAAGTGGTTTTGCCCATGATCACTGCACGGCGGTGATCCTGCAGGGCGCCGGCCACAACTTCAGAGGCTGATGCAGAGCCTTCATTGACGAGCACGACGACCGGCACGCCATTGACGATGTCGCCGGGTGTCGCGCGATATTCCTGATCGATCACACCGTCGCGGTCTTTGGTGGTGACGATCACTCCATTTTCGATAAACAGATCGGAAATTCCGACTGCACTTCTCAATTCGCCGCCTGGATTGTTCCGCAAATCAAGCACGAGTCCGCTGATCTGTCCCGCATCGCGGCTCATTTTCTGAACTTCGGATCGCACCAGCTCAGGTGTGGAGGTTTGAAACTGGGTAATTCGGATGTAGCCGAATTCCGGTTCCAGCAGGTAGCTGCGAGCGCTTCGAATCCGGATGATCGCGCGTGTGAGAACAAACTCCAGCGGGCCTGAGATGCCTTGGCGGACGATGGTCAGCTTGATATCTGAACCGGGTTCGCCGCGCATCAAATCCACAGCCTCGCTGATCGTAAGCCGGTCAACATGTGCATCGTCCAGGCGAATAATCAGGTCACCCGGCCGGATGCCTGCCTCCGATGCAGGCGAGTCGTCAATCGGAGTGACCACCCGTATGCCGCCAGGCTCTTTGGTGATCTCAATGCCAAGACCGCCATATCGGCCGGTTGTTTCCACTTCGAAATCTGACATCTCGTCTCGATTGAGAAACGACGAATGCGGATCAAGACCGGCAATCATTCCGCGGATGGCATTGTTCAGCAGCTCCTGGTCTGTGATCGGCTCAACATAGCTGCTCTTGATCGTCTCAAACACTTTGGTAAATGTTGAGATTTCTTCAAGCGGCAGCGGCTGAAGCGCGCGCAGTTCCTGCTGCGCCTGTGCGGCGGACCCTAGAAACACCGCAAATGAGAATCCCAGAAAGACACTTGCAAATCTGGAGCGTCGAAAAGCGTTGATCATGAATATTTGAGCGTGTTGCTGATATCTAAAGGATTGCGGAATGCCATTGTATTTGAAACCTGCCATTCAAGGTGATTGAATATTCAAAAACAGGCTCGCTGGATTGCGCCCGCTTTGTCTCATTCGACAAGCAGATTGAGCAAACGTTTCTCTTCAGCTGCCCTGTCATCGAGGGCCGATTGATGTCCCGCAATGCGCTGCCGCAGGGATACGACTGTTGCTGCCAGCTGGGTATGGCTTTGCCTCAGCTGCCGCCGGTTTTTATTCAGCCTGGCGATCGGACCATTGCTGGCAAGCAGCTGCGACTCGGTCTGATCGAGCTCGCGCATCATCTGATAGGCGGCCCGAGTCTCTTGCGCCTGGAGCCGGGTCAGATGACGATAGTATCGAAGAGCGCGCAGCAGCTGCTTCGGTTCGTTGGGACTGAACAGGACTTTAACCAGATCGATTCGCGAGGTGATGATCGAGCCCCGCACGATTGACTGCAGGGCGGCCGATTTTCTTCTCAGCTGCAGGCGCAGCTCATTGCGGCGCTTGACGAGGTCTCGGAACTGCGGACTCTGCTCGCTGAGCTTCTGCTCAAGATGCTGTTCTTGCTCAGTCAGGGCGGACAGCTGGTCAGCTATGTTCTGGCGCTTGTTCTCAGCGTCGAGAAGCTGCCGCCGCACAGCGGCTTCGCTGGCCTGCAATTGGTGCACTTGCGCCCGAACAAGAGCCAGCTCTTCGGTATAATTCTCAGTTTCACCGTCGGCATGCGTCCACGTGAACGCGCCGCCTGTCGACACAACCAATGCAATAGTGATTTGACGGATGGATTTGGAGTTTGTCAAGCTGAATTGGCACCTGTTCGCCGCCTTGGCTGCGATTGTTGCGCTATTGGCGTTTGAGCCGCTGAGACAGCGCGCGGGGGGCATCGGAGTGGTGAATGCAATGGATCTGCCGCGGGTGATGCGCAATGAGAATGCTGTTGTCATTGATGTGTCTGATCCGAAAGATTTCGAAAGAGGGCGGGTCCCGAAAGCTCGCAACATCCCGCTGAGCCGCATCAGCACCGACATTAATGTGCTGTCCAAATTCAAATCCCGTCCGATTGTGGTTGTCTGTCGCCTGGGCAATCGCAGCCAAAAAGCCGCCGGAATCCTGCGCAAGAACGAATTCGCGGATGTCCGTACGCTGCGCGGAGGCTTCGCTGCCTGGGCCAAAGAAAACCTTCCGATAGAAAAGTAAGCGATTGCGAACAGCCGCTGATTATATCGGTCAGCGCATGCTCAGAATCCGATTTCCGGCGACAGCGCAGCCTGCGGGCGCAGGCGCTTCCCGAGGCCGCTGACAGCAGCAGCTTTGCGGCCGACAACAGGTTTGGCCGCAAAGATCTGCACCGCACCAGCTATGAGGCGGGGATTCTCAGCGTGATCCCGGCGCCATCTGCGGGAACGCAAGGACAATCCGCACCGCGGAGGAGGCGCGACAAAAAAATGCTCCAACGAAAAAAAAAAACTCTTTGCCCAACAGCGGTTGATGCAAATTAAGCCATACTCACTTGCTGACAGCTGGCCAAACAGTGCCAGCATCAGACACAATAGCGTTCATTCATGAGCATAACTGACTTTGAGCACCTGCTTTTTATGACGCATTCCGGAGAGTAATGAATCATCCCCAAACTGACAGGCAGACAGCGGCTCAGGATCCCAAATTCCAAACGGATTTCAATCTTGGGCAAGACAACATTCGACCATTCGGCCTTGATATTCACAATCCTGTTTTTTTGATCTCAGGGCTGCTGATTATCGCATTTGTACTCCTGGCGCTGGCCAATCAGCAAGCGACTGCTGAATTTTTTGGCTGGCTGCGGCCGTTCCTGACTCAGGAATTCGATTGGTTTCTAGTCCTTTAGGTTGACATTATGCTGATTTTTTGCCTGGTACTGATTTTCTTGCCGGTCGGGTCGGTTCGAATCGGAGGCAGGGATGCCAAGCCGGATTACTCTATGCCCGCCTGGATTGCCATGATGTTCGCCGCCGGCATCGGGATTGGACTGCTGTTCTTCGGTGTCCTTGAGCCAACCTATTACAACTTCTCAGAAGGCGGAAACGCCCGCCCGCTGAATATCGATATCAGCCAGCCCGGCAACGAGTACATTGGGATTGTGGGGACCATACATCACTGGGGCCTTGGCGGCTGGTGCGTTTATGCGGTTGTTGGCCTGACGCTGGCAATCTTCACTTACAACAAGGGGATGCCGATGACACTCCGGTCGGCGTTCTATCCCATTTTAGGCGAGCGAGTCTGGGGGTGGTGGGGTCATATCATCGACACGCTTGCCGTATTCGCAACACTTTTCGGACTGACCACTTCGCTTGGCCTCGGCGCTCAGCAGATTGCTTTTGGCCTGAAAGAAATTGCCGGAATCGAGCCGTCCAATACGGTCGTTGTCTTGCTGATCATTGGCATTACGGCCATTGCGCTCGGCTCGGTTCTGCTGGGCATGGACAAGGGAGTCAAGCGACTCTCCGAAATCAACATGTTCATGGCAGTTGTTCTCTTCTTCTTTGTATTATTTGTGACAGGTGCGACCTTGGCCATAACACGCTATTTTGATGTCATGGTTGATTATTTGCGGCTGCTGCCGGCTCTGTCAAACCCCTTCGGGCGCGAGGACATGAGCTTCTTCCATGGCTGGACTACTTTCTACTGGGCCTGGTGGATCGCATGGTCGCCTTTTGTCGGCATGTTTATCGCCCGCATCTCCAAAGGTCGGACTGTGCGCGAATTTGTCCTGTGCGCCCTGATTGCCCCGACTATGGTTTGCGCACTCTGGATGTCGACCTTCGGCGGCGCGGCCATCGACATGCTCAATGCGGGCGCTGCGGAAGGCGTTCGAGCTACAGTGATCGACAGCTACAAGCCGGAAGGAGCCCTCTTTGGCTTCCTCCAGGAATTGCCGCTGTACAGCATTGTTTCCCCGATTGCCCTGATCCTGATCGTGATTTTCTTTGTCACTTCTTCAGACAGCGGCAGCTTGGTGATCGACACCATTACGGCCGGCGGCAAGATGGATGCACCGGTATCGCAGCGCGTGTTTTGGTGCACGCTTGAAGGCTTGGTGGCGATTGCTTTGCTTCTGGGCGGCGGCCTTACGGCTCTCCAAGGGGCTGCGGTTTCCACGGGCATTCCCTTTACGATTGTGGTGCTGCTCATGTGCTGGTGCGTCTATGCGGCCCTTCGTACAGAAAAATGACCGGAGTTAAGTCATTCAGGTAGTGCCGGATAAAGGCATTGCAGCGTGGTGCGCATATCAGCCGTGGTGACTGGCAGTCGATCCCGATCAGCCTGCCAGGGCAGCCACCTCTCGACTCGCCCTCTTTCTCAAAGGTGTCCAATACGGCGATTCATACACTGCTGAACATGACATTGATCTCAATTTTCGTTATGTTCGGCCGTCTGCCATGCTTTCAGCGTATAGACAAATTCAAAACGTCCCGCAGTGCCTTGGGCTACTCGAGTAGTTTGAGTCTCATAAAATGAAACTAGCAGGCAGGTGTTCAGATTGTCCATGACCAGAGTTGATTTTCTTAGCATACGCCTAGTGGGGGCAATGTCGCTGAGAAACTCAGCACAGTTCAGCCGGGTGTAGTGCGCGGTAACTTTGGCGAGCAGCAAGCCTTGGCTGATCCGGTCCAGTATGGCAATAGGCGAGATCGGCACTGGATTAAATCGAAAACAAACTTTGAGCCGTTCAAAACAATGCCGGCGAAACCAGCTCCTGATAATTCGGGGAATTGGATACCTAAACAAGTTAATTCAGTATTTGAGCGCGCTTTGAATAATCTTGATGTTTTCAATGAACTGAAAGATGATGAAAAAAGGCGGAGACCTTAATGAATTTAAATCAAGTCAATAATTGATTGCTGAACAGCTTAAACTGATTGTATAGAATACTAAAGAGTGAACTGTGAAACGAGGAATATCAAAATTCAACGAGCATTTCGACTGGATCGAAACCAGTCCGATGAACCTGACAAAGGCAATTGTGAACCCCGCCAAAGAAAAAGAATGAATGGTGATATTTGGAGAAACTGGTCAAGGTTGACAAAATACGATGACTTTTTTTCTTGACATATAATCTGTAACCCATTAATTTTAATGAGATCCACTATGTACGAACGAACACAGCAGGAAGAAGTAGACCGTAATTACAAAGCATTCAAAGGGATGCTGGAAAATCTAATAAAAACCGATAGAGGCCGTTTTGCCTTGTTACATGATGCAAAATTAGTTGCTTGTTTTGACACTAATAGAGATGCTCAACAGGCGGCGTCTAAGTTAATTGAAGGTAAACCATATTCGGTTCAGAAAGTTACTGACAGAAAAGTTGATTTGGGGTACATATCTTATGTCGGCGTTCTCCGGTAAATTTAATTGGGAAGAAGGAATTATTTGGCAAGTCGCTTTTGTTGCTGCAAAGATTGATGAAGAATTACCCCCAATAAACCCGGAAATCATTCATATTTGTCAAGCTATGGTAGATACAGGCGCAACAACGGCGTGTATTTCACATAATGTGGCAAAGGAACTCAAGTTAGAGCCTGCAAGTAAAACAGATATGCAAACTGCTAGTGAAACGGTCGAAGTTAATGTGTATGATGTTTGCCCAGCGATTGTTCTGCCAGCAATGCCTGATCTAGAAGGTAATCTAAAAGGAGAGATTCAGGTTTTTAATCGTGTTAGCGCTCTTGAGTTCAACCCTCAAAACAAACATTACAACGCTCTAATTGGCAGAGACATTCTTAGCCGAGGCATCTTAACAATCTCTTTTGATGGACATTTTAGTTTTGCGTTTTAGTAACCCCCCCCCGCATGGCGGCGCCGCTATCATTTGAAGAAACAAAAACCGTGTCTCTCTTTTTCAGATATTAACAATATTTGTTTCGAAAGATTCAGGTGCATTTTCCAAAACGGAGAAATTTCGCTCTTTTTTTATGGTTGGGATTAGGGATAATTCTATTATTTGACAGGCAAGCCAATGAATGCTCCCCGATTGCGCTCTGTAACAAACCGCATCAATGCAGCATAGCGTTCGGTCGACAGCAGGGAGATAAATCCAATCCCGTGGATACGGACGAGCGGTTTTTGTTTTCCTCTTTCAGTGTTCAGCGAGCGCACCGAGCTGACAACATCATCATAACTTGACCCGGTGAATTCGTCTCCCAGCACGTAAATCGATATTTTCTCGTAGCGTCTCGCATAGGTGCGCAGCGCCCTTTCCAGGCCTTCGGCCGGACTGCTGTTGGAAAAAGCGAGCCAGTTTTGCAATTGCTGCCTTACGAATTTTCTTCGTCTTGGATTGTCCGGAATCCATTTCCCTTTGGTGGACGGGATCAAATACCAGCCATTGTCGTTCATCACCTGAAACCCTCGGACCGTCGGATGGACATCCAGGATATGGTCGATGGTTCTTGTCACGCGCGGCCAAATATCCAGCATGCTGCCGGAATTGTCGATAATCAAAATCACGTATTGGCTGTCGACCGGAATGCCGCCGACTTCGACATCCCGTTTCTCCGGTGTCGCCGGCACCCGAATCGTGGCTTTCTTCAGCGATTCCAGGGCGATTTCCAGCGCTTCATTTTCTTCTTGAATCAATCGCAGTTTTCTGGCCGCATCCTCGACTTCGGCAGATTTGCGCAGAACCATAGCGTCGCTGGTCTCTGCATCTGACTTGGATTTGTCTTGCGCGCCCAGCGTGGAATGCAGGTTTCGAAGATCGGCAACTTCCAGCGAAAGCTTGCCAATGGCCTCAATGATCGCTTCGCTGTCATCATTGATGATGGATTCAACGGGCACGGGCTTGACAATGATCAGCAGCAGGATCATTGCGCCGAATCCGCAGGTGACGATGTCCAGAAACGACAGATTGAAGATTTCGGTCGTTCTTTTTTGCTTTCTCATGGCCATCCAGTCGCAGGAGCGAGCAAAGTGCCGCCAGTGCTTGCCGCCAAAGCCCAGTAGGCGCCGATCGCCTCAGGGTCACCCTCAAGCGGCATTAGAATGACATTGATTTTTCTGTCATAGCTGCGCAAAAAGCGATTTGTGCTGGATCGAAAGAATTCCAGCCGGCATTGACCGCTGACCGTGTCTCTGCTGAGCCCGCAGCCGGCCGACAAGAGCGCGGATATACGTCCCTTGGTCGGCAGTCCATCGGTCACGATATAAAGGTCGCTGACACTGCGGAATTTGGCTGTCACCGCTTCCAGTCCAGCGCCTAGATGCGTTGCTCCAGATGGAACCAGGCCGTTGATTTCGTCGAACAGCGACTGAATTCCATTTGCATCTTTGCCAGCAGTCCACTTGCCGCCGTTTAAAGCCACCGCTTTTTCATTAAACACCACGATCCCGACTTCACTGCGCTCCGGCAGCCGATTGAGAAGCCACTTCACCGTCCGCACGGTTCGCTGCCATTTGGGCCCTTGCTGTCTCTCCGCGCTGGATTTGAATTTGCGCGTGATGATGTCAATCAGCTTCTCATCGGTCATCGAGGCGCTGTAGTCGACCAAAAACACGATATTGCGCCCCTCAACTTTCAGGCCGATCAGATAGTCTTCTTCCGATTGCTGGATATTTTCCACCACATCGACGGTTTGCCTCGGCTGCTGGGTCGCAACTTGCTGCTCAAGTGATGATTTTTTCTGCGTCTCTGCCTCAATTCGCTGCTGCAGCTGCCTGAGTTCCCGGGTTTTCGCAAGATTCTTTTTTTCCAGCTCTGCCTTCGCATCACGGTAAATATCCTGCATTTTTGCCTGCTGCTCTATCTCGCTGGTCAGCCAGTCTTTTTGCGCCTGCAAGTCATCAAGCGCAGTCTGATAATCCGCTGTGTCCACCGGCATCGGCTCTGCCAGCGATCCGGTGTTATGCTTGATAATGAGAAACAGCAAAATAACGGCGCCGAGACCGCACGCCATTACATCCAGCAAAGCCAGTCCCAGCGGCGTATCGCGGCGGCGCTTCCTCATGATTCAGCTATCGGCTGTCGACTGATGCGCCGTACCAGGAATTTTTCGCAGTAGCTCTGGATATCGACGATTCGACGATCCTGAGTGCGCTGCAGCTGATGCAAAAACAGCATCAGAATAATGCTGGCGAGCAATGCGACAAAAGTAGAGTTGAAGGCAACGCCGAGGCTGGCGGTCATGTTGGTGATATCCCCGGACAGCGCCTCATCGGCTTGCGACAAGGCTTGTCCAATGCCTCGGACCGTGCCAATGAATCCGATCGAGGGAATGGCCCAGATCAAATAGCGAATGGTCGAATTTTCCGCCTCCAGCTGCAGAGCGAGAGCTTCCACACTGGTCTGGATTGCATCCGAGGTGTCTTGTACGTCTCCGGTGATCCGATAGCGGCGCAGGCTTGATTTGAGTGTTTCGACCAGATGGGTAGAGCCGATTTTGTCAGGCAGAGATTCCAGTTTTTCCAAGGTATCGTCGCTGAGACGGTCGTTCTCGCCTTCCAGCAGATCCACATCAAACAGATACTGCTCGGTGATGATCTCGCGCATTTTAAGCAGGATCTGAACAATGCAGTAAACCAGCAATATGACGCAGATTTCCTGTTCCCAATCCTTCATCACGACCATCCAGTGCCGCGGTACGGATTGTCCCGCGGCGCGGGCGATATCAATAATCAGCTCCGCCTGCGGTCGGATAATATCGATATAGATCCAGTGCGTGCCGATTGCAATGACCGCCAGAATGCATAGATTGCGAACCCCTTCTTTCATGCTAGATATCGACCGGAAAGCTCACAGGCGTATTCAGGCTGATCTGTCCGCTGGTCTGCGCTGAAGAGTCGCTGCTGGTGTAAAGTGCCGCCATGAGGGCCGCGCCTAGCAATGCCGTGACCGCAGCGGCCGCCAGCGTACGCCGCCGGTTGTGTTTCATCAGGTTGAGCATTGAGTTACTCTCTATACAGATAGCGTGCGACCCGGAATCCCAGATCGTCAGCGGCGGCGCGAGCTCCCTTGCGCCAGGCAGCGCGCAATTCGCTGGGTGTTGCTGAGCGCCAGCTCGACCCTTTTATTGTATGGAAGGCAGCGTTCCCAGATTCATCAAAAGGATTTTCTTCAATCGTGGCGCCGGCGGCGCTGGTGGCGGCATATGAATCATGCACCCACTCGGTGACATTGCCGGTCAAGTCATGCAGCCCCGACTTTTCTGCCGGAAAACTTCCTGTGGCTGTCAGCTGAGCGAATCCGTCGCGGTAGTTGTCAATGTATTTTGGCAGTGTTCCGCTTGCCGACTCATCTGCGAGATTGCCGGCTTTTTGCGGGATGATGCTGTCGTCGCCCCATGGATAAATGGTTTGCTGGCGGCGATTGGCGGCCCGCGCCAGCCACTCCCACTCGGCTTCGGTCAGCAGTCGATAGCCGTCCGCACTGGCATGGCTGCGAATCAGCTGATTGCCGGAAAACTCGTAAACGGGCTGCAAGCCCTCCTGGCGGCTCAGCCAATTGCAGTATTCGGCGGCAGCGCTCCAAGTCACGCCGGTCATCGGCAGCGGGCTGCCGGCTGCAGTTTGCGCTGGATTGGTGGCGGCGAGAAACTGATCGACAGTCACCTCGTAGACGCTTGCATAGAACGGCCGGCTCAGCCGCACTGGCCGCTCCGTCTCGTTGGCCCGCCGGTTGCGCTCGCCTCGAGGCGAGCCCTGCACAAAAGAGCCCAAGCTGTCAAACAGCTTCATTGCAATGCCGACACTGTTGATGTAATGGGTCTTGCGGGTTCGGATGCGGTTGTCCTTGACACTTTCAAGCGCTGCCGAGACGCTCTGCGGCTGCGCTGGACTCGGTATCACAGTTCTTCTTGCCGGCATGAAACCGGGCTCAGTCAGTGTGATTTCCTGCTCTGTTGATTGCAGTGTCAGCTGTGCGGGCGTGCGTCCGGCTGGCTGGCCGTTGATGGCAATGTCTGCATTGGGCACTGAGAAAATATCCACGATGCCCGTCTGCTCCTGAAGGTCCAGCCGCAGCGCATTGTCTGCGCTGGGCCGCACGGTAAACTCGATTTCCTTAGTGATATAGCCCGGTTTGTAGTAACTGATTGTATGAACTGAGTCCGGGGGCAATTTCAGGCTGGCGAGCTGCGACAGGCTCAAGGCATTGCCATTCAGGGTGAGGTCGCCGCCAGCGGGCGATACGGTGATTTTCACGGGTACAAGTGACTGGACCAGCGTGTAGCTGCGCTCGAGCTGCTCTCCGTCGGTGCGGATCTGCAGCGTATCAAACTGGGAATCGTAGCCTGGGCGCGATACGGACAAGGCATAGTTTCCGCCGTCCAGGGCAAGGCTGATCGGCGTGCTGCCAACAACCTGTGAGTCAATTGATATGCTGGCTCCGCTGGGTTTTGAGGTCACATTGACCTGACTTGATATTTTTTCCAGTGCCAGGGTAACGGCATAGCGGCCGCCCCGCTCAGCAATGAGCTGTACGGCTGCCGTCTTGTAGTAGGGGTGCTGGACTGACAGCTCATAAGTCCCGGCATTCAGATCAGTGGTGAAGTCGGAACTGTTGGCCGCGAGCGTGCCGTTGAGATACCACTGCGTCCCGGCAACCGATGGCGCGGTTGCGGCATTGAGCTGAGCCAGCTGCTCCGCCATAATGACATCGATGGCGCCGCGGGCAAATGACGGATTCGGGACCGCAATCGTCTGAGGTATGAAGCCTGGGGCGTCAACCTGGATCGTCAATTGACGGTCGAGCACCCAGAATTGCTGCTTCCATTGCAGCGCAATCCCTTCGGTGCGGGTCACCGATGCGGTCGCCGATGCCGGCTCGGGTGTGATATGCACAGCAATCGATTCGACCCGGCTGGCGACGAATGCGATGCCAGCGGCGAGCAGGATGATGACAATCAGCAGGCTGGTGCGGTTGACACGGTTGTACCAATAGCGCTGCTGGGCTTTTGAGAGGGCTGACTCCATGTCGTCGACCGGCGGGCCGTGCCGCTCAGGCGGCTTTGGCGCCTGTCCTCTAGAGCCTTTCATTACAGATAACCGTTACGGTTTGATCGGCTGCGGGGTCGTTTTGAACAGTGAAGTCGATCAGCACCGAGACATAGCCTTCGCGCTTGCCTTCAAAAGCATATCTGCCGGGTTTGAGCTGGATCTCGCGGCCTTGCGTGTAGCCGACTTGACCGACCCCGCGGACTGTGATGCGTGTCTCGCCGTCTGAGACAACATAAACAGGCACTTTGACTTGCCATTGGCCAATTGCGGCATTCACTTCCCGGGCGGCTGATTGCAGTCTCTGGCTGAGCGCTGAATACGGTTCAGCGTCTTGCAGGGCGCGGCGGGCGGCTGCGGCAATATTGGTCGAGGCCAGCCGCTGCGGATCGGCAAGATAGCTGTCCAGGCGTTTTTGCACCGCGATGACCTGATTGGCCAGCTTGAGGTTTTTGCTGGCCTCGTTGTGCGCTGGACTTTGAGTCAGAATGCTGCTCAGCGCTGCAGCTGCATCCGGCCATCGGTCTTCGGCCATCGCCCGCTTGGCATCATTGGCCAATTGATCCAGCGCAATGCGCTTTTCGAGCTGCGCGATGTCCAGCTCAAGCTGTCTGGTGCGCGTATCAGATGGATTGATTTTTTTGGCAGTCTGCAGTGCATTGGCAGCCGCTTTCATGTCGCGCCGCGCGATAGCGCCGCCGCCCTCGGCAATGGCTTGGGCATAGCGCTCATCGCGGCGCTGTTTTTGCAATGCCGCTTTGCGCTGTTTGAGAATCGCAGTCTCTTGACTGGATTGCTCTGCGACGGGCAGCAAGGTCAGAATTTTGTCGATGGCCTCGATTTCGCCGCGCTGGTCACCATTGCTGAAAGCGCGCAGCAGCCGCTTGCGAGCCTCAATCAGCGCGGGCAGCCTGTCAATATTCGCTCGCCATTGCTGCGCCTGATCGTTATTGGGGCGCAGCTGCTGGGCAGCCGCAATGGCCGCGGCTGCCTGCGCTGCCCATTCGCTGCGGTAGGCGCTGATGGCGCTGTCCATATACAGCTCAAACTGATTGGCTTCGAGCTGACTGGCTTTGTTGACTTCCTTGAGCGCCGCCGCGATGATTCGATTGACCGAAACGTAGTCTTTCGACTGCAGAGCTGCCGTCGCTCTGGCGCGACTGGCGCGGATGAACTGAATGGATTGTGTGTAGCCTGGAATGGCATGACGCGCAGGATTCTCATCGTTGAGCAGCTGGTCGGAATAGAGGATGAAATCGTCATGCAGGGATTGAATCTGATCAATGACTTGTTTGGACTGATCGTCACTGAAGGTGATATGCGAGGAGTCGGCTGGCGCGCTGGCGCTCGCAATCAGACCTATGACTGCCAGCAAAGCCAGACTCGCGTCGCGCCGCGCCGCGCCGCGCCGGAATACTCCTGGCTTGCAGTCGGACAGGCTAGAGCCTGTCCGGGTTCCAGCTGCTTCGGTGAAAGCGCCGCTCAGTGATTGGCTGAGCATTGTGCTGCAAGGTCGGTCACATCCAGTCGTCTGCTTGCACGGACAGTTGCCGCCGTCAGTCAAGCCGCCGTGAAAACAGTGTTTTGCCCGTCAAAGCTGAACATTGGGTGTGGCCTCCTGTTCATACAGCAGGCTGAGCATGGAGCGCCATTGCCGATATTGCTCTTGAACATCGCCGCGCAGTGTAACGGTTTCTTCCTCGACCGCGATCACTTGCGGCGCGACCTCGAAGTTGAGTGATTGTCCGGCTTCGTTAATGGTCTCTTTGTGATATTTGCCTTCAGCGCTGGCAGCAAAACTTTTTTGCAGCATCATCACCCCGCCGATGGCCGCGGCCCCGATGGCTGCGCCTTCCAAGGTTGAGTTGCCGGACGAATCGGCCGCACTGGCGGCGCCAATCAGCAGCAGCGCGCCGACGAGGCCTTGCAAAACAGCTTTGTTCTGTGCCGATCTTTGATCCTTGACGGCGTTCATGCTGTGCTCCTGCCAAGCGAGGTAGCTGTCTTCGGTTTTGGCGACAAAGTCCCTGTAAGAACCTTGCATGGTATCCATGAACAGTCCGTCAGCGGCGCGCAGCTGCCGGGTACGCACCAGCATCGGGTCGTTTTCTGCCGGCAGGGACACCAGTGAAATATTGTTCTTTTTATCGAACTCAAGGTGCTCTATAAAGACATTGCCGGAAAACACGTTGGCAAACTGCAGATCGGAAATGGCTCTGAGCGCCGCCAATTCGTCTGAAGAGCGCTTTTTGATCAAGTCTGCGATGTCTTGCGCGACCTCTGCAAACAGCGGCTGGTAGGGATCTTTGCCAGCTTTTCTGACATCTTTCCAATGATACTCCTCAACCCGATGCTTGTAGGTTTTGTTCATCCATCTTTTGCCCGATACCGCATACACTTGTACGCCGATCTCGATGTCCTCGCCATTCGACTGTTTGATTTCGCCGAGGACGAACAAATCGCCGGCGACTGAAATATCGGGCGCCAGGCGCACATCCCCGAAGGCACTGGTATCGATCAGCTCGTCTTTAAGGTTGGCTGCGAAGCGAATCGCCTCGGTGCGCCTGACTTCAGGCCAGATGCCGAGCTTTTCGTAGTCATCTGAGCTGTCTGGAATTCCAGGCTCAAAGATCGGCACAATGACATCCAGTCTCACGCCCGTGTAGTTGTTGGCCAGCGTTGCCGACGAGGTCTGGTCCAGATTCAGGCCGAAAACCGGTTTATAAGCTGAGCTCGTGGCAGACGATGATGTAGAGACACCGGCGCCGTTGCAGGCAGTCAGCAGCAGCGGCAGTATGACAGCCGCCATGATTCGATTGATGTTTTTCATTAAACTTGTCTCCTGTTGGGGGGGCAGTACCTGCGCAGATGCGTCCTGAATTCGATCAAATCACACTTGGATTAAAGTGGAAACTATTGTCTTCGCTGCTTGTATTTGCGCAGCTGATTCCAGAGCTTTTCCCGAGCAACCGGATCTGTCTCGCTGCTTGCCGCACGGCGAATCTGCGCCTCCAGTACGGAATCGTTATCGGCATTGCGCAAATCCTCGGGGACTGCACCGTTGTTCGCAACCAGATCTTGAGAAATGGGCCGGCTTGGTCGGGATTCGGATTGTGCTGCATCCGCTCTGTCCAGATTGACAGGCGAGTCAGTCGGCGACTGCGGGTCGATGGCGGCCAGCTCCCTCGGCTCAGGCGCTGCGGTCGACTCATAGGCAGAAGTGTCGGGTTCAGTGCCTTCGATGCCTTGTGCCGCTGTGCTGTCGACATAGCCCGCAGCGCCGCTGCTGCCGCTGTCGTTTTGGTCCGCTGCGGCGGTGCGGCGTTCCATGCACTCCGAAAAAGCTGCCAGTGAGTCAAAATATTGCTTTTCCATCAGCGCAATTCTCTCGCTGCGAGTCATTTCCTCGCTGGCGAGGTCTGTATTCATGCCGCCAATCTCGCAGTTGTCAAGCAGCGACTGGGACAAAGCCGGCATTGCAGCGGCGGCGAGCAGCAGTCCGGCGGCGAGCGGAACCGCCCGCGGCACTGCTGCAGCGCTGTTTCGAATAGCGATTGACGATTTTTCCTGCATGGAATTTGCGACTCAGTCTTCGGTGTGTGAGGTCGGCCTCGCGATGAGACAGCTGTTCCAGCTCAAAAGTATATTATGTGAATTCTGTACAGTTTTGCAAGTGCGATCAAAAAGTCCAGCCAAAATACGAGAGGAAAACGAGTGTCTGAGTGCGCACTCTGCTTTTGGTCTCATGATCGTTTTTTGGCATGCAAAGGCATGAGCTCAGACTCATTCTGGCATTGGAAAACGCGGCGCTTTGCCTGCGGCTCAAGGGTCCCATGGCGCAAATCAGTCACCATAGTGAATCATGGCTGCGGATTTTTCATCGCTGATCTCAGCGATGGCGGACTTGACATCGGCGATCGCATCCTGCAGCTGCCGGGTGATGGTATGCCGGTCATCTGTAAATGGCATTTCCGCAATCAGCTGATGCAGTTTTCCGGCAGACAGCCAGGCTTTGTGCCGCGCATATTCGGTAAACAGGACCGGGTGGGGGTCAACCAGGGTGAGATCAGGAAATCGGCAGGCGTCCTCAATCTGAGAATTCAGCGGGACGTAGCCGTTGACCAGTGTGATGCGCTCTGCGCGCGCGGTCAGCTTGGCGGCGCGGTGGACAACCAGGCTGCCTTGCAAGATGATGGCATAGCCGGCGCCCGGAAACTCCGGCGCGATGGCGAGGGAGTCCGGTATAGGCTGACCGGCTGCAGCATAGGCAGCCGCCTCGTCGCGCGTCCCGTTGAAATACTCAAATTTACCGCCGCATATTTCGCTCGGGTCTGTCAGCATCAGCACATAGTCAAGTCCGAGGGTATCGCTGTGCCACTTGTCGACCGACCGGTTCAGGTCATCAGGCGCAAAATTCAGATGCCCCAGATGCAGCGGCATGGCATGCGGTGCGATCGGAGTGTCGAAAATGCCGCTTAGAAATTCAGTCACATCGGGGGACAGGCAAAAGTCTTTTAGGAACCTCGACTGATACACGCCGCCGCGCACCATGTTTTCGATGCGCTCGCAATGGACTGCATGCACTTTGAGTGAGCGTGCTGCTTCGAGCATTGCGGCAACACCCTCATCGGACAGCAGGCGGGCGGCGCTGGAGATGCCTGCAGCCGTCGGGCATTTTTCGATTTGAGCTTCGGTGTAACCCAGGTCATCAAGCGTGACGATGGATTCGGGCGCCTCGAGCTGCAGATGACGCTGCGGATCGAACGGCACCGGCTCGGCCTGGTATTGATAGCCGGGCGGCAGTGCGGCGGGAAACGGCAATGGCGAATTCAAGTACGTCATGATGCAATGGGTTTGCTTTCAGAATAGGATCAGCGGACTGTTGAATTATAAGGTTCAGCCCGCCAGGCAGGCAGCATCAATTTGAGAATCGAATGGACCGCCGTCTATGGGCGGCGGATACGGGGATGAAACGAACTCCATTTGATTTCTGCGGGCAGGTCAAAATGCTAAAATCTCAGCTCGGTTTCCAGTCGCCTTTGGAAATCAAGTTTTGCATAGCCAGGAGCGCAGCCCCTGAAAATATCAAGAATATCCGTCTACCAGGTTGACTTGCCGATGAAAAAAGGCATGTACAACTGGGCCAATCAGTCGCTTTCGCGTTTCGACAGCACGGTTGTGCTGATTGAGAGCGACAGCGGCCTGGTCGGCGCGGGCGAGACTTGTCCGCTGGGTCCGGTGTATTTGCCGGCTTACGCCGAAGGCGCCCGCGCCGGAATTGCGAAACTGGCACCGGCCCTCATTGGCGCGGATCCGTTGAATATCGGCAAAATCAATGAGCGGATGGATGCGTCGCTGAAAGGGCATCCGTATGTCAAGTCAGCGCTGGATATGGCTTGCTGGGATCTGTTCGGCCAGGCGACAGATTTGCCGGTCTACACGCTGCTCGGCGGCCAGCGCCAATCGATTGTGAAATTGTTCAAGGTCATCAGCCGCAAAGAGCCCGATGAGATGGTGGCGGATCTGATGGACTATCAGGACCAGGGCTTCTTTCAATTCCAGATGAAAGTGGGTGAGGCGCCAGAAATCGATATTGAGAGAATTCTCAAGGTCGCGGGCGAGCTTGAGCCTGGAAATCTGCTGAACGTGGATGCGAACACAGCCTGGCGCCAGCACGAGGCGATGCGTGTAGTGCAAGCCATTCGCGGTCTTGATGTATATCTTGAGCAGCCCTGCCTGACCTACGAGCAATGTCTGGCAGTACGGCGGCACTGCGGCATGCCGATGATTCTTGATGAATGCATGGACAGCGCTGAAATCGTGATTCGCGGCTGGAGTGACAGCGCCATGGACGCAATCAATCTGAAAATTAATCGAGTGGGCGGCTTGTCAAGAGCGATTCAATTTCGGGATCTGTGCATGAATCTGGGCATTGCGATGACCGTTGAGGACTCATGGGGCGGGGAAATCGCGACCGCTGCGATCGCGCATCTGGCGCATACACTGCCCATGGACCTGCACTTCCAGTCGTCAGCTTTTCATGAATACACCAAGGTCGAGCTGGCCAGCGGGGCGCCAGAGCTGATTGACGGGTATATGAAGGCATCGGACAGGCCGGGATTGGGCGTCACTCCGAATATGGATGTGCTGGGCAAGCCGGTCTTTGCTGCATCCTGATGCTCAATTATGAGCGGTCCGCCTGAATTTGATTTTTCACTTCAGCCATGGCCGATTGCAGTGCCGCGTCATCCGCCAGATAGTAGCTTTTGCTGGGTGACAGATCCGCGTTGAGCTCATACACCAGCGGGATGCCAGTGGGAATGTTCACAGACGTGATCTTATCATCTGGAATATGGTCCAGATACTTGACCAGCGCCCTGAGGCTGTTGCCGTGAGCAGCTACGATGATTCGCGAGCCGGAGCGCAGCGTCGGTGCGATCGAGTCATTCCAGAAATTGACCACCCGCCGAAAAGTGTCGGCCAGTGACTCGGTCGGCGGGACGTAGTCAAGATCATTGAAAGGCGCTGACTGGTGCATCTCGCGGACCTGCTGCAGCGACAGCGCCGGCGGGCGGATATCGAAGCCCCGGCGCCATTGATGGACTTGTGCCTCACCATGTATCTGGGTCATCTCGGCTTTGTTCAATCCTTGCAAAGAACCGTAGTGACGCTCGTTCAAGTGCCAGTCTTTGACAATAATCAGGTCGGTGGCATCAAGCTCGTCGAGGACAATGTTGAGTGTGCGGATTGAGCGTTTCAGAATCGAGGTAAACGCCATATCGAAGGTGAATCCATGCCTGCGCAGCGCCTGGCCGGCTGTTTTGGCCTCAACAATGCCGCGCTCGGATAAATCGACATCCATCCAGCCAGTGAACCGGTTTTCCAGATTCCACAGGCTCTGGCCGTGCCTTAGAAGAACAAGTTTATCGGTCATCGCAGCGAAACTCTGAGTTGAGCAGTGCTGCCAGGCAGCGCAGCGCCTGACCGCGGTGACTGAGTGCATTTTTTTGGCCGGAGTCCAATTCGGCCAGCGTACAGCCGCGCTGCGGCAAAAAGAAGATCGGATCATAGCCGAACCCCTGTCTGCCTTGCGCGTGACTGTGCACCTTTCCTTCCAGGGTACCCTCGCAGATCAGAGGTGACGGGTCATCAGCGCGGCGCACAAACACCATCAGGCAGCGAAACCGGCAAGTCCGGTCTGCGTCTGGCACACCTGCGAGGGCTGCAAGCAACTTCTCAATATTCTTTTGATCACTGGCGCCGGCGCCGCTGTAGCGTGCCGAGCGCACCCCCGGCTGACCGTTCAGCGCGTCCACTACGAGGCCGGAATCATCCGCGATTGCGGGCAGGCCGGAGAGTCGAGCGGCATGCCGAGCCTTGATGAGTGCGTTTTCGACAAATGTCGGCTGATCCTCAACGGCATCTTGAATCTTCAGTTCAGACTGCGGTACGATTTCCAGATGAGTTGTCTCAAGCATTGTCGAGATTTCCTGAACTTTTCCCAGGTTGCTGCTTGCGAGAACAATCCGCATGGCTATCGCTGGCGGGCCAAGGCCTCTTTCTGGGCTGCGATAAGCTGCATGATGCCAGATTCAGCCAGGGTCGCCATCTCCAAGAGCTGTGATTTGGAAAAGGCGCTGCGCTCAGCCGTGCCTTGCACCTCAATGAAATGGCCGAATTCATTCATAACAAAATTCATATCGGTTTGTGCGGCCGAATCTTCGCTGAAATCAATGTCGAGCATGACTTGCTCGTCAACCACCCCCACTGAGACGGAGGCGACATGATAGAGTACGGGATTTTTCTCAATATCGCCCTTTTCCATCAGAGTCTGGATTGCGTCGCAAAGCGCAACGAAGCCGCCGGTGATTGAGGCGCAGCGAGTGCCGCCGTCGGCCTGCAGAACATCGCAGTCGACGAATATAGTGCGCACGCCGAGTTTTGTCATATCGATACACGAGCGCAAGCTGCGGCCAATGAGGCGCTGAATTTCCAGAGTTCTTCCAGCCTGGCGGCCGCGTGCAGCCTCGCGCTGACCGCGCTCTGCGGTGGCGCCGGGCAGCATGCTGTATTCGCCGGTAATCCAGCCTTGGTGCTTGCCGCGCAGGTGCATCGGCACCCGCTCCTCAATGCTGGCCGTACAGAGGACATGGGTATTGCCGGCTTGAATCAGCACCGATCCGGCTGCATTTTTGGTGTAGTTGCGGATAATCTGCAGCGGCCGAAGCTCACTGGACTGTCTGCTGCTGTGACGCATGACTGGATTTATTCAGGGACAAAAATGTGTTGCGATATTTTACAGTGCATACGCTTTTTGAATGTGATCTGCGGTCGAAAAATTGGGACTCTGACATTCCGCTTTAAAGTGTGGTTTTTCTTGCCTTGCCTGTGCAATTTTTTTGGGAATTATAACGAATAGTGCCCAAAATAGTGTATAATACCTGGCAGGATTTTGACAAAAAACTGACAGAATTACTATAAAGGTAAAGAGCAATGCAGACTGCGCCCGGAAAAAGCTACCGCAAAGGACTGTCGCTGATTGAGATTATGGATATGTTTTCCAACAATGAGACAGCTGAGAAATGGTTCATTGAAGCCCGCTGGAAAGACGGCATCTACTGCCCGCACTGCGGATCAGAGAATGTGCTGACCGGCGCAAGGCACAAGACAATGCCGTTTCGCTGCCGGAATCGCAAAGTCTGCGGCAAGCGGTTCAGCGTCAAGACCGGCACAGTCATGGAAAGCTCGAACCTTGATTATCGAACTTGGGCGATTGCCACTTACCTGATGACCACCAGCCTGAAAAGTGTATCGTCCATGAAACTGCGACGCGACCTGAAAATTGCGCAGCCCTCAGCTTGGCGGCTGGCACACCGGATCCGCAAGGCCTATGAGCAGGGCGATACAGCCATGTTCAGCGGCACAGTGGAAGTGGATGAGACTTACATGGGCGGGAAAGAGACCAGCAAGCATTCCAGCAAAAAGCTGAATGCCGGACGCGGCGGGGTTGGCAAGACTGCTGTAATCGGAATGAAAGAGCGGGAATCAAACCAGGTGTCCGCCAGAGTGATTGAGAATACCAAGCGGGCGACTTTGCAAGGATTTGTGGCGGACAATGCCAAGCCGAATTCTACAGTCTACACAGACGATCACAAAAGCTACGAGGGCATGGTCGATTTCGAGCATGACACTGTCAAGCACTCGGTCGGCGAGTATGTCAAAGGACAGGCGCATATCAACGGCATTGAGTCGTTCTGGGCAGTTCTGAAACGGGCGCATAAAGGCACATTCCACAAGATCAGCCGCCAGCACCTGCACCGCTATGTGTCCGAGTTTGCGGGCAAGCACAATATCCGGTCGCTGGATACCATCGACCAGATGACCGGCATCGTCAGGGGCATGGAGGGCAAGCGGCTGACTTGCAGGGATCTGAAAGCTGACAGGGTGTGAATTATGCTGGCCCGCCCTTTGGAAGCGTCTGCTGTTTCAGATGCCTGTGTACAGCTGGGCAAACTGAAAATGAATTGTCCCGCGCAGCAGGCGGCAGCCATGATGAAAAAATCCAAACCCGACTTGAAAAAATCCAAGACTGACCTGCGCATCAATGCCACGCCGGAGCAGGTGAGGGCTGCGCTGGTTCGCGGTGGCGCGCCGCGGCAGAGAAAAGCGGCGTCAATTCACAAGCAGAGAGTTCGCTGACCGGATTGGCGGCGGCGCGGTTTGGGCACTATTCGTTATAATTCCCATTTTTTTATACAAATCCGACCACTTGCATTGTCTGAATTCTGCAGCATCCGACTCCTTGTACTCGATGTCTTCGCTGAATTTAGTGATATGCACCGGTATTGCTGACTTGGCATACGGCCTGATTTCAGTGAGAATTTTTCCGTAATCCATCAGTTGATTCTCGCCTGCAGCAGAATGATTTTTGCTCTCAATAATCGCGACATATCTTCTATCGTTGCTATCTCGAACCTCGACGTAAATATCCGGACGCCTGCTGCCAAAGCGTTTTTGAGTCTCAATGACTGGTTTAGAGGCGTTCTCTATCCCAAACAGCCATTTTGCAAACTCTCTGCCGAACAGTTCAGAATCGTTTGAAACACTTGCAAACACCTCTGTGAAGAAGTCCTCGTGTGGAGTTCTTCCTTCACTTTGGCGGCAGGGAAAAATTCTACTGAAAATGCTTGACATGGGGGTGTTGCAGACAATGGCGATTTCGACTTGTCAAAATTCATCGGCTGTCAAAACCGCCTCCATGTTTTCGCACAACTTCGATTTGGCAGTCGAAATTTGGTGGGGGACCCGACAGATTTTCTGAGACAAAATTGTGAATGCAACGAAGATGACATCGGCGGACGGGCTGATTCAGGCGCGGAATAATGACGGTTTATTTGAAAATCACAAGACTTTGTCAGGCATTGGATCGCACAGACGTGTAGCAGCCGAATGCGGCTTCAAATAGAAATCAGGCTGATGAATCGGCATGAGACTTGCCGGTTCTTTGTACAGTTTACGGATTGGTGAGCGCTGGCAATAACAAGGCGGTTGCACTTTCGCACAACACTTGCTGCATTTCAAGCCCTTGCAGAGGCAAAACTGATTGGATGAATTCGACAAGCAAGAGCGTGGTGCAACCGTCAGTTATGTTGCAAGTTCAATTGTAAGCCTGTCCAATTTATATAATTTTCACACCTGACCGGTGAAGATTATTACAACGATATTGAACGAAGTTGGCTGAAATACCTGCAGCTTCGTCTTTCGGCAGACTGCCTGATAAATTTGCGCGGAGCCAATTCAGCGCGACCGGGCTGCATCGGATATGATTGAAAAATCCAAGTTTCGCATTCCTGCAATGAGCATCACGGCTTGACGAAACGCTCGTGATAGCAATGACTCCTGCCCCCTCCCTGGTCAGCACGACCAACGGGTGGATCGCCGAAAATTATGCAGTGAACCCGGAACCATCAAGGTTTCCATGCATAGTGGCACGTGGAGACACTGCATAATTTTCTCAGCACAACGCTTCCGTTGCGCGGCTCAAGTGGAAACGTCTGGCGGTCAATCCTAAACTCAGCCAACGAGCTGGCGCGGCACTTGACCAGCAAGAATATGTTGCGCATCGCAATGGACAATCATATCCTGAAAATGGCTGGAGGCGGCACACGCACCATGACCCATAGGAGTACCTGTCCCGGATGACCCTAGAGGACGCAAGGCCCCAGACACCGCTGCGGCATCCGACAGGACGACTGCCGTGGTGTCACAATGTTTTCCATGAACGGGTGGATGGCATATTTTGCGGCTTGACGCTCAATAGTCGAATAGTCTGAAAAGGCCGTCCGCGGATGCTCGTTTTTCCTCTATTGCGGACTTTATTCATGCGCGTATCAAGTTCTAGCTTTCGGGGCAAATCCCAATGGAAAAACCAGGTTGCCCAGGCGGCCTATAGACGGCGTTTCAGCACGACACAGGAGTCCGTGAAATGCTCGCGAAGATGATAGACATGCTCAGTCATAGTCTAATGCAATGGGAACAATAAGTTTGTATTGCTGATCCGATTGTTCTTGATTTGAAATTCAGTGCATTGCAGTCGTGCTAAAATGAAAGTGCTGGTCAAGACGATGACCAATGCATTGCGTGTATACAGCTGATGGAGGGTGCCGCATGGCCGCAGCAGATAGAATCGAGTCGTTCGACGATGTCGAACAGGTTCAGCAGCAGAACGAGGTGCGTTTTGAGGAGGTTCGAGGCGCGATTGATGAATTGGCCGCGCAGACCTCCAGTGCAGATTTAGAGATTTCAGAAAGGTGTGACAGAGGCGTGGAGGATCTCCGGCAGCTGATCCGGGAGGATATGGTGCGCTTGCGCGAGAGTGAGAAGCTTCATAAAGAGCAGATTGCGGCGCTGTTCGCAAAGTCAGACAGGATTGATGCGCAGCTTGACAGAACAGAGGCGGTAGTTGCCGAAACTGCAAAGGAAACAGCCAAAACCAGCAAGGAAACAGCCAAAACCAGCAAGGAAGTGGCTGCAATGAGCAAGGAAGTGGCTGCAATGAGCAAGGAAGTGGCCGCAATGAGCCGGAAGCTCAAGCAGACTGGCATTGAGGTTGGCAATATTGGCAATTCGCGCGGAGAGTTTATCGAGCATCTGGCGATGCCCTCGATCAAGCGTATCGTGAAAGAGCAGCTGCAAGCTGATTTTTTGGGTGGTTTCCGCGGAGGAAGCAAAGGCAAGCAGGTGCAGATTGATGCGTGGGCCACATCGGAACAGGAGAATGCCGTTTATGTATTCGAGATCAAGCGCAAATTTCGAGACGACGCGATCAGGCAGGTGTTTGCTCAGATTGAGCGGCTGCGTACACTGTTGCCGGACTATGCATCAAGTGCGATTTACCCTTTCATCGCAGCCGGGGTGATCAGCGAGGCGGATGAGCAGAAGGTTTGGCAGGCCGGTGTTCACCTTTTGAAGTTCGGCGATGGAGCGTTTCGTTTATGCGAGCCGCCCGCGGGGTTTGATCCTGAGCCGATTCGCGGCATGAAAGGACATGCCCGCATGGTGCCGCCGTATCCGCACTATTTGAAGCGGCTGTCGGAATCCGGTGAGAGCAGTGTTGCGGTGCACTGACTGGCAGTAGTGCCGGCCAGCGCTTTCGTCTATCAGGCGAGCCGCTGTTATCCGCTGATTGGACGGCTCGACGCCTCCGACTGATGTGTCGGCAAGGCGATTTTCTTAACAGCCGGGCGTGTCGACTTATTGGCAAAATCACGAATGCCGCCTCGATCATGCCAATCATCGTCAAATTGAATCCTGAGTAAAGTCAGATAAGCAAAGTTATAGGATTCCCCAACGCCTTTGATGCCGTTCAGATAATGATGCAGCTCTGGATGATCTTGCTGGATTGTGTCAAGCCCACTTATCCTTGATATCCTCCTGCCTGAATATATCGCTGAACTCCGCGCCCTCCGCACTTGAGCCGATCGACGCAGTGAACTTCTTGCTCTTGTTGAGCGGCAGATCGGGATAAATCAATGCATTCAGAATTGATTCCGCGCAGTACATCCAAATTGTCATCGCAAAAGACGGTGCGGTCGGGGACGTTGCAGCGGGCCATGATCTCTTCAGCTCAGCGGCGGCGGAGACACTATTCCAGCAAAAGTCTGCAGAGCTGCAATTCTCGATATGCCCAAGGCATTGGATCGAATTTACATATGCTCATCAAGGACTCTGGCTGAAGGATATCCCATTAAGTCTATTGCTGCGACTGTATGTTGGAGTCATTATGACAGCGGCGATATTCTCATGGCGAAAGAGGCAAGCCTTCGAATTGCATTTTGCAGGTCGGCTCAAGACAGGATCTTGAAGTTGCGGTTAATACTCTTTATTCATCCGCACCGTATCATGGAAAAATAGATTGCAAAACGCTTTGTTGACAAGTGGCGACCGAGAGGCTTTCTGTAATGATTGCAGAGTTGACCGAAGTGCATCAGGGTAATCCCAATCGAAAGAGGTCTGGATGTCACTTCAGTCTGACGCATCAGCTGGGTCGACAGGCTTGAAACCTGTCGGCTTGTCGTAGTCGCCGCCAAATAGAAACTTCTCCATCTGCTCGGTCAGGTACGCGCGATGCTCGGCGTTGCCCATGCTCAGCCGCTTCTCATTAATCAGCATGGTCTGATGGCGCAGCCACTTCTGCCAGCCGGCAGCAGAGACATTTTGCTGAATCCGCTCGCCCAGCTCGCCCGGCAGCGGCGCAAAAGCCAGTTTTGGCAGGGGTTGCCGCAGCACGGCACAATTGACAGTTTCAGACAATTCAAGCGGCTCTGTTCAGTGATTGCATTCAGTTCAGATGCGGCTGGCAAATCTGTTTCTTTGATGGCAGTTGCCATAGCCCGCAGACAGTGCCAAGCCGTCCGTGCCAGATTTTACATTGTTGAGCGTCACCGGCGCGCGCAAATCCGCGGCTGTCCCCGCAGAGCCACGTCTTGTCGCATGTTTGCAGCAGCATTTGAATGCCGCCGACCGGGTGTGGAACTTTGAGTATGACCGAGACGGAATCATAGTAAAATCGCCACTCAATATTTTGAATACGGGCAGGCAGCATGCGACAAGCAGTGCGCCTTAGACAAGCGAAAAGCAATATGGCCATGAAACTAGATCAAGCAGCGATGGAAAACCTTTGGATGCCGTTTACCGCCAATCGGGATTTCAAGGCTGACCCGCGCATCATATCGCACGCCGAAGGCGTTTATCTCTACACACCGGAGGGACATAAAATTATTGATGCCTCCTCTGGACTGTTTTGCTGTGCGGCCGGGCACAGCCGTCCCGAAATTGCAGCGGCAGTCGGCGAGCAGCTCAGCAAGCTGGCTTACACAGCTCCATTTCAGATGGGGCATGAGCTGTCATTTGAGCTGGCTCGTCGCGTCTCGCGCCTGACGCCAGCCGGGCTGGATCGGGTGTTTTTTGTAAATTCTGGTTCTGAATCCATTGATACTGCGATTAAGATTGCACTGGCTTATCACTATGTGCGCGGAGATGGGCAGCGCCAGCGGCTGGTGTCACGGGAACGGGCCTATCACGGTGTCAATCTCGGCGGGGTCGCACTCAGCGGAATGGTCAAGAACAGACAGGCTTTCGGTATCAATATGCCAGCCGTCGCCCATATGCGCCATACCTGGCTTCCCGAAAATCGTTATGTCCGCGGGCAGGCAGAAACGGGTGCGGAACTGGCCAATGATCTGGAGCGGATTGTGCAGAATTTCGGACCGGATGCCGTCGCCGCGTGTTTTGTCGAGCCGATCGCAGGCTCCACTGGCTGCCTGGTGCCGCCGCTCGGGTATCTGGAGCGGCTGCGGGAGCTGTGTGATGAATACGGTATCTTGCTGGTATTCGATGAGGTAATCTGCGGTTTTGGCCGGACGGGGCAGCCGTTTGGCTGCCAGAGTTTCGGCGTGATGCCGGATATGATGACACTGGCCAAGGCGCTGACCAATGCAGCGCAGCCTATGGGTGCAGTGGTGGTTTCCCGCGATGTATATGACACAATTATCGATGCCGCGGCCGATCAGTCGATTGAGCTGTTCCATGGCTACACCTATTCCGGTCACCCGGCGGTGTGCGCAGCTGGCATTGCCACCATGGATATATTTGACAAGGAAAACTTATTCGCGCGCGGCCGCGATCTCTCAGACTATTTCCTGGATGCAATGTTTTCCTTTCAGGACCATGATGCGGTGACCGACATCCGCGGCTTTGGCTTGATGGCTGGAATCGATGTGGTGCCGAAAGGCCCTCCGGGCGTTGCCGGTCTTGCGGTTCAAAAACATCTGTTTCATGAAGGCTTGCATCTGAAATCAACAGGCGATGCCTTGATTATCGCCCCGACCCTGATTTCCACAAAAGAGCATATTGATGAGATCCAGGCTAAGCTCTCTATTGCTCTCGACGCCCATGCGCAGCGGAGCTGACCTGCCGCGCGGACGGCTGCGATGCAGGCCTGAAGCGGATAATCAAGTCTGCAGGCTCGCGGTCAGGAAAATAGCCGTTTTGTTATTTCAGTTCAAATGAAGGTTTGAAATGCCAATGGATACAGCAGTCAAGGAAACACTCCATCATTACATCAACGGCGAGCGCGTCACCGGCGCAAGCGGCCGTTTTGGCGATGTATTCAATCCGGCCCTTGGGCAGGTGACCAGGCAGGTGCCGTATGCCAGCGCCGCCGAGGTCAGTGAAGCTGTTGAGGCCGCCGATGCCGCGCTGCCCGCATGGAGCGCTACGCCGCCGGCACCGCGAGCGCAGGTGATGTTTGCCTTTCGCGAGCTGATTCGAAAAAATATCGATAAGCTGGCCGTTGCGGTGTCGCAGGAGCACGGCAAGACTTTGGAAGATGCGAAAGGATCGATCGGTCGCGGACTTGAGGTGGTTGAGTTCGCCTGCGGTATTCCGCAAGCGCTCAAAGGTGAGATGTCTGAGCGCGTCGCGAGCAATGTGGAAAGTTATTCGATTCGCCAGCCTGTCGGGGTCTGTGCCGGCATCACGCCATTTAACTTTCCGGCGATGGTGCCGATGTGGATGTTTCCAATCGCAATCGCTTGCGGCAATACGTTTGTGCTCAAGCCGTCAGAGAAAGTTCCATCGTGCCCGCTGATGCTGGCCGAATTGATGAAAGAAGCTGGTTTGCCAGACGGAGTGCTTAATGTCGTCATGGGAGACAAAGAAGCTGTGGATACGCTGCTCACGCATCCGCTGATTGCTGCCATCAGTTTTGTGGGCTCGACACCAGTCGGTGAGCACATCTATCGGACTGGCTGTCAGCATGGCAAGCGGGTGCAGGCCCTCTGCGGCGCCAAAAACCACATGGTGGTGATGCCTGACGCGGACATGAATCAGGTCGTCGATGCGGCGATCGGCGCCGGGTACGGCTCCGCCGGCGAGCGCTGCATGGCGATTTCCGTGGTGGTGGCGGTTGGTAAAGATACCGCCGATGAGCTGGTCGAGCGCCTGGCGCCGCGGGTCAGCGATTTGGTCATTGGCGCCTATGACGATGCGGCGGCGCAAATGGGACCGCTGGTAACGCCGGATCACTGTCAGAGAGTGAAAGCCTATGTCGACAGCGGCGTTGAGGAAGGCGCGCAGCTCATAGTCGACGGCAGAGAATTCATCAGAAACGAGCACGAAAACGGCACATTTCTCGGCGGCTGCCTGTTTGATCATGTCAAGCCGCACATGCGGATTTATCGGGAAGAGATTTTCGGGCCGGTGCTGTCAGTGGTTCGCGCTGACAGTTATGACGAGGCTCTGGCGCTCGTCAATGATCATGAATTGGGCAATGGCGCTGCTGTATTTACGCGTGACGGCGGCTGCGCTCAAAATTTTGTATCCAATGCCCGTATCGGCATGGTTGGCATCAATGTGCCTATTCCGGTGCCGGTTGCATACCACAGCTTTGGCGGCTGGAGGCGGTCACTGTTTGGGGACCACTATATGCATGGGCCTGAGGGTGTCCGGTTCTATACCCGCATGAAGACTGTCACCGCAAGATGGCCGCAGGAAATTGCCTCGGGGGCTCGATTTAACTTCAAGCGCGGCAGCGAGGCGGATTAGTCAAGTCTGCGCCGCCGGGAACATTTCGTCGCGGCCAAGCGCGCGGAGATATGCATCAACTGTCGTTTTTGAGCTGCGATCGCTGTGTGTATCGGTTCGCGCGGCGGCTTTTGCGTTCAATGACCTTGATCAGATCGCCAGAATCAGCATCACAATGCCGCTGCCGACCATGATGATGCCGATTGTCTCCATGCGACTGACGCGCTCGCGAAAAATCAAGGTGGTGACGGCAAACGTAAAAATCAATTCAATTTGCCCCAAAGCCCGCACATAACTCGCATTTTGAATTGTAAATGCGATAAACCAGCAGATTGATGCGCCCGCGCCGGCCATTCCTGCCGTGATGCCCCAGCGCCACTGAGCTAGCAAATCGATCAGTTCCCGCGCATTGCGCAAGCCCAGAAACAGGCCCATCAGCGTAGTCTGAATTGCCAGGCTGACAAACAAAGTCCAGGCTGCTGCAATGATGAGGTCATCATGTCCCAGCGCCAGGGATGCTCCGCGAAAGAAGACGGATGAGGCGCCGAGCAGCAAAGCGCACAGCAGACCGATGAATGTTGAGCGCTGCAGCAGACCGGCGGCCGCGCCGCGGACAGAGAGTCTGTTTTGTCCCAGCGACAGCGCGACGATGCCGAAAGCCGCGGCCGCAATCGCCAGTACCGCCCAGAAACTCAATGCATCCCCCAGCACGAGCGAGCTGAGGACTGCAACGAAAATCACCTCAAGCTTGGAGAACGTTGTGCCGACCGCAAAGCTTTGAAACGTAAACATCCATAGCAGGCACACCGTAAACAGTATCTGGCTCACGCCGCCAATCAGGCAATACAGAAAAAACTGGGGATTTGGCTCGGGCAGCGTGTGCTTGCCGCTGGCCAGCAAAAGCAGCAGATACAGAGTGACAAACGGCAGAGCATAAATGAATCTGGCATAACTGGCGCCCGCCGTCGACAGTTGCGAGTGCAGATGTTTTTGCAGAGCTGAGCGCGCGTTCTGAAAGAAGGCCGCACAGACGGTAAAGGCCATCCACGGCTCAAGCATGGTGCGGCCTCAGTTTCGGTGACAGCCTTTGGCGGTGGCCGCTCACGAGGCTGTCGCAGGCGATCAGCAAAGGCCGCTCGATTCAGCTTTGTGGCAAATGCAGCCAGTCATTGTCGATCAGGCGCACCTGCGCACTGCCGACTCTCGCTGCGACCAGCGCAATGGCTGCCTCATCACGCAGTGTGGATGCCGGGCCGGTCAGATCCGCAAGCCAGTGATTCGGATTTTTGATTTCCGCATATTCAAGCTGAATGTCCGGGTGGTTCAGTTCCGCCCGCATGGCCTGTCGCAGCCTTTCAGCCTGTCGCTCCCCGTCATCCCAGCAGGCTCGCGCTGCATTCAGCGACCGATACAAAGCGCCGGCGATCCTGAGTTCTGGCCGCGTCAGCAGCCGGTTGCGTGATGACAGGGCGACCCCGTCGGCGTTGCGCACCGTCGGGCAGGCTGCGATATCCGGGTAGCCAAGGCGTTTTGCCAATGCCTGAATGATCAGCAGCTGCTGGTAATCTTTCTCGCCGAAGTAAGCGCGGCACTGGCCGACGAAACTGAATAGTCTTGCGACGACGGTGCAAACCCCGCCGAAATGGCCTGGGCGGCGCTCGCCCTCAAGACCGATTGCATACGGTCCAGGGTCAAGAATTTCCACTTCGCCGCCGCCGCCGATTTCTGGAAAAATCGTTTCCCGAGTGCCGCCGAACACCATATCACAGCGGCTGCGCCGAAGCTTTTCATGATCTGACTGTGTCTGAGTCGGGTAATTGGCATAGTCGTGCGGGTCGTTGAACTGCAGCGGATTGACAAAAATGCTTGCGCAGGTGACATCGTTTTCTTCGACACTGCGCCGTATGAGAGAAAGATGTCCCTCATGCAGCGCGCCCATAGTTGGTACAAAGCCGATGGATTTGCCGTTCTCACGCTGTGTGCTGCACCACTTTGCAGCCGCGCCGGGATGGTCCAGAACCTCCATCGGTCGGAGTTCCTGCATGGGGTGCAGGACTGGTTTCAGGCCGCGGCGCGATCCTGCGGCTCATTCATCGTGAGGATGATTTTGCCGATATGATCGCCGCAATCGAGCCGCTCATGTGCTTCACGCACCCGCTCAATCGGAAATACCGAATCGATCACGGGTGTGATGGCCTGGTTGTCAAGCAGCGGCCAGGCTTGTGCGCGAAGCTCGCGGGCGATGGCCGCTTTTTCCTCTGTGGTCCGCGGGCGCAGCGTGGAGCCGGTGATGGTCAGCCGTTTTTGCATGATCGGCAAAATGTTGAGCTCGGTCTTCAGTCCGCCTTGGGTGGCAATGATCACCATGCGGCCCTCATCTGCAAGACAGCGCAAGTTGCCGGAAAAATACGGACCGCCAATGATGTCCAGAATCAAGTCAACGCCTTGGCCTTCGGTCCATTGATGAACCTGCTCGACATAGTCGCCGCTGCGGTAGTTGACAGCCAATTCAGCGCCTAATTGCCGGCAGCGGCCGCACTTTTTGCCGCTGCCGGCTGTTGTTGCGACTTTTGCCCCCAAGGCATGAGCCAGGGCAATGGCGGTTGTGCCGATGCCGCTGGCGCCGCCATGGACCAGAAATCGCTCGCCGCGCTTGAGCTGACCGCGCATGAAGACATTGGTCCAGACGGTGAAAAAAGTCTCAGGCAAGCTCGCCGCGGTGACGAGCTCCATCGTTTTCGGGACGGGCAGACATAATGCGGCCGGCACGGTGCAATATTGCGCGTAGCCGCCGCCGGCGAGCAGCGCGCAGACTGCATCGCCGGCTGACCATTCGGTCACATCCGGCGCGGTGGCCGCGATGGTTCCAGAGACTTCCAGTCCCAGCAGGTCAGATACGCCGGGCGGCGGCGGATAGATGCCGTTGCGCTGCATGACATCAGCCCGATTGACGCCGGCTGCGGCGACATTGATCAGGACTTCGCCGGCTCGGCACTGCGGCACCGGCCGCTCCCCAAGCGTCAGCACCTCGGGTCCGCCGGCTTGCGGCGCTTCGACCACGGTCATCGTTTTCGGATTCATAAACTGACTTCTCTAAAGTGTTTTTTGTAGCGGGTTATTTTGTCGATGTACGAGCGATTGAAGCGTTTCAGCATATCGATTTCAGCGGCGGAAACCTGCCGAATGACGCGCCCTGGGGAGCCGACCACCAGCGAGCGGTCGGGAATCTCCTTGCCATCGGCGACCAATGCGCTGGCGCCGATAATGCACTGGCTGCCGATGCGGGCATTGTTCAAGATGACGGCATTGATGCCAATCAGCGAGCTGGCGCCGATGCTGCAGCCGTGCAAGACTGCCTTGTGCCCCACTGTGACGGCCGCGGCAATATCCAGCGGACAGCCCGGGTCGGTGTGCAGGACACAGCCATCCTGAATATTGCTGCCGGCGCCGATGGTGATCCGCTCATTGTCACCGCGCAGGACGGCGCCGAACCATATGCCGACCTGGTCGGCGAGCCAGACATCGCCCACCACAGTGGCTGTATCTGCGATATAGCAGTTTTCACCGATTCGCGGTGTGCCATTGTCAAGCGAATAGACTTTCATCATTCAGAACCGGTCGTACTGATCGGGGATCCGCAGCCGGCTGCTCGGAAAAATTGCGCCCAGCATTTTCGCCAACGCCGGCGGCAGCCGTTCCGACAGCGGTTCTTTTTTGACATATTTGACTTCGTAGATATCGCGGTCCTTGCTCAGGGCAAGCAGGTAATCGTCGCTGGTTCGAAGCTCGTCGACCAGGTGTCGCTCCAGCGCCCGCGTGCCGTACCAGTGCTCGCCGGTGGCGATCTCGTCAATCTCCAGCTGCGGACGGTTGTCTTTGACGAACTCCTTGAACAGGTTATGCACGTCTTGGATTTCCTCCAAGAACTTCGTCCGGCCTTTTTCTGTCGGTTCTGCAAACATGCTGACGGTGCGTTTGTACTCCCCGGCAGTAAACTCCTGATAGTCAATATTGTGCTGTTCCAAAGCGCGATGAAAATTTGGAATTTGCGCGACCACACCGATAGAGCCGACAATCGCGAACGGCGCCGCGATGATTTTATCGGCCACGCAGGCCATCAGGTAGCCGCCGCTGGCGGCCACCTTGTCGACAGCGACGGTCAGCGCAATCTCCTGATCTTTCAAGCGTCGCAGCTGCGACGCGGCCAGCCCGTAGCCGTGAACCACGCCGCCTTTGCTTTCGACCCGCACGACCACTTCATCCGGTTTGGCGCTGATGGTCAGCAATGCGGTAATCTCTTCACGCAGCTTGTCGATCTGGGAGGCCTCGATGTCGCCCTCGAAGGTCAGCACATAAACGCGCTTTCGATCGTCGTCTTTCTGTTTTTCCTTGTCTGCAATTTTACGCTCCTTCTTTTGCTTCTTCATTTGCTCTTTCAGCGCTTTTTTCGGGAGCTGCGCACCATCAATCGTATTCGACATCGCTTCATAGCGCTGATTGATATGATTGATGTCCAGATGTTCTTTCTGATGCTGGCGCTGGCGGGCGGCGAGCGCTGAAATCAGCATGATCGGAATCAAAAAAGCAATGATGATGGTGATGGTCTTGGCAAAGAAAACGATGTATTCGATGAGGTATTCCATAGTGCTGAGTCAGATGAGAGAATAATTGGGCGGCTGTGCGATCAATAGCAAAGTTATGTGTTGGTTTGGTTCCGGCTGATCCTCGGGTCTTGCAAGCGCAGCGCTGCGTCAGCCGCTGCAGACGGGCGTATCCGGCACCCAGATGCAGCCGTCTTGATCCATAAGGCAGGCCTCTCGCAGTCCGTGCGGCCTGCCGGTCGTCCCGGACACGACGCTGAAGCCATCGGTTGCGGCCATTGCGCGCAGCGCGGTCAGGGAGCCGTGCAGACGGATCTCAACTCCGGCGCCTCTGCGAGCTGTGCCTGCAACCGCATCATCCAGCGGATGATTGCCGCAGGTGCGGTCTGCATGCAGCATCCATTGTGCGCCAAAGCCCTGCAGCCCTGCAATGCCGGGGTCTGCGTACACCAAGCTGGCCTCAAGCCCCAGCTGCTGGAATGCCAAAGCCGGCTCGATGTCGCGGACCAGCAGGTTGAGCGTCAGTGACGTAAGGCTGCGGCCGTAATCGGGAGCCGGCATCCAGGCGTCGCCGGTTCGAAGTTTCATAGGCAGTACCTGTTATCCTGTTATCGGCCTTTGAGCTTGCCCCAGGTATCTCGCAGCGAAACGATGCGATGAAACACGGGTTTGGCGTCGCTTGCGCTGTGCGAGTAAAGATAGTAATAGCCGTTGCGCTCAAATTGAAAGCGGCTGCCGATTGCGGCCTCCGCGGCCTGCGGCTCAACTTTGGCCTGCTCAATCTCAATCAGCGAGTCAGGATTGAGGAGGGCGGCAAAGTCCGCGTCTTTGTCAGCGGCTGGATTCGATACAGTGAAAAGCCGATCGTAGAGCTTTACCCGGGCGTCAGCCGCATGTGCGGCCGACAGCCAGTGAATGATGCCCTTGACTTTGCGGCCATCGGGCGAGACGCCGCCCCCGCTTTGCGCGTCGTATCGGCAATAGAGCTTGGTCGCCTGACCGGACTCATCGAGCTCAACATCCAGACATTTGAGCAAAAAAGCATAGCGCAGCCGCACTTCGCTGCCGGGCGAGAGGCGGAAGAATTTTTTTGGCGGATCCAGCATGAAGTCACTGCGATCGATATAGATCATTTTGGTAAAGGCCACTTTGCGGCGGCCCAGATCAGGCCGTTTTGGGTGGTTGATCGCATCCAGCCACAGCACTTCTTCAGCGGGAAAATTGTCAATTTCGACTGGCAGCGGGTCCAGGACGGCCATGGAGCGGGGCGTACGGTGATCCAAATCTTCGCGAATGCAGTTTTCGAGCACCCCCATTTCCACTTCGTTGAAGTTTTTGGTAATGCCGATACGCTCGCAGAAGTCTTTGATCGACTCGGGTGTGTAGCCGCGATTGCGAAACCCCGACAGCGTCGGCATGCGCGGGTCATCCCAGCCGGCGACCAGGTTTTCATTCACCAGTCGTGTCAGCAGGCGTTTGCTCAACACGGTGAATTCCAGTGACAGCTTGGAAAACTCGGTCTGCTCCGGGCGGTTCGGGGTGGTGACGTTGTCGATAAACCAGTTGTATAAGGGCCGGTGATCCTCAAATTCCATGGTACACAGAGAATGCGTCACACCTTCGATCGCATCCGACAAGCCATGCGCGAAGTCGTAGAGCGGATAAATGCACCACTTGTTTCCCGCAACCGGATGGTTTTCATGCTTGATCCGATACAGCACCGGGTCACGCAGATTGATATTTCCCGAAGACATGTCAATTTTGGCTCTCAGCACATGCTCATTTTCAGCAAATTCCCCTTTGCACATGCGGCTGAACAGATCCATATTCTCGGCGACTGAGCGGTTGCGGTAGGGGCTTTCGGTGCCGGGTTCTGTCAAGGTTCCGCGGTATTCGCGAATTTCCTGCGCAGAGAGGCTGTCCACATAGGCTTTGCCGTTCTCAATCAGCTCGAGCGCAAACGCGTACAGCTGATCGAAATAATCGGATGCATGCTTGGGTTCCGCATCGCGGCCGTAGCCAAGCCAGCGCACATCCTCAATAATCGAATTGACATAATCAATGTCCTCTTTGCTGGGATTGGTATCATCAAAGCGCAGATTGCAATGGCCGCCATAGTCTTCGGCGATGCCGAAGTTCAGGCAGATGGACTTGGCATGACCGATATGCAGATAGCCGTTGGGCTCGGGCGGAAAGCGGGTGACAACTTTGCCGCCATGCTTGCCGTTTGCAATATCGCTGTCGATGATTTGACGGATAAAATTAGTGGTTTTCAAGTCTCTGCAGCGAAAGTGACGCCGGGCACAATAAAATATTGCCGCCGAGCCTGTCAAGCGCAGGCGGCGACAGTCTAACACTTACGAACAATGCGGATACGAGGCACTACATGAAGATCGCGTTCCTGATGGACCCGCTGGAACAAGTCAATGCCCGCAAGGATACATCCTATTATCTTATGCTTGCGGCTAAACAACGTGGCCATGAGGTATTTTATTTCAATCAGGCTTCGATGCAAGCGAATAACCGCAGCGTGAGCGCACAAACCTCGCGAGTGGATGTGCATGCGGCGGTGGATCGGCCATTTACGGTCGTGGAGAGGCAGAGAGCGGATTTAGCCGCTCTGGATGTGATTTTCGTTCGCACCGACCCGCCATTTGATCGCGCTTACAGTTATGCGACGCTGCTGCTGGACATGATCGCCCCGCAGGTTTTGATCGTCAACCGTCCCGAGGGGATTCGCAACTGGAACGAAAAGCTGGCCGCGCTGCACTATCCGGAGCTGTGTCCGCAAACTTTGGTGTCGCGCCAAAGCCATGAGATCGTCGAGTTTATGGGGCGGCATGCGCGGATTGTTCTCAAGCCGATTGACGGGCATGGCGGCGAGGGTATTGAGTTTACCGACGTGACGGACCGTCAGTGCCGGCACAAAATCGAAGCGGCGACCCGAGATGGCAGTCGCTGGGTGATTGTGCAGGAATATCTGGAAGACGCCCGGGCTGGCGACCGCCGCATCCTGCTCGTTGAGGGCGAGCCGATCGGCGCCGTGCTGCGGGTGCACGCAGACGGCCAAGAGCTGAACAACTTAGATCAGGGCGCTCGCGCGGCGGCGGCAGAGCTGACGGCCGCCGATCTTGCGATCTGCCGCGCGCTTCGTCAGGGTCTGCTTGAGCAGGGGGTGTTCTTCTGCGGAATTGACATCATCGGCGGCAAGCTGATTGAGATCAACGTGACGAGCCCGACCTGCTTGCAGGAGTTGAGCCAATTCAGCGGCATCGCTTATCATCACCAGATTATTGCTCGACTTGAGGCGCGCGCGCAAGGCGGACTTTGACCTTAGATCGCGCAGCAATCCGCAAATATCACAAACGCTATGCAAGTTACAACCCGTTTCGCACCCAGTCCGACAGGAAATTTACATATCGGCTCAGTCCGTACTGCCTTGTTTTCCTGGCTTTACGCCAGAAGGCATGGAGGCAAGTTTTTGCTCAGGATCGAAGATACCGACCGGCAGCGGTCCACGCCAGAGGCTGCTGAGCAGATTCTTGAAACACTCGACTGGATGGGGCTGACCAGTGATGCGCCGCCCGTATTTCAGTCGCAGCGCATTGACCTCTATCGTGCCCGGGCGCAGGAGCTGGTCGAGCTCGGCTTGGCTTACTGCTGCGTATGCAGCAAAGAGCGGCTGGACACGCTGCGCAAGGCGCAAATGCGCCAGAATATCAAGCCGCGGTATGATCACCGGTGCCGTGACTTGGGACTTAAGCCGACCGCGGATGAGCCTTGTGCAATCCGTTTCAAGAATCCTCTGGAAGGCAGTGTTGTCGTTGAGGACCTGGTGCAGGGTCAAGTGACCTACAGCAATGCGGAATTGGATGATCTGGTGATTCTTCGGCAGGATCAGACCCCAACGTACAACTTTGCCGTGGTGGTCGATGAGATGGAGATGGGCGTTACGCATGTGATTCGCGGCGATGATCACTTGAACAATACCCCGCGCCAGATTAATTTGTTTGCCGCATTCGGTCACAATGCGCCGCAATTCGCGCATGTGCCGATGATTCTTTCGGCCGATGGCAAGAAAATGTCAAAGCGCGAGAATCCGCCGAGCCTGCTGACCTATCGTGATGCAGGCTACTTGCCAGAAGCAATGATCAACTATCTGGCGCGCCTGGGCTGGTCGCACAAAGATCAGGAACTGTTTACGGCGGATGAGATGACTGCGCTGTTCGAGCCGTCGAAGATTCAGCGCTCGCCGGCGGCGATTGACACCAAGAAGCTGCAATGGATCAACCATCAGCACATGCTGCGTCTTGGGCCGGCTGAACTGACTCGGAGGGCGGCTGAGGTTTTCAAGGCGCTGGGCATTGAGATGGCGCCGGAGGCGCCGGCGATCGCCGCAGTGTATGAGGCGCAAAAGACGCGATGCAAGACGCTCAACGAATTCGCGCAGATGAGTCGCTATTTCTTTACTGAATTTGGTGACTATGATCCCGGCGCAAAACAAAAGCATCTGCGCGAAGAGTCGCTGCAGCTTTTGCGTACAGTGCATGAGGCGCTGACAGGCTTGGAAGACTGGCACAAAGAGGCGATTCACGGTGTGCTGCAGAGTCTTGCTGACCGTCATGGAGTCAAGTTCGGCGATATTGCGCAGCCGCTGCGCGTGGCGCTGACAGGCAATACAATCTCACCTGGAATTGATGTTACGATTGAGCTGATTGGCAAAAGCCGGGTGCTGCACCGTCTTGAGCGCGCGCTTGAGTCCTGACACGCCGGGGTTTATTGTCTGGCGCTGCCAAGCGCGGCACATCGGCTGCTTGCGGCAAAACGCTGCAGAGCTCCGCACCTGATCTTACTCGTCTGGAATGAACGCAGCTGGCTCATCCACAAGTAGCTGATGGTGCGACCGCCGCATTCCATGGTGCTGGTCCGCTACTCGGCGGCAGCCATGCGAGCAAGCGGTAAAAGAAGAAGACCCGCCTCCAGCAAGGCGCATGAACACGGCTGTCAAGTCCCTCAGGTTGCCTTGCCGGCCCGACAGGCTCCAGAGTCTTGAATTTGTGCCGCGCAGCTGTGCCATTTGTCACTATAATTCTGCGCTGAATACAGTTACAGCGGCGGGGCCATAGCTCAGTTGGGAGAGCGCTACAATGGCATTGTAGAGGTCGTCGGTTCGATCCCGTCTGGCTCCACCATTGAAATTGATTCGCACTGCCATGGCAGATTGAGTTAGTTTTTTGCCGTTGCGGAGCTTTATTGCAGCGTGTGCGGCATGATGAATTTTTTGGATTTATAGTTTTATAGCAATATGAATTTGCCACACTTTCCGCACAGAAAGCCGAAGCCATGAACCGCTTTCTGAAGGGCTTGATGAATGCCGTTTACAACGCGTTAGGATCAGTTGTCGGAATTGCGTTTTTATGTGTCATGGCCGGCGGCTGGCTTACGCATGCGGTAGTCTGCATCATCAATCAGACATGGGGGCTTTTGATTGCGGGTGCAATCTTTTTCCAATCGGCATCATACAAGGCATTGGCATTTGGACAGGTGCATGGTAGGCTGGCAGGCGCAGCGATCCACGCAGAAAGTCGAAAATCATGCGGCGGCCTTTGTGTCCACGATCAGGTATAATCAGGATCTCACCCTGACTGTTAAATTATCGAAATGAAGATCAACAAGACTGAGATTCTGAAGTTGCAGATGATGCCGCAGCACAAGGACAGAATACGCAAGGCCGTTGCCGAGCGGCAAATGACTTTGTCGCAGTTTATGCAGCACTTGATGCTTCGGGCGACCAGTGAAAAAACGGCATGACCGAAGCGCAGTACTGCGAGCTGAAAATGCAAATCAAAGCACTGGAGGAGCGCATGAACACCAAGCAGGCTGAATACAAGACCGATATCGCGAAACTGCAAACCGATCTAGAGCGGCGCGACAAAGATACCATGTGGCGGCAAATTGCCTTGTTTGCCGTTGCGACAGCGGCAATCGGTCTGATGATTGCGCTTACCGACTAAAAAACGCCGGTCAGCGCTAAACTGACTGTCGTTCATTGATCTTCGCGTTTTCAGTGCCTGCCCACAAGCCAGTCAAGGCCGTACATGCAAGAGGTTTCTCAATCTGATGACATTGATCGAAAAAATGATGATGAATGATTTTGTGCGTTTTGAAGTGCGTCCGCTGGACAAGGCTGAAGGTGGCGGGTACCTGATCGAATTTCCCGAGTTGTCCGGCTGTATAGCGGATGAAAAGACCCCCGAGGAGGCGATGCAGTAAGGCGCTGATGCTCTGAAATCCTATATGGAAACCTTGCGCCAGCTTGGACGGCCTGTCCTCTCCGAGGGAGAGGTTTTCGGGGGCAGTGGTGACTGCGTGTTCCCCGGTCGCTTAATGCCGCCTTTGTGCGCCGGGCAGACCGAGAAGGGGTGTCTCTCAACATGCTGGTGACGACCAGGCAAGCCTTACATGCCGGATGTGATATCGGACAGGAAGCAGGCTGAGACCGAGACATCTCCATCGGGCAGTCTGACTGCAGATGCTCCGGTCTCGATCCGGGGGATCGGCTGTTTCCATTTCATTCCATACCCCCGTTCGCTGCTTGCCCCGGATTTGACTCAGGACCGGTAGCGAGCCGGGCGATTGTGCCATCCTGGTTTTGTTGAATTTTACTCGTTTCAAGATTCATCGGGTCTGCGCACTGCGGTCGATAGGATCGCGCTCTTGACCTTCATAGCCTCGTGTCCGCGCAGGATTCAGGGTTATTTTTTCCTTGATTCCTTATATGGAAACCTCTCCGATTGCAAGTGCGGTTCTGCGAGTCGATGAGCAAAAGACGGGGTGCGGTCTTAGATCCGGCCGGCTGTCGAGGAGGGCATGAATGCCGTCCTCGCGCCATGATGATTTTCGCGCACAGGACTCCTTATCTGCGGTCCGGCCTGCAGGCTGCCGCAGGCCGAGCCAGGCTCTTCCTGTGCCGGCATCGCCCTTTTTGTCATCCGCTCACAATCTCACCCATGCAGCCCCCTTGACCGGTCAGCCGTCTCACTGCGCCGGCCGCCAAGCCGGCGCAGCCATCTTTTTATCTCGATGACCCGCCCGCAAAGCGTCGCGGATCATATTCAGCGCCTTGGGACAAAACCGCCCGGCTGATGCGGGCCATCTGGCAGGCGATGCCCACCGTCGCCTTGTTGCGATGCATGCGCCAGGCCAGCCGCCTGGCCTTGCGGGCCAGCGGGTCCAGCTGTTCATCGTCCGGGCTTGTGCGCAGCGCCGCATTGACCACCGCGCGGGCGCCGTGGATCAGCATGGTGCGCACCTAGCGGTCGCCGCACTTGGAAATGCCGCCGGACCGCGCCTGCCCGCCGCTGGAGCGCTGGCGGGGGACCAGTCCCAGCCAGGCGGCGAAGTCACGGCCATTGCCGAAGCCGCTGGCATCGCCGGCCGCGGCGGCCAGCGCGCTGGCTGTCAGCGGGCCGATCCCCGGCACCGTCTGCAGCCGCCGCACCTCATCGTGCCGGGCGCCGAGCGCCTCGATCCGGCCGGTGTAATAGTCCACCTGCTCGCAGTCGCGCCGGAGCTGCCTGGACTCGTGCGCCAGCATGGCGCGAAACTCCGGGCTGACCTGGCTGAGATCCAGTCCTGTGTGCCGCGCCGGATCAGCGCTCAGCACCCGTTCGATCAGCGTGTCCAGCGCACCTTTCGAGCGCCGCGCCACCAGCCCCCGCTCCGCCAGATGGCTCCGCACCGCGCTGCAGCTCTGGGTGCGCTGCTTGACCGCCTGCCGGCGCAGGCTGTGCAGCATCGACGGTCCTGCTGCTGACTGCCGCTGCGCGCCGCCGCAGGCCTCCATCGCCACGCAGCGCACCTTGGACGCCTCCAGCGCCGCAAAATAACGCATCACACCGCCGCGCCCCAGCTGCACCTGGCGCACCGGCCGCCTGCCGCGGCTCATCTCCGTCAGATAAAACACGTTCTTGGCCAGATCCAATCCAATCGTGGTGTTTTCGCATGCTGCTGTATTCATTTTTCAACCTCTTACTCTCAGTCAGTTGGTTTGTGTCTATTCTAACCGCCAAGGTGAGAGGTTTCCATATCATCTGTTATTTTCCCGTTGCGTCGATCCAATCTCACCGCCTGTGCTGTGGTGCAGCCGAAGAATCGGCTAAAAACATAGCACGGGCATTGTTTCATTCTTTTTATGCACAACATTTTTGACGCAATATCTGAACTTGCCGTTCTTCGCGAGCGCAGACGCGCTCTTTGAAGACGTCTTCTATCGTGAGCTGGCCGAATGGCTGCGCCAAGAATCTGTATTCTCAGCACACCCTGCGCGGGGTCCGGCACAAGGTTCGCATCGGCCTTGAGCAGTTTCTGCAGTGCTTTTCTGGGACTGGTTTTTGGGCCCTGCGCCGCGCCGCTGCCCATCAAACGAAGCGGCGATTACCCGGCAGCGCTCTCAATTTTTGATCACGCCCATACTTGCAATAATAAAATATAATTTTATGAATTATTAATCTTTAGTACTATTTTTACATAATTTTTCGTGTTATGTATCAGATAAAACGCCAGCTGAGTGCGGCAGTTGAGGAAGCCCTCAAGACCTTTCCGGTTGTCTATGTCAACGGACCGCGACAATCTGGAAAATCCACACTGGCTCAGCATATCGCCGAAACGTCCTGGCCAGCCGATTATGTCAGCTTCGATGATTTCAATCTCCTCAGAGCTGCTGAAGCGAATCCCGAGAGTTTCGTTCGAACATTTGCAAACAAGCTGGTACTGGATGAGGTTCAAATGGTTCCTCGCCTGTTCAGAGTTCTGAAAATGCTTGTTGATGAGGCCAGAAAAAACGATCCGGCAAGCTCCAGCGGCCGCTATCTTTTGACTGGCTCTGCCAATGTTTTGGCATTGCCTGAATTATCGGATGCGCTGGTTGGAAGAATGCGTGTGCTCTCTCTCTATCCGCTTTCCGCGGTGGAGATAGCCGCGGGCAACGGGGACTTTTTGAATCGGTTGATGAATGGTCGTTTTCATCCGCATCTCAATGAGAAGACCTGGTCTGTCTCGAAAATGATCAAGCATGCGACATTTCCTCAGATTTCCACGCTTGGTGAAAGTGAGCGCAGGCAATGGCTGGATTCTTATGTTGTCACGCTGCTGCAGCGGGATGTCCGGCAGATTGCAGATTTATCCAAACTGTCGATTTTGCCAAACCTTCTTGCAGTCATGGCTGCCAGAGTAGGCGGACTCGTCAATGAAGCGGATATTGCCCGCTCGATCGGACAGAACGCAGTGACAACGAACAAATACCGTACACTGCTTCAGATGGTGTATCTGACTGCGGATTTAAAACCTTGGTTTCGCAATATCAGCAAGCGTCTGGTTAAGTCTCCCAAGAGTTATTTCATTGACACTTCGCTGCTATGCTTTATTCAGAATATCGATATAGACAAGGCAGAAACCTTTGATCCGCAGAAATTTGGATTGGTGTTTGAAAATTTTGTGGTCAGCGAGCTGCTGAAGCAGATATCTTTTTCTGTTCTTCCGGTTCAAATCTATCATTTCAGAACCAGTGACTCCAAGGAGGTGGATCTAGTGATAGAACAGTCAGATGGAAAACTTGCCGGCGTCGAGATCAAGAGTCGAGATTCGGTGACTGAATCAGATTTCAAAGGACTCAAGGAACTCCAGAAGCACACGGGAGATGATTTTGCCTGCGGCATCGTGCTCTACCGCGGTCGGCAATTGCTGCCATATGGAGCTAAACTTTGGGCCGTGCCGGTTGACGAGATATGGTCATGACTCGATTCTGTCTATTGAAGAGCCGCAGATGTTTTTTCATGCAATATAAGTGTACATTTGAAATGTACATATTTTGTCGGGGTCAGTATGAAAACCGTTACTGCAACAGGGTTCAAAAAGAGGTGCTTGAACATCATTGGCTGAATGGCTGAAGACCGGCAGCCCATTACAGTCACCAAGCACGGCGTTACAGTGGCGATTTTGTCGCCAGTCGAGCATTCTGGTGATGCTGTCTCGATTTTTGGCGCGATGAAAGGCGCTGTTGTGGAGTGCCAAGATCCATTCTTGCCCGCAGCCGATTCGTCGGAATAGAAAGTGCTTCGGTGATTGTCCCTGACACCCATGTGTTTGCATGGAACGTATTGGGAGATGTGCGCATTGGAAATATCACGCGCGAAACTATTGATCGGTTTGCAGATGAGGATCCTGTAATTGTCTCAGCAATCACGCCCTGAGAAATCGCTCTCCTTGTTGAAAAACGCAGACTTCGATTGGCATATGATGTCGAATTTTGGCTGAGCGCCTCGCTGGCTCTGCCTGGCATTCGTCTAGCCCCGATTCTACCTGAGATATCTGTTGACAGCATCCGTCTGCCTGGTGCCTTTCATGCTGACCCTGCGGGCCGGTTGATTATCGCGGCCGCTCGCTATCACGATGCCCAACTGGCTACTATGGACAGCGTAATTCTTGCCTATGCGTCTGCGGGAAATCTTAAGGCCATCGATGCGAGAAGATGATCTGAGAGATGCGGTGCCGGTGTATGTTTTTGTTGAGAACATCGAAAGCGGAGCTGCAAAGCACACTATTGTTAAGAGTTTAAGGGGGGTGAAGATTTGGTGTAGTTGTCAATGTGATTCGGTAGAATATCGAATATGATGAAGCAAATACTGTAATTTTTGGAGGAGGTGTGTGATGGCAATTCCAGATGTTTCGTTGTCTGACAGCATTACTGCGCTATGACTAATGATGAATTGAAAGAAGAAGTCCCGCTGCCATACGAGAGCCGACAAGTAGCGAATCGCCTCATCGAGGTCGCTAATCAATCTGGGTTTCAAATGTCAATTATGCGATTGCTGAAACTTACCTATATGGCCCATGGGTGGTCATTAGCGATGTTCGATAAACCATTGGTTAATGATTATGTTGAAGCATGGAAATATGGTCCAGTCATTTCGATCATATATTATGGGTTCAGGCCATATGGTGTTTACAATCTTAAAAAAGTACCGTTTGTTCATGAGCAATCAATTGGCGATAAAGTAAATGGTTTTTTGGAATCGGTACATGAATTGTATGGCGATTTGAGTGATAGGCAGCTGACTCAGTTAACCCATATTCGTGGAGGGCCATGGCGTACGGTATATGAGCCGGGGAAAATGAATATCTTTATTCCTAACCAGTTAATATCAGAACATTTCAAAAGCAAAATTGAACGATCAAAAAGTCAAACCGCCGTTTGATCCTGATATAGAGTTTCTTGATGGCGAGGGGCGGCGGAGATTAGGTCTGCTAGAAAAACATCATGTTAATTTGAGGCGGCTTTCTATCGGCACCGCAATCATTGCAATTGTCGCGCTTGGAATTTTCGAGGCGTATACAGTTCATCATTCAGATGAGTTGCAGCTGAGTGGAGATTTGGTAGTGGGTCAGTTTGAAAGTTTGTCTATTTTCAGAAAGGAAAGTACTATATAATGCATAATGCAGGAAAATGTTAACCATGAGGAACACAGTCATGATCCAGAAAAACCTTAATTCACCCCCCCCCTCGCTAAACTAGCAACCCTCCTGCTGCTTGCGGCCATCGCATGGCCGGCGCAGGCCCAGCAGCTGGTCATTCCGGCGACCAAAGGCCCAGCAGCCTGCACCCAAGGCGTGTCAGAGACCGGGGGGGCACTCATCGGAGATATTTCCGGGATTCCCACAATCAACAGCGTGACATTCAAAGTTAATGGATTCTCCTTTACAGGAGACCCATTCACAGTATATGCGGGGGTTCAAGAAGGCGGGATGGGTACTCCACAGCAGATAACCAATCTCGGCACATCCCAACCACTGGCGGCACGGGATGTGACCTTTTCCAGCCTGAAGAAGAATACGCGCTACACAGTCGTTATCTACAACGATGCCGCAAGACCATATGCAAATCCGCAGGCCCGCCGCTGCTTCAAGACCCGGGGCGAGTTCACGAATGCGGAGCAGAACCTGAATGCTGACGGCGCGGCCGATCTAACGAAATTCGGCCGGACCGGGTGCTTTGCGGTGGCCCGCACGCGGCAGGACATTGCGGACTGCATGTGCAACGGCACACGCGGCGGCACCCGGATCCTGGCCGGCCAGACTACAGGGAGCCAGGAGGCCAGGCGGCTCTGGGGGTGTCCGGACCTCAGCAGCTGAGCCATCCGGCTATCTGGAGTGCGGGCCACGCGAGGGCGTCAATCCGGAACCGGATATCGCTGGAGGATCGCGGAACCTCCCGAACACAGGGCGGCCTCCTGGCCGCCTTTTTCCACGCAGGCTTTGCAATGTTCAAACTGAGCCACTGCCCATCATTCAGATGAGTTGCAGCTGAGTGAAGATTTCGCTATTTTTCTTGGGATAGTGTCGATCACTGTCACAGTTGTTTTTGTTCTTATCGGCGCTTTCAAGAAATCTGCAGATTCAAATGTAACTCTGTCTGACAGTCTTCAGGCGTTTCGTTCTCTGCGTAGCGGCGCAGATGAGTAAAGCAGATGGATTGCATTTTGGTGTTTTCCGGCAAGAATTGAGGCTGATATATGTGCCGGACAAGTAACAAATTTCGTTAAATTCACCTGCCCGTTTAAGCTTGTCAAAATGCCAGGCTTTCGATGGCTTGATGGCAGTTTAGTTTTATCAACGACCAGCAACCGTCTTGAGCTTGAACACTGTTATGGTGTCAACTGACTGTAGTTTTTGCTTTCCTAAAAGACATCCTTCAAGCGAACGGCAGCATCGAAACCTCGCCAGCACGTGTGATGTTGTCTTCACAATGGACAGTGACGGGCTGTCCCGCAGCCCAGAATTCCCGCTCGGTCAGCGACAGCCCGACATTGCGCCTCAAGCGCGGTGACCAGATGGCGCTTGTGATTTGCCCTGCGCGCTGGTTTCCCGCCATGACCGGCCAGGGCTCAGTGCAGGCCGGGCAGTGCCCGCCATCAAAGAGGATGCCGCGCATCTGCCGCTTCAGACCTTTTTCGGATTCCTCCAGCAAGGCATTGCGACCGATATAGTCGATCGCTGCATCAAGGTCGCAGAATTTCTCCAGCCCGGCTTCAAACGGATTCTGCTCGCGGGTGATCTCGTTGCCGTAAGACAAGAGCCCACCCTCAATGCGGTCAATCAGATTGGGGTATCCGGGCTGAATGCAGTGGGGCTGGCCCGCTTCCCAGACCGCATTCCAGAGACTTGAGCCCAAATGTCCGCCGTTGAGATAGATCTCGAATCCGTCCTGCCGGGAGTATCCCGTTCGCGAAATCAGCTGCCGGGTGCCGGCAAAGTCGACCCAGCCAAACTTGAAAAACTTGATCTCACGGACCTGATCGCCGAACAGGTCGCACAGCAAAGCCTCCGCTTTCGGTCCCTGCACCGCCAGCGGCGAGACATCCGGCTCGTCGACTGCGACTTCAAGCCTGCATCCGATCGCCAGCCCTTTGGCAAAAAGCAGCAGGTCGGAGTCGGCCGCTGACAGCCAGAACCGGTCGTCCGCCAGTTTCAGCATGACTGGATCATTGATCAAACCGCCCTGGTCGTCCGTAATTGGCAGATACAGGCAATCACCGATCTGGGCGCGTGAGATATCACGCGGGGTCATGCACTGGACCAGTCGCGCAGCATCTCGCCCCGTGATTTGGACTTGACGCTGACAGCCTGCATCCCAGATCTGCACATGCTCAAGGAGGTGCCAGTAATCTTCTTCGATCGGGCAGCCATACCCCGTTGGCAAAAGCATATGGTTGACGACCGAAAAGCGGGCGGCACCGGCAGATTCAGCCGCAGCAGTGTACGGGGTGCGCCGCAGGCGGCGAGAAAATTTCAGCCCTTTATCCATCCGCAGCGGAACTCCACAGCGAGCAGCCGTGCGGCGAGAGGATCACAGGCATGTGATAGCGTCCATCCGGCCGCGGCATGGTGAACCGCACAGCCACCTCATCAATGATGCGGGTATCGCCGCCGCCCGCCATGCGGCTGTGCCAGTACGCGTCGGTCTGAAAGATCAATTCATAACGCGCCGCAGGATCTGGAGCAGCCACCTCTTGCGTCAGGCGCCCGCCATGATCCGTTTTCGTATCGAATACGATATCTCCTGTGGTCAGATTCAGCAGTCGCACTCCGATGCCGCCGGCGTGACTGCCATCGACGCTGTTGAGCGCATGCGAGGACACCGTCGCCATTATTCGATTGACGCTTTATCACGCTTGTCGGATGTGGCCGCGACGATGGGCGAGATGACCCCGCGGCACTTGACGTTCACACAGGCAGTTTTGCCGGCTGCCATCGCTCGCCGCAGGGCGGGGCGCAGCTCGGTGCGTGTATTCACCAATTCACCGTGTCCGCCGAGTCCCTCAAACATCGTATGAAACGGGATATCGCGAAAGTCTGTGGCATAGTGACTGCCATCGGCGAACAGGCGCTCCTGCTGCTGGCTGATGCAGTCGAGTCCGCCGTTGTTGTCAATGACCACCGTGATGGGGAGTTCTTCCTGAAACGCGGCTTCAATGGACAGTCCGCCCGACAGAAAGGCCCCGTCGCCAGAGACGACCACAACGCTGCTGCGCGGGTGGACAGCCTTGGCTGCAATGCCGAAACTGACACCGACGCCCAGCAGCGAATAGCTGCCGGGGTGCATGATTCCGCCAAGTTTCTGGCCGCGCCAGCCGGCCATATTCACACCGATTTCATTCCAAAAGTGTGTATTGCCGCCATCGAACACCAGCCAGTCATCCTGATCCATTTCCGCCTGCACATCAAGACTGAGCTGCAGCGGATGCATTTTTCCGTCTGCAGCCGCGTCCTGCGCAGTCTGCGCAGCCATAGCTGCCTCCCACTCGCCAACCCATGCGTTGCGTCTTTCTCGCTGCAGATCAAGCCAGGCATCCCATGTTTTTCGCAGGTCGCAGAGCGCATCCAGAAACGCGCCGGGATCGACCAGCAGCCGTGCATCGGCAGCATAATTGTTGTTAATCTCCTCGATTGAGCCGTTGATGCAGATCAGGGTAGTTTCTTTGCGGAAAAAAGGCGGGTTGCCGAAGTTCATCTGGTTGTCGAGCCGGCCGCCGACCATCAGCACGACATCCGCTTCATGGATGGCGGCTTTCGAAGGGTGATACTGGTGGAAATCCGCGAGCCCCATGTAAGTCTCGCAATCCTCGCTGAGCAGTTTGGCGTGGTAGGGCACATTGAAAATCGGCATCCGCAAGGTGCGGCCGGCAGCCTCGAGTTTGCTTTCGGCGCCGGACCACCAGATTCCGTGCCCGCCGATTAGAATTGGACGCTCCGCTTTGCTGATGAGGTCAAGCACTCGAGACAGCTCTGCCGGGTCGGGCCAGGCGCGCGGAATCGGAGACACACCGCGCATCCAGGGCCGCTCGCTGCGACCCGCATCCACGTCGAAGGACGAAAACATGATATCGACTGGCAAGCTGATATGAACAGGGCCCGGATAACCGGTGGTCGCTGCCTGCCATGCTCGATTCACGAATTCACTGATGCGTTCCCCGTCCGTGACCTGCGCCGAATACTTCACCAGCGGCGCGGCGATCGCCACATCGTCGATTTCTTTGAATCCGCCTGCGCCCTGGCGCTTGAGTGTCGAAGAGCCGGTAACAAAGATTACCGGTGATCGCTCGCCGCTCGCCTCCAGCATTGCCGGCACCGCATTGGCAAAGCCCTCGGGCCCGATCAGGCAGACTGAAGGCTTGCGGGTGATGCGCGCATGCCCGTCTGCCAGGTGGCCGGCGATCTGCTCATGCGGACAGTTGATGACTGGAATCTGGCATGCCATGAACCCTTCGAGAGCTGGATTGCAAAAACCGCCTGCCAAAGTGAAAACACGATCCACACCCTTGTCTTTGAGTGCGCGCGCCAGCAAGGCACCGCCTCGGATTCGATTGTTCTGACTCATATTGCGAACGATTGCTTTCAGTTCCCAGCTGCAAATTTAACGGCCTGCGGCCGGCTTGCTCTCTGTGCATGGATTTCGCTGTCCCTCTCGAACAGAACGCCTGGCCACAGATCGGTGACCGAGCGGATGCCCAGCTGCGCGATGGCGGCATCAATATCCTGCATGAAACATTCCAGAAGCCTCGTCAGGCCTTTTTCGCCGCTGGCTCCCAAGGCAAACAGTACCGGTCGGCCAAGCATGGTGAAGTCGGCGCCGAGTGCGATGGCTTTGACTATGTCCTCGCCATTTCGGATGCCGCTGTCGAACAGCAGCGGCAGGTCCGGACCCGCAGCGGCGCGTATTCTCGGCAGAAGATCAATCGCTGCCGGAACACTGTCCAGCTGCCGCCCGCCGTGATTTGAGACATAGATTGCGTCCGCACCGGTGTCGCGGACCCATATCGCGTCCTGGGCGCTGGTGACGCCTTTTACAATGAGATTGCCTTCCCAGGTTTTCCGCAGCTTCGCCAGGAAGTTCCAGTCTGCCCCCGCTCGACTGGCGCCGCGCACAAAGCGATCTTGCCTGCTGAAATTTTTCGGCGAGGGAATCCCGGCCGCAAGCGTCGACAGCGACCAGCGGGGATGCAGGGCAAAATCAAGGATGGATGTTGCTGTGAGCTGAAAGGGCACATTGAATCCATTGCGCAGGTCGCGGATTCGCCGTGCCACCTGCGGAACGTCGACAGTCAGCACCAAGGTGTCATACCCGGCCGCCCTTGCCCGCCGCACGGCGTTCAGGGAAGTTTCTTCGGATGTTGTGTAGTACAGCTGGAACCAAGCGCGCCCGCCGGCCCATTCTTGCATCTGCTCCAGTGTGCTCGACGCCGCACAAGAGACACAGACAGGCAGATTGAGCTGAGCGGCTGTCTTGGCTAGGATTCGATCTGCGTTTGGACAGATGAGATTGCACATTCCCATTGGTGCAATTCCAAAGGGAAGGTCGAATTCCTGCCCGAAAAGCGCTGCTGACAGGTTTCGGGATGCGACCTTCTCCATGACCCGCGGCTGCAGGCAGATGTCATCAAACCGTGATTCATTGCGCTGCGCCCCGATCTCCCGCCCGGCGGCGCCCTCGACGAAGTCGAACACCAGACGCGGCAGTCGCCGCTTCGCCAGCCGCCGCGCATCCTCAGTCGAAAATAATTGATTTCTTGTTGTTCGCATCCAGTCGGCAGGTTTTTTGAGCTTGCGATTTCATCCGCGAAGAGAATAAAGATCCAGGCGGCAGTATGCGCCGAAGACATTGAGGCAGATTGATTATACCCGTGGATTTCACCCGTTGCGTCCATCAATTCAGCTGCCGCAGAACCGCAAGAATCTGCGGAATCACTGCATCCGGCGTGTAACATCGCTTGAACTTGGCGAGTGCATTTTCAGCTCGCTGGAAAGTCTGTTCAGGGTGATTGACCGCTTCAATAATCGCGCCGGCCAATGATGCCGGAGAGGCAATATCTGCGAATTTCGCCATACTTGAATCAAGTATCTCCAAGGCGCCATGGCTGCGGGTCGTAACAATCGGTGTGCCAGTCGCCATGCCTTCCAGCAAGATAATGCCAAAGGGCTCATTCACTGAGGGCACAATCAGCATATCGGCTTGCGCGATGAGGGCAGGCACATCTTCTCGATAGCCGAGAAACTCAACACAGTCCTCACTGCCCGATGCACGGCGCACTTCAGTCAAACGATCCAGCTCAGGTCCGTCGCCGGCGATCTGCAAATGGATTTGTGGGCAGGCAAGACGTACTTGACACATGGCATTGATCAAATCCTCAAGGCCTTTCTTGCGAACCATTCTGCCTGCCGCGAACAGATTCTTGACGGGCTTGGTTGCAACTGTATTTATCGGCGGCACGCGGCAAAACAGCGGCACCACCTCGCTGAACGGGGGGGTGACCAGATTCCGGTGATATTCGACAGTGGCCATAGCCGCTGTGGTCGGAATCAGCACGTCGGCGAATCGGTAGTATTTATGGTTGATTCGATTCGGTAAGGAAGCGGCTAATTTGAAGCTCAGGGGTTGACGAGACAGGGTCCGCTTCAGCTGTCCGGCAAAATAGGTTGCTCTGGCGCCGAAACTGATGACATAAGCTTGCCTCTCATCCGCGAAAAACTCGCGCAGGCATCGGTCAATGCATCTAATCGCAATCGGATCTGCAAACCCAAATCGATTTTGAATCCTGGCGATCGATGAGGTGCTGCTCTCCAGCACGGCCGTATCGACGACAGAGCCTTTTCGAAAAATGCACTGAATTGGAATATTCCGACGGGACATTTCGATGGCATGGTCAACGAAAGCGTTCTGGATTCCGCCATAGTGCTTGTCCATCATGATGAGAGAAATTTTCATTTTTCGAAAAGAGCCGTGGTGATGAAAGTCAATGCAGTAAGGCTGTCGAATAGCCGCAGCGCGATAGAATAAAGCGTTTCAGCTCGTTGAAAAGCCTTTTCACCGGCGGTGAGATCTGCCCTTCAATCACCCTGATGCAAAGAGTTTGACTGATTCAGCGGCCTCGGCTCTGGAATTGAAAAATTCTGTATCGCGTTCCGCTGCGATTACGCCTTTCACAATGCCTCGGCTGCATTCCTTATCTGGCTCAGCGACTGTCGCGGTGTCAGAGCCTGCGGATCAATGATCAGGTCCAGCACTGCGCCCTGTTTTGATTGCAGCGCCGATTCAAACGCTTCTGCGAACTCATCGGTGGCGGTGACCTGCGCGGTGAAAAATCCATAAGCCTGCGCCAGTGTGCAAAAATCCGGATTGCGCAAGACTGTGCCTGACTGGCGCCCTGGATACTGGCGCTCCTGATGCATGCGGATAGTGCCGTAAAGACTGTTATTCAAAATCAGTATGATAGGCTGAGCCTGGTACTGCATTGCAGTCCCCAGCTCTTGGCAGTTCATCTGAAAGTCACCGTCTCCGGCAAAACACACAACGACGCGCTCAGGTTCTGCGATTTTGGCTGCTATTGCGGCCGGCAATCCGAAACCCATGGCGCCAGACTGCGGCGCCAGCAGTCGCTGCCGCGGACCGAATTTGAAGAACTTATTCGGCCAAGCAGTGAAATTGCCGGCCCCGTTGGTGAGAATCGCATCGTCGGGGAGACGCTCGCGAAGGTGGGCCATGATGGCTCGCATATCCACTTTTCCCGGCTGCGGCGGCAGATGGTACGTCTGCTCGTAGACCTGCCGTGCCTGCTTGCACCAAGCCTCCCAGCGCCGCCCCAAATCTCGGCTCGACATAGCTGCAGCAAATGTGTTGGGCCCGCTGTGAATGCCAAGGGTCGGGATATAGACTTTTGCGATTTCGCGCGCAGAGGCATGCACATGGGCAAGCCGCTGCCTGACTAGCGGCGGGCGCAAAAGAGAATAGCTGTCGGTTGTCATTTCGCCGAACCGTATGTTCAGAGCCAGAATCATATCGCACGAGCGCACTAGCTCTTTGGTGGATTCGATCATGCCAATGCCCAGGTCGCCGGCATAGCAGCGGCTGTGATTGTCAAATAGATCCTGAAAGCGAAATGCGGCCAGAACGGGAATATCATGTGCCTGCGCAAAATTCTGCAAGTCCGCTTGGCCGCCTGGCGACCATCCGCCGCCGCCGGCAATGATGAGCGGCCGCTCCGCCAGCCTGAGCATAGAGCGCAGCTGCTCGATTGCCTCCGGGTGCGGCGCCGCCTCACAAAGCGGCGCCGGTCCCGCTATCTTTTCAGCAGTGACGGGCATCGTCAGCATATCTTCTGGCAATGCAATGACAACCGGTCCCGGCCGGCCGCTCAGCGCTGTGCTCCATGCGCGGCTGAGTATTTCGGGAATTCTGTCTGCATCCGTGATTTCAGTCACCCATTTCGCGAGCGGCCCGAAGCAAGCGCGGCAGTCAACTTCTTGGAATGCCTCTCGATCCTTGATGTGTCTGTTGACTTGGCCGATAAACAGCAGCATGGGAACGCTGTCTTGCATCGCGGTATGGATCCCGATCGATGCGTTGGCCGCGCCAGGTCCGCGGGTAACGAAGCAGATTCCAGGGGTGCGCGTCAGTTTTCCATAAGCGGCCGCCATGAATGCGCTGCCGCCCTCGTTGCGGCAGCCGATGAAGTCAAATTCACCCGGCGTATTGTGCAGAGCATCCAGGACCGACAGATAGCTTTCTCCAGGCACGCCGAAGCACTTTTCTGCACCCAGCGCCTGCAATGACTGAACCAGCAGCTCAGCGCCTGTGTTGATTTGATCAGTCATCCAGTCCATTTATTTTGTACCGGCCGGCATCTGCGACGGCTTGCCTTGTGCCTCGCCTCGCTGCGGCGCGAGCCAAAATGCAAGGCTGCCGCCAGCGGCTCGGACGGCGTCTTGGATTGCCGCATTTTGAGAGGTTCTGCCTCCGGCAGCTGAATCCGTAAAGATGATCAGCCGCAGTCACCGAGCGAGCCTCTGCAGCGGCCGTCGATTTCAATGGCGGACAGATTGAAAGACCATCCGATCGGGTCATGCCTTGTCCTGTCTCAGAGACTGTGAGCCGGCGCCAGGCAAGTCTGGCCCTCAGCAAGCCAAGCTGCAAAGACAGCAGCGCCCAGGCGATTGAATAGAATTTAAGCGGTGCACTCGAGGATTCAGAGCAGGCTTTCCAGCGAAGTCGCTTGTTTGCAGCGCAAATTATAGCAGTGTGCAGGTACAGGCATGGAACCGCGCAGGGCATTTGAAATCCTGCATTGGTGATCGCGGCGCGGTGCGCGCTCAGCACATTGCAGTGTGTCTTGATAAAATACGGGCTGAATTCAATCCCGTTGCGGGAAATCACTGTCATATTGCAAAATCTGCGAGGTCCTAGAACATGCTTGACCGAAGACAAGCCCTCAAGTTGATCGGCTCTGTGCCGATCGCAGCCGCCGGCACTGCAATCACAGGTGCGGCTGCGGCCAATGCAAACAATGTCTCAGTCGATCTGTGGGCATCGGATGCTGGTTCTGTTTCCGGCTATTTGGCGGCGCCCGAATCGACCCCTGCGGGCGCTGTGCTGCTGATTCATGAATGGTGGGGACTCAATGATCAGATTCGCAGTGTGGCGCCGAAGCTCGCTGAGGCCGGATTTCTGGCACTCGCTGTCGATCTCTATGCCGGTGAGGTTGCCAGCGATCCGAGCAAAGCCCGTGAGCTGATGGGACGGGTCCAGCCCGATGCCGCCACGGAAACGCTTGTCACCTGGATCGATTGGCTCAAAAACCACCCCAAAGGCAACGGCAAGGTCGGCACCGTCGGCTGGTGCTTCGGTGGCGGATGGTCATTGAATGCCTCTATCGCCGCGCCAGTGGATGCAACGGTCATCTACTACGGCCGCTGCACAAAAAGCCCCGATGAGCTCGCCAGTCTCAAAGGTCCGGTGATGGGACACTTCGCAACCCAGGATCAATTCATCAACGCGGATATGGTCACAGGTTTTGAGCAATCCATGGATGCGGCCGCCAAAGCTTATTCGAATTTCTGGTACGAGGCGGATCACGGCTTTGCCAATCCGACTGCAGCGCGGCATGATGCAGAAGATGCCAAGCTCGCCTGGGATCGCACTTTAGCGTTTTTTCGCCAGCATCTGGCTTGATCGCTGCATTGCATTCGCAGATCATGCCAAATGTTTCGTGCCAGGAGGGCTGGCCGTCCGCCGCCGCTTGCGGAGTCTCGGATATTCGCCAGATCCCGCAGGCGCTGGCGCAGACAATTGTCGGTCAGCAGGCGCTGATTGAGCGCTTGCTGATATCCTTGATCTGCGGCGGTCATCTGCTGCTTGAGGGTGTTCCGGGCTTGGCCAAGACGCGTTCGGTGAAGGAACTGTCGAAACTCATCGATGGTGAGTTTCACCGGATCCAGTTCACTCCGGATCTGCTGCCCGCGGATTTGACTGGAACTGATGTGTATCGGCCAGAGACGGCGAGTTTTGAGTTTCGCCGAGGTCCTTTGTTTCATGAAATCATTTTGGCGGATGAGATTAATCGCGCGCCAGCCAAAGTCCAGTCTGCTTTGCTTGAGGCGATGGAAGAGCGTCAGGTCACAGTCGGCAGCAAGACTTATCCATTGCCGGATCTGTTTATGGTGATGGCGACTCAGAATCCAATTGAGCATGAAGGCACTTATCCGCTGCCTGAAGCGCAGCGCGACCGTTTTCTCATGCAGGTGCGGGTGTCCTACCCGGACAAGGTGCAGGAGCATGAAATTCTTAGAATATCAAGATCTGAATCGGTTTCATCCTTGCAGGAGACGCAAACGCAATTGGACCCGATCGCCTATCAGCAAATCCTCGCCGCCCGCGCTGAAGTCTATGCAATGCACATGGAAGCGGCGGTCGAGCAATACATTGTTGAGCTGATTGATGCTACTCGCCACAGTGCCAAATACAGCGCAGATCTGGAGCAGCTCATTGAGATCGGCGCCAGTCCCAGGGGCACCATTGCGCTTGATGTCTGCTCACGTGCGCGGGCTTGGCTGGCGCAGCGCGATTACGTCTCGCCGGCGGATGTTCAAGATGTCGCGCTTGATGTGCTGCGCCACCGGCTGCTGCTGACTTATGAGGCTGAAGCCCAGAATATTGATGTGGACGATATCATCGGGCAGCTGATTGCGGTGGTCGCTGTACCCTGAGCCATGCATGGCTATGCTAGACGGCAGCACCGTTAGTCTGCAGGAACTGACTGCGCTGAGCGCCAAAGCGCATGGCCTGAGCCTGCCTGCCCATCGCTCGCAGCTGCTGGCATCCGGCGATTGCTCAATAATTCTCGGGCGCGGCATGGAATACGCAGAATCACGCAGATACGAGGCCGGCGACGATGCGCGCATGATTGACTGGCGCGTAACCGCTCGCACTGGGACGCCCTATACCAAGGTCTTTCGCGAAGATCGCCGGCGCCAAGTGCACCTTATCGTGGATCTGCGATCATGCATGCGTTTCGGCACCCGCAAAGCATTCAAATCCGTCGTTGCGGCCCAGGCGGCGGCGCTGACTGCATGGGTCGCGCATCTCAATGGCGATCCAGTCCGTGTGATTTTGCTGGCCGATCAAGGCTTGTCTGCGCTGCCGCCGGCCGCTTCGAAGGGTGCGCTGCTGCGGCAGCTCAAGCGGCTGAGCGCGGCCACAGCGCATATGCCAGAACCCAATGAAAATCAAGCTGCAGTTGCGTTTTCCGGCTGCCTCAGGCAGATTCGCCCCGGCGACTTGACTCTCATGATGAGCGATATGTCGGACTTGCCAGCGGATGTCATGCGCGGTCTGGAGCATCTGAGCCAGCGTCGGCTTGCAATGGTATGCTGGATTCTTGATCCGCTTGAGCGGCAAGCGCTGCCGGCAGGGCATTACCCGATAACCGATGGGGAGAAATTTACGACATTGCGCGTTCATTCAAAACGACGGATGCATGATTTGCAGCGGCTGCTTGACGCTCGCCGGACAAGTATTGAGCGGACCTTGAGGCGGCTCAGCATTCCGGTCTTGCAGCTGGACTGCGGCGACAGCGTAGCTGCGGTCCTGTGCCGGGCGTTTCACCGCGGTTCGCGTCAGCAGCGCCGAGGCTGGCAGTAATGGATCACGCCGCGGCGCTTGCCAGTCTGCGGGATGTCATTTTGCCTGCCGCTCCGCCGTTTTGGCCGCCGGCTGCCGGCTGGTGGCTGGCGGCCCTGGCGCTGGCAGGCCTGGCGGCCGGCGGCATCTGGCTGGCGCGCAGAAAATCGCAAAGCCGGCTGTGTGCTGCTGTCACTGCGCAAGTTGATCAGATCTCGAATCAAGCTGCACCGGAAGCGGTTCGGGAATTGTCGGTGCTGATGCGAAAAGTTGCCCTGACAGCTTTTCCGCGATCGCAGGTCGCGGCGCTTACACAAGACGACTGGCTGGCGTTTCTTGACCGCAGCGGCCAGACCGATCAGTTCACACAAGGAGTCGGCAGATCACTCGCAGAAGCGCCTTATGTCCAGCAGCCGCAAGTCGATATCGAGGCCCTGATTCAATTATGCCGTGACTGGATGCAAACAGTGATGAGAGACAAGCCGTCATGATTCAGTTTGCATGGTGGTGGTGTTTTCTGCTGCTGCCGGCGCCCATTGCAGTCCGCAGATGGATGCCCAAAACGCGGTCGGAAAATGCATCGCCGCGGATTCCATTTCTGTATCACCTGGCAGTCAGCGAGGCGATGCAGGCGGCGGTCTCCGGCAAGGCGCTGGTTTGGGTTGCATTGATCTGGGCGGCGCTGATCACGGCATGCGCCCGTCCGCTTTGGATTGAGCAGTCCGTTAAAATACCGGTTACCGGCCGGGATCTGCTCATTGCGCTGGATATTTCCGGCAGCATGGAGACAGTCGATTTTTCAGATGCCCGCAGTACGCGCTTTGCCGTCGTGCAGGCCGTCGCCAGCGATTTTATCAAGCGCCGAGTCGGAGACCGTGTCGGACTGATTCTGTTCGGCAGCCGGCCTTATCTGTACGCACCGCTGACCTTTGACGTCGAGACCGTTGCCGACTTTCTCGAGCAGGCGCAGGTGGGGTTTGCCGGCAAGCGCACAGCCATCGGCGATACGATCGCGCTGGCGGCTAAAGTCTTGCGTGAGCGTCCCGCAGAAAATCGCATTCTGATTCTGCTGACTGACGGTGAAAATTCCGCCGGCGCATTGACGCCAGCCAAAGCCGCCGCAATAGCGACTGAGTATGGTATTCGAATTTTTACCGTGGGCATCGGTCCGGATCTGGCGCTGCAGAGTGCCGGCAGTCTGTCCCGCGAATTTGCTCGCATCGCCGAGGCAACCGGCGGGCGTTATTTTCATGCATCCAATTCGAGGAAGCTGGAGCAGATTTATCAGGAAATCGATGCTTTTGAGCCGCTTGAGGCGGATCAGCGCTCCTTCACCCGAGCGCATGAGCTTTATCCTTGGCTGCTGGGCTTGGCCATGGCCCTGTTTGCGGCACTGGCGCTTTCCGGCAGCGGGCCGCCGCTGCGAGGGCGCAGCCAAGTCAGCCAGAGGCGGGCGGCGGATGTTCAGTGAGCTGGTTTTTCTTCGGCCTTGGTGGCTGCTGTTGCTGCCATTCGGCGCACTGCTCGCCTATTGGATGACGCGCAGTCCGACAGATAACTGGCGCCGGGTTTGCGATGCGCGCCTGCTGGCCGCGCTGCTCGCCGGCCCTCAGCGCTCTCGTTTACTGCTGACTTGGATCGTCACCGCAGGGGGCTGGGCAATGGCCGTTCTGGCATTGAGCGGACCCGCCTGGGATCATGAGAAAATCCCGCTCTACCAGAGCGTTGACGCCACCATTGTTGTTTTTGATCTGTCCCGTTCCATGAATGCAAACGATGTGCTGCCGTCACGGATCGAGCGGGCGCGCTACAAGGCTTTGGAACTTGTCGAGTCGATGGCCGGCCGCGCCATTGGTCTGGTGGCGTTTGCCGGCGATGCGCATGATGTCACTCCGGTGTCGGACGATGTTGCGACGGTGATTCACTTGATTCAGTCTTTGCGCACCGATATCATGCCGCTGCAAGGCAGCAATGCCAGCGAAGGGCTGCGGCGCGCCGGCAATCTGCTGCAGGGCTCCGGGTATCGATCCGGAACGGTAATCCTTCTGACCGATGGCGTCGACCGCGCCGCGCATGCTGCTGCGCAGGAGCTGCGCGCGGCAGGCTATCGCCTGTCGGTGATTGGCATTGGCAGCTCTGTCGGCGCGCCAGTTCGATTCGCCAGCGGAGACTATCTTCGCGATGCGGCGGATGAGCTCATCATTGCGAGCGTCGACCATGGCAGCTTGCGCGAGCTGGCGCAGGCCGGCGGCGGCCGCTACCAATTGATGTCCAGCGAGCCGGCAGACCTGCAGGCGCTTGGCAGCGATGCAGATTTTGTGCTGCAGCCGCTTGATTCAGAGCAGTTGGAAACAGTGCAGTGGCGCGACCGTGGCGCCTGGCTGGCACTGGCGCTGCTGCCGCTGGCGGCATTGCTGTTTCGCCGCGGCTGGCTGGCGGCGGCCGTGTGGGTGTTTATGGCTGGACCTGACGATGCGGCAGCGCTGGAGTGGCGTGATCTTTGGCAGCGCTCGGATCAGCGTGCCGCGGCGGCCGTTCTTGCCGGCGAGTATGCGGCGCCTGGCATTCAGGCGCATCCAAGCTGGCATGGGATTGCTCGCTACCGGCTGGCGGATTTTGATCAGGCGGCGCAAGAGTTTTCTAAATCTGCCGACCCGGTCAGTCACTACAATCATGGCAATGCATTAGCCAGGGCTGGCGATCTGCCCGCGGCCATCAGGCAGTATCAGCGTGCCTTGGAATTAGATTCCGAATTTCAAGATGCGAAGTTCAATCTGGATCTGCTCCAGCAGCTGCTTGACCGACAGCTGCAGCGCCAAAGCGGCCAAAGTGAGCAGAAACCGGGACAGGGCGATGATTCAGAGCCGGCAAATGCTGGCGAGAGCGACGCTCAAGCGGCGCCGCAAGAACCCGCTGGCGGCGCGCAGCCCCAAGACGAAGAGAATCTGAGTCAGGCAAATGAGCCGGGCGGTGAGCAGCCGTACGGCAGCAGTGACGAGACCGAAGCGGCCAGCGGGCAAGATTTGCAAAGCGCATCGCTGCCGGACAGCGAACTGCAGACTGCAATGCGGGAGGAGCAGCTGCAAGCGATTGAGCAGCTGCTGCGGCAGGTCAAGGCGGACCCCGGCGGACTGCTGCGGCGCAAGTTCTACTATGACAGTCACAGCCGCGGGTCACAGCCGCGCGAGACGCAGCCATGGTAGCTCTGCAAATGATGCCTCGGCGAAGGCTGCTGCTCATCTATGCGGCCTTCACGCTCGCTGTCTGTCTGCCTGGGCCGGCGGCCGGCGCCGCGGACAATCTCAGCGTTGCCATTGACAGAACAAAAATCTACTTTGATGAGACCGCGAGACTGGTGGTGACAGCCGAGGGGCAGTCCCTGATGGGATACAGCCCTCAGCTGGAAGCTCTGGAAATTGATTTTGAGATTGCAGGCCAGTCAGCACAGACCAATATGCGGGTCGAGAACGGCCGCACCGAAGTGAATCAGCAGTGGACGATTGAGATTCGGCCGCGCCGCACTGGGAGTCTGCGGATTCCGCCGATTGGACTGGGCGGATTGCAGACGGAGCCGCTGGTCATTGAGGTGACCGAGTATCAGCCCAATATCGCGTCAACCGATGCGGATGTTTTTCTGGATGTGCAGGTGATGCCAGAAAAGCCCTATGTACAGTCGCAGGTTACGCTGGTGCTGCGACTGTACTACGCCATTGAGATTCTCAGAGGAACGGTGACCGAGCCGCGCGTCACATTCGGTGAGATCACACAGCTGGGCAGTCCGCGGCGCTATGCCGCTGAGCAGGCAGGCAGGCGCTACAGCGTAACTGAAATCCGGTATGTGGTTTTTCCCGAGCAAAGCGGCGAGTTCGAAATACCGCCGATTGACTTCAACGGCATTGTCTCGCAGGCCAACAGTCACAGCTTGCAAGGCGTCAACTCGCAATTGCGCATCAGTTCCGCTCCCCAGCGCATTGCCATTCGTCCCAAGCCTGCGTCCTTTTCAGGCGCGACCTGGCTGCCCGCATCTGATATCCGAATAACAGACTCATGGGGCGATGCGCCGCCTGATTTTGAATCCGGCAGGCCGGAACAGCGTCGCGTGACCGTTGCCGCGCAGGGTTTGCGGTCTGCCCAGCTGCCGCCGGTGTCGTATCAAGAGCATGAATCGGTGCGCATCTACAGTTCCAATCCTCAATTCAAAGATCAGGTGCTGGACGGTGCAGCGGTCAGCGAGCGCAGTGAGGATTTTGCGATTATTCCCAGCGGCGGCGGTGCGGTCCAGGTGCCTGCCTTCAAGATTGTCTGGTGGGATGTGGACGAGGATCGGGAGAAAATTGCCCTGTTGCCATCCATCTCCAGTGCGCCGCCGGCCTCTGCAGAGGTCGCGCTGAGCGATTTGCCGCTGGGCGGTGATGCGGCTGAACACACTTTGCCGGGCCGCGGCGCCGGCGCTTCTGAGACTGACCGTCGCTGGATCATTGCGACGGCTGTCGCTGTGCTGGTGTGGCTGGCGACGGTATTGCTGTGGTATTTGCACGTGCGCAGAGCGCGAAAGCCAGGTTCTGATCCGGCCGCCGCGCATTGCAATGCGCAGGCTGAGGCTTCCCTTCGCTGTTTGCGCCGCCAGCTCAAAGACGCCTGCCAGAGAAATGATGCGGCGGCTGCCGCCCATGCGCTTCTGGCGTGGAGCGCACAAAAGTGGCCGCAGCCGCCGGCCAATCTGCTCAAGCTTGGAGACCGGATCGGCGATGCGCCGCTCGCGGCTGAGCTGCAGCGCATCGATCAATGGAATTATTGCCATCCTGCGCAGCGTGAGGCCTGGGAGGGCAGGCGTTTTTGGGAGCTGTTCGACAAGGCGGCCGCATCACAGCAGCCGTTGTCGCCGCGGCGTTCCAGGTTTGCCAGATTGGCCCCATCCCGACCACAATTGGCCGAGCTGTGGCCGGCATCAAAAGCCGCTGGCCGGGAGTAGGCGAATGCGGCGGCCCGCGGCCGCCGATTCATTGTGCCGGCCAGCTGTCTCTTTGAGTCTGAAGCGCGCTGTAAATCATCAGCAGGCCAGTGCCGCAAAAGACAATGAAAGCCATGAGCGTCCAGCCGGGAATGCTGATGCCAAGAAAGGTCCACAGTGTCTCAGCGCACTCGCCCGTGCCGCCGAAAATGATGCGCACTGATTCCATGAGCGGATGATTGGACACGATGAACCCAATGCCGGGAAAGCATTCTGGAATCCGATCTTGCGGCAGATTCTGCAGCCACACGTGGCGGCCTGCAGCCGCAATGCCCAAGGCTGAGACAAACGTCACGAGCGCCGCATAGACTATGCGGCCGCGGCGTTGCGGATAGTGCGCAGCTGCTGCCAGACAGGCCAGCCCGACAATCAGTACCAGGACGCGCTGAACCATGCAGAGCGGACACGGCTCCAGGAACAGAGCATATTCCATGTAATAGGCGGCCGCGATCAGCAGCGCGCATGCAGCGGCTGTCGCCAGACAGAGCTTCCGGAAGCTCGGCATATTGAGCGCTCGAGACATCATCTGCTGTGTGACCGGCGAAAAGCGGCGATGTTTGTCTTTCGCGCCAGTGTGCTGCCGCGCAGCCGGGCGCTGTGTTCCGGCTCATGCATCCGACAGGAACCTTTCGAGCACATTGCGGGTCAGTTTCGAGATATTGTTGTCGAATCCGTTCCAGGGCAAGCTCCCGCAATAGGTGATCGAGCCGACTGAAAATACAAAACCGCGGTTTGGTGTCGGGAAAATGACCATGTTGGAACGGATCAGCTCAGATGCGGCGGCGCCGGCGCGGGTTTTCTGATGTGACAGAATCTCTTCTGGCACCAGCACAAAATGATCCGGATAGGTCTCTGAGCTGGCGAGTACAACAGCTTCGGGCGGCGTGCCAAGCCCATGGTCAATGCGATCCATCTCAAATCCTGCGGCGCCGCCGCCGCTTAAGCCGAAATCACCAAGAATCTCATCTTCGATGCCTGCAAAGACCCATTGGAATTGTGCTGGAATCTGCCGGCTGCGACGATAATAAGCGCCTTCGAAATCCCCCTGGCCGGTGAAACCGACACCGACGATTGCCTGCGCAGGCCGGCCATTGCGCAGCCACATGCCGCCGTACGCGCCGTCAAGCGCATGATAATATTCACCGGGCTCAGACGCCCAGGTTCGAATGCCGCCTTCGGCTCTGCGGATTTCAATCATCCCTGGCAAATCATCCCGCAGTCCGATTTTCCAATAAAATCCGTTGCCGCCCATATACATCAGCCGGCCGCCGGTCTGGGTGTAGCTGGCGATGGCGTCCAATGTTGCGGCGGTGTGGTATTCAGGATGTCTCATGGTCATGACCACCGGGCAGTGCCTGAGCACAGCTCCAAGCCTTCATGATGCAAATCCTCATCGCAGATCACGTCATATTCATAGCCGAAGTGTTCCAGCCAGGCGAGCAGGTGCGTATCCGCTGGCAGGTGGCGCATGCCAGAGCCCGCATAGGGTCGATTGATGGCGATATAGCGCGGCCGCATCGTAAGCGATGGCCGCAAGGCAGAGGCAAGGCAAATACCGCTTCCGTCCGTATGCTCATTGTAGGCTGAGTATCCAAAGTCTGGAATATTGTCGGGCGTCCACGGCCGCGCCCCGCGCTGCGCGACCAATTCATCATGCTCAGAACCGGCAGCACCGCGCGCCTGATTGCTGTAGACGGTGTATGTGAAAGTCGGAACTATGACGCAGATCCTGGCTTGTGGCCGCCCGCCGGGCGGGCAAACGTAAAACGGGATGTCCTCGACTGATTTCTCGCATTCGATGCGCATGGAATACATGGCGCTTTTCAAGTCCGGCGGCGCCTCAAAGGCAAAGTCTGTCTCCCATTTGCAGTCGTACAGGTCATCATCGTGAAAATGAATCGCGCCGTACTGCTCAGGCGCGTGTTTCCACGCCATCTCATTGCCGTTCCAATTGTGTCCGCGCATGGCCCGTGCCGGACAGTTGACGACGATGCCGTTGAGCTGCAGGCTGCCAGTATCTTGTATGTTCTGGGAATCGATGCCAAGCGAAAAGTTCCAGCTGGCGACAGCGCGAGCCGGATTCGACCGCAGGTCCAGAATTTGTGGATGCTCTATTTTTCCATTGTAGTGGCTTGTGCCTGATTCAGCGCCGTCACAAGCGAAGTAGATTTGATCGACCTCGCTGAGCGGGGCGGCCGGCTCTCCTCGTATGAGATTGGCATCTGCCGGGAGACAGCTTCCGTCAGACTGAAGACGGCTGTGCGCAATGCTCATTTCATTGGTTTTGCGGTCTGCCGCAAGCTGCAAGGCATGCCAGATCCGCTCGCGCAGCGCTGTGCCGGTGCGCAGGACTTGCCGGTTATTGATGCAGCCGTGCAGCCGGCGGTCCTCAATATAAAGCTCGTACAGATTTTTTGCCTGTGAGTCGCGCAGGCACATGATTGTCTGGCGATGACCGCTTGTCAGGGTCGGCCAGATATAGACCATGAGGCTCAGGCGGTCGATATCGGGCAAGCGTTCTCGAGCCTTGACGACCCCATATGATCCGCGCTTGACGGACTGTTTCCGGGACGCAAATGTGCCGGCAAAGACCTCGCTGAGGTTGTGTTCAACAATGCCCGGTCCGTCTGGATTGGGATCTGCGCAGGTAATGCGCATCAGCTGTGCTGAATAGGGCTGATCGAGCTGACTGCTGATCTTGAACTCAATGCGGTCTCCGGGGCGGACGCCCCATCGACTGGCATAGCCGGCAATTGGAATCATTGGGTGAGTCTCCCGGCTTCCATCTGTTGCCAGCCAGAATCACTCAAGCGGCCTGAGCGGTTTGTCAAGTTCTCATTTCCGATTGGTGAGACCTTTGCCTGCAGGATGTCACCGCGGCAGCGCTGCGCTGCTGGCAGCCTCCTCGCCTGTCTGGTTTTGTATGGATGCATGGCGTCTCAGTGGAATTTGTCTGGATATCGAATTGCCCTTGTGACGATCTTCGGGCTCACTGCACATATCAGATCTGTGCGTGAATGCTCATTGTCGAGCGATATCCTTTATACTTCTTTTTGCATGGATGAATGGGGAGTCGGCACCTCGAAAAGTGTATGCAGAATATTGTTTGCATATGAAAATGTCACTGATACTGCGGCAATCGCGTAGATTTGACTGATGGCAATAGGCTGACTTTCTGTGATCCAAGATTCATCTTTGGCGGCAGCAATGCTTGAAAGCTCGAAAACAGGTGCGCTTCAAATTCGCAAAAGGAACAGGATGTCTGAGCTGGCTCTCATCAATTCCACCCGCAAGCGGATTCGGTCAAGGACCTGAAGCCAATGCCTTTGCCGGCCCGGTATTCGGTTCTTTCCAGTCGGCTGAAGAGGCGGAATTCTTGATGCCCTTGCTGAATGCTCATTGAATGGGTGCGATTGCACTGCCATGAAGATATTGCTGATTAATCCCAATACCAGCGAGTTTGTCACACATCGCGCGGTGGCCGCTGCTGCCGCAGCCGCCCGCCCGAGTACTGAGATCCAAGGGGTGACCGGGCAATTCGGCGCGCCGATCATCAACAGTGAGGCCGACATCATTATCGGCGCCTACAGTGCATTGGATTTGGCGGCCAAACATAGCGCAGACTTTGACGGCATCGCTCTGGCCGTCTCATTCGACACGGGACTCGCGGGGCTGCGCGAGGTGGTCTCGGCGCCCGTCTCGGGCATGGCAGAAGCGTCGCTGCGCGCCGCTGCGGCAACCGGCGAGTCGATTGGCATCATTTCCTTTGCGTCGCGTACCGCACCGCTTTATTTGAGACTGGCCAGAACCTATGTAGCGGAGCGCAAGCTGGCTGGCGTGCACTGCATTGATGGACTGACTGAGGCGCAGCTGAAAGCGCCTGAGCTTCTCAAGCGCAGACTGAAGGCCGAAATACAGCTTGCGGTCCGGCAGCTGCGCTGCGATACGGTCGTATTGCTGGCTACAGCATTTGCGGGTCTCAGTGATGATGTTGCCGCGGATGTCAAGGTAATCGACGCCGTCGCAGCCATGCTGAGTGAACTCGAAAATGCTGCGGTCGATCCGCAGCTGCATCGTTTGCTCACTTGTACGCGCTGGCCGGAAAGAAAAACCATGACAGGCATCAGCGCAGAGCTGGAGCAAAAGTATCGCACTTTTCCTCAGGACTGACTGTTGAGGGGCAGTCTTCTGCGGGGCGGGCTTGAGCGGCCGCGTCGCTGCCGAGCAGATTGCGTCAAAGCGAATGCCGTCAGGACTGCGTTGCGGATGCCGCAGATATTGGCTGCTGCTGCGAACTGCATCACCGTCAAATTGATGATGGCCGCGGCAAATCCGGCGGCTATGACTGACACCGAACTGCTTGCAGCCGCCTCAGGTGCGCCCTCTCCCTTTGCAGCTGCGTGATTTCTGCCCCAATTTCAGCTCACAGACTTTCCAGGGCTGTCTCGGCCTCGATTCGTGCGTTTCGGTGCAGACTGAATAGGCCTCGACCTGCAAATCGAAATGCACTGCACCTTTGGTCTCTCCCGGCGCCCTGATGCGAATCGACCCGGCGGCACAGGCATCGCGCGGCAGGTCTTGCACGGTGCAAGGCCAGTTTCCAGACTCGGCAAACCGGCTGTCACACGCAATTTAGAAAAAATATGTTTTGCTATAATCTGCCGCCGTGCGAAGTGCAAGGTCCGCATCGGTGACGGTTTTTTGCCAGCGCTCTCCCGATTCGTCTGCCTGATGGTCGGGATTGTTACAGTACAGCCCGACAAAAGAGGACAGAGAATGACCGACGAGCAAGTCAATCGAGACAGGAGACGTTTCCTGACCGGGGTAACAACCGGCATGGGCGCTGCGGGAGCAGCGGTCGCGGTTGTGCCTTTTGTCTCGAGCATGACGCCGAGCGCCAAAGCCCGTGCCGCAGGTGCGCCTGTGGAGGTAGACATTGGCAATCTAGAGCCCGGCAAGCTGCTGAAAGTTGAATGGCGCGGCAAGCCTGTTTGGATTATCAAGCGTACGCCGCAGATGCTTGATTCGCTTGAGACAGTCGCCGATGAGCTCGCAGATCCGGATTCGCTGCGTGAGCAGCAGCCCGCATATGCAAAGAATTCAACCCGGTCAATCAATCCGGAAGTTTTGGTTCTGGTTGGCTTGTGCACCCATCTCGGCTGTTCGCCGCTGGAAAAACTGGTGCCGGGAGAGCTGGACAGCGACTGGCCCGGCGGGTTTTTCTGTCCGTGCCATGGATCGAAGTTTGATCTGGCTGGCCGAGTCTACAAGAATGTCCCGGCCCCCACCAATCTTGAAGTGCCGCCGCATCGTTTTCTATCCGACACCCGGGTCGAGATCGGGGTCGATACAGAAGGGCTGGCATAATGAAAAAGGTTCTCAATTGGGTAGATGAGCGCTACCCGATGATCAAGGTGTGGCAAGAGCATTTTGCCGAATACTACGCACCGAAAAATTTTAATTTCTGGTATTTCTTTGGCTCCCTGGCGCTGCTGGTGCTGGTCTTGCAGATTGTCACGGGCATCTTTCTGACCATGCACTACAAGCCCGATACGGAGCTTGCGTTCGATTCTGTCGAGCATATCATGCGCGATGTCTCCTGGGGCTGGCTGATGCGATATCTGCATTCGACAGGCGCATCGCTGTTCTTTGTGGTCATCTATCTGCATATGTTCCGCGGCTTGCTGTATGGCTCATACAAGCGGCCGCGCGAGTTGATCTGGCTGCTGGGGATGATTATTTACCTGGTGCTGATGGCGGAAGCCTTTTTTGGCTATCTGCTGCCTTGGGGCAATATGTCTTACTGGGGCGCTCAGGTGATTATCTCGCTGTTTGGCGCCATCCCCTTTATTGGCGAATCCTTGGCGCAGTGGATCCGCGGCGATTTTGTCGTCTCTGACGCAACGCTGACCCGATTCTTCGCATTCCATGTGATTTTGGTGCCGCTGCTGCTCGCCGGACTGGTGTTTATGCACATTATCGCTCTGCACCGAGTCGGATCCAACAACCCCGATGGCATTGAGATCAAGAAGACCAAGGACGAGCGCGGCATCCCCAAAGATGGCATTCCCTTTCATCCATACTACACGGTGAAAGATCTGTTCGGCGCGGGCGTGTTCCTGTTCATCTTCTTTCTGATTGCGTTTATCACGCCGGAAGTGTCCGGCTATTTCCTGGAAAGAGCGAATTTTGAGCCTGCCAACCCGCTGCAGACGCCGCCGGATATTATTCCGCTGTGGTATCTGACGCCGTACTACTCGATTTTGCGAGCCGTCACTTATCCGCTGTTTGGCGTGGAAGCGAAATTATGGGGCGTCATTTCAATGGGCGTCGCCATTTTCTTGCTGTTTCTGCTGCCATGGCTGGACCGCTCCCCGGTCAAATCCATTCGCTATCGGGGCTGGATGTTCAAATCCGCACTGGCGGTATTTGTGGTTTCGTTTGTTCTGCTCGGCTATCTGGGCACCAAGAACCCCAATGCCATCGACCTGGTGCTTTTCAGCAACCTCAGGTGGGCGCAGATCTGTTACTTTCTATACTTCGCTTTCTTCCTGCTGATGCCGATCTACACGCGATTGGATCCCGTCAAGCCTGTACCAGACCGGGTGACCAGCAAATGATTAGAGTCGCAATTGCATGCATGCTGTCGATCATTGCGGGTGTCGCTCACGCAGCCTCCGGCGGCAGCGAGAACGTAGATTCTGTATTCGTTGATCTGCGCGATACCGGCTCATTGCAGCGAGGGGCCGCCGCATTCACGAACTACTGTCTTTCGTGCCATGGCATCAAGTACATGCGCTACAACCGCATGGCTGAGGATTTAGGGATTTCTGCACAAGTGCTGCGCACGAATTTCTTGCAGGCATCTCAGCGCCCCGGCTCGAAAATGACGGTCAACATGGCTGATGACGATGCCAAGCGCTGGTTTGGCACCGCACCGCCGGACTTGAGTCTGACAGCGCGCTCGAAGAGTCCAGAATGGATTTATACTTTTTTACGCAGTTTTTATGTCGACGGTGAGTCTCATACCGGCTGGAACAACCATCTTTTTGCCGATACGGCGATGCCCCATGTGCTGTATGAAGTGCAAGGCTCCATGACGCGTGAGGCATACGACAGTTTCGTACGGGATATAACGAACTTCATGGTCTATGTCGCCGAACCTGCGAAACTGGTGCGGTATCAGATTGGCATCTGGGTGCTGATGTTTGTCGCACTGTTCACCGTGCTGGCGTACTATCTCAAAAAAGAATACTGGAAGGATATCCATTAATTCTTTGAATTTGAGGTTTTCGGACCTATATCTATACAGTTGCTCGGCTCTGTGCCGAGTCAGTCGACGAGGTCACAGTGATGATAGATCCGTTTAACAACCATCGTATCGGCATGACTTTGTACACGACGAAGTCATGTATTGAGGGCCATGCCTGCAGAATCGTTCTGCATGAGAAGGAGGTCGAGTGTGACGTGGAGTTTGTCGACTTGGATCAGCAGCCCAATCCGATTGTTGAGGTCAATCCTTACGGTGAGAGTCCCGTCCTGGTCGATCGAGAGCTGGAGCTTTACGGCTCCCATGTGATTGCAGAGTACCTTGATGAGCGGCTGCCGCATCCGCCTTTGATGCCGCCTGATCCGATTAACCGGGGCCGTACCCGACTGATGCTCTATCGCTGTCAGCGCGACTGGCTTGCTGCCCTGCGGGCGCTTGATGAGAACAGGCAAAAGCCCAATCAGCGCATGCGAGCCTCGATCAGCCGAGACCTGGCAATCCTGGCATCTTATCTGCCTTCGGATAACTTTTGGTTTGGCGAGGAGTTTTCTCTGGTTGACTGTTTCATCGCGCCTTTGCTGTGGCGGCTGAATCATTACGGGATTGCGCTGCCGACGCACTCGCGATCAATCCGAGCGTATAGCAAAAATGTATTTTCCAGACCTTCGTTTCGAGCCAGTCTCAGTTCCATTGAGCGCGACATGTTTGCTTCGTTTTAGGTGTCAAAAAAAATATCTCAAGTGCCTTACTTTGTCGAGGCGATGCGCAATTGGGCGATGGATTCCGGCTATACGCCGCATCTGTTGCTGGATACGACCGTCGAGGGCCTGAATTTGCCGTTTGATTCTATTCAGGTCGATAATGACATGGTTCTGCTCAACATCCATGATCGAGCCGTCAGCGAGTTTCAAATTACCGATGAGTGGATTATGTTTGCCGCTCGGTTTTCCCGGCGCAGGCATCAGATCGATATTCCTTTCGGCGCTGTGATTTCAGCGATTGTTCCTGAGACTGGCGACAAAGTGCTGTTTCGCAATATCAATGTTGAGGTCAAGCATGATCGCGAGCCAGTCAAGCGGCCGGAAAATCCGCCATCGCGGCAGTCCAAAAAATCTCCGCAAGGCAGAGGACGGCCGCATTTAACTTTAGTCGAATAGCCAGCTTGAACTCTACCACCCGCCTGCGCCGGCACATGCCGCGCATTCGAAGCACCACGATTCTGTCTGTTCGCCGCGACGGTGTAGTTGTCGTCGGCGGCGATGGACAAGTGTCACTCGGTGACACCGTAATGAAGTGCAATGCGCGCAAAGTGCGAAGACTATTCAAGGATCAGGTCATTGCCGGCTTTGCCGGCGGGACAGCCGATGCTTTCACTCTGTTTGAGCGCTTTGAGGGCAAGCTTGAGGAGCGGCAGGGCAACCTAAGGCGCGCGGCGCTGCTGCTGGCCAAGGACTGGCGCACCGATCGCTCGCTGCGCCGGCTCGAGGCGCTGCTTATTGTCTGTGATAAAACGGAGTCTTTGCTGATTTCCGGTACCGGCGATGTGATCGAGCCGGAACAAGGTTTGCTGGCGATCGGCTCCGGCGGCAATTACGCCAAATCCGCAGCTATCGCGCTTTTGAATGAAACTCAGCTGTCAGCGCGCGAAATTGTCGAAAAGAGTCTGCAGGTGGCGGCGGATGTCTGTGTGTATACAAACCATAACTTTGTAATCGAAGAAATAAAGGAAAGCGACAGTGTCTGAGTTGACGCCACGAGAAATCGTTCAGGAGCTGGACAAGCACATCGTTGGCCAGGTTCGCGCCAAGCGCGCGGTCGCCAATGCGTTGCGCTATCGCTGGCGGCGCATGAATGTGCCTGATGACGAGCTGCGAGCTGAAATCACGCCAAAAAACATTCTGATGATCGGTCCGACTGGTGTTGGCAAAACTGAAATCGCCCGGCGGCTGGCAAAACTGGCGAATGCGCCATTTATCAAAGCGGAGGTATCCAAATTTACCGAAGTCGGCTATGTCGGTCGGGAAGTGGATTCGATTATCCGTGATCTGCTTGATATGGCGATGAAGATGATCCGCGAGCAGAAAATGGAGCGCGTCATGGCTCTCGCGCAGGAAGCGGCCGAGGAGCGCGTTTTGGATTCGCTGATCCGCCCGGCGCGGCAATATCCGTCGGCCAATTCACCCCCGGCGCTCGGTCACGATAATGATAATGATATCGGCGATGCCGATTTTGATGGCAAGGAAGAAACGCGCAAAGATCGGACTCGCAGCAAGGTTCGCGAGCAGCTGCGCAATGGCAAGTTTGATGACACGCAAATTGAGATTGATGTCAAAAATTCGGTTGGCGTTGAGATTATGGGTCCTTCCGGATTCGAGGAAATGACCGAGCAGCTGCAGAGCATGATGGAAAATTTTGCCAATCGCGGCAACAAGACCCGCAAAGTTACTGTCAAGCAGGCGATGCGCATTTTGACGGATGAAGAGGCGCAGAGCATGATTGATGAGGAAGAGATCAAGACTGAGGCTTTGCATCTGGTTGAGCAAAACGGCATTGTCTTTCTTGATGAATTCGATAAGATTGTGGGCAGTTCCGGCGGCTCAGTCCGCGGTCCGGATGTCTCCCGCGAAGGTGTGCAGCGCGACCTGCTGCCACTGATTGAGGGCTGTACTGTGACGACGCGTTACGGCATCATCAACACGGATCACATCCTGTTTATTGCCTCGGGCGCATTTCAGCTGTCCAAGCCCGCTGACTTGATTCCTGAGATTCAGGGCCGGCTGCCGATTCGGGTCGAGCTTGAGTCGCTGACCACCGAGGATTTCGTGAAGATTCTCACCGAGACCGACAATTCCCTGACCACGCAGTACACCGAGCTGATGCGCACCGAGGAGGTCGACATTGAATTCGAGCCCAGCGGGGTGGAGCTGATTGCTGAAATGGCTTGGCGGGTGAACGAATCAACGGAGAATATCGGCGCCCGTCGCTTGCATACCGTGATGGAGCGGCTGCTTGAGGGCTTGTCGTATGAGGCGGCCGACCGCATCGGTGACAAGGTTGCGATCGATCGGGCTTATGTTGAGCAGGAATTGCAGGATCTAGTCGAGGATCAGGAGCTGGCGCGATACATTTTGTAGGTCCCGCGCATGAGTTGCTGAAATTCGCATATTCGGCGTTTCGGGGGGGGGTGCGGCCTCGCTTCAAGTCGGCACGCAAAATGCACCGGTCATGTTTCAGCTGCCCATTTTCTTTTCTGTCATTTTGATGCGGAAGATCATCGCCAAATTGATCCAGCTGGCGGGAATATTCGGGTCAGGTAAATTTTTGGAGTTTGCATACATTGCTTGACAAAGGTTAATCCTCCCCGAAATATGTACCAATACGGTCAATCAACCCTCTATCAGCATCCGAAACCTCAATAACCATATCCATATCACGCTATTTATTATGTTCACTGTGTCAAAGCAGCGTGACCAATAAAATTCCGCAAACGGCTGTTCTAGAAGAAATCATCGCCATAATTTCACCTAATCTCAAAGTAAATGGTTCATTCCTGAAAAATCTCGGAGTTTGTGACCTATGTCAACGCCCTATGTATTGCACTACGCACCGGATAATGCTTCATTCATTATCCGCCTTGCGTTAGAAGAGTTAAATGCGGACTATCGCACCGCTTTGGTCGACCGAAGAATTAATGCACATCTGAGCGATTCATATCGAAAGTTAAATCCGGCGGCGCGCATACCGACACTTGAAACACCAGATGGGCCAATTTCCGAAACGGCTGCCATCCTGCTTTGGCTGGCTGATCGCCATGGGCAGCTTCTGCCCTCTATTAATCACAAACTAAGAGGCGCTGCATTAAATTGGTTATTTTTTATTTCGAACACTATCCACGCCGAAATGACGGTATTATTTTATTCTGATCGTTATGCACCAAATTCCGCTATACCGGCGTTACGAAAAGCACTAAAAAACGGTTCAATTTACACTTAGAAATTTTGGAAACGCAGGCCTTACCGCGTCTGTCCGGTTGGTTAGGGAGAGAAAATCCTTCGGCCTTAGATCTCTACATTGCTGCAATTATTCGTTGGTTACAAATTTATCCTGCACCCGATGGTATTGGATTAAATCTAACCAAAATACCACGACTCAGAGATATCTGTTATAGGTTAGAGAGCCGTCCTAGCGTTTTGGCATTTTGCAAGGCTGAGAACATAAAGCAACAACCCTTTACTCAACCTGAGCAGCCATTGAAGACCTGATAATAAACAATTTTTTTACAGAATTTCGAAAATTCTCAATGAAGTAGCTGACAAAAATAAGAGCTTATATACACTGCTTGACGCTGGACATTCCTCCCTGAAATAGGGATTGACATGGTCGATCAACCCTTTATTGGACCCACGTTCTGCGTCTTTCGTCCTGATTGATGCTGTTTAGCGATACGATTTTATCCTTGTCAGGCAATGCATATAAGCTCCTTTTGAAAAGCTGAGTTCCGCATATTTTGCAATAAGGTTTCACTTGGCTCGAAATTCTTCGCCTTTTCGAATGATTCTTCTTGGATTTTTAACGAATTCATACCCTCTGTTTCTTCAATCATTTCCAGCGCCGTCTTCGAAGCTCAAGATTTAGCGTCTATTTTCTGTGATATTCTCTCCCCTCAGTCCTGCAAGTCGGATTGTGACTGGAATTTGATATAGGTTTGGCGGGCAGCCTTGACAATATTTCCTTGAGGTCAGATCGAACCTCTTTCATCAATTCTTTGATATTGTCTCGGTTGTCATCTGCTTCAGCTTGCCATCTGCCGTATCTTATATGCGAATGAAATAGCCGCAATGACTGCGATTCCCGATAACACAGGCATCCAGTATATTGGGTTCATTGGTTTTCCTCTTTGGATTTCAATATCCGCATGCTGAGTAATCGCTCGCTGCAGAATGACTTTAACTGGCTGCCGGGTATACACAAGATCAAATCAACGCATCTTATGCCTTGACTTCAACGGGTGCAGCAAGCGACTTTACGGCCTTGCCGAGCGATAATGAACTCACAGGCTGGCTGCAGGTCCAGTCTTGCTGGGGCCGGCAGGTGCCCAGGCGATTGGTCAAAAAGTCTGCGCATTCGCAGGAATTGACTTGATCCTCGCCAGAGTGCCATTCGACTGTGTACGCATTGCCGTTTTCGGACTCAACCCGATAATCGCAGTACGGTGCGAGGTCCTCATCAATCGGCATGATCTCGACGACCTCGGTGGCGCCCCGCCATTTGCGTCGCGATATTTCTTCTTCGTCAGTTGAGAGCCAGCCGGTAAACTGGGGCGGCTTGTCCGTTTTCAGAGTTGATCTTTGCTGCATATCGGGATGGAGGCCGGATTGAATAAATGATGCCGCTGAATCTTGGTTCAGCAGGACTAGATTGATAGTATTTTATGACACTGAATGCGCAGTGTGCACTTCCATGATTAGCCACAGCAGCAAGCAAATATGATCAAGGGTAGTTTTGGGCAAGAGGGTGAAGTCATCCCGGCCTGTTGTTTCAATCTCTTGAAGGCGAAACGCGTGCAATAGTCGGCATTCAAACCAATATGGAGATTAAAAATGCTTAAACCAATGAGATCCCCCCCCCACCACCAGACTAGCAGTCTTTTTATTGCTTGCGGTACTGGCCGGGCCAGGGTGGGCGGCTTGCAGTGCGACAATCACAGAAAGTGAAAGGTGGAGTGATTACGGCTTGGGAGAACCGGTTGATGGATTCGGAATCACGTCAAGAATCGCAGGCCATGTCGTGCGGGAAGGGGGCTAATTTCGAGATTACATATAACATCGAAGTAGAGTGTGGCGCAATAGGAGATTTCCCCAGCGTCACAGTTTCTATATCCGATGGTGCTCCTAACTGGGATGTATGGGGATCATGGCGAGGGACCAAAAAACAAGGCTGGATCTTTATAACCCTGCTAACCGTCCGGCGAAATGGAAAAATTGGGAATCGAAACTTGTGGACAGCCAAACTACTTATACCATCCCTTGGACGCTCGCAGGCACAACCACGGATGACGGCTGCCACGGAAGAAATACGGACGGTCCCTTGGTGTCGATTAACGTGAATAGCCCATCCGAAAACCCATCGTTAATACGCTCCCATGACTTCCGGCTGTCCAGCCGAGATGATGATCGGAGAGCCCCTTCTTGTTGACGGGCGGTCTGCATATCGGACAGATAAGGGCGACATTGTCTCCCTTTTGTCATGGCCGTTAGAGGCGTGTAAAACACCCCTAATGCGATTGTTTGAAAGTTGCCTTATAAGTTAGCCAGCCCTTGCGCGACAGGGTGATTCAAATTCAAGTGCGGGGAATGACCGGTGTTTAGCTGCGGCAGATGAATCACCTCTTGAAATTCCCAAATGCAGCATTATTTTTAGCGATAGTTGAGAAGATATCCGGCTGGATGATCTTCCGTAAATCAAAAATAGTTTGAGGTAATTCATCATGCTTAATTCAATCATTCATAAGCCTGCATGGAGCCGTTTTGAGCGAGATCCGTGGGCGCCTGTTCACTTTAACTGGAATGCACTGACACCCAGTTCTGTTTTTGGACCGCAGCTGGACACAGCGGACGCTATTCCCTCGGTCGCAGTTGATATCGAGGAAACCGAAACAGAGTATCGTGTGGTGGCGGATTTGCCCGGCGTTGCCAAAGACAGCATTGAGGTCACTGTACACGATGACGTGCTGAAAATCGCGGTTGCCGCCAGCGAGGAAAAGCAAGAGTCGCCTGAGGGACGAGTGCTGCGCAAAGAGCGCTACGCAGGCAGCGTTGCCCGCTCGTTCAAGCTGGGAAAATCAGTTGACAGTGAGAAAATCGAAGCGGCTTACAAAGATGGTGTGCTGAGAATTACAGTGCCCAAAAATGAGCAGCGTGTGGTCAAAGTGATTGATGTCACAGAGCACGCCGAAAGCTAGCGCGTGATTATGCCTGCAGGCCCCTGGCCGATAGAGGCATAGCCGCATCGGAAATTATCTTTCGACAGCTGGCATTGATCCAAAACCTGGCAGGTCGCAATGACCTGCCAGGTTTTGTTATTTTTGAGCTGCTGTCTTTTACAATACTGTCTGGCCCGCATACAGCGCTCTTGAAAGACTGACTCGCAAAAGCATGAATAATCATGAACAGTAAATCCACGGTTCGATCGACGGAAGTTCTGCTTCAGGGACTGCCCTATATTCACCAGTTTCGCGACAAGACATTGGTTGTGAAATACGGCGGCAACGCCATGCACAGCATTGATCTGCAGCATGCATTCTGTCAGGATATCGCGCTCATGAAGAGTGTTGGACTCAATCCGGTGGTGGTGCACGGCGGCGGCCCGCAAATCAGTGAGGCTCTCAAGACGGCCGGCATTGAGCCCAAATTTGTCTCCGGCTTAAGAGTCACAGACCGCCAGACAATGGATATCGTTGAGCGCGTGGTGCTTGATCAGATCAACCGCACTTTGGTGGAGCTGATTGCCGAAGCCGGCTGGCCCGCTTTTGCTTTGGGGGGGCAGCTGGAAGGCGGCTTGATTGAAGCCGAAAGATTGAGCTCGACGGCAATCGACCCGGACACCGGCTCCGCTGTGGATTACGGCTATGTCGGCGAGATCAAGCGTGTGCGCGTTGAAAAGCTGCGGATCGGCTCCGATACTGATGCTGTTCCGGTGGTGGCGCCGATCGGCGTCGGTCGCGACGGGCAAACCTACAATATCAATGCCGATACCGCTGCCGGCGCGATTGCCGAGGCGACCGCCGCGGAAAAACTGGTCATTCTGACCAATACGCCCGGCATACTGGACAAAGAGGGCGAGCTGATCTCTGTATTGACGACCGACGAGCTTGAGGAGCTGATCGAGCGCAGCGTCATCTCGCACGGAATGCTGCCCAAAGTGCGCTGTGCGAAAAGCGCACTGAGCGCCGGTGTCAGCACCGTGCAGATTATTGACGGCCGCTTGCCGCATTCGGCGCTGCTTGAGATTTTCACCGACCGCGGCGTCGGTACGCTGATTTCACGTCCAGCAGCCTGACAGGCGCGCTCAGGACTGTTCTGCCAGCAGCAGGCGCGCCTTGCCGATCAAGCCGACTCCGGCGAGCATCAGCACGGTTGCCAGCCACACCATCGCCGGCAGTACCTCAGCATGAATGAGATAACCGAAAGCAATACCCATGATGGTAATCGGGTAGGCTACCTGAATCGTAAAGACAGGTCCTGCGATTTTCAGCAAAGTGTAAAACAGCGTCAGCGCGACGGCAGTCAATATGCCATGATAGAGTGTCAGGCCCAAAATCAGCGGTTCGGCTTCCCACAGCGGGTACAGCGGCTCCGCGCTGATCGTGACCAGCAGCATCGCAATCGCAGCTGAGCTGATCATTCCAGTGGCAAGATCAATGACATGCAGATTTGCAGGACGAAAAAGAGTGGTATAGACAGTGTTGACAGCATACAGAAACGGGGTCAGCGCGCCGAGTAGAATCCAGCCGACAGGTGTCTGCAGATCAGTCGCGGACTTCGGCAGCAATATCAGCGCCATGCCGCCAAAACCCAGTGCCAGTCCGAGTGTCTTTAGATGATGGTATGCCTCGGCACGCGCCGCCAGGGCCAGAATAAATGTAAAGATCGGGGCGCTCGCAATAAGAATTGACATAAGACTCGCTGGCACCGCTTGCAGCGAGAAATACATCATTGTCGTGGGTAAAGCTGTGCCGCTTAGACCGCAAATGATGTAAAAGACAATGTGCCGCGGCGGCAGACGCCGGACCCGAGCGAAATTGATCGCAAGAATAGAGCAGGCCGCGATCGACAGAACCCAGGTGGAGTAGCTCAAGGGTGTGATGCCGCTTTGTCCGATGTATTTCGCAATGCTCGGTACGCCGCCCCAAAGGGTGGACAGGACAAGCAGGATTGCAAAAGGCAGAATTTGCGTGATGGCTTTTGAAGACAGGACTCTCACCCGAAAGCTGACTTTTGCAGGTAGAGCAATGGCAGCCTGCCGATGTGCCTAGTCTTCTGCGACGGGCACGAATTTTATTGCAATTCCATTATTGCAGTAGCGCTTGCCGGTGGGCGGGGGACCGTCGTTGAAGACGTGACCTTGATGTCCGCCGCAGCGCGCGCAATGGTATTCGATTCTTGGCAGCAGCAGCTTGAAATCTCTCTTGGTTTCGATGCTGCCCTCAATCGCTGTGTGAAAGCTCGGCCACCCGGTGCCGCTGTCAAATTTGGCTGCGGACTCAAACAGCGCTAATCCGCAGCCCCGGCAATGAAAAGTTCCTGTCCCGTACTGACTGTTCAAGTCACTGGAAAACGGTCTTTCAGTACCTTCCTTGCGCAGCACCTGATACTCTTCGGGATTCAGAATCTGCCGCCATTCAGAATCGGACTTTTGCAGTTTATCTTTCATGAGCGCTTTACTCCTATAGGCAAAATTGTCCGACTATTGTAAACCGAGTGCGTTTGCTTGCGATTCAATATCAATAAAATCAATGCCAGTTGCGGTCTTCCCGAATCGCCCTCAGTTGAGCTGATCAGGTCGGCTTGGCAGGCTGAATCTCAAACTGCAAATCAAATCTCTTGACCGCTTGAGCATTTGTCTGCCGATTCAGCCGAGTGCGCCTTCTGCATCAGTCTTGCCAGCGATTTTCGCAGCGGGATTGACAGGCAAAATGCAGGGCATGTAATTTTGTATTTTCGGATCTGCACTTGGACTAAAATCGGCGTTCGATTTTGGAACTCGATCAATCATTTGCTGGCTTGTTTAGGGATGCGTCGGTGAATACAGAATTCGACTATGAAGACAGGAAAAAGGGTGTTGCTCTCGTTCTGATCGCCGGCACGTTCTGGAGTTTTGCCGGCTTGGCTGTACGGCTGATCGAATCCGCCAGTGAATGGCAAATTCTGTTTTACCGATCTGCAACGCTGCTGTGTTTCTTGGTGTGCTGCCTGCTGGTGTCTAAAAAGGGCCGCATTATTGCAGTGCTTCGAAATTGCGGCTGGATGGGCTTTTGGGCCGGCTTTGTACTGAGCATCGGTTTTTGCGCATGGATTTTCGCACTGACCCACACAACCGTTGCAAACGCACTGTTTCTGCTGTCGACCGCACCATTTTTCGCGGCCATTTTCGGCTGGCTGATGCTCGGTGAAAGAGTCTGCATCTCGCTGGTGTGGTTCATTGCAGTGGCGATTTGCGGTGTCGGCCTCATGGTCGCCGAGGGCTACCAGCTCGGCACTGTTTCGGGCAGTCTGTTTGCGCTGGTGGCCGGCGCTGGTTTTGGCCTGTTCGCGGTATTTTTGCGCAAGGGTCGAAATACTGAGCTTGAGCCGACTGTGCTGTGGGCAGGATTGTGCGCGGCAGCAATCGGCGGTTTGATCATCGCTTTGTCCGAAGGAGCGGCAGGCTTCCAAGTCAGTTTGCGGGATGGGCTGCTGTGTGCCAGCATGGGTGTATTTCAAGTCGGCTTGGGGCTGGTAATCTTTACCCATGGCGCGAAGCATCTCCCCGCGGCCGAAATTACACTCCTTTCGCTGACAGAAATTGTCTTGGGCCCGCTTTGGGTATGGCTTGTGATCGGCGAGATACCTGGAGTTCTGACAATAGCGGGCGGCGGGATAGTACTGGCAGCGATTGCCGGGCAGGCGTTTGTTACGTTGCGCAGAATCTGATCTTTGCAGGCCACTCAAGAGCCGATCCGCTGCAGGCCAGTGCAAATGATCAATGCGCAAAACTGCATTTTCGTGTATCTCTTGCCGTCTGAGTCTCCGGCGATTCCTATAATTGCACCTGTCATGAACAGACCGCGTACGAGCTTCTCTCAATTCTTGTTTCCAGGCGGAGCAGGGTTATGACTTGGTGGGGCAGAATTGCCGGCGCCATAATCGGACTGATTGGCTTCGGTCTGTTCGGCGCTGTTTTGGGTTTCTTCATCGGCGCAATGTTTGATCGTGCTATGAAGTCCCCGGGTCTGAAGAAGGCCGCCGCCGGCCGCCGCTCCGGCGCCTTCGGTCATTTCGCAGCTTCGCGCGAATCGGTTCAAAGCGCCTTTTTCCATGCGATATTCTCAGTCATGGGCCATATGGCCAAGACGGATGGCCGGGTCAGCGCCGAGGAAATCAGACATGCCGAATACGTGATGTCCCAGATGTCCCTCACACCGGAGCAGCGCGAGTATGCGATCCGTCTGTTCAATCAGGGCAAAAGCCCTGATTTTGACCTTCATGCCACGCTGAATGAGTTTTTGTGGTCGTGCCGGCGCAACAAAAATCTTCAGCGCATGTTCCTGACGATTCTGACTGAAAGCGCGTTTGCCGACGGGAAAATCAGTGAGCTCGAACTGAACGAGCTGCTGCATGTGGCGCAAATCATGCGATTTTCGCAAAGCGATTTCAATGAAGTGCTGGAATCTGTGCGGGCAGCTCATGCAGAGTATCAGTCCGGTGCCCGCGGCCGCAGGCAGACTCCGCGGCCGCATGAATTGGCGGATGATTTCAAGATTCTCGGTGTGTCCGCGGATGCGGATGAGGCGGCAGTCAAAACAGCATACCGCCGTAAAATCAGTCAGTATCATCCTGATAAACTGGTCTCGAAGGGGCTGCCCGACGAAATGATCGATCTGGCCACCGAAAAGTCGAAACAGATTCGTGCCGCTTATGAGAGGATTAAGGCTGCTCGCAAACAGGGGCAGCCAGCGCGCTAGTCTGCAGACCGAAGCTGTGCGAGAGCCCGAATCCAAAGTGCCTGATCTTCTGATCGATTCACCGTTTATTTTTTGCAAGGAGTAATTCATCATGTCTCGAGCCATGATCATCCGCAATGTTGGCGGACCTGATGTCATGCAGTGGGAAGGTGTTGCCGTAGGCGCGCCTTCAGAATCCCAAATCAGGGTTCGCCATACTGCTGTGGGGCTTAACTTTATCGATGTCTATTTTCGTACCGGCGCCTATCCGGCGCCGCAATTGCCATTCATCCCCGGGCTTGAGGCCGCGGGGGTGGTTGAGCAGATCGGCCCGAAGGTAACGGATCTGGCAGTCGGTGATCGCGTGGCCTATGCATCGCCGCCGCTCGGCGCCTATGCCGAAGAGCGTCTGATTGACGCTGATCGGGTCGTAAAGATCCCCGACTCGATTGATGATGCAACCGCGGCTGCCATGATGCTCAAAGGTCTGACTGCGCAGTATCTGCTGCGTCAGACTTACCCGGTCAAAGCGACAGATACTATATTGTTTCACGCCGCCGCTGGCGGTGTGGGCCTGATTGCCTGCCAGTGGGCAAAGCATTTGGGCGCAACGGTGATCGGCACGGTCGGCACTGATGCCAAAGCGCAGCTGGCAAAAGCGCACGGCTGTGACCACCCGATTGTCTATACCCGCGAGAACTTTGTTGAGCGGGTCAGGGAAATCACAAACGGTCAGGGCGTTCCGGTCGTCTACGATTCTGTCGGAGCCAGTACTTTCGAGCAGTCGCTGGACTGCATATCAGCCAAGGGCATGATGGTCAGCTTTGGACAGTCGTCCGGCGGGGTGGAACCGCTCAATATTGGTGTGCTCAGCGCCAAAGGCTCTTTGTTTCTCACGCGTCCGACGCTGATGACCTATACCGCCCGGCGCACGGATCTGGCTGACATGTCTGAGGATTTGTTCGCGGTGGTCGCAGACGGTGCGGTGAGGATACCGGTCAGGCAGCGCTACGCCCTCAGCGAGGCGGTTGCGGCCCATGCGGATCTGGAGAGCCGCAAGACCACAGGCGCAACCGTGCTTGAGGTGTAGCTCGTTTCAGTTCAAGCCTTCAAACAGCTGAATCGGGACCATCTCTCCAGGCTGCACCGACCCGGCATCATCATCAAGCAGAACAAGGCAGTTTGCCTGCGACATGCTGTGCAGGAGCCCGGAACCCTGCTGGCCCGTGCTGGATACAACTGGCATTGCATTTTCGTCGTATGCAACAACAGCGCGGTAAACCTCAGCTCGATTCGGCTTCTTGCGAAAGGCCGTGGCGGCTTTTGCATACAGGATTGGGACTGGAAACAGGTTGGACTGTCCCATCATTTTAAGCAGCGCTGGCTGCACCAGCCGGAAGAAGGTCACCATGACCGCGACCGGATTTCCCGGCATTCCGAAAAACGGCTTTTGCCCAATTTGGCCGAATGCAAACGGGCGCCCGGGCCGAATTGCGATTCGCCAAAGATCAATGCGGCCTAGCTGTTTCAGCGCTTTGATGACAAAGTCGGCGCTGCCGGTCGACACACCCCCCGACGTGATGATGGCATCGGTCCGCCGACTGGCTTTTTGCAAGGCTTGAAGGGTTGCGTCTTCGTCATCCGGGATGATGCCGAAATTCATGACCGACAAGCCGGCGCGCTGCGCCAGTCCCATGATGACATAGCGGTTGGCATCATAGATGCTTCCTTTGGGGAGCGGATCACCGGCGTCTCGCAGCTCATCTCCAGTTGAGAATACGCCGATGACGGGCTTTCGAATTACTTCTACCCTCGCAATTCCGGCCGAGGCGAGTGCGCCCAGCTCGGCCGCATTGATGCGCGAGCCGGCTTCGAGGATGATTTGGTTGCGGCGCAGATCCTCGCCAGCGCGGCGCACATTCTGATTGCGCTTATGGCCTGCTTGAATGACTGCTGTATCGTCTTGCACTGTCACATCTTCCTGAATGATGACCGTGTCGGTCGCGTCCGGCATAATCGCGCCGGTCATCACGCGGACGACTTCGTCTTTCGCGCACGGTTCAGTCCATGGCTGGCCAGCCAGCGCGGTGCCTGCGACCTTGAATGACTTGGTTCCGCTGGCGGGCAATTGGTCGGCATCTATGGCGAAACCATCCATCGCTGAGTTGGAATGTGCCGGGATGTCAATGGGTGTCGCAATCCCATGGGCTGTGACTCGTCCAAGGGCATCTGGCAGAGCGACTGTCTCGCTCGCAGCCAGAGGCTTGATGTGTTCCAGAACTCGCCGCAGCGCTGCATCCACCGGAGTCAGTCTCAGCTGTGGATCAAAACAATCGGCAGGATCAACGGATTTGGCTGACATAATGGGTTGCAAATGACCTCATGTGAGCGTAATGTTCTATGACTAAGCTTGCACAGCGACAGAGGGGCAGTCGGAGAGCCGGGAGTTCACAAAGACAGGATTTTATCCTTTGCCTCGAAGATCATAGCTCGCGCAGTTTCAGGTTTACTCTTCAGTCTCGCTGATTGCATGACTTTGAATATTGCCTGCCATCTCGCATCAATATATTTTAGCATTGCAGCTGCGCACCCTATCGCGTTCGGCGCGCGGGTTTCCAGTGAATGGGTTCCCACCAGCCTCATTTTGATTGAGCCAGGAGGCCAGCTGTGTTCAATATGCTTTGTGCTGCGCGCATTGCAATTTTTGAAGAACAAGGTCTGCCAGCGGTTTGCGGCAGCGCATCTGGCATATTCACCGCCTGCGCCGAACAGGAATCCAATGAGCTGCACCGTCAAGCCAGGGCGGGGCATCTTTGATGCACCTCAGTTTCGGGGCTTGGCGAGCGGTTCAGAGCGCATGATTGCAATCATTGAATCTGAATGATACCCGGTGCTGAATGAGCTTCAATTGCTGCGGGCCGCGCAGCAGAACCGAAGATTGAAAAGATAGAGTACAATCAAGGTCAATGTAAAATTCTGATGCGAGAATCGAATATGAACGAAGATGTATTAAACTTGCAAATCCGTAAATTCCTGAAGAAAGTTGGCATCGAGTCGCAGCGGCAGATCGAGCAGGCAGTTCGCGATGGGATTGAATCTGGGAAACTCAACGGCAGCGAGAAGCTGCAGGCCTCAGTTACGCTGACTGTCAGCGGCGCTGATATTTGCCATACCATTGAAGATACGATTGCACTGGAATAGCTGAGACTACCTCAGCTCAAGTGCGTATTCCTCAACGCTCAATTCATTTTGGATTAGATTGCGCTGGCGCAGGAAAGCAGCGAAGCGCTGGTATCGCGTTGCATCAAGCGCGCCGGGTCGCAAGGCGAACCGAGCCAGCGTATCCCGCCAGGCGCGGCGGTTGAGCTCGTTGTCCAGCGTTGGATCAAAACTGACAAAGTCCCTCCATGCCTGCTGCGGATTGTTGACAATAAACTGAACACCCTGCTCAATGGCATCAATGAATTGCCGCATTTTCGGATCGTCAAGGCGATCTTTGTGGGCGACGATGATCAGCTCATCATACGCCGGCACGCCATGATCCTCCAGAAAAAATGCTCGTCCTGGCATGCCGTGAATATCCATCTGATTGATCTCAAAATTTCGATAGGCGCCGATGACTGCGTCCACTTGTCTCGACATGACCGCGGGTGACAGCGAAAAATTGACGTTGACGAGCTCCACATCTTGCAGACGCAGACCATGATTTTCCAGCACTGCCGCCAGCAGCACATCTTCAAATCCCGCGACTGAGTAACCAACTTTCTTGCCTTTGAGGTCACTGATCTGATCAATGTCCGATTCAGCCAATACAACAATGCTGTTGAGCGGAGTGGCAATCAGTGTCCCGATGCGCGCCAGCGGCAAGCCCTGCTCGACCTGCAGGTGCAGCTGCGGCTGATAGGATATCGCCAAATCGCCGCGTTTGGCCGCAATCAGTTTCGGCGGGTCGTTGGGGTTGGCAGGCGCCACCAGTTCCACATCAAGTCCTCGCTGATCAAAGTATCCCTGTGCTTGCGCAACAAACAGCGGGCCGTGGTCTGGATTCACATACCAGTCCAGCAATACGGTGAATTTGTCGCTGGCCGCAGCCGCGATTGGCAAAGACACGATGGCCGCGAGGAGCAGCCGGTTGAAGGATTTGAGCAGCATTTTATTCTCCAATGTCATGAATCAGGCTGTCCAGAAAACAATTTTGCGAATCAGCATGTCAACGCTGAAATAAAGCGCGATGGCAAAAGCCGCCAGCACGGCAAGAGCCGCGAACATTAAGTCCACCTCGACCCGCGCGCTCGCATGCAGCATGAGGAAACCAAGCCCGGAGCTGGAGCCGACCCACTCGCCGACAACTGCGCCGATCGGAGCGACAGCCGCTGCGATGCGCAGTCCTGAGCCGAACGAGGGGAGCGCCGCAGGCAGTCGGATATGTCGGTTGATCGCGTATTGGCTCGCACCCATAATAGCCGCCAGATCCATCCATCCCGGATGGGTATTTCGAAGTCCGTCGTAAAGCGCGGCTGTAACGGGAAAATAGATGATCAGTGTTGCCATCGCAATTTTTGACTCCATGCCAAATCCCAGCCACAGCATCAGCAGCGGCGCGATCGCGAATACGGGCAGGGCCTGACTGGCAACCAGTACGGGCAAAAACCAGTCTCGTATCAGCCGATGCTGCACGATCATCCAGGCGCTTAAAGCGCCGATCAGGGTGCCTAGCAAGAGTCCAGTCACGATTTCGATCATTGTAACGGCCGCATGAAAGGCGATCACACCGGGCTGCGCCAGCATTGCGAGCGCGACCGCATGCGGCGCGGGCAAAATAAATGGCGGGACTTGTGTCAGCCATACAGCGCATTGCCACAGCATGACAATGACTGATGCAACAATGATGACTCTAGGTTTCAACAGTGTCTGGGCGCGGGCAGCGCAGCTGATCCATCAGCCGGGCATATGCGGATGTCATGTGTGCATCAGTCATCTCGCGCGGCGGGCTGCCGGCGGGTATGATGGCTTCGCCAGCCAAGGCCGGGCTGCCCTGCAGCACGTAAATGACATCCGCCATCCGCAATGCCTCAAGAGGATCATGGGTGACCAGCAAAGTCGTTTTATCGTGCAGCAGCCTGCAGGCCAGCGACTGCAGATGCGATCGGGTAATTGCATCCAATCCCGAAAAAGGCTCGTCAAGCAGGTTGATCGGGCGGTTTTCGCTCAAGGTCCGGGCCAGCGCGACGCGCTGGCGCATGCCGCCGGACAGCTGGTGGGGGTAGTAGTCTTCGACCCCATGCAGCTCAACCTCGTGCAGCAGGGTGAGGGCGGCATTGCGGGCCTGTTCTAAGTTTTCGCCGCGCAGCCGGCTGCCGATGACGACATTGTCGAGCACTTTGAGCCAGGGAAGCAGCAGGTCCTGCTGCGCCATCCAGGCGACGCGCTGCGCCAGAGGCTGGCCGTCGCTGGCGGTCACCCGGCCATGAGCCGGCGGTGAAGGCGCCAGTCCGGCGATAAAGCGCAGCAAAGTGGACTTGCCGCTGCCGCTGCGGCCCAGCAGGCAAACCAGTTCTTGTGAATGCAGCTGGAAGCGAAAGTCCTCAAAGAGGCGATGCTCTCCGAACGCAAGATTCAGCTCAACGCAAATTGAGACCATGGTGCGGGATCGTCAGCCGGCTCGGGCCGACAGGAACGGCAGCCGGGAAACATTCGACCAGGCAATCTGCGCATCTCGCGTATTTCGAAACGACCGGGCAATCCGCCGTGTGATGTCGTCGTGCGATTCCATCTCATCGAGGACACTTTCCGCTGCCATCCTCGCCGCCTGCAGCACATCTTGCGGATAGGGGCGATACTGGGCGCCATGGCGCGTGATGAGCGCTTCAAGAGCCTGCGGATTGGTCCAGTCAATCTCAGCGAGCGAATAGGCATGCTCGGCCATGCAGGCAGTTTCAATGATCTGTCTAATGTTATCGGGCAGCTGCGCCCACAGATCTGCGTTAATGATAAGCTCGCCGGCGCCGTTGGGCTCATGAAAGCCGGGACCATAGTAATACGGAGCTCGTTTGTACAGACCCATCGACAGGTCGGACCAGGGCCCCAGCCATTCAGCGGCATCGACCACGCCTGAATGCAGCGAAGTCGCAATTTCAGCGGGTGGAATGGTAACCGGAACGGCGCCTAGCTTTCGCATGACTTCGCCGCCCAGCCCGGGCATTCTGAATTTCAGCCCGGCAATGTCATCCAGCGAGTGGATTTCCTGCTTGAACCATCCGCCCATGCCGATCGACGTATTGGATGCTAGCAATGGCTTGGCGTTGAATGGACGGTAAAGCTCGTCCCATAAGGCTTGCCCGCCGTTGTGATAGATCCAAACCATGTGCTCAGCGGCCGTCAGTCCGAACGGCGCAGCGGTAAAGAATGCTGCCGCGCGCATTTTGCCTTGCCAGAAAAACGAAGCCGAGTGTCCCAAGTCGGCGGCGCCGCCGCCGACGGCATCAAGCACCTCAAAGGCAGAGACGAGCTCGCCGGCGCTGAAGAGCTTGATTTTCACTTTGTGGTCACTCAAGCTTTCAATCCGCCGCGCCAGCCGTGCTGCGGTTGCGCCGGTGCCTGGGCTATTCTTGATCCATGATGTGGTCATGCGCAGGTCAATGCGCTCGGCGGCCAGCGCCAGCGCGGGCGCCGCTAAAGAAGCGGTGGCCATGCCGCCGCTTTGTTTGAGGAATTTGCGTCTGTTCATGATGCTCACGTTTTCCAGTGCTGGTAGAAATGGTGGACCGGTCCGTGCCCCCGGCCGATCTGAAGATGATCGGCGGCGGCAATGGCCTCGCTGATGAATTGCTTCGCCAGAATAACGGCGCCGCCGAGCCCTTCGCGTTTGGCTAAATGGGCACAGATTGCGGCCGACAAGGTGCAGCCTGTGCCATGCGTATTGTCCGTTTCAATCCGCTGGCTTGACAGGGTTTGCAGGACATTTCCATCGTGATAGAAATCAACACTGGCATCAGGACAGTTGCTGTGCCCCCCTTTGAGGAGCACGGCGCCGCAGCCTAGCCCAAGGAGCCGCTCGGCGGCCAGTTCCATGTTCGATTGCACATATTCGACTTTGCGCCGCAGCAGTCGGGCCGCTTCTGGGATATTCGGTGTGATGATGGACGCCAGCGGGATCAGGCGCGACTTCAAGGCATCGACCGCGTCGTCTTCTAGCAGCGGATCACCGCTTTTCGCGACCATGACAGGATCCAAGACAAGATGCCCGATGCCTGATTTTGTCAGTGCGTCTGCGACGGCAGCGATCACGGCGGCGCGATGCAGCATGCCGATTTTGATCGCAGCGACATCCAAGTCGCCAGTAACTGCATTGAGCTGTGCAGTGACAAATTCCGAGCTGACATCGCAGACCGCGGCGACTTCTCGGGTATTTTGTGCAGTCAGTGCGGTGATGACGCTGGCGCCGTAGACACCGAGCGCAGAAAAGGTTTTCAGATCTGCCTGTATGCCCGCGCCGCCCCCGCTGTCGGAGCCTGCGATTGTTAATGCTACAGGCGCCGTCATTGGCTTTCCTGATGCAAGAGGCTGAAATATCTGTGCTGGCATAAGGCGATCTGATCGCGCAGCAGCTGTGCTGCCCGGCGCGGGTCATTCGCTTCGCAAATCGCCGACACTACAGCCACGCCATCGATGCCCGTACTCATCACAGACGCCAGATTGGTTTGATTGATGCCGCTGATGGCGATTATCGCAATATTTGCGTCCCGGGCGCGAATCGCACTGGCAATTTCAGAGAGCTTGTCCAATCCAATCGGTCGGTCTGCATCAGTTTTGCTGCGGGTCGGAAAAACACCGCCAATGCTGACGTAGTCGATTTCAGACAGCGGAGCCGCCGCAGCCTCAGACATGGAGCGGACGGTCAGTCCGATCAAAAAATGGCTGCCCAGCCGCCGCCGTGCCGCCGTCACAGGTGTATCGCTCTGTCCCAAATGCACGCCGTCGATCGCGGTGCGCGGATCAAGATCGGCCAGATCGTTGACGAACACCGCTGCGCGGTCGTTGCGCACAGCGGCTGAGATCTGCTGTGCAAGGTCAATGACAGAGGCCCGCGGCGCGCCTTTGGCACGAATCTGAACCGCGGTCGCTCCGCCTTGGACGGCCTCAACCGCAGTCTGAACCGGGTCGCGGCTGGCACACTGATCTGGATTGATTACCAGATACAGCGAGGGATCAAGCTTGCGCCTGCCTGCCTGCAATCTGTGGACATCAGAATCAGAAGCTTTTGAGTCCGGATGCTGCGAATATTCCATCGATAAAATAAGCTGGAAATGAACCGGGTCCCTGCGATTTCCCCGCGGCCCAGTGTCCGATGCTGCCGTACGCCGCAACGATGTCCGCGGCAGCCGCAAATCGGTCATCGCTTACGGCAATGCCCGCGGCCAATACTGCGCTCAGGGCACAGCCGATGCCCGTGACGTTGTGCATGCGCTCATGGCCTGTGGGCAAATCCAGGCAGCGGCTGCCGTGAACGATGCGGTCTACCGGCCCGGTCTCGACAATGGCGCAGTCGTACTTTTGCGACAGCTCTTCAATCGAAAGTCGCGCCATTTTGCTGAGCTTGCGAATTTCGCTGCCATTGCCTCGAATAATCGCAGGACGGTATTCAAGAAGGCTTTTGCAAAAGCGCGCGCGCGCAGTGGAACGGTGAATCATCGCCGGATCCAAAACCCATCTCTTTTCCAAAAATCGAGCATGTTGAATGGCATTGCGAATGGCGCGGCGCTTGGTGTCGACGAGCATGCCAAGATTAATGCACAGCACATCCGCTGACTGTACAAAAGCGAGCAAGTCTTGGCTGCCATACGAGAACGACGGTGTCGCACCGGCTGCAAGCACGAGGTTCGCAGTGATGTTCAAAGCGACATCGTTGTAAATGCAGTGGACAGCGGGGTTGCGCTCACGGACTCGCACGAGCACGTCACTGCGAAATGCGGAAAGGTCGTCTGTGTTGAGCAGGTTCGGGTCCAATCTTCGGTATCCTCGCCGATTATGGTGCAGGGCGTGAAGATTGGGCTGCTGGATTGAGCGCATCTCGATTCCCTACGCCAGAATGACCTGGGTCAGGTTCAACGGGTTGGTGTAAGATTACGTTCTCAGCCCGGAAACGGGCACCCCGTCAAGATTTCTAGATGGATATTGTAGCACGATTGGCATAGGTCTGCTTGCCTGACTCCCAATTCCAGATTGGCCGGTAAAATAGGAAAGTCATGTCACGCAGCCGCATTCGACGCGCAGGATCTCACTGAGTTCTTGTCGGCCGGGACAGCTTGCCATCAGCGGCAGAGGTCAAGGGGTCGAATGATTGAATTCGAAGGCTTGATATCCTTTTTGGCGGTTTGCCTGACGACAGTGTGTATCGGGGAAATATACTTGCATGGAATTTCTTATATGTTTTTCCAGTCATTGCGATTCTTTCAAACAGAATGCTCATCACGCAGCAAGTATTCCGCGCCTGCTGGGAGTGTCGTTTTGTCATGCAGCGGATGCCAGATTGAATCTGACATCCACGCATATTATTGATCAGGGGCTGCTGTCCGTACGGTGCGCGGCAATCATTGGACTTTTTGATCTGAGGGCTCTTCATGGCAGACAAGATTGACAACCTCGAGCATGATCCAGCGTACAAGCGTATTTGGAGCGACCCAGCTATCGTTCGCTCTTACTTCAAATACGCGAAGCTGCCGTCGGGCCTGTTTGCTCGACTTGATTTCTCGACCTTGCGCGAAGTTTCATCGGAGCTTGTCAGCGACAAGCTGTCTCGACGTTTCGGCGACATGATCTGGCAAGTCGATTTCAAGGACAGACAAGGGCAGTTGCATCTGATTTTGCACATTGAGTTTCAATCACGACCAGACTCCTCGATGCCGTTTCGCATGCTGTCTTATGCCGCCTTGATTTATGAATCATTATGGAACAATAAAATGAGGCCGAAGAGAGCGACGAAGCTGCCGACTGTGATTTCGACTGTCATTTATACGGGGACTTCGCGCTGGAATGTGCCATTGGAAGTGCGCGAGCTGCTCGGGAGCGATGCAGTTGAGCTGCAGCCGTCGTTTCGGTATTTAGTGATCGATGAGAAGCAATTGGTTGAAGACGGTGCGACCAATACGGAGGACTTGGCTGGCGCGTTTATGATTTTGCGGCACAGCCGCGAGTATGCTATGATTAAAGACGCGGAAACAAGAATTGTTGAATCTGAGAGTTATCGATCCAACCCGCGGGCGTATGACAAACTTGCACGGGCGGTTGGCTTGGCAAGACTTGGCAAAGAGGTACACACAATGGAAGAGTTGACATCGGTATTGGATGATTTTGAGCGGTATGCAGAGCGTCGGTGGAAGCCAGTTGGTGTTGAGGAAGGTTTTGAGCAAGGCGTTGCGCAGGGCATTGAGCAAGGCGTTGCGCAGGGCATTGAGCAAGGCGTTGCGCAGGGCAAGCGGCTTGTTGCAAAGCAGATGCTGAGCAAAGGGTGGACCGAGTTGGATATTGTTGAATACACGGGGCTGTCCCTGAAGCAGATTCACAATTTGAAGGAATCAGCAGGCAAGCTGTCAGAACGATCTGGAGACGGTTGAATCCAAACATCGTGATGGTGCGGCGACTGCTCACCTGTATCTCGATGGTCAGCCAAGTGCATGTTTTGGAGTTGTATTGCGTAGAGCAGCGATACATTCTCTGTGCCGGATGAATTGAATGAGTTTTTGGTTTGGCGGCGCTTTGTGTGGATTTGAAATTCGAAGTCCTTAAAGTCTTTATGCAGTCACTTCGAAAAACTTCTCAGGCTCTAGACCATGGATTGGCTTTTGCAGAGGCCTTTGTGTGCCTGGCACCTGCCGTTTCAGTGAAATGCATCGGCGTGCATTCCAGGATATCGATGCTTTGCCGTCATTATGGCTATCAGGCGCATCAGATGAAAATAAAATGCATTGAGACTTATGCAACGAAGCATGTTGGATTGACATGTGTTACGGCCGATACCGGTGATCAAGGCTGGGGACAGGTCTCCACCTACAACGCAGATATTTCGGTTGAGGTGCTGCATCGGCAGGTTGCCTCCCATGCAATCGGTGCGAGCATGGAAAATCTGGATGATCTGCTGGATCGAATTTACGAGCTTGAGCATAAATTTCCTGGCTCCTATCTTTGTCGGGCGCTGGGCGGATTGGACACTGCAATCTGGGATTTGCGAGGCAAGATTCAGCGCCAGCCCGTCATTTTCCTCTTGGGCGGCAAACCCGGCAAGCTGCGGGTGTACGGCTCGTCCATGAAGCGCGATATTACACCGGCGGCGGAACTTCAGCGCTTTGTGAGACTGCGGGATCAGTTTGGCTACGATGCATTCAAATTCCGCGTCGGCTCTGAGTGCGGGCGCGATGCAGACGAATGGCCCGGCCGCAGCGAACAGATCGTTGAGACTGTGAGCAAGGGGCTTGACGATGAAGTCGCGCTGCTCGTCGATGCAAACAGCGGATTCACTCCGAAACGTGCGATTGAGCTCGGCCGCCAGCTTGAGGATTGCGGGATTTTGCATTTTGAGAGCCTTGCCCCTATTGGGAATTGGAGCAGACGCGGGAAGTCAGCAGTGCGCTCGCGATCGATGTTGACCGGCGGCGAGCAGGATTGCGACTTAACGGTGTGGCGCCGTATCATTGCCGATCGCGTCGTAGATATTGCCCAGCCTGACGTATGTTATGTCGGCGGCCTTTCCCGTGCGATGCGCGTTGCAGCGATGGCCGCCGAAGCCGGCCTGCCAGTGACGCCGCACGCTGCCAATCTTTCACTGGTGACCGTTTTTACCATGCATTTTTTGGGGGCGATTCCCAATGCCGGAAAATATCTGGAGCTCTCAATTGAGGGGTCCGATTATTATCCCTGGCAGCAGGGCTTGTTTCTCAATCCGCCTTTCGCCGTCGAGGACGGCAAAGTCGATATCCCCTCAGATCCGGGCTGGAGCGTGGAGATCAATCCGAAATGGCTGGCACAAGCGCAGTATCGAAAAAGCGGATAAGCCATCCCGGCGGCTAAGGACATAGCACATAGACCAGAACTCCTGTTCCAGGATCGTCGCTTGACGGAAGATTGCGGTCAGCTCATCGATACGGTCACGGGTGCCGCGCCGCTGTCCAATCTGCTCAAATCTTTGGATGGATTCGCTTGCGAGAGACTGATATTCGTCGCCGCTGTACATTTCAATCCATTCGCGATAGGGGTTGTCAGGCAGTCTCTCGGCATGCTCATCCGCCAGCTGTTTTCCGATTTGTGCATAACCGACCACACAAGGCATCAATGCACAATACAGATCCAGCAGATCGCCGCGGTGTCCGCAGTCAATGGCAAAGCGCGTGTAGGCCAGATTGTCTTTGGCCTCGCTGGCCGATTCAAGCTCGCTGGCGGTGACACCAAAGCGATTGCTGAATTCTACATGCAGATTCATTTCGGTCTGCAATGTGGAATGCAGAATTTCGGCTGCCCACGCCATTTCCTGAATGCTGGATGATTTGTAGGCAGCCAGCGCCCAAGCTCTGGAAAAGTGAATCAGAAAAATGTAATCCTGCTCCAGATAGCAGCGGAAACATTCGATTGGCAGTGTGCCGTCGCCGATGCGCTTTACGAAGTCATGCTGGCAGTATCGTTTCCACTCCAAAGCACAGCGGTTTTTTAATTCGTCAAACAGCGAGTCACAGTAACTGTTGCTCATTACTCATGGGATTGTTCAGGTTTGATGCTGCATCTCTCGCCAGGTATCTGGGGATTGCGTTGGACAAAATCAATTCTCGCGAGACTGCATGATAATCGAAAAACGAATGACGAAAGCGGCGATCGCTTTTGACTCGCAGACAAGCAAGCAAGCGCATGGAATCTGCTACAATCGAGCTTGACCGAAGCAGGCGAGCACGTCCGTCTGCTGTCCCGGACAGCAAGTGCATTTGCTAAAGAAATTGACTGGTTTCACCCGCGGCGCGGCGGAAAATGACGAGTTGAACCTGACACTTTAAGCGATCTCCAATGACCATTGATATCGACAAGGCTAGACAAGAAACGCCCGGTTGTCTGGGTGCGATCCACTTGCACAATTCTGGCGCATCTTTGATGCCGATTCCAGTTGTCGATGCCGTACGCAGCCATCTTGAGCTGGAAATGGCTCGCGGCGGCTATGAGGCTGAAGAAGATGCGGCCGATGCCTTGCAGGCGACCTACCAGTCTATCGCCTCGATGCTCAACTGCGATGCGGCGCAGATTGCGCTGACCGAAAGTGCCACTGCGAGCTGGAATGCAGTATTTTATGGGATTGCGCAGACTTTCAGAACCGGCGACCAGATTCTCACCTGTCGTTCTGAATACGTATCGAACATGCTTGCTTATATTTTGACAAGTAAACGCACAGGAGCAGAAGTTCGAATTGTGCCTGATGATAAAAATGGTCAGTTGGATGTCAAATCACTGGAGACCATGATCAGTCCGAAAGTGAAGCTGATCTCAATCACGCATGTGCCGACTCATAATGGCCTGGTGAATCCGATTATGGAAGTCGGTCAGGTAGCCAATGATTATGGCATTCCATATCTGGTTGATGCCTGCCAGTCGGCCGGACAGATGCCGCTGGATGTAGCGCAGATCGGCTGCGATGCATTGTCTGCGACTGGACGGAAATACTTGAGAGGTCCGCGCGGCACGGGTTTTCTGTATGTGGGTGAAAATTCGATGGAGAAGTTTCCGCCGTCGAGACTGGATTTGCATGCTGCGAATTGGACCGCGCCCACTGATTATGAAATTGCGAGCGGCGCAAGATGCTATGAGATGTTTGAATCGAGCATTGCCAATCGAATCGGACTGGGCGCTGCAGTGGATTACGCGCTGGAGCTGGGCTTGAGTGAAATCTACATTCGGGTCCGGTTCTTGGCGGACAGGCTCCGCCGCGGGCTGCGCGAGATCAATGGGGTAACAGTGCGTGACAAAGGCTTTGAGCAGTGCGGCATCGTGACTTTCACTATTGACGGCGCTGACCCGCTTGATTTTCAACGGGAGATGAGAGGGCACCGCATCAATGTGGGACTTTCGAAAAGAAACTGCGCAATGCTTGATTTAGATGACTGGGGCGTGGATGCACTGATCCGAAGCTCGGTCCATTACTTCAACACAGAACAGGAACTGGATGTGTTTCTTGATCGGGTTCGGGTGCGTGTGAATCAGCAAGCGAATTGAATGTCCCAGTCTGTGATCAGGCTGTTTTGCGCAGATCATTTTGCGTGTCTTCCCACACAAGCATGGCTCGTTTCCGGCCAATACCTCCGCCGTAGCCGCCAATTGCTCCTGTTTTGCGCAGCACACGATGACAGGGAATCCAGTACGAGATTGGATTTTGTCCGATGGCCGAAGCGACTGCCCGGACTGCGCGCGGCTGGCCAATCGACGCGGCGACATCACTGTATGCGGTGACGCGGCCGAATGGAATCCTCAGCAAAGCCTCCCACACGCGAATCTGAAGATTGGTGCCTTTGATGTGCAGCATGATGGACTGCGATGCCGTTTGGGAATGATAGAATGCCAAGTCAATGGCGGCGGATGTTGCCGCGGGCTGCTCCGCCAATTCGGCTGCGGGCCAGTGCTGCTTCAGCGCGGCCAGTGCGGCTTGTTTTTCTGTATGAAAGCTCATCCAGCAGAGGCCTTTCCCGGTCGCAGCGGCCAGGCATTGTCCAAAGGGCGTGGGGTGCCATCCATACTCAATCAGCAGGGTTTCACCGCAATTGCGATATTGCTCGGGCGACATTGCATAGACATTCGTGATCAGATCGTGCAGCCGGCTGGAGCTCGACAGGCCAGATGCCAAAGTCGCCGACAAGTTCGTGTGCGAATCCCGCAGCAAAGCGCCTGAGTATTGGGCGGTAAGGTATTGAATAAATCGTTTAGGCGAAATCCCGGCCCAGCGCTTGAACAGCTTCTGAAAGTGAAAATCACTCAGTCCGACATGGTCCGCAATCTGCCGGAGCGAAGGCTGTTCGGAGAAATGCTGGTCGATATAGGCGATGGCTCGCTCGATTCTCTGGTAATCATTCATATCAAAATTGAGGTGTGATGGGTTCTCAAATCTGCACATTGTCCCAATTTGGCGGCTGGCATGCAATCCGATTCTTGCGAATATTTGTCCTGATGACCAGTTGTGGGATCTGCGGCGCAGCCGGCTGGTGTGCCAGCCAGGACATGCTGTCGAACCAGCCTTTGCCGGCCGGTCATAATCTCTGGCTGACTGGATATTTTGCTTTGCTCGCGCTGCCATTCATCGGACGATTCGACTGTGTGGTTTATTCGTCTTCAGGGCCGGAATCCAAGGTGCTGTCGGATGCATAATGCGCAATGTATATTTTTCAAAGGGAAGTGTTGTGCCAGCTGCATTCAAACTTGGAAGCGGTGACGTTTCAATTCTGGAAATAGAATATACGACGGGTCGATTGCAGCCGGCTCGCGAAATATAAAACCGGCAAGTCAAATTTTGTGTTGCACGAGAAGTCACTGCTGCTGTTTTGCCGGACAACTCATCTTTTCATATTATTGCCGTATTGACTTTATGTTTTGCAGCTTTGCCGCCGCCGATACGGATGACCGATACATTAGCTGCAATTCAGCTTTGATCAAGCACTGCTTGGAAGCAATCGTTATGGGCCAAGAGGTCGCAGGGGCTCGAATTGAATTCATGGACCTGGAACCGAAAAATCTGGCGCAGCGTACAGATCCTGACTTATATGTGGCTGACGACATTTCACTGGATTATCCGGGCGCTGGACGACGAGAGAGTCGAAAACAGTACAGATTATTTCAGTGTTGCAGACATTACTGGCATCAAACTCGGTCGAACCGATTTTCGCTATGTCTGCGATTTTGGAGACAAATGGCAACACTTGATGACACCTGGTCAAGCTCAACGGATCGATACTCCGATGCAATCCGCAAGGCTGCCGGGTGAGGCAAGGTGCGCTCCGCTGGAAGATATACGGGAGCTGGGATACATACGAGGAACATGTGTATTCGCTCAATGGGCGGGATCTGAAGGCCAGATTCTCTAAAGATGACCATAAGGATGGGGAGACAGTTGCCTGGATGATGTCGAGACAATTTGATCCTGAAGAATTCGATGCTGAACACTTTCAAGACAGGCTGAGCAGAATCGAGATGCCCGAGCGTGGACTGGCGGGACCCGATGGATAGACAAAATTGGGAAACGCGAAGAAAATATTATGCTGATCTTGTGAAAGTGACGCTTCGATTTGAATGAGTGTGAACAAAATTGGGGTTTGCTTCGCGGATCCGCTAACGTGATAAAATTCAAATCAGTTGCTTGCAAGCAAATATTCGAATGAGTCAACGGCCATTTCTTAAACCATCACCGGACAAACCGCCAGCGCTGACGGCATGGTTGAAACGTTCGGACCGCGCTGAAGTTGGTCGGGAGCCATTTTTCAGCGGAAGGGATGTCGACTATGAGGTGTTCAGAAATGCTGCCGGCAGTCTGCATGAGGGTTTTTTAGGCGGGGGAACAGTGATATTCCAAGGCGCACCCGGTGCTGGAAAGTCTGCACTGATGCAGGAATGTATAAAAGCGGTTCGAAGCCACTCAACATCAGAAGATCCCTGGATAGCCGTTGCAGTCAATCCTGGAACTCTCAAGTCGCCTGTCAGTGTTGTGACAGACTTGGTTGATGCTGCCAAAAAAGAAAGCGAGCGACTTGCCAGGACAGCTCCGGATTCGATTTCCAGGCAGTTGAAAAAATGGCAGAGGCTGGGTAGTCAGCTATATGAGGAGTTGTCCGTGCGGGGAGCGGGCGTTGCAGGGGTGTCAGTAGGCGGCAAATCGGAGGCTGAGAATCTTTCGAATGCGGGTACGCCGGCAGGACCGATCTTTCGGCGTGCTGCTGGGCTGCTGGAGAAGTTTCACACAGTCGTTTTTGTGGACGAAGCGCAGAACACACCCGTTGAGAGCAGCCTCACGCGGGATGTCCTCGATTGCCTGCATCGTGATCCGCAGGGAATTCCTCTTGTTGCAATGTTCTTTGGTTTGAGCGATACGGAAGAGATTTTGGGAAAATGCGGGTTATCCCGATTGCCTGATGAGCGTATTGTCAATTTGGAACCGTTGTCCGATCAAGAGGCTGCCAGCTCTTTGCGCTGCATGCTTGAGACCTATTTCACGGATTCCGAGAAGCAGGTCGCACTGTGGTCAAACGCTTTGGCACAATTGTCCCAAGGGTGGCCGCAGCATATCAATCGCGTCGGAGTTGCTGCGGCCAGAGTGATTCGTTCCAACAACGGCAGCCTGGATGAGCGTTTTCTTGAACAAGCCATTGCAGAGGGAACTGAGCGAAAAAACGTCTACTATTTGGGACGGCTTAAGGCGGCCTCAAGTGAGCCTTGGGTCTACAAACATCTGGCAGTGGCTGCATGCAGTAAAGAGGGTGAGTCAGCCGGCATGCTTTCGTTCCATGAAATTGACGAATTGACACATGCAGCCCGGATGCGACACAATCAATCGATCAATGAGTTTCTGACCAATGCCTTGCACGCTGGTCTGCTGGCACAGGTGAAAGCTCTGCCATACCATTATCAGTTTCCGATTCCATCCATGAGCGATTATCTGCGTTCATTGCCGGTCGAGGCGCCGCGCACCGCTTGAATTCTTGATCTGAATATCTGAGCTGTTTCTACCTGTTTCTAGCAGTCTATCTTTCTGATAGAGTTCCTCGAAGGAAGATTGTTTTTCTATTTGCAGGCCGCCAAAATACATTTCAGTGTCTTTTTGTCTATGGGTCTGCGGGTTTCCAACAATGAGTCTATCGTTTTGATCATGCAGACATTACTATTGACCCGCGCGCCGGCGCATGACAGATGTGCCTCGCATGCGGATTCGACCGGTTTTCTCCATGCTGCCAGCTGAAAATAGGGGCTTTCTGGCAGACACTAAGTAGTGAGTATCCTTTAGGGTCGGCCGGTTTGCCTCCGCGCAGTTGCGAAGGCATTGAAGAAAATACTCAGCAATTGCTTGGAGAAGTCCAAGAGATTTTGCTGAAAGAACTGGAGACGAGCATTGAAGCTGGGGAATGCTTGAAATCCGAGGATGCAAATCGTTTGCATTTGTGTCTCACCTGGATGTTTACAGGTTGCCCCGAAGAAGTCACCGGAATTTTGTTGAATGCGGCACTTGATCCACAAAGTAAAACAGGCGAAGCCCTTGTAATTTCCGATCAGGGGCGACTTGGGCGATTGACCGTGGAATCGGACGAACAGCAAAAAACAAAGGCTCACTGATCGGGATTTTCGATGATTTTTGAGTTTTGGAAAAAAGGTGACGGTCAGGTCAAAGACAGCCACCTGCTGGCGGCGGTCTCGCACACCATGGCACGGCGGGCGGATGTGCTTCCAATACTCGCCGAAAACAAGGAAAGATATAAACGAGTTGAGAGGTTTCTGATTCAGTATCTTGCCAGCATTGCGGTTAATAATTTCGACAAAGCATTCGGCGCAAAACCACGCGCTTCAGTTGCGCTGTGTAATAATGGGTTTTCGCGGTTTGTGTCAAATTCGATACAGCAAGCCGGATTGGTTTCCGGTTGATTCTCCGAAGGCTAAATGGATTTGGAAAAAAAATGCTGGGCATCAGCAAAAATCCACCGCCAGAATTAAGCGAGTCAGGTGAGTTTGAACGAGACTTATTGGGCCGGACTATACCTTGCCTGATCGGTCAAGGTGAAAACCCAACTATGCCAAGCGGATATTGAAGAAATGCAGATGCTCCGAATAAAATATCCGTCGGATTGCCCCTTGCTTTTTTCGAACCAGCGGCGCAGAGCGGCAATCAAGGTCAGCCGCGGGAGTGCACAACCATTTCTTGTATACCTGTAATAAAATAGCCTCCGTCAAAAGGGGTTTGTGACGGGCTGGGCACCGCGATACGCCCGCTTGCTCGGCATTCGGTCGACTTTTCACTGCCACCGCAAACTGTTTTAGCAATGATGACTGTAACTTCGAAGGATGAATAATCAATGAGCGCCGGCTTGCCTGCACAAGCGTCAGCGGTAATCATCGGCGGCGGTGTGATCGGCACATCGACCGCATACCATCTTGCCAAGCTGGGATGGGAAAATGTGGTCCTGCTGGAGCGTCGGGAGCTGGGCTGCGGAACCACCTGGCATGCGGCCGGCTTGGTCGGACAGCTGCGGTCCAGCTACAACTTGACGAAACTGGCGCAGTATACGACGCAGCTGTTTGAAACCTTGCAAGAGGAGACCGGCCAGTTTACCGGATTTCGCCAAAATGGCTCCGTATCAGTCGCGGCAGATGAAGACCGGTTCGAGGAGCTCAAGCGCGCCGTATCCACGTGCCGCTCGTACGGGCTGGAGGCAGAAGTCGTCTCGCCCAGTGAAATCAGTGCGCTTTACCCCATCATCAATTCTGACGATCTGCTCGGCGGTGTATTCATCCCCAAAGACGGGCAGATCAACCCGCTTGATGTTGTTCAGGCTTATGTGAAAGGCGCAAGAATGAACGGTGCGTCAATCTATGAGAATGCCGAGGTGACCGACGTGCGGGTCCGCAATGGCCGCGTTTGCGGCATTGCTACGCGTGATGGCGAGATCAGCACGGGCATCGTGGTCAACTGTGCCGGCATGTGGGCGCGCGAGGTCGGCCTGAAGTGCGGTGTTGAGATCCCGCTGCACGCTGCTGAGCACTTTTATATTGTGACGGATCCGATCGACAGCCTGCCGAGTGATTTGCCGGTTTTGCGTGATCCATCAAGATTTACCTACTGCAAGGAGGATGCCGGAAAACTGCTTGTTGGCGCCTTTGAGCCAGTCGCCAAGCCTTGGGGCATGGGGGGTTTCCCGGAAGACTTCTGCTTTGATCAGCTGCCGGATGACTGGGATCATTTTAGTGAAGCCTTGACCAACGCCCTGCATCGTATTCCGATACTGGAAAGCGCGGGCATTCGTACGTTTTTCTGCGGTCCGGAGAGTTTCACACCGGATAACCGCTATTACTTGGGCGAAGCGCCAGCGGTTCAAGGTTTTTTCGTCGCCGCCGGATTTAATTCGATCGGCATTCAATCTTCAGGCGGCGCTGGCAAAGTGATCTCTGAATGGATTGCCAGCGGCTATCCGCGCAGTGATTACTGGGATGTAGATCTGCGCAGAATTGCACCGTTTCAAAACAACAGCAGGTATCTGCACGACCGAACAACCGAGGCTTTGGGTCTTTTGTATGCCATGCATTGGCCGTTTCGCCAGCCGGCAACGTCGCGCAATGTCAGAAAATCTCCGCTGCATGATCGGCTGGCCGCACAGGGCGCGTGTTTCGGTGAGACTTACGGCTGGGAAAGAACAGATTGGTTCGCGCCGGGCGAGACCGCACCTGAGTATGAGTACTCTTATGGACGGCAGAATTGGTTTGAGCACGTCCGGACCGAACACGAGGCAGTCCGCAGCGGAGCGGGACTATTCGACCAGACTTCATTTGCGAAGTTTTATGTTGAGGGGGCTGATGCACAGTCATATCTGAATCGCATCTGCGCCAATAATGTGGCAGTTGAGCCGGGGCGCGTTGTGTACACCCAGTGGCTCAATGAGCGCGGCGGCATTGAAGCCGATCTGACCGTGACCCGATTGACGGAGCAGCGCTATCTGGTTGTAACCGGAGCCGCGGTGCATCTGCGCGATTGGAGCTGGCTGCGCAGCAATCTGCCGGCTGAGTCGCGCGTTGTGATTACTGACGTGACCTCGGCTTTTTCTGTTTTATCGATCATGGGCCCGCGCTCCCGGGAGCTGCTGTCACGCGTAACCACGGCGGATTTGTCGAATGAGGCATTTCCGTTTTTCTCCTCAAGGGATATTGAGCTTGGCATGGCATACGGCCGCGCATCCCGCGTTACTTATGTCGGGGAGCTGGGCTGGGAACTGTATGTAACCACCGATATGGTGCAGCATGTTTACGATGAGATCACTGCCGCCGGTGAGGACTATGGACTGCGCTATTGCGGATATCTAGCCTTGAATTCATTGCGGATGGAAAAAGCCTACCGTCATTTCGGGCACGATATTGCTGATGAGGACAATCCAATTGAGGCAGGATTGGGATTTGCGGTAGCGTGGGATAAATCTGACGAATTTATCGGCCGCCGGGCATTGGAGGCAGTGCGAGGCAAAGTGCCCAGCCGCCGGCTGGTGCAGTTTGCGTTTGAGGATTCTGAATCGCTGATTTACCATGAAGAGCCTATTTACAAGGATGGGCATCTGTGCGGCAGAGTCACCTCTGCCATGTATGGCTATACGCTAGGCGCATGTACGGGTCTTGGGTACGTGCATTGTGATGATGGCGTCAGCGAGGACTTCGTCGCGTCCGGCGGGTTCGAAATTGAGGTTGCCGGGGAACGCAGGCCAGTCCGCGCGGCGCTCAAGCCGATGTATGATCCGCGCTCACAGCGCCCGCGAATGTGACAGTGGACCAAGCCTTGCAAAATGCGAGAAGCGGGTTAATCCCCATGACTGTCGAGCTGTTCAATACCGATCCCTACCGCAGAGCCTGCGAGAGTGCGGTTCAGACAGCGGACCGCGAGCGACGCTGTTTTACGGTGGATCAGACCGTGTTCTATCCGCTCGGCGGCGGTCAGCCGGGTGATGCCGGCTGCGCCTTTTTCGCCAATGATCTGGATATTGCGATCATTGACACGCGCCGGAATCCCCGCAGCGGCGAGGTGGAGCACTTTATCGACGACATATCGCCGCTGCCGGCTGCGGGCGAGAGGCTGCATATGGAATTGGATTGGGAACGCCGCCATGCTCATATGCGGATGCACAGCTGCATTCATCTGCTATGCGCTGTTGTTGCAGGCCGCGTGACCGGCAATCAGGTGCATGCGGGCCGCGGGCGGGTTGATTTTGATTTGGCGGCGCCCTTGGACAAGGAACAAATAACATACAGTCTCAATGCGCTCATCAGTCAAGACGCAGATCGCGTTTCCATGGAATATTCTTACGATGAGATTGCCGCCGACCGATCGTTTTTCAACAGCCTGTCGTTTCCGCCCCCGCAAATTGACGGGCCGATCAGGCTGGTACACTTCGAAGGCATTGACATTCAGCCGTGCGGCGGTACGCACGTGGCCAACACGTCCGAAATCGGTCCGGCTCGGATCACTAAAATAGACAGCAAGGGCAAGCGCAACAAGCGCATGTCGATTGCGCTTGAACCCTAGAAAAAGTCGCGCTGGCAAGCGCACTCACTATCCACAGGAGAACATGATCATGTATACGGGCAGCTGCTTATGCCGTCAGGTCACTTTTGAGGTTTCCGGCGAGATCCGCAGATTTCACCATTGCCACTGCCAGACCTGCCGCAAGACGCATGCCACCGTTTATGGCTCAAGCGCACTGGTTGACAGTTCTCATTTTCGCATTCGAAGCGGCGGGCAGAGCCTGTCTCAGTACGAATCATCACCTGGCAAGGTGCGGTATTTCTGCCGCAATTGCGGCACGCATGTGTTTGCAAAATCGGAAAAGAATTCAGGCGATACAATATTGCGAATTGGCGCTCTGGACGGTGATCTGAAAATCAAAGCGATCGGACACATTTGGGTCAGTCACAAGCCAGACTGGTACGACATTGCGGATGACTTGCCGCAGAGTCTTGAGTGGTAGAGAAAAGGTCCGGATATTTCGCACACAGGAGAGATGAATTGACACAGCAGCAACCCTCACTTCATCGAGGCCTCAAAGGAGTCCACTTCGCGCGCTCGGGAGTGTCGTCGATTGATGGCCGTGCAGGCGATTTGCGCTACCGCGGCTATTCGATTCATGATTTGGCAGAAAAGTCAAATTTTGAGGAAACCGCTTATCTGCTGATTTACGGTGAATTGCCGAATGCATCACAACTGGATGACTTCACAGATCGGCTGAAGCAGGCCAGGCAGCTGCCTGAAGCGATGTATGAGCTGATCGAATCGATCCGAGAGGCGCACCCCATGGAGGTGCTTCGAACCTGTGTTTCGGCTCTGGGCGCATTCGATGCTGCCGCCGATGACAAGACGCCTGAAGCAGTCATTGAAAAGGGACTCCGACTCACTTCACAGGTGCCGATGATTGTCGCGGCACATCAGCGAATGCGCAATGGACTGGCGCCCGTGAGCGCTTCGGGCAGCCTTGGTCATGCAGCTCATTTTCTGTATTTGCTAGAAGGTGCGGAGCCTGACGCGCAAGCGGCTGCATTGTTTGATCGTGATTTGGTGCTGCATGCTGAGCATGGCTCCAATGCATCGGCGTTCACGGCCCGGGTGGTGACAGGGACCGATGCCAATGTCTACGCATCGGTGACCGCCGCTATCGCGGCATTGTCCGGTCCGGCACACGGCGGTGCGGCAGAAAATGTGATGCTGATGGCGCAGGAGGTCGGTGACCCGGCGAATGCAGCAGCGTATGTCAAGCGCAAGCGCGCAGCCAAGGAGCCGATCATGGGATTTGGGCATCGCGTGTATCGCGCTGAAGATCCGCGGGCCAGACATATGAAACAAGGCGTAAAGGAATTATCCGCAAAGATGGGGCAGCCTCACTGGTATGAGATTCTTGAGGCATTGGTTGAGGTCATGAGGCCATGGGCGCGCCATGGTGTCAATGTCAATGTCGATTTTTACTCGGGTGTCGTATACCACCTGCACGGCATCCCGGCGGATCTGTTTGTGCCAATCTTTGCGGTCGGCCGAATGCCCGGGTGGATTGTGCAGATTATTGAGCAGTTTGAGAGCAATATCTTGATTCGGCCGCTGACTGTCTATAACGGTCCGGAACCAAGAGACTACGTAGAGATGGATGATCGTGATTAGAGATTTTGCGTCGCGGATGGAGGACGAAAAATCCTGAAGATGTATTTTTCAATTTTGCTGTCAGCAGTCGGCCGGGATTCTTTTTTATCGATTTGAGGACTAACTCCGCGTGGTTTCTAATACCTCCATTTTTCTATCGCTAAGGAGCAATGAATTATGTCTGAATTAACTTTGTCCGAGCTCAAAGAAGCTGTGGATGGAACGGTAGCCGCATTTCGCTGCAAAACCACTTATCAACCAGTCGGCGGTCGAGGTGATAAGGTATTTCCTCCTACCTACGAGGGTGGAAAGTATGCGACCGAAGACCGGATAGACCCTGAAACTGGAGAGATTACTTCCTGTGTCTTGCTGGACTCAGTTCAGTCCCAGGCGAATCGCATGGAACTTGCGCTATTGGAATCGTATCGGCGCCAGGAAATTAATGTTCCGCTGCTGACAGCCAAGTTTGATGACGAAAGATTAATCAAGAAATTTACTGTTACTAGCTTGGATGCCCCTCATCGGGTTGCCGATGCACTGTTTAGGGATAGTCTCATTGAGGGGAAAATTTTTAGAAAGTCAGAGAAGGGCAGAATACTTGATTTTGCTGAGGTTCGTAACGCCACGGGCTTATTCGGACTGTGTCCGACAGCGTTATTGTTTGGGATGTGGGATTCAACTGGTCCACGTGGCGGTCTTGGTGCAAAGTTCCAGCGGGCGATTGTATCTGAGATTGTTGGATATGGCGCGACTGCGGGGGTGAAGACAAGCAGTAGAATTGACCCGGCGCAAATTATGCTGGCTGCAGGTCCACTTCACGCCCGCCGGCAAGAGACATCAGACACACCGGACTGGACTCTGGATGTCGAATTTGGAGGTGAGCAGTTAGGAAAAGATGGCAAAGGCAAACCTTCCGAAGCGAATCATGGCAATGTAATGCCTGGAATTGTTCCCGGTGGTTTTACGATCTCGAAAGGCCAGCAGACAACCGTAATTTCTCTCAGTGCGTTGCGTCGGCTTCTCTTTCCGATCGATGGCGCAGCTGTATCTGTCGCCGAAACAAACATGCTTGCTCGAACTGTACTAGCTGCCTTAGGGCTTGCAGCTGCAACCTTAGCGAGAAATGACGGCGATCTTCGTTCCCGATGTCACCTGTTTCCATCGGAGCAATCCAAGTGGGAGGTGCTTGATCGTCCGGGCAAAAAGCCAATGAGTTATGACCTTACACCAGAAGGTGCGGTAGAAATTTTCAATGAAGCGGTTTCGGAGGCTGTCCATTCTGGATTGCCTTGGGAAGGTGATATTGAGCTCAGTCCTTCGGAAGAATTGCTTGAACTGGTTCGACGTAGTCAGGAATCGGCTGTAGCAAACAAGCCGGATTCAGAATAATGTTTGGCATTGCTATTCGTTACCTGAATGGATGGGCGATGGCAGCGGCGGATGGAGCGAAGAAGGAGCAGGCTGAATGGCCACCTCACCCCGACCGGGTTTTCATGGCTATGGCGGCTGCTTGGTTTGAAACCGGGGAGAACGCAGCCGAAAAAGCAGCGCTGTGCTGGATAGAAGACCAAGAACCTCCGTCAATCGCAGCTTCAGATGCTTCTCAGCGAGGGTTGGTAACTAGCTACGTGCCTGTCAATGATGCTCGTGGTGCAAAGATACCAAGCGGGTCGACGTCGACTCTTAAGAAACTCAAAGAGTCTGGTTTACATTTGCTGCCTGAGTTTCGTTCCCGCCAACCTCGCTCTTTCCCAGTCGTTATTCCCAATGATTCGGTTGTCTACTTTATGTGGATGAATTCTCTTCCAATGCAACATAAAGACGCTATGGAGAATTTGCTATCGAAGGTTACTCATATTGGGCATTCAGCTTCACTGGTACAAGTGTGGATAGCCGAACGATTGCCTGACTCGCGATGGGTACCAACTAAAGGCATAGCGAAGCACCGCTTGCGTGTGCCGTACTCAGGCCGTCTGACAGATCTTAAGCAGAATCTTAATCGTGATAATTTGCTGAAATACGCTGATATTGCAGGTGAAATAAGTCGAATTAAAGAGACCCTAAAGGAAATTAAGGAGGCACAGCCCCATCGAGCCGAGTGGAACGACTTTCCTGATTTATTGATTTTGAAAGATGAGCCATTGGTGAAGCAAAACCCTCTCTATGCTGCGGCAAAGGCTGGTGATGCGATAGCTGCAGGAACTATGGTAGAAGCTATGCTGACTCCTGCTGATAGGTCACGGATACAACAGATGATAAGAGACAATACCGAGGATGAAAACCTGAGGTTAGCGGCGGTTCACGCATACGAAAAAAACCTCAACGCTATACCTGCGGCTCTGATGCGAGTGATAGGCGAGTATTTTGAGATTGCAAGCGCGGAAAATTTGCGACAAAGCAATATAGTCTCCCATACGGGTGCGGGTGGATTTGGTCGACTTGCACGTCAAGCGCTGTTCGTTGGCGAGGTAGAAAAGGGAGCAAACTATATCTTAATAGATGATTTTGTTGGTCAAGGGGGAACAATAGCGAACTTACGTGGCTACATTCTCAAAAACGGTGGTCATGTGGCAGCTGCGATTGTATTAACTGGAAAACCTTATTCTGCTAAAATTACACCTAGTGCAGAACAGTTAAAGGAGTTGAATGAAAAGCATGGACAAACACTTGAGAGATGGTGGCGAGAATATTTCGGTCACACCTTCGATAGACTTACTCAGTCGGAAGCTCGGTACCTCACCCGCTCCCCGAATGTTGACCGAATACGAGAGCGAATTATTGAGGAAAAGTGCGCTCGAGATTTCCGAAGTCACCACCGAGATCCTAAGGCGCAAAAACGACATCAAAAACGACTAGAACTTCAACTAAAGGAAAACTTTCCGAACAGTGTTCCTTTTAGCCGGCGGCCAATCACTGGTCAATGGCAAGGATACGGCAACTGCAGGCCACCGTCTTCTGACGAATCTACTTCGAACTACTTTAACCGCGAACTAATTGTTTTGCGGCTTTTCGGTGCGCGTATCGGATTATCTTCGACGCTAAGACTGACCGGCGCACTGCGAGGAGCTTTGCTGAAACATTGTCGCATTCAGCCGCCTCCTGAATGGCTTTCAGGCCATACTCAAGGGGGGGCTCCGACCATACAACCACATCTCGCGTTGATACCCATGCCGTTTGTGGGCTCGCAACATGCTGATGGCAGCATAATAGGGATTGCTTTGGCATTACCGCAGAGACTGGATGAAACGGAAGCGGCGAATTGTCTAGGAGAATTTTTGTATGATAATAATTGTCTTTCTATTCCGCGACGACTGTTTGACAGGGAATGGCTGGAATGCCAGGTCGAGCATGAAACACGAGAGATACCGCCTTTGGCATTGCGGTCAGAACGCTGGACACGCCGGTCAAGAATTTGGGCTACTATAACTCCGATTGTTTTAGATCGTCACTACAACGGTTCAGAACGCTGGAAATGTGCCGCCGCTGATGTCAAACTAGCATGTGAGCGATCTGGATTACCTCGTCCTAAAGAGGTTGTGTTGCATCCCACTTCCCTCGTGCAAGGCGCTTTTCATGCTCAGGAGTATCCACGCATGAAACGAAAGTCAGATGGCGGAACACGCAGTCACACTCACGCTGTTCTGATTTTTGGGCAAGCTGTGACCGGACCGATAATCGTCGGTGCAGGGCGTTTTCGCGGCTATGGCCTATGTTTGCCGATTGATCGAGATGGCTGAGGAATGGTCGAATTATCTATACGAAGCTTTGCGGACTATTTCGAAGCACTTTGGGATTTCAGCCCTTTTGCTTGGCAGCAGGCATTAGCTGAACGGGTCATCCAAAATATCGACCAACCATGGCCGGAAGCTATAGCATTGCCTACAGCTTCTGGCAAAACAGCGTGCATTGATATCGCGGTCTTTGCTCTGGCAACGCAGGCATCAAAATTTGCGGCAGGCGATATCGTAACCGCACCTAGACGCATATTTTTTGTTGTAGACCGGCGCATTATTGTAGATGAAGCTTATTGTCGGGCAGAGCGACTTGCAGACAAGTTGGCGAAAGCCGAGACAGGTATTCTCAAGGATGTTGCAGATGCATTGCGAATGGTTGCTGCTGGCGGCGAGAAAACAATATGGCGGAACGAATCGCCTCTCACGTTTCATACTATGCGAGGTGCCAGTTACAATTCTGATTCTTGGGCTCGTAGCCCGCTGCAACCCGCCGTTATTGCATCCACAGTTGATCAAGTTGGCTCGCGATTGCTTTTTCGTGCGTATGGACGCGGGTCTGGCATGTGGCCAATCTATGCGGGATTGGTTGCCAATGACAGTTTAATATTGCTTGACGAAGCCCATTGCGCACAACCGTTTCTCGAAACCCTTCAGGCAGTTGGGCGATACCGAAAATGGGGAACTGCATCTTTGTATAGGAGTTTTCATCCTGTTGTCCTGTCAGCGACACCGCCATTTGGATTGGGTGACGTATTCAACGATGACGCGGCAGAGGCCTTTGATCCCAGGCATCCATTGGGTTGCAGACAGTTGGCGCATAAACCAGCATTGATTGAGAAAGTCAAATTGCCTAGTGGCCGCGGCGCAACTCGTCGATTTGCGGAAGTGCTTGCTGCGAAAGCTGAGAAGTTTGCTGAAGAATCGAAGACTCGTAACAGCGGAATGGTACCGGCGGTTGTTATTTTCGTTAACCGGGTCGCCACAGCCCGTGCTGTGCGTGATTGTCTTGTGGAAAGACCTACAAACGCAGTGACGCTTCTAACGGGCCGTATGCGCGCCATCGACAAGGCTAAAGTAATCGCTAAGCTTGATAAACTGCAATTTGCATCAAGCGTATCAGGGAATCGCAAGCTTGAAGCAACACATTTTGTTGTCGCCACCCAGACATTGGAGGTTGGTGCGGACCTAGATTTCGATGTTCTTGTGACAGAATGCGCTTCGTTCGATTCTCTGCAGCAAAGGTTTGGTCGTTTGAATCGAATGGGTCGTGCCATTGATGTCAATGCTGGTATTTTTCTGCGAGAAGATCAGGAAAAAGGCGATGATCCAGTCTACGGAACAGCCATTGTCAAAACGTTCGAATGGCTTGTCAAAAACATGGATGAAATGGGAGTCGTTGATTTTGGGGTGGCCTATTTGCCTGCACCGCGAAAAGAAGAAGAACTTCGAGAGTTGAACAGTCCAATCCGTCATGCTCCGGTCATGCTGCCAGCTCACATAGATAGTCTAGCACAAACGAGTCCTGTGCCTAAACCATCACCTGATGTGGGAGTGTTCTTGCATGGACCGAAAGAAACTCAGGTCGATGTCCAAGTTTGCTGGCGTGTTCAACCTTCTGAAGTTAGCTTAAAGCTTTGTCCACCTGTATCAAGCGAAATGCTGCCGGTGCGATTGAGCGTATTCCGTAGGTGGCTAAAAGGAGAAGAGATCATAGAGGACACTAGCACTGATGTGGAAGGGGAGGCAAATATTGTTAAAACGAGCAGTGATGACATGGACATCTTGGAAAATCGCTCTGTTTTTATTTGGAATAAATCTTCGACTGATCGGAATTTATTGCCCATTACCCATCCGAATAAAGTGAGACCGAATGACATTGTCGTAATTGAAACGGGCAATACGGATGAGTCGATTCATGAAGATTTTCAAATCTTGGGGGAACTGCCAAATTTTAGAACTAGCTCAGTTGAGATTGATGTGAGTCAGCATTCATATCTTGAGAGTCGGGCCAAAGCAATTCTTCGGTTACACGATAAATTGATTGATATTTGGCCCGGTGAACAATCCAAGCAACTGGCCAGAGAATTACTCGCAGAGATTGAGCTTGAAGATTCTGACCCAGAAGCACAGCTAGATTTAGTTCGTCGTATGCTTGATTTTCTAGTAAAAGAATCTGATACGTATTGTGATTTTGCTTGGTTGCAGGCGACGGCGAAACAACTCCGTGAAGAAGCAAGGTCAAGAGCATTTCTGCAGAATTTGCAGCGAGTGGGAGAAAGAGAAATTATTCTAAGCGGAAGATTTTTGATACGAGAATACGTTAGACAAGCAGAAACTTTTAATGACGAGGACGACGAAAACTCCTCAGGCACTGCCAATAGACAAGGTCAGCCTATTTTGTTGCGTCGCCACTTAGTCGGAGTTGAAGTCTGGGCTCGCCGCTTTGCCGTTGGTTGCAGTCTTTCGGAAGAGTTGGCAGAGGCTATAGCCCGTGCAGGATTGTTACACGATATTGGGAAAGTTGATCCTCGTTTTCAAGCGAAGTTGAATGGAGGACGAAGAATGTCGGCAGTATCTGAGCCGCTGGCTAAATCTGTATCAATAAATAGAACCAAGTCTATGGGTGGATACCCCGTTGGCGGTCGCCATGAGTTGTTGTCAGAGAGGCTGGCGGCTAGCTCGCCTGATTTGTTGCCAGAAAATGATCTTCTAAGAGAGTTGACTTTATATCTTGTTTCCAGTCACCATGGCAGATGTCGCCCTTTTGCCCCTGTTGTTATCGACGACGATGCACCTGAAGTAAGTTACCAAATAAATGGTCATGAAATGACTTGGACAGGCCCAACAAAGTTAGAAAATCTATCGGAGGGTGTACCTCAAAGGTTCTGGATGCTGGTTGAAGCCTATGGATGGTGGGGGTTGGCGTGGCTTGAAGCGATGCTTCGTTTGGCTGACCATCGTCGCAGTGAGTGGGAAGAACTGTCTGACGAGAGCATGGAGGTTGAATGACTGATTTTGCTTTGGGTGGGCTTGCCGCAGATAATCCGCTTGGTTATCTCGCCGCACTTGGTACTCTTCGAACGGCCACACTGGCAGTGCGGGATAGTGCTTTCCAAATGAGTTGGGAATTGAAAAATGGTCACTGGCAGCCGCAATTGTGGGCTTCGATAGATATTGATCGCGAACTACTAGTAAATCTGCTAGATAAACAGCTTAAAGCAAACTCTCATCTCACAGCTTTTCATCTCAACGATAATCTGACGATAAAAATCACTGATTATCGCGCTGCGCTACTTGATAGTCAGTTATCCACATCATCCGAAGACCGTATTAATGCGGATTTTCTTGCTGCATTCGGTAGCGACATCATTGAAGTGCCAAAAAATAGAAATCCAAAAAAAAATAGAAATCCAACTGGCCAGATTGCTGATACTGCTTTTCGGACAATGAATGGGGCTGGTCACCAACATTTCTTGAGAACAATACGCACATTTGTAGAAGATACGCAGCCATGTCATTTGGAAAGTGCAATTTTTAAAACTTGGGAATATAGCGATCCCTTGGAAAGGCATAGTATGCGCTGGGATCCGGCGGACGATAGGAGGTATGCATTGCGTTGGGAAGACCCTGCCGAACGCTCAAGCAAAAAAACGTCGGGAAGCGTATGGGGAGCAAATCGTCTTGCGATAGAATCGCTGGCTTTGTTTCCCACTCAACCTTGCGATGGTGTTCTAGAAACCACTGGATTCTCAAAGCGTCACAAAAGTATTGTAGAGTTAACTTGGCCTGTTTGGTCATCTCCCATTAATCTATCGGTAGTGCGCTCTTTACTGTCTTTACCGCAGCTTCAGGAAGAGCATCCAGATCGCGAACTTCTTAGCTCAATGGGTGTTGTGGAGTTATTTCGAAGCCAACGAATCAACCAAGGAAAGTATCGAAATTTCACTACATCTAATCCTGTCACATAGTTTTACGGTGAACGAAATCATTTCATGCCTCGGGAAATTTGCGTGACGGAAAAACTGCTCATGAGTTCTCCTCCCCGCTCAACTCAATCGGCTTCAATGAGGTCGCCGCATTTGCGGCGGAAAAACTAGATAGTGCTTGAACGGAAACCCTGATTGTGTATAATTAATCAATCAAAACATATACGTAGAGATGTTTTTGGCCGGAAAGAAGCGGCGAGGATTCGCGGAATCAAGCTGATTTCCGCCCGCAAGCCCGCAAATTGCCCCCTCGGGGCCGAATCTTCAGGTTATTTTCATGCGCACAGTCGAGTCCATGCAGATCGAGGTCGGCGCTGCCGCCATCGAGAACATTGTGATTGGTCCGAAATCCCGCGACGACATTCCGCCGCTGCTGGAGCGCGTCAGCGACCTGCTGGTCGGCGCCGGGCGCCGGGTGGTAAAAAAAAGGAGCTTATATACCTAACTTGATGTATGCAAAGTACATCCATTTATCGGTGAATATTGAAATTAATTTTCCAAATTACTCAATATTTTTCTTTTTTTGAGAATTCATTGACTGATATTTTAGCCTTGTCAAGTTAGGTATGTAAGCTCCAAAAAAAAGCCTGGCGACGCCTTGCGCGGGCGCGCTGACAGCTTTGTGGCCGAGACGAGCGTCCACTTCCCGACGGCCCAGAATCTGCTGTGGGACGCGGTGCGCGCCGTGGCTGCGCGGTGCGATGATCTGGGGCTGTCGGCGTGGCGCCAGCATCGCCATGTGACCGGAAATATCAGGCAGGCGCACAGCCGGGTGCGAAAGGCGCCGCACCGGATGCGCGCCTGCCTGGACCTGTGCGAGGCGCAGCTGTCCAAGGCTGAGGCGGCAGGGTATTTTGCCGAGCAGGCGCGGATTCAGATCGACCCGATCGGGCGGCGGGCGTTCCGGGGCGAGGATATCCCGCATGCGGAAAAAGTGTTCTCGATCTTTGAGCCGCACACCCGGTGGATGACCCAGGGCAAGGCGGGTGTGCCGCAGGAGCTGGGCGTGCCGGTGTGCATTGTCGAGGATCAGCATCAGTTCATCCTGCATCATGAGATTCTGTGGGCCGGCGGCGGCACCGACTGCGCGGTGCCGGTGATCGCCCGGGCGCAGGCGCGATTTCCGGCGCGGGTCGCGTGCAGTTTCGACAAGGGCTTCCACTCGCCGGCCAATCAGGACCTGCTCGGCGCGATGCTTGAGCAGTGCGCGCTGCCTCGCAAGGGCGGCCTGAGCCGGGCGGCTGCGGCGCATGAGGGTCAGGACTGGTTCCGGGCCGGCCGCCAGCGCCATGCGGGCGTGGAGTCGGCGATCAGCCATCTGGAGCATTGCGGCCTGGCACGGGTGCGCGACCGGGGCCGCCGCGGCTTTGCCCGGGCGGTGGCGGCCAGCTGCAAGCGGCTGGCGCGCCAGCAAAGACTGCGCGCCGCTTAGCATCCTGCTGCCCCATTTGGATGAGATCCGGCTGCCGGAGGCGGCGCAGTGTACGCCAGCCGCGATTTTGCCGCAATTTCCCATCGCGGCTCAAAAATTCATGCCGCCGCCGCATGACCGATGCGCTTCGCATGTGGATTGGGACTTATATACCTAACTTGACAAGGCTAAAAGATCAGTCATTGAATTCTCAAAAAAAGAAAAATATCGAGTGATTTGGAAAATCAATTTCAATATTCACCGATATATAGATGTATTTTGCATACATCAAGTTAGGTATATAAGTCCCTGTGGATTCGGCCGGTTTTCTCCATGTTGCCAGCTGAAAATAGGGGTTTTCTGGCAGACACTAGATAGAAAAACTGGAAATGTTATGCGGCTTATCGCTTCAATGAGGCCGCCGCATTTGCGGCGGAAAAACCTGGGACTGACCGCCACCCCGGTGCGTCTGGACGGGCTTCAATGAGGCCGCCGCATTTGCGGCGGAAAAACCGTGTGCTTGGGCAGATTGCCGCCGTGGATCAGAATGCTTCAATGAGGCCGCCGCATTTGCGGCGGAAAAACGACTCAGCAGCGGCCGCTGTGCCATTGATACTCAAGCTTCAATGAGGCCGCCGCATTTGCGGCGGAAAAACGCTGGAGTATGCGATGGGCCGGCTGACGGCGTCAATGCTTCAATGAGGCCGCCGCATTTGCGGCGGAAAAACAAAAACACGCGCCACCCTGCGCGCTCTTTTACTCGTGCTTCAATGAGGCCGCCGCATTTGCGGCGGAAAAACGCATCGCCAGTGTCAAGAATCGCTCCAGCGTTACTCGCTTCAATGAGGCCGCCGCATTTGCGGCGGAAAAACTGGCCGGCGGTGGTGATATGCGTGAGTATCATGTTCCGCTTCAATGAGGCCGCCGCATTTGCGGCGGAAAAACAGTGCGGTCATCTCTTTTCTCCGTCGTGCAAATCCAGCTTCAATGAGGCCGCCGCATTTGCGGCGGAAAAACGTGCTGACCCAGGCCCAGTATGATGCCATTGCCGAGCTTCAATGAGGCCGCCGCATTTGCGGCGGAAAAACAAATTGACCACGCGCGGCAAGATAGACTGCGATATGCTTCAATGAGGCCGCCGCATTTGCGGCGGAAAAACCCTGCTGGCAGGCGGCAGATCAGCGATGCTGAGCAGGCTTCAATGAGGCCGCCGCATTTGCGGCGGAAAAACTCCCAAAATCAAATCTCTTTGATTATATTGTCAAAAATAGTTCGATATCTATCGCTGAGAAAAAAGTCTGAACTCTTCGATCATTAGCAAAGCAATTGCAATGTGAACCAAATTATAAATGAATAAAAACATACGATTATCAGGATTCGAGCGGCCACCGCAAATCGCGCGCCACTTCACTGCTCGAAACCTGTCTGGCAGTCGTAACGGCATCAAATGTTCCCTTGCCTTCACTGGGAGCAAATACATCAAGAAACAACCGACGATTCGTATTTCTCTACTGCATTCGAACTATATCACGATTGCTTCGCGCTTGATGACTTCAAATGACTTTCCGATACTCTGAATTGCGAGTTCAGCTGATTCTGCTAACCCAACATCTATGATCATAACATGATCTTCTTCATTTTTGATTACCGTTCGTATTTCAGTTTCAAATTCCTGACGCCGCCGACCCGACATTCGGCACTGAAAAACCGACAGTTGTAGCCACTCTCCGTACGCGTTCATTACCTTGAATACTCGTCTCCACCGCTTTGGATTCGATATATCGTACACAACAATGTAGAGCCGCTCATTTCTCAATGTAAATTCCTATCGAGGCAGGTAGTGTGGATAAACGTCAATTTCTCCAAGTAAAAATCGACTGAGGAGGCGAGCCTGCAAAACGATCAGTCTCCGCATGCTCAGTCGATAATTGAACAGTTGGTGAGTCGTATCCTGTGTCAGTCGTCGCTCGAATGCTCGGATAAAGATCTTTCGTCCGGCTTCTGTCAATGCAGTTCCGGTTCCTCCCGACACAAAATGCTGCGGTGCAATTTCTCCGGTATTGACTAGCGACAATACAACAGAATCTGCAACCAACGGCCGAAACGGTTCCATAATATCCAGCGCAAGAGCAGGACGGCCGTAACGTGGTTCATGAAAAAAACCTCTATACGCATCAAACCCGACCGCTGAAAGTGCAACATGAACGGTTCTTGTCAGCATTGAATATGCAAGGGATAGCAAGGCGTTGACGGGGTCGAGCGGAGGTCTACGATTTCTCCTTTCAAACTGAAAATCAATGATTGCATTTGGCGGAGTGAGCAATTTGTTAAAGGCTCGAAAATAAATTGCCGCCACTTCGCCTTCGTAGCCGCGCAAGGTTTCGAAATCATTAACGCTCAATAATAATTTTCGAACTCTGTTCATGCGAATCAGAATAGATTTTCTCTCTGATTCATCCTCTCTCCAGTTGCGACGAATAATTGTTCTCTGATTGAAAATCTTGGCATCGATCAATTGGCGGGAAAAATTCAGCCTGAATTTTTTGTCAAAGCTTTTACGATACTGCTCGGTCCTGATTTCCACGTTCTTGTGGCCCAATCCATGCGCAATACCGCGAAACCACCCGCCATGACTGTGAAAAGTTACTGGAATTCCTCGATCAAGCAAACCAACCAAGGCTGGAGTGGTGATGTTGCATTGTCCAAACAAACCGACATCTGATATTTCATTGAGCCGGACCACAACTTTATCCTTTTCCTCTTCTTCAATCGTGAGTGTATCGCCCCGCTTGCTGACTAGAGCACACTGAGATTGGATAATGAGCGGAAGCGCATCCTCGGAAGCTACAGCAATGTCCCTGGGAGACAGATCAGAGCCTTGTAGCGTAGTTATTTCATCTGGGAGACAGATCGATACCAGTGAGCATCGGGGGCATTTCGGACTGTCTTCAAGAGGTGGAGGCATGCGAGTATCTGCAACCAAATGTCTCAAATTGCTCACTGCTTTCTTAGCCAACTCAACTAGCTCATCGTCAAGAACCACAGGCACACGCTCCTTGCTTCCAGCGTAGTAGATCATGCCTCCATCAACTCTGTATCCATGATCTCGCAACAGCAGAGCCTGCAAGCACACCTGCACCCGCTCTGGTTCATATCCACGCTTACTAATATGCGGTCGCTTTGATTTTTTAAAGTCAATCGGCGTTACAACACCATCGCTTGACTCAGCAATATCGATTTTGGCAATGACACCTAAAGACTCCGAAGATAGCGTAAACGATCTACTGACAATATCCCGGAAGTCGGTCTCCAATTCTTCAGGTGATGGCAGTTTTCTTGGTTTATCAGCACGCTTGTGAACTCTTTTCCCTTCAACTGTATCGGCTGATTCTATCCACTCCTGCTGGCTCCACATCAGATATGCTAGTCTTGGGCAATAGACATATTCGTTGACCATTCGTGCCGGAACTAGCGGAACATCATTAACAGACGGAGAGTCTGTAAACTTTATCTCTAGCTGTTGCACGGATTCAACCCAATACTTATGCTCAAATCGATTACATTCTGATTGTAGCGGATTATTCAATCGCCAACTTCAAAGATACAAATCCTCAGTTGAAATTCGGATTTCAGTTCACAATCAACAATTAGTTTGAAAATCGAAATAGTATTTGGCGAAATGGAACACTTCCTTGGCACCGTAATTTCCAAGAAATAAGATGGAAGCACTGATTATTCCTCCATATTGGAGAGCCCGTTGAGTTGAATTGCACTTGTAAACCGCGCTGACAGCGAGTAGATTGTTTTGCATGGTCCTTGGAGAGTTTAAGTAATGTCGAGGTTATCTGTAAGTGATTGTGTTGAATCGTATTCAGTCGATGCTTTGTAAAAGTGAATGACGTTATACCCACATTACCAGTTGTGGAACCAATGCAGCCGCGTAAAACAGCAAATCAAAAAACTTTTATGACTGAGATATGAGGTGACCATTGATTTCATATTCTGACGGTTTTCTTCTCCCAGTTTTACACAGCGCAGTTCCTCGTGAGGTCACGCCGATGCAGCCAGCAGCACCGTTGTCGCGTTGACGATATCGTCCACCGTCGCGCCGCGCGACAAATCACTGATAGGCTTGCTGAATCCCTGCAAAATAGGCCCGATCGCCTGTGCGCCGCCCAGGTATTGCGCGATTTTGTATCCAAGATTGCCCGCATTCAAATCTGGAAATATAAACACATTTGCCTGCCCTGCGACTTCGCTTGCAGAGCCGATCTTTAAAGCGGCAGTGCGACTGTCAAATGCCGCATCAAACTGCAGTTCACCATCCATTAATAGGTCGGGACGCTCGTTCCGAATGTGTGCCGCTGCCGCAGTGACTTTGTCTACTTTGGCATGGCGCGCGCTGCCTTTGGAAGAAAATGACAGCAGCGCAACTCGAACCGGCTCATCAAGAATGCGCGCACTGCTGTCGGCGGTGGCGATTGCAATATCTGCCAGCTGCCTTTCGTCTGGGTCAACATTGACCGCACAGTCCGCGAAGATGATGGTACGCTCCAAGTGAGCGTCCTGCGCTCGGGTTCGAATCAGAAAAAAACTGGAGGTGGTGGCGATGCCCGGCTGCGGTCCGATGATCATTGCGCCGGCCTCAATGACGCGTGCGGTCGGTACCGATGCGCCGGCAATCATCGCTTGTGCATCGCCGGCTCGGACCATCATCGCACCGAACATCAATGGCCTGGTCAGCAGTCGGCTGGCAATCTGCGGTTTCAGCGGGCGGGGCAGTTCAGAACACAGCTGACTGTAGGCTTCGATTGCAGAGTGACTCGATTTCGGATCGGCAATCTCGATGTTATCCAGGACAACACCGCATTCTTGCGCGATCTTGCGCAGCTCGGTTTCTGAGCCCGTCAGGACTGGACGGCCAATGCCCTGTGCCGCCAGCCTGGCGGCGGCACAGACCATTCTTTCGTCAGCCGCTTCAGCGAGTACGACTTTAGCCGCAGACTGTCTCGCGCGGCGGGTCAGCAGATGGAGCCAATCCAAATGTCAAGCGTACTGTTTGTATTTGTCGAGGTGTCGTACCGGTTTGCTGAGAGCGTCTCGGCGAAATGGATCGCCTAATTCGCGTGTACACAGAACCTCAATGACAGTAGTCTTGCCTTCATTCTGTGCTGCGCAAGCCTCACGCAGAGCATCACCGACCATATCGAGGCGGTCCACTACAATGCCCTCGCTGCCCATGGATTTTGCAATTCCTGCCCAGCTCGGATTTTCAAGATTCACGCCTTCAAAACGATTGCCGTAAAAATCAACCTGATTTTTCTTTTCTGCGCCCCACTGGCGGTTGTTGAATACCACTGGCGTTACCGGGATATTTTCCCGAACGCAGGTCAGAATCTCGCCCATGCTCATGGCCCAGGCGCCGTCGCCCACGTAGGCAATCGCCGCGCGGCCCGGGGCGGCAACCTTGACGCCCATAATCGTCGGGAATGCGTAGCCGCAGTTGCCAAAACTCATTGCGGCAAAGAAGCTGCGCGGCTGCTCAAAGCGCAGGTAGCTGTTGCTGACTGAGCAGATATTGCCGATATCAGTGGACACTGCTGCATTGGCGGGTGTCGCCTTCTCGAGCTCGCGCAAAACCTGGCGAGGGTGCAGCATGCCTTGGTCCTCAGCGCAGACTTGCTGACTCCAAGAGTCTTTTTCGTGCGACCATCCGTCCAGCTCGGATTCCCAGCTCTGTTTTTCTTGTGCGATTTCGCTCAGCCGTGCGTCTTTGTTCTCAAGGGCGGCGACTTTCTCGCGGCTTTTGAGTCGCTCAAGCAATGCGGCGGCGGACTCGCCTGCCTGTCCGCAGATGCCGACAGCAATCTTCTTTACCAGCCCGATTTTTGTATGATCAACATCCACCTGAATGATTTTGGCATCTTTCGGCCAGTAATCCATGCCGTGCTGCGGCAAGGTGCCAAAAGGCCCCAGCCGAGTGCCCAGCGCAACGACCACATCCGCCTTGGAAAGCAGTCGCATGCCGGCTTTTGAGCCTTGGTATCCCAGCGGGCCGCACCACAGTTTATGGCTCGCCGGAAACGAATCATTGTGCAAATAGCTGTTTACGACTGGAGCTGACAAGTATTCGGCAAGCTCGACGCAATCCTTTACAGCATCGTCCATAATCACGCCGCCGCCGGAAAGGATAACCGGAAACTGGGCTTCGGCGAGAATGCGCGCTGCATCATCAAGGGAAGCGCTGCCGCCTGGGCCGCGCTGGATGTTCTGCGGCTGCGGCACATCGACATCAATATCACCGTAGAAATAGTCGCGCGGGATGTTCAGCTGCGTGGGGCCGCGCTCAGCCATCGCCATATCAAAGCAGCGCCCCGTCAATTCAGCCATGCGCGCTGGCGAACTGACATGCGCCTGGTATTTGGTGATTTTCGAGAAAATTGGCAACTGTTCGGTTTCCTGAAATCCGCCGAGCCCCATAGTATTGCTCCCGGTTTCCGGGGTGATGGCAACAACCGGTGAATGCGCCCAGTAGGCCGCTGCGATAGCCGTGACAAAATTGGTGATGCCAGGACCGTTCTGGCCGATGCATACACCGTGTCTGCCGCTGACCCGCGCGAATCCATCCGCCATGTGAGCTGAACCCTGCTCATGCACGGTGGGAATGAAGCGAATTCCTGCTGCCGGGAATATATCCAAAGCATCCATGTAGGCGGAACCGACAATCCCAAACACATCGGTTACACCATAAGATGCAAGAGTTTCTACGAAAGCTTCGCTGGGCGTCATGCGTGGCATAGATCAAGTACCTTTTGATGAAAAAATAAAATTACAGGCCCAGAGCTGTGTCCGGGTCGATGAAGTCGTAGCCAAGCGCCGCGGCTACTGCGTTATGCGTTACTTTGCCCTGGCAGACATTCAGACCCTTTTTCAGGTTTGGATCGCGAGCCAGCGCTTCTTTATATCCTAAATTGGCCAGACTGATTGCAAAAGGCAAAACCACATTGTTCAGTGCATACGTAGACGTTTTGGGAACTGCCCCCGGCATGTTGGCGACACAATAGTGCACCACACCTTCGATAGCGTAAGTCGGTTCCGAATGCGTGGTCGCGCGAGACGTTGCAAAACAGCCGCCCTGATCAATCGCCACATCGACAATCACTGAGCCGGGGCGCATGCTTTTGACCATGGCCTCGGAGACCAGTTTCGGGGCTGCTGCCCCTGGAATCAGTACAGCGCCAACCACCAGATCTGCATCTGCGACATGTTTCTCAAGTGTATCTTGGGTTGAAAACATGCCATTGGTCGAGCGCCCGAAATGCGCCCAATGCTTGTCGAGCACCTCGACATTGCGGTCCATGACCCAGACATCGGCGCCCATGCCGACTGCGATATGGGTCGCATGCGTTCCGACCACGCCGCCGCCGATAATCACGACTTTGGCAGGCTCCACTCCCGGAACGCCGCCGAGCAGCATGCCTTTGCCGCCGTGCGGCTTTTCCAGACACCATGAGCCTTCCTGCACGGCCATGCGGCCGGCCACTTTGGACATCGGCGCCAGAATCGGCAGCGCGCCGCTGTCGTCAGTGACGGTTTCGTAGGCAATGCATGCCGCGCCGCTTTCGACCAGGTCTTTGGTCTGCTCCGCATCGGGCGCCAGGTGCAGGTAAGCGAAAAGAATTTGATTTTCCTTGAGCAGGGCGCGCTCACGGGCGAGGGGCTCCTTCACCTTGATGACCATGTCGGCGAAGTCGAATATTTCTTCGGCAGTGTCCATAACTGCGGCGCCGGCAGCCTGATAGTCGCTGTCGCTTGCACCGATGCCGGCGCCGGCGCCTTTCTCAATTGCGACCTGATGCCCGCAGCCGCTCAGCTCCCGGACGCTTCCGGGGACTAGTCCGACTCGATATTCATCGGTTTTTATTTCTTTGGGCACCCCAATTCGCATTGTCAGCCTCCTCAGTTTCACCAGGCAATTCGGGCTCGTAATGATATTATGAATCGGCCCCAGAAATGGGAATACTCTGTTGCCCTATATTCCAAAATCAGGTGAGCAACGGGGGTTGGCTGACACCTGGCTATGGCAGGATTTCAGCCGTGCTGCGGACAGAATGATGATTTCAATCCCGGCTGACGATTGTCGGAGTCGAGATCAAGTTCCGGCATCTGACTGCCGCAGCTGTTTCACATCTTCCTCTTGAGCCTGAATTGAAACGCACAGACTTTCTGCAGCATCCTTTTTATTATGAGAATCGCAAATTGCTCCTTGTCGCTGCAGCACTGTCAGACTCAAACAATCTGTTCCAAGACAGATAAATCGCTTGATGCCGGCCGGCCTTTGGAGGGCGCTCTGCCTGAGCTCATGAGTGCGCAAAGAATCCGGTTTGCCATTGCAGATATCCGCATTTGCAGGCAGCTCATGCATCACAGCAGCTCGGAGCGAACCGCTAAAAGATTGCGCTCTTTTCGGCCAAACACCATGCCGATCAGGTGAATCGGCTCGCCCCGATCCCGGTACTGGTCGGCATAGTTTTTTTCCCGCATCTGGGCAATGGCACGATCCAAGCCTTTCTCCGCCTCGGCACGCTCTTCCACCACCTTGAACTCCAGCACGAACACCCGGCCTTCATGCAGCACCGCCATGTCTGCCCTGCCATGGCTGGAGAGTTCCTCCACCCGGAGGTCGACGCGGGTGGTGCGCAAGCTCATGTACAGCAGGCTCGCATACCAGGATTCATAGCGGCCCAGCTCTCCGCTGTCATGCCAGGGATGAGGAATTCCCGCAAGCAATGCCTGAATCTTTTCCTTGAATGCAGGAAAGTCAGTTTTACCAAGGGCTTCAAGGAAACTTTGTCCCGCCGTCGCCACCGCCTGCCCACAGCCTGTCAGGTGCTCGGCCAAGCCCATGTTGAAACTGCTCTGCACCTCGAAATTGGGATAGTCAAGATGGTATAGAATGCGAGCGCCCCGCTGCTCCCTTTCCGTGATGGTCAGATACCCGGACTGGAACAGCAGGGCTTCACTGCTGAACGTGTCAAGCTCGAATTTCGAAATACTGTCTGCATCCACTGCGCGTTTTTCCAGCTGCATGGGGCTGACTTTCCTATTCATCAGCAACCGGTACAGGTAGCCTGGCTCTCCAGACTTGAACCAGTGTCCGGTATATTCACGTTTTCTGAACAGGTGAAGAATGTCGTGCGGATTGTAGAGTTTTTCATCGCCAAGCCAGCTGTAGCCGTTGTACCAGGTGCGGATTTGGTCCCGGTCAAGCCCTGCCAGTTCCGGGGCGAACACGGTATCCAGATCACGATCCGTATATCCGCAGATTGTCGCAAAGGGAGGGTACAGACTGATATCATCAAGGTTGTTGAGACCTGAGGAAAAACTGGTTTTCGAGAACATCGTGATGCCAGTTACGAAGACAAAGCGGACATGCTCTTCGGCATCCTTGAGAATGCTATAGAGATCGCGCAGCTTATCCCGGTTTGCCCTGGCTTTCGCGCTATCCTCCAGCACATTCAAAACTGGACGGTCATATTCGTCGATCAGCACCACCGCCTGCTGGCCGGTGGTTTGATGAAGCTGATGCAGGATATGCCGAAGTCGTTCGGAAGCGGACTTCACTGGCGGCAGTTTCAGGGCAAACGCCTGCTCAATTCCGTACAGCTGGCTCAATGCGTTGTCTTCCAAGACATCAGGCGTGTCGACCTCTCCGCCGAAACTCAGTCGAACCACGGGATACTGTACCGACCAGTCCCAGTGCGGGTGGATGTCCAGGCCCCGGAACAGCGCCTCCTGGCCTTCGAACAGGGACTTCAGTGTGCTGATGAGCAGGCTCTTGCCGAACCGGCGCGGGCGGGATAGAAGGTAGAAGTCACCTTCTTCGATCATTTGCTGAATCAGGGAAGTCTTGTCGACATAATAGCAGCCTTTTTTCCGAAGCCGGCTAAATGTTTGGATCCCTATTGGCAGTGGACGGCGTTCTGTCTGAGCCTCTATATTCATGATTTGGTCATTCTAACATGGCGGGCAAGTAACTACTGAAAATCTTGTTTTTCAGCCAAATTGACCCATTCAGGTGTCTCGAAAGATTTGCCATCGTGTTTGCGGCGCATTCGAATTTTGTGCCTTCAGATTTATCGAATTTGCCTGCAAAATTGGATATTCTGATGGGTTCATCGCGGAGTTGGCATGCCTGGCAGGCGGATCGGGATCCTCTGGAGTCGAGGATCGACGGGCAATTCACCATGGCTGATACTGAAACGCCTTTATCCGACAATAGTCGAATGGCTTGGCACTAGCCTGTTTCAGAGCTGCATTTGCGGTATGTCCTGATTTGATGGCACTATCAACTGGGAAGTTAGTTTTGGATTTTGGGCTGTACCAAATCTCGTGATCGCCTTTTCTTTGCCTAACTTTGACGCAGTTCGATTGCACAAGTATTCGTTTTAAGCGTCTAGTGTAATTTGCCACCAGTCAGGAAACTTGAAGCTCCTCTTCAAAACGTTTGTAATCGGCAGAGATTGATATTTTGTCCGAAGGAGTTTTCATCAAATGACTGTTGAGTTCACACAATTCCGGCACCAATACCTGTAATTTAGAAATCAATTTTTGCAGTGAGGATGCTTCGGCCACTAAACCTGGGACATCATCGCTGAGCGCAATCCAAACCTGAGCTTCAGAGTCCCAATTGGCATTAATGCAAAGTTCTTTATTCTCTCTAAGCATTTGGTAAAAAATAATTGCTGTTCTCGCTGAATGCTAATGGAAATATACAGCATAGAATCAATAGACACTAAGATTTGTCACTACTGCCCCAGCGCTTGATTTAATTTTTGATGTATTTAGATATTTGTGATCATCAGGTGCATGGCAGTCGCCCAGGTCTGGCAATTCAGGTTTGAGCCTTGCATTACCGTTCCGGTCTTGACCGAAAACTTTTTGCCGCAGAATTTTTCCCTGCAGCGTCAAGGCATTGTCTTGCGATTGCGTTTTGACTGGACATTGGCCGAGCCGCAATGCGAGCAGAACGGCCAGCCGTTCCATCTTTGCCTGGCAAGCCATTCTTCTGCGGTTTACGAATCAGGAAAGATCTCGAATATCTTGGTGACAGATAGACCCTCTCGATAATGCTTGCCGGGTGCTGAATTGGCCATTGCGTCAATATCTGTTCTTGTATACTTTGCTAGCAGCTCTGCTTCACCTTAATAGTGGCGAAATTGTCAAGCACATTTTGAAAATAATTTAGATTTCATGGGAGATTCACAATGACAAATGTAATGACGCCTGATGAAATTGCTGAAAAGGGTGAAAATATATACAAAGAATTTTTTCAAAACGAATACGAAGGCGAGCACAACGGAAAATACTTAGCCATTGATGTTGAAAATAAAAACGAATATCTTGGAAATTATTCGGAAGATGCGTTGATAAATGCGCAAAATAATAATCCTGACGGATTGTTCTATTTGGTGAGGATTGGCGATAAGACCGCTTTTCACATAGGATATACCGGGGTCAGCAGCAATGAATTGGAAAGGACATTTCAATAAACAGCATAGTCCGTGTCTGAATTTCAGTATTGTCGACAAAAACGGCAGGACAAATGTTTTTGAGGGGGATTCTTGATACTGGATTTACTGGCTTTGTACAAATTCCTTTTTTGACTGGCATCACTCTTGGCCTGCAGATCAATCCTGCTCTTGTCGGCAAAACCACTCTTGCCAATGGCAATATTCAAAATGTCTTGTTTTCGCAGACAACAGTAATTGTGAACCAAGAGCCAATTCCAGGCCTTTGCCAGATGCCTGTCAGCGGCAATTGCCCATTATTGATTGGCATGGATTTTTTTTTAGAAAATCCGAGCGTGTTTTGGTTGTCTCAAGCAAAGTGGGCATTCATCTTATGAAAGAATCAGAAATTAAATTTGTTTAACAAACTGATTTTATTTTGCCGCTATTGCATGTAATTCCCAAAAAAAAATTGTAGGTAGATATACGTTTGGATATAGGATATTCGACAAATCGCAAAATCCTCTTTCTAAACCTGCCGAACATATAACTTGGATGACGGCAGCCGATTTCGAGGCAGTCGACTTTATACGAACTTGCTGGGTCACTGGGAACGATAGCATTTAAGTGGCATTCCAATGCGAGGGGCTGCCACTGAAGGCATGTGGTCAATACTCGCAAACAATAATGATCGGCTGTATGGGCAATATTGCAATATTGTTTCAGAACTGAAATTTGATCTCTGCCTTTTCTGCAGACAAAACAGCTGGCTTCAGTGCAAATCTACACTCTTCACTGACGGATTGATTGCCTGATATTTGATGAAGCCTGTTCGATCAGTCTCATAATCGGCGCTGGGATGCCACGGTCAAATCGTGTGCCGCGGCGCAGCAGCACAACGTCTGAGCGCTTGAAAAAATCCGCCGAGCACTTCAGAATCTCAACCCGCATCGGAATCATGGACAGCCGATAATGGGTGAAGTCGTGAGCAACAGTTCCCCAGGTTTCGATAAGATTGGCTTCAACGCAGTAATGGGATTGCATCCACTGAGCCAGGTCATCGGGTTTGCCAGGGTACTCAGGAAAGCTCCAAAGGCCGCCCCAGATTCCAGTGGCTGGCCGCTGCTCAAGCAAGATGCGTCCCTCGGCATCTGTCGCGACAACGACAGCAGCGGATTGCTCGCGCAGTTTCTTTGATTTGCGCTTCAGCGGCAGTTGACTCGTCAGGTCGTTGCGGTGCGCATAGCATGATTGCGCAAGCGGACAGCAATTGCATTGGGGACGTCGCGGCCGGCAAACGGTTGCGCCGAGATCCATGATGCGCTGGGTGTATTCGCGCACCTGTGTCTGCGGTGTGTTTGAATCCGCCAATTTCCAGAGCGCCTTGATCCGAGCGCTTTCGGTTTCGTCATCAACCCCGAAAAAACGGGTGTAGACACGTTTGGCATTGCCGTCAAGAATTGGATACTGCAGGCCAAACGCAAGCGCCAAGATCGCCCCGGCGGTTGAGCGGCCGATACCGGGGAGCTGGACGACTTCGCTGTATGTCTGTGGAAACTGGCCGGCATGATCGCGGCAGATCAGTTTCGCTGAGACGTGCAGGTTTTGCGCGCGCGTGTAGTATCCCAGACCTGACCACAATTGCAGCACTTGGTCAATGGAAGCCGCTGCGAGCCCGCATACTGTCGGATATCGACGGATAAATTCCTCAAAGTACGGCACCACAGTCTCTGCTCGTGTCTGCTGGAGCATGACTTCAGAAACCCATACAATGTAAGGGTCTGAATTGAACGCCCAAGGCAGTCCGCGGCCTGGCAGCGGCTGATCCCAGGCAAGCAGCAAGGCTGCGAACTCGCTGCTTGGATGGCCGTGCGGCAAATTCGCATTCATTGATGAGTCCGAGTGAGCATAAGTTTCATCCAATCCAATTCTGCAGCATTGTAAATGGAATCACCCCAATGAAAGTCATCACGTTCAACGCCAACGGCATTCGATCTGCGGCCCGCAAGGGCTTTTTTGAGTGGATGCTGGCCGAGCAGGCAGATATTGTCTGCATTCAGGAGCTTAAAGCACAGCTCGATCAGCTGTCTCCGTCGATGCTTGCGCCGCCAGGTTACACGGGCTATTTTCACTGTGCGGAAAAGAAAGGCTACAGCGGAACGGCGGTCTACGCAAATTCAGCTCCAGCGAAAGTGACGATGGGACTGGACTGGCCGCCATTTGATTGCGAGGGCCGACTGGTGCGCCTGGATTATCGTGATGTCACTGTCATGTCAATCTACCTTCCCTCCGGGACCAGTTCCGACGAGCGCCAGCAGTTCAAGGAATCTGTCTTGCAGTTTCTCAAACCAGTGCTGCGCGGCTTTCAGAAGGACCGGCGCAGCTACATCATTTGCGGCGATATCAATATCGCGCACAAGCCGGCCGACCTTCGAAACTGGAAAGGCAATCGCAGCAACTCGGGGTTCTTGCCGCAGGAGCGCGAATGGATGGACTGGCTCTGCGGCGAGGCCGGCTTTGTCGATGCCTTTCGGGTGGTGAACACCCGGCCCGGCCAGTATACATGGTGGTCGAATCGCGGCGATGCATACGCCAAGAATGTCGGATGGCGGCTGGATCATCAGATTGTCACCGCTGACTTGCAAAAGCGTGTTGTGTCGGCCGCCGTGTTTACCGCAGAAAAATTTTCTGATCATGCGCCGCTGACGATCGAATATCAGCTTGCGCTGGACTGAGGATTCGATCAGCAAACAGCAGCAGCGCCGATGGAGCAGTCGATCAGGTCGCCTTGGCCTGATGCTGCAGGGAGCCGGCAGCTGTCAGGCGCTGAATCCAGAAAATCAGGGCAATCACCGGCAGGCCCAGTGCGGCGGTGATCACGAAAAACACTTCATAGCCGAATCCGTCGACGATGGTGCCTGAGTACCCTGCAACCAGTTTTGGGAACAGCAGCATGATCGAGGTGAAGATTGCATATTGCATCGCCGTAAATCGGATGCTTGTCAGGCTTGAAAGATAAGAGACAAATGCAGCGGCGGCAATGCCGGCGCTCAGGCTGTCCAAAACCACCACAAACAGCAGCAGCGATTCAGTGGGATTGGATGCGAGGGCGAGAAACAGAAGATTGGATGCCGGCGCCAGAATCGCGCCGAGGAGCAGTGTTTTCAGCACCCCGAAGCGCAAGGCCAGCACTCCGCCCAGCAGGCCGCCCGCAATCGAGGACATCAGCCCCCAGAATTTCGAATAATGCGCGATCTGGGCTTTGGTAAATCCCAGATCCAGATAGAACACATTGGCGATGATGCCCAAGACAATGTCGGAGATGCGAAATGTTCCGACCAGCAGCAGAATGACCAAAGCCAATCGGCCATAGCGCTTGAAGAATTCGGAGATCGGCTCGACGTACGTCTCCTGGATGTGCTCGGCATCGACGATGCGAATTCGCACCAGAATCCAGGCGGTCAGGCCGGCCAGGCCAATGGAGCTGAGCATGCGGACGGATTCTGCAAGCAGGCCCGCCAGGGCAGCGTTCGTATTCCACATCTCGGCTAAATTGGCTTTCATCAGTCTCACTGGGTCTTGCAAGATTACGAAGCCGGTGATGAATGCGGCGACCGCCAGCAAGAAAACGAAGAAAAATCGCGTGTAGTCGGAGGTCTGCCGAAACGCGGTCTCGTGATCGGATTTGCTTTTCGGCTCAGGGTTGAGCAGCGTGGCAGCCACCCCAATCAGCATCAGGCCGGCCATTGCTTTGTAGACAATTGACCAGGCTTGAAAACTGTATTCGTCACCGCCGATGTAGGATGCAATCCACAAGGCGCCGGCGCCGGCGGCCACCATGCCGATTCGATAGCCAACGATGTAGGTAGCCGACAGCATCGCCTGCAAGTCCGGCGGCGCAGACTCGATGCGATACGCGTCGATCACAATATCCTGGGTGGCCGAGGCAAATCCAATCCATACAGCGCCGGCGATGGTGAGAACCAGCAGGTCTGACTGCGGATCGAATGAGGAGGTCCACAGCAGGCTGGCTATCACGGCGAGCTGTGATGCCAGAAGCCAGGCACGCCGCCGCCCAAACCTGCGTGTCAGTACGGGCAGCGGCAGCCGGTCGACAATCGGCGCCCATACAAACTTGAATGAGTAGCCGAGCGCCGCCCAGCTCAAAAAAGTGACTGTTGCCCGCTCCAGGCCGGCCTCGCGCAGCCAGACCGAGAGGGTGCCGAAGACCAGCAGCAGCGGCAGGCCGGCAGAAAATCCCAAAAAGAGCATGCAGACCGCTCGCGGGTGCGCCAGACCTTGGACTGACTGCCGCCAATTTCGCTGCAGGCTGCTGGATTCAGTCAACTGGCCGGTCCAGGTCGCAAATGCACAGCATCACTGCCTGACCCTCGGCATCGCCCGGCGCCGGGGCAGTCAGATCCCGAGAGGAGCGAAGACAAACTCAAGAATTTCATGTCCCAGAAACTGCACGAAGTTCAGCGCCAGCAGCACGAGAATAGGCGAGAAGTCCAATCCGCCGAAGGTCGGAAGCGATCTGCGCATGGGTCCCATGATGGGTTCGGTGAAATTGATCAATAGCCGCGCGAACGATGAGATGCGCAGCTTCGAAACCCAGCTGAAGACCACGCGAGCCAAAACCGCGAAGATGTAGACCGTGACAACCAGGTCCAGCAATCCGCGGGCGCCAGCGTAGATGACCAGGCCTGCGTCCAGGTCAATGTCTCGAAATGACAGCCAATGCATTTCTCGCGCTGCAACTGCACAGAAGGCCAGCGCTGCCGGCGACAGCAGATCGGCGCCGCGGATTTTTGGCAGGATGCGTCTGAACAGCCGAATCGGCCCAATCGTGATGCGATGGATGAATTGCGAGACGGGATGATTGAAGTCCACATCCGAATACTGCGCCAGCATGCGAATTGCGGCGGCGTAGGCATACAGCGCCAGGATCTGATGGATCAGGATAGTAGTGATGGGCGCGGATTCGTTCACGACGGATGCGAGCTGTCGGCTGGATTTGACATTGCGACTGATCGATCTGAGGCGGCGCGCACAGCGTCGATGATCTGCTGTTTTGCGGCGGCGGAATCAAGCTGCCTGATGGCCGCCTCGGTCGTGCCGCCGGGCGATGTCACCCGCTGTCTCAGGACGCTTGCGGATTCGCTGCTTTGGGCCGCCAGCAGGGCGGCGCCGACTGCTGTCTCAGTGGCCAGCTGGTGCGCCGTATCGGCCGCCAGCCCGAGCTCGGTCGCGGCCTGCTCAATGGCTTCGATCAGATAGAAAAAATACGCTGGGCCGCTGCCGGATACCGCGGTCACCGCATTCAAATCGTGTTCTTGTGACAGCCAAACGACTTTGCCGACAGCTTGGAGAATGGTTTCGGTATGGTGTTTATGTTCCATTGTGACCTGTTCGTTTGCATACAGGCCAGATATTCCTTTTCGGATCAAAGCTGGCGTATTGGGCATCGCGCGAACAATGGGCAAGCCGCCCCCAGACCAGGCATCAATATCCCGAATCTGGGTTCCGGCCGCGACTGAAATCAATAGCGGTGATCGCGACTGTAGCAGGGGTTGCAGCTCGCTCAGTACTGTCTCAACCCAATTGGGCTTGACCGCGATGACTGCAACCTCCGCATGTTCGATGGCCTGCTCATTGCTGGCACTGACTTCAATGCCGCAGTCTTGCCGCAGCCGGTTTCGGGCGTCAGCAAGCGGATCGGCTGCGCAGATCTGGTTACGATCAAAGCCATTGGCCAGCAGGCCGCCAATCAAGCTGGAAGCCATATTGCCGCCGCCGATGAATCCTATGTTTTGCATTGATTGAGCGCGCAATGAAGAGTCGGAATATCGATTTGATGAGTCCAAAGTGTCTATGCTACCAATTGTATCGTACGGCGCCTCGTGCGGACAGCAGTGAATCGCCAGGCGTATAGGAAGGGCCCGCAGATCGGTTACGGTTTCGGCGGCCGCTGACCAAACAAGGCGGTACCGATTCGGACATGAGTGGCACCTTCGGCAATGGCGGCTTCCAAGTCATCGGTCATACCCATCGAAAGTGTATCAAGCCGGTGACCGTTTGTATTGGCGTAGTCCAGCAGCTGCCGCAGCTTTGCGAAAACGGGACGCTGTTCTTGTACATTGGCCACGGGCCGTGGAATCGCCATGAACCCGCGCACACGAATGCCGGGCAGTTGTGTCACCTGCTCAAGCGCTGGCAATATTTCTTTTTCGTTGAGTCCGGATTTTGTTCGCTCTGCCTGCAGATTCAGCTGCAGACAGATGTTCAGGGGTGGTAGATCAGAGGGTCTTTGATGACTGAGGCGCCGGGCGATTTTGGTGCGGCTGACGCTGTGCACCCAAGAGAAGTTTTGCGCAATGTCTTTGGTCTTATTGCTTTGTATTGAGCCGATATAGTGCCATTCAATCTCACAGTCGGCGAGTGCAGTACGCTTGTGCAAAGCTTCTTGAACAAAGTTTTCCGCGAAGTCGCGCTGCCCCAAGTCGTACAGTGCCCGAAGCTTGTCAGCGGGATGCAGCTTGCCGACGGCTACCAGTTTCACTGCGCCGCGGGGACGTCCGTATTGCGATTCTGCAGCCGCGATGCGACCGCTGACGGCTTTGTAGTTTGTCTTGAGGCAGGGCATCAATGAATATTCGGTTGATTTTAACTGCGCTTGAATTTATGGTGTATTCAGCGGGCGAGCGGTCACTCGCTTGATCTGCTCTTTATTGTATAAGCGTTCGCGAAGGTCGATGCTGCCAGTTCAGACGATGATGCGAATGAGCTGCCAAAGGATTCATCGGGATACAGAAAACCATGCACAGCGCAAACAAAAGAGTCAAAGCCGCCCTGCAGGCATTGGGAATTGAGTGCGAAATCATTTTATTGGACAAAGATACACGCACTTCCGCTGCGGCGGCGCTGGCGGTGAACTGCTCGATATCGCAAATTGCGAAGTCGCTTATTTTCAGGACGCAGTCGGGTGAGCCGGCGCTGGCGGTGACCAGCGGCGGCAACCGTGTGTGTCTGGATTTGCTTGGCGGCATCATCGGTGAGCCGGTCAGCAAGGCTGATGCGGATTTTGTTCGGGAAAAGACCGGATTTGTCATCGGCGGGGTAGCGCCGGTCGGGTTTGTTGCACCCGTCAGAACGCTGTATGACCGCAGTCTTTTTCAGTTCGAGACTGTCTGGGCAGCCGGCGGGACGCCGAACTCGCTGTTTGCGATCAGCCAGGCGGATTTGTATCGACTTGCTGACGGCCAGATTTATGACTTTGCGGAGTCGAGCGGCTGATACTTGCCTCCAACGAAAAAACCTTAATCGCAGATTAGATTGAGTGACTTTTGAAACAGATAAAGTCAACGCAGCGGGCTGACACACTAAATATTTTCATAGATGTTGTTAAAATATTGGAATTTCAAGCGAATACAAATCAAAAACGAATGGACAATCCAATTGTCGGCATTGGCGTACCCACTTTAAACCGAGCTGAGTTTCTTGGAGAAACACTGCTTTGTTTGAAAAATCAAACATATAAAAATTTCAAAGTATTGGTGACCGATAATGTTTCAGAAGACAGCACATTCGAGGTTTTTGATACAACTGTTGGCGACGACTGTAGATTTGAATATCTCCGTTTGACTCAGCAAATTCCGATGATGGACAACTTCTTTGTTTCACTTGAGAGATTAAAGACAGAATATTTTTTGTGGAGAGCCGATGACGACCTGTCAGATTTAAATTATTTGGAAGAACTTGTTAATAGTCTCCAGTCGAATAAAAAAGCCGATGTCGCGGTTTCCGCGTTTAAGTCTTTTGTGGAAGTTCGAAAAGAGCAAACCAGATGCAAAGAACTGCCTGATATTCCTTCCGGAAATGCTATTGAACTTGCTTGTTTTTTTCTCAGGGAAAATCGGGCGCCGGTCTGGATCTACGGCATGTGGAGACGCAATGCACTGCTGTTGAACTACGAGAAAGCGAGACATTATCCGTATGCTTGGGCCAAGGATCATTTGATACTGCTACCTAGCCTGCTTGCTGGGAGTATAGAATTTACGAACAAAACATGGTTTTTTCAGCGAGTCTTCAACGAGCGTCGAGCGTATGAGAAGGAAGCGAAAAATCCAGCAACACGTCTTTGTATGCGTGTCCTCTACTCACGGATTGCGAGGCATATACTTGGGCAAAAAAGGTCTTTGTCGAGAAGTTTGCGAGTTCGGACTAAGCTATACCGGCACATGGAAAGCAGAGTAGGGAGGTTGTGGAAACTGAGAGCTAAAGTATGGAAACTGAGAACTAAAGCGCTTCTAATCAAATTGAACATCATGCGTCTGTCTCCATAAAAGTGGCAGCTGGTAAATAGATTAGCAGGCATCCTTCTATTTTGACTGGAGTAATGCGTTGAAAGCAGTGATTCTAGCAGGCGGTATGGGTTCTAGGATTAGCGAAGAATCTCACCTAAAACCAAAACCGATGATTGAGATTGGTGACAGACCGATTCTGTGGCACATAATGAAAGTCTTTGGCGAATACGGTATTAACGACTTTGTGATTTGCTGTGGCTATAAAGGCTTTAAGATCAAGGAGTATTTTGCAAACTACTTTATCCATACAGCAGATGTTACATTCGATATAAAAAATAACCTTACCAAAGTGCATCATGCAAAGGCTGAGCCCTGGAAAGTAACTTTGGTCGATACTGGCGCTGAAACAATGACCGGTGGTCGACTTAAACGGGTGCAGGAGCATATTGATGACACATTTTGCTTTACCTACGGGGATGGATTGGGAAATATCAACATCCGTGATCTGGTGAATCACCATAGGGAACATTCAGTTGAAGCAACCGTAACTGCTGTACAGCCTACTGGGCGATATGGCGTATTGCAGATTGAACGAGATCTTGTTACTCAAATTCGCGAAAAGCCGCCCGGTGACAATCAATGGGTAAATGGGGGATTCTTCGTTTGCGAACCATCTGTTTTGAATAGAATTGAATCTGACGATACGCCATGGGAGCATGCCCCTTTAAGCAGTCTTGCAGAGGACAGACAATTGACAGTTTATCGACATTCTGGATTTTGGGCCGCTATGGATACGATGCGCGACAAGAAGTACTTGGAGGAGCTGTGGAACAGTAATCAGGCTCCTTGGAAAGTCTGGGATTAATTGTGGACTTTTGGAAAGAAAAGAATGTTTTGGTGACAGGCCATACCGGTTTTAAGGGCAGTTGGTTGTGCGAGTTGCTGCTTGCCCGAGGTTGCAGAGTCTATGGGCTCGCTTTGCAACCACATACAAGACCCTCATTATTTATGCAGCTTGATCTTCAAAAGCGTATCGACCATTTTGTCTGTGATGTGCAAAATTTTCAGGGAGTTTCTGATAGGGTCATAGCGGTTCAACCTGATGTAGTTATCCATATGGCGGCGCAGGCATTAGTTCGCCGTTCATATATCGAGCCCGTTCTGACTCTGTCGACAAATTTAATGGGCACCGTAAGCTTGCTGGAATCATTGCGCAAATTGGAATGTCGTTGCGCCGTGGTTATCGTCACCACTGACAAAGTATACAAGGACATAAACGAAGATCAGCCGAAAGTCGAAACAGATCAATTAGGCGGACATGATCCCTACTCTGCGTCTAAAGCCGCAGTTGAGTTGTTGGTGGACAGTTATCGGCGATCCTTTTTCGGAGTTGAAGCAAAATTGGCGGGGGGGGGGAGACAAAATTTCGATTGCGACCGCGAGATCTGGAAATGTTGTAGGTGGAGGTGACTGGGCAGAAGAGCGTCTCATACCAGATGTAGTAAGATCGCTGCTGAGTGATGAAACGTTACGGGTGCGCAATCCTAGTTCGATCAGGCCTTGGCAACATGTTCTTGAACCTCTCAACGGATACCTTGAGCTGGCTCGATGCATGTATGAGTCAGACGATAGTGTGTTTCAGCAGAGTTTTAATTTTGGGCCTGAACCCGAACCTGACTTCACGGTTGGCGAGGTAATCGATAAGTTTTTGACATACTGGGGCAGGAACTTAGTTCCAGTTATCGAAAAAAACGGTCCGCATGAAACGAGCCGGCTTTCGCTCAATATAGACCGGGCCGTGAAGATGATTAACTGGAAGCCGCGATGGGATATTGATCGGACACTGATCGAAACAGCAAACTGGTATCGTGATGTGCATTTTGGTCCTGACAGTCGCGGGATTACTCGATCACAAATTTCTTCGTACGAGGCGGAATCATGATATTTACGCCCCTGTTTTTGGAAGGCTCTTTTCGAATTGAGCTAGAACCCAAACATGATGATCGCGGATATTTTGAAAGAATATTTTGTGTTGATGAATTTGCTGCAGAAGGTCTTGAAACGCAATGGCTGCAGCAAAACAGGTCGTTTAGTACGTTTCGCGGAACTTTGCGCGGATTGCATTTTCAGCGTCCGCCTACGGCTGAAGTAAAGCTAGTGCACTGTCCTAAAGGATCAATTTGGGATGTGATTGTTGATCTACGCGCAAACTCGCCAACTTACGGCCAATGGCACGGTGAGATCCTGAACGAGCACAACCATAGCATGTTGTACGTTCCGCGGGGATATGCTCATGGATTCCAATCCCTGACGAACGATGCTGAAATCCATTATTTGGTTTCAGAGAAGTATAGTCCCGAACACGAAAGCGGCTTAGTCTGGAACGATCCTGATGTTGCAATCGACTGGCCATTGGAAGTGAGCGTTCAGTCTCAGCGAGACAGGGAATTATTCAGCTTGAAAAGTTTAGCCCCAATTGCTTTGTAAGAAAATTGGCTTCGAGCTTAACGAATGAAACAAGAATATCTTCCAAAATTGATTGATCCGCACTTTATTATTCGATAAACGTCAGGACAGTGGCGAATTCATGACTCATATTTTGATTACCGGTGCAACTGGATTTATAGGCCGGAATATTCTCCAGGAACTTTCGAAAAGAGACGTACGGATTTCAATTATTGCCCGCAAGAACTCTAAAATTCCGGCAGGCAAATTTCGAGTTATTCGTACTGATGATGTATTTGATGCACCCGATGGTTTTTGGGAAGAGGCTTGCGATGACGTGGACGTTGTTATTCATAACGCATGGTATACAGAGGATGGACTTTTTTTTCTAAATTCGATGGATAACTTGGCTTGCATGAAGGGAACGCTGCGCTTTGCTGAACATTGCGCTAAAGCAGGTGTGGCAAGATTTGTTGGTGTTGGGACCTGTCACGAATATGATTTGCAGCTTGGGTACCTCTCAACTTCTGCTCCGCTTCGACCAAACAGCATTTACGGCGCCGCAAAGGCAGGAACTTTTCTTGCACTATCCGAATTCCTCCCGCGTTCGAATGTCACTTTTGCTTGGTGCAGAGTCTTCTATGTTTACGGTGAGGGAGAAAATCCTAAGAGACTTGCTGCGTATCTACATAAAAATCTCGCTGAGGGCAAACCCGTTCATTTGACCAGAGGTGATCAGATTCGCGATTATTTGGAAGTTGGTGAGGTGGGTCGTCAAATTGCTGAGGTGACGCTCTCTAATGTTCAAGGAGCTGTCAATATATGTTCTGGGGTACCTGTTACAGTACGAGATTTTGCGCTAAAAATCGCGGGAGAGTATGATCGAGAAGATTTATTGAAATTCGGTTCCCGCGCAGAAAATACAGAGGAAATGCATTGCATTTTCGGAGAGCCGTTTTTGCGTGAATCAGACGACAAAGCAAAAATGAATTGAAATCAAGATAGAGAAAAACAATCTGGTTTGACACCTGTGGGTTTGCACGAAAACAAACATGATTCAACTGTAACTTTGCATGTTTGATCTCGCAAATTGCTTGATTGTGCTCACTCAAAAGAATTTTCAAAACTCCAGATAAAGGTGCCCTGTGTTTATTGTTGTCTCAGAAAACCGCATTTCTGAGATTGTTCAAGGTCGACGTAGAATCACTGCCTATACAGCATTGCGGTTGGGTTGCCGGTTTGGCGCCTCCGCCGAATTTTGGATGAATCTGAAAAACAGTTATGAGCTGTGCAATGCCGCAGAGAAAATTGAGCAGATACAGAAGATCTGGTCAGGTACGCTTAAACATATGCCTGATGTTCTCGGCAAAATCGCTGTTCGCAGTTGCGACCAGCAAGTGGATTGTGAAATTCTAATCGTGAATGAATTAGCCGTTTACAAAATATGACGTACACTCGGGGTAGCAGTTTTTATAATTGAGCCAATATGAACTAAATATTTCTGACCGACACGGAAAAATTAGCAGGCTGCAGTCCTGGCAGCAAGATAAGCGACTATGTTGCATTGATTGTCCGCCGAGAGAATGCCAACGTTATCGAATTGAGCATATAAGAAATCGAAATGACTGCACCTAGCAAGCTGGCTAATAGCGATGATCTGGTCGCAAAGGCTATCGTTAAAGATGCAAATCTACGGCACGTAAAGCGTCGAGTCGCAATCCTCGTTGACAGTATGGCGGGGGGGGGGGGAGCCAGCTTAGCGTTCTAAATTTAGCCGACTGTCTCGCAAATTCAGGCTATGAAGTTGACCTTGTTCTCCTCAACTTCACTGGAGATTTCCTCCTTTTTGTTCCGCGGTCAGTCAATCTCTGCATCGCTGATTCAAAATTCAGGTCACGAAAATCCCTCTGGCCATGTTCCCATCCGATTGACCAGCTTTCTGTATATGGAGGAGATGAAAGCATTTCATTGGTCGACCTGATCCGTGTTATGCTGCCAAACTGGCCTCTCGGAATCAAGGTTCTGCCCCGCCCGAAAAACAGACATGTATCCGGCGCGTCGTCGTTAGCAAAATACATCGCAGCTCGCGTCCCTAATGTAATTGTCACTGCCTTGCCCAGTGATTTTGTTTGTGCATTTCTTGCCAGAAAGATTTGCAAAAAACATATCCCTCTCATCTGTTCTATACGCAACTCGGTCGATAAGCGACTTATGCCGCGCGAGCATCTTATCTTTTCAAGAATGCTTGGTGCGGCAGAGCGTGTGCACGCCGTAAGTGAAGGACTTCGAGAAGATGTCATAGCCAATCAAATGTGCTCAGAGGATCGCATTCGGGTGATTCACAACCTGCGATCCAGTTCCAAGATTCAGACTCTCGCCAGAGAATCGGTCAGCAAATTTTGGGGAAACTCCAAACTAGTGGTGTCGGTCGGACGGTTGCACAAGCAAAAGAACTACCGAATCCTGATTGCAGCTTTCGCCATAGTCCAGTCGCAGACAGATGCGAAGCTGGTGATTATTGGAGAGGGTCCGGAACGCGAGGACCTGGAGAGCTACATATCGCAACTGAAACTGACCGAAAGTGTTTTTTTACCAGGATGGCGGCAAAACCCTTTTCCTTATATGGCTCTTTGCGACGTTTTCGTGCTGTCATCTGATTATGAGGGATTGAGTGGGGTATTGATTGAAGCACTCACTTGTGGGTGCAACATTGTTTCGACGGACTGCCCGCACGGTGCCGGCGAAATCTTGGAATACGGCAAGTATGGCCGTTTAGTTCCTGTAGGTGACGCTGGAGCTATGGCCGATACGATCATGGAAGCTCTGTCTGGAAACACTGATCAAAACGCACTTCTTGCGCGTGCTGCAGAGTTCAGCAGTGACAAGCTCGGCCCCGCGTATGCTTCTTTAATCGAAGAGACGGTTGAAAACTCTTCGCTATGCGGTTAGGTCGGCTTGACTGGTATTTTCTACGAAATACGCATATCAAAAATGCCTGTTTGATGTCACCAACTAATCTGCTGATTTATATGGAATCTAGTTGATATGCGAATAGCATCTGTTATTCAGAAACACGCGCTGAGTTGCGAACGGCGGCTACTTTTCAAGAAGCGACAGACAGTTCTAGAGCGTATAGATACGCAAGATAATTCAGCTGCTGGCAAGCAAAACAGTTCAATTGCAGGTTCTAAAGATATTGCGCTCTGCAACCGCATTGCGTCCCTGCAATTAGCTTACGTTACTTTTGCTTGGATCTCAAAAGGCAGAAAACTCAACCTTCACTCGCCGGAAACTTTAGCTGAAAAAATCGAATGGCTGAAGTTTAACTATCACAAATCTCTTCTGATTCAGTTGACCGACAAGTTGGCCGTTAGAAAATATGTTGTACAAAAAATCAGTACAAGTCGCGTCTTGACGCGCATTTACGGATGTTATGACAGTACGGCAGACATACCGCTCGAAGTTTTGCCCCAAAACTATGTACTCAAGACGAATCGCTGGAGCGGTGATGTCACCATTAAATTTGACGATGAACCTGTAGAGCCCAAGTCTTTAAAGAAATTGGATAAGCGTCTGTCTCGGATTTATGGCACTAAAAATGGCGAGTGGCCATACTGGCATATCAAGCCGCGAGTATATGTTGAAGAATATCTGGAAGATCAATTTGGACAATTGGTAGATTACAAATTTTTCTGTTTCAATGGCATTCCGAAATTAGTCCGGGTTGGCAAGGATAAACATATAGGTGCGCAGCAAGTATCTTACTTCGATGAAAACTGGAAAATCATGCCGTTTAGGGACGCAAAAGCACCCCCGCTCAAAGAGGGCCAAAAATTCCCATGTCCTGATTCATTCGGTGACATGCTGTTGTTCGCATCTCAATTGAGCAAAAACTTACCGTTGGTGAGATTAGATTTTTACGATGTCTTTGGGCAGTGCAAGTTTGGGGAAATTACACTTTTTCATGAGGGGGGCATTGGCTGTATTTTCTACCCTGATTCTTGGAACTACACAATTGGAGAATGGTTAGAGCTGCCTCAAGCATGCCCTAATCCCAAGCTTGCTTATGGTGTAGGGGAGACCTTTCACCATGCGGCTAGTGTCGACGAAATGTAATTCATTCAAGTTGATTTCGTAGAGCTAAGACATTGTTAATGGATGACTGCATCGTGACACAGACCGAAAAGTTGCAAGAGAACTTGATCGGCCTGACTTGCAAGAGTAGGGGTTGCGCCATAGAAAGTGGTGTGAGCGAGGTGTTGATTTTGCTAAACCGCGACCTAGGTGAATTCAATTTTGATGCAAAAGCTGGCGTGACGGTTGGAATATACATATATAGTTGAAAATATTAAGAAAAAATACATGAATTTCCAATCAAAGGGGAGAAAAATCATAGGACTTTTGTACCATCATTTATGGGTGCGCTATCAATTTATTTCGCGACGGCCTGGCAGTAGAATTTGGCTCATTCAGCGAGAAATACGATATGGCGGTCGTGTTAAAGGAGTGCCCCGTCTGCGAATCAGCCCAGCAGACCCACGCCCCGAAAATAGTATTTCTTCAGTGATGGTGGGGGGGGACAGAATGAGTCCAATTCATCATGACTACGGAAAGTATTACGAAAAAATCCTTAAGCCATTTATCACAAACGGAGAAAAAGTGGTTTTCATTGAGTGCGGAATACTCAAAGGAAGCGGTTTGGCAATATGGGCAGATTTGTTTCCGATGCATGCTGGTGCCAGAATTATCGGTTTAGACATCGATTTGTCACATTACAAATTGAATTTCAATAATCTGATGAGGATTGGGGCGTTCAAATCCGGTGCGCCAGAAGTCTATGAATACGATACCTATTTGGATGACAGTGAGAGATTAGCAACAATTTTGCGTGGAGACAAAATCAATGTGTTTATTGATGATGCTAGTCACACAGACGAGTCCATACTTATGAACATAAAAAATGTGCGGAAGTTTCTCGCGAATGATTTCGTTTACATCATAGAAGATAACCGAACCGCACGGCAGGCGCTCAAAGCTGATCCTTGCGCCGATTGGTATATGAGTGTTCCGAAAAAATGCCAAGATCTGACCGTTATTTCGAGTCAACTCTTATCCTTTTAGATTTTGATTTCTTTGGAATATGACTTTTTCAAAGAGCTGCCTACATCTCCGCTAGCGGGTTGAAATGGATTTTTTAGCATAAATTTACTAATGTCAAAAAAACTTCACGGCCAGAGTATTTTCCCTAATTCGATACAGGCCCAAGGGTGCTGACGCACACTTTATTTTGCGATGTTACACTACATTCCAAGATCAGTTCAGATACCTGCGGACTCAAAATTAGGGCGGGTATTTCCAAAAAATGTTACGCGACGGGGCAAGACAGTCGCGTTAGATGTCAAGACTATTTTCTATGACGTAATATTTTTGCGAAGAGAAAACTGTGTGCTCGGTTTAGGCCCTCCACTTTTCAACTTGAAAAACGAATTGTTCCCTGCGAAAGTTCTTGTTGATGGCAAATCGGTTAAATTTCAAATCGAAGAAGGCAAGCGTCAATTCTTTTTTAGATCAGAAAAATTAAGTTTTACTCCTCAAAATGTTTTGCAAGTCACATTTTGCTTCCGTCATTTTGAGTCGAAAGTAAATGTAAACATCGCTCATATAGATTGTGCCGAACTGGAAAATGATCGGAAACTATCAATTTCGACTCTGCAGAAAGATAACAACTTAGAATGGATAAAGGATTGGATTCTATGGCATAGTCGACTATACAAAGTAACTCAAGTCATACTTTACGATAACGGAAGTGTTAACCAGAAAGGTTTAGTTAGCATGCTTAAAAGTTTGCGATCTGAGGTTAATATAGTTTTCGTTGAGTGGGGTTTCATTTACGGAGTTTCTCCTTACTTCTGTGCCCAAATTGGAGCTCTAAATCATTGTCGATTGATGTTTGGCGCGTCTAATGGGGATGTGAACAGATACTGCATAAATCTCGACATAGACGAATATCTCGTATATCTTGTGAGCGGGGGCAGAAATCTCAAGGACTACCTGGACAGCGCGATCGGGAATTCGCTCAACCTAGCGGTACATCTTCAAGAAATGCGAGTACCTAATGTGTTGCCGAATCAAGCTGTCAAAATTCCTCGCATTTTTGATTTCGGCTACCGATACCGTAGTTTCGGAAGTAATCCGGCAGCTGTACCGAAACATGCGCGAAACACCCACTACAGAAAATACATTTACAGGTTCAGCGATGACTTCTATAACCTTGTGCATTCGATTGAACCCTTCGCTTTCAGAATCACAAGTTATTTAGAATTCAAGCGATTTATCTTTTGCCTTAAGACTAAACTCACGCGAAAAATATGGCGTTTACGACAAATTACAAAAATGGGTGAAGTCAGGTATCCGAATATCAACTACCAAATGCTGAGAGCTCCTATCGATGATATCTACTTCTGGCATTTTAGGGGGTTAAGGGATGAGGTCAATCAGGATGAGGATACAAAATACGACAATCGACTTCACGTCGCAGAGCCATTGATTTCTTATCTGGCAACAAAAGCGAGACTTAAGGAATCAGGCACCGAAAGTTATCGTAATTGACAGATTGATAATGAGTTTACGAGGAATATTAATCAAATTAAGCAATGAATTATGGAGATATGAAAGCTATGTTTCATAGAGCCTATTCACAATTCAGTATTTGTTGAAGCAGGGTATGATCAAGATCCAGTTCTACAAACCGAATTCAATTTCTTTGCCTATGTCTTCGACGGTACAAAAACTTTATCCGAGGATATCTGAACTTGATTCTGACGCTCAATTGAAAATTGACTATTCGACAATCTTTTTTGATGTCTTTTACGATGCATCAAAAAACTGTTTGGTTGGAATCGGGCCCGAAATGCTCAATCTTGAGCAAAATCTTCGTCCTATGAAGCTTATAGTCGATGGAAGTTCTGTGGCCTTTCAGCTGAAACATATTAAGCATCTCACTTTCTTGGAAACGGAAAGTTTTGATACCCAAAATGCAAATCAAATTGACGTGATGTTTACCTTTAAGTCTTTTTCGAGTTCATTATCGATTAATGCTGATGCATGCGAAAAATTTGTTCACAATGCCGATTCCAATACCCATCATCTGACGCTAACCACACTGCAAAAAGACAATCATATTGCGTGGATATCTGATTGGATTTTATGGCACCACAAGTCGTATGGAGTAAATCGACTGGTACTTTACGACAACGGCAGCGAATCTCGTGATGCCGTTATACAAATGCTAAATCAACTGTCAATTGACATAAATGTTGTATTTGTTGACTGGTGTTTTCCGTATGGCCTTGGCAGACCACCATTTATTCATTGTCAGCTTGGGTCTCTCAATCATTGCAGAATGCGATTCTCCGTTGAGCACGGATACTGCATGAATCTAGATATTGATGAATATCTATTTTTGTCCAAAGGGACATTACATCATTACTTGGATCGCAAATTACGCACTCCCAGAATCGGAAGTTTAGCAATTCGCGCCGTGTCAGTACCAAACGTATCCCCAGAAGAAAATAATGCTCCAATTCGGTGCTGGAATTTTTTTTACCGAGACATTGTGACTGGATATCAGGGTGAACAAAACACATTCAGTTCATTTGGAAGGACGAAGTACATATACAAATTCTCCAATATTGGTTACAACTCAGTTCATTCAACTGCTTCAGAAAAGAATACTGAGTTCCGGTCAAGGTATGCAAAGAGAACAGTAGTTTGGTTTGCATTAAAGAAATTGGTTTGGGAGTCGACGAAGAAAATTTTCCGTATGAGGTATCCAAAACCCAGAATAGATACAACTTACGGCAAGATCGGAGACATATTTTATTTTCATTTTAAAGGCTTGAATACAGGGTGGAGAAAATCGAGAACATACAAAGCCAGAGAAATATACGATTCAAAAAGACACATTTATGAACCTAGAATCGGACTGATCGAATCAGCGGTTTTGAAAAAATGAACCTAACAAATATGGGGCTGTTGCAACGCGACTGCATCATCAACTCTTGCCGTCTCACCGATTTCGAGTGTTGGCGATTGTCGCGATGAATTTAAATTTATTCCTTTCCCGTGAATTGTGTTTTTTTGGCGAGGGGTAGTCAAATAATATGAAGAGTTCGTCATTCTTGAAGTGCTTGAAATATCGAATGATGAAGGATTTCCCCGGGCACTTGGGTTATCACAATTCCCGCAAATTTTACCGACTTTATGCGCCTTCTTTTTCTGAAGCCCTGGCGATTATTGCGAAGGATGGAAGCAAAGGATGTTGCATAGATTTAGGAGCAAATGTTGGGAAATATACAAAGTTGATGGCAGCAAAAACTTCAAGAGTTATCGCATTTGAACCCGATCCATGGACATTTCAGATTCTCCGCGATAACGTTTCAAACATTGCAAATGTAGAAATTTATGAAGAAGCAGCAGGTATCAGCTGCGAGAATACATATCTTTATCGTGCACATGATTTTTACTCAAATCCAGAAAAATACTCAATAGCAAGCTCGACTTTACCGCATATGCGGAGTGTTGATAGATCGAAATCATTGCAGGTCAACCAGCGAGACATCATTCAATTCATTGCAAATATCCCAGAGAAAATCAAAATACTTAAGATGGACATCGAAGGCAGTGAAGTGGAAATCTTGGAAGCTTTGTTTTTTTGTCGTCCCGACCTTTTGCAGCGCATCGAATATATCTTCGCAGAAACACATGAACGGATAATGCCGGATTTTTCTTTTCGAGTTCGAAAACTTCAACAATTTGCTTACCAGGAAAAAAGATGCCAGATAAATTTATTTTGGGCATAGCATTGGGTATTTGCTCTAAAGAGAAAAAATCAACTTGGATTAGGACATTCGAATTGAGATGTCACGTTGTCCAGTATATGCGTATATGTGCTCAAGGTGTTTTTCAAAGGGGATGAATGATGTCTGCAATTGAGTTGTATACCGTAGCCATCACTAGTTGCGGTCGCTTTGATTTGTTACAGCGAACTCTTGATACGCTTCTCCCCAGACTGGAAGGGCCTATTGCTAAAATAATTATTGTTGAAGACTCGGGTAATTCAGAAGTGATTGATGCAGTGAAACCATTCTGTAAAAAGCTACAAGAAGATAGATACCTATCGTCTGGAAAGTTTTTTGGAGAAGGCATTGAAGTGATAATCAATAAACCTCCATTAGGTCTACTCAAGAGTATTGATCGCCTTTATTCGAAGATTGAGACAAATTGGATTTTTCACTGTGAAGACGACTGGGAATTTAGCGGGGGGGGGGAAGTTCATAGAAAAATCATTTGTTCTGATGAAAGCATTTTCGAATGTGTCCACGGTGATTATGCGAGATATAAGAGATTTCAGTGACATAAGGTTTTTGTCAACGCCTTTTGAGTTATCTGGAATTTGCTTCAAAAAAATCAATCCGCGTGATTATTTTCGTGCTGGAGTATGTAATGGAATAACTTTCAATCCAGGTCTGCGTCGTATGTCAGACTACAGAATTGTAGGATCATATGCAGATATCACTGTGAGGTCAAGTGAGTGGGAAGTGGCGCAAATTTACCAACGTTTGGGTTATGAATATATCGCTCTTTGTGAATCGTCGGTCCGACACATTGGCGGCAATGCACATGTGCCCGATCAAGTAAGAAATCGGAAGTTCATCCCAAAACTTAAACACTCAATCCACAAGAGAACAGATCGAATTTTTGCATACATTAGCTCAAATAATGATCCGTATGAGAGAGGAAAACGTCGGCAATTGGACAGGCAAGCTAAGGTTGTAACGGTCAAGGCTTAAATGAAGTATGCATGTCAATTTGTCGTCAGAAAAAATCTTATGCAGGAGAATAAATGCCAGTTATTAACGTGTAGAGAAGATGTTGACAACCGGAAGAAAATAAAAAATCAAAAGAAATTGGTATTCATACACATTCAAACATGCAATTACAGCATTAATTGACAAAGACTGTCGTACAAGTGTGCCGAGAATTCCTGTCAAATTGAAGGTTAGAAAATCAGAATATGGCGTTAATTGATGATTGAACCATATACAGTTGCGATTACGTCATGTGGTCGTTTTGATTTGCTGGAGCGCACTCTTGCCTCTTTAATTCCTGTTCTTGAAGGTCCAGTCGAAAAAATAGTCATTATTGAGGATAGTGGTTTAAGTGCCATTACCGAGGTTGTGTCAAAGTTCAATAATGTGGGGGGGAATCGCTTTCATATTGATACGATTATCAATCACGAAAAACTTGGACAAATTAAATCTATTGATCGACTCTACTCGCACATCGAAACTGAGTGGATATTTCACTGTGAAGATGACTGGGAATTTCTTCGTCCCGGTTTCATCAAAAAGTCGTTTGCGTTAATGCAGGAATTTGACAGTTGCTCAATGGTTAGCCTGCTTTCTCCCTCTGCTTGGTCACAAGATCGTTTTTTGCCAGTAGCATTGGCAGACTGCGGAGTCAGTTATCACGTTTCCAACACCACATGGAAGTTCGTAGGCATGCATTTTAACCCGGGGCTTAGAAGAATGCGAGACTACAAAATTGTCGGCCCATATTCGCAACTCGGCGCGAATGTTGGTGAGTCATTTGTTGCGCGTGCATACCAGGCTGTGGGGTTTCGGGTGCTTTGCTTGCCGCAGCGGTACATTCGACATATCGGTGAAGGACGCCAGGTTTATGCGCCTGAAAGGAATCCTAGCAGATTGACTAAAGTCTACAGATCAGCGGCCAAGCCCTTTAAGCGCGTTTATCGCCATTTCGTAGACCCTTATGCAGATGTAAAGCGACGGTTTGAACATCAGAAAAAAAATCTAAAACGGTGGCAGGACTGGGAGAAAACATCGAATTGAAATTTGACTGACTATCCATGAGAAAGGTTTATTTTTTGCATTCGACTGTCCGAGGCATATGCAAACGATAGTGAATCCACTCCGCTGGCATTCGCTGACCGTAACATTAGTCATCAGTGTTCTTCATTTTTTCACATGAATTTGAAAAATAACAAATGTTTGTATCGGTCAATACTTGGATTGATTTCTTGAATGGATATGCTTCTGGGAATAACGAACTGATGTCTATGCCTGAAAGAAGTTAAAAATGAGTTTATCTTCCGCATTGCAATACCTGAGATACAAACCGATCAGGCTGTACAACAGCTGGACAGGCAAGTACTATCGCCGTTTTGTTCCATCATTTGAAGAAGCGCTAAAAAGCGTTTCAGAGGGTATCTGTATTGATTTGGGAGCGAATGTCGGAACTGATGGCAGCGAACGCATCGCGCGTGATCGCCTTCGAGCCGGATCCATGGACATTCAGTGTTCTTCGTGATAACGTATCCAAGTATCCAAATGTGGAAATATACGAAGAGGCAGCGGGCATCGTTGGAAAGCAAGCGCTTCTTTATCGAAACCCTGGATTTGATAATAATGGGAATTATATACAATAGTGGCGAAGTGCCCTGGCAAAAATCCGTTATTTTTTGCGTCTGAACTGGATTTTGACCGGCTGCATAATTGCATCGGCAAAATTATTCATCTGATCCTCGACTGTATCGCCAGGAACATCAATCCTGATTTTTTCTTCCAATTCCGATTTTTTTGGCTGGTATTTTCGGTCTGGAAGCGTGACAGTATTGCTTGATCTCATTTTTCCTCCAAATCACTTAAATTCTCGGGGGCAAAGAACTGGTCATTATCATTTTGCAATACTGGCAAATTTCATCGGACAAGGACAGCATTTCGCAAAATTTCTCAAACAAGTCATGAATAGCGTTTGGCTCTCCGGTAGCAATGTGATAAAAAGATGCCCCGTCAATTACGTAAACACCTCTGCTTCTGACCTGATTTGTCGTCCGCCGCGGCGATTTTGGAATCACCTGAACTAAATACGCTTTCCAATCTCCTCTTTTCTGCCTGACTGCTGTATCCAGAGAGGAAATGACCGCTTCCATGTTCGAGGCGTTCATGGTGTTGTGTTTGTTTTTCACTTCTGCAACAATTGCCTTGCCGGGGCATTCAAGATCGTATCCAGCATCATGGTTGATCCAACCGTCAATCGATCCAAGAACGGTCTGGTGAAATTCCCCCAAAAAGTTGCTCATGCCCCTTAAAGCTGCTCCCGCATCCTGAAAACTGTCCAAGTCGGCAATAGAATTCAATTCAAAACTTGATGCGATCAATACCGAATAAAACGGATCAACAACATTTCCTGCTCGCCGCCTTCCTGCTTTTTGTATTGCGTCTTTAGCGCCGCTGCAAATCGCGTGAACTGCGCTTTCCAAATCCGCTTCGCTTATCCAGGAAAGCCGGCTAGACGGCAATCTTCGTTGTGGCATTTATTTCAATTCCAATTCCAATACGCTTTTCTTTCCGGGCAACTCGGCACGTGGTGCCCGATCCGACAAAGGGGTCAAGCACAATATCCCCTTCATCAGTAAACAGCCTGATAAAAAATTCTGGCAGCCATTCCGGGTATGCCGCGCTGTGCCCGGTATTGTGACAGACCGGCGGCTTGTGCAGAACATTTGACGGAAAAACTGATTTGCGCCCCTCCCAAGCCTCTATTCTTCTTCCTACTCCTGATTGTGTTGCGGACTGGCGGCGGGTGCGATCGTTTTCGCTCATGTTTCTCAATCGCTTTTCTGTCCAGTCGCCAATCGGTATCTTGACCGCCTCCTGATTCATTTTGATGTCTTTTGTCTTGCTGAAATGCAAGATTCTTTCCCACGAGTCTCTGAATCTGTATTTCCATTTTCCAGGCGCTGATGTTGTCTTATGCCAGATGTATTCCTCAACCCACCTGAATCCAACTTCTCGCTTCAAGGCTAAAATCAGATCAAGAACATAAGTATGACGCTCGCCATCAACAGCTTTTTCCTTAATGTTCAGAACAAACGAGCCTGTCGGTTTCAGTATCCGATGCATTTCACTTGCTCGAGCGCAAAACCAGTCTACGTATTCATCCGGCTTTATTCCGCCGTACGTATGCGCTCTGGCATCCGCGTAAGGCGGAGAGGTTACGATCAGATCAACTGAATCGCTTGAAAATCTCTTCATCACGTCCAAGCAGTCGCCATGATGGATTTTGCCGGCTTCCATCTTATTTGACCAATTGCTTGTAAGACAGCTGCTTGCCTTCCATTGACTGAGCCATCTGAAACATCTGCACAATCGTGTCATCCGACCGGACGTTATGCCTGCCGGAAAACTCATTGACATACCGATGCAGATGCTTGGCAGACATGCGGTGGCAAGTGCCGTGATAGCCGCGCTTGAGCAGCGCCCAGAAACTTTCAATCCCGTTGGTATGCGCCATGTCGCGCACATACTCGCCGACACTGTGATTGACAGATTCATGGTCAAAAGGCATTCCGTCATAAGCAGTTGCGCTGTCGGTGTAGACTTTTGCATCTGTATCGGCATTGTCTGCCACAAATCCCTGCAAGGTCTCTGCGTCAGTTTTTTCAATGACATTTGCACGGATCTCATTAGTGTCTCTGTCTTTCATGCCGACTACGGCTGTTTTGCCAGCCGGCCCTCGTCCGGCATCTTTCAGCTCATTGCGCTTGGTGTTTGACATGTTTTTTCGCTTTCCGCCCATATAGGCCTCATCAACCTCAACAGGGCCGCAAAAAGGATTGCTGCCAGAGATCAGCCCCTCGCGCAGCCGGTGAGCAAGATGCCATGCGGATTTCTGCGTGATTTCCAAATCTCTGTGAAGCTTCATGCTGGACACGCCTTTGATGTTTGTGACCATCAGATACATCGCGATTGCCCATGTCTGATAATTCAGATTTGAGCCTTGCATGACAGTTCCAGTCTTGACAGAAAATTTCTTTCCGCAGGATTTTTCCCTGCATCGGTAGGGCATTGTCCTATGATTGCATTTTGACTGGACATTAGCCGATCCGCAATCCGGGCAGACCGGATTGCCATTCCATCTTCGCTCTGCAAACCATTTTTCCGCAGTTTCCGAATCAGGAAACATCTTGAAAATCTTGGTAAGAGAGATGCCTTCTCGATAATGCTTGCCAGGTGCTGAATTTGCCATTGTGCCGCTGCCTTTGTATACTGTATCAATAGCCACTATTTTACTTAATAGTGGCGTTATTGTCAAGAATTTTTTCAAACTTTTTTAATATTTTTAGTATTTGAAAAAATAGAAGAAATATCAAAATTTAAATAATCAGCAAAAGCATTTCGCCACTATTGTATGTAATTCCCATAATAATCCAGCGAGGTACTCTGCATCAAGTTCGACTTTGCCGCAAATGAGGGGCGTTGATGGTTCAAAGTCATTGGCGGTCAGGCAGAGAGACATTATTCAATTTATTGAAAGTATCGATGAGAAGGTCAAGATACTGAAGATTGATATTGAAGGAAGTGAGGTAGAAATCTTGGAAGCATTGTTTGAGCGGCCAGATTTGCTGCACAGAATTGAATATATCTTTGCTGAGACACATCAGCGCGAAATGCCGGAACTATCCTATCGAGTGAATAAGCTGCGAAGATTTGCGCATAGGGAAGAAGGTTGCAGAATTAACCTTTTTTGGAAATGAATCTTTTCTATATCCAAGGGTGATGAAATGCATTCAGTTTCTATCAATATCGCATGCTTTGTTTGTTTCGAGGCTAAAAAATATTTAGGTTACAGGCAGTCGTTTACACGGCCGTCACTAACCTAAATATTCATCTGCAGTCTAGCCGATATAACGATAAATCCGCAAATTGCATAAGGTAACCAGTCTCATTGTTTCTTGATGTTCTGCAGATATTCCACCAAATTGTGGACGCGTGTTGTCGGATTATCGGTATTTGATTTTTTGGCGGCTTCCAGACTTTTTTGAGCGTTTGCCTTGGCAAACTCGATTTTCTCCATTAGCTGTCCAAAGGTTATCTTATCGCCTTTCTCATAAAAGGGCAGATACTTTTTGAGAGATTTCACGACCTGCTGACAGGCGCTCCTTCCAGCTGAAGAGGAAAAAGATCTGGTTGTATAAACGAAATGAAGCAATATCCAGTATTCAAAGCATGGAACGGAATTGATAGCCATATAGGTGTTTTTTGGCGAGGCATTTCGAATTGTCTCCATGGACCTTTCATAGGTCTGGTGCTCATCTTTATCAAATACACAATACACACGATCAAAGGGGTCTCCGTTCCTTTTTTCCTCATGGTACCGCTGTTTTGCGAATTGCAAGATACTGCCGGGGTCTGAACCCTCAGAACTGCAGATTTCAATGCTTGCGGTGTTGAGACGGTAGTGGTCCCTCAATCTTGCAAGGTAGCCTGGCTCGGTTTTTTCACCTTCGCATACAATCAACACCTTGGAGTACTGTTGTCTTTCTGCCTTCCTTCTCTCGATGTCTCGAAGTTTTTTCGCTTTGCGTTTGTGAAACAGGTTATCCGTTCCCATTAGAATTTCCTGCTAAATTTTTTCCAACGGTTTTACATAGGGCAGACTGCCATAACGACCGGAAAGGTAAGCCTGCTCAAGATTCTCACGTCCTTTTCGAGGATGAAAGTCAGTTAATGGGCACAGCTCACTGACATTTTCGCTGTCTTTCTCACAAAACCATATCTGATCCCGTCGGAATAAGGCTTGGCTGAGAATCGAGGTCTCATGTGTTGTGAATACCAGCTGTGCATTTTTCTTGTTAATCTCACTATTGTTAAACAGATTAACGAGAAATTTCAATAAAAGAGGGTGCAAGCCAACATTCAATTCATCAATAACAAGAATGTACCCTTTATTCAGGCTGTCAATCCAGGGTCCTGCAAGCGAGAAAATCTTTTGTGTGCCATGCGATTCATCATCTATATCAAAAAGCTGCGTTTCTCCTTCCGCATCGACATGTGATGTCATGATTTCCAGATACTGCTTTCCCTTCATTTGATTTCTAACAGTTTCCTTCAAGGAATTCGGCATACCATCCGGCAAGTCGGCATAATCAAACTCTTTTTCTTCAACAACAATATCATCTATGCCCAAATCGGCTGCTCGCAGAAATTCCATAACGCGCAATTTCTCAATTCCGTTTCTTTTGCATAGCGATGCGCTAAACTTTGGAGTCCAGCCTGCCATATTGGCTGTACGCAATGTATGCTTGAACCAAATATAGATTGGCCGTAGCTGATCACTGTTCAGTTGTACAGCTGTTGAAAGGAACAAGGCATTCTCTCTTGTCAATTTTTGCCATGACTTTTTCTCACCTGAGAGGTTGTTGCCAAGCTGCCAGTCATAGCCGCTATCAGCCTCATTCCAAGTCCTTCCTAGCCATCGCTGTGGCCTGCCCTTTGGGTAAGACAGCAACCATTCTTCAACGATTCGTTCTTCTGTAGCAGCGAAGCCATACTGATAGCGGACGCTATCAGCGATGAAAACCACCTCGAATTCACACGGTTCCTTTCGCGCCGCCTGGCTCAATCGAAACGGGGCGGCGGGCAGACTGTCGCCAGGCTGAAGTTCGGCTGCTGACTCCAAGACAATTTCTTGCATCGTCCGCAATGCTAATAGAAAATTGGTTTTTCCACTGGCATTCGGTCCATATATCACCGCAGACTTAAGCAGATTGATCTTCCCTGGGACATCTATCTGGAAGGTATTTGAGTCCAGCAATTCATCCCCCTTGACCCGCGCGAGACTGAATGTCTGACGGTCCCGGAAAGAGAGAAAGTTCTTGACACTAAATTCGATCAGCATTTTATTTTCAAGTTTCTAAATTTAACAAGATCAACCTGAAATGAATTTAAAAATAACATTAATTTGATTAAATTCCTTATTTTGACACAATTTGCCGATATTTTTCTTATAAATTGAGATTATATGAATAAGTTGACCTGCCGATTCTGATGTCGCCAGAGAGTCACAGACGAATTTTTGTTCAAGCTATGAAAAATATCTTCCGATTTTGATCTTTTGCCGTTGTTAAAAAACCAGAATCAAGCGGGAAAGAAAATGGATTGCAAGATCCGTTTTCGGCAGGTTTCACGAATCTGCGGCAGTTATGCTTTTTCAAAAGAAAATGGAAGATGAGTAAAGTAGCAACACAGGAAGCCTTGGCTGTGACGCGGGAAGCCGGGCGGGAGTGGCAGTGCCTGAAACTCTATGGAAAACCGGCTGATCTTCTTGATTGGCAAAGTTTCAAAGATCCCCTAATCAAGTGCGGTTCAAGCCAGTTTTTCGAACTGTCTGATGCAGGTTTAAATTGCGGCGGGCACCGAAATCAAGTCTTCTCGGCGCGAACCTCCAGAAGATTGCGCTCTTTTCGGCCGAACACCATTCCGATCAGATGAATCGGCTCGCCCCGATCCCGGTACTGGTCGGCATAGTTTTTTTCCCGCATCTGGGCAATGGCACGATCCAAGCCTTTCTCCGCCTCGGCACGCTCTTCCACCACCTTGAACTCCAGCACGAACACCCGGCCTTCATGCAGCACCGCCATGTCTGCCCTGCCGTGGCTGGAGAGTTCCTCCACCCGGAGGTCGACTCGGGTGGTGCGCAAGCTCATGTACAGCAGGCTCGCATACCAGGATTCATAGCGGCCCAGCTCTCCGCTGTCATGCCAGGGATGAGGAATTCCCGCAAGCAATGCCTGAATCTTCTCCTTGAGCGCAGGAAGATCGTTCCTTCCGAGACATTGGACCAGACTCCGTCCGGCGGCCGCGACTTCCCGTCCGCGCCCGGTCAGGTGCTCGGCCAGGCCCTTGTTGAAGCTGCTCTGGACTTCATAATTCGGATAATCCAGATGGTACAGAATGTTCTCGTCCTGCTGTTCTTTTTGGACAATGGTCAGATACCCGGACTGGAACAGCAGGGCATCGATGCTGAAATGGTCAAGCTCGAAATTCGAGACAAAATCTGCATCGGCTACGAGGTTTTCCAGCTCCATCGGGCTGACTTCTCGCTCTTTCAGCAGTCGGTACAGAAAACCCGGCGGACCCGTTGCAAACCAGTGAGATCGGATTTCCCGTTTCTGGAACAGCAGCAGCATGTCGAACGGATTGTAGAGTTTTTCATTGCCAAGCCAGTTGTAGCCGTTGTACCAGGTGCGGATCCTGTCCCGGTCAAGCCCTGCCAGTTCCGGGGCAAACACGGTGTTCAGATCATGATCTGTATATCCGCAGATTGCGGCATATCCGGGAAGCAAGCTGATATCCGTAAGGTTGTTGAGACCTGAGGAAAAACTGGTTTTCGAGGACATCGTGAGTCCAGCCACGAAGACAAAGCGAACATGCTCGTCGGCATCATTGAGAATGCCGTACAGCCCCTGTAGATAATCCCGGTTCTTTTTAGCCATCTCCGGTTTCTCGAGCACGTCCAGAACCGGCTTGTCATATTCGTCCACCAGCACCACGACCTGCTGGCCGGTTTGCCGATGCAGGTGACGCAGGATGTTCTGCAGTCGCTCGGGACTGGTTTGCACAGGAGGCAGGGATTCCAGATTGAATTCTTCCTCAATAGCGTACAGTTGATTGAGCACATTGTTCTCCAGCCCTTGAGGTTCATTGTACTTGCCCCCGAAACTGAGTCGGACCACTGGGTGCTGGATCGACCAGTCCCAGTGCGGGTGAATGTCCAGTCCCCGGAACAGCTCCTCTTGGCCTTCGAACAGGGACTTGAGCGTACTGATGAGCAGGCTCTTGCCGAAACGACGGGGACGGGAAAGAAAGTAGTATCGTCCCTGCCTGACCAGCTCATGGATCAGAGCAGTCTTGTCTACATAGTAGCAGCCCTCGTTTCGCAAAGTAGAGAATGTCTGGATGCCAGTCGGAAGCTTGCGGCGTTTTGCTGAGGATACTTTGTTCATAACAAAACTTTTGACAGTGCCATCGCAGCAAACCCCAAAAAGCGACCGAATAGTTTTTCAGGCTTCCCGAATCTTTGAGATTTGCTGCCTTGCAGCGTGTGCATTCAAAGCGTTAATTTTATTTTATTTTCTGGCAGATTTGTGTGAAACACCTGTCCTGCAACTGAAATTCTTTCATCTCATCATATATAATAGCGGCTTAAGCATATTGCCAATAATGCCACGCCGGTTTAGCACGAATGACTGCAATATCCAAATGACGCTGATTTACTAAATTCAGCATAACTCGGAGAGCCAAATGAAAAAATCATCCATTGAGACATTGTTGCAAAAAAATCCGGATGCAAAAGAAATTTTTGACGAAAACGCAAGAAAACTTGAAGGTTGCCAGCCAATTATTCCTCAAAAAAGAGGATATGGGCTGGCGCTCCCTTATGGAGGCAAACGGTTGACAGTGGACAACCAGACTGAGATCAATCTACCTGATGCTGCCACATACCAGCGGTATTGAGCGAAGACCGCTACGCGGCAAATCTGTCGTTTCAAGATTTAGCCTGTCTTTAGTCTGCTGGCATCCCCGGCAAGATTTAGCGCATTCTATAGCCCGCCGATACATTGTCATGCGCTGTGGCGGTAGTTATTCTCCGGTCTAGTGACGCTCACTGGGAGTGCCGCCATAGGAAACTTGAGAAATCAGCGCAGTTGCGATCAACAGGAATGCGAACGAGTTCTATCGGAGATGTCAGCCTGAATATTCTCTTGTGCTCTGTTCAATCTATCTGAGGGCCTCTTCTTGAATAGAAACCTCCGAAGAAGAGGCCATCCACAAGCAGGCTTATGCCGATTCACCACTCAGCAAGATCGAATTGCTGATGTAGTTTGATTCTGGGTAGGACGGGTAGCGAAATGAATCATGAATTTCAAAAAACTGTTGCGTATTGCGGGTATTCTGCAGACCGATACGACGGCTAATCCGATCGCTTTGATCGATCAGGCATGCAGTCTTATCTGCCTCAAGATGATTGATAAGGAAGAGGGTAAGGGAGAATCAAATGTGACTGACAATTCTCAAGGAACGAGCGGAATGGGCACGTCTCGATTTTCGGAACAGTCAAGGCATTGCTGATGGTCAAATTGGCTTGACAGGCTCAATATGAAACTGCTTGATTTTGTGCGTTGCGAAGTTTATCCCTATATGGTGTTATTGGATCGGGAAGATTTGCAGGCAGCGAATTACTTCAGAGATTTGCAGCTGAAGATTGAAGAGCCTATCGTATTTGACAATCTGGTCCATGAAATTGACTTGAGATTCGGGACGATTGCAACGAGCAGATGAGTCCATTTGAATTGTCAGGAAACATCAAAATACCTCCAAAATAGAAAATGTGAATGGTGAACGAATTTTCCAATTGCCGGAATTCTGATAATTTAGGAAAGGAGGTGAAGCAGAAGCGGTTTAGATAGATTTTCGGCAGTCATGGTAAATGAAGGGAAAAGCTCGATTAAAATGGTTATATTTAAAACGTAATACGTTTGACATATCGGATATCACTTGATATGCTGCTTTACAATGATTAAGAGTTGCCGTGATAAGAGAACCGCAAAATTTGCAGGGGGTCATTTCGAACATGCTTTTCAGAGTTTTAGCTGCCAGGCGCAAAAACGGTTGGAAATTCTGGATGCAGCTGAATCAATCTATGATTTGGTCGCCTTGCCAAGCAATCGGTTTGAGGAGCTAAGCGGTGATCGCGTTGGACAATTCTCAATACGCATAAATCAGCAGTGGCATGTTTGTTTTGAATGGCCAGACGATGGCCCTGAAAACGTTGAAATAGTTGACTATCACTAATGAGGAATGACAATGAGCAGAATACCAATCCATCCAGGTGAAATCCTGCGAGGTGAAATAGACGAGATCGGCATGAGCGCAGCGGAGCTGTCACGACAGCTGCGGGTGCCGGAAAATCGTATGTCTGAGATTATTCGCGGGCGGCGCAGCATCACAGCTGATACAGCTTTGCGACTGGGTCGCTGGTTTGGCACCTCCGCTGAATTCTGGATGAACCTGCAAAGAAGTTACGAGCTGCGCAAAGCAGTGCGTGAGTCCGCACAGGAGTATGCGCAGATACAGCCGCGTATGGCGACAAGCGTTGCCCGCGACATCCCTGAAAATCTGCGGTGAGCGCCGAGCCGCTGTGAGAGTCGCGCTTCAGCTCAAAAAAACGCTTATCCAGCTGCAAGCTTGCCGTCAATCAGAGTGTAAACCACTTTCCCGCGCAGCTCGCTGCCGCCAAATGGGTTGTTCTTGCCCGCACTGAGCATATTTTCCGTTTCCAGCCGCCAGATTTTCTCAGGGTCAAAAACACAAATGTCCGCCCGCTCTCCCGGCGCCAGCGAGCCGGCATCAATGCCGAGCACCTGGGCTGGATTGCAAGTCACACAGGCGATCGCCTGATTCAATTCCACGGCGCCATCATCCACCAGCCGCAATGCCAGTGACAGCAGGGTCTCCAGTCCGGAAATCCCAGGCTTGGACTCGATAAACGGCGCCAGCTTGCTGTCAGCGCTGCAGGGCCGGTGATCCGAACAGATCGCAGATAGGATGCCCGCGCTGAGCCCCTCGCGCAGCTCGGCGCGATCGTCTGCGCTGCGAAGCGGCGGCAGCACATGACAAAGTGTATTGAATCCCTCAACGTCAAACTCCGTTGCCAGCAGATTATGGATGGCTGCGTCAGCGCTGACGTTGAGCCCTCGCTTGCGAGCTTCGGCAATCATGCTGACCGATCGTCCGCACGACACCTGAGAGAAATGCGCGCGCACGCCGGTGGTTTCTACCAATGCCAGATCGCGGGCAATCGCGACAGTTTCGGCGGCTTCTGGAATGGCCGGCAGTCCGTAGCGTGTGCTCATCTCGCCTTCATGCACACAGCCTCTGCCGGTCAGCCATGGGTCTTGAGAATAAATGAATACGGCAATGTCAAAGGTCGCGGCGTACTGCATCGCACGGCGCATCAGCAGCGTGCTGGAGACACTCTCGCGGGCATTGCTGATCCCAACGCAGCCAGCATCTTTCAGCGCTGCCATGTCGGTCAGCGACTCGCCCCGGAGTCCAGCTGTCATGGCCCCGAGCGGATAAATCCGGATGCCGCTGTGGCGCTTGGCGTTTCTGCGGATCATATGCGCCATCGCCGGCGTATCCACCGGCGGCTGCGTGTCCGGCTGAATGCAGACGCTGGTAATTCCGCCAGCGAGGGCCGCGCGCGATTCGGTTTTCATGGTCGAGAGCCGCTCAGAATGCGGCGAGCCCATTTGCGTGTTGATATCGACCAGACCGGGACAGACAATCAGTCCGCTTGCGTCAATCTCGCGATCCGCTTTCTTGCCGCGCGCCTCGTCCGGCGCAAGAATCTTGCGGTCGCGAATAAACAAATCCGCAGTCTCGTCGCGCGAATTTTTCGGGTCAATCACCCGGCCGTTGCGAATCGCGGTGACAGTCATGCTGTACGTGCCGTTTTTTGCGGGACGCCCCCCATGATTTTAGCCATCACGGCCATGCGTACCGCAATCCCATTTGAGACTTGATCGAGAATCACCGACTGCTCTCCGTCCGCCACGGCGGATTCAATCTCAAGGCCTCGATTGATGGGGCCGGGATGCATCACAAGCGCATCCGGCTTGGCCGATGCGAGTCGTTCCTGAGTCAGTCCGAAACGCTGGAAATACTCGCGCCGGCTCGGAATCAGCTGCCCCTCCATGCGCTCAAGCTGGAGCCGCAGCATGACGATGACATCCACATCGCGGATGCCCTTGTTCATATCATGATAGATCTCGACCCCGAGTTTATCGATACCGGTCGGAATGAGGGTTTTTGGGGCCACAATACGGATTTGACCGGCATTGAGTTTTTTCAGCGCTGTGATTTCGGAGCGAGCGACGCGAGAATGCAGAATATCACCCACAATGGCAACCGTCAGATTCTCAAAAGACGGCTTGTGCTGGCGAATCGTGAGCATGTCCAGCAAAGCCTGTGTCGGGTGGGAATAGCGGCCATCGCCCGCATTGATGATATGAATGTTCTCAGGCACGTGCCGGGCGATCAAGTCGGCTGCGCCGCTGTGATGATGCCGTACGACGAAGGTGTCGGTATGCATGGCCTGCAAAGTCTGAATGGTGTCAAGAATGGTCTCCCCTTTGGTGGTTGACATCGCATCCGACTGGAGATTGATCACATCGGCTGACAGGCGGTTCGCGGCAATTTCAAATGTTGTTCGGGTGCGGGTGCTGGGCTCAAAAAACAGGTTGACCACCGTCTTGCCGCGCAGCAGCGGGACTTTTTTGATGTCTCGGGTGCCGAAATCAATGAATGACTCGGCGAGCGCCAGCAGCTCCTCAATCAGCGAGCAGGGCAGCTGCTGCAGGGAAATGAAATGTCTCAATCGTCCATGGGGGTCGATTTGAACATCACTTTGCATGAATTCGGGCGCTTAGCCGGCGTCTTCGACAATCGTATAGGTGACATCCCCGTTTGGAGATATTTTGACAAAATGCTCATTGCCAAGCGACATGGCGTTGCCGACGATGTCAGCCTGAAAGGGCAGTTCTCGATTGCCGCGGTCGATCAGTACCGCAAGCGTAACGGATGCCGGACGGCCCCAGGCAAAAAGCTCGTTGAGCGCCGCTCGCACGGTTCGACCTGTGTGCAGAATGTCATCGACCAGAATGATATGCCGCCCGTCAACATCCTGCGGCAGATTGGAAGTGTGCACTTCGGGATTCAGGCCAATGCGGCTGAAATCATCTCGATAGAACGAAATGTCAATGGCGCCGACGGGCTCCTCGAGCTGAAGCGTTTCGCTGATTCTTTCAGCAATCCACAAGCCGCCGGTTTGAATGCCGACCAGCAGCGGGCGGCGCTCCAGCATGGCATGCACTGATTCCGTCATGGAGTCAATGATTTTGCTGATCTCAAGGCGCTGCGGCTGACTGTCGTTCATGATGCCTCTTGCGGGTGAGCGGGGGATGCTGATTTTAACGCACCTGAGTTCCGGGAGGACAAATAGGCTTGCAATATGATTTCGGCGGCAATCATATTGCGCAGCTGCGTCTTCTGCCGCGTCGAATGCTTGCGGCTGGCGCTGGCCAGTCGATGCCTGGCTTCTTCTGTAGACAGCGTCTCGTCAACGTAGTGAACTTTCAGTCCGTAGCGGCCGCTCAGCCATTTGCCGAACAGCTTCAGATTTCTTAAGCCCATGAAATGAGGCTTGTTGCGCACCTTCGGCTCGCCCACGACCACCACACCGGGCTGCCATTGACTGAAAATCTCATCCATTCTGTCCGCCGGGAGCTTGCCGTCTCGAGTTTGAATGCAGTCAATGCCATGGGCTGTGCCGGACAGTGCATGCCCGACAGCAACGCCGATGCGCTTTTCACCGAAATCAAAGGCGATAATGGTGTCGGCCTTTTTGGGTTTGCTCAAGTTGTCTGTCCTGTTGCTGCGGGACCGCAAGAGCATGGCCCGATACTGGTGGAAAAATCACTCATGCGGCGGGCGTGATGCAGCGCTTGTGCGAAGTCAATCAAGCGTGGCCAGCGTAAGTGGGCATGGTTTCGATATTGATTCCCACCAGCGACGCAGCCCGCTGCCAGCGCTGATTGATGGGCGTATCGAAAATGATCGAGCTGTCCGCGGGTGTGCTCAGCCAGACATTCTCACTCATTTCTGACTCCAGCTGGGCGCTGTCCCAGCCAGCGAAGCCCAGCAGCGGCATGCACAGCTGCGGACCTTTGTTTTCGGATATTGCCTCAAGCACATCTCTGGAAAGTGTCAGGTTGAGCTCAGAGCCGACCGGAATGGTTGCTGCCCAGCTGTTTTGAGAGTCGTGCAATACCAGTCCCCGATCCACTTGAACCGGACCGCCGAAGTGGACCGGCAGTTTCATTTCAGGCACATCCGTGGTGTTCAGGTTCAGTTCGCTGACAATGTCTTTGAGGCACAGCTCAGTGGTTCGGTTGACCACGATTCCGAGGGCCCCCTCCTCGTTGTGCTGACAGACTAGGATCACCGATTTTTCGAAAATTGAATTCATCAGCGAGGGCATCGCGACGAGGAAATGGTTGGTCAGCCATTTCATTTTTTGATCACCTTTACAATCAATTGTCCTTTCCTAAGGCCAGATCGCATTATACAGCAATGCGAGAAAGTCATTTGAACACTGTACGTTCCTAATTTTCTTCTGTTTTTGGCATCGACTTTGCTGCTGCTGCGAAGGCCGGCGGGGCCGATCAAACGTGCCTGCCGGAGGCTCAGAATACAGCATAATATCCGACCCTGTGCGGATAAAGCCGAAACTGCCAGATGCCAGAATGCTGAATCGTTTGCAAAATCATGATCCGTCCCGGCGCCCTGATGGCTGCAGAGGACAGTTTGCGGCAAAAGAGCCTCGGCAGGCAATCCGCTGCTGCAATCCGGGACGAGGCCAAGGCCTGAGGCAGGCATGGCGCAGATGAGCAAGAGAGACCGGCGCCGCTGCCCTCGGCCTGCGCCGGCAACAGATCGGCAGCACAAAAGCTGAGCGCTAATGAAAATTTTGATTTATTCAGACCTGCATCTGGAGTTTTCGGACTTTGAGCCGCCCGAATCAGGCTATGATGCAGTGGTGCTGGCCGGAGATATTGGCATCTGCGATGCCGGGGCTCGCTGGGCGATCGCCTCCTTTCCCGACACCCCGATTATTTATCTGTGCGGCAATCACGAATACTATCACCACGGTGTCGAGGAGGTGATGCAGGCGATTGACCGGCTGTCCGCTTGTCCGAACTTCCATTATTGCGAGAACTCGACGGTTTGGATTGACAGCGTGCGTTTTATCGCGGCGACGCTGTGGACCGATTTTGCCATCCAGGGCAACGCGGTCCTGTCGAAGCTGCAGGCGCAAGGCGCCATGAATGATTATCGGGTGATTCGCTACCAGGAGCGAGTTTTGGCGCCCGACGATACCGAGAAGTTTCATCTGCACAGCTGCCGGTATTTTCGCTCGCAGTTCGAGGCCGAGGTCCCGCCGCAGACTAAAACAGTCGTGGCCACGCATCATGCGCCATCGCAGCGGTCCCTGAGCGGTCGCCGCGTCGGTGACAGCCTGTCGCCGGCCTATGCGTCCCATGCCGATGACTTGGTGGCGCAAAGCGCCGCACAGCTTTGGATTCATGGTCACACGCACGAGTCGGCTGATTACCGCATTGGCAAGACCCGAGTGATCTCCAATCCGCGCGGCTATGCCCGGCAGGTCAGTGATTCTGGAAATCCCGATTTCGACAGACACTGTATAATTGAGGTCTGAGGCCGCTGATCCCGCTCCGCACTTCGTGTTCCCGGCACAAGATCATCTAGCCTTTCAACCTGATACCGGTTCCAAAGACCTTTTGGAAAGCGTAAAGCACATGAGCAAAGCAGACGCAATTCGCGCGTTGGCCATGGATGCCGTGCAAGCAGCAAATTCTGGGCATCCCGGCATGCCGATGGGCATGGCCGACATCGCCGAGGTGCTTTGGCGCGAGTTTCTGAAACATAATCCTCGCAACCCGCACTGGCGGGATCGAGACCGTTTTGTCTTGTCGAATGGACACGGCTCCATGCTGATTTATGCGCTTTTGCATTTGACCGGATATGATTTGCCGATGGCGCAAATCAGGCAGTTTCGCCAATTGCACTCGAAAACGCCAGGCCATCCGGAATACGGACTGACTCCCGGAGTGGAGACCACGACCGGGCCGCTGGGCCAAGGTCTGGCCAATGCCGTAGGCTTTGCTCTTGCCGAGCGGCAGCTGGCCAGCAGTTTCAATCGTCCGGGCCATGAGCTCGTCGATCACCGCACCTATGTATTTGCCGGTGACGGCTGCCTGATGGAAGGCATCTCGCATGAGGCTGCCTCGCTGGCAGGAACGCTCAAGCTCGGCAAATTGATTGTCGTTTACGATGACAATGACATCTCGATTGACGGCGAGGTGTCTGGCTGGTTTGCCGATAATACTGCGCAGCGGTTTGCCGCTTACGGCTGGCAGGTCATCGACGCTGTGGACGGTCATGATGCGCCGTCTGTCCGCCAGGCGCTGCAAAGCGCAATCGACGAGACGGCAAGGCCTAGCATTATTTGCTGCAAGACGATCATTGGCTGGGGCTCTCCCGGCAAGCAGGGCACTGGCGGCGCGCACGGCGCTCCGCTGGGTGCCGACGAGGTCGCGCGGGTGCGCGAGCGCATCGGCTGGCATCATCCGCCGTTCGAGATTCCAGCTGACATTTACACCCATTTTGACTGCACCGCGCGCGGCAGTGCAGCTGAATCAGCTTGGAGCGAAAGGCTGGCAGCTTACGCTTCAGAGCATCCTGATCTTGCGGCGGAGTTCGAGCGCAGACTATCCGGCGCACTGCCGCAGCAGTGGGAGCAGCGCAGCGCGCAGGCGATTCAGGCCGCGGCCGATACGCCCGTCGCCACGCGACAGTCTTCCAAAGCGGCGCTGGAGGCGTACGGGCCGCAGCTGCCGGAAATCATCGGCGGCTCGGCGGATCTGACCGGTTCAAATCTCACTTATTGGAGCGGTTCCAAGGCGATCACGTGCGACGATTTCAGCGGCAACTATATTTATTTCGGGGTGCGTGAATTCGCCATGACAGCGATTGTCAACGGACTGGCGCTGCATGGCGGATTCAAACCCTATTGCGGAACTTTCTTGGTGTTTTCAGAATATGCTCGCAACGCGGTGCGCATGGCGGCGCTGATGAGGATCCCCTCCATATTTGTCTATACCCACGATTCCATCGGGCTGGGCGAAGACGGTCCCACCCATCAGGCTGTTGAGCAGGCGGCAACGCTGCGCCTGATGCCGAATCTATCGGTGTGGCGCCCATGCGATACGCAGGAGACGCTGATCGCCTGGAAGGCGGCAATCGAGGAGGGCTCCCGTCCGCACTGTCTGCTGCTGTCACGCCAGAGCGTGCCGCAGTTCCGCCGCAGCCCCCGGCAGCTCGCAGATGCCGCCCGCGGCGGCTATGTCCTGCATGACAGCGATCAGCCGCAAGCCGTGATCATCGCCACCGGTTCGGAAGTAGGCCTGGCGGTCGCCGCGGCCGAAGTCCTCAAGACGCAGAATGTTGCGGTGCGGGTTGTCTCCATGCCGTCGACAGACCGGTTTGAGGCGCAGCCGCAGGCCTATCGGGATTCGGTGATTCCGCCGCAGGTGAGCTGCCGGGTCAGTGTAGAGGCTGGCGTGACAGCCTTGTGGTCGCGCTATGTCGGACCCGCCGGGCGGTCAGTCGGGGTGGATCAATTCGGCGAGTCGGGGCCGGCAGAAGATGTTTACGAATATCTCAATGTAACCCGAGAGGCGGTCGTTCAGGCGGTGCTGGCCCAACTGAACTGACGCGTTATTCTTGTCAGCAAAGACACGAGGGAAGGAATTCAGCAAATGACAATCAAAGCAGCCATCAATGGATTTGGCCGGATCGGCCGCAATATCCTGCGAGCTCATATCGAATCTGGCGCACACAGCGAGCTGGAAATTGTTGCCATCAATGATCTGGGGCCGCGCGAGGCCAATGCACACCTGCTGCAGTACGATACCGCACATGGACGCCTGAGCGCCGAGGTGGCCGTGGTCGATGAGGGGTTTACAGTCAATGGCAAATTGGTTCGCGCGCTGTCGGAGCGGGATCCGGCGGCATTGCCGTGGCGTCAGCTTGGAGTTGATGTCGTGCTTGAATGCACCGGTTTTTTCGCCAGCAAAGACAAAGCGGCCGCGCATCTGGCCGGCGGCGCATCCAAGGTGGTGCTGTCCGCGCCGGGCGGCGGGGTGGATGCCACCGTTGTCTATGGCGTCAATCATCAGATTCTCAATGCGTCCCACACCGTCATTTCCAATGCGTCATGCACGACCAATTGCCTTGCGCCGGTCGCAAAAGTTCTCAATGATGAGTTTGGCATTCGCTCAGGGCTGATGACAACCGTGCACGCCTATACCAATGATCAGGTGCTCACCGATGTCTATCATCCAGATTTGCGCCGGGCCCGATCGGCTACCCAGTCCATGATTCCGACGAGCACCGGCGCCGCCAAAGCGATTGGACTGGTGCTGCCAGAGCTTGACGGCAAGCTTGACGGTTTTGCAGTCCGCGTGCCGACCCTTAATGTGTCGCTGGTTGACCTGACGGTCCAGACCGAGTCGGCAGTGACAGTCGAGTCCATTCACAAGGCCGTCAGGGCTGCTGCTGATGGCGCGCTGAAGGGAATTCTGGCGTTCAATGACAAGCCGCTGGTCTCTTCGGACTTCAATCACTGCCCGGTCTCGTCGGTGTTTGAGGCGACTACAACCCGAGTCGTGGGTGAGCGCTCGGCCAAGGTGTGCTGCTGGTACGATAATGAATGGGCGTTTTCGAATCGAATGCTGGATACCACTGTTGCATTGATGAATGCCGCCTAGCATGGCCGGTCAATGCCTTGACATGCGATGAGCCCATGATTCAGCTAGACTCCGTATCCTTGCGCGGCAAGCGGGTTTTGATTCGTGCGGACCTGAACGTTGCGGTTGCCAGCGGCCAGATCACCTCCGACGAGCGGATCAGAGCCTCGCTTGACACGATCAGGCATGCACTGCAGCACAAGGCTGCGGTCATTCTGGTCTCGCATTTCGGCCGGCCAGCCCCTGGCGAGTATGACCCGCGCTATTCGCTGCGGCCAGTGGCGCAGGCGCTGCAGGATATGCTGGGCTGTCCGGTTCGTTTTGAGCCAGACTGGATCGGCGGGGTCGCGGTGCAGCCGGGCGAGGTGGTGCTGTGCGAAAACGTACGGTTTCTGACTGGTGAGACACAGTGCAGCGATGTATTGAGCCGCCAGCTGGCCAAGCTGTGCGATATTTTTGTGATGGACGCTTTTGGTGTCGCGCATCGCAATCATGCGTCGACTGCCGGTGTGATGAAGCATGTCTCTTCAGCATGCGCAGGCCTGCTGTTTGAGCGCGAGGTGCAAACTTTGAGCCGCATTCTCGAAACCCCTCAGAAACCGCTGGTATCGATTGTCGGCGGCGCAAAAATCGAGGGCAAGCTGCAGGTTCTGCTGCGGCTGTGTCAAATCTCGGATGCCCTGATTGTCGGCGGCGGGATCGCCAATACCTTTCTCGCCGCTGCCGGCTGCTCGGTGGGCCGCTCCCTGCATGAGCCGGAGCTGATGGCGACGGCGGCGCAGATTCTGGAGCAAGCTGCAAAAACAGGATGCGATGTCCCGCTGCCGGTCGACGCAGTTGTCGGCGCCAGGGCTGACTCGCCGGCCGCCGATGTCTATGAGACGCCGTTTTTCAGTCCTTATACCCGCTGCGCTGAAAAGCCGATCAGCGAGGTCGGCCCGGACGAAATGATTCTTGATGTCGGCGCGGCAACCTCGCAGCGCTATGCCGCTGTATTGGCGGCGGCGGGTACGATTATTTGGAACGGACCCGTCGGCGCCTTCGAGCATGCGCCGTTCACGGCCGGAACCCAAGACTTGGCCGATGCGATTGTGAGCTCGTCCGCTTTTGCTGCTGCCGGCGGCGGTGACACTGTGGCTGCACTTGAGAAGTATGGTATCAAAGATCGAATTTCTTATGTATCCACGGGGGGCGGCGCGTTTCTGAAATATGTCGAATCCCGCGCACTGCCAGCTTTGGCGGCGCTCAATGAGTTCGATTGTCCACAGCAGGCGTTAGCCGGGTAATTTGCGGATGCGTTTTCGACAGACAAAGATTGTTGCAACTTTGGGTCCGTCGACGGATTCAGACAAGGAAATGAAACGCCTGATTGAAAAAGGCTTGGATATTGCTCGGGTTAATTTTTCGCATGGGGCTGCCGACGATCACAAAAGACGCATCGAGCTGGTTCGCCGGCATGCGGACAAGCTGAATAAGCCGGTTGGCATCCTGGCGGATCTGCAGGGCCCAAAGATTCGCATTGGCCGCTTCAAAGCCGGCAAGATTGCGCTGAAAGAAAGGGATGTCTTCGAGCTTGATGTCGAGATGCACGAAGAGGAGGGCACGCGGGAGCGGGTGGGCGTGACCTACAAGAATCTGCCCAAAGATGTGAAGCTGGGCGATGTGCTGCTGATCGATGACGGCAATATCGTGCTGCGGGTCACGCAAGTGCTTGATCCGGTGATCAAGACTGAAGTGGTTGTTGGCGGCGAGCTGTCCAACTCCAAGGGCATCAATCGCCGCGGCGGCGGACTGACTGCATCGTCGCTGACACCGAAAGACCATCAGGATATTCGTCACGCCGGAGAGCTGGATGTGGATTATTTGGCGGTATCTTTTGTGCGCAACGCGATTGATGTCAGTTTCGCGCGCGAGCTGCTGAGCGTTACCGGCTGTCAGGCAGGTATCGTATCGAAGATCGAGCGCGCAGAGGCCGTGCAGAATTTCAGCGAAATTGCCGCCGCATCCGATGGCATTATGATTGCGCGCGGGGATCTGGCTGTTGAGATCGGCGATGCAAAACTGCCCGGGGTACAAAAGAAACTGGCGAAAGAATCAAGACAGCACAATCGATTTGTGATTACGGCGACGCAGATGATGACTTCCATGGTCACAAGTACCAATCCGACCCGCGCTGAGGTGCTGGATGTGGCCAACGCTGTGCTTGACGGCACCGATGCAGTGATGCTGTCGCAGGAATCCGCCATTGGCAAGCATCCGGCGAAAGTGGTCGCGGCTCTTGATCGCATCTGCCGCGGTTCCGAATCAACTGACCGCTTTGAGGATCGGACCGAATTGGGCTCGGATCAGTATTCCAGCGCCGAAGAGGCGGTTGCGATGGCGACCACCTACATCGCCCGGCACTTTGACGTGACCGCGATTCTGGCCATGACCGAGTCAGGATCCACCGCCAAGTGGCTGTCCCGGTCGCTGTCTGGCATTCCCATTTTTGCTGTGACCCCGCACCGCCGGACGCAGCGGCGGGTCACTGCGTTTCGCGGCGTGCATCCGGTCAGTTTCAAGGCGGATGCGAAATTGGATTTTCCTATTGAGCGCCAGGCCGCCCAAATGCTGGTGGAGCGCGGGATTATCAAATCCGGCGACAGTCTGCTCGTTACTCGCGGCGATGAAGCGGGCATCCAGGGCGGCACCAATACCATGAAAATCATCTCGGTATGAATCTGCCCGGCAGTTCGCATCAAGAAGAATTCATCTACGACGGGTGCGGCAGAATGTGCGCGGCGTCGGTTCGGAATCTCTCAGACAACTTGATCCTTGAATCGCGAGCCAGCTTTGCGGTGCCCCGCACCCGGCGGGGCATCCTCGAATGCTTCTGCGACGGCACCAAGATCCTGGCCAGTGCCGCTGACTTGAGCAGGACGCGACGGCAGGCTTTGTGAGGTGTTAGGATGCCAGCTGATCGATGCCGGTCCGGCATTCCGGACACAGGGGCAGCCAATGCGCAAGATTCAAACTGAGACACTGCCCTATGGGCCATCGATTACTATCGATCCACTTGCAATCTGCTCGTCCATTGTATTATTGACGGATGCCTCAACCCTCATCAAATTGCCCGAGGATTCTTCTTTATCACTTGTCGTGACATAATAACTTTGCGCATTAATACCATACGGAATATCTTGTTTTTCATCAACAGCGCCACTTATGGGCCTGCCGCTGCTGTGCCTCACCGAATAAGAACGAGATCCCATTGAAACAAACTCTGTTATCAAATCCCACTTCTCCCCATTGGCCTTACTACAACGCGAAGAATAATTCGGATCCATATCACAATACAATCTTTCTATGTAACCCACCGGCTCCATTGTCATACCGTTTTCGGTTATTGGTGGACTTGATGGTATGTATTGGATTTCCACAGTCTTGATATAGCGTTTCAATATTGGCTGGTGATGCCAATTTGAATGGGATATCGTCAGGGTCTGTGCTGATGCTGGCATTGTACAGGCCAGCGAAATCAGTAACGCACCTAGTAGCTTCATTGTGTATCTCCCGTTAAGAATAGCACTTGATACCGCATGTCTTGCGATCGATATGCATCCAGCCATTCCGCAACGAATGCTGCATCGTTAACGTCAAAACCATAAGGCATCTCATGAGTGAACTCAATTTTAAATCTTGACAGAGCTTGCGAGCACATCGGATCAAGCTTAAAAACATCTTGATGAATACCGCCGCCAGAATGCGACCGCAGCACGAAATCCCTCATGGTTGCTATGGCATCCATGCCTGGGGTATTACAGTCCGAGGACATCTTCGCCATAACGAAGGCGAAAACCCCTGTAAAACCAAGCATGACCAGTGACATCGCAATGTCCTGTCAAATTTGTGCATTCCATCGGTTTTTTCCTATGCATAGTTTACTGCACAGCCCCACCATTGTCTTGGCTGTTCTTTCCAATCTATTAGATAAGTACGCCCTATTGATTTCGGTGTCTGTCTTCAATGAGAATGCACGGGTATCGTAACAGATTGCACATGGCGATAATGAGATGATTTTGCCGGTCATCCTTGACACCATTGTTACAGATTGCGCTGATAAACAAATTCGCACTGTGCCTGATAGAGGTCACCCCGGCAGTGGTTTCCTCTCTAAGAAGATACGGGAAGCACATAGCGCGAGCGTTTCCTCGCACCCGGCAGGCATTTGCTGCAACAGCTATGACTGCCGCGCATGTTTTCAGATCCCTCACCTCCAGAACCGGCTGGATTGCCTGGATTCGCCGCTGCCGCATCCCATACATCCGCGCACAATGCCAGCGATTCAAGCACGGGCAGGGCTGCTCGCCGGCAATTCGAACAGAACAGGAACGCCGGCGCCATCTGGAATGGATCCGTTTCCAGCCGGGAAAGCCTTTCTCATTGCGATGCCGCTGACCGCGCCCCAGGTTTGGGGCCGCCGCCCCTTCACCGTGAGACAATGCCGCAGCGACTCACACCCCCGACTGGACCTGCCCGCCCTCTTCAGGGAAGCAGGCTGATCATGGCCTGTCCCTCCATATACTGTCAAGGCTTCATTTCTGCTCCTGGCTTCAGCGCAGGATTTTCCCGCCTCAGGCAAACCCCAGCTACGGCGACGACACTGTACAGCGGGTTGTTTGTCGCGGGGTGCGGGTGGCGCTGATCACGAACCTGGGGTTGGGGTTCAATACATAAAATCTGATTCCGGAAGAACCGTCAAGCGACGTTCCCCTAACTCCGGGTCCGAAAAAGGGCGTGCCGGTAATAGAAAAGTCCTTCAGGTGCAGGCCGCCCGGTTCCTTGGAGACTTGCATCCTGAACCTCTCAACTCCTTGGTACGCACTTTGTTCTTCCGCAGGACCCCAAGCCACAGATCTGGCTTGAAACACTCTCTCTTCTGCCGAAGTGAGCCGCCCCGGGTCAATCGCCGCACCGTCCTTCGCCCGGATCGGGATGGTAAGTCCGGCTCCGCCGATATCAACAAGAACACCTCCCGCAAGACCTCTCCAGCCGCCATTGATCCGGACTTCCAGGTCTCCCGCATCTCCCTCCACCACCATAAGCCGGACTTTGGTTTTATCGCAAGCCCGCGGGCGGTCCGCAGTGCCGCAGTAGAAGAACCCGCCGCTGGCACGAATGGTGATCGTTCCCTGGTCGTCAGCGCCGCAGCCGACCAGATCAATCATCGACTGCTCCAGCCACACACTGGCATTGACCGCTGCTGCCTGTGCAGCGCGCCATTGGCCATTGAACAGAAGCAGAGGCATGGCCTGCATCAGCGCTGCGGCGAGCGCCGTCAGCCGCCTGAAGCAAGGGGGGGGGAGTGAATTTAATTGAATGTTTTATTTCGGCTGTCTCCGACAATTGATAATGCTGACAGCTCTCATATCATAAATACCGCTTGAATACTCCCGAATCGGCACGTCCAGCGCCGGAGCCCGGCCAGTCGGACCTTCCTGAGCAGCCCGGCGACCGCCGGCAGGCCGGGCGCATGGCTCTGACGCCCAGCCTGTATGGCAGAACCCTCATCGGCCTTGCATGCCTGTGGCAGGTTTTGTTTTTCATCCGCCGGGTGAAAAACAGGGGAGTTCCAAAAGCCATATTTGTACAAGGCTTTTCTGTAAAAATACAGGGCAATCCGCCGATCAAGGGTTTGCAGATTCTATGCAAATTATCTGTTGAACATGCAAATATAGATTTTTTTCTGAGCTCAATCGAAAGTGAGGCATGAGGCTGATGAAATAGAGGCAAGATACACTGAAGACGGATTTATTTGGTGATGGTGCCGGTATCGGAAAATCGGAAAAACAGAGATTCGGCAGGTTCTGTGGCGAGTGTCTTGAGAAGACGGACCGCTTCGAGGAGATAGACAGACCGAATGGTGCAGCGGTCAATCAAGCGAATGCTTGCGCGGGCTGACAAGCCGGCAAGATTTGGCACTGGCTGTGAGATGAAATCTAAATCAGCTCATTCTAGCACACATCAATTTTGTCCAAGCGAAACCCTTCTGCGTCTCAAGCCAATCTCTCGCCTCTTGGCCGCCCAGTTTGCGGCATCCTCATCGCTGGCGCTGGAGGCGGATTGGACATACATAAGAATGATCGAAAGTTCAAAATATGTTTGTATTGATCAATATTCCTCACAAATTTTCATAAAAAATAATTGATCAGCGAAAATATTGTATTATTCCGAAACTCATTTACTCTAATATCGAAGTTTCAGCTTTGACTGAATTTTGCTGAGGACAATTAATATGACAAACAAAATGAAAATGGCGCTTTCGCTGGTTGTGATCGTTGCCGCAAGCAGCATTTTTCGCGCTGCAGCGGCAGACATGGCCAAGGCCAAGGAATGGATTGAAGCTGAATTTCAGCCGTCGACGCTGTCTATGGGCGAGCAGATGGCAGAAATGGACTGGTTCATCAAGGCTGCGGAGCCTTTCAAAGGAATGGAAATCAATGTGCTGTCAGAGACGATTCCGACACACGAATACGAGTCCAAGGTTCTGACTCAGGCATTCGAGGAGATTACAGGCATCAAAGTCAACCATCAGCTGCTTGGAGAAGGCGAGGTTGTGCAGGCGGTACAGACTCAAATGCAGACCAATCGGAATCTCTACGATGCTTACATCAATGACTCTGACTTGATCGGCACGCATTCACGCCTGCAGCTGGCTGTCAATCTGTCCGACTGGATGGCTGGCGAGGGTGCCGATGTCACGCTGCCGACGCTTGACGTTGAGGACTTTATGGGCAAGAGCTTCACCACTGGCCCCGATGGCAAGCTGTATCAGCTGCCCGACCAGCAGTTCGCGAATCTGTATTGGTTCCGTCATGACTGGTTCAACCGACCCGAACTGCAGGCACAGTTCAAGGAGCTCTATGGCTACGACTTGGGTGTGCCGGTCAATTGGTCAGCTTACGAGGATATCGCAGAGTTTTTCTCCGTTCACGTTCAAGAGATCGATGGCGTACGCGTCTACGGCCATATGGACTACGGCAAGCGGGCTCCCGATCTGGGATGGCGCATGACGGATGCATGGCTTTCAATGGCCGGTGCCGGCAGCCAGGGGCTGCCCAACGGCGTGCCGGTTGACGAATGGGGAATCCGCATGGAAGCTGGGACCTGCAATCCGGTCGGCGCATCGGTCTCGCGGGGGGGGGCTGCCAACGGGCCCGCTGCAGTGTATGCGATTCGCAAATGGGATGAATGGCTGCGGCAATATGCGCCTCCCGGAGCTGCCAGCTACGACTTCTATCAGTCTCTGCCCGCGCTCTCGCAAGGCAATGTCGCCCAGCAGATTTTCTGGTATACCGCGTTTACTGCATCAATGGTTGCACCCAAGAGCGAAGGCAACAACACTGTCGATGACGATGGCAATCCTCTTTGGAGAATGGCGCCTTCACCCCACGGTCCTTACTGGGAAGAAGGGCAGAAGCTGGGCTATCAGGATGCCGGATCTTGGACCCTGTTCAAGTCAACGCCGGTTGATCGCCGCAAAGCGGCTTGGCTGTATGCGCAGTTTACGGTATCTAAGACAGTGTCACTGAAAAAGACACATGTCGGTCTGACACCGATTCGAGACAGCGATATTCGTCATGAGTCGTTTACTGAAAGAGCGCCGAAGCTCGGCGGTCTGGTCGAATTTTACCGCTCACCTGATCGTGTGCGGTGGTCGCCGACCGGCATTAATGTTCCCGACTATCCAAAGCTGGCGCAGATCTGGTGGCAGCAGATTGGTGATGTGAACTCCGGCGCCTTTACCCCGCAGCAAGCTATGGATCGTCTCGCTTCAGAGATGGATCAGGTGATGGCTCGCATGCAGGCTGCCGATGAGCGCAATGGCACCTACGGCGGATGCGGGCCGCGCCTTAACGAAGAGCGCGATCCGTCTTGGTGGCTGAATCAGCCGGGTTCGCCGAAAGCCAAAGTAGAGGAAAAACCGCAGGGCAAAACCGTCAAATATGACGATCTGGTTCAGCGCTGGAGCGCCAACTGAGCTTGCCAGACGGTAAACGGCGCTCACGCTCTGAGGTCTGGCGCGCTGGCGCCGGTATCCGCAGAATCATGAGCACGAGTATGTGGGATGCGGGTGACAGCCAAGTTGCTGGCATCCCATATGCTCAATGATCAAGATTAAACGGTCGCCTGGTCGGTGCAAAGCGGCCGAGTGCGCACTGAATTGCCACCCCTGAGCGCCGTTGATCGGGACCTTGTCAATGTCATTTGATCCCATGCCAAGCAGCTCGCAGAGCGATGACTTCAATCTGCGTCAGAAAGAGCTCTGGAAAATTGCGAAAAGAGAGGGTTTGGTTCAAGTTGACCGACTCGCCGAGCAGTTCAATGTCAGCGCTCAGACCATTCGGCGAGACTTGAATCAGCTGACCGGAGCCGGCATGCTTCAGCGTATTCATGGCGGGGCTATCACGCGTGACAGTGTGGTCAATCTTGGCTATGGCGCCCGCAAGATACTGGCGGTCGAGGGTAAAGAGCGAATTGCTGAGAAAGCAGCTGAGCTGATTCCAAACGAGTGCTCGCTTTTTATCAACATTGGCACCACCACCGAGCGAGTGGCAGCGCAGCTGGCGCGCAAGCATGAGGGACTGCTGGTGGTGACCAACAATCTCAACGTTTTGAATATTCTGGTCCAGTCAAGCCAAATTGAGGCCTTTATTGCCGGCGGGCAGATTCGCCGCCAAGATGGCGGCATTGTCGGCGATGCGACCGCTGAATTTGTCAGCCAGTTCAGAGTCGATTTTGCAGTGATCGGCGCTTCGTCGATTGCCGCAGAAGGTGTGGTGACCGATTTCGACTGGCGCGAGGTCAAGGTTGCGCAGGCGATGCTGCGCTATGCGCGGACTGTGATTATGGTTGCCGATGGCAATAAGTTCAAGCGCAATGCGCCGGTCTTTCTTTGTGATCTCAAGCAAATTGATCATTTCATTACAGATGCTGATGTGCCCCAAAAATTCATGGCTCTGGCAGCCAAAAGCGGCGTTCAAGTTCACGTCTGCGAATGAGATCGAGGCCTGATTGTGTCAGCCCATTGACTTGCGCATCTGAGAAATGACAGTTCAGCTGAAAAATGTCAGCAAGTCAGTGGCGGGGCAGATTCATATCCATCCGACCAGTCTGGATTTGCATGATGGCGAGTTCAACGTGCTGCTTGGACCGACGCTGAGCGGGAAGACGACTCTGCTGCGCCTCATGGCGGGCTTGGACAGGCCCGATGCCGGGGAAATCTGGTTTTCCGGCGACAATGTCACTGCAGCCTCGGTACAGCAGCGGAACATCGCAATGGTGTATCAGGAATTTATCAACTATCCAAACTTTTCGGTATTTGAGAATATTGCCTCTCCCTTGCGGGTGGCCAAAATAAATCCGACTGACATCAAAAAGCGTGTAGGCGAGATCGCCGAGCTGCTCAACCTGTCGGATCTGCTCGACCGGGATGCGGCTAATTTGTCCGGCGGCCAGCAGCAGCGGACTGCGCTGGCCCGCGCGCTGGTAAAGGATGCGCCGCTGGTTTTGCTCGATGAGCCGCTGGCCAATCTCGACTACAAGCTGCGTGAGCAGCTGCGCGAAGAACTGCCAAGATTGTTTGCCAAGTCTGGCTCGACTGTAGTCTACGCAACAAGCGAGCCGGAAGAGGCGTTGATGCTGGGCGGATATACAGCCGCCCTGCATGAGGGCCGGGTTGCCCAATACGGAAAAACGATCGAAATTTACCGGGAGCCTGGCAATCTTGCCTGTGCGAGAATTTTCTCGCATCCGCCGATCAATCTGGCCGAAGTCATCAAGTCCAAAGACAGCATGACTGTGAATGCCAGTACGCAGTGGAAGTGTCCATTGGCGCTGAAACGCTGTCCCGATGGCAAGTACTTTTTTGGCATCCGTCCGCACCATCTGACTTTGTCCGCCAGCGCGCGAGGCGATAGTTGCGAGGTGGTGTCCGGCGAGGTCAAATTAGCCGAAATCAGCGGTTCGGAGAGTTTGGTGCACCTGCTGGTGCACGACCATGACTGGATATCTCAATCCCACGGAGTCCATCAATACGCGATCGGCGAGCAAGTCGAGGTCTGCATTGATTTTCGCAGATGCCTGTTTTTTGATCACGCTGGCAATGCTGTTGCCTGTTGAGACCAATGCATCCAAATGGCCAAGATTACGCTTAGCAACGTCCAGCACAGCTATTTGAAAGCGCCGCAAACGGAGGCTGACTATGCCCTCAAGCAGATTGATACGGTGTTTGAGGACGGCGGCGCCTATGCATTGCTGGGTCCTTCAGGGTGTGGCAAAACAACACTGCTTGGAATTGTGTCGGGATTGATTGCTCCGACCACCGGCGAGGTCTGGTTCGATGACCAGGAGGTGACCCGGATTGACACGGTCCAGCGGCATATTGCTCAAGTTTTTCAGTTTCCGGTGATATACGACACCATGACTGTCTTTGACAACTTGGCCTTTCCCCTGCGCAATCGGGGGATGTCCGAGAAAGATATCAAGCCGCGGGTGATGGAAGTTGCCCGCATGCTGGATTTGGAAAAGGGGATTCACCGCCGGGCTGCGTCGCTGACGGTTGACGGCAAGCAGAAAATATCACTCGGCCGCGGCGTTGTTCGTGAAGACCTGAATGTGATGATGTTTGATGAGCCGCTGACTGTCATTGACCAGAACCTGAAGTGGGAGTTGCGCTCAAAACTCAAGGCATTGCACCAAAATGTCGGTACCACCATGATTTACGTGACTCATGATCAGACTGAGGCTTTGACTTTTGCTGACCAGGTTTTGGTGATGTTCGAGGGCAAAGTGGTACAGAGCGGCACGCCGATCGAGCTGTTTGAGCGGCCCAAGCATACTTTTGTCGGCTATTTCATCGGCTCGCCCGGCATGAATGTTCTGCCTTGCGAGGTTCGCAGAGGAGAAGTCACTTTTGCCGGACAGAGAGTGATCTGCAGCAATCAAGACAGTTTCCGAGAATTGGGCCAAAGTCACAGCACCGAAATTGGCGTGCGCCCGGAATTCGTCCGTTTCGGCAATGATGGCATCGCAGTGGAGATCCAGCGGGTCGACGATATTGGCCGTCACAAGCTGGTTCACGTCGCGCACGAGCAGTATCGGCTGACGCTGATCTGTGCCGAGGATGAGCAGCTGCCAGCCGGCAGCGCGCGAGTCAGCTTCGATGCGGCCCGCACTTATCTGTATGCGAATGGCTGGATTGTTTGAGGGAGGATTTAGATTTTGATCCACAAGACTGTCAAGCAAAGCGCCTGGCTGCTGGTCATTCCAGTGGTGGCGCTGGTGGCATTCAATGCGCTGATTCCGCTGATGACAGTTGTCAATTACTCGGTGCAGGAAACATTCGGAGACAATGTCTTTTTCTGGGAAGGGCTCACCTGGTTTGAGCAGGTGCTCAATTCGGATCGGTTTCACGATTCTTTTTTGCGTCAAATCACTTTCACCTCGATCATTCTCCTGATCGAAGTGCCGCTTGGCATTGCCATCGCCTTGTGCATGCCGAAAAGTCGCTTCTGGGTCTCGTTTTGTCTGGTCCTGATGGCCCTGCCATTGCTGATTCCATGGAACGTAGTGGGCGCGATGTGGAATATTTTCGCACTGCCGGATATTGGTCTTTTGGGACGATCCATCAATGCGCTGGGAATTGACTACAACTTCACTCAGCAGCCCATATCGGCTTGGGCCACGACGATACTGATGGATGTATGGCATTGGACATCGCTTGTTGTGCTGCTGTCCTATGCCGGATTGAGCGCCATCCCTGAGGCCTACTATCAAGCAGCGAAAATTGATGGAGCGTCCCGCTGGGCCGTTTTTCTCTGGATTCAGCTGCCCAAGATGAAACGGGTTCTGACAATCGCCATTTTGCTGCGCTTTATGGACAGCTTTATGATTTATACCGAGCCGTTCGTGCTGACCGGCGGCGGACCGGGAAATTCGACAACCTTCCTGTCCATCGACTTGGTGAAACTGGCGCTGGGACAGTTTGATCTCGGCCCGGCAGCAGCCATGTCGCTGATTTATTTCTTTATCGTTTTGCTGATCTGCTGGGTGTTCTATACCCTGATGATGAGAAATGAGCAGTCGTAGCCTGTCCTCCAGAACGCCCATGCATCGCCGGCTGGTGCCGACGCTCTATATTCTTTTTCTGCTGCTGCCGATCTACTGGCTGCTGAACATGTCGTTCAAGACGACCAATGAGATTTTGGGAACATTCGCGCTGATTCCGCTGGATTTCACACTGGACAACTACATCAAGATCTTCACAGATCCGACTTGGTACAAAGGCTACATCAATTCGATCATTTATGTTGTGATCAACACGGTGATATCGGTTTCCTTTGCCTTGCCGGCGGCGTATGCATTCTCACGTTTTCGGTTCCTTGGCGACAAGCATCTGTTTTTCTGGCTGCTGACCAATCGCATGGCGCCGCCAGCGGTCTTTGCGCTGCCGTTTTTTCAGCTGTATGCCGCGATCGATCTCTACGACACGCACCTCGCAGTGGCTCTTGCGCATTGTCTGTTCAATATTCCGCTGGCTGTCTGGATACTGGAAGGCTTTATGTCCGGGGTGCCGAAGCAGCTGGATGAGATGGCTTATATCGATGGCTATTCGTTCCCTCGATTTTTTGTCAAGATTTTCATGCCGGTCATCGCCTCAGGCATAGGGGTCGCAGCGTTTTTCTGCTTTATGTACTCCTGGGTGGAACTGCTGCTGTCCAAAACCTTGACTTCCGTTGCCGCAAAGTCAATTGCCGCGACGATGACGAGAACCGCCAGCACGGCCGGCTATGAGCTGGGATTATTGGCCGCTGCCGGCGCGCTCACCATTATTCCGGGTGCGATCGTCATTTACTTTGTCAGGAACTATATTGCCAGGGGCTTTTCCCTGGGACGGGTCTAGACGCATGCTTGATTTCACCTGGATGGCATGGACCTGGCCCACCGTGGTTTTTTTTGGATTTGTCCTGCTCTGCATCGTGGCCTTGGGTGTGTGGGAGAAGCTCCGCCCCGGCGGCGGTGCGCGCCGCGGCATATTCGGTATTGACACCACTCGCGGAGATCGGCTGTTCATCAGCCTGCTGGGCAGCATATTCATCTTTCTCGGCTGGCTGTGGGCGTTTTCGACACCGCTTTGGGGCGCCTTGGCTGTGTCAGTCATCTGGTTCATCTTCGTATTTTTGCGCGTCTAGCATGCCTGGCAATCCGTTGAGTCAGCTGAAAGTTGATGAGCAGTAGTTTGAACGGTCAGGTCGAGTTCGACCTTGCTGTCATTGGCGGTGGAATCAACGGTGCCGGCATTGCGCGAGACGCAGCCGGCCGCGGACTTAAAGTTCTCCTCTGTGAGCAGGATGATTTTGGGCAGCATACTTCCTCGGCGAGCACCAAACTTATTCATGGCGGCTTGCGCTACCTTGAGAATTATCACTTCGGGCTGGTCCGCCGCAGCTTGCGGGAGCGGGAGATTCTGCTGCGCAGCGCTCCGCATATTATTTGGCCGCTGCGGTTTGTGTTGCCATATGACAGCAGCATTCGACCGCGGTGGATGATTCGAGCCGGGATGCTCATTTACGATTCACTTGCGCCGATGGCCGTTTTGCAAAAATCAAAGTCAGTTGACCTCACGCGGCATGAAGCCGGACTGGCCTTGAATGCCAGATTTCAGCATGCGTTTGAGTATTCCGACTGCTGGGTTCAGGACTCGAGACTTGTGGCGCTCAATATCGCTGATGCCGCTCAATTCGGCGCCTGCGTTCTCAGCCGGACCCGATGTGTTGACCTGATTCGGGAACGCAATGGCTGGCAGCTCTCGCTGGCTCGAACTGATCCATTTGGCAGCGGTCAGCCCAAGCGCTATCAGATCCAGGCGCGAGCGGTTGTCAATGCCGCCGGCGCCTGGGTCAATACCCTTGCTGAAGGGTATCGGCCCCAGGCGCAAAACAAGCCGATCCGCCTGATTCGAGGCAGCCATATTGTGGTGCCAAGGCTCTTTGACCATGACTATGCGTATATCTTCCAAAATGAAGATCAGCGGGTTTTGTTTTGCATCCCTTACGAGCAGGACTTCACACTGCTCGGCACGACTGAAGTGGCGACAGAAAGCATCGGCAATGGCGCTCAAGCCAGTGAATCAGAGATTGACTATCTTTGTCAGGCCGTGAATCGCTATGTTCGAGCGTCGACGACACCCGCAGATGCCGTTTGGAGTTTTACGGGCGTCCGTGTTCTGCTTGATGACAGTGCAGACACCGGCGTCAGCAAGATTTCCAGAGAGTATGTTTTGGATTTTGATGATTCGGCGGCGCCGATTGTTACGGTATTCGGCGGCAAGATTACGACGTACAGACTGCTGGCGGAAGATGTGCTGCGCTTGCTGTCCAAAATCGATGGCTTTGACAAGCCTTGCTGGACGCGCCGCGGCGTTCTTCCAGGCGGTGATACGGGCGGCGCGACGATTGAGCAGTTTGCCGCATCGCTGAGGCGGCAGCACAGCTGGCTGCCAGCAAGACTGGCCCATCACTACGCATGTCATTATGGATCCGCGGCGAACTCAATCCTTGGCGGCTGCCATGGCTTGCAGGATATGGGCCGCGAATATTCGCCCGGACTGTTCCAGTCGGAAGTGGATTATCTTCTGCAGAATGAGTTTGCCGAATGTGCAGACGATGTCATCTGGCGCCGAACTCGCCATGGCATTCGCATGAATCGCATGCAAATTGACGAGCTGAATGCGTATATTGAAAGACAGCTTGATTGCAATGCAGCTTCGGGACGGAAAGCTTATGCGCCAATACATTCTTAGCATTGATCAGGGAACAACCAGTTCCCGCGCCTTTTTGATTGACTGCGATGGTTCGGTTCTGGCGGCCGCGCAGCGCGAATTCACGCAGTACTTTCCAAATGACGGCTGGGTTGAGCACGACCCTGAGGAGATTTGGCAGACGACGCTGGAGACGGCGCAGGCAGCGCTGGATGCTGGCGATCGCTTGGACGGCTCAATTGCAGCGATCGGCATGACCAATCAGCGAGAGACCACTTTGGTCTGGGATCGCGCGACCGGCGAGCCGGCCTACAATGCGATTGTCTGGCAAGATCGCCGTACGGCGAGGCAATGCGAATTGCTGCGCCGCGACGGCTGGGCAGCTGCCATTCAGGACAAGACTGGTCTCTTGCTTGATCCTTACTTTTCGGCGACAAAACTGGCGTGGATTCTGGATCATGTGGATGGCGCCCGAGCCCGGGCCGAGCGCGGCGAGCTGCTGTTTGGCACGATTGACACCTTCTTGATCTGGCGCCTGACCGGTGGACGGTGTCACTTGACGGATGCGACCAATGCGTCGCGGACGATGCTGTTTGACATCCGCCGGCAGCAGTGGGATCCGGAATTGCTGAGGCTGTTTTCGATTCCATCGAGCTGTCTGCCGCAAGTGCTGGACTCGGCTGCCGATTTCGGCGCAGCCGATGCATCATTGCTGGGCCGCTCGCTGCCGATTTGCGGGGTTGCCGGCGATCAGCAGGCCGCCTTGATTGGACAGGCTTGCTTTCAGCCGGGAATGGTCAAGAGCACCTACGGAACCGGCTGTTTTCTAATGATCAATACGGGCAGTGAGATCGTCAGGTCGCAGCATCAGATGCTGTCGACGATTGCCTATCGCCTGGCCGGGAGGGCAAGCTACGCAGTGGAGGGATCAATCTTTGTTGCCGGCGCAGTGATGCAGTGGCTGCGCGATGAGCTTGAGTTTTTCAAAGATGCATCTGAGTCGGCCGCGCTGGCTGCGTCCTTGGACAGCAACAGCGGCGTTTATCTGGTGCCGGCTCTGACTGGTCTCGGGGCGCCGCATTGGCGCCCCGATGCGCGCGGGGCGATATTTGGAATGACAAGAGATACCGGCAAGGCGCAGCTGGTGCGGGCGGCGCTGGAATCGGTTGGTTATCAGACGGCGGATCTGCTGCGCGCCATTGATTCAGACGGCAGCGCTGTCAGCCGTCTGCGCATCGACGGCGGCATGGCGGCAAATGAGTGGTTTTGTCAGTTTCTTTGTGATCTTTTGGAGGTGTCAGTCGATCGGCCGGTCAATACCGAGACGACCGCTTTGGGAGCGGCTTATCTGGCTGGATTGTTCACCGGCATCTTTTCATCCCTGGATTCAATCACAGAGCTGTGGAAAACGGATCGCAGTTTTCACCCTGCCATGAAAAGCGCTCAGCGAGACAAGCTGCTGACAAAGTGGCGCAGCGCGGTGCGGTGTGTCAGTGACTTTGCGGAAAACGGTTCTGTCCATGCGAATGGCCAAGATCAATGACTCGCTCTTGGAGAGGCTGGAATTTGCCGATCCGCAGGATGAATCAAGGTGCGGCGCAGCGCATGTGCCGCCGTCGAATTGCAAGTTTTACATTGCGGCTTCAGGCCAGTGCGCCGGATGCATTTTCCTGATTCCAGGCGCTGCTCGGCTTTGGGGCCAAGTCCAAATTTCTGGATCAGGAAAATGCTCGAAACAGGGCTAAGATTGCCGCCGCAAGGCTAGCGGCAAGAATCCCCGTAAGCCAACACTGCACCGATGATGCACGATCTGCAATCCGTCTCTCCACATTCTTTATATCTTCCTTTGTTGCCAAGCAGTCAAGTCTTGCCTCGATAGCAGAAACGCGTCCGTGAAGATCTTTCAAGTTTCGCCTCCATTGGAAGAAACACGTTGCGGCGGCACATTTTGCAACTCATGAATTTCAGCTGTCATGCATGAACCTTTTGCAGCCATTCCCAGAGGTCTTTGCGGTTGAAGCCGTTGCAAGCGTTCAGTTCAAAGACGACTCCTTGAATACTGCGTTCTTTACCAATTTCTAAAGCTTCCAGGATATCTGCAGTGAGGGTGGCGTCCTTCGAAGCAGCAAACACCATGTTTTTGCTCAATATGTAATGACGACCTGGCCATTTTTCTCTAAGCAATTCCCAGCTGTTTTTTTGCTCTTAGTACCTTTTTGTCGACAAGCAACTGTGCCCCGAACATTCAATACAGCATCAGGCAGTCATGTGGGAAGGGTTGATCGAGGAGCTTGGAAAGAGGCGCTGTGACAGCAAAAAGCATCACGGCCGCCAGAGTAATTTTCCGCTGCTGAGCTCGTCAAGAAAATACTCATAGTTCAAGACTTCAATTCCATCCGCAATTCGGTTGAACGGCTCCGACGTAACGACGATTGAGCGGCGCGGCTGATATTCTTCCTCAAAGGCCTTGATGGCGCGCAGGTCGCCGCTTCTGAGGCGACTCTTTACTTCGATCGCAACCGAGCCTTGGTCCAGCACAAAGTCCACTTCCAGTCCACTGCGGGTTCGCCAATATTCGATTTTGGTATCCCATTCCTGATAACTTTCAGCTGCGACAAGCTCAAGAAAAATAAAGTGCTCGAAACTTTTCCCGAAATTGGCGCCAAGTTTCCCTCTGATTGCATTGCCCGCAATATGATTCGCCAGACCGAGATCAAAAAGGTAGAACTTCGGTATGCTCGAAACAATGCGGCGATCGGCTTTTTTTGAAAACGGATCAACCCAGTGCCCGATGAGCGTATCGACCATAATTTCAAAGCAGGTGCGTACCGTCTTTGAATCGATTGCGCTGTCACGGCCAATAGAGGAAAAATTAAGCATTTCTCCGTGGCAAAACGCCAGAGTGTCGAAGAATCGCGCAAAGCTTGCGGTGTTTCGGACCAGCGCCTCACTGAATATTTCCTGAGTCAAGTAATCCTCAACATAAGCCTTGAGCGAGCGTCTGGCAAACTTCTTTCCATAAAATGCCGGCAAAAGTCCGGTTGACATGGCGGTCAGCAGATCGAAACCCGGCACTTCGCTCCAAGTCAGAGGATGCAGACTGAACTTCCAAGCTCGTCCCCCCAGCAAATTTACATTGCCGCGCCGGAGTTTTCGTGCGCTGGACCCGCATAAGACAAAACTCAAGCGCTCTGACTCTATCAGCCTGTGCACCTCATCTAGCAGTGCGGGTATTTTTTGAATCTCGTCAATGATGATTGGCTTGGCACGAATTTCGGCACTGCATTTGTGAAGCTCTTCACTTAGAGTATGGGGTGCAGACAGGAAACGCAGCATTGTTTCTGTATTAAGCAGATCAAAATGCAAGCTGTCCGAAAACTGATTTTTCAAAAGCGTCGATTTTCCCGTTTGCCGAGCGCCCCACAGAAACGCTGATTGGCCCGCAGGCAGTTCAATGTCAATGGTTCTGGAATACATATCGACCTGATGAAATCCTGAAATACTAAGTAAATTTGGAATTATATCCATATATGCACACTATATATGAGACTATTTCGCGTTGTACTCTGGCACTCTCAGGATGTGATGACCAGTATTGCCGCACCGGTTCAAAGTACATTCGGACTCATCGCAAAGTCGTTTCTCACTGCCTGTTTGCGAAGCGCAGCATCTGGGGCAGAGATTTTCGATTCATCGGCAAAACGATGTCAATCGAAATGGACTGATCAGTGCCGAAGAGCGCGGCATATGTCTGCTTTGACCTTTTTTCTCTTGCTCTGGCATACTGTGTCTGCTCAGCGCGTTGGCTGTCGCTGTATTCCAGATTCTGAGTGCTGAACACTTGCAACGCAAGCGCTTTGCACATATATAATTCCTGTCTAAAACCACGGAGATAACACTATACATGCAGCTTGAAAAACTTGAAAATACAGCGATAGCAATGGTTGAGCCGGGACGCGGCATTCTGGCCATGGACGAGAGTATCGGAACTTGCACCTCACGGTTCGAAAAACTCGGTGTTGAGTCAACTGCGGCAACCCGATTGAGCTACCGCGAAATGCTGGTGACCACGCCCAATCTGTCAGATTACATCAGCGGTGCGATTTTGTTTGACGAAACCATCCGACAGACCGTAAACGGTGAGATTCCTTTCGCGCAATACCTGCAAAACGCCGGAATTGTGCCGGGAATCAAGGTCGATACCGGTGCCAAGAACCTCGCAGGACATCCCGGCGAAAAGGTCACAGAAGGGCTGGACGGCCTGCGTGAGCGCTTGGCTGAATATGCGCAGCTTGGAGCGCGTTTCGCGAAATGGCGGGCAGTGATCGCGATTGGGGAGGGCTTGCCGACGAATGCTTGCCTGATGGCGAATGCGCATGCTCTCGCCCGCTATGCGGCTCTTTGTCAAGAAGCCGGAATCGTGCCTATTGTCGAGCCGGAAGTATTGATGGATGGAGATCATGCCATTGAGGTTTGTGAAGCCGTGAGCGGGCGAGCGCTGGCGGCGGTTTTCGGGCAGTTGCAGGAGCAGGGAGTCGAATTGCGCGGCATCGTTCTAAAGCCCAATATGGTCGTTTCAGGCAAGGATTGCGCGGTACAGGCCGATCTTGACACCGTTGCCAAGCGGACGGTTGACTGTCTGCTCAAGCATGTGCCGGCTGAAGTGCCTGGCATTGCATTTTTGTCCGGCGGCCAAAGCGATGAAGACGCGACGGCACACCTTAACCGAATGAATCAGCTGGATGTGGACATTCCATGGCGTCTGACCTTTTCGTACGGACGAGCTCTGCAGCAAGCGCCTATGACTGCCTGGTCTGGAGATGAGCGCAATCGCGGTCGAGTACAGGAATTGGCTTTGCACCGGGCGCGGGTTAATGGCTATGCTTCTCAAGGTCAATATTCCAAAGACCTGGAGGCGGCTGCCTGACCAATCACTGAGATGGGCATTCGCGTCAAATTTTTTGCGAGTCTTGCAGATCGGGTCGGCATGCGCGATACGGTGATTGACAGCCGAGGGGTCGCAACCGTTGAGGATGCCTGGCGCTCAGCCGTGAGCGAGCAGCGCCCGCCGGGCAATATTCAGGTAGCGATCAATCATGAGTATGCGAATTTAGGCTCGACCGTCAAGGAAGGTGATGAATTGGCATTTTTTCCGCCAGTTACGGGCGGCTGAGCCAGACTTTGGTCGAATTGGGCTTGTTTCAGGCGAAACTTTACCGGATGCGGATAGAAATACACAATTCTGAGTTTGAGCCTTGGGCCGAAGTCGCTCGACATGAACAGCAGCTTCGCTGCGGCGGCCACGGCGCTGCAGCGGTATTTGTCGGCGCCATGCGGGATTCCAATGAAGGCGACGCGGTCGCTGCCATGCAGCTTGAGCATTATGCCGGGATGACTGAGACGCACCTTGAGGGCATTGCAAAGGCGGCGGCAGAGCAGTATCAGCTGATAGATGTGCTGATGCTCCATCGCGTTGGCGAGATAGTCCCGGGCAACCCGATTGTGGTCGCTGCCGTGTGGGCTGAGCATCGCGCCGAGGCGATTGCCGCGTGCGAGCAGATTGTGGAGTATCTCAAAGCCGAGGCGCCGTTTTGGAAAAAAGAAATTCTCACCGATGGCGCCAGCCGCTGGGTCGAGCGCAATACACCTGGCCGGGCGGCGGAGCAACCGGGTGCCGAGTGACGGTTTCGAAGCATGCAGCGGACTTGAACTAAATTAAATTGATGGAGAATTGCGCGATGGACGAACAGACTCGAATCGAAGTTGAGGCGGCGGCATTTCGCCGATTGGTTGAGCATTTCAGAACACACACCGAGGTGCAGAATATTGATTTGATGAATCTGGCTGATTTCTGTCGCAACTGTCTGTCGAAGTGGTATCGCGCCGAAGCTGAGCAGCGCGGTCATGAATTGAGCTACGAGGATGCGCGTGAGATTATCTACGGCATTCCGTACTCGCAGTGGAAAGAAAAATACCAGACAGAGGCGACACCGGAGCAGAAAGCGGCCTATCAAGCGCGTCAGGCTGCCAAGTCTGAGTCTTAGCTTTCGCCTGAATTCGCAGTCATGGTGATGGTATGTGAGATTTCGTTGACTGGTGAGTGCGCGGGGTTACTGGCATAAATCCCTCAGTACGTTCGCTATTTGTTTTGGGAATCCGTCATGTCTCTTGCATGCATAGAGCATCAATTCTTGAGCATTACTTCTCCAGTTCGATTTGTATGGTTGACATGCGGCTTTCTGAGTTCTTGCGGTAAATTCGTGCTTCCACTGTCATCAACTTTAGCTGGTGGTGTGCGAAAATCAATCTAGTCGCCAATGTCATGAGATGGCAGTTCAAGGCTCTTGTATAGCGGACTCAGGCAAATGCGACAGCTGTCGGTGAGAAAGAAAACCGGCCGATCTGTCTGCAAGTGTCTTGCGCTTTTCAGCCGATCTGATGCTTTGAACATAGAATCATCACATAATGCTTTTCGACCAATCGTTCAATTCTTTCCAGTCGACCAGGGCGGTCTAGTGAGCGGATTGCAGTCGAGTCAATTCCCTTATTCAAAATTCTCTTCAATCTTTCCGCCTTAGTCTCTCTTCTGATTTCGTAAATTTGATGATAGCCAAACTTTTTCAGAGAATCAATTGCAGAACAACTTCCATCAATGACCTCCTCTTTCAGCACTTCCAAGACAATAATCGGACTCTGGGCTTGAAGTAGATTTTTCGCTCCCTCAATCACGTCCGCTTCATACCCTTCGACATCGATTTTAATGAAGTCAACTGAGGAGATATCGTGCTCTTTTATGAAGCCATCAAGGGTGCAAACCTCGAACTCAAATTCATATTTTGAATGTTGCGGCGCTGGAGTCCCCCCCCCCCGCAAGCAAGTGAGAGTGTATCGGGTGAGCGTCCTCGCGCGAAAAACTTTCCGTATTTGCTGCCGCAACCGAGGTTTAATGCAAAGACATTGTCGCAGTTCTCAGTGTTGATGCAAAGCAATTGGTATGAATTAGGATAAGGCTCAAATGTGTAGACACGCTCGAAATACTGGGAGAAATAAAGTGCATGGTTGCCAATATACCCGCCTACATCAAAGCACACAGGCGAATCGGGAAGCTCGGGGAAGACTCTTTTTGCAAGCAAGTCAAGATAGTCTCGCTCGCAGACATCATCAAACAGCAACAGCGAAAGTGTACGGGCTGAGTAATACCCCGCAGTCAATTGGACTGGTCTTTTTGATTCTGGCTCAATAGCTCTTTTTAGTTCAATGTATTTCTTTTGGCACCTCTGAATTTTTTTCCGATATCTTCGCAATCTAATCAGATCAGTATATTTTCTCATGACGCTTTCGGATTGCCACGGGCAGATAATTCTACCCGGCTATGCATTTACTAATTCTACCCGGCTATGCATTTACTTGATCATCTTTAAAAAGATGCTGGTACTAATGTCGGTGATTATATTCTCAATTAGGCACTTCGTCAAGCTGCGGTTGCGAAAAAACCATGTGACTTTCAGTTAACGACAAAAAATTGCATAGTTGCAACTTTGCCAGCTATATCAAAGTGCGCATGATGGTCAGTCGCCTGATTCATGCTGAATCAAATTGCTGACACAAATTCAAAAGATAAATGCAATCAAACTCCGTCTGGCGAAACACCAGTTTTGACCTGATTTCCAGACAGCAGCCGCAGGGCTGAGCGAAACTTTACTCAAACCCCGGCTTTTTGGTTCGTGATTCTCAGGCAAGCATTTTGCGAAACTGTGATATCAATCAACAGCACTTTCTATATGCAAGATGACTTTGAGTCGCGTTGATGCCTGGCTGAAAATTGATCTGCCTATCGATTCTGGAAATAGCAGTCAGCTTAAATGAGTGCCGCTTAACATGTTTTGTGCGCGACCAGAAAGGATTTGGTGTCTGCATCAGCTTGACAGTCGTCGCTGCCATTCAGCGGCTGCAGAGTTGCGAACAGCCGCCGCAGCTCGCCCGGTGCAAGCACGTAGTCCGGGTTGAAATTCGCCTTGACGCGGAGAAAGTTCTGATTGAATGTCTTGAAAATCAAAACACCGTTTGGCTTAAGCGCATCAATAAGGTTTCCGCAAATGCCCCGATTCAGATAGTGAAAGCAAACAATCGCGTTCACTGAGCTGGGGGCCAGTCGAAAATCATTCAGATTGGCGGCAACGAGCTGCACTGGCAGCCCGCGGGCGGATGCATGTGCCGCGCACTGCTTGAGCGCCTGATGACTGCAGTCGATGGCAACTGCATGGCAGCCGAGTGAAGCCAGATAAATGGCATGGCGACCGGTTCCGCACGCCAAGTCGATCGCTATATCTTCTGGACCGAACAGCGCGGCCGACTCGATCAGCAGCAGGTCAGGGTCAGGAAGCTCCTCGTGCTTGCGACTCCGATATTTTTGATCCCATCTTTCGCTGTCGGTTGCCAATTGTGCAGCTCTTACAGGAAAGTTTTGAAAGGCTCAATCTCAAGTGGAGCCCCAGCCTCCAGATTGCCAGTCTCAGACGGCAGAACGATATAGCAATTGGCCCGACTCATCGATGTCAGCACTCCGGAACTTTGGTTGCCGGTTGACTCAACCACGGCATTGCCATTGGCATCAAGCGAGAATATGCCGCGCTGGAATTCGAGTCTGCCAGGTGTTTTGAAAATCGGCTTGAGGGCTGTTGCGTTGAGCCTCAATCTTTTCACAGAATTTTCGCCGCGCAATTTGCGCAAGGCTGGCCAGACAAACTTATCGAAAGTCACGACTACTGATACGGGATTGCCGGGAAGTCCAAAAAACCAAGCGGATCCGACTTTGCCAAATGCCAGCGGTCTTCCCGGCCGCATGGCAACTTTCCAGAGAGTCAGCTCACCGAGCGTTTCCAGCGCTTGCTTGACAAAGTCAGCATCGCCTACGGAGGCGCCGGCGGTGGTGACAATCACGTCAGCGCATTTTGAGGCTTGATTGATTGCATCAATGGTGTCGCCAAGATTGTCGCGAACCACACCAAGATCAATCGGCTCGCAGTGTGCGTCGCGAAGCATGCTGTATAAAGTGTAGCGATTGCTGTCATGGATGTCGCCAGGACCGAGTGGCTCACCGACTCCTTTGAGTTCGTCTCCCGTTGAAAAGAATGCCACTTTTGGCGTTTTCCAAACCGTAATATGCTGACAGCCTACTGATGCCAGCAAGCCAAGCTCTGCCGTTGTGATGCTCTGCCCGGCAGTAATCGCGACTTCGCCGGCACTGATGTCTTCTCCTGCCTGGCGGACATGCTGTCCCGGCTTATGGGTGTTGATGGTGGATATCTGGTCGCCGCTGATCGTACAGTCTTCCTGCATGATGACAGTATCCAGCGAGTCAGGGATTACGCCGCCGGTAAAGATACGTACGCATTCAGCCTTATGCACCGCACCGCTGAATGGATTGCCAGCAGCAGAAATGCCGGCGAGTTTGAGTGAGCTCGTGCAATTCGCTGGCGCCAGATCAGAAAAACGGCAGGCATAGCCATCCATCGCCGAGTTGCGATGTCCGGGAACATTTTCAGCGGCTGTTATGTTTTCGGCGGCGACTCGATCCAGGGACTGAAGGATTGGAATGCGCTCCGACTCGCGCGGCGCTGGAATTGAGTCGAGGATGGAGGCAAGCGCATCTTCGTAGGGAGTTGAAGGGATGTCGCTGGCGCTGGCTGCTGAATAATTCGATCTGGCCATGGTCTTAGGCTCGCTGCCACAATCCCGATCGTCCGCCTGATTTTTCCATCAGCTGCACATTTGCAATGACCATGCCGCGATCTGAGGCTTTGCACATGTCGTAGACAGTCAGGAGTGCGACCTGAACGGCTGTCAATGCTTCCATCTCCACACCGGTGCGATCTAGGGTTTCCACCGTGGCGGTGCAGCTGACGCACAAGCTTTCAGCATCACAGGCCAGTTCTACGGCTGCATGCGTCAGTGCAAGCGGATGGCACAAAGGAATTAGCTCAGCGGTCTTTTTCGATGCCATAATGCCCGCCAGCTGGGCCACAGCGAGCACATCCCCTTTTTTGTTTTGCCGCAATTGGATTTCATTCAGTGTCGATTTTGACATTTGAATTTTGCCATGGGCAATGGCGCGGCGGACAGTCGGCTTTTTCTCGCCTACATCCACCATGCGGGCGTCGCCCTGTTCACTAAAGTGAGTCAGCTCAGTCATGGTTCATGGAAATTTATGTCAGCAGAGGCGGCAACTTGAGCGAAAATGAGATCCAGACAAATCCTATTTTGCCTGAACGCATCAGTCGACAAGTGCAATTTGTCTCATTGTATCAATTTAGGTTCGCTGTCCATTCTTTCGAAAACAAGAGCAATTGGGTTCTCGCAGCTTTTGATCTGCATCCATACCCATGTGCAGCCATTGCAAAATGGAGCATGTCCTTGACAGAGAGGTCAGTCCAGGCATCCTTAATCGGAATTCAACTGACGGCTTGAATGCAATAAAATGCATCGCACAGGCAAGTCGCTTTCGAGCATGAATGTATTCCATCCTCCATTTATCTCAAGATGTCCGTGGCAGATTATTTGGCACATGCGCTCAGCCAGCAGCGATGACCGTCAAGGGCCAAGATCATGAGCCGGCATAAGCTTCCGCTTGGAATTCAGGATTTCCGAAGCATTCGCGAGGACGGCTGCTACTATGTCGACAAGACCCCCTTGATCCATGATCTGGTCAAGAATGGGAGTCATTACTTCCTGTCGCGCCCGCGGCGCTTTGGCAAGAGTCTTCTGATCAGCACGATGAAGGCTCTGTTCGAGGGACGGCAGGACCTTTTTGAGGGGCTGGCAATCCATGATGACTGGGACTGGTCAGTCAAATGTCCGGCAGTCCGGATCAGCTTTGGCGGCAAATTCACTTGTCCAGAGGATGTCGAGCGATACATCATTCAGCAGTTGCGAGTGATCTGGCGCCATAGCGGTTTGGATGCATATGCACCGCCCGAGACGGCCCCTGAATTTCTATTCGATTTGTTTGACCGGCTGCATACTGCAGCGGGCGCTCGGGTGGTGGTTTTGATTGACGAGTATGACAAGCCGATTCTGGATCGTTTGCAAGACCCGGAGCTGGCGGTGGCGAATCGTGATTATCTGCGGGGCTTTTACGGGGTGATCAAGGACTGTGCGGAGCATGTGCGGTTTGTGTTTGTGACCGGGGTGAGCATGTTCACGAAGGTGAGTCTTTTCTCGGACCTGAACAACCTGACGGACATCAGCCTGGACCCGCGCTATGCGTCGATCTGCGGCTATGCGGACCGGGATCTGGACACGGTCTTCGCGCCGGAGCTGGGCGGTCTGGACCGCGCTGAGATCCGGCGCTGGTACAACGGCTACCACTGGCTGGGTGAAGACCGGCTGTACAATCCGTGGGACATTCTGAACCTGTTCGATAAAAGGCGGTTTGACTGCTACTGGGCGCTGTCGGGCTCGCCGGGCTATCTGATCGAGGAGCTGGCCCGGCGCCGGGTCAGCCCGATGGAGCTGGAGCGGCGCCTGGCGCTGAGGCGGACGGTCTCGAAGTTTGATGTGGCGGACATGGATCTGGATGCGCTGCTGTTCCAGTCGGGGTACCTGACGATCAAGGAGGAGCTGGCCGGGGATGAGACCGACTATGTCCTGGGCTATCCGAATCATGAGGTGGCGGTGAGCCTGAGCGGCGAGCTGCTGGACTATGTGACCCGGCATCGCGGCGCGCAGGCCAAGCGGCAGGCGCGGCAGCTGGCGCAGCTGCTGGCGGACAATGATTTTGCCGGGTTTGAGGCGCAGCTGGGGGCGTATCTGTTTGGCATTCCGCACCAGTGGTATGATGTGTCTGAGGTTGAGCGCTATGAGTCGCACTATGCGTCGATGGTGTATATGGCGTTTCGGGCCTTGGGGCTGGACCTGGAGGCGGAGGCGTCGAGCAGTCTGGGGGCGGCGGACCTGGTCTTGTTTCATGCCGGGCAGGTGTTTGTGATGGAGTTCAAGCTGGCGGGGACGAAAGACCGGGCAGACAAGGCGCTGTCGGCGGCGCTGGCGCAGATTCGGGATCGGGGGTATGGCCGCCAGTATGCGGCCGGCGGCGGGCCGGTGCATCTGCTGGCGCTGGCATTCGGGCGCGACCCCGATGCGGGCAGCTTCGTTGAGATGCGGACGGAGCCGCTCTAGGCTGCAGGCTGCAGAGCAAGCAGATGGAGCACACCCGCCGGAGGTGAGTCAATGAAACAAGCTGAACCGAAATGTATTTGCGCCTGTGACTGTCTTTCAGCCATGAGCGGACCAGGCAGCACACCTGCCGTTTTATAGGTTTGAGGACAATGCAACAGCATAAGCTTCCGCTTGGAATTCAGGATTTCCGAAGCATTCGCGAGGACGGCTGCTACTATGTCGACAAGACCCCCTTGATCCATGATCTGGTCAAGAATGGGAGTCATTACTTCCTGTCGCGCCCGCGGCGCTTTGGCAAGAGTCTTCTGATCAGCACGATGAAGGCTCTGTTCGAGGGGCGGCAGGACCTTTTTGAGGGGCTGGCAATCCATGATGACTGGGACTGGTCAGTCAAATGTCCGGTAGTCAGAATTAGTTTGGTTGGCGCGAACGATCATCCCGATTCGATTGCAGGTGAGATAGTTGAGCAACTAGAGGCTGCGGAATCGGAAAACCGATTGCCGGCCGCTGCTTCAGATGTTCCAACGAGGCGTCTTCGCAATGTGCTTCGTCGTTTGCACAATGAGTCTGGCGCTCGGGTGGTGGTTTTGATTGACGAGTATGACAAGCCGATTCTGGATCGTTTGCAAGACCCGGAGCTGGCGGTGGCGAATCGTGACTATCTGCGGGGCTTTTACGGGGTGATCAAGGACTGTGCGGAGCATGTGCGGTTTGTGTTTGTGACCGGGGTCAGCATGTTCACGAAGGTGAGTCTTTTCTCGGACCTGAACAACCTGACGGACATCAGCCTGGACCCGCGCTATGCGTCGATCTGCGGCTATGCGGACCGGGATCTGGACACGGTCTTCGCGCCGGAGCTGGGCGGGCTGGACCGCGCTGAGATCCGGCGGTGGTACAACGGCTACCACTGGCTGGGGGCGGACCGGCTGTACAATCCGTGGGACATTCTCAACCTGTTTGACCAGAGGCGGTATGACTGCTACTGGGCGCTGTCGGGCTCGCCGAATTACCTGATCGGGGAGCTGGCCCGGCGCCGGGTCAGCCCGATGGAGCTGGAGCGGCGCCTGGCGCTGAGGCGGACGGTCTCGAAGTTTGATGTGGCGGATATTGATCTGGATGCGCTGCTGTTCCAGTCGGGGTACCTGACGATCAAGGAGGAGCTGGCCGGGGATGAGACCGACTATGTCCTGGGCTATCCGAATCATGAGGTGGCGGTGAGCCTGAGCGGCGAGCTGCTGGATTATGTGACCCGGCATCGCGGCGCGCAGGCCAAGCGGCAGGCGCGGCAGCTGGCGCAGCTGCTGGCGGACAATGATTTTGCCGGGTTTGAGGCGCAGCTGGGGGCGTATCTGTTTGGCATTCCGCACCAGTGGTATGATGTCTCTGGGATTGAGCGCTATGAGTCGCACTATGCGTCGATGGTGTATATGGCGTTTCGGGCTTTGGGCCTGGACCTGGAGGCGGAGGCGTCGAGCAGTCTGGGGGCGGCGGACCTGGTCTTGTTTCATGCCGGGCAGGTGTTTGTGATGGAGTTCAAGCTGGCGGGGACGCGGGCTCGGGTGGACAAGGCGCTGTCGGCGGCGCTGGCGCAGATTCGGGATCGGGGGTATGGGCGCCAGTATGCGGCCGGCGGCGAGCCGGTGCATCTGCTGGCGCTGGCGTTCGGACGCGACCCGGATGCGGGCAGCTTCGTTGAGATTCGGGCTGAGCGCCTGTAGCCTTGGTTAGCCGCGGAGTAGTCGACAATTAAAATGACTTGTACATAACATACAAATCAGATTGCCGCCGCAAAAACAGGCGTTACTGGCGTTAACGGCTGAAGTTATTTTCTCGGAAAACTTGACTCAAAAATAATTTACGCTGATGCAAATCCACTAGTAGCACATCTGGTCTGCTAACGCATCGTAAACGGTCTCGAAGTTCTTTTTGCAATCAGTGATGTCTTTTTCAAACCTGTCTTGGTATGCGGCACTTATTTGATCAATGGAATCTTGATCTTGCTTGATCGCAGCGTCTCGTATTTCTAAGCAATATCGGGCATCTGTGCAATTGACTGCAGCGGATTGCCAATGTGAGTCAAAACGATCGGCAGCACCTTCTTTATAGTTTTCGAAATACTTTTCCATCTGAATGATGAGAGCAGCTCCATTTGCCTCACAACTCCATATGAGTCGATTTTTTTCCTGTTCAAGTTCCGCTGCGTTGTTCAGAAGTCTACTAGAATCACCGATCGTTGCAATATCGTCCCATTCGATTGTATCAGAGTCGCCGTAACTCCCGCTCTGATCGGAAATTGCCCAAGACCGATCTACCTGCCCCAAATCACCCAATACATACTCTCCAAGCGTAGTCGATGTGATACAGCTTGAATGAGCTGGGCTTGACAAGCCGACTGCGATAATCACTGAAGATAGAGTTTTTAAGATGGGAATTTGCATTGCGAAACCTCCGAATAAAGAACTTCGTACATGGAAAACGAGAAAATGACGATTAACATGATAATGAATAAAAATAACTCTGAGGTTTGTTTTATTCTGATGCCTTTCCAGTTGATGGCAGCTCCATTCATTGAGCAATCCATTGGCATTGGTATTCAACAGATGTTTTGAGCGCTGTATGCGCGAGCGACAAAGTCTTTAATCCGAAAACAAGCCTGACCGCAATTTTCCAAATTTCAAGATTGAATTTTGACCTTGACTGTATGAATGATCTGTGGGTTTGATTGCCAAATGAAAACCTTTCATATGCAGTTTACTGTATTCTTCCGATGTCAAGTCATTCAGCTCATGCCAGATAAAACTGTTTCGGCTTGAGCCGGGCATCAGCGGCGGCGAGTTGCCAGCCGGCCCCAGACTCTGCGCCGCAGCTCTATGTTTATTTTCGCCGTTTGCTTGACATTCTGACCGGATGCAGGTACTCTTTTCACACGGCATTGCAATTCATCATGACGATCGGGAGACAGGCAGGACGGTGGAAAATGACGGCCCTTACAAGCGGCTGCTGATGCAGCCATGGATCGTACGGGAGTTCGCTGCGGGGTTTCTGCCCGCCGAGGTGGTCGCGCGGATCGATTTCGACTCATTCCGCCGCTATTCAACGGAGACCGTCAACCAGGATCTGAAAAAAAGCGAGAAGTACCGGCATCTGTTCAACGATGTGATGTGGCAGTTTGAGTTTGAGGATGCCACCTGCGGATATGTGCTACTGATGCTGGAGGCGCAGTCGAGAGTCGATCGGCTTATGCCGATTCGAATTTGCCGTTATGTTCTGGGCTGGTATGAGATGCTGATGGAAGCGGAGGATCTCAAGGCACTGCCGCCCATTATTGCGGTGGTGATTTATAATGGCGACCAGCCTTGGGATGTGCAAACTCGATTGAGCGACCTGATCAAGGTGCCGCAGGTGTTGCGCGACTCCGGCTTTTGCTTTGACAGCTATGTCCTGGTCGATGAGAAAGGTCTGTATGAGCGCGGCGAGCTTTGATTTGGCATTGGAGCGCGTTTCCAGTACCGATGCGGGGCCGGCGGCATTGAATTTTATCAGGGAATTTATACTGCAACTCAAGGGACAGGGCCGCCACAGTGCATTGGCGGAGGTTGTAAGGCAACATGAGGGTGAGCAGCAGATGAGAACGACACTAGCGGATTTTGAGCAGCAGATACGGCAGCGAGTCTTGGACGAGGGCCGCAAGATAGGGATAGAGCAAGGGATAGAGCAAGGGATAGAGCAGGGCGCAGAGGATTCAAAACGTGATTTTGCCCGACTCTTGGTCAGTGATGGCAAATCTGAACGGGAAGTTCAGCGCTATACAGGCCTTTCGATCCGGGAAATTCGAAAGATCAGTCGCGGCTTGCGGCCGCATGCTGAAAGCTGAGCCAAGAGCTGGCTTTCAGGCTTGAGTCATTTTTGCGGCCGCCGCCAGCGGCTTTGCGCAACGCCTCTTTGAGGCGCGTCTGGGACGGCGCACTGCCCTTGTGCCTCGGCATTTCAGGCGCGATGCAGGGTCCGTCCCTGATCTCAAGTCATTCGACTCAAGTCGGATCAAGGCGTATCAGCCTGATCCGCTCGGCAGCCGAGGGGAATTGCCGGTCGATCTGTTTCTGCGGTGCTGCGGACTTGAATCGGCACTAGTATTATGCGGCAGGCAGCCTATTTCAATAATCCAAGTCGACCTGCGAAATGCCGCAGACATCGTTCGGTAAGCCGTAAAATAATCAATCTTGGACTAACGGCTCCAGATCACCGGACAGCTCGTCAGAAAACGACTTTTTCTCAGGAGAATCGGCGAACTCATTGAGTCTATGATTCCGAATTATCAAATACGAAAAGCACTTGATGAAGCCGTTGAATCGGCTGATGAGATGGCATCGATCAGTACCGACGGAAGGTGGCTGGAATCGCTCATTGAGAATATGGCACCTTTAATCAAGGACTGGGACATTGAGAAATGCCAAACTTGGGAAGATTGGGACGAACGGGAGCAGCACTTCCCAGACTCTCCCGCAAGGGATTCCGGAATTGATTTGGTGGCTGTGCGACGAAGCGATGGTGCGCATATCGCCATTCAAAGTAAATCTCGGCAACTGGACAAAACGAATTCTGGAAACCCAATCAACTACAGTGAACTAGGCACGTTCATCGGCTTGTCGGCTGCTGACTTCTGGGAAGAACGCTGGGTCGTGACGAACGGCAACTGCCCTTTAGGCGGGAGAGCCGGAGCTGTCGATTCAATGACGGACAAGCCTATCAAGCTGGTCAATGTTGTCGATGACCTGATTCAGCAGCGTGACAAATATACGGCCCCAGACCCAGACTGTCCCCATTGCGACCCGACTTGCGATGGGGAAGCAGAGGCTCGACAAACACGAGCATGCATGCAGTCGGAAGTGATCGAAACGAGTGTCCGATTGCTCAGAGAACACGCCAAATCTGACAGTGGCGGACTCCCGAAAGGTGAAGCACGTGGCAAAATTATTTTACCGTGCGGCACCGGAAAAACCCGCATTGCCCTTCGTATCATCGAAGAGCTGACCCCGGCAGGCGGCTTATCAATCGTACTTTGTCCATCAATAGCGCTTGTTGCGCAGATTCGAAGTGAGTTTCTGCAAAATGCCAAATATGACCTTCGACCGCTTGCGGTATGTTCGGATAAAACTGCTGGATATGATCCCCAAAAAGAGGATAAAAAAAATACTGCATTCGATCCGACTCAGGACAACAGCAATGTCAGTGCATCGAATGTGAAGGGGAAAGTGACCACGAATCCAGCAGAAATCGCGGAGTGGATCAGGGAAGGAGTCGATGGAAATCAGGTCAGCGTTATTTTTGGCACCTACCAAAGCGGACGCTCTATTGCGGATTCTCTGAAAATTTGCGATCAGTCCTGCGCCGTTCTCGTGGCGGATGAAGCGCATCGCACAGCCGGAGTCAAGCGAAAACGTCGAACGCCAATTCCGAAACTCACTAACGAAGAGGAGCGAATTCGCGATTTCACTTTGTGTCACGATAATACCGCGTTTCCTGCCACTTACCGAATCTACCAGACAGCTACCCCTCGAATATACGATACGCACAAACTTGGAGCAGACAAGCCTAGCGACTGGATTGTTCGGTCCATGGATGATGAGCAGACTTTTGGCGTGGAGCTGGTTCGCAAGAGTTATGTTGAGGCCGTCAAGAACGGCTGGCTGTCCGACTATCGAATCATTGCACTGGGAACAAACGACCGAAGCACCTACGATGCCGCTTACGAGCTGGCAACGAACACGAAAAGCGCAGGCAGAGGGAGGCTCACCTCTGCGGACTACCTGAGAGGACTCGCATACACACTGGCAATGGGCGGCGCAACCCAGAATTCAGATGAGGATTCGGTCAAGATTCGGTCTTGCATTGCATTTATGAACACGGTAGACAAATCCAAGCATATGGCTGAAGATCTTCAGTCTGATGTGGTGCGGAATTGGCTGCAAAACTGGCTGGACAAGAATCAGGATGGAAAGCGAGCCTCGCTGTATTCACTGGAGCACCTGGATGCCACTCACAATGTGATCGCCCGAAAGAATGCGATTCGACGTTTGGCTGAAGCTTCACAAGACGAGCCGCATGGAATAATCAATGTGGGCATTTTCGGAGAGGGCACCGACTCGCCATCGCTAAGTGCGGTTGCATTTCTTGAGTCTCGGAAAAGTCCAGTTGATGTTGTGCAAGCGGTTGGCCGGGCTATGCGGGTGTCTCCCGACAAGGAGCTCGGTTACATCATATGCCCTATTCTTGTGCCGCCCAATGCTGATCCGGAAAAATGGATCAGCACCAGTGCGCCTGAGGATGGCTGGCAGGAATTAGGGCAGATATTGCGGGCGTTGCGCGCCCATGACAGGCGCATTGAGGATGAGCTCAGCGACCTGATGCACCTGTATCTTCCGCCGGCCCCCGAAGAGGTGCATACTATTCTGGCTATCGCCAAATCCGACAGCAAACGCATCAGATACGGTGTGCATGTCGGGGCGCCGGGCGAGGCAGAACTCGCGATAGAACGTGTTCTCAGCGGGCAAAGTTCCGTCGATCAAGAAATTCGGCCCTTATCGGAAATTGATGTTGAGCACGATGAGAGGCAGATTGAAAGAAAATTAATTGACGCGACTCTTATTCTTGCAGGCAAGAATAACGCAGATGGCAGTCCGGAACTACGCGAAGACGGCGTAGTGCGGGACAAGCCTTCAGGCCCCAGACCGATTGGCAAAATCAATCTCGAAAAGACAAAAAAGAAAGCTCGGGATATGATCAACAAGGGCACTGGCAGAAAGGTGAAGATCGAAAAAGAATCCCAAAAGAAACAGCGGAGAAGTCATCGGGAGGTTGTGGAGGACGGTACAAAGCAAATGCTGGTGTTTACTGGCCTTGATGAGCTGGGAGATTCAATAAAAATGAATCTCTTGTCCAAGTCTGGACTGATACACAACCGAATTGCGAGAGACTTGAATATTCTTGAGTCAAGCATCAAGGAAGCGTCTTTTCATCTTGAGGCAGATGAGCTTGGGGCGGAATTGAACAAGCACTTTGGCTTGACTAATCTTAATCAGAAAGCGCTGAATGCCCAGGCCAGCGGGGTGACGATTTCTGCATTGCTGATGATGAACGCGGCGATGCTGCACCAGCGCATAGCTGGAGGCGGCTGGCTAAGCGGAATCAGCGACCTGGCTTCAATAAAAAACCACACGAAAGTTATCACGAGAATGCGGCGATCATGGGAGCAAATCATGCGGCATGATTTTCGTCCGGTTCTGGAGCCCGCGGTGAATGTAATTGAGACGATTGAAGATACCGGCAAATTGGCAGGCCTGGAAAGAGCGCTTTGGCATATCGCTTCCGAAGCGGAGCGAATTGCTGAGACATACGCTGATATGGGCGCTGACCATGCGGGTCCATTATTCAATCGGGTCATGGGCAACCAGCAAAGTGACGGAGCTTTTTTTACGCGGCCAACCGCTGGGTCTATAGCATCCCGATTCGCTCTGGACGCTTATGGTCAGACAGATTGGTCAGAGAGAAAAAATTGGCAGAATCTCAAGATCGTCGACCTCGCATGCGGCAGCGGAACACTGCTGGCTGCAATGCTGACGGATATGAAGCGCCGTGCGCTGGAGGACGGAGCCAAAGAGGATGACTTGGCTGAACTGCAGAGAATTGCGGTTGAGCAATGTATCAAGGGATTTGACATAAACCCCGTCTCTTTGCAGCTGGCCGCGTCGCAGCTGACAGCAGGCAATCAAAACATTCGCTATCGGTCAATGGGGCTGCATTTGATGCCGTACGGACCCTCGCAAGATATTCAAGGCAAAGTCTCAGCCGGTTCTTTGGAGCTATTGGGACAGGAAGAGATTGTGCCACAGGAAGAAATTGACGAACTGGCAGAAGAAATTGACTCGCAAGCCGTTTGGGACTCGGCCTATGATGCAGAACTCGAAGATGCTGTTGCTGCTGTTCAAAACGCGGATATTGTGATTATCAATCCGCCATTTACCAATCGCGCAGGCATGGGAGAAAAATTCTCGAGAGAAATTCAAAAAGGCTTGCGTACTAGAACTGATGCTCTAGAAGAAAAATTGGTGGCTTTCGATTCACGTCTGACAGATTTTGTGGACAAAAATTCAATCCAGCCGCTGTTTGTGGCGCTTGCAGATAGGTGCTTGAGTGGTTGCAATGGGGTTCTTGCAATGGTTGCTCCGACAATCGTACTTTCGGCTGCCTCTGCAGCGTACCAAAGAAAAATTCTTGCGCAACGCTGCCAAATCGTCAGTATTGTTACCTGCCATTTGCCAGGCCAAATCAACATGAGTCAGAATACCAGCATAAACGAGAGCATTGTTATTCTCAGAAAGAAAAGTTCTTCTGATGCAATGTCAACCAAGATAATCAATTTAGATCGGTTTCCGGCCGATGACGCAGAAGTTGCAGAACTGCACGACTCTGCATTGCAATGTGAGGCAGGCACGATGGCTGGCGGCTGGGGTGAAATATCGCATTGGCCTGCAGAGCGAATCAATGCCGGCGACTGGACAGCGGCAATATGGAGATCGCCGGAACTGGCTGAGGCTTCGGCGAAATTCGCTTCAAATTCAGACCTGAAGACGATAGAAGAATCCGGTTTCACTCCGGCCGCAACCGGTCGGATTCTAAGGGGTGCATATGAAGCTTCGGTAGCTGATATGCCTGGCAGCTTTCCGATTTTGAAGTCTAAGGGCGCCGATGGTCAGATGTTTATTGAGAGCAAGCCGGATGAATATTGGATTCGCAAAACAGTGCCCGAAACCAATGTTAGAAAATTCAATTTCAGAGATGCTGATCAAAATTCAGTTTCACCCCCCCCCGCGTCAATCTTGGCAAAGGCGGGACATCTATTGATTACCGCAGGACAAGACACGAGTACAGGACGATTGGTAGCCACAGCGAGTGAAAAAGTATATGTGGGTAACAGTTGGATTCCTGTTCGCGGCATGTCATCTGACGAAGCTAAGGCTTTGGCTGTTTTTATTAATTCAACGGTTGGACGATTACAGCTGATGCGATATGCCGGCAAGAAATTGGCATTCCCGAACTACAGCACCAGTCAAGTGGGTCAGATCCGAATTCCTGATGTTAAGGACCCATCCGTCCGAAATCGATTGCTGGCATGTTTTGAGGAAACGAGAGCCCAGAAAGTTCCGCAATATCGCAGCGGCGAGTGCGAGGTCCGCAAGCGATGGGATGAAAGTGTTGCTCAAGTGATGAATCTGGAATTCGAGTATCTGTCACATTTGCGAAACCTGCTCCACAAAGAACCGCATGTGAGAGGCACTGGCTATCAGCAGTACAAGGATGAAACAGAGTAGATGTTTTCCGGACGCTTCTTGTCTCATGCAGTTACTCTGTGCCCACTGGCGCAGAGAGCAGATACGCTTTGCCATTGTTAGCGAGATCGGATATGGATCATTCAACTCTGCTTCGCTACAACCGTCAGATCATGATGACTGAGATCGGATATGAGGGGCAGCTGAAAATCTCCAATGCGACTGTTTTGATTGTCGGGCTCGGCGGACTGGGATCACCCGTCGCAATGTATCTGGCGGCCAGCGGTGTCGGGCATCTGATTTTGAATGACTTTGATTCCGTAGATCTGTCCAATCTGCAGCGCCAGATTGTGCATCGCAATTCTTCAGTCGGCCAGTCAAAAGTCGATTCTGCGAAAACTGCCATTCAAAATCTGAATCCAGACATTCAAGCAACCGGCATCGACAGCAAGATGGATGCTGCTGAGCTTGCAAAAGTGGTCGCCGGATGCAGTGCAGTGGTTGATGCAACCGATAACTTCGATATTCGTTACGCGTTGAATACGGCCTGCATCGAAACCGCAACGCCTCTGGTTTCCGGTGCGGCAATCCGCATGGAAGGCCAGCTTGCCGTGTATCGTCCAGACTTGGGCGACAGTCCGTGTTTTCGCTGCCTGTATGCGCCTGAAGATGAGCCGCAGGAGCGGTGCAGTGAAACCGGTGTGCTGGGCTCCGTTTGTGGAGCAATCGGCGCTTTGCAGGCTAACGAGGTCATCAAGATTATCACTGGCGCTGGCGCCGTAGAGTATGGCCGGCTGCTGCTCTTTGATGCCGCTCGACTCGAGTGGCAAAGCGTTCGCATCCCAAAGCGCAGCGATTGCCCGGCTTGCGGCCAAAACTGAGAAACTGGCATTCGCGCAAGACGAAATGAAGATAATTTTCAAGGCCCGGCCAAAACCACCAATCTCAGGAGAGCATCATGGCTGAAACGCCCTCAAATGCGCTAGAACGGGGTCGTATTGCCCCTGACTTTTCGCTGCCGAATACCAATCCGAATTTCAATGCAGCCCAAGTTTGCCTGGCAGACTTCTCGAAAGCCCGCGGCTTGGTTGTTGCCTTTATTTGCAATCACTGTCCCTATGTGATCAGGATCAAGTCAGCTCTGGCCGAGTTTGCGTCCGATTTCGCGGATCGAGGGATCAGCGTAGTCGCTGTCAGTTCCAATGATGTTTCCATACACCCGGCCGACAGTCCGGAGAATATGTCTCAAGATGCAGTCAAGTTCAATTACTCCTTCCCCTACCTGTATGACGAGAGTCAGGCCCTTGCAAAAGCGTACGATGCAGTGTGCACACCCGATTTTTTTCTTTTTGACGCAGATCGAAGGCTGATTTATCGAGGACAGTTTGATGACAGCCGGCCCGGCAACACAATCCCCGCAACCGGTTCTGATCTGCGCGCTGCGGCCAGCGCGCTGCTCGGCGGTCAGTCTGTCTCCAGCGAGCAAAAACCCAGTGTCGGTTGCAGTATCAAGTGGAAGCGGTAGCCGCCTGAAGAAGACTGCCTGCTGTTTGCCCGCTGCGCGCGCAGCACTCACACTTGGGTTCGACTAGCAAATACACTCGCCGACAAGAAATAAGCTGATTCATGGAATCGCATCTTTCCTCAATTGAATACTCAGTTTTTCTGATATTTTGCGGTGCGGCGCTGTTCGGTACGCTTGCACTTTATGCCAAGCAAGTGCTGCCTGTGATGTATATCGTCTTGGGAGCGCTGATCGGCCCGGGCGGATTCTCGCTCATCCCGCAAGTGGATTTGCTTCAGGACCTGGCATACATCGGAATCATCTTCCTGCTCTTTCTGCTGGGAATTGATTTGTACCCCCAGAAACTGATGAAAATTTTTCAGTCGGTACTGGTGGTCACAGTCATCTCATCAGTGGTGTTTTTTGTCATTGGCTTTGCAATCGCTGCGCTGTTTGGATTTTCGACCATTGAGGCGGTGATCACCGGGATTGCAACTGGATTCTCAAGCACCATCATTGGCATCAAGCTGCTGCCGACTACGGCGCTCCATCACCGGCATATTGGCGAGCTGGTGATCGGCATCCTGCTGCTGCAGGATTTGCTGGCAATCATCGCACTGATCGTCATTGAGGGTCTGGGCAAGACCTCCGGGGTCGGCTCCGCCATATTTCTGCCTGTAATCACATTGCCATTTTTCGTCGCAGCCGCTTTTTTTCTGGAAATTTATGCTGTTCGCAAATTGATGAACAAATTCGAGCAGATTGAGGAATATATCTTTCTGATGACAATCGCATGGTGCCTGAGTTTGGGATTTTGTGCCGAAATGCTCGGCCTGTCCCAAGAGATTGGTGCGTTTGTTGCAGGTGTGACCTTGGCAGCATCGCCGATCGCCCGCTACATTGCAGAGCGACTGCATGCAATCCGAGACTTTTTTCTGGTACTCTTTTTTGTCGCCATCGGGGCCCAGTTTGACTTCTATTCCTCGCTGCCGGTCATCATTCCCGCACTGATACTTGGAACTGCGGTTCTGATGCTCAAGCCGATCACGTATCGAGTTCTTCTGGGCAAAGTCAAAGAGTCCGGAAAGCTGGGGTGGGAAGTGGGGGTTCGACTGGGCCAATTGAGTGAATTTTCTATCCTGATTGTATTTCTGGCGCTCAGTTCGGGTGTGATGAGTGTGATGGCGGCCAATTTCCTGCTGATCGCGACGGTGGTGACATTCATTGTCAATTCATATCTGACTGTCTTTCGCTACCCGACCCCTGTGGCCGTATCGGATCGGCTGCGCCGCAACTGAGAGATGCGGATCCAATGACACGCAGCAGCTGCCAGCAGCGCTGGATCATCGCTGGGGCTGGATACGTTGGCCGGCGACTGAAGACGGAACTCATCCGTCGCGGCCGAAGAGCTGTATCCATATCGCGCATGTCCATGCCGGCCGATGGCGATGCTTCAAGCCATAGTTGCATTGATCTTGATCACCCGGGCGCTGCGACCATTGATGCCGATGCCTTGACGACAGTGATTTATCTGATTCCGCCGCAAGATGCGGCTGATTGTCGCATTCGAAACTTTCTTCAGCAAGTGCTGACCCGGCCGCCGGGCAAGCTGGTATTGATCAGTACGACGGGTGTCTATGGCCATTGCGACGGCCGCTGGATTGATGAATCTGCGCCGACTAATCCACAGACCCAGCGGGCGCAGCGGCGGGCAGATGTGGAAAAGTTCGCACAGCAATGGACAGCAGCAAACCAAGTGCAGCTGACTGTTTTGCGCGTTCCCGGCATTTACGGGCCCGATCGGATTCCAGTTGAGCGACTTCGCCAGGGCCTGAAACTGCCCCGGCGATCGGACATTGCTATTCGAATCGAATCCATGTCGATGATCTGGTCACAGCCTGCCTGGGTGCCGCAGATTCGAAGGTGAGTGGAATTTTCAATGTGTCAGACGGAATGCCATTGCGCATGATTGACTATCTGAATCTGGTCGCAGAATTGTGGCATTTGCCGCCAGTGAGGGAGACCGACGATCCAGCTGAGCTGGCCGCAATCAGCGAGGGAATGAGGTCCTATATCCGCGAATCCAGAAAAATTGACAACAAAAAAATGCTCGCGGAGCTAGGTGTCGAGCTGGCGTACCCAAACCCGCGCGACGGTCTTCTGAGCTGCCGAGAATAGATTCACTCGGCTTTCACTCTTCAGCCGATCTCATTCGCTCCGGCAAAGCCGACTTGCCGCCAGGCTTCATAGACTGCGACCGCCGCTGCATTGGACAGGTTCAAGCTGCGGCTTTTGGGAACCATGGGCAAGGTCAGATGACGGTCGCGACCAACCAGCTCGCGGACATCATCTCGCAAGCCGGCGGTCTCAGATCCAAACACAAGCATATCGCCGGGGCGGTAGCGGACAGCGGTATGCAATATCGAGTGAGATTTGGAAAACAAAAAGCACCTCTGCGTACCCTGCCGCTCGGCAAAGGATCGAAACGACGGATAGATCTCAACGCTGACCCATTCATGGTAATCCAGTCCAGCGCGGCGCAGATGCTTGTCGCTGAGACTGAATCCCAGTGGCTCGATCAGGTGCAGGCTGCACCCGGAATTCGCGCAGAGCCGAATGATATTGCCAGTATTCGGCGGTATTTCAGGTTCGACCAAGATGACTTTGAACATGAGAAACAAATGGATATGGCAGTGTACGGACGAACTAAACAGCGGACAGTCTGAATGAATCCCGCGATGCAGGCCTTAGCCCGAATATCTCACCAAAGCCCTTCATTTTTCGATTATCGCCCAAATCAGGGCGGCAGAGGTCGAAATTCGCCTTTTGAGAGTCGTCAGGGCACGGCGGACCGGATGAATGCGACTGATTCCCGCATGGATTGCGAAATCCGGGCATTTTGGCTGGTGTGCGGACGTGCGCGGGCCTTCGGCTCGCCGACCGAATCTCAAAGTCTGTCTGCGCTGCGCCGCTGCGAGGCCGAACGTGCGAGGCCACGGACCGGCATCCGGCAACAGCTACCCCTGCCTCGCGGTGATGCGCACTGCCGCCGCGACTTTCAGAAACCGCATCCGGAGCGTCGAGCTCTGGCGTACGCGGTGCCGGCTAGTGCCAGGCGGCGAAACGCCTGCAGGTGCGCATCGGAAAACGAAGAGCAGTACTGCTGGTCTTTCCCGCGCTTGCGGATGCGGTTTGTTATTTCGCACTCCTGTCTCTTCTGTTGAAAAACCAGCTCACAGCCTGTGCGGCTCTGGGCCATGGTCAGCCGCGGGCGGGTTGGTGATCTTTGCCATACGGTCATTGCCTGCCGGATCAAAATCTTGCCAAATGGAAAAGCATCAGACCAGCCTCCGGAAGCGCAACCCGGCGAAGAATGATCATGGGCTATCCATGACGGGTTTCTGTGCGGTTTATGATCGGTGATCAACTGGGACAATTCGGCTTCAAATTTGCGCAATGATCGGATAGCATAGAAATATGAGCGAGCCAGCGAACTCATGAACTATCGGAGCGGCTTGCCGTTCTGGGGCAGAAAATGGAAACACACAAGCAGGAGTACAAGACTGACATTGCGCGACTGGCCGAGCAGATGGCCAGCTGGAAGGCTGACATGGCTCAGGGGGATATTGAGCGCGATGCCGAAACCCACAGGCGAGACAAGGACAATCTGCGCTGGCAGATTGGGCTGTGGGCAGCCGCGATTGTCATTCTCAGTTTCATTGTCCAGCTTTGAAATGCCGTCCTCCGGTCACAAACCAGAAGCGACTGCTCTCAATGCGGCCGCTGGCCTGCTGTCTTATATCCGCTAAAGGCTAGATATCCGCTGCTGCCATTTTATGCGATTGCCCCGGAGCCGCGCCCAAAGCCAGGCCCGAATTTGCGAATGAACCGCAATGGTCCATAGACCGCCGCCGGCCCTGATCTGGTCGCAGTTCCAAACTTATTCAAGCCGCGCAAGTTTCGGTTGCCTGACGTGTTTTGGGCAACGTCGGTGTTGCCTCCCCCCCCCCTCCCATATGTTCCGAATGCTATTGCAGTGCATTCGCGATTGCGGCAGATTTTTTCGCTTTTTTTCGGATTTGCTCGATTGCGCCAGACTCGGTCATCCGCCTGGTTGCGCCAAAGCCCTTTCTTTCTCTTCGGCTGTTCGCAAGATTACGCCCTGTCACTCGATCTCTGCCGCTATCGACAGGGTGGTGCTTGGTGCACTTTGCCTCTCTGAATATTCCCCTGGCGGATCCGGTCTCTTCCGATTGCCTCCCCATACATCGGACAGGGGACCGACAGCCGCTAGGCGGCCGGTCGCTGCGGCCAGTTTCGGTGCAAGCAACAGAAATCAGCGTGAATCTGACTCTGCCCAGCTTCATCTTTCGGTAGCAAACGCGATGTCCGGCATCGCGAGCGCCAACTTGGATACCGGCGCGGCCGGAGCCCGTTTCGCCTCGTCCGCAACCGCCGGGAATCTCAAACTGCCCCGCAGCCTGCTTTTATATGCGCGGCCGGATCGATCTTCTCATCTGCTGGCAGCGGCCGAAGCCATGCAGTCAAACAAACCGAAACCGAAAGTGTCCCATAGCGCAGTCTATCAACATACTTTCGTGCAAGCATCATGCGATATCCAGCGATACTCAATCAATCAGTCATCATGGCCTTGGTCAGCCTCATTTTTTCTGCGAATGCATCAGCTGACGGAAAAGTCAAACATGTTTTTGAGCTGTTCACCTCTCAAGGATGCTACTCGTGCCCACCGGCCGATGCGCTGCTGGGAGAGATTATCGTCGATCATGACAATATTCTCGCGTTGGAATTTCACGTCGACTATTGGGACACATTGGTGTACGGTTCTGCCGGCCAATGGAAAGATCCGTTTTCCTCACCCGCCTACAGCCAGCGCCAGCGCGATTACAACCGTCTGCCGCTTGACGGCCGCAAGGGGGTCTATACGCCCCAGATGGTGGTCAATGGAGATTACGCCTTTGTCGGCAGCAATGCCAGGAAAGCAAAAAAACAAATCAAGCGTGATGGCGGCTGGGTTCTTGATGCGGACGCACGGCTTTCAGAGAGCGGAAATCTGACTGTCACGGTTGATGGCAGTCACAATGCAGAAGCGGATATCTGGCTGATCAAATTTGACCGCGAGCATGCAACCGAGGTCGATGCCGGCGAGAACAAAGGCAAGCTGATGAAGAACTACAACGTCGTGCGCGAAATGCGTTCCATCGGAAAATGGAACGGACAGCCCGTAGTGCTGGAACTGTCTGGAACCGGCTTGGGACCGAATCAGAACTGTGCAGTCATTGTGCAGGAATACGATGCACGGCGAAAAGTAATCAAGAGCCCGATTCTTGGAGCTGGAATCTGCAGCTCCATCTGATTCAGCTGCCGCAGCGCACTCAGATCGGCTTGAAAACGACCAGCGCGACAATCACGACCAGCAATACGGTAGGTGCTTCGTTGAACCAGCGGTAAAATACATGCGACCGGCGGTTGCGGTCATTGCGAAAATCGATGACGTACTTCCAGCACCACAAGTGATAGCCGAGCAGAGCGATAACCGCCAGCAGCTTGTAGAACAGCCACGAGCCGCCAAAGCCATAGCTCAGCCACAGAGTCAATCCGCTCGCCAGCGTCAAGACGGCGCTGGGCGTTGAGATGCCGAAATAAAGTCTGCGTTCCATCACCTTGAAGCGCTGATTGCTGATTGCATCTTCGGTCATGGCGTGATAAACGAACAATCGAGGCAGATAAAACAGACCGGCAAACCAGGTCACAACAAATACGATATGAAAAGTCTTGATCCAAAGCATGGCATGCATATTGACAAAAGTGAATAGAAAACTGAATTGCAGACACTCCAAAGCAGACACATAGGTTCTGCAGCACCGGGCCAGATGAATTTTGACCTTATAGGAACTGCCTTGTGAGAGTCTCTAAAAAGGATCAGTCCCGCAAAAAACGACGCACACAATCATTCAGTAACCGAGCGTGTTCTCATGTGCCCGATTCAGGTCATCCTCGCTGAGCTCGCCGATGGGGCAGCAAAGGGATCGGCCACGAGGTCTTTTTATTGCTGCCAGTCACTGCATTGAGAAACGCCTCCAGATCCTGTTTTTCAGCGTCCGTCAGATTCAACGGTCGAATCAGCGTCGACAGCAGCTTATTGTGAATTTTCTGACAGACACTAATTAAGTTCCTCCAATTGAACAATGCGTCTCAACGAAACGGACAGGCAGCATGCGCTCTCAAGCTGTACTGCGACGGTCCAATTTATTTGCCCTGCGGACAAGCTTGAACTGGAACGCGATTCATTGCAATTGTAGAAGATTTTAAGAGCCTCGTGGCACTCATTGATCTTTTTAAAGGCATAAGCCCGCGATGACTGAGATCGTGTATTTGTCTTGACGAGACGATTCGGCGTTTGTCTGCTGAGGCAAGCGGCTTGCAATATTCTTTTGACACTGCAAGGCTCGAAATTCTTATACTGTAAGCCGACAAGCCAACGCGCTATCGCGTCGAGAAGAACAACTGGCGAAGCAACGTGCCGAAAGAAGATCAGATAGAAATGAACGGGGTGGTGCTGGAAACCCTGCCCAATACCATTTTCAAGGTAAAATTGGACAATGATCACATCGTGACCGCGCATATTTCCGGCAAGATGCGCAAAAACTACATTCGAATCCTTCGCGGTGACCGAGTTGTGGTGCAATTGTCGCCGTATGACTTGACCAAGGGCCGCATCGTCTATCGCGAAAGATAGGACACGGGAGCCATGACTCTGGATTTGGGCGTGTTTGAATTTCAATGGTGGGGCTATGTTCTGGCGGCCCTCGCGCTGACGCACGTCACCATTGTCTCGGTCACCATATTTCTGCATCGCAGCCAGGCGCATGCGGCCCTCAAGCTGCATCCGATACTCAGTCATTTCTTTCGCTTTTGGCTGTGGCTGACCACTGGCATCGTCACCAAAGAGTGGGTTGCAGTGCATCGCAAGCATCATGCCAAAGTCGAATCTGAGGAAGACCCCCACAGTCCCGCAGCAGTTGGAATCAATGCCGTGCTCTGGGGCGGGCTGATCCTGTATCGACAGGCGGCACGGCTGCCTGGAATATTGGAGCAATACGGCAAGGGAACGCCGGATGACTGGCTGGAAAGGCATGTCTATGCGGCACATCCGAATATCGGCCTGTTCCTGCTGCTGGCTCTGAATATGCTGCTTTTCGGACCGATCCCAGGGTCCGCAATCTGGGTTGTGCAGATGCTCTGGATTCCATTTTGGGCTGCCGGTGTGATCAATGGCATCGGTCATTATGCGGGCTACCGCAATTTCGAGCTGCCGGATGCGAGCCGCAACATTGTGCCGTGGGGCATTCTGATCGGCGGCGAGGAACTGCATAACAACCATCATGCCTATGCTTCATCGGCACAGTTTTCGACCCGCTGGTGGGAAATCGATATCGGCTGGTATTATGTGAGGCTGTTCAGTTTTTTGCGTCTGGCCAAAATCATGCGCCGCATCCCGGTATTGAGATATCAAGGCGGCAAGCATCAGTGCGATGCCGAGACCGTCAAGGCGTTTGTCACCAATCGATTTGTATTCATGTCTAACTTTATTCGAGATGTGATGGAGGATGTCTGCCGCGAGGAGATCCGGACGGCGAGCGGCGAGGCCAAGAAAATGATCAAGAAATCCCGCCGGCTCTTGACTTGCGACCGTTCCAAACTGAGCTCAATCAACCAAGAGCGCCTGTGCTCCTTTCTGGCATCAAACAAAAAACTCGAGATGACTTACACGATGAAAGAGAATCTGCATCAGATTGTCATGAAATCTTCGGCCTCGTACGAGCAGCTGCGCACTGCTCTCGAGGACTGGTGCCGGGCAGCGGAGCAGTCCGGCATTGATTCGCTGATGCGATATTCGGTGCGCCTGCGCGGCTCGGTAGTGTGTGCTTGAGGCGAATCAAGCCTTGACAGTGCACTGTTCGCTGAGCCGGCACATCAGCACAGCGGAATGCATGAAAATCCGCTGATCAGCGCCGTTGAATTCAAGCAAAGCTTCTGCAGCCTGAGCTTTCGAGCTTACTTCAGCTTTGTCTCGTTGTAGGTGACGTGTTTCCCGGCCACTGGGTCGTACTTTCTCAGGGAGAGCTTGCCTTCGGTATTGCGCTTGTTTTTCGAGGTTGTGTAGAAATGCCCAGTGCCCGCACTGGACTCAAGTTTGATTTTTTCTCGCATTGCCGAATTTCTCGTGATTGTCAGACTTTCGTGCCGTTCGCTCGCATCTCAGCCAAAACGCTGTCGATCCCATTTTTGTCAATCGTACGAATAGCTTTGTGGCTCAGTCGCAGCTTCACCCAGCGATTCTCACTGGCAACCCACAGACGCCGATAGTGCAGGTTGGGCTGAAATTTGCGCTTGGTCTTGTTGTGCGCGTGCGACACATTATTCCCGGAAACAGTTTTTTTTCCTGTCAGCTGGCAAACTCTGGGCATGGCAATTCGTCCGAAATAAGAAAAAGTTGATGCTTGGCGAAACCGAGAATTTTATACTATTGATGCCTCTAAATCAAACAATCGTCACACGATCGCATGATCGTTGGCGACAGGAAAGCTGATGCCAATGCAAAATCCGCTTCATCACAAACGCATTCTGCTGGGTGTCACTGGCGGGATTGCAGCCTATCGCTCACCCGAGCTGGTCCGGCGGCTGCGAGAGCAGGGGGCTCAGGTGCAAGTTGTGATGACCCGCAATGCCTGCGAGTTCATTTCGCCCTTGACCATGCAGGCAGTCAGCGGTCAGCCGGTGCGGATTGAGATGTTCGACCTGCAGGCAGAAGCTGGAATGAGCCACATTGAGCTGGCCCGCAATCACGATTTGATTGCGGTTGCGCCCGCATCGGCGGGATTTGTTGCACGGCTGGCACATGGTTTGGCCGATGATCTGCTGAGCACTTTATGTCTGGCGGCGGATTGTCCCATTGCGGTGGCGCCGGCGATGAACCGTCTGATGTGGTCCAATGCCGCCACGCAGCACAATATTGCCTTGCTGGCTGAGCGCGCTATCGCCCTGCTGGGGCCTGCAGAAGGGGATCAGGCTTGCGGCGAGACTGGGCCTGGACGCATGCTTTCACCCGATGAGCTTTCGCAGAGCCTGGCCGGCCTGCTCCTTGCCAGCGGCAGCCTGCAAGGCGTCAAAACCGTGGTCACCGTTGGATCAACATGGGAAGCTATTGATCCGGTGCGCGGAATTACCAATGAGAGTTCCGGCAAGATGGGGTTTGCCGTTGCCGCGGCCGCGGCCGCGGCCGGCGCCGATGTGACTGTGGTATGCGGGCGTACAGCGGTCAATCCGCCGCCGCGGATTGGACAGCTGTTGCGTGTAACCGGAGCACAGGAGATGTGCGATGCAGTGTTTGCGCAGCTCGGCGATTGTCAGCTTTTCGTGTCTGTCGCGGCGGTCGCAGATTTTCGGCCGGCACAGGCTGCGCCTTCGAAAATCAAAAAATCAGGGGCGCAGACCCGGCAGCTTGAATTGGTGCGCAATCCAGACATACTTGCGCAGGCAAAGCAAAAGCACCCGCATGTCTTCACAGTCGGCTTTGCCGCCGAAACGGACAATCTGCTGTCTGAGGGGAAGCGCAAATTGCTGTCCAAAGGGGCTGATTTGATTGTTGCCAATGCGGTACATGCAGACAGCTGTGTCTTTGGCTCCGATACCAATACACTGCATGTGATTGATCGCAGCGGCGTGACGCAAATGGGGCCCGGCCTCAAGACCAGATTGGCAGTACAGCTGGTCGACCATATTTCCAGCCGATTTCATGCGTCAGGTGCAATACAGAATTCTCGATGATCGGCTGGGCAAGTCAATCCCGCTGCCGGAGTATTCGACCGCGGGTGCCGCCGGTCTGGATTTGCGCGCCTGCGTCGCAGAGACCACAGTCATTGCTCCGTCTGCCTGTGTGCTGATTCCATCGGGCATCGCCATCGATATTCGAGACCCGGAAGTGGCGGCAATTTTGCTGCCCCGCTCAGGCTTGGGGCATAAGCATGGCATCGTTCTTGGCAACCTGGTGGGACTGATTGACTCGGATTATCAGGGACAAGTCTTTATCTCATGCTGGAATCGAGGCGCCAGTGATTTCACCATCCGTCCTGGAGACCGGATCGCGCAAATGGTATTTGTGCCGGTTATCCGCCCGCAGCTTGTCGAAACGCAAGAGTTTGAGCCGACAGATCGGGCAAGCGGCGGATTCGGGCATACGGGCATGGGGTGAGAGAGCGTGATGGCTCGCGTCAAAATATTGATCGCTGGCAAGGCGGCCATACTCAAGCGCAGTGTGTGCCGAGCCGCCTTGGTGATTGTGAGACATGAGACCTAGCAGCCAAGAGTTTTCTGCATGGTCGCAAAAGGCGATCACGCTCATCGGCATGTCAGGCATTGGCAAGACCATGCTCGCAAGAAAATTTCCGAGTACCGACTGGTTTCATTTCTCCGCCGACTACCGCATCGGTACACGCTATCTGTCTGAAGCGATGCTGGATGACATCAAGGAAAAAGCCATGGCGGTTGATTTTCTCCGGGACTTGCTGCGCAGCGATTCAATCTACATTGCCAACAATATGACGGTTGACAATTTGGAGCCGCTTTCCAAGTTTGTCGGCAAGGTCGGCGCTGCGGAACGCGGCGGCTTGCATGCTGATGAATTCCGCCGCCGCCAGAGATTGCATTGTGATGCTGAGATCCAATCGATGCTGGATGTGGCGCAATTTATCCATAAAGCGCATACTTTGTACGGCTATGACAACTTTGTCAATGACTCAAGCGGCAGCATTTGCGAGCTGAATTGCCCGCAGGTGCTGGAGCATCTCGCAGAACATACCGTGATTGTGTATCTGGCTGCCGATGCTGAGCTTGAGAAAACAGTTGTTGAGAGACAGGAGAGCAACCCAAAGCCGCTGTTTTATGCGCCTGACTTTTTTGATTCGAGGCTGGCCGAATATCTTCAGATGAATGGATTGAAAAGTGATCAGCAGATCGACCCTGACGAGTTTGTGCGGTGGATATTTCCCAGTCTGATTGACAGCCGGCGCCGCAAATATGAGGCAATTGCTGAACAGTACGGCTACACGGTCGCTGCTGGAAAAATCGAAACTGTGCGCGATGATCACGACTTTGTTGAGATGCTTTGTCAAGTGATGGACGAGAGCAGGCATTCGTAAATCCAGCTGATGCCGGTTGTTCTTCATCAAGGTCTGTATGCATGGCGCTCGCTCCGCGACGAGGGCATCGATGTCATTGACAGTGAGAGAGCTGCAAAATCCGATCAGCCAAAACTTGAAATCGGATTTCTCAATATGATGCCAGATCGGGCTTTGCGGGCGACGGAGAGCCAGTTCATTCGACTGATTGCAGCTGGCGCCGGCGATGCATTGATTCATGTTCATCCGTTTCAGATTGCAGGCTTGGAACGAGGTGCGAGCGCTCGCCATTACATTGATCAAAACTACCTGTCATTTGAGGCGGTCACAAAGATGAGCTTTGACGGCATGGTTCTCACGGGTGCCAATCCAGGTGAAAGGCAGCTGCAGCAGGAAAGTTTTTTCCCTTATTTCGAGCAGGTTGCGCACTGGGCGGATGACTGTGTGCCGACAGTCATGTGCTCGTGTCTAGCGTCGCATGCGGTGTTGAGCATCTTTTATGGAATTGAGCGCATTCGCTGCTTGCCAGATAAGCGATGGGGCGTCTATCCGCATCGATTGACAGGGGCGTCCAGTCCGCTGGTCGAGCGCCATGAATTGAGCTTTGAGGTGCCCCGCTCGCATGTATTCGAGATGCGGGCAGAACAGTTGGCGCAGCATGGCATACAGATTCTGGCGGCCAGCGAAGAAGCGGATTTCCACATCGGTGTCAGTCCTGACGGATTCAAATGGGTGTATCTCCAAGGCCATCCTGAATACGATGCGATCAGCCTGCTCAAGGAATTCAAGCGCGAAATCCAGCGTTATTGCGCTGGTCAGCGGCAAGATTATCCGCCTTATCCAATTCGCTATTTCAATTCAGATGCAGTCGCACAGCTGGATTCTTTTCGACAGCGACTGTTGTCTGCACGAAAGAAAGGCGCTGCTGATGTCGAATTGCCGGAGGCGGAACTGGCCCAAACCTTGAGCAATCCCTGGCGCAGGCAGGGGGAAATACTGTTTCACAACTGGATTGAGATGATGATTCGCCGCAAAAAATTCGATGACGCATAGCGACGCTTTGATGCACGTGTCTGGTGCAGTCGGCATTCATCTCGAATTTGGCGCGGATGGAATCTCTGTCTGGAGAAAAACTTGCCTGAATCAGTCTTGAAGATTCAGGATCTGGCGCAACAGCGCTTTGAGGTTTGCAGCAGCTCAGGCTATCGGTGGCAGCTCAATCTCCCGCTTGGCGAGATGGAAATGCCTTGGGCCGGAAGTCCAGCGGGTTCACAATGCGGGCGCTGTTGCCAGTCGCGCGCACCGCAAGCAGGCCCTGGCGCTGCGCATACACATCCGCCTCCGCCTCGCTTCGCAGATAAGCCAACCGCCCCGTACACCCTCATGGCGCTGAAATAATGGAAATACCGCTTGACATCCTCTATCGCGGACAGGAAATATCTCACCTTGTCGGTATTCATTGAGGTCTTGACCTCCACGACCACCATCTCGGCGCTGGTGACCGCCACGATGTCAAATTCCTTTGTCCTGAGTCGACCTTTCCGGTCGTGGAAAGACCGATTGTGGCTGTTTGACGTGCCGCGCACGTCGAAACTGCGAGCCTTGGGCAGGTCGACCAGGCGGCCCTCAACTAGAGATTCCACCAGCTTGCCCCACTGGGAGCTGAACCGGCGGTCCGACTCTTCCAGCTGTCTCACGGTTTGTTTTTGAAGCTCCCGCAGCTCTTCCATGCTGGCTTCCGCTTTGATACGATACTCTTCCATGCGGGCATCCGCCTTTTTCATATCCTTGCGGGTCTGCTTGATAAGCGCTCGGATATCCTCTCAGGCGGCCAAACCGTTTGCCATTGATGCGCCTGATGAATTGATGAAATTACATTGTTAGCTGTGCAGCGATTCGAGAAGCTTTTCCGACTTTCGGCTGAGCCATCTCCGCAGCAGCTTATCTCAAAATTTTACAAGCAAAACTCTGCCTTAGCGCAAAACCCGATATGCCAGCCTGACTGTTTTGCAAATATACGTTGAGTGTGCCAATTGGCGCAAAGAAAAATGGGGTGGACGATGGGACTCGAACCCACGACGACTGGATCCACAATCCAGGGCTCTACCTGCTGAGCTACGCCCACCACAGTTCATCTCATTATCTGCTTTTGCGAGCCGAGACTGTTCCAGCTCACAAAAGAGCACGCCTGGCAGGACTCGAACCTGCAACCTACGGCTTAGCTTACCACTGAAGTTTTCACGACCCGGCACAGACTCGAATGTCACCGCCAGTTTGTGGTCTGGACTATATCATCGCCATCTCAGGCGGAGCACGTATAGTCTCTACGGATCCCATCCCGATCCGAATATCGCGGATTCGGCGGTTTCCTCGGTATTGCCATCGCCACTACGCGCTAAGGTTTCACCGATACAGTGCTCTTCACTTTGTGGATTCGTTTTTCTCCCACAAAGGCTCCTGTCGAAGGCCGTTGCTCTATCCAGTTGAGCTACAGGCGCATACACACTGGTCGGGGTAGAGGGATTTGAACCCCCGGCCCTCTGCTCCCAAAGCAGATGCGCTACCAGACTGCGCCATACCCCGTCACAGTCAATTCACCGGCGAAGTACAAAGACTTCGCTATGAAACGACTGTTTTGGAATTATATAAAGATTCAAGCGCCGTGGCGAGTCGCGCCGCGTCAAGCCGCAGCGGCAGATGTCCGGGCGCCTCAGCGTACAATGAGAACACCGGTGCTTAGTATATGATTTACGGCGCAATAATGATTGGACTTTTCTCCGAAATCGAATCAGTCAGCAAATGATTGATGCGTTTCACATAGTCGGCTGGGCTCTCCAAGACTGCACCCTCGCTCAATGTTGCCTGATCAAACAGCACATGCGCCCAATCTTCCACTCGATCGTCTTTTTCGATCAGGTGCTGAATCAGCGGATGGGAAGGATTGACTTCCAGCACGGACTTGACTTCCGGCGCTGCTTGCCCGGTCGCCTTGAGGATTCTGGACATGTTTCGGCTGAGGTCATACTCGTTGGCCACCAGGCAGGCCGGGGAGTCGGTCAGCCTCGAAGTGACGCGAACATCTTCAGCCCGCTCGTGCAGAGCCGACTTCAGTTTTGCGACTAAAGCCTCAACCTTGGTGTCTGATGCTTGTGCCTTGGACTCGCTGGAACTCTCAATCCAGTCGAGACCCAAGTCGCCTTTCGCAATGGATTTGAATGGCTTGCCCTCGAATTCGGGCAAGTGCATGATGACCCACTCGTCGACCGGATCAGTCAGCAGCAGCACTTCGACATCATGTTTGCGAAACACTTCCAGATGCGGTGATCCTGAGGCAGAGCCGAAACTGTCTGCTGTAATGTAGTAGATGGCCTCTTGTTTTTCCGCCATGCGCTCAATGTATTCTTGAAGCGCTACATGCTGTTTCGCACCTTCGCCTTTGGTCGAGGCAAACCGCAGCAGCTGCGCCAAGTTTTTGCGATTGGCATCATCTTCGGTGACACCCTCTTTGAAAACCCGGCCATACTGCTCCCAGAACGTCTGGTAGCTTTCTTGATTGTTCTTTGAAAATCGAGCGAGCTCATTGAGAATCTTCTTCACCAGACCGGCACGGATGCGCTCAACGTTCGGGTTGCGCTGTAAAAACTCGCGCGAGACATTCAGCGGCAAGTCATCCGAGTCCACTACTCCTCGGACAAAGCGCAGGTAAGCAGGCAGAAGATTTTCGGTATCGTCCATGATGTACACCCGCCGCACATACAGCTTGACCCCCCTTCGACGGTCCGGATCGAAGATATCGATGGGGGATTGCTTCGCCGGAACATAGAGCAGCGCCGAGTACTGCTGGCGGCCTTCAACGCGGGTGTGCAGACGGACCAGCGGCTTTTCTGTGTCATAGGTCAGTGATGTATAAAAATTGTTGTAGTCCTCGTCAGATATGTCCTTTTTAGCGCGCGTCCAAAGTGCGGAGGCAGTGTTCGCAGTTTCCCACTCAGATTCAGCCCCTTTCTTCGGTTTCTCACGGATGCGGATCGGCAGTGAGACATGATCTGAATATTTTTTCACGATGCTTCGGACTTCATGCAGCTCAAGAAAATTCTTGGCATCTTTGCGCAGGGTCAAGGTGATTTCTGTTCCGCAGCTTTCAATCGTCTCATCGCTGATCGAGTAGCCGTTAACGCCATCTGACTCCCAGCGCACCCCGGCCTGCGGCTGAAGTCCGGCACGGCGGCTTCGCAGCACGACCTTTTCGGCAACCATGAAAGCCGAATAAAAGCCCACCCCGAATTGCCCGATCAGATTCGCATCGGCGCTGCCTTCGCCTGAGAGCGACTGCATGAAATTCTTCGTTCCCGAGCGGGCGATGGTGCCAATATTCTCCACCACATCGTCCTTGCTCATGCCAATGCCATTATCGCGAATGACAAGCTCGCGGCCGCGTTTGCGAACCTCGATTTCAATCGCAGCCTCTTGCTCGGTTTCCCTCAGTTCTGGATGCGTCAGCGACTCAAACTCCAGCCGCCCGCAGGCATCGGACGCGTTCGAAATCAGTTCCCGCAGAAAGACTTCGCGATCCGAGTACAGCGAATGGATGACCAAGTTCAGCAGTTGCTGAACTTCAGCCTGAAATTCGACATTTTGATTTTTGCTCTGTTCCTGGTGCTGCGTTTGAGTTTCTTCAGTCATAGGAGGACTCCGCTGATTTTAGAATTGTTGCTTTAGATAAGTGCTGTTTGCGATAATTCAAGCGTTTTTCTGCAATATTTTGCGCGTACTTTTTCGGCAGGATGAATTTTTACTGCGATGACAAGTCCAGCTCTGAAAACCGCTGTTTTCCCCATCGCGGGTCTCGGCACCCGGTTTCTGCCCGCAACCAAGGCCATCTCGAAAGAAATGCTGCCGGTCGTCGATCGGCCGCTGATTGATTATGCGGTCGAAGAAGCCTTGGCAGCAGGTCTCAGCCGCTTTGTTTTTGTAATACCCCCGATGACCGGTGATCTGCTGGTCAAGAAACACTTCGGAAAAAATTCTGCGCTTGAGTCACTGCTGCGGGGGCAGGGCAAAATGGATGCGCTGCAGGCAGTGCAAAACTGTACGCTTGATCCGGATTGCGTTGCCTATGCGATTCAGGACAAGCCCTTGGGACTCGGTCATGCGGTGCTGTGCGCTCGGCCGCATGTTGACGAGGACGAATTCGCGGTCATTTTGCCTGACGACCTGATTCTTGCGGAACACCACTGCATGCATCAGATGGTGCAGGCGCATCGGCAGCGCCGCGGCACAATGCTGGCGATCGAGCAGGTTCGGGCCGAATACGTGAATCGCTACGGGATTGTGACCCCCCGCGCGATTTCGGACAGCCTGATTGATGTGGCGGGTGTCGTTGAAAAGCCTGCGCCGGAAGCAGCGCCTTCCAATTACGCATCCATTGGCCGCTATATCCTGACGCGCGAGGTGTTTGACATTTTGGCGTATCAGGCGCCCGGAGTCGGCGGGGAGATTCAGCTGACGGATGCGATCAATGTGCTGGCATCGCAGGACCAGGTTCGCGGTGTCATTTTTGCCGGCACACGCTATGACTGCGGCAGCAAGGCCGGCTATGTGGCGGCGAATATTGCCTATGCATTTCAGGACCGCAATCTGCGTGCGACTGTTGAGAGTCTGCTGGGACCGCTAGGCTGAAGTCAAAGAAAGATCGCCGCGGGCGGGCCGCGCGCATCTGGCAGTGGAAAAATCAGTCCGCCAGCGATGTCATCGCCAGGCGGCAGTCCAGCCTGAGAATGATACGTCACGCAGCTCCTTTTGGCTTGCTGTTGCGCAGTGCCGCCCGGCACAGTGCACGAAAATCGTCAATCTCATCCATCGCCGCTGATTCCCTCAATGCAGGCAAACTCAGATTCAGGCGTGTCCAGCCTCAGCAAAGCTGCCGATTTCCAAAACATTTCCCGATCACTTCAGCGAGCTTGTTTCGGTCAAGCAGCGACTGCCTGCATCGGTGTGTTTGGTTGAGTGCAAAAGCCGCAGCATGAACTCTGTTCAGACCGACAGCAAGCCCGCCGCAATTCAGGCTTGCTGACCGATTCTATCGCTTGGGAATGTCATGTCAGCCCGCCTGCTGAACAATACGGACATAGGCACGGACAGTTGGCTCGAAACCATCAATCAACGCTTCTGCAGTGATTGCATGGCCGATTGAAACTTCCAGAATCTCCGGAATGGTGAGGAATTGCGCAAGATTTTCCTGATTCAGGTCATGCCCGGCATTGACGCCAAGACCTGTCTGCGCCGCTCTTTTTGCGGTTGCCGCATAAGTCTGCAAGGTTGCCGCTTGCGCATCGGTCCCGAAGCGCTTTGCATATGCCTCGGTATACAGCTCAATCCGGTCCGTGCCGGTTGCGGCAGCAGACGCAATCAGATCCGGCTGCGGGTCCAAAAACAAGCTCGTACGAATGCCGCCTTGCTTGAGTTCAGCGATGATGGGCCGCAGCATGGTTGCGTGCGCCCGAGTATCCCAGCCGTGATCAGAAGTAATCTGATCGGGTGCGTCCGGCACCAGTGTGCATTGCGCTGGCTGTGCCGACTTGACAACTTCGAGAAACTCAGCCGACGGGTAGCCTTCTACATTGAATTCTACATGGTTCTGCTGACGGCAGAAATCAGCGAGCTCGCGGGTGTCGCGATAGGTTGCATGACGCTGATCCTGACGCGGGTGCACAGTAATGCCATGCGCTCCAGACTGGATGGACCGATGCGCAAAGTCGAGCACATTTGGACAGTCTGCACCGCGGGCATTGCGCAGCAGTGCGATTTTGTTTAGGTTGACGCTCAGATCAGTCATCGCAGATCACAATGAAGGTCTTTCAGCCGTGATAGCTCAGCAGACCGTGGTCGCGATGCCAGGAGCGGACTAGATGACGGCGCTTATTGGGATCTGGATGATCGACAATCTCGCTTCGGTAGTGTGCGATATCGATATTGTTCAGATATTGGATGTGTCCAGCCTCCATGGGCAGCTCAAACCAGAGCGAGGCATCTTCTGAAACTTCTTTCAAGGCGGCGACTGCATCAGCGGTCTCGCGGTCCATTTCGCATTCAGCGACTTGATAGCCTTTGACGATCAGACTCGGGTTGGCGCGGGTCATCAAGCGTCCTTTTTCGTAGCGAAATACAGGTGCTTTGAGTGTTTTCGGCTCGCCTTGGGCATGTTCTGCCTGGCGATCCCAAAGAACCGGCTTGTAGAGGCGCCGAAGCTGTTCTGGATAGTGTCTGAGCATTTTGTTATGCACTGAATACAGACTGCAGAAGCGGCTCAAGCCGCCTTCGACAGACGGGCGCAGGCACAGCAGCCCGACATAGTCGGGCAGGATCATCTCAAATGCGTTGTCATTATGAAACAGCAGCTCGACTTTGGTATGTGAGCCGCGTACGCCATAGCTGTATTCAGCGCCGGTATCGCGCACGTGATACACCATCGTGCCTTTCCACTTTTGCGCGACATTGCGGCCGATCAGCTGACCGATAGTCCAGAAAATATCGATGGCGCGCTCAGTCGACAGCTGCGCCAGCGGCATCGAGTTGATGACCGCAACACCCGGCGCCCGATCAAGCCGATCTTTGACCTGTTTCATCAATTCCGAGATGTGAGGAATCTCAAACTGTGACGGGTGCCTCAATTCTGTCGGCAGAGGATGCGCATCCATTAACGCTGCCATCTGCAGCAGCTCGTCATGCGCCGCATCGCTGATATCGATCAAGCATTGTCGCGGCTCAATATCGTCGTGCGTCCACGCGAATTCGCCTGTAACCTGATGATCCAGAACTGTTTGGCTTTTTTCTTGGGATAAATCCAGTGTATCCATAGCAAAATTCGCTTCAGCAGATGAGTGCAGCTTCTTGAAAATGCAAAATAGCGCCCCCGCAGCCCGGAGTTGCCTTTGTCATTCGATTCCCTCTCCTCTCACATGCCCCAGACGATCACCTTGCGAGCACCGGCTGAGGCCTCGCGCCGGAACAGCTTCTCATCCCAGGAGCGCTGCTCCGAGCGGTCGAAGACCACCAGATGGCCGCTCGCCGCGCCGCACCTGTCCATGTAGCCGCCGATCTGAGCCAGGCCCTCCTCGACCGTGCGCTCCAGGCCGCTGCGGCGCAGCTTGCACTCGATCACCTCTCTTTGCCTTTGCGGCCCCCACTCGACCAGCAGGTCGGTGCGCATCCGGCCCAGCCCATGCTCGCGCTCGATGCGACCGCCGGCGTTGGCCACCCGCTGCAGGAACGCCTGCAGCACCAGCTGCGGCCCCGCCTCCTTGCAGTCAAAGCGCTCCGCCCAGTGCTCGGAGTGCTCTCTGAAGAACGCCTGGAACGATGCCATCAGCTTGTCCATGATCAGTTTCCCGCCCTCGACAAACCAGGCGGTCTGATACGCCAATGCCAGGTCATTGGACGCGATCAGCTCGCGCGGGATGACCTCGCGGTAGATGGCGTTGGCAACGGCGATCTGCGGGGTCGCGGTGACCAGCCCCAGATCCACGCAGTACTGCACATCGCCGGGCTGGAAAGCGCCGGTCGCGGCGCCGCTGACCAAAGGCTCGATGACCCGCCTGACGCGCGGCTCGCGCAGCTTGTCGGCCAGCTGGTCCAGATGCGTGTCGCGGCGCCGGATCAGCGCCTCCCGGGCATCGATCACATCATGGCGCCCGAGGGTGACACTGCGGTCCCTGACCTTTGCCAGCGCCTCGTCTGCCAGCGCATTGACCAGCCACGGCTGGCCGGCGGTCGAGTTCCACACTTCTTCCAGGGCCGCCTCGCTCCACGGCTGTCCGGTCTCTTCGGTGTGCTGGAGCAGCAGGGCGCGGGTCTCGGCCGCGGTGAAATCCCCCAGCCGCAGGGATTCCGCCTTGATGTTGAGGGCGCTGCCGCCGGTGATGACCGCCTTCTCGGCGCTGGAGTGGATGCGGCAGTCTCTCACATCGCGGATGCCGCACAGGATCACGCACTGCGGAAACCGCTTCGGCCGCTCGGCATAGCCGGCGCGCAGCTGGCGCAGCACCGAGATCAGCGTGTCGCCGACCAGCGCGTCGATCTCATCGATCATCACCACCAGCGGCCGGGAATCGTCCCGCGCCCAGCGCCGCAGCACCTCTCGCAAGGCGCCGTGCGGCCCCGAGGCCTGGAGAATTGCCTCCCATCTGTCCTCGACGAAACGGTCCTCGAGGCGGTCCACCGCTGAGCCGGAAAGGCCGCTGAGAATCGCCTGCATCGCGACCTGCGTATCTTCCCGCGCGGCCTGCGCCGGCTCGACATTGGCATACACCGCGCGATAGCGATGGGACTGGTTCAGCTCGTCCATCAGGGCCAGCAGCGCCGAGGTCTTGCCCGTCTGGCGCGGCGCGTGCAGGATGAAATACTTCCAGCTCTCGATCAGGCCAAACACCTCATCGCGGTCCATGCGGCCCAAGGGCGCAATGTGATAGTTTTTTTCCGGCACAACCGGGCCGGCGGTATTGAAAAATCGCATGACGTGCAATTATAAGAATGCACAATCCACATTCGAACCTGTTTTGCAAAAGGCGGCGAATGCTCCTCTGCTCCCTTGATTGACGCGACGGGATTGGCAATTCGTCTCTTGAGCCTAAGGGTTGCTGCCAGCTGCAGCATTGATGCCGAACGTTAAATTTCAGTGGCAAGTGAAAAGAGCGAGCGAACTGTCTCTGAGAAATAATGATTCAAGTATCATGATCAACCCGATTGCAAGACCTGCAATTGTTTCGAAAGAATCCACTCAACCATGAAAGAACCACATCCAAGTCGGTTTCCAATACCGAAATTTGAAGATTTGCCTGCAGATATGCAGCAGAGCATGCTTGCTGTTCAAGAAAAAGCCGGTTTCATTCCTAATGTATTCCTCGCATTGTCATACCGTCCAGACGAGTTTCGTGCATTTTTCGCTTACCATGATGCATTGATGGAAAAATCAGACGGACTGTCAAAAGCCGATCGCGAGATGATTGTGGTTGCGACTTCAGGGCAGAATCGCTGTCAATACTGCGTGGTTGCGCATGGTGCCATATTGAGAATTCGCGCTAAACACCCGCTCATCGCTGACCAGGTGGCAGTCAATTACAAAAAAGCAGACATTACCCGCAAGCAAATGGTCATGCTGGATTTTGCTGTGAAAGTCTGCAACGAATCATGGAGAGTCGATACAGCGGATTTCCAGCGGATGCGCGATGCTGGATTCAGTGATGACGACATTTGGGATGTTGCCAGTATTGCGGCTTTTTTCGCAATGAGCAATCGTCTAGCGAATGCTTTGTCGATGCGGCCAAACGCGGAGTTTTATTCGATGGGTCGAGAGTCGAGCTGATTCACGCTGAAGCCAAGCTCTGGTTTTTGCGTTCAGACAAAAAAATCCCAGAAGACAGTTTGTCATGCGTTCAGACTGCCATGGCACGCATCGAACACTGGACTGGCGGTCACTTCGTTGCGGCTTTTGAAATTCGGTCTGTATCTCATTGTGCAGCCTTCCATTCAGCCATTGTTTTTCCACCCTTGCTTCAGTTGCAGCCAGAACAAAGAAGCTGAAGATTGTCCAGATGATCCGTTCCGCCTCGTGACTTGGGCAGAATGTGATCTACCTCCATCACCCGAAAGGAGAAGTGGGTTTCGCAGCCGGCACAGACACCTTTCTGCTCTCCGTAAAGTCGATGGCGATACATTCGATAATTTGGCATCTCGCCTAAGTCAGTCCGTATCGGCGGGTCGATCAAAACGTTGGCGCCGCCAAATATTCCGCGATCTTCGCTGATTCGCTCATTGACGAGTTTTATCGCCAGCGCCGAGAGATCAATGCCAATCCATTTTCTTTGCAATCGGTCAGCTGCCACCAACGTTGTAGCGCAGCCGCAGAACGGGTCAAATACGATATCGCCTGGATTGCTTGAGGCTTTGATGATTCGTTCCAGCAAAGCGAGCGGCTTTTGTGTTGGATAGCCGGTCCGCTCGGTGGACGCATGCGAGAGAGGGCGGATATCGGTCACAATGTCCTGCACCACGCTGCCTGGCATTTCATGCAGATACCGTTTGTAGCGAGGTTTGCCGTCCCGATTTTTTGGCCAGTGAATGCGTCCCATGCTGTCGAGTGCATCCAAGGCAGCATGCGTTGCGGCAGGCAAGGATTCTCCGCCGGGAAACGATCAAGACGGCGCCCAATGCCGACTTCCAGGGTCTATCCCTCTCCAAGGCCGGCCAGATTCACCGTAGCGCTGTCCGGAAGCTGTCAAGTCGCCGATCCGATATCGACCTTTCTCATCGTGGTGACGGTAGAATTTATCGACGTATTCACTGTCGTAAGGCTGAAATGCTCGGTTCCACTGATAATTCGCGCTTCCTCCATAAAACAATATCGTATCGTGAACCGGCCCCCAGCCTTTGGCGCTGTTATGCGCGCTTGTCCGTTTCCATACAATCTCGTTGACAAATGCATCTTTGCCGAAAATGCCGTCCATCAGCAGCTTCAGGTAGTGTGAGGCAGTGGGATCACAATGCAGGTAAATGCTTCCGGTCGATTTCAGTATTCTGCGCATCTCTAGCAGCCGAACCGCCATCATGATCAGGTATGATTGCATCGACTTTCCATGCGACAATCGAGCGGCCTCAATGACAGAATACGCCGCCGGGTTGCGGTCTGCCAGTTCGCCGTGCTCATGCACATCGACATCATCGAGTGTCCATGCATCCTTGAACGCAGCGCCGGCAGCCTGGCTGCCAATCGGGGCTTCATAAGTGCGGTTGGAGTTGAACGGAGGATCAAGGTAAATGAGGTCAACTGATTCCGAATTCATGCCCCTCATAATATGAAGGTTGTCGCCTGTCCAGATGGTGCCGCTCGTGAAGTTCGCCCGATCGCGACCTGGCACTTCTCGTTTTGGATTCGTCATATTTATTTGCCAAAGGAACGAATTGTCATTTCAGCCAGATGATTTGCGGCTGTTCTGATGGCTTCAGTCGCAATCGCTTCTTTTGCGAAATAACGCAGAATTTTTAAAGCAGGTTTCTCAATCATTGGAGAAAAGAAATGAATTGACGCTGCAATCGAATTTTAGTCGCTCCAAGCGAGAAAGCTGGGGCGCCTTGACGATAAAGTTCAAAACTTATTTCAGCCATTTCGCTTCAGCCGTGCTGCCATGCTCGCCACATCAGACTGATTCCGGACAGAATCAGCACCCCCAGCACCAGGCGGTAAAATACCATTTCATTGACCTTGTTGCGAATGGCGCGTCCTGCGACCAGCCCGATCACCAGCGGGATGACCGCGAGAGCGGAAAGGGTGGCAAGCCTCAGATCAAGCACCCCCGTCAGCAGCAGGATCAGCACCCATGGGACGACGGCGCCAATGTAAAGAAAACTGATGGTGTTGACAAAGCGGTTCTTGTCCAAAGTGGAGAGTGAGACCAGATACAGGATCACCAGTGGACCGAACATTGACGAGAGGCCGCCAATGATTCCAGCGCCGCCGCCAAATACAGCGCCCGCCGGTTTTTCCCAATGCGCTGCGATGGTGACTTTCCGCGGCGAGGCCTGCACCAGCGTGAAACAGATGACGAAGAAACCGACCAGAAGCAGCAGCGTCTTCTCATCAATGCCGGCAAGAATTTCAACCCCAATCCAGGTGCCGGCCAAAAGCGCCGCAAATGCCGGCCAAAAGCGTTTGACAGTGACCAGCGGCTGTCTGGCTTCGAATACTTGCCACAAGTTGGCCGCCACCACGGGGAAGGCCATGATGACAACCGCATGATGGGCTGGAAGCGCCAGCGTCATCATCGGCACCGTGAGCAGCGGCGTGCCGATGCCCAGAGTCCCTTTGATGAGACCCCCGCAGGCCATCGCCAATGCGCACCACGCCACAACGGCTGGCGACAGCTCGAAAAGCATGACTCAAGTGCCGGTTCTGCGCTTTAGATTCGAGCCGAAATCTGGCATGCTCTCAAGCTCAAGAATCTGGTCAATGGATTCGCGTTTTCTGACCACTTCAAACTGACTGCCGTCAACCCAGACCTCCGCAGTCCGAGGCCGGGTGTTGTAGTTTGAGGACATGACGGCGCCATACGCGCCGGCGCCGCGCACTGCAACGAGCTGGCCGGCCGCAATCGACAGGCGGCGCTGCTTGCCCAGGAAATCACCTGATTCGCATATCGGGCCGACAACATCGTACAGCATCGGGGTGCAGGGACTGTGCTCGGCAACCTCGACGATATCCATCCACGCGTTGTACAGCACGGGTCGAATCAGATCGTTCATGGCCGCATCGATGATCGCAAAATTTTTCTGCGCGCCGCGCTTGATATACTCAACCCGACTGAGCAAAACACCGCTGTCGGCTGTGATCGCCCGGCCCGGCTCGACCGACAGTGATATCACCGCGCCATGCCGATCAAGAGTTTGTGCGATCGCCGCGCAATAGGCTTCAATCGACGGCGGCTCCTCGTCTCGATAGCGAACCCCGAGACCGCCGCCCAGGTCCAGATGCCCAAGCTTGATTCCCTCTTCAGCCAGCTCTGCCACCAGGCTCAAAACCCGCTCCAGCGCATCCACGATGGGCTGTACCGAGGTCATCTGCGAGCCGATGTGAACAGCAATGCCGAGAATCTTGATATTTTCCAATTCACTGGCGCGGCGATACAGCGATTTTGCTTCATCAAAAGGAACGCCAAACTTTGCTTCGCGCAAGCCGGTTGCGATATGCGGATGGGTTTCGGCATCGACATCGGGATTGACGCGAATGCAAATCGGCGCCTGGATCTGCATCTCACAGGCAATCTGGTGAACGCGCTCAAATTCACACTGCGATTCAATGTTGAGTGAAAAAATGCCTGCTTCCAGCGCTGACCGGATCTCGTCTGCCGACTTGCCAACGCCGGAAAATACGGTCTTGTCAGCTCGCCCGCCGGCGCACAGCACCCGCTGCAGCTCGCCGCCGGATACGATGTCAAATCCAGACTGGAGGCCTGCCATGAGGGCCAGTACGGCAAGGTTTGAATTGGACTTGACTGAGTAGAAGATGGAGACATCCCGGGTGCCGAAACCGCTGCGGTAAGCGCGCCAGCTGCGTTCAAGCGCGGCTCTTGAGTAGACGTAGCACGGTGTGCCGACCGAATCGGCAATCCGATCAAGGGCCACGCTCTCGGCGTGCAGAATACCATTGCGGTATTCAAAAAAATCCATTGTTTTATCCCGGCATGATCATTGTGACCGCCGGCGGTGTCTTGAGCTGCGTTGCCTCGGCCTGCTCCAAGGGGCCTTTTTTACCGCATGAAATCGCGGCCGTGGCGACAAATATCAAGCTGAGCATGAGCGCAGCAAGCGATTTCGGTAATTTCATAGCATTCACTTTACTGATGATTTGAGTGGAGTCGGGACCGGCCCTCTGCAACCGCCGCAAGCACTTGCTCAGGGGCTGTGCCGCCGACATGATTGCGGGCGGCAACGGAATGTTCCGGGCTCAGCGCCGCAAGCGCCTCGGAGTCGAAGCCGGCATTGAGCGAATTGAGCTCATCCAGGGTCAGAGACTCTAGAGCGCGCTCGTGCTCGATGCAGTGGCGGACGATTTTCCCGGCTGCCGCGTGCGCTTCGCGAAAAGGGACATCCCGCGCGGTCAAAAAATCAGCCAGGTCCGTCGCGGTTGCGAATCCTTGAGCCGCGGCTGCGCGCATCCGCTCTCGATTCGGTGAGATCTTGTCAATCATCGCGTGCATGATTTTGGTGCACGCTGTGGCCGTATCGACCGTATCAAACAGAGCTTCCTTGTCCTCTTGATTGTCGCGGTTGTATGCCAGCGGCTGTGCTTTCATCAGCATCAGCAGAGTCTGAAGATTGCCTGCACAGCGGGCGCTCTTGCCACGCACAAGCTCAGCAATATCGGGATTTTTCTTCTGCGGCATGATGCTTGAGCCGGTGGTGAACGAGTCTGCAATTTCGACAAACCGAAACCCTTCACAGGCCCATAAAATGAGCTCTTCGCCCATGCGCGAGAAATGCATCATTAGAATCGCCGCATTGGAAGCGAACTCAATCGCGAAATCACGATCGGATACTGCGTCGACCGAGTTGCGGCAAAGATCGCTGAATCCCAGCTCGCTGGCTGTCATTTGCCGGTCAATTGGAAAACTGGTGCCGGCCAGTGCGGCCGCGCCCAGCGGGCTGCAGTTGGTTCTTTTTCGCGCCTCCATAAACCGGTTGCGATCGCGGTCGAGCATCTCAAACCAAGCATTCAGATGGTGGCCGAATGTGATCGGCTGAGCCGTCTGCAGATGTGTGAATCCAGGCATGATGGTAGCCGCTTCCCTTTCAGCGAGGTTGAGCAGCGTGTGCTGAAAGGATGCCAGCTCGCTGACGAGGGTATCGATCGCATCTCGCACATACAGGCGCAAGTCGGTTGCGACCTGATCATTGCGCGAGCGTGCCGTATGCAGTTTTTTGCCGGCCGCCCCGATCTGTTCTGTCAGCTGCTTCTCAATGTTCATATGAACATCTTCAAGCTCATCGCGCCAGCTGAAATCTCCCGACTCGATTTGCGAGCCAATTGCTTTGAGCCCCGCTTCAATCGCACTGAACTCGCTGTCGCTGAGGACCTTGATGGTGTTGAGCATGCGCGCATGCGCAATCGAGCCGGCGATGTCCTGCCGGTAGAGTCTTTGATCGAAAGCGACCGAGCTGGTGAACGACTCGACGGATGATGCGGTCGCGCCGGTGAATCGGCCGCCCCAGAGTTTGTCTTGATTTTTCATATCGCGGTGTAGGGTTGAGCTGGGATTATACCTTGTGAAGGGTTGAGACAATTCAGTCGGCCGCAGCCGCTTGAGAAGGCTGTTTGCGCACAGGCATTGTCTGTCTAAAGCGTTGTCTCAGCATAGGCGGTAGGTGCAGGAAAAGCTTCTGGCAGCAGCGTGGAGGAGATATCGCATTGCGCGGCCGCTATTTTGCCAGCATGGATTCGGCAAAAAATCGGTACCAATTTCCATAGAATATCTTGCCGATATCCCGTGTTTCAAATCCCACCCGCTGTAGCCCGGCTGCGATATTTGGAAAATCGTGATTGTCCCGAAACCACTGCGGATATTCAGGCCAGGTTTGCGGATCGCCTTGCGGCTGGCGGTTCCACTCGCCGTTGAGCATGTAATCCAGATCACTGTCGTCCCAGCCGAGACAAAGGTCAGAGCCCAGTCCGATATGGTCGATGCCGATCATCTCGCAGGTGCGGGTGACCATTTCGCAAAATGCCTCAAGGGTGCAATTTGAGCCGTCTTGCAGATGTCCTGGATACAGGCTCAGGCCCAGCATGCCGCCGGCTTGCCCTATCGCGCGCAGCAGCCTGTCAGACTTGTTGCGCACTGCCGGCTCAAAAAAGAGCGGATTGGCATGCGTGACAGCCACCGGTCGCTGTGAGTATTCGATCGCTTGCAGACTGGTCCGCTCGCCGGTGTGCGAAAGATCAATCACCATCCCCAGGCGATTCATTTCGCGGATCACATTCTTGCCGAACAATGTCAGTCCGCCATCGTGCGTCTCATAGCAGCCCGCGCCAATCAGGGTCTGATTGTTGTAAGTGAGCTGCATGATGCGGACATTCAGCTGGTGAAAAATCTCAACCAATGCCAGATTGTTTTCGATCGGCGAGCTGTTCTGAAAGCCCAGGATGACGCCCGTCTTGCCCAGCTTTGCCGCATGGTCAATGTCGTCGGCTGAGCGCACTGGAACAATCCGGTCACGGTGCTCGGCAAAACGCTGCTGCCATCGGCCGAGCGCCGCAAGCGTCTGCCGGCAGTTATGCCAATAGGCGACTGTGACATGCACTGCTGCAAGATTCGCTGTGGCCCAGGATTCGAACATTTCGCGCGTCCATTGCGAGGACTGCAGGGCATCAATGATGGCCATGGGCTTGTGCTCGTTCATCACGCTGCTTGCCTGAAATTGAAAGGACTGCCTCGGCAGGCAGGAAAAGGTTCTCTGCGCTTGCTGATTGGACTCAGGACACCGCGCCTTGCCGCTCCGGCTTCGGCATTGACTCGAATGCCCGGGGCATGCGGCCGATGGCTGCCAGCAGTTTGCGGACCTGCAGGCGCACTTGATCGTTGAATGAGCCGTCTATTCTATAGCAAAACAGGGTATCTTCACGCTGTTTGACGGGCAATTGATCCAGCTTCGCGCCGGTGCACAGCTCTCCGATGGGAGCTCAAGCCTGTTCATGCGCATAAATATATGAAAATAAAACTTTATAATTTGGGTTATGTTTCAAGAAATTTCTCTTGCCGAGGGGTCATGCCTCGCGGTCGGCAGGCGCTTGCTGTCTGGCAGTGCTCAATCAGGCTGATGAATGCCATTCGCATCGGTACCCGCGGCAGTCCGCTGGCCTTGTGGCAAGCCCGTTTTGCGGCGCGCAGGCTGATGCATTGCCATCGGGATCTGGAAATTCAAATCGTCCCGGTTGCGACTGAAGCTGACCGCCGGCAGGACGTGCCGCTGTCCGATATCGGCGGCAAGGGCCTGTTTATCAAGGAGCTTGAGCGCGCGCTGCTGGACGGCCGTGTCGACATTGCGGTCCATTCCATGAAAGATGTGACGGTCAATTTAGCGCCCGATTTTCAGATTCCAGCCGTTCTCGAGCGGGCGAATCCATACGATGCACTGGTGTCTGTGAATTTCCGAAGTCTTGATGATCTGCCCCTGCGAGCGAGCGTAGGCACCTGCAGCCTGCGCCGCCAGTGTCAGCTTTTGCGGGCACGATCGGATCTGCAGATCAGGCCTTTGCGGGGCAATGTTCAGACCCGATTGAAAAAACTGGAGCAAGGCGAGTTTGATGCAACTTTGCTAGCGGTTTCGGGACTGCAGCGACTTCAGTTCGAAGATCGGATCTGCGAGGTGCTCCGAGCATTGCCGCACATTCCCTCGCCCGGCCAAGGCGCTCTGGGAATTGAATGCCGCGATGCAGACAGTCAAGTGCTCAAGATGCTGGAGCCGCTCAATCATCCAGTCAGCCAGATCGCAGTAGAAGCAGAGCGCGCGGTCAATCGAGAGCTGGGCGGACACTGCCATGCGCCGATCGGAATTCATGCTGTGGTCACCGGCAGCCGCATGCATATCTGCGGGTCAGTCGGCACCTCGGACGGCCGGAAGAATATTGATGCCGAGGCCGACGGTCCGGCTGCTGACTCACTCGCAGTTGCGGCGCAGCTGGCTGCGCGCCTCAAGGCCCTTGGAGCGGAGGAGATTCTTCGTGCCAGCTGATACTAAGGCATTTTCACCGGTCGAGACCAGCGCTCTGACGGGCAAGAACATCCTGATTACGCGGCCGCCGGAATTTGCGCGTGATCTGATGGCGGCCATTAGGCAGCGCAACGGCAATCCGATCGCCGCGGGCGCGATTGCCATCGAGTACCTCAGCGATGTTCCGGAGATGCAGGAATTGATTCGCTCGCCCAGGCCGGCGCAGATCGTACTGTTCACCAGCCGCAGCGCAGTGCGAGCCGCCGCAAATCATCTGGCCGCCGCACACGCAAAGTGGCCGCCCCATCTGCTGTGCGCGGCCGTCGGTCCGAAGACCGCAGCTGAAATCCAGCAGCGGCTGTCACCGATCCGGATCATCGCTCCAAAAAAGAGCTATGGGACTGAGAGCCTGCTGAAACTGCCGCAGTTCGCTGATTTAAGCGCGACCGCTGTAACCGTTGTCAACGGCGGCGGAGAATCTTCTGAGATGCTGCTGGAGTCTCTGCGCCAGCGCGGCTGTGATTGCGTCAGTCATGCCATCGTCTACCGGCGGGTGCTGCCGGCCATGGATGCGGCTTTGATTCGCAATGCGCTCGGCGGCGCACCGCCCGATTTTGTCATCGCGACCAGCGTCACGGGTGTGCAGAATCTTTTGCAGCTGCTCGGTCCCCAATGGAGTGCGCAGCTGCAAAGGGCCTGCGTTATTGCATACAGCGAGCGCATTGCCGAGCAGGCGCGGCGCTTGCGATTTTCACAAGCGGTTGCTGCAGCCGAGGCTTCCGATGCCGCGGTTGTTGCCGCATTGGAGAGCCAATGCGTTTACAATTGAAAACCAGCAGCGCCGCGTTTCCAGTATCGACCGCGAGGCGGCGCGGCTGAGCCACGAAAAGCAAGCAGCAATGACAGAATCCGCACAGTCGAAATCCATCTCTCGCGCCCGCCGCCAGCGCCGTCTGCCGGTCTTGAGCCTGGCGGCCCTGCTCCTGGCAGCCAGTGCGCTGGGTATTGCGGGATATCTTGCTTATCAACTCAAGGGGCCGGTTCGCACTCAAATCTCCTCTGCGACCGCTGCGGCAGCCGCGCTGGATGAGAAAATCGTTACACTTGCGCAAGACAGCCAAAGCATTGGTCAGGAGCTGATTGCTTTGGATCAGCTCAACACTGAGCGTACGGCACAGCAGCAGGCTGCCCTGGATGATTTTGGCCGGCACCTTGAGGCGCTGGATGCGAGCCTGGAGCGCCGGCTTGCTGACACTGCCGCCTCAGTGTCAGCGCAGATGGGTGAGTTTTCGCCTGCCTCTGAAGCTTGGAAGATTGACGAGATAGCGTACCTGCTGCGGATTTCCCGACAGCGGCTTGAGGTTTCCGGGGATGCTGCCGCCGCATTGCGTATGTGGCAAGCCGCTGAGCATCAGCTGGAGCGAATCAGCGACTCGCGTCTGCTTGATGTTCGTAACCAGGTCAGGATAGAGCGCGAGGCTCTTGAGCAGCTTGAGCAGGTTGACTTATCCCGCATCGCGAAGCTGATTTTCGAGCTGACCGATCGCGTTGACGAGCTGCCGCTTCGCACTTCGAAGATTATCGGCTCCGATGCGGCCGAGGCGGATGCCTTGCCGCCTGCAGATGAGTCGCATCTGCAGCGCGCCGTCCGCGAGATTTCCGCGGATCTGAAATCTTTGGTGTCGATCCGGAAAGTCGATCCAGCCGCGTCCTTGCCTTTCAGTCCAAGCACCCGACCGCATTTGGCTGACAGCATCAAGTCCGCGCTGTTCGGCGCACAGATCGCAGCCTTGCAGCGTGCTGATGCAGTTTATCAAGGCAATCTCGCCTATGTTGCCGATACCCTGGCCGATCATTTCGACTCGAATTCACCTCAAGTTGAGAAATTCTCTGCCCTCATTGGCAATTTAAGCAATATGTCGGTGACGCTGCACATCCCCGATATTGATGTATCCGCCGCGATGCTCAGCGCCATTGTGAAATCATCCGCTGCGGTCCGCTAGCGCATGCGCTTTCTCCTGCTGTTCGTTCTCGCCGTTGGGCTGGTTTCGATCACATCGGTGTATATGATCGGCGAGCCGGGTTATGCCCTCATCCGCTGGTCCGACTGGCAGATAGAGACTTCGCTGGCGTTTCTTGCCGCGGGAGCTGCGGCGCTCCTGCTGGCCGTTTACCTGGGGATCGCAATTGTCGCTTTGGTATTGCGCATGCCCCGGCGGTTCAGCCGCTCGTATCGCAAATATCAGGAGCAGAAAACCCTGCGCGCAACTGTGCAGGCCTTTCAGCACTTGATTCTCGGAGAATGGACCAAGGCGATCAAGCAGTTCGACAGTGCGGCAAGGAAGCTGCCAGAACCGGTGATCAGCTATCTGGCGGCCGCCTACGCCTGTCAGCAGAGCGAGGATGCGGCTGGCAGCAAACGGTATATGCAGCAAGCAAAGGCGGCGGGCAGGAATCATGAGCCCGCGGTGGCGCTAGTCGATGCCAGACTGAAAATCAAGCGCGGGGAGTATGCTGAAGCCGTGGAAGATCTTCGCGCTCTAGTCGCGAAACTGCCGAGCAATCCGACTGTCTTGCGAGCCTTGAGCGATGCCTACCGGCAGACCGGGCAGTGGCGGGAATTGCGCCAGCTGCTGCCGCATCTGAAGAAAGCCGAAGCCTTCTCGCCGTCAGAGCTTGAGCGCTTGAGTGTGCAGCTGCTCGGCCGGAGGCTTGCGTCGGCCGCGTCGGCCAGTGAATTGATGACCGTGTGGAATGAAGCCTCGAATGCGAATCGACTCGACCATGAGGTCACATCCATTTATGTGCGCCAGCTGCTCGTCTATGACAAGCATCAGGAGGCTGAAAAAATCACCCGCAAAACGCTGGATAAAAACTGGAGCACACAGCTGGCCTACCTGTATGGCCTGGTGGGCGGCGAGATGGATAATCAGAAACTCTACGACACCGCAGTCAAATGGGCGCAAGCGCACGGTGATGATGTCAATCTGATGCTGACGATCGGCCGCTTGGCCAGGCGGCTGAAACTGTGGGGCATTGCGCAGTCATCCTGCGAAAAAGCGATTGCCAGCGGCGCTGGCGGCGAAGCTTCTGAACTGCTCGGCAGGCTGCTCGAGTCACAGGGCCGAGTGGACGAGGCATTGCAGATCTATAAGCAAGGATTGACAGGGACGCAAGCCGTACGCTCCGAGCTGCCAGCGCTGGGCGAGCTCGGCCGCTGAGCGGCAGCGGCTACGCTGGATACAGCGAATCTGAAGAGAATTCAAACGAGTCGAAGTAGAGGCAGTCGAGATCCAGGCCGCGGCCTGGGAAATGATGTCGGATCGCGTCGATCATCGGCGGCGGTCCGCTCGCATACACCTCATAGGCGCTTAAGTCTGGATAGTGCTGCAGCACCACTTCATGCACCCATCCAGCCTCGCCGTCCCAGCCGTCATCCGCGGAGCGCTCAGACAGTGCCGGTGTGAATTGGAACTGTGAAGGGTATTGCTCACACCACTTGGCAATCAAATCAAGCTGGTACAGGTCGTGTGCGGTGCGCACGCCCCAGAACAGATGCGTCGGCCGCTCAAACGGACTGGCAAGAGCATTTTCCAGCATGGCCTTAAGCGGCGCGAAACCGGTGCCGCCGGCGACCATAATGATTGGACGGTCTGATTCTTGACGCAGGAAAAAGGTGCCGAGCGGTCCCTCGAAGCGCAGCACATCATTGACCTTTGCAGATTGGAATATATGGCTCGTAAAGCGTCCATTCGGCACCTGCCGGACATGCAAGACAAGCTCCTCTCTGGCCGGCGCGCCGGCGATTGAAAATCCCCTTCTTTTGCCGTCACGCATAAACACATCGATATACTGTCCGGGGATGTAGCTGAACAAGGCTTGTTTCGGCAGCCGCAGCCTGACTTCCATCACATCGCGGGTCAGCAGCGCCAGCGATGCGACCCGCACCGGCAGGGTTTGAATACTGACACTGGCGGGAATGGCAACCTCGCTGGCCTCAATGACCACGTTTTCGCTTGGATGCGCCCGGCACAGCAAGATGTGACCGGCGGCCAGCTCCGCATCCGTCAGCGCCGCACGATCGTATGGATCATGCGCAACCTGGCCGGAAACAAGCTTCGATTTGCATGATGAGCAAGTGCCGTTTCGGCAGCTGTAAGGTACTGCAAATCCTTCCCTGAGGATAGAGTCTAATATTGTCTCTTGGCTGTGAACATCGAACTTTCGACCCGATATCCTGTTAGTTACCTTATATCCAGTCATAAATGTGCGCACAGCGCAGATGTGCAGGGGTTGATTCAAATTGGCTGGCAACGATTCAATTTTAAACAATGCCTGAGCTGCCCGAAGTAGAAACAACAGTGCGCGGCATTGCCCCCGGCATCGTGCAGCGAACTGTAACCGATGTCATTGTGCGGAACGCGCAATTGCGCTGGCCGGTGCCGAAAGGATTGCGCAAGCTGCTGCTGGGCCGGACCGCGGTCGCAGTGTGGCGCCGCGGCAAATATATTCTGATCAATGCAGGCGCCGGACATGTGCTGATTCATCTTGGCATGTCGGGCAGCCTGCGGATTGTGTCGGCCGCCGCGCCGCCGGGTCCGCATGATCATGTCGATATTGAGTTTGATCGCCAGCGCCGCCTGCGCCTGCGCGACCCGAGGAAATTCGGCTGTGTCCTCTGGATTGCGGGTGCGGTGTGCGAATTTCACCTGCTTGCGCACTTGGGTCCCGAGCCGCTGGATGCGGAATTTGACGGCGCTTATCTGTACCGCCAGTCCAGAGCGCGCACCGTCGCGGTAAAGAACCTCATCATGAACAGTCAGATTGTTGCCGGCGTGGGAAACATATACGCGTCCGAAGCGTTATTCCGCGCGGGCATTCATCCGACCCGCGCGGCGCGGCGCATTTCGCTGCCGCGCTATCAGAAGCTTGCCTGGTGCCTCAAGGAAACTCTCCATGACGCCCTGGTCGCCGGCGGCACAACCCTGCAGGACTTTGTCAACGAATCAGGCGAGCCCGGTTATTTCAAGCCGCAGCTGTCAGTCTATGACCGCGCGGATCAGCCGTGCCGGCGCTGCGAGGGGCCGATTACACGGGTGGTCATCGGCCAGCGATCCACTTTCTACTGCAAGCGGTGCCAGCATTGAATGCGTGTGAGATCATCACCGATCGGCGATGATTTTTCTGTATTTCTCAAGCAGTTCCAATTCGGTCTCGACGCAGTCCGGGTCGCCGATGATGCATTCGACCGGGCAGACTTCCACGCACTGCTGGGTCTCAAAATGCCCGACGCATTCGGTGCATAGCTTCGGGTCAATGGCGTAAATTTCCGGCCCCATGTAGATCGCTTCGTTTGGGCACTCAGGCTCGCAAACATCGCAATTGATGCATTCGTCGGTGATGAGAAGTGCCATGATGAGTGTAATATTCTTGAATTCAGACAGAAGCAGTCCAGAAGCTAAATTAAAAACTTCACGGCGAGAAAAAGAGCCGGCGAGCTGGCGCTGCCAGACCGCAGATCGGCAGCGCGCTGAATTTTCGCACTCGCTTCCGCAATAATAATGCTGATTCGTGTCTGCCCAAAAATCCCTATTTTACGAACTGACCCCGACTGCTACATGATTTATTCCGGAGCTCTGGAAGTCTTTTTCAAGAAAAATACGCTGTTTGAGACAGCTGCGCGCTGTCATCGCGCGACTCGGCGCGGGCCTGGATGCCCTCAGCAGATACGGCGCCGAGCTCAAGCCGGGCGGATTCGATCAAAATGAGCGGTTTCCTATAATTGGGGGCGTTGCAACGGTCGCAGGCGGTGATCCTCGCCGCTTACTCACAGGGCTCAAAAAATTTATCTCGCTGATAATAAATCAGATTATACAGAATTATCAACTCACTCTGTTTTTGGGCAAATGTCATCTCATCTTTCAAATTCGCGCACCGGCTGACACAAGACAATGCATCAAGACAAGCAAGGCGGCGCGGCGGGCCTGCGGATTGCGCACCCTCTGATCGATATGCACAACACCACGGTATACCGCGGCACTGCCAAGATTTTTGACGGTTTCTCTCTTGTGCTTCCGGCTGACCGCAATATTGCCGTTTTGGGCCCTAACGGCGCCGGAAAGTCCACATTGCTGAAAGTGCTGATGAGAGAACTCCATCCGGTTGCTGACGATCAGTCCTGGGTTCGAATATTAGGCCAGGCCAGCTGGAACGTTTGGGAACTGCGTCGCAAGCTGGGATTCGTATCCCAAGACTTGCAGAATCGTTATCTAGGCTATGCGACGGGTTTGGAGGTTGTGCTGTCAGGGTATTTCTCAAGTGTGGGTGTCTATGACCACCAGAATTTTGCCCCGCATCAAGTCGAAAGAGCTGATCAGGTGATGGCTGATCTGCAAATCAGCCCCCTGCGCGATACGCAGTTCACCTGCATGTCGACTGGTGAGCAGCGAAGGTTTCTGCTTGCTCGGATCCTGGTCAGCGATCCGGAGACACTGATTTTAGATGAGCCGACCAGCGGCCTTGACCTGCAGGCCACTCATTTCTACCTGCGCTGCATTCGAAACTTGATGAAACTGGGCAAGCAGATTGTTCTGGTTACCCACCATCTTCACGAAATCCCTCCGGAAGTTTCGATTGTGGTGCTGCTGAACCACGGAAAAGTGGTTGCATCCGGCGAGAAAAGCCAAATGCTGACGGACCATTCTCTCAGCGCCTTGTACGGTACGCCAGTCCGTGTCATTTCACATAACGGCTACTATCAGACGGTGCCAGACGAATAGTTCTGCCGGCGCCATAGAGGCAATCAAATATCCATCATGATCGGAATTTTTCAGATTTAATAGCAGTCAACTCCGCGCGGCGGGGACACCGTCATGAAAAAATATTTTTATCATATTTATCAAATACTTATTATTTTAGTTGCTAAAAAGGACAAAGCGAATGAGCCAAATATCAACTAGGCTTTTTTCATACTCTCAGGTTGAGGAAATTGAATGATGGAACAAAATTCTGACGATGCGGCGGCCACCGAATTCGTACACGATTACTGGGGCATTGACAATGACTACGCCGAGCTCAGCGATGTTTTGCTCGGTACGCCAAAGTATTACCGCTGGCTGGATGCCGGGCCGTTGATCCGACGCACCATGGACAATGCTATGCGAACAGGCGTCACGTTCGATCTGCAACTGGCGCAGCGCCAGCATGCAGACCTGGTGCAGACGCTTTTGGACCACAATGTAAAGTGTCACTACCTCGAGGCGGATGAGGCCTTGCATCGAAACTTTTTCGCGCGAGACAGCTCGGCCATGACGCCGTGGGGCAGCCTGATTTGTCACATGCAGCTGAAGTGCCGGCGCGCGGATTACGTATCGGCGATCAAGTTCTACCAGGATCACGACATTCCAATCTGGCAGTATGCTACCGCCGGTCACTTTGAAGGCGGCGATTTTGTTATTCTCGAGCCCGGTCTGGTGCTGATCGGCTATTGCGGAGAAAGATCTGAGCAGGCCGGCGCCGAACAAGTCGCGCAGTTTGTGAGAGATGAAGGCTGGGAAGCGATGACTGCGCCGATTTCCAGAGAATTTGTGCATATGGACGGTTTGGTTGTGCCGGTGGCTGACAAATTGCTTCTGGCATGCAGGGATGCCATGGAGCCATGGCTGGTGGATTGGATCTTGCAGCGAGGCTTCGAAATTGTTGATGTTGGGTTTGCCGAAGCGAGAAACTTAGGGGTGAATCTGATTTCGCTGGGCAGCGGCAAGCTTATCGGCATGGAAGGCGCGCCGGATGCGATTGCCAGGCTGCGCGCATTCGGCTTCGAAGTGACAGTCTTGGATTTATCCATGTTCACTCTCGGCGGCGGCGGGATTCACTGCCTGACACAGGCGCTGAGAAGAAAACGTCTGAGCGGCCCAGTCAAGCCGCCGGTCTGAATTGGCTTGAGCGGCGCGCCGCCGCGCAGCGAGAAATGGTCTCGCGACCGTTTTGCCGCCTCGCGCAGCTGCTGGAAACCAAAATGAACTGATGGCCAGGCAATGAAGGTGTGTATACTTGGGCTCAGGAGATGCAGCAAGATGGCAATTTCGGAACGGCGATTAGACAGACAAAAAAAATTCAGTTTGCTACAATAGCAAAATCCGCGGCAGCTGTGCTCCAGGTCCGGATGCCGCGGGTACATCGAAAAAATAATTAATGTTGTGCTTTATATGAAAAATAATTAATGTTGTGCTTTATATGAGGGAGTAATCTATGAAAGTCACAAATAAACTGACTGCTGTGATGTTTTCTGCACTGCTGGTTATGGCCGGCTCAGCAAAAGCGGCAGATATTGTAATCGGAGTCCCCAATTGGCCGTCTGTGGATGCCACGGGGTATATCCTCAAGGCTGTGCTGGAAGACAATTTGGGTCTGGAAGTCGAAATCCAGAACGGAAACAATGCAGTTGTGTTCGAAGCCATGGATAAAGGCGACATGCATGTGCATCCGGAAGTCTGGCTGCCCAATCAGCAGAACCTTCACGACACGTATGTCATGGGCAAGGCTACGGTTGCCATGAATCCGAATGGTGTGCCTGGCATCCAAGCCATGTGCGTAACCAAGCATACAGCGGATACTTTGGGGGTGAAGTCCATCACTGATCTTTCCAAACCTGAAATCGCAAAACAATTCGATTCGAACGGGGATGGCAAGGGCGAGATATGGATCGGCGCTGCCGGCTGGGCGTCAACCAAGATTGAGCAGATCCGCGCCAAGAGCTACGGCTACGATCAGACTCTCGACCTGCAGGAGATGGACGAGACACTCGCTTTGTCCAATCTGGATGCCGCGATTCAGCAAGAAAAGCCGTTCGTGTTTTTCTGCTACACGCCGCATCACATGTTTCAGCTGTACGACTTGGTCATGCTTGAGGAGCCCGAGTACGATCCAGACAAGTGGATTATTCATCAGCCGACCGACAATCCGAACTGGCTGGAGGATTCTTCTGCCGGCGTCGCCTGGAAAGTCGCGATGCTGCACATTCACTATGCCAAGTCTCTGGAAGAGACGCATCCTGAGGCTGCCTCCATCCTGAGCAAAGTCAATCTGACTTCTGATCAGGTCGCAGAGATGGTGTATGCCAAGATTGTGGAAGGGAAATCCTCGCCGGACCTGGCGCGCGAGTGGGTGGATGCCAACGGTGATACGATTGATGAGTGGCTGAAATAATTGATATTGCAATGTCTGAATTGATTATTCAGCATCTCGCCATTGGATGAGCAGGCAAGGCGCAATGCAAGATAAGCATTGCGCCTTGCCTATTTTTATGAGAACTTAAATATTGGAATGCGGTTCGACATGCAAGATGATGCCGTTATTGAATTAAAAAGCGCCTGGAAGATTTTTGGCAGCCGAGATGCTGAAGCGATGGAGGCGGTCAAGTCCGAGGGCCTTGGAAAGGCAGAGGTACTGGAGCGTTTTGGCGCGGTTGTCGGCATTGCTGATGTCAGTTTCAACGTGCGCCGCGGCGAGATTTTCTGCATCATGGGTCTGTCCGGCAGCGGCAAGTCGACACTCGTGCGCCATGTCAACCGATTGATTGAACCAACCTCAGGAGAGATCTGGCTGCTCGGCGAGGATGTCATGAAGCTGTCGCCTTCGGCGTTGCGAGAGATTCGAGCCAAAAAAATCGGAATGGTGTTCCAGCACATGGCGCTGCTGCCGCACCGCTCGGTACGGGACAATGTGGGCTATCCGCTTGAGATACGCGGAGAATCCAAGTCTCGCCGGTGGAATGTGTCGCAGCATGCCTTGGGCCTGGTCGGGTTGGAGGGTTATGAGGACCGGTTTCCGCGAGAGCTGTCTGGCGGCATGCAGCAAAGGGTCGGTCTGGCTCGGGCGCTCGCATGCGATCCGGATGTGCTTCTGATGGATGAGCCGTTCAGCGCTCTGGACCCGCTGATTCGCCGCCAGCTGCAGGACCAGTTTATGGCACTGTCCGAACAGCTGCACAAGACGACTTTATTCATCACGCATGACCTTGATGAGGCAATTCGTCTGGGCACTCGAATTGCCATCATGAAAGACGGCAAAATCGTGCAGATCGGAACGCCGGAAGATATTGTTACCAATCCAGCCGATGATTACGTTCGGGATTTTGTCCAGAATATATCCAAGCTGAAACTGATCTTCGCCCATACGATTCAGGTTCCAGTGAACGACTACGTTCCTGCGAGCGGCGAGGACTTGAGCCAGTCACCCAAGGTATCTGAAGATGTTGATCTCGACCATCTGGTCGATGTCGCAGTGACAACCACGCAGCCAATTGTTACGACCAATGAGAAAGGAGAGGTTGTCGGCGTGGTCTCCAAGGATCGATTGCTTCAAGGCATAAAAGGAGGAAAATAGATGTCTGAGGTTCTTGAGGAAATCCCGGATCTGGATATTACCGATTCGATACGGGAATTTTCCGGTTCCGAGAGCGATTATTACGTCCGCACATTCGCCGAAATCCAAAACTCGACTGAATCAGTCAACCCATGGAACAGGGCTGCGGCGGTTTTGGGCCCGATATGGAGCGCCGGACGCGGCCTTTGGACCCTTTTCTGGCTATTTGCAATTGCAGAGATGATTGCGCTGGTTCAGATCGGCAAGGGTCTGTGGGGCGATTTAGGCGCCGAAAAAAGAACTGAGGCGGCCAATTTCCTCAGCCGGGCCGATGAAATCAGAACGCAGGCGGCCATTGATGCCGGTGCCGGTGACGACATTGAGCCGGCGCTGCAGATCGCTCACAATCTCCAAGAGGCGGCGCAAGCGGCTATGCTCGAGGCGGAAATACTCGGATCGGCCTGGTGGATTTATCTGCTTGCCGGCGTGGTGCTGCTGGGGCTGCTGCGTTTCATCCAGGGCCGTTATGCCAATCGGCTGTATGAGCTCCAGTACAGCGCGTGGCGAGTCAACCCGAAGATTCTAGCAGGTTTCTGCTGGAAAAGAGTGAGTTATGCAACGGCTTTGCTGCTCGGAATTGTGCCTGTCACGCTGTATCGTTTTACCGTCTCCGCCCCGGCGCCCTGGACCGTCGACGTTCCAGCCAATCCGGATGTTTTCACGGCCGCCTCTTTGTGGCTGGATGGATGGTTTGACCGGACAGCAGACATGGGCGAGCATTTTTTCGATGCAATTGTTTTGGCAACCCAAAGTGTGCTGGATGCGATTGAGCTGGCGCTGGTCGATGCGCCCTGGCCGGTTGTGGCCCTGCTTCTGGTTCTGGTTGCCTGGCGTGTAGCCAGCATCCGCGTGGCTATTTTTACCGCCGCGGCGCTTTTCTACATCGGATTGATGGGCTTATGGGAGGCGAGCATGATCAGTATCGTCATGGTGGGCGCCGCATCGGCTTTTTGCATCGCCATGGGCATTCCGCTGGGCATCTGGTTTTCCAGAAGCGAGCGGGCTTACACGGCGGCGCGGCCGATATTAGATCTCATGCAGACGATTCCTCCCTTTGTCTACCTGATACCGATCATTGCGTTTTTCGGCACGGGACGAGTGCCCGGTGTGATTGCGACGATTATTTTTGCGATGCCGCCCGTGATCCGGCTGACCGCTTTAGGCATGCGGCAGGTGTCGCCGATGGTCAAAGAAGCCGCAACCGCCTTCGGGGCAACGCCCAGACAGGTGCTGATCGGCGTTGAGCTGCCGCTGGCGCGGCCGGCTATTATGACTGGTGTCAACCAGACCATTCTGATGAGTCTGTCTATGGTCGTGATTGCCTCACTGATTGGAGCCAAGGGATTGGGGCAGGAGGTGCTGATTGCGCTTCAGTATGTGGCCAAAGGCCAGGGAATCCTGGCAGGTCTCGCAATCCTGTTCTGTGCCATGATGCTGGACCGAATTGTGCAAGGCAGATTTCAGCGTCAGGAGGAGCGTTAGATGGAAGCGACTGCAAGCCAAAGCACATCCAGTCATTTCCCGGATGTAGATATCACTGAATCAGTACACGAGTTTACCGGCACCAAAGGTGAATACTACGCTGCTGAGTTCAAGCGGGTACAGAAATCGAGTTCCGGCTATTGCTGGACATTCAATCTCGGCGCGGCCGCTTTTGGGCCGCTGTGGGCCACCGCACGCGGTCTGTGGGGATTGTTTTGGATCTTTTCCGTGCTGGAGCTGGTCGTGATTGTCATGATCGGCCAAGGACTCTGGGGCGATTTGGGCTCCGACAAGTTCGCCCGTGCCGATCGTCTGCAGACCAATTATGAGAGAATGATCGAGCGGGTGGACAAAGCCAAGGCCAGCGGGGACGAGCAAGGCGCAGAGTCCTTCCAGAAACGCGCGGACAGTCTTGGCGCGGCCCGTGACAAGGCGATTGCAGAAGGCGAGCAGGCTCAGGCAGGCAAACAGCGACTGCTGATCGTTGGCATAGCGCTGCTGGCGATGGTCAAGCTGCTTGAGGGACTGGCGGCTAACATTGCGTACGAAAGACACTATACGCGCTGGCGGACTGATTCGACCATTCGCTCTGGACTGAGCTGGATGTCCGGTCTTTTGGGCTTTGGCATCGTCAGTTTTGTTTATGTTGTCACGCTGATTCAGTTTACCTCCGGCGACCCGCCCGACCTGATTGCTGAATTTCCGATCGACAACACTTTTTATCTGGGTTTGGCTGGCTGGATTGATCAGCATTTCGATTGGGCATCCCGAAATTTCGCATTTTTGTTTTTCGGAATTTCCCGTGGCATTCGCATCATTCTCGACGGTGTTGAGACGGTATTGATCGGAACTCCATGGCCCGTCGTGATGGCTGTCATCCTTGTTTTCGCGTATCGTGCTGCTGGGCCGAGAGTGGCTATTTTCACTTTGGCCTCGCTGGTCTATATCGCCGTTTTGGGTTATTGGCAAGAAAGCATGGCGACCGTTGCACTGCTCGGCACTGCATCGTTTCTGTGCATATCCATTGGCATCCCTCTCGGTGTCTGGTTTGCCCGCAGCCGCCGCGCATACAATTTTGCGCGCCCCGTTCTGGACTTGATGCAGACCATGCCGTCATTTGTCTACCTGATTCCAATCATTGCATTTTTCGGGACTGGCAAGCCGCCAGGCATTCTTGCCTCAATGATTTTTGGACTGCCGCCGATTGTACGCCTGACGACCTTGGGTCTGAAAGAGGTGCCGCAGGATGTGGTTGAGGCAGCACGGGCATTTGGCGCGACCGACATGCAGATTCTGCGCGGCATCGAAGTGCCGCTGGCGACGCCGAGTATCATGCAGGGCGTGAATCAGACCATTATGATGTGCCTGTCGCTGGTGGTGATTGCGGCGCTGATCGATGCCAAGGGCTTGGGCTATGATGTTCTGGTGGCATTGCAGTATGCTGCCAAGGGGCAGGGAATATTGGCCGGTGTGGCAATTCTGTTCTGTGCGATTGTGATTGATCGGGTGGTACAGGGTCGGTTCCGAGACGCAGAAAAAGGCGGGTAGGCAGCAGAGCAGAATTTTGAGCGCGGCCATTGCAGATCCGCCGCAGTTGTGCTGGTCTTGCCGGTCCTGAGGGGTGTCGTCCAAAATTCTCTCTCAAGCTGATCTAATGGCATTTGCCTTGGGCGGCGGGTCTCACTCCCGGTCAGGGCTGGCGAAGAGCAGCTGCAGTACTGCATAGAGCTGAAACTGGCATCAGTGTGAATGCGCCGAATTTAATTATCTTTTGAACATGCTGGACTGAATTCAACGATGACCATCAAAACAGAATCTGTAATTATCGGAGCCGGTCCCTGCGGACTTTTCCAGATCTTCGAACTCGGCCTGCTGGGTATCGGATGCTGCATCATAGACTCTTTGAAAGGGCCTGGCGGACAGTGCTCTGCGCTGTATGCGGACAAGCCGATTTACGATATCCCGGCCTATCCGATTGTCGGCGCTCAGGAACTGATCGATAAGCTTGTGCAGCAGGCATCACCGTTCGAGGCGCAGTATTTTTTCGGTGCCGCGGTCACCCAGGTCGATCAGCGGGAGGATGGCCGATTTGACTTGGCTACCGCTGACGGGACCGCATTCGATACCGGCTCAATCGTTATCGCAGGCGGTTTGGGGTCGTTCGATCCACGTCCGCTGCGTACACCGGGAGCCGCCCGATATCAGGGCCAGAATCTGAACTATTTCGTTGCCGACAAGGAACGCTACCGGGACCGGAAAGTCGTCATTCTCGGCGGCGGCGACTCGGCATTGGACTGGGCATTGGAATTGCACGGTATCGCCAAAGAGGTGGTCTTGGTGCACCGGCGCGAAGAGTTCCGCGCCCAGCCGGTCTCAGTTGCCAAAATGAAGCAGCTGGCGGATGCAGGCAGCAGCAGGCTGTCATATCATATCGGCCGCGTCAGCGGCCTGATTGAGCGAGGCAATGATCTGGCTGGAATTACTGTAATAGGATTCGGCGATGAGCAGACTCCGGTCGACATCGAATTTGATGAGATCCTGGTGTTTTATGGACTGGCGCCGAATCTAGGACCGATTGCGGAATGGGGGCTGCAGATTGACAAAAAAACAATCGCAGTCGACACTTCGAACAGTCAGACCAGTGTTCCGGGAATTTTTGCGATCGGCGACATTGCCAGCTATGCTGGGAAGAAAAAGCTCATCTTGAGCGGGTTTCATGAGGCGGCAATGGCGGCTTTCGGCGTGCAGCATTATCTGTATCCTGAAATCAAGCAGAGGCTGCAGTTCACCACCACCAGCCCGATTATGCATGAGCGGCTGAAAGTGGATGGAACGATGTGACTGCTTGCGGCACCAGCGCCGCGGCGGACGAAAGCATACCCCGTGCCTTTGTGATGATGGCTGTGTGCTTGTGAGGCGAAAATGATGTTTGACAAACTTGGATACGCGCTCAAAATCGGCTCCGCACCCGCACAGGGGGTGCGACCGGCACAATAATCATATGCGTCGCGGATGTGCTGCGAATGACAAGCGCGCCGCTGCAGACAGAATCTGCCAGGGATGCAAGATTTTGCGGATCCCTATCGGGGTGTTTTCTGACAAGTGAAAGCAAAATGGATGAACTGACTTTGGAAGCGCTGATTGAGCGCAAGCAACAAGTCGAAGATTCGCTTCCTGACGATACCACGCTGCGCTTGCATCGGTCCTTGAGCTGGCTGACCCGAGCATACAGGCAGCAGGATGACGCTGACTCTCAGTTTATTTTTTTCTGGCTGTCATTCAATGCCTTGTACGCTCGGGAGAAACAGGATCAGGCCGAGTATTTCGAAAGCGAGAGAGATGCATGCAAAATGTTCTGCGAGAAGATTGCTCATCTTGACTGCGACAATCAGATTTATGATGCGCTGTGGGAGACCTTTTCCAGCCCGATCCGCAATCTGCTGAGAAACAAGTATGTCTATCAGCCGTTTTGGAATCATCTCAATGGCTGCGCGAGCGAGGTCCACTGGGAGACACGATTTCAAAAAGCTCAGGAAATCGGGTTGCAGGCGCTGCAGAGTGAGAATTCATGCATGATTCTGCAGTTGCTGTTTGATCGGCTGTATGTGCTTAGAAATCAGATTTTTCATGGCTCTGCGACTTGGCGAAGCTCGGTCAATCGGGAACAGATCAAGGATGCGAGGAATATTTTGGCGATGCTGCTGCCAATCTTGCTTGATTTGATGCTGCGCAATCCGCAGACGAATTGGGGCCCGCCTTGCTATCGGGTTGTTGAGTAGGCTCAGCTGAATGGGTGCGGCGCATACGATACTGCAGGCGCGAGCATGAGGTTTTGTCCGGCAGTGAATTCGATTCCGAAGCAGCGGTCATCATTGTGAAAATCGTGACCTACAATATTCGATATGGATTGGGACTGGATCACACCGTCGATTTGGCGCGGATTGCATATTCGGTAGCGGATGCAGACATTATCGCTTTGCAGGAAGTGGATCGACACTGGCGCCGCAGCGATATGACCGATCAGCCTGCGGAGATCGGCAAACTTCTCAACGGCCATTACTGGACCTACTTTCCGCCTTTTGATGTGGATGCCAGTGACCGGGATGCCAGCGGCAGGGTGATCAATCGCCGCCGCCAATTCGGGATGATGCTGCTGTCCAAATGGCCGCTCCTCTCATCGCGCTCAATCTTGCTGCCGCAGCTGCCGACCTATTCGGTGCTGGGCATGGCAACCGGCGCGCTGGAGTGTGTTGTCGATGCGCCCGGCGCGCCGCTGCGCGTCTACACGACTCATCTTTCGGCCGCCTCAGCCACCGAGCGGCTTGTGCAGATCGACGCGCTCAATGACGCCCATGCGATGATTGAGCGCTGCGGACAGGTCATGACGCATGCGTCCGCATCGCATTGCCCCGGCGAGGCTGAGAATCTGGCGCTGATGGATTGGTACAACGGCGCGCCGCTGCCGCCGATCCCGGCGCAGGCAGTATGGCTGGGCGATTTCAATTTTACCGATGACAGCGCTGAGTACTGCCGTCTTCTGGGGACTCCGGATCCAGTCTATGGCTATGGAGTCAATGCGGGCAGTTTTGTAGACAGCTGGCGGGTTGCGCAGGAGACAGTCGGCGATGCGGAAACTTGGCAGCATGATCCGCCCGGCCGGCTGCCCGGCCGTCCGCTGCGGATTGATTACTGTTTCGTACATACGCAATTGGCTTCAAAGGTCTTGCGAGCTTGGGTCGATGCGGACGCGAAAGGCTCGGATCATCGCCCTTACTGGGTTGAATTGGAACTTTAGCGCCGCCTGAAGATGCTGTCTGGCCGGCTCGATCCGGTCACTTTTCAAAACGGATCGCAAAGATCGAGACCGCCTCAGTCTGGCTTATCCATTAAAATAGCCAGCGACGGCATTTCAAAAAATGAGGCGTTTGTGCGTGCGTTCAGTGCGCACGCGAGATGTCGCTCAGTTTGTTTGACCGTCCTCACAAGTGTGCGGGAAACGATGCTTTCGTCGTGAGAATCGACTGCAAAGGCGTTCACCGCCACCTCATGCATTTATAACGATGGAGAATTGTGATGGAAGGCAGCACCAAGAAGGAAGCACCTGATCAAATCAGGTTTGAGCGCCTGGACGGGACTGACAAGTCTCGTGTAGAGCGTGCAGTTCGAGCCGGGTTCAGCCGGCGTGATGCGCTGCGGCTGATGGCGGCAACGGGCGTCACCATGGCCGGGGCCTGCAATCTGCTTCTCAGCGGTCAGCAGGCGGTTGCGTCAACCCCCAAATCGGGGGGAACTCTCAGAGCCGCGGTGGCCGTACATGGCCCGGCCGACACTCTGGACCCCAATCTGTTTACCTCAGCGATCGACTACGCACGGGGTCGGGCACATTACAATGCGCTGTGTCAGCTTGATGATCAGCTGGCGCCGCAGCCGGAATTGGCTGAATCGTGGGGCGCCAGCGCCGATGCGACGGAATGGGTCTTTCAGCTGCGCAAAGATGTCAGTTTTCATGACGGCACAGCGATGACAGCAGATGATGTGGTCTGGAGCATGAACCGGCATATTGCGGATGATTCAACTTCGTCGCAAAAGGAAACGCTGGGATTTATCAGGCAGTGGAGCAAAGTGGGGCCTCATGAGGTGAAGGCCGAGCTGAGCACGCCCAATGCCGATCTGCCGATTCTGCTGGGCGGACTTTACGGGCTGAAGGTGATCAAAAACGGCTCAGCTGGCGATGGTGTCGGCACTGGCCCGTTTGTGCTGGAAGATTTCAGCGCTGGGATTCGCTCATTGAGTGTGCGCAATGAAAACTACTGGCGCGCGCCTGCACCTCTGGATGCGATTGAGATTTTTGCGATTACAGACCCGCTGGCCCGCGTGAATGCGGTGGTGACCGGTGACATTCACATGGCTGCTGAGATTGAGCCGAGATCAATTGCACAGGTTGAGGCAGCGCCCGGGGTGACAATGATTTCGATTCCGACGGGCGCTTGGAATGGCATCTGCGCCCTGAAGAATACTGCACCCGGCAGCAATAGTGATTTTGTCAAGGGGATGCAGTATATCCAGGACCGGGAGCGGATCGTGAAGCGCATTCTCAAAGGGCACGGCTCGATTGGCAATGATCAGCCGATCAATGCCGCTTATGGCGCTGATCACTGCCATGAGCTGCCGATTCGCGAGTTTGATCCAGACAAGGCGAAATTCCATCTCAATCAATCTGGGATTGACACGGCCACTGTGCATGTGGCGCCTGTCGGCGCCGGCATTGAGGAGGTTTGCCTGCTGATGCAAGCGAATCTCGCAAAAATCGGGTTTGACTTGCAAATCAAGAAGGTCCCGAGCGACGGCTATTGGAGCGCAGTATGGCGAGTGGAGCCGATGAACGTAACGAGCTGGAGCATGCGTCCCAATGCAAACGCGATGCTTTCAGCGGCGCTGGCTCCGGGTGCGATATGGAATGACAGCTATTGGGATAACCCTCGCATGGGTGAGCTTCTGAAACTGTCGCTGGCGGAATTGGATGCCGACAAGCGGCATGCGATGTATTGTGAAATGCAGACGCTGACGCATCATGAGAGCGGCATGATCATCCCAATGCACCTGAATGTCTTGGACGCTGTCCGTGACAATGTTCACGGGATGCCGTCCAATCCGCTCGGCAACCTCGGTGCATCAGAGTATCCGGAATTTGTCTGGCTTGACGAGTAAGGGGGCTATATGATAAAAACCGGTGCACCTGCTCAAGGTGCGCCGGTTTTTTTAAGACGTAACTAATGACGTTGTTATTGGCATGGACTTCATCCGTCTCTTTCATATAACGATGGACGAGAATTTGTTTTTTTGAGCAATCAGATGCCTTCAGCCGTCCCCTGACAAAGCAGAAAAATTGCAACTCATCATTCAGTTTTTTGAGACGCAAGATCGACGATCAATGAAGTGGCAGATTGGTGAATGTTCTTGAGCCTGACAGGCTCTCGCCTGACTGACAAGCCGCGGGCTTTATTGCCGGGGTTTCAGAACCCAATCCTCCGGCTTGATTTCCAGCAAAGTCGGCTTGTCTCGCTCAAAGCCCGCCTCCAGCTGAGACTGCAGCTCGTCGAGTCGCTCAATGCGTGCGGCATGGCAGCCAAATCCCCTGGCGACAGTGAGAAAGTCGGGCGGCGGCACATCAAAATCGGCCTGCGCGACCCCCGATTCTTGAAGTGTATCGCGGATGATCCCATATCCGCCGTTATTCCACAGCACGATCACGATCGGAAGACGATGCTCGGCTGCGGTCGCAAGTTCCTGAATCGTGAACATCAGGCCGCCATCGCCGGCCACACAGACAACTGGACTTTGCGGCTTGCCCAATTGAGCGCCGATGGCAGCCGGCAATGCATAGCCCAGGGTGCCGTATCCGGTCGTTGAGGTCAGATAGGTGCGCGGCTGGTCGCACGGATAGCAAAAATTGCCGCTGTAGACCAGTTTGGTCGAGTCAGCGGTGACGATGCCGTTATCTGGCAGCGCATTGCGAATGATGTTCCACACTTCGGCACATTGTCCGGTATCGGCGTACCAATGTGCGCGGGTTTTTTCGATCAGCTGCCGAACAGCGCCAGCTTGCTCGCTGCGGTCGGGGCGTTTTTGGAAATCAGCACTTGACAGCGATTGCAGCAAATCGCGCAAAACTAAACGCGAGTCACCGATCAGGCCGAGTTCCGCAGGTGCATTTTTGTGGATCTGATTTGGATCAATGTCAATGCGAATCAAGCGGCCATCGAATTCAATGCGGCCGTTGCGGCACCAGATATCTGTCTCAGAAAGGTGTGTGCCGACAGCCAGCACAGTCTGCGCCTGCTGCAGGTGGTCCAGTACCGGCGGATGCAACAGGTTTGCGCCCAGACTCAGTGGATGAGCGCTGGCGATCACCCCTTTGCCGGCAAAGGTTGTGACCGCGGGGGCGTTGAAATAATCCACCAGTTCAGTTGCTTCCGCACTGGCATGCTTGCATCCGCCGCCAAAGATAAAGGCATTTTGATCAGAATCGAGCAGCAGTCTTTTGGCCTGCTCGATCAGGTGCGCAGCCGCTTTAGGCGGTTGTGCCATACGGATTGGGTCGGGGCTCCAGCGCACGGGCTGATCCAGCAGGTCCAGCGGAAACTCAATATGTACCGGCTGGGGTCTGGCTGCACCGAAAACGGCAAAGGCTCGCGCGAGCACTTCAGGAACGGATTCGGCATCCATAATGGTGCTGCTAAAGGCACAGAACTGCGCTGCGAGGCGCTGCTGATTTGGCAATTCATGCAGCTTGCCCAGTCCCCGGCCCAAACTTGCAGTCGGATTGACGCTCGACAAAGCCAGTACTGGGATCGAGTCAGAATAGGATTGCGCCAATGCCGTGGCCGCGTTGGTCAGGCCTGGACCGGTAATCAGGCAGCACACGCCGATTTTGCCGGTTGCGCGGGCATATCCATCTGCCATGAAAGCTGCCGCTTGCTCGTGCCGCGGTGTGATATGGCGCATTTTTGCCATGGCAATGCCGCGATAAAGCTCCACAGTATGAACGCCGGGAATGCCGAAAATGATTTCTACACCGCAGTTTCTCAGCAGCGAAACTGCCTGTGTCGCGCAGGTGGGCGCAGGCGCTTGCATGATTATGCAGATTTATGCCGCTGCCGGGTCGCTTGGACATTGCTGCCCCGCGCAGGCGTTCGCGAGATCGTGAGCACGGTGGCAATGCAGATGACGCCAGCGCCCCAGAAAATTGAATAGGGATCGCCCGAATCGAGCAAAAAACCGAACAGAGGCGGGCCGACGATGCCGCCAGCATTGAATCCGGTCGTGATGGTGCCAAAAACTTTCCCCATATCTTTGGCGGGTGCCAAACCGGCAATAATGACATCCCGCGATGGCGCGATAAACCCGTAAAAGAATCCGGCAACTGCCATGGGCACCGAAAGCACGATCAAGGACATCGGTACGAAAGTGATCAGAAACATCAGCGCGGCAATAATGACAAAACAGACACAAACAACGGTTTCATGCCGTTGCCAGCGATGCGAGAGCGCGCCAGCCGAGAGGATGCCGATGGCATCCGTAATCAAGAACAGCCAGATGACGAAACCCGCTTGCGCCAGAGTTGAATCGTAGATTTCGGTAAATGCAGAAACAGAAAAATCATACAGTCCGGTGCTGCTCATCGCATAGCCCATGAAAAAGAGCCAGCCCAGCAGAACCGGCTTGCTCAATAGCAGCCGCAAAGATCGCCCGGCCGGTGCGGCACCGTCCTGGTCCCGCTCGGCTCGCGGAATCCGGACAGTCTTGAATCCCCAGGTGAGACAGCCGGTGATAGCGAAGCCGAGGCACCCGCACAGCATGATTGCATAGTGCCATTCGAGGCCGGCGGTGATCAGCACCACGACCAGCGGGGCGGTAACAGCACCCATTTGTCCGCAGAAGGTGTGGATCGAAAAGGCACGGCCGAGACTGGCGCGCTCCACCGATCGCGTCAGAATTGAGTAATCGCATGGATGATAGACTGAATTGGCTGCACCGGCAATCGTCATCAGAATCAGGTAGGAGGCATAAGTCTGGAAGATGCCAAATGCGATCAAGACCAAAGACTCCACTGCGACTGCGACAATCAGGATGAATCTCGCGCCATAGCGATCCACCATAAAGCCGACGGGGGCTTGCAGAAACGCAGTGGTGGCGCTGAACACAGCGTAGCCGATGCCGAGCTCGGTGTAGCCGATGCCGTATACTTCGTACAGGATGGGGAACATCAGCGGCAGCACGAGGAAATAGAAGTGCGAGTAGAAGTGCGCCGCACCGACCACCGATACGATCTTTCGCTCCTGAGGGTTCAGTTTCCTTTTTTTGACCACTTCGACAGCCGCTCGAATTACTTGACGTGCAATTCAACAATATCCAAGTCGTTCAGAACATGGTTTGGCCCGACCTGCTGTCCGTCATAGACATTGGTGCCCCATACTTTAGCAAAACTGAAAGTGCTGGCAATATCTTTGTGCACCTGCTGTGCAACATCATAGACCGTGCCGCCGTGCAGCAAAGTGAATGGCCTGTCGGTATCGGCCGGCTTGCCCGGTGATTTTGTATACACGCGCACGATTCTCAGCAGCTCGAAAATGCGGCGTGTCAGTGCGCTCAGATTCTCTCCGGTCAGCGCGGAGACAGACAGAGACTGAAAGGTATTTTGCACCAGTTCATTGAAAGCCTCAAGCTCGCCGGGGCCGCCGGTCAGATCAGACTTGTTAGCCGCGACGAGAGCTGGCAAGTTGATCTGAAACGGATCAAAAAAGTCATCATCTGGATGCGTCGCATCAGGCTCAACATTTCCAAACCGATCGACGACATTGATTTTACGATTTTTCAGCTGCTCGCATACCTGCGCAATGTGTTCGGTGCAGGCTGGATTCGACAGGTCAATGACAATGATGCCGGCATGAGCGCTTTGCAGTGAATTTGCGATCCACGGCTCGCAATAATCGCGTGAGATCGGCGGCAAATCAATAAGCTGTATGTGAATGTCTTCAAATGGAATCATGCCGGGCTGCGGCAGCTGGGTGGTGAATGGGTAAGGTCCCACCTCCGATCGTGCGCCTGTCAGTGTCTGGTGCAGCTGCGATTTGCCCGCATTCGGCGGGCCGAGCAGTGCAATCTGAGCCGCTCCCTCAGGTCGAACAGAGTATGAAGGCCCGGTCCTTGCGCCGCCTTTTTTCGGTCCTGCAAGCTCATCATTGAGCAGTTTCATGCGGGTTTTGATGTCCCGCTGCAGGTGCTCGGTGCCTTTGTGCTTCGGTATGGTGCGAAGCATTTCTTTCAGGCATTTGAGTCGATCTGCAGGTTCACGCGCCTCTCGAAACGCCTGCTCGGCTTTTTTGTAGTCGGCCGTTACATTTGTGGGCATGGCACGAATTCACAAACGAAATGGTTTGCAGCCGGCAGTGCAATGTTCGACAGATAGCCTCGTATGGCTCTAGCATACGGCTGGATCGTATGCACTTCATCCACGAAAATCACGATGAGATTATTTTTTGACATGGATACGGTCATTCATATTAGTTTTCAGGATTCAAGGCGTGCTCCTTTGCTTCCAGATGAGATTGCTTTCAGCCACAAAATTTCTGTCTGAAATCTGTTGCAGCAGCTGTCTTTCTTGATACAGAGCTGTTTTGAGCCAGATTTATTCTCCGAAAGGTGTTCTTTTTTCACCCTGGCCGCTTGTTAAAGCGGCCAGACCGCCGCTCTGACCCGCATGTGAATAACCAGCATCGAGGCGGCTGTCCGCTTTTTGAAATGCCGCATATTCGCTTGCCGAAACATTGAGAAAGGTTTCCGACTGGCTTCGGCACGGTCTGTCAAATCAAGCCATTCATGCAGAGGCAGTGGACCTGCAGTCCGCGGTATTCGGAAAGAATTTAGACTCAAGGCGGGCGCGGGCCATTCGAAGCACAGCTGTCGCAACAAATTCCAGTGACATTCTGAGTGCTTGCCAGGCAAATCAATCATGGCGTGAAACTTAGGAAATATCATCAGCAGGAGCAAAGTGCTTGAAGGGGGTCGATTTTTGCAGACCTGCTGAACAGTTGCAAAGTATCGCCTGTCAGACTCAATGAAGCCAGCTCGCCTCAATTCTCAAAAAGGTAATCGAAATATGGATAGTTCGAAACGTTATAGTGACTCAGAGATTGGAGTATTCTGTCGAACGCGATTCAATGCTGCTAAGTTTGCGTTTGGCTCAGAATTGACTCCAATTTTACCAGCCAATTACAATCACAATCTGACAAAAGGATAATGAGGTTGGCTTGCCAGTTTTTTCTGTGCTGGTTTTGACGGTGAAAATATGACTGTAAATGACTCAAACGCTATCTAATGATCATATGTTGCTTCGATCGGCGGGTGATTTGACTCAAATCTCAAGAAGCCGACTGAAAATATAATGTAATTGTTTCAGCTCGGGTTCAAATCCTAAAAATCCGAATCAGGCCAGCATTGTCCTGTATGTGAATTTCATCTGTTCTGCAAATGGTTAAAACGAAAGACAAAGTATTTTTGATTACCGGTGCCTCAAGCGGCATCGGAGCGGCGGTGGCCCGCCTTGCGGTTCGCCGCGGTTTCCGTGTGGTGCTGGCGGCTCGCCGCGCAGGCCGACTGGAAGAGCTGGCTGAACAGCTCGGCGGTCGTGACAAAGCTCTGGCAGTTCAATGCGATGTGACCCACTGGAGCGAGCAGCAGGAAATGGTTGGTCGGGCAATTGACCATTTCGGCCAAATTGATGTCATCCTGGCCAATGCTGGCATCTATCACCCTGACGGCGGTTTTGCCGACGGCTCGCCGGAACGCTGGCAGGAGATGGTAATGACCAATGTGTATGGCGCGGCCCTGACCGTCCGAGCCGGCTTGATCGCATTGAAGCGAACGCGCGGACATTTGCTGCTTTTGGGCTCAGCGGCCGGCAGACGGCCAGTTGCCGGCTCCATGTATGGCGCCACCAAATGGGCTGTTACTGGAATGGCTCGCAATATCCGAGAGGAGCTTCGCGGTTCTGGGGTACGTGTCACTGTGATTGAGCCGGGCGTGACCAATACCGAAATCTTTCCTGAGCCGCGCACCGAGGCGATGGAGGCTGAGGATGTTGCGGAAACAATCCTGTTCGCAGTCGGGCAGCATCCGCGAGTTGATCTGCACGAGATATTGATGTACCCGACACCGCTGGCAGAGCAGTGAGTCGGCTGGCACGGCTCGGAGCCGAAAACATTCAAATGATGCGGGCCCCAGATACGCCGCTGCCGTAGGCTATGCCGAACCGCATTGAGCGCTGGACTGACATCGCCTCGGTTTCAAGCGATTTTTTGTTCAAATGGTGGCCGCAGGCCAGACTGACTCGCGGTGAGACAGAACGTTGCAAGCTGGTGGCGCATCGCGGCATTCATGACGGCGGCGTAAGTGTCTATGAGAATACTCTGAAGGCTTTCGAGGCCGCCAGACAGGCAGGCATCTGGGGTGTAGAACTCGATGTGCAGTGGACTCGTGATGCTGTGCCGGTTGTGATTCATGACCCGCATACAGCGCGCTTGCCGGGTCAGTTTGCCGTTGAGGTCGCACGGGTTGATTTTGCAGAACTCAATGCAGCGTGTCCGCTGGTGCCGCGCCTTGAGCAGGTGGTGGAACAATGCTCTGGCCAATTGCATATGATGATTGAGCTGAAAGCGCCAGCAGACGATTCGACCCGCACCCGCAGGCTGGCCGAATGTCTTGCGGGACTTGAGCCGTGTGAGAATTTTCATCTAATGTCTCTTGACACCCAGAGCCTGCGTACGGTACAAGGCTATCCGCCAGCGTCACTGCTGCCCATTGCAACTGTGAATACCCGCGCCCTGTTTGCTCAGCTCAGGCAGGGCGGATTTGGCGGTTTTACGGGACACTATCTGCTGTTGAATCAAAATATGCGACGTGAGCTGCAGCAGATGGGACTGCCGTGGGGAACGGGATTCGTTAATTCTGCCAACTTGCTGGCGCGTGAAATTCGGTCAGGTACACAATGGATCTTCTCGGATGCGGTTCACCTGCTGACTGAATCAATCGGTCAATGATTGCGTTGCAGCGAATATTGACCAGAAATCATGCGTGCCTTGCGGTCTCGTGAGTTGGTTTTGATGCGATCCAGATGGAGGTGATAAATGAAAATTGGGTTTATTGGTTTGGGCAATGTTGGCAGCAGGCTGGCATTGACACTGCAGCGAAATGATTATGATTTGACGGTCCGCGAATTGGATCAAGAGATTGCGCGACCGCTGCTTGAGGCCGGAGCGAAGTGGGCTTCTTCGGCAAAAAAGCTCACTGAGGCGGTGGATATGGTGATTACCTGCCTGCCGAGTCCGCAAATCTGCTCGAAAGTGATGGAACAGGCCGACGGTGTGCTCGCCGGACTGCGTCCGGGCACGATTTGGGCGGAGATGAGTACAACTGACTCAGCCGAAGTCATGCGCTTAGGCGCAGCCGTAGAAGATCGCGGCGGCGAACCGATTGACTGTCCGGTCTCCGGCGGCTGTCACCGTGCAGCGACCGGCAATATCTCAATTTTTGCCGGCTGTAAACGCACAACCTTCGAGTGTGCGTTCGATGTCCTGTCAACTATGGGCCGCCGCATCTTGCATACGGGGCCGCTGGGTTCAGCATCAGTTCTCAAGGTGATGACCAATTATCTGGCGACGGCCAACCTGGTGACGCTCTGCGAAGCTTTGGCCACGGCAAAGAAAGTCGGCTTGGATCTCAATACGACCTATGAGGCCATCCGCATATCGTCGGGCAACTCATTTGTCCATGAAACTGAGAGCCAGGTCATACTCAATGGCAGTCGTGACATCAACTTTACCATGGATCTAGTGATGAAAGACATCTCACTTTTTCAGCAAGTCGCTGAACAAGCCGCAGTCCCGCTGGAGATAAACCCGGTTCTGGTGCGTATCTTTGAGGATGGAATACAGCGTTACGGTGCGCGTGAATGGTCTCCGAACATCATCAAGCGCCTTGAGGAGGCTTGCGATATTTCAGTGCTTGCCCCAGGGTTTCCAGATCAGATTGAGGACCTTGAGCCAAAAGAGGCAGGTTATGAAATCCCGGGCAACACAACGCAGAATGCATAAAAATATCCCGAGTTCCCGCACACGCTAGGCTTTCTTTCCTCGGTGGATCAAACTGCAGTCGGCTCTATCGGCAATAATCCAGGTTTGACAATGTACAACAATGGATTTGCATGAATCGCTTTTTGGATTGGAGGCAATTGTCGCATACACGTCAAGGCAAAAAGAGCCAGGTGCCGGCGGTGCGCTCTTATAATCAAGCATTATGCGATTTTTCAACACGGCCGGCCCGGTTGTGCCGGAAAAAAACTATCACATCGCACCGCTTGAGCGGATGGATCAAGATGAGGTTTTCAGTCTGATCGAGAGCTGGAAATACTTCATCCTGCACGCGCCGCGCCAGACCGGCAAGACCTCGGCGCTGCTGGCCCTGCGCGATGAGCTGAACGCATCCGGCCGCTACCGCGCAGCGTATGTCAATGTCGAGGCGGCGCAGGCGGCGCGCGAGGACACCCATGTCGCGATGCAGGCGATTCTGGGCGAGTTCAGCGAGGAGGCCCGGGAGCAGCGCGGCTGCCGCCTGGAGCATGACACCTGGCCGCAAGTGCTGGATACGTACGGCGCGCACGGCGCTCTGCACCAGCTGCTGGCGCGATGGTCATCGGCCGATTCTCGGCCCCTGGTGGTGATGATCGATGAGATCGACGCGCTGGTCGGCGACACGCTGATCTCGGTGCTGCGCCAGCTGCGCTCTGGCTATCAGAGGCGCCCGAAGCGGTTTCCGCAGTGCGTGATCCTGTGCGGCATCCGCGATGTGAGAGACTACCGCATCCACTCCAGCGCCGAGAAGGCGGTCATCACCGGCGGCAGCGCCTTCAACATCAAGGCGGAGTCCCTGCGGATGGGGGATTTCACCGCGGCTGAGGCCCGTGCCCTGCTGCTCCAGCACACTGAAGAGACCGGACAGAAGTGGAGCGGGGAGGCCCTGGAAGAAGTGTGGAACTCGACCGCCGGCCAGCCGTGGCTGGTCAATGCGCTGGCGCATGAGGCATTGAAGAAAGTGAGGGACCGCAGTGTCACCATCGGGCGCCATGATGTGATCGACGCCCGGGAGGAGTTGATCCGGCGCCGCGACACGCATCTGGACCAGCTGGCCGACAAGCTGCGCGAGCCGCGGGTCAAGCGGGTCATCGAGCCTTTGGTCAGCGGCGCCGCAACCGGCGCTTTCCAGCCCGACGATGTGCAGTACTGCGTGGATCTGGGACTGGTCACCGCCGTGCCGCAGATTGCCATTGCCAATGCCATCTACCGCGAGGTCATCCCGCGCGAGCTGATCGCGTCCAATGACCTGGCATTAGCGTATCAGACCGCCTGGTTTGTCGAGGACGGGAAACTGATCATGGACAAGCTGATGGCATCGTTCCAGGCATTCTTCAGAGAGCATTCCGAGCACTGGGTGGAGCGCTTTGACTACCGGGAGGCGGGGCCGCAGCTGGTGCTGCAGGCTTTTCTGCAGCGGGTGGTCAACGCCGGCGGGCGCATCGAGCGCGAGTATGGGCTGGGAAGAATGCGCACCGACCTGCTGGTCGAGTGGGGGCCAGAAAGGCAAAGAGAGGTGATCGAGTGCAAGCTGCGCCGCAGCGGCCTGGAGCGCACGATCGAGGAGGGCCTGGCTCAGATCGGCGGCTACATGGACAGGTGCGGCGCGGCGAGCGGCCATCTGGTGGTCTTTGACCGCTCGGAGCAGCGCTCCTGGGATGAGAAGGTGTTCCGGCGCGAGGCCTCAGCCGGCGGCCGCCAGGTGACCGTCTGGGGCATGTGAGAAGAATAAAGATTTTTGCTGTCATTTAATCTGCTCTATTCCAAAACAGTTCTTTTGTCAACTTCCAGTATTCTGTCCTCAAATTCGTCTTCAACTCTTTGCAGCTGCACCTCCAAGATTCGCATCGGAAGCGGGTCGTTGATGCTGATTCGTTCAATTTCCTGACGAATTTCATCCAGCACAAGAACACTGCGGAAGAGATTTCCGATAATTAGTGTCTGTCAGAAAACTCAAGATGAGCTGATAAAAGTGTATAATATCATTCATTATCAGTGACATGAAGCACTCGCCGGAAGTCTCCTGAGCGGCGAGGACTGCCGCTTGGGGCCGCCCGGGCGCATCCAGACGCGGTGAAGCCGCTCATGCTCACCGAATCTTCGGGGATTGTGCCGTTATGAGACAGACCGAATCCGCCCCGGCCGAGCTGGGCGCTGTGCCGATCGCCGCGATCCAGATTGATGCGAGATCCCGCGACGACATCCCGGCCGTCCTGCTGGGGCTGCAGCATATCCACACCAGCGAGAGCCTGCGCGAGAAGGTGTTTGCGCGGCTGGAGTCCCAGGTCAGTCCCCGGGTGAGGAAAGACACCGGGCGTCCGGGCATGGACCGGTGGCGGAGCTTGTGCCTGGCGCTGGACTGCGGCTATGACCGGCTGGCGGAGATCAGCCGGCTGTGGGACGCGCAGCGCTGCCTGATCCGCACCGCGGCCCGGCTGGCCGCTGCGCAGGCGCGGTTTCCGGCGCTGGCGGCATGCAGTTTCGACCAGGGGTTCCACTCGCCGGCGAATCAGGGCCGAGCGCGAGTCGCAGGAATGGTTCAAACAGGCCCGCCGGCAGCATCCGGCGGCGCCGGATTTTTCACATTGCGGGCTGGTCTGGCCCCTGCTGACAGCGGATTTTTCTCGAAAAAGACTTCCAGAGCTCGGCAATAAATCATTTCGCAGCCAGTGTCTGGCCGTAAAATAGGGGTTTTCTGACAGACACTAATGAGTGTCCCAGATGGATGAAAGCTGTCATGCTCACAATCGGCCCTCAGAAATATTCAGCACCCGAATGCATCGCAAGCGGAATCTGTGCATGGTCGCGGACAAAAATACGGTGCAGAATTGACTCTGAATCATACTGGCTGCAATTATTGTCACGCACCGTCTTGCTTTTCGTTGCGAATCTATTGATTGTGCTGTCTGCAATTTTCTGGTGGCCGCAGCTGGCTCATGCAGAACAGTGCGATCAATATGGAAGCGATTCTGAAGCTGTTATTCTCGCCAAACGAATGCTGCGCAATGAATTGACCGATCTGCAGTTTGAAGCAGAGAGACTTGAAGCCCTTGCTGCTCGCATTGAGCCAGTCTTGCATTCACTTCGGGCGCAATTTCCTGAAGTAGCGCATGTGCGCGCACGCTCTCACGGCAATGCAGCGGCAGTGATCAAGGTCGACTCCGCCTTGCAAGAAGTTATCAGCGCTCAGCGCGCGCCGGGAGGCACTCTGGAAAATTTAGTTACCGGATTTGAGCAGTTCGACACTTTGAATCGGAGAGTCAGTCCCATGCTGGATCAAATTCTAGAAGCCTTGCATACACTGGTATTGTGTCTCGATAGCTCCTATGATCCGGTCCGGGTAGCGAGTGCCTATGCCAATGTACAAGGTGTCGTCTATGCATACAGCGATGCCCAGGTCGGCGATGGGTCAGATATTTATCTTGCCGCTGACGCAGGCCAATGGCTGGTCGTCGTGAGTGATCGCTGGGGAGATTGCCCATCAGGATGCTTGAACAGTCACGACAGCTTCTTTATCCTTGACGGCTCAGCGGCCCAGAAGCTGATGCCAGCGGAAGCCGCACTGGATTCTCGCTTTGAGAAATTGCTGGCAAACCGCTAGTATCGCTTTATGTGTGCCATGTTGAGTTCATGGATATTTTGCCGCACTGCAAATCTATCGCATGGCATCGCTTTATGTGTGCCATGTTGAGTTCATGGATATTTTGCCGCACTGCAAATCTATCGCATGGCGATCCAAATACTTTCTGCTCAGCTTGCTGCAGCGCTTGCCGTGATACGCCTGTTTGAGAAGCAACTAGAAACTTTCAGTCCCGTTGGCCTGCAAAAATGGAGTCAGCGGCTGCCGCCGTGAAATAATTGTTTTTTGAAATTTGTCTGGCAGTCAAATTTATGTGACCGCTCTACAGACTGTCAAAATCACCCATGGAGCTGTCAAGCCTGCGCAGCCCGCGCTGAAATTCATCCCGGATCTTCCCAAGCTCAGCTTCATTGTCCGCTTCAAACCGCATCACCACCTCAGGAGCGGTGTTCGATGCGCGCAATAGGCCAAAACCACTTGGAAAGTCCGCACGAATGCCATCCAGCTCAGATAGCTTGACATCTTTTGAAAATTGAGCTTGACGCTTGAATGTCTCAATAAGCTGGTGCGGGTCAGCGCAATAGCAGCGCAGTTCCCCGGTTCCCGCATTAGCCGGCAGGCTGCTCAAAATGTCGGCCGGATCACCTCTGCAAAGGAGCTCACACAACCGCGCACTGCTGTAGATTCCGTCATCAAATCCCGGCCAGCGGTCACGAAAGAAGTAATGTCCACTCATCTCACCGGCAAAAACTCCGTCTTTCAGCTGCGTCTGCGCTTTCATCAGCGAATGTCCAGTCTTCCACATCATCGGCTTGCCAGCCGCCTGATGGATCGCCAATGGTAAAGAGCGGGTGCATTTGACATCATACAGCACAGTTCTGCCAGGATGCTCACACAAGATATCCTCCACGAACAAAATCATCAGACGGTCCGGTGAAATCATCTCGCCGCCGGCGGTCACAGCGACAACTCGATCGCCGTCACCGTCCAGCGCCAGCCCCAGATCGGCGCCGGTGCGTTTTACTTTAGCAATCAGATCAGAAAGGTTTTCCGGCCGCGTGGGATCAGCCGGATGGTTCGGAAATGTGCCATCGACCTCGCAATAAAGCTCAGCCACATCACAGCCCAGCTGCCGCAGCATTTTTGGCGCATACGCCCCTGCGATTCCATTGCCGCAGTCAATCACCACTCTCAGCGGCTGAGTCAATCGGATGTCCGACCGCAGCGCGTACATGTAATCCGCGCTCACATCGGCGATTTCCAGCGAGCCGGCACCGCATCTAAAGTCCTGGTTGATGATTCGGCGGTAAATCGACTTGATCTCGGCGCCGTACAATGCGTGAAAGTTGAGCATGATCTTCACGCCGTTGTATTCGGGCGGATTGTGGCTGGCGGTAATCGCCAAAGCACACCCGGAACCATAGTGATACGCCGCAAAATAAGCCATGGGTGTCGGGACCGCACCAATATCAATCACATTGCATCCGGCAGAGCGCAGGCCGTCAATCAATGCAGCTTTCAAAGCCGGACTCGAAGCCCTCGCATCAGCTCCAACTGCAAACGGTCCAGCCGCGTTTTCGACGGCGGCGGTGCCAACTGCACGGCCGATCAGGTTCGCGATGCCGTCGGTCAGTTCGCCATCGACCAGACCGCGAATATCATATTCCCTGAAAATCGATTCTGAGACCAAAACGGCGGCGACTCGCTGCGCTCGGCAACGGGCTAGTTGATTTTATGGATGCCGCGGGCATCCACAGCCAGCGCGGCCTCGTGAACGGCCTCGGACAGCGTTGGATGCGCGTGGATAGTGCGCGCCAGATCTTCTGAGCTCGCCTGATATTCCATGGCAACAACCGCCTCGGCGATCAGCTCAGAGGCATGCGGACCGATGATATGCACCCCTAGAATCCGGTCGGTTGCGGCATCCGCAACAACCTTGACAAAACCAGCCGTAGCCTCCATAGCCTTGGCTCTGCCAGTTGCAGCAAAAGGGAAACTGCCAATTCTGCAGCCGCGGCCTGATGCCTTGGCCTCCTGTTCGGTCAGCCCGACCCAGGCAATTTCCGGGGCGGTGTAGATCGCCCAGGGCACCGTGTCGTAGTTCATGTGCGCGTGTCCAGTGGCAATGCGCTCAGCCGCCGCAACCCCTTCTTCTGAGCCTTTGTGCGCAAGCATCGGACCGCGGACGCTGTCGCCAACTGCATAGACATTGTCAACCCCTGTATGACAGTGCTCGTCGACTGCAATAGCGCCGCGCTCATCGATTTGAATGCCGCTTTCGGGCGTGAACAGATGCTCCGTATAGGGTCTGCGGCCGATGCATACAATCAGCCGCTCAAACGTCTGCGTCTTGGACTGGCCGCCAATGCTGTATTTCACCTTGACTGAATTTGTGCTGACTTTTGCATTCTCCACTCGAGCGCCGAGCTGAATATCGAGCTTCTGCCGTTTGAATTGCCGCGCCGCTTCATCCGCCACTGCATGATCGGCCGCCGGCAAGAAACTGTCGAGCGCTTCCAGAACCGTGACTTCTGAGCCGAGTCGATTCCATACACTGCCAAGCTCAAGCCCGATCACCCCGGCCCCGACAATGCCCAAAGATTTCGGGACGCTTTCAAAAGCCAAAGCGCCTGCAGAATCCACAATCCGCTCACCATCAAAAGGAATGGCGGACAGCTGAATCGGCACCGACCCGCTTGCCAGGATGACATTGCCTGCATGGAGCTCGTCTTGGGGCTCGAGCGTCTTGCTGTCAAGCAATTCAACGCGGCCGGAGCCGGCATATCGCCCGTGGGCATGGATCGATTGAATGCCATTGGCCTTGAACAGCGCCGAGATTCCGCCAGTCAGCGTTGCGACGATTCTGTCTTTGCGCCTCATCATCGCCGCCACATCCATGGAGACTCCCTCAGCCATAATGCCATGGCTGGCATAACTGGTGCGTACACCGTGATAGCGCTCAGACGAATCCAGCAAAGCTTTCGATGGAATGCAGCCGACGTTCAGGCAGGTTCCGCCGAGTGCAGCTTTGCCATTGAGGTCTGTCCAGCGGTCAATGCAAGCCGTTTTCAGTCCGAGCTGGGCACAGCGAATGGCAGCGACATAGCCGGCCGGGCCTGCGCCAATAACGGCAACATCGAAATCTTGAGCCATGGCCAGGCGCCGCTTAGACCTGCAGCAGCAGGCGGGCAGGATCTTCGAGACTTTCCTTGATTTCAACCAGAAACGTCACCGCTTCACGGCCATCAATGATGCGGTGATCGTAGGTTAAAGCCAGGTACATCATTGGCCGGATCACGACTTGCCCGTCGACCGCGACCGGACGCTCCTGAATTTTATGCATGCCTAGAATTGCGCTTTGGGGCGGATTGATGATCGGCGTGGAAACCAAAGAGCCAAATACACCGCCATTGGTGATGGTAAATGTGCCGCCGCTCAACTCATCCAAGGTGAGTGTGGCGGCTTTGGCCTTTTCGCCAAATTCTTGAATTTCCCGCTCGATCTGGGCAAAACTCTTCGATTCCGCGTCCCGCAGCACGGGAACAACCAGCCCGCGCGGCGAGGACACCGCAATGCCAACATCGCAATAACTGTGATAGACCATATCCTCGTCCTCAATGATGGCATTCACCGCTGGAACGGACTGCAAGGACTCAACTGCGGCCTTGACAAAAAATGACATGAACCCAAGTCGAGCGCCGTGCTTGGCTTCGAATTGATCTCGGTATTGTTTGCGAAGTGCAATAACTGCGCTGAGGTCCACTTCATTGAAAGTGGTCAGCAGTGCGGCAGTTTGCTGTGCCTGCACCAATCGATGGGCAATGGTGCGTCGAATGCGGCTCATCGACTGGCGCTGAGTCTGGCGGTTGCCACTCGGCAAATCGACCTGGGATACGGCCGTCGAGGGCTCGGTCACAGACTGCGGCATCGTCGCCGGTCGGCTCCCAGCATTGGGGGACGGGGCATCCGGAGATGCAGTCTTTGGCGCTGATGCGACGGCCGCCTCAACATCTGATTTGGCAATGCGTCCGTCTTTGCCGCTGCCTGCAATCGTATTGACATCAATCTGGTGCTCGCCGGCGATTCGCTTGGCCGCCGGGCTGAGAATTTTGCCAGCTGAATTGCCGGCTTGGCGCGTCGCCTCTTGCGGTCTTGTTGCCGGCTGCACAGGCTTTGACGGCGCACTTTCTGGCGCTGGCGCCCTTTGGGATGCAGTATCTACGTGAGCGAGCAGATCCCCTTCAAAAATAGTCTCACCGGAGGCTTTGAGAATCTCGCTCAAGGTGCCGTCGTTAGGCGCCGGCACCTCAAGCGCCACCTTGTCGGTCTCGATCATCACCACAACCTCATCACGCACAACTGCATCTCCGGCATTTTTAAGCCACTCCTGAACTGTTGCCTCGCTGACTGATTCGGGCAGCTGCGGTGTCTTTATCTCAACTAGCATGGGTCTTTTTCTTCCTCGGCTCGGAAATGGAGAAAATATTTTTCGTCATAGACAGTGCGTCGGTCACCAGTCGCTCCTGCTGTGCCAGATGCACACGATAATTCCCAACCGCCGGTGAAGCGGCAGAATCGCGGGCGACTGACTGCAGCTTCTGGCCCTTGGTTCGGCACTCGCGCAGCTGATGCCAGATCTGATACCAGGCGCCCTGATTCCGCGGCTCCTCCTGACACCACATGATTTCTTTGGCATTCGGATAGGTCTGCAGAACATTGACCAGATCAGTCGTCGGAAATGGATGCAGCTGCTCGATCCGGACGATCGCAATATCGTCAATCGACAAATGCTCCCGCATATCGATCAGATCAAAATAAACCTTGCCAGCACAAGCGACAACCCGCCTCACATTTTCTTTGATTAGATTTGGATCTGCCTCATCCATCACTGTCTTGAACCCATAGCGCGTCAAATCCTGCAGACTGGATACCGAGCCCTTGTGACGCAACAGACTTTTAGGGGACATGACCACCAGCGGCCGCCGATAGGGGCGCAGTATCTGCCGGCGCAGCATATGGAACAGCTGGGCTGGTGTGGTGGGCACGCACACCTGCATATTCTCACCCGCACACAATTGCAGAAATCGCTCCAGCCGGGCCGATGAGTGCTCTGGTCCCTGTCCTTCATAGCCATGCGGCAGCAGCAGCACCAAGCCGCAAAATCTTGCCCATTTGGCGTAGCCGCTGCTGATAAACTGATCAATCACAATTTGTGCGCCATTGGCAAAATCACCAAATTGCGCCTCCCAGATCACCAGTGATTCAGGGTCCGTGGTCGCATACCCGTATTCGAAGCCGAGCACCGCTTCCTCAGACAGCAGTGAGTTGTAGATCTGACAGCTGCCCGGCTCGCTGATGGTCTGCAGCGGACAGTGGACTTTGCGGCTTTTTTGATCGTGCAGCAATGCATGCCGATGCGAGAAGGTACCGCGTCCAACATCCTCGCCCGTCAATCGTATCTTGAAACCTTGATCAATCAGGCTGGCATACGCCATGGTCTCGGCAAAGCCCCAATCCAAGGGCAGGTCGCCGGCGGACATGGCAGCTCGGTCAGCCATGATTTTGCTCACCCGCTTGTGCAGCGTGAAGTCTTCGGGCAAGACTTGCAGCTGCCCGGCCAGCTGGCTGATTTTTTTCTCTTTGACGGCGGTGTCGACTGGATCAAACCACTGAGACTGCTCGAATCGAGTCCAGTCAACAATTTTGCCCAGCTTCGCCGGATCAATAATCTGCCCGGCCACCACCTCCCCCTGATCGAGATTGTCCCGGTATTCCATCATCAGCCGGGCCGCCTCTTCTTCGGCAATCACACCCCGATCGAGCAGCTGTGAGGCATATTTGCGCCGCACGGGCGTCAGCTTGCGAATGGCATCGTACATGATCGGCTGCGTCATCATCGGCTCATCCGCCTCATTGTGACCATATCTGCGGTAGCAAACCAAATCAATGACAACATCCGTATGGAAATGCATGCGATAGGCATGCGCCAGCCGCGCCACCGCACAGACTGCTTCAGGATCATCACCGTTGACATGGAAAATCGGGGCCTGCACCATTTTAGCGACTTCGGTGCAGTACACCGTTGAGCGCGCATCCAATATGTTGCTGGTGGTGAAGCCGATCTGATTATTGATGATTACATGGATTGTGCCGCCAATCTGGAAGCCTCGGGTATGCGACATATTCAGTGATTCCATCACTACGCCTTGGCCGGAAAATGCCGCATCGCCATGGATAAGTATCGGCACGACCTGATCACGGGCCGTATCTTTGCGTCGATGCTGCCGAGCTCGAACCGAGCCCTGAACCACTGGATTGATGATTTCAAGATGCGACGGATTGAATGCCAGCGCCACATGCACAATACCCCCTGCGGTATTGATATCCGCAGAAAATCCTTGGTGATACTTCACATCGCCGTGATCTCGGTGCCATGAGCTCCCGCCGATGGGGATGTTGCCCTCAAATTCGCCAAACACCTCATTGGGCGCTTTGCCGAGAATATTCACCAGCACATTCAGCCGACCTCGATGCGCCATGCCGATGACCACCTCTCTGCCGCCTGCCTCTCCTGACATCTCAACCAGATCACGCAGCATCGGAATCAGAGATTCACCGCCTTCGAGAGAAAATCGCTTTTGCCCCACATACTTGGTATGCAGATATGTCTCCATGGATTCGGCAGCTGTCAGGTGGGTAAGGATCCGCAGCCGGTCGGCATCGGTAATCACCGGACGCAAATGGACTTTCTCGATTCTTTGGCGAATCCATTCCATCCGCTCGGGATCAGAAATGTGCATGTACTCATAACCGACCGAGCCGCAGTAAGCCGCTTCAAAGAATTCAACAATCTTCGCCAGCGTAAGCGTCTCGCCCTGATCGTCAACTGCGTTGACTTTGAAGTCTTTGCTCAGGTCGCTTGCCTGCAATCCCACCGAGGCGAGACTCAAATCGACCGGAAAACCCACATCAGGCAGCTCGAGCGGATCCAGTCTTGCGTTCAGATGACCATAAACCTGATACCGCCTGATGAGCCGCTGCACGGCAGCCTGGCGGCGAATGCTATCCTGACTGGCCAAAGCAGCGCCGGAGAGTTCGCTGGCAGGATATTCCGGCGAATGCAGGCGCGTGCTGGCCAGCTGCTCGAAGATATCCTTCCAGTTTTCCGATACTGTGCCGGCGCCAGCCTCAAACTGGGCATAAATGTCCTCAAGATATGACAAGTTTCCGGTGCTGACTGCCGTCAAGCGACTTGCGGCTGCGTTGTCACCCATGACTGGATACCGTTGGTTGCAATAAAGCAGTGAAAGGGCGGTGATGAGTCAGTGCTGTGGCAAACGGTTCAAGCACAGGCGGCTCTCGCACAGGGGGTGTATCAACATAAATCTCTGCCGAGCAGGCGTAATCCTGAAATGACTGTCCATTCGATAACGCCAGCCCGATCAATTGCGTAAAAACCGAAGATTCTCAAGCTCATCACATGCGAAATGACGCAGGCAAATTATACGCAAAGTTCAGGAGTAATTTTTGGCACTTCGAAACAGGCAGATACGCCTGCTGGAGTTCTGCCCGCTCGGTGGCAGGCGATTGTCCATTGCGACCCTGGACGGGGACTACCCGCTGAACTCTATGAGCAAATCCTTTGCGTCGACATTGTCACCGGCTGAGACCAGTACCAAATCAACCCGGGCATCACGCTCTGAGCGGATAGCGGTCTCCATCTTCATCGCCTCAATCGTCAGCAGAATGTCGCCAGCCTCTACGGTCTGGCCTGCTTTGACGCCAATGGAAGAAATCATGCCGGGCATCGGTGACGAGACATGCTGTGGATTGTTTGCATCGCCTTTGCGCCGCTTTTCCGTCTTGTCGACAAACTTGCGATTGGCAACCTTGACGGTTCGCGGTTGGCCGTTGAGCTCAAAAAAGACCCGAACATTGCCTTCTTCATCGGTCTCCCCGATCGCCAGACACTGAATAATCAGCGTCTTTCCCACGTCGAGATCAACTGAAATCATCTGCTCCGGCTGCATGCCGTAGAAGAACACCGGGGTGGGCAAGATACTGACGGGGCCATTCTTGCGCCGGTGCGCGGCATACTCCTGAAACACCGCTGGATACATCAGATAGGACATCAATTCAGTCTCGGCTATCGAGCGCATGACCAGCTGCTCAGCCTCACTGCGTACAGCTTCAAAATCCACCGGGGCCAAGGATTCGCCGGGACGGCCAGTGACGGGCTGCTCGCCCTGCAGCACTTTCGCCTGCAGCTGCTTCGGGAAGCCGCCGGGCGGCTGTCCGAGCTCGCCTTTGAAGAACGAGTAAACTGAATCAGGAAAGGCAACTTCTTTGTCAGGATTTTCGACATCCTTGCGACTCAGACCTGAACTGACCATGAACAAAGCCATGTCGCCAATCATTTTCGATGTCGGCGTCACCTTGATGACATCTCCGCACATTTCATTCGCAGTCGCATACGCCCGTGCCACTTCCGGCCAGCGATGCTGCAGTCCCATCGCGCGTGCCTGTTCTTTCAGATTGGTGAACTGGCCGCCGGGCATTTCATGCAGATAAACCTCTGAAGCTCCGAAACGCACATCGCTCTCGAAAGCCGCATAATTGCGGCGCACATCCTCCCAATACGCTGAGAACGGCAGCACCTCCTCAAATCTGATTTGTGAATCAAACTCTGTGCCTGCGAGCGCCTTGACCACAGAGCCTAAATTCGGCTGCGATGTCATGCCCGAGACCGCATCCATTGCCAAGTCGATCGCATCTGCTCCCGAGCATGCGGCCGCAATTGCGCTGGAGGCGGCAATACCGCTTGTGTCATGCGTATGAAAATGAATCGGCAAACCGCATTCCTGCTTGAGCGTTGTGACCAGCAATTCGGTACTCGCTGGAGTCAGCAGTCCAGCCATGTCTTTAATGCACAGAATATGAATGCCAGATGCTGTCAATTCACGTGCAAGATCAACATAATAGTCAAGCGTGTATTGAGTCTTGTCCGGATCGAGAATATCGCCGCTGTAACAGATGGCGCCTTCGAGCAGCTTGCCCGTCTGCAGCACTGCATCCATTGCAACCCGCATGTTCTCAACCCAGTTAAGGCAGTCGAACACGCGGAACACGTCAATCCCGGCCTCAGCGCTGCGAAAAACAAACTCCCGCACAACATTGTCAGGATAGTTTTTGTAACCCACGCCATTGGCGCCGCGCAGCAGCATCTGAAACAGAATGTTCGGCACCCGCTCGCGCATCTCGCTCAAGCGTTCCCAAGGACACTCTTTCAGAAACCGCATTGCCACATCAAATGTGGCGCCGCCCCAGCATTCCAGACTGAAAAGTTCCGGCAGATTGCGAGCGTAAGCGCTGCTGATCTGCAGCATGTCGTAGGTGCGAAAGCGCGTGGCCAGCAAAGATTGATGGGCATCGCGGAAAGTCGTGTCAGTGATCAGAGTTCGCTGCTGTTCCAGCATCCAGTCTTTGAATCGCTCTGGACCGAGTTGTTCGAGCACCTGACGAGTGCCCGGCGCGACCTCATGGCTGAGACTCTGAGGAATCTGCGGCTGCGCAAATTCCGCAGGCTGGGCCCGTCCTGCAACCTCCGAATTGCCGTTTACGGTGACATCTGCAATAAAGCTCAGCAGTCGGGTGGCCCGATCCCGACGCTTGGGGATGTGCAGCAATTCCGGGGTCTCGTCAATAAACCGGGTGGTGTAGCTGCCTTGCCGAAATGCATCGCTTTCGATCAAATTTTCAAGAAACACCAGATTCGTTGCGATACCGCGGATGCGAAATTCCCGCAGCGCCCGGCGCATCCTGGAGATAGATTCTTCGGGAGTCGGCGCCCAGGCGGTGACTTTTTCCAGCAGGCTGTCGTAATAGCGGGTGATCACCGCACCGGAATAGGCGGTGCCGCCATCGAGGCGGATGCCAAACCCGGCGGCGCCGCGGTAGGCGGTGATGCGTCCGTAGTCTGGAATGAAGTTCTCTTCTGGATTTTCCGTTGTCACCCGGCACTGCAGCGCACAGCCATGGGTAGAAATCTCAGATTGCGGCGGTACGCCGGAATCCTCGACATCGCCGATAACCGCCCCCGCAGCGATACGGATTTGCGCCTTGACAATATCGATGCCGGTCACCTCCTCTGTAACCGTGTGCTCCACCTGTATGCGCGGGTTGACTTCGATGAAATAACATTCTCCGGTATCGTCATCGAACAGAAATTCGGCTGTGCCGGCATTGACATAACCGACACGCTGCGCCAAACGCAAGGCTGATTCGCAAATTTCGCGGCGCTGCTCGGCGGATAGGAACAATGCTGGGGCTCGCTCAATGATTTTTTGGTTGCGCCTTTGAATTGAGCAGTCGCGCTCGTACAGATGCACGATATTGCCATGAGTGTCGCCAAGCAGCTGAACTTCCACATGGCGAGCGTTTCGAATCAGTTTTTCCAGATACACTTCGGATCTCCCGAATGCGGCCTGCGATTCTCTGCGTCCGATTCGAACCGCTTCCTCAAGCTTGCTTTGCGTCTCGACAGTTCGCATGCCGCGTCCGCCGCCGCCCCAAGAGGCTTTGAGCATCAATGGATAGCCGATTTCGGCGGCCATCTTTTCTGTCTGTGACCTGTCGTCGGGCAGCGGTCCGGTCGCTGGCAGCACCGGCACCCCCGCTTGCGCTGCCGCCTCGCGGGCGGAAACCTTATTGCCCAGTCTTCGCATCAATGCCGGGCCCGGTCCAATGAAACGAATTCCCGCCTGTTCGCAGGACTGTGCAAAATCTGGGTTTTCTGACAAAAAACCGTAACCGGGATGAATCGCATCCACTTTGGTATTTTTGGCGACTGCAACGATCTCGCTGATGGCGCTGTAAGCTTGAATCGGACCTAAACCCTCGCCTATTCGGTAACTCTCATCCGCTTTGAAACGGTGCAAGGAAAACCTATCCTGGTCGGCGTAGACACCGACCGTGGCAATATTCAGCTCGGTGGCCGCCCGAAAGACCCGAATGGCAATCTCACCGCGGTTGGCAACGAGTAATTTCTTGATTGATTTACGAGATGTCATGCTCACTGTCGGCTCCAAGCATTTCTTTTAGACACTAAAATCGCAAGTAATGAAAAAATGAAAACACGGTTTTTTGTTTTTTCAAGCGGTGGCATCTTCGCCGTGCGGGGCTGGTTACTCTAGGGTGTGTTAACGCTACGCAGCGCATCGATGATCAGCGCGAAGACGACGAATCCGAGGTACATGACATCAAGCTTGTCGAAGCGCGAGAACACTCTGCGGAAGCCCTTGAGCCGCCGGAACAGGCGTTCCGCCCCGTTGCGCCGCCGGTACATTTTCCGGTCGTATTCCCAGGGAGAGATGCGGCTGCTCTTCGGCGGCACCACGGGTGTGAAGCCGAGGTCGGATGCCAGCCGGCGGGTCTCATCGTCCTCATAGGCCCGATCCATGACGAGCGCCGGGCGGCTCGACGGCCTCTCCAGCCGCTTCAGGAGCTTCCGCCCCTCCGGGGCATCGTGCGCGTTGCCGGGAGAGAGCGCGAAGGCCACGGCGGTCCGATCATCCGCGGCAGCCAGATGAAGCTTGGTGTTCCACCCGCCCCGGGACTTGCCGATGCACTGGGCGCCGTTTTTTTTAGCGCCCCCGTGCCGTCGGGATGCACCTTGATGCTAGTGCTGTCAAGGCTCAGGACCTCGACCCGGATGCGGATCATCCGCTCCCGCTGCAGGCGCTTGAGCACGCGGTCCAGGACCCCGTTCCTCGACCACCGGCTCATGCGCGTGTAGATGGTGTGCCAGTTGCCGAAACGCTCCGGCAGGCCGCGCCACTTGCAGCCGTGCTCGGCCACGTAGAGAATGGCGTTCAGCACCTGCAGGCTCGAGAGGCTGACATTGCCCCGCTGCCTCGGCAGCAGCGGGGCAATGCGCTCGTACTGTGCCCGTGTAAGTTCCATTGCCGGTTCCTCCGCTCTGTTCCAGACGACAATCACGGGTGATAATTGTATCATATCCAGATCAAATTGTGTTAACAGGCCCTAATACAAATCTTTTCAGGAATGGATCTGTTGGATCGATCATACAGTGCAACACCGTAACCCGAGCCTGCCTCATAATGGCTGAACAGTCTGCATTGCAATGCTCCACTTGCCAGATGCCTTTGTTGCGGCCGATGCGAGACACTGACGCATTCCCTCGCTGCAAAATTTCTCGCATCGGAGACAATCCCTCTTGGCGCACAGCAGTTCGGGCTCAATCCTCAACAGCTTCTCCTGCCGGCGCTTGGCGAGTTATTATTTTTTGCACTGCTTTTTGCTCTGCATACTCTGATAAGACTGCCAAGCTGGCAACTCAGTTGCTGCTGCGCGCTGCAACTCTGATTTTCTGGATAAAGCTTTATTTTTTCGACACTGCCCGCCGGCTTCAGATCTTCATCTCGCGCTGGATCACCTCGCGGTAGATAGCATTGGCAACGGCAATCCGCGGCACGGTGGTGATCAGCCCCAGATCCACGCAGTACTGCACATCATCCGGCTGGAACGGTTCCGGCGCCGTGCCGCAGACCAGGGGCTTGATCACCCGCCTGACGCGGGGCTCGCGCAGCTTGTCGCCGAGCTGGTCCAGATGCGTGTCGCGGCGCCGGATCAACTCCTCCCGGGCGTCGATCACATCATGGCGCCCGATCGCGACACTGCGGTCCCTCACTTTCTTCAATGCCTCATGGGCCAGCGCATTGACCAGCCATGGCTGCCCTGAGGTGGAGTCCCATACCTCGGCCAGCGCCTCCTCGCTCCACGGCTGTCCGGTCTCTTCGGTGTGCTGGAGCAGCAGGGCGCGGGTCTCCGCCGCGGTGAAGTCGGGCATCCGCAGCACTGCCGCCTTGATGTTGAAGGCGCTGCCGCCGGTGATGACGGCTTTCTCCGCGCCGGAGCGGATGCGGTAGTCTTTCACATCGCGGATGCCGCACAGGATCACGCACTGGGGAAAGTGCTTCGGCCGCTCGGCATAGCCGGCGCGCAGCTGGCGCAGCACCGAGATCAGCGTGTTGCCGATCAGGGCGTCGATCTCATCGATCATCAGCACCAGCGGCCGCGCGTCGGCCGTTGCCCAGCGGTGCAGCGTCTCGCGCAAGGCGCCGTACGGTCCCGAGGCCTTGAGAATATTTTCCCATCTGTCCCGGATAAAGTGGTCTTCGAGGTGATCTGCCGCTGAGTCGGAAAGGCCGCTGAGAATCGCCTGCATCGCGACCGGCGTATCTTCCCCCGCGGCCTGCGCCGGCGCGACATTGACATACACCGCGCGATAGCGATGGGACTGGTTCAGCTCATCCATCAGAGCCAGCAGCGCCGAGGTCTTGCCCGTCTGGCGCGGCGCATGCAGGACGAAATACCGCTGCTGCCCGATCAGCTCAAAGATCTCATCGCGGTCCATGCGGTCCAAAGGCGCAATGTGATAGTTGTCTTCCGGCACGACCGGGCCGGCGGTGTTGAAAAATCGCATAGCGCTTGATTATAAGAGCAAGTCATCTATGCCCGGTTTATTTTGCTTGCCATTGAGCTGTAAAACACTTCCGTCTCAAACTTTTCGCTTGTGTGCTGCAATGCAGGCGAAAGTCAGCCTGGACCCATCGTCTGACTCTCAATTGCAGTGAGCGCTTGGCAATGATATCGCTCGCGCCTGCTCTGCAGAAGCATTCAAAAAGGCAGCTCTGCAAGTATCGCTGGCAAGGTTTCGGCCTGAAGTTGAATGTCGACCCGCTCTGAGGCTTGAACTTGACTGTCAACCAGCGCCAGACCGATATTTCTTTTGAATCGCCAGGACCAGACCGCCGTTGTGACCGCCCCGATTTCTGCTCCTTGGCGGTGCACTTTGAGCCACTGCCGGTTTCTTTTCATTGGTGGCGACTGATCGAAGATAACGCCCAGCTGATGACGCTTGACCCCTTCCGACTTGATGCGTCTCAAGGATCGCAGGCCGACAACTTCATCCGGCAAATCCAGATCAACAAATCTTTCCAGGCGCAGTTCCAGAGGATTGGTTGTGTCATCGCTGTCTGCGCCGAAACTCAGCAAGCCGGACTCCACACGCTCTGTCTGATGCGGCGCACCGGGTGCGATGTCCCAAGACTTGCCGGCCTCAGCGATAATGTTCCATAAGTCCGTGCCCTGAGCGCTGTCTAGCAGATAGAGCTCGAATCCACCCTGTTTTGAATAGCCGGAACGACTGATCAGGATAGGGATATGCTCAATTTGCGCTGATTCAAAATCAAAATATCGAATTTTTCGCACCCAGTCGCCCAATACTGAGGCAGCAACATCTTCCGATTTTGGACCCTGGATCGCCAGCGGTGAAATATCCGGCTCACTGATATCCACCCGCAGCTGGCGCTCTGCGCAGATGGCTCGCGCCCAAAACAAGATGTTGGAGTCTGAGAGTGAGATGAGAAAATTCTGCTCATCCAGTTTCAGGATGACCGGATCATTGATCAACACACCGTCATGATTGCAAAGCGGCGCATATTTGCCTTGGCCCGCTCGAAACTGCTGCAGATTCCTCGATGACAGAATCTGCAGCAGCCGTGCTGCATCAGGACCCTGCAGCTGCACCTGACGCTGCGCGGCGACATCCCACATGCTGACACCATGAATCAAGCGCCAGTACTCGCTCTCGAGGTCGCCGTAATCGGTTGGCATCAGCATGCCGTTATAAACCGTAAATGACTGTACGCCGGCGGCAAGTGTCGCATCGTAGTAAGGTGACGCGCGCACTCTGGCATTGGGGGTAATCGAATAGGTCAAGACTAGAGCGGCAGTTGAATGATCGATTGCGGCGGACAGAATCCCAGAATGCGCAAGATCATCCGGATCTTGCGGTCAAGATTCAATCTCCATCTTATGGACATTGCGATAGCCGCGATTGAGAATCTTGCCCCGCGCGGCGCGCGAGCCGTAAAACAGCTCCTGATCAGCCGGTTTCAGGCGCAGATACCGTTTGCCGGAGTGAATGATCAGATTGGCTTTGCCTGAAAACGTTTTCACAAACGTTACGCAGGCACCCTCTCTTTTGTCGGACAGCGGGATGCTGACAAGCTTGACGCCAATTCCCTTTGCCTGTACTGGCAAGTCTGAAATCGGAAAGATCAGCAGTCGAGCCCCGCTGGTAATCACCGCGACTTTGCCTTCCAGGTCCTCGATTGGGCTGATGGGCAATGCGGCATAGCCCTCACGGACCGACAGCACAGCTTTACCTGTGCGATTTTTTGTTGTCGCCTCGCCAATCGTGGTGACAAATCCATATCCCTCGCTGGAAGCGGCAAGAAAGTGTTTTGTCTCGTCCCCTAGCAGGACGCTGACAAACGCAGACTCATCAGCCGGCTGGAGCATCCTGGTCACTGGCTCGCCAGCTGAGCGGGCCGAAGGCAGGTTGCGCACTGCCACCGTGTACATGCGTCCTGTCTCGCTCAGGCAGAGCAGAGTCTGGTTCGACTTGCCGGCCGCCGCGGTCAGATAAGCGTCACCTTGTCGAAAATTCAACCCGGCAGCATCCACATCATGTCCTTTGGCGGCGCGAATCCAGCCGCTTTTTGAAAGAATGACTGTAATGGATTCTGATGGGGCCAATTCTTCAGCCGTAAACGCTTTCGACGGCTCGCGCTGGCAAATTGGCGAGCGGCGGTCGTCGCCGTATTGCTCGATGGCCTGCGTGATTTCTGCAATCGTGAGCTTGGTCAGCAGGCGCTCCGACTCAAGTGTCCGCTCAAGGCTCGCGCGCTCCTCGTCCAATTCTGATTTCTCTTGGGTGATTTTGATCTCTTCAAGTTTTGCGAGCTGTCTCAAGCGGATTTCCAGTATCGCTTCGGCTTGCGCCTTGCTCAGGTTGAACCGTGCGATCAGCTGCGACTTCGGATCATCTTCGCTGCGGATGATGGCGATGACCTCATCCAGGTTCAAATAGGCGATCAGCAGGCCGTCAAGAATATGCAGGCGGTTGAAAATAAACTCCAGACGATTCTCAAGACGCTGCACAATCGTGTTTTTGCGAAACTTGTTCCAGTCTTTCAGCAGCTGCCTGAGATTGTGGACTTGCGGCTTGCCGTCCAGACCGATGACATTGATATTGATGCGATAGCTCTTTTCAAGATCCGTCGTGGCAAACAGGTGGCTCATCAGCGCATCGGCGTCGATCCGGCTGCTTTTGAGCTCAAGCACCAGCCGGGTCGGATGGGTCTCATCGCCCTCGTCTTTGAGGTCTGACACCATCGGCAGTTTTTTGGCCAGCATTTGGGCGGCCACCTGCTCAAGAATTTTCGCACCTGATACCTGATGCGGCAGCCGCTCGACAATAACGGCTTTGCGCTGCTTGGTCCAGACAGCGCGCTGGCGCAGCGAGCCCGTGCCGGTTTCATACATGACTTGCAATTCTTCCGGGGTCGTGATGATCTCCGCACCTGTGGGATAATCCGGTCCCTGGATATGCTCGCACAGTTCGCTGACCGAGGCTGACGGGCGCTGCAGCAAGGCAATGCAGGCGGCGCCAACCTCACGAATATTATGGGGCGGAATATCCGTCGCCATGCCGACTGCGATACCCGATGCGCCATTGAGCAGCACGTTTGGAAGCTGGGCGGGCAAATTCACGGGCTCGTACAGTGTGCCGTCAAAGTTTGCGGTCCATTCCACGGTGCCTGCGGAGATTTCAGCAAGCAGAGATTGTGCGTACGGCGTCAGTCTGCATTCGGTATAGCGCATCGCCGCGAAAGATTTCGGATCGTCCGCTGAGCCCCAGTTGCCCTGTCCGTCAATAATCGGATAGCGAAATGCGAATGACTGCGCCATCAGCACCAGCGCCTCGTACGCCGCAGTATCGCCATGGGGGTGGTATTTGCCGATGACATCGCCGACGGTACGGGCTGATTTTTTGTGTTTGGCGCTGGCGCGCAGCCCTAATTCCGACATGGCATAGATGATGCGGCGCTGAACCGGCTTGAGCCCGTCGCCGATGTGCGGCAATGCCCGGTCCAGAATGACGTACATGGCGTAATTCAGATATGCTTTTTCCGCGAATTCCTCCAGGCCGATCGATTCGGCGCCGCTGGCGGGCTCTGCCACAGAAAGATCGATTTGCGGATGGTCGTCAGATGTCTGCTTGGTCGCCAACTTTTGCCAGCCATTCCTTGCGTTGTGCGGCTTTGCCTTTGGCGAGCAGCATGTCCAGCATCTTGTCAACTTTCGAGTTGGAGTCGGCATTGAGCTGAATCAGGCGGCGCGTTATCGGGTTCATGGTGGTTTCTTTCAGCTGCGCAGGATTCATCTCGCCGAGACCCTTGAATCGCTGTACAGCGATTTTTACATTAGGCTTTGCGGTCTTGATTTGAGCCTTGAGATTGTCCAGCTCGCTGTCATCCAGCGCATAATGCACATCTTTTCCCGCATCTATGCGATACAGCGGCGGCATGGCCACATAAATGCGTCCGGCTTCAGCCAGATTGCGAAAGTGCTGAACAAACAGCGCGCACAGCAAGGTGGCAATATGCGCCCCATCAGAGTCTGCGTCGGCCAGAATGCAGACTTTGCCATAGCGAAGCTGCCGCGTATCTGAGCTGCCCGGATCAACACCCAGCGCAATGGCAATGGCATGCACCTCGGCGGAAGCGAGCACTTCGGATGACTTGATTTCCCAAGTGTTCAGTATTTTGCCGCGCAATGGCAAAATCGCCTGGGTTGTGCGGTCGCGCGCCTGTTTTGCGGAGCCGCCTGCGGAATCGCCTTCGACCAGAAACAGTTCTGTCTCTTCGATATTCTCGCTTGTGCAATCCGCCAGCTTGCCTGGCAGCGCCGGTCCGACAGTGTGTTTGCGCCGCTCGACTTTGCGGCTTGAGCGTTCCCGCAATCGAGCATTTTCGATTGATCGCTGGGCGATCTGCTCGGCGGATGAGATGTGCTGATTCAGCCATAGGCTGAACACACTTTTCAAGGCTGATGCAATGGCCTGTCCAACGGGCCGCGATGACAGCCGCTCCTTCGTCTGGCCGGAAAACTGCGGATTGTCCATACGCACCGACAGTACGAAATGGCCGTTTTGCCACACGTCATCGGCAGTCAGCCGCACCCCGCGAGGCAGCAGATTTTGAAAGTCACAGAATTCGCGTACGGCATCCGTAATGCCGTTGCGAAAGCCGTTGACATGCGTGCCGCCTTGAGCGGTTGGAATGAGATTCACGTAACTTTCAGCGACTGCAGTTCCAGATTCGGCTGTCCAGGCAGCGACACAGTCAATCTGGGTGTTGTCGACGGTGCGGTGAATCACCACCGGCTCAGCCGGGATGCTTTGCCTGCTGTCCATCAGGCCGAGCAGATAATCACCGAGACCCTCATCGAACTTCCAGCTTTCGCTGTTGTGCGGCTGCACTTCATCGGTAAACGAGATTTCAAGCGACGGGCACAGCACAGCTTTGGCAAGCAGGAGGCGCTTGAGACGCTTGATGTCGTATTCCAGAGAGTCGAAGAACTGCGGATCCGGCCAGAACCGAACTCGGGTGCCGGTGTTGTTTTTGCCGACTGACCCGATGACGGCCAGCCCTTGCGTTACGACCCCGTCGGCGAACTGGATGCTGTAAAGCTCTGCATTGCGGCGGATTTCGACTTCCAAGCGTGTTGAGAGCGCGTTGACCACAGATACGCCGACACCATGCAGACCCCCTGAGTGCATGTAGTTTTTTGAAGAGAATTTGGCGCCGGCATGCAGGCGCGTCATGATCACTTCGACCCCGGATATCTTTTCTTCTGGATGGATGTCGGTGGGGATGCCGCGGCCATTGTCACTGACGCTCAGCGATTGGTCTGCATGCCGGGTAACGGCGACGCGGGTAGCAAAGCCGGCGATCACTTCGTCTACACTGTTGTCGATGACTTCCTGCGCCAAATGATTGGGATTCTCAGTGAGCGTGTACATCCCCGGGCGTTTGCGCACCGGCTCAAGTCCAGCGAGAACTTCGATTGCAGAGGAGTCGTAAGTGTGTTTCAAACTAAAAGCTAAGACGGCATGAGCTGCGACAGTATGAACGACTTGATTATATCGCTTGAGCTGCGGCAAAAACGCGCCGAAGCGTTGTAAAAATCCTTACTTGGCCCGCATATCTGAGAGGCGCTGGCGGCAACGCAGCCGCCGGTCTCAATTTGAGAGATTCCGTTGCTTTCAATGCCGCCGGGTGGAGCGCAATACTGCAGCGGATGCAGACTGAAGCTGCATTACAATGGATCAATGCGCCGCTGCCTGCAGGCAGCGGCGCCGGGAAATACGCTTGGACAAAGCCGGAGCTGGCGAATGGAATTTATTTTTATCGCTGCCGCCGCCGCAGGACTTGCCATCGGCGCTTTGCTTCTGCCTGCCACTGTCCGTACCACAGTTGAGATCTGTTTCGATGCGCCGATTGAGGCGGTTTGGGATGTGTACACAGATTTTGAAAGTCAGCCGGCTTGGCGGTCGGATGTTGTCAAGGTGAGAATGGACAGCGACAAAAAGGGCTGGACTGAAGAGTTGAAGACGCATGGCATGAAGATTCATTTTCAGATTTTGGAGGAGGCTCCGCCTGCCAGACTGGTTTTGCAGACCGGTGCGGAAGGCAGTTTTGAGGGACGATATTCTGCCGAATTCAGACAGGAGAGCGGCGGCACTGCTGGCGCTTTTACAGAAGAGTCGACTGCGCTCGGAATTGTACCGAAGGTGCTGCGCCGCCTGTTCTTTAATCAGAGAAAGTTCATTGAGGCCTATGCCGAAGAAGCAAGAGCAGAAATCAAAAAGCGCGAATTAGCGAATTAAAGGCAAGTGCGGCGATTGAAATAATGCGCTGCCAAAGAAACGGCGCAGCATACAGCGAAAAGCGCCTTCTCAGCCTGAGACCGGGGATTGATTCTGATTCCCGATGAAGTCGGCGGCACGGCCAGCAGTTTTTTGAAAATAAGGAAGACTCAAGACTATTTATGAATGACTTTTCGATTGAGAGCTGGCATCATCGATTTGTGTCAGCGCCCGCAAAAAAATGACTCAAAATTTTTTCAGCGAAGCGCTGTCGCCTATTTGGCTGCAGTCTTTTTCTGATAAACTTCCTTATGAGCGCTGACCCTCAATGGCTTCACCTCGAAGCCTCCATAAAGTCTGTATGCATACCGCTTCAAAACGTCAGATCACACTTCAGAGATCCACTGCCATGACCCCGCGTACAAAAGAAGAGGTATTCAACATTTTTTTCAGTCTCGCGCTTTCAAAGAAGCACCCCAAATGGAGAGACATGGCAGCTGAGCAAACCCAGGTGATTTCAGGAAGTCCTGGCAAAGCGCCGGATATTGTTTTGCCCGCATCAAACCAGTCACCGGTCGTTATTGAAACCGAATTCTTGCCGGCCTCAACTGTGGAAAGCGACGCGAAGAATCGATTGAGAAACATTTTGGACTGCAGCGGCAAGGCTGTCGAGAATGTCATCGCTCTGCGAATTCCAGAATTTCTAAGTTTCGTTTCGCAGCGACAGCTGGAAACAGAAATGCTGCAGGCGCAATACAGTTTCTGTGTGTTCTATGCAAACGGCGACGGCAGCGACCGCCGCTGGCTTGAAACCGGCTGGATTGAAGGTGGAGTAAATGACGTTGCGGACCGCATAGAATCCGTTGCACTGACTGAGTCCCTGCTTTCCAGAAGCACGGATATCCTGCAGCTGGGCGTGAGCCGATCTGCCAGCATACTCGCAGAGGCAGCTTCGCATACACATGAGAAAATCGCAGCTTTGCTGAAACAGTCGGAAGGCGAGCAAACCAACCGAATGGCCGCGGCGATTATTGCAAATGCACTGATCTATCACAGGCAAATTGAGGCGCAAAGGAAGATTCCGCCACTGAACAGCCTGAAAGGAAAGGTCACAAACAGCTTGATTGACACGAAAGTCATTGATTGCTGGGCCATGATCATCTCGACCATCAACTATGTGCCGACATTTGAAATCGCAGGGGCGCTGCTGACCTGGATCCCCTCTAAATTTGGCATGCAAATATTGAACTCAAGTTTCGGGGTTGAAATTGCCTGATTTCAACCCCGAAACTTGAGCTGGCTATTGACCCGAGAGAGCTTGATGACTCCATTGCTGAGCGAGCTGAGGGTTTTTTCGGCATTCTAAGAAATTGACGTTTCTCCCAGCAAGCGAAAGTTACCGTGACCAGAGCCGAATGGAGCTGGGTCGCGCCATAATCATCGAGATTTTGGGTCTGGAAGAGCAGTTCGCTGATGAATTTGATCTGATCAGACGCCAATGGTGTGCTGAACCGAGAGTGCATGGTGGAAAATCAACCAAAATCCAAAGGATCACCAATGGATAAATTGAGTGCAATGCGCAAATCTGTCGTTCGAAATTGTATACAGGCCGCAGCGGATCGACTGTTTCTGATCATCGCAGTTTCTTTCCAAAATACGTCTTGCGGAACCGCAGCCGCTGTGTCGGCTCACGCGCCGCGACGAGCTCGCTGAAGTGAATGCCGATGGATATTCTGGATCTTGCACGTCCAATTGATGAGGCTGCGATTCAGCGCTGGCGCTTGCAGCGAGTGCGTTCGATGGCCGGTGCTGCCGATGCTGCCGGTGTGCTGCTGTTCGATCCCATTAACATACGCTATGCGAACGGCTCGCGCAATATGCAGGTCTGGACGATGCATAATTTCTGCCGCTATGCTTTGATTTTGACAGATGGGCCTTCGATTCAGTTTGAGCTGCCAGCCTGCAGACATTTGCTTGAGGGACTCGAGACGATCGATGAAGTGCGAGATGCATGGTCGACAGATTATGCAGTGACGGGCTGCCGCATGCCGGAAATTGCTCAAAAATGGGCCTGTGAGATCGCCGGTTTGGCTGGCATCCATGCAGGTGACAATCGCCGTATCGCAGTGGATCGATGTGATGCAGAAACGTCTGCGGCATTGATTCGCGAGGGACTGCTGCTGGTCGATGGCAAGAAAGTGATGGAACATGCCAGGTCGGTTAAATCACTTGAGGAGATTCGCGCATTCAAATATTCTCTGACTGCTTGCGAGGCCGCGATGCAGGACTTGCGGGAGCAGCTCCAGCCCGAGATGACAGAGCAGGAGGCGCTGTCTGTTTTGCTGGCAGGCAGCATCAAGCGCGGGGGCGAGTATCCAGAAACGCGTCTGATGACATCCGGACCGCGCGCCAATCCTTGGTTTCAGGAGACTTCGGATCGTGTCATGAAAAAAGGTGACTTGCTGTCATTTGATACTGATCTGGTCGGACCGATGGGCTTTTACAACGATATCTCGCGCAGCTGGATTGTCGGTGACTCCAGACCGACACCCGCGCAGCAGCAGCTCTACCGCATTGCGCTTGAGCAGCTGCAAACCAACATCGAGCTGCTTGAGCCCGGTCTGTCTTATTTTGAATTTGCCTCAAAAGCGTACCAGCTTCCAAGTCAATATCTAGCAAATCGGTACGCGGATGTGGGTCATGGCTGCGGTTTGGGAGTTGAGTATCCTTTTCTCTGGTATCCTGAGGATCATGAGTTTGGCGCCTGCGATGGAATCTTTGAGGAGAACATGATTGTCTGCATCGAAAGTTATATTGGCGCTATGGACGGATATGAAGGCGTGAAACTTGAGCAGCCGGTGTGGATTCGTCCCGATGGACCTGCAGTACTCAGCGATTTTCCGCTTGAAGAGAATCTGCGGTAGCCGTTCGTTGACAGCACGGCGACTGCGCCGCAGCCATGGCCCAAGAGCAAATCATCGAAATTGACGAGCATCAGCGCTGGATGCGTCATGCATTGAGTTTGGCGCAGATCGCTTATGCCTGCAATGAGGTGCCTGTCGGGGCAGTCGTGGTGATGGGTGAAGACCTGATCGGCGAGGGCTACAATCGCACTCTTGTCGATTGTGACCCGAGCGCTCATGCCGAGATTGTGGCGCTGCGCGCGGCGGCCAAGGCGGCGGGCAATCACCGTCTTCCGGCGGCGCGCCTTTACTCGACGATTGAGCCGTGCGCGATGTGTGCGGGGGCGATTCTGCAGGCGCGCATTGAGCTGGTTGTATTCGGCGCTCTGGACGCAAAAGCGGGCGCGGTCAGATCTGTAATGAATCTATTGCAAAATCCGGCACTCAATCATCGCTGTGACATCATCGGCGGCATACTGCGCGACGAAAGCGCCGCAATCATCCAAGAGTTCTTTGCAGCAAAACGGCAGGCGCGCAATTGAGTCATTTCGGCTGTGCCCGCGCAGAAATTGATTGTTCAGACGCGGTGTCAAGTCGTCTACAATATGATTTCGGCTCAGCTGAGTCGGGCGGAGGGGTACCGAAGTGGCCATAACGGCGCGGACTCGAAATCCGTTGGGGGCGCAAGTCCCACGTGGGTTCGAATCCCACCTCCTCCGCCAATTCATTGCTCCATCTACACTAAAGCCAGCACAGCTGCGTAACGCAGTGTCTTGCCGATGCCGATCATCACGGCCGCAGCGATCCAGCTGATGCGCAGCCAGCCGGCAGCCGCACACAGCGCATCGCCGGCAAATGGAACCCATGACAGCAGTAAAATGACAGGTCCATAGCGCTTGAGCCTGTGGATGGCCGTTTGCAATTTCTTTGCTTCAGTTTTTGCAGGCGGAATCATTCGGCCTATCCAGTAGCTGACCATCCCGCCAAGAGAGTTGCCGATCCCGGCCACAGCGAGCAGTGTCAAGAAACTGCGGGTTTCGGTTTGAGCGAGGTGAATCAGCAGGATCTCAGAGCCGCCGGGCAGCAGTGTGGCTGCGATAAAGGCGCTGAAAAATAAGCCGATCAAATCCATTGCGGTGCAAGCCTGCGAGATGCGGCATTCGCGCCGCGGGGCGACGCGCGAGCGGAGCTGTTGCGAGAGTTTCGCAGAAATCCGCTTGAAGTCAGAGGTCAGTGGCGGAGAGGGAGGGATTCGAACCCTCGGTACGCTATTCACGCACACACGCTTTCCAGGCGTGCACCTTAAGCCGCTCGGTCACCTCTCCCGCATGAATGCCGAATCCAATCATTTTGAAGCCGGCCAACTGCCCGCGAACGATAGCCAGACAGTGCGATCAAAGGCGCAATTATAGTGATTTGCTGCGCCGGCCTTTCGCCGCTGATGGATGTCTGCGGCGCAAAACAGCGCCGGCGCGAGTTCCGGAGCATCAAGCTCGTGCCGCCGGCCGGGTCCGCAAAATACAGATCGATTTATGCTGATTTCAGTCCGCCCAGGCGCTCAATGAATCGGGCGACTTGGTCGACGCCGTCATTGGCGCGGATGTTGGTAAAAACGAAAGGTCGCTCACCGCGCATTTTGTACGAGTCACGCTCCATGACAGACAGGTCGGCGCCGACGTACGGCGCCAAGTCTGTTTTATTGATGACCAGCAAGTCGGAGCGTGTGATTCCAGGGCCGCCTTTGCGTGGAATCTTGTCGCCGGCTGACACGTCGATAACGTAGATGGTGATGTCCGCCAGCTCAGGACTGAAAGTGGCCGCTAGATTATCACCGCCAGATTCAATCAGCATGAGATCCAATCGGGGAAATCGACTTCGCATCTCCGCAATGGCCGCCAGGTTGATCGAAGCATCTTCTCGAATCGCCGTATGCGGGCAGCCGCCCGTCTCGACACCGGTTATTTTTTCGTGCTCCAGGGCGCCGGAGCGCATCAGGAACTCAGCATCCTCGCGGGTGTAGATATCGTTGGTGATAACACCGATCGAGTAGGTATCGCGAAGTTTCTTGCATAATGCGTCAACCAAAGCGGTCTTGCCGGTGCCGACGGGGCCGCCGATCCCCACCCGCAGCGGGCCGTTGTAATCTGAATTCATGAGCGGAACAGCCTTGTATACTGCGTCTCGTGATGAAGTGAGCTGATCTCAAGCAGCGGCGCTGCGGTACCCATTGCATCAACATCAATGATTTGAGCTTGGCGGCATGCGGTTTGAATGGTTTCAGCCAGTTTTGCAATCACCTTCAGCCCGTCAGTCTGGCCGAGCGGAATGAGTCGTACGCCGGCAGAGACAAGCGAGGTCGCGAATGCGTGGTACCAGCTGAGCAGGCTGTGGTGCAGAGGCAGGCCATGGGCTGCGCAGGCGGCCGCTGCCGAGACTGCAAATGCGGGCTTTTCCAATGCGAGTCTGCGTATCATCTGAGTCGGCCAGACGGTCTTGATTGCGGAAATAAATGCCTCGCCTTGCGCCTTGCATTCCAGCGCGAGCTCCGCGGTAGGCAGCAGAGCGGCAGCAAGCTCCGCGGTTTGATACAGCGCATCGAAGTCGCAGGCTTGCATTGCGATGTAGGTCTCTCGGAACAAGACGCCATCAGTGCGTCCGCTGCCATAGATCAGCACGGTGGCAATCCAGTCCCCAAGCTCTTGTGGACTGGTCACCAAATCTTCCGCGACTGCGTTTTCGAGACCATGGCTGTAGGCAAATGAGCCCACCGGAAATGCTGGAGAAAACCAGGCCTGCAGCAGATTGAGCTGACTGGCCGTCAGCTCGCTGCTAGTGACTGTGCTGCGACCGTCGGGACGCATGGTAAGCTCCTTTTTCGGGCTGAAATGGTGCGCAAGCAGAGATTGGCTCGCAACCCAGTCCGCGCAGCATGTTTTCCAGCACATGATCGCGGCGGATGCGAATCCGGTCAGGCAGAATTTGGGCAGCACAATGGTGATTGCCAAGATGCCAAGCCACCCGAGCAAGCATCTGTGCACTGTCAAGCTGAACTTCCAGCAATGGCTCCTCGGCGGCGATGACCCGCAGCCAGGCTCCATCGCTCAGCAGGAGACCATCTCCGTCTTCCAATGCCGCCGCTTCCGGCAAATCCAGCAAGACCGGTCCAAGGGTTTGGCATTCAAGCATGATTCTTCGCCGATAGCGCGATTCGTAATCAAGCTTTACCGTATCAGCCAGTTTTGCCAGAGGCCAGGCGCCTGGCGCTGCAACTGAAATTGCTCGCAACATCAGAATAGAAAATACCGCTGCGCGAGCGGCAGAGCTTTTGCTGGCGGACAGGTCAGCAGCACATCGTCTGCATATACGCGATAGGTTTCCGGGTCCACTTCCATCTTCGGTGTCGCGTCATTCAGAACCATTGATGACTTGCCGATTTGGTCGCGCGTATTCGTGACAGGAATCAGTCTGCGTTTCAGCCCGAGAGATTGGCCGATATCTTTGGCCAGAGAAGCCTGGCTCACAAAAGTTACACCGATCGCCGCAGGCGCTGATCCAAAAGCGCCGAACATGGGTCGATAATGAATCGGCTGCGGGGTGGGTATAGAGGCATTGGGGTCCCCCATTGCGGCAGCGGCAATCATGCCTGACTTAATGACCAGGTGCGGCTTGACGCCAAAAAATGCAGGTTCCCACAATACCAGATCGGCCAGTTTGCCAGCTTCAATGGAACCGATATGGTCGGCAACGCCTTGTGCGATTGCGGGATTGATCGTATATTTTGCTATGTAGCGGCGAACCCGAAAGTTGTCGTTCTCGCCAGTCTCCTCATTCAGTCTGCCGCGCTGACGTTTCATCTTGTCGGCGGTTTGCCAAGTTCGAATGATCACTTCACCGATCCGCCCCATTGCCTGGCTGTCTGACGCCATCATGGACATTGCGCCCAAGTCATGCAGGATGTCCTCCGCCGCAATGGTCTCATGACGGATGCGGCTGTCAGCAAATGCCAGATCTTCGGAACTTTTCGGATCCAGGTGGTGGCAGACCATCAGCATGTCGAGATGTTCTGCCAGAGTATTGATGGTGAACGGTCGCGTCGGGTTGGTGGATGAAGTCAGTACATTGCTCTGGCCGCACAGACGAATGATGTCGGGCGCATGTCCGCCGCCGGCGCCTTCGGTATGAAAAGCGTGGATTGTCCGCCCGCCGATCGCTTCAATTGACATTTCGACAAATCCAGATTCGTTCAGTGTGTCGGTATGGATCAGGACCGCGATATCCTGCTCATCAGCGATGGCGAGACAGGTGTCGATCGCCGCTGGCGTTGTGCCCCAGTCTTCATGCAGTTTCAGTCCGCAGGCGCCGGCCAGAATCTGCTCTCGCAGCGCTTGCGGGCTGGAAGAGTTGCCTTTGCCAAAAAAACCGAGATTGACCGGCAGCTGATCGCAGGCTTCCAGCATGCGCCCGATGTGCCATGCGCCGGGGGTGCAAGTGGTCGCATTAGTGCCGGTCGCGGGACCAGTGCCGCCGCCCATCAGAGTGGTCAGTCCGCTGTACAGCGCATCATCCACTTGCTGCGGGCAGATCATATGGACATGGACATCCAGGCCGCCGGCTGTCACAATTTTGCCTTCGGCCGCGATAATTTCAGTACTGGCGCCGATGATGATGTCCACATTGTTTTGGATATCGGGATTGCCGGCTTTGCCAATCTGGGCGATCCGCCCATCGCGGATGCCAATGTCCGCTTTGACAATGCCCCAGTGATCGACGATCACGGCGTTGGTCAGCACGGTATCCGCCGCACCTTGCGACCGTGTGAGCTGCGATTGTCCCATGCCATCGCGAATCACTTTGCCGCCGCCGAATTTCACCTCCTCGCCATAGACGGCATAGTCTTTTTCGATCTCAATAATCAGCTCGGTATCGGCCAGACGCACTTTATCGCCGACCGTAGGCCCGTAGCTGTAAGCATAGCTGCGGCGTGAAAATTCAGAGGCCATCGATCCTCAAGACTCCAAAGTTCCGTTGACTTGGCCTTGAAAGCCATATATTGCTCGGCGACCTGCGTAGGCGACCAGTGTGACGGTACGAGTTTGGCCAGGCTCGAATCGAACGGCAGAGCCGGCTGGAATATCCAGCCGGTAGCCCTTGGTTGGCTCTCGATCAAACTGCAGCGCCTGATTGGTTTCATAGAAATGGTAATGGGACCCGACCTGAATCGGACGGTCGCCGCTGTTGCTGACCTCAAGGCGCAAGGTCGGGTATTGCGCATTGAGCTCGATCATGCCATCGCTGATCAAGATTTCACCGGGAATCATGATGCTGTCTGTCGGGTGTGAATAGTCTTGTGACCCTCAGCGGATCGGCTCATGTACGGTGACGAGCTTGGTGCCGTCTGGAAATGTTGCCTCAACCTGAATTTCTGGCAGCATCTCTGGAATGCCCTCCATGACCTGATCGCGCGTTACAATTCCGGAACCTTCGTACATCAGTTCCACGACCGTCTTGCCATCGCGGGCGCCCTCTACAATAAAATCACTCACGAGCGCGACCGTTTCCGGGTAATTCAGCTTAACGCCGCGCTCCAGTCGTTTTCGCGCGACCATTGCGGCGACAGCAATCAGGAGCTTGTCTTTTTCTCGGGGTGACAGCTGCATGGCTGTAATGACCTTATGGCAAATGATGCCGAACTCAAAAGCTCGTCCGCTAAATTTCCCAAATTCTGGGAATGAAACGGCCGGCGAGTCCGGCCGAATTGCGCAGGCACATCCAGACATCAGTGACAAGCTTGCGCAAATGCATCGCATTGTCACTGACAAAACGCCCGATCACGAGCCCATTGACCTGAGTGAAGCTTCCTGGAATTGAATCGTTGCAGGCGTCTCGAGCGGCGTCTCGAGCGGCACGCATGTCAGGCGAGCGGCATACGATCAGCGCCATCGCAGCCGCATTGCCAAAAGCGTAGCGACTGCGCAGGGTCGCAGTCAGTCCCTCACTGAGATTGAGTCGGTCGGCCCAGATCAGCTTGCGGTCCAAGTAAACATTCCACTGGTCATACAGATAGCCGCTGCTGAATCTCTCGCCGCGCGCAAGGCGGCCGAACACGGTGATTTCTGCGGCCAGCAGGGTGCTTGACTGACAAAGATGAATATGCGTCGCGCGGCGCAGCCTTGCATTCTCAAATAAAATCATTTCCTGTGGCATCCACTCTACCTGACATTCCTTTTCGGCGATGATTTCAGTATCGATTTGCGAGATGGCATGGTCCGAGCGATAAATCTTCTCGGCTGCCTGTGTCGTAAACACAACGGCAGCGTCATTGCGAGCCCTGAGCTTTTGTCTGACGCAATCTCCGCCGACCATTCCGCCGGCTGTATTGACCAGCACAGCCTCTGGCGGACTATGGGGCTGCAAAACAGGAAACAGCACTCGACAGGGCCAATCCTGACGCAGATGATGAAGTCTCGTGCTGCCGCTGCTGCCGCAGAAAGTCACCTCGGCAGCGCCTTGGACAATGATACCGCCTGATGCCAGCTGTCTGCCATGGGCGAGGTCTCGAGGTGGCCGGATGTCTCCCATCAGTCAGCGAAATTATAAATGCAGCGAGTTTGCATGAAGTCAGAAATTCCAGTTTTCTGCAGAATTTTGCGCACTTTGAGCAGACTCGACTCCCGGCACGAGGCTCAAGGCCAGCAGTCTGGCTGGCCAGATGAATCAATGCCGGTCCTGACTGCTCGGCAGAGCGACCGGCGCCGGCCTGTAAAAGCGGCTGCAAACGGTCGGCGCGGATCACGTAATTCTTGCAATCGATCGATTGAGCTGCTGACATTGCGGATCTGCAGAACGCTTCTCAACCTTTACAGCACACCAGGCGAACAAAACTTTCCTGGTCGGGGTGAGTGGATTCGAACCACCGGCCCCTGCCTCCCGAAGGCAGTGCTCTGCCAGGCTGAGCTACACCCCGATACAATATTTGCCTAAGCTGCTAGAAGTTGCGCCGATGAGCGAATTCAGCCAATTGAATCAGCGCATTCTGATACCTCGTCTGAGGGAGATCAGATATACCCATTGCTGCCCGTGTGCTGAAATCGCGCGCAAGCGCACTAGTATATTCCAGTGCGCCGGTAGAGACGACAATATCGCAAATCTGCTCAATATCGGCCAGCTCCGGCGCCTCAAGAGCTGCTTGAATCACTCCAGCCTGATTGGCATTGCCGTATTTCAGCGCATGGATCAGCGGGAGTGTCAGCTTTCCCTCATGCAAGTCATCGCCGACTTTCTTGCCGATGCGCGCAGATTCTCCGACATAGTCGAGGCAGTCGTCAACCAGCTGGAATGCAATGCCCAGATTTCTGCCGAAGTCGGCCATTTTCTGCTGCACTGATTCAGGCTGATCGGCAATGATCGCTCCCATTTTAGCTGCCGCCCAGAATAAAGATGCGGTTTTGCGCTCAATCGTCTCAAAGTATTCTTTCTCGGTGGTTTCAGCGCACTGGAGCTGTGCCAGCTGCATCACCTCGCCCTCGGAAATGCGTCGTGTCGCCTGTGCCATGACATCAAAAATCGGCAGTCGGTTGACCACAACCAGCAGTTCGAATGAGCGCGAATAGAAGAAGTCACCGACTAGAACGCTGGCTGCATTGCCCCAAATCGAATTGGCGCTCTGGCGACCGCGACGCATGGACGATTCATCGACGACATCGTCATGCAGCAGCGTTGCCACATGGATGAACTCAAGAATGGTCGCCAGCACGATATGCTGGTGACCTTGATAGCCCAAAGCCCGCGCACTGAGTGTGACTGTGATTGGCCGCAGCCGCTTGCCGCCGTACTCCGCGATATGGCGTCCAATCTGCTGAATCAGCGGAATCGAGGAATCCAGTGATTCGGTGGCATACTGTTCGATTTTGGCTAAATCTTGGCTGACAGACGCATGAATCTGAGTCAGCAGCTCCTGTGAGGGCATGGAGCGCGCGCCAGCGTCTGCCTCGGATTGCGTCTCTGGCTGAGCAATTGGCATGGCGTCTCGTCTGCGCTTGATCTGTATCAATTGCAAGGTGCGGCATGGAGACGCACTGGCCGCCCGGTTTGACTGGCGCACATGCTGCTGTTACGCGGGTATGCGCCGCTGGAAAGCCTCGACCAGCGTACTTTTGTCCATGTACTCCAGCTCGCTGCCGTACGGGAGTCCGCGGGCGAGCCGTGTTGCCGCCAGCCCGCGCTCAGCGAGCACATCAATCAGATGGTCAGCTGTGGCATCGCCTTCAATCGTGCTGTTGGTCGCGATGACCACTTCCTTGATTGGATTGTTTTCCAAAAGCTCAAGGAGCTGATGTATGCCAAGATCTTCGGGTCCAATTCCATCCATCGGCGAGATGCGTCCCATCAGGACGAAATACAGTCCTTGGTAGGCGCCGCTGTCCTCAAACGAGGCCATATCCGCGGGTGTTTCAACGATGCACAGCTGCGTTGCATCTCGCGCCGGCGAGGCACAAATGCTGCAGATTTCAGTTTCGCTGAAGCTGTTGCAGCGCAGACAGTGGCTGACTGACTCAAGCGCGCATTGGAGCGATGCAGCGAGACTGGAGCCAGCCTCGCGATCACGCGCCAGCAGCTCAAAAACATAGCGTTGAGCAGTTCGCGGACCCACGCCCGGCAAAGCGCGGAAGGCGCTCAGAAGAGCTTCGACCGACTGAGGGGTTTTCATTGCGGCGCGAGCGCGTCACTCAAGCGATTACAGGGTCCACTTCGGCAGGGGCGGAAGGTTCAGATTTCCCGCCACTTCTTTCAATCGCTCGCTTTTCACGCTGTCAATTCGCTGTACTGCGTCGTTAAATGCGCCTGCGATCAGGTCTTCAAGCATTTCGCGGTCATCCATTACGCTTTCGTCGATCGTCACCTGGTGTACATCGTTCTGTCCGTCCATTCGAACCCTGACCAGCCCGCCGGCCGCCTGCCCTTCGATGATCTGCTTCTTCAAATCAGATTCGAAGTCTTGCATGACTGCCTGCACTTCGGATGCTCTTTTGAACATTTCTCCCAAATCCTTCATGGCTCTCCTCTATTGAATGTGTTTTATTCTGACTGTTCAGACCTGATCTGAATGGAATCGGCCTCAATTGCGGCGCCAAAATGGCTCTTCAGCAATTGCGGAATTTCCTCAGATTCGATCTGTTTGGTGATTTGAGCGAGCTTGAGTCGCTGCTCTCGGTCCGTACGGGATATCGCTGATTCGTTTTCGTTGTCTTCATCGGTGACGATGACTGTGAGTTTTTCGCCAAAAGTGTCCAGCAGAGCGGCTTCCAAGTCTTCGCGAGTTTTGTCACGCCGGTCCAGGCTCGTAATGCTTCCGGCTTGCAAGGTGAGTGTAATCTGGTTGTCCGCGCGGGTTTTGAATGCCGCCTTTTGCGCGAAAGTGCGGGCATAGCCGCCCAAACTCTCCGCGCGGGTTGCGAACGCATGCCAGTCCTCGGCGTTTTGCAATTTGTCAGGCTTGGCGCCAGCCGGCCCGGCAGCCGGTGAAGAGGGTGCCGCAGCCGCGCTGGGCGCGGGCGCCGCAGGCGGCGGCCTTGTCTCAGACCTTGGCCGAGCTGGCCCGGCGGATGATCTTGATCGAGCGTCTCCGGAGTCATTCCAGGGTGCAAAAGCAAGCATCCGCAGGAGTATCATCTCAAACCCGATGCGCGGATCCGGGGCCAGTCCCAAGTCACGTTTCCCGATCAGCGCAATTTGATAAAACAGCTGGATCTCCTCACTTGAGAGGGATGCTCCAAGCTGGCGCAGCTCATCAGCATCCACATCTTTGGAGGCGATTGTCTCCGGCGCCAGTTTCCATAATGCCAGATCGTGCAAGCGCAGCAGAATATCGTCCAGCGCGCTCTCAAAATTGACCGCGCGCTCTTGCATCTGGTCTGCGATCGCAGTGATTTGATCGGCCTTTTTCTGTACGATCACTTCGATCAGCGTGTTCAGAAAATCCTGCGACAGCATGCCCAGCATGCGGCGAACTTCCGCGGTTTTCAGATTCCCTTGGGTGAACGATATGGCCTGGTCGAGAATGCTGAGACTGTCGCGCATGCTGCCTTTGGACTGTCTGGCAATAGCGCTGGCTGCAGCCGGCTCGAAAGCGATGTCTTCATTCTTCAGGATATGCTCGATCTGGGACTGTATCTCAGGACGGTCCATCGCCCGCAAATTGAACTGAATGCAGCGTGACAGGACTGTGACCGGCAATTTTTGCGGATCCGTGGTCGCCATCAGGAACTTGACATGCGCGGGCGGCTCCTCAAGCGTTTTGAGCAGCGCGTTGAAACTGCTGGTTGACAGCATATGAATCTCATCGATCAGGTAAATTTTGTAGCGTCCGGACGATGAGCTGAACGGTACATTGTCGAGCAGTGCGCGAGTATCCTCAACTTTGGTATTGGATGCCGCATCGACCTCAATCAAGTCAATGAAGCGGCCTTCGTCGATCTGGACGCAGGCATCGCACTGATTGCAAGGCACAGAACTGACGCCCTGCTCGCAATTGAGCGCCTTGGCCAAGATCCGGGCCAAGGTCGTTTTGCCCACACCGCGGGTGCCGGTGAAAAGGTAGGCATGATGCAGGCGCTGGTTATCGAGGGAGTGGGCCAGCGTGCGCACAACGTGGTCTTGGCCGACTACCTGCTGAAAATTCTTCGGGCGCCATTTGCGGGCCAGTACCAAGTAGCTCATTCCACAATCCAAGATGTGATGTAGGCGGGCATGGAGTGTTCTGTCAAACTGGAGGCGGAGCCGGCCCGCAATGTTAACTGTGCCCGAATCAATTGCTGCGGCTGCTTCCTTCCGGACCTGACCGGGTTCACAACCTATCGTCACTGTGATAGCGAACCGTCACCGCCATGATCTTCTCTTGCTAGCTTGCTAGCGATTGCGGTGTAATCAAATCTCAATTATAGAGTGTGTGCAGTTGATTTTTTCGCGCATTCACCAAAATGCATGCAACCTGACGCGCTGGCGCAGCCAGAGCATCAGTGCAGTGAAATGCGGCCTCACTTGCGTCCATTGTACACGGACGGACTGCGCATCTTCATGCTGATCATGCTGAATGCAGCGAGTCGGCTCTGAGGGTCGCTGCCTCTTCATTTTGAGAAAATTTGCGAGCGTCGAAGGCGAATTCGGTATACTTAGCCCTTTCAAGCAAAGATCGACCATACTAACAGCACCAAATCATCATAGAAAATATCATGTATGCAATCATTGAGACGGGCGGCAAGCAGGTTCAGGTTGAACTCGGCTCCAAAGTACGGGTAGAAAAAATCAAAGGTGACATCGGTGGACACCATGCGTTTGAGCATGTATTGCTCATCGCTGACAGCGAGAATTCACAAATTGGCACGCCTTATCTGGAAAACTCCGCGGTCATCGGCAGAATTCTTAATCAGGGGCGGGGCAAGAAAATCCGCGTGATTAAGATGAAGCGGCGCAAGAATTACCGCCGGACACAGGGCCACAGGCAAAGTTTTACGGAGCTTGAGGTTGTTCAAATCGGCGAGGCTGCCGCGGCTTCCTCAAAGGCGCCGGCGCTTGAGACTGATGCGCCGGCAAAAGTCAGCTCGGAAACGTCCGCGCAAGAAAAGAAAACTGAAGATTGAACAAGCATTCGCAAACAACTCGATAGGAGATAGGAGCTCATCATGGCGCACAAAAAAGCAGGCGGAAGCTCACGCAACGGCCGTGATTCAGTATCGAAGCGTCTGGGTGTCAAGCGCTACGGCGGCGAGCAGGTGCGCGCCGGCAACATTATTGTTCGTCAGCGCGGCAGTCAGTTTCATCCCGGTCCGAATGTCGGCATGGGCAAGGACTACACACTGTTTGCAACATCGGATGGACAAGTTCGATTCGAAACCAAGGGCCCGATGCAAAAGAAAACAGTGACCGTCGTCGCTGCCTGATCAGCTCTTGCGGTCGGTGCGCCCGGCCTCTCCCTTTGTTGCCAGCGATGATGCATTGCGTCTCGCGTGAAGACTTTCATCCATGTTCGTCGATGCAGCACAGATACGCGTTCAGGCTGGCTCTGGCGGTGCCGGATGCCTGTCCTTTCGCCGTGAAAAGCATACACCGCGCGGCGGCCCCGATGGTGGCGATGGCGGTGATGGCGGCAGTGTCTATCTCATTGCCGATCCGCATCTCAATACCCTGGTCGATTTTCAATATGACCGACTCTATCAAGCTCCTGGCGGCAAGCCGGGCGCCGGGCGCAACATTACCGGACGAAGCGGCGCCGACTTGCACCTCGAAGTGCCTCTTGGCACACGGGTGCACGATGCGGATACCGATGAGCTGATCGATGAGCTGACGCAGCCGGGCCAGCGGGTGCTGGTTGCGGCGGGCGGCGCTCATGGCATCGGCAATGCGCACTTCAAGTCCAGCATCAATCGCTCGCCGCGGCGCACAATTCCCGGCCAGGCCGGCGAGCTTCGAGCGCTTCGCCTGGAACTGCGGCTGCTGGCAGATGTCGGCCTGGTGGGCCTGCCGAATGCCGGCAAGTCATCATTAATCCGCAAGCTCACCAATGCCACTCCGAAGATCGCATCGTACCCATTCACCACGCTGAAGCCCTCGCTGGGCGTGGTGTCGATGAATCGCGGCCGCAGCTACACGATTGCAGATGTGCCGGGTCTGATTGAAGGGGCATCGGATGGCAGCGGGCTGGGCATACGATTTCTGAACCATCTGCGCCATACCCGACTGCTGTTTCACTTGGTCGACCTCGCGGACAGCGGCAGTCTGGATGAGCTGGTGCGTTCGGTGGCAGTGATCACTCATGAATTGAGCGAATTCGATGCGAAGCTAGGCGCACAGACCCGCTGGCTGGTTTTCAACAAATCCGATCTTTTGCCGCCGCCGGAGGCCATCCATAGAGTTCGCGCAATCGTCAAGCGCTTTGACTGGGATCAGCCGTACTTTATGATTTCTGCAGCGACTGGCGAGGGCTGCAAGCGTCTTGCCGGCAACGCGATGACTTGGCTGGAGGAAAATCCGGTCAGTGCAGAAGAGGATGCTTCCCTGGAATCGATTGAGTTATGAGCTCTTCGCTGAACACAAGTGTCACCAAACGCTGGGTGGTTAAAGTCGGCAGCTCGCTGATTACCAGCGTACAGTCGGGCATCAACATTGATCGGATTGAATCCTGGGCGGCGCAGATCGCGAAACTCAAAAGCGATGGCTTGGAGATCGTTCTGGTCTCTTCGGGGTCTGTGGTCGAGGGCATGAAGCGACTGGGCTGGACCGCGAGACCCCACGAGGTGCATCGGCTGCAGGTCGCGGCGGCAGTAGGACAAATGGGGCTGGTGAGAACTTACGAGACAGCGTTTGCCGCACATGGATACCAGACGGCGCAAGTTTTGCTGACCAATGCCGACATTTCGAATCGGGCGCGCTATCTGAACGCCCGCAACACACTGCGAACGCTGCTGGAACTGGGCATCATTCCGGTGGTCAATGAAAACGATACGGTCTCCACCGATGACATCAATTTCGGTGACAATGACAACTTGGCAGGCTTGGTCACCAACATCGTTGACGCTGAGCTGCTGGTGATTTTGACCGATCAAAAAGGGCTGTATGATGCGCACCCGAGCCAGGCGTCGGCCAAGCTGCTGTCTGTGGCGCAGCTGGAGGACGAGCAGCTGGACTCCTACGCGGGACCGAGCAGTCAGCATGGTCGCGGCGGCATGATTGCAAAACTGGAGGCGGCGCGCAAAGCCGCCCGCTCGGGCGCCGCGACAGTCATCGCATCGGGTTTGGTGGATAATCAGCTGAGGAAAATTTTTGCCAATGCCTATGAGGGCACACTGCTGGTTTCCAAAACCGGGCGCATTGCCGCGCACAAGCAGTGGCTGGCTGGCCGTTCCAAAGAGACTGGCAGGCTTCATCTGGATTCCGGGGCAGTCCAGGCGCTGCTGCGCGATGGCCGTAGTCTGCTGCCGGTCGGCGTGCGAGCTGTTGAGGGCAAGTTCAAGCGCGGCGATATGGTCGTCTGCCTCAATCAGGAGGCCAAGCAGATTGCCAAGGGCTTGATCAACTATGACTTTGAGGAGGCTGAGCGGATCAAAGGCTGCCGGACTGGCCGCATAGAGAGCATTCTGGGCTATGTCCGAGATCCGGAACTGATTCATCGGGACAATATGGTGGTCATTCAGGCGGGACCGAAAAAATGAAAAAATGAGTTTAAATTGTTTTCGTGTATACTTCCGATTCCGTCGCGTCTGCCCAGCGGGTGAGGCGGCGGATGAAAATTGACTATTTTGATAAGAAGGGTAATGAATTTATGAAAAATCTAAGCGCATATATTGCCAGCATCGCACTAGGCCTGGCGTTGTTTGTGCCGACTGTCTCGCAGGCGGAAAAGACACTGAAAATCCAGGCTGCGACCCCCAAAACCGCTGATGAGGCGGTGATGCTGCAACGCTTTGCCGACAACGTGAATGCGTTGACATCCGGCGAGATCTCGCTTGAGATTCTCGGCGCAGGTGAAGTTGTTGGAGCACGTGAGATTATTGATGCTGTAGACGCGGGTCTGGTCGACGGCGGCTTTGCATGGACCCATTACTGGTCAGGCAAGCATCCGGCTGCAATGCTCTTCGGCTCGCCGTTTGCCGGCGCGGGGCTTGGGCTCGACAATATTGCATGGCTTTCCTGGTATTTGGAGGGGGGGGGCAAGGCTCTTTACAATCGGCTCTGGGATGAGATGGGCGTCAATGTCCATGGCCTCATGCTGCAGCCTGTCGGCCCAGAGGCGCTGGGATGGTTCAAGGAACCCATTCACTCCATGGATGATTTCAGAAAATATCGCTTCCGGGCGCCTCCAGGAATCCCGGGTCAAACCTATAACGAAATCGGTGTTGCGGCAGTTGCCATGGGCGGTGGCGATATCCTGCCGGCGCTTGAGCAAGGCACGATTGATGCCGCTGAGTGGTGCTGTCCGAAGCCGGACTCCGTATTCGGCTTTCAGAAAGTTCTGAAACACTACTATCTGCAAGGTCTGCACCAAAATGTCGTCAACGCCGATGTCTACTTCAACGGCGATGTCTGGGCAGGCTTGACGGATCATCAGCGCACAGCGATTGAAATCGCTGCGGACGCGTCTTTGATGCAGTCACTCGCCTATCGCATTTACGAAAACGGCAAGGCGCTCAAAGATCTGACGGACAATCATGGGGTGCAGCTGCATGACACGCCCGATGATTATTTTGTCGAGTACATGAATGCGGTTCTCATCAGTCTGGAAAAACTGAAAGGCGAAAACGAATTCTTCGCTGAAGTTTGGAATTCAATGAAAGAATTTGCAGATGTTGCCGTCCCGTTCTGGGCTGGCGCACAGACTTCCAATGCAAATTTGGGGCAGGCATATGCGAAGCAGCTGCTAGGCGGCAACTAAACTGAAAATTCATCATACGTCTTGAATGCGTAATGAGCAAAAAGCGCGGTCCTTCAGCGGGTTGCGCTTTTTCTCGTTTGTGGCATATTGGGTTATCCGCAGTGGCAGTGCTGCCGATGATAGCGAGACAGCTGCGGGTGATGCGCCGCTTGCCCGCATCTGCTGAAGCGATTGTGGAAAATCATGGCTGAAGAGCAGCAACCTCAAATCTCGGACATTACAGACGAGCTGATTGCCGAGCGGCACACAGGTGATCTGTCGCAGCTGCCTGACGATATGCCAGGCTGGATGGCCGCTGTGATTCGATGGATTGATACGACCAATCTGTGGGTTGGACGAATCGTCTGCTTTCTTACGCTGCCGCTGTTTGCAATCATGGTGTACGAAGTTTTTGTGCGCTATGTGTTTATTGCCCCCACGACTTGGGCTTATGACTTGAGCCGCATGATTGCAGGCGGACTCTTTATGCTCGGCGCCGGCTATGCGCTGTCAAAAGGGGTGCATATTCGTGCGGACTTTCTATACCGAAACTTTTCCGTTCGCACACAAGGCCGAGTGGATGCCGCGCTGTACATTTTGTTCTACATGCCGGGGATGCTCGTTTTCATGTGGACATCGCTTGATTTCGCGGGTGCGTCCTGGTTTCGCATGGAGCGCGGCATGGATTCAGCTTGGATGCCCTACATCGCGCCCATCAAGTCCGCTCTGCCGGCTGGAATCTTCTTTTTGATTCTGCAAGGCATCTCTGAGTTCTTCAAAAGTTATTACGCCGCGACCCGCGGCCGCTGGCCAATCTGATGACTCCTGAAGTCTTGGGCCTGGTCTTGATCGGCGTCATGCTGCTCGCCATTTTTGTTGGCTTTCCCATTTCTTTTACGCTGATTTTCCTGGGCTTCGTCTTCGGCTATATCGGTTTTGGACAGGTTGTCTTCTACCTGATGACCTTTCAGTTCTATTCGGTCATGATGGAGCAGACGCTGGCCGCCATCCCGCTGTTTATCTTCATGGGCATCATGATGGAGCAGGCGGGCTTGATGGAGCGGCTGTTTGCTGCTGTACAGCTGATGCTGTCACGGGTGCGAGGCGCGCTGTTTATTGCAGTTCTGTTCGTATCAACCATTTTTGCCGCTGCCACGGGCATTGTCGGCGCTTCGGTCACGATTCTTGGCATCATGGCGGCCAAGACAATGAATCGCTCCCAATATGATGTCAGGCTCGCCTCGGGCACCATTACCGCCGGCGGAACACTGGGCATTTTGATTCCGCCCAGCATCATGCTCATTGTCATGGGGCCGGTGATGGAGATCCCAGTGATTGATTTGTTTGCCGCTGCGGTGATTCCAGGCATTATGCTGGCGACAATTTACACCGGCTATGCGCTGGTACGCTGCTATCTGAATCCCAGTCTGGGGCCGGCGCTGCCGGAGGATCAGCGCCCCGACAGCATGCTGGAGGTCTGGAAAGAATTCCTGGCTGGCCTGGTGCCGCCGGCGCTGCTGGTATTCTCAGCATTGGGCAGCATTTTGTTCGGGCTGGCGACGCCGACCGAAGGCGCTGCCTGCGGCGCTTTCGGCTCATTGATTCTGGCGCTGGCGTACCGCAAGCTTTCATGGCAGCGACTGTTCAATGCGCTGATCAAGACCCTTGAGATTACTGCTTTGATTATGGTCTTGGTCGCCGCGTCCAACTTCTTCGGAGCGGTGTTCTCGCGCTTGGGCACACCGACCATGCTGACCGAGTTTCTGCTTGATCTGGATGTCAACCGCTACGTTATTCTCGCGATTATCATGGCGCTGATTTTTCTGCTCGGATGGCCGCTGGAGTGGGTCCCTATCGTGCTGATCATCGTGCCGATTCTGATTCCGCTCATGGATCAGCTGCAGTTCAATCTGACTTGGTTTGCAATTTTAGTTGCGGTGAACCTGCAGACAGCGTGGCTGTCTCCGCCTGTCGCCTTGTCTGCGTACTTTCTCAAGGGTGTGGTCCCGGAATGGGATCTCAAGGACATTTATCTTGGCATGATGCAGTTCATGGTATTGCAGCTGGTCGGACTGACGCTGATTATCATATTCCCGCAGATTGCGCTGTGGCTGCCAGAGGTTCTGTATGGGTCGGGCTCCAATTAATCGACAATCAATATGAATCAAATTGTTTGCGCAGGCGGCAGCCGCCAGACTTTTTTTGACACCCGACGACGTAATTATGCTCTCCTTGGCTGCCGCCTATTGAATCAAGAAAAAGATTTTGGTAAAGTTTTTTTGAAAAAGGGGGGCTGGCATAGGACGTTACGGCAGCAGTTAATGGCTAATTCAAATCAGTCAGGCAACTTTTGCACTGCGACTGTCTTGTCTCTGAGTGGTCAGTGCAGATCTGTCGATTTGATTAACAACATCCAAATCGGCCACCATCAATACTTCGCCTTTGCCCGCTTTGGCAAGCGCAGCTGAGTCGGGCCCAACGATAACAGAGTTGCCGCCATAGAGCAGTTCGCCCTCGGTTCCGCAATAATTCGCATAAGCAATGATCATTCCATTTTCCGCAGCTCGTGCCGGGACGATGGAATCGGGGACGTAGTTGTAGGCTGCCGGATTGGCAGTGGGAACAATGAGCAATTCGACATCTTGTTTTTCCAGAACCCGAACATGATGTGCGAATTCGACATCGTAACAGATCAGAAGGGCCGATTTATATCGATCAATGGTGAACGTCTCGTATGTCTCCCCGAATGCGAATGTTGATTTCTCCTGCTCGCCGAAAAGCTGAATTTTGCGGTAATGCGCAATCTTTTTTCCATGCTCGTCAAAGCAGCTCGCGCAGTTAAAGATATCGGCGCCTTCTGATTCTGCCCACCCGATTGCAATGCCGCATGTGTGTTCGGCTGCAAGGGCTTCGAGCCGGCGTTCCCATGGCCCAGCAATGCGCTGGGCCATGGATCTATGAAGTTCCGGCTGATTGTAGCCCGGCAGAAAAAGCTCGGGGAAAACGATGAGCTTTGCGTCCGCTGCCGCGGCGGAGCTCAGCTGCCGCTCAGCAACTTCGAACGCATATTCGACATCGCCGCCAGGTGATGGACCTTGATAGACTGCGATTTTCATGAATGCATCGCTGACGAATCTATTTCTTCAACTCATTCCAGATGCGGTCGTATAGAACCTGAACATCCTGCGCGCAGCTTTGAACAAACTGTCCCGTCTGTCCGGCCGGAGGATTGAGTTCCGGCGCCTGCTTGATTGCATCGCTTGCGAGAGCCATTGCGCCTTTGACGCCGGAAATGTAGCTGGCAAAGTTGGTTACATCCGCCGCATTTTCGGGTTCAAGCAGGAAATTCATGAATTTGAGTGCGTTTTCGCGATTCGGCGCATCTTTCAATAGCACAACATTATCCATCCAATAAACATATCCCTCCTTGGGAAACGCATACTCAAGAGAGGGATTTTCGTTGCGAGCCCGCAAGCCAAAGCCGTTGTAAATCATGCCGACTTTAGCATCACCCGAAACCAGCACTTCCTTCGCAATGTCGGAGCCAAATGATGCCCAATGCGGTTTTGCCGCTTGCAGAGTGTCATTAATCTTTTTCAGCTGCTCTCTGTCAGACGTGCACTGTGGAATGCCAAGGTACATGGACACCAAAGCGATAACCTCGCCCTGGCTGTCCAGCACATTGATTTTCCCGCTCAGCTCTGCCGGCGGATCAAAAACAATCGAGAGAGTTCCGATATCGCCTTGGTAGGCAGCGCGATTGACCATAAATCCGGTAGTGCCGATCTGATAAGGGATGGAACTCTGCCGGCCGGGATCAAAACCAACGTCAAGCCATTGCTCCTCAATATTTCCGAAATTCGGCACTTCTGAACGTTCAAATGTGTCAAGCATCCCCTCACCGCCCATGATCTCAACCATATAGTCGGTTGGCACGGCTACATCGTATGCGCCAAGCTTGCCAGCTTTGAGAGCTGCCAGCAGCGCCTCGTTAGAGTCATAAGTATCCATAATCACTTCGACGTTATGCAGTTCGGCGAATTTGTCAAGAAGTTCCTGCGAGATGTAGTCAAACCAGTGGTAGATTACCAGCTTCCCATCGGCGGTTGCAGTGCCCGCTGCCAGGGACAAACAAGCGGCAGTCGCCGCAGACAATAAAAACTTACGCATGATCATATGCACCTCATAAATTGTGTTGCGGCTGTTCTCTGTTTTTCTCACCTATCCTGCCAGCCATATAGGAAAGTGTGACGAATACCACCGAAACCAACAGCAGAAGCGTTGAGATGGCCATAATGTTTGGTTTGATGCCAAGTTTGACAGCGCCAAAAATAGCTGTCGGCAATGTTTCTACTCCCGCTCCTTTTACGAAGTTCGTAATGATAAAATCATCCAGCGAAATAATGAATGCCAGCAGAAAACCGGATAGGATTCCAGGCGTCATCAATGGCAGCAAGATCAGTCTAAACGCCTCAAACTTGGTTGCATATAAATCCATGGCCGCTTGTTCATACTGAATGTCAATCCCCTGCATTCGAGCCGCAATGGGCAGGTAAGCGAATGGGATGCAAAACACGATATGAGCCACCAGGATCGTTAAGTATCCGGTTGTGAATCCAATGGCAGAAAAGAAAATCAATGTCGCGACCGCAGTGACAATCTCAGGAACCATCAGTGGAAGGCTGATGAGACCGAAACTGATCGAGCGGCCTGCGAATGTACCGGATCGATGCATGGCGGTTGCGGCGGCGGTTGCGATTGTTGTCGAGGCAATCGCAGCGCAAATTGCTATTGTCAGTGAGTTGAATGCAGCAGATTTAAATTTCGGCGCCTCGACACCATAAAAAACATCCCAGTACCACCGCAGCGATATCCCTTCCCAGTTGATAATTGACGGGCTGTTATTGAGAGAATAGACCATCACGATGATGAGAGGCGCATACAATAAAAAAAGGCACAGGTGAGTCAGTGGCAAAAAGCCGGTGAAATGCCGAAGGTCGTGGCGCCTGGACTTCACGATGTACGCTCCTTGCTTTGCTCACGTGCGTAGATTGTCAAGGCAATGAGCACCATCGAAAGAAGAATCATTGAGGCGGCTGCTCCAAACGGCCAGTTGCCCGCACTGCCTTTGAACTGTTCTTCAATTAGGGAGCCGATCATGAAGTTTTTTGCACCACCGAGAAGATCCGGAGCGAGGAATGCACCGAGGCTGGGAATGAATACCAGAATACATCCGGCGACAATTCCTGGCATGACATTCGGCAAAATCACAGTTCGCAGAGTTGTCCATTTGGAAGCATACAAATCGGCCGCCGCCTCAGACAGCGAAAAATCGTAACGCTCAACGCTTGCATAGATTGGCAAAACCATAAATGGGAGGTAGGAATAGAACAATCCAAGTTGCACCGCCAGATTTGTATTGATCAACTGAAGAGGTTCTGCAATCACCCCGAGCCACAGCAAAAATTCATTCAATGGTCCTGAATCCCGGATTAGAAATTTCATTGAAATCGTTCGAATAAGAAGATTCACCCAATACGGAATTGTAATCAGGAAGAGCCACATTGAACGGTTCTTTCCTGCTCGAGTAGCGATAAACCATGCGGTCGGGAATCCGATAGCGAGGCAAAAAAGAGTCGCCAATCCTGCTTGCCAGATTGAACGCCAAAAAATACTGATGTAAGTCCATTCGATAACAGGGGATTCGTCTCCGAACAGTCCGCGATCCAGAAAAAACTGATCGTAAGCTGCCAATGTGAACTCCCAGATGACTCCTCCTCGAAACTCCTTGGTCAGGAAGGAATAGATAAACATGATGCCCACTGGCACCACAAGAAACAAACCAATCACCAGCCACGACGGCAGCATGAGCGGGATGCCATATCCGGCATATATGCCGCCGCTTGCTCTTGGGGACACTTTCAGGGCGCCAGCCATCAGTCTGCCAGTAAGCGGGCCGCGCCGCTCGAAAATACAAGCCCTATAGTTTCGTTGGAAGCAGGCACTCTGATGTCGTCCGAGTTGCGCAGCCTTATGGTTACCCGTTTCTTATTGTTCAAAACAATCTCAACTTGAATGTCGGTTCCAAGATAGATGTGTCTGGTAACCTTCCCGTTTAGGAGTGAGTTGTTTCCTGAATCAATCAATAAACGTTCGGGCCGAACTGAAAGATGCCCCTCGCCGGTTTTTGCACCCTGTGCTGCCGGGCAAGCAATTTCCTGTCCTCCGGGCAATTCACATACAGCTTTTTGTGAAGAAATTGACTTTACTATGACGTTGATCAGATTGGTTTCGCCGATAAAGTCTGCAACGAACTTGTTTTGTGGAGATTCATAAATGTCTTTGGATGCGCCGACTTGCTGCAGCGTTCCTTCTGAAAACACTGCGATCCGATTCGACATGGTCAATGCTTCTTCCTGATCATGCGTTACAAATATGAAAGTGATTCCCGTTTCGCGCTGGATTTGCTGGAGTTCCAGTCGAACAGCCTGTCGAAGCTTAAGGTCCAGCGCAGACAGCGGCTCATCCAGCAATAGTACCTTTGGGCTCGGCGCAATGGCTCGGGCGAGGGCTACTCGCTGCTGCTGACCGCCGGACAATTGGGAAGGAAGCCGGTGCGAAAACTCGGTCAGCTGAACAAGATCAAGCACTTCTTCGGTCCGTTTTTTGACCGCAGCGGGCGATTGTCGGAGTCTTTTCAGCCCAAACATGACATTCTCTGCGACGCTTATGTGGGGAAACAAGGCGTAATGCTGAAAAACCGTATTGACCGGCCGCTGGTTCGGCGGGAGAGGAGCTAGGTCATCGCCAAATAACCGAATTGAGCCTGCGGTTGCGTGCTCAAAGCCTGCAATAATGCGCAAAAGAGTTGTTTTGCCGCATCCAGAGGGGCCCAGAAGAGTAAAAAACTCATTGTCTTCTATCGCTAATGTGACCTTATTCAGAGCTGTAAAGTCACCGAATTTCTTGGTCACATTTTGCAGATCAACCGCGATCATTTGACCAGTTTCCGATTAATGCCAGTTTGGTATTTGTTCAGCCAGTCCTTGGCGGCATAAAGATTGTCTCAAATTGCCGCGCTTACGGCGCGGCGCTGGCTGAGTTTGCTGGTATGGAAAGCTTTCGGAGGGGGGGAGGTGACGAAAAATTTGAGCAGAGCATCCAGTGCAGTTCGAGGCTCTTGGCAGTGCAAGCGTTTCGAGGCCGGTGGACAGCAGATTGCAGGCTGAAAACTTCCGATCATACTGCTCAAGCAAGGTGAGCAGCTGAAGAACTGTTCAGATTGGTTTATTTCCAGTATTGAATTTACAAACATGCCAAAAGAATATATCTGCATTTCTTCATAGCGAGGTAGCAGCACCCCGTCATTGTCGATGATTAATCTGCGATTTTATGTCGAACCGGACTCTGCGGCCAATTCCTTGAGCTTGGCATTCATGCGGCTTTTCAGCCTTGCCGCTTTGTTTTTATGCTGCAGACCTTTGCGCACACTGCGGTCGAGTCTGGAGCAAGCGTTGCGAAAAGCTTCCCGAGACGCATCAAGCTGTTTTTCTTCAAGAGCTTTGTAAAACTTTTTTACATAAGTGCGAACAGATGCGCGCTCACTCATATTTCGAGCGCGTCGAGTCATGTTTTGTCGGGCTCGTTTCCGAGCTTGAGATGAATTGGCCAATTTCTTCGGTACCTTGATCAGTTGAAAAAATGCAAGATGTCATGTGAGCCGCGCTGCTAGCGAAACCTGTAATGTCAACAGTTGACATCGCACTCCCATTGACATGGCTATTTTACCAAATTAGCGCTGACCTGGCTGAATTTAGCCAGCATCCGGCGCTTTTGGAACATTTCTTATTCAACTGGCCAAAATTGCAGTTCTCAGTCGGTCGATATGACGAGTCTTCCGTATTCGGCTGCACAGTCCTGCAGGCTTTTGCAGACAGCTTGATATTCTTTATCAGGCATATCGAAAAGCTAAATCGAATTTTATGATGCCAGAAACAGATAAGCGGCAGATTTCTGTGCATATGCAGCAAATGCAATAATTCCAGGCCGAGTCGGACATCATTCCGCCATCGCCTGAGGATGCTGAGAACCTCGCGTTTCACTTTCGATCGCATCCCGGCAGCCGATACTCGTGCGCGGCTGATTTCGCATCATCAAAAAAGGATTGTCCGATGAGCGCAGCGACTGTGAAACTATGGGACACCGCAATCGGCTATGTCTCGATGGATCACTCGGAACGGTATGCACGGTTTGAGTATGCCCCGGAATTTGTCAGTTTCAGCATAGAGTCAGCTCCGCTGTACATGCTGCTTCGAAAGGGTCGTATTTATCAGTTTCAAGACCTGCACCCCAGGTCGTTTCATGGGTTGCCCGGCGTGGCTGCCGACAGTCTGCCGGATCGATATGGCAGCCGGCTTATTGATATCTGGCTTGCTCAAACCGGAAGACAGCCATCTCAGTTCAATGCAGTAGATCGCCTGTGCTGCATCGGGACGCGCGGCATGGGGGCGCTGGAATATGAGCCTTCAATGGGAATTGAGGCCGCAAGAGACAGACACCTCGAGGTTGCCGATCTTGTTGAGCTCGCCGCAATGGCCTTTGCCGACCGGCAGACACTCAATGCCAAGCTCGCACCAGGCGCTGAGAAAAAAGCGCTGCTTGATATTGTCAGCGTCGGGACATCGGCAGGCGGCGCTCGCGCCAAGGCGGTTGTTGCTTGCAATCTGCAGACAAAAGAAGTTCGGTCAGGGCAGATGGATTTGCCGTGCGGATTTGAGCATTGGCTGATTGAATTTGACGGCGTCGCTTTCAGTGGAGATTGGGATCTGGCTGATCCGTCTGGCTTCGGACTTTTGGAATACAGCTATTATTTTGATGGCAAGGGCTTGCGGCATCGATATCATGGAAAGCTGCCTATTGAGTGAGAATGGCCGCAACCATTTCATGGCGAGACGCTTCGATCACAATGCCCGGGGCGGCAAGAATTTTTTCCAGACGTTTGCCGCGCTCGCGCATTTTGATTACTATGAAAGCGGCACTTGTTCTTATGAGCAGCTCTTTGTGGCGATGCGTCAGCTCAATATGCCGCAAAGCGCCATTGAGGAGCAGTTCCGTCGCGTCGTCTTCAATTTGGTTGGCTGCAATCAGGACGACCATGTAAAGAACTTTGCTTTCATAATGGACCGTCAAGGCAATTGGAACATTGCGCCCGCATACGATCTTTGTCATGCCGAAGGCAGTGATTTCACAAGATTCCACCAGTTGAGCATCAACAGCAAAACAAGCGGTTTCACGCTGCAGGACCTCAAGCATCTTGCAAAATATGCCCGACTGCCGCGCAATCGCGAAAAACGGGTCCTTGAGCAGACTGTCGATGCGTTCTCAACCTGGCGCCAAACGGCAAAACAACTCGATATACCGAAGACTTTGCAAAATCATGTAATGCGTACACTGCGCTTGTCGTGGACGTGATGCGCACAGTACGCTGACAGCGCTGACAGGACCGCACAGACCGGTGCGAATGCTGCAATATTGATACAATTCGCGCACATGCCAGCCAATTGCAAGAGAAAAGGGTGCATGGCAGCCTCAGAGGCGTAATATGATGTGCTAGCCATCTGGCAAGGGAAGAGAATTCAGATCCAGTTTCATGCACACAGCATAGACCGATTTTTTTTCAGAGCCAGGCTCTGCCGCCAGCCGGCGCATGCACAGATTCACTATTTGACCATGAACTGCAGGAACCATCCATTGTGAATTCAAAGCTGCTTGCGCATGATTCAGCGGACCTGCCCCATTGCCTGCTTGCCGCACTGTTTCGATGCTGTTTGCCCAGATTCGGGTGCCAGATTGGCTGACTCGACTGGTATTATGGATTTCGAACGGGCAGAGCGATGGGTTGCGCAACTGCGAAATGCCAGTTTTCCGAATGTCTTCAACCCCTATGCTGAGCGTTGTGATCGGTACGACGCCCCTGATGCCTGCTTGATTCGCAGCCAGGCATTAGCTTGTGTTCTCGCTGCCGCTGCGAGCCGGCAAGTCCATGCACTTTGGGTCGGACGTGATCTGGGATATCGCGGCGGGCGCCGCACCGGCTTGGCGTTTACGGATGATGCGCACCTTGATCATCACGGCGCAGCCTGGCGCGTCCAGCTCAGGCGAGCGACTGTGGGCGCTCCGGTGACAGAACGCTCGGCCGGGGTGATATGGAATGCAATTGACACAATTGCAGAGTCGGTTTTCTTGTGGAATGTATTTCCGCTCCATTCCCACCAGCCGGGCAATTCCCTGAGCAACCGAGCGCACAGCCGAATCGAGCGTCACTGGGGCTTGGATATACTGCGCCAGCTGATTGAATGGCTGGAGCCAATGATTGTGGTTGCCATTGGCAAGGATGCCGATACGGCCATCGACCGCCTGCAGCTGCCGGTTGTGAAAGTTGCAGTCCGCCATCCAAGCTATGGCGGTCAGAGTCAATTCAATGCCCAGATCGGCGCAAATTTTCATGCAAATCTATGATCGAAAGCAGCAAGATGCTGTGATCTCGGGATCTGCACACTGCGTGGGACACCGCAGCGCCGGATAGCAAGAATCAAAAAGCGCTCGCAGCCATGCCGGCCAATGAGTCCGAAATGAATCAGCCTTCCAAACCTGAGTCAGACGCCGATTCTCAAGGTGCTCGACAGATTCTCAAGTCGACCGCCGCTTTCGGCTCAGCGACAGTAATCTCCAGAATCACGGGTCTTTTTCGAGACATCGTGTTCGCGCAGGTGATGGGCAGCACGTACGTCGCAGACGCATTCTTTGTGGCCTTTAGGATTCCGAATTTTTTCCGCAGAATTTTCGGTGAAGGAGCTTTTTCCGCTGCTTTTGTACCCGTTTATACACAGCAGCGCATCGCTTGCCCTCAAACCGAAGTGCAAGCCTTTGTAAATATCGTCGCAACTCGCTTGAGTCTGGCGCTGCTGGCCCTGTCACTGCTGGGTGTCATTTTGGCGCCGTGGATTGTTGCGGCGCTGGCGCCGGGTTTCAGTGCCGAGCCAGTCAAGTATCAATTGACAATCGACAGCCTGCGCATCCTGTTTCCGTATGTATTTTTTGTCTGTCTGGTTGCCTTGAGCGCCGCGATACTGAACACTCATGGCCAGTTTGCAGCGCCTGCCGCAACGCCCATATTGCTGAATATCGCGCTCATCGCCTCGGCTCTGTGGCTGGTGGAATTGACCGACAGCGCCGCGATCGCTTTGGCGGCTGGCGTGATCGGCGCCGGGGTGGTGCAGCTGCTCTTTCAAGTGCCCTTTTTGATGCGCATCCGAACGGTGCCCCGGCCGCTCCTCTATCGTCAGCGGCCAGGCGATGCAGAAGTCGGCGCCAAGGAAGTATACCGCTTGATGCTGCCGTCGATTTTCGGCGCCTCAGTGGCGCAGATCAACTTGATCATTAATACTTTTATTGCGTCATTTCTGGTCACTGGCAGCGTTTCGTGGCTGTACTACTCGGATCGCCTGATGGAGTTTCCGCTGGGCGTGTTCGGTGTTGCACTCGGTTCGGTGATTCTTCCGCGGCTGTCGCAAGAGCACGCTCGGACGAATCTGAAGCGGTTCTCGAAACTGCTGGATTGGGCCCTGCGCTGGACGGTTCTGATCAGTCTGCCGGCGACAGTCGGGCTGGCGGTCCTTTGTGAGCATATCCTGGGCGCGCTTTTCTTTTACGGCGCATTTACGCGCGATGACGTAAGCATGTCTGCAGCGGCTTTGCTCGCTTTTGCTATCGGTCTGACCGCACTCGTTGCTGTTCGTGTGCTGTCTCCCGGCTTTTTTGCCCGCAACGACACCAAGACACCTGTCCGAGCTGGCGTGATTGCAATGGCCGTCAATGCGGTTGCGGCAGTGGGGCTGGTCTTTCCGCTGCAGCATGTTGGACTGGCGCTGGCGATTTCAATCGCCGCTTTTGTCAACGCCGGCCTCCTGCTGTATTGGCTGATGCAGGCGAAAGTCTATACCTTGCAGGCTGGCTGGCCGGCCTTCACGCTGCGGGTCGTTATCGCCGCATCTATAATGGGTCTGGCGCTGGCGTGGCTGCTGCCAGGCATGGACCAATGGCTGGAGCTGCACGGTGCCAGACGTGTATTGCAGCTGCTCGGATACATCGCAGCCGGCGCTGCGATCTATGCGCTTTGCCTGCTGGGTTCGGGTATGAAAGTCAGACAGTTGATGAATGCATGAGTGCGAGTCAGTCCAATATTGTGCAAATCGGCTCGCCTGATGTGCCGCGATACTTTACCCTCAGTGAAGCGAGCGATGCATTGAAGCTGGTCAAGTCCATTACGCATGATTCGTATGTCCAGCTGCAGGCGATCAAATCCAAACTTGAAAAACTGCTTCCCAGCGACCCTCGGGTAGTGTTTGTTGAAAAAGAGTACGAGCAGGTTGTCAAGGCCTGGATTGCAAAGATGGAACGCTTGGGTGTAATCGTGAAAGGTCTGTGGATGATTGACTTTGACACCGGTGACGGGTATTTGTGCTGGAAGTACCCAGAGTATGAGATTTCCTTTTATCATGATTACACCGGCGGCTTCGCGTCCAGAATACCCATCGCTGAGGTCATCGATGAGCTCAGCCCGGATTGGGCGCAATAAAACCGGCTTATTCGCCGGGCAGCTTGGCATGGATTATGGAGTTTATTCGCGGCCAGCACAACATCGCTGATCGCCACCACGGCTGTGTAGCCTCGGTCGGCAATTATGATGGGATTCATCCAGGCCATCGTCAGGTTATCCAGCGCCTGGTCGAGAAATCCCGGATGTATGGCCTGCCCTCTGTCATCGTCAGTTTTGAGCCGCATCCGCTTGAATTTTTTGTCGGTGACAAGGCGCCGCCGAGATTGATGTCGGTGCGCGACAAAATCACCGCGTTGCGAACCTTGGATGTCGACCGGATGTGCTGCCTGCGATTCAACCATCAGCTGGCCAACACGGAGGCGGAGGATTTCATCCAAGATCTGCTGATTAAAAAGCTTGGTGTCCGCTGCATTCTGGTTGGTGACGATTTCAGGTTCGGCCGCAATCGGCGCGGCGACTTTGGCATGCTTCGCTCAATTGGAGAGGCCAATGGAATGCAGGTCGAAAAAACCGAGTCATTTCTGGTTGAAGGTCTTCGCGTCAGCAGTTCCAGCATCAGAGCATGCCTGTCGGTGGGAGATTTGCCGGCCGCCAGTCGTCTGCTGGGGCGGCCATACAGCATTTCGGGGAGAGTCGTTCGCGGCGACGGAAATGCGGCGAATTGGGGTTTTGCCACTGCCAACATTCGCACCAGGATACAAAAACCCGTGCTGCAGGGGGTGTTTGTGGCACAGGTGCGGCTGCCAGACGGCCGATTGCGGCCGGCTGTCTCTAGTTTTGGCATACGGCCCACAATCGGCGGAACTGCACCGGTGCTGGAGGCTCATCTTTTGGACTATGAGGGGGACCTGTACGGCCAGTACATTCAGCTTCAGTTTTTGCATAAACTGCGTGATGAGGCCGCATTTGCCTCGGTTGAGGCCATGTGCGGGCAGATCCAGCTGGACATTGAGGCTGCGCGGCAGTATTTTCTTCAGTCGCGTCATCATCGGGCATTGTGACTGCACTGTGTATTATGCCTCAGTTAATTTGAAAAGAACCCTTATTGTAGACAATCAGACGCTAATTAAATATAATTATGTACGCTGCTTAAATATAAAAACAGACGGTTTAATAATATACAAAAAGCCGATGTCAATCAGGTCTGCATAGAGTGGCGATGATTTATGAATTCCAAAAGTGAATTTATCCCCAGGCTCATTTCACCAGCGATTCTGGAGGCTCTGTCAGATACGCCTGTCGTTTGCCTGCTTGGACCGAGACAATGCGGAAAAACGACTTTAGTCCAGCATCAGTTTCCAGACCGGCAGTATCTAACTCTGGATTCAAGGAATGCCTGCTATCTCGCATCAACTGACCCGGAAGGATTCATAGCGAGATTCTCAAATCGAGTCACCATTGATGAAGTTCAAAAAGTTCCTGAATTGCTTGCCGCGATTAAGCTGTGCGTCGATAGAAATCGACAATTCGGACAATTCCTGTTGACGGGTTCAGCGAATCTGCTGTTGATTCCTGGAATCATAGAGTCACTGGCAGGTCGCATGGAAATTATTCAGCTGTACCCGCTGAGTGAAGCTGAAAAATCGGGAGCGGCAGGTCAATTCTTGCGTGACCTGATCAACAGGAAAATGAAGCCAACGCTCAATCAGCAGCCGCTTGACGATGCGGATGTTGCCAGGCGTCTCTTGACCGGCGGATACCCGGAAGTTCTTATGCGAAAGCCAAAGCGTGTCAGGCAGTGGCATAAGGAATACATCAATGCCATTATTGAGCGGGATGTCGCCCTTGTATCGACTCAGAGAAATACCCATCAATTGCGGCGTCTATTGGAGTTATGTGCGTTGCGAAGCGGCAGTCTGCTCAATATCAGCGCATGGGCAAATGACCTGGGATTGCACCGGAAAACAGTGGAGAAAAGCCTTTTGCTGCTAGAGCGCCTCTATTTGGTACGTAGGCTTCCTGCCTGGCATTCCAGCCAGGCTAAACGATTGATAAAATCGCCGAAGCTGTACATTGCCGACAGCGGCATTGCCGGGATGCTGTCTGAAATGGACTTGGAAGACTGGTATGAAAACAGAGCATTTATGGGGCGTGTCCTGGAATCATTCGTTGTCCAGCAAATGGTTGCGCAGGCAAGCTGGACCGATCCAGAGCTGAAATTATGGCACTACCGGGACAAAGATCAAGTAGAGGTTGATATCGTTATCACGCACGGCCGAGAAATATGGGGCATCGAGGTCAAGGCTTCGACTACATTGGGAAGAAAAGATGGATTTGGACTCAATCGATTGGCAGATCATTGTGGAAAAAACTTTCGACAGGGGATCGTCCTTTACAACGGCCGCAGCATCATTCCGCTCAGCGACAAGCGCATCCTTGCGGTGCCTTTGAGTGAAATTTGGACGCGCTAGAAATCGATCAATCATTCGGACTGCCGTCCCAAAAGAAAAGTCCCGGTTATGCGCTTGTCGCCGGGTGCGATGCTGCAGCCAAACCGGTTTTTGCGCTGGATCGCAGTTATTCTTTGCGGCCCGTATTCAGATTCGGGCTGATTGTCAATCGCGTCAATCCATTAAAATAAGATGCTCAGTCAAAGCGCAAGCGTCTATAGGCGTTTTTGAATTCTGCGTCCATAAATGACTGCGCCCTTTTTTCTATTCCTTTTACCTTGTTCTGATTTTGCTTAAGATGTCCAATTACAAAGACACCATCAATCTGCCAAAAACTGACTTTCCAATGCGTGGCAATCTGCCGCAAAAAGAGCCGGAAATGCTCGCCCGCTGGCATGAGATGAATATTTACCAGCGGCTTCGGGAAGTCGGCCAGGGCAAGCCCAAGTGGGTGCTGCACGACGGCCCGCCCTATGCCAACGGCGCGCTTCATATCGGGCATGCAGTCAACAAAATCCTCAAGGACATTATTGTCAAATCGAAAACGATGGCCGGCTACGACTCGCCCTATGTTCCCGGCTGGGACTGTCATGGACTGCCGATCGAGCATGAGGTCGAAAAGAAAATCGGCCGCCAGGCCTATCGCGACAACCCGGGTGAATTCAGACGGGCATGCCGCCAGTTTGCCACTGAGCAGATTGATATTCAGCGTCAGGGTTTTATCCGCATGGGCGTTGTGGGTGACTGGTTCAACCCATACCTGACAATGAGTTACAAGACTGAGGCCAGTGGCATTCGCGCATTGGCGAAGATTATGGAAAATGGTCATATTCAGCATGATCTTATGACTGTATACTGGTGTGCCGACTGCGGCTCCGCGCTGGCCGAGGCCGAGGTGGAGTTCTGCGACAAGAAGTCCACAGCGGTCGATGTCAAGATGCATGCAGACGATCGGCAGTCGGTCCTCAGTGTGTTCAAGGCGGATGCAGCCTTGGAGGAGCTGCCGCTGAGTGCGGTAATTTGGACGACTACCCCCTGGACCTTGCCTGCCAATCAGGCCATTGCAGTCCACAGCGAGTTTGACTATTCTCTGGTGCGACTGACTTCACCAGGCCAGCAGGACGAGCTGCTGATACTGGCGACTGACTTGGTCGCAAGCTGTGTCGCGCGCTACGCAAGTGAAACCTGTCAAGTTGTCGCGAATGCCAGCGGCAGTGAGCTGGCTGGCTTGCGCTTTGCTCATCCCGTGGTGCAGTCCGCGCAGATCGTGCCGATCATTCTTGGCGATCACGTAACACTCGAAGCAGGCACCGGATTGGTGCATACCGCCCCCGGACATGGCCAGGAGGACTTTGAGCTGGGCAAAAAATATGGCCTTGAGATTGCCAGCCCCGTCGCTTCAGATGGTACTTTTTTGCCGGGTACTCCGCATGTTGGCGGCTTGTTTGTTGATCGCGGCGGCGAGGTGCTCATCAGGCTCCTGCGCGAGCGCAATGACTTGCTCTGCGCCGAGCAGATCGAGCATAGCTATGCGCACTGCTGGCGGCACAAGACGCCGATTCTTTTTCGTGCGACTCCCCAGTGGTTTGTCAGCATGGAGCAGGCGGGACTGCGCGATGCTGCTTTGAGCGCTATTCAAGACGTTCAATGGGTGCCCGACTGGGGGCAGGCCAGAATCGATGGCATGGTGCGAAATCGTCCGGACTGGTGTCTGTCCCGCCAGCGCGTCTGGGGCACTCCGCTCGCGCTCTACACCCATAAGGAGACCGGTGAATTGCACCCGGATACGATGCAGATTTTCGAGCGCGTCGCTCAGAAAGTGGAGCAGAGCGGCATTGATGCCTGGTTTGAGCTGGACGACTCAGAATTCATCGGCGATGACAGCCGCGACTATGACAAAGTCACCGACGTGATGGATGTGTGGTTTGATTCCGGCGCCACGCACTGCAGTGTGCTGAATCAGCGTGAGGAGCTGACCAATCCGGCCGGCATGTATCTGGAGGGCTCAGACCAGCATCGCGGCTGGTTTCAGTCGAGTCTGCTGGTCGGCACAGCCATCACTGGCCAGGCGCCTTATGAGTCGGTGCTGACCCACGGCTTTACCGTAGACGGCGACGGGCGCAAAATGTCGAAGTCGCTGGGCAATATCATCAGCCCGCAGGAAGTGATCGAAAAACTGGGCGCCGATGTGCTGCGGCTGTGGGTCGCATCGACCGAGTATGAGTCGGAGATTCATATTTCGAAAGAAATTTTAACCCGCACCACGGATTCTTACCGGCGTATTCGAAATACGATGCGCTTTCTGCTCGGCAATCTGCACGGCTTTGAGCCGCAGCAGTGCGCCGGCTGGGATGAGATGCTGGATCTGGACCGCTGGGCGCTGCGCTGCGCTCGCCAGCTCCAAGATGAGATCGCTGAGCTGTATCAGACCTATCGCTTTCATTTGATCTGCCAGAAAATACACCGATTTTGCACCGTCGAGCTTGGCGGCTTCTACCTTGATGTGCTCAAGGACCGGCTTTACACCATGCCGGCCGACAGCAGCGGGCGGCGCTCGGGACAGACAGCAATGTACCATATTCTGGAAGCGGTCGTACGCTGGCTGGCGCCGATCTTGAGCTTTACGGCTGAAGAGGCATGGCGCCACATGCCCGGCGCGCGTGAAGAGTCTGTGCTGCTGGCCAGCTGGCATGACAGCTGGCCGCAGGGTGCGCACCATTCAGCTGCGGATGAATCAAGCAGATGGGCGCAGATCATTGCAGTGCGGGAGGAGGTCAACCGGCAAATTGAGACGCGCCGCGCCAATAAGGAGCTCGGCTCCTCATTGGAAGCTGAAGTCACACTGTATTGCGCCCCGCTTTTGCAGAACGTGCTCGCGAGCTTGGGCGATGAGTTGCGGTTTGTCCTGATCGCGTCGACAGCGGCGGTCGCCCCGATCGAGAGCCAGGACCCAGAGGCTTCAGCGAGTCAGATGGAGGGACTGTCCGTTCGCATCAGCAAGTCAGTCCATCCGAAATGCGTGCGCTGCTGGCACCACAGATCTGATGTTGGCTCCAATCCTGCCTACCCGGATATTTGCCTGCGCTGCGTGACCAATATTACCACAGCGGGCGAAATCCGATTGCATGCGTAAGTCCTTTGCACTGCATGCAGTACAAGCAACGGCAGGGTTCGGCTTTCATCCAGCGCCTTGATATGAATGCCCGAAAAATATTTTTTCTGCACATCGCGCTGGCCGCCGCTGCGGTCGTTTTGGATCAGGTCTCCAAGCAGCTCGTCCTGGCGAATCTGGAGCCCTATCAATCGCATCCGGTATTCGGTTTTTTCAACCTGTATCTGTCCTTCAACCGCGGCGCAGCTTTTGGCATGCTGGCGGATTCTAGCTTGGATTCAAACCGCTTGTTTCTGTATGCGTCACTGGCGATTATCGTTCTGCTGCTGCTTTATCTGCGGCATTTGCGGCCCCGTGTGAATCAGGCTGCAACCGGCATCTGGCTGATTGTCGGCGGGGCAGCCGGCAATATAATTGACCGCATCATGCATGGATATGTCATTGATTTTATAGACTTTCATTACGGAGGCTGGCACTACAGCACGTTTAATCTGGCGGACACTTGGATTACGCTCGGGGCGATATTGGTTGCCCTTGACCTTTTCAACGTCAAGCTCCTGTATCGAAAACATAAAAATCCTGCCCCATAAGCCGCGCAGTGATCCGGTCAGCGGGGCTCAGGCCCAGGGAGCATAGTGATCGAATTCGTCTTGATACGCAAACAGGCCGGGTGTGCCGCCAGTGTGCAGAAAAATCAAATGTGCATCAGCTGCCGCTTTGGCCGCGTCAATGAATGCCGCCATCGTTTTGCCGGTATAGGTGGGATCCGCAATCAAGCCTTCTGTACGCGCTGCCAGTACGATGGCGTCCCATACGGCTGCCGAGGCTTTGCCGTAGCCGGGGTGAAAATGATCGTCCAGGACGACGATGTCTGTGTCTTGAATCTGCACGTCCAGCGCAAGCAGCTGCTCGATTTCGCTGCAGCGTGTGCGAATTCGCACAAATTGGGCTTCCGCCGCACGCCGCACACAGACGCCGACAACATCAATATCAGAACCGCACGCCTTGAGACCATAAAGCAGACCGGCGTGGGTGCTGCCGCTGCCGGAGGCAACGTAGATTCGATCGCAAGAGATCTGTTTTTTATCGAGCTGTCTCAGCAATTCTGCGGCGCCGCGCACATAGCCTAGCGCCCCGAGCGGCTTGTGTCCAAGCGCGAGCGGGATCACATACGGATTTCGCCCTGCCCGGCGCAGCTGGATCGCAAGCCGATGGAGACTGTCATCGGCCGCAATTTCATCTTCTCCTTCGGGGAAGTAATGGATCTTAGCCCCTAAAACGCGGTCCAGAAGCACATTGCCTGAATTGCGGTAAGTATCGGAAGCGTTTCGGACTCGGTCCTCAAGCTGAATATGGCACTGCAGATTGAATTTGGCGGCAAAGGCAGCGGTCAGCCGCGCAAAGTTCGATTGTACTGCGCCTGTAATCAGCACCGTGTCTGCCTGTTTCGCAAGCGCTTCGCCAAAATAGTATTCGAGCTGCCGAACTTTATTGCCGCCAAACGCCAGCGGGCTGAGATCATCGCGCTTGACGTAGAGCGCCGCGCCGCCGAGGCGGCGCGTCAGATTCGGCAGGGATTCAAGCGGTGTGGCCTGGCGGTCGACGATCGCGCGGGGAAAGGATTCCAGAGCGTTTTCGACGATTGATTCAGAAGGGTTCATCAGCTGACTTGAAAAGATGGGGCTTTATCGGATGCTGAGCTTGCCGGCGCGGTCAGCGCTGGAGAACAGCGTACGATCAGGCCGTTGTTTTTGAGCCAAGAGAAAACGATCAGGCCAGCTTTTCCAAACGCATCTTGCGGCGCCGCTGTACAAGCAGGACCCCAGCGAGCACGAGCAGCGCGGGAATATAGAAAATTTCCTTGGCGACCCGCTCGCTGGGCTGCTTGATATGATCAAGAACGACAGGCTGATCGGCGTAGTAGTCGAACAGGTCGCCGATCTTGATGAACAGATCCGTACCGACGAACGGCTCTTCGATGCGCATCTGACCGTTATCAGAGACCACTGTCAGTCCGGCAGATGTCAGGCGCTGCTCAGCCTCATTGAGGTCACCGAGCGGAATCAGTACCGTGGTGCTGGTCAGTTCGCCGGTATCGAAATCCGGTCCGCTGACAACAATCGTCATGACTCCATTTTGCGGTGCATCATCCACAATCTGATAGACCTTTGCAGACTCGACTTCAGCATAAGGAGGCTGGAATTGGTCCAGCCAGTATCCCGGACGAAACAAGGTGAATGCAACCAGCAGGAGCGCCGCGGATTCCCACAGCCGATTGCGCACTAGCAGATACATCTGGGTTGCGGAGGCAAACAGCATCATCGCGATCACGCCGATTGCGAAAACAAAAACGGCCTTCAGCGGCGAGACGTCAATCAGCAGCAGATCCGTATTGAAGATGAACAGAAATGGGAGCAGAGCTGTGCGAATGTCGTATGCAAAGCCCTGAACGCCGGTCATGATCGGATCGCCTTTTGATATCGCTGCGGCAGCGAATGCCGCCAGGCCCACCGGGGGCGTATCATCGGCAAGAATGCCGAAGTAAAAGACGAAAAGATGCACTGCGATCAGCGGCACGACCAGGCCGTTTTGCGCACCCAGAGAAATGATGACCGGGGCCATCAGTGAGGATACAACGATGTAGTTGGCGGTTGTGGGCAATCCCATTCCGAGTATGAGACTCATCACGGCCACCAGCAGCAGCATGATCATCAGATTGCCGCCCGATAGAAACTCCACAAAATCGCCGACTACCTGATGGGCGCCGGTCAGTGAGATGGTTCCTACAATGATGCCGGCGGCGCCAGTTGCGATCGCAATTGCGACCATGTTGCGCGAGCCGGCGATCATTCCGTCTTTCCACTGGGCAACACCCTTTTTGAATTCGAAACCGAAATTTCCGGTTTTGCGAAAAAAAGCTTTGAGCGGGTGCTGAGTGAGAGCGATGACAGTGATCGCAGCCATCGCCCAAAAGGCGGAAAAAGACGGCGACAGCCGCTCAATGACAATGCACCAGATCAAAATGATGATTGGCAGTACAAAATACAGTCCTTTGATCGCTGTCTCGCCGGCGCGGGGCAATTCAGTAATGGGCTCATTGGGCGGATCGACTTTCAGATCCGGCAAGCGCGCCGCCCAGCCGAGCAGGGCCAGGTAGCCGCCGGCGCACAGCATCACGACGATGGCAAACGCCGCTTGCGGAAAGGCGGCTTTAATCCAGCCCATGCCGAAATACACTGCAAGTCCGAGCAGTCCAATGCCGATGAATCCGCCAAGAAAACCAATGATTTTCATTTTGAAAGTCATCGATGAGGGCGGTTTCCTCAAGCCCTGCAAACCCAGCTTGAGAGCCTCAAGATGGACGATGTAGACTAGAGCGATATAGGAAATCAGCGCCGGCACCAAAGCATGCTTGATAATGTCGGTATAGCTGATGCCGGTAAATTCCGCAATCAGAAATGCCGCTGCACCCATGACAGGCGGGGTCAGCTGTCCATTGGTCGATGACGCGACTTCCACGGCGCCTGCTTTTTCCGCTTTCAGTCCAGTCTGCTTCATCAGCGGAATGGTGAAAGTGCCGGTCGTCACGGTATTGGCAATGGAGGATCCTGAATACATGCCGCTCAATGCGGATGCCATGACCGCAGCTTTCGCGGGGCCGCCGCGCAGATGCCCGAGCAAAGCGAATGCGACCTTGATGAAATAGTTGCCGGCTCCGGATTTTTCTAATATGGAGCCAAACAATACGAACAGGAATATCAAAGAGGCGGACACCCCGAGTGCGACCCCGAATACACCCTCGTTTTGCATCCAGTAGTGCCACATTGCCTTGCCGAAAGAAGCGCCTTTCCACTGTACTGAGTCGGGCAGAAAGTTCGCGTCACCGAAGAATACATAACTCACAAAGACGGAGGCAACAATCAGCAAAGGCAGCCCCAGCGCCCGGTATACGGTGATGCCAAGCATAATCATGCCAATGCTGGATATCGCAAGATCAGCGGTGGTCGGCAGACCCGCGCGGATGGCGATTTCGTTGCGCAAGACCACGATATAAAGACATGACAGCACCCCGAGTGCAGCCAGAATCCAGTCGTACCAGGGGATCCGATTGACGGGCGATGACTTCAGCAGCGGAAAGCACATCGTGGCGAGGACAAAAGCGAACGCCAAGTGAATAAGCCGGCCGTTGGCGCTGGTGACGACCAGCGGCAGTCCGGTCAGCTCAGTCAGGAAAAATGGAATATTCGAAGAGATGTAAATCTGGAAAAGCGCCCAGATAAACGCAATGATCAGAATCATCCGCCCCTGCCAGCCGCTCGCATGTCTGGCGCCGGTATCCACCTGGGCCAATTGCTCGGCGGTCGGCTGTGTCTGATTTTTATCAGCCACGGACCTTATCCTCTGCGAAAGATCTGGCTAGTGCGGGTCAGAGCGCAGCGGAGGGAAGCTGTGGACCATCCCTCCGCTGCACGATCTGGAAATTACATCCAGCCTCTTTCTTTGTAGTATCTGACAGCGCCGTCATGCAGCGGAGCCGACAGAGAATCTGAAATCATTTCTGTAGGCTCGAGATTGGCAAAAGCTGGATGCAGCTTTCTGAAACTGTCGAAATTGTCAAAGACTGCCTTGACGACGGTGTAGACCACTTCTTCCGGGACATCAGCGCTGGATACAAAAGTTGCCCCCACGCCAAATGTCTGGATGTCGCTTTCGTTGTTGTACATGCCAGCCGGAATGGTTGCATTCCGGTAGTACGAATTTTCGGCAACCAGCTGGTCGATTACATCGCCCGTGGCATTGACCAAATGCGTCGCACAGGTTGACAGCGATTCCTGCGTCAAGGCCGAAGGATGCCCGACCAGCCAGAAATACGCATCGATTTTCTTGTCACAGACGGCCTGTGCAGTTTCAGCAGATTTCATCTCTGCGGCCAGTTTCAAATCGCTGCGCACCCAGCCCATCGCCTCCTCAATCACTTCCCAAGTGCCTCGAGTACCGGATCCAGGATTGCCGATATTGACTCGCATGCCTTTCAGATCCGTGATGTTCATGATGCCAGAATCATCATGGGCAATGATGGTAACCGGCTCCGGATGGACTGAGAAAACCGCGCGCAGATTGCTGAAAGCGCCTTTGTCCTCAAACTTGGAAGTGCCGTGATAGGCATGGAACTGCCAGTCCGATTGGGCAACGCCAAATTCAAGCTCGCCCGCTCGGATTGTGTTGATGTTATAGATTGAGCCGCCAGTCGATTCAGCCGAGCAGCGGATGCCATGTTCTTTGCGATCTTTATTGACCAATCGGCAGATCGCGCCCCCGGTCGGATAGTACACACCCGTTACGCCGCCGGTGCCGATGCTCACGAATTGCTGATCCTGTGCAGACACGGGACCTGCAGCCAAGGCTGCAATGAGCACCGAAAACAGTGCTGCAAGAGTTTTTTTCATTAGATTTACCTCAAAATGATGAAACACTTTATTTGTGCTGTAGAAAAACTCAATAATAGTGTAATCCGCTCTGCAAGAAGAGACCGATTTGAGAGCCGAGCTTATTCTTCAACACCCCAGTTTTCGATCCACAACGTCGTTGTTGAGGAGTTGCCGGTCGGCTCAATCCCCTTGAGCCATTTGGGCATGATGTAAGGATTCGAGCGGTAATACAGGGGTAAAACAGGCAGATCCTCAGTGTAAATCAGTTGTATTCGATTCCACAGCTGCTGGCGTTTTTCCGGATCCAAAGTGATTTCCACCTCATCAATCAGCTGATCCATTTCGGCATTGCTGTAGCCCGTGTAATTGGAGCCGGTCCAATTGTTTTGCACAGATGGAATCTCTGTGGAATGCAAAGTGGCTCGCGGCGAGGTTTCTGGCGAGCTGATCCAGGCATACATGGCCAGCGCCCCAAAGCGCCGGTTTTGTACGGTTTCTCCGAAGAACACCCGTGCCGGCTGGTTGCGGATGCTTGTATCGATGCCCGCATCTCGCCATTGTGCCTGCAGGACTTGCTGGACAGTTTCTCGGATTCGCGCCCCGGCGGTTGTTCCAAAATCCAGGCGCAGCGGCGCGCCCGCCGGATTATGCCGGATGCCATTGTCCCAGGTATCCCAGCCAGCCGCATCCAGCAGCTCATTGGCCTGCTCCAGATCGAATGCGTATTGCTTGATGCCGGGGTTGTAGGTTTTGTCCAGCGGGCTGACGTAGACATGGGCTGGCGGCTGCGTCCCTTCAAACAGCAGCGCGCTGATCGCCTCTCGGTCGATTGCGTGCAGCAGCGCCCGGCGCACCCGCAAGTCCGCCAGTATGGGATTGTCAAGGTTCAAATCGATGTGCTCGTAAATCAGGCCAGGCTGAAAGATGTAATCGAACCGGTCTGGATAGCGCTTTTGAAATGCAAGCGCCTGGTCGGGTGTCAGTCCCAGAGCGCCGGCGATGTAATCAATCGAGCCGGACAGCAGATTGGCTTCGAGAGCGGCGGTATTCTCAATGGCGCGAAACACAACTTTGTCGAACGCCGGCGCAGTTCCTTGCCAGCTTTCATTCCGCGTCAGCTCAATATGAGAACCGTGCTGAATGGCGGAAATGCGGTAAGGGCCGAAGTACAGCGCTGGATTGAGCGGGTCTGCGGCATATGCGCTGCTGACCGGATAATTGCCTGCCATCTCATATTTGTCACGGTCGATATGCTCGGGGAGCAGATAAAGCGACAGGGCGTTGTAATCGTATTCCACACGATCGTATGTGATGGTGAAACTTTTTTCGTCGTTTGGCTTGATGGCCAGCACCCGACGGTAAAATTCGGCGTTAAGGACACCGCTTGTCGGATCTTTGCCGACCTCAATTGTGTATTCGACATCTCTTGTCGAGACTGGTGTTCCGTCTCCCCAGAACGCGTCCGAGCGCAGCGTGTATGTGGCTGAGATTCCCTGCTTGCCGTCTCCAAGCTCGATGACTTCGGCGGCGCCATTGCCAAGAGTTGGAATCGAGGTGCAGAGCATGCAAACAAGTTCCCAGTCAGCGTCATAGGCCGTGATTGGCCGCATGACGGCATTGAGGACATAGTATTTTGCAAGCATTGATTCCATATTCGGATGCAGGGAAGTCGGGAATTGCGTGATGCCGATGACCAGCGTGTCGCGGGCCAATGCACTGAGCGGGCCAAGCAGAAGCGCTGCGAGCGCGCCGCAGAGTATCTTTTGAAAATTCATGGAATTTGGCCGTTGCAGTCTGACAGGATTCAAATCGCTGTTTATACCTCAAACCCTGCTGCCTGCCGTTGATTTATCCATTTTTTGTCATCCATCAATTGCAAAGCGCCGGGCTTGCCGGTGAGAATTCTTCCATGAAAGCGGTCTCATTGCTTGAGAAGAAATTCACCTTCACCTGACGGGCAGACGGCAAGCTGAAAGTATCTGGCCTGGCGCCGGACTTGCACTGAAGTCTCGAATCTTTTTTCACAGCATGGTATTTCTGATGCGATCAAATCGCCGCGCCAAAGGCAAAGCTGGCAAATGCAATGAAAGGCGGCAGCGGGCATCTGCGGCGGAATCGCCGCCGCGAGCTGGTCTGTTTGCGGCAGCTTGAGTGAAATTGAGCCGGCTGAGAAATGACGCCGCTCAGTCATCCTTGAATGAAACAGTTTTTGACAAGACAGAGGCCTGGTCCGAAGAGTTATAATGAGATTTTCTCAACGTTCCGAGCTACCTCAAGACCTCGAAATCATCATCGATGCGGCCCGATGCATACTCTATTGACGATCAAAGACTGCCGGATCAATCTTAATCCTCTGCCTCTGGTCCAGCGGTGAGCGGTCTGGTGCTGTTTTTGGCTGGCTTGGCAGTCGGCGCCGCTGTCAGTTTCGGCATTGTTCGCTGGAAATTCAGCGATCGCGGCGCCAAGGAGAAACTTGAGGAGCTGCAGCAGGAATTTAATCAATATCGGTCCGGGGTTCGGTCGCACTTCATTGATACGGTCTCTTTGCTGAGCCAGATCGATGAGCGTCAGCAGAAGCTCTACAATTCAATAACCCGCGGGGTGCAGGAGCTGTGTCAGACAGATTCTGAGGACAAAAATCTCTTCTTGGAGGATACCGCCCGCTCATTAGGCCAGCTGACCGATGAGACGAGCGCTGAAAAAAAGGCCGAATAGCGCCAGGCACCTCAATCAGCCGGCAAAATCAATCCTTGCTGATCCCCTCTGGCGGGTGAAATTGCATGGGAAACGGTGTCACCACACCTTTTTCACCGCCGGCATGCACTTTGGCAGTGCCTTCTTTTTCGACCTGATCGATACGAATCACCGAATGAATCGGAATATAGGTGCGACTGACGCCGCCAAACTGGCTCTTGAGCTGCTCCTCGCCGGGATTGACAACCAGTTGAGAATTTTCACCGAAAACGATATCCTCAACTTCAATAAAGGCGTACATATCGCTTTGGTGTACATACCGTGCGTACAGCTCATACACCTTTGATTGGCTGTGAAACACAATGCGATACATTTTTTTCTTTTTTCCTGCCATTTCGTTCTCGTGCTCCGAGTCAGTGATTTGAAATAGACGAAATCCGACAGCAGAACCTGATTTCAGCGTTCAATTTTAACAGTTTTGCGGCGGATGAAATGACTGAGTGAACGCGGTGCGGCAGGCATGGCTTGAATCGCACTCATGCGGGCGGCGCCTGCGGGGCAGGCCGAAAGCGCCATTCAAAAAGCTCCAGCGTTTAGAAATGTTGCTCGCAGCCGGCTCAATTGAATTAAAATTACACACAATGAATCTGCGTCAAGTGCACTTTTGAGTGCGTGTGGCCCAAACTTCATCATCCTCAGGAGAAAACAATGAAAAATCCTCTAGATTCGGTAGCCGGCACCATTATTGCTGGTTTTGTGCTTACTTTCATACTGTATTTGTTTGCCAACGGCTTTCTTCCTTTGGGCTAGATGCAGGGCGCTGACTGAAGCTTGATTGATGTAATTGATGTAGAACGATAAATCATCTAAGGTGTTCAAATGGATTTACTAATTGATCGCTGGCTGCATATACTGGCTGGCATAACGTGGATCGGGTTGCTGTACTACTTTAATTTTGTGCAGGTTCCTGGGCTGGCCAAAGCGAAAGCAGACGGCACAGCTGCGGGCATCACCAAGCATATTGCCCCTCGGGCCCTGCTGTGGTTTCGCTGGGCAGCGATTGCCACCTGGCTGACTGGGGCTTACTATCTGCTGCGCACCGGCACATTCGCAGATGCTTTTACGCTGCAGGGACCGCATGCTTATCTCGGCATTGGAGCGTGGCTTGGAACCATCATGCTGTTCAACGTCTGGGTGCTGATTTGGCCGAATCAGAAAAAAGTTCTGGGAATGGTCGAGGCATCCGATGCGGAAAAAGCCAAATCTGCAAGGATCGCTCTTCTGGCCTCAAGAACCAATACCATGCTATCGATTCCCATGCTGTTTTTCATGGTTACCGGATCGCTGGCGCACATGGGCATGTTCAGTTAGAACGACGCCACTCCACTCGATTCAAAGGACGCGGTCTGACGCGGCAGCGCCGCGCGCTGCGTCCTTTTTCATTTCACTCCCAGTCGATAAAACTCTCTCAATTGCAATTCCTGACGCTCACTGATCTGGAAGCAGAGCAGATCCAGCGGCTGCTCGCCAGAAGCATTGAACTCAAGCAATTGTGGCGCGCGCAGCGGAAGTGCCCGCAGATCATGACCAACCGTACGCTTGCGCTGGTGTTTGAGAAGTCTTCAACCCGAACCCGCGTCTCGTTTGAAGTCGCCGCGAATCATTTTGGCGGCCGCTCACTGTTTCTCAATCAAGCCGACAGTCAGCTGCAGCGCGGCGAGTCGGCGGAAGACACGGCGCGGGTGCTGTCATCTATGGTGGATATCGTTGTGACCCGGACGGCTGCGCATGCGACCGCGGCCGCGTATGCGCGATTGGCCCGGGTGCCTGTGATCAACGGCTTGAGCGATGCCTGCCATCCGTGTCAGCTGCTGGCTGACCTGCTGACCTTGACCGAAATCAGGACCTCTCTCCGCGACCTGAAAGTGGCCTGGATCGGCGATGGCAACAACATGTGTGTGACTTGGGCCATGGCGGCCTCGCTGATGAGGTTTCATCTGAAGGTCTGCACGCCGCCCGCGTATGCGCCCAGGTGGTCTTTAGTCTCCAATCTGGATTCCAGTTTTGTGGAAGTCGCTGCTAGTCCGATGGACGCCGCCGCCGGCGCTGATGCTGTAGTCACCGACTCTTGGATCAGCATGGGACAGGAGCAAGAGAAGCAGCAGCGCATGCAAGCCTTTGAGGACTTTCAAGTCACGAGCGCGGTTATGGCATGCGCGGCCAAAAACGCCGTTTTCATGCATTGCCTGCCGGCTTATCGCGGACTTGAGGTCGCTGCCCAAGTGATTGATGGCCCGCAAAGCGTCGTCTGGCAAGAGGCGGAGAACCGCTTGCATGCTCAAAAGGCCCTGATCGAGTTGCTGCTTCAGTGAGGCTGCCAAGCAGTTTGCGCGAGGCATGAATGACAGCGCGCCGAATGAATTCGCCGCGCTGTGCTCATTTGTTTGCGGGAGCCGGCCCCGATGCTGAATCGGGTCTCAATGCGCCAGCTGTGATTTCTCAATCGATCGGCGCATGTTTTTCATGGCCTTGTCCTCAATCTGCCGAATCCGCTCGGCGGTTACTCCGTATTCGTCAGCCAGCTCTTGCAAAGTGACTTTATCCTCCGCCATCCAGCGCCGAGCGACGATGCTGCGGCTTCGCTCATCCAGTGAATTCATGGCTGTCTCAAGCTGCTGCTGTCGATTCGATTCTTCCCAGTTGACACTGTAAATGTCTTCGGGATTGTAGGTTCGGTCGCCAAGATAGGCGGATGGCGCAAAATTGGTCTCATTGCCGTCATCGTCGTAGTCGGCATCAAATGATACCGCCGTTCCGTCCATTCTCATTTCCATCTCGCGCACCGCCTCAATCGGCACGTCAAGCTCTTCTGAGAGCTTTTGCGCCTCCTGCTCGCTCATGGACTCAAGGCCGGAGCGAAACTTTCGCAAATTGAAGAACAGTTTGCGATGGGCAGCCGTAGTTGCAATGCGCACGATCTTCCAGTTGCGCAGGATAAAGTCGTAAATTTGCGCCTTGATCCAGTGGACCGCGAACCCGACCAGTCGAACATTGCGATTCGGATTGTAACGCTTGACGGCCTTCATCAGGCCGACATTGCCTTCCTGAATCAGGTCAGCCAGGGGAATTCCGTAGCCGACGAAGCCTCTGGCGACTTTCACCACAAATCGCAGATGCGAGAGAATCAGCTGACGAGCAGCATCTAAGTCTTCGTTCTCATAATAACGAGTTGCCAAATCAAACTCTTCCTCAGCGGTCAGCATCGGCTGCGCGTTGATTGAATCAAAATAATTCGCTAATTCGCCGTTTCGAACGGCCAATGAAATTGGATAACTCTCACTCATGACAAAATTTAAACGTTCAGTATTGTTGTTTCAGCGCCTATTTTAGCACTCCTACTGTTAGAGTGCTAAAAATTTATTTTGTTTCATCTCGGTCTTGCGGTGGATTGCAGCGGATGCCCGGCGCGAAAGCAGTCACGGCGAGTTGATTGAGCTGCACTGGCGGCGCTTGATTGAAGAGCGGGGTGCCAAAGCTCAAATCAGCCAAAATGTGATTCGCCATTGCGGCGGGGATGCGCATCGACAGGCTGAGCAGCGTTTACTCACGTGACTGACGCAAGTAAAAACTGACGGTGATCCAAGCGGATGCCCAGGTCAGAAAAGCGACCGACAGGACGCAAAGGCCAATGAACTGCGCAGAAAGTCCGATCAATTCGAAATCACTGTTGTAGAGTGTTGCGATGGCATTGACCGGCTGGGCGACGAAATATCGCAGCGTTTCGACGATGCCGCAGGCCAGCACAGTGCCGATCATGCTTTGCATGACAGCAGTGTAGATGAATGATCGGCGGACAAACCTGCTGGTTCCGCCGATCAGCTGAAGGATGAAAATTTCGTCTGCTCGCGAGGCGATGGCGATGCGGGTGGTGTTGCAGATCAAAAGCGTAGCGATTGCAAGCAGCAGTCCTGAGACGGAATAAAACACAATTCTCAGCAGCTCAACGATCGCGAGCAGACGCTGAATCCACAGCAGATCGATATCGACTGCATCCACCAGAGGCATGGAGAGGAACTGCTGATTGAGCCGCTGAATGCTCTCAGCGCTCGAAAAGTCTCCCGCAGGCTTTGCTGCAATGGCTGTGGGCAGCGGGTTTTCGGGCATGAACTCAATAATTGAGTACAGGCCGGATAAAGTCTTGAAATTTTCCAGCGCCTCGTCCTCAGAAATGATTTCAGCTGTATTGATTTGCGGCAGCGCCGCGATGGTCTCGAATAATTCCTCAACCTCGCCGGGCGATGCATCCTTGGACAGGAACAAGGTGATTTCTGCCGCTTCTTCCAGTTCATCCGTGATTTGTTTCAAATTGGCAGAGAAAAAGAAAAATGCCGCCGGCAGGCTGAGAATGACACCCACTGTCACAACTGTGAATATCGTCGAGCCTGGCGCTTTGAAGATGCGGACCCAGCAGCTCGCGAAAGTCGCCAGAGGCGTAAGGAAGAAGTTTAGCATGCGCTAGCGTCCCAGGCTGGCTGGACTCAGCGTGCCATTGCGGAGTTCCAGAACCGGCGAGGTTCCGTCTCTGAAATGTCGATACTCATGGGTTGCAATCAGGATAGTTGTCCGATAGTGAACCAAGTTGCGAAAAATACCCATGATGTCGCTGCTCAGCTCGGCATCTAGATTGCCGGTCGGCTCGTCGGCGAGAATCAGGCGCGGACGTCCGACAATGGCTCGGGCAATCCCGACCCGCTGCTGCTCGCCGCCAGAAAGCTGCATCGGGTACGCCGCTTCTGTGCCTTCAAGTCCAACCATTTCCAGCGATGCTGAAATTTGGCGCTGAATTTTTTTCATGCGCATATTGGCCACTAGCAGCGGCAAGGCGACATTCTCGCGAACGGTTCGATCATGCAATAGCTTATGATCTTGGTGGACGACGCCGATGGTTCGGCGATACAGAGCGGTCGCTCGGGCTGAAAGCGATGACAGATTCTGACCATTGACAAATACATGACCTTGGGTCGGCTGCTCCTCGCGTGTGATCAGGCGGATCACGGAAGTTTTGCCGGCGCCGGAGTGTCCGGTCAGAAAAACCAGCTGTTCAGAGCTTAAATTGAAATTGACATTGCGCAGCGCAAGATGCCCGTTGGCATACTGCTTTGACACGTTGGAAAAGTGGATGATTGAGGTCTTGGACGATCGCATCACGAATCAAACAGCGAGTGAGTGTAGGCCTGCGGATCAAATTCTGCAAGATCGTCTATTTTCTCGCCCAGCCCGACAAAATAGACGGGCAGCGAGAATTTCATGGTCAAGGCGACCGCAATGCCGCCTTTGGCAGTGCCGTCGAGTTTGGTCAGGCACAAACCGCTCAGCGGGCAGTGAGAATGAAATGACTCGACCTGCGACAGGGCATTCTGGCCGGTGCCGGCATCAATGGTGAGCAGGGTCTCGTGCGGTGCAGACGGTTCGATTTTGGTGATCACGCGCCGGATTTTATCAAGCTGCCGCATCAGGTCATCGCGGGTTTGCTGCCGTCCGGCGGTATCGATCAGCAGGAGCGAGCAGTCGCGCGCGGCCGCAGCGTGCATGGCGTCATGCGCGACTGCGGCTGGATCGGAGCCGGCCGCTTGGGCGATGACCGGCAGTTCAAGCCGGTTTCCCCAGTGCTGCAGCTGCTCGATTGCGGCTGGTCTGTAGGTGTCGCAGGCCGCGAGCATCACTTTGTGATTCTGGCGGCTGCAATAATGGGCAATTTTTGCGATGGTTGTGGTTTTGCCCGTCCCATTGACACCCGCCATGAGGACGACGGCCGGCGAGCTGTCTCGCAAAAAATCGACCGGCCGCTGGCAGGGCTCAAGAATATTGATGATTTCCTGTTTGACTGTTGCGCGCAGCGAAGCGCCATCCAAAGCAGATCTTTTGTTTGCAGCTTGGATTGCCTGCATGATCATGTCGGCTGCGTCAATGCCCATGTCGCTGAGAATCAGCGAGTCGTGCAGCCGCTCAAGATCGGCAGTTTGAATTTTTCCCCCCGCTGCAAACAGATCCGTCACTGACGCGGCAATCGATCTGCGAGTTGAGGTCAGAACCTCAAACAGGCGGCTTTTCTTTTTTTCTTTCTCTGGCAAGGGAGAGTCCGTAATTCAAGCAGCGAAGAGTGATGCAAAGAGCCGATCTGCCTGGGTCGCCCGATGAGGATGCAACAAGACTGGCCCGTTGACAGGGTAAAAAAAACAGACAGTTCGCGGCGATTTCTCCCGGCCGGCAAAATCATTTGTTGCTGAGTCCTTGATTTGCGTACCGGTACCGCCAGCGGGTCAGTTTCGATACATTTTCGACGAAAACCAGCGAATGAAAATTGCAGAACTGCTGAGAATGTAATTTTATCGTTTTTGAGGGCGGCTGTTACAGGTCTTGCAAGGCGGGAATGCAGCTGCAGACGAGCTGGTGCGAGCCGCGGCACAAATAACAGTTCGCAATGAATTCGGCAAGCACGCAATGCTCCGACTCTATAATTTCAATCCAGGCGGCAGTTTGATGATTGCAGCAAGCCCGTTGGCTTGCCGCATCGATCAGGTCTGAATGCGAGACAGGTGAAGAGAGCTTCAACCCAATGCGCGGGCAATTGAGAATTATCGGCGGCAAATGGCGCCGCCGGCTGATTGAGTTCGATTCAAGCCTGGGCATCCGGCCGACAACAGATGCCTCGCGCGAGACCCTGTTCAATTGGCTTGCCGCAAACGTAGGGGGTGCGAGCTGTCTCGACTTGTTTGGCGGCAGCGGGGCCTTGGGTTTCGAAGCCGCTTCCAGAGGCGCGCGATCGGTAGTTGTTGTGGACCACAAGCTGTCTGTGATCAGGCAGCTCAAGACCACTGCCGACCAATTGCAGGCCAATGAGTTTGAATTCGTATGCAGTGATGCAATGAGATATTTGCACTCATGTGACCGGAAATTTGACATTGTCTTTCTGGATCCTCCGTTCTCGCAGAACCTGTTGCAGCAGGCAGTGAATGGGCTTGCTCGCAGTCACTGCCTCAATTCGGACGCAGCGATCTATATTGAATGTGAGATATCGGCTGAAAACCTGCAGATTCCAGAAACTTGGAAAGCGGTGCGCAAAAAACGTGCAGGAAGACGCGCTCATTGGCTCTACTGCATCTTTGAATAGCGGTGCAATGAATGGCAGACGAATCATCTCAACAGCCGATGTATATCATCAGCATCAATCGTTTAAGTCAGCAGCGATGAAACGTTGCTGACTATCGCTTTTAAAGTCACGGCCATGAAAACCGTTATCCCATTCGTTTTTGAGGATTCATTCGATTACGGGCAGATTGGCATTGTGTCACCGCGAGTGCGAAGGATTGTTGCCCGCAACCCCAGTCGATTCACACTCCATGGTACCGGCACTTATATTGTCGGTCATGGCGAAGTGGCTGTCATTGACCCAGGTCCGCTGCAGACGGAGCATATTGAAGCGATTGCCGCCAGTTTGGCGGGAGAGACCATCACTCATATCTTGGTTACGCATACCCACAGCGATCATTCGCCGGCCGCCGGTGCGCTGCAGAAAATTTGCCAGGCGCCGGTGTATGGCGCGCTCAGCAATCATCGGATGTTCCGCGCTGCGCCCGCCGCCGAGACGCATGTGCATGAAGAGGTAGATCATCTGTTTCAGCCCGATATCACACTTGCAGACGGCCAGGTCTTGAAAGGAGCGGACTGGACTCTTGAAGCGATGCACACACCGGGGCATATGCCCAACCATTTTTGCTTTCGGCTGCCCGAGGAAAATGCAGTTTTTACTGGAGATCACGTGATGGGATGGTCGACAACAGTGATCATTCCGCCCTATGGCTCGATGTCTGCATACGTCAACAGCTTGCAGCGACTCCAAGGTTGCGGCTATCAGACTTTTTACCCCGCGCACGGCCCGCCGGTCACAGAACCTGAGCGCTATCTCAATGCGCTGATCGCTCATCGGCGCGACCGTGAGGACGAGGTGATTGCAAGCTTGAGGCAGGGGCTCAAGACTGTGCCTGAGATGGTGGCAGTCCATTATGCTGATGTTGGCACTGCACTTCATGCTGCGGCTGCCTGTTCATTGCTGGCGACGCTCATCAAGCTGGTTGAGGAGGGTCGTATCGTTTGCACCGGCAACCCGGCAGCCGCAAGCGAGTTCAGTCTAGCTGCCTGAGTTGCGCTGCAATGGTCTGCTTCTTGTCATGCTTTCCCATTTGAGTTTTTCTCAGTCATCATGCTGGCCGTTGTGATTGCATCCGCTCAATGCCAGCCGGAAGAAAGATTCGGACGATGCAGACTGCGCTCCATTGAGTTTTCGAGCGCCGAGAGTATGCAATGGCTGCCAGCTGTACGGCAATCGACTCTGCTGAAGCCGGCATTCAGCCTGGATGAATGGTGTAGAATAGAGATCAGATTGGCACATGCCGCATCGGTAAGGCTGCGGTATTCGCGCACAGAACAGGAGACTGACAAGCAAGGGAGGTGATCAGTGGCATCAAGTTTAGCAGTGCAAGCCTATGACACGCTCTCGATCGCGCGGAATCTGGAGCATGATTATGCTTTTGACAAACGGCATGCGGAAGGAATTGCACGGACAATTCATGAGCATCTGGTCAGCAATGTTGCAACGAAAGACGACTTGGATAAGCTTCGTGTTGAGTTGCGCGGCGAGATGGCCGAGTTGCGCGGCGAGATGGCCGAGTTGCGCGGCGAGATGGCCGAGTTGCGCGGCGAGATGGCCGAGCTTCGTGTTGAGATGGTTGAGATGCGCACTGAGTTTCGCGGTGAGATAGTTGAGATGCGCACTGAGTTTCGTGTTGAGATGGTTGAGATGCGCACTGAGTTTCGCGGTGAGATAGTTGAGATAAACAACAGAATCGGCCAGCTTGAAAAAACTCTGACAATTCGTACTGGAGCGATGATTGCTGCGGCAGTTGGGGCGGTTTCAGCTTTGCAGGCTCTCATCAGCTGATTTCAATTTCATTGGACTGTGACCGGTTCAACGGGTGTCGAGTTTTCTTCCGTGATGGTTTTTCTGCCGGCATTAGGATTAGGATCGCCCCGGCTTCTTGCTGACTCAGTTTCTGGGCTCAAGCCGCCGCTTTCCAGCGCTCGGCTCAAACAAGTCCAAGTTCTGTCATGATATCCGTCAAGTCACTTGCCGCTGCTTTCCACGGCCAGATTTTATCGCCAATCACAGGCGCTCCGGCGGCGCTTGATTGAACTGTCCGCCGGACAGCCGTGCCATTCCCGCTGCAGTGCTTGGTTTCATGCCGTCCTGATCGAAATCTCCGCAAAGCGTCTCAGTGCTGTCGCAGCGGATATCATCTGTTCTGCCTGGCGGTCTCAGTGATACTCAACGCTAAGCTCATGGACTGTATCGACCAATAATTTCACTTTTCCAGGATCGATGTTCGGTGTGATGCCATGGCCGAGATTAAATACATGCCCGCTGCCAAATCCGAAACTGGCTAGCACTTCGCTCGCTTGCGTGATGATTGTCTGCTCGCTCAATTGAAGTGTCGCTGGATTCAGATTGCCTTGCAGGGCAACTTGGCCCCCCACCGCTTCCCGTGCCTGTCCAAGATCAATATTCCAGTCGACACCAATTGCTGAACAGCCTGTTGCAGCCATCGAGTCAAGCCAATCTCCGGCATTTTTAGTGAACAGAATGACTGGCATGTCGGGCAGACTTTCAGCTACCGCATTGACGATATGCTGCATGTAGGGAAGTGAAAACGTCAGGTACTGACCGGTATCAAGCAGACCGCCCCAAGTATCGAAAATCATGAGTGCTGAGGCACCGGCATGAGCTTTTGCAATCAGATATGCCGCTGCCGACTCAGCAAGCATCTCCAGCATGCCCTGCAGTGGCCCTGGATGCTGGCGTGCAAACGAGCGAATTTTGTCAAAGTTCGTTTTTGAGCGGCCTTCGATCATGTAGACTGCCAGTGTCCAGGGACTGCCGCAAAAACCAATCAAGGGCACTTTGCCGCCAAGCGATTGTGCGGTCAGGCGTACGGCATCCATCACATAGCCAAGCTCGTCAAGAGGATCAGGCGCCCGCAGCCGACTGATGTCGCTGACGGCGGCGATAGGGCGCTGGAATACAGGCCCCACCGATTCGACCAGCTCAAGGCCGAGGCCCATTGCATCGGGAATCACCAGAATGTCGGAAAAGATAATGGCCGCGTCCAGCTCGTAGCGCTCCAGCGGCTGCAGCGTGACCTCGCATGCGAGCTCCGGTGTGCGGCACAGATTGACGAAGCTGCCGGCCTTTTCCCGAGTCGCGCGATATTCAGGCAGGTAGCGTCCTGCTTGACGCATGATCCAGATCGGAGTTCGATCGACACTTTCGCGTCGCAATGCCCGGATCAGGCGGTTGTTGGAAAACGTGGCGGCAGTCAAATCAAATCCTGATTGCGCGCGCAATTTCAGACTGATATTGAGCGGTGACCTCAGAGGGATGATGGGCATCTCGGATCGGCCGCCCGACGACGATATAGTCAGCGCCATTGCTGAATGCTTGCGTGACGCTGACCGTTCGTTTTTGGTCGTCGCGGCCGCTGCCGCTGTTGCGAATGCCCGGTGTGACAAGCAGAAAATCATCGGCGGTTGCAGGCCGAATAAAGGCTGCCTCGCGCCCCGAGCAGATGACGCCGGCACACCCTGCGCTCAGCGCTGCCTGCGAGCGGTGCACGGCGGTTTCGACGGCGGAGCCGCCAATCCCGGCTTTTCGCAAATCATCATCGTTCATGCTGGTCAATACAGTGACCGCCAGGATCGCAATGTCTTGGGCTGCATCCACCGCAGCTTCCATTACACCGGGGTAGGCGTGCACAGTCAAAAAATGAATGTCAAGATGCGCTAAATTCTGTACCGCACGGCGGACCGTTGCGGGAATGTCCATTAGTTTGAAATCTGCAAATACTTTGCAATCGCGCTGTGCCAGCTTTTCGATCAGGCCAATGCCCTCACCTGAGCAAAACAATTCCAGACCGACTTTGAAAAACTTGACTTGCCCGTGCAGCCGGTCGACCAAGTTCAAGGCATCGGCCTGGCTGGGGCAATCAAGCGCAACAATCAGCCGCTCATGAGGGGGAACTGAGTTCACAGGGTACGGTTTTTTGAGTTTAGGCCTGAAGGTATTTCATTATGCCTCGCGCGGCCTCGCGACCTTCGTAAACGGCAGTGACGACCAGGTCTGCACCGCGAACCATGTCGCCTCCAGAGAAGACCTTGGGGTTGGTGGTCTGAAATGGATAGTCAGATTCTGGCGATGCCTTGATGCGCAGGAAAGAGTCTGTCTGAATTTCGTAATCAGCGAACCATTTGGCCGGACTGGGCCTGAATCCAAATGCAATGATGATGCTGTCGCATTCGATCGATTGACGCGAGCCGGGCACGGGTTCCGGCTGCCGGCGACCGCGCTCATCGGGAGAGCCAAGCTGCGTCTCCATGACGGTGACATTCTCAACTTGGCCATGGCCCATAATCTCAATGGGCTGGCAGTTCCACAAAAAGCGCACTCCTTCCTCGCGGGCATGCCAGACCTCACGTCGCGAGCCAGGCATATTTTCCTCATCCCGGCGATACACGCAGGTCACCTGCCGCGCCTGCTGGCGCACTGCGGTGCGTACACAGTCCATCGCCGTATCTCCGCCGCCCAAGACGACCACATTGCGGTTTTTCATATCGATATAGGGCCAGTTGACAGAGCTTAAGTTTTCCACTTTGTGGTTGTTGCCGACCAAATAGGGCAGGGCTTCGTAAACGCCGTCCAAGTCTTCCCCGCTGAACCCGCCGCGCATGTAGGTGTAAGCGCCCATGCCCAAAAAGACCGCATCGTACTGGTCCAGCAGCTCAGACATGGCAATATCCGTGCCGATCTCGGTATTGAGCCGGAACTCAACGCCCATCTCTTCCATAATCTGGCGCCGCTTGAGAATCACCTTCTTTTCAAGCTTGAAAGGCGGAATGCCAAAACTGAGCAAGCCGCCGATTTCCGGGTAGCGATCATAGACGGTTACGGCGATGCCATTTCGAATCAGGATATCCGCGCAGCCGAGTCCTGCCGGCCCGCTGCCGACTACGGCGACCGATTTGCCGAGCGCCTCAATGGAAGAAATATCCGGTCTCCACCCCTGAGCGAAAGCCTCGTCGGTGATGTATTTCTCAACTGCTCCGATGGTGACCGCGCCGAAGCCGTCATTCATGGTGCAGGCCCCTTCGCAGAGCCGGTCCTGCGGACAGATGCGGCCGCAGATCTCTGGCAGTGAATTGGTTTGATGGGACAGCTCAGCGGCCTCGAAAAGACGGCCGTCAGCAATCATCTCAAGCCATTCCGGTATGTAGTTGTGCACCGGACATTTCCACTGACAGTAAGGGTTGCCGCACGAGATGCAGCGCGCTGACTGGCCGGCCGCGGTTGTGCTGTCGAACTCAGTGTAGATTTCATCCCAATGATGGATGCGGTACTGAGCAGCGTCTTTCGGCGGGGTCTGGCGCGGCAGCTTGAGAAATTGAAAATGCTCTTTCAATGTACAGGCACTTTTTTCGATCAAGCCGCTTCGCGCAGCGTCTCAATGAGCATCTTCATGTCGGCTGCCTTGGGAATAACGAGCCAAAATTTACCGACGAACTCGATAAAGTCACGGCTCACTTCGCTGCCCCAGCGGCTTTGCGTTTCTGCGACATGCTCATCGATCAGCTCATGCAAGTAGCTCAAGTGCGGTTCCATATCTTCGTGAGTCAGACGGTGAATGTCGATCAGCTCGTGATTGTAGCAGTCCACAAAAATCCGCTCCAGATCCAGCACGAATGCGATACCGCCGGTCATGCCGGCGCCGAAATTCACACCTGTCCGGCCTAGCGAGAGGACTACACCGCCGGTCATGTACTCGCAGCCATGGTCGCCGCATCCTTCCATGACGGCTGTTGCCCCTGAATTGCGCACTGCGAACCGCTCGCCGACAGTGCCGGCGGCAAAAAACTTGCCTCCGGTTGCGCCGTAAAGACAGGTATTGCCAGCAATCGGCGTGCAGCGTGAGTCAAGCGTGCTGCTGACAGAGGGCTTGAGAACGATTTTGCCGCCCGCCATGCCTTTGCCGACATAATCATTGGCATCCCCCTCTAGGTGCAGATGCAGTCCGGCGGCATTCCAGACGCCAAAACTCTGCCCGGCGATGCCTTTGAAGCTCATGCGGATGCGAAAGTCCGGCTGCACGCTGACTCTGGCGATTTCCCCTGACAGCCGCGCACCGACCGAGCGGTGAATGTTGCGAATCGAGTAGCTGAACTCAGCGTCACTGCGCGCCTCGATCGCGCTTTTGGCATCGGCGACCATTTGTTCGGCCAGCTCCCCCTGATCCCACGGCTGATTGCGCTTTGCCTGACAGCGGCGCGGCACGTCATCTGCAACGCCCGCATACGACAGCAAGGAACTCAAGTCAAGACGTCGCTGTCTTGCGGTCGTCCCGGCTTCAGCCTGAAGGTGCTCGACGTGTCCGATAATATCATCCAAAGTGCGTATGCCAAGTTCTGCCAGGATCTCACGCACCTCCTCAGCGACAAAGCGAAAATAATTCACCACTTTGTCTTTATTCCCCTTGAAGTGCTTTTTGCGCAGCTCCACATTTTGCGTGGCCACCCCGGTTGCGCAGTTGTTGAGATGGCAGACCCGCAGGTATTTGCATCCCATCGCCAGCATGGGCACAGTCCCAAAGCCGAAAGAGTCGGCGCCGAGCAAGGCCGCTTTGACCACATCAAGCCCGGTTTTCAGCCCGCCGTCGACCTGCAGCCGGACTCGATGGCGAAGTCCGTTCATGCGCAGGGTCTGCTGCGTTTCTGCAAGGCCGAGCTCCCAGGGACTGCCAGCATACTTCACCGATGTCAGCGGACTCGCGCCGGTCCCGCCATCGTAGCCGGCGACGGTAATCAAGTCTGCATAGGCTTTGGCGACGCCGGCCGCAATGGTGCCGACGCCGGCCTCGGAAACGAGCTTGACCGACACGAGGGCTTGCGGATTAATCTGTTTCAAGTCAAAAATCAGTTGCGCCAGATCCTCAATTGAGTAAATATCGTGATGCGGGGGCGGTGAGATCAGGGCGACGCCGGGTGACGAGAAACGCAGCGATGCGATCATTTCGTTGACTTTATGGCCGGGCAGCTGCCCGCCTTCGCCGGGCTTGGCGCCCTGTGCGATTTTGATCTGCAGCACTTGCGCGTTCACCAGATAATGCGGCGTAACCCCAAAGCGACCTGATGCAACCTGCTTGATTTTGGAGCTGCGGATTGTGCCATAGCGGTCCGGATGCTCTCCGCCCTCGCCGGAGTTGGATCGTCCGCCGATTTCATTCATTGCCTCAGCAAGCGTCTCATGCGCTTCGGGCGAAAGAGCGCCCAGCGACATCGCGGCGCTGTCAAAGCGCGCCAGGATGGCGCTGGCGGGCTCGACTTGATCCAGGGGAACCGGCGGGCGGCTGTGCTCTGCGAATCTCAGCAAGTCGCGCAGCACGGCGGGCTGGCTGCGATTGACCAGTTCTGCGAACTTTCTGTAGTCCTGCTGCTCGCCGCTTTCGACTGCCGCATGCAGGCTGTGAACCACTTCCGGATGGAACGCATGGTATTCGCCGTTCGTGGAATATTTGAGGAGGCCGCCGTGACTGACTGGCTGGCGCGGGTCCCAGGCGGCATCGGCCAGCTCAGTCAGATCCGCCTCCAGATCCGCAAAATTTGTGCCTTCAATGCGGGACACCGTGCCGCGAAAGCAAAGGTCAGTGACTTCGGAGTGCAAGCCAATTGTCTCGAAAAGCTGGGCGCCGCGGTAGCTCGTGACGGTCGAGATTCCCATCTTCGACATAATCTTGAACAGTCCTTTTTTGATGCCTGACCGATAGGTGCGCAGCGCTTTCGTGGAGTCGCCGCGGCCGCTTTCAGTCTTGATGATATCGCGGATGATGGCGTAGCACAAATACGGGTAGATTGCCGTTGCGCCGTAACCGATAAGGACCGCAAAATGGTGCGGGTCCCGCGCGGTCGCCGTCTCAACAATCAGGTTGGCGTCACAGCGCAGGCCCTCGCCAATCAGCCGGTGATGCACTGCGCCTGTGACCAGCGCTGCGTGGATCGGCAGCTTGTCTTTGGCGATGTCGCGGTCGGACAGCACGATGATCGCGTGACCTGCCTGCACGGCCTCAACAGCCTCATTGCAGACCCGCTCAATAGCATTGCGCAGGCCTTCAGCACGGGTGAAGTTGAGATCGATTTTATGCACCGCGTAGTCTGGGTCAGCCTGATCCATCAGGGTATAGAATTTGCGTCCGGACAGCACCGGTGACCCGATCACCAAGCGCCTGGCATGCTCAGGATTTTCCTCGAACAGTCCGAACGAGCGGCCCATGGTGGTCTCAAGCGACATGACAATCTTTTCTCGAAGCGGGTCAATCGGCGGGTTGGTGACTTGTGCGAACTGCTGACGGAAATAATCATACAGCGAGCGCTGCCTGTCCGACAGCACTGGCATGGGGGTGTCATCGCCCATGGAGCCGACTGCTTCCTGCCCCATCTGCGCGAGCGACCGAATCACCTGCTCCTGCTCTTCGAACGAGACGTTGAATTGTTTCTTGTAGATGGCCAGCTCAAACGGATTCAGTTTCTTGCTGCTGACCGTATCGTTGAGCAGCCGGGTATAAATGCGCTGCTGGCTTTGCTGCAGCCATTTGTTGTACGGCTGGCGCCGCGTGAGGCGGTGATTGATATCTTCTGGCTTCAGGAGCTCGCCGGTCTTGGTGTCTGCGGCAATCATCTCGCCCGGTTTCAGCCGGCCTTTGGCAACGACATCCTCTTCGCGGTAGCTGTAAACACCGATCTCAGTACACAGCGTGATGTGCCGGTCTGCGGTAATGACATAACGGGCTGGACGCAGGCCGTTGCGGTCCATGACGCAGGCCGCGTGGCGTCCATCGGTCAGGACGATGCCGGCCGGTCCGTCCCAAGGCTCCGAATGCAGTGAGTTGAACGCATGAAATGCCCGCAGATTGGGATCAATGGTGTCTACATTCTGCCATGCCGGCGGGACCAGAATCTGCATTGCTCGAAAAATGTCCATGCCGCCGCTGACAAAGAAATCCAGCATATTGTCCAGACTGGCTGAATCGGAAGATTCGAAGTCGACCAGCGGCAGCAGCTCCTCGACATTCTCGTGCAGCGAGTCGGCAAACTGTCCGCTGCGGGCAATGGCCCAATTGCGATTGGCTTGAATGGTGTTGATCTCGCCGTTGTGCGCCAGCATCCGAAATGGCTGCGCAAGTCTCCAGGTCGGCGCCGTATTGGTTGAGAAGCGCTGATGAAAAATAGCCAGCGACGAGGCGAGGCTTGAATCACCGAGTTCCGGGAAAAACCGCACGAGGTTGTCCGGCATAAACAGGCCCTTGTAGACGATGATCTTGGAGGACAGGCTGCAGATGTAGAAGTCCGGATCCTGCGCAAGCTGCTGCTCAGCAATTCTGCGAGCGGCGAACAGGCGGCGCTCCAGCTGCGGTGTGGACAGCCCAGCCGGTGCGTTGATGAAGACTTGCTCGATTTTCGGTTTGGTTGCCATTGCGCTGTTGCCCAGTGCATCGTCGTCGGTCGGCACCGCTCGCCAGCCTGTGATCTCCAGATTTCTTTGCCGCACTGCGGACTTGATGACTCTGCGGGCGCGGGCGGCCTTGGCGGCATTCTGGCTGAGAAAAACCATGCCGACCGCAAATTTTCCGGCCAGTGAGATATCACTTTCTGCCGCTTGGGCGCGCAAAAACTGATCGGGAATGCGAATCAGGATGCCGCAGCCGTCCCCCGTCTTTCCATCGGCTGCGATGGCGCCGCGGTGAGTCAGATTGCAGAGCGACTCAATTGCGGTCCTGACAAGCCAGCTGGATGGGCGGCCATCCATATGGGCAATCAGCCCGAAGCCGCAGCTGTCATGCTCAAAGCGCGGGTGGTAGAGGCCTTGGTATTGATTTTTGCGTTGCAAAATATGCGTCATAATACTCTACAGACATCGGCCATCGCCTTGCCTGGCGATGCGCAACAAAACAAGTCAGTATACATTATACATCTTTGTTTTTGTTATCAATCGGATGTTCCTGTCAGACACCGGGCCGCAGACTGGGAATTTCCACAAAAATGCGGCCATGACCAAAGCTTTTGCCGAGGTGAGGCCGCCTGCCCGAGGTCAGCGCGAGCAGCGCAAACAGATGTTTACATTCCGCAAACCACCGTCATGCGGTCATCTGCTCGTTTCGATCTCTTCGCAATGACAGCGTCAAGGCTATCAAGCTGCAGCGGGCATGTGATCACTTGTTGTTCCATGGAGTCTCCGCTCATTTGAAAAAGCCGCCGGCCAAGCGCACATTCGCTTCTGCCGCCAGAATTGAATGATGCACCGCGATAAAGCCAGCAGCGGAAACTGAGGGCTGGGATCACGATGATCAATTCGACCAGCCCAGCTCATCCAGCCGCTCCCGCAAAAAGTCATGAACAGCTGCTGGCAGCGCAGCCATCTGCAATGGGTCATCCCTCACGCGCCAGTCAATCTTGAAATTCAGTGTTTTTCCGGTGCGGCGGCCTGCTGTCACGAAATGATATTGCGGTAGATTATAGGGGTGATCTGCAGCCAATATGGAAGCAGTCCCTCGGTTCGAGCAGAATAAAAACTTCATGTTGCTCAATCTCCCTGGCATGCAGGCAAGGCTAGAAATTCAGTCGCCTCATCGCCTCTCAAGCCGATTCGCCTGCCGTATCAGAATGCATCAAGATTGGCAATCAGGCGGCAACTGCTGAGCGACTGCTCTCCATTTTATGGATTCCACCGGGCTGAGGTGCAGTGAATTCAATTGGATAGCTGCAAGAGCCGCCATGCATCGCTGCCTGAGGTTTCTGTCGGTTTGACTCAAAGGGTTCAAAATACGTGTCAACGGTATCTTTTCAGTTGTCATGAAAGCCCCGATTTTACCCGATTCTGAAAGATTCACCATACTGGCCGCGTACCGAATGCGCGCTCCCTGGCCGCCAGGACAGTCTCAATTTTTTACTCTCATCGGGTGAAACGCCTCGGTCGGACATTGCCAAGCTCTGAGGGCTTTATTCCATCTCGCTGGCGCTCGGCTGCCACGATCAGGCGGCGGGCGCATTTCATTCAGCGGCGAATGAATCTGTTGATTCCGGTTGAGGTGCAGATATCGAGGAGCAGTGGTCAGCCGCAGGGCGCAAATGCACGTTTTGGGATCCATTAATTTTTTTCAATCTTTTCGCCTCGAGCGGACAAATAGAATAAGGCGCAGATTCATAAGTATCGGCTTTTCTATCGTAATGGAGGTATTGCAGATGAGAAGTATGTCAAGTGGAATGCGATCTTCGCGGCAGCAGCGCGCTCTCATGCTAGGGCTCGCTGTTTTAGGCGCAAGCCTGCTTTTTGCCTTTGCGGCGCTGTTTCGCAGCGATGTCGCTGTTTTCGCCGGCTCCGGCCAGCAGCCTGTCAGCGAAAATATCACCCCGCAAGCCGCAAGCGGCGGCTTTGCCGAAATCGTGGATGCTGTATCACCGACTGTAGTCTCAGTCGAAATATTTCGAAAAACACTGACTTCAGGCGGAAATTTTTCGATGCGCGAAGGCGGCCCGAACAATTGGCCGAACGGCGTCAATCCGTTCGAATATTTTTTCGGCCCTCAGTGGAAAGAATATTTCAATACGCCTGACCAGCGCCGCGGGGAAGCGCCGCGCATGAGCCAGCGTCCGGTCAGTGTTGGTTCTGGCGTGGTGATTGATCCGAACGGTTACATCGTCACCAACTACCACGTTGTCGAAGATGCAGATCGGATTTCAATTACGATGAACGACGGCGCTGAATACGATGCGCAAGTGGTGGGTGTCGATCAGGACACCGATCTGGCAGTACTGAAAATTCCCTCTGAGGGCGAGCTGTCCTATGTCAGTTTTGCAGATTCAGAAAGGGTGCGCGTCGGTGACTATGCCTTGGCCATCGGCACGCCCTTTGGACTGTCGAAATCAGTGTCACTGGGCATTATTTCTGCCAAAGGACGGGATCTGCTCGGCGGCAGCCCGAATGTTCCATTGCTGCAAAGCGATGTCGCGATCAACAAAGGCAATTCCGGCGGCCCGCTGTTTGATACCAGCGGCGAGGTGATTGGCATCAACACCATGATTTTTTCCCAGTCCGGTTTCAACAGCGGCATCTCGTTTGCCATCCCATCCAGCGTGGCCCAGGATATTGCATTCCGCTTGATCAGCGACGGACGTATCGACCGCGGCTGGCTCGGTGTCTTGATCCAGTCGGTGACGGATGAGATCGCCGCGGCTCTAGAACTGCCGAAAGGTGATGATGGCGAGTATGGGGCATTGGTTGCCGATGTCACTGAGTCTTCACCCGCTGAAGCTGCTGGCATCCAGCCTGGCGACGTGATCGTGGAATTCGATGGCAATCGCGTCCCCAGTGTGATTGAGCTTTCCAGACAGGTTAAAAACACGGTCCAAGGCACCGATGTTGCCATCAAAGTATTTCGCGATGGCGGCTTCACCACTTTGCGAACAACCATTGCGCCGCTGGAAACGGGGGATGAGCCAACGCAAATGGCCGCGCTTGATTCGCAGTCGAACAATCGGCCGAATCTAGGCGTGTCAATTGCTGAGCTGGATCAAGAGACGCGCTCCGCCTATGGCGTCGACGAGAGTGTCGAGGGCCTGCTCATCTTGCAGGTTCAGCCCGGCAGCCCAGCCGCTGATGCCGAGCTGCGCGACGGTGATGTGATCAAGTCAATCAATCGCCAGAGTGTCAGAACCGCATCTGAAGTGCACTCAATTCTTGATGAGCTTCCCGCGGGCGAGGAGGATTCGGTGCTGATCCTGATCGAGCGCGAAGGGTCAAGTTTTTTCTCAGTGGTGAACCTGTCTTGACGGATATGGATTGAGTCACTTTGTCTCTGTGATGCAAGCCGGAAGCGCAATAAGGCGCTTCCGGCTTGTTTTTTTAGGTTTTTTTATCATCAGCAGGTTTTTTGCCGCTGCCGTCGGCAAGAAAAACTTGCTGGGGGTACTGTACCATTGACTGCTGTAGAAACAGGCTGCAGCCTGATCACTCTCAGAGAGGCAAGCGAATGGACATCCTGATTATTGAAGATGACGATGAGGTCAGGAATTTTCTAGTGGACGGACTGTCAGAGCTGGGCAATCTGGTGCTGTGTGCTGATAATGGGCAGGATGGACTGGAATTGGCGGCCGATGAGAGTTTCGATGTCCTGATTGTCGATATTGAGCTGCCCAAACTCAATGGACTCAAACTGGTCCGGGCGCTTCGCAATGCCGGCGATACAACCCCCGTTCTGATTCTGACGAATTATGGCGATATTGAATACAAGCTTGAGGGTTTTGATCAGGCGGAAGTCGACGACTACCTCACCAAGCCAGTTGATATCGCCGAGCTCAATGCGCGCATCAAGGCGCTTTATCGCCGCGCCCATGCCAGCATGACCGCCGCGGTGCTCAAGGTGGGTGACCTCGCGCTTGATTGCATCAGGCGCGAGGTCACCCGCAACGATGAGAGGATTGCGCTGGAGTCGAAACAATTCCAAATTCTTGAGGTGCTGATGCGCAGCAGCGGCGAGGTGGTCACGAAAAGGATGCTGCAGCAGAAAATCTGGAATCGCGATTTCAACGCCGAGGGGAATGTGATTGAATCCCATATCTCCCGACTGCGGGCGAAAATCGATAAGCCGTTTGCGCAAGGCGACAAGAATCTGGAAATGATTCGGACAGTTCACAAAGGCTACCAGCTGGTCGATGTCAGCTCCGACAGTGAGCACTAGCCGGACCGGCGCTGTTTAGGGAAGCGTGGATCTGCGGCGATGCGGCGGCGCCTGCTCAAGCTGAAAAGATATGTCCGATCCTATTCGTTCATTCTGGCCTCGATCTATGCCTCGATCTTCTGCGTTTCCATTTTTGCGGTTTTGTTCTATTTCCATCAATCGTCCTACCAGTCACGTGTCGATCAAGTGGATCAGGAAATTGAGGACATCATCAGTTTTTTTGACGAGACGCTCATTGTGGCTGAATTGCAGCCGCGCCTCGCGGTCCACTACATCCGCCTTGCAGTCAGCGAAAAAGTCAATTCGCAAACGCCGGGCGACCCTTTCGTTTATTTGCTGACAGCGCAAGACGGCAGACCGCTGGCTGGCAATCTCTCGGGTCTGCCCACCATTGCGCCGGACTCGATCGATGATTTTCGGCGAGAGGGCCGTTTCGAGTTCGAGCTTCCAGCCGTCTCGCAGACCGCTGGCGGCAAGCCGTCGAGAGTGAGCGCCCGGGCAGGCAGATTGTTTGGATCGCACATTCTGCTGGTCGGACGGAATATGAGTGATGTGGACCTGCTGGAGCGATTTCCAGCGATCACCGTCTGGAGCGGGCTGGTGACCATTGCGCTGGCCATGGCCGGCTCCATTCTGTTTTCAATGGTTGTAGCCCAGCGTCTAAAAAAAATCAACGAAACCTGCAATTCGGTGAAAAGCGGCAGACATGATGAGCGGGTGGAGACCAATGACAGTCACGATGCGTTTGATCAGCTCGCCCATAATGTCAATGAAATGCTTGATCGGGTGCAGACTCATATTGATGACGTGCGATCCGTGACAGACCATGCCGTGCACAACGTCAAGACGCCATTGAATCACATGCGCATTCGGCTGGAGAGACAGTCTCGAGAGATCAAGCCGCAGGCCGGCTCCGACAACGACCGGCTCAAGGCCGTTTATGAGCAGGTGATCGCAGAGGTTGATTCAATCTCTGACACGTTCAATCTATCGCTGCAAATTGCAAATATGCGAACTGCTGCCGGGCAGCGCAGCATTAAAGAGCAGTTCAGCCACTTTGATCCCATGGCGCTGCTTGAGGATCTGGCAGAGACGTTTGCGCCTTATGCGCAGGACGAAAAATCCATTCAGATCCGGATCAGCAGACCCCCGGAGGTCTGCCGGCCCATCTTTGGGCACGAAAGCCATATCCGCCAGGCATTGTCAAATTTAATTGACAATGCGATCAAGTTTTCAGCGCACAACAGTCAAATCCGAATTTCCGCTGTGGTGGCGGAGACTGGCGGACTGCGGTTTGTGGTCGCAGACCAGGGCCGGGGTATCGCAGCGAAATATCACGAGAAGGTCAAAGCTGTGGGCTACCGCATCAAGACGGCTGACGAGCGGGTGCCGGGCAACGGCTTGGGCCTGAGTTTTGCAGACGCTGTTGCGGATATACACGGTGTGCGCCTGAGCTTTGGATTTGCTCAAGACTCCGATGGAGAGCGTCGATTCGAGGTGTCGGTGGGCGATTTCGACGGGTCAGTCGAAGCCGTCTGGCAGACTTGACAGCCAGCGCAGCAACAGCTCAGTGCGTCTCGGTCGATGACGGTTTCATCTGCGATTGGCAGCGGGCCCACAATGCGTCACTGTAGTGCGCATATTCAACTTCGCGGGCGCAGCGCTTGCAGACGAGACGATGCCGCTTGTGGCGCGTCTGGTGCCAGCCGCACGTCTGGCATGACATGATAAAGCGCGGCTGGGCGGTTTTCGTCTTGAGCGTGCGCTCTGCGGTGCAGCCGATCTCCAGAGCTTTGGCGCGCCAGACCTCATCATGTCCATGGCCTGGGCCCACCAGTGCATGCGCAATTTCATGCAAGAGCGTATCTTTGATCTGCGCGGCATCGGCACTCAGGCAAAATTGCCTGGAAACGCTGATGATCTGATCGCGGCTCGAGCACATGCCGCCGCGGGTGCGGGCGTCATCGAAAATAAACCGCCAGCGCCTCAGATTGTGTCGGGCGAGCAGCTCATCGGCGGTGCGGGCAATCTCGTCCAGATGCGCTTGGCGCTGCTGGCCGCGATTGGCGGGAGACTTCATTTGCAAGTTTTCATAGGGAACATCCCACAGCTCGCGACCGCACTTGACGCGGGCGCGTTTCGGATTCATGACGGTGATGGCGCCGATATGCGGCCGCTCGCCGCCGGTAAAAAATTGCACCTCATCGCCGGTCTCAAATTCAAGGCGCCGCACTTGGCTGCGGGTATAGACGCGCTGCGGCGGCGCCTGCCGGTCAATCTGAATGATTGCGATGGGGACTTTGAACTCCCGGCCGCAGCCGGCGACGATGAAGGCGGTTTGTTTTTGGATGTCAGCGACAAATCCCCGGATGCGCTGATGCCTGTATTGAAAACAGACCGGATCGCTGATTCTGACTGGAAGACTCGCCATAGACTGCAAATGAGGGATTGACAAGATGCATTGGACAATGCTCAAAACGCAATTATATGGGGTTGCGGTTTGCGCTGCGCCAGTTGCTGGCGCAGCGCAAACCAGTCGCACGGCATCGATGATGCGAATACTTCGATGGAGCGGCTGCGCAGCGAGTACACTATTGCCGGTGCACAGTGTACAATCAGGCAGCCGCCGCAAAGCGCAGAGCCCATTATGACGAGCAGCAATCAGAACCCTGAAACCGATCTGACTTTCGATGAGCAGACAATTGAGGCCCGACTGGCGGATGAGCTGCCTCGCTGGCATTATGCATCGGGGATGATCTGCCGCCGCTTCGATACAGCGAATTGGAAAGGCACGCTGATGGTGATCAATGCGGTTGGACACCTTTGCGAGGTGGCCTGGCATCATCCCGATATCAGCGCCGCTTACAACTTCGTCGAGATCAGGCTGATGAATCACGCTGCCAGGGGAATTACTGAAAAAGACTTTGAGCTGGCAAAAAAGATTGAGGAATTTGTCTACTGGCAGCCGCAGCAGGAGACCGGCGCATTGGAAGGGACGCCGCAGGATGACCGCTTTCGCTACATCCGCTATGACTGAAAGCGACTGATTGTGCAGCTCAAGCCCGCTTGATGACGACTGTATCTGCAGTTCTGCTTAGTCTCGGTTCCAATCTGGGCAATCGCAGACTCAATCTTGAAGCGAGCGTTGAGAAACTGCGCCGCGGCGGCCTGGAAATCGTCCAGGTCTCACCCGTAGTCGAGACGCCGGCGCAGCTGCTGGCGGATTCGCCGGCGGACTGGAACAAGCCCTTTTTGAATCTCATCCTGAAAGCCAGGACGCATTTCAGTCTGGATGAAGTTTACCATCTGACCAAATCGGTCCAGTTCGAAATGGAAGATTCTGACCGTGATGCGTATGAGCCGCGCATCATGGACATAGACATTTTGTGCTGGAATGACAGACCGGCGATGCTGAAGGGGAAACCAATTCCAGCGCCAGATTTTTTTCGTCGTACATACCTGCTTTCGCCGCTGGTGCACATGTCACCGAGTCTCCGTTTAGCAGGTGGCAAACAGCCCGCCGTGATGGAGTTCAGCTGCGATGGGAGAGCGCCTTTTCATGTGCCGCTGTGGATGGGCATCATCAACCTTACGCCGGATTCTTTTTCTGACAGCAATGACTTCAGCGATGCAGAAAAGCTGCGCCGGCGCATCGCAGAGCTGGTCGATCACGGAGCCAATATCATTGACTTTGGAGCTGAGTCGACACGCCCGGGCGCAGTGCCGCTGAATCCGCAGCAGGAATGGGCGCGGCTCGCTGTTGCGCTTGATGTTGCCGCTGAGATGTTCAAGGATATCGCGCTGGCGCCGCAGATCAGCGTCGATACATACCATCCTGAAACGGCCGAAAAATGTCTCAATTTCGGAGTTGATATGATCAATGATGTGACCGGACTGACTCAGCCTGCAATGCTGGAGCTGGCGAAATCCTGCCATCAGACTTTCGTCGCCATGCACAGTGTGACCGTTCCCGCCAGCCGTCAGGTCAAATTAGATCCGAGCGAAGATGCGCAGCAAGCGGTCAGTGACTGGATTGCACAAAGACAGACGGAGTGGGATGCTTGCGGGATCAGTCTCGATCGCATCATTGTTGATCCGGGCATTGGTTTTGGCAAGAGCAATCTGCAGAATCTCAGCCTGATGCGCTCGATCTCAAAGCTCAGGGCAACGGGTCATCGTGTTCTGGTCGGACATTCTAGAAAAAGCATTCTCAAGACATTTTCGCAAGCTGAAACCCCAGATCTCGATATTGAAACGGTGGGAGCTTCGCTGAACATGTGCGCGCAGTCAGTGGATATTCTGCGTGTGCACAATGTCGAGATGCATGCCAGGGCGTATTTGAGCTGGGCGCACCTGCTGGAAAATCTAGAGCAGGAGCAGACTGGCTGGCCCGCCTTGGACTAGGAGCGCCAAGCGAGCTCCTCCTCAATAATCCGCAGTTTTTCGCGGATCAGCTCCGATGAGTAGAAACTCACAGATTTCGCTTGTGCGCCTTTTAGAAGCTTATGAGCTCTTTGCAAGTTGCCAGTCTGGTAGGCGCGCTCAGCTTCGGCGATGCTGCCTTCAACAAACTGTCCGGTTTCGGCGGCGACGCGTGCATAGACGCTTAGCAAAGTGATTTGCTGCGGCCTGAGCGCCAGCCATTTTCGAACATAGCGAGTCGCTTCCTTGCCATGGCCATCGTATGCCAGAGCGAGGGCGTACTTTTCGATGACGGCATTGCCCGGATTGTCAGACTGCGCGAGATCTGCAAGCACGGCAGCGGCGGCGCGCGGATTGTGGCTGTTGAGTTCCAGGTCCGCCCGTGCCAGTGCAATCCAGGGATTATTCGGCTGCGATGCGGCGAGCTGCTCAAGCAATTTTCTGGCTTTGTCAGTTTTGCCGTCTTTTGCCAGAGAGATTGCCAGGCCATAGCTCATCGCCAGGCGAAATTCTGCTGAGCCTTGGGCGAGTCGATGCTCGAAGAATTTGTATGTTTGGCCGGAAGCGAAGCTGTATGCGACCCGCGTTTTGGCCTGCGCGAAGTAAAAATCGGCGTTGCTGTGCTGCTCCTCAATGTTCGGGTAGCTGGAAATGCGCTGTTTGATCGCGGCAATTCTTTCGGGTGTAATCGGGTGGGTATTGTGAACACTGGACTGGATGACTCCCTGTTCACGAATGAAGTTCTCCAGCCGCAGCATCAGATTGACTGCGTGTTTTGGACTGTAGCCCGAAGCGGTCAGAATTTGCAGGCCCACGGCGTCAGCCTCGCGCTCGTAGCTGAGAGTGTGCTCGATCATGGACTCCACAGCGGCAGCTTGAGCGCCGACCACGGCAGCGAGCCCCGCGTCGCCGCCCACGGCAATGCCGGCGAGAATCGAGACCAAGAGGGGCATTCGGGTCGCCGCGTAATTTTGTGTAAGGCGATTAAGATGATCTTGCTTGAAGTGGGCGAGCTCGTGTGCGATCACCGATGCCAGCTCACCTTCGGTATGGGCTTTTTCGATCAGTCCGCTGTTGACGAAAAATGTCGCGCCGGGGCCGGCAAAGGCATTGATGCCGCTGTCGACCACAACGAAGTAGCGCAGCGGATCTGATTCCATGTTTGCGTGCTGCGCCAGGCGGCTGGCCAGATTGAGGACGTATTCGACAATCTGGGCATCCTCAGCGAGCTGTACATCGCGCTGCACCAGATACAGAAAATGCCGTGCCTGGCGCTCCAGCAGCTTGGTGCGCACCGTGTCTTGACTGAATGCCTGGACGGACAGCGCCATGCAAGCCAGTCCAGCGAGCGTGACGAGGCGCATTAAACGAAGTTTTCTTCGGGGTTGCGGCTGCATGCAGTGGCGGCTCAGTCAGAAAGATTTCAAATCAGGTTTGCGTAAAGATTGTGCCTGGCTCTGGCGAGGCAGTCGGATTGGCATCACTTTTTCTATTTTGCTGAATCACAACAGGATGTCAGCGGCATCTGAATTATCGGATATCGGCGCTCTGGCTGCTGCAGAGAACTCAGCAGCTGATTGCAGGCCATCTCCATTTCATGGTGCGGCTCTGGTCTCAGCTGTGGCAAGATAACGAGGCGCTGAGCTGTGCAAGAGTCGTGCCCGCAGCATGAATGCCTGCAAGCCTGTGCGCCAAACGATAAAAATCTTCGAATTCAAGTCCAGGCGCCTCAAGCGGATGGATGAAATCGGCCGCTCTCAAAAAGAACTGATCATCGCCAGCAATGGAATGCCGGTCTCATGCCAGCCCGGCTGACTGTCTGATTGCCGCTGCGGCGATGCAAAGGCATCGGCTAGTCACCGCCGGCAGGATCATCCTGGACTGGACAGTTCATCTCCTCTGCCTTGCGGCTCGCACGTGAAAATTATCTCGGCGCGATCCGGCGCTGATCGAATCTGACTTGGTTTCCAATGCGGCTCCGCCTGCAAAATAAATGCCATCGGTCTCCAGATGCAGGCAAGTCGCGGCAAGGTCAGTCAACTTGAACATAAACATCGTCGCCGACAATGGTCACCGGATAGGTTCGCAGATCTTCTTCAGCCGGGTCCTCGACCGCGGCGCCGGTGGCGATATCAAATTCGGCCAGATGCAGAGGGCAGACGATACGCCCGTCCTCAACGTATCCGTCTGACAGGCAGGCATATTCATGCGTGCAAACGTTGTTGATAGCATACAGTTTGCTGTCAAGCAGCACCAGGGCGATCTCTTCGCCTGCGATATCCACAGCGACAGGTTCTTCTTCTTCCAGTTCGGAAAGCTTTGCTACACAGTAGGTATTGTCGGAATTCATGTTTATTGATATGTTTCAGTATGCTGGTTAGTCAGGTCTAGTTCAGGTTATCGATGGCTTTGCGCCGGCTGCGAATCTGTTTTTGTTTCTTGACTTGCAAGAGCACATGGAATGCAATGAGCAAATCAGCGGCTGGCACGAGCTGCTTGCAATGCAGCATGAGCAGGCTTTAAAACAGTTTTCTGAAGAATCGTCAGCAAGCAATCCGCTCGCTGCGCCGTACTGCAATCGAATATACAGCGTCGGTATTTTACTAAATCGCATTCTATCCGAACGAAAAACGACTTTCACCCATCACTTTCCATGCGCCAATCAGGCAGTGAATTCAAAAAATGCATTGAATTCTTTTGGTTTACAATGTTTTGTATGAATAACCGGCTGCTTCATGCCGAATCAGCCTGCTCGCATCGCGTTGCGCAATGCTCAGATCGCAGTCAGAATACAAAGCATTGAATCATCCATGCCAGACTCAGCGACTGACTCACTATGTCAGCGCAGCAGAACCGTACCGACAAATCCGATTGCATGTCGATTCTGTTTTGCCGAGCTCCTGGGCGACTGCCGTTTTTTCACTGGCAAGTCGAAAAGCAAGACCGCTCGTTCTGATTGAAGCGGCCGAGATTCAATGATTTCGAGCATGACAGGCTTTGCCCGGCGCAGCTCAGACTCGCAATGGGGCGAGGTGCACTGGGAAATCCGATCACTGAATCATCGCGCCTTGGAAATCAGCCTCAGCCTGCCTGAGCAGCTGCGCTACCTGGAAAAAAGATGCCGGCAGGCGGTGGCGAGAGAGTTCTCGCGCGGCAGAATCGATGCGAGCGTTAAAATTCATTTTTGCGGACGAGATTTGACCGCGGAGTCAATCGATGAGAAGGTGATCAAGTCGATTGCAGATATTGCTGAGAGAATTCATGAGCTGTTTCCTGATTGTGCGGGCTTGTCCGCTTCTGATATCTTGCAGTGGCCGGGTGTCATCGTGCCGTCAGGCGCTGAGGATGCAGAATTCGGCGAGCTTGTTTTTGAGGATTTTCTCAAAGCGCTTGAAGAGCTGAAAAACGACCGCTTGCGCGAGGGGGCCGAAATTCGGGCGGTACTCGACCGGAAGCTGGCTTTGATTGTGCACAGCAGCGAGCAGGCTTCGGGACTGATCGCCGAGGCGCAGCGCAGCGCTCAGGAGCGGCTTTCGGAGCGGCTCAATGAAATCAAGGTGGAATTGGATCCGACCCGGCTCGAGCAGGAGGCGGCCTTGCTATTGATTAAGTCCGATGTCAGTGAGGAAATCGATCGGTTTCGCCTGCATGCGAGCGAATTTCAGCGCATTCTCGACCAGGAGTCCGCAGCGGGCAAGCGGCTGGGGTTTGTGCTGCAGGAAATGAATCGGGAAGCGAATACTCTTGCATCCAAGTCAGCGCATTACCCGCTGAGCTCACTGATGGTGGATGTGAAGGTTGTACTCGAGCAGGTTCGCGAGCAGATCCAAAATATCGCCTGAATCTCTTTCTGTGTCTGACAAGCCAGTCATCCTCGTGATTTCGGCGGCATCCGGCACCGGCAAATCCAGTTTGAGCCGGGCGCTGGTGGAAAGCTGCGAGAATATTGTGCTGTCCGTCTCGCATACCACTCGCGACATGCGTCATGGCGAGATCAACGGGCGCGACTATTTCTTTGTATCCGAGCTCGAATTCAGCGCGATGGCGGATGCCGGGCAGTTTGTGGAACACGCGCAAGTCTACGGATATCGCTACGGCACCGCGAAAAAGACCCTGCAGTCCAGCCTGGCGGCTGGCAAGAGCGTGCTGCTGGAGATTGACTGGCAAGGCGCGCAGCAGGTCGCAGAAATATTTTCGTCGACGGTGCGGGTCTTTCTCCTGCCGCCCTCCCTGGCCAGTTTGCGCCAGCGACTTGTCGCGCGCAAGCGAGATGCGCCGGCGCTGATTGAGCAGCGGTTTGCAGCGGCTAAAGAGGACTTGAAACGCTGTGTCGATTTCGATCACTGGATTGTCAATGACGATTTTTCAACAGCGCTGGAAGATTTGCGTCGGCTGCTTTCGCATCGCCAGACACAACAGCGCAATGTCCCAGCCGCGCTGTTGACAGAGCTCGGCATTCTCGAATCGCAATGAGCTGCTTTGCTGCCTGTCTGCCTGCGGCTGCGGACACCGAGTGCGCAATCCGCAGCCGCCCTGGTCATGCAATTTCGCAGAAGCTTGGAAAATAAGCCGGAATCAGAGGCGCTGCGAAACCGAGAGGAGCTGTGCATCGGCGGCTGGCCCTTCGGGTCACTGCCTGCCGTTGGTCTGCTTGATGTTCCGGTGAGAAAGGCCTGCAATCTCAGCCATTGCTGCCGCATCAATTCCTTCGTCCATCAACCTTTCAGCGATCGGCATCCGAAGCCGTATCAGACGCTCTCGAACAGGGTAAAGAACAGATCAATCGGGTGCGAATAGATCTGCACTCAATAGCAGCATGCTGATGAGATGCAGAGAGTCTGGCACGCCCGGAGGGATTCGAACCCCCGACCACCAGGTTCGAAGCCTGGTACTCTATCCAGCTGAGCTACGGGCGCATCCGCGGACTCTGATCTCAGTTTGATCTGTGATTAGTTTAATGAATTTTTTTCGAGGCGACGGTAAAAATTACTCTCTTTCATTCTGCGAAGAGCATCGCTGGAGCAATTTGCGGGTTGCCAGAAGGCAGATAAAGTCCAATATCAGGCTCGCGCCGGCCAGGGATGTGACTTCGCCGTGGTCATATGGCGGTGAGACCTCAACCAAGTCCATGCCGACAAAATCGATTGGAACCAGACCGCGGATAATGCTCTGTGCCTGAAAAGTAGACAGTCCGCCGCAGACCGGCGTCCCCGTTCCGGGCGCAAACGCCGGATCCAGACAATCGATGTCAAAACTTAGGTAAGCGGGATTGTCACCAACAATCGACAGCGTTCTCTCGATCACATGCTCGACCCCATGCCGATGAACGTATTCGGCATCCATGATCTGAAAGCCGTGGCTTTCTGGGTTCCAAGTGCGAAGCCCGATCTGTACTGACTGTTCGGGAATGACCAGTCTCTGCCGTGCCGCATGGTAGAACATGGTGCCGTGATCAATGCGTTCTTGCGGCTCGCTCCAGGTGTCCGAATGCGCATCGAAATGAATCAGCGAGACGGGTCCGCAGCGCTCGCTGACCGATTTGAGAATCGGATAAGCGATGAAATGATCGCCGCCAAGCGTGAGAATCTTTGCGCCGTGCGACAGCAGATGACGCGCGTGCGCCTGGATCTGAGCAGGAATTCTGTCCGGAAAGCCGTGGTCAATCTCACAGTCGCCATAGTCTGTCATGGTCAGGTGCTCAAATGGGTCCAGCTTCCACGGCCAAGTCGCTCCAGACCACGATGCATGACACGAAGCGATGCGAATGCCGCGCGGGCCAAAGCGCGTGCCGGGACGGTTGGTGACCGCTAAGTCAAAGGGCACGCCGCTGGCGATGATGTCTGAGCAGTCAACGCGTTTTGAATATGTTCTGCGGAACAGGCTGACCGCACCGGCGTAGGTTGCCTCAAGTCCAAGCGCATGCTCAATACCCGCAGTAAAGGCTTGGTCGCTGGAGGAATCGGACATCATTGCTGTATGCGAGGGTGACAGCGGCTTGCTGACCGCGATATCGAAAGCGCGGCAGTCATTGGCCTTAGGTCGGCAGGCCCAGCTTTCGCCTGAGCATCTCGCTGACCGATTTCGGGTTGGCCTGCCCGCTCGACGCTTTCATGACCTGTCCGACAAAAAATCCCAGCAGCTTGTGCTGGCCGTCCCGCAGCTGGCGCACCTGCTCAGGGTGGCGCGCAATCACATCGTCGACAAGCTGTCCGATCTCGCTGGAGTCGATGGACTGCTCAAGCCCTTTCGACACAATGACTGCATCGACTTCCAGCTGCGGATTGTCCCACAGCGTCTCGAATACGACTTTGGCGCTGCGTCCAGAGACCGTGCCTTGCTCAACCCTTGCCACCAGCTGACCGAGCTGTGCGGCGCTGACCTTGGATTGCTCAATGCCAAGACCGTGCTTGTTGAGATAGCTGAACAGCTCTCCGCTCACCCAGTTGGCGACCTTCTTGGCATCGTTGTGGCCGCTGGCCGCCGCGTTCTCAAAATAGTCTGCAATCGGCCTGGATTGTGTCAGCCGCTCTGCATCCTGTGCGTTCAGGCCGTATTGGTCCATAAATCTGCGCTGCTTGTCTTCCGGCAGTTCCGGCAGCTCGCGCCGGATCGATTCAACCAGCTCATCGGCGAGCACCAGCGGCGGCAGATCCGGGTCTGGAAAATACCGATAGTCATGGGCATCCTCTTTGCTGCGCATGGGACGGGTGATATTTTTTTCCGGGTCGTAGAGCCGTGTTTCCTGCACGATCGCACCGCCGCTTTCGAGGATATCGATCTGCCGCTCGCATTCGCAGAGAATGCCCCGCTCGACAAACCGAAACGAATTAATATTTTTCAATTCAGTGCGGGTGCCCAGCTCGGTCGCGCCGACCGGACGCATGGACACATTCGCATCACAGCGCATCGAGCCTTCCTGCATGTTGCCATCGCAGATGCCGAGATAGGTGACCAAGCGGTGCAGCCGGCGCATGTAATCAGCCGCCTGGGCTGCGGATCGGATGTCCGGCTCGGAGACGATTTCCAGCAGCGGCATGCCGGCACGATTCAGATCAATGCCGCTGGCTTGCGCAAAATGGGTGTGCAGTGATTTGCCCGCATCTTCCTCGATATGGGCGCGGGCAATGCCGACCGGCACAGTTTTGCCGTCCACCTGGGTGCTCAGGCTGCCGCGGCCCACCACCGGAATTTCATACTGGCTGATCTGATAGCCTTTGGGCAAGTCAGGATAGAAATAGTTCTTGCGCGCAAAGATGGACCTGCGGTTGATCTGCGCGCCGATCGCCAGTCCAAATGTGACAGCCATACGGACCGCAGCGGCATTGCAGACTGGCAATACGCCCGGCAGCGCCGCATCAATCAGGCAGGCATGCTCATTGGGCGCTGCGCCGAATCTTGCCGAGGCGCCCGAGAACAGCTTGCTCTCGGTGGCCAGCTGGATGTGCACCTCCAGGCCGATGACACATTCGAAACTGCTCATGACAGCTGTCCGGGCCGCTTTAAGTGATGCTGCGTATGCAGCTGAAACTGGTGCGCGGCCTGCAGCAATCGCTCTTCCTGCAGGTACGGAGCGATAATCTGCAAGCCAACCGGCAGTCCCTGACGGTCCAGTCCGACTGGAATTGACATGGCTGGCAGTCCAGCCAGGTTGACTGAGGCGGTGTAGATGTCATTCAAATACATTTGCACTGGGTCTGAGGTCTTCTCGCCGATGCGAAACGCGCTGGTCGGGGCAGTCGGTCCCATGATGAGGTCGCAATTCTCAAAAGCCTGCGCAAAATCATCTGCGATCAGGCGGCGGATTCTTTGGGCTTGCAGATAATAGGCATCGTAGTAGCCGTGCGAGAGCACATAAGTTCCAATCAGAATTCTGCGCTGCACCTCATAGCCGAAGCCCTCGCTTCGAGAGCGTTTGTACAGGCGCTCAAGAGAGTTGGCCTGCGCGCTGCGGTAACCGTACCGCACTCCGTCAAAGCGTGACAGATTTGAGGATGCCTCCGCTGGTGCAATGACATAGTAGCACGGAATCGCCGCTTGCGCATTCGGCAGGCGCAGTCGGATCCGTCTCGCGCCGAGCGCCTCAAACTCAGCCAGAGCGCTCTCGACCGCATCGCCGACCTGGGGATCGAGACCGACGGTAAAATACTCCTCTGGGACGCCGATGCGCAAGCCGGCTACCGATTCATCCAGACTGCGCTGGCAGTTGGGCGGCCCGACCTCCAGGGAGGTTGAGTCGTTCGGGTCATAGCCGCAGATGGCATCCAGCATTACAGCCCCGTCGCGGGCGCTGGCCGCAAACACGCCGGCTTGGTCCAGCGATGAGGCAAACGCAACGATGCCGAACCTCGAGACTCGGCCATAGCTTGGCTTGATGCCAGTGATGCCGCACAGCGCCGCCGGCTGTCGCACTGAACCGCCGGTATCGGTGCCCGTGGCGGCCATCACCAGTCCGGCCGCAACGGCTGCGGCGGAGCCGCCGGAACTGCCGCCGGGCACTCGCGCCAGATCCCAAGGATTCTTGACAGCGCCGAAATGTGAGTGCTCGCTTGATGATCCCATGGCGAATTCATCCATGTTGGTTTTGCCCAGCATGACGGTGCCGCACTCTTTGAGTTTTTGCACCACCGTGGCGTCGTAGGGCGCCACGAAGTCGGCCAGCATCCTGGATGCGCAGGTGGTTCGCAGGCCCGCCGTGCAAAAAATATCTTTATGGGCAATCGGGATGCCAGCCAGCAGGCCGAGCGGCTGCTGATCGCGCCGGCGGGCATCAATTGCAGCGGCCTGCCGCAGCGCGCCTTGACGATCAATCGAAATAAACGCGTTGAGCTGACTGGCGCTTTCGATCCGGTCAAGGGAATACTCGCACAGCTCGGCAGCGGTCAGCTCGCGGCTGCTCAATGCGGCCTGCGCCTGCGTCAGAGATGTCCACTCAGGCATGAGCGCTTCTTGGGCGGTTCTCGACGGGTTTCAGGCAATCCGTATCGTCGGGCATGAAAGGCTGCGCGGAGCAATCGTTTTTATGAATCGTATCGGCCAGATAGGCTGCTGCGGCCGCCGGTTTTCAGGCCGTGCGCACGAGCAGTCAGTCCAAGACTTTGGGGACGATATACAAGCCGTCTTGGATCTGGGGCGCGATCGCTTGCAGGCTGGCGCGCTGATCCGGCTCGGTGACGCAGTCCGCGCGCAGGCGCAGCTGCAAGTCCTGCGGATGCGACATCGGCTCGACATCGGCCGTATCGATCTGCTGCATTTGATGAATCAATTCCAGGATGCCGCTCAATTCATGGCCGAGCTGCTGCGCGCGGCTTGAATCAATTTCCAGCTTGGCCAGCGCTGTAATCTGCGCAATATTTGAATTCGAAATTGGCATCAATACGAGTCTCCATCGGTGAGCGGACAAAATTATAATAACACCCGAACAATAATCTGAGCAAATCATGTGCCGAGAGATTGCATTGCGCATTTCCCGGCTTTTGTTCGGCTATGACGGCTTTCAAACACCCGAGTCAGATGAAATGGCAAAGTTTCTGGATTACTTTACGCAAGACTTGGCGATTGATCTGGGGACTGCCAATACGCTGATTTATGATCGGGCGAGCAAAGTCATCATTCTGGACGAGCCCTCAGTGGTCGCCGTGCATGTGCCGGACTATCATGGCCGGCAGCGCAGCAAGCGGCTGGCGGACTCGGTTGTGGCAGTCGGCAAGGAGGCCAAGCAGATGCTGGGCAGAACACCGGCCAATATCCAGGCGATTCGGCCGATGCGGGACGGTGTGATCGCGGATTTTTCCGTCACTGAGATCATGCTCAAGCACTTTATCGGCAAAGTGCAATCCCGCCGGCTGTTCATGCGCCCGCGCACGGTGATCAGCGTGCCGTGCCAGTCGACTCAGGTGGAGAGAAGGGCGATTCGCGAATCCTGCCTCGGCGCCGGCGCCCGCGAGGTTTTTCTGCTTGAAGAGCCCATGGCGGTTGCGATTGGAATGAATCTGCCGATTTCCGAGCCGGTCGGCTCCATGGTGGTCGATATCGGCGGCGGCACAACCGAAATCGGTGTCATTTCCCTCAATGGCCTGGTCTGCTCCGATACGCTGCGCTACGCAGGCGATCTGTTTGACATGCGCATCAAGCAGTATGTGGAGGAGAGTTTCGATATTCAGATCGGGCTGCCGACGGCCGAGCGCATCAAGCAGCTGATCGGCACCGCCTGGGGCAAATCCAGCGAGACAATGATGGAAGTGCGCGGCCGCGATCATCGCGGCACGATGCGCAAGAACCTGATTTATGGCGCTGAAATCTGCGAGGTGCTCAACGACTCGATTACTGAAATCATCAATGCGGTCCGGACCGTTCTGGAACGGTCACCGCCGGAATTGTCCGTGGATATATCCGAGCATGGCATCCTGCTGGCCGGCGGCGGCGCGCTGCTGCGCGATATCGACAAGCGCTTCAACGAAGAGCTCAAGATTCCGACCATCATCGCGGAAGATCCGCTGTCTTGCGTTGCGCGCGGCTGCGGCAAGGCGCTGGAGAGCGTCGACCTGCTGCGCAAGGTGGCATCTGCAGAGTAGCGCGGACCGGAGCAGGCAATGGTGTTGTTTCAATCAAGCCGCAGCAGCGGGCAGAGCCATGGACGCTTCCAAGATCAATAAAAACAAAGTGAAGTTCTGTATCGCGGCGGCGCTGGCGTTGATGATGGTCGCGACAGACTCCAAAACGACACTTCTCTCAGGCTCGCGAACAGTGCTGTTTGCCATCACCAAACCGCTGCTGGAGACATCGCGGCTGATTCACAATGCGCGCGACTACGTGCTCGACCTGTTTGAGGAGCGTGAGGCGCTGCGCGAGCGCAATCGGGCGGTGATTGCGGAAAACCACAAACTCAGAAAGCGCATCATTGAGCTGGAGCAAGAGGAGCTTCGCAGCCGCTGGCTGGCGGAATTGGTCGAAGCGCAGGAACGGGTCGAGCACCCGGTGCTGTCATCCAAAATCGTATCTGTTCAGCTGCAGCCCGCGGCGCAGAAAGTGGTGCTGGACCGCGGCGCCGAGGACCGCATCAATGTCGGCCAGGCCGTCGTTGATCACCGCGGCGTGATCGGCCAGATCACCGCGACCACGCAATCCGACAGTGCGGCCACCCTGATCACCGACCCGAATCACTCGCTGCCGGTGAGAATCAAGCGCAATGGCATTCTCGCGGTTGCCAATGGCATTGGCAAGGCGCATGAGCTGCAGATCACGGGCCTGCGCTCGGATCAGGATGTTCAGGTCGGTGATGTGCTGATCACCTCGGGGCTGGGCGAGCGGTTTCCGGTCGGCTACCCGGTGGCGAGAATCAGCCGTGTTGACAGCAATCCAGATGTGCCGTTTGCGGAAGTTTCCGCAGAGCCGCTGGCGCAGCTTGACCCCAGCTACGAGATTCTGATTGTCTGGAGTCCGCCGCAAGATGAGTCCGCCGGCGAGATTGCCCTGCAGCGAGCGGTCGAAGAATAGACCCGGTCGAGCATGCTCTGCGCTGTTTCCTACCTGACTTTCGCGCTGGCGCTGGTGGCGACAGTGATCCCGCTGCCCGAGGCGGTTGCCTGGCTCAGGCCTGATGTTGTCACGCTGATGCTGATTTTCTGGGCCTGGCATTATCCTCACCGCACCGGCATCTTTACTGCGTTTGCAGTCGGACTGCTTGCCGATGTGATTACGTTCGGCGTCCTGGGACAGCACGCCCTGGCGAAAGTCACAGTGGTTTATCTGACTATCAAGCTCAGCGCCAAAGAGGATTTGTCGAGCAAGGCAGAGGCAGGTGCGGTGTTTGCGCTGCTGCTGGTCAACGCCGGTGTGCTCACGGCAGTCAATCTTGCAGCCCATGGCAATGCCGGGTCAGTCACGCTGTGGCTGGCTCCTTTCAGCGGCATGCTCATCTATTTCGCCTTTAGCAGGTGTGCACGAATAGTCGAACGGCGGCATCATGGCATCCTGGAATAGCATATTCGACCATCCGGCTGTCATTCACTTGAAGATTGGCAGTCAGTATCGGATTCTTCTGGCCGCCCTGCTGGTGGGCGCGGCGGTGATCATGCTGCTGGGGCGACTCATCTATCTGCAAGTGATTGCCTACGATAATTTCTCCGCTCTCTCGGTGGACAATCGCATTCGTGTGGTGCCGACGCCGCCGATTCGCGGTCAGATCTACGACCGCCATGGCGTGATTCTGGCGCGCAACGAAACCGCCTACCGGCTGGATGTGGTGCCGGCGAATGCCGCCGATTTGGAGCAGCTGCTGGACGATATCGGCACCCTGGTCGAGCTGGATGCGCATGACCTGAAAACCTTTCAGACATCGGTTCGAAACGGCAACAGGTCAGATCCTCACACCTTGATCGATATCCTGACCGACGACCAGGTTGGCCGGCTGGCGGTCAATATGTTCCGCCTGCCCGGCGCGCGCATCGACACCAATCTGTATCGCGTCTATGTCCAGAATGAGTACGCCTCGCATGTAGTCGGGCGGACCGAGCGCGTATCCGCTGAGGATCAGGCCAGGATTGACCCCGTGCGCTATCGCGGCACACAGCATATTGGCAAATACGGCGCTGAGCGCGCCGTTGAAGACACGCTTCTGGGGTGGCCCGGCTATCAGCAGGTCGAGACCAATGCGCACGGCAATCGAGTCCGGACCGTTTCCAGTGTGCTCCCAAAATCGGGCGATGACGTTTTTCTGACGATTGATGCCGATTTGCAGCGCAAGGCATTCGACTCCTTGGGCGAGCAGGCCGGCGCCGTAGTCGCCATGGATCCCAATACCGGCGATGTCCTCGCCATGGTCTCCAGACCCTCATTCAATCCCAATGAGTTTGGGCTGGCGGGCGACAGCGAGATGCGGCGCGAGCTGCTGCAAAACGAAGACAGTCCCCTGTTGAACAGAGCCATCCAGGGCCGCTATCCGCCTGGATCGACCATCAAGCCCTTTATGGGGCTGGCCATCCATGAAAACAATCTTGCGGATCGCACCGTTTTCTGTCCAGGCTATTACCAGCTGCCCGGCGTCAAGCGGAAGTATCGCTGCTGGAAGTCGACCGGTCATGGGCAGGTCGGTCTGCGCCAGGCGATTGCCGAATCATGCGATGTCTATTTCTACGTCCTCTCGCAGTCGCTGGGCATTGACGGCCTCCATGCGGAGCTGGCTAAATTCGGCTTTGGCCAGCCCACCGGCATTGATCTGGTTTATGAATACGCTGGCATCCTGCCGTCCCGAGAGTGGAAGCAGCGCACGTTCAATGAGCCCTGGTATCTGGGCGAGACACTGGCGCTTTCGATCGGCCAGGGGGCGCTCACGACCACGGTGCTGCAGCTGGCGCAGGCGACCTCGCTTATTGCCATGCAGGGTGAGTGGATCAGTCCGAAACTGATCTACAAGACAGTCGACGCCAATACCGGACAGGCGCTGCAGTCCGCGCCGCGCCGGCGCGGACTGATTGATGTCAATCCCGCCTACTATGATCACATCATTCCTGCAATGATCGATGTGGTGCATGGGAATCAGGGCACTGCGCGGCGGATCGCGCCGGACCTGCAATACACTGTTGCGGCCAAAACGGGAACTGTCCAAGTCATCGGCCGGCCGGATGAGGTGGAAGATTGGGATGTGGAGCGGTATGCGAAGAAATTTCAGCCGCACGGGACCTTTATTGCGTTTGCGCCGGCTGAGGATCCGCAGATTGTAGTGGCGGCCGTGGTTGAGAATATCGGCGCCGGCAGCGCGGTCGCGCCCATTGTGAAGGCCATCATGGATCATTATCTTTTAGGCGCTGAGCAGGACAGCGCGCCGGATCAGGTGGCTTTCAGTTCCGGGCAGTAGCATGAGACTCGCCGTCCAGATCCGCTCGCAGTTTGATCTGCAAGTCATCTGCCTGGTGCTGATTCTAGGCGCGATGGGCCTGGCGGTGCAGTTCAGCGCCGGCGCGCAGGACTGGGATCTGCTGGGGCGCCAGTCCGCGCGCATGGCGCTGGCCTTTGCGGTGATGTTTGCGGTGGCCTTCATTCCGCTTGAGAAACTGTACAAATCGACACCTTATCTGTATTTGATTGTATTTGCGCTGCTGGTGCTGGTGCTGCTGTCCGGCGTGATCGGCCGCGGCGCCCAGCGCTGGCTGGATCTGGGCGTCATTCGATTCCAGCCGGCCGAGCTGATGAAAATTATTTTGCCCATGATGATCGGCTGGCTGCTCACGCGCTCGCAGATGTTCAATCGCAGGCTGAGCTATGTGATGGCTGCCGCGCTGGTGCTGGCCCCCGCGTTTTTGGTGTATCGCCAGCCGGACCTGGGCACTGCGCTGCTGGTGGTTGCGGTCGGCGCGTTTGCGATCTTCCTGGGCGGTGTCAGCTGGCGCACCCTCATTGCCGGCGCGGTGGTCTGCATCAGCGCCATACCGCTGGCCTGGCCCATGCTGCATGAGTATCAGCGCCAGCGTGTGATCACCCTGTTTGACCCGTGGACCGATCCGCTGGGGGCCGGGTACCACTCGATTCAATCGATGATTGCGATCGGTTCCGGCGGCCTGTCCGGCAAAGGCTGGCTGCAAGGCAGCCAGTCACAATTGGATTTTATCCCGGAGCGCAGCACGGACTTTATTTTCTCGGTATTCGCCGAAGAGTTCGGGCTGATCGGCAGCGTCGTGCTGGTCACGGTCTATCTGCTGCTGATCTATCGCTGCTTTGCAATCGGCTATCAGTGCAATACCGAGTTTGGCCGCATCGTTGCAAGCTGTGTCGGGGTGCTGATTTTTACTCATCTGTTTGTCAATGTCGGCATGGTTTCTGGAATTCTGCCGGTAGTCGGCGTGCCTCTGCCGCTGTTGAGCTATGGAGGGACCTCAATGCTGACGGTATTGATCGGGCTCGGTTTGGTTATGGGAGTGCGAAATGCGACGAAAAGTATGTGAGCGCAGCATGACGGCGGTTGCCGCTGCATGGCTGCTGGCGGCGGTATCAATGGCTCAGCAGCCTGCCCAGGCGATTGATATCGAGCGCAATGCGGCGGCCAAGGCGCTGGTCGAGGAGCTGTCTGAGCAGCCGGCGCTGGATGCGGAGTGGATCCGCGTTCTGATCGCCGATGCCGTGTATCAGGAAAGCATCGTGGAGGCGATCACCCGGCCGGCAGAAAAGAAGTTCTCCTGGTACCGCTACCGCAAGATTTTCGTGACTGAGGCGAATGTGATTGCCGGGGTTCAGTTTTGGAACGAGAATGCGCAGGCGCTGGCCAAAGCCGAGCGCGACTACGGAGTTGCCGCGCAGGTCATCGTTGCGATCATCGGAGTCGAGACACGCTTTGGCCGGTACACCGGCCGGCATCGGGTCATTGACTCGCTGGTGACACTCACGCTGGGCTATCCCCGCCGCAGCGACTTTTTCAAGCGGGAGCTCGCTGAGTTTCTGACCCTGGTCAATGAGGAAGATCTCAATCCGCTCGAGGTCAGGGGCTCATACGCCGGGGCCATGGGCATTCCGCAGTTTATCTCAAGCAGCTACCGCCATTATGCGGTGGATTTCAACGGCAATGGCCGCCGTGATCTGATCGGCGAGGTTGACGATGCCATTGGCAGTGTCGCCAACTATCTGGCCGCGCACGGCTGGCAGCCGAATGGCCGGACCCACGCAACGCTCAGCGCGGCGGATGAGACCGTTTTGGAGGACTTGCTGACAGAGGGGCTGAGCAATGACCGCAGCTATGCCGATCTCAAGCAGGCTGGTGCGGCGCTGGCCCGTGCCGGAGGGCCCGCAGACGATTTGCAGCTCGGGGTGCTGAAGTTCGAGACCCGCCCCGGGATTTTCAGCTATCGGGCCGGATACCCGAACTTTTATGTTATCACCAAATACAACAGAAGCACGCTGTATGCGATGGCGGTGGCGGAGTTTGCAGAGCTGATCGCGGCAAAAAGAAATGCAAGCTGACCGCAAGATGATCCTGGCGGCAGTCTTGGCGCTGCTGGCCGCAGCGCATGGCTGCTCATCCATCCGCTCGCTGGATCTGAGCGATGTGGCCGAAGAGATCGGCTCTATGCCGGATGCAGTGCCGTCGTCGCAGCCGGCGAGCCGCACCGGCAATCATCCTTACACGGTCGATGCGAAGACGTATGTGCCGGCGTATGCGGCGGCCGGCTTCACTGAGCGCGGGATTGCGTCCTGGTACGGACCGAAGTTTCATGGCAAGCGCACCTCAAGCGGCGAGCGTTACGATATGTACAAGATGACCGCCGCGCACAAGACACTGCTGCTGCCGACTTATGTGTCGGTCCGGAACCTTAAGAATAATCGGCGCATTGTCGTGCGTGTCAATGATCGCGGTCCGTTTATCGGCGAGCGCATCATTGACCTGTCGTATGCGGCGGCCAAGAAGCTTGATCTGGTGCAGGCCGGCACCGGCATGGTGGAGGTCACCGTACTGGCGGCGCCGAAAGGCGCAAGCGCGGCTGCGGGCTCTGGCAAATTCTATCTGTCGGCGGGCACTTTCTCAAGCAGGCGCAACGCCGATCAGCTGCTGCGGTCGATTCGGTCCATGGGTTTCAGCAATGTGCAAGTCAAGGATCGGGTCGTTTCCAGAAACCGGCTGTATCAAGTGCGGATCGGACCCATCGACTCCGCGCAGCAGGTCGATGCCATCATCCGTGAGCTGACCCCCAAGCTTCCGGATAAACCCTACCTGGTTGCAGAGTAGCCGGGCTCTGTCCGAAAGCCGGCGGCGTTGTCTGCGAATCTGGATGTGACACCGGCGGCCGCGGCCATAGTGCGCCGCTTGGGCCGGCAGCCGTATCAAGCCGTTTTCGATCAGATGCGCCAGTTCTCTGCCGAGCGCCGCGCCGAGACGCCCGATGAGATCTGGCTTTTGGAGCATCATCCGGTCTATACCCTTGGCGTCTCATGCTCCGATCGGCTGCCTGAGCCCACGCAGATTCCGGTGATCGCCTCCGACCGGGGCGGGCAGATGACCTACCACGGTCCCGGACAGCTGATCGTCTATCTGCTGCTGGATATCAGGCGGCGCCAGCAGGGAATCCGCAATCTGGTCACAAAAATCGAGTCAGTCATCATTGAGGTGCTGGATTCGTATGGAGTTTGCGCCCAGCGGCGCGGCGGCGCTCCCGGCGTCTATGTCCAGCAGCGCAAAATCGCATCGCTGGGCATCCGCATCCGGCAGGGGCGCAGCTATCACGGCTTCAGCCTGAATGTGGATATGGACACTGCTGCTTTCAGGCAGATCGCTGTCTGCGGCATGCCTGATCTGCAAGTCACGACGCTGCGTGAGCTGGGTGTGGATGCGGACCTCGATGCGGTCGCCAGCCGCTGCGTCGAGCGCCTGCGTGAGCAGCTGGGATATCGGAAACTGATCTATGACTGACCGGTTTTGCGGTCCGCGCTGCGGCGCTCGCTCGCCATCAGCAGCCTGTTCAGATGCTGGAGGCGCTCCACAGTGCCGATGTCATGCCAGGCGCCGCAGTACTTCTCGCCGCTGAGCCGCTTGGCGGCGATGGCCTGGTCGAACAGGGTGCGTAAAGGAAAAGTATCCTGCACGGTGCGGGTGAAAAGCTGTTTTCGCATGACCGCGATGCCGCTGTAGGTCAGGCAGGGCTGACTGGCCTCCGGGGCGGCCCGGCTCAGCCGGGCGTCATCATTGAGAACAAAGTCGCCGTCTGGGTGATGCGGCGGGTTGGCGACCAGGATCAAGTGCGCATCCGAATGTGCCGGCGGGCGCAGGCAGTCGAACGCAAAATCGGTGAAGACATCCGCACTGACCACGGCGAACGAGTCAGTCTGAATCAGCGCCAGCGCGCTGCGGATGCCGCCGCCGGTTTCCAGCGGCGCTGGACCTTCATGCGAAAAGGAGACGCGGAGTCCGTAGGCCCGGCCATCGCCGATCAGCGCAACGAATTGATCCGCACAGTAAGAGGTGTTGATGACCGCATGCGTGAACCCGCAGCGCGCCAGCTGGTGAAGGTGGTATTCGATCAGCCGGAGCGGCCCCGCCCGCAGCAGCGGTTTGGGTGTGCTGGCCGTCAGCGGACGCATGCGCAGGCCAAGACCCGCACTGAGAATCATTGCATCCATCAGTCAGCGGCGGGTCACTGTGACGATCAGGTCATGCAATGGCCGCAGCTCCCGGTACTGGCGGCTGACCGTCTTGATATAGCTGAGCACTGTCGGCATATCGCTCAGATACCGCGCCTTCTGGTCGCGGTCATGGAGCCGGGTGAAGATGCCAGCGACCTTGATGTGTCTTTGCAGGCCCATCCAGTCAAACCACCGCATCAGCTGCTGCTGGTCGGGCAGGGCAATAGAGGCTGTATGCCGCATTTTTTGCATGTATCGGGAAATCCAGTACTCGACTTTCTCGCGCGGCCAGACGATGTAGCAGTCTCGCAGCAAAGAGACCAGGTCATAGGTCAGGGGGCCGATCCTGGCATCTTGGAAATCGATCACACCGGGGGGCTGGTCGGGTCGATACATCAGATTGCGAGAGTGATAATCCAGGTGGACGCAGACTTGCGGCTGCTCAAGGGCACTGGCGATCAGCTGCTCAAAAATGGCATTCAGTATCTCGTCGAGGCTCGCGATCTCGGCTGCATCCAGGCGGTGCGGCAGATACCACTCACGGAATAATTCCATCTCGCTGCGCAGCAGCTGAGCGTCGTAGAGCGGCAGGCCGCCAGCCTGTGCCGCCGTGGCCGCCTGCAGCTGAACCAGTGTATCCAATGCCGCATCATACAGTGCATCGGCGTTGTCCGGATCGAGCACATCAAAATAAGTCTGGCGGCCAAAATCAGTCATCATCACGAAACCCCTGCGCACATCGAAGTGATCAATATCCGGTGTATTGAGGCCAAGGTCGCGGAACTTCCGGGCGATGCGAATGAATGGCTCTGTGCTCATCTTGTCTGGCGGCGCATCCATCACAATGAATGTGCGGGCGGGCTCGGTCACCCTGAAATAACGCCGGAAACTGGCATCCTCCGACGCGAATTGAAAGGCGAGAATTTCTCTGCCGAGGGTGTCGGTCAGCCAGGTGATCAGCTCGCCGGCGCGGTCATCACAAGCCGCGATGCCCTTGAAGTTGCTGCCGCCCATCATGGTATACTTTTAGGCTTTATTCTCATGGCAGAGTCTTGGCCTTGGCGTTGGCTGCCTCTTGACAGAAATAACTGAAGAAAATCGATCGTGAAAACGGCATTCAGAGGCTGGATTATACCTGCAGTTTTGGCGCTGCTAGGCGGGCTGGCGGCGCCGGCGCATGCGCTGGTGCCGGAGCAATGTGTCGCCCCGGCGCGCATCCCGCCGGAAATTCTCAGTACGCTCCAGCCGATCATGCTGGCCGACGGCGGCAAGATTGAGGTGGCGGCAGACAAAGTGCAAAGAATTGGAGACAAGTTCTACATGCGCGGCCGGGTTGTAGTCCGTGATGCACTGCGCATCATGTCCGCTGATCGGATCAACTATGACCTCAGTACGGGGGTCTATGAAATCTTCGGTGATTCCGATGACAATGCCATCGTGTTCACGGGCCCGATTGAAGTCCAGGCGCAGATGATCAGGATTGATACCCGAGCGGAAATGGTGCTGGCCGAGGAAAGCAAGTATTTTGTCTACTTTTCCGACTCGCCCGAGCAGATGATGCAGCGTGAGATGATTGGTCAGGGCCGCTCGGAGGAGCTTGAATTTTCAGAGCAGGTGGTTTACCTGCGCGAATCGTCATTTTCGAACTGCGAGTCTGATGCGCGGGATGTGCAGATTGCGGCGCGCAATATCGAGCTGAATCTGCGCACCCGGCAAGGCAAGGCGCAGCGCGCCGCAGTTGAGGTCAGAGGCCATAAAGTGCTGGTGCTGCCAACATTCCTCTTCCCGATCGGAGATGAGAGGCGCAGCGGTTTTCTATTCCCGGTTATCGGCTATACGAGCAAGTATGGATCAATCACTGAAATTCCGTATTATTTCAATCTCGCGCCCAACTACGATGCCACGGTGGGATTCAATGCCTACGGCCGCCGCGGGGTCATGGTTGACTCGGAGCTGCGGTATCTGGGCAAGCATTCTACGACCACGCTGCAAAGTGAATACCTGTTTGATGAGCGCGGCAAGAATCGAAAGCATCTGGATGATCGGTACGGCGCTTTTTTTGAGAGCGAATGGCATGACGGCACACGCTTTTATTCGCAAATCGATGCAAGATGGGTTTCTGACAAGCGCTATCTGGGGGATTATGATCGGCTGTTCCCGGATGCTGACGACAAGTATCTGGAGCAGAATGTCGCCTTCAGCGCGGTGGGGAACTATTACAAAGCGCAGGTGGGGGCGCAAAAGTTTTTGATCTCCTCGCCGGATGTGAAAGAAGAGGAGCGCATCTGGAATCGGACGCCGTGGACGCGACTGGATGTCAGCCTGCCGTTGGTCTCAAATTTGCGGGCCGGCTTGAAATTCAGGTCTGAGAAGTTCAAGCATGCGAAAAAATTGCGCGGCAAGAATAAGGACGGCACGCCTAAGATGCGCACCGGGGCCTATCAACGCGAGGGCTCAAGAACCAAGTCGGATGTATATTTGGAATACCGCTACGAAGCTCAGGCAGGCGAGTTCAGTGTGACAGCCGGCTCGGAAGCCTTGCGCTACAATCTGTCAAAGACGATGGTTAAAAATGGTAGTGAAGAATCAATGAGAAAAGAGCCAAAGAAGCCGAAAATATCGAATACTTACTCAGTCGCAGATGCTCGGCTTTTTTTCGATCACTATACCGACAGTGACAGCCGCTGGACGATTGAGCCGCGGGTGCAGGTGTCGAGAACCAAGCGTATTGATCAAGCAGAATTGCCGATCTTTGACACGGCCGCTGCCAATTTTGAGAACTATGCCGATATTTTTCGAACAACATCGTACTTGGGCGGTGATCGGCTGCGCGATACCGACAAGACGAGCGTCGGTGTCTCTGTGAGTTTTGACGACTTTAACAATCCTGACCTGGTTCGCAGAATCGGCATTGGACGGGTGTACTATTCGAACCACAAGACTCCGAGCTGTCTGGGCATGGACAGAAAGACGGAGGACATGGACATGCCCGGAGAGACTTTTTTCATAAACGATTGTGAGGAAGTAGAGGTAAAAAATTCGGATCCAAATAGGGAAGATAAGAAAAAAGACAAAGTCACCCGGAATCGTGACCGATCGGATGTTGTATTTGGCATCACTCTTGCGGATTCAGTGCGTGAAGGCCGGCTAGGCATCGTATACGATGATGACCTGGGCGACGATATCGAGCAGACCTACGCCAGCTACACGCAGCGGGTGGGTCCGCTGACCGAAGTCAAAGGCCTTTATCGATTCCTCAGAGATGATGACGAGCAGGCGGGCATCTCGATCAATACCTTTTTGAAAACACAGTGGAGAATGGCGGCTTTTCATGTCGGGTCGCTGGAGCGAAACCGGTCGCTTGAGTCCGGTGTCCATTTCGAGCACATCTCATGCTGCTGGTCCATGGGCATTGAGATTGCTCAAGAGAAACCTGAGAACAAAAAACGCGACACGTCATTTCGACTGACTTTTCGTGTAGAAGGGTTTGGCGTGAACTAACCTCGCTGCGAGCATTGATCGGCATCATTCATCTTGAGAAAAATCAGTTTGTGACACTCGCCGATAATGAGTGCAGCTTTGCGTGAGATTTTTGAGGTTTCGCTTCGTGCATCCGTGACGAATCTGCTTGGCCGTCACTGCTGGTCATGATCTTTACATCGGCAAATCAATGAAAAATAGACTGTCGCAACGGATTGGAAGGATGGTGTTTAAGCTGGCGATGGCTTCAGTGCTGCCGTTCGCAGCGCTGGCGCTTGCCGGGAAAGCATTCGGACAGACTGATGCATTGGATCAGATTGTGGTGGTCGTCAATGGCGAGGCGGTTACGGAAACCGCCATCCAGCGCAACATCCGCATCCTGCAGCACGATGCGCGACAGAACAATTCCGCAGTTCCGACCGGTGACGCGGCGCGAAGAATAGCGACTGAAAATGCCATCAACTTCTCCTTGCAGCGGCAGTTTGCGTCCAGCAATGGCATTCTGGTGCCAGCCAGCGAAGTAGAGCAGCGTATCGCTGAGCTGAGTGCGCAGGCGCAGCTTGATCCGGAGGCTTTCCTTGAGCAGTTCGAAACCGTGGGCTTGAGCAGAAATGATGTCTACGCGACGATCGGGCAGAATCTATTGGCGGAACGCATTGTTCAGCGAGTCATCATTCCGCGTGTGCGCATCAGTGAAGCAGAAATAGAGCGGTTCCGACAGGCGAACCGAGACCAGTTTATGACATCGGTGGAGGAGTTCGATCTGGAGTTGATTGTCGTCTCAACTCCGCTCGGCGCCGATGCGGAATATTTGCAGCTGCTGCGCCAGTCGATTGTCGAAATCCGGCGCGAGCTGCGCGCCGGCCGGGATTTTTTCACTGTGGCGAATGCCTATGCCCAATATGACGGCATTGACACGGGCGCCATCGGCTGGGTTTCGAGAGAAGCGATTCAGCCTGCGGTGATCAATGCCATTGCGAGTGCTGAGGACAATCAGTTTGTCGGTCCGATACTGATTGGAAGTGATACGATCTATGCGATTTCGAAGGGCCGGCGTACTCGGGGGACCGGACTCAGCCTGCCGACACTGCTCGAGTATTCGCTGGCGCGTATCGTATTGCATGCGACAACTGAGGCGGGCGCTGCCGCACTGATTGAAGAGCTCAATGAAATCCGTACCAATATCACCCAAGGCGGTGATTTCGGGGCATTGGCCAAATTGCATTCCCAAGATATTGAGACAAAGCAAAAGGGCGGCGATATGGGCTGGGTGCCAGAAGACAATCTGGCATTTGAATACCGCCAGCTGCTCGCAGAAATGCAAGTGGGTGAAGTTTCAACAGTGCAGCAAATCGGCTTCAGCGTATTTATTCTGCAATTTCGGGATGTGCGCGAGGCGGGAACGACGGAGCGAATTCATGCTGCGATTCGCGATATTTTGCGTGAGAACAAAGTCCGCATCGAGCAGACAAAATGGCTGGATGGATTGCGGGCGGATGCGACGATTGTCTATCGCAGGATCTTCTGAGCAAGCCGCAGTATTTCCGCCACGCAGGTGAAAGTTCTATTTGACTCATGCACTGATGGCAAGCTGCAAGGGTGCGGCCTGTCCGCAATCAGTCAGTAGCAAAAAATGTCTGCCAATTCACGATCAAGCACATTGACGCCCGTTGAGCAGATACTCGGGCTGATCGCCTCTTTGCTGCCTTCGGGGGTGTCTGAGTCCGTTCGAGACAATGCGCTTCGCTCAGTCCGCGCAGCTCTTGAGAATTTGGATTTGGTGACGCGGCAGGAAATGGAAGTCCAAGAAATTGCACTGCGCCGCGCGCGCCAGCAAATCCAGGAGCTCGAAAAGCAGATCGAGCAGCTCGAAAAAGAGCGGTCAAGCTCCTGAATCTTGGCGATGGGCAGGCGCGCCCATCGCAATTGTGAGGTCAGTGATTACTGAACGGTGCTGACCATGTAGTCAACTGCCGCTTTGACATCTTCATCTGAAAGCGTAACAAGTCCGCCTTTTGGCGGCATGACTCCGCTCTCTCCCTGATAGCCGTTGATGGCGTTGCTGTAGAGGGTATCGATTCCTCTTGCGATGCGCGGTGCCCAATTATCGACATCGCCGGGTTTGGGTGCGCCGGTCACGCCGGCGTTATGACAAATCTGACAGCCGGAGTTATAAACGCTGGCGCCTGGGTGGTCGGCGCTGGCCACTTGAAGCGGTTCAGATGCGGCCGATGAGGCCGGCTCTGCGGTCATCATGGGCGATGCCGGCTGTTCTGCGGCTGGTATTGCACCGACATTGAGTGTTCCGACTGGCTGAGTCCGCTGCGCGATGACCCGCTGCGTGAACTCTTCGCGCTGCGTCTCAAGCTTTTCGTCAAGTGAGCCGCCAATGAATGCACCCGTTATCATGAGCACGATCGCCAGGACAACGAGGCAGATGATCATCTGAAAAAATGCTTTTGCAAACTGAGTATCAGTCATATTTGTCTGTATGGGTTATTTCGTGCAAAAAGTGGGACGATGTGTCCTGAGTGAACACAAGCGAGAGCCAGTATTTTATTACTTCGTCTGCTGCGTTTGGGGTGTTTTGTTCATCTCGCCTGGTTTAATTCGCATTTTTGGCAGTGGACAGCGTTCAAGCAATTCCCGCCTCTTTGCTGAGCAATCAGGTTGTTGGCCTTTGCTATAATCTGAGTATCCTGAGGGGGCGAGTCATGGCGCATTTCAGATCCATTGCGTCTCCTCTCCCAGCCTGGCATTCGATCAGCATCGGCGGCGATGTACTTGCTGTCTTTCGTCTTTTTGCTGATTGCCAGTGTCCAGCGGGCCGTTAGCTCAGTAGGTAGAGCATCTGACTTTTAATCAGGTTGTCGCAGGTTCGATTCCTGCACGGCCCACCACGATTTGACAAGGCGCGGCTCACGGCGAATATATCGTTATGGCAGTCCAAATCCCCTGTTGCCAGATCAGAGTATTTTGACCGCAAAAGAAGCAGCAGACTCATGTAGCAGGCGTAAGTCCGATGCGCGGTTTGAGCCAGCAAAAACGCTACTCGGCTTTTCGATAAAGAACAGTTTTCAGATAGTCGTCTGTGGATTCAAATTCGGGTTCGCTGCCGTTCATGCGCTGCATGAGCGGCACAACTTTTGTCCGTACTCCCATGCCTCGGGCATCAGCATACCCATAGTCTTTCAAGATGTCGACAAGAAGAATATTACGCGGCAATCTCTGGCCTGCTTTCATTTTCTCTACTGTCATTGAATTTTGCATGGCTCCGGGGCTGACGATCTCAATTCGATTTGCATAGCACACAACCTCAATATCAATAAACCGAGTCCAGTCGCGATGGACAATTGCATTCACAATCACTTCTCGAACGGCTTCTATCGGATAGTGCCAAGTTCTTTTTCTGCGCATGCTCTCATCAATCTCTTTGTCCTCTTCGGTAATAAACGGTTTCAGAATCTGAATAGCGTCCTCAACTATACCGTTTGAGACTCGTATTCGCTCGCCGTTCTGGTCTGTGTGCCAGCGGCCGACCAGCGGTACGTCAATCACTTCGTCCAGTCTTGACCGGTAATCTTTTTCCAATCCATCGAATACCATCAGTCTGACGCCTGCCTGCTTGAGGTATCTCCTTGGCTTATGTCCAAACAAGAGCAAGCCGGCAATTGAGCAAACCGCCGATTCTAATGCACTATCGGTGAGGAGCCCGAGATCCAAAAGGCGACGTATCCATTGCTGGTCAGAAGATGGAATTTCTGGGTCTCGCAGAATGTTGCTCAGGTAATCTTTGATTCTCTCCAAATCCAAGGACTCAAATGATGTGCCTGAGACCGGAAGCGTTTCAGTATGAAGTATTCCGCCTGATTCAAACAATCGAGCCTGCTGCTCTCTTGAGGCCAGTCTCGCAGTGCTGCCAACCCGTACGTAAATATCTTCCCGACTGTTGTGTCGTAACACATAGGGTTTGGATATTCCTTGCGTAAGCGAGAGTATTGCAACGCGCTTGTTCTGATCCACCGCCAATTCTTGATAGGAGGGCAGAAGCTGCGGATGAACTTTGCGCGAAACCACTGCATCCATGATCCATTCCTCGAGCTTTTCTTTGTGAATTCCGCTGATTTCGCCATCATCTTCCACACCCAGCAGAATCAAGCCTCCAAGATGGTTTGCCATGGCAACAATCTCCTTGGCCAACTGCTCGGGCCGACAGTCATCGCGTTTGAACTCAACAGCAGAGCCTTCGCCATTGGCAATGATCTCCAGTAAATCCGCTTTCAGCATGATGCTGGCTTCTTTCAAAAATTCAATCTCAAAATCTGTTGCGCTCTGTTCGAGTCGTCGATACAGCTCGCTTTTGCTCAAAAAGAAAAGGCCGCAGTGCCTCGTATTCTGTCAAGGCTGCCGGAGGATCAGATGTTCCGAATGCAGACTTGCTTAGGAACCAATTCCTTTAATCTTTGCAAATCGCCTTATTGTCATCGTCGACTGAAAGCAGCTGTCACTGAGCAAGCGGCTCAGTCAAGTCGAAATATACCATACGCATTGCCAAGGTGAAGTTCTGGAATGAAAGATATTATGAATATGAATTTGCCATGAAATATTGCATAGGAAGTCCGATGGCTGTTCGGTGTCGATGTTTGACTGGCAGGCCTTGCGCCGGGTTGCTGGTCAGTTTCAAGAAGTCAAGAATCCACTGCGGCTGCCATCCTTACCAAGGGCATGAGAGAGCACAAGGGCCCAGAGTTCGGCTTCATTGAGCAAGACGGACGGTTTATTGCTCGTTTGCTGGCGTAAGCAGTGTCTGGGCCGCTCGCAGTGCGGCGGCTTTTCAACTCAAAATCTTACGGCGATTGCAGTACTATATGAGCTGGTTTGCGGACACCATGCGGCACATAGTCACCGATCAACACGGATTCGCCAAAGTTCATTCAAATCGCACGATTGAGACAGAGAATAGATTCGTAAGCTTGTCGCGTGAGCCGCGAAGGCGGCTCCTAGTGGAGTTGCTGTCAAATTTGCGAATCAGTGCGTGAGCCATATCCCAAGGCTTCGAGTTTTCACTGGTCCCAGCGATCGGGGCAGGTTGAATTTCGAATGCCTGAGCGGAAATAGCGTCTGACTTGATGCTTCTGATATCGACCGCTTTCCCAACGGAATAACCGAATGGCTCACGATTTCCAGACGGGTTTGCAATCTCAAAGGCTTTGTCTTTCAGCAGCTTATTTCTATCTGATAAAAGATCACAGCGATCAACAGAACATCCATCTTTTCCTTTCTCGCATAGCAGCTCCTGCATTGGAAATGCTGCTGGTATCAGCATTCCATCTGCGACCATCTGCGGGGAAAACAAAAGCCTCGCAACCGTCTCGCTATCGCTAACGCTACACAACCTGATTGTCACTTGATACAAGATTTTTTCTTAATTCAGCCAGTGCCGCATACAATTCTTCCGGGATCCCGCCGCTTGTCCAATCCAGGTCGGCATACGCCGTTTTCTCAGGCTCTATATCATTCCTGACGTGATATGACAGCTCATATTCACCTCTGACTCCAATATCAACGTAACCGGCCTCTGACCTATGGCTGAAAATGAACTCGCCGTATATATCAATAGAGATATCAGGCGTTATTTCTGCCTCAAAAATCCCACTGTCTGCGAGTCGAAGCGCCTCCGCGTATGCACGCTGAAGCTGGGTTTTATCCAAGCCAGTATAGGCATGGCTGGCGTATTGAAACGCTTCTCGCACTTTGTCTCGCAAGCGGTGGAAAGCGGGGTCAGTAGCTGGTTTTTTTTTGACAGTCTCATCCGCAAATTCATTGCGCTGATATCTGTTGTCGAATGGCAGAAGGGTTAAGGAGGGTGTTGATTGCTCACCGATTAGCGGAAACCTGTGTCTCGCAATATTGTCATAATCTGAGACGAATTCAGTCGTTCCTTCAAACATTGATATCGTCCTTCAAATGCATCCTTGACAGCAAGTCATCAGAAAGAATTTTTCGAATCAGCATTTTGTTCTTATCATGCAGGTCACTGAAAATTGATTCCATATTTACCTGACTTTCTGAAGCGCCAAGCTCGTTTACAGTGGCGGGCATTTTGAATCGAACTGAATGCAGATTGCTGATGCTTGCCAACACTGAGTCGTTATGAATTCCGCTTTTTGCGTCAAATCTGACTAAAACCTGGTCTCCTTCGGAACTTTGCTCAAACCAGCCTTGGCTGATGTCCCATCTTGGATCATGGTAATCGAGCAAGTGTTTTGGAATGAGCGGAACAGGTTTGAAAAGATTCAGCGCTGTCAGTGCTTCGTCGCTCCTTTTTGCATTGAACGTGTCAGTAACACTGTAATCGACGGAACGCACCGTCTTGTAGGGGTCAATACATGCCAGAAGGGCGTCAAGTCGATTTTTCGCTTCAGGCCATATTTGATTCCAAGTTGAGTATTGCCGACAGGAGACCATGATTTGGTTAACGCCAAATTCCCCAATCCATTGGCGGGTGCCATCACTGGCAAAATAAGCCATTTCTTTGACTGGCAATGGCGGCGGCAATGAATTTGTATGCAAGCCGCTGGGTATTTCGATCTGCAGTGTCGCAAGGTCGTTGATTGCCGGGAACCATTTCTTCAGGCTATCCATGATTTCGGCAAAACGCCGCAGGTCTGAGCTGTCAATTGGCGTAGACAGGCATATGACAAAATTTACAACCTCAATCGCATGCTTATTGGCAAAAAGATTGATTTTTTCTATGCTCAAGACTTCACACGACCGTTCATGTCGTTCGTCCAAAATAATTTTCTATTGTATTCAAGCGTGATGCACCACAAACAAATTTATTTTGAATATGGCGGACAGGACCGCTCTGCGGCTATTGCAACAAGAGATGCTGGAATCTGATTGACATCTTACTTCGGTTAACAGCTTGATTCATCGTGATTGCCTGATTGCAAGCATTGATCTAGAATTGCTGAAGAAATAATCCAATCATCACATTTATCGGCTATGATTTGTAAAATCATAATGCTCTTTATTCATCGCAAGAAGACTCCCAATTTCTAAGATTCTCTATTTCGGGACAGGCTGATCTGATTGACATCTGCAACCATCCCGAGCGCCCTGAAACAGAGCCTTATTCAAAATATATCAATTTGATGCGCATCTATCTCCGTTCAAAAACGAGACAACAGCAATGGCTGATGTAATCATCTATCAGCCTCGTCCAGTTTGTATTCCAGAATTGGCGTCAGTCCGAAGAGAGTTTCCACGATATTCAGAGCTGTCCGATGAGCACAAGAAAAGCTTGGACTCGCTTACGGTATTCTATGACGTATTTTTCGATGAGACGGAAAATTGTGTTGTAGGTCTGGGGCCAGAGTTACTCAACTTGCGCAAAGATCTTTGGCCGCTGACGATTCGTATTTCGGGTCAAGCCGTCAAGTATCGAATTCAGTCGATCAAAGAACTTGTCTTTTTGCACACAGAATCCATTGGCGCTGTCTTGCCTGATCGATTCGATGTGGTGTTTGAGTTCGCTTCGTTTTTCGTTGCTGTCCCCTTGGAATCGAATGACTCTATTCCTGCGCTTATTTCGCGTCAAGACCGTCGACTGACGCTGACTACTTTACAGAAAGACAACCCGATACCCTGGATATCCGACTGGGTCACCTGGTACAGCAGAGTGCATGGTGTGACTCGGCTTGTGTTTTACGACAACCAGAGTCAGTCCCGAAAAGAAGTGATTGAGTTTCTCATGCAGCTGAGACTGAATTTGGAAATTGTATTCGTCGACTGGCCCTTCCTCTATGGGGGATTCAAGCCTTATTTCTACTGCCAGATCGGATCATTGAATCACTGTCGAATGCGGTTTGCAGTTGCTGACGGCTACTGTCTGAATTTTGATGTCGACGAATATCTGATGCTTGCGAAAGGCAATTTGCTTGAGCATCTTGACAAGACATTGCATTCTCCAACGCCTGGCTGCCTCGCCGTAAGTCAATTTATGGTGCCCAGCGACCCGGCAGTCATGCGCAGCAGCGAGGTCAGATGCTGGGATTTCAAGTATCGGGAACGCAGGCCTGGCTATCAGGGACTGAGCAAGATATGGAATCCATACGGGCGAACAAAATACATCTACAGTTTTGGCAATGTCGGTTACAACACAGTCCATACAACTGACTCGGAAAAAAACGATGAGTTCCGAAAAAGGTATCCGATTCAGCTCATGATGCTGTTCAAGGTGAAAAAAGTCATTTGGGAACTGACAAAGAAAGTGTTCAAGTTCAAATATCCGAAACCGCGAATCGATACAGTTTACGGCAAAGTCACTGACATTTGGTTTTTGCATTTTGTCGGACTGAGCACTGGATGGAAACCGGCGGAATACACAGCTGCAACGCCGTCTGAGAACGATGACTGGGTTGCAGAATCGACGATAGCAGAAATCCATGCTGCAGTTGCGGGGCCATCATTCAATGGCGACGGTTCAGGAAAATCAGCCGCAGGCGAATGACCGCCAATCTGGCGTATCCGAGCTGATATAGAAAGCGGCTCGGTTTCCACAATCATCGACCTTCGGCTCAGGTTTCGGGATTGTTTCGTTTGCGAGGTGACACGCAGAGGTGAGCTGTGCCGCATGGCAGCAGCGCGGGCAGGTCTTGATCGTCTGCAGAAGAATAACCGATGGATCGATAGCCTTTGAGACGACGCTCGTACATCCGCACCAATACCGGAACACGCCGGTCCAGGCAGTCGTAAATGCGTATATCCGTCTTTCGAGGATGCAGGCGATTCAGTCGACCGGCATATTGCACGATAGTTCCCCGCCATGAAACCGGCATGGTCAAAAACAAGGTGTCAAGCCTTGCACCGTCAAACCCTTCACCGATACAGCGGCCGGTTGCGAGTATGATTCGCTCCTCGGCTTCGCCGATCGCATCAAGAGCAGCGAGGGTTTCGCGCCTTTTCTTTGAGGCAACGCCGCCTGGCAAGACAATTCAATGATCGGCCAGCCCCGTCAGGCGGGCGGCGAGATATTGGAGATGATCTTTCCGTTCGGCCGGCACAATCGGCGAGCGGCGCGCTTGAACAGAGCGGATAATGTCCTCAACGATCAGATTGTTTCGCTTCTCATCGGCTGCGAGCCCCGATAAATGGCCTGAATGCTCTCGCTGCCGGTCAGTTTGAAATCTGTTGTCCTGATCATGAGCCGACGCATTGGCGGCGCGGGCGAAGAGGGCTCAATCCTCTTCGCTGCATGGCGCTGGGGACCCAGCTGCATTTCAAAAATCGGATGCTGTCCGTCGCGCCGCTTGGCAGTTGCGGCAAGGCCGGTAATTACTTGGCTTTGATTTGATTGAGCGCCTTCTCGAAAGAAACAGCGGCTGCTAATGACCTCTCCTTACAGCCGGCAGGCTCGCCTTTCTTTGGGGGATTGTCGATCGAGATTTATCGCAATTCCCCAGGCATTCGCTCAGCCATTATACGGGTAGGACTTGCCGGTTAATTTGCAATCGGCTTGTATTCTGCACTGACAGGAATGACTGAGTTTGAATGCAGGTGAGGCAGCTGGTGAAGGGCGAATGATTGCCAAAAGCAAGCCGGCATGAATGAATGCCTTGAGAATTCGAGAGTGTGTTGAACCGTCAGGAGACTTTCATTGAGAGGGAAATTTGAATCGAGACTACCATGAAATTCCTTGAGGGGTGCAGGAACTTCAACTGGGGAAAAGAAAGGAGCTTATATACTTAACTTGATGTATGAAAAATATATCCATATATCGGTAAATATTAAAATTTATTTTCCAAATAACTCGATATTTTTATTTTTTTAGAATTAATTGACTGATATTTCAATTTTGTCAAGTTAGGTATACAAGCCCCAAAAGAAAAATGTCATTCCGTCGCAAATCCATCTTTCTCAAGACATATGGCACTAATGAGAAAATTTCCGAATGCATTTCTTGAGAATCGGTCGCACATTTCGCGATGCCCCGGCTTGTATGGTATATTCACGACGGGCTGTGTGTTTTTATCACGATAGTTGCCCTGGAACATGAAAGATAGTTCCTCAGTGCCCATTCTGCTGTCAGAAATTTTGCAAAAACCGTAGAGAGCAATTCAATGGGCGCAGAATATGCAGGGCCTGTCATTGTGATGCGATGCGACCGGCAGAAGAATGGGCCACCAAGATTACAAGGCGCAACGAATTTTCTTTATTTGATTGAAGCATGGTTTTTTGTTGCTTTTTCGGCTTCCAGGCTGGAGTTATTTCGAGACAAAAATCAGAAATGCAAACAGAAATTACCGCTAGCGATATGCCTGAATACTCCAATTCCTTTATGACCGCATCAGAGCCTCCCAATGGAGCTAGGTTTTACCGATGTGCATTGCAAATCAATCCGTACGCCTATTTGCAAAGACACAAGAAGGCGACACCATTTAATACGGAAAAACAATACAATGAAGCGATTATTGAGGCTTGCCTGAATGTTGGGGTTGAAGTCATCGCGGTCACAGATCATTACCGCGTAAAAGATTCAAAAACTCTCATCAATGCGGCAAGAAAAGAGAATATTCATGCATTCAGCGGTTTTGAAGCCGTCTCAAAAGACGGAGTGCATTTTCTGTGTCTGTTTGATCCCGACCAAGATGATCGTTTAGAGAGCTATCTCGGTGCATTTGGAATACACAGCGAGCGCGAACTGTCGCCGATCGGCAACAAGGATTCCAATGAGCTTCTTGAATCGGCTAGACAATGGGGTGCAGCCTGTATTGCCGCTCATGTTGCATCAAGCGGAGGACTGCTGAAGAAGCTCTCAGGAAAGCCAAGAATCAATGCTTGGACCGACCCCAATCTGCATGCCTGCATCTTGCCAGGACCGGTAAGTGATGCGCCTCAGCAGTACCGATCGATTCTTGAAAATAAGGATGCCCAATACAGACGTTCGCGGCCTCTGGCGATATTGAATTCTGCAGATGTCAATCACCCGGATGATTTGAAAGAAAACAGCGCTTCCTGCTTCATTAAGATGTCTGCGGTGAGTATTGAGGCATTCAGGCAATCATTTCTTGATCCCGCATCCCGAATCCGGTTGCATAGCGATGGAGAGCTGGAGCCGCATGCTGAATTTTTGGCGATGAATTGGCAAGGGGGTTTCCTTCGCGATACCACTGTCCATTTCAACGCAAATCTGAATGTGCTGGTTGGTGGCAGAGGAACTGGGAAGTCGACGATGATAGAAAGTATTCGTTATGTGCTCGATTTAAATCCTCTCGGCGAAGAAGCGTTGAAAGCCCAAAGAGGGGTGGTTCAAAATGTTCTGCAATCCGGGACGAAAGTCTCATTGCTTGTACGATCCTGCAAGCCATCAGAGTGTCGCTATACAATTGAGAGAACAGTGCCTAATCCGCCTGTCGTAAAAAATGAAAGCGGAGAGGTATTGGATCTGCTGCCGCACGATGTAATGCCTGGTGTGGAGGTGTACGGTCAGCATGAGATATCAGAACTTACGAAGAATCCTGAAAAACTTACACTTTTATTGGATCGTTTCGTTAATCGGGAACCGTCTATCTCGGAACGAAAATTGAATGTGCACCTTGAGCTGGAGCGTTCGCGCAACCGAATCAATGATACTGGGCGTGAAATCAAAAGACTTGAAGAGAAACTTGCAGCATTGCCTAGCCTTGAAGAGGCGGAAAAGCGGTACCGGAAGGCTGGTATAGAGAAACTTCTGAAAGACAAGAGTCTGGTTATTCGCGAAGAGCAGATATTTTCCAGTCTGGAGGAGCGGCTGAATCAATACCGCCGCATTTTGTGTGAGCTGAATGAAAATCTGCCGATCGATAAGGCATTTGTTTCCGATAGGGCGCTTGAAGGATTGCCAAATTCAGATGTGCTCGCTGCAATTCGGGATATTCTTTCGAATTTAGATGTAAATTTACTGAAACTCAGCGAGCAGTATGAAACTGTGCTAGATGAAGCGAATCAGACTGTTTCCGAGGTTAAATCGCAGTGGGAAGCAAGGAAAGCAAAAATTGAAAATGCCTATGAAGAAGTTCTTAGGGAATTGCAAAAATCGAAAATTGATGGTGCGCAATTTATTCAAATTCGCCAGCAAATCGAAAGCTTGCGTCCACTGCACAACAAAATGAGAAGTCTCAGGCGTGATTTGAATGACTGTAATAAACAGCGTTTAAGCCTATTGGCAGAATGGGAAGATATTAATGCGATGGAATTCAGGCGCGTCGAGGAGGCCGCAAAGCGTGTGTCCAAACTTCTCCGCGACAAAGTCAAGGTCTCGGTTACGATGTCTGGAAACCGAGATCGTTTAGAGCTTCTTTTGCGAGAGATAGGCGGCAGCCTGAATGCTGCTCTGGATCGATTGCGCGGACAAGATCAGCTGTCATGGCGGGATTTTGTGAAAAGGTGTCGAGAGGGAAAGCAATCGCTGATGGAGCACTACCGGTTGCCTGCAGGCGCGGCAGAACGGATCGCAAATGCAGATTCAGATCTATTGATGCGTATCGAAGAGCTGGATTTGCCCGCAACAACGCAGATTCAATTAAATACAGCCCCTGAGGGAGATCCCGCGAATTGGCAAACACTGCAAGAGCTCTCAACCGGTCAAAAAGCAACTGCTGTTTTGCTGCTTTTGCTGCTGGAATCAGATGCGCCTCTTGTGGTTGATCAGCCCGAAGACGATCTTGACAACCGATTTGTAACGGAAAGTATTGTTCCGATTATGCGGCGTGAAAAGCAGCGCAGACAATTGGTTTTCTCGACGCATAACGCCAATATTCCAGTTCTGGGTGATGCTGAGCTGATACTTGGATTTGCTACGAAAAATGAATGCGAAAAATTGTACGGGCGGATCGCGCCGAGGCACATGGCTTCTATCGACTCTGCGCCGGTACGCGAGCTAGTCGAGGAAATCCTTGAGGGCGGCAAAACAGCATTCGAGATGCGACGCTCCAAATATGGATTTTAGAGCATGCTGACGCGCAGCGGTCTGCTGGAATTAATATCCAGAGGTGAAAACTCCGGAGTGGAATTCAAGCGAGATGATATCAGTACTCAGGATCTTGCAAAAGAGCTGGTTGCTTTCTCAAATCTGGAAGGCGGCATGGTTTTGCTCGGTGTTGAGGATGACGGCACAGTCTCTGGACTGACTCGGTCTGATCTTGAAGAGTGGGTGATGAACGTCTGCCGCGATAAGATCAGACCTGCAATCATTCCGTTTTTTGAAGTGTTTCCCAATATTGATGGCAGTCTTGACATTGCTGTTGTTCGGGTGCTGCGCGGCTATGATGTCCACTCGCTGTGGCACAACAGCATGAACAGGTATTTAGTACGTGTCGGCTCGCAAAGCAGGGAGGCAAGTCGCGAGGAGCTGGCACGAATGTTCCAGCAGCGCGGTTCAATACGGGCTGAGCTTCAGCCCGTGACGGGAGCTGTGCTCGCAGATTTGGATGTGCGGCGCCTGCGCAACTATTTTGAGTATGTTCGAGAGCAAGAAACACCTGAAGACGAAGATCGAACCTCATGGAAGTCAATATTAGTCAACTCAGAGTTTATGGTTGATGGAGGTGTGAGCGTCGGCGGCATCCTGCTGTTTGGCAAAGCACCCAATAAATTCTTGCCATGTGCCGGGATCAGTGCTGCGGCATACTCAGGCTTGGAGAAAGACTACGATGCGAAAGAAATCACTGCGCTTCGAGGTCCGATAGTACCTCTGCTAAGCGAAGAAGGTGATATCGTTGAGAATGGACTTGTTGAACAGGCCCTTGAGTTTGTGAATCGCAACACTGCGGTGCAGGTCAAAACAGCAGGTGGAAGAAGGGTTGAGCGCCCGGTATTTCCGCGCGATGCACTCCGCGAAAGTCTGGTTAATGCCGTGGTTCATCGTGATTACTTGCTTACAAGCAGCGATATAGAATTGGCTGTTTACAGTGACCGATTGGAAATCGCCTCGCCTGGAAAACTTGCGAATGGCATAACACTGGAAAGCATGCAGTTTGGCTCACGGTCTTCGAGAAACGTGCTGCTGAAGGATGTGATGCGGGATTATCGATACCTGGAGCATATGGGGATGGGCGTTCCGCGAAAAATAATCAAAGGCATGAGAGAGCACAACGGCACAGAGCCCGATTTCATTGAGCAGCACGAACGTTTCGTTGTTCGTTTGCTGTCGTGAGAAGTATCTTCATTGATCGCAGTGCGGCTGCTTTTGAACTCGAAGTATTGTGGCAGATAGAGTTACTGCATGAGTTGGTTTGGCGACGCCGTGCACCGTATTTTGGTCGATCAAATGCGTCTATTTGCCGGAAATAGCATCTGCACGTATTGAAGGAAGCGCTGCGCCTGGCGCGCAGCAAAGAGGCCTGCTCGCCCGGTGCGGTTTCAAAGTGCCGCTCGAAGCGCAGCCTGGTCGGCGGGCGCACCGTGCGCAGCCAGTCGCACAGGATCGGGCAGCGGCCGCTGTAGCCCAGCGCGGTGATCTCGCGCAGCAGCCGGCGCGCGGAAAGCCCCGGGGTAGCGGCTGACACGGTCTTCCAGGCAGGGCTGGTACGGATCCAGCTTGCCGGGCCCGGCCTGGCGCCGCAGCGCCGCGGCATCCTGGCGGTCCGCATGCAGATGCTTGCGCACCGTCTTGCGGTCGCAGTTCTGATGGCGGGCAATCTCGCTGATGGAAAGCCCTTGTGCCTTGAGATTGTGGAACATGAAAAATTCCCTCGCTGCTGTCATGGTTGCGTCCTCGTCTCAGGGTTTGCGAAAAACCGAAATTAGAGGACATTCTCTCGATTTTCGTGCTCTCGGGAGCCAGCTCCCGAGAGCACGAACTCTTCACCATAAGGTGGGGAATTTCAATCGGTATTGACAGCTGGTGTCCCCCATAGATCCGCACCGTGCGGGCGCCGGCCTAAATCTCCGCCGTCTGGCGGCAGTACTGATGCGGCACCGAGTGCCACCGGCGCGCATGGCACACGTGCGAGTCAAAGCCGACCTTGGCTTTGTGAATGTCAAGGTCCTGGAATGGAAACAGCGGCAGCGCCCGCAGCTGCGGATGGTCATACTGCTCGAACACCAGCTTCCGGCTGCGCTCGCGCCAGGTCTTCAGATCGCGGCAAAACTGCGCGCATAGCCCTGGCCGCAATACTGCTCCCACAGCAGCTGCCGGGTCACCCCTTTGCGGCCCAGCTCCCGCGCCGCCTGCGCGAAATCCACCTCGCCGCCCGCCGGCGCCGGCAGCGGCCAGCCCACACCCAGCTGCCGGGCTTTTCGCAATACATTCGAAACCGCCCCGATGCTCACCGAAACCGATTCGGCAATGACCCGGTGCGGCTTCCCGCAGTCATGCTTGAGTCGGAGAATCTCTGCAAGCTTGCTCATCGCAATCGCCACCCTGCTCATCGTCTCGCTCCCAGCTCCAATGGTGAAAAAACACCATTGCAGCCGGTTCGAGGCGCCAGTGCAAATTACGCTGGAAAATGGCCCGGCTCAAAGCGAAGGCGATGCCTGTTCAAATTCATGCGAAAACATGTTCATTTTGAATGCGAATACTCAGGTATTCACGAAATCAATAGATCGCTATATGAGAAACTGAGCGCATCAATCATGCTCGCCCATGTGTATGCGAGGAGTGGTGGGACGTGATGATCTTCACGTCCAATCATTTTCGAAGATTGGCAACAGGTATTCGGCTAGTTGATCGTGGCTATTGCGTCGCTCGACTGGCTATAGAATTTAATTCCTATTTATTAGATTCGAGAGGCTCTCACCAGCTCAAGGAGAATATGACCTGATATCAGAATTTACGGCTAATCCGCTGGGCAAGTCTACAGTCAAGAAAAAACACAATTGATCCTGATCGAACCTGTTCGATATGTTTTGTGAGAAACGCTTATGTGCACCGGCCAATCAAAAGTGGGAATTTTTTCACCGGCACCTACGGTGGAATTTTTGCTTATTTACTTTGACGCATCAATAGTTCGCTGGTGTGCCGCTAATCTTGAATCAATCTGCTTTTCGATTGTCTATTTTCAAATCTCCGTTGCGAAAGTACGAAGGGATTTAGATTTGAATCTATTTTCCAACTAAGTTTTTCGAATCGCTTGAGGGCTGAGCGTTTTATTTTTTCAGTTCTTTTGACGGGGTAGTGGATTAGGTCTCGAACATGTGCATCTTGACCGATATGTCTGGTTGCGTGTTCACAAAGACGAACAGACTCAAAACCGAGTGCAGCGTAGCACTCAGAAATCCGAGCCTCATTTGCATTAACTCCAAAATCTGCATAAGGACCCACAATTTGGTAGTCGCTTTTTCTTCTCAACCCTGGATTGAATTGCAAACCTTTGATACGCGCCGGCACATTTTCGTTCATAACTCGATAGAATATCCCAAGGTGCTCCATTTCAACTGGTGACCATCGTCCATCTCGTGACTTATTGGGGTCTTGAAGATTAACCATTGAATATCGACTGAAATAAGATAGAAGCGCAAAACTTTTTTCAATAAATTTGCAACCGTAAAATTCCCAGTCATCTTCGCAATGAAAAATATATTCAGTATTGATGTGCGCATAAAGTCTGTCAATACTTTGGATATGTCCAAGGGGTGGATTGTTAACAATTATTTCAATCCCTTTTCCTAAAAAATTTCCATTTGCAATGAAGTCTCGGTCTTTTAGATTACGCACGTACGGCCGAACAACATCGATAAGGCTGTCCCTCGCTCCCAGCCGACCCGAATCATCGATAATTATTATTCCCCGTATATCACCATCAAGTCTGGGGAGAAGTGAATCCAGGGTTCGTTGCAATAAGTCAAATCTATCGCAACTAGTCACAGCAACCGTATAAGCATTGAATTGCATGCTTAATCACTTGGATACAAACTGAAAGTCAAGGCAATCGTGCTAGTCTTGCCCATTTTTCGATTTCTGGAGCGTTTTCATGAACCGAGTAGTCTACTTCACAGTAGGATTTGTGTCTTAGGTTTCCTTGCCAGCCAGTTGTTAGACCTAAAAAATGAAAATTGTACAATTCAGATTCAGGCACAATAATCGAATCAATTCTAGGCTTTTTTGCACGGGTTCTGTGAAATTGGTTTTTGACGTTCCAAATAGTTCTTGCTGAGTGAAATTTAAGTTTTTGAACCAAATTAAACCTTCTACAAAAAATTCGATTTTTGTGAGACCTTGGTTTGTGAGGTGAGTTGTATCCAACGTTTTCAAATTTGTATATATATTTGAAATATTGATTTGATTCACTTATTTGGCATATTTTTGCCGACTTCAAAAATTTAAACTTAAAATCCCATACCCTTGGCAAAAACCCTTGCTTCAACATGACTGTATTAGGGACAATGTTTGAACGAAAAATCACGGCACCTGGCGAAGGATACTTTAGTCTTTGATCTAAATAATTTGAGAGTGATTCTTTTCTTGATGGCTTAACCAAATATTCGTCTATGTCCAAATTGATGCAGTATCCATCTTGAACTGGAAATTTTAGTCGGCAGTGGTTTAATGACCCATGTTGCGCCGACTTGTATGGTCGTATACCATGAGGGAAAAACCACTTTACAAGGATTATTTGAATGTTCTTTATTCTAGAAAGAGTTTCTGTTAAGTGTTTCAAATTCGAACTGTCATTATCATAGAGAACTACTCGTTCTACGCCATGTAGGTTTCGGTGCCAGATAATCCAGTCATTTATCCACTGCACAGCGTTGTCTTTCTGCAAAGTCGAAATTGTTAAACGTGAGCTATTTGGGCTACAAATATTGTGATCCGCATCTATGCAGACTTTTTTCGTAAATGTTCTAAACGCAAATGTAATTGCCAATTTGTTTGAGAATTCGCCTTTGTAGGGTTCTCCTTCCAGAAAAAAGAGACGTTCGATTTCATAATATAAAAATTTAATTTTTTGACCATTTATAGTGATTGTAAGAGGAAACAACTCTTGTTTCAGATTATATAAAGTTGGACCCAGACAAAAAAACTTATGTGAAAGAGGGCTAAAAAATATGTCATAGAAAATTGTCTTCACGTCTTCTTTGTGTCGGTTTATATGTTCAACGGGATGCGGATAGGGTATTTCTCTTTTGATTAAATGGCTTTGAGGAAGCTCAACTGAACACGGTTTGTAGACAACCAATCCATGCTGAGATAAGCTCATCAATAACCCCTGTAATGAGTCGATTCCGAGGCGGGAGTCAGGTTTAAGCGAATTCTTAATATATCTAATACGAACTTTATCGTGCCTGGTACAACACCAAAGAGCAACCATAACAGTTTCCCATAACGGCTGGATATTTCGCGTGATTGGTGTAAATAAAATTTGCGATTATGAATCCCCGCTCGGCACATGTTTCTAGCACTTCTAATAAAGTATTTCGGGGCATAAAAGAAGTAATCGATTTGTTCGTTCAATCGAAAAAAATTGTTGTAGTACGCACCGATTGAAGTGCTAACGTAAAGGCGCGGTCGTTGCGTCATTCGATCCAACCCATCATACCGAAAAAAGTATTTTATTGGGATATCAATGTAAATTGTTTTGTATTTCCTAGCCCTTCTTTGGCTTATCACGTCCAACAAATCATCGTTTGGAGGGGGCAACTCAATGTGTTCAAACTCTCTAAAGACCTCTACTTTAGTAACACTGCACCTTTCGCCGCCGCGCCGTTTGGTATGGACATATTTCATTTCCAAGCTTGTCGATTCAATGACTGGACCATAAACATTAAGTTCCCCACTCAATTCCCCACGTTCTGTTACACAACGAAAATTTAAATTTCCAACGTCATGTTTTGTATCGAATTTGGTCTGTAAAATATATTCATTTGCCAGCGTCAAGGCGTTGTCAAACAAGGCATCGTCATCATCGACGCTGATAACATATTTTCCTGATATCAATTTTTTTGCGGCATTCAGGCCCTTGGATTTGCCTTCGTTAACGGGTAAACAGTAGTAGATGATTTCGAAAGGAGATATACTTTTCCAGCTTAATATTTGCGATCTAGTTGCATCATTAGAGCCATTGTCAATTATCACCCATTCGAAATCTCTACTTTTCATGCGATTTAAACTTAACCAGAGACGTGAGAGGGTGTGACATCTATTGTAGGTTACTGTCAAAATAGAAAAAAGTATGGGATCAATTGAACGAATATGCATAGTCAAGAGTTTTGCTTTCAGATTTTGCCGTGTCAAGAATGCTCTTTGCCATAGGCGAGTTCTGGATCATGACAGATCTCCGGTAAATCTAGCCATTCACCAATTCTGTAGTTCCAATGATTTGGAATAAATTCGCAATTCAAACCACTTTCATGGTACAGAGTAATTTCCCCGAATTTACATTCTCCGAAGATATCGTAAAAGTCGACTCTAGCCAGCGGCAAAGATTCACTTAAGCTCGAGGCATACCGCATCATCAGATCGAACGATTTAGGGCAGCGAAAATATTGCCCTTCCTCAAGTGAAGGGGCTTTAGCATCTCTGAATGGCAATAGATTCCAGTTTGTATCGAAATAAGAAACTTGTTGCTCACCAGAATATTTATCCTTACCAACTCGAATCAATTTTGGCAACCCGTAAAAACAGAAAAACTTGTAGTTGATTAATTGAGCAAATTGATTTTCCAAATGCTCTTCAACATAAACTCTCGGTTTAATGTGCCAGTACGGCCATTCAGCCTTGCGTGTGCCATATTGTCGGAGTAAATTTCTATCAATTCGAGAGCACTTTCGAGAGAATTCCCTTTCGCAAATGGACTGACTGTCATTACGTAAAGCCAAATCACCGCTCCAGTGATTTGTTTTTATCACGTATTTGTTTGGCAAGGCTTCAAATGGTATTTCAGAAGTTGTATTGTAAACCCCGATAATTTGCGTCAAAATTTTACTATGTCCAACTTTCTCAATGACATACTCTCGTACTGCTAATTTGTCAGTTAGCTTAATAAGTAGAGGTTTGTGATAGTTTAGCTTTAACCACTCGATTTTTTCTCCTAAGGTTTTTGGTGATTCAAGATTGAGATTCCGCCCGATTAACGCCCAATTACGATGAATCTGAGTTTCGTGAAAAACACTCATTCGATCCCATAATTCGTCATTTGAAAGTTTATTTTCTCCCATCGCATTGTGCGCTTCCGATTCAAAATGCAACAAATGTCGATCGATGCTAAATATGATTTTGGAAAGAGCTGATGGTTTTCTTTTTGCGTTCTTCCTATTTATTGCGGATAGACTATTGCCGATGCGTTGTACCAACATTGTTCTACCTCATAATATTTTCGGCAGTCTAAAATTCATGGGTTAGCTTTCGGCTATAACGATTTTGATTTCTTTTACTCTTGTTTCAATTGCATGTCTGTTTGTGTCAAATTCTTCTGAGCGTTTGGCCAACCCACCATGCCGACTCCAACCGGTATGTAACCCGTAAAAGTGAAAATACAGTGGTTCTTGCAGATCAAGTTCGCTGTTGCTGGCATTGTAATTGGAATACATGAACCGGCTGCGGTTTTCGTTATCGTTAGTCTTGACCAACGTCGAGTGCGGTGCCCCGCCGGGTAGCCCCAAATGATACAGCTTGTCGCTGCTGCATCAATCGGCATGCACTGCAATCGCAGACACCCTCAGACAGAGTGTTATTGAATATTTATCAATTAGATACACGGGTTTCTCTGTTCAACATCGGGACACCGATGCGAGAATCTAAATTTTTCGGATTCTTCTTTGTATTTCGCTGCAAAGCTCCGTTTCGGTTAGTACCAATCGAAATCAATATGTGTATTTATAAACTGATTAGATGACTGCCTTAATTCTGATAATCTATATTTGTGAGAAGGATTCGATCTTTCATGAGTTTCTACAAATATAAACTTTATTCGGTTGACAAGATCGCCCCTTTTGAACAGATGCTCAAGCAGCTCTGTCTCGGCTCCTTCGATATCGATTTTGAGAACGCCTATATCTTCATTCAGTTGTTGCAGATAACCGATGAAATCAATTTGCGTCACTTGAATTATGGATTCTGCGAGATTTGTCTTTGAGCTCGTCGAAACAACTGTATTTCCTATAGATCCTTGAGATTGAAGATGTTCAGGTTGCGGTAGTTGAAAAAGAGAGACGAAATCGTCTTCTACACCAACTGCCTTGTTTTCTGTAATTACATTATTCAGGTAACGTGTTCGTCTTTTGAGTAATCTATATGATTTCGGGTCTGGTTCAAAAGCGATTACTTTACCAGCGTACTTCGCCATTTTCTCCGTGTATCTTCCTATGTGAGCACCGAGGTCAATACACGTCATTCCTACTGTTTCCAACAGGGCTTTATCAAATTTTTTCGATAAAGCTTGCCTATCATATTTACTTGAATAGTAATTTCCAATTTTGCCAGGAAAATATCGAAGTAAGCGGTATTTCTGTATTCGCACACCTTTTGCAAAACTATAAGAGCATTTTATTGATTTTAGATTTTGCATGAATAGTTTCTTGGTCAATGACAAAGGCAAGTTATTTGATTAGGGCCTGTTAACACAATTTGATCTGGATATGATACAATTATCACCCGTGATTGTCGTCTGGAACAGAGCGGAGGAACCGGCAATGGAACTTACACGGGCACAGTACGAGCGCATTGCCCCGCTGCTGCCGAGGCAGCGGGGCAATGTCAGCCTCTCGAGCCTGCAGGTGCTGAACGCCATTCTCTACGTGGCCGAGCACGGCTGCAAGTGGCGCGGCCTGCCGGAGCGTTTCGGCAACTGGCACACCATCTACACGCGCATGAGCCGGTGGTCGAGGAACGGGGTCCTGGACCGCGTGCTCAAGCGCCTGCAGCGGGAGCGGATGATCCGCATCCGGGTCGAGGTCCTGAGCCTTGACAGCACTAGCATCAAGGTGCATCCCGACGGCACGGGGGCGCTAAAAAAAACGGCGCCCAGTGCATCGGCAAGTCCCGGGGCGGGTGGAACACCAAGCTTCATCTGGCTGCCGCGGATGATCGGACCGCCGTGGCCTTCGCGCTCTCTCCCGGCAACGCGCACGATGCCCCGGAGGGGCGGAAGCTCCTGAAGCGGCTGGAGAGGCCGTCGAGCCGCCCGGCGCTCGTCATGGATCGGGCCTATGAGGACGATGAGACCCGCCGGCTGGCATCCGACCTCGGCTTCACGCCCGTGGTGCCGCCGAAGAGCAGCCGCATCTCTCCCTGGGAATACGACCGGAAAATGTACCGGCGGCGCAACGAGGTGGAACGCCTGTTCCGGCGGCTCAAGGGCTTCCGCAGAGTGTTCTCGCGCTTCGACAAGCTTGATGTCATGTACCTCGGATTCGTCGTCTTCGCGCTGATCATCGATGCGCTGCGTAGCGTTAACACACCCTAGATGGGTTAGACAGTGATTTTGACTCATTTCGACTCACCTAGCGTCAAAGATATCAAGTAGATTCTATACATACTGTAATGCGCAAACGATAATCGCAATATAATCAGATCAGTACAAATTATTGTCATTATTGTCGGCTTAGATTTTCAGAAAACAGCTACTCTATCAATTTTAATAATCGTAGAGCGATTCAATTACAGTATACGACTCAGATTTTCTCTTTTCCACCTGCATGTTTAGATTTCGGTTGATAAAGTCAACACAAAATAAAATCCTGACTATTGTGGTTCGAGCTTCGTGCCAGTCCTCGAGAAAAAAGAAATCGATGGGTTAGCAGGGATGTTATCGGAACCAGCAAAATAGGCGTTTTGTCGGATTTAATCATTGAAATTGAAGAAAGCATATTTCCAGCTGACTTTGTCTATTTTATGCCAGAATTCACCCACATGAGTCTGGGAAGTGCAGCATTCCTATTCTGAAGAATGCCGACTTTTAAATTCGTTTAATACTCCTTCACTTAATGCCAGCTCAATTACCTTGATTCTGCTTTCGATGCAATGCTTTATCGGGTCAAACTGAACTGACTTTTTTGGCTGCCCGCCATGCCGACTCCAACCAGTATGCAATCCATAAAAGTGAAAATAGAATATTTCGCTGGCATCGGCGTGAATCATGTCGATTTTCGGCTTGTGCTGTTTGAAGCGCCTTGTTTTTTTAATTGTCTCCCAAGAAATACGCTTGAGTGCAAAAAATATCAAAGTCATTAATGAATAGCGTTTGCAGAACTGCAAGTTTTTCTCTGAGTCTGTTGTGTGTACTGAGTTGTAACCCACATCGTTGAAACAGTAGATATATTTTATCTTTTCAACCCTCCCCCGCTTTCTTCTTCGATACTTGAAGTGCCAGCATCTCAGAGGTTTCTCATCCGTCTCAGGAGGCACATCGACAATCTTGACCTCTTGAATTGCAACTGAGCCAGGTCGCGGATAGCGCAATGTTTGATCAAGATAATCAATCAAGTTGTTTTGCGTACACATCAGATACTCATCGATATCGAAATTCAAGCAATAGCCGCCGTTTGCGAAGCGAATCCGGCAATGATTGAGAGAGCCTTTCTGACAGTATTTGTACGGATGAAATCCGTGCGGAAAGTTCCAGTCTATAAAAATTATCTCAAGGTCAAATGTCAGTTTTTGCAAAAACTCAATAACTTCTTCTCTTGAAGAACTGCTATTGTCGTACAGCACCAGGCGGTCAACGTCATAAGATTTGCAATGCCAAGTAATCCAATCGCTGATCCATGCGATTGGGTTGTCCTTTTGCAGTGTGGTCAGCGTCAACCGTCTTCTTGGCGAGCTTTGTTGCACTGGATGATTGTTTTGCATATCAACAACAGCCGTTTGTGAGAAGTCCCTGAAGCGGAATTCCACCTTCAGCAGTTTTGAATGATCGCAAGAGATTGATTCAGTCTGAAGGAAGGTCAAGTCTTTAATCTTCCGCAGTCTGTATTTGACTAGCTGATCATTGACAAGGATGGACAGCGGAAAAAAGTTCTGTTTCAAATTGAGTATTTTCGGACCCAAGCCATGGATAGAATGGCTTGACTCATCCCAAAACACATCATAGAAGATTGTGTCGAAATCAAGCTTGCTCCGATGCTCTGCGTCAACTGCTTGTAGACGTGGATAGTTCTTATGAACGGATGAATTGTGAGGGATTCTAACCGGGCAGGGCTGGTAGATTGCGAATGTGGCCATCAGAAATAGTATCGTTTACCTGTTTAGCTCAAGCCTGACAGCTGATTATCATACCGGTTCTCCAAGATGCCGTGTCCATCGCCAGGGACAGGATCTGCCACTGCTCAAGGCCCGGACGGCCAGTGTCTTTTCGCGTCTTGGGACTGGCTTTGGCCTCGAGCAACTCGGCGGTGCGGAGGTACTGTAGACCCAGCAGCACGGCTGGAATGCCATCGCGGAATTTCACGCTGGTCTGAATCTCGTTGCACAGCTCCAGCCGGTCGGATTCGGTCTGTCTCATCGCGGCAGGATATTCGAAGATTCCGTGAGCATGAGTGGTTTCATAGATTTTTCCTGTGATTTCATGCAATCTAGTGGTGCTGAGCGGCAATCATCGCCGCTCAAGAGTAATCCTCAGAGATTTTTATCATACTGATAAGGAATGATATTATGCACTTTTATCGATTCATTATCAGTTTTCCGGCTACTATGTGACTGCCGGCGAAAGGCCGCAAGGAGGATTTATCCTGAACTGCAATGCGGTCAAGTCATGGCCGGGCAAAAGCGAGCGTATGCACGCTGACAATCCCATATGGCGCCCGCAGTACAAGACCGACCTTTGGCATACACCCAGGAATGCCGTGTGGGGAACGGCTGACTTCCGGTGCCTGCACATATGCTTCTGGCCCAGGTCGTCGCTGGATCAGGACATCGATCAGGGCGGGAAATACTTAAGCCGCTGGAATCCGCGGGAGGCACCGCGCCAGGAAACCGGCTTTCGCAGAATCCGCCGCAGGCTGTTTCCCGGCTACTATAAGAACAGAACTGACCACAAGAATCGCTGGTATCGGAACAGTGAGCTGCAAGCGTACTTTGATCTTGGTCAGTTCGGCCGGCCGGATGCCTTTCCGTCATTCAGCCTGAGGTCGAGAGAGGCCATGGAGCGAATCGAGTCAGTATCAAGAATCAGAAAAGAGTTTCTGCAGCCCAGTGCCTGCGCGGATTGAATTGAGGCAATCTCAGGGAGCAATTGAGCGCAAGCCGGCACGACCAGTTGATTCGCTCGCCGCCGGCTTCCGCCCCGGCCAGCGGCAGCCGTTGCAGGGAACCGAAATCTTATGGGATACCGAAACCTCTATATATGAAACCTTGGAGCTAAGTTTGGAGTTTTGATAGAGTTTTGACCAGGGCTTTCACTTGCTAGTGAATCAGTAGGCGCCGGCGGAGATACTTGATAAGTGCGCATTAACGCGAAAGGGCAAGCTGTCCAAAGCGGCGGGCAAGCGGGCGTTTCGTTCTATCAAGATGGTGGACCTGAAAGCGCAACCGACATGCCATCGAAAGGAAAGGCATGTGCTCATCTGTTTTTGTGTGCTGGCTTACTATGTCGAGTATGAGATACGAAGCTGACGGCTTATCAGCAAAAGGCATTCGACCTGCTGGATGCGAAAGTCAAGATTGTATGACGATGAATGGATACAATTGGATTCCTGCCCAGTAGCGGGGATCTGAAATCAGGGGTATTTGAGTCATCGTGCCGAGCCGCGACTCGCGACCAGCACCTCAAAGTCAAAGTCTGGATCAGAATAAGGCTGGCGGTTTTTTAGCACTGAGTACAGGGTCTTCAGCAGCTTGTGCGCCGCGCCGCTGGCCGGTGCTTTTGTTGTGACCTGGACACACCCGGCCCAGGCACTGAATGCCTTGACAGGGTTAAACACGCTTGCATCCCCGCCGGTCTCAATCAGGATGTCGCACACCGACTGGCGGCTGATGCCCGGAATCCTCTTCTGCGGTTGCTCGCCCGCATCGGCCTGCCGGTCAATGAAGTCATGGCGCTCCAGCAGCGACCCGAGCAGGAACGAGTCGGTCGGAGACAGATGGGCATCAAGTGCATCATACAGCTGTTTCGCCTTGGCGCGCAGACAACGTGCATCTGATCATTTATCATAGCGATCTCCCTTTTTGAATATCGGGGGCTAAGACAATACGGAGGCTGTAAAGCGGATGGAAGATGGGTCCTGCATCCGAGGATGCGACCAGCTTGCCATTCGCTCGCGGCTCTTGGGCAGAGCCGGAGACATTGCGGGGCTTGAGACCTGTCCGCCCGGATCAGTTTGTATGCGGGGACGAGAGCAGGCTCTTGCCGCCGATAGAAAATACGACCATGCTTCAGCCTCCGCATCGAGCATGGCAGATCAGGCCGGCCAAAACGCAGGTTCGGCCGGTTTCATCGGTGGGCGGGGTGATTCAGGCGCGGAATAATGACGGTTTATTCTGGTTTTTAACACTGGTCCATAAGCTGAGAAAAACATAGCGCCTTTCGCGCATGACGGGTATACTCCTGATTGATTGTTTTCGGTTAGAGGCTGCCAGTCTCCCCGCTGAAGTCTCGGACACTCTCTTTCCGCATATTACAATATGACTGTCAATCAGATACATCAAATCTGAAATCAAACGTTGGGACAGCAGTGAATCAAAATGTATCCGCTTATCATCGCTGAGTCCATTCTGCTGATTTTTGTTCTTGTCATACTTCCAGGCTATTCAATCTGCAAATCCCGTCAATCCAATAACCAAGATCTGAAAGGTCTGTCTCTTCCACAGGGATCAGTCAGATCAATGCTGGCGCTGGCAATTGTGGGTTCATTTGTCATTTTTCTCATCTTTGGCGGAATGGCCTACGAGTCAAGCGACAGCTCGAGATTTACCGAGATTATCGCTGCGCTTACTGGTATTGCCGGAACCGTAATTGGCTTTTACTTTGGCAGCGGCGGATCTGGCGGTAAGCAGTGAAAGATGAGTGATATTCGATGAATAAGGACCTTGGGCAAGAAAACAGTACAGCAAGAGAAAGAACGCGTTGAGCAATATTTGTTCTGCGAGCAGAACTGGCAAAAAGCAGAACTGAACAAACCCAAATGCAAAAAAGAGTTCCCGGATAAAGCCGGGGTTATAGGTGATGTCTCACAGGTCGAAGACTGTGTATTTTGGCGAGACAGATAAGATATCGGGATGAATGTCAGACTTGCGCAATACCAAGGATCATACGGTCAGAAGATCAGTTGGCGATGAGCACTTCTCAAATTGTAAAGTCAATCAAAAAGCCTCATCGAAAAAGAACTTCTGTAAACACATCGAAAAACTGATTAACGAATTTTTTACGATTTTTTCATTTGTGCTCTGTCTGTCATTTTCGAGCACAAGGGAATCGAAGACCATCTCATAGAAAATTACGAACCCGAATATAACAACAAAAAGAAATGTAAATAAGACGTTATTTATTGTGGAGGAGTTCGTTGTGTCAAAGGTTGGAATTCGCGGCGGCGAGAGAGTTTCGAAAAAGGACATAAAAGCACATCTCGCCAGTCTTCTTCGACTTGAGAATGTTGGAATTTTTCTGGGGTCAGGAGCCTCAGTTGTTGCTGGAGGAAAAACGATAAAGGATGTTTGGCAAGAATCCAAAAACAACAATGAAAACTCCGTGGCGTATTTACAGGAAAAGAGGTTTTTAAAACTCAATGAAGAAGAACAGGCATCGCCAAACATTGAAGAACTGTTAGACTCTTTGGAGATTGCGAAAATAGACTGAGAGAGGAGTGCCCCGAACGATTCGGATCAGGATGATCTTAAGCAGCACATAGCAGATTTGTTCTGGTGCTTATTGAAAGCGGCGATACTTTCAAATGATAAGTGGGAAAATCCAGCTTATAAACTTGACGTATTAAATGAGCCACATCAAGTTACTGCAACGAACAATTGGTGCTCGGCAGCCAGGGCAGCCGAGTTTGCAGGAGTACATGTTCATACAGGTTTTTTGGGAATTCACAATCGGATCTTTTCGCCTCAGTCTTTCGATCTCGGATTTCAGAATACTCAATCACACGGAGAAGCGAGGTTCGGTAGCAATGATGTCTATTTTGTGAAGTTGCACGGCTCGCTGACGTGGCGAAAATGCGGTGAACTGGACTATCGTGAATTGGCGGCAAGGGAAGCTTGGACAGAGCTTAAGGAAATAGTAGAGGGAAAGAAAGAACCGGACGATTCAATAATGGTTTTTCCACGTGCGGCTAAGTATATCCAGACAACTGGCTATCATGCCGGGGAATTGTTTCGTCGATTTTTCTGATTTTCTCGCTAGACCACAGAGCTGCTTATTGATTTTTGGTTATTCCTTTGGAGACAAGCATTTAGATAGGAATTATATACCTAACTTGACAAGGCTGAAAGATCAGTCAGTGAATTCTCAAAAAAAGAAAAATACCGAGTAATTTGGAAAATAAATTTCAATATTCACCGATATATAGATGTATTTTGCATGCATCAAGTTAGGTATATAAGCTCCTTTCAAAATTGTAATCAGCACATAGTTCTTATGGTTTAATATTAGAGTTTTTTTTTGTATTATAGATTTAAAAAAAGAAATAATAAATCATATGATACAATTGGCCGAACGGAAGCAAACGCGACGTTCTGAATTCAGTGTCGAACGGCCGACTCAATGGCAGCCTGGTCAGGTTCGCAATCCAAACGGAATTCTCGATCAATACTTCACGGATACATCTGCTTGGGCTTACATCGTTGAACTGCTTAAACAAAATCACCCAATGGAAGTTGTTCAACTGGACAAGCCGCCAAACAGCAAGGGGTATGTGATGAAAGTCGACATTGAACCGGATAAACCTCAACTCTATATCAAGCTGCAGCTGGGGTCTGGAACCATCTTTGGACGCAGTTTTCACTATTCGAACTCACTAAAAAATAGAGGCAGCAATGAATAAAAGAAAATCGAAAAGCAAACTTGTTCTGGTACAGACCGACCACATCTGCCCGCTTTGCGCAGCTTCGGATGTTGTCACTACATGGACTCGATTTGCGTTTCAATATGGACAAGGAGCATCTGCCGCTCGGTTGACTGTTGAGGTTCCGGCCCGCAGATGCAAGTCATGTGATGCAGAATATTTGGATGAAGTTGGCGAGCAGATTAAACACGACGCGATTTGTGAGCATCTGGGAGTGCTTTGTCCTTCGCAGATTGCACAGTTGCGAAAAGACTACGGCATGAGCCGTGCGAAATTTTCCGAGCTGACCGGCATAGGAATGGCATCCCTTAACCGCTGGGAAAATGGACACCTGATGCAGTCGATTGCGAATGACAGATACTTGCGGATTTTGAAATATCCAGAAGTGATGGAACGTCTTGAATCGCTTCTCAAGACTCACACGCCAGCGCGTGAAAAGAACGATAACAGTCGTTTCAGCTCGATCGAGATCAGTGAGAAAATGCTAAACGAGGCAGATCATTTTCGGCTGCACAAAGCGGCCTGAGCGCATGTATATAACAACGTTCTATTCTTTCAAGGGCGGTGTGGGCCGGACTATGGCCTTGGCTAACTCGGCGGTGTCTCTCGCGCTGAAAGGACGTCGAGTGCTCTTGGTAGATTTTGATATCGAGGCGCCTGGACTTGACACATTTGCCGTAATGCGGCCAAAAAAGCAAATCCCCGGAATAATCGAATTCGTCTCGCGATATATGGCAACGGGCGAATCACCCGATGTTTCGGATTATATCGCCGAATGCAGAGGACATAAAGACCATGAAATGGATCTTTGGATCATGCCGGCCGGCAAAAGAAAGAATTACAGTGCAAATTTACATCAAATCGATTGGGGAGAGCTGTACGACCGCAGACAGGGATATCTTTTGTTTGAAGATCTGAAAGCACAGTGGGCCAAGCGCCTGAAACCTGATTATGTGTTCCTTGACTCTCGCACAGGCCACACCGATACAAGCGGTATTTGCACGCGTCAGCTGCCCGATGCAGTCGTCGTGCTGTTTTTTCCGAACAAGCAAAACCTTCGCGGGCTAACTGATGCAGTGAGCGGCATTCGCGCTGAGGCAGAAGGTGTGCGAAAGAAGAAAATTGATCTGCACTTTGTGATGTCCAACGTGCCTGACCTTGATGATGAAGAGCGCATCCTCGAATCCATCATAGAGAACTTTCGAAGCGAACTGGATATACAGGACAAATTGAATATTGTGCATCGCTATGACAGTCTCTCTCTTCTGAATCAAACTTTGTTTTCCCTGCACCGGCCCAATAGCAGACTGGCGCACGAGTATGACAAAGTTGTCTCGGAAATCATAATCAACAACTGGAGAGACCGAGATGGAGCACTGGAATATATTCGTGGAGCAAGTCGAAAAAGCCAACTCATGCGGCGCAGACCGAAACGATTGCAAGAGCAATTTGAAACGTTCGACAAAATTCGGCTGACACATCAGTCAGACGGAGAAGTGCTGTTTAGACTCGCTGAGTTTTACAAATTTCATGATTGGGAGACAGCGCTGTCCATCATGAATGCGGCGGCCGAAGCCGGGCACGAAGATCCGAACCTGTTCCTGATGCGCTCCAGGATACATGAAGCAAATCAGAATGAAGATCTGGCGCAAGAGGATATCTGGCGGGTTTTAAACTTTGAGGATGTGTCCCCAGTAATCGTAACAGAAGCAGTAGCCCGATTGTCTTCGCTGAATCAAACTGATCCAGAAAAAATCATCCGACGCTCTGCTGTGAGTTCATTGCCGCTTGAATATAAGTTATGGATGACCTCGAGATTCAATCGCTCCAAACGTCAACTGCAATTCAGTTTAAAGTTGTTGGAACAAATACTCGCAGAGAATGACATTTCGGATAAGAATCGCACACACGCTGAATCTGAAATGGGCTTAGCATTGATTGGATTAAGGCATTTTTCGGATGCGATGGATTTATACGAGCCAAAAGAAAAAGACCTATCTGACTTGAGTATTGAAGATTTATTTAACTATGCAATGGCTTGCTGGGGTAGTACACATGAAGTCAGATCAGACATTTTTCAGCACGTGCTGAACCGCTGGCAATCGATATCTCAAAACTCAGAATCGCCCAACAAGTATCAATGCATATCGCTGGCGTACTGGGCGGTTGGCAATGCCAATAAGGCAAGTGAATATGTTGAAAAAGCTAAAATCGCGATCAATGGCTACCGTGACACAGCTGAATTTAGCTGCTGGCAATATTTAAAGGTCAAAAAAGCAGAATTTCTGCGTGACCTTGATGAAATTATCAGTCTCATTGAAAAAAATGATCCACCATTGCCTAGATTCATACGCTGTTCATAAACGGTAAACCAATCCCACTGATGTTGCTCTATCAATTTGATCCACTTAACCATGCGTTTTCATCGATTATCTGCAAAGGTGACCGCTATCTGATTAATTTATTCTTATGCTGATACTGAGGTTCTTTTATACAGCCATGCTCAGCAAGCAATTAAGTCAGCTGCTCCTTCAGATAAACTACCACAATCTTACCTGCAAGCAGTTGAGCCTATAATGAGTCAAGATGGCAGAAGACTTGAGCTGGTTACGTTTGATGAGCTGCAGCAATGAATGAAATTTGGTCCGTAGGAATTTCAGTTTCTCCATGCCCTGAGGCTGAAAGAATCGGTTACGACGACAGACAGATTAATCGAGTAGTAATTCGAATAGCGCAGTATTTCTTGGGAAAGAATATGCGCATCATTTTTGGTCATGATTGGCGAGAAGATGGAGTCATGCAGGCAATAGCCGATTTTGCCGCTAAAGTCGCTTCCGGTGCCAGAAACTATGACATTTATGACTCAAAATTTGATACCGGGAACGGACAATGGAATGAGACTCCGCGCATGCTGAACATAGTTCCAGCTGAGGCAGACAAACTTAGTCGGGCGGCAATTGAAGCTCAGAATGTTAGCGCAGGTGTATTGAAAGTTCTGTCCCTTGATAAAGCCGTTAAGGAGTGCCGTGTGGCGGATTCAGACTTCAAATGGAAAGAGTGCAATAGCCCCGACCGGGTTCAACAGATGACAGCACTTCGAAACTGCATGACTGCATTATTGAATCCAGGATGCCGAATATGCCTTGGAGGAAAGATTCAGGGATACGAAGGGAAGGAACCCGGCATTATGGAAGAAGCTCGTTTGGCGTTGAATAACAATAAACCACTGTACCTGATTGGAGGATTTGGTGGTGCGACACGTGAATTTGGAACAGCCAATCTCTGTGAAAAAATCAACTATTGGCAATCAGATAATGGACTCAATGATGAAGACAAGAACAAACTGTTCGGCACGTCTGATATCGAGCTTGCATTAGGTTTGATTGCATCTGGGATTGAAAGGCGGAGAAATGAAACGCAACGCGATACCGCGTAAGTTGCTGTCTGCCTCACCTGATCCCGAATCATTTGCCCCGAGTATCTTTGAAGAACAGGTACATGAGCCAGGGCTAATCGTTTATCTGATGCAGCCAATTATCTCCGACTGAGTCGTCAGAACACCTTCGAAAGCTGTACCGAGAAATATGCAGAGAAAAATGCTCTTCCACTCTGGTTGATCGGCAAAATTAAGTGACTGCTGTCTCAATTGGATTAACCATGCGATACTTTCTGATACGCTGACAATCCGATATGGCACCCGCAGTACAAGACTGATCCTTGGCACCCGCGCAACAATGCAGTGTGGGGAACGGCTGACTTCCGGTGCCTGCACATGTGCTTCTGGCCCAGGTCGTCGCTGGATCAGGACATCGGTCAGGGCGGCAAATACTTGAGCCGCTGGAATCCGCGGGAGGCGCCGCGCCAGGAAACCGGTTTTCGCAGAATCCGCCGCAGGCTGTTTCCCGGCTACTATACAAACAGAACTGACCACAAGAACCGCTGGTATTGGAACAGTGAACTGCAGGCTTACTTTGATCTTGGTCAGTTCGGCCGGTCGGATGCCATGGAGCGAATCGAGTCGGTGTCAAGGATCAGAGAAGAGTTTCTGTAGCTCAGCATCTGCGCGGATTGAATCGAGGTGTCTCGCGTAGCCACTGAGCGTTAGCCGATCTGATGACCAATTGTCGGCATTGGCATCAGGTCACATGTGCTCAAATGCCAACATTGCCTTTTGAATTATGCTGTCAGTCAGGCGTACTTTGATTTAGATACCTGCACTGCCATAAGCACGGGGCGGCAAAAGATGTGCTACTTGCCATATTAGAAAAGCGCGTAGGATTGCGCCCTGCGGCTGCTGGTGCTGGGCGGGCGCACCGAGGTCACGCTGGACATTGACGCGATTGAGGCCGATAAGGAAAAGGCCAAGTGTAACCTATAAGAAATGCAAGGGCTACATGCCGGTGGTCGGGCAGATTGCCGGGGCCAAGCAGGTGGTGGCGCTTGACTTTTGTGAACAGGGACGATCCAGTCGCACTGCAATCTAGAGTCGGGTTTCAAGCTGGCATAATTTGACGGTCATTGGCAAAAATATTTTTCCAATTGACGGACAGTGAGCTCGAAAACCGTTCTATCGTAAAATCCTCAAATCCGCTGGTCATCAAAATGATCGCTACGGCACATTTACAATATGTACTGATTTGCTTGCACATCCAAACCATAGAATTGAAATATTTCGGACCAGCATGAACTCCACTGATCACGTTCCCCTGGAGCGACTTTTCTCTCCGATTGCCCAATCGGAATACGACTCAGACCAGCGGCAAGTCCTTGGGATTCTCGGAAACCAGAACAACAAGACCTGGAGTGAATTGGAAAAGAGGTATCGCACTGTAATACTGGCAGAAGCCGGGGCAGGCAAGACGCATGAAATGGCTAAGCGTGCGAAATTTATTCGGGATAACGGCCATTTCGCGTTTCTCATCCGCATTGAGGATATCACCAGACAATTCGAACAGTCGTTCGATGTCGGCAATATACAAGAATTTGAACAATGGCTTTCTACTTTGGACGAAGCCTGGATTTTTCTCGATTCCATCGATGAAGCTCGGCTTGCCGATCCAAGAGATTTCGAAAAAGCGATCCAGCGATTTGCAGGTGCCATTAAACCAGCACAGCTTCGTGCCCATGTCTGCATTTCCAGTCGTCCCTACGCCTGGCGCCCAAAGTCAGACCATGAACTGATCAAGAGTTATCTGCCCTTTATGAAATCGAGAGTAGAAAGGGGTAATCAAAGTTCTGAATCGAACGAATCGCTCTGCCTATCTGCAAGTGAACTGGAAATATTTCAGCTAGATCCACTGAATGAGAACGATATCCAGCAATTTGCCGAACATTGGAAAATACCGGAAATTGACAGACTGATCGAGGAGCTCGAACGGTCAGATATCATGTGCCTGGCAGCACGGCCTTTCGATTTGAAAGGGATTCTGAACAAGTGGAAAAAAGACTTTGCCCTAGGCGGCCGAAGTGAGTTAATCAGACACAATATAGAATTCGGGCTCAAGGAAGCGAATCCGGATAATGAAATCCGGCGTTCATTGAATCCGAGCAAGGCGCTCGCTGGAGCAAGAAAGCTCGCGGCAGCGGTCATACTGTGCAACGAGTCCGGCATTCAGGTCCCAGACGAAACACACGAGCAAATGGGAATCAAAGCAGATGAAGTCCTATCTGACTGGGATTCACGCGATATCCAGACCCTCCTTGAGAGAGCGATATTCAACGATGTGATTTACGGTTCAGTAAGGTTTCGGCATCGAGAAATCCGTGAATTTCTGGCCGCTGAGTGGTTCATCGAGCTCTTGCAAAGGCATACTGCGCGGCATAGCATTGAAGGGCTGATTTTTCGCAAACAGTACGGACAAGCTATCGTTTCTCCTCGCTTGCGTCCTATACTGCCTTGGCTGATTCTGAAAGACGAAAATATTCGCAATCGAACACTGGCTATACATCCCGAAATTGCCGTAGAGGGGGGTGATCCGGCACACCTTCCGTCATCGGAACGCAAACGCATTCTCAAAGACATCGTTGCCAATATTGTTGAAATCCAGAAGAGCACTTCTGCACAAGACAACAGCGCGATTGCAATGATAGCGCAACCCGACCTAACTGATGAAACACTCAATTTGATCGAAAATCATAGCGCACACGATAGGGCCATCTTTTTCCTGGGAAGGTTGGTCTGGCAAGGAAAGATGCAGAAATGCGTACCGCCGCTTATTACCATAGCCATTGATCCAAGGCGCGACATCTATGCGCGTATGGTTGCCGTTCGTGCGGTCATGAGCTGCGGCACTGACGAACAGCGGTCTTTATTGTGGAACGATTTATCAACTGGTCAGTCTGACATTCCCCGAAATCTGCTTGCCGAACTTCTGCAAAATGCCTCTGCGAACCAAGAGGGTGTTGTCCGTTTACTGGCAGCCATCGAAAAACTGCCCCCTTTGGATCGTTTCGAAGTGACCGGGTTGGAGCAGGCATTGCATGGATATATTGAACGCTTTCCAATTTCAAGTTCAGAACCCCCTCAATCACTGTGCGATCTTATTGACGGCTTGCAAAAACTTCTGAATCGCCCTCCCCATATCGAACATTTGCTTTTTCGCATCTCGCAAGAATACTCATGGCTTTCGAACCCAGCGATCCATGCTGTTGAGCGGCTGGTCTCAGAGTGCGCTGATGCGGCTATGCGAGAAAGCGCTCTTGAAATCTTGCTCAATGTTCCAGGTATAAATGGTTCCGTTAATCAGCATTTTGATGTTTATAAGAACGATTTACAGAATCTAGTTCCAGCATGGCCGGAACTGAATGATATCTTGTTCTGGCGGGCAATAAATGTAGCACGAAAAAAGCTTGGAATGAGCGGAGAGCGATTGAACAACTATTTTCAAGTCGCATGCTCCGGTCGCTACTGGGATTTCAGATCGGACAGCTTTCGACGTGTCCTTGATTGGGTCAGGACGTGTGATTCAGAAGATGATCAGCTAGTCACCCTGTCACTTGCGTTTCAGATTTTCTCGCAGGCGGAATATCCTGCCGCTTGGCTTGATAAACTACGTGATGCGGTGAATGGCATAACTATACTTGAAACTGAACTGAATAAATTGCTTAATCCAGCCCTGCCGCAACAAGTACGCGAGTGGCAACAGGAAGAAAAGCAAATGAAGGAGGAAAATGAGCGCCGGCGGCGAGAGCGTTTACAGAACAGGTCAAATTGGATTGAGCGTCTCAAGGCAAACCCCGATATCGTCCGCAATCCACCTGGACTAAAACCAGGCGTCTTTAGTGAAGATCAGCTTTGGCTGATGGTGGAAACAGATGGAGAAGACCTGCGAACCAGTCGCACCCAGGGGGTGGAATGGGAAATGCTGATCGATGAGTTCGGAGTTGATGTTGCCCATGCTTATCGCGATGCCGCCATGAGTCATTGGCGGGTTCACGACCCGGAGCTTTCATCAGAAGGAGCTGACACCTCGACGATTCCCTGCTCAAGGCTGTTTGCTATGGCGGGACTCGCAATCGAGGCCAAGGAATACAGTGATTTTCCAGCGCATCTGGATGAATCCGAAATAGACCATGCCTTGCGCTACATCACCTGGGAAGCGAACGGATTTCCCCGTTGGCTTGAACCCATATACAAAACCAAGCCGCAAAGTGTGATCAAAGCCATGCTGACTGAAATTTATTGGGAACTTGGAAATATAAAACCCGATCAAAAATTTTATCGAATCCTGCATGACACAATAAATTATGCACCTTGGCTGCATCAATCCCTTGTTGAACCGCTCCTGACATGGCTCCAGGGAAATAAACCGCTGAATGCTGACACACTACGCTATTGCCTGCAAATTCTGAGAAGCGGAGGCATCTGTCCGGACGTGCTTGCCAATCTAGCAAAAGAAAAGGTTTCCACCGCACAGTGCGATGCACTTCTCTCACAATGGCATGCTGCTTGGGTCGCGACTCAGCCGGATACGGGGATGCCAGCCTTGTCAAGCTGGCTTTCAAGGTTGGATCCCGACCGAAATTCGCATGCGGCACAGAGTTTTATCACCGCATTGACGGGGATGCGATTTCACTCCATAGCCGGCTCAAGGATAAACCTGTTTCGAACACCCGAACATCTTAAAAACCTTTACGTACTGATGTACAAGTATATTCGTGCAGAAGATGACAATGATCGCGCTAGCAAGGGCGCCTGTTCGCCCAATTTACGCGACCACGCTCAAGAAGCGCGCGGCGGTATTTTCAACCTGCTTTGCGAAATTCCTGGCAAGGAAACCTACGCAGCACTTACGGAGCTTTCTGAAGAGCATCCCAATCCAAGCTATCGCCTCAGAATGAAAGAACTTGCCTACGAGCGAGCGGAGAAAGACGGTGACCTCGAGCTGTGGACTCCAGCGCAATTTGCCGAGTTCGATTCACGTCTCACCATAACGCCAGCAACCCAGAAGCAACTGTTTGACTTGGCAGTTGACCTTCTTGCCGACATGAAAGACTGGTTGGAGAATGCCGACACAAGCCCCTGCCTAACTTGGCAAAGAGTTCCAGACGAAACAGAAATGCGTATTCTTGTTGCAGACTGGCTTAGACAAAAAATGGATAATCGCTTTACGATTTCTCAGGAAGATGAGGTTGCGAATCGGCAACGCATGGACATTCGATTAAATAGCCAGAATTCCGAACAGCCAGTACCGATTGAACTGAAATTGCTGGCCAAGCGCTGGAGTGGACCCAAGTTGCAAGAGAGATTGCGTAACCAGCTTGCCGGCGATTATCTGCGTGATGGAGCTGAACGCTACGGCGTGATGCTTCTCATCTGGCAAGGACAGAAAACCGCCAAAAAATGGGACATCAACGGCAAACGGGTCGGCATTTCCAGCCTGCAGCAAGCCCTCCAGAAATATTGGGACAAAATCTCTGGCGGCTATCCTAAGGTATCAGGGATACAAGTAATTGTTATTGACCTGTCTTTACGAGCAGCCTAAGCAAAATAATCGGTCAAGTAAATGGAGGTGTTAGCATGCTCCACTCCGCATCCGCATCCGATATTTTCAACACAATCAGCTCGAAATCACTGCGGCTCCCAGCATACTGGCGCAAGGCAACTCCTCGTCGAAGACACACCAACGCAAAAGAACATAGGCACAATCTGATCCGATTGCGCTCGACAGCAAAAGATAATTAACAAACTGGATTGAGACAACTCGTGATTCATATCACAGTTTGGGAAAGTTTTCCCGCACTTTCATTTCAATCGCATCCTCAGGAAGTCTCAAATTTGCTGTGTTCGTTGAGTATACTCCTGACCAATGACTATCCGTTTGGCGGTGCTAAGCTTCTCTCGAATTCTCAGAAGCTCTCTTTCCGCATACGTTTTTTTTATAGTCAATCGGATGCATTAGATATCAGAACCAACATTGGAACGGCAGTGATTTATTTTAGGTTTTAATTGTGAAAAATGACCTGAAAAGCTATCTGGTGAGCGAAGTTACATAAGTAAAATTCAGCCATTAAGTTCGACGCTATCCTCTATTGCTTCGATAGCAATTTCTTTGTGCGGTGTTTCATATAGCGACTTCTGAATATAGGTCCTATGAATTCAAATGCTATCAGGTTCGCTTCGACCGCCTTGCTGAATGAGGGCAAAAGTTATATTCGATGGAATTGCAAATGATGCGGGATAGGCGGACGATAAGTTTCAATACCGAATCGATAACTCAATAATAAAAATAAATTCCGATGTAAATGCGCTCTTTTTCACGGATATTTCCTATTGAACGGACACAGTCGATTTTTATACTTGATCGCAGATGAGAGCGAACTGTTCGAGAATTTCAAGAAAGCATTAGTGCCAAGCCAAGTCTTTTGTGTCGCATAAATATATCGACTGGCAATTCATCACGGCTGATGCCGAAACGCCTTTATCCGACAATAGCCGAATGACCGGACATTCGTTGTGTTATGGCAATGTTCTGACAGAAGTTACTGATAACTTGTAGGATCTATGAATCAAGAACAATATAGCTGCGCGAGATTTTGGAAGTGCGCCTTGCAGGTGAACTCTCATTCGTACAGTGCAGCCTACCGCGGTCAAGAGCATGGAATGCAATCTCATATCTACGCGGAGAATCTGCGGGACATCTGTTTAGCCGAAGATATAAAAGTTGTAGGCTTCGCAGATCATGGGAGTGTTGCGGATGCGGAAATCGCGCGCAATATTCTTGTAGAAGCCGGCCTCGTCGTTTTTCCTGGATTCGAAGTCTCAACCACCGAAAAAGTTCATTGGGTTTGCCTGTTTTCAGAATCGACAACTCAGCAGCAGCTTGAACGCTACCTGGGCAAATTGAATCTGACAGACCCCGCGCATGGTGTTCTTCCGTCAACTCTGGGGGGACAGGAGCTGCTCGGTACGATTGATGATTTCGGGGGATTCTGCTTTGCAGCCCATATTACTTCGAAAAACGGAATACTCAAGGGCAGTTTCAATAATTTGTGGAAGAATCGTCTGTTGCGGGCTGCCCAGATACCAGGCAGCGCTGATGATTTGCCGACTAATTACAGAAACATTGTCCTCAATAAGGACTGTCACTATTTTCGTGAGCAGCCAATTGCGCTTATCAACGCAAAGGATATCACTGTACCCGATGATCTTAAAGATCCGAGAGCAACGACCTACATAAAAATGACCCGACCCTGTTTTGAATCATTCTTGATGAGTTTCAAAGACAATGAGTCACGCGTTCGGCTTCACGATAATATGGACAAGCGATACTACAGTCAAATTAACAGCATTGTTATTGAAGGTGGTTATTTCGACGGTCTGTCTGCCGAGATATCGGGACACCTCAACGCTGTAATTGGCGGTCGTGGAACCGGCAAATCTACCTTGCTAGAGTGCGTTCGATTTGCCTTGGATGTGTCTCATAAAGGCGAGGAGGCGATCAGGCAAGGTAATCAGATTGTCGAGGAAAATCTTGGCAAATCGGGAGGGCGAGTCATCATTCGATTGCAGTCGGCATCCAATCAGATGAAGACATACACCGTCATTCGGCGCTACGGCGAACCATCCCGAGTAATTGACGAACAAGGGAATGAGTCATTATTGCATCCAGGCAGGGATTTGCTTCCGAATGTAGAAATCTATGGTCAGAACGAAATATATGAATTGGCAAAAAGCCCCGGGGCGCTGGCCAAAGTACTGGACCGATTCCTGCCTGAGAGCAGAACACAGGCGGCTCAGCTCGGTGACGCATACAAGAAGCTCAGAGAGAACAGCAACAAATTAGCCAAGTACCAGGAAGAAATAGATGAAGTAGAACAGTATATCGCGCGACTTCCGATACTGGAAGAACAGGCGAAGCAGTTCAAGAATCAAGGTATTGATGCCAAGCTAAAGGCAGTTCCGCTATTGGAGACAGAGCGGCAGCTCGGACCAAGAATCCACGAGGAAATAAGACAATTGCGCAGCGGGCAGCGAGGATTTGAGGACTCATGGCCTGATCCGATATTTCTAAGTGATAAAGCTCTTTCTGGATTGCCTCATGCGGAATTGCTTCGTCGAGCGCGTGAGGTTTTTGACGCTCTGGGTATCTCTATGCGCCATAAGATTGAAGATATCGATAAAGAAATCGGCGAGGCAGAGAATGCACTCAACTCAATTGTCGATGGATTGAACAGTGCTTTGAAAGATGCTGAAAATCAAATCGAAAACGAATTCAAAAAACTCCCTGAAGTCGCAGGCATGAGTGGAAAAGAGGCCGGATTGAAATATCAAGGCTTGCTCCGGGAAATCGAGCGAATCAAGCCAGCCAGAGATCGATTGAGGTCATTGAAAGTGTTGGTTGATGAGCTTTGTCAAGAAAGACGCAATTTAATTGGTGCAATTTCTGATATTCGGAGTGCAAGAACAGCGGCAAAGGAGCATACAATTCAGAGGCTGAATAAGCGTCTGGATGGCAAATTGCGAATTACGCTGATACCGAATGGTCTGCGCTTGCATCTGCGTGAATTTTTACAAGATTTGCCGGGCGTGGGAGAACGAAAAACTCAATGGGTTGATGAGGCTTTCGATCTGACGGTCTTCGGCCTGGTTGCCGCTGTTCGCGAAGGAAAGGCTGCGCTTTTGAGCAAAGACTGGACCTTAACACCAGGACTTGCAGAAACATTAACGAAAATGACCGCTTTACAGGTTTACAGACTTGAAGAAATAGATCTGGAAGACCACATTATGCTTGAATTAAACACTTCCCATGCGGCTGAGCGTTACAGGTCTCTGGACCAACTTTCCACCGGTCAGCAGTGTACGGCCATTTTGCACTTGCTGCTGCTTGACAATAAGGACCCCCTGATTATGGATCAGCCAGAGGATAATCTGGATAACGCATTTATCGCAGACCGAATTGTGCAGGAGTTGCGTTCAGCAAAGATGGAACGGCAGTTTCTGTTCGCAACTCACAATGCCAACATTCCAGTGTTCGGTGATGCCGAATGGATAGGCGTGTGTCTGGCAACGGATAATCAAGCGCAGATACCAGTAAATGCTCAAGGTTCAATCGATATTCCAGTTGTTCGTGACCATGCCGCCAGCATTTTGGACGGCGGCAAGGAAGCATTCCTTCAAAGGAGAGAGAAATACGGGTTCGACTACTGATGACGAAAGCAGAATTACTGGAACTGATTGTAAATCGCGAAAACTCCGGAATTGAGTTCAAGCGCGATGATATTCGTCCCGAACAGTTGGCAAAGGAAGCAGTCGCGCTCGCAAATTTTCAAGGAGGACGCATACTTCTCGGAGTTGAAAAAGACGGTTCCATAAGCGGCATTCAGCGCGATGACCTTGAACAATGGGTTATGGATACAGTTTTCGGTCGATATATCCATCCAATTATCATCCCGTTTTACGAAGAGGTGCAGATAGACTCTCGGTCCAGAGTCGCTGTGATCACCTTGAGCACAGGGATTGCCAAGCCTTATGTTGTGAGGCACAATAATCGCGAAGATATCTATATCCGCATTGGAAGCACTTCGCGACTAGCTCCGCGTGAGCAGCAAGCACGGCTTTATGCGCTAGGAGGCATGCTGCATGCTGAGAAATTGCCAGTATCCGGCAGTCGTCTTGAAGATCTCAGTACCGCTCGTCTGCAAGATTACTTGCTATCGATTGTTGGAGACGAGTCCGTCCCGACCGACATCGAGCAATGGCATGTCCGCCTGCATGGACTGGGTTTCATGACTGATTCTGAAAATGGCGCGTCGGTTTGCACAATCGCTGGCCTGGTGCTTTTTGGTCATTTTCCGAGGCGGCTTCTTCACAATGCAGGAATCCGATGGATGGCTTTCGAAGGCGAAGAAAAATCATATGGATCACTTGACGATCGGCTGATCGACGGACCGTTGGTGCCACTTAGAAAACCAGCTGCTGAAAGGGGAAGTGAAACTGTAGAAAACGGCTTGCTAGACAAGCTTGTTGATGCAATGCAGCCATTTATATCAGAAGAATCAGATGATTTAGACGATTCGATGCGGCGGGTACGATCGTGGCTCTATCCTGTCGATGCGCTTCGAGAGGCAATTGTCAATGCGTTTGTTCATCGAGATTGGACACGGTATGAGGAAATTGAGGTTGTGCGATATGAGGATCGAATCTCCGTATTAAGCCCTGGCGCTCTGCAGAATTCAATGACTGTTGAAAAGATGATTGCTGGACAGCGTTCACCTAGAAACCCAATGATTGTGGGTGTTCTTCGCGACTACGGGTATGTTGACGCGCGAGGTATGGGAGTACGCAACAAGATCATTCCTCTGCTTCGAGAGCACAACGGACAAGGTCCGAGTTTTGACGCGACAGAGGATTATCTCAAAGTTGTCATGTACAAAAGGCCGACTGCATCAAAGGTCTGATCTGGCCAGAATTGCTTGTAAGGCAAGCGTTTTTCCAAGTCAGCGTTCAGTCTGACTGGGACGTGTTAACACTGTGTATCGCATCGACGATGAGTGCGAAGGCAGCAAATCCGAGAGCCATGATAGCCAGCTTGTTGAAGTGCCAGAAGACCCGCCGAAAGCTCTTGCGTCTCCGAAACAGGCACTCGATCCTCGTTGCACCTCTGGGCACCGCTCGCGGTCGTATTTCCAGGGTGCGGTGCGCTGTTTTATTCAGCACCCCCGTGCCTTCGGGGGGTGCCTTGACGCTGGTGCTGTCCAGATTTGGGGTCTTGGAGGGAACGGGCCTGCAAGTGAGCGACATAACTGACCTGCCTGTCGCTCATGCCCGGCATGTCGTGCTCTTCATTCATTTACCTGCGGCTTGGCTGGCAGATGCTGGGCTTGATATTCAGCCGCCTGAATTCACAATAAACGGGTGTCGCCATCTTGAAAGCTTAAAAAATTAGCCGCGTATAGCTCTGGTTACGATTCGATATAACTCCCATTTAATTCATACTGCTTGCTATGTCAGGCCAGGCTTTAACATGAGATGTGATTCGATGAATAAATTTGACATTTGCCTTATGCGCAATCCTGTCATCTCCATCATAACAGGCAGCTACGACCTCGTTATGACATAGTATATCCAGCGCATGAAGCTTGGGAGGCTCTCTCGATTCAATAGCCGTGCGACGGGATTTATATTCATTGCATCTGGAATCATCTGAATCCGTAACAATTGCAGTCTCCAGATTTGAAAATTCATAGCGGAGCTGCTGATGCAGGGCCATTTTGGTTGCAAATCCCCATACGAGGTCAGCCGCAGATATAGCAACCAGAACAAGAGTAAGAACAAGATAGGTCGTGTTCTGCGATTCGTTAATGTCACTATAGGTATATGCCAAATACGACCCCGCAAATATCCATAAAAAAGCTACAAGACGGTGAAGAAGCCCGAAAAACCGCTCTCTTCGATCATGATATCGAATTGAACGACGTACTCCAAAAAGGAGATCCCACATATCATTTGAATAATTCCTATTCAAGATTTCTTCCTCTTTGTATCACCGGGCACTGGCTGCTTTTCACCGGGTTTTGGCGGCGGCGGCGGTTTCAGCGTATCGGTAGTCTCGGATAAAAATTGCCGTTTCTTCTCGCCAGTTTCAGATTTTCCGGAATCTGAATGACTGTCATTTCTTTTTGTACTCACTATAGTTTCCAGTTCTCAACAAGGGTTTTACAATGACCGAAAATCTTTGAAAGATCAGTTATATTGTATTGTATTTTATACTTTTTAAAATTAAAATATCAATCTAATCATGGACTTTCATGCATTGTCCCAACCCATTTTGCGCTTGAGACAGAAAAACCGCTCCCTGTATCATTCTATGGCTATCGTTTTGCTCGGATAGCATGTTTATCGCACACCTCTTCCCACTCTTGAGAATCAACTGCCTTAATATCGTTCTTTGCAGTTTCTTGAATCAGCTTATGATCTGCCTGACGAATTCCTGTTATCAAGTCTAAACCGACTGCCCTAGCGCCCCGATACTCACGGACTTCATCACACCAACTCATCACTGCTTGCTAAAGACTTCTTCATTTCAAGACTCCTAACAGTTAAATTGGATAGTGTGTCCGGAACTCACCGAACAGGACGGATATTACCACACAAGCGCTCGAAAAATAAAATTTTTTTATGTTCCGGTCAGCATCCGTAAACAGCACTCACGTGATCAAGAGCTAAAGACCGCAAGGAGGATTTATTCTGAACTGCAATGCGGTCAAGTCGTGGCCGGGCAAAAGCGAGCGTATGCACGCTGACAATCCCATATGGCGCCCGCAGTACAAGACCGACCTTTGGCATACACCCAGGAATGCCGTGTGGGGAACGGCTGACTTCCGGTGCCTGCACATATGCTTCTGGCCCAGGTCGTCGCTGGATCAGGACATCGATCAGGGCGGGAAATACTTAAGCCGCTGGAATCCGCGGGAGGCGCCGCGCCAGGAAACCGGCTTTCGCAGAATCCGCCGCAGGCTGTTTCCCGGCTACTATACAAACAGAACTGACCACAAGAATCGCTGGTATCGGAACAGTGAGCTGCAAGCGTACTTTGATCTTGGTCAGTTCGGCCGGCCGGATGCCTTTCCGTCATTCAGCCTGAGGTCGAGAGAGGCCATGGAGCGAATCGAGTCAGTATCAAGAATCAGAAAAGAGTTTCTGCAGCCCAGTGCCTGCGCGGATTGAATTGAGGCAATCTCAGGGAGCAATTGAGCGCAAGCCGGCACGAGGGTCAATGGGTGGTTCTCAGTATTGACCTCACCTCACATTCGATCAAGAACCGAGATTACTTTCTGAATTACGATGTCAGGCGTGTACCGCTGCTTGAAATACTCAAGTGCCTGATCGGCTCTTTCACTCGCTGCTTGCGGGTCTTCGATCACATCGGAAACAGCTTGTGCCAAAGACTCGGAGGACGCAATCTCTGCAAGTTTTGCGGAACTACTATCCAATAATTCCAGTGCGCCCGCGCTTCTCGTCGCTACGACCGGGGTACCGACTGCCATTCCTTCCAGTAGAATGTTCCCGAACGGCTCATCGACCGAGGGTACGATCAGCATGTCCGAATCAGCGATCAGGTCGGGCACATCGCCTCGATAGCCGAGAAATTCAACTGCTTTATCGGTCAGGCCCAGCAGCTCACACTGCTCTTTCAAGCGAGTTCGCTGTGTCCCATCGCCAGCGATGGTCAATCGAATCTCCGGGTGAGCGGCTGCTAGTTGACTGAAAGCGCCGATGAGATGATGAAACCCTTTCTTGGGCACAAGCCTGCCGGCCGCAAAAAGCTTTGTGACCTTGCTCGGCACTCTGGCATTCAGTGCGGGTGACACTCGGCTGAATCGAGGAATGACCTCAGAAAATCGGGGGGGGGGAGGAAGTGAAGTTCTTGTGATAGTCCGCACTGGCCATCGTCTTTGTCGATGGAACGAGTATGTCGGCGTGTTTATAGTACTTGTAATTGACTGAATTAGGAAGCATCGCGACCGTCTTCCATTTCGAGTTTTTGATGCAGGCTTTGCCAGCAAATAATGTCGCACGGGCGCCAAAGGCCAAGATAAAGCAATGATTCGAATCGCCGAAGAAAGACGAAAGTTTTTTGGCCAGCTCTTGAATTGCCAGAATGTCTTGAAATCCAAATCTGTTATTGAGGATTGCAGCTGAGGCGATTCCATGTTCTGCAAGCAGTTTTTCAACCGCCGCTCCTTTGCGTGCAATGCTGAGGACCTTGAGTCCACGATTGGAGAGCTCAATTGAGTAGTTGAGGAAGGCTTTCTGCATTCCTCCGAAATTCTGATCAAGCATGACCAATGCAATTCGCATGACTGAGCGGAGCAACTGAAAATGAGACAATATGTTTGACGGAGGATTGAAAAACGCCCCTCAAAAACTTTACGTCTCCGCAGCTTAGTTCATCCAAATTTGGAATAACCGTTTGCACGGTTGTTTGAAAATCTAAAATAGTCAGTCACTTTCTTCCCTGAAAAATTAGCCACTTAAGTCTACTTTTTCGAGTTCCATAACTCCGCCTTCTTTCAGAAAATTATTGGCATCGTCCGCTCGCATTCTTCTTCTTGAACTCGGAGTGCGGCAGTAGAGTGATCCAGAACCGTCCTGCTCAATGACAAAAAGGACAGTGCTGCGGGTACCAGGTGCGGGTACCAGGATTCCGAAAATCTATTGCTATGCAATGCTCTTGGATCGGGTATATGTGGGGTCGATCGGCTACGAATGATGAGAGTTTCCGCAACAAGCTCTCTGTTTTGGCCATATCGATGCTTGCAGGCAACTCAATATCGTACTCCCGAGCGCATGCAGGACAATCCGACAGCTCGTTCAGCATATCTTTCAGCCAATCTGTCATTGAATGCATAGCAATTGAGGCAGTCGCAAATGAAGTTGAGCTTGGGTGCAAAGCGTGAATCAATTCAGGGAGGCTGTAGACATGTCAAGCATAACTTGGGATTGACTAGGGTGTGTTAACGCTACGCAGCGCATCGATGATCAGCGCGAAGACGACGAATCCGAGGTACATGACATCAAGCTTGTCGAAGCGCGAGAACACTCTGCGGAAGCCCTTGAGCCGCCGGAACAGGCGTTCCACCTCGTTGCGCCGCCGGTACATTTTCCGGTCGTATTCCCAGGGAGAGATGCGGCTGCTCTTCGGCGGCACCACGGGTGTGAAGCCGAGGTCGGATGCCAGCCGGCGGGTCTCATCGTCCTCATAGGCCCGATCCATGACGAGCGCCGGGCGGCTCGACGGCCTCTCCAGCCGCTTCAGGAGCTTCCGCCCCTCCGGGGCATCGTGCGCGTTGCCGGGAGAGAGCGCGAAGGCCACGGCGGTCCGATCATCCGCGGCAGCCAGATGAAGCTTGGTGTTCCACCCGCCCCGGGACTTGCCGATGCACTGGGCGCCGTTTTTCTCAGCGCCCCCGTGCCGTCGGGATGCGCCTTGATGCGGGCGCTGCCGAGGCTCAGGACCTCGACCCGGATGCGGATCATCCGCTCCCGCTGCAGGCGCTTGAGCACGCGGTCCAGGACCCCGTTCCTCGACCACCGGCTCATGCGCGTGTAGATGGTGTGCCAGTTGCCGAAACGCTCCGGCAGGCCGCGCCACTTGCAGCCGTGCTCGGCCACGTAGAGAATGGCGTTCAGCACCTGCAGGCTCGAGAGGCTGACATTGCCCCGCTGCCTCGGCAGCAGCGGGGCAATGCGCTCGTACTGTGCCCGTGTAAGTTCCATTGCCGGTTCCTCCGCTCTGTTCCAGACGACAATCACGGGTGATAATTGTATCATATCCAGATCAAATTGTGTTAACAGGCCCTAATCAAATGACTTCCAAAATAAACCGATTGCTGCAGAAGTGGCCAAACAATACTGTGGCGACTGCCAGATGGCTGCGCAGCGAAGGTGTAGATCATCGACTGGCCGATAAGTACGTCCGTTCTGGATGGCTAGACCGATTGTCTCATGGCGCCTACATCAGGGTTGGCTCAGATATCGATTGGCACAGTGGCGTTTATGCTCTTCAAAATCAACTTGGCTTGGAACTGCATGTCGGTGCCATAACAGCTTTGGAACTTCAGGGATACGCCCATTACTTGTCACTTGGCGGACGGGAAGTTATCTTGTTCGGCAAGTCTGGAATAAAACTCCCCTTTTGGTTCATGCATCACCGTTGGTCTCAATCTGTCAAGCTTGTGACAAGCCGCACATTCGTAAATGAAATCGAATACAGTTCAAAATTGAAACTGGATGGTGTTGAGCTAAGATCAGCATCTCCTGAACTGGCAGCATTCGAAATGATGTATCTCGTGCCAAATCAGCAGTCATATGAAGAAGCGCTGCGAATCATGGAATCGCTGACCACCCTTCAGCCCGAAATAGTTCAACAATTGCTGGAAAGATGTACTTCTGTAAAGACCAAACGTCTTTTTATGCACACGGCGGAGTGTTGCAATCTTCCGTGGCTTGCCTATCTTGATTTGTCGAATGTGGATTTTGGCTCAGGCAGGCGAAGAATTCATGAAGGAGGCAAGCTATACCGCAAGTACAGCCTTGTTGTCGATGATTCGCTCTGAGAGTCAGCAAACCTATGCCTGTTTCCGAAATTTATCAGTCTCAGGTGCAACTGCTTATTCGCTGCCTTCCGGCAGTGGAACAAGTCCCTTTCTTTGCGCTGAGAGGAGGAACAGCAATAAATTTGTTTTGCAGGAACATGCCAAGGGTTTCAGTTGACATTGATCTCGCATACTTGCCAGTCAATGATCGCGAGACAGCACTTTGTGAGATTCGCACAGGAATAATCGCGGTCTCAAAAAGACTTCGTCAACTGATATCGCATCGAGCTCAGATTCAAATGCCTAGTGATGCATTGCGCCTGTTCATCAGCTTGGAAAATGTACGGATCAAATTGGAAGTCAACGACATAGTGCGTGGTATGTTTGCTGCCGCCTGTGAAGAATCCAATCTGCAAAAAAGCGCGCCAGCAGCTCGGTCTATTTGTGGAAGTGCAAAGGTTGGCTGATGCTGATTTGTATGGCGGCAAGCTTTGCGCAGCGCTGGATCGCCAGCATCCACGCGATCTTTTTGATGTTATGCTCCTTCAAGCGAAAGGCACAATTCCTGACGAAATTCGCCACGCGTTTGTGGTTTATTTGGCCGGCTGCAATCGACCCATAGCAGAAATACTAGCTCCTAGGCTAAAGCCGCTTGAGGGCGTGTATTCATCACACTTTAGAGGTATGACGGATCAATCGGTTGATCTTGGTGAACTTCAATCTGCTAGGACTCAACTAACCAAGTGGGCAGTGACCGCCCTTGCTGAAAACGAGCGCAAATTCTTGCTTTCGATCAAGCAAGGTGAACCTGATTGGGATCTATTGCCTTACCGCGGAATTCATCGACTGCCAGCAATTCAGTGGAAAATTCACAATATCAGACAAATGAGCAAACGAAATCATAGAGTCGCAGTAAATCGCTTGCGAGAATTACTCGAAGTTTAGCAGCAAGTGAAATGTGGATGCCTTTGAGACAGATACTGCAATGACGTTGACTGTTTGATCTTGCAAGTGTCAGAATGCAAACTGAAATCCGAGTCTGCCGTGGCTTAGAGGATCGCAGTTAGACAGATGCGGCCAGCTGATTTCAAGAAATGGCGGCTCGGAAAGCTATAGTCGAAGGTTTATCGAGCTGTCTGTTTGCCTCATCTCGACCAAACAGGTGAACAAACTACAAGAGGGGTTGGTCCAAACGGAATAGTTTTGATATTTCTCTAATCAGTTTAGTATTGTCGTATTTTTCTGTATTTCTGACGTTGCAGAACTGCAACGCCGGGAAATCCATAACCGGCACAGAATGACTGATACTGCCTGCTTTCCGACCGGGTTCCGGCCGGTTCCCAGGCGGACTGAGCATCCCCTCAGCGGTTCTGGCCGAGGCCAGCTGGTATGGCTCCTTGCGCGCCGGGTGGGAATCCAACTCAGACGGGCACGCCGGTGTCGTTAACAATGGCTCTCGCTGGGGCATCAAGGGCTCAAGCGAAACTTCTGAAGGGCTTGCCGCTGTATATCGGTTTGAAGAAGGCATCAATGAAGAAGGCATCAATGCCGCGAATGCCAGGCAAGGCTCAGGGACCGGCGAGGGGCGCCTGTCCTACGTTGGATTGTCAGGCGGATTTGGCACGTTGACGGTTGGTCGCGTCTGGGGGGCCAGCTACAATCACTTCGCTTTTGTGGACAAGGCGCACAAATACGGCTCGACAGGAACAACGGCTCGCATCAGCAACGCAGTGTCCTATGCGGTCGATGTCGGAAGCGTCAGTTTCCAGGCGGACATTCTGGCTGATCCGGCTTCCATGCGGCATTCCAGAACACATTGGGAAACTTATGACACGGGTCCCGTAGCATCAAGCGCGCAAAGGGACGACAAGGATGTCGACGCGAGCCAGCTCGGAGCGACGCTTGCTTTAGGCGATAATGGCAAGGTGGCCGTATATTATGAGAACAACTCAAACACATGGGGCCCGGGCAAGTTTGCAGCCGGATCCAATCGAACCGTCAAGAATGCAGGCATTGGAGGCGAGTATACAGTCGGCGGCATGACGATGCATCTGGGCTACGGAGAGACCAAGTACAAACACGATCCAGATCTCACGGCTGATGCATTGAGAGCTGCACAAAGTGAAAGCCCTGTTCCTGCGCATACAGTAGAGGGCAAATCGAAGAGAACTTACGTCGGCATCAGCGGCGGCTTGGGTGATACAGGCGTGTCATTTGTGTTTCAAGGCTATAGCGAGAAGCTGTCTGGAGAATCTTTGTCTGTGGCAGAAACTCCTGTGAGAACAAAACTCGAATTTGAGAACACCTCTCCATGGGTGCTTGGATTGTCGCGTGATTTAGGCGGCGGTGCCAGCGTTCATCTTGAACACAATAATACGGATGTAGACGAAGAGAAATCTCAAACCTATCTGGGCTTGCAAGTCGACTTCTGAATGGTTTCGTATTTTGGATAAAAAAAGAGGCGCCTCGGCGCCTCTTTTTTGTTCTGCGAAAGCTGTCTTGATCAGAAGTCGACTTTCAAAGCGAGCACCGAGGTGCTCTTGGTGTCATCCAGGTCCGGGTCGCTGTGCTCGAGATGAACACTGGCGCCGCCGCCCAAGGCTCTGGAGATGCCCACCGCATACGGAGTATGGCTGTTTTTCTCAATGTCGCCAATCGTCTTTGGGTTACTTGGATTATTATCAAAATCTCCGACAATCTTGCCGCTTGACTTCTTGTTTCGGACCTGCATGAAGAAATTAACTCCAGTGTCACCCAGCGCGCCGGCTACTCCGTAAAAAATCGTTTTGTCCTCCCGGTTCTTTGCATAGTCCGGCGTGGCAGCGGCTAGAGTGGGGATTCCGCTAAACTTGTAATCATGCACGGCGTATCCCAAATGAAAGCCCATTCCGCCAATCGAATAGTGACCTGCGATATGAGTCGATGTGTCCTTTACATCCTTGAAGCCGTCCTTATCGGCATAAGCCAAAGCAATCTTGCCGTTCTCGCCCAGCGCCAGCGTCATGCCCAGCTGGGCTGAGTCGATGCCCTTGTCCTCGGAGGTCGCTGTGGCCGCGGCCGCAGGGCGCAGCTTGCCGTCAGCCTTGCCGCCTGCAGGCTTGAGCATGTAGTTGTTTGTTGAAACTGTAGCTGCAGGCGCTGTCGCGGACCAGCCGCTGCCTCTCATCCCGACGCCATCGATCTTGAAGCTTACGCTGCCAACGCTGAGAGCATAGGAAATCGTATTGCTGCTCCGGCCAGGCGTTTCACTGTCGCCTAGAAAAGACGCGTTGTCCAAAAAGCCCACATGGGTCCGGCTGGCAGTCGTCTGCCGTCCAAGCAGGATGGTGCCGAAGCCGCCGGACAGCCCGATATTTGAAAGGCGCGGCGTGGTGAGAGCGCCGCTGGTCGCATCGACATTTTGGGCCCAGTGATACACAGCGGTCAGGCCTTCAGAGACTTCGCTTGATCCCTTGATTCCGACGTGGGAAAACCAGCTTTGCAGTCCGGCAGTTGATTTGTCGCTGTCGCCGGAACTGGGGCCCGTTGTCCAGCCCAGCCGGAGAGTTCCGTACCAGCTCGCCTCGGCCAGAACCGCTGAGGGGATACTCAGTCGGTTTCAAATCACCTCAGAATTCGAGCCGTAATCAGGCAGAATCGCTCATTATGTGCCGATCAGGAATTTCTCAGTGTTGCAGTTTTGCAACTATGCTTGCAGAGCAGGCAAGCTGACCCAAGCCTCGGTTTTTTCTGAGCTTCTCGCTTTTTCTAGATAACCAAATATAAACACGTGATACAATCGCTGGCGAGAGCAAGTTTCTGGCAAAAGAGCTCAGAAATCGAGACAGTGCATCATTTTTTCGACCTTGGCGATGATATTCCTCGGAAACGCGCAGCCCAGAGCTTGTGCTGTTTTATTGTCTTTTGTCTCTCCGAACCTGTCCCAAAGATGCGAGCGAGACACAATCAGGCAGTGCTGGTTGCCTGTCTGGAAATACAGCCCGGGTCGCTTGATCCTATGGGGACTCTCTGGGCCGCTGTTTCACTGCGAAAGCTATGGCATTCGCCGGGCCTTGTATTTTGCAGGCTTCGGCTGAAGCGGCGGGAGGCACGGGTTTGGCCGGCAGCAGCATAAGCATAAGACTTATCGGGACGAGTCTGTTTCTGATATGGGAAAATTATAGAAGGAGGTGTTGTTCATGAGCGAAAAAGAGAGGTTTGAGCCCAAGGTGCAAGTGACATCAGGCGGAGCTGTCTACGTGGATGTGGAGCATCTCTTCACGAACCCCAAAGTACAGAAATTCATCAGAGATATGGCTGGGATTCAGAACAACTCACAAAATGCACAGCCCAACAAAACAGTGTTTTCGCAGGATTAGTATTGTTCGATGCTGCGCGACCTGGGAACCTTTTTAATTCCCCTGCTATGCGGTTACTGGTTCCTGACCCATTGCAACACGACTAAATTTCTCAGCCTGAGGCAATCTGGATATCATCTATTGTTTCGGTCAGCGGTATACGGGACCGGAATTTGGGTTGCGGCTTATATTCTGATCCGAATCGGCGAGACAGCTCAATTTGCTGAGCACATGTTTTCTGCTTGGGAAAAGCTTGTTCCGATTGAGCAGGCGCCTCTCATAACAGCTGGCATCATCATTGCGACGTTTCTGCCCGTGGCCATAAATTTCTTCTATGAGGAGAGAAAGGCGGCAATGCAGGCTGCGAGGCGAAATGGTGATTTCACAGCCATTCTGATTGACGAGTCGATTGAGAAATCGCTGCCGGTTGAGATCACTCTGCAAACTGGGAAAAGTTATGTAGGCTACATCGCTGAGAGCAAGCTCTCAGTCGGAAGTGACATTGATCTCGTGCTGATTGCAATCGCAAGCGGCTATAGGAAAGCAAAATCGCAAGAGCTGGTTCTGACAACTCATTATGCCGGCATAATTGGAGACCAGCCGAAAGGCTTAAATGATTTCAGAGTTGTAATCCGAGCGTCCGAACTGGTCTCTATGCGACTGTTTGATTTCCAAATATATCATCAGTTTCAGCAAGCTGAAGAGAGTCGCAGAAATGCAACACCAAAAGCTCAGCGATCAGGAGCAAAATGATCGATTTCGCCTCATTTACGGCTGGATCCTAGACGGTTTTGGGAACCACTGAGCATCCCCTCAGTCGTCTTGGCCGAGGCCAGCTGGTACGGGTCGCTGCGCGCCAGGTGGGCCTCCGGCGCGACATCCGGTGTAAGCGATTTTGCCTCCCGCTGGGGCATCAAAGGATCCAACGAGGTGTCCGACGGCCTCAGCGCAGTCTATCAGTTTGAGACTGGCATCGACATCAATACGGCCAATCAAGACGACAAGGGCCGTCTGTCCAATGTCGGCTTGTCTGGCGGATTCGGTACTTTGGCGGTTGGCAGAATCTGGAGCGCCTCGGACAACCATGTCGGGTCAATCATCGACAACTCTCACTGGCTGGGCGCCGATGAGGTGACAGGACGCATCGGAAACGTCATTTCGTATTCCGTTGACGTCGGCAGTGTCAGTCTCCAGGCTGATGTCGTTGCAAACAACGGCGGGGGAGCGCAAGCGAAGGCGGCGACCTCCAATCCGTCTGCGACCTATCACTACATTGACGCCAATGAAAACAAGATTCAAGATGCCAATGAACCTGCTGTTTCCACACCTGTCGATCTAACAAATGCGAAGATTGCAACGCCGGCAGCAGCAGAAAACGAGGATATTGATTCCAGTCAGCTTGGCGCATCGCTGGCGCTCGGCGAAAGCGGCAGGATTGGACTTGCCTACATCGACTATGACACCAAAGAGAAAGTCAAAGACAAGCAGTCGGTTGTTGCGGCTGAGTACACCATCGGCGGAATGACCATGTACTTGGGCTACGGGGAAAGAGACATGAAAGACAGCAATGACCATACTGCTCGCACTTCACCGGCGGCAAACCGGATTCCACAGGTTGCGACGAGCAATCCAGCAGTCAGGGAGCGCAAGGACAAGACCACTTATTTTGGTGTTCGCGGAGGGGTCGGAGATACCGGAGTCTCTTATCTTCTGCAAGTCCGCAGCAAGAAGTCGAGTGGAAAAGTGGATGTCTGGGACACTGCTTTGAATACTGCCGCTCCAAACACGGTCTCGATTGCAGACAATCGCGCCGGCACAGCAAAAGTCTCCAAAACGCAGCCATGGTTCTTCAGCCTGAAGCGAAGCCTCGGCGGCGGCGCGACTGTGGTGCTCGAGCACAGCAATCCCGACATGGATGATACAAAATCGGATACCGCCCTGATCCTGAGGGTGGACTTCTAAGCAATTGCAGATCACAGAGAAAGAGGCGCCAGGGCGCCTCTTTTCTCCCGCCTCCCAAAACGAATCAGAAATCCACTCGCAGCATGAGCACGGAAGTGCTCTTGGTGTCGTCCATGTCCGGGTCGCTGTGCTCCAGATGAACACTGGCGCCGCCGCCCAGTGATCTCGAAATGCCTAACGCATACGGAGTATGGCTGTTTTTGGGTATATCGACCAGACTTGTGCTGCCACCGACAGTCTGCACCCATCTTCCGCTCGCTTTCTTGTTGCGCATCTGCAGGAAGAAACTGACGCCAGTATCGCCCAAACCGCCGGAGACGCCATAGAACACCGTCTTGTCCTTGCGGTCTCTCGCAAAGCCATTGTTGTCCGGAACAAGTGTCGCGGGCAGCCCGCCGTACTCATAATCACGAACCGCGTACCCTAAATGAAACCCCATCCCGCCAATTGAGTAATGACCCGCAATGTGAGTGGTTTTGTCGCTTGCATCCATGCGTGCGTCCCGATCATTGTAAGCCAAAGCTATTTTTCCATTCTCGCCCAGCTGCAATGTTGCGCCGAACTGAGAAGCATCCACGCTCTTGTCCTCTTGCATTTGAGCTCCACCCATGACTTTTCCGTCTGGATTCGCGCTTACCCCAACTGTTTCAGAAAGTCCGCCGCCGCGATTTGCAGCCACGTCTGCCTTGAAACTCACGCTGCCGACGCTGAGAGCATACGAAATCGTGTCGCTGCTGCGGCCTGGAGTCTCGCTGTCGCCTAGAAAAGACGCGTTGTCCAAAAAGCCTGCATGGGTTCGGCTGGCAGTCGTCTGCCGTCCGAGCAGAATGGTGCCGAAGCCGCCCGACAGCCCGATGTTTGAGAGACGCCCGCTGGTAATTTCGCCGCTGGTGGCGTTGGCATTCTGCGCCCAGTGATACACAGCGGTCAGGCCTTCAGAGACCTCGCTTGAGCCCTTGATTCCAATGTGGGAGAATCCACTCCACAGCCCAGAAGTAGACCTGTCTGTCCCCAATCCGTCTGCAGCTCCCGGACCAGAATGCCAGCCGAGCCGGAGCGTTCCGTACAGCGTCGCCTCCGCAAAAACCGCTGAGGGGATACTCAGTCGGTTCGGGAACAGGCTGGAATTCGATCCGAAATCAGGCAGAATCAGTCGAATTCTTACAGAAAGGGATCGCTTGGGTGTTGCAGTTTTGCGACATCTGTATCCAGCGCGATTTCTATGCGGTCATCTTGCAATCCTCGCTCTGCAGCCGGCATCCGCATGAAACTTTTCATCCAAGGCGGAACTTTTCATCCAAGGCGGAAATCAGGCACTGGCGATACACTGAACATTAAATTTGGCTATACTATCCGTCATCAGCATCTGAAATGAATCATCTCTATCTATGTTTCGACAGGTCGCTAAAATGGCATCGAAAATGACAAGACGCTTGCCGGGCATCTTGTTTTCCCGCGTATTCAGCTCTTTTTGCTCTGCTGCAAAGATTCTCTCCATACCTGTTGCGATAACGCTTGCAAGCAGTGCGGCTCATGCATTGGACACCGCTGACCATTCAGATTGCAGTCCAAGCGATCTGACTGCGGATTCTGCACTGGCGATTCTCAACGGGCAGTGCGAAAATGTCGGCAGCAGCGCTGAAGCGGCCGCAGAAGAATATGTCAAAAACCATGTTGACGCCCTTACTTGCCTGACGACGGCCAAGGACCATACCGTATGCACACAGCAGTTTGACTGGAAAACCTATATCACTGAAACAAGAATCCAAAATGGCGGTGAGCCGAGCTACTGGGATGCCGTGCTGGAGAAAGCCTCGAATCTGGAGATTCCGGAACTCTCCCTTTCCGCGACCGCATTGCCTTTGCGCAAGCCCGATTTTTTTCAGTGGCGAGCTCCATTCACAAAATCCACTGCCGACCTTGCAATCGAACTTGAGCTGCTCTCGAATACGGCCGAGATAAATTCCGATTCGGACCGTTCGAAATAACGGCACAGCTGCCGGATCTGAGAGCTGAGGCAGGATCTGTCCGTTAGAGGATGCCGGTGTCTGTTCGATCTGAATCGATTCTCATCAGCTCGGGCGGTGCAGCGGCGGCGCTCGGCTTCACTGTAGGCCTGTTCACGGGATTCTCAGGTCCTGATGCATCCGTCCTTGCGGCAGTTCTTCCGGCGACACTTTCAGTTGCAGGTGTTGCTGCTTTCATATTTGCCCGCATCAAGGCTGATGATGCAGAACAGATCGCTCCGTATATACATGCTGTCAGCTGTGCGATCTTCATATTCTCAGTCATGCTGCTCATTGGAGCTTACTCGGGCGACGGGATCCGGGAATATCGCGTGACAGACATACGCAACGAGCAGAATTACCGTGAGGAAATTCAGAGTCTAGCGAATTACTGCGATAACACTGAGCGAGAATTGAATGCTTTGCTGGCAGAAGCGCACTCAAGGTGGCTGACAATTCAAGAGGTGTGCCCTTCGCTTGATTCCGAGATAGCCCGGAAGCTGGAAAGTGCGCGCGCGACAAGAAAACGGATCTATGAACTGTCTGAATGCGCTGAAGCGACAGCTCGCATAAACGCAGATCGAGGCGAGAGAGCATTGAAGGCTGTGCAGATTGAGGCAATCTGTCCTGAGCTCTTCTGAAAACCTTGTCTTGAAAGATATTCGACCCAAGAACTGAAAAAAAGGCTACAGAGCCTCAGGCCTCGTAAAAGGAAGTAATCTGTCATCTTCTGCTGCCGTCTGTTCCATTGCCATAAGGTCGAATCGGACTTTCAGACATCATCTGCCGACGGATGCTTGCAGTGCCGCTTGATTTTTTTACAGGCACAAATAACAATTGCCTGAGTGGCCGACTGCTAGACTTGAGCTGGGCTTCGGTCTGATTCGGTCTTACAGCGAGCGCTCTTGCCGGGGCGGAATTTGTACTGCCGAGTCATCCGGATGTCGCAACAGTACCGGTCAAGGTGCTCTACGCCGTGTCTGACAACATAAAAAAAGCGGCACAGCCGAAGCCGCGCCGCTTTGTCCAAATCACATCACGATCCGGCGGTCTTAGAAATCGACCTTCAGAAACAGAGCGGTGACATTGTGACTTGTATCGCTATCCTTGTTGTCGTGCTCCAGGTGGATTGAAGCGCCGCCGCCAAGACTGCGCGACAGGCCGATCACAAAAGGCGTGTTCTTCTCGCTTGACTTTTCCGATCCGCGGGCGCGGTCGGCTTCAAAATCACCGCCGGCCGTGACATAATTGCCATCAGAACCTTCAGCTTCACCAGGTTGCTTGGCTATACCGTCGTCGCCAAATACAATCCCTGCCGCTTCCGCCGCTTCTCTTTTGTCTGGATCAGTCACAGCAGCTGCTTTTTCGGTTGCTGTGGCATCCCACGCATCAAACTTATCCTGATAGGAATGCGTCACCTTGTTGCTGTCGGTCTTGGTATCCTTGACTTGCAGGAAGAAGCCAACGCCGGTGTCACCGATGCCGCCGGCAACGCCGAAGAAGGTGGTTTTCTGCTTTTTGTCAAGCAGATCGCCGCCGGCCAGGCCGCCGTCATAGGCTCCATATCTTCTGTTATCACCGCGACCGGCTACTTCAGCCTGCCATGCGCCCGCCTTCGAATCCGTATCCCACTTGCGCTGGCCGTAGCCAAGATGCAAGGCCATTCCGCCGAGCTTGTACTGCCCCGCAATCATGGCGGTTCGGTCATCGTCAATATGCGCTGTCGCGTCAGCGGCTACAGCAGCGCTGAAAGCGCAGTCAGAAGCAGTGGAGGGGCACTTGTCCCCTGCCGAACTTCCGGGATCAGGCGAAGTTCCAGCAGTGATCTCATTCGGTAGCGCTGCGGCCTTTGTCCTGTAAAACCCTGCCGCTCTCTTTGCGACTGGATTATCCGCGCCCTTCGTTGCGCGGTCGATGTAGGCCATGCCGATCTTGCCATTCTCGCCAAGCTGCAAGGTTGCGCCGAACTGCGCGGAATCGACATCCTTGTCCTGCGCGCCGCTTTGATCGCCCTGCGCGTCCACCTGGAAGCTGAAGCCGCCGATGCTGGGTGAGGCATAGGAAACAGTGCTGCCCGCAAAGGCATCAATCAATCCGGCCTCGCTGCCTAGAAAAGTCGAGTTGTCGACAAAGCCGACATGGTTATCGCCGGCAGTGAACATCTTGCCCATCGACACGGTGCCGAAGCCGCCCGACAGGCCGGCGTAAATCTGCGCTGTAGACTGCGCGCCCTCGCCGATGCGGGTCTCGAACTTGTAGACTGCGCTCAGTCCGTCCGACACCTCGCTGGCGCCCTTGATGCCCCAGCGGGATCCGAACTGCTTCACGCCCGCGCCTGTAGGCGCGGCCTTGCTGCCGGATTCCGAAGTCCACCCCGCGCGGATCGATCCGTACCAGCTCGCCTCGGCCAGAACCGCTGAGGGGATACTCAGTCGGTTTGGGATCACCTCAGAATTCGAGCCATAATCAGACAAAATCGATCATTCTGTGCCGATCGTGAATTTTTCAGTGTTGCAGTTCTGCAACAGGCGAACACTCGTCTGAGAGACCGGCCATATGAACAGAAGTCATGCTCACTCGTCGATTTGCAAAAAGAATGCGACCGGATCCGATCGCAGCGCAAAAATTGCTGAATCCAGAGCGACTCCAGCTTGCGCTTGCACAGCGGCGATGCTAGCGAGCTTTTCGGTAGATGCTGGCGAGATGGCTCGATCATTTCGGAGTGGCGCAAGCGACAGGCGCAGCTTGGAAACATTGCATGCAGACCAGCATATTCGCCGAAATCAAGGCTGTCAGTCTGTCCGATCAGTTTGCTTGTCTTCGATTTTGGAATGTTTCATAAACTTCGGGATGAAAAAGTCTGGCAGTCGTGATTTCACACATGCGGACAATTACCCTGAAGTCATCATATCTATATTTCTTTCGGTCTATGTCAGCGAAATCTTTGATTATGGGCGAATAATTGGTTGTAATAACCAGCTCGCGAGTGGTTGAATGCCGATATCCACTTAAAATTGGAACCAGAGCGATTTCAGGCTCTTGCCTTCTCGTGATGTCGCTTTTCAGAATCAAACCGATGTAGCACTTATCGCTGTTCAGTGTCAGCTCAACAGGCACGGCTTGTTCAATTGACTGAATCATCAGCAATTTCATCACATCGTTTGATCTTTCCGCAGAACGTTTTGTTGCTTTTTCCTGGTCGAGAAAATGATTCCAGATCTCTGGCGCAACCAAAGCTATCAATATGCTGATCATCAAGGTTGACACATAGTCGCCAGACAGCCGTTGCTGATAGTCGCTAGGAAGCCATCCAGACCTGAATAATTCAATGCCGGCTTTCTCTCCAATGGTCACAAGAGCCGTTGCGGCAATAAAAATCACCAATCCCGCAACCATTGATTGGAACAATACGTGATAGCCGGAGTCCCGGACAATATTGTATTTCGTGAAATACCATCGGGTTAGGAACCAGTATCCGGGCAAGATACTGAACAGGATCAAATAAAAGGCGCTGTTCAATGATGCAAATTGAGCGTGTGCTTCATTTCTCAATCAGAGCTTGCTCGATCTTCCTTAGGTTTTTCAGATGAATCAGACGAAACTTTAAATTCAGAAAATGCATTTAGAACTTCGATTACTCGAGGGTGACTGAAATATTCTTCGCTCTTGACATACCGGCCGCCGTTCTCGGTTATGTAGACTTTAGGCTTGCTGTCAGTTGATTTAGAACTCATGACTGCTCCTGTGTGAGTGCATTGGCGCTTGTTCAGGCTGAACATGCTTGCTTTGAAATCAATCTTTAAAGCTCGCGAGTGATTGAATGTTCAATCATGAATATACATGACAATCAGTTCGTGCGGCAATATTTGACGGTTGAGTGTTTCTAATGATTCTCGGACGCTCAAAAACTATAGCATTTTTTGTCTGCAGCGAGACGAAGCAGCTTCGCATACAGGTTCTTCAGCTCGTTGCTGAGCTTCGTTAATGGTGGACAAAACTTTTCAGCCAGGAAAAGCATATCTGGCAGGCTCTGCCTCGCGCAGTCTAAGCTTTGCCTGAAACGGCACCATACTGCCGCCTGCTTTTTCTTGCGGTGCACAGGAATGCAGCTGACAGGCCATTGGGTAGCAGCTTGACTTTGCAGGAGGCTGGCACACTCTTTCGCAAAAACGAAAGCGTATAAGTTCTGTGCCACAGCTATTTTCCAGAAACCCCAAGTTACGCAAGTCAGGTCTGCCTGCTGGCTGTTTATAACACTCTGCGCGCTTGCATTGCGTCACTTTTTTTAATGCCATTATTTTCTAGAGTCGATGAGAGCCGGCTTCGGGAAGCTCCGTTCTCTGCGGCTGCTGAATATACGATGCGCATGTATTGGGAAACGACAGAAGGATTATCGTCTGTATTTGGTGTCGGAAACAAGGCGCATGAACCAGATAGATTGCTGCGGAAATTGCAGGCTCGGCTGCATTGTTGAAAGGCGTTAATCTGAATCCAATGAATTCAGCCAGAAGATCTGATCCGTCCCAACTGCGTGTGTTGAAAAGGATGAGGCGCTTCCCGGCATCCATGAGTGACTTGCCCTGGATTTGTGCAAGGCTCTGCTTTCATCCGAACGCCGAGCTGTCCACTTGCTCAATCGCAAATCAGCAGATGAGTTCTCGCTTCGAGCATCAGGAAGAATCTTTTATCCACTTGCAATTGGAAACCTTTCCCTCAATGAAAACAAAATAAGCTGACCTGTCAATTAGGGCCTGTTAACACAATTTGATCTGGATATGATACAATTATCACCCGTGATTGTCGTCTGGAACAGAGCGCCCAAATCGGCAATGAAAATGCTGTGGACGCGTTCGGGCTGCCGAATCCGTCGTTTCGACGCTCCGATTCCCGGCCTGTCAGGCCGGTCGCATCTGTATTGTCCCGAAAAACCGCCGGCCGCCGCGCGGCCGCACCGCTTCTCGCCCCCGGCAGGCGTACGCCCGCCTTGCCCGCCGGCAATCGATCGATCCCAAGCCCTTTGCCGCCCGCGGGGCGGCCGCCGTCAGGCGGGCAGCGGATACTCCCGGATCGAGCGCACCGCCGCGCTGATCAGTTCCCACTTGTGCGCCGACACCTTGATCGTCAGCCGCCGGGCATGACGCACCAGATGGCCGCCGGCCGCGTAGAGCTGAAAGCGCAGCGTCGGCGCCCGCGACACCAGCCACCGGTGCGGCAGCATCAGCCGCAGCAGGCACAGCAGATTGTATGCCAGCGCATTGACCATCAGCCACACCGCATTGGCCCCGAACTTCCCGCACGGCAGCCGCGCCCCCGCAAAGTCGCTGCGCAGCTGCTTGATCTTATTTTCCGAAGTCTCCCCCCGCAGGTTGTACCACTGCACAATCTCATGATCGGTCTTGCTGTCCAGGTTCGTCGCAATCGCCCGGTACAGATACTCCCCGCGCGATGCCGCATGGCCGCCCGCATCCACAAACGTGTCAATGTGCGCGTTCTCGCCCGGAGCAATGCGCTTTCTTTGCACCACCAGCGTGAATGCCTCAGTGTCGGCCATCGCATGCAGCGTGCGCGCCACCTCCTGCGTCTTCGACCGCGTCCCGTCCGCATGCACCAGCGCCTCCCACTGCCCGTCCCGGATCGCGCTCATCGACTCCTTGACGCTGGTGTCCATCTTCGCGCGGATCGCAAAGCCCCGGCCGCTCTGCATCAGGCAGTTGACCACATCGCCGCTGTACCCCGCCGCGTCAATGCGCACCCGGCGCACCGACACCCCGGCCGGCAGCGCCGCCTCGCACTGGCGGATGAATCCCAGATTGTCCTGGTTCGGCGGCGCATTGCCCTCGCGGAAGTCAATCGCAACGACCTGCTCGGTCTCGGCGATATGCCCGACCATCGGCATGTAGCCCTTGCAGTTCTTGTACGTCCACTTGGCGTCCTTCTTGTCCGCCTCGATCGCCGTCGCGTCAATGTCCAGCGTGACCTCGGTGCGCCCGCGCAGCGCCAGCGCCAGCAGGCGCCGGCTGATCTCCGCCAGCCCCGCCAGCGCCGCCGGGTCCTTGCCCCAGCGGTGCAGGCAGTTGCCCAGCGTGCGCACCGACGGCAGCCGCTCGAAGCCGAACACCCGCAGCAGGTCCCGCTCGGCATGCAGCTCGCGGATATCGTCCAGGCACTTGCCGTCATTGTGCAGCAGAAACACCAGAACGCCCAGCATCACGTCGTTGCCGTAGGCTCCCTTGCGCAGCGGCGGCAGATGCTCGAGCGCCAGCGGCCCCAGGCGGATCTTCTCCACCAGCTCGGCGAGCGCCGCCAGGCCGGCGCGCGAGGTGACCTCATTGTTCGTGATGCCCAGCTGATATGGTATATTCTTCATCGGCCTTGTACTCCCGTGGCAAGTTCTGGCTTTCACCCGACAGGTGAAAGTCGGGCTGTGGTAAAAGCCATATTGTACAAGGCTCTCCTTCAAAAATCTAGGCCCGATCTTGCTTATCTAGGGAGCGGAGGAACCGGCAATGGAACTTACACGGGCACAGTACGAGCGCATTGCCCCGCTGCTGCCGAGGCAGCGGGGCAATGTCAGCCTCTCGAGCCTGCAGGTGCTGAACGCCATTCTCTACGTGGCCGAGCACGGCTGCAAGTGGCGCGGCCTGCCGGAGCGTTTCGGCAACTGGCACACCATCTGCACGCGCATGAGCCGGTGGTCGAGGAACGGGGTCCTGGACCGCGTGCTCAAGCGCCTGCAGCGGGAGCGGATGATCCGCATCCGGGTCGAGGTCCTGAGCCTTGACAGCACTAGCATCAAGGTGCATCCCGACGGCACGGGGGCGCTAAAAAAAACGGCGCCCAGTGCATCGGCAAGTCCCGGGGCGGGTGGAACACCAAGCTTCATCTGGCTGCCGCGGATGATCGGACCGCCGTGGCCTTCGCGCTCTCTCCCGGCAACGCGCACGATGCCCCGGAGGGGCGGAAGCTCCTGAAGCGGCTGGAGAGGCCGTCGAGCCGCCCGGCGCTCGTCATGGATCGGGCCTATGAGGACGATGAGACCCGCCGGCTGGCATCCGACCTCGGCTTCACACCCGTGGTGCCGCCGAAGAGCAGCCGCATCTCTCCCTGGGAATACGACCGGAAAATGTACCGGCGGCGCAACGGGGTGGAACGCCTGTTCCGGCGGCTCAAGGGCTTCCGCAGAGTGTTCTCGCGCTTCGACAAGCTTGATGTCATGTACCTCGGATTCGTCGTCTTCGCGCTGATCATCGATGCGCTGCGTAGCGTTAACACACCCTAATTAAAAAGATCCAGGAGAGACTCGCGCTGCAGAGCATGTTTTCTGAGGATTTTCATTTTTGAGTTTTCGAAGATTCAGCAGTTTCCACTGCACAGCGGGGAGCCCCAAAGCGCTGTCAAGACCAATCAAGCTGAAATCCGGCTCGGCATCGTGCAAGGAGAGCAGGAAATCAGCGATATCACCAGTCAGACGACTCTTGATGTCGGCGTGCAGCTTCTCGCGAGTCTCGATGAGGGAACCCTGCGCCATATGATCGCGGGTCATGCCTGAGAATTCCATTTCATACTGCTGATTGATGGGAATTCCGCTGGGTTTGAGCAGCTCGTGCAGCGGCCGTCCAGAGCCTGCGGCATAAGCCAGAAACACACGGAACAGATCGTCCGTGAGGCCTTCGTTCTCATACAGGAGCATGATATCGAACAAGTCACGCGGATGCTGGCGGTCAAGCGCTGCATGCAGCTTTCCGCCGTACAGATCTTCAAAAGCGACAACATTCATCTCCAAATAGCCGAGCTGCTCGATCGCAGCATCCGATGCCCGAATAAAATCTGGCGGATAGACAGTTCCTCGCATGACCGGGGAGGTTTCTATCTTGACTTGCGCACGGGCGCTGTGAGCCAAGATCCGCGTACCGCCTGCCGTGTACTGAAGCTGAATCTGAGCTCCAAGGTCCTGGATGCTTGAGATGATTTGGTCCAGTGTCCGGCTGATGGCTCTCAGGGAGCTGGAGCGGTCGCTGACTGGCAGGTAAACCAGATCAAGATCAACAGAAATCCGAGGCAGATCTCTGTAAAAAAGGTTGATCGCAGTGCCGCCTTTGAGCGCAAAGGCCTTGAATTCCGCGATCACAGGAATGAGGCTCGCCAGCATTCGCGCCTGCTCCATATACTGCTCATGCATCAGCTGCTTCGCTGCCATCGCTGGCAGAGACCAGATTGCGAGGTACGGAGATGCGGTATTTCGGATGGATTGCGCCGCCGGCGGCCAGCGCCCGCGGACCGGAGCCGAAATCTATCCTGGATGAGTCCAGATGCTTGAGCCAATGGTGCGCATGCCTGTCCGCATAGACAAAAAACAGCCGGCGAACCTTGACGCTGCGGCAGAGCCCAAGCAGCGTCATCAGCATCTCAGGCCGCAGTCTCGCGAGTCCCTCAAAAATGCAGTCCAAATTGCTGAAACTGGCGCTGCGGGGCAGCTCATCGAGCGCCTCAAGGATGGCGCGCTCGGGGGTTGAGACTCTTACCGGCCAGCGCCACACTCCTATCGAATGGCTGACCTGCTCGATCTCCCGCTCAGAGTCAGCTAGGCCGGCACTTTCCGAGCCGAAAAGGGTTTGAGGATGGATCGCAATCTCAGTCTGAGTCGGCAGTCGCCTCACCCAGGACGGCACCCGGCCGTAGAAATGAGCCTTCCGCGCCGCGCCGAAGCTCAGGCTATGAGCATATCCGGCATGATCCAAGGCGCTCTCGCCGCCCAGATGCACACTGCAGCTCATAATCCACTGCAGTGACAGCAGCGGAATTTCCCAGGATGCGCTCAGGCTGCCTGATGCCCGGCCCGGCACAGGGCGGCGGTAAACGCCCCAGATGACACGCTCAAGCCAGCCGGCGGCCACGTAATTGTGGATGGATTTGGAATCGATGCCAGCGCTTTTCAGCCAAGCCGTGTCAACCATGAATCCGGGCGGAACCGAATCAAGAAGCAGCTTGAGCCTTTGTTTTCTGTTGCGACTGCCAGCCAAAATAAAGATGTCCAAGCTTGCATTTGAAGTATATTTTGATTATAGATGATAAATATGGCATTCAGCCATTCTTTTCAAGGATATTCAAAATGCATTTTTGCACAGCCAGGCGGGATGCGGTCAAGGCGCAGCCTCATCCGCCTCCGGCTCGTCGCCGGGGTAGGCCTGCAGGTAATCGCGCAATGACGGAATCGGGAAGCGGAAGCGGTAGGCGTCATCGGGCAGCGGCGCCAGCAGGCCCGCATGCAGAACCCTGGCGAGAAACTCATCCAGGGACTGCCCGATGGCTTCCAGCTCGCCGCTGACTATTCTGCCAATCTCTTTGCGGCTTAAGATTCCGCCTGGACTCTCAGCCGCCGCAATCGCAAGCCGCTTGTAAACCTCCGGGTCGTGAGATCCGGCAATGCGCCGGTCGGCATAGTACGCAGACTTGCGGGCGCGGCCCTCGCGGAGGGCCGCGTCCAGCAGAGGCCTCTCAACTCTGCCGCCATTGGCGCGGATGACTTGGCCGGCCGCGGCTCCCGCTCGGCTGATGTGCTGCGGCCACCCCTGGGACAGCCGCGCCAGCTCGCGGCTCCAGTGCGTTTTTTCCGCATCTTCACCCTCATAGTAGGCATCGAGCATCCGCCGCAGGGAGCGCTGCGCCTCTGATACGGGCAGCGGCTCCAGATTGACGACTCTTTTGTCAGGCGGGCGGGACAGTCCGCACCGATGCAAGATCTGGCGCGTATCGCTCAGGCCGAAGAACGCCGCCACCAGCGGAATGCCTTCCGGCGGGCGGTGCAGGCAGTCGATCACGCCCCGGGCTGTCTCGCTGACCGGCAGGTTCTGCGCCTCGTCGACAAGCACGACCAGATGAAACCTCTTCAGCAGCGGCGCCGCATTCATGAAAACCGGCTCGGCCAGAAGCTCCGCTTCTGAGCTTTTCTGCGGCCGGCCGCCAATAGACATGCCCCCTATGCCGCCGCCGCGCTCAGACAATTCCCGATAGAGCTTTTGTCCCGTTTTCAAATACGCGCTGAACTTTCCAGACATTGTCTCTGAGACAGTCTGCGAAAGACGCATGCTTTCTTTATTGACGGCATGGAGCATCACCGCCATCGTCTGGGATGCCGACGCTAAAGTGCCGGGCATAATAGCCACCGCCGCCCAGGGGTCTGCCGGAGCTGAATGCTGCCGGACGGCCTCCATGCACTCGAGCATCAGGGCGGACTTGCCCGCGCCGGGCGCGCCTTGGAAGATCATGGTGCCGCCGCCTGTGCGACCCGCCTTCAGGCTGCACGCTGCTTTTTGGAAAACCTCATACTCGGCATCGCGGCCGAAAAAGAACGGCTCGCGGCCGACCTCAGCACGATCAGTCTGATCCAGCCACACCTCTTCTCTCAAAGGAGCCGCCGGCGGCGGTTTTTGAAAATGCATTCGATTCATACAAACCAATCGATAAGGGCTCGAAACTTGCTGCTTCCGGATAAAGCTTCAATCCATCAGGGCAGCTTGCCAGCCGATAACAGCCGCACACTCCGGGAGATGCTGAAACTCCTCGGAATTCTACCATAAAACACCGCAAGCAGTCGCTGCTCTGCGCGGTTTCGGATTGTCAGCACATCGGCGCGCGGATCGTCGCGCTTCAATTCCGAAAAGATTCGAATCTGAATTTGCTTTGCTGCGTGATGTTCGGTGTTTTTCAGAAGACTCATGCTGGCTGCTGGCAGGTTGCAAAAATGCAACGCCAGAAATTTTGTGACTGGAATAACCTGATCGATTCCGCCTCGTTTCCAGCTCAAATCCGGCGGGTTCCCAGACGGACTGAGTATCCCCTCAGCGGTTCTGGCCGAGGCGAGCTGGTACGGATCGATCCGCGCGGGGTGGACTTCGGAATCCGGCAGCAAGGCCGCGCCTACAGGCGCGGGCGTGAAGCAGTTCGGATCCCGCTGGGGCATCAAGGGCGCCAGCGAGGTGTCGGACGGACTGAGCGCAGTCTACAAGTTCGAGACCCGCATCGGCGAGGGCGCGCAGTCTACAGCGCAGATTTACGCCGGCCTGTCGGGCGGCTTCGGCACCGTGTCGATGGGCAAGATGTTCACTGCCGGCGATAACCATGTCGGCTTTGTCGACAACTCGACTTTTCTAGGCAGCGAGGCCGGATTGATTGATGCCTTTGCGGGCAGCACTGTTTCCTATGCCTCACCCAGCATCGGCGGCTTCAGCTTCCAGGTGGACGCGCAGGGCGATCAAAGCGGCGCGCAGGACAAGGATGTCGATTCCGCGCAGTTCGGCGCAACGATGCAGATCGGCGAGAGCGCCAAGATCGGCATGGCCTATGTCGACCGCGCAACGAAGGGCAAGGATACACCGACAAGAAAAGCAAACGCAAAGGTAGAAAACAGCGAGGTTACAACCGCTGCGGTCGCTGCAGACGACCTGGCGCATCTTGACGATGACCGAACCGCAATGATTGCGGGGCAGTACAGGATCGGCGGAATGGCCTTGCATCTCGGCTACGGCCAGCGCAAGTGGGATACGGATTCCACAGCGGGCAAGTGGGATGAAGATGATGGGGAGTATGCCAAAGGTCTTATCGGCGGCGATCTGCTTGACCAAAAGCAGAAAACAACCTTCTTCGGCGTTGGCGGCGGCATCGGTGATACCGGCGTAAACTTCTTCCTGCAAGTCAAGAATACCAAGACCGACAGCAACAAGGTAGAAAGCTCTTATCGCGACAATTACACGAGTTTTGCGGGCAACGCGGGCCCTACATACACAATTACCGCAGCAGGCTTGCTTGCAGGGGTAGACACTTCCAGCACCGACGCGCAAAATAATTCAGCTGCGAACCTTACGGCTGCTGTAGCGGCTGCAAAGGCAGCTGGGCTTGATGTTGACTCTCGTAATAATGTCAGACAAGCAGGTAAGGCGATTAATTCAGCTGGAGTCTTCGATAATTCAGCCGACAGTGATACTGCTCAAGCAACTAAAGACAACGCCCGCGGATCGGAAAAGTCAAGCGAAAAGAGCACGCCTTTTGTGATCGGCGTTTCGCGCAGTCTTGGCGGCGGCGCTTCAATCCACCTGGAGCACGACAACAAGGATAGCGATACAAGTCACAATGTCACCGCTCTGTTTCTGAAGGTCGATTTCTAAGACCGCCGGATCGTGATGTGATTTGGACAAAGCGGCGCGGCTTCGGCTGTGCCGCTTTTTTTTGGAAAGGTGAGATGAAATGAGCGAAGCAATCAGCGATCCAAAAGCAGTGGCTGATCTGCTCAGAGCTGCTGAAGCGCATCTGTTCACCGCTGCAAACAGAAGACCGATCGACCTTACTTTGGGCTGGAAAAATTCCTTTACTGAAGAAGCAGGCGTATATGTGATTTTTGACAAAGCCAAGCCAGTCTATATCGGTGAGGGCAAAAACCTTCGCAAAAGACTGAACAACTTGCGGCAGACACGCCAGCATGTGCTCAACTGGCATTTGGGGCGTGACCTGTTTTCAGAGCGCCCGGACTACAACAGGGCAAACTCAAGAACGAAACACTGCGATGCGATCGAGCACGAGCTGAAGCAGGCAATGCGCAAGCTGAAGGTCTGCGTCATGCCTGTTCCGGCGGGGCGCAAGATTGTTGAGGATTACCTGATTCTGAAATATGAACCGAAGTACAACAAGAGATAGCGGCAAGGCGGATGAAGGCTGAAGCAGTCATGGTGCCGCTGAAAGCTTTGATGCCGCTGGGGCTGACCATGGGGCATGTTATTCACGATGTCGAATTTCGAAAACAGAACGCTCCGCACTCGCAAAAGCGGCATGTTTGCCTGTCACATGAAAAAAGCGGCGCACCCGAAGCTGCGCCGCTTGATCTCAACCGTTGCGCTTGGATGAACTTAGAAGTCCACTTGCAGAACAAGCGCAGTCTCGTTTTTGGTGTTGTCCTCGTCCTTGCTGTTGTGCTCCAAGTGAATGGAAGCGCCGCCGCCCAGGCTGCGCGATACGCCGATCGTGAACGGCGTATTCTTTGCAGTGGATTTCTCCGAGCTTCTGGCGAAGTCATGCTCTAGCCTTTCACTATCAGAAGCATCAGAAGCATAGACACTATCTGCACGATTTCCCGGTTCTTGAGCAGGTGCAGTGGTATACCCGTTTTCTTTTAGCCAAGCTTCTTGTTCTGCCGCATTTTCTATCGCTCCATACGCTTCATGATCATCTGCGTAGGAGCTTCCGACTGTGTTTGTCGTGGTCTTGTTGTTCTTGACCTGCAAGAAGAAGCTTACCCCCGTATCGCCGAGTCCGCCAGCCACGCCGAAAAATGATGTTTTCTGCTTTTGGTCAAGCAGCGCCTCAGGCTCAAGACCGGAATCATAAGCTGCGGAAACCGCAGTATTAGCGGACAGGGTAAAGCCGCCTCCATCATCCTTGATTCCAGTGATCTTCGAATCGGTATCCCATTCCCGCTCGCCGTAGCCCAGATGCATGGTCATGCCGCCGATGGAATACGTGCCGGCAATCATCGCGGCATTGTCATCGTCCAGATGCTCCATGCCCCATTCCTGCTTGTCGTTTTTCTTTGGCATATCGGCTTTCATCACAGGATGGCTCACATATGCAACCCCGATCTTGGCATTGTCGCCCAGCCGCAGCGACGCGCCCACCTGGCTCGAGTCCAGATCCTCATCCGCCTTGCTTTTCGCATCATCGCGGTCGGCTATCGCGTCGACCTGAAAGCTCATTGCGCCTACGCTGGCAGCATATGAGATGGTGTTTCCAACCTTGTTTGAGGCAATGCCTTCAGTACCGCCTAAAAAGTTTGAGTTGTCTACCAGGCCGCCGAAGTGGTTCTGCGATGCATTGTCAACCTTGCCCACTGATACTGTGCCGAAGCCGCCTGAAAGGCCGACATACGACAAGCGCCCGCCAGTTTGAGCGGCGGTCGTCGCATCCAGCTGATACTCAAAACGATACACCGCGGCCAGTCCGTCCGACACCTCGCTGGTGCCCTTGATGCCCCAGCGTGATGCAAAGCTCTCAACGCCCGCTTTGTCCTCGGATTTCCACCCCGCGCGGATCGATCCGTACCAGCTGGCCTCCGCAAAAACCGCTGAGGGGATACTCAGTTCGCTTGAGAACCGGCTGGATTTGAGTCGAAAATGAGGCAAAATCAGTCAAATTATTCCAGTCACAAAATTTTCAGTGTTGCATTTTTGCAACTATGCCTGCAGAGCAGGCAAACTGACCCAAGCTTCGGTTTTTTTCTGAGTTTCTCGCTTTTTCTAAACAACCAAATATAAACGCGTGATACAATCGCCGGCGAGAGCAGGTTTCTGCCAAAAAAGTTCATAAATCGAAACAGCGTATCATTTTTTCGACCTTGGCAATGATATTCCTCGGAAACGCGCAGCTCAGAGTTTTTGCTGTTTTGTTGTCTTTTTCCTCTCCGGACCTATCCTAAAGATGAGATTGAGACACAATCAAGCGCTGCTGGTCGTTTGCCTGGAGATGCAGCGCGTGCCGCTTGATCCCGCGGTTCCCCTCCGGGCCGCTGTTTGGCTGCGAAAGCCATGGCATTCGCCGCGTCTTGCATTTTGCAAGCTTCGACTGAAGCGGCGGGAGGCACGGGTTTGGACGGCGGCAAAACAGGCATAAGACTTATCGGGACGAGTCTGTTTCTGATATGGGAAAATTATAGAAGGAGGTGTTGTTCATGAGCGAAAAAGAGAGGTTTGAGCCCAAGGTGCAAGTGACATCAGGCGGAGCTGTCTACGTGGATGTGGAGCATCTCTTCACGAACCCCAAAGTACAGAAATTCATCAGAGATATGGCTGGGATTCAGAACAACTCACAAAATGCACAGCCCAACAAAACAGTGTTTTCGCAGGATTAGTATTGTTCGATGCTGCGCGACCTGGGAACCTTTTTAATGGGAATTATAACGAATAGTGCCCAAAATAATGTATAATACCTGACAGGATTTTGACAAAAAACTGACAAAATTATTATAAAGGTAAAGAGCAATGCAGACTGCGCCCGGAAAAAGCTACCGCAAAGGACTGTCGCTGATTGAGATCATGGATATGTTCCCCGACAATGAGACAGCTGAGAAATGGTTTATAGACGCTCGCTGGAGCGATGGCATCTATTGCCCGCACTGCGGATCGGAGAATGTGCTGACTGGAGCAAAGCACAAGACAATGCCGTTCCGCTGCCGGAATCGCAAAGTCTGCGGCAAGCGGTTCAGCGTCAAGACCGGCACTGTCATGGAAAGCTCGAATCTTGACTATAGAATTTGGGCAATCGCCACTTATCTGATGACTACCAGCCTGAAAAGCGTATCCAGCATGAAACTGCGCCGCGACCTTAAAATTGCGCAGCCGACAGCATGGCGGCTGGCGCACAGAATCCGCAAGGCCTACGAGCAGGGCGATGCGCCCATGTTCAGCGGCACAGTGGAAGTGGACGAGACCTACATGGGCGGGAAAGAGACCAACAAGCATCATGACAAGAAGCTGAACGCCGGGCGCGGAACGGCTGGCAAGACTGCTGTAGTCGGAATGAAAGAGCGGGAATCAAACCAAGTGTCCGCCAGAGTGATTGAGAATACCAAGCGGGCGACCTTGCAAGAATTCGTTGCAGACAATGCCAAGCCGAATTCCACAGTCTACACGGACGATCACAAGAGCTACGAGGGCATGGTCGATTTCGAGCATGACACAGTGCGGCACTCGGTCGGCGAGTATGTAAAAGGACAGGCGCACATCAACGGCATCGAGTCGTTCTGGGCGGTTCTGAAGCGGGCGCACAAGGGCACATTCCACCAGATCAGCCATCAGCACCTGCATCGCTATGTGACCGAGTTTGCAGGCAAGCACAACGCGCGGCCGCTGGATACCATAGACCAGATGATCGGGATTGTCAAAGGCATGGAGGGCAAGCGGCTGACTTGCAGGGATTTAAGTCAGGCATGAAGCAGACTATGCAAAGAACTTGGCTTCCCGATATTTTTGAATGGGATAATGAAACTGCGTCAAAAATAAATTCAAGTGATTGTGATATTTATTGTTCGGACTGCAACAGCCATTATAAAAAAATGGAAACTGGAAGCGTTGACCTGCTTCTGACAGACCCGCCGTACGGCACAACACGCAACGGATGGGACACAAAAGAGTTTCGAGATACGCTTGAAAACACATGGAAGCACTGGCTTAGAATTGTCAAGCCGGATGGCGCAATTGTTGTTATGGCGGCATCTCCATTTGACAAGATTCTTGCAATGTCAAGACTGGATTTGTATCGGTACGAATGGATATGGAACAAGAATAAGGCGACCGGGCATTTGAACAGCAAGAAAATACCAATGAAAGCGCATGAAAATATATTGGTTTTTTATCAGAACTCGCCAGAATACAACCAGCAGATCACTCTTGGACATGAGCCGAGTCATGCAGTAAACGCCGCAAAAATACAGAAGCCTGAGAAGCTGCGAAATTACGGCCATCATGACTGCTTGGGAAATCCGGGCGGAAAGACATCACGATTGCCGCGAACTGTCATTAACATTCCTGTCCATAACAACGACAGCAGTGAAAAATGGCATCCGACACAAAAGCCTGTAAAGCTTATGGAGTTTTTTGTAAGAACATACACAAGCAAAAACCAAGTTGTGTTTGACCCTTTTATGGGCAGCGGCACAACTGGGGCGGCGGCATTGAAGTGCGGTCGAAAATTTATCGGGGTAGAAATTGAAAGAGAATATTACAAAAAGGCAAAGCAGCGACTGGCAATTGGCTGATACGGTTCATTTGCGAAAAGACATGGTTGTTGCGATTGAATCATGCGCTTTGCAGATTCTTGATGGAAACAAAGGAAAGAGCAATGTAAGAACAAGTCTTTTGCATGGCGCGGTTGAGAAATACATCAATGCCAGAATGCGCATTAATTGGGATCATGAAAAAACAATCAAATCAAAAAATCAGTCATTCAATATTGATGTGTATGCAACTGGAAAGCAAAAAGATGTTGCACTGCTTTTGAAGGCACCGCTTCGATCAATGGCAAAAAACAAGAAAAACAGCTTGGTAAACACGTGGGGTGAAGCAATCAGGGTATCTCTGATTAGAAAAAGTGAGAAAAAAACGCTTAGCGTTCTGTCTATTTCAATTTATCCGACAACAGATATTGTTATATCTCAGAAAAATACACACGGCGGCGGCATAACAACATTTAAGCCTTACAAATCTGATCCGCCGCAAATATACAATGATGGATTTTCTATGCTGTCGCCGTCCAGCACCCAATTTAGATATGTAGCCATTCCTTATGAATTTACAGTGCCGCACACTTTGAAACGGCTTGACAGAGTTTTAGCTGCGTTCAAAGCGCAAGAATCAGGAACAAGAATATCTATAAAAAATGAAACATGGAATGAATTTGACAAATCTATTGATTGGATGCTGACTGGCTTTAATGGAAACATATAAATGAAATCCAAACCAAACCCCAACCCTCGAACCAAAACTGATCTTCGCATTAATGCCACACCGGAGCAGGTGAGAGCTGCGCTGGTTCGCGGGGGCGCGCCGCGGCAGAAAAAATCTGTTTCAGTTCACAAGCAAAACGTTCGCTGACCGGATTAGCAGCGGGGCTGTTTGGGCACTATTCGTTATAATTCCCTTTTTAATTCCCCTGCTATGCGGTTACTGGTTCCTGACCCATTGCAACACGACTAAATTTCTCAGCCTGAGGCAATCTGGATATCATCTATTGTTTCGGTCAGCGGTATACGGGACCGGAATTTGGGTTGCGGCTTATATTCTGATCCGAATCGGCGAGACAGCTCAATTTGCTGAGCACATGTTTTCTGCTTGGGAAAAGCTTGTTCCGATTGAGCAGGCGCCTCTCATAACAGCTGGCATCATCATTGCGACGTTTCTGCCCGTGGCCATAAATTTCTTCTATGAGGAGAGAAAGGCGGCAATGCAGGCTGCGAGGCGAAATGGTGATTTCACAGCCATTCTGATTGACGAGTCGATTGAGAAATCGCTGCCGGTTGAGATCACGCTGCGAACTGGGAAAAGTTATGTAGGCTACATCGCTGAGAGCAAGCTCTCAGTCGGAAGTGACATCGATATCGTGCTGATTGCAATAGCAAGCGGCTATCGGAAAGTAAAATCGCAAGAGCTGGTTCTGACAACTCATTATGCCGGCATAATTGGAGACCAGCCGAAAGGCCCAAATGATTTTAGAGTTGTAATCCGAGCATCCGAACTGGTCTCTATGCGACTGTTTGATTTCCAAATATATCATCAGTTTCAGCAAGCTGAAGAGAGTCGCAGAAATGCAACACCGAAAACTCAGCGACCAGGAGAAAAATGAGCGATTTTGCCTGATTTTCAGCTGAATTCTGAGGTGATTTGAAACCGACTGAGTATCCCCTCAGCGGTTCTGGCAGAAGCGAGCTGGTACGGATCGATCCGCGCCGGCTGGGAATCCAACACCAAGGGGCAGGCCGGTGTCGCCAACAACGGCTCGCGCTGGGGCATCAAGGGGTCTGCCGAAGCCTCTGAAGGATTGACTGCGGTCTACCGCTTCGAGACCAAGATCGACTCGGCCAATGCGGACCTTGAGGGCGGGCGCCTGTCGTATGTCGGCCTGTCCGGCGGCTTCGGAACGGTCACAGTCGGCCAGGTCTGGAGCGCCTCGTACAACCATTTCGGCGCCATTGTCGACCAGGGGCACAAATACACTGACCCAGAGACCACGTTCCGCACCGCCAACACGATCTCCTATGCCGTGGATGTCGGCAGCGTGAGCTTCCAGGCCGACATCTCCGGCAACCCGGGCGGCGGCTGGTCCGAGACAGCGCGGGCGGCCGCAGCAGCTGATGAACCCAAAGCGGCAGCCGAGGACAAGGACATTGACGCCAGCCAGTTCGGGGCGACCCTGGCGCTGGGCGAGAACGCCAAGGTGGCACTCTCGCACATCAATTACGACGCTCCGAAGGATCAGTCGAAAAAGCACACGGCGGTCGCCGGTGCCTGCACCATCGGCGGCATGACGATGTTTCTCGGCTACGGCCAGCAGAAAATCAAGGATGACGGCGCTTTCACAGCCTCTGAGGCTACCGGCACAGCCGCCAAGCCTAAACGAGTGGCCACCGACCGCAAGGACAAGACCACGTTCCTTGGGGTGCACGGCGGCCTGGGCGATACGGGCGTGAATTTTGTCATGGTGGCGCGCAGCAAGAAAGCCTCTGGAAAAGAGCGTGTAGATGCACTTGGCGGCGGGGTAGCCGCAGATTTCGCAGCTGCTGCAGACATCGACGAGGAGAAGACCACGCCGTGGGTGATCGGGCTGTCGCGCGGCCTCGGCGGCGGCGCGAGTGTGCATTTCGAGCACAACAACACGGATGTGGACGATGAGAAGTCTCAAACCTATCTCGGACTCAAGGTCGACTTCTGATCGAGACAGACTTCGCAGAACAAAAAAAGAGGCGCATCAGCGCCTCTTTTTGTCTGTATCAGGCATCGTAGGGCGCTCATTTCTTGCCGCCATGCACCCAGAGCGCCCGGTCGAGCTGGCGCATTGTGATACCGCATTCCCTCGCCTTGTTTCTGCAAAGGCCTGCATACTCCATCCATCTCTCAAAGCTGCGGCTCTCAGACCCTCCGACGGCTCGCATCGCTCTCCTGTCCAGCATCGGATACTCGTCCTCGAACGTAAAATGAAGGATGACACTCGCCATGGGCCAGGCGACCCCCTTCAATAACAAGAGAGCCTTGATCCGCACCAGCTCGTTTTGCGCACTGAAGGAAAGCGAGCTGATCTCCTTGACTGCGCGGCTCTCATTCTGACCGCGCAGCTGCCTGGTCCGCGGGCCGCTCCGCTTCCACTCGGCAGCCCTGACCAAGTCAGAATGGATGTGCTCCACGATCAGTCTCATTTGCGCGCAATCTCCAGCTCGGCTGACTGCAAGGGACGGGCTTTGCAGGTTTGGATTCTTGATTGTGGCAAGCAGCTGTTGCCTGATATTGATCGACCGCGGATATCCGCGGTCGATCTGTATCCAGACACTTTGCGCAGGGAGCGGACAGGCTATAGGCTTCAAAGCACATTCTGCTCTGTCTGAAGTTTCGCTCTGAGGCCGCTCCGCCGGATTGTGGAAATGCCAATAGGTCCTGCAGCGCCAGGCGGAAACAAGATGCAGCTGAGAATGAAGAGGAGCATTCGGCGCCTCTTCATTCTCATCCTTGCCGAGAAATGCCTCAGAAGCCGACTCTCAGAATCAGAGCGGTCTGCGAGGTCCGATTGTCCTCATCCGGATTGGCATGCTCCAGCGCAATGCTGGTGCCGCCGCCCAGGCTGCGGCTCAGGCTGAAATACCACGGCGAGTATTTCGATATCTGGTTCGCGCCCTGCGCGGCTTCATCGTTAGTGGCCGCAGCCAGATTGGTGTCTGTCAGCTTTGTGCCGTTGCCCAGCTCGCCGCTTGCCTTTTTGTTTCTGACCTGCAGAAGATAGGCTATGCCGGTGTCGCCGACGCCGCCGCGAACGCCGAAGAAAGTGGTCTCCGCCTCGAACTTCTCAACTCCTGTAGCGTCATTTTGCGCGACGGCCTTGTTCTCCACCTCGCGCTTGCTGAAGCCAAGATAGGCGGTCATGCCGCCCACAGTGTACTCGCCGGCTATTGCATTCTGCTTGTCATCTGCGTCCATTCGGGCATCGCGGCTGATGTGGGCCAGTGCGATCTTTCCATTCTCGCCAAGCGCAATCGTGGCGCCCATCTGGCTGGAGTCAATATCCTTGTTCTCGTAAGCGGCAGTTGCGGCGCGAGTTGCGGTCTCTGACCAGCCGCCGCCCTTGTTGCCCTGCACATCGACCTGGAAGCTCACGGTCCCGACATCGGCGGAGTAGGACAGGACATCTCCGCGCCTTCCGGTCAGCTCGTCGTCGCCCAGCCAAAGAGAGTTGTCGAGTATGGCGCCGACGTGACTGTCAGAAGCGCTCCAGATGCGACCGCCGACGATCGTGCCAAAGCCGCCGGACAGGCCGGCATAGGCCAGGCGGCCTGCCTGGTTTGCATTCGTGGTGCTGAACGCGGTCTCGAACTTATAGACTGCCTTGAGCCCGTCGGACACCTCGTTGGAGCCTTTCACGCCCCAGCGTGAGGCCAGATTCTCAAGGCCGGACGAGCGCATGCCTGGATTATCATCATTGTCACCCGATGTCCAGCCCACCCAGACCTGCCCGTACCAGCTCGCTCCGGCCTCATCTTCCGCCAGAACCGCTGAGGGGATACTCAGTCCGTCTGGGAACAGGCTGGATTTGAGCTGGAAACGAGGCAGAATCGATCAGGTTATTCCAGTCACAAAATTTTCGATGTTGCATTTCTGCGACAGTACCGGAAAGCGTCATGCGCCCCATCAGAATCAGCTGCAAAATACGCAGCTCAGCCGCCTTCCCCCGGCGCATTGAAGACGGAAAGCGCACGTTTTGCCCCATCCATTTCGATATAATTCTACTTATGCGCGTTATTCATTTAATAAATGAATAACGATTGCAAATCTATTTGCTCGAATCTAATTGCCAGACCTGCCCGCTCATGCCGCGTCCACCCAGCCAAGGCCTTGCGCTTGCAAACGAATTGTCTGCCGAGGGGCGCCGGACCTTTACGTTCAGCGAGATCGTCGAGCGCCTTGGCAAATCGAAGACTGCCACTGCCAACCTTCTCAAGCGGATGGAAACATCCGGACTGGTCGTGCGGGTCCGCCGCGGACACTACCTTGTGCGCCAGCTGGGGATGCTTGGAATCCCGGCGGCATACGAGGACATCCCCCTGTCGGTCGGAGCGGCGCTGCGCGGCATTCCGCATCGCATCGCCTACCGTACCGCTCTTTACGAGCATGACCTGCTTGCTCACCCTCCGGGCGCTGTGCAGATTGCTGCGCAATGGAGGTTTCGGATAAAAAGCTTTTCCGGACTGCCAGTGCAAGTCATCACGGAAAGCCCCAAGAGGCTTGAGATCGGCCGCATGCAGCGGGGCGAGTCTTACATCTCAGATCTGCATCGCGCGATTCTTGAGTCCGCGCAGCGGCCGCTGCTGGTCGGCGGCATTGAGGTCTTGGCAACGAGTCTCGTATTGGCAGCGCCCGATCTGAGGGCAGAGACGCTGATGCGATATGCCCGCGAGCTGGGGTGGGCGAGCGGCTTGCGGCGGCTGGGATCTCTCTCAGACAGTCTGGAGATAGAGTCACTTCAGAACAAGCTGCAGCCGTTCAGCGCAATGAATGCGGAGATTGATTTGGAACCCGGAACAGGTGAGGCCGTCATCTGGCGGGACCGTCACTGGCGCCTGCGCTGGACGCGGTCGGCGGATGAGATGCGATCCGTGGCTGAGCAATGAGCAGCAAGGCGCAGATTCTGCAGCAGGCGGCACGCGACGGAGTGCCCGCTGCAGCGGTGGAAAGAGACTATGTGCTGGCTCATGTTCTGGCAGCGCTCGCGCTGAGCGACAGCAGCCGCAGTCCGTGATCAAGGGCGGAACAGCGCTGAGGCCTTGCTATTACAGGGACTACCGCTATTCGGCGGATTTGGATTTTCCCACTGTCGGAATTCAGGCCGAGGCTGCCTGCACAATCATTGATGCCGCGCTTGCGGCGGTATCAAAATCGCTGGATTCGCGAGCTCGAAATTCATCGGCGAGGACCCATACCGCATTTCGAGCGGGTGGAGAGAGCCGTTTCTCAAAAGCTGCGACTAACAGAGATGCTGTAAAGCGAGCTGCGGCTGTTCGACCGACATTGCGGTGTGAATCTTCAAATCGGCAGCGATTTCTGAAAATCCAGCGAGAGCCGGCTCATGCTCTCAGGTGAGCGGCTTATTAACTCGTTTTTTTGTATGGGCGTTGTATATACTTTGAGGATGACTGGCCGCATTAGTCGCAACCCAATGGTTTATTCGCCATCATGAAACCTGAACCGAAAGCATTGCAGCAAATAGTGTCCTCTGTAAATGAGGGGCAAAGAATCTTGATGAATTTGATTGGCAAACATGTTCTCAAGCGAGCTGTCTCCTCGGAATTTTTGAGAAATCATGCAAACGTTACGGAGATATACGGTGTCTGCTCGCCATCATATGCAGATGGCTGGGAGCATGACGCGCAAAAATTAAATTTGGATTCATACTGGATCCTTAACGACGTGAGCGCGACAATTAGAAAGCACCAGTTGCAGAATGAATTCTAAAGTCTCTGGTGACAATACCTCTTCAACTCTGGTTGACAGTCAATCAGAGTCTTCTGAAAATCTGGCAGTTGAGCAGAAAATCTGGCAGTTGAGCAAATTTTTCGTTTCGCTGGACCAATTCCTGCGCCTGAATTGCTTAAACAATACGAAGAAGTTCAATCAGGAACAGCCAATTGGATATTAAAAGCCTCAGATGAAGAGCGTGCTCATAGACACAGTTTGGAAAAATTGTATGCGGATAAACACCTCGGAGGAATTAAACGCAGCCAGTTTCTGCTGACCGGCATAGTGCTTGCAGGTTTGGGAGTACTTGCTTTTGCGATTTATGCAGGCTCTGCTTGGCCGGTCGCACTGGCATTCTCAGCGATTGGCTCAATAAGTGTTTATGCATTAGCGTCCAATTTAGAACAAAAATCAAGATCAGAGGACCGTCAAGAGTAAAGTCATCTATTTGCGTTCTGCTGATTATCTATGGATACCCTCTGCATCAATCCAAACAGCGCAGTTGACATTTCATGACTTAAGTTTCGGGATTCAAAAACAGCCGAAGCAATGACTTAATACATTGTTCTCATGAATAATAGTGCCTCCTTTCCGATATAGCCTGCGTATCAGCGGTCCGTCCGCATTTCCCCAAGCCGTGCCATTCATCACGGGTCGTTTTAGTTCAGCTTGCATATGATCTTCGATTGCCGAGTGCAATCGGGTCGGATTGTACCGGATCTGCTGATGTTTTTCGGTGCGGCTTCGGGTTGCCGCTGAGCGCAGCCCCGCCGGCGCGCAATCTGCACAAGACGATCGTTTGAGTTCGCATTGCAGCATCAAGCGCCGGCTGTACTATCACCGGCAGACGGGTGTTTGCAGTGCCATTCCATTTTTTTACAAGCATGAAGAGAGATGCTGAAGTGGCCGACTGCCAAACCTGAGTCAGGCTTCGGTCTCGCAGCGAACACCCTTTACGGGTCGGCAGCAGATTTGTACCGCCAAGTCATCCGCACCCGCGCATATGTTCAAATAGCAACAGTCAAGGTGCTGCGCGCTATGCCTGGAACAAAAAAAGCGGCACAGCCGAAGCCATGCCGCTTTGTCCAAATCACATCACGATCCGGCGGTCTTAGAAATCGACCTTCAGAAACAGAGCGGTGACATTGTGACTTGTATCGCTGTCGGTATTGTCGTGCTCCAGGTGGATTGAGGCGCCGCCGCCAAGACTGCGCGACAGGCCGATTGTGAAAGGCGTATGCTTTTCGCTTGACTTTTCCGATCCGCGGGCGCGATCTTCAGTTCTTTTGGGATCAGAAGCCGCATTGACAGTAGTGCCAGTGACTGTACTGCCTACCGGTCTGAAAGTATCAGTATTGCCTATTGGCTCAAGCCCTGCGCCTTTGGCAGCTGCAACGGCAGCTGTTAAAGCCGTTCCGCTAATCGGATCTCCGGCAGTATCAGTAATACACCATCTGTACCTAATTCATACCCTCCAGCTACAAACGCATCATATTGATCTTGATAGGAATGCGTTACCTTGTTGCTGTCGGTCTTGGTATCCTTGACTTGCAGGAAGAAGCTTACGCCGGTGTCACCGATGCCGCCGCCAACGCCGAAGAAGGTGGTTTTCTGCTTTTTGTCCAGCAGATCGCCGCCGGCCAGGCCGGCAAGGTAATTATTGCCAGTTACTTCCGCCGCAGTCCTTTGTGCCGCTGTTCCATACTCAGCCGCTGTGGAATCCGTATCCCACTTGCGCTGGCCGTAGCCAAGATGCAAGGCCATGCCGCCGATCCTGTACTGCCCCGCAATCATAGCGGTTTTGTCATCGTCAATATGAGCGGTATCGTCTTTCGCTACCGCAGCGCTGAAAGCGCAATTAGTCCCGCCCATTCATGACGCGCCGCTTTTTTCAGATGCGGCAAGCCGTCTGGCGTTTACGTCAGAGGCTTTTGCTGTAGTATCTTTGCTGAGATACAGGCCTGCCTTTTTCTCAGCGACCGGATTGTCCGCGCCGACAGTCGCCCGGTCGATATAAGCCATGCCGATCTTGCCATTCTCGCCAAGCTGCAAGGTTGCGCCGAACTGCGCGGAATCGACATCCTTATCGGTACTTGAGCGGTCGCCCTGCGCGTCAACCTGGAAGCTGAAGCCGCCGATATTCGGGGAAGCATAGGATATGACGCTGCCCTGCTTGTTCGCAAGCAGTCCGGCATTGCTGCCCAGTAAAACTGAATTGTCGACAAACCCGGCATGCACATTGCCTGCCGCGGGCAGCTTGCCCATGGATACGGTGCCGAAGCCGCCCGAAAGGCCGGCATAAAGCTGATTGGTGTCCTGGCTTGTCGCGCCCTCGTAGATTCGGGTCTCAAACTTGTAGACTGCGCTCAGCCCGTCCGACACCTCGCTGGTGCCCTTGATGCCCCAGCGCGATCCGAACTGGCTGACGCCTGCGCCTTTGTGCTTGGCATCGGATGTATCCTTCGGCCCGCTGGCTGAAGTCCAGCCCGCGCGGATTGATCCGTACCGGCTCGCCTCGGCCAGAACCGCTGAGGGGATGCTCAGCACTTCCAAAAATGGGCAAGAATTCAGCCGGAAAAGCGGCAAAATAGATCATTCCGCTTCTGACCGCTGAGTTTTCGGTGTTGCATTTTTGAAACACCAAATTCAGCGCGAAATCGCGCTGTCCGAACAGCAAGACAAGATTGCGAAATCGAGAAAGCGTGAAGAAAAGCGTTTTGAATCTGATACAATCGGCAAGCGACGAATTGTGGTCGATCCAGACAATATGTCGGTTCGCCTGAAAGGACAGACAGGCGGGGCGGACCTCATGATTGCGCATTCTATGCAGCGACCTTGACCTTTCCTGAATTGATCTCATTGGACAAATGGATGGCAGAGACGACCAATCACAAGCTGGCGCTGCAGATTGCCGTGCTGGAGGAAAAGATGAATACCAAGCATGCTGAGACTGAATCCGCTCTGGATCGGCTGCGGGCCGACATGGCTGACTGGAAGACCGACATGGCTGATTGGAAAACTGAATGGAAGACGGATCTGGCCAAGCGAGACACGGATATGGCCAAGCGAGACAATCGTCTCATCTTCTCGGTGCTGGGCATCATGGTCGCTGGGATTACCATTCTCGGCTTTGTCCTGACCGCGATGCCGGTATCCTGATCAGAGAAGACCTCTGGATCATTCCAGAAACGACCGCCGCGCCACCATCCGGCCGGCGGAACGCATAGCTTGAATTCTGTAATTCGCTGAGAATTCGCGAGCTGGATTGAAAGTTTCGGACAGGTCACTCGCTGAATTCCTGTGCTGCAGCGGCATGTTCTGCTGTTCAGCAGTCGGGGAAATAGATCACATGCACGATGACCGGCTGACCGGCATTGCGCAGCCGATGTCTAACCCTGCATCTGCCGATAGACCAGAAGCCCAGTCAGAAAGACATCGGCTGGCAGACTGCCGCGAGCCTGATGCCAGTCCCGAAATGCCTGATCTGCCAGGTCAGCGATATCAAGCGCCTCACGCCGGGTAAAGCGGATGGAGCGATTGCAGTCCGCGTCGTGGCGCGCCTCTTGTATCTGAACGAAAGCGGCGGCGAAATCAATCAGCGGCGGCTGAACCTGCGTGCGTTCCATGGCGTTTGCGATCCTGGACGGCATCGACTTTCCAGCAAAAGCCACGGCAGTCTGTTTCATGGCGGAATGACTGAAGGCGCGCGCGAGACTGTCACGCAGCGAGCTTCGAACACTGCCGGCAAGCATGAGTCTTGTCGCCGCGTCGACCAGCAGATGGAAGACAGCGTAGTAGGCGGCTGATACCGACCGGCGAAGACTGGCCTGGATTGGTTTCTTGGGCTCTTTCCGAGCCAGAAAATAGGCTTGTTTCAGCAATTCTGAGTGAAGGCTCATGCCGAATGCACGATCTCAGACGCCCCGCGGAAACGAATATAGACGATCATTGAGGAATCGGTCTTCTCATCGATCGCCTCGCGAATGATCGAGCGCAGCTGCGACCGCTTGGCGAATTCAACCTCGTCGTCTTGCAGCATCGCCCATACCCAGACGGCCGGATCGTCGGTCGAGTCGAGACCGGTCTCGACATGCCAGCTGCTGACCGGGGCAGGCAGTTCCTGAAGCTCACGAAGCGCGTCTTCCAGGGCGCTCGCTGCGATATGCATCTCAGTCACCGTTTTGAAATATTTACAGCATTCATGTATTCGACGCCTTGAGAGCAGTTCCTGCCGGCGGCCGCTTTTTCCAGCAGGCTGAGTGCTGGCTTTTTCATTGGCACGTCCACTCTGGCAAAAAACGAGAGCTCCATCAAGAAACTCATGACTTTTTCTATTGTAGTTTTCTCGTTTTTCGCCGTGAGGTTTTTCGACACAATCAAGCGTAGCAAAACTGCAACACTGAAATTTACAAGATCGGAAGGAATTTGATCGATTTCACCTCATTTCCGGCTGGACCCTAGCCGGTTTTGGGAACCACTGAGCATCCCCTCAGCGGTTCTGGCCGAGGCGAACTGGTACGGGCAGGTCTGGGTGGGCTGGAATTCGGCTGAAAACGGGGCAGTATCGATCAATATCTCCCGACCGCTGAGTTTTCGGTGTTGCATTTATGCAACGGCACTCGCACCGCCAAGCCGGCCCATGGACCCGCTTGAATTTGGAGCAAAACGTGCTGTGCGAACGGATATACTCAGCCTTGCAGCAAGTTTTCACATTTCAGCCGCAGCGCAGGCACATTACTAGACATGGAGCAAAGGCCATTCCCGAAACCAGTGCCGATTGAGCCGTTTTCCGAGACTGCATGGCTAAGACGCACGGACCGCGCTGAATCGGGAAGAGAGCCTTTTTTTACCGGCCGCGATGCCGAGTATGAGGTGTTCCGATCGGCACTGGAGAGTCTCGAGGACGGTGTCATCGGCGGCGGCACCATGATTTTCCAAGGTGCGCCCGGCGCGGGCAAGACGGCCCTGATGCTCGAGTGCATGGAGGCGGTCCGGCAGCATTCATCGCCTGAGGACCCTTGGGCGGCAGTCGCCATCAGTCCCGATACTTTGGTGTCGGCATCCCAGACCATGGCCGTGATGCTCAGCGCGGTCAGCAGCGAAAGCCGGCGGCTGGCGCAGAGCGCCTCGAAGACCATCGCTGGAAAGCTCAGCGAGTACGCGAGTCTGGGCCAGCGGCTCTGCCGGGAGCTGTCTGAGCGCGGCGGCGGCGTGGGCGGTGTTTCCATAGGCGGACGGGCGCAGCAAGGTCCGGACGAGATGCGGCGCGCCGAGCCGGTTTTCATGAATGCCGCGCCTTTGCTGGGGCGGTTTCATCTGGCTGTGTTTGTCGATGAGGCGCAGAATCTGCCTGTAAGGGAGACCACCCGGGGTGTGATGCACTGTCTGCACAATCCGCCGGAGTGCATTCCGCTGGTGGCGGCTTTCTTCGGCCTGAGCGATACGCGAGCCGTATTGAATGAGTGCGGCCTGTCGAGATTTGCGGACCAGCGGGTGACCCATCTGGAGGCGCTTTCGATGGAAGATGCGAGCGGCTCCCTGCGGCGCATGCTCGATGCCTACTATGCGGGCGCCGAGGCGGAAAAGACGCACTGGAGCGTGAAGCTGGCGCAGCTGTCCCAGGGGTGGCCGCAGCACGTCAGCCGGGTCGGCCTGGCGGCCGGCCTGGTCATGCGCAACAACAACGGAAAGCTGGAGAGGCATCTGCTGGACGAGGCTTTGCAAAGGGGAGCGGAGCGGAAAAACGGCTATTATGCAGAAAGGCTTGCGGCCGGGCTCATGGATCCTGAGTTCTACAAGCTGCTGGCCTTGGCGGCCGGAAGCCGTGCGCACGGGACTTTGTCTCGCAAGGAACTGAGATGCCTTGCGGCATCGGAGCTTGAGGAGACACAGGTATCTTTCGATGACTTCCTGTCCAATGCCCTGCATGCAGGCCTGCTGTCTCCCGTGACTGAAATCCCCTATCATTATCGCTTCCCGATTCCGTCCCTGAGCGACTACCTGCGCGCGCTGCCGGCAGAGCCTTCGCAAGCTGTTTGAGCTGCACACGGTCTGGTGCTGTCTTGCCTGCGCCAGGTCGAAAAAGTATCTTTTGCTGTGCCTGCGAAGTTCACATTCGGCGACAGCGAATTGAACGGGGCGGCAATTGCAGCTGACTGCCGTATGGAGTCATTTTCTGCGAGTATCCCGGACTGCACTGCCGAGCAAGCTGATTCTGTGTTTCCAAGGGGCGACTCTGGAAAACGGCAGCCAAAACTATTTCATGTGCCGGCACCATCACCTCGGATTGATGGAGAGCTTGTCCTTTTGCCTCGGCACGCCTCAAGGATGAATGTTCCGCAGCGGATATTCTGGTGAGCCGGGGTGCGTATCTGGCGGATTGGAAAATTGCCAGCGAGCCGGGGCTGGATGCATTTCAGCAGGCTCAAGTCTCCCTGGATTCGGCAGGAGAGAAGACGCCTGCCTCTGTTCAGCCTCAGCAGTTCTTAGATGGCAGAGTAAAGGAGAGCTTTCGATCGGGGCCGGAAAGACAAATCCGCCTTGTCTGGCGCTCAGATCTGTCACTGCACAGATGTCGCAGAACTGCAACACTGAGAAATCACTGCCTGGAATTTTTTGACTGATTCCGCCCTATTTTCGAATCAAATTCGGCCTGTTCCCAAGCGGACTGAGTATCCCCTCAGCGGTTTTCGCTGAGGCCAGCTGGTACGGTTCGATCCGCGCCGGCTGGACTTCGGAATCCGGCAGCAAGGCCGCGCCTGTCGGCGCTGGCGTGAAGCAGTTCGGATCGCGCTGGGGCATCAAGGGCACCAGCGAGGTGTCGGACGGGCTGAGCGCAGTCTACAAGTTCGAGACCCGCATCGGCGAGGGCGCGCAGTCTACAGCGCAGATTTACGCCGGCCTGTCGGGCGGCTTCGGCACCGTGTCGATGGGCAGGATGTTCACTGCCGGCGATAACCATGTCGGCTTTGTCGACAAATCGACTTTTCTAGGCAGCGAGGCGGGATTGATTGATGCCTTTGCGGGCAGCACTGTTTCCTACGCCTCACCCAGCATCGGCGGCTTCAGCTTCCAGGTGGACGCGCAGGGCGACCGCAGCGGCGCACAGGACAAGGATGTCGATTCCGCGCAGTTCGGCGCAACGATGCAGCTTGGCGAGAATGCCAAAGTCGGCATGGCCTATGTCGACCGCGCAACGAAGGGCAAGGATACGCCATTAGCCAAAAAGGATCCCGGCCATTACGATAAGAATGGCAAATTATGCGCCGACCCCACGGCTGCTGGCTGCACGTACAGCGCAGGAAACGCAGCTGACGGCACGGCGCATCTTGACGATGACCGAACCGCAATGATTGCGGGGCAGTACAGGATCGGCGGCATGGCCTTGCATCTTGGCTACGGCCAGCGCAAGTGGGATACGGATTCCACAGCGGCTGAGTATGGAACAGCGGCACAAAGGACTGCGGCGGAAGTAACTGGCAATAATTACCTTGCCGGCCTGGCCGGCGGCGATCTGCTGGACAAAAAGCAGAAAACCACCTTCTTCGGCGTTGGCGGCGGCATCGGTGACACCGGCGTAAGCTTCTTCCTGCAAGTCAAGGATACCAAGACCACCAGCAACAAGGTGACGCATTCCTATCAGGATAAGTTTGATGCATGGGATGGTGAAGGCTTAGGAACAGACGGCGATAAAACAACTCCAGTGGCTGCTAAAAACGACAGAGAAGCGGCGGAAGCGGTTGGGATTCTATTTGGCAACGATAATATAGCCAAACAACCAGGCGAAAAGCTAGCTGATAGTGATAATCCGAGTTATGAATCTGGCGGCGATCTTGAAGCCGATCGCAAGCGCGGATCGGAAGAAACGAGCGAGAAGAACACGCCTTTCACAATCGGCCTGTCGCGCAGTCTTGGCGGCGGGGCCTCAATCCACTTGGAGCATGACAATACGGATGATGACGCAAGCCACAACCAGACCGCTCTGATTCTGAAGGTCGATTTCTAAGACCGCCGGATCGTGATGTGATTTGGACAAAGCGGCGCGGCTTCGGCTGCGCCGCTTTTTTTTTGGAAAGGTGAAGAATGACCAGCAAAGAAGAAGATTTGCAAAAGATTGAAGAAATGCTGAGTGAACTGATTGAGCATGAGCAAGACCGGCCGACAAGGGTACGCGCTGCGCTTGCTTTGGGACTGCTGCACAAGATAAAAGGCAGGGATTCCAACGAAGCCATAGCGCAAAAGATCTGGAGCTTGAACAACAAAGTGTTCAAGTTCATTTCAGAGCTTGAAGGTCAAGAGATGCGAGCCATGGAGAGCCATGGAGAGCCATGGCTGAGACCGGCGGGTTCTCAGAGCTGTCTCAGCTGGACCCGCTATCGGATTCGATCAAGCAATATTCGCTGAATGACAGTGCGAGTCGCCTTTCTTGAGGAACAGGCATTATTCGAAAACAAGCAGATCGAAATAGGCAAGGTTATCCAAGACCCAAAAGCAGATGAGCCGGCAGGTTATTGCCCTCAAAGTGTGGCAGAAATTTGGACGCATAAAAAAAAGCGGCGCAGCCGAAGCCGTGCCGCTTTGTGGCAAATATCATTCCTTAGCGGTCTTAGAAGTTGACTACCAGGAACAGCCCGGTGGTGTTCTTCTTGGCATCGTCATCCGCATTGGAATGCTCCAGGATCACGGAGGCCCCGCCGCCCAGGCTGCGCGACAGGCCGAACACCCACGGATTGCTCTTGGAAGTTTCTTTTGCCGTGCCTCTGGTACGGTCTGCTTCGGCTTTCGCTGCAGAATGAGTTCCCGAATCGTCCGAAACAGTTTCACCCGGAACTCTCGGGGTTGCTGCATTTACGCCTGTCTCCAATGCATCTAACAAGCGTGTTTTCTCCGCAGCTTGCGCTTTTTGCTCAGCAGTAGCACCAGACGCAGTACTTCCAGGCGGTGCAGAGTTCCACGCTCTGTATTTTTCCTCGTAGGAATGTGTCACAACAGTCTTGGCGTTTTTCTTGCTGCGCATCTGGAAGTTGTAGGCGAATCCAGTATCACCCAAGCCGCCGGCAAAGCCGAAGAAGGTTGTTTTATCCTTTGCGTCGAGCTTATCGCCAGCTACAAGCCCTTTTCCAAAAGCGGGATCAGCGCCACCGAGATAGGCCGCGCCGATTGTGTCTTTATCCCATACGCCAGCCTTTGAGTCCGTCGACTTCTTGCGCTCGCCATAGCCCAGGTGCAGGGTCACGCCGCCGATTGAGTACTGGCCGGCAATCTGCGCCTGATTGTCTTTGTCCAAGTGAGCTTCTGGATCGGCGTCTACCTTTGGGGTATACGTGCCAGTGACCGGGCGTGCTGCCTCGGTTCCAGCGCTACCTCTAGTATCAGCAGTTCCGCTTATTGCGGCCGCCTTTGCGTAGACTGGCGTATCCGCATCCATGGTCGCATGGCTGATGTAGCCGAAGCCGACCTTGGCATTGTCGCCGATGCGCACGGTCGCGCCGAACTGCGCGGAGTCCGCATCCTTGCCCTTCATGCCCGAGTCGGCGATCGCGTCCACCTGGAAGCTGGCCGCGCCGACATCAACCGAGTAGGAAATAGTATCGCCTTCCTTGCTGGCCAGCTCGCTGGTGCCGTAATGTTGCGAGTTGTCGACAAATCCGGCATGGACATGCGCAGCATTCGGCATCTTGCCCAGCGAGACCGTGCCGAAGCCGCCGGACAGGCCGGTGTACAGCTGGTTGGTGGTCTGTCCGCCGTCGCTGATGCGGGTCTCGAACTTGTAGACTGCAGCCAGCCCATCGGACACCTCGCTTTCGCCCTTGATGCCCCAGCGCGAGCCGAAGCTGTCATAGCCGGACTCCTCGCCGCCGCCGGTGTTGGATTCCCAGCCGCCGCGGATCGATCCATACCAGCTCGCCTCGGCCAGAACGACTGAGGGGATACTCAGTCGGTTTGGGATCACCTCAGAATTCGAGCCATAATCAGACAAAATCGATCATTCTGCGCCGATCATCAATTTTTCGGTGTTGCAGTTCTGCAACAGGCGAACACTCGTCTGAGAGACCGGCCATATGAACAGAAGTCATGCTCACTCGTCGATTTGCAAAAAGAATGCGATCAGATCCGATCGCAGCGCAAAAATTGCTGAATTCAGAGCGAGGCCAGCTTGCGCTTGCACAGCGTGGACAGCGGCGATGCTGGCGAGTTTTTCGGCAAATGCTGGCGAGATGGCTTGATCATTTCGGAGTGGCGCAAGCGACAGACACAACTTGGAAACATTGCATGCAGACCAGCATATTCGCCGAAATTAAGGCTGTCAGTCTATCCGATCAATTTGCTTGTCTTCGATTTTGGAATGTTTCATAAACTTCGGGATGAAAAAGTCTGGCAGTCGTGATTTCACACATGCGGACAATTACCCTGAAGTCATCATATCTATATTTCTTTCGGTCCATGTCAGCGAAATCTTTGATTATGGGCGAATAATTGGTTGTAATAACCAGCTCGCGAGTGGTTGAATGCCGATATCCACTTAAAATTGGAACCAGAGCGATTTCAGGCTCTTGCCTTCTCGTGATGTCGCTTTTCAGAATCAAACCGATGTAGCACTTATCGCTGTTCAGTGTCAGCTCAACAGGCACGGCTTGTTCAATTGACTGAATCATCAGCAATTTCATCACATCGTTTGATCTTTCCGCAGAACGTTTTGTTGCTTTTTCCTGGTCGAGAAAATGATTCCAGATCTCTGGCGCAACCAAAGCTATCAATATGCTGATCATCAAGGTTGACACATAGTCGCCAGACAGCCGTTGCTGATAGTCGCTAGGAAGCCATCCAGACCTGAATAATTCAATGCCGGCTTTCTCTCCAATGGTCACAAGAGCCGTTGCGGCAATAAAAATCACCAATCCCGCAACCATTGATTGGAACAATACGTGATAGCCGGAGTCCCGGACAATATTGTATTTCGTGAAATACCATCGGGTTAGGAACCAGTATCCGGGCAAGATACTGAACAGGATCAAATAAAAGGCGCTGTTCAATGATGCAAATTGAGCGTGTGCTTCATTTCTCAATCAGAGCTTGCTCGATCTTCCTTAGGTTTTTCAGATGAATCAGACGAAACTTTAAATTCAGAAAATGCATTTAGAACTTCGATTACTCGAGGGTGACTGAAATATTCTTCGCTCTTGACATACCGGCCGCCGTTCTCGGTTATGTAGACTTTAGGCTTGCTGTCAGTTGATTTAGAACTCATGACTGCTCCTGTGTGAGTGGATTGGCGCTTGTTCAGGCTGAACATGCTTGCTTTGAAATCAATCTTTAAAGCTCGCGAGTGATTGAATGTTCAATCATGAATATACATGACAATCAGTTCGTGCGGCAATATTTGACGGTTGAGTGTTTCTAATGATTCTCGGACGCTCAAAAACTATAGCATTTTTTGTCTGCAGCGAGACGAAGCAGCTTCGCATACAGGTTCTTCAGCTCGTTGCTGAGCTTCGTTAATGGTGGACAAAACTTTTCAGCCAGGAAAAGCATATCTGGCAGGCTCTGCCTCGCGCAGTCTAAGCTTGCCTGAAACGGCACCATACTGCCGCCTGCTTTTTCTTGCGGTGCACAGGAATGCAGCTGACAGGCCATTGGGTAGCAGCTTGACTTTGCAGGAGGCTGGCACACTCTTTCGCAAAAACGAAAGCGTATAAGTTCTGTGCCACAGCTATTTTCCAGAAACCCCAAGTTACGCAAGTCAGGTCTGCCTGCTGGCTGTTTATAACACTCTGCGCGCTTGCATTGCGTCACTTTTTTTAATGCCATTATTTTCTAGAGTCGATGAGAGCCGGCTTCGGGAAGCTCCGTTCTCTGCGGCTGCTGAATATACGATGCGCATGTATTGGGAAACGACAGAAGGATTATCGTCTGTATTTGGTGTCGGAAACAAGGCGCATGAACCAGACAGATTGCTGCGGAAATTGCAGGCTCGGCTGCATTGTTGAAAGGCGTTAATCTGAATCCAATGAATTCAGCCAGAAGATCTGATCCGTCCCAACTGCGTGTGTTGAAAAGGATGAGGCGCTTCCCGGCATCCATGAGTGACTTGCCCTGGATTTGTGCAAGGCTCTGCTTTCATCCGAACGCCGAGCTGTCCACTTGCTCAATCGCAAATCAGCAGATGAGTTCTCGCTTCGAGCATCAGGAAGAATCTTTTATCCACTTGCAATTGGAAACCTTTCCCTCAATGAAAACAAAATAAGCTGACCTGTCAATTAATTAAAAAGATCCAGGAGAGACTCGCGCTGCAGAGCATGTTTTCTGAGGATTTTCATTTTTGAGTTTTCGAAGATTCAGCAGTTTCCACTGCACAGCGGGGAGCCCCAAAGCGCTGTCAAGACCAATCAAGCTGAAATCCGGCTCGGCATCGTGCAAGGAGAGCAGGAAATCAGCGATATCACCAGTCAGACGACTCTTGATGTCGGCGTGCAGCTTCTCGCGAGTCTCGATGAGGGAACCCTGCGCCACATGATCGCGGGTCATGCCTGAGAATTCCATTTCATACTGCTGATTGATGGGAATTCCGCTGGGTTTGAGCAAGCTCGTGCAGCGGCCGTCCAGAGCCTGCGGCATAAGCCAGAAACACACGGAACAGATCGTCCGTGAGGCCTTCGTTCTCATACAGGAGCATGATATCGAACAAGTCACGCGGATGCTGGCGGTCAAGCGCTGCATGCAGCTTTCCGCCGTACAGATCTTCAAAAGCGACAACATTCATCTCCAAATAGCCGAGCTGCTCGATCGCAGCATCCGATGCCCGAATAAAATCTGGCGGATAGACAGTTCCTCGCATGACCGGGGAGGTTTCTATCTTGACTTGCGCACGGGCGCTGTGAGCCAAGATCCGCGTACCGCCTGCCGTGTACTGAAGCTGAATCTGAGCTCCAAGGTCCTGGATGCTTGAGATGATTTGGTCCAGTGTCCGGCTGATGGCTCTCAGGGAGCTGGAGCGGTCGCTGACTGGCAGGTAAACCAGATCAAGATCAACAGAAATCCGAGGCAGATCTCTGTAAAAAAGGTTGATCGCAGTGCCGCCTTTGAGCGCAAAGGCCTTGAATTCCGCGATCACAGGAATGAGGCTCGCCAGCATTCGCGCCTGCTCCATATACTGCTCATGCATCAGCTGCTTCGCTGCCATCGCTGGCAGAGACCAGATTGCGAGGTACGGAGATGCGGTATTTCGGATGGATTGCGCCGCCGGCGGCCAGCGCCCGCGGACCGGAGCCGAAATCTATCCTGGATGAGTCCAGATGCTTGAGCCAATGGTGCGCATGCCTGTCCGCATAGACAAAAAACAGCCGGCGAACCTTGACGCTGCGGCAGAGCCCAAGCAGCGTCATCAGCATCTCAGGCCGCAGTCTCGCGAGTCCCTCAAAAATGCAGTCCAAATTGCTGAAACTGGCGCTGCGGGGCAGCTCATCGAGCGCCTCAAGGATGGCGCGCTCGGGGGTTGAGACTCTTACCGGCCAGCGCCACACTCCTATCGAATGGCTGACCTGCTCGATCTCCCGCTCAGAGTCAGCTAGGCCGGCACTTTCCGAGCCGAAAAGGGTTTGAGGATGGATCGCAATCTCAGTCTGAGTCGGCAGTCGCCTCACCCAGGACGGCACCCGGCCGTAGAAATGAGCCTTCCGCGCCGCGCCGAAGCTCAGGCTATGAGCATATCCGGCATGATCCAAGGCGCTCTCGCCGCCCAGATGCACGCTGCAGCTCATAATCCACTGCAGTGACAGCAGCGGAATTTCCCAGGATGCGCTCAGGCTGCCTGATGCCCGGCCCGGCACAGGGCGGCGGTAAACGCCCCAGATGACACGCTCAAGCCAGCCGGCGGCCACGTAATTGTGGATGGATTTGGAATCGATGCCAGCGCTTTTCAGCCAAGCCGTGTCAACCATGAATCCGGGCGGAACCGAATCAAGAAGCAGCTTGAGCCTTTGTTTTCTGTTGCGACTGCCAGCCAAAATAAAGATGTCCCAGCTTGCATTTGAAGTATATTTTGATTATAGATGATAAATATGGCATTCAGCCATTCTTTTCAAGGATATTCAAAATGCATTTTTGCACAGCCAGGCGGGATGCGGTCAAGGCGCAGCCTCATTCGCCTCCGGCTCGCCGCTGGGGTAGGCCTGCAGGTAATCGCGCAATGACGGAATCGGGAAGCGGAAGCGGTAGGCGTCATCGGGCAGCGGCGCCAGCAGGCCCGCATGCAGAACCCTGGCGAGAAACTCATCCAGGGACTGCCCGATGGCTTCCAGCTCGCCGCTGACTATTCTGCCAATCTCTTTGCGGCTTAAGATTCCGCCTGGACTCTCAGCCGCCGCAATCGCAAGCCGCTTGTAAACCTCCGGGTCGTGAGATCCGGCAATGCGCCGGTCGGCATAGTACGCAGACTTGCGGGCGCGGCCCTCGCGGAGGGCCGCGTCCAGCAGAGGCCTCTCAACTCTGCCGCCATTGGCGCGGATGACTTGGCCGGCCGCGGCTCCCGCTCGGCTGATGTGCTGCGGCCACCCCTGGGACAGCCGCGCCAGCTCGCGGCTCCAGTGCGTTTTTTCCGCATCTTCACCCTCATAGTAGGCATCGAGCATCCGCCGCAGGGAGCGCTGCGCCTCTGATACGGGCAGCGGCTCCAGATTGACAACTCTTTTGTCAGGCGGGCGGGACAGTCCGCACCGATGCAAGATCTGGCGCGTATCGCTCAGGCCGAAGAACGCCGCCACCAGCGGAATGCCTTCCGGCGGGCGGTGCAGGCAGTCGATCACGCCCCGGGCTGTCGCGCCGACCGGCAGGTTCTGCGCCTCGTCGACAAGCACGACCAGATGAAACCTCTTCAGCAGCGGCGCCGCATTCATGAAAACCGGCTCGGCCAGAAGCTCCGCTTCTGAGCTTTTCTGCGGCCGGCCGCCAATAGACATGCCCCCTATGCCGCCGCCGCGCTCAGACAATTCCCGATAGAGCTTTTGTCCCGTTTTCAAATACGCGCTGAACTTTCCAGACATTGTCTCTGAGACAGTCTGCGAAAGACGCATGCTTTCTTTATTGACGGCATGGAGCATCACCGCCATGGTCTGGGATGCCGAAGCTAAAGTATCGGGCATAATGGCCACCGCCGCCCAGGGGTCTGCCGGAGCTGAATGCTGCCGGACGGCCTCCATGCACTCGAGCATCAGGGCAGACTTGCCCGCGCCGGGCGCGCCTTGGAAGATCATGGTGCCGCCGCCTGTGCGACCCGCCTTCAGGCTGCACGCTGCTTTTTGGAAAACCTCATACTCGGCATCGCGGCCGAAAAAGAACGGCTCGCGGCCGACCTCAGCACGATCAGTCTGATCCAGCCACACCTCTTCTCTCAAAGGAGCCGCCGCCGGCGGTTTTTGAAAATGCATTCGATTCATACAAACCAATCGATAAGGGCTCGAAACTTGCTGCTTCCGGATAAAGCTTCAATCCATCAGGGCAGCTTGCCAGCCGATAACAGCCGCACACTCCGGGAGATGCTGAAACTCCTCGGAATTCTACCATAAAACACCGCAAGCAGTCGCTGCTCTGCGCGGTTTCGGATTGTCAGCACATCGGCGCGCGGATCGTCGCGCTTCAATTCCGAAAAGATTCGAATCTGAATTTGCTTTGCTGCGTGATGTTCGGTGTTTTTCAGAAGACTCATGCTGGCTGCTGGCAGGTTGCAAAAACGCAACGTCCAAAAATCCTTGTTCGGAAGAATTTGGCAGATTTTGCCTGTTTTCCGGCTGAATTCCGGCCGGTTCCCAAACCGACTGAGTATCCCCTCAGTCGTTCTGGCCGAGGCCAGCTGGTACGGGTCGATCCGCGCGGGCTGGACTTCAGCCAGCGGGCCGAAGGATACATCCGATGCCAAGCACAAAGGCGCAGGCGTGCGCCAGTTCGGATCCCGCTGGGGCATCAAGGGCACCAGCGAGGTGTCGGACGGGCTGAGCGCAGTCTACAAGTTTGAGACCCGAATCGGCGAGGGCGAGGCAAGCCAGGACACCGATCAGCTTTATGTCGGACTGGGCGGCGGCTTCGGCACCGTGTCCATGGGCAAGCTGCCCGCGGCAGGCAATGTGCATGTCGGGTTTGTCGACAACTCAACTTTCCTGGGCGGCAATGCCGAACTGCTCGCGAACAAGCAGGGCAGCGTCATATCCTATGCTTCACCCAGCATCGGCGGCTTCAGCTTCCAGGTTGACGCGCAGGGCGACCGCTCAGCGCACGATAAGGATGTAAACGCGGCGCAGTTCGGCGCGACAATGCAGATCGGCGACAATGCCAAAGTCGGAATCGGCTATGTCGACCGCGCAACGAAGGGCGCGGATAACCCAGTCGCGAAGAAAGCGGCGGGGCTGTATTACAAGAAAGACAAAACAGCGGACGGTCATGATGCTGATAACACGCAAGCACTTGCTGAAACAGCGGGTGCTTCATGCATGGGAGCTCTTAACAGCAACTGCGCATACAGTGCTGCTGTAGAGGCAGACGACACCGCGCATATTGATGATGACCGAACCGCAATGATTGCCGGTCATTACGCAATCGGCGGCATGAGCTTGCATCTTGGCTATGGCCAGCGCAAATGGGATACAGATTCAAAAGCTGCAAAGTACGAGGCATTAAAAGATGATGCGGGTACTGCCACTGTTTTTGAAAACCGATTGCCAGGCTATCACAGCGGCCTAGCCGGCGGCGATCTTCTGGACAAAAAGCAGAAAACAACCTTCTTCGGCGTTGGCGGCGGCATCGGTGATACCGGCGTAAGCTTCTTCCTGCAAGTTGAAAATACCAAGACTGACAGCAACAAGGTAACGCATTCCTATCGAGATACGCTTGCCGCAGCGGCAAAGGACGGGATACTGACCGGTAATGTAGGTTCATATATGCTTGCAAGTGGGAAAACCACTGCTGACGCAACGAAAGCTGGTGTTCAATTCGTAGGAACTACTGTCAGAGATTTGGGCGAGGTGGCAAACACCGCCACCACTGACAATGCAAATGACGTTACGCCTAACAATGATGCTCAGAGCAAGGCTGACGATGCCCGCGGATCGGAAGAAACGAGCGTAAAGAACACGCCTTTTGTATTAGGCGTTTCGCGCAGTCTTGGCGGCGGGGCCTCAATCCACCTGGAGCACGCCAACAAGGATAGCGATACAAGTCACAACGTCACTGCTCTGTTTCTGAAGGTCGATTTCTAAGACCGCTGGATCGTGATTGTTTGACACAAAGCGGCATAGCTTCGGCTATGCCGCTTTTTTATGTGCCGAACAGCACATGCCAGTCTTTCAATTTTGTTGTTCTGCATGGCTTTCAAGTTGCCTTGGCGGCAAGTGGATTGCAATGCTGAATGCTGTAGCGAGTTTTGCCGAACATTCCAGAATTGTCTGAGTGCGAGTGAGCCAGAAACCCGCTGCAAAAAATCCGAAACCGAGCAATGCACTCAATCGGATTGTTGTTCAATTCAGCATTGAAGAAGTTGAGCGGGATTTGGCAGAAATCCGGCGATAAGCTGTTTTTGCCCGGCATCGCGGAGATCAGGAATTTTTTCCAGATTCACAGGATTGCGCCGCTCAAGTCGGCCAGTCGCATCTCGTGCATTCCTCGAGTGTTCAAGCTCATTGCAGGACTGGAATGTCAAGAGATGTGAGACATGGTCGAGACTGGCCGGTTCTCAGGGCCGTCTCAGCTGGGCCCGCTATCGGATTCGATCAGGCAATATCCGCTGAATGACAATGCAAGCCGGCAGGAAATTGCACTCAGAGTGCGGTAAAAATTTGAGCATATAAAAAAAGCGGCACAGCCGAAGCCGCGCCGCTTTTGTCAAATGCCACGATCCAGTGATCTTAGAAATTCACTACTAGGAAAAGTCCAGTCGTGTTCTTCTCGGAATCAGAATCAACATTCTCATGCTCCAGGATCACGGAGGCCCCGCCGCCCAGGCTGCGCGACAGTCCGAACACCCACGGATTGCTCTTGGATGTTTCTTTTGCCGTGCCTCTGGCACGGTCGGCTTCCAAAGTTTTAGCGTCATTTAGTGTATCGCCTGTTGTCGTCCCCGGTGCTCTTGGCTCACCTGTTCCGCCGAGTGCCGCGCGAGTGCTTTCGACTTTTGCATTATTAGCGTCTTCCACCGCTTTTGTCGCAGAATCATCATTATCAGCGGCATTTTTAGCCGCCTGCCATGCTCTGTATTTTTCCTCGTAGGAATGTGTTACGACAGTCTTGGAATCTTTCTTGCTGCGCATCTGGAAGTTGTAGGCGAATCCGGTATCCCCCAAGCCGCCGGCAAAGCCGAAGAAGGTTGTTTTATCCTTTGCGTCGAGCTTATCGTCAGCTACAAGCCCTTTTCCAAAAGCGGGATCAGCGTCATTATCATAGGCCGTGCCGACTGTATCTTTATCCCATACGCCAGCCTTGGAGTCAGTCGACTTCTTGCGCTCGCCGTAGCCCAGATGCAGGGTCACGCCGCCGATCGAGTACTGGCCGGCAATCTGCGCCTGGTTATCCTTGTCCAGGTGGGCTTCCGGATCAGCGTCTACCTTTGCGGTATATGTGCCAGTGACCGGGCGTGCCTCTTCGCTTCCAGCGGTAGTATCAGCAGATCCGCTTATTGCGGCCTTCTTTGCGTAGACTGGCGTATCCATATCCATGGTCGCATGGCTGATGTAGCCGAAGCCGACCTTGGCATTGTCGCCGATGCGCACGGTCGCGCCGAACTGCGCGGAGTCCGCGTCCTTGCCCTTCATGCCCGAGTCGGCGATCGCGTCCACCTGGAAGCTGGCCGCCCCGACATCAACCGAGTAGGAAATAGTATCGCCGACCTTGTTGGCCAGCTCGCTGGTGCCGTAATGTTGCGAGTTGTCGACAAATCCGGCATGCACATGCGCCGCATTCGGCATCCTGCCGACTGTGACCGTTCCGAAGCCGCCGGACAGGCCGACATACGACAGGCGCCCGCCCTCAAGGTCCGCATTGGCCGAGTCGATCTTGGTCTCGAAGCGGTAGACCGCAGTCAATCCTTCAGAGGCTTCGGCAGACCCCTTGATGCCCCAGCGCGAGCCGTTGTTGGCGACACCGGCCTGCCCCTTGGTGTTGGATTCCCAGCCGGCGCGGATCGATCCGTACCAGCTCGCTTCTGCCAGAACCGCTGAGGGGATACTCAGTCCGCTTGGGAACAGGCCGGAATCCAGGCGAATATCGGGTAGAAGAGTTCAATATTCGCCGATTGCAAATATTTCAGTGTTGCATTTTTGAAACACCAAATTCAGCGCGAAGTCGCGCCATCCGAGCTGCAAGACAAGATTGCGAAACCGAGAAAGCATGAAGAAAAGCGTTTTGAATCTGATAAAATTAACAAGTGATGAATTACGTCCGATCCAGGGAATATGTCCGTGCGCCTGAAAGCGCAGACAGGCAGATCGCGTGATTGCGCATCCATGCGGCGGCCTTGGCATTTCCTGAATTGATCTCATTAGGCAAATGGATGGCAGAGACGACCAATCACAAGCTGGCGATGCAGATTGCCGTGCTGGAGGAAAAGATGAACACCAAGCATGCTGAGACTGAATCCGCCCTGGATCGACTGCGCGCCGACATGGCTGACTGGAAGACGGACATGGCCAAGCGAGACAGTCGGCTCATCTTCTCGGTGCTGGGCATCATGGTCGCCGGGATCACTATTCTCGGTTTTGTCCTGACCGCGGCATCCTGATCAGAAAGGCCTTTGGGACCATTCAGGAAACGACAGCCGCCGCTGTCATCCGGCCTGCGGCACACATAGTCTGGATTCTATGATTCGCTGAGAATTTGCGAGCTGGATCTGAAGTTTCGGACAGGTCACTTGCTGAACTGCGGCACTCGCCGACTGCCTGTCCCGCAGCAGCATCTTCTGCTGCTCAGCAGTCGAGAAAATGAATCACATGCACGATGACTGGCATTCCGCAGCCGCTGTCTGCCCCTGCATCTGCCGATAGACCAGAAAGACATCGGCTGGCAGACTGCCGCGAACCTGATGCCAGTCACCAAGTCACCATGGCCGGATTGACGCTTGATGCAAATAGCATTAAAATAAACTCAATCACAGTCGCTCAATGCATACTACCCCTATGACGCAGCAGGTCACCGCAAGACTGCCGGATGCGCTGGTCCACAGTCTGGATGCGACAGCGCAGCAGCTCCGCCGGAGCCGAGCGGAAGTCATCCGCCTGGCCGTTGAGCGCTATCTTGATGATTTCGACGATCTCTCCATTGCCATAGACAGGATCCGCGACCCTGGCGACCCGGCGCTGGACTGGAGCAAGGCTCGAAGTGAGCTTCTCAATTCAGATTAAGCAAAGCGCCGCCAAAGAACTGAAGCACGTTGCAAAGCCGGATCGGCTGCGCATAATCGCCGCCATCGATCGCCTGTCCGAGTCGCCGCATCTTGGCGCCAGCCTGAAAGGAGGATTGCGAGGATTGCGGCGTCTTCGCATCGGGGATTATCGTGTGGTATACGAATTGCGCGATGAGGAGCTGGTCGTGCTGGTGATTCGAGTCGCTCATCGCCGAGAGGCGTATCGAAAGAAACTGCAAGCCCCGGCCAGAGCCCGGGACCGCTGAATGTGGCGATTTGGGCGGCTTATCGGCTCGGTCTTCTGCGCGGGCGTCGAATATGCTTTGACAGCGGCTGTGGCCGCATGAGTCCCGACCCAATGGTCTATTTGCTATGATGAAAACTATACGCAAAGCATTGCAGCAATTAGCGTCCTCTGTGAATGAGGGACAAAGAATCTTGATGAATATGATTGGAAAACATGTTATCAAGCGAGCTGTCCCCTCGGAATTTTTGAGAAATCATGCAAGCGCTGCAGAGATATGCGGCTGCCTGCCATCACAGTCAGACGGCTGGGAGCATGATGTGCGCAAGCTCAATTTGGATTCATACTGGGTCCTTAACGATATGAGCGCGACAATTAGAAAGCGCCAATTGCAGAATAAGCTCTAGCGGCGATGCCTCCGCAGCTCTGACCGATAATCAATCAGCGTCTTCTGACGGTTTGGCCGATGAGCAGATTTTTCGTTTCGCTGACCCAGACACTTTGCTGCCGGAGCGCCTCACGCTGTATGCAAGCTAGAGATCTGCTGGCTGATTGCCTGCGCCCGACTTCAGCGCACTGACTACACGCGTCTGCCAAAAACTTGTTTTGCCTCTCCAAAAAGCCTTCCATCGGGCATTCGTGCGAGCCGGCTCGGTCAGATGGATCATGCGGCAGGAGTTCAAACGCATTGACGGCGTGAGCGCACAGGCAGCAATATCCCTAGTGTGTCAGTGAATGCCTGATTTGCATTTTGAGTGAAAAGCTCTGTGCAGGCGGCAATTGCAGAGCGAGGGCTGCATGATGAAACGCATGAAAATGGCGCTGGACATGATGTCGCAAAACTGCAACACTGAACTTTCAGCGGTCAGCATATATTGATCGATTCTGCCTGATTTCAGGCTGGAATCGGGGACATTCTCAAACCGACTGAGCATCCCCTCAGCGGTTTTCGCTGAGGCGAGCTGGTACGGGTCCTTGCGAGTGAGCTGGGAATCCGGCAAAACCTCCGGATTCAAAGACTATGCCTCACGCTGGGGGATCAAGGGCTCCAACGACGTGTCAGACGGCCTGAGCGCAGTCTACCGCTTTGAGCAGCAGATTGACGCCACTACCGCCACCCAAGGTGATGACAAGGGACGCCTGTCCTATGTCGGACTGTCCGGCGGCTTTGGGACTGTGGCGATGGGCAAGGTCAACAATGCGGCCGGCAACCATTTCGGCGCCATTGTTGACAACTCGACAGCTTATGGAGACAGCGAGGTCGGCGGCACGCGCAGCGCCAATGTGATCTCCTACTCGGTCGGCATCGGCAGCGTGAGCCTGCAGGCCGATGTTACGGGCAATAATGGCGGAGGTACCACGACAGCGGCGGGCGGCGATGACAAGGACATTGACTCCAGCCAGTTCGGCCTGACGCTCCAGCTGGGTGAAAACGCCAAGATCGGCCTGACGCATGTGAATTTCGATGTGGATGAGGAAGCCGATGAATCGAAGAAAATGTCTGCAGTCGCAGGCGAGTACACGGTGGGCGGCATGACGCTGTACCTGGGCTATGGCCAGACCAAGAAGGAAAACATCGACGATGTTGAGTTTAACGGCGAGAAAGCCAATGTCAAGGACGCCAAGCTGAAAACAGCATTCTTCGGCGCCCGGGGCGGACTGGGGGACACCGGCGTCTCCTTCCTTCTGCAGGTGCGCAACAAGAAGATTTCGGGCGACCGGTTTACAAACCCTGCAAAGACCGAAACAGCCGAAATCGATATTGACAAGCACTCGCCCTGGATACTGGGGCTGTCTCGGAGCCTGGGCGGCGGCGCCAGCGTCAGTCTCGAGCACGGCAATCCGGATGTGGATGACGAGAAGTCAAAGACCAGCGCCTGGCTGACAGTCAACTTCTAGTATCGCCAGAAGCTTGGATCAAGGTGCGCCGCCGCCTTTCAGGTGCGCCGCCTTTCATCTATTCTTCAACTATTAATACGACATGAGAACCTCAAAGGACAGCGGCCAGCCATGAGCAGGCCGCATGAAAAAATACAGCGGCCATCGGCCGACCTGGTCCGCTCCTATCTTGAGAAGTGGAATACGCTTGAGAATTACGCGCTGCAGGAAAGCAGTCTCAGGAAGCTATTTGCTGAGACGTATCCTCGAAATGATGAGATGGATGATGTCCTCGTCAAAGTCTGCGCACTGAATGACTTTTACAGCACAAATATACTCTCTCCCTTTAAAATCGCCAGGCGCATTGTAGAGCTGCAGATTGATGAGCGGCTGTCAAAACAGGATCTCTCACTGGTGAACGAAATGGCCTGTGTTGAGGTGAGCGGCGGGAAGACAAGGAACTTTTATTCTTTCGCCACAAAATACTGCAGCCACCACCTGCCGGAGTCCTACCCGATCTACGACAGCTATGTCGAGAAGATGCTCAAGCACTTCAGGCGGCATGACAAATTCTGCGCTTTCAGAAATGATGATCTCAGGCGCTATCCGAGATGCCATGAGGTGCACATGCGGTTCAGGGAGCGCTATAGCCTTGAGCGGTTCAATGCAAAGGAGATCGACCGGCACCTGTGGCAGGCGGGCCGGGAATGCTTTGGCAAGCGACGCTGAATCCGATGGGAAGACCAGCCCATGAGGATCACTCTGAGACTCGCAAGAGACACTCTTGAATTGCAGTGAAAGGCCCGCGGCTGTCATGCTCATGCAAAAAGAGGCGCTGATGCGCCTCTTTTTTTGTTCTGCGAAGTTTGTCTCGATCAGAAGTCGACTTTCAAAGCGAACACTGAGGTGCTCTTGGTGTCATCCAGGTCCGGGTCACTGTGCTCCAAATGTACGCTTGCCCCGCCGCCCAAGGATCTTGAGATGCCCAATGCATAAGGAGTATGGCTGCCTTTGGGTATATCGACTAGAACTTGACTTCCACCCACTGTCCGCACCCATTCTCCGCTTGCTTTCTTGTTGCGCATCTGCAGGAAGAAGCTGACGCCAGTATCGCCCAAACCGCCGGATACGCCGTAGAACACTGTCTTGTCCTTGCGATCTTTGGCAAAGCCGACGTTTGCTTGAGCGAGTGAAGCGGGCAGCCCGCCGTACTCATAATCCCGAACCGCGTACCCTAAATGAAATCCCATCCCGCCAATGGAGTAATGACCCGCAATGTGAGTGGTCTTGTCGCTCGCATCCATGTGTGCGTCCCGATCATTGTAAGCCAGAGCGATTCTTCCATTGTCGCCCAGCTGCAAGGTTGCGCCGAACTGAGAGGCATCCACGCTCTTGTCCTCTTCCATTTGGGTTCCGCCCATGACCCTGCCATCTGCAGCTGCGGTAGTGCCAGGTGCTGTATCAGACCATCCGCCGCCGCGATTTCCGACCACGTCTGCCTTGAAACTCACGCTGCCGACGCTGAGAGCATACGAAATCGTGTCGCTGCTTCGGCCGGGCGTTTCGCTGTCGCCTAGAAAAGACGAGTTGTCCAAAAAGCCCACATGGGTCCGGCTGGCAGTCGTCTGCCGTCCGAGCAGGATGGTGCCGAAGCCGCCCGACAGCCCGATGTTTGAGAGACGCCCGCCGCCATCACCGCCGGTAATTTCACCGCTGGTCGCATCGACATTCTGCGCCCAGTGATACACAGCGGTCAGGCCTTCAGAGACCTCGCTTGATCCCTTGATTCCGACGTGGGACCACCAGCTTTGCAGTCCGGAAGTTGATCTGTTGGGATCGGCTTCACTGGGACCGGTTGTCCAGCCCAGCCGGAGAGTTCCGTACCAGCTGGCCTCGGCAAAAACCGCTGAGGGGATACTCAGTCCGTCTGGGAACCGGCCGGATTTGAGCTGGAAACGAGGCAGAATCGATCAAATTCTTCCAGTCTTATAGATTTCAGTGTTGCATTTTTGCAACGGCAGATTCAGCGCGAGTCTTTTCAGCTATAGGGCGAGGATTGACAGCTTGGCCGAGATTCAATATTTTTGAGCCTCTCAATAACTGGACCTGCCTTGATTTTGACCGCATTCCAGCCGAATCAGTCTCGCATTTTCCGCTTGCGCTCCCTTTTCATGCTGTTTCCATGAATGATTTGCAGAGATTGGAATTTGTATCTTTGGCCTTGGCATCCATGCGGCTCTGACAGCGCAGGCAAGGTCCCTGCTATTCCATCCGCACGGCCAAAACCAGCGCTTGCAAAGACAGTGCCGATGCCGACTGATACAAGCGTGGAAAAGCGTTTTGGGAAAATGCCGATCAAGCTGGCAAGCGCGTGAATTTGCCATAACCTGACGTACGTCCCGCTGAAACTTTTCTCTTGATTATTGTCTAAATAAACAGTATAAATTCAGACATTATCAGACTGATCCAATGACCGCCTCAAAAGCCATACGAGCCCAGTTGCGGAAAATGCCAAAGGGCAAGCCGTTCAAAAACTCGCGCTTTCTTAAGTTTGGGTCGCGCGGAGCCGTCGACCGGGCGCTGTCGCGCCTGGTTTCAGAAGGCGAGATCAAACGGCTTGCACATGGTGTATTCGTCTGTCCGGAAACAAATCCGCTCGTCGGGGACGTGATGCCGGAAGTTTCTGAAATCGTGAAAATCATTGCCAGGAGCAACCATGAGACAATCCAGGTGCATGGCGCCGAAGCCCTATGGCGCCTCAGACTCAGCACTCAGGTGCCTGTGGCGCGCGTTTTTCACACCAGCGCCTCAAGCCGGCTGATCAGAATTGGCAGCGTCACTGTGAGAATGATTCACACCTCAAACCATCGACGGCTTCAGTTTGCGGGCGAGAGGACAGGCATCGCACTGTCTGCCCTTTGGTATCTGGGCAAGGATAATGTCAATCAGAAAGCCATCTCCAGGATCCAGTCCGGCCTGAGTGCAGAGGAGTTTGAGAGGCTCAGGTCCGCCGATATTCCTGCGTGGATGGCAGCCGCACTGAACAGATTCGCTCAGGATGCGGCTCATGGGTGAGTCTTTTCTGCTTCTGGAGGCAAGGGAGCAAAGGGAACTTCTCCTGACAGCCGCCGCCAGATGCGGGCGGCGGGCTGAGATACTTGAGAAAGATCATCTGGCTTTGCTGGGCGCTGCAGACCCTTTTCTCCATTCCTGACCATCACCCAATGGCTTTCAAGGGCGGCACCTCGCTCTCGAAAGTCTACGGAATTATTGACCGCTTTTCAGAAGATGCAGATATCACGCTTGATTACCGGGCATTCAATGACGATTTCGACCCTTTTGCAGCGGGCATGAGCGCCGCCAAGATTAAAAAACTCAGTGAAAGATTGAAAAAATTGGTGGAAATCCATACTCAGGATGTTGTCATGCCGGCGCTTGCGAAGTCATCCGGGACGCTTGCCACTTGCGGTCAGCACGAGATTCGAAGTGAGGACAGCGGCGAGAAAGTCTGGTTCAGCTATCCTTCTGCGGTGGAGGATCCCAGTCAATACCTCGCAAGCGAAGTTCTTCTGGAGTTCGGAGGACGCAATGTAATCAATCCTCATGAGGAATACACAATCAGGTCTGAAATGGCTTCTGTGATTCCTGAAATCGACTTTCCCGCCGCAGCCGTGACAGTCCTCTCTCCGACCCGAACATTCTGGGAAAAGGCAACCTTGATTCATGTCGAATGCAACAGAGGCCGTCTGTCTGTCCATCCGGAAAGGCTGTCACGGCATTGGTATGATCTCGTCTGCCTGGCCCGGCACAAAATGAGCAAAAACGCCATCAATGACCGTTCTCTGCTAGAAGATGTGGTTCAGCTTAAGAAGCTCTTTTTCAATGCCCGCTACTCTCACTGCGATGACTGCCTGACCGGCAAGCTTCGATTGAAACCTGCCCACGATGATTTGCAAGGCTTGCGGTCTGATTACAATGAAATGCTCACAGCTGGAATTGTCGGCGGCGGCGCTCCAGCATTTGAATCACTCATCGAGCATATTCAGGCGATTGAAAATCAGGTGAATGATTGGCCTTGAGCAGACTTGGCTTTCGGCCAGGATTATGCCTGCTTTCACAAAAGGCTTCCTGATTCGTGCCTGTCAGAAAACTCCTGCTTTACGGCCAGACCCCGGCTGCGAAATGATTTATTCGGGCGCGCTGGAAGTCTTTTTCGAGAACAGTCCGCTGCCGGCAGGAGCAAAATCAGTGCGCAATGTGAAAAATCCGGCGCTGACAGCCGCGGCATGCACCGCTGCCCTCCGCCCAGCGGAAATCTTGCCTGTGTGAGACTTGGCGGCCGGTGTCAAGAGCAAATGTGACTAAAGTCTATAGTTCCCTATATTTTGATCATAGACGATAAATACGGCATTCAGCCATTCTTTTCAAGGATATTCAAAATACATTTTTCACAGCCAGACGGGATGCGGTCAAGGCGCGGCCTCATCCGCCTCCGGCTCGCCGCTGACCATGCCGCCGATCTCCTTGCGGCTTAGGATCCCGCCTGGACTCTCAGCCGCCGCAATCGCAAGCCGCTTGTAAACCTCCGGGTCGTGAGATCCGGCAATGCGCCGGTCGGCATAGTACGCAGACTTGCGGGCGCGGCCCTCGCGGAGGGCCGCGTCCAGCAGAGGCCTCTCAACTCTGCCGCCATTGGCGCGGATGACTTGGCCGGCCGCGGCTCCCGCTCGGCTGATGTGCTGCGGCCACCCCTGGGACAGCCGCGCCAGCTCGCGGCTCCAGTGCGTTTTTTCCGCATCTTCACCCTCATAGCAGGCATCGAGCATCCGCCGCAGGGAGCGCTGCGCCTCTGATACGGGCAGCGGCTCCAGATTGACGACTCTTTTGTCAGGCGGGCGGGACAGTCCGCACCGATGCAAGATCTGGCGCGTATCGCTCAGGCCGAAGAACGCCGCCACCAGCGGAATGCCTTCCGGCGGGCGGTGCAGGCAGTCGATCACGCCCCGGGCTGTCTCGCTGACCGGCAGGTTCTGCGCCTCGTCGACAAGCACGACCAGATGAAACCTCTTCAGCAGCGGCGCCGCATTCATGAAAACCGGCTCGGCCAGAAGCTCCGCTTCTGAGCTTTTCTGCGGCCGGCCGCCAATAGACAGCCCCCCTATGCCGCCGCCGCGCTCAGACAGCTCCCGATAGAGCTTTTGTCCCGTTTTCAAATACGCGCTGAACTTTCCAGACATTGTCTCTGAGACAGTCTGCGAAAGACGCATGCTTTATCGGGGAACTTCTTCAAATGCACTTCCAGCCATTTGAGCACTTCTGCGCTATGAGTTGCGATGACTGCATGCATGCCGCACAGGGCCAGCTCAAACAGTGTTTCAGTGATTAGAACCTGCCATTTGGGATGCAGATGCGCTTCAGGCTTATCCACAAAAAGCAGTGAGTCTTTATCCAGCTCCTTTCTTTCAATCTTCAATCAACAAGGCGAGCATTCCAAGGTTAGCGATTCTTGTGGCGGTAACGGGCATTGAGAATCGATTGCCGTTGTCTTGAAAAATGAGTGTCCCGTCCTTAGATGATAGTCGGGTGCGATTGAAAGTGAAGCGCAACGTTTAGGGTATAGGGACAATATTCACCCGCGATGAGTTTTGTGCGATGAGTCAGCCGGTATCAGAAAGGCGGGCGAGATTGAACCGGTTTATGGACGGGCATCCGGTGATGGAGTGTCGTTTTGAGGAGATCATGGACCTGATGGGGCAGGCTGGCGATGCGATTGGCAGTGTGGATGAGGCGGAGGGTCGGGTCATTGAGATGTCCAGGGGATTCAATGCGCAGCTGCTCCGCGAGTGGTGCCGGCGCCAGGAGCGGCGGGTGTTGGCGGCGCAGTAGCAGGACCCGGCGCCTCCAGGTCCGGATCTGCGATTTGAATATTGGATCGTGTCGAAACCTGTGCTGCATCTTTGAGCAGCAGCGGTCAGCTTATGCCGTCATCCATGATCCGCCTGGAAGGCTGCAAGAACTTGGGACGGCAAAATATTCGTCTCTTTTTTGAGGCTGAAATTATGTAAAATCAATATTCAGGTATGAATGACAGATATGCCATAGGATAATTTGGTTCCACTTCCATGCAAACTGCAGTAATTGATACGCTAGAGGCTTCCAAGCGCTTGCGCGCCGGCGGTTTTGATGAGCATCAGGCCGAAGTGCTGATCAAGGCGTTTGCAGGCCCTATTCTTGAGGGCTTGGCAGGCAAAGCGGATCTTGTGGTTCTTCGTAAAGACACCAAGGCGGATCTTGAGGCGCTTCGCAAGGAGATGAAGGCGGATCTTGAGGCGTTTCGCGAGGAGATGAAGGCGGATCTTGACGCTGTCCGCAAGGATATGGAGCAGATGGAGCAGTCGCTCCGCAAGGACATGGCGCAGATGGAGCAGTCGCTCCGCAAGGACATGGCGCAGATGGAGCAGTCGCTCCGCAAGGACATCGCGCAGATAGAGCAGTCGCTCCGCAAGGACATCGCGCAGATGAAGCAAGAACTTAGCAAGGACATGGAGTTAATGGAACAGCGGCTGGAAAGAAAGATTGATCGGATGTTTATACGTATGGGCATTTTTATGATTGTGCTGCTGGCCGGCTATGAAACCTTGACTCGCGTATTCCCTATTAGCTGAACTGGGTTCAATCAAAGTTGCGATTCTCGCAATCATAGACTCTTCATATTCTCTACTCAGTTTCAAAGCTTGCTGTCAGCCGTCGTGATACGGAGTTCGGCTGATGCCGGATTCGTTGCAGTGCTGATTTGAAACCTCTTTTCTGACCTGTTCAGACCCGTTCGATGCCCAGTGCCTGTATCTTGCCGGCCGACCGGCGGCCGCATGACGTTGTTGTGTCAAGGATCTGCCTGCCTGAAAATTCATGAATCTTCGCCAGCCATTGGCTTGCGAGCCAGCTTGGAATGGAAAGGTTTTTCCGCAAGCTGCAGGCTGTTTCCGGCGACTTTTCCGCAGCTTGATTTTGTATTCGAGAACGCCGCGGAAAGTACATGAGCTGTGTGATATATTTTTCGATGCATGAATTCAAGCGGTAGAAAAGACTTGTCCTGCCTGCATGGCTGCATGCAGTGGGATTGGCGGCGCCGGTTTCTATCGCATTGCCAGCATACAGCCTCAGAGAGAGCAATCAGTGGAAATTGAAGCCGGCTATCAGGAAAGCTGCCCCGATCTGGAACGATTCATTTGTCGATTGATCGAGCCGGAAAATACTGTACGGGAGATAGATTGCCATGTCCAATGCCGGGCTTGCGGGTCGATGGTGCGGGACAGATTTCATTTTCCCATTCCTGAATTCCAAATGGTCAAGCTCATTGAGCAGGCAGTCCGCTCTCCATGCGGAAAGGGCAGTGCGATTCTCGTCGATGCCTCGGTACGCAGCTGCTGGGCAGTCGATCCGAAAAATTTCTCACTCGACAGCCGCCACTGGAGCCGCACAGTCAATCAAGTCGTCGCTTCAGCGGCACAGGGGCTGGGTCTTGAGGCTGACAGCATAAGCAACTGAGCTTTACAAGCTGCTGATCTATGAGAAAGACGGTTTCTTCCTGCCGCATCAAGATACTGAGAAATCTACGCGGATGATGGCCACACTGATTGTCCTCATTGCCCGTTGCCGGTACTGGCGGTGATCTGGCCGTGCGGCATAAGGGTGAGGAGACTGTTTTCGATATGAATATCGACGAGCCGTCCGAAATCGCCTTTGCCGCTTTTTATTCTGACTGCGAGCATGAGGTGAGGCCGCTGACAGCGGCTGCAAGGTCACATTGATCTGCAATCTGTGTGTTGCCTCCGACAGCAAAGCGCCGCTGATCGGTCCGCCAGACTATTCATCCAAATTGGATTCCATCGCACATGAGCTGAGCAGATGGGCTGCAGACAGCCAGTCCAGCGAGAAGCTGATCTGGGTGCTGGACCATGAGTACAGCGCGCACGGACTTTCGTTCGACACGCTGAAAAACGGTGATTTGGCTGTTGCAAGTGCGTTTCGAGCCGCGGTTCAAGACCTTGCGGGCATTCAGCTTTTCGCAGCGAATTTGACCATCCAAGGGATGTACGATGCCTGCGCTGGCGAATACGGCTGCTATGGCGGTGATCTGGAACCGGATCACTGCGGTCCAGAAGACTTGATCGGTCAGTCTGGCTGCAAGGCTGGATCACTGCGGCTGGAGAGGAATTGCAATTCGGGAATCTGCCAGTCAACCCAGACGAGCTGATGCCCGCAATGCGCTCTGGATCATGCTGTGCCGTACGATGAGGAGTACGAGGGGTATACTGGCAATGCAGGCGCGACTATTGAGTTTTACTACAGTTTTGCCGCGCTGGCTCTGGCTAAGCGCGACCGCATCATGGCAATGCTGTCGCGCCGCAAGCCAGCCTCAGCAGTTGCGTGGCTCAATTGCCTGCTGCGGCAAAACGAGGGCTGTTCCAGTGAGCAGATCTGCGCCGATGTCGAGAAATTGATTGACGCTTGGGAGCATGTAGGCCGATATGAGGGATTTAGCGGTGTCTCTGACATGCTGTGTGCACTCAAGTCGATCGGCAATCGATCGCTTTCGCGGGATTTCATCACAAAAGCTGTGATGCCGAGATACAGCGGTCGCAAAAACAAGCAGATTGTCAGTCTGTTGCGGACACTCAAGACCGCCGGCATCGAGCAGGCTTTGGCAGCATTCGTCAGAGAGAAATTGAATGCGTATCCGACTAGTGTTCTTGATTTGCTGCGAGCAGATCCGGTAGTGAGCCGACGAGAAGATGCATCCCAATCGATGCTGAGCAGCTGCGCGTCTGAGATTCTTGACCGCCCCCCGGAAATGCTGCAGAGCCTTTCGAAAAACCCCCGCTGTATGCATTTTATCGATGGATCAATCCAGGAAATCAAGATCAGGCCGAAGACGCTGGTCAATCTGATAACGATCTTTCGGCGCGCCGGCCGGCTTGATCTGGCTGCGGCCGCTGTGCTGCGCGAGTCTGCAGCTGCAGCCGGGCTTGACCGGACTGTGCCCAAAGCGCCGGCCAAGCTGAGCAAAGATGAGCAGATTCATGTTTCAGAGGCTTATCGCATTCTTTGGCTGGCATCAGTTGAGTTCCTGTTGCAGCGCAGCGAGTCCAGCTCGCCGCCGGCTGACTGGCGGCTGGATAAAAAGTCGGATTGCGGCTGCATGTACTGCACCGAATTGAACCGCTTCTGCGATGCTCCCCGGATGCAGAGATTCCGCTGTCCGATCAATCGTGAGTATCGCCAGCATCTGCGTCGCAAAATCAATGCGCGCAAATTGGAAATTGACTGCAGAACGGAATCGGCAGGTCGGCCGTACACACTGATTCTTGCCAAAAACCGAGCAGGCTGTCAGCAAAAGCTGAAAACATATGGCAGTGATGTGAGATCCTTTAGAGCTCTTCTGAAGTTCGTGCCGGCCGCCGCGCTTGATGATCAGCATTCGTTGAGAGTGCGCTCTGCAATTGCAAGATCTGAGAGCTTCGGGTAGTTCGGCTTGTCGATGGCGCGGTCTGACGACAGCTTGCTGCTGCGCCGCCTCGAGATCATGCAGCCTGGAATCGGCGGCGCGCAGCATTGGACCGGGGTCAAAAGTGATAAAATCCATCTACGCTTTTTTCTTGGGTGATTTGATCGTATGGCCGGCCACAGCAAATGGGCAAATATACGCTTTCGCAAAGCGGCGCAGGATAATCGTCGCGGCAAGCTCTTTACCAAATTGATACGGGAGATTACCGTCGCCGCCAGGTCCGGCTCGCCTGACCCGGATTCCAATCCGAGCCTGCGCTCTGCGGTCGAGAAGGCGCTGGCCGCCAATATGACCCGTGAGGTCATCAGCCGCGCGATTCAGCGCGGCGCCCCCGATGCGGGCGGCGAGGGTTTTCAGGATGTCGTCTATGAGGGCTATGGCCCCGGCGGTGTGGCCTTGCTGATCGAGTGCTCGACCGACAATCGCAATCGCACCGTCAGTGAGATCCGCCATGTCCTGACGAAACATGGGGGCAATCTCGGTACCGAAGGCTCAGTCGCGTACATGTTCAATCGCATCGGCTTGATTCAGTTCGGCGCGCAGGCGGATGAGGAGCAGGTTATGGATGCTGTCGCCGCGGCCGGCGCCGACGATATGGATGTGCTTGAGGACGGCTCTATCATGGTGACAACTTCAGTGGATTCATTCAGCGCCGTGGTGGCGGCTATCGAGGACTCTGCATTGGAATACGAGGAGGCCAATATCGAGCAGAAGTCCGCAAGCTCACTGGAAGTGGATGAGGACCTGGCGCAGCGCATCAATCATCTCGTTGCGCTGATTGAGGACCTGGACGATGTTCAGGATGTCTATACCAACGCGTCTTTGGGCGAGTGCTAGGGCGGAATCGATGAGAATACTGGGCATTGACCCCGGCTCGCGGGTGACGGGATACGGCATCGTGGATTTCAATGCAGGCCGGCTGCTCTATGCCGGCGGCGGCGCGCTGAGACTGCCGACGGATACGATCGCTGATCGTCTCAGGGCTATTTATTTCGGTGTCGGCGAGGTGATTGAAAGCTATCGGCCCGATGTGGCGGTCGTTGAGCAGGTGTTCATGTCGGTCAATCCGCAGGCGGCCTTGATGCTTGGACAGGCGCGCGGCAGCGCCATCTGCGCGTGTGCGGCACACCGCCTGGAAATCGCCGAATATGCCGCCAAGCTGATCAAGAAAACAGTGACCGGTACCGGCATGGCAACCAAAGAGCAGGTTCAGTACATGGTCAAAATGCTGCTGAGCATCGATCTGCCGCTTGACAGTGATCAGGCCGATGCGCTGGCGGGCGCCATCACGCACATTCATCATGCGCCGTCAAGCGCGCTGGCCGCCGCGGCCAAAACGCAGTCCCGGCCGCGGCGGCCGGCATCGTCGCCCGCATAAGAGGCAGTTGGAAAGCGATGATCGGCTATTTGCGCGGCGTGATCCAGAACAAGCAGGCATCGTCGCTGGTGCTGCAAGCCAGCGGGGTGGGCTATGAGGTGTTTGTGCCGGCGAGCACGCTGGGCCAGATGCCGCAGGAAAACGAGCAGGCGGAGCTTTATGTGCACACCGAGGTGCAGGACCGGGCGATCGAGCTGTTCGGCTTCGCCACCTTGCTGGAACGCAATGTATTCCGGATTCTGATTGCGGTCAGCGGCATCGGCCCGCGCACGGCGCTGGGCATTCTGTCTGAATTGAATGTGTCTGATCTGGTTGCAGCAGTGCAGTTTGATGACCATCGCATACTTGAGAAAGTTCCAAAAATTGGCAAGAAAACCGCCGCCAGGCTGATTATTGAGCTGCGCGACAAAATCGAGAATTTTGAGGTTCCGCCGGAAATGCCCCCGTCACACAGTGTTCCGCAGGCGGTGGACATTGCCAAAGATGCAGCTCAGGCCCTGGTTGAGCTTGGATTCACCAGTCGTGAGTCGAGCCGTGCAGTGCGCGCCGTAGCGGAGCAGGCCAGCACTGCCGAACAGGCGGTACGCCTGGCGCTGGCACGGCTGAGCTCAGCCAGCGCCTGAGTCGCAGGCAGTGATGAGCGACGCTCGGGTCAGGACCATCTCCGCGGTTGAGATGGATCAGGAGGAGCAGGCATTTGAGCGCAGCATGCGGCCGAAGAGACTGGTGGATTTCATTGGCCAGGACAAGGTCAAAGAGCAGCTGCACATTTTTATTCAGGCGGCATTGCAGCGCAGCGAGGCATTGGATCATGTCCTGATTTTCGGGCCGCCCGGTCTCGGCAAGACGACGCTCGCGAACATTATCGCGAATGAGCTGGGCGTTGAATTGGCCCAGTCTTCGGGCCCGACACTGGAGCGGCAGGGCGATGTCGCCGCCAATTTGACCCGTCTGACCGATCGTTCAGTGTTTTTTGTCGACGAGATCCACCGCCTGAATGCGGTTGTGGAAGAAGTGCTGTATCCGGCCATGGAGGACTGCAGGATCGATATTGTCATCGGGCAGGGGCCGGCGGCGAAATCCATCCAGCTGGATCTGCAGCCCTTTACGCTGGTCGGCGCCACCACCCGCACCGGTCTGCTGACCTCGCCGATGCGAGATCGATTTGGCATTGTGCATCGTCTTGATTACTACGATTTTGAGAATATCTCGAAGATTATTGCGCGCTCTGCACAGCTGCTTGGAATTGAGGCGGATGCAGCCGGGATCGCCGCCATTGCCGCCCGCTCGCGCGGTACGCCCCGCATTGCCAACCGTCTGCTGTGCCGCGTCCGCGACTACGCGCAGGTCAAGGGCGACGGGCATATCGGCGAATCGATCGCAAAATATGCGCTGGAGATGATGGAGGTCGACAGCAGCGGCCTGGATACGCTGGATCGCAAGTATCTGACCGTTCTGGTCGCCAATTACAGCGGCGGTCCGGTCGGCATCGAGACGCTGGCGGCGGCCTTGAGCGAAGACCGCGGCAACGTCGAAGACACCATTGAGCCCTATCTGCTGCAGCAGGGCTTTATCCAGCGCACTCCGCGAGGCCGTGTGGCCACGCCCAAAGCCGGGCGGCATATCGGGATCAGCCAAGACCAGGGAACGCTGCTGTAGAGCCATTGATGCATGGCAATCAAGTACAATAATTGCGGTATTCGGCGGATGGCCTCAGGGTGGCAGGCGAGTTGATGGCCTATACGTCTTGTTTTCGGGTGTATTTTGAGGACACCGATGCAGGTGGCGTGGTTTATCACGCAAGCTACTTGAGGTTTATGGAGCGTTCCAGAACGGACTGGCTCGCAGAGTTCTGCTGTCAGCCAAATCAGCCGGCCGACCTTTGGGGTGTCATCATGGCTGTTCGCTCAGCGCAGCTGGAGTACCTGAGACCGGCTCGGCTCGGTGACCTGCTGACGGTGTCGGTGGCGCTGGAGGCAATGCGCGGTGCGAGCCTCTATCTGAGCCAGGCAGTGCACCGAGATGCCAGTCTGCTGGTGCAGGCTGAGTTCAAAATAGCCTGTGTCGATGCGCAGCGGCTGGCGCCCCGCAGAATCCCGGCAGAATTGAGGGAAAAACTAAGCGAATGGATAACACACTAGAGCTCGTGCCAACCGCAGAGGCGCTGTCGTTCATCGACCTGATTGCCAATGCCAGCCTGCTGGTGCAGATCGTCATGGCAGTTCTGGTGCTGTCTTCAGTGGTGTCGTGGTCAATGATTTTCTATAAGTGGTTTACCATGAAATACTGGACGCAGTCGGCCGACGGATTTGAGGATCAGTTCTGGACCGTCGGCGACCTGCGAGCGCTGTATTATGATTGGGAAGACCGCAGTCGCGATACCGGCTCGATGGCGGAAGTGTTTCTGGAGGGCTATCGCGAGCTGAGCCGATTGCTGTCCAGCAAAAACGTCGACCGGATGGAAATCGTCGATGGCGTGCAGCGCTCCATGCGGGTCGCGCTGAATCGGGCTGAGGACAAAGTGAATTCAAATCTGTCTTTTCTGGCAACGGTGGGCTCCACCAGCCCCTATATCGGACTGTTTGGCACCGTCTGGGGAATCATGAACTCATTCAGGTCGCTGAGTCTGGTGCAGACCTCAACCATCGCAGCGGTCGCGCCCGGCATCGCTGAGGCATTGATTGCCACCGCAATGGGACTGTTCGCGGCCATCCCAGCGGTCATTGCGTACAATCGCTTCTCATACCAGGCCGAGCGGCTGCTCGGCCGCTACGAGGCCTTTACAGATGAATTTCTGACCATTGTCAACCGGCAGTATGTCAGCAGCAGGTGACCCATTGAGCATGCGCAGTCCAGGAACCCGCAAAAAGCACCGCCAGATGAACGAGATCAATGTCGTTCCGTATATTGATGTCATGCTGGTGCTGCTCGTGATCTTTATGGTCACCGCACCCTTGCTCACCGAGGGGGTGCAAGTCGAGCTGCCGCAGGCGACGGCCAATCCCATTGAGTCAGCCGAAAGTGTGCCGTTTGTGGTGCACGTCGATGTGGATGGGAATTACTTCCTGAATCAAAACAGTGATGAGGCGGTCACCCTGCACGAGGTGCAGCTCAAAGCCAAAGCTGTAAAGACGGTGAAGCCGCAGACTGCATTCATGGTGCGCGGGGATGCCAGCGTAGATTTCGACTCGGTGGTGCAGGCGATGGTGGCGCTGCAGGCGGCCGGGGTGGATGATGTCGGCATCGTGACCCGCAGCCCGCCCGCAAGCTCATCGCCGCAGTGACACAAAGGAGATGGATGATTCGCTGAGGGCTGTATCTCTCCAACGACTGTGATTAACAAGACAATCAATACATTCGGACTTAAATCCGTCCTGCTGGCGCTCGCGCTGCACGTTGCGATTGCAGCGGCTGTCGGTGTCCAGATCATTCTTGAGCGCTGGGTGCCGCTGAGTCCGCAGGCGCCGTCCCAGGTCGAGACCATTCAGGCAGTTGCGATTTCGGAAGAGGCGCTGCAGCAAGAAATTGATCAGATTGCATTCCAGGAGGAGGAGCGGCGGCGGGAGCTGATTGAGCAGAAACTGCTGCTTGAGCAGCTGGAGCGGCGGCGGCAGCAAGAGCAGGAAGAGCAAGCGCGTATAGAACGCGAGCGTCTGGCCGAGCAGGAACGATTGGCTCTGATCGAGGAGCAAAAGGCGCGCGAGCAGGAGAGCCTGGCGAAAATCGAGGAGCAGCGCCAGCTTGAGGAAGCGCGACTGAAAGAAACTGAGCAGCGCCAGCAGCGCGAGCAGGAAGCGCTTCGCAAGCTGCAGGAATCCCGAGAGAAAGAATCGCAGACTTTGGCGATGATTGAGCAAGAGCAGGCCGCTATGGAAGCTCGGCTGAGCGAGCTGCAGAAACAGGCCGAGATGCGCGAGGAGATTGAGATTGCGCGCGAAAGCGAATTGCAAGCATTGGAATTCCAGCAGCGCGAGCAGGTGGCCGCCCTTGAGGAGCAGAAAAAAGAGCTGCATGAGGTCCTGGCTGAGCTTCAGCAGCGGGCCGAGCAGATGCAGGCTGCGGAGCGAAGCCGTGATTCGGTCGATGTTGAGCTTCAGCAGCGCCGCGAGCAGCACATCGTCCGGCAGCTTGAGCTGCTCGCGGAAGTTGAGCGCACTCAAAAAGAACTGGAAGAGCAGCAGGCGCTGCTGGCGCAAAAAAGGCGCCAGCAGGAAGAAGAGCAGGAACGCCTGCGGCTGGCCGAGGTCAAAGCGCAGGAAGAGCGGCTGCGTCTGCAGCAGAAAAGAACCGAGCGCATGGCGATCGCGGAATTTCAGAGGTTCATCCCCGCAATCCGCAGCAAGGTCGTCAACGCCTGGACGACCCAGTCAGCCTGCCGCGATTGCGAGACCCTGGTGGTGGTGGAAGTCAATCCCGATGGCAGCGTGGAGACTGTGAATGTTGCCCGATCCAGCGGCTCAAGCGAGTTTGATCGCTCTGTGACGACAGCGGTGCGCAAGGCATCGCCTTTGCCAATCCCGCAGGAGCAGAAGTACTATGAGTATTTCCGCAAGTTTCAGTTTGAGTTCAACCCCGGCTCGGTCAATCAGTCATGAACAATGCGATCCGCAAAATTTCAGTTTTCATGGCCTTGATGTGCAGCGGGCTGAGCGCCGATGCGCAAGCCCTGGTCACCATTGAGATCGACCAGGGCGTGAATCGCGGGGTGCCGATCGCGGTGGTGCCGTTTGCCATGCCTGAGGATGCTGAGCTGGATTACGCTGTGGACAATGTCATTCGTGCGGATCTGGCGCGTACCGGAAAATTCAGCGCCATTGATCCGATTGGCTTCTTGAGTTATCCGACCGCAGTCGCCGATGTCAATTTTGAGGACTGGAAACTGATTGGCGCCGATTATCTGCTGATCGGAGCGGTCAGCCGGGTCGGCGGCGGCTATCAGGTGGAGACCCGGCTCTATGCCACTTTTGAGGGCAAGCAGGTGATCGGGTATCAGTTTCAGGCTGATGAGGGGCTGCAGTTGCGGGCGACCGCCCATGATATCGCCAATCGGGTCTTTGAGGCGGTGACCGGCGGCCAGAGCTCATTTGACTCGCGCATTGTGTATACCACGAACGCAGCTGCAGCCGGCGGTCAGCTTGAGCACCGAATCTACCTGTCTGATTACGATGGCTATAACCCGCAATTGATTCTGACCGAGACGGCGCCGATTCTGTCACCGGCCTGGTCCCCTGATTCGGAGCAGATTGCCTATGCTGTCTTGCGCAGCACCGGCACTGAATTATTTGTCCAATCGGTTGCAACCGGCGAGCGGCGCCAGCTGGCGCGCTCAAAATGGAACATCTCCGCGCCGCGCTGGTCGCCGGACGGCGAGTGGATAGCAATGGCCGGCACTTATGAGGGCAATACAGACGTGCTGCTGTATTCACTGCCTCAGGGACAGCTGACGCGGGTCACCGAACACGCACAGATCGATACCGAGCCGGCGTGGTCGCCGGATGGAGAGTCGATTGTATTCACCTCAAATCGCGGCCGCGGCACGCAAATCTATCGCGTTCAGCTGGATCAGCTTTCGTCCGGCTTGGAATTTGAGCGCATGACAAGAGAGGGAAGGTTCAATGGCGGTGCGCACTACTCGCCATCGGGCGAGCAGCTGGCATTGATCAGCGATGCCGGTTCGGGCAAGCAGGTGGCCCTGCTGGATTTGAAGACCCTTCTGCTGACCGTGCTGTCGGACACAAGATTGGATGAATCCGTCAATTTCTCCCCCCATGGAGAGATGCTGATGTATGTTGTTGAGGGACGTGATCGGCACATTAGTACGCTTTCACTTGACGGTGAGGTAAAATCACGCATTCCGATTCCAGCTGCGGCGGGTCAGGTCAAACAGGTAGCTTGGGAAAGCAAGCAATGAGATGCAACTAATTTTTGGAGAATTTGAAAGATGTCGCAATTTAAGATTTCACTGAGTGGTGTATTGCTGCTCGCCATGGTTTTGGCAGCCGGCTGTGCCCAGGATGCCAGTACAATGAATGAGGTGACTGATGCGGGTGATGCGGGCGCAGATGCGGCGGGCTCTGGCACCAGCGCCGGGGCAGGTGATGCGAGTTCTGGCAGCTCTTCAAATCTTGATGAGAGCGAGCAGAAGATGGATCCGCTGGACATCAAAGTCATTTATTTCGATTTTGATGAAGCCCTTGTCGATGACGATTCGCGGGCGACGATCCGCGCTCATGCTGAGCTGCTGGCAACGTATTCTGGCGTTTCGATTCAGATTTCCGGCCACGCTGATGAGCGCGGCACCCGCGAGTACAACTTGGCGCTGGGCGAGCAGCGCGGCCGGGCTGTCAGCAGTCATTTTCAGGAATTCGGCATCAGCGCCGAGCGGCTCACAGTCGTTTCCTATGGAGAGGAACGGCCGGCCGCAGCCGGTTCCGACGAGGCGGCCTGGACCTTGAATCGGCGGGCAGAATTCGACTATGTGCTGCCTTGATCCGGCCGCCGAGTCTATGCATCGCTTCGAACGCCGCGGCAAGTAATGTCTGCAAAAATCGCTGAGCAGTCATGATGTTCCGCAGGATTTTATTCTCCGCTGCTCTGCTTTGGATGCTTGCACTCATTGCCGGCTGTGAGCCGGTTGCAGACTCGGGTGCTGCGGATGTGACGACTAGTGAGGCGCCGGCGCCCGAAAGCGAGTCGCAGCTGGCCTTGACGGTCGCCCAGTCGGCGCAGCTGTCAGAAGAAATTCGCATTCTGCGGGATCGGATTGAGACCTTGGAGTTTGAGCTTGAGGAAACGCGGAGCGATCAACGGCGGCAATACGACGATCTGGATGCCCGGCTGCGCAAGTTTGAGCGCCCTGCCGCGCCGGCGATGCAAGCCGTACCGCCGGCCGGCGCCGGCGCTGAGCTGCCGCAGCCTGTGCCTGAGCCCGCGCCTGACATGACGGCGCCGACTGCGCCGCCCGCGCCGGGCGATGAAACGACCGAGGCAGTGCCGGATTCGATGCCGGCAGCGGATCCGGTTGCGGCGCGCGAGGCCTATGACAGCGCTTTTCGACTGCTGAGGCAAGGCAAGTATGAAGACTCGATTGTTGCGTTTGAGAATATTATCGCCGCTTATCCCGACAGCGAACTGATTGATGACTCATGGTATTGGATTGCCGAGGCGAATTACGTGACGCAGAATTATGCGACAGCGCTGCCGATTTTTGAGCGCATGATTCGAGACTATCCAGACAATCAGCGGGCCTCGGAAGCGATGCTGAAAATCGGTTACATTCACTATGATCTGAGCAACTTCCAGGACGCAGAGAAGTACTTGCGCGAGGTGATGGACGCCTATCCTGCGAGCCGCTCAGCCTTCTCAGCCCGCCGCCGGCTGGACAAAATGGCCCGCGAGGGCAATCTGTCAAGCAATTGATGCCGGCTGCGGCGCCCGCACCGGGCGATTCAGCTCAGATGCCGATGTATTTTTGCTGCAGCTGCGTATCCTTGCGCAGCTGCACTGAGCTGCCGGACCATACGCAATGGCCTTTCTCAATAATGTAGTGCTGGTCTGCGATGTCGAGCAAAGACTCCAGGTTCTTGTCAACAATGAGGATCGATTGACGATTTTTTTTCAGCTGCACGATGCTCCGCCAAATCTCCTTGCGCAGCCGGGGAGACAGGCCTTCGGTTGCCTCATCAAGCAGGAGCAGTTTCGGGTTGGTCATCAAAGCTCGCCCGATCGACAGCATTTGCTGCTCGCCGCCTGAGATGCGCCCGCCCGCCACTTTAAGCCGCGGCTCAAGACTGGGGAACAGGTGCAGCACGCGCTCGACCGACCAGGGGCTGGCAATCGAGTTTCGATTGCTGGCGGTGCCGAGCAGGTTTTCCAGTACTGTCAGGCTCGGGAAAATATGGCGGCCTTCAGGGCACAAGCCGAGCCCTCTGTGTGCCACTTTGTATGGCGGCAGCCCCGTGATATCCTGTCCTTGGAAATGAATGGCGCCGCTCTGGGGCCGAAGCAGCCCCATGATGGAGCGGATGGTTGTGGTCTTGCCCATGCCATTGCGGCCGAGCAGTGTCACGATCTCGCCTTCACTGACTTCCAGGCTCATGCCAAACAGTACCTGCGTGGAGTCATAAAATGAGCAGATATTGTCAACCGACAGCATCAGTCCACTCCAAAATATGCACTTTGGACGATTTCCAGCTTGCGCACAGCGTCGGGAGTGTCGCAGGCGATCACTCGTCCATAAACCATGACAGAAACGCGGTCCGCAAGCGCGAAAACAGCATCCATGTCGTGCTCGACGAGCAGCATCGTGCAGCGCGACTTCAGCGTTTCCAGAAACTTGACAATGTGTGCCGAATCGGAGCGTCCCATACCAGCGAGGGGCTCATCAAGCACGAGCAAGGTCGGCTCAGTGGCCAGCGCAATGGCGAGCTCAAGCTGCCGCTGCTCGCCATGCGCGAGCTGGCCGGCGGCAGTGTTTTTGAGCTCTTCCATGCCTACCGCCCGCAAGATCTGCAGCGCCCGATCCTGAATCGCGTGTTCTTTGCGGACCGGTTGCCAGAAGTTGAAACTGTGCCCGGCCTGAGCTTGCACACCCATCGCGACATTTTCCTGGCAGGTGAACGCCTTGAAGATTGATGTGATTTGAAATGACCGTCCCAGGCCGGCGAGCGCCCGAGCTGGGGGACTGAGCCTGGTGATGTCTTTTCCTTTGAACAGAATTGTCCCCGAGTCACTGGGGATAGTCCCGGATATCAGCGAGATAAGACTGGTTTTCCCCGCTCCATTGGGGCCAATCAAGGCATGCAGCTCACCTGGCCTGACCTGCAGGCTCACGTTGTCGACCGCGAGCACGCCGCCAAAACTTTTGTTGAGCCGCTCAATATCCAGCAGGTTCTCAGTCATCGGCTTGCCTCTTCGAGGTCAATAGGCCATCAATGCCGCGGGGCGACAATAGAACTACAAGAATCAGGAATGGACCGAAAATGATATGCCAGTGCTCAGTCAGCTGAGAGAGAAATTCAGATAGCAGCCAGAACACCATCGCACCGGTGACTGGTCCCAGGATGCTGGCCATGCCGCCCAGAACGACCATGAATATGAGCTCGCCTGAGCGGGTCCAGTGGAGAATGTCCGGGCTGACAAATTTTTCGAGATTGGCGCTGAGAATGCCCGCGATTGAGCACATGGCTGCCGCCATGACAAAACAGGCAAGCCGATAATGAAAAGTCGAAAATCCAAGCACCTCAAGGCGTGTCTCATTCAATCTGGCGCCGCGAATCACGTAGCCGAAGCGGGAGCGGACAAACCGATGGGAAAAGTACAGGCATGCCATCATGACGGTGAAGATCAGGTAGTACCGATGAAAGGCGTTGTCCATATTGATCAGATGGGTGCCGAAGTCACTTCGGTCATAGATTATCAGGCCGTCATCACTGCCGAACTCCTCAATGCTGATGCTGAGATAGTAGATCATTTGCGTCAGAGCCATGGTGATCATGATGAAGTATACGCCGCGAGTCCGCAGGCTGATGCCGCCAAACACGAGAGCAATCGCCGCCGCTGCGGCGATGCCGATGACGCTTTGCAGATAGATGCTGGTGATGCCGTAGTACGCACAGATGCCGACCGCATAAGCGCCGACGCCGATATAGAGAGCATGCCCGAAACTGATCATGCCGCCGTAACCTAGGATCAGGTTCAGGCTGATCGCGGCGATCGCCCAGATCATGAGTCGCGCAAACAGGTTCACATAATAGGGTTCGTTGATTGCGACGGCGACAATGGGAGCGATTGCGCAGGAGCCGATGACGCACAGGCCAGCAATGAATTTCGGCTCACGCATGGAGGCAAGTCTCAGCATGGCAATACGTGATGGCAGCTTTTGGGTCAGTGCAGAGGCTTGCCGAAAAGGCCAGTCGGCCTGAAGAACAGGATGCCGGCCATAAAGATATAGATCAGCATCGATGAGATGGCCGGCGCTGCGGCTTCCGCCGAGCTCACCGTGATGAAGCTGGCGAGAATCACATCAAGAAAGGACCGGCCCAGTGTATCGATGAGTCCGACTCCCAGGGCAGCAATAAAGCCGCCTCGAATCGAGCCGATGCCGCCGATGACAATCACCACGAACGCGATAATAATGATCTGCTCCCCCATGCCGGAATTGGCGCCGAGAATCGGCGCCATCAGCACCCCAGCCAGTGCGCTGAGCGCGGTGCCAAGGCCAAAAACGAGCGTAAACAGCAAGCGTATATTAATCCCCAGAGCAGAGACCATATCGCGGTCGGCGGCGCCAGCGCGAATCAGCATGCCCATACGGGTGCGAGTGACAATCAGCCACAGTGCAACCATTACGGCAATGCCGGCGCCGATGATGGTGAGTCGATAAACCGGATATTCAATGTTGAGAAACAAGGTAACTGTTGAGGACAGGTATTTTGGGAACGGTATCGTCAGTCCGTCAAGCGGCCATACGATTTGCACCAGTTCATTGAAAAACAGAATCAGACCGAAGGTCGCCAAAACCTGATCAAGATGATGGCGCTGATAGAGGGATCTCAGCGTGGTCAGCTCAGTGATGATGCCGATTGCGGCAACGGCCGGCACCGCGATGAGCAAGGCTAGGATAAACGACCCGGTCCAGGCAAAGACGGTGGCGCCGACAAACGCACCGAGCATATACATGGAGCCATGAGCAAGATTCACAAGATCCATGATGCCGAATGTCAGCGTGAGGCCGGCTGCCAGCAGAAACAGCAGAATCCCAAATTGAATGCCGTTGAGGCACTGCTCAATTACCAGCGCAAATTCCATCGCATGAGCGGATTTGATTGTAACAGGTCGGTTTATGCATGGCTGTCTGTAGCGGCCAATGAGATGGCGGAAAATGCAAAGCGATTCTTGCTCATTTATCTTACAAGGTCAAATAGACGATTGCAGCGCGCCGTCACCAGATAGGTTCGCGATGCAGACAGGCAAGAGGCATAAGCCGACTGGCTGCAGAGACTTATTTTCCGACTGCAAGGATGACGCAGGCAAAGCTTGCAGTCGGAAAAGTCAAAAACGATCAATATTGCTTTTGCTCTTTGGCGGCTGTCGGCCATGCATTTGCAAGCTTTACATTTTGCAATCCGCTGCGTAACTGTCCTGGTGCTGTGCAAATACAGTTTCGCGCAGAGCGGTGGTCCAGACGCCATCGGCATCCGCGACAACCTCGCGACTGTAAAAATTCTGTATCGGGAAGTGGTTCGGTCCGATTGAGAATTCTCCCCGGACCGAGTCATAATCGGCGCTTCGCAGCGCTTCACGCATGCCGCTGACATCGCTGATATCGCCTTCGACGGCTTCAACCGCGCTTTTGATGAACATGACAGCATCGTAGCTCTGTGCTGCATAGAAACTGGGATACCTGCCGTGTTTTGCCTTGAATGATTCAACAAATTTCTGGTTCGCTGCATTGTCCAGATCAGGCGCCCAGAATTTTGTCATCGTGGTGCCGAGCACCGCATCCATGCCCGCCTCCTGAAATCTCGGCAAAGAGATGGAATCAACGGTAAACACGGTATAGAGGTCTGCATTGCCAGCGAGGCCGGACTGCTGATACTGAGTGATGAAGGCGCCGCCATGCTTGCCTGGATAAAAGGCAAACACTGCGTCAGGGTTGGCCGCTTTGGCTTTTGACAGCTCGGATGCCCAGTCAATCTGATCCGGCCACTTGGTCATATCCTCGCCGACCACCTCGCCTTTGAAGGTGCGCTTGACCCCGGCGACCATGTTCTTGCCGGCAGCGTAGAGCGGTGCGATGAGGTAGACAGTTTTGACCCCGCGCTGGTTCAATACTTCGCCCAAAGCCATGGGCGTCTGGTCATTTTGCCAGGAGATGTTGAAGAAGTTTTCGTGGCAGCCTTTGCCCGCAAGCTGCGAGGGTCCGGCATTGGCGCTGATGAGGATTTTTCCGGCATCCAAAACGGTGCTGGCCGAGGCCAGCAGTACATGCGACCAGATATAGCCGAACATCAGGTCCACCTTCTCCTGGGTCAGCAGGCGCTCGGTCACTTGCTTGCCTTTTTGCGGATTGAATTCATCGTCGCCGTAGACGACCTCAACATCCACTGCGCCCATTTTATGATCAATATGCTCAAGCGCCAGTTCGACGGCATCTCGCATGTCGTTGCCGATCACAGCTGCCGGTGTGGTCAGAGTTGTCACAAACCCTAATTTGACACTGGCTGCCCAGCCGGGCGCTGCAGCAAGCAGTCCCAGCATGATCGCAAGCAGTCCCAGCATGATCATGACCATAATTTTTTTCATTTTTTCGCTCCTGAGTTGTGGTAATTGCTGCGAATACTCAAAATATGACTTGCATGGACGCGGCAAGTCTCCCCCTTCTGGGGATGAAACACTGCAAGAAGCGCTGTTGTGGCGCCAGCACTGCTGCTGGCACTGCCCCAGTTCGCGCGCTGCCATGCAAATCTTTGCAAAACCCTCGGCAAGCTCATCAAGAATGTCGATGTTCGGTCCAGCGATTTGCTTGGGCGGGACCGCTGCCGCTGCCTGCCGTTCCATTATCGTATTGATTGGGATTCCTTATCAGTAATTTTACAGACAGCGCTGATGGCGCACGTCAGCTGCACAGCCGTGAGAATGCTTGCTCCAGGTTCGAGGAATACAAGTTGAGGCAAGAGCGGGCTTGACAGTCTGAGTCAAATTATGGACGGCGCTTTATCTTGCAATCTGCAAATTCCAGAGTGTGCGCTCACACTCAGAGTTTGAACTGTCGCTGGATCTGATTCTGACTGGATTACGGTGACGATTTGCCGCAGCTTATTGGCAGTGATGACTGGCGAGGCGCTTGCCGCACAGAAGCTTGGCAATTTTCGTGTGCAGAATTGCATTGCGCATCACATGAAATTTCTCAGCCGCTGCGACGTGATGTCCAGCAAGGGAATGGTGTTTAAATCGAGCCGCTTTTTAAGTCCTTTTTGCAGTCGAGCAATATTCTGTGGAAATCGAATTACGAACAAGCCTGTTTCTGAGGGGAATACTCAATGAGAGCGGAACGCCCTGAAATTTCGACAACACGCAGCAGCACTTCGTTTCCTTGTGTGTCTTTGAGCTGCAAATCCTCGCCGAGAGCATAGTAAACCGGCTGGTTCTCAACTTTGTTTACCAGAATATCTGACGAATGAATCAGAGTACGATCATGAGGGTCTCGCACTACTTGGATCCAGCCGTTCAATTCAGCTATGGTTCCGTGTCCCTGGGTGAAAATTACGCTTCCTCCTCGTGGTCTGCTGTGCAATTCGATCGCAAGCCCCCGATCACGGGGAATCCAGCTGCATTCAAGATGTGCGGAGTATTTTGGAGCTGCTGCGAATACGGTCATTGGCAGGTGTGTTGTGTGCAGGTCGATTGCAGCTCTTCCATGACTATCCGTAAACGCATGAATTCGTGTTTTGTTTGGGTATATAAACAAAAGCTCAACTTCCGGCAAAGGCTTGCTGTCAGACCACACGGAAACAATTACTTGGTCCGGACTCGGTTCTGGAAGTGCAGCGGGAATGATGAGCAGTACTTCTGCATTATCGATTACCCGATATTCGGGATGCTGTCCGCACAACTCCCAGGTCTCACGCCTGATTATTGGAACGCCATCGCCGCGCCGCTCCATGAAATACAATCTGTCCTCGCTGCATGGCGTTCCATTGACGGGCATGCGGGACAATACGGAGACAAGGGCCTCATTTCTTGCTGACTGCCGCGAAACGATGGTGTCCACAGTCAGATTGTTGGGCAGGGATCCGGGCGATCGTATTTCAAGTCGGTCACTGAACATAGAAAGACGAATTCTGCTGCCGCTGATTGAGTAGTCGCGATGGGCAACGGCATTCACCAAAGCTTCGAATATCGCTTTTTGGCTGTATTGAGGCAAATTGACTCTCGCCGGATCTTTTCTCGCTCCAACCTGATTGTGTCTCAAGGCAAAAATGGCAGCCTCGCTGATCTGTTGATTTAATGGCCCTGTAATTTCTTTAGCATCCAACTGTCCAGATGAGCGGTCTTCACCTCTATAGCAGGTCGCAGTGATGCAGGCATTGGGCAGCCAGTGATCAGGATTCGGCGTGCATAGCAGAATTCCCGCGACTGTGGCTTTGAAATGTCCATGCTCACCGCCCAAAAGGGCTAATTTGTGTAAACCCACTATCGGCTCAGCCGCGTTTTCGCTGCTTAAGAGGGGTTTCCACAGATTGGCCGAAAATTGCCCAACTCCTGTTTTTGGAACCAGCTGCTTATCAAACCACAGAAAACGTGCCTGAGAACGCTGCTGTGCCAGCCGCAGATATTCATCTCTCTCCATGAGACGCTTGGAGGAGCCAACGCGAATATACTGGCCGCCGGGACTGTCGTGGACCGTATCCCCTGCGGGAACTTCAACCAGCAGCACAAACTTGTCTTTGATGAGTTCGCAATGATAAATCTGAACGCGTACAGGCGGCTTAATCGTGTCTGTGCAAACCTCTGCCAGCAGCATATTGAGATTTGCGACTTGGTTTCTGGACATGCCGATGGCGTTTCCGTCATCGCTGACGCCTGCGAATACCAGCCCGCCGCCTGAATTTGCGAATGCCGCTATCTCATCTGCCCAATCGCTGCGCGACGGTCGTTTCGGCTGATCGCCGCTAAATTCGACTTGCTTGAATTCCTGAACGCTGTCTTCGCCCGTCCGAAGGCGGCTTTCAATTTCTTTGGCGCTGTACTTCATCATTAAAGTCTTCAATTTGCGATTGCTCGACATCGGCCGCATTGAGCATCGCTGATGCAAGGCGGGAAAGTTCCGGCCAAGCAAGAATCAGACAGTTGCGGGCGAGCGCATCTTTTGCAAGTGTCTGGCTGATGCTGTCTCGCCGTCTTCTTCAAGCTTGTTGCATTAACTTGCTGACAGCGCCGCAATGCATCCGGCATCTGGAAACCATTCAGAATCCAATTCATCGCGGTGCAATATACGAGCCGTTACGGGGTTGCTTTCAAGAAACCTCGACCGACCATGCGCCCGTCAGTAGAATGCAGAAACGTGCCGGCATGAACCTATGACAATTCGGCAAATGAGCGGCCGAACGGCGCTCGCTGAAGTCAGCCGATGACGGCTTGCAATGCTGAGAAAAATCCCATTGCTGCCACGATCATCGCACCGGTGCGGATCGTCAGGGTCTTGCTCAAATTGTCAATTCTGTTATTGATCGCAGCGATCTCAGTGCGCATCTCGGGCCATCTCAGTGCGCAGCCCGGCCGCTTCAGTGCGTATCTCGCCGCGCAGCTCAGCAGCAAGTTTCTCAAGATCATCCTTAGTCGCGACATTGGCGACCAGATGCTCGTGAATGGTCCTCGCAATTCCCTCTGCCTGCCTCTTGTCGAACGCATAGTCTTGCTCAAGATTCCTCGCAATCGAGAGCGTGTCGTAGGCGTGTACTGCCAAACTCGCTGTCATTGGAAATGCTCTTCGTTTTTTGCGGCGCGCACAGGCAGCGCAACCGGTCCCGGCACACTGCACATTGTCCTTGCTCTGCATTATCAATTTGATTGCAGACTGAACATTTGCAGCTGAGATGTCGGGATGCATTGCAAGATTTTCAGGGAAAATACCCCCTGACAGCAGCTGACTGGAATCAAGCAGGCGCCCCGCTGGATCAGGCTTCAGGATCCCGCTTGAGCCAGGTCTAGGTGCCGTATGCTCGGCGTGTGCGGCGGGGCTCGATAGGGCATTATGATGATTTCTCCCTCAGCTGCAGACGGATTGCCTCGACTCGGCGCCGGTTGGCTCCTAAATCATAGTAGCCAAATCGTGATGCTGAGCGCACGTGCGCCACTCGCTGGCAGGCGCTTAGGGAAACCTCAAGATCGTCGATAAAACCAACCCGGGTCCGACACACTGCGTGGATGTATGTGTCGGTTGCGACCAGCAATTCGGTGCGAGCTGTGGTTTCAAGCAACATTTTGATTTTGCGAAAAAATTCGGCTGGCTCACCTTCAATCTTGATGGGCTCAATGCGATGCCGGCGAGAGGCGCCGCCGCTGGAGCATACGCAGTTCATCAAGGGAGGGCACGGCGCAAGCTGTTGACTCATAGTAAAAATTCCGCGGTTTGAGCGTGTCATCAAGATCACGGGTGACTCAATATTTTAGACTTTCTGCGCGCCGAGCAGGATTGCTGCGCGGAGTGAATCGATCAATGGCGCCTGAATCTATTTCATCTCAATTTTATCTCATTTGCAGCCGGTCAATCGACTCGACCGCTTTGCCGATTGCACTCGAGTCAGTCTGAATGAGGTGCTGAACCGGAGGAGCGGGGCGCCTGACGGTGCTGCTCCAATCCCCAAAGAACATGCTCTTTGACAATTTCGGAGGGGTCGGCCTGCCTGGATTCAAGTGCAGCTAAAACAGCGGATGTGGTCTGGGCATTGCCCAGGGCAACAGCGATGTTCCTCAGCCATAGCTCGTGACCGAGCCGCCGAATGGCAGAACCCTGCATTTTTTCAAGAAAATCCTTTTCGGTCCAGCTGAAAATATCAGCCAGCAAAGGTGAATCAAGTCGGTGCCTGATGCGAAAGTCCGGCTCCTCACAGCTGCTGGAAAATCGATTCCATGGGCAGACAATCTGACAGTCGTCACAGCCAAAAATCCGATTGCCGACGAGCGGGCGCATTTCAATCGGAATCGAGCCGCGATGCTCAATCGTCCAGTACGAGATGCATTTTCTGGCATCAAGCAGATAAGGTGCAACGATGGCATTGGTTGGGCAGGCCGAAATACAGGCAGTGCAGCTTCCGCAGTGATCGGTGGAAGGCAAGTCGCAAGGCAATGGCAGGTCGGTGTACAGCTCGCCGATAAAGAACCACGAGCCCGCCTCTTGGCTGAGCAGGTTGGTATGTTTTCCGATCCAGCCAAGCCCCGCTTTCTGAGCCAGGGGTTTTTCCATAACGGGGGCGCTGTCAGCAAATGCACGGTAATTGAAAGAGCCAATCTGACGGTTGATTCTCTGCGCTAAGGTCTCAAGACGCTTGCGGATCAGCTTGTGGTAGTCCCGGCCAGTGGCATACCGGGATACGTAAGCGGCTTGCGAATCCGCCAGGGTCTGCGCGAAGGGTCTGGCATCAGGAGGCAGATAATTCATGCGGGCAGAAATAATCCGTACGGTGCCGGGAATCAGAGCCGCTGGTCGGGTTCGTTTCAGTCCGTGTTTCTCCATGTAATGGAGCTGTGCGTGCCGGCCAGCCTCAAGCCATTCAAACAGGCGATTTTCCGCTTCGGTCAGATTGGTGTCGGCAATGCCGACTCTCTGAAACCCGAGATCTCGCCCCCATTGCTTGATCATGATCGTCAGTTCACTGAGCTGCTGCGGCGAAAAGGACATAGTCTTTCAGGCGACTGCTTGATTTTCTTGAGCGCTGGGGCAGAGCCAAGGGCGCAGCAGACAGCGATTCACCGCCGCCCTGCGGCGGTCTTGACTGAAATTGCGCTCAGGATGAGACCTCATTGCGGCCAAGCCATTGCTGCAGAATCTCTTCATGATGCTCATCCAACAGCGGCGGAGCGCTGCGGATTGGCAAATTCTTGCCGTCAACCCGCACGGGATGCGCAAAGGTCGATGTTTTTCCAGCATCGGGCAAGTCCAGCGGCTGCACCCAGCCCTGATCAGCGACTTGGGCATCCTGCAAAGCCTCGCCGTAGCGGTTGATCGGCGCGACCGGCACACCAGCCGATCGAAAACGTCCAATCCAGTAATCGGCAGAATTTGCGGCAAACAGGCTCTCAAGAATCTGCTGCAGCTGGCCTTGGTTGGCGGCGCGCTTTTCGGTTGAGTCAAAGCGTGCATCGCTGGCCAGCTGCAGCTGGCCGAGCTGCTCGCACACAATGTGCCACAGACGCTGGTTGCCAGCCGCGAGAACGAAGTATCCGTCGGTCGCCTTGAATGCTTGATACGGTGCATTTCGCGGGTGCCGCGAGCCCAGGCGCCTTGGATTTTCCTGATTGCCAAAATATTCGCTGATTTGCAGCGGCGCCATCCCCAGACTGGCGCCGAGCATGGAGGCGTCAATGTGTGCGCCGCGCCCCGTTGTCTCGCGGGCGCGCAGGGCGGCGCAGACGTGCATCGCGGCATACAGGCCAGTGCCGAAGTCGCTGATCGGAACACCGCATTTAACGGGCGCCCCGTCGGCCTCGCCGGTGACACTCATAATCCCGGAAATGGCTTGCATTGTGACATCAAAAGCGCCCTCATTGGCTCGCGGCCCAGTTTGTCCGAATGCGGAAATCGAGCAGTAGATGATCTTCGGATGTCCGGCTGAGACGGCCGCATAATCGAGGCCAAGCCGTTGCATGACACCCGGCCGATTATTCTCCAAAACGACATCCGCACGCTGGATCAGCTGGCGCGCTGCGGCAAGGTCGGCTTCAGCTTTGAGGTTCAGTGCGATTGATCTTTTGTTGCGGTTGACTGATGAAAAATTCTCACTGAAGCCGTTATTCAGCGGCGGCCACTGCCGCATGGCATCGCCGCCGGGCGGCTCGACTTTGATCACATCCGCCCCCAGATCGCTCAGCAGCATGCCGCAGAAAGGCCCGGCGGCGATCTGACAGAATTCGATGACTCGAATGTCGGCCAGGGCGGCATTATTTTCAGCTTGAATATTCATGGTCTGGGCATTCTGAAGGATGCGGTCGCTTTCAAAAGCCGGCAGCAGGCTGGTACAATATAGCGCAATGTACGGACTTTGGCATCGCTGCGCAAGGTCGCATTCAGCGGATCTAGGCAGTTATGCAGTATTTTTCTCCCGCTCCTTTGCGCTCAATGAGCTTTCGCATCCTATGAACCCAGACAGTCGGCTTGCCCTTCGGATTGCAGAGGTCAAGATCGAGACGCCGTCCATTCGCAAGTTCGTTCTCACGCCCGAGCCCGGCACGCAGCTGCCCGAATTCGCTGAAGGCTCTCACGTGCGCGTATTTCTGAAAAACGGACTGATTCGGCAGTATTCACTGTGCGGGAATCCCTCTGATCGATCCAGATATACGATCGCAGTCTTGCGCCATCCCGACGGCAGCGGCTCGCGCTACATGCATGAGAATCTCAAGCCGGGAGATGAGCTTGAAATTTCATTTCCGCAGAATACCTTTCGGCTCTATGAGGCTGAGCATTACGTATTGATCGCGGGCGGTATTGGCATCACCCCTATTATTTCGATGGCGATCGTGCTCGAAGAGCTGGAGAAGCCTTACATTTTGCACTACTGCGCCCGCGACCCTGACGCCATGGCGCTGCGCAGCGAAGTGGAGAGTCTGGTCCGGCACGGCGAGCTGAGATTGCATTTTGACGGCGGAAACCCTCGCAACGGACTGGATATCCGGGCTGAGCTGAAGAGCTGCCAGGCTGGAACGCATCTGTATTGCAGCGCCCCGGCAATGATGATGGCTGATGCAATGGAAGCCACTGCGCACTGGCCGCGCGATACAGTTTATTTTGAGCATTTCACGACCCGAGCGCTGGCGGTCAAGGACACCGCTGACGGGGTCGAATCGCGGCCTTTTCGCATCAAGATAGCGAGCAGTTCGGAAATCTACGAGGTGCAGCCCTGGGAGACGATTGTCGACGTGCTGCGCGACCGCGGCATCCATATCGATACGCTGTGTGACGAGGGCATCTGCGGCACTTGTGTTATCCGTTATCTTGAGGGTGAGCCGGACCATCGAGATGATATTCTTGATGAGGCCGACCAGACAGAATATGTCGCAGTGTGCTGCGCCCGCTCAAAATCAAGCCTGCTGGTGCTTGATTTGTAAGACCCGTCATTCAGCGCTCAATCACTGTGCAGCATGCAATGATTGCCTTCGCACAATTTCTGGCAGCGATATTTGTGTTGCTGTCCCGCAGATTGCCAGGTCTGGCGCTGCAGGAGTACGGGTCAGCCACGGCCGCTGTATCGGCATCCCGGCGAAGTGCGCTGATGCGGCATTGATTGCCGCAATGAGGGGCCCGCAGGCCCGGCGAGGAGCAGTGAGAAGTCCCAAATCCATCTTCAGCGAACCGCGCGGACACAGTAAAATACAGGCTAGGTTTAAGACTTGAATTTCGACTCTGTTTCGTTCGCACACCACTTTCGCCGGATGCGTGCTGTCGCCCCCCGTTCACACTTGCAGCCAATCACAGCGCCTGGACCGCATCATCACGCGGGAGTGGGGTATTGCCGGTTTCGAGCTGATGACCAGAGCTGGGACAAGCGCATTTCGCGAAGGGCGGAGAAAGTGGCCTGAGGCCCGCGCTGTCAGTGTGCTGTGCGGATCGGGAAACAACGGCGGGGATGGCTATATTCTGGCTTCATCGGCGCTGAGCAGCGGTTTCCCAGCGAAAGTTTTTTGCGCGTCTGAGCCGAAGACCGAATCCGCCAGGCGGGCCCGCGACGAATATATCGGCCGGCGGGGGCAGGTGTTTTCGCTGGCGTCTTTTGGCGGCGGCCGCGACAATGAGCTGGTGGTGGATGCGCTGTTCGGTTCGGGTCTGGCCCGTGACATTGAGCATCCATACCGGCATGCGGTTGAGTCGATCAATGCGCAGGAGTGTCCGGTGCTGGCCCTTGATATGCCCTCCGGCATCCATGGCGATACCGGTGCAGTGCTTGGCAGCGCAGTGTGTGCCGATCTGACCGTGACCTTTATTTCGCTGAAAACAGGATTGCTGATGGGGCCGGGGAAACAGTTGGCTGGACAATTGATTCTGGAGCGGCTTGGCGTTCCTGAGGGGGCTTATTTGCAGGTTGATCGTGCCGCCAGCCAGATCGTTCCGGCGGAACTGGCGCAGCTGGCTCCGCGCCGCAGCGCTGATGCGCACAAATACAATGCTGGCAAGGTGGTGATTGTCGGGGGCGCTGCAACCATGCAGGGCGCAGCGCTGATGGCGGCCAAAGCGGCTTGCCGCACCGGAGCGGGCTTGGTTTCAGTGGTGATGCCGACGCCTGCCGCAGCCCATTATGTCTCTTGGCTGCCGGAAGCTAGAATATTTGACGGCACTGATCGCGCGGCGGTTGAGGCGCTTGTCAGCCAGAGCAGCGCGGCGGGAATCGGTCCGGGCATGGGGCTGAGCGACTGGACGCGAGAGACAGTGGAATGGATCGCGAACGCAAAATTGCCGCTGGCGGTTGATGCTGACGCACTGAGCGTGCTGGCGGAAAGCAGCCTGTATAACCCTTCCTGGGTGCTGACACCGCATCATGGCGAGGCTGCTCGCCTGCTTGGCTGCAGTTCGGCTGATGTGCGCGGCGATCGTTTTGGCGCAGTCCGGCAGATTGCGGCTCAATACGGGGGCGTATGCATACTCAAAGGCGCCGGCAGCCTGGTATGCGACGGTGAGAATGTATGGATTTGCGATCGCGGCAATGCCGGCATGGCAACCGCAGGCATGGGCGATGTGCTCACTGGCGCGATCAGCGCGCTGCTGGCCCAGGGATTGATGCCCGCCGCCGCCGCCAGAACGGCTGTGTGGCTGCATGCCGCCGCCGGCGACGACTGTGCGGCGCAGTCCGGGGCGGTTGGCATGATTGCAACGGACCTGTTTGCGCCGATGCGATGGCGGCTCAACGAATTGATCAGCGGTGCGAGAATTGGATAATACTGCGGCGCTCAAGCGCGATGTTTTCTGCACACGGACTCGAGATGAATCGCTGCAGCTCGGCCAAAGCTGGTCGGCTTGGCTGCGCCCCGGGGCATGCATGTATTTTTGCGGAGAGCTGGGCGCCGGCAAGACCACCTTGATCCAGGGCATTGCGCAGGGACTCGGGATTGACGAGCCGGCTTTGAGTCCGACTTTCTCAATCATGGAAACCTACAGGACCCCAAGCGGCATTGAGGTGATGCATCTTGATTTGTATCGTATTGAAAACCCCGGTGAGCTGCTGCTCATCGGTCTTGATGAATATCGGCGCGATAGCTATGTCTGGCTGATCGAGTGGCCGCAGCAGGGCGCAGGCGTGGTGCCTGATGCGGATTTCCGCATCACCGTGCAGCATGCTGGGGAGCAGCGTCAGATTACACTGGAATCCGTTGCTGACTGCGTGAGTTCTCGATGAATGCGATGCAGCGCCGCGGCAAAATTTGCTGCGCAAGAATACGCTGGCTGATCGTGCTTTCCATGATCAGCTTTTCGAATGCCTGGGGAGTTGATATCAGCGGCCTGCGGGTCTGGGACGCGCCGGACCATTCCAGAATTGTTTTTGATCTCAGCGCCGCGGTTGATTACAAGTTTTCCAAATACACGAATCCGGACCGGATTGTAGTCGACATCTACGATGGCAGGTATGCCGAGGCGCTGCCGGCGGCAAGCGACTTGAGCAAAGTGCTCAGAAAAGTTCGGCATGGCAAGCATAAGGGTTATGTGCGATTTGTATTTGAGCCGAAAATAGATGTGCAGCCGAAGCATTTCACGCTCAAGCCGTCGGGTCCCCATGGTCATCGGCTGGTGGTGGATTTGCAGCTGGCGGCCGATCGCGCAAAACCCGTGAGGCCGAAGCCCGGAAAGAAAAAAGATATTTTGGTGATGATTGATCCGGGCCATGGCGGCGAGGACCCCGGCGCAATTGGATTTCGAAAAACAAAGGAAAAGGATCTTGTACTGAAGATTTCAAAAAAACTGAAAAACAAGCTGGATGCGCAAAAGGGAATACGGGCGCTGCTCACCCGCGATGGCGACTATTACATCAAATTGCGCCGGCGCACCGAAATTGCAGCGGAAAAGGAGGCGGATATGTTTGTATCCATTCATGCCGACGCTTTCACAAAGCGCAGCGCACATGGCATATCCGTTTTTGCGCAGTCAGAAAAAGGCGCGACCAGCGAAAGGGCGCGGCGCGTTGCCAACAAAGAAAATTCGTCAGATCTGATCGGCGGCGAGAATCTGGCGAATAAGCCGGATGACCTGGCTGATGTGCTGGTTCATCTGGGCCAGTCCAAGCAGATTGATCGCAGCATTGATCTTGGAAAAATAATGCTCCAGCGTCTCGATAAAGTCGGAGATTTGCACACGCATAAAGACAAGCATGGTGTTCCCGTGGTCGAGCAGGCCGGGTTTGCGGTTTTGAAGACGCCGAATAACATTCCCTCGCTGCTGGTTGAGGTCGGATTCATTTCCAACCCGACCGAAGAGAGCCGACTGAGAAAAAATGACTATCAGAACAGAATTGTCAAGAGCATTGCGGATGCAATCGGGCAATATGCAAAGGAAAATCAATGGCTGCGGGACCAATGGCGCACAGCAAGAAATTGAGGCAGATTGAGACCGCTGAGATGGCCGTGACTGCAGCGCAAGCGGCGCAGATTCGCCGGCTGGATGATCATGTGGTGAACAAGATTGCGGCTGGGGAGGTCATTGAGCGTCCCGCATCAGTTCTCAAGGAGCTGCTTGAGAACAGCGTAGATGCCTCGGCGCGCAGGATCGAGGTTGAGATACTGGCCGCCGGTACGCAGAAAATTCAGGTGCGCGATGATGGAACGGGCATTCACAAAGATGAGATCAGGCTGGCATTGGCGCGGCATGCGACTAGCAAAATGCGCTCGTTCTCGGAACTCGAGGGGGTGCAGACGCTCGGTTTTCGCGGCGAGGCCCTGCCGAGTATCGCATCAGTCTCGCGCTTTTGCATCACCACCCGGACGGCGCAGGCGGCCAACGGCTGGAAAGTGCTGTGTTCCGGCGGTGCAGAGCTGGTCGGCCCGCAGCCGGCGCAGCATGCTGTCGGCACTACGATTGCAGTCGAGGACTTGTTCTACAACGTGCCTGCGCGGCGCAAGTTTCTGCGCAGCGCCGCGACCGAAAACGCGCACATTGACAAGCTGATCAAGCGCATGGTCCTCAGCCAGCCCGCGATCGAAATTTCGATTGCACACAATGCGCGCCGCGGTGTGCGCTATCCGCCTGTGAGTGACAGCCTGCAATGGCATTATCGACTGCAAAAAGTATTTGGTGAGGCGTTCTGCGACAATTGCATTGAACTGGAGCATTCTGGCGACAGCCTGTCGGTCACCGGCTGGATCGGTGCGCCGGACTATACCCGCACACAGGCCGATCAGCAGTATTTGTTCGTCAACGGCCGAGCAGTGCAGGATCGCAGCGTCATGCATGCGGTCCGTCAGGCCTATATGGATGTGCTGTTCGACCGGACGCGCTATCCGGTCTGTGCTCTGTTCCTGCAAATCGATGCCGCCCGGGTGGATGTCAATGTCCATCCGAGCAAGACTGAAGTCAGGTTCAGGGCTCCGCGCGAGGTCTACAATTTTGTGAAAAGCGCCACTCGCCGCGCGCTGGCGGGCGAGACGCCTGCACAGCGCCTTGCCCGCCATTCTCGCCCCGCGGCAGAAGGCGTTTTGGAGCGGCCGCCAGCCGATGCCGGCTCCAGTCAGCGCTTTATCAACTTGATGCCCGCGCCGCCGTGGCCGGCAAGCTCTGAGCCAGGACTGTCACGCGCCGCGCCGCCGCCTTTCCAGCCTGCGGAGGAGACGGATATCAACTTTCCGCCGCTTGGATTTGCCCTGGCACAGCTCGGTGGAGCCTATATCCTGGCTGAAAATAAAGAGGGCCTGATCATCGTCGATGTGCATGCCGCCCACGAGCGCATCAAGTACCAGCAGCTCAAGGACAAGTATCGCGATGCGCGCTTGAGCTCGCAGGCGCTGATTGTTCCTGTCATTGTCAAAGTATCCACGCAGGAAGCCGATGCCGCGCAAGAGAACTCTGCGCTGCTTGAGCAGCTTGGGTTTGATGTATCGCTTGCGGGGACGGATATTGTTTCGGTCCGATCAGTGCCGGAACTGCTCAAGAATCTTGATATCAATCAGTTGATCCGAGATATTCTGGCGGATTTGATGACGCATGGGAGCACGAGTCAGGTGGAGCATATTCGCGACACGATTCTGGCGGCGGTTTCCTGTCACAGCGCCATCCGCGCCAATCAGAAATTAAATCGCCTGGAGATGAATGAGATCCTGCGACAGATGGAAAGAACTGAGCATTCCGGCTACTGCAGTCATGGCCGCCCCACTTGGAAGCAGCTCACTATGGCGGAGCTTGACAAGCTGTTTTATCGTGGCCGCTGACGCACCCGCGAGCGGGCGCTCCGGCAGCCTGCACAGGGCGCCTGTATTTTTCCTGATGGGGCCGACTGCCGCAGGCAAGACAGCCACCGCGCTGGCGCTGGCTGAAGAATTTCCATTTGATATTGTCAGTGTGGATGCGGCTCAGGTTTATCGCGGAATGGATATCGGCACGGCGAAACCCGATGCACAGATTCTCAGCAAGTATCCGCATCGACTGATTGATGTCTGCGATCCATGGCAGACGTATTCCGCTGGTCAGTTTCGCCGCGATGCTTTGCGCGAAATCTGCGCGATCGCCTCGCGGGGCAGAATCCCACTGCTGGTCGGCGGCGCGATGTTTTATTTTCATGCACTTGAGCATGGATTGTCCAGTTTGCCAAGCGCCTCGCAGCGGATCCGAGATGAGATCAATCGCCGCGCACAGATCACGGACTGGCCGCAGCTGCACGCAGAGCTGGCTGCGATTGATCCGCTTGCGGCAGCGAAAGTATCGCCCAATGATGCGCAAAGAATTCAGCGCCTGCTGGAGCTTAACTGTATTGAGAGTCAGACTGCTGCGAGCCTTATGAGGCAAAACAAGGCTGAGCGATTGCCATTTGCAATTGTGAAAATAGCAGTCTGCAAACCCACTCGCGAGCAATTGCGGCGGCTGATCGCCGAGCGGTTTGAGCGAATGCTTGGGCTGGGACTCTTGGCGGAAGCGGAAAAACTGTATCAAGCGGAGCAATTCAACGCGAAACTGCCAGCCATGCGATCAGCTGGCTACAAGCAGCTGTGGGAGTACTTTGCCGGAGGCCTAAGCTATGATCAGATGAGAGAATCAGCCATTCGTGCGACATCAGCGATCGCGAAACGTCAATTGACTTGGATTCGCAATTCTGGCAGCGTGATCTGGTCCGTCAGCGCAGATGACGGGCATTTGGGCGCGCTCCGGAGCCTTGTTCGCGAAGTGCTCGGAGCGCAGGTGCCGCAAGCGCTGCGCTGAGCTGGGAACAGCTTCGATGTCCATCAGCGAAGGCTTGAAAATTGGCCCCTGGGGCTAGGGCTGACAGGCCGGCCCTGCAAAAAACTGACAGTTTTTCGCGGGTGTGGAAAAATCTTGCTTGGCATAAACAACATTGAGGGAAGAAAATGGTCACAATATGTGTCGGCGATCGCTTGTGCGTCGGATTATTGGCGAGCAAGCAGCCGAGGACCTCAATGTATGAATTGGTTTTCCGCAGGGGCCGCTTCTGTTGGTTTTCGGGGATGCAATTTGACGATGCATTGATGGTATATCATTAGTATATGCAAGCAAACCACGATACAAAAATAAACGGACGTATGAAATCACAAGAAAACGGCGGCCAGCTGCAAGAACCCTTTCTTAACGCTTTGCGCAAGCAGAAAATTCCGGTTTCCATCTATTTGACCAACGGCATCAAGCTGCAGGGACAGATCGAGTCGTTTGACAGATTTGCGGTGCAGTTGAAAGCCGGTGTCACGCAAATGATTTACAAGCACGCAATCATGACAATTGTCCCGTCAAAGTCTGTTACAGTTGACTACGAGCAGTAACGTTAAATTGGACAGTCGCCGCTGATGCATGGTGCAGCTTTCGTTGCAGACGAATTGGCTCAAGGGTGCGCCCGGCGCCTGACCGCGAGGTGACGTGGCCGTTTATCCGTCGGGGCAAAAAGCTTGCGCCGCTGAATCCGATCAGGAAGCAGCGATTATCGTTCGGCAGATTGCTGCCGATTCGATTGACAATGCCGAGCAGCTTGAGGAAATCCAGTTTCTGGTGCAGTCAGCCGGCGCCCAGGTTGCGGGCGTCGTTCTGTCAAAGCGGCATCATCCCGACAGTGTGACTTATGTCGGCAAGGGCAAAGTCGAGGAAATCAGGGAGCTGGCGGCGGCAGCGCAGGCCGATGTTGTTGTTGTCGATCATGCGATTTCACCCACTCAGGAGCGAAATCTCGAGCGGCGCATTCGGTGCCGTGTGATTGACCGGACACGCTTGATTCTGGATATATTTTCTTCCAGAGCATCCAGTGCTGAAGGCAAGCTGCAGGTTGAGCTGGCGCAGCTCAGGCACTGGTCAACCCGCCTCGTTCGGGGCTGGACTCATCTGGAACGCCAAAAGGGCGGTATTGGCTTGCGTGGACCGGGTGAGACGCAGCTTGAGACGGATCGGCGCATGATTGGGCGCCGCATCAAGACCTTGACCAAACGGCTTGGCAAAATTCAGGTGCAGCGCAATAATCGGCGCGGCAATCGCATGAAGGCGCCGATTGCGACTGTGGCTCTGGTCGGCTATACCAATGCGGGCAAGTCTTCGCTGTTCAATCGCTTGTGCGAGTCTGAGGTCGAAGCTGCCGACAAATTGTTTTCGACTCTTGACCCGACGATGCGAAAGCTTGAGCTGCCCGGCTATGGGTCGATTATTTTGTCGGACACAGTTGGTTTCATCCGTGACCTGCCCCACAGTTTGATTTCCGCTTTTCATGCCACCCTCGAGGAAGTGGCATTTGCCAGCGCGCTGCTGCATGTCGTCGATATCTCAAACGAAAATTTCGAGCAGAGAATTGCCGATGTCGAGTTTGTGCTGACCGAAATCGAAGCGTCTGAAATTCCAGCCGTTTTGGTCCTGAACAAGGTTGACCTCATTGACGAGCGGCCTTGGTTTGATGCAAACTTAGGCGGCGATGCAAAGCATGTATGGATTTCTGCGCATACCGGCGAGGGCATCGAATCGCTGCTTGAGACGCTGGGCGGACTGTTTCGTCGCGATCTTGTGTTTGGACAGATTCGGCTGCCGGCGCATGCCGGTCGATTGCGTTCCAGAGTCTACGAGAGAATCGGCGTCAGCAATGAGACAGTGACCGATTCGGGAGAGTCAGTCATGGATTTGGACCTGGCGCAGAAAGATATTGGCTGGCTGAACTCAATCCATGAGTTCAAGGATGATTATTGGCAAATCCGGCCTGAGCAATCGGCAGAAATATGAGATCCCTGTCATTTCGATGCTCCGCAATCCGGCAATGAGCTGGCTGTATTCGATGGCCGGAACCGTTTGGCGCTCAAATGACGGGATTTTGAGAGCTGGATTTGTTTGATGATTATTTTTTTTGCGGCAGTTCGAGTGCTATATTTTTCTAAATAACTGTTAATACTAATTAAAAAAAGCGCTTAGTTTGTTTGATGGAAAGACGTATATTGCTCCAGATGTTTTAGAAAATCTCTAATTACTCTATGCCTTTATAACGAGAATCAAGGAGTTCGCAAGCCAATTGTCTCAACCCCTTGAGTGACTTCAGAATAGTTGTTAATCCCTCTGAGAGCCCTGTTGCGAAATGTGAATATGCGGCTTGTTTCCGATAATTTAATTTGACATGATAATCAGCGTATAATGCACGGCTGCAAAGCAGTTCACCGTTTTGTATTGCCGTGAGCGGCAGACCGGATACGCTTTCGGGCGGCCGCGTCTTGCACTTCTTCAAATTCACTCATTGACAAAAGATCGAATTAACAGGTAGGTAGACAGTATGCCTTGGGATGATTCAGGGTCAGGACGCCGGGACAAGCATTCGGGCGACAGCGGCGGCCCCCGTCAAGGTCCGCCCGATATAGATGATATCGTCGGTGATATTCGCGACAGGTTCTCCAAAATTTTATCCGGCGGCCGGGCGGGCGGACAGTCAGGCGGCCCCAAAGATCCCAATTCGGGCTCAAGCTCAGGATCCGGCGGCCGCAAGCGTCCCGCCAGCCGCAAGACGCTGATTTCGATTGCGGCAGTTGTCGCGGTGGGACTTTGGCTGTCAAGCGGTGTGTACGTCGTTGAGCAGGGCGAGCAGGGGGTCGAATTGCGCTTCGGTGAATACACAACTACGAATGGCGCAGGCCTTCGCTGGCATCTGCCGTATCCGTTCGAGGAAGTGCTGATTGTCAATGTGCAGAGAGTGAACACGGTCGAGGTCGGCTACCGTCTGGATGAGCGCAATCGAACGGTCACGCCGGTGACGCGCGAGGCATTGATGCTGACTGCCGATGAGAATATCATCGACATTCAGTTTGCAGTGCAGTACGATGTCAAGGATCCGAAACTGCTGCTGTTTAACGTTTCGGATCCGTTGCATCTGGTGGTGCGCCAGGCAACCGAAAGCGCCGTCCGGGAAATTGTCGGCGGCAGCACTATGGACTTCGTCATTACCGAGGGGCGTGCTGAGGTTGCACAGGGCACAAAAGTGCTGCTGCAGGAAATTCTTGATCGCTATGATACGGGCGTGAACGTCCGTGCAGTAGAGATGCAGAACGCACAGCCGCCGGCGGAAGTTAAAGCCGCATTTGACGATGCCGTGAAAGCGCGTGAGGATGAGGAGCGCCTCAAAAATGAGGCTGAAGCCTATTACAACGACATCTTGCCGCGAGCTCGGGGGCAGGCAGCTCGGCTGGTTGAGGAAGCCGTCGCATACAAAGAGAGCACAATTGCCCGTGCTGAAGGTGAGGCATCGCGTTTTCAGCAAATTTTTGATGAGTACGTCAAGGCCCCGCAGATTACTCGTGACCGGCTTTATCTGGAGTCAGTCGAGGATGTGCTGACCAATTCAACCAAACTGATTATCGATCAGAAAAACGGCAACAACATCATTTATCTCCCGCTTGATCAGATTATTCAGCGCCGCAGCAGCAGTACCGATGTGACTGGCAGTCAGATCGGCCAAGCCAATGAGCAGTCCAGTTTCATCAATGAGATTACACGGCCCAATAGAGATGCGAACCGCAACAACCGGGTTCAAGGATAATCGGACAACATACATTTAAAGGAACATAATCATGTCAGCTAAAACACTGATTCTAGGCATCGTCGCGCTGATCGCCGGGGTGATCGTATATGAGTCCGTTTATTTCGTCGATGAGCGGGAAAAAGCCATCATTTTCCAGTTTGGCAGAATCGTGGAGTCGCACGATCAAGCTGGCTTGCATTTCAAAAAGCCGTTTGTCAACAATGTCAAGTATTTTGATGCGCGGATCCAGACACTGGACGCCGACCCTGAGCTGTATTTGACTGGAGAGAAGAAAAATCTAGTCGTTGATTCCTTCGCCAAATGGAGAATTCGCGATGTTGCCAAATACTACGTTACGGTCAGCGGCCTGCAATCCAATGCCAGGGCGCGGCTCGCGCAGCGGGTCAACGACAGCTTGCGGCAGGAGTTCGGCAAGCGGGCCGTGCAAGAAGTGATTTCTGGAGATCGTGCCGAAATTATGGAAGTGGTGCGGCGGGCTGTAGACAGCGAAGCGGCCGAATTTGGCGTTGAAGTGGTGGATGTCCGCCTCAAGCGGGTGGATTTGGACCCTGAAGTGAGTGAGCGCGTTTACGCCAGAATGGTTGCCGAGCGCGCGCGGGTTGCCAAAGAACTTCGAGCCAAAGGAGCGGAAGCGGCCGAAAAAATTAGAGCCGATGCCGATCGTCAGCGGGAAATCACCTTGGCGAATGCCTATAAGGAGGCGGAGCAGATTCGCGGTGAGGGCGATGCGATCGCCACCTTGACGTACGCAGATGCATTCAGCCGTGATCCAGAGTTTTATCGTCTGTATCGCAGCTTGAACGCTTATCGCTCCACCTTTCGATCCAAAGATGATCTGTTGATCCTGGAGCCGACATCGGAATTTTTCCAGTACTTCAAGGGCAACACGCAAGCTGCTGAAGATCTGGTGGAGTCCGGATTTATCGGACTCAACTCTGCGAATCAGTAAACGCTCATGCCAACTTGGAAGATACTTGTGACGGCAGTCGGTGTCGCTCTGGTCGTAGAGGGTGTGATTTGTTTTGCGATGCCTGAAGTGACACGCGCTGCTGTTCGAAAAATTCTTGAGATGGATCTTAAAGTTTTCCGCATGATTGGTCTCGGCGCTTTTATTTCAGGTTTGCTGATATTCTTGATCGCCACCCGCATCTGAATCGCCGGCGCAGCTGGCTGGTTGATCAGGCCGCGGGCTCTCGCTGGCCATGAGCGGATTGTACCTCCTAAGCGACTGAAGGAAATCAACGGCAAGATATTGCTGCGCGGCAATGACTGATTCTTGGATTCAACTTGGCGGTGTTGAGCAGATTCTGCCGCCGGATGCTTGGGAACTGGAGATTCTTCGCCGCAAAATTCTGGATCGTCTGTTCCAGAACGGCTATGATCTGGTTGTCCCTCCCATAGCTGACTTTGTCGAGTCATTGCTAGGCGGCACCAGCGAAGATTTGGATTTGCTGACAGTCAAGGCGCCCGATTATGCCAGTGGCAAATTGTTTGGCATTCGCGCCGACATGACACCGCAGATTGCCCGGATCGCAGCTCATCACATGCCGGTCAAAGAGGCCGTGGTGCGGCTGTGCTATCTTGGATCAAGCCTCCTGGCCCGTCCGCGTCACCAGGGCGAATCGCGGGAGTTGCTGCAATATGGGGCTGAGATTTTCGGTTCCGCATCCCCGCAGGCTGACGGCGAGGCGGTGCGGCTGATGGTCGAATGTCTGCAGCTCTCAGGGGCACAGCAGCTTTCGGTGTCAGTCGGTCATATCGGTGTTATCGCCGCTTTGCTCGAGTCGCTGGATTTGAATGGGGATACGCATCAGCGGCGTGAGATTTTAGCGGCCTTGCAGCAGTATTCAAAGCCGCGCCTGACGGAGATGGCTGCTGAATCCAAACTGTCGCCAGCGGCGCTGAAACTTTTGTGCAATGTGATTGATTGCAATGGCAGCGCTGCAGCAGTCGATGAGATTCTGTCAAAATTGACGGGTGTCAGCGATGTTCTGGATGCGTTGCTGACGCAGTTCAGCCAATTTATTGCGCAGCTGGCGCAAGATGTCGAGCATGTTGACTTTCAGCTTGATATGGCGCAGGTCGGCGGGTTTCAATACCATACAGGGATTGTGTTTTCGGCATACGGAGCAGGCTGCGGGTATGCGCTGGCCAATGGCGGCAGATATGACCATGTGCTGTCCGGATACGGTCAGCCGTGCCCAGCCACTGGTTTCAGCGGTGATTTGCGACTGCTGCGCCGCCTGCTTGGCGGCAAGGATCGAAAAGGCGTTCTGCTGGCGGCAGACGCAAAGCTGCCGACTGCCGAAATCGGCCGTCTTCTGGAAGACAATGATCGGGTCATCCGCCAGCTGCCGGGCCAGTCTGAGAGCGCTATGGGTTTTGCTTGTGATCGAAAATTCATCAACCGAGACGGCTGCTGGGCGGTTGTGCCATTCGGGCAGGAGTAAGTCATGACAGTCCATACTTTCGCAGTTATCGGCGGGCAATGGGGTGATGAGGGCAAAGGCAAAGTTGTCGATTGCCTGAGTTCCAGCGCCCATGCTGTTGTCCGTTTTCAAGGGGGACACAACGCTGGTCACACCCTGGTTGCAGCCGATGAAAAAGTGATTGTTCATCTGATCCCGGCCGGTATTTTGCATCCGCAGGTCACAGCGTTTATCGGCAACGGTGTGGTTTTGTCTGTAGATGCGCTCAGAAAAGAGATTGCCGGCATTCCGGAGCAAATTGAAAATGTTGCCGGGCGGCTTCGAATCAGCGAGGACTGTGCTTTGCTGCTCCCCAGTCATGCGGCGCTGGATCAGGCGCGTGAGAAAGCGAAAGGAAACAAAGCCATTGGCACCACAAGCCGGGGCATCGGCCCTGCATATGAGGACAAAATCGCTCGGCGCGGATTGAAACTGCACGATTTGAGCGATGCATCCCGCATGCGCGACAAAGCGGCTGACTTGATTGACTATCACAATTTCCTGCTTGAGAAATACTACCATGCAGAGCCTTTCGACAGTGTCGAGGCAGCGGCGCAGATCGAAGCGGCCAGAGATTGGATTCTGCCCATGATGACGGATGTTGCGAGCGAAGTCTCTGGCATGATAGAGCAAGGCAAGAAAGTTTTGTTTGAGGGTGCGCAAGGCGTGATGCTGGATATTGACCATGGCACATTTCCATTTGTGACCTCTTCGAATACGGGTGCCGGCGCGATTATCACGGGCGCCGGGATTGCGCTGTCAAAAGTGCAGCATATCACCGCAATCACGAAAGCGTATGCGACCCGTGTCGGGGCAGGACCGTTTCCGACTGAGCTGCATGATCGCAACGGCAAGCATATTGCAGAGCAGGGCGCAGAATTCGGTGCGACGACAGGTCGACCGCGACGCTGCGGCTGGCTTGATGCAGTGCTGCTGCGGCGAGCGCATGCAATCAACGGCTTTCATGGCCTTTGCATTACAAAGCTGGATGTGCTGGATCAGCTGGAGACTGTCCGTATCTGCTGTGCATATCGATTTGAGGGCCAGACTGTGACTGAGCTTTCAAGCAATGCCAGCAATTTAGAGCGCTGCGAGCCTGTATATGAGGAGTTGCCCGGCTGGCTGGAGTCCACGCGCGGCGTGACGCAATACGAGAAATTACCCAGCCGCGCCAAAGACTTTATCGAGCGGATCGAGAATCTGATCGAAGTGCCCGTTGATATGGTTTCGACCGGACCCGATCGGTCCCACGTCATCTATCGAAATCTCGATATTCAGAAATTTGCTGAGAACTGACCTCTCAGGACTGATGCTTCCCGCTCTGGATTGAATCGTTCAGTGCGATGGATCCGCCGCTGATAATTTGAGCGCGCAGCCCAGCTCTGTGCAGCCATTGCCTGACGAGTTTCGGGTGTCCGGTCATTTCACTGAGGTAAGCGCAAGGCTCGCACAATCGGATTCCTCGCAATGTTGCGCTTCCGACCTCAAAGGCATGCCCGACCAGATTGCTCAAGTCGACATGCCGCGTCACGATATTGCGTCTGCATTCATGGCGGGGCAGAGCAATGCCATGAGTTTCTTCCAGATACTCGAATGCTTCTGCCTCAATCAGTGTAATCTGCTGGTCTGGCTCAATATTCGAGGATGAGAAGGTCCCCGCCATTTTGCAGTAGCGATCTCCTAAAATGCCGCGATCTTTGACGGCTTGGATACGGTCGACTGACCTCATCAGACCGCCGGATTCCTCGGTGATGAACAGAGCGATTACATTTCCGGCTTGCATTGGCGTTTATCCTGATGGCGGCAGCGGATTGTGCGGCTCGACCAGCTGCGAATTATACGCTTTGGCCCCGGCGCAATGTGCGCGCACGGCGTGAGGTTTTGCGGAAGCCGTGAATAATTCAAGGCTGAGCGGCCCGGCGAGCCAACATGCGCGGAAAATACCAATATAATGCACCTGCGATTTTTGGGCCGAGGTGGCGAAATTGGCAGACGCGCTAGCTTCAGGTGCTAGTGGAGGAAACTCCGTGGAGGTTCAAGTCCTCTCCTCGGCACCATAAAATCATATGGCGGCAGATCCGCCCAGATTCTCGTAATTCTGACCGGGAATGCAGGTGACTAAGAAATTATGCCCGTGTCGCTCTGTCAATAGTCGCGGCCAGCTGGGCAGGCGGATAATCATCTTTGATGACTGCATTGCCGATTCCATTGAGCAGTATGAGTCGAATTATTTGATTCTCAACTTTCTTGTCGTGCGCCATGGCGCTGAGGAAATCCTCGACAGTCATGCCGTGAGGCGGGGCAGTGGGCAGCTGCGCCCGTGCGATCATATGCCGAATGCGCTCTGCCTGATGCTTTTTCAGCATTCCTAGATCTTGCGAAAACGCCGCTGCAAGAATCATGCCGGCGCCGACCGCCTCGCCATGCAGCCAGTCCTTGTATCCCAGCCGGGTCTCGATCGCATGACCGAATGTGTGGCCAAAATTCAAGATTGCCCGGATGCCTGACTCGCGCTCATCTTTCGCCACCACCTCAGCTTTGTTTCGGCACGATTGCTCAATGGCATAGGCCAAACATTCCGCATTGCGCTGCGTGAGCGGTTCCATCTCGCGGTCAAGCCAATCAAAAAAAGCCTGATCTCGGATGATTCCATATTTGATGACTTCTGCGATGCCGGCATTCACTTCCCTTTGCGGCAAGGTCGCCAGTGTATGCGTATCGCAGACTACGCACTGCGGCTGGTTGAATGCGCCGATCATGTTTTTTCCGCGAGCATGATTGACACCGGTTTTGCCGCCGACTGATGAATCGACCTGCGCGAGCAGCGTAGTTGGCACTTGGATATAAGGGATGCCCCGCTGATAGCAGGCAGCCGCAAATCCGGCAATGTCCCCGACAACGCCGCCGCCCAGTGCGATGAGTGTTGTTTTGCGGTCACACGTCGCATCAATCAGGGCGTCAAAGATGCCGGTGACGGTATCGAGGTTTTTGTAGATCTCGCCGTCGCCAAGGATATGCATTGCAACTTCGGCGATCGGAGCCAGGGCGGCGCTGAGCCGGGCGGCGTATAGCGGTGCAATCGTCTCATTGGTGACGATCATCACTTTTGAGCCTGCAATGTGCGGGCGGTACAGCTGTGTATCGCCAATGATGTCGCGGCCAATATAGATTGGATACGAGCGGCTATTTAAATCAACGGTCAGTATGTTCATGTTCCGAGCAGGTAGTGTTCGATTTCCTGCACCACTGTGTCAATCAATTTCCCATCCGTTCTGACTGTAAAGTCTGCTTCGCTGCGATACAGCGGCAGGCGTATTTCCATCAATTCTGACAGGCGGTCCAATGGATTTGCCGCATCGAAATTGGGGCGATTGCTGCGATTTTTTATTCTCTCATACTGCTGCACAGCTGTCGCATGCAGATAGATGACGATGCCGCTTCGAATCAGTTCGCGATTTTGCGCGGATAAAATCGCGCCGCCTCCGGTGGCCAGCACACTGCCCGTTAGATTCCGGCACTGTCTGAGGATTTCAGACTCACGCTTGCGGAAACCGGCTTCGCCTTCAGTCGCAAAAATTTCTGTGATGCTCTGGTTCGCCGCTCGCTCGATTTGTTTATCAAGATCGATAAATCCAACACCCAGTTTTTTCGATAGCGCGCGTCCCACCGTTGTCTTGCCGGCGCCCATCGGGCCGATCAGCACAATCATCGGGCTGGAATGTCTGTATCTGGATCGGCTCACTGAATTCTCGATGTGCCTGCGAGCGAAAGCCTGCAGCACGTAAATTGACAAGCGCTTCGGTATTATCTGTGATAATATCGCAGCGATGAAAAGAAAAATTCTTATCCAGGCGTTGCGAGTGATTGCCAACATGGCAGCCGCGGGCGCTGCGATCGCCTTCATCGCTGTTTTAGTGCTTCTGCCCGGTCTGCCCGACATTGAGTCCATCCAGCAGCTTGAATTGAAGATTCCGTTGCGCATTTACAGTGCAGATGCGCAGCTGATGGGCGAGTATGGTTCGGAACGCCGGATTCCGCTGCGAATTGAAGACGCCCCCAATCGCCTGATCGCAGCCATCCTTGCGGCCGAAGATGATCGCTATTACGAGCATGTCGGGATCGACTATCGGGGTCTGCTCAGAGCAATCTATGCCAATGTCCAGTCGGGCAGTCGCGCACAGGGCGCCAGTACCATCACCATGCAGGTGGCGCGGAACTACTTCCTGACCCCGGAAAGAACTTACATCCGCAAAGCGCGCGAGGCGCTGCTGGCGCTTCGGCTTGAGCAGCGACTGACCAAAGATGAGATATTTGAGCTTTATCTCAACAAGATATTTTTAGGTCATCGGGCGTATGGCTTTCAGGCCGCGGCATCGGTTTACTATGGAAAATCGCTGGAAGAGCTGACCAATGCGCAGTTTGCGATGCTCGCGGCTCTGCCGAAAGCCCCGTCAGCCGTCAACCCTATCTCAAATCCTGAAACTGCGATCATTCGAAGAAACTATGTATTGGATCGAATGTTCGGACTCGGATACCTGTCGCAGCCAGATCACCAAAGCGCAGTCAAAGAGCCGATCAGCGCCAAACTTCATTTGGCCGAAGTGGATCTGAAAGCGCCTTATGTGGCCGAGCATATTCGTCAGTTCATGTTCGAGCAGTATGGGGAAGACGTGTATGCGGACGGTTACAGCGTTTACGCGACAATTCAAGCCAAAGATCAGCGCGCTGCAGTGCAAAGCCTGCGCCAAGGCCTGATCGCCTATGACATGCGGCATGGCCATCGCGGCGCAGTCGGCAAGCTGGAGGCCGAGGCGTTTGCCGGCGATGTCTCGCGATTGAGCAAAGCGCTTGAGGAAGTGCCCTTCAGTCAGGAAATTGTTCCGGTCGTCATCACGGAAGTGACCGATGAGGCGGCGCTTGCGGTGACACGCACTGCTCAGATGATTGCGATTCCCTTCGAGCAGATGCAATGGGCGCGCAAGCATCTGAGCAGTCGCTCTCTGGGGTCGAAGCTCGAAAAGCCCGGCGACGTGCTGGAGGTCGGGGATATTGTTTACGCTCGCTTGGATGACGCGCAGACCTGGACTCTCTCCCAGATTCCGCAAGTTGGCGGCGCCCTGATTGCGATTGATGTTCACGATGGCGCAGTGCGGGCCATGGTTGGCGGATTTGATTATTACATGAACAAATTCAACCGGGCAACCCAAGCGGTGCGGCAGGTTGGATCGAATATCAAGCCATTCATCTATTCGGCGGCTCTGGAAAATGGCTACACTGCGGCCAGCATGGTTTCTGGCGCGCCGGTTGTGATCAAAGACGAGCAGACTGAGATTCTTTGGCGCCCGGAGAATTACAGCGGTAAATTTTTTGGAACGACGCGCCTGCGCGAGGCGCTGAGCCTGTCAGTCAATTTGGTATCGGTGCGGATTCTGCGCAGTATTGGCATTGAGCCGGCGATCACTCACATATCCAAGTTCGGATTCGACCGTGAAGCCTTGCCGCCGGGTCTGGCGCTGGCGCTCGGAGCATTTGAGACTACGCCTATGGAAGTGGCCGCCGGCTACGCCGCTTTCGCTAATGGCGGCTATGTTGTTGAGCCTTACTTTATTGATTTTGTCAAGGATCGTGATGGCAAAGTTGTCTATACGGGCAAGCGTTCTGAGGTCTGCAGCGCCTGCTTGCAGGAGCCGCCTGCGGCCGGCGCATCTGGATCCATGCCTTCGGTGCGGCGGGCAGATCGTGCGATTTCCAGCGCTAACGCATACATCATGCATGAAATGCTGCGTGAGGTTGTCAAGTCTGGCACGGCACGCAAAGCCAAATCGCTGAACCGTTCGGATCTGGCCGGCAAGACAGGGACGACGAATGACTTTGAGGATGCCTGGTTTTCCGGCTTTGGGGCGGATGTCGCGGCGACCGTATGGATTGGGTTCGACAATCCTGCTGATCTGGGTCGCCATGAGGCGGGGTCCAGGGCGGCCTTGCCGGTGTGGATTGATTTCATGGCAGCTGCTTTGGAGGGCCGGGACGAGAATTTACCCCATCCTCCCGATAATGTCATCGCAGTGACGATTCACTCAGAGACCGGTGAGCCGGTCGTTGCGGATCATCCCGAGAGTCTCACTGAAGTCTTCATGCTCGGCTCTGAGCCGCTGGTCGCGGCGGCTTCTGCAGCTGATATTGAGGATGCTGCGGCTGAGCCGCAGTCGGTTGATGATCTGTTTTGAGCGGCCGCAAGTCGATGCGCAAGTCGAAAAATCGGGTACGCCGTGATGTGCGCTACGAGGCGGCCCGGATCATGGCTGAGGAAGGTGTGCGAGACTATAAAATCGCGAAAGAAAAAGCGGTGCGGCGGGTCGGTGCGAGTGCAGGTCAGATTGTGCCGACAAACTTGGAAATTGAGGAATCTTTAGCTGAGCATTTGCAAATCTTTCAGCGCGAGTCAGTGTTGATGGCGCACCGCAGGTATCTGCGCACCGCATGTGAGCTGATGCAGCTGCTGCGCGCCTATTCGCCTTTTGCGGTCGGTGCGGTGCTGACCGGCAACATTACTTCATCGCGGCCTGTTGAGCTGCATGTGTTTTGCGATACGATTGAGGAAGTGTTTTCGCTGCTGGACAAAAACGTACGGCGGCTGCGAATTGCGGACAAGCAGCCGCGATTTTTCAGCGGCTTTCAAAATATTTCATGCCTGGAACTGGAGCACCTCGAGAGCCATGTTGAAATTCTTGCCTTTCTGCGCGCAGATCCCTACCCGCCATTGAGTCCTTTGGATGGCAAGCCCGTCCGAAAGGCTTCGCTGAAGAAGATTGTCAGGATGCTGGACGAAGCTTCCCTGGCGCCCGCGCCGGCAGGCTGAGCGTTTTCGGAATTAGGCCGAAGCAGCCGGCGCTGATTTGCGGCGCCTGGGTGTGCCGCTTTTTGCTGCACTGCGCTTTTTTCCAGCGATACGGGTGCGTTTCGCTGTTTTGGCTTCGATCATTTCCTGACAGTCGGCCAAAGTCAGCTCTCTGGGAATACGGTTTTTCGGAATGGTTGCATTGGTTTTGCCATCGGTGGCATAGGGTCCATATCGTCCTTCTAGAATATGAATGTCTGAGCCTTCAAACGTTTTGAGGACGGTTTTTTGAAATTTCTCCCGGCTGCTTGAATTTTTTGGATCCGCCATAATCTCAAAGGCTCTCTCCAGGGTGATAGAGTAAGGATCCTCATCGCCGCCGATACTGGCTGTTGCGATTTTTTTGCCATCTTGCTTGGCCGCCAGATAGAACCCAAACCGGCCTTTGGTTACAAAAAGGTCGCCCCCCTCTTTGTCTTTGCCCAAATGAATTGGCAGTTTCGGACGGGCGAGAATCACCTCGATTTCCTTCATTGTAATCCTGTCTGGATCCTGCCCAGGATCCAGACTGTGATTGCGTTTCGTCTCTTGCTCTCCGTCTCGCGCGATGGCGGTGAAGTAAGGTCCGTAGCGCCCTTTTGAGACGATGATCTCGGTGCCGTCTGCAGTCTTGCCCAGCGCCCGCGGTTCTGTTGTTTTGCTGAATTGCTCCAGGGCCCAGTCGAATTCCACAGCTTCCGGGTCGGTATCTTCGGGAAGCGGGCGGAACTGCGGCTTGCCCTGTCCATCTTCCTGGCGTCCCAGCTGTAAAAAGGGACTGCCCTGGCGCACGCGAACGAAAATGGTGCGCTTGTTTTCCGGATGCTCGCCGAGGATTTTCTCGAAGCGCGGCGCATCATCACCATCTTTCAGGTCGACACTGAATTGTTTCCAAAAATTGTCCAGCAGATCAATGCGCTGGCGTTCGCCGCGAGCGATCTCGTCGAGATTGTCTTCCAGTTTGCTGGTGAATTCGTAATCGATATAGCGGGTAAACCGCTCATTGAGATAGTTGACCACGGTACAGCCCAAACCCTTGGCGATGAAACTCTGCTTGTCCATCTCGACGTAATTGCGAGCTTGCAGCTTCGCAATGATGGTCGGCCAGGTGGAAGGCCGGCCAATGCCATGCTCTTCAAGCTGCTTGATCAGACTGGCTGTTGTATAGCGTGCCGGCGGCTGGGTGAAGTGCTGCTCGGGGTCGATGGAGGTCACATGCAGCCGCTGGCCTTCTTGCAGTGGCGGCAGCTGGTTTTCAGAGTCGCCTTTTGCGCTGCGCCCGCTGAGCTGTGTGTCGTTTTGGTAAAGTGTCATCCAGCCTGGCTTGATGAGTGTGGAGCCGGTCGTCTGAAAAGCGTAGCTTGCGGTCCTGAAAACAGCGGTTGCGCCGCGGTATTTGGCATCCGCCATCTGGGAGGCGACTGCGCGGTTCCAAATCAGGCGATACAGCGCATGCTGCTCTTGGGTCAGATCCGCTTGTACTTTCTGCGGTGTCAGTGAGATATCGGTCGGGCGAATGGCCTCATGCGCCTCTTGGGCATTTTTAGACTTTGTTTTGTAAATTCGAGCCTTGGCTGGCAGATTGCTGCGGCCCAGGCAGGCGTCGATGTAGTCTCTGATCTGATCAATCGCCAGGCTTGACAGTGTTACAGAATCGGTTCGTGTATAGGTGATCAGCCCGACTTGCTGGCCGCCGACAGTGAGTCCCTCATAGAGTTTCTGGGCTACTGCTGCGGTTTGTCTAGCGCTCATTCTAAGCCGGCTGGCGGCATCTTGGACCAAAGTTGACGTAGTGTAGGGCGGACGCGGCTTTTTCGATAAAATTTTGCTTGTGACCTTGGATACTGCAATGCACCGGCTGTCGCCGTCTTGCTCTAATTCTGCCTCGATACAGGTTTTGATCTCGGCTGCAGCGGCTGCGCTTGGGATCGCGAATTTATCCAGTTTCTTGTCTGAATGACTGATCAAAAGGGCTTTGAACGCATGTATTTTTTGATTGCTGGCGCCAGCAAGCGTCTCCAAAGCCGCCTCGATGGTCCAGAACTCCTCGGGCTTAAAGCGATTGATCTCACGCTGGCGCTCGACAATCAGCCGCAGAGCCGGGCTCTGGACACGGCCGGCTGAAAGGCCGCCGGTATTGAGCTTGCGCATCAGCAGCTTCGACAAATTAAACCCGACCAGCTGATCCAGCGCATCGCGAGCCTGCTGGGCGCTGACTAAGTTGCGTGATATATCAGACGGGTTGTCAATGGCTGCCTGTATCGCTGTGCCGGTGACTTCATGGAACACGATTCTGTGTACCGGCTTGCGTTTGAGTTTGCCTTTTTTCTGCAGCCAGTCGCGCACATGGTAAGAGATGGCCTCGCCTTCGCGGTCCGGGTCGGTCGCGAGGTACAGCCTCTCGGCTGACTGCATGCTTTCGGTGATTTGTTTGACGAACTTTTTTTTTGATTCGATCAGCTCGTATCGGGGATTGAACTGATTTTCAATGTCAATGCTGACGGTTTCATAGATATGTCCGCCAGTGGCAACGATGGTGTAAGATTCGCCGTTCTTGACAGTGTTCAGATAGCGGCTGATGGTTTTTGACTTCGCCGGTGATTCGACGACAACTAAATTGCGCATTGTGCTAAAAGTAAATGAATGACTGAGAAATCAGAATACGCAGATGCCATGACTGCATGCTGTGCACGCCTTGCTTACATTGTAATTGATTAAACTGAGCGCTGTGGCTGTGGCGCCGAGAACAGGACTGTCCTATGATTGCGGATCAGGATCACTGCAGCTCGGCAGCCGGCCTCAATGATCCAGAGGCGGCCAAAGAGAAGAAGGGCGGCTTAGAGCAAAGGCAGGCAAGAAAGCTCGAAGCCAATGCTGCAATGCTGCATGGCGGACAGCTCTCAATTTTCTGCAGTCCGTTCCACTGAGACGGTCAAGGAGAGATATGAGATTGCTTTTTGGGCGGGCATGAGCTCAAGCCGAGGCAAAGACGATTGGAAAAATTGCACAATTCGCTGGAGGACTCAAAAGGCAGGCTTGATCTTATGCACAGGCATGAGCCGTATGTTTTCCACATGAGAATCCTTGAAGCGGATGGGCTGAAACGATAAGGCTGCCGTGAGCTGCGCATCCTTTCCGGCCGGTTTTGGTATCGAAAGACGTGTGTCCATCCATCCCAGAGAGCTCTAGATCAAGTCGCATTCGGACTGCATAGATGCACCGCATGAGGAGAGCCTGCATTGCAGGCTTGATTTCATATCCGAGGTCATCAGCATCCTCCGCCAAAACAAGCGGGCTCAGATCATACGCCGGTGTCACAGATTTTGTTGTATATTTCCCATTGTGAGAACACCAAATGTCGTTCACCTGCTGACATGAGCCAGGCTGATTCCAGTATGGTGCAGGACAAATCGACTGCGTCAATTTGAATGACCTGTCTAGTCATTGAGCTGTTTGTTTCAATGAATGCGTTGCGCATTCTTGCACCCTCTATGCCATGCCGCTGAAAGAAATTCTGATTTATCCAGACCCGAGGCTGCGGACAGCGGCCACGCCGGTGACGGACTTCAACGGCGAAATTGCTCAGATTGTCGACGATATGGCGGAAACCATGTACCATGCCCCAGGGGTCGGTCTTGCATCGATTCAGGTGGGTGTCGAGCAGGCAATCATCGTGATTGATGTGTCCGAAACCAAGGACGATCTCAAGGTGCTGATCAATCCAGAAATTGTTGACCATCGCGGCGAGCAGGTCATCGAAGAGGGATGTCTCTCGTTTCCCGGCTACTGGGCCAGCATTCGCCGCAGCGAGTGGATCCGATTCAAGGCCTGCGACGTTGGCGGCGCACCTTATGAAATGGAAGCCGACGGGCTGTTTGCCGTTTGTGTGCAGCACGAGATTGATCACCTTTCCGGGAAACTTTTTACGGACTACTTGTCGCGGCTGAAGAATCAGCGGATGCGGCGGCATTTCGAAAAAGCAGCCCGCTCCAGAAGACGCGCCAGCCTCAAAGAGGCCTAGCGGCTGGTCCCCGATTGCTTGACGCAGACCCAAAAACCCCGCCCCGGCGGCGCCTGCTGAGGCTATGTCACTTCGCATCGTTTTTGCGGGAACACCGCAGTTCGCGGTTCCCAGCCTGCAGCAGCTGATCGATTCTGAGCATGCCGTCGCGGGTGTGCTGACGCAGCCGGACCGCCGTCGTGGACGCGGCCGGATCCATACGCCGCCGGAGGTGAAATCCCTTGCGCTGGCGCACAATTTGCCCGTCATGCAGCCGCAGAGGCTAAGCCGCGAAGTGACGGCGGCCATCGCGGGCCTCAAGCCGGAATTGATGGTTGTGGCTGCTTATGGATTGCTGATTCCAAAGGAAATTCTGGCGCTGCCGCGGCTGGGGTGCGTGAATGTGCATGCCTCGCTGCTGCCAAGGTGGCGCGGCGCAGCGCCAGTCGCCCGGGCCATACAATGGGGTGACAGCGTGACGGGCATCAGCATCATGCAGCTTGATGCCGGTTTGGACAGCGGACCGGTCTATTCGATGCGGCGCTGTCCGATTGAGTCGGAAGACACCGCGCAATCTCTGCAGCGGAAGCTGGCCGTGCTGGGCGCAGCGGAACTGATTGCCGTCATCAAGCAGATGCAAAGCAGCAGCATTGCGCCTTGCCCGCAAGACGATTCCAAGGCAACTTATGCCCCCAAACTGAAGTCCGCCGAGGCGCCCATCGACTGGCATCTCTCAGCCGAGCAGATTCAGCGCAAAATTCGAGCCCTGAATCCCTGGCCGGTTGCGCACAGCTGGATTGCAGGCGAGCGGGTGCGTATCTGGCAGGCACAGCTGCATGAGGATGCCAGTCTGCAAGGCAAGCCGGGACAAATTGTACTGCAGGACCGGCAAACTCTCGTGGTGATGACGGGCGCCGGCGCACTGGCCATCAAATCGCTGCAAAAGGAGGGCAAAAGACGGCTGGCGGCGCGCGACTTTCTGGCGGGCAGTCCGCTGAAGCCCGGCGGTGTCTTCGGACTGCGATGAAGGGCGTCCTCGCCGGCAGAAAAAATTTCCGCGGCAATGCCCGTGCGGCCGCGGCGGCTGCAATTGGCCTGATTGTTGAGTCCAGAGCCAGAATCGATCAGGTGATCGCGGCGGTCTGCACTGAATTTTCGATGCGGGACCGCCAGTTCATCGCCGAGCTGGTCTACGGTGTGGTTCGCTGGCATCTGCGACTGAGCTTCTGCCTTGCCTGCTTGCTTGATCGTCCGCTGAAACCCAAGCATGCAGATATTTTTGCATTATTGCTGGTGGGCCTGTATCAGATCGAGTTTATGCGTGTGGCCCGCTATGCAGCCGTATCGCAGACGGTGGCCGGCGCCGACGTATTGGGCAAGCCATGGGCTCGCAGCCTCATTAATGCCGTGCTGCGAAAATTTCTCGCCGAGGGCGATCGCATTCGCGCCGGCGAGCTGGACGCTGCGATCGAATATTCCCATCCGCAGTGGATGGTCGAGATGCTGGCGGCGCAGTGGCCTGATGACTGGCAGGATGTCCTGTGCGCCAACAATGCGCGGCCGGCGATGGTTCTGCGGGTCAATTGCAGTCGCTGCAGTGTGCCGCAGTATCTGCAGCTGCTCAAAGACCGGCAGATTGCCGCCAGTGCAGCCGCAGCGGCGCCCGCCGCTGTGATTTTGCAGGCACGGATGGCCCCGCCGGCATTGCCTGGATTTGCACAGGGCTTGGTTTCGGTGCAGAATATGGCTTCGCAAATGGCAGCCCCGGCGCTTGGCCTTGAGTCCGGACATCGGGTGCTGGATGCCTGCTCAGCGCCGGGTGGCAAGCTGACTCACATGCTTGAGTTAGAGCCGGCGGTCGCGGAAATGGTTGCGCTTGACATCAGTGAAACCCGCTGTCATGAAATATTAGATAATCTGGCGCGGATGGGTCAATCAGCGAGAGTTATGACGGCGGATGCAGGGCAGCCACAAAGCTGGTGGAACGGCGATCAGTTTGATCGCATATTGCTTGATGCGCCATGTTCGGCTGTAGGCGTCATTCGCAAGCATCCAGATATCAAGATTCACCGCCGGGAGACAGACGTTGCGAAGTCTGCAGCCGCGCAGAAGCGGCTGCTTGGCGCGCTGCTGCCACTGCTTCGCCCCGGCGGCAGACTGCTCTATACGACCTGTTCTGTCCTGCGCCAGGAAAACGATGACGTGATCGGTGCGATGCTTGAGCGCATGCCCGCTGTGCGGGTTCAATCGCTTGATGCCCGCTGCGGTCGGGCAACTCGTTTTGGCCGCCAGCGCCTGCCAGATAAAGATCACAGCGATGGTTTTTATTACGCCATGCTCACTAAAGTGTCATGACGATCCGTTTTGCATCCTCGCGCGCTGGCGCCCTGGCAGCCAAAGGCAGCAGCGCGATGCGCACGGCTGTTGCCGCACTGACTTTTGCGTGCTCCCTTGACGCGCTCGGCTTTGTCGTTGAGGAGGTGTCGGCATCGCGTGTTGAGAGTGAGATCCGTCTCTCATTCAGCGCCTCGATTGAGCTGTCGCAGCCTGTAATTGATGCGCTGCAGGCGGGCGTTCCGGTCATGATCGTGACCGAAGCGAATATCTATCAGCGCCGGCCTTATTTGCCCGATGATCTGATTGGCATCCACGAATCCACAGCCGTCATCGCCTACCGCAGCCTGTATGGAGACTACACGATTCAGCGCGGCGGCAGCGATGCGGTCCGATATTATGCAAGCTTGCCGAAAGCCCTGCAGTCCCTTGGCGAGAAGATCAAGCTCAAACTGGATCTGACCGAAGAGAGTCTCCTTACGCCGGAGCCTTATCGCGGGCGCATACGGGTCTATCTCAAGCGTTCCAGCCTGCCATCGGTGATGCAGCTTCCAGCGTATTTTGATGATGCCTGGAATCTCAATACAGGCTGGCAATTATTTGATGTTTTATGAGCACAAGCCTGATCAAGCGGCCGAACAACATCTGGATCCTGCTCTCTGTGGTGCTGCTGGGTCTGGTGTCTGTCACCATAGTGGACGTGATTCTTGGCACCTATTGGCTGGACTTGGCCAATGAAAATCAAGTTTTCCTGCTGCTGGTTAATTTGAGCGGGATCGGACTGCTCTGCATCTTGATTGGCTACTATAGCTGCCATCTGATCCGCCGGCGGCGGCAAAAAGTTCTTGGCACGCAGCTGACCATGCGCTTTTTGAGAATATTTGCGGCGCTGCTGCTCTCAGCGCTTGGCATCGTGTATGCATTTTCTTTCCTGTCGATCAGCCGCGGCATAGAAAGCTGGTATGACTTGCAGGTCTCTGCGGCGCTGAGGGAGGTCAATCAGCTCAGCGATCTGTTTATCGACTCGGTTGAGGAGAAGCTTGCGCAGGATTTGAGCGATGTTGTTGAGCAGCTGGCAAAAACGCCCTCGCGCGATGAGATCGGCGAGATTTTGTTTGCGGCACGAAACGCCGGGGACTATGAGGAGATTACTTATTTCGACGACCTGACCAGCGTCACTGGAATTGTGGCTTCCAGCCTGTCGGGTACCGATACCCTGATTCCGCAGACTCCGGATCGGCGTATTATTGAGCAGGCGCTGCTCAATGAGCCGGCCTCCAGCTCGCCGGTCGGAAAAATCGTACCGCTGGAAAGCGGCGGCGCACAGCTTCGAATCCTGCTTCCAGTGCTGATCGCCGATACGGATGAGCGTCACTTTTTGCAAGTGGTGTCGCGCCTGCCGCAAAGCTCGCAGCGCCTTGCCGAGACTATTGGCAGCGTCAATGAGCAGTATCAGACACTGGTTTATTTGCGCACGCCGCTGAAACTCAACTTCGTGCTGACTTTGACGTTCGTGACACTGCTGGTGGTCTTGCTGGCCATCTGGGCTGCGATGCAGCTGACTCAGCGGCTGGTCAATCCGATCTATCAGCTGTCCAAGGGGACGCAAGAAGTCGCTCAAGGCGATTACGGCCGAATTTTGCCGCTGGAGGCGCGCGATGATCTCGGCGTACTGGTTGAGTCATTCAATACAATGACCGTAGAGATCAAGGAATCACATGAAAAAATCCAGCGCAGCCAGGAACTTGCCGAGCGCCAGCGCTCTTACCTTGAAGTCGTGCTGAAGCATTTGTCGTCTGGCGTCGTCTTCGTCGAGGAGAATTCCAGACTGACGGACGTCAATATTGCCGCACAGCGCATGCTGGGGATTGGTGCGAGCGATTTGGAAGGGGTCGAAATCGAGTCGGCGATCGGGCGCTATGCGCAGCTTGAGCCGCTGTTCTTGATGTTTCTCAATGGCATTGCGGATGCTGAGTCCGACTTGGATGGCACTGTTAAGATTGCGACCGAACAAGGCGAGCGCGAGTTCAAGTGCGCAGTGACAAAACTTGCCGTCAGCGGGGGGTACAAAAATACGCATGTGGCAGTGATTGAGGATATCACGGATCTAGTCAATGCCCAGCGCGGACTCGTCTGGATGAATGTGGCTGAGCGCATGACGCACGAATTGCTCACGCCGCTGCAGCCCATACGCCTGGCAGTCGATAGAATTCGCCTGAAGACGCAAAGATGCCTTTCCGCTCGGGATAGCGAGTCGCTGGAGCTCGCATACAGCGCGATCAGCCGCCAGCTTGATTCAATGCAAAGAATTGTCAATGACTTTCGCGATTACCGCGGCATCAATAAGCTGACTTGCAAGCCTGCGAACATCAATTCCATGATCAGCGACGTTGTCGTGCTGCTGGCCGCCGGACGGCAGCAGAATTTGATTGCGCTGCAGCTGGATGAGCGCCGCGAGACCCTCATCGTCGATCCGGAACAGGTTGTCAGGGTGCTGAACAACCTGATAGCCAACGCGATTGATGCAGTCAGCAGCGTTGAGCATCCAGGCATCTGCATCAGGACGGCATGGCTTGAGGACGATTCAATCCGCATCACCATCGCCGACAATGGACCGGGTTTTGACAGCGAGGTGCTGGAACGGCTGTTTCAGCCGTATGTATCGACCAAGAAAAAGGGCGTGGGGCTGGGGCTCGGCATTGTGAAGCAGATCATTGATCGCCATGGCGGGCGGATCCAGGTGGCCAATCGGCCCTCTGGAGGCGCTGAGGTTGTCATCGAATTGCCAGCTGCCGCGCCTCAGTTGGCGCATTCCTGAGGGAGATTCAAGTGACTGCAAAACGACACCGCATTCTGGTTGTAGATGATGAGCCGGATATTCGCCAGCTGATTGGCCAGCTGCTTGAGGACGACAACTATCTGGTCACGGAGGTGCATGATGCGGCGGCGGCTCGGACCGCTGTGCGCATGGAGAAATTTGATGCGATTTTGCTCGATATCTGGATGCCCGGTGTCGATGGCATTACTTTGCTCAAGGAATGGCAGGATGCCCAGCTGGGGGTGCCCGTTGTGATGATGTCTGCTCATGGCTCGATTGAGACGGCCGTTGAGGCCACTCAGCATGGGGCGTTGGATTTTCTTGAGAAACCTTTCTCTTCAGGCCGGCTTTCGGTCACAGTACGCAATGCCGTTGCCCGCCGGGAGAGTGCTGCTGACGGCAAATCTGGGGGAATTGCTGAAAAACCATCGGCGAAGACCGCTCTCATCGGCTTCAGCGCGCCGATGAAGAGGCTGCGCGAGCAGGTGCGGAACATCGTCGCCACCGGCTGCAAGGTCATGATTGTCGGTGAGGCTGGCAGCGGCAAAAAATTCACCGCGCGCTATATTCACGAAAGCCGCTTCAGCGCGGATGCACCGTTCGTGACGCTGAATTGGCTGGCTGATCCGCCTGCCCGGTACGCTGCGGCCGCCGCACTGGAAGCCGCGCGCGGCGGCACTTTGCTGATTCCCAGCGTGGAGGCTCATGACGGCTACAGTCAGGTCAGGCTGCTGGGTCTGCTCAATGATATTGGGGCGCTGGCGCTGGCGCAGCCGGACGCCGCGCCGACTGTCATTGCGACGGCAGGCGCTGATATTAAATCACATGTTGCCACCGGGGCGCTGCGCAGTGATATTTTCCAGATCCTGAACGAGCTGACCGTTGAGGTGCCGCCTTTGCGGGAGCGCGCTGAAGACATCCCCGAACTGGTCGGCTATCTTGGCGATCAATTCAGTCAAGACGAGAATCTGCCCTATAAGCGGTTTTCGACGGCAGCGCTGAATGCCCTTCGCAATCACAGCTGGGATGGCAATATTCAGGAGTTGAAAAATGTCGTTTACCAGATGCTGCTGCATGGTTCCGAAGAAATGATTTCTGGCATTGATATTGAAACGCAGATTGCAAAAACCAGCGTTACGCCGGTATTTGCCGCCGCTGCGGCGCCGGCGGCAAATGCCGATACAGAGCACAGGCTGACCTTTCGAGATGCGCGCAATGAATTTGAGCGGCGCTACCTGCTCAATAATCTAAAGGCCTGCTCTACCTTTACGGAGATGGCCAGCCGCACGGGCCTGCATCGATCAAGTCTGTTCCGCAAACTGAAAGAGCACAGCATTGATATTTTGCCCAGCGGCGAGTCAGAGAAGCTGGCGCAAGAGAAGGTGAAATGACCAATGTAGTAATTTTTGGCGCTGGCACAGTGGGCGCCAGCGTCGCTGAGGCTTTGTCGAGCGAGGATAATAATGTCACCGTCGTGGACAAAGACCCGAAGGCTATGGATCATCGGCTGCAGAAGCTTGATATCAAGTATGTTCAGGGTGATGCGATTGATCTGGAAGTGCTGGATCAAGCCAATATTCAGGATGCCGATCTGGTTTTGGCGGTGACCAACGATGACGGAACCAATATTCTAGCCAGCCATTTGTCTGTGCTGCGCGCCCGAGTGCCCCGTGTGATTGCCAGGATTCGCAGCCATGCCTATCACAAAAATCGCATGGATCTGTTCAAGACCGGAGACGCTGACTCGCATGATGCTGGCGGGCGCGAGCGTTCGCAGGCGCGTGATGATCGGCTGCGCGTGGACGAAATATTCAACCCTGAGCGGCTGGTCACCGAGCAGATCATGCGTCTGGTCATGCATCCCGGCGCATTGCAGGTCGTCGAATTTGCCGGCGGCAAGATTCAGCTGGTTGCAGTCAGGGCCGATGACACCGGCAAGCTGGTCGGTCACAAGATCCGCGAGCTGCGCGAGCATATTCCGAATGTGGAGACGCGGGTTGCGGCTGTGTATCAAAAGCATGGCGGGATCATTCCGCATGCAGATACCGTCATTCAGCCGGGTGACGAGGTGTTCTTTATTGCCACTGCCGACCATATTGAGGAAGTCGTCACTGAATTGCGGTCGGTGAATACCGACACCGGCAATCGCGTCATGCTGGTCGGCGCCGGCCATATCGGGATGGCGCTCGCCGAGCAGATGCTGGCGGCGGACATGAAAGTCGTATTGATTGAGAAACAGCAGCAGGCTGCAGAGCGGGCGGCACAGATGCTGCCGAAAAGCCTGGTGATTTGCGGCGATGCCACGGATACCGATTTGCTAGACCGAGAAAATATTGCGCTGATGGAGGTGTTCTGCTCAGTGACTGATCATGACGAGACCAATATCCTGTCTGCGATGATGGCCAAGCAAATGGGTGCGAAACGCACGATGGCGCTGGTCAACAACTCGGCTTTTGTTGATGTGCTGGAGCATTCTGGTGTTGATATTGTGATCTCGCCCAATCTGACTTCAATCAGTGAGATTTTTCGACATATCCGCAGGGGCAGAACTGAGGCAGTGCACTCGCTGCGCCGCGGCGCAGCCGAAGCGATTGAGGCGGTGGTGCTGGATAAGTCGAAACAAACCTCAAATGTGGTTGGACGGCGTGTCAGTGAGCTGAAGCTGCCGGAAGGCACAACAATCGGCGCCATTCTTCGCGGGGAGCGGGTCTATACGACATTTGATAATCTGCTCATTGAGCCGCAGGATCATGTGATTCTGTTTGTCGTTGACAAAAGCGGCAAGCGCATCAAGCAGGTCCAGAAACTGTTTGAGCTGAAATTGGGCTCGATTCCCTCGTTTTGGCCGTGACACAGCGACTCTGCCTGCTATTGCAACATGCACTATAGAGCGGTCGCGAAAATTCTCGGCGTTATCATTTCGCTGTTCAGCTTGTCGCTGCTGCCGCCGCTGGGTGTCTCGGTTGCCTATGGCGATGGCTCGGCTGCCGTGTTTGCGCTGTCTGCTCTGGGAACACTCGCACTAGGCTTGTGTTTTTGGTATCCGGTGCGGCGCAACAAAGAGCCGCTTGGCGTGCGCGAGGGTTTTTTGACGGTGGCTGCGTTCTGGATTTCGCTGGTCACGGCGGGCACGCTGCCGTTTGTGCTCTCCGATGGCTTGAATGTCAGTTTTACCGACGCGTTTTTTGAATCGATGTCGGGACTGACCACCACCGGCGCGACGGTTTTTCGGGGACTTGAGGAGATGCCGGTCTCGATCCTGTACTACCGTCAGCAGCTGCAGTGGCTGGGCGGCATGGGCATCGTTGTGCTGGCCATTGCGGTCATCCCGATTCTGGGGATCGGCGGCATGCAGATGTATCTCGCTGAGATGCCCGGGGCAACCAAGGAATCCAAGCTGACGCCGCGCATCAAAGAAACGGCCAAGGCCTTGTGGCTGATCTACGTTGCCATGACCATTATCTGCGCGTTTGTGTATCGCCTGGCCGGCATGTCTTGGTTTGATGCGATCACTCACAGCTACTCGACGATTGCGATCGGCGGCTTTTCCACTCATGATACGAGTTTTGCTTATTTTGACAACGATCTGATCCTGAGCGCTGCCATTGTGTTCATGGTATTGGCGGGCATCAATTTTTCGCTGCACTTCACGGTGCTGGATAAATTGCACCTGAAACATTTTTTTCGTGAAATCAAGCGCAACGGCAAGCGCAAGCAGCAAATCCGCTACTTTCGGACCAGTATCAATGCGCTCAAAGACTATTTTTACAACACTGAACTGCGAGTTTATGCGGGCATACTGATTGTTTCGGCGGTCATTGTCTGTACGGTGCTGGTTCTTGCCCAAGTCTATGCGACCGGCTGGGAGAGCATCAAGCACGGCCTGTTTCAGGTTGTATCGATTGCGACGACTTCAGGGTTTACGACGGCTGATTTTGCCGATTGGCCGCTGTTTCTGCCGGCATTGCTGCTTGCAACCAGTATTGTCGGGGGCTGCATCGGATCGACAGCGGGCGGCCTGAAAGTCATGCGCGTGGTGCTGCTGTTCAAGCAGGGCCGCCGGGAAATTGTGCAGCTGATCCATCCAGATGGCATATTTCCGATCATGCTCAACAATAAGCCGGTTGCCGAAAGAATCATCAATTCAGTATGGGGATTTTTTGCCCTGTATGTAGTCAGTTTTGTAGCGCTTGCGCTGGTGCTGCAGGCGACTGGACTGGATCTCACCACGGCTTACTCCACGGTTACAGCCTGTTTGAACAATCTAGGTCCGGCGCTGGGTGCAGCGCAATACAACTATGCAGATTTGCCTGCGAGCTCAAAGTGGGTGCTGGCCTTTACTATGATGCTGGGGCGACTGGAACTGCTTGCGCTGCTGATTCTGCTGACCCCCCGCTACTGGCGCGATTGAGCTCAGATTGCGGCGATCTGTGGATTCTCGCTGCCTGGCAGGACGAGAACACACGGCTGATCCGGGGCGGAAGATTGGGACTGGCAAGTGTTGTGCGAACTCAAGGCCAGGCGGGCGAGTCATCAGTCCCGGGCGTTCCGCCTGGCAATGAGTCCCGCAATTGCCGGCAAGCCGCATCGTCAAGCTGGCGGCTTTATGGCGCTGGATTGCTGATGGGTCCTGTCATCCGGGTGACGGCAATTCTGCCGCTCGCATTTCAGTCTCATTGCGCGGTCTGTGGCATCCGCTCTTTTTGCAGTCGAAAAATAAATGACTTGGATTGATGCCATTTTGCATCACGGCTGAGGCGGCTCAATTTCTCGCGACCGCCTGCGATAATTTGGCGATAATGTTTCCTAATTACCACTTGACATAAGCCGTGTTTCAGGAGTCTCTCGGGCATCGGCGGCGTTCTCAGGGCGACGAAGGCGAGCCTCGGCACCCTGTCCGCCAGGCGGCATCGGCGGTTGAACCGGTATTCGAATTCCGCCAGGCAGCGCTGCGCATATTTCGCATCGAACGGGTGGCAGCTGGAGCGCAGCGCCGTCTTCAGGCTGCCGAGCGCCGTGCTGACCCAGTAAAACTCGTCTTTTTCCACCGCGGCGCGCTCGCCGCCCAGATACGCGGCGTCCATCTGCATCCGCCCCGACCGGCGCTGTTGCCCGCCGCGCCCGAGCATCACCTGCATCCGCTTGTGCCTCAGGCGCCAGGCCGCATTGCAGGGGATTCCCAGCTGGCGGTGCAGATGCATCGCCGAAACGCCCTTTTTGCTCTGCGTCAGCAGACAGACCGCCTGGAACCACACGGTCAGCGGCAGCTTGGACGACAGATCTCAGCGCGACTGGCGAACTGCCTGAAATAGGCGCCGCAGTGTCTTTGGACTGGGCATCAGCGGCGCTCCATGCGATGCAAGACGAATGACTGCAGCTCTCATCTCAAGGGGCAGCGCGTCCGGGCGCCAATGGTCGGATGTATTTTGGAAAAAACTGCATCTGATCACTCTTTTGCTGCTGCTGCCGCCGATCTTGTGGCTCGGTGTGGTTTATGTCGGCTCGCTGTTTGCCTTGCTGCTGCAGAGTTTTTTCTCAATCGATGAGTTTTCCGGCTTGGTACGTTATGAATTCACGCTCAAGACGTATCGCGAGCTGCTTTCGCCGGTCAACTATGACATCATTATCCGCACGATCTTGATGGCTTGCGCGGTCACTGCGGCTGCGGCGATCATTGCCTTTCCGATTGCCTATTACGCCGCCCGCTATGCTCGCGGCAAATACAAGGCCATGTTTTACTTGGGCGTCATGCTGCCGCTCTGGTCAAGCTATTTGGTCAAGATCTATGCTTGGAAGCTCATCCTGGCCAAGGAAGGGATCATCAGCTGGCTGGTTGACACTTTGGGCATGAGGTTCATGCTGGAGGCCGTGCTGGCACTGCCAGTGGTTGGCGGAAACTCACTGTCGGTGACCTATATCGGCACCTTTATTGTGCTGCTGTATGTTTGGCTGCCGTTTATGATTCTGCCAGTGCAGGCGGCGCTGGAGCGCATTCCTTCTGCTTTGCTGCATTCTTCGAGTGATCTGGGAGCGACGGCCGGCCAGACGCTTCGGTTGATTACGATTCCATTGGCTCTGCCGGGTGTCGTTGCGGGTTCGATATTTACATTTTCCCTTACTTTAGGTGACTTTATCGTGCCGCCGATCATCGGCTCTTCAAGGCTGTTCATTGGTCAAGCTGTCTACGCGCATCAGGGCGCCGCCGGAAATATTCCGCTGGCCGCCGCATTTGCGGTGGTGCCGATACTGGTCATGGCAGTCTATCTGGCGATTGCCAAGCGTCAGGGGGCGTTTGATGCACTCTGAATCACGTGCGCCGATGGCGCTCAAAGCGGCTGCGGGCGCCGGGCTTGCATTTTTGCATCTGCCGATTCTTTTGATTTTTCTTTACGCGTTCACGATTGAGGACAAAAGCTATCAGTTTCCGCCGCCCGCCTTGACTCTGAAGTGGTTCCCTGTCGCTTGGAATCGACCCGATGTGTGGGATGCATTGCGGCTGTCGCTCGAAGTGGCGACCATCTCGACACTGATTGCCATTGTATTGGGCACTTTGTGTGCGGCTGCGGTTTCCAAGCTGAGGTTCTTCGGTCGCGAGACGATTTCTCTGCTAGTGATATTGCCGATTGCATTGCCTGGCATTATTACCGGCATCTCATTGCGCTCGGCATTCAATATTCTGGATATTCCGTTTTCGACCTGGACCATTATTTTGGGTCATGCAACATTCTGTGTGGCTGTGGTGTACAACAATGCGATTGCGCGCTTTAGAAGAATTTCCGCCTCGCTGATTGAGGCGTCTTACGACCTTGGCGCGAGCGCCTTCCAGACATTTCGCTATGTGCTGCTGCCGAATTTAGGAACGGCGCTTCTGGCAGGCGGGATGCTCGCATTTGCGCTGTCGCTCGATGAGGTGATTGTGACCACTTTTACTGCGGGGCAGCAGCAGACGCTGCCGATCTGGATGCTTGAGGAGCTGGTGCGTCCGCGGCAGCGTCCCGTGACCAATGTGGCGGCGATGGTGGTTGTTCTAGTCACTTTCCTGCCTATTCTGGGCGCTTACTATCTGACCCGAGACAAGTCGACGAGTCATCGCTAGGCACAAATCCAGCTGGAACTCAGGTTTATAAAATGAATTGCTTTCGATACGACAGGCACTGTGTTGCTATGGCAGGGCAGGATTTTATATCGCGTTGACAAAGAGCAGTCATTGAGCGCCGCTTGTCGCTTTTCTCATTTTTTGCTCTGAACAGCCTGCGGCCTGGCTTATGATCTTGGCATTATGGTTTCCGTAAGGTGCACAGACAAAACTGGCTGATCGAAAAAATAAAACGATGTACAGAAAGCAGCGCGATTATTTGAGGATAGCCAGTGAATTTGGCATAATCTGAGCTGTAGAAGGATATTTTCGCAAATATAGCGAATATTCCAGCCGTTGAGCTGTAGATGCCTGTATGAACCTCAGACCTTTTCCGAAGCCTGTCCCTGCTGAGCCGCTTGACGAGGCTGTCTGGCTAGACCAAACCGATCGGGCCGAAGTGGTGCGCGAGCCGTTCTTTTGCGGCCGTGATGCTGAGTATGAAGTGTTTCAAAAAGCGGCAGCCAGCCTTCTTTCAGGTCGCGTTGGCGGCGGCACGGTGATCTTTCAAGGCGCGCCCGGAGCGGGCAAGTCCGCCTTGATGCAAGAGTGCATGGAAGCGGTCCGGCAGCACTCGACACCCCAAGAGCCGTGGGTGGCCGTGTCGGTTTCTGCGAGCAGCTTGAAATCGTCTCTGGAGGTGATTGCAGCCTTGGTCGATGCGGCCGATGCGGAGAGCCGGCGGCTGTCTCGGCTCAGTTCAAGCGCGTCGAAACTGGAGCCTTTGTCGAATCTGGGCAAACGGCTTTATGATGAGCTGTCGCAGCGGGACTTCTCGCTGGCGGGAGTTGCGGTCGGGGGCAAGAGTCAAACGGAGTCGGATGCCGATGTGCTGCCGGCGGGACTGTTTCGCCATGCCGCGCCGCTGCTGGAGGATTTTCGCTTCGTCGTCTTTGTCGATGAGGCGCAGAACACGCCAGTGCACGAGATGACGAAAGCCGTTCTTGACTGCTTGCACCGGGATCCGCATGGGATTCATCTGGTGGCGGCCTTTTTTGGATTGAGCGGCACCGAGGAGGTGCTGGGCGAGTGCGGGCTGTCACGGCTTGGACGCGGGCGGGTGGTCAATTTAGAGCCTCTTTCGAAAAATCAGTCTAAGGGATCGTTCACGCGCATGCTGAATGCTTACCATCGCGGAACACGAGAAGAGAAAAGCTTTTGGGCTGAAGCGCTGACCGATCTGTCGCAAGGCTGGCCGCAGCACATCAATCGAGTTGGCGTGGCCGCCGGGCATGTTCTCAGCTCCAATGGTCGGGTGCTGAAACGTGTTCTGCTTGATAGAGTTTTGGAATTAGGTGTTGAGCAGAAAAACAAATATTATGCGCAAAGGCTGGAGGCGGGCAGATTTCCGCCTTGGGTATACAAGCAGATAGCGCTGAAAGCCGAAAAAAATCAAGGTCAGCTTGCTGGTATTGTTACTTTCGAGGAAGTTGACAGCTTGACTGAATCAGCTCGAAAAAATGAAAATCAAACTGCTGGCGAGCTTGTCGAGAGTGCCTTGTACGCTGGTCTGCTGGCGCCAGTGGCTGGTCTGCCCTTTCACTATTGCTTTCCGATTCCGTCTTTGGGTGATTATCTGAGGGCGCTGCCAGTCGCACTGCCTGATTCTGCCTGAGCCGCTGGATCTGCTGTGTGCTCGGATCGACACTAAGCTTTTTTGCCAGCCGGAAAGTTCTGAATATTTTGACTGAATGCTGCGTGATTGATGCACCCTGCATATGGAATATTTCTCTGATCTGTCCAGAAAAACAGCCTTGATTACTGGAGCTTCCAGCGGCATCGGTCTGCATTTTGCGCACACTTTGGCCAATGCTGGCGCCAAGGTCATTCTGACTGCAAGACGAAAACAGCAGCTTGATCTTGCCGTTGCGCAAATCCAAAGCCGCGGCGGAATCGCTGCGCGGGCAGTGATGGATGTTACGTCGAAAAGAAGTGTCGATGCGGCTTTTGAGAGTGCCGGCAAAATTTTCGGTCGCATCGATGTCGTCGTCAACAATGCCGGAATCGCTTCCGGCGGCAAGGCGCTGGAGGTGTCTGAAAGTCAATGGGATCAGGTGATCGACACCAACCTTAAAGGCGTTTGGCTGGCGGCTCAGGCCGCGGCGCAGATGATGTCGGCCGACTGCCGCGGCGGATCGCTGATCAATATTGCGTCGATTCTGGGCATTCGCGTGATGGGCGGAGTCGTGCCCTACGCCGTCTCAAAAGCAGCTGTGGATCACCTCACACGGGTACTGGCTTACGAGTGGGCAGTTCATGGCATTCGGGTCAATACGATCGCGCCGGGCTATGTGCTCACTGACATGAATCGCGCCTGGCTGCAGTCTCCGGCGGGCGAGAAAGCCAAGCATAAAATTCCTCAGCGACGCTTCGGGCAAGTGCAGGACCTCGAAGGACCGATGCTGCTGCTTGCTTCAGATGCGTCTTCGTACATGACCGGTGCGACCATCGTAGTGGATGGCGGGCACTTGCAATCATCAATGTAACGGACAGTCATCATGGACTTCAATCTTTCTGAGCAGGTAAAAGATTATCAGCAGCGGATTCGCAGTTTTGTCGATACCGAAGTCATCCCGATAGAAGGCCTCTCAGAGGCATACGATGAGGGTGAGAATATTACGCATCAGTATCTTCAGCCGCTGAGAGAAAAAGCGCGGTCGCAAGGGCTGTGGTGCCTGCAGATGCCGCAGTCACATGGCGGCGGCGGACTTGATGCAGTTGGCATGGCCGCTTGCTATGAGGAGATGGGCAGATCCATTTTTGGCCCCGTTGTTTTCAACAGTGCGGCGCCCGATGATGGCAATATGATTGTGCTTGAGCGCGTCGGCACGCCGGCTCAAAAGGAAAGATGGCTGCAGCCGATTATTGACGGCGCAGTGCGCTCCGCGCTTGCGATGACCGAGCCGGCTCCCGGGTCAGGCTCTGATCCGCTCGGCATGATGCTGACGAAAGCAGAGAGAAAAGGCGATACCTGGATTGTTCATGGCCACAAATGGTTTATCACCGGTGCGGGTGTGGCTCAGCATTTTATTTTGCTGGCGAGAACCTCAGATGATCCGCGCCGGGGTCTGACCGCGTTTATGTTTGATCGTGATGATCCTGGCTGGGAATTGGTCCGGCGCATTCCGATTATGGGTCCGGAAGAGCACGGAGGACACTGCGAGCTGAAATTCCACGGGCTGGAAATTCCCGATGAGAATCGCCTGCTGGAAGTGGGCGATGGCATGAAAGTGGTGCAGATGCGCTTGGGCACGGCCCGCTTGACGCACTGCATGCGCTGGCTGGGTCTTTGCCGCCGCGCATTGGAGATTGCCAGCGAATATGCAGCCGGCCGCCGCGCCTTCGGCCAGACACTGATGGAGCACGAAGGTGTGCAGTGGATGCTTGGCGAAGCGGCGGCCCAGGTTCATTTGGGCCGGCTGCTGACAATGCATGCCGCCTGGAAGCTGGCACAGGGCGATTTCGCGCGCAAGGAAGTATCCATCGCCAAGGTTCTGGTCGCCGATACGCTGCACCAGGTTGTGGACACGGCCATTCAGATGCTTGGTGCAAAAGGCTATTCGAAGGACACTGTGCTGGAATGGATGTATCGCTATCAGCGCCAGTCCAGACTGGTCGACGGCGCCTCCGAAGTGCATAAAATGGTATTATCCAAATACTATATGAACGAAGGCGATGCGTTCTTTCAGTGGGGCGCCTGAAACAGATTGAATGCACTTCAACGCCGGCACAAGTCATACGCATGCACACTGACATCTCCTTAAGCGACAAATACACGGCATCCTCCGGTCGCATTTTTGTCACTGGCATTCAGGCCTTGGTGCGGCTGGCATTGCAGCAGCGGCGGCTGGATCAGTCCGGCGGACTGAACACCGCAGGCTATATCAGCGGGTATCGGGGATCACCCCTAGGCTCATTTGATCAGCAGCTGTGGCAGGCAAAAGAATTCCTCAATGCGCATGAAATTGTCTTTCAGCCCGGTATCAATGAGGATTTGGCAGCGACCGCCATCTGGGGCACGCAGCAGGCTGAGCTCAATGGCGAAGGAAAATATGATGGTGTGTTTGCGATGTGGTACGGCAAAGGTCCGGGTGTGGACCGCAGCGGCGATGCATTTCGCCACGCCAACCTGGCCGGCACCTCAAGATACGGAGGGGTTCTGGCGGCGCTTGGCGATGATCATGCCTGCGAGTCGTCGACTACCGCGCATCAAAGTGAATTCGCGCTTGTCGATGCCATGATGCCGGTTCTGAATCCTGCTTCGGTACAGGATATTCTGGATTTCGGACTCGTCGGCTGGCAGCTTTCGAGGTTTTCCGGATGCTGGGTCGGATTGAAGTGTGTGCATGATACCGTCGAGGCGACCGCCTCTATCGAATTGATGCAGTCATATCCACAGCCGCTGAGCCCCAAAGATTTCGGTCTGCCAGCCGCTGGGCTCAACATTCGCTTGCCGGATACACCGCTGGAGCAGGAACAGCGCTTGCATCAGCTCAAATTGCCAGCGGTGCACCAGTACTGGAGAGAAAACTCTCTGGATCGATTGATATTCGATTCGCCGGATGCCACTGTGGGAATCATTACCACTGGCAAATCCTATTCCGATGTCAGAAGAGCGCTGACCGAACTCCATATTGATCAAGCCGAAGCCGCACGTCTGGGACTGCGCCTCTACAAGCTGGCGCTGAGCTGGCCCATTGAGCCCGAGGGACTGCTTCGGTTCGCCAAGGGTCTGCAAAGAATCATCGTCATTGAGGAAAAGCGTCCGCTGGTCGAGGATCAGGTGAAGACTTTGCTGTATGGCTGCGCGCAGCAGCCGAGCGTAGTCGGCAAGTTCGACGATCAGGGCCAGTCCCTGCTGCCTTCGACAGCGCGTCTGGAAGCCCTGCAAATCGCGCGCGCCATCGGTTCGCAGCTGCTGAGACAAGTCGCTTCTGAACCTCTGCAAAATGCTTTGCATGCCATTGAATCGGTTCTGGATCGAACCCCTGTGCAAGCGCCTATGCAGCGCATGCCATATTTTTGTGCTGGATGTCCGCACAATACCTCAACCAAAGTGCCTCAAGACAGCATTGCCTTGGCTGGAATCGGGTGCCACTATATGGTGCAGTGGATGGATCGATCCACTGCGCGCTATACGCAAATGGGCGCAGAAGGCGCAAGCTGGATCGGTGAAAGCCGCTTTTCCAAGCGCGAGCATGTCTTTCAGAATATCGGTGACGGCACCTACCTGCATTCTGGCATCATGGCGATTCGCGCAGCCGTTGCGGCGGCGACCACAATGACGTTCAAAGTGCTCTACAACGATGCGGTCGCCATGACCGGCGGCCAGCCGATGGATGGCCCGCTGACCGTTGGTCAAATCGCGCATCAGCTGATCGCCGAGGGGGTCAGAAAAGTCGTTGTGGTGACCGATGATGTCGAAAAATGCCGCCGCAGCAATACAGTTCCTCCTGACGTGAAAATTGAAGATCGCAGTCATTTAGATGCAGTTCAGCGAGAGATCAGAGAAATTAGCGGCGTGACTGCGATCATCTACGATCAAACCTGTGCGGCCGAGAAGCGTCGCCGGCGCAAGCGCGGTGAATATCCTGACCCCGCAAAGCGGGTTTTTATCAACGCCGAGGTATGCGAAGGGTGCGGTGACTGCGGAGTTCAGTCCAATTGTGTCGCGATATTGCCGCATGCGACGGAGTTCGGCCGCAAGCGGCGCATCGATCAGTCGGCTTGCAACAAGGATTATTCCTGTATCAATGGATTTTGCCCGAGTTTTGTTACGGTAAACGGCGGCGGGCTGCGCAAGCCGGCCGCGGCTGATGCCGGCGTCCGCTTTGACAGTTCCGAATTGCCGCCGCCCGTTGTGACGCAAATCGAGCGTGAGTACTGCATTGTCATTAACGGTGCGGGCGGCACAGGTGTCATTACAGTCGGCGCGGTTCTCGGCATGGCCGCCCATATCGCAAATCTCGGCTGCTCGGTACTGGATATGCTGGGACTGGCGCAAAAAGGCGGTGCGGTGATGAGCAACCTGATTATCGCCAAAACACCGCGAGACATTTCATCCATGCATGTCGCTCGGGGCGGGGCTGATTTGGTTATCGGCGGTGACCTGGTCGTTTCGGCGAGTGAGAAAATCCTCGATACAATCAAGTCTGGCAAGACCTCGATGATCGTCAACAGCTATGAAATGATGTCCGGTGATTTCACTAGAATGCGTGATTTGGAATTTCCCGGCAAGCGCCTGCAGACGCTGATCAAAAACACCGCTGGCGCGTCGCAAGTGACGTTCGTCAATGCGAATCGCTATGCGGAGAGCCTGTTCGGCAATACGCTGGCAGCCAATTTGTTTCTGGTCGGTATTGCCATCCAAAAAGGGCTGGTCCCGATTCCTCTGGCCGCTATTGAGAAAGCCATTGAGCTCAACGGACGCTCGGTCCCAATGAATCTGCTGGCGCTGCATCGCGGCCGGCAGTTTGCGGCTGAGCCGCAAGCGGTCGAAGCCGCGGTGTCTGTCCAGCGCCGGCAGCCGCCGGCGCTGGGTTCGAGCGATCTTGATGAGATGATTGCCCGCTGGACCCAGCATCTGACCGAATATCAGGATGCCGCTTACGCGCGGCGCTATCAGACCCTGGTTGAGGCAGCACGCAAGGCGGACCGCTGCCAGGCGCCGGGCATGAAGGGGCTGACTGAGGCTGTCGCGGTGAATTACGCCAGGGTACTGGCTTTCAAAGATGAGTATGAAGTGGCGCGGCAGCTGAGCAGCGCCGCTTTTCAGCGCGAGCTGAAAGATCAGTTCAGCGGAGACTTTACACTGGAGTATCATTTGGCGCCGCCAGTGTTCGCCAAAAAGGATGCTGTTACTGGATTGCCTGTAAAGCGGACATTTGGGCCCTGGGTCGGAACGGTTCTGCGTTTGGTTGCCAAACTCAAATTTCTGCGTGGCCGGCGCTTGGATCCGTTTGCCGGGTCAGCTGATCGGAAACTGGAGCGAAGATTGATTGATTTGTATGAGCAAGTGGTGCGCGAGGTGATCGCGGACTTGTCAGTCGAAAATTACCCTGCTGCGGTTGAATTGGCCGCGTTTCCCGACACGATTCGCGGATACGGGCATGTCAAAAAGCGCAGTTTTGAGACTGCACTGGGGCGGCTGGATGAATTAAGGGTTGAATTTCGAAGCGGCGGACGTTCATCCGAAGCGGCTTGATCCAGATCTTGGGCCGTATCGACTGGCTTTTGAGTGCCGATGCGCTTCAGCGGCTTAATATTCAAACATATCTATTTGGGGCAACGCAGAAATCATGGCAGCACCAGCACAAACTGGATTCAATTGGCAGGATCCGTTTTCACTCGATGATCAGCTCAGCGATTCCGAGCGACTGGTCAGAGATACGGCACAGCGTTATGCGCAAGACGAACTGATGCCGGGGATTGTCGAGGCCAATCGCAATGAGAAGTTTGAGCCGTCAATCGCTTTGCAGATGGGTGAGCTCGGATTGCTCGGGCCGACTATTGAGGGCTATGGATGTGCGGGCCTCAACTATGTCAGCTACGGCCTGATTGCCCGTGAAATCGAGCGCGTCGACAGCGGTTACCGCTCATTCATGAGCGTTCAGTCGTCTCTGGTCATGTATCCCATCTTCCGTTTTGGCAGTGAATCGCAGCGGGTGCAGTATCTGCCACAGCTCGCACAAGGCAAGCTGATTGGCTGTTTTGGGCTGACTGAGCCCAATCATGGATCCGATCCCGGCAGCATGGTCACCCGTGCGGTCAAAGTGCCGGGCGGCTATCGGCTGTCCGGTGAGAAAACTTGGATTTCAAATGCGCCGATTGCCGATTTGTGCCTGGTCTGGGCCAAAGACGAGGCCGGCGTGATCCGCGGCTTTCTGCTTGAGCGCGGCAGCAAGGGTTTGGAAACCCCTAAAATTGAGGGCAAGTGTTCACTGCGCGCATCGGCCACTGGCAGCATTGTGATGAGTGATGTATCGGTGCCGGACGCTATGGTACTGCCAGAGGCGAAGGGTTTGAGAGGTCCGTTCTCATGCCTTACGATGGCGCGTTTTGGCATCGGCTGGGGCGCGCTTGGTGCGGCCGAATTCTGCTGGCATGCGGCTTTGGACTATGCGCTCAATCGCAAGCAGTTCGGCCGGCCGCTGGCCGCAACGCAGCTGGTGCAAAAGAAGCTTGCGGACATGCAAACCGAGATTGCCCTTGGACTGCAAGGATGTCTGCGGGCCGGCCGGCTGATGGATGCGGGCACGATACGCCATGAATTGATCAGTCTGCTCAAGCGCAACAGTGCTGGCAAGGCATTGGACATTGCGCGCGCGGCCCGGGATATTCATGGCGGCAATGGCGTGAGCGACGAGTATCATGTGATTCGTCATTGCATGAATCTGGAATCGGTCAATACCTACGAGGGTACGCATGATATTCACGCGCTGATACTGGGCCGGTCGCAGACCGGCATCGCCGCATTTGAGTAAAGTCCGGTCGCAGCCGCTCATAAATCCAAAGGCACAATCTACAATTATCAACAGAGGTCTCCATGAATATTTCTGATCCATCGCTGTTTCGGCAGCAGTGCTATATCGATGGCCAGTGGCTTGATGCCGACGACGGCTCGACTTTGGAGGTTCACAACCCGTCCAGCGGCTCGCGGGTCGGCTCCATCCCGAAGATGGGCGCCGCTGAAACCCAAAGAGCGATTGCGGCGGCCGACGCGGCTTTTCGATCCTGGCGCCATCTGACTGCCAAGCAAAGAGCGGCGCCGCTGCGCAAGCTCGCCGAGCTGATGCTGGACAATCAGGAAGATCTGGCCGCGATTATGACCACTGAGCAGGGCAAGCCGCTCGCGGAGGCGCGCGGGGAGGTGCTGTACGCAGCGTCATTTTTTGAGTGGTTTGCCGAAGAGGGCAAGCGCGTCTACGGCGATGTGATTCCGCAGCACCAAAACGACCGCAGAATTGTGGTCGTCAAGGAGCCGGTGGGTGTCTGTGCCGCGATCACGCCCTGGAATTTTCCATCGGCGATGATCACCCGCAAGGCTGGGCCTGCGCTGGCGGCGGGATGCGCTATGGTGATCAAGCCGGCCAGCGCGACGCCGTATTCCGCCCTGGCGCTTTGCGAGCTGGCTGAGCGGGCTGGATTGCCTGCGGGCTTGATCAACGTCGTGACCGGCTCATCGGCGCAGATCGGCGGTGAAATGACTTCCAATTCGACTGTTCGAAAACTGACTTTCACCGGCTCGACAAATATCGGCAAAGTACTGATGCGCCAGTGCGCTGACACGGTGAAGAAAATGTCGATGGAACTCGGCGGCAATGCGCCTTTTATCGTGTTCGATGATGCGGACATCGATGAGGCTGTCAAGGGAGCGATGGCATGCAAATACCGGAATTCAGGTCAGACCTGCGTATGTGCCAACCGCATTTTGGTGCAGGATGGGGTTTACGGCGAGTTTGCCGAAAAATTCGCAGCGGCAGTATCCAAGATGAAGGTCGGCGATGGCTTTGCCGAAAGTGTTGATATCGGCCCGCTGATTGATTTGGCGGCAGTTGATAAAGTCGAGGCGCATATTCGGGATGCGACTGGCAAAGGCGCTCAGGTTGCCGCCGGCGGCGGTCGCCACGAGCTTGGCGGGCAGTTTTTCCAGCCGACTGTATTGACGGATGTGACAGTCGATATGGACGTGGCGAGCGAAGAGACGTTTGGGCCTTTGGCGCCGCTGTTTCGATTCTCGACTGAAGCGGAAGCTGTCAAAATGGCAAACGATACCGAATTTGGCCTGGCAGCCTATGTCTACACCCGAGATATCGGCCGCGTCTGGCGCGTGTCTGAAGGCATTGAATACGGGATTGTGGGCATCAATACCGGTATTATCTCGACTGAGGTGGCGCCGTTTGGCGGGATGAAAGAATCGGGATTTGGCCGCGAAGGCTCTAAGTACGGACTTGATGACTACCTGGAAATCAAGTATCTGTGCATGGCTGGTCTGTAGGTATTTCAGATTGGCAATCATTCTGCCGGCTCTCCGCGCTGGCCGAATCGAGGCTTGAGATGGAGTGTGCATTCTAGCATCCGCCCGATGCGCTTGGCAAGTGCGATAGGGTTAGCCAGAGAGCTCAAGATGGCATCCGAATCGGCGGCTCAGTGTGCACAGGCTCGGCGCGGGATCAGGCCGGCTGGCGGCCTGCTGACTGGTTGTCCTTTCGGCACCTCAGCTTGAAGATTGCCGGATATGATTGAAAAAAGAGGCGGCCCGCAGGCCGCCTCTTGTCACCAGGTATTCAATGTTCCCCGGCCCGTCCCGTCAGTTCTTCACGCACCCCATATCGGCTCTCCAGGCGGAGTCCGAAATGATGCAGCTGCAGCCGTCGGCTCTGTCCGTGTACGCCCTCTGGCCCCGCGAGTTCCGGGCCCGCACAGGCAGGCTTGAATCTGTGCCTCAGTGCCGCCGAAGGCGAAGCATCCGCCGGCCTGGCTGCTGTTGGCATAACTGTCAGCGCCGTAATCGCCGATCGCCCGGTCCAGATCGGCCGCCGTGCGGAAGCGGCGGGTTGCAAACATGCGGCTCTTCTGCGGGGTGCTGCTGTCCCGGAGAACGAGCTGGATCGCGTACCGTGTGCCCTGTTCCAGACTTGCCGGAAAAGTGCCTGTCCTGGCTGCGAGTGTGCCTGATTTAAGGGAGCGGTAGTTTTCTGCTTGGACCATGGCATTGCTTCCGGAGTAAATCTCCAGCTGAGGCAGAAGAGGAGGGTGCCGCCATTGAAGCTGAAATTCGGCCAAAGAGCGCTGAAACCGGCCGCATTGGTACCCGCGATGATTTGGCTGTCTGTGGGGGTATGCGCTGCTGAACGTGATGAAACCGGTACTCCTTTCACTGAAGCCCGCCGGGCAGACGCTGGATTCAGTCGCTGCCAGAATGCTCCAGTCCACCTGCGCTGCCGCAGGCAGAGCCAGCAAGGCTGCCAGTGCGGCGGCGAGCGCCGTCAGCCGCTTATGGTGAGGGGGGGGGTGAGTTGAATTTTGCTGAATGCTTCATTTTGATTTCCTCTGTGGCTGAGTCAAATGCGGCGATTGCACTGATTCTGGCTTCTGCAAGGCGAAATCATTTTCAAACTGGGACATTGCCTGCGATTCGACAATCTTTTTTCATCAGCACTGTATAATAATCCTCAGCGAACCAACTGGGATGATAAGTGAATTATGCTACAGCTAAAAACAGTCGAAGAAACATACAGACAGATGAGGCTTCTTGAAGAAGAAAGAAAAAACCTCAAAGGAAAGGAGTATTTCGCACAATTCAATACCTCTCGAATTAATCCGGAACTGGAAAAAAAAATAGTAAGAGACGGTCTCAAGGGATTAAGACCTATCGAAGAGATTATGTAGACAGCATGGAATTTATTTCAGAGAGAAAAAGAAGAAAAATAAAACATAGGCAGGTTTCCGGCGCCAAGAAATATCAGGAAGATTACGAGAATTATCGAAACAGAAGAAAGGCAGTTGAAGAAATTAACAAAGTCATTGGATATTTCAAAAACAGAAATGACGATTGCCTGAGAGCCGAATACAAAATGCATGATCTTGAGGGAGATTTTTCAAGTTTCATTTCCCTGCATTTATTTCCTGGACAAGATGGTAAGGATGATATTGTCATAGTCTTCAAAATACACCGAAATGACCATGTGGTTTTTCATGGAATCGGCAATCACGAACAGGCATATGACAGAAACAGGTTAAAAGTAAAAGGAAATGCCTGAATTCGTAGATAGGCTCTGTCTATTTATACGGTCTCTAAGGGTCTTCGCGGGATTTTGGCAATTTATGGGATATCACCTTATTTCGAGCCGTGATTCCTCGTGCCTGAACCCGTTATATGCCTCTTTCTGCCAGTTTGAGCCGTTTGCCATGCCTGTCGATTCGAACTCGCAAAATTCTGAAAACCAGCCCTTTCACCGGCCATGCGAAACCCTGTAGAATAGGCAGAACAATCAACATCAAAGAGCATCCGCGAAAGAACTGACGCAACCCACTCTCCTTTCACTAAACTAGCAGCCCTCCTGCTGCTTGCGGTGCGGCGGGGGCGCAGATGCCAACGATTGGCTTTTATGTGGATGGCGACTCGAATGAAGGTGCTGATAGAGTGTTGAGGGTCAAATACTCAGGCGAGAGCTGTCGTTTCCGCCATGTCCGGGTATGACTATTGCTTCCGCAATCATGGCCCCCGCGGCCTGCTTTGAGAGTCATAGCGGCTTTAGCGCCCTCAAAAGCAAACTGATTCTTATGAGACGCAACGATCCGGCATGAGCCAGGCTATTCCTAGAACCGACCTGATTTAGGGCCTGTTAACACAATTTTATCTGGGCATGATACAAGTGTCACCCGTGATTGTCGTCTGGAACAGAGCGGAGGAGCCGGCAATGGAGCTTGCACGGGCACAGTACGAGCGCATTGCCCCGCTGCTGCCGAGGCAGCGGGCACACCCTCTGCACGCGCATGAGCCGGCGGCCGGGGAACGGGGGCCTGGACCGCGCGCTCGAGCGCCTGCAGCGGGAGCGGATGATCCGCATCCGGGTCGAGGTCCTGAGCCTCGGCAGCGCCCGCATCAAGGCGCATCCCGACGGCACAGGGGCGCTGAGAAAAACGGCGCCCAGTGCATCGGCAAGTCCCGGGGCGGGCGGAACACCAAGCTTCATCTGGCTGCCGCGGATGACCGGACCGCCGCGGCCTTCGCGCTCTCTCCCGGCAGCGCGCACGATGCCCCGGAGGGGCGGCGGCGCCTGAAGCGGCACGCCCGTTGCGCCGCCGAAGAGCAGCCGCATCGCTCCCTGGGAATACGGCCGGAAAATGGACCGGCGGCGCCACGGGGCGGAACGCCTGTTCCGGCGGCTCAAGGGCTTGCGCAGGGTGTTCTCGCGCTTCGACAAGCTTGATGTCATGCACCTCGGATTCGTCGTCTTCGCACGGGTCGTCGATGCACTGCGCAGTGTTAACGCGCCCTAATCTAACCTAATATAGCGTAGCCTCACGATCGGATTGATATTGCTGGTTATGCAGTTATAGAATGGACAGAGGCAAGCCGTTCCGACCGTGCTAGGGCTGCGGTTAGACAGTTACGCAATGAGAAACAGGGAATAAAGCAACGGGCAGCTAAGGTGCCCGATTGCCGAGTCCATGAAACAGAACGGTTATCATTCGGGCCGTTATTTCCATCCCAATCTATCCGCTGTTCGGGATTAAAGCACGGTCACCGTCCCTGTTTAGGTGTCCGCAAGGACAGTTACGAATATCATGCCAATCTCCGGCCTGAAAGCATCAAGTTATGTGAGCTGCCATAAAGGGTCCGCGATAGCGGAATGAGTAACAGTGCAGATTTCCACCCGTCATGAAACATGCGGTTGACATGGGATTATTATCCCCATGCCTTGCAAAATTCGTGTAGAAAACTGCGACATAGGGGCTGGAGGTGTCGCCGTCACAGTAACGTTCGTTGTGGCGGATGACAAACCCTGTGATGAAGTGATTCTATCCAAATTAATCGTTTGAACACAAGTAATTGTTTTTACTTTTATGATTTTGACTCTTGCATCCGCCCGATGCGCTCTTTGATCTCTTTGTGCGCTGGCTTGATGCGGCCCGTGAGTCCGAGGTGTCGGAGCCGAACCCCATGACTCTGGCGATCGTCGGCGCAAAGTGCGCCTATCGACAGCTATGAGGGGCTCCAGGATCAAGCAGCCGATCTTGAGGGCCGGAGTTCGGCGGCTGCAAGCGGCAGATTCCAGTCGAGATCAGATGAAACGATGCGCCTGGCAAGTGCGATAGGTCAGCCAGAGAGTTCAAGATGGCATCCGAATCGGCGGCTCAGTATGCACAAGCTCTGTGCGAGTTCAGGCCTGCTGGCAGCCACTGACTTGCCGTCCTTTCGGCCGTGCCCCAGTTAGAAAACTGCCGGACAGGATGGCAAAGAGGCGGCCCGCAGGCCGCCTCCGGTCATCAGGCTGCCGGTCTGCCTCAGCCAGTCCGGCAGATGCCGCCGCCGGCCGAAAGCCGCCTGACGGCAAACGCCCGCATCGCCGTCAGTTCGTCGAGCAGCCCACGCTGCTTCTCCAGTCGGCGTCCGAAATAATATACTCGTAGCCGGCTTCGGCATCTGTGTGCGCCCAGCTGCCCGACGAGTTCCGGGCTCCGCACATGCAAGCTAGGACCTTAGCCCGGTCCTTGCTGAAGGCGTAGCACCCGCCCGACCACGAATCGCCGGGACCGGCGCCGCCGCGACCCGAGCCGAAGGGGATCTCCAGATCGTACGGCATGGTCCGGAAGCAGGATCTTCCGATCACATCGTTGACCGCCCGAACTTCTACGATATAGCTTGTGTTCAGTTTCAGGTTCTTGACAGTTGTGGTCTGGGCTAACACACTCTGAGCAGGAGTAAACCGCACACTGCCGAGTGTTTTCCGATCACCAACTTTCTCTCCATTCGGCCCCTTCACTTGAAGGTAAATAGTGCGGCCGCCGCCGATAGCCGATCCCACATAACCTTGAACGGACAAAGCAGTCAGTACTCTTGTCGAAATTCGGACCGAATCTTTCTTCAGGGCCCCGGCTCCGAAGGTTGCAATCGCTGGATTCATTTCGCTCGTACCGCTTGGGCAGGCGCTGGACCCTGTATCGCCCAGAATGGACCAGTCCACCTGGGCCATGGCCGGCGCGGCCAGCATCGCCAGCAGCAGGAAGGCAGTTAGTTTAGCGAGGGGGGGGGTGAATGAGTTTCGCTGAATGTTTCATTTTGATCTCCTTCATGGTTGAGTCAGGTGCGGTCATTGTACTAGTTTTTCTTGCAGCAAAAAAAGTGCATTTTCAAACTGCGCCGCGGCCGCCCTTCGATTGGTCTTGTTAGATTCATGCAAATTCGATAAAATCCAGATTTTAATAAACAGATATCGTAGGAGCATGCAATGAGCAAATACAGTAAGAACGACTACATTGAAATGCTGGCGACCGGCGCCATGTCTCGACGGGATTTCAACAAGATTCTCGCCTCAGCGGGTGTGGCGACAGTGACTTTTCCGATGCTGTCAGGCTTCGCCAATGCGGCCCCTGAGGACCATCCCAATGTGTTTACTTGGGAAGGGTGGGATGTTCCAGAGCATCATGGCCAGTACTTTGAAAAATATGGCGAGTATCCCAACTTCGCAATTTTTGGAGATGAGGAGGAAGCGTTTGCAAAAATGCAGGCCGGTGCAAAATTTGATGTGACGCATCCTTGCTCCTACAAAGTTGAGATTTGGCGGGATGCCGGCATCCTGCAGCCGATAGATGTCAGCCGGCTCAGCCATTGGCCGGATGTTATCCCCAGCCTGAAAAATATTCCCGGAATCAAGACAGATGACGGATCGATATGGTTTGTAGCCGCTGAATGGGGCAATACTTCCGTTATGTATCGTCCGGACCTCGTCGACCCGAAATATCAGGAAGAAGAGACTTGGGGCATACTTTGGGATGAGCGGTATGCTGGACGTCTTTCGATGTCTGACAGCCTGATTGACGGGGTGATGGTGGCCGCGATTTATGGCGGCGCTGCCAACCCGTTCGATATGACCGATGCTGAAGTTGAGACGACGCGCGAGCTGCTGCGCAAACAGCTGCCATTGCTGCGCTACTATTGGTCGAGTCCGACCGATATTGAAAACTCAATGGCGGCCGGCGAGCTGGTTGCAACCAGTGCGTGGAACGATGCGTTTACCGCACTGAAAAATGCCGGTCACGATGTCAAATTCATGAATCCGAAAGAAGGCGCCATGACGTGGGTATGCGGTTTTTGCCTTATGGCGGATGCAACCCCGGCTCTGCTCGAAAAGAGTTATGACGTGATTGACGCCTTCTTGAGTCCAGAGTCTGGTCAGTTCACGATTCTGGACGAAGGCTACGGACCTGCCAACGCGAAAGCATTTGAATTGGTATCCGATGAGGATTTGCAAAATCGCGGACTCAGTCGAGATCCGGAAGCGACACTCAGTGCGGGCATCTTTCAAATCCCAATCAAGAACGAGCCTGTACTGCAGGGCATGTTTGAGGAAGTCAAAGCCGGTCTGTAAAAGCTGGCCTGTAAAAAAGATATCCGTCAGGATCTGAACAGGAGATGGCTCCTCAGGCGGAGCCATCTCCTGCCTTTCAGTCAGTCAAACGCCAAACTTGCCTGTTTGCATTGGATTCGATTATGCTGAATCGCAATCTTTACTCTCTCTCCCTCTGATTTGCTTGCCATGAGCGGCCTGGATACGACCACTCCAAAAATTCCTTTCGCAGATCGAGTCAGAATCGGTTATCGATCTAGCGATCAGGCCAAAGGCTATGCGCTGCTTTCACCGACGCTGATTGTCGTGTCTCTCGGTTTGCTGTTTCCGCTGCTGATCCTGATCGTTCTAAGCTTCTGGAAACAGGAATATGTAAATTTGATCCAAACATTCACACTCACGAATTACACTGATTTTTTTCGGAAGAAAATCTACTATCTGATCTTGTACCGGTCGATCAAAATCTCGTTTTTTGTGATGCTGGTCACGGTCATTCTGGCTTATCCTCTGGCTTATTTCATCGCCTTTCATGTTAAAAAGAACAAAATACGATGGATTATTTTGGTGACGATTCCATTTTGGACAAGTTATCTGCTTCGGGTGTTTGCCTGGAAAGTCATATTGGGATACAACGGCGTCGTGAATTCTTCCTTGTCGTCCTTGGGCATTCTCTCTGAGCCGCTGGAATTTTTGCTGTACAACCCGACGGCGGTCGTCATTACACTTGCCCACGCCTGGGCCGCAGTTGCGATTTTGCCGATTTATGTTTCTTTGGAGAAAATCGACCGGTCGCTGATTGAGGCGTCAAGAGATTTGGGTGAATCAGCGGTGATGACATTTATCCGTGTTACCTTGCCGCTGTCACTGCCCGGAGTGATTGCAGCCTGTCTGCTGGTATTTATTCCGACAGTGGGTGATTATGTGACACCCGCGCTGGTTGGCGGGCCGCGCGGACTCATGATTGGAAATATCATTCAATCGATGTTCGGCAAGGCTTTGAACTGGCCGTTAGGCGCAGCCTTGTCGATTATTTCAATGCTCGTGGTGACGGCGGTGGTGTGCATGCTGCTGGGTGCAACCCAATGGTTTCGGAAAAAAGTCAGTTAGCGCCGAGCCATGACAGGCAATCGAAAAAAAATCAATGCACTGGCTGTCTACGCGGTTGTTTACTTGATATTTCTGTACGCGCCGGTGGCCGTACTGCCGCTTTTTTCCTTTAATGATTCCCAATACGTCACCTTTCCTCTGACCGGCTTCACTTTGAAGTGGTACGCCCAGCTGGCTGACAGCCAAGGACTGCAGCGCGCATTTTTCAACAGTGTCAAGGTGGCTGTTTCAGTTGCTGTGCTGAGCACTGTGCTTGGTATTTTTGCGGCTAAAGCGGTCACGCGCTATCGCTTGAGAAAAAGAGGGATGCTGATCGGATTCATTATGGTCCCGCTTGTGATTCCAGAAATTATTCTGGGCATATCGCTGCTGATGACCTTTAGCGTCAGCGAGATTGATTTGTCATTGATGACTGTGGGCATTGGGCATCTGATGCTGTGCACGCCGTTCTCGATGCTGGTGCTTGTCTCAAGAATGGAGGGGTTTGACAATAGTTTGGAAGAGGCATCCCAGGACTTGGGCGAAAACGCCTGGTGGACGTTTTGGCGTGTGACATTCCCGATAATCCTGCCAGGTGTTGTGGCGAGTTTGCTGCTGACTTTCACCATCTCTTTCGATGAGTTTGTATTGGCGTTTTTCTTATCCGGCACCGATGCGACGCTGCCAGTGCACATTTGGAGCCAGCTCAGGTTTCCTGAGAAGCTGCCTTCAACGCTGGCGCTTGGCGCAATCATTGTAGTGGTCTCAACCATTGTCATCTTTGCGGCGGAGCTGGCTCGGCGCGGCGGCGTTCAATCCACTAGGCAGTCAGGAGTGTGAGATATGTCTGATGCGATTATCTCAATCAAAAATGTAACCAAGACTTTCGGCGAGGTCCGGGCTGTCAGCCAAGCCGATATTGAGGTCAGAAGAGGCGAGTTCTTCTCGCTTTTGGGCCCCTCAGGCTGCGGCAAGACAACGCTGCTTCGAATGCTGGCGGGCTTTGATGTGCCAACTGAGGGGACGGTAGAAATTGACGGGCAGGACGTAACTTTGTCAGCGCCGAATCGCAGACCGGTGAACATGGTGTTTCAGAACTATGCCATTTTCCCACATTTGAATGTTGAGTCCAATATCGCGTTCGGCATGCGCAAATCAGGTCTGTCGAAGCCGGAACTGAAAAAGAAAATTGATGAGATGCTCGATTTGATCAAGCTTCCCGGTTATGGAAGCCGGGGGGCCGCTGAGCTTTCCGGCGGCCAGCGGCAGCGAGTCGCTTTGGCCAGAGCCTTGATCAAGCGGCCGAAAGTGCTGCTGCTTGACGAGCCTTTGGGCGCGCTGGATAAAAAACTCAGAGAACAGATGCAGATTGAGCTGCGTCAGTTGCAGCAGCACGTTGGCATTACGTTTGTCTTTGTCACACACGATCAAGAAGAAGCGCTGACTTTATCCGACCGTATTGCCGTGATGAATCAGGGGCGCATCGTCGAAGTGTCCAGTCCAGGGCAGCTGTATGAGAATCCTCAATCCAGGTTTGTGGCCGATTTCATCGGCACGATCAACTTTTTTGAATGTACGCTGGACGGTTTCTCCGATGGAATCTGTGTCGCCAGCTCCCCGCATCTCGGCGAGTTTCGAATCGGCATCTCAAAACCAGCTGTTGCGGTATCAGAGAAGTTTCTCCTCGCCATCCGGCCTGAGAAATTTTCTTTGGCGTTTGATGAGAAGACGGATGCGCATAACGCGATTCAGGGTACGATGGGCCCTTCTGCCTATCTTGGCGACCGCAGTCATCTGTATGTTTATGTCAAGGGCCGAGAGGAGCCGGTGTCGGTTGCGCTGCAGAACCTGTCCAGCTCGCTGGACAGGATTCGCCAGATTGACCGCAAGGTGTGGCTGACGTGGTCCGAAACAGCCGCTGTCATGCTGCCGCTGGATTGACGATGCCCATTCGGTTGCAAGCCGATTGATTGATGCTTTGATCGGTGCGAGCGAAGGGTCAGCGTAAATTCTCTCAAAAAAAGGGTCAGCCATGAATTCACCCGGCCGCAGTCCGGATGCTCAACTGCGCTTCCAGGCTGACGAGCAGCCGCCTTTCCTGCTGTCGCTGGGTCTTGGAGCGCAGCTCGCGATTTTATCGATTGCCGGCATTGCCTTGACACCCGTCATCGTGATTCGCGCTGCGGGCGGTTCTGAAGTGTATTTGCAATGGGCGGTTTTTGCCGCGGTCGTGATCAGTGCGATCACGACTATTCTGCAGGCAGTGAGAGTCGGGCGGGTGGGGGCTGGATACGTGCTGGCGATGGGTACTTCCGGCGCCTTCATTGCGATCTGCATTACCGCCATCAGCCAAGGCAGTCCTGCGATGATGTGTGCGCTGATTATTGTTTCATCCCTGTTTCAGTTTGTTCTGGCAGCAAAGCTTTCTTTGCTCCGGCGCATTCTGACCCCGCCGGTCGCTGGCACTGTGATCATGCTGATCGCGGCAACGGTGATGCCGATTCTGTTTGACATGTTGAAAACAATTCCCGACAATGTGCCTGTTTCCCATGCTGCATGGACGGCTTTCGCGACTGCGATGGTCACTGTTGGAATTTCTTTCAAGGCGAGGGGCAGCCTGCGTTTGTGGGCGCCGGTCATCGGGGTGGCCGGCGGCTCAGCGCTGGCTGCGTATTTTGGGTTCTACAGCACTGATACGGTTGCCGCGGCCGCCTGGTTCGGTTTGCCTGAGTTTAGCTGGCCTGGCATTGATTGGCGATTTGACTCGGTTTTCTGGGCGCTGCTGCCAGCATTCATTCTAGTGACATTGGTGGGTGCGATCGAGACAATTGGCGATGGGGTGGCGATTCAGAAAGTGTCATGGCGAAAATCCAGAGCTGTTGATTTCCGAGCGGTTCAAGGTGCCGTTGCTGCTGACGGTTTAGGCAACCTGCTGTCGGGATTGGCTGGCACACTGCCGAACACAACATACTCCTCCACTATTTCCGTGACCGAGCTGACTGGCGTTGCGGCGCGGTCTGTAGGGGTGATGATGGGAGCTGTATTTTTCATATTCGCTCTGTCGCCGAAATTTCTGGCGATGATTCTGGCGATACCAGAACCAGTGGTGGCTGCTTATCTGTTCGTCATCATCGCCTTGCTGTTTGTGACGGGCATGAAAATTATTGTCGATGACCGAATGGATCTGCGCAAGGCAATGATTGTGGGGATCTCTTTTTGGATTGGTGTTGGATTTCAAAATCAGATGATATTCCCGGAGCATGCCGCTCATTTCGCCGGCGGCATATTCCAAAATGGCATGACAGCCGGGGGCTTGACGGCTTTGGCGCTGACGCTGATCATTGAGCTGACCGAAGCTCGAGGCAAGAAAATTGAATTGGATCTGACATTGGAAAGTCTGCCGAAGCTGAGAGATTTCATTTCGAGATTTGTCGCCCGGCAGCACTGGTCTGGCGCTATGGAGAATCGTCTGCAGATGGTTTCGGAGGAAGTGCTGCTGACGTTAGTTGAGGCTGCGCATTCTGAGCAGTGCCGCCTGCAGGTGAAAATCAGCGCCTGCGATGCAGGCGCTGAGCTTGAATTTATCTCAGCAGCGGGTGAAGACAATCTTGAAGATCAGATCGCGCTTCTCAATGAGACTGAAACCACACGCATCGTTGAGCGAGAAATGTCGCTGCGGCTGCTGAAGCATTTATCTTCGTCGGTGCGGCATCAGCAGTATCAGGCCACGCACATCGTCACTGTGAGTGTGGATCGGTGACGAACTGGATGATCGGCGGATGAGACAGCAGCGCGACCTGGAGTCAGTGTCGAGCCAGGCATTTGCGACAGTCGTGAGAAAACACTTTGTACTTTGTGCTGGTTGATTTTGTGCGCAGCAAGTCTGCATTGATCAATGATCAGCAGCACTCCCCGTTGAGACAGAGTGCACTGAGCCATTGAGCAGACCTGCATCATTCACAAATGCGCACCGACAGCACAGACTTAAAATATAGCGATATTATGTTCTCGAAGTTTCCGCGAAAGCTCTGCCGAAGGTATTATTTCAACATCATGCATTACATCTTTTGAAAAAAGACTCCTCAGAATACCGAAAATTTTTTCCCTCAAGTTGTCAGCAAATCTAAAGTCTTCGTTTGATATATCGCTGATGACGAGCCAGAAATTATAGGTTTTATTGCGAATTTGGCTGGCTGCGCTGCGGTATCTTGCAGAAAAGCGGCATAATATTGATTCGAGCTGAGTTGAATGACGGTTTCGTCAGGACTCAAAATAATTTCGCAAAAAGGTATCGAATGCTTCTGTGTCAGCACTCTCAATCCGCTTTTGCTCGGCGATGGATTGCGCTGCAATCTGATCGAAAAACGCAGTCTGCGATGGTTTGAGCGCCTTTTTCGTCAGCCGCTCTTTAGTTCGCAAAGCTTGTTTGAGCGCGAACGCAAAAAATGGCTCGTTCTTGGCACGCAAGTGTTCCAGGATGGCAGCCGAGGGGGTGATGTCGGGATGCTCAAGTTTCAGCTGCTGTGCCTGGACTGAGTCGGTGTAACTGCTGCCGCCCAGCGTTCTATCGATCAGTTCGGCGACTCTTGCAATTTTTTCGATGACCTCGTTGCCCCAAGCCTGGATTGAGGTGGTTTGGCCGTTTCGCCGCAGTTTCACCTTCGGGTCGCGCCCATGCAGCACAGCCGCATCTTTGTTGTGCGAGACGATGTCGCAATGAACTTGCTGAAATGGCGCGCTTGGCTCAAGCAGACAGAACAGCAGAAAAGCCTCAACGAACTTCGCTTGTGCGGCCGCAATGCCCAGCGGCTCGAAGGGGTCCAGGTCCAGGCAGCGAATTTCTAAATATTCAACTCCGTGGTCACGCAGAGCGCGGGTGGGTTTTTGCATTGACTCAGTGCGCCGCTTGGGACGAATGACAGAGTAATACTCATTCTCAATTTGCAGCAGATGCGTGTTCAGCTGAAGGTACTCGCCATGGGCTTTGGTGCCGAACGCCTCATAGGCAGGATAAGGCGTATTGATGGTATCGCACAAAGTGGCGATGTATTTTTCAATCGAATTGTGATCAATGCGGATTTCAGACTGCGCCGGATTGCGGTAGCCGACATTGCTCATCCGCAGCGATGTTGCATAAGGTGCGCAAGTGGTGTGGTCATCGGCCGCAATGAAGTCTGCGGGCTTGGCCTGGTCTTCAAAAAATGAGTTGCAGGCTGCCGGGGATGCGCCAAACAGATAAAACAGCAGCCAGCAGTGGCGATGAAAGTTCCGAATGCCGGCCATGTACGCATTGGAAACAATATCCCTGCTGATGTTTTCAACTTCCATGCCTAAAGATTGCCAGAACAGGTCAGGCACCGAAAAATTGTAATGAATGCCGGCGATGATCTGCATTTTGCGTCCGTAGCGCAAACTCAATCCGCTCCGATAGACGCGTTTCATACGACCGATATTCGATGTGCCGAAATTCGCGATGGGGATGGAGGCGTCGTCGCCGATCAGACAAGGCAGGCTGTTCACCCACAGGAGCTCATTGCCAATGTGCCGATAGACGAGCTTATGCAAGTCTCTCAAGTGAGCCAGTGTCTGCTCGACAGTCTCGAAAGTCGGTGTCACCAGCTCGATGAGCGCCTCAGAATAATCCGTGGTGACGAACGGATGCGTCAGCGGCGCCCCTAACGAAGGCGGGTGCGGCCGACCCGAAAGACGACCGTCCGGGGTGATTCGCAAGCTCTCTTTTTCAATGCCGCGGCGAAAAAGAGAAACGGTCTCATCCGCTGCGGCTGCAAAGATTTTCAGTCGCTTGTCAAAGTCACTCATACGGCATTATTGGCAGAGGGCTGGAAGTTTATAATCCAATCTGGGTCGAGACATGCTTGAATGCTGTGTTGCAATAGCGGCTAGTGCATGGATGGTGAGCAGAATCTGATCTGATTGCTGCGCATGACAGGCGGCAATCCGCGTATATTCGTATGCCTGATAACTGCCCGAGTGGGCGCGCTCTGTCAGCCATAGCGCTTTGAATTGACTGTCAGGCACTGCAAGCGTGAAAGAACAAAGAACGAGATTATAAGATGTTTGTATGGGTTTCTATTTTCCGCCGGGAGCTGGCAGACTATTTTTATACACCTATTGCCTATATCTTTTTGGTTATTTTTCTCATTCTGAACTGCGTTTTGACTTTCCAGTTCGGTAATTTTTTTGAACGCCAGCAGTCTGATCTGGTTGCATTTTTTAATTTTCACCCATGGCTGTATCTGGTTCTGGCGCCCGCCTTGGGCATGCGGCTGTGGGCCGAGGAGCGCAAGACCGGGACGATTCAAACCCTGCTGACCTTGCCGCTGTCGACTTTTTCCGTGGTCTGGGGGAAATTCTTCGCCTCCTGGGTATTCACTGCATTTGCTCTCGTTCTGACGATGCCCATGTGGATCACTGTCAATTACCTGGGAACACCAGACAATGGGGTGATTCTGGTCAGCTATATCGGCAGTTTTCTATTGGCGGGCAGCTGCCTGGCAATCAGCAGCTGCATGTCGGCCACGACCCAGAACCAGGTGGTGGCATTCGTGCTGGCTTTGGTCGTGAACTTGATTTTCATGGTGGGGGACCAGGCGCTGGTCCAAGATGCCCTGTCGGGCTGGGTCGCGCCGGTGCTTCTGGAAACGCTGCTCAGTTTCAGTTATCTTGCGCGGTTCGGCGAAATTGTCAATGGTGTAGTGTCTCTCTCGAATCTGGTCTTTCTGCTTTCGATGCCGGTGCTGTTCATCTATTTGAATGTGATTGTGGTTGACTCAAAGAAAAACGAGAATTTATGAAACCCAATTTTCGAGAACTGCGCTCCAAGACCATTGCTGTATCCATTGCCGTCTTGGTTTTTTTTGCGGTGAATTTAGCCGCTTCAGAATTGCTGTCACAGTTTCGTTTTGATTTCACCGAGAATAAGCTGTACGCGCTAACGCAAGGCACAGAGAACATTCTCAGCCGGCTTGATGATCCAGTCACGCTGACTTACTTTGTCTCGAAGTCAAGTTTTGAGGACGTTCCTCCGCTCCGCGTTTATGCCAAGCGCGTCGAAGATCTGCTCAAGGAGTACGAACGCCGCGCGAACGGCAAAATCAATCTGCGCATTGTGCATCCTGAGAGTTTTTCAGAAGAAGAGGATGCAGCCGTCGGTTACGGGCTTGAGGGTTTTCACAACCGCGACGGCGCTGCAGGCTATCTGGGTCTGGTCGCATTCAACAGCGTCGGGCAGATGCGGGCAATTCCATTTTTCTATCCTGAGCGAGAGGAGCTTCTCGAATACGATGTGACCAGAATGATTTTTCAGCTCACAAGCAAGGAGCGCAAAAAAGTGGGCATTATCAGCGCGCTGCCGCTGCGCATGCCAGCGGCGGCTGCAACCCAGGCGTGGCATGCGATTTCAGATCTCGAAAACTTTTTTGAGGTGGAATATATCGCAATATCTGAGACTCAAATTCCAGACGACATTGCGACACTGATCCTTATCCATCCAACGAACTATTCCGAAGACTTGCTTTACGCAATTGACCAGTTTGCGCTGCGCGGCGGGGGACTGATGCTGCTAGTGGATCCGTATTCTGAATTGCTGGTCTCAATGATGCCGATTGCCAGCCTGGAAAGACTCGAAGGCAGCAGCTCAGATCTCAATCAATTGACGAAAACCTGGGGTGTTGAGCTTCAGCAGGGGAAGATTGTCGGCGATTTGCCGATCGCGGCTCGGGTCCGCGAGCGTGATGATACGAGCGGGCAGCTGGTCGACTATCCGGTGTGGATGAATATGCAGCCGGAGCAGTTTGATGCGCGGGATGTGGTCACTGCCAATCTGGCCAACCTGATCATTGCCACCGGCGGCGTTCTGGCCATTGACAGCGATTCGGAACTTGATATTTATCCGCTGATTTCGAGCACCGAATCCGCCAAGCTCTACGCCGCGGAAGAAGTCATGTCACAGGAAAGAATTCGCGATCTGCTGATCAATTATGCGCCTGAGGGGGTCAAGATGCCGCTGGCGGTGCGCATTGCGGGCAGAGCGGAAAGCAGTTTTGCCGCGCCGCCGCGGGCGCAAGCTGCGACCGCAGGATCCAAATCTGCAGAACCGGAGCACCTTCAGAGCGGCCGCATCAGCGTGATCATGGTGGCCGACACGGATTTTTTGCAAGATCGATTCTGGATTCGCACACAATCAATATTTGGGCGTATGGTCAGTTACGCAGAAGCGTCAAACGGAGACTTTTTCAATGCTGCAGTCGACAATTTAAGCGGCGGCGAGGATCTCCGGAATTTGCGCAGCAGAGGACGCTCGTCACGCCCGTTTTCTCGGATCCAATCCGTTCGCCAAGAAGCAGAGCGCCAGCATCTGGAACAGGAAAGCAAGCTGATTGCGGAGCTGAGGCGCACCGAGAATCTGCTGGTGGAGTTCCGCGGCTCGCAAAACGAGGGACAAACGGGAGTGATGCTGACCGAAGAGCAGCGCAATGAGCTTGAGCAGATTCGCCTCAATCAGATTGAAATTCGCAGGCAGCTGCGCCAGGTCAGACATAATCTCAGTGAATCCATTGAAGCGATTGAGTCGAAGATCAAGCTGCTGAATTTTCTGGTGATGCCGATCGCGGTCACGGTGTTTGGCGTACTGATGGTTGCCTATGCTGCGCGCCGGCGAGAATCGAAACTCGCAGCACAGGTTGCGCGGTTGCTTGGATGAAGCGTTTTGCTGTTGCGATCATTGCCGTCGCTTGTGTTGCCGCCATCTGGCTGTTTGTCGAATTCAGCGATAATCGATCGACCGATTTGTCGGGCTATGGCCTGCTGTTTCCAGAGCTGCTTGAGAACATCAATGACATTGACGAAATCGTCGTTGCGGCCGCCGGCGATCGATTGACCCTGATCAGACAGGACGGCATCTGGCTGCTGAAGGAATCTGATTATTATCCGGCGCAGATGCAAATGATTCAGAGTCTGCTGGTGGCGCTGAGCCAGACGCGGAAAATCGATCCCATCACCCAGGATGCCGATCACTTCCATGCATTGGGTGTGGCCGGCGGCGATGCCGCCGACTCTCCGACCATTCGGGTTACGCTGTTTGTGGAAAATCATACGGTGCTGGGTGATGTGCATATCGGCAATGCCCGAGTCTCAAACCGCAATGCCAGCGTGAGAGAGTACTTTGCGCGCAGCTTCGATGAAAGTCAGGTTTGGCTGATACAGAGCAATCTGAATATTCCGCTCGCGCCGCAGGCGTGGCTGAATACTGAAATTGCCGACATTAATGAAGATCGTGTCGGCAGCGTCGCCATTCGTGCGCCCGGAGGCGATTCGATTGCAGTTGAAAAAGATTCCGCGCCCGACAGCGAATTCGAGCTGCAGTCCCGGCCGGAGCGCAGCCGAGTCGCTTATCGATTCCGCATCAATCAGATTGGCCGCATTTTCTCGCGGCTGAATTTTGAGGATGTGCAGCGCAAATCGCTCTGGCATTCCGATACGGTCGTCACGCTCGCAACCAACGACGGCCTGCAGGTAGTCGCGGAAATGGGCTCTGGCGCTCTCGAGCAGTACACAAGCATCTCAGCGCAGGCTTCTCAGTACGCACCGCAAAGGATTCACGAAGAAGCTGCTGCTCTCAATGACAGGCATCAAGGCTGGGTGTATCGCCTGTCGGATGCGCGCAACGAAATCATTCGCTATCAGATGCATGATCTGGTGGACTACCTGCCTGTGCCTGGCGCTGAGCAAAGCATTTTATCAACACCTCAACAATGAGAAAAAGCAATGACCGAGAATCTCAATAAAATCAGTTCACGATTGACGCAGTCCAAAGCACAAGGGGCATCGCTGGCGATGCTTTATGGGACCGGAATGACGGATGCTGATATGCAAAAAGCTCAAGTGGGGATTGCCAGCATCTGGTGGGAAGGCAATACCTGCAATATGCATTTGAACGACTTGGCGGCGCGATCGGGGCAGGGTGTCGAAGATGCTGGCCTGAAGGGCATGCGGTTCAACACGGTCGGTGTCAGTGATGGCATTTCCATGGGGACTGAGGGCATGTGCTACTCATTGCAGTCCCGCGACTTGATTGCCGATTCAATTGAAACCGTCGTTGCCGGGCAGTGGTATGACGCTCTCATCACGATTCCCGGCTGCGATAAAAATATGCCTGGCTGCCTGATGGCGATGGGCCGACTCAACCGGCCGTCACTGATGATTTATGGCGGCACCATTCGCGCGGGCCGTGTCGGCGAGCAAGTCGTTGACATTGTGTCGGCATTTCAAAGTTATGGTGAATATCTTGCCGGCCGCATCGATGATGATCAGCGCATGCAGATTGTGCGCAATGCCTGCCCGGGCGAGGGCGCCTGCGGGGGCATGTACACCGCCAACACCATGGCGAGCGCTATTGAGGCCTTGGGCATGTCTTTGCCGTACAGCTCCTCAACGCCGGCGAATGATCAGGGAAAGTATGATGAATGTGCGAATATTGGCCGCGCGATTCGCAATCTGCTTAAGCTAAATCTGCTGCCGCGCGACATCATGACGCGGACTGCGTTTGAAAATGCGATGGTGATTGTCAGCGTTCTGGGCGGCTCTACCAATGCAGTACTGCATCTGATCGCTATGGCGCGATCAGTTGGCGTCAGCCTGACGATCGACGACTTTCAGTCCGTGAGTGATCGGGTGCCGTTTCTTGCTGACCTCAAGCCGAGCGGTCGCTATGTGATGGAGGATTTGCACAACATCGGCGGCATTCCGGCAGTGATGAGATTTTTGCTGGAAAACGACCTGATTGACGGCAGCTGCATGACTGTGACCGGCAGGACGATTGCAGAAAATCTGAACGCCGTGGATGGACTGGCAGCTGGGCAGCAGATTATCATGCCGCTCAATGCCCCGATCAAGTCGACGAGTCATATTCAGATTCTCAAGGGCAATCTTGCTCCGGAAGGCGCGGTTGCGAAAATTACCGGCAAGGAAGGCGAGGTGTTTACTGGCACTGCAAGAGTATTTGACAGCGAGGAGGAGATGCTCGGGGCTTTGGAGAAGGGACGCATTGAGAAAGGCGATGTCATCGTGATCCGTTACGAGGGCCCCACTGGCGGTCCAGGCATGCCGGAAATGCTGACGCCGACATCGGCGGTGATGGGTGCCGGTTTGGGCTCTGATGTCGCCTTGATTACCGATGGCCGTTTTTCCGGCGGCTCGCATGGCTTTATTGTGGGGCACATCGTGCCTGAGGCGCAAGCCGGCGGCCCTATTGCTTTGGTGCAGGATGGAGATCAGATTACCATTGATGCAGTCGCCAATACCATTGACGCCCATTTAAGTGACGAAGAGTTTGCGGCGCGGCGGGCGCAATGGACAGCGCCGCCGTACAAAGCCACTCGAGGTACGCTCTATCGCTACATCAAGACAGTCAAGACAGCCAGCGAGGGCTGTGTGACCGATGAGTGAAAAACGATCAGCCGATCATCCATACTCGGACTGCGCTCGGTGCCGCTGTATGGATTGCAGTCATTGGCGCTGTGCGAGCAGATTGTCAATCTCAACTTGCAGGTGTGTGAGAATTTCGTCGTAGCGAAATGCACCCACCTTCTCTTCGCCGCGTTTCAAGTTGACGTAATTGGGCCCGCACCAAAGGCCGAGGTCGGCATCGTCCGTTTCGCCGGGACCATTCACGCGGCATCCCATCACTGCAATGGTGATGGCCTCATCTTTGAGATCTTTGGTGAGCTCTTTGACCTGTTTGGCCAGATCAATAAATTCTTCATTTTCGACGCGCGAGCAGCTGGGACATGAGATGATGTTCAGCGCATCCGGGTTAAAACGTACCACTGTCCGTACACGGCCGGCGGCGAAGTCATTGATGATTTGCTGGCCTGCCTCGACTTCCTGATACTTCTCCACATCCGGCAGAGTCAGCGAGACCCGCACGGTATCACCGATACCCGCTGAAAAAAGCTGCTCGAATGCGATCCGTGTCTTGATGATGCCGTCAGGCGGCATGCCAGCCTCAGTGACGCCCAAATGAATCGGCACATCCGGTCGCTGCGCAGCAAACCTTTTGTTCGCCTCGATGACCCGATCGGGCCGTGAGCTTTTCAATGACACACAAAACTGATTGAATCCGAATTTTTCGAGAATTTCACAATGCTCCAGTGCGCTGGCTACCATCGGCGAGATCGTATCGTCGTCTGGGAAGCGGCTTTTGGTATGCGGATCCACAGAGCCTGAATTGACCCCGATACGCACTGCGCAGCCGTTTTCGGCGGCGATATCGATGATGCCCTTGACCTTGTCTTCGATCGGTTTTTTGCGCTCGTGATGGTAAAGGTGACCGGGGTTGTAGCGGATTTTGTCGACATGCTTGGCAACAATTCCGGCGAGGCGGTAGTTTTCCTGCAGGTCGACCGACAGATTCGCCTCACAATTGTCGCGGATAATTTCCAGCGCCTGCGCATCTTTGCGGTTGTCTGCCGCGATGCGAACCACTCCAGCGCCGGCTTGACTCAGCTCAGTCGCCTGTTTTGCCGTTGCCATGGCATCGCTGGTATGTGCGGTACACATGCTTTGAACGACAATTGGATGACCATTGCCGATCGTTACGTTTCCAACTTGGAATTCACGGGTAGGATTGCGTTTCATAGTTACAGATAAAATTTACGAAGATGTGCAGCGACTGTCTCGCAGAGTTCAAGTCAATGTGTGAATGTGATTTGTCCGGCTCCGGCGCGATCAGAAAACAATTGTCCGGTATTGATGTGTTCGCTTCACTGGCATTGCGATGCCGCATGACTCTGACTGCCTGTATTATATTGGGTTGCAAGAATTGAAATCGCAGTGTTTTAGTCTGCCGGTCGCTTTCCGCATTCTGGCTGCGCTTGAAAATATTGCAAGACTCAGGTCACCGATATCGATCTTTTGAGTCACCTGTCGGAATGTTTTTTGCAAGAGCCGTATTGTTTCAAATAATCTATTTTTATCTCGTTGATACTTGATACACAAAGTACGCCTTTGGAGGCGCGATAAAGATGCTGCATGATGACCGTATGACTGCCTCACAGCTGATTCGCCTGCTGGACCACAAAGTCCCCGTTGATCTTTGGCGTATCGCTTCTCTGTATGATTTTGACAGGCAGTGGGCCAGGCAGACGCTGATTCGGCTCATGGATGCCGGCTTGCCGTGCCGGTGGACCTCAACAAATAGTGTACGTCTGTTGCGTTCGGTCGATCCGCTGGATGCAGACGCAATTCGTGCTTATGTCGGATTTTTCAGTGCGAGTCTGGCCGACCGCATCGAAGTTTTTGAGACGATTGATTCGACCAATGATTATTTGCTGAATAAATCTATGAGCGAGTGCATACATCGGCGTGTATGTATTGCTGAAATCATGGAGGCAGGCCGCGGCCGACGGCGCCGCAAGTGGTGCGGCGGCGCATTCGAAAACATCATGCTCTCGATCGGGTGGAATTTTGGTCCTGACGCTTGGAAAATATCTGGCTTGAGTCTGGCTGTGGCTGTCATGGTTGGCCAGACACTGGAGAGTTTCACGGGCAAGCCTATTGCAGTCAAATGGCCAAACGATCTTTTGTATCAGGGCAAAAAATTATGCGGCATTCTGATTGAGTCGCAGCCGAGTGCTGCCGTCATCGGCATCGGCATCAACTGTCGTCCGCCGCCGTTCAAAGCCGATAAAATAAAACAGCCGGCGATTGGCTTGACGCAAATTACGCGCAAGCGGATCAGCCGTGATATGCTGGTTTCCAGGCTGCTGAAGCAATTGGATCTTGGCTTTGAGCGATTTCAACAGCATGGTTTTGCGGCTTTTTGCGAATCATGGAATCGCAGTCATGCATTTGCAAATCAATGGATGAGCACAACAGACCGTCCGCTTGTTCGCGGCCGCGCGGTCGGCGCTGACGAAAGCGGTGCACTGATGCTTGAGAAAAAGGATGGTCAATTGGCTTACATCCATTCTGGGGAGGTGACGCTGGTGACTGAATGACGGGAGCGTATGCAAAATTCATCTGACGGCTGCGGGTGCAGCCGGCGCCTGCAGCGGCTGCGCGATGAGATGATGCTAAATCATCTGCTGTGCTGGTCAGGTTCTAAACTCCGCCGAGATTACCTGGGAGCAACTCCAGCTCCAAATGGGAGCTGGATACAGTTTTGACGATCAAGGCCGAAACAATTTTCAAAAAGCATTCACGAAACATCTTTGGTCGGCGCTTGCGGTCTGCAAAGATGCCCAGGTCAGTCAGGAGCGAGGCCGCCTGGTTTTGCATCCCAGCCCTGCTCATATCCCGAAAATCCCATAACCGCATTTCTTCGTATTTGATTGGGACCGCCCAGAGCCCGAAGTTATCCCCAATTCCCTGTGAATAAGTGAAGTTATCCACGCATAAAAGGTACTGCAACCTATATAAGAAATTCCGTTAGTGAATTATTGAGTCTCAGATATCCTCATGGAAAACCCAAATACTGAAAACGTACGAACGGGCAGTGTCGCGATCGCATGAAATTGCTGCACACTAGCAGTTCAAGCTCAGCTATGGGATGACTCGAAATGGATTCATCCACCGACAGCTTGTCTATGACCGGAGTCCAGAATCAGATGCTGCTGGGCTATTGTATCGACATCTCCCGAGAAGTTTGAGTGAACAGCTTTTCAAGATAGCTGCAGATTGCCAGTCAGCGGGTCTGCTTTCGCATGCATGAGGGGTGAGGTTTGCGCGGGAATCGCCAGATAAAGGAGAACATGGATGCGAACATGAAGAAGCCGTGCTGGAGGCAGCGGCTGCAATCTCAAATTTTCCAGACAGGGCAACTTGCTCTTGCAATCAGTTGCGGGAAGGTCCGCCATGAGCAGACTCAAGGATTGGTTTTTGCCTGGCTCAGGCTCCTGCGATTGTTCGCAAAATTCTGCGTGAACAGGGAATTATTCGCTTTATGGCGGGTATTCTGAAGCGGAACTGTCTCCCTCGGGGTCGTTTGCCACTATTCCGCCGTCTGAAAGGCGAGTTGCAGCTCAATCTCCCGCCCGGCGCGATGGAAATGCCTTGGGCCGGAAGTCTGGCGGATTGACAATGCGGGCGCTGTCGCCGGTGGCGCGCACCGCAAACAGCCCCTGGCGCTGCGCATACACGTCCGCCTCCGCCTCGCTGCGGATATAGGCCACCGCCCCGTACACCCGCATGGCGCTGAAATAATGGAAATACCGCTTGACATCCTCCAGCGCCGACAGGAAATACCTCACCTTGCCGGGATTCAGCGTGGTCTTGACCTCCACGACCACCGCCTCGGTGTCGTTGACCACCACAATGTCAAACTCCTTCTCCTTGCGGCGCCCGTCCGCATCAAGGAAAAACACCCGCTGGTTTCGGGACGTGCCGCGCACCTTGATGCCGCGGGTCTTGAGCAGATTGACCAGGCTGCCCTCGACCAGAGACTCCACCAGCTTGCCCCACTGGGAGTTGAACCGGCGGTCCGACTTCTTCAGCTGCGCGGCAGTCTCCCTCACCTGCCTTTCGGTCTCTCTATGGAGCGCCCGCAGCTCTTCCATGCTGGCTTCCGCTTTGATCCGATACTCTTCCATGCGGGCATCAAACCTTGCCGCGCGGGCATCCGCTTCCTTCGCGCGGGCATCCGCTTCTTCCGCGCGGGCATCCGCTTCTTCCGCAGCCTTTTTCGCGCGGGCATCCGCCTCTTTCATATCTTTGCGGGTCTCTTTGATCAGCGCCCAGATCTCTTCTGCGGCGGCAGAACTGCTTGTCATTGATGCGTCTGATGGATAGGGTGGTATTCTCTGTCTGGCTTGGGCCAGCGGCTCAGATGAGTATAAAGCTTGCGCAAAAGTAAAACTTATCGCCCCGAGCAAAAATAGAGCTCGGATTTAATACTGGTCCGGCTCAGGCGCGACTAGTGGCAGAGCAGACCCGCCACCATGTTATAGACTCCCGTAAAGTGGCTTTTGCATTTTTGAATATTGCCTTGATACCACGCTCGCAATCGGCCTATTTCGTCATCAATAGAGTCTTTCTCTGCTTGAACCGTGATGTCTCGTATTTCTGAGCATATTGGCTCTTGTGTGCAACTTGCATCAAATCGATCGGCAGCACCTTCTTTCCATGCGGTGAAGTGCTTCTCTCCCTCAGAAATCAATCTTTTTCCTTCCGTCTCACAGAGCGCCTGCAATCGATTTCTTTCAGTCAGGAGTTCGGACTTGCTGCTTGCGCGGCTGTTGTAATCCCCGACCGTTGCGGAAATCACCCATGATCGGTCCAGATTTGACCATTCACCTAAAGTAGTCTGCCCAAGCGTTATCGAAGGGAAACATGCAGAATAAGCCAGCCCGGGCAGACTCATGATGGCAATAGCAATCAAAGGATATCTGATGAGCGGCATTTTCATTGTGATTTCTCCTGATTATTTTGAAATGACGTTAGAAATAATCGCTGTTTTGTCTCTGCCCAAAACGGCGCTTGCTGCCCAGCCTTTCGCCAAGGCCAGGCTCGAATCAGTCTGAGTCTATAGCATAGCATAAAGTCCACCTGTGAGTCCAAATATTCAGCTCTCAAATCAGCACAGAAAATGTCAAAGATCATCTTCAGGCGGCCGAACCCGACCAGCTGGCACTCTGATTGCAGGTCAGTTGAGAACGATGACAGTTGTATTTCCGGAAAAATTGCCAATTGCAGCGCTGCCGCATAGTTTGCCGCTCGCACCGGCAGCCAGCCATCTTGCGATTGCTGACCAAAGCCGCATTTCAAGCGAGCAAAGGGCGAGTCCCTTATAATGCTCAGAGCCTCATTAATCACTTTCCAATTGTGTTCTTGCACCTTGTCGGCGGCTGCGTTTCAGTCCGCAACGAGTTCTTGACTGCCGCAAGCCGACCTGCCTCGTCAGGCGCAAGCTGGCAAACAAGATGCAGGGATCAACTGCCTTATGACGCTGAGCTGTTATCGGACTTTCTATACAATCCCGGCTTGTCTGATAAGAGCCACACAAATTCATACTCCGTAAATCAGAAACATGTACTATTTCAACTGATGAGGAGATTAGGAAGTCTTCAACTATGAGGTTTGTGATGCACATTGTTGGGTATCGTTTTCCATGCTTGCAAAGGTGAATATTGAGCAAATCATCGCTGGAGTGAAATAATGAAGGGGTTATCAGGTCAGCCGGTTCTTCAGTTTTCGGCTGCGGGTTGGAGCCTGCTTTTCGCAGGTATCTTATTGAACGGTATTCTCTTTTTGTTTCATTCCGAAGCTTATGCGGATGTTGCGGATACGAGCGCCGCTTCGAACGGGCTGAATCTGACACTTGGCGAGGCTGTCATGCTGGCGGCAGAAAGCTACGACGGCGCTTTATTCGAGGCTCGCAAAACGCGCGATGAGCTAAAATTTAATTATGCTCCGGAAGAGAGGTATCGACCTAAATTCACTCTTAACGCAAGCGTTGCACGTAAGCGGGGGCATGGGCCGTTGGTGACCGGCGATACCCGTAAGACAGGTGATGTGAAATTTGGAATATCAGCATTGAAGATTCCGACTGGCGGCACTATTGGTTTTAATATGCTGACGAAAGATATTGGAGGTGATACCGATGGGAAGGAGAATCCGACTTTGAGCTTGACGCTCACGCAGTCTGATCTGCTGCGCGGCGGATGGCTGGAGAACGAACGGGAAGAAATCAAAGCGGATCGAAGAAAAGAGAATATAAGCATTCTCAATTTTCAGAGAGCCGTGAGCGATGCTGTCGTTTCCGCAATCAATCAATACCGAGCCCTCATTCAGCAATACAGACAGGTGGATATCGCCGAGTCCTCTGTTCAGCGTGCGCAACAGCAGCAGGACAGGACTCGGGCCCTGATTCAGGTTGGCCGGGTTGCGCGACGGGAAATCATTCGCTCTGACGCCACCATTGCCAACCGGGAGCTGGCGCTGTTGCGCGCTCAGACGAGCTTGGATCAAGCCAACTTCAACTTGATCAAGACGCTTGGCCTTGACAGCAAGACACGGATCTATCCACAAGAGGATCTGAGCTTCGATCAGATCAAAAAAGTTGAGATAGGTCAGATTGATGTTCAGCAAAGCATTGAGACTGCCTTTCAAAACCGAACGGATTATCGCATTACCAAGTTGAATCTTGAAGACACTCGCGACAGCGTGCGAACAGCAGAATATGCCAAGCGGCCAGACTTGGGTTTGACATTTACGGTGAATCGCGATCGGGCGAGCAAGAGAAGTGATAATGCAATCTCGCTGAGTTTAGGCATTCCGCTTGATCATCGTTCACTGGAGCGGAGTATAATAAGGGCAAAAAACGCTTTGATCAGCGCCGAGAGAAATCTTGAGGAAACACGGGAATCAATTAGGAGTTCGGTGCGCCAGGCGGTCCAAAATGTGGAATTCAGCTATCGTACGCTGGAACTGGCGCGGCAGGCGCGCGAGCTGTCAGAAGAAAACTTGGCAATCGAGCAGGGCAAATTCAATCAAGGCTTATCCTCAAGCTTTGAGGTGTATTCTTCTGAAGATGAGCTGGTGTCAGCTGAGAATGCAGAAATCGATGCGATTATCTCTCATCAGAACGCTTTGACACAGCTGGACAAAGAAATGGGGCTGACGCTGGACACCTGGGGCATTGAGGTGGAGGAGGCGCTGCAATGATCAGCCAGGATTCTCCAGTCTATCGGGAGATTCTTGAAAATCTCCTGGATGGTGTAATCGTCATTGATTTCTCCGGCTCCATCGTCATTGCCAATGATGCTGCCTTCCAAATCTTTGAATTTGAACGCAGCGATGTTGTCGGACACCCTTTCGCAGAAGTGTTCATCCAAATCGACGGATTTGACGAGTTTACCCAGATCATTCTTGATGTGATCGTGCAAGGGGCGCCAATGGACAGGCGCGTGACGAATGTTCAGGTCGGCGATCGTTTGCGGACCCTGGCGCTGACAACATCATTTCTGTACGATGAAGGAGATGAGTCCGCAAAACCGGTTGCAGTGATTGCAGTGTTCACCGATATCACTGAGATCCGCGAGCTGCGAGAAACCGAGCTGCGCCAGGCGAAAGAAATAGAGTCGCAGCACCATGACCTGCAGAAAGCCTATCGCGATATTGAGTCCAGGAACGCTGCCCTGTCGCAAATGTCGAAAAAAGTCCGCGGCACCCGCGTGATTGCGATGATTGTGGTTGCCGGCCTGTTTGTAGGCGTCAGCGGCTATTATCTCCAAACTCTTGATCCTTTCACGTCCAGGCCATTCGATACTCTCGTTTCTCGCGTGGCATCGGTCTTTTCTTCAAATAAGCAAGACTCGCAGCAGCCAGCGGAGCCTGAGGCTGCGCCGGCCGCCAATTACCCGACCCTGGTGGTGACTCCGCAGCCTTTTCGCTCTACCATTTCGCTGCGCGGAAATTTGGAGCCGGCAAATTTCGCGGGGGTCATCAGCCCATTCGCCGGCCATATCAGCCAGCTGTTTGTGCAAAACGGCCAGAAAGTCAATGCTGGCGATTTGCTGATGACGCTGGATACCGAACAGATTCAGGTCGAGCACCGCAATGCTGAGATTAACTATATCAGGAAGCTGGAAAAACTGGAAAAGCTGAAGAACTGGGACGAAAGTACCGAAATGGCTGATGCAAGACGCAGGTACAGACGGGTGCGACTATCGCTGGACGATGCCAGAAAGCAATTGGATCGATCCAAGTTTTTGTACGACCAGGGGATTATTCCAGAATCTGAGTATGAGTCGGCGACGCGAAACTACGCCAACCAGAGGCTGGAGCATGAGGCGGCTGAGCAAGAATTGCAGTCAATTGCGGGCCAGGCGGGGCCAGATGAGCGCAGGGTCGCAGAGCTGGAGGCAGAAAATTCTCGCACTCAGGTGGAAGAGCTGAAGGAAAAGCTGGAGCAGAATCAGATGATTGCGCCGATATCAGGGATTGTCCAGCTTCCCTCGCAAAGCGGCGGGGGAGCATCCAAAGGTTTGAATATAGGGATGGCGCTGGAGCAGGGACAGGCAATCCTGAATATTGCGAATTTTGATCGAATTGCGGTATCCAGCACGGTGGGCGAGGTGGATGTCGGCAATATCGAGACAAGCCAGCCAGCATGGATTACCGGTCCTGGATTCCCTGACCTGCGGCTTGAGGGCACTGTGGTCAGTGTCGGAAACCGCGCCAGAAATCGAGGCAGAGGCAATCCGCAATTCGATATCAGTGTGGAATTGAACGCATTGAGAGCGGAAGATCGTGAACAATTGCGCGTCGGCATGTCGGCGCATGTCACTATCGTGATTTACGATAAGCCGGAAGCCGTGCTGGTTCCGATCACGGCGGTTTCACAATTCGGTAACGGGACAACCGTGCAGATCATGAACGCCGAGACCGGGGCGATTGAGAGTCGGGCGGTTGAGCTGGGACTGACAACATTGGATTCAGTAGAGGTGCTGGCTGGAATACAGCCCGGCGAGGAAATTGTTCTGCTCCAGTGAGCGATCTGCCGCATCACGTCTGCCGGGGTGCCGGCGATCTCTTGCTGGCTGCGGCGCCAAGTGGAAGGATAGAATTAGAGAATGAATGACTATCATGAGAATCTGCAGCTGATTGATGTTCGTAAATCGTTCCAGCTCGGTCCCGTGACGACAGAAGTATTGCGCGGGGTCGATCTGGAAGTGAAGTCAGGTGATCTGCTCTCAATCATGGGCCAGTCCGGCAGCGGCAAAACCACGCTGATGAATATCATTGGACTGCTGGACCGGCCGAGTTCTGGAACATACCTGTTCAATGACCAGGATGTTTCGAAACTGAACGACCGGCGAATCTCGACACTGCGCGGGCGGCGGGTCGGATTCGTGTTTCAGTCGTTTCAGCTGCTGCCGCATCTGACGGCTTTGGAAAATGTTGCTCTGCCGCTTGTTTATCAGGGCAAGACCCGCGCTCACATGAGGCGGCGCGCCAGCGAGGAGCTTGAAAAAGTCAATATGGATGATCGCCTGAATCACCGGCCGAATCAGCTGTCCGGCGGTCAGAAACAGCGTGTTGCGATTGCTCGCGCTTTAGTTGTCGAGCCCGCTCTCCTGCTGGCCGATGAGCCTACTGGAGCGCTGGACCCGGGTACGGCAGCGGATGTGGTGGAGCTGCTCAAGCGAATGAATGCTGAGCAAGGCGTGACCATCATGGTCATCACCCATGATGCTGCCGTTGCGCAGCAGTGCACCCGGCAGATTCGGATCAAAAATGGGCAGCTGCATGAAACCAAGCGTACCCATGATGCTCGCCCTGCAAACGGCTTTGATGTGAAAGCCGGCGGCTCGGCAGCATTGCACGAACAAGCTGCGCCTGCTTAGTCCAGTCGCATTTCCTCCGCCATGTCTCGGATCATATCAGTCATCAGGTTCAACTTTAGCGAAGCGGTGTCCAGTCTGCGAGCCGCCCGATTGCGGACATTGCTGGGACTCATTGGCATTATGATCGGCATCTCCTCGGTTATCGCGATGATCTCGCTGGGTGAAATTGCGAAACAGCAGGCGCGCAAACAGTTTCAGTCGATGGGTACCAATGTTCTTGTGGTGCGCAAATCAAGTGACAGCTTTACGTCGCAAGAGCGCGACGCACAGATAAAACAAGTCGACGCGATCAACTTGCCAACTGTCGCGACCATTACTGAGGCAGCCGCGCGGATCTCGCTCTATGGCCAGACTCGATTTGCTGGAAAAGATTTGGGGCAAGGATCAATACAAGGGGTTACCCAATCGTTCGCGAGCGTCAATAAACTGACAGTGGCTGAAGGTCGTTTCATTTCCGACCTTGATATCGGACAGTCTTTCTGCGTAGTTGGCGGCGAGCTCGCAGAAGCGATGAGAAAATCCGGAGCGAGAGAAATCATAGGCGCATTGGTGGAGCTGGACGAAAATGTATTCACCGTCATTGGCGTACTCGCACCTGCGGAAGAAAATTATGCTCTGCCGGTATACATTGACGCAAACAAGTCGGTATTTATCCCCATGAGCATGGCGCAGCGGTTTGATGCCAATGCAGAGATTGAGTTCATCATTGCCCGCAGCCAGCCAGACGCGCATTACGAACTGGTCACGGAGGAGGTCTCAAGCTACTTTCATGGCAAGGATCCTAGTCTAAAACTGGACATTGTCACAGCAAAGCAGCTCATCGCCCAGATGGAATCCCAAACGCAGCTGTTTACGCTTCTGCTGGCGGCAGTGGGCAGCATCTCCTTGATTGTCGGGGGGATCGGCATTATGAACATCATGCTGGTATCGGTGGCCGAAAGACGGCAAGAAATCGCGATCCGCCGGGCCATCGGCGCTCGCCGCGGTGATATTCAAAGCCAGTTCCTGATTGAGTCTATCATTCTCACATTGATGGGCGGCATCCTCGGAATTGGCCTTGGATTGGCGGCAACATTCGGCATCTGTCAGTTTACCAGATGGGAATTTGCGGTTTCGTACCTGTCTGTGTTCAGCGGACTTGGAACAGCGGCTCTTGCAGGCATATTTTTTGGCTTTCAGCCGGCTCGGCAGGCGGCGCGTCTAGATCCGATTGCAGGATTGCAAAGCGGCGCTTGATCTAGGCGGGCAATTGAAAACGGACTGCTTGCAAAGCGGCGCGGGACTCATGGAGGTGCACGAATTTCGTGATTTCCCCTCGCTTGAAATTTTCATTCTGTCAGTTGGTCAAATTTGCAAGTATCATTGTCAATTGATTTTGTGATTTACTGATTGAGTGATGATTGGCTGATCTTTTCCATGCCTCAATGAGATCCGGAGACGCTGATGGAATTCTCAAGTCTAGAGCCATACGAACGGGCAATCTTGCGATTGCAAGAGCTTCTTGTTCGCTATCAGTCTGCCCCCGGCGATGACGGCATCCGAGATGGTTTGATTCAACGGTTCGAGTACGTTTATGAACTCAGTCACAAAACAATTAGACGTTACTTGGCATTTGTATCGGCATCTCCTGACCAATATGACCAGATGTCATTTCCAACATTGATCAGAACCGCTAATCAGCAAGGCTTGCTGATGGGTGAATGGCGCGATTGGCACAGGTATCGCGAACTGAGAAGCAAATCTAGCCATACCTATGCTGAGCAAGTTGCATTGGAGGTTGCTGGCGCAATCCCAAAGTTTCTCGAAGAAGTCATTTACCTTAGCAATCAGTTGCGGGACCGTCTGCAATGAGCAATACAAAGAGGCCTATCTTGATGCGCCGTGCTGACTTCGCGATTGTCCACAAAATTCTGCGTGAAAATGTGCCGGAGCGGGAAGTATTGGCTTTCGGATCAAGAGTCAATGGGAGGGCGAGAAAATATTCTGATCTTGACCTTGTTGTTCTTGGTGAGGCGCCATTGCCATTTTCAGTTTACATGCAGCTGGAATGTGATTTTGAATATTCGTATTTGCCTTTTAAGGTGGATGTTTTAGACTGGTGCCGCATTGCTGAAAGTTTTCGTGCTGTTGTCAGCAAATGCGCAGTGACTGTCCATGCTCCGAAAAAGTCGGTCACAGACTTTGACATCCTGGAAACTCGCTGATTTTTAGCACAGGTTTTTCATTGTCCCGCCGCCGGCGGCGGCATCATTTCCTGTCTGGGAAAGAGAGTTCGTAATGGAATGACTCTAAGCTGATAACGCAATTTTCGGGTGTTGCCCGATCACTCCTTTTTTGGATTAGAAACACATCCGCGCAGAAGTTCATTCTGAAGACTTGTCAAAAATCAAGCTTGAATTACCACCCCCCTTACACGATTACTTCAGAAATTCTGAATCTTGTCGCGACGATCAGTGAGATTGTCGGGAGACTCGCCGTTGTCTCTGACAAAAAGATGAGTTTGCGCCTGCGGCGTATCAACCGAATTCGAACCATACACGGAATACTTGCCATTGAAGGCAATACGCTGACCGAATCACAGATAACGGCGATATTGGAAAACAAACCCGTGATTGGATCACCCCGTGAGATACAGGAAGTCAAGAACGCTTTATCCGCGTATGAACAGTTCGATACCTGGAAACCTCACTCAGAAAAAGATTTGCTCCAGGCGCATAGGATGTTGATGCTGGGCTTGATCGACGAAATTGGGGCATACCGGAGCCGGTCTGTTGACGTGGTGGCTGATGGAAAAGTGATTCATTTGGCACCGCCGGCGAGTCGGGTGCCGCAATTGATCAGGCAGTTTTTTGGCTGGCTGAAAGAAACTGATGTTCATCCACTGATTGCTAGGTCGGTATTTCACTACGAGTTTGAGTTCATTCATCCTTTTGAGGACGGGAACGATCGCATCGGGCGGCTTTGGCAAAGTCTTATTTTGGCCCAATGGAATTCTTTATTTGCCTGCCTCCCGATCGAGAGCTTGGTATTTGATCATCAGGATGAATACTACAGATCTTTGCAGGAAAGCAATCAGGATGCAAAATCCGCAGCCTTTATCAAATTTATGCTGCTGATGATTCATGAGGCTATTGCTGCCTCTGCCCCCCCCCAAGTCACCCCTCAAGTCGCTCAGTTGCTGGCAGTCATCCAAACCGAAACGGATCGTGAGTCACTGCAATCCGCCTTGGGCCTGGCGGATCGTAAATCATTTCGTGAAAATCACCTCAAACCGGCATTGGAAACGGAACTCATCAAGATGACGATTCCTCACAAGCCCACGAGTCATTTGCAAAAATATCGGATAACCAGCCAAGGCCGAATGCGACATCTCTATCTGTAAAGCCGAATCAATCCCCTGATAAAGCGCTCACTCTGAAAGGCTCAGTTTACGAATGCCGGAGTGTTCAGATCAAGTAAAAATCCTATTGACAGTTTCGCTTGTATACTCGTCATTTCAGCGGCAGACAGCGAGATTTGAGGTCTTGCCGCTGTACAAACTTCTATGGGACAATGAAAACAAGGAAATACCAGGATATCTACCCCAGCATACCAATACTGGACAGTGCTAAATCTGCACGTTTATCTGCAGCTGATCTGCTGACGCTGGAGTATTTTGAAGCTGAGCCAAACTCAATGCCGACGAGGGTCTTTGATCAGTATCATATTCTCCTCAATCTGAAAAATAAGCCTCATCGTGTTGAAAACTGGCGAGATGGAAAACATCGGGATTTCATCTACCGCAAGCATGAAATCATCCTGACGCCGGCTGGGATAGAAAGCGGTTGGCGCTGGCATGCCAAGTCGAAAGTGATTGTGATTACCCTGGAGCCGAAAAAGTTTGAGAGATTCGCACAGTATGAAGTCGGCATTCTGCTTCAGGACTCTCAGCTGAAATCACTTGTGCAATTCAAAGATCCGGACATCTGCCATGCAGGTGTCATGCTGAGAGACTCTCTTCGCAGCCAAGAGTATGGGTCAGATCTCATTTATGAAAGTTTGGCGCGTGTGTTTTTGGTCAGGCTGATTCAGAAATATGGCCTGCGAAAAAATGAATGCTCGGTGTCGGCGCGCTTCAGCGCGAATCACTACAAGCGTGTGCTGAATTTTGTAGCTCTAAACTTCAGCCGGGGAATCACAGTCGAGGACATGGCCGAACAAGCCGCTTTAAGCTCATCGCACTTCACAAGGTTATTCAAGCAAACGATCGGAATGAGTCCTATGCAGTTTGTGATGTCTTATCGTATAGAGCAAGCGAAGAAAAGATTGCTCAAGCGAGACGCAGCATTGATTGATATCGCATTGTCATGCGGTTTTTCTGACCAAGCCCACTTTTCAATAAAATTCAAGGAGATGCAAGGAGAGACGCCTTCAGTGTATCGCTCGAAGCTTTGGACCTAAACGAGCGGTTATCCCGCAGATACATTCAAAAGTTTCGCATTCTCATTCAAGAGCGGACTGCGTTTGTTCGCTTAAACTGGCGCTCGCATTTCAACCAATTACTGGAGAGCAATAATGAAAAGTATATTTTTTGCTGCAGTTGTTGCAGTCGCCATGATTTCAAATACTGCGGAGGCGTTCATGAAAAAAGCGTTACTTTTGAAAGTGCAGGAAAAACGCTGGCGGGAGACCTGTACCTGCCTGAATTCTACAGCGATGGTGATCGGCCGCCGGCAGTGGTTGTGACTGGAGCATGGACAACTGTAAAAGAGCAGATGGCCGGAACGTATGCCGCAGAGCTCACGGCCCGAGGGTATGCAGCGCTAGCTTTCGATTTTCGCAGCTGGGGTGAATCCTCTGACAGTGCGCAATATTTGGAAAATCCACGCCGCAAAACCGAAGACATCAATGCAGCCGTGAACTTCCTTGCTTCCCTTTCCGAGATTGACACCGATCGAATCGCAGGTCTTGGAATTTGCGCATCGGCCGGATATATGAGTGATGCCGCACTGCAAAACAACAATATTAAAAGTCTTGCTTTGGTCGCGCCATGGCTGCACGACCGAGAGATTGTCAATTTGGTTTACGGCGGTGAGGAAAGTGTTTCGGATTTGATTCGATTGAGTCGTGATGCAGAGCGTTCCGAGCAGCCATCCATTGCGGAAGCGGCCAGCATGAGCAACTCTGATGCGATCATGTACCAAGTGCCTTATTACACCGAAGAGGATCGCGGTTTGATTCCACAATACGACAATAAGTTCAATCTGATGTCGTGGGAAGGCTGGCTGACGTATGATGCGCTGAAGACCGCGGACCGGCTCCAAAAACCAACTCTGCTGGTGCATTCGAATTCCGCGGCGATTCCCCAAGGGGCGACGGAGTATGCGAAGCGCATGGGTGATTTCGCTTCGATGCGGTGGCTCCCAGATTTCACTCAGTTCGATTTTTACGACCACCCAGACGCTGTGACAACCTCGGTAGATACAGTCACAGAGCATTTTGCGCAAACTTTGTAAGTTGAGGATGAATTCGATGAAAAATGCATTGCTGCTGATAGCGACGACCCTGCCGCTTTTCTCGATGAATACTGGATTGGCAAACAGCATGTCCCAGCAGGTGCAGCAATTGAGACGATTGTTGAGAGTGTCGCTGTACTGGCTGATTCAGGGAATTTTGAGGTGCTGGAAAAACTCTATGCCGATGAGGTTCTGATCGACTATTCGTCTTTGACAGGTGTTGATCCGCAACTGAAGAGCCCACAAACACTGATGACTGAATGGGCTGGAGTGCTGCCTGGATTTGACCGCACTCGGCACCGGATATCCAACATCAAGGTGACTTTGGAGACGGACAATCGGGCTGTCGCGACTGCAGACGTTGTTGCAGATCACTATGTCGGAGAGCTTCATTGGCAGGTTTCGGGAGATTATCGGTATGAACTGGCTGTTTTCGATAGAAAATGGCTGATCACGGCCGCAACTTTCAATTTAAAAGATGAGCAAGGCACCCGTGAGTTGTTTGCGCCCGCAATCAAGAATGCTGCGGTCAGGCCGCCTGCATACGTGGTGCGCAAACAGACTGAAGATGCGGTTGATCTGTTTTTGTCCGCATTCGAAACCATATGGAAAAACCAAGACGACTTGGAGAGATTGGCTGCTGCGCGGGACAGAATGCTTTCTGTGTGGGGGGATGATGCGGTCTATGAAAGGCTATATGATCCAACAGAGCGCCGAATTGTGACTGGCAAAGAAAATATTATCAAAATCCTTGAAGAGGATTGGTTGCAATTTCGATGGTCAGAGTTTAGTTTTTCAATTTATCCGATGCAAAATCCTCAGGTCGTTTTCGTTGAGATTTCCATTGATGCTTATTATGGGCCGTTCAGCGATCATAAGACCCGCGGCGCATTGATCCAAGTTGAAAATGGGAAAATCAAACTGTATCGAGAATTTTTGTATGAAGTCTATCAGATCACTTACCCGCAGTAAGGGGTATAGATGAAAATGAACGAATTCATCTTGATATTTCCCAAAATATGGATAATAATCACAACAATGTTTTAAACAAACTGTCTGCCTAGCTGGAGATGCTGGATTGATTTCTTTGAGCTGAAAGATAAATAAATATTGGCTTTAATGTCAGCTCTGCTAGATTTCCGACGACAGTGCAGTTTCATGTTTCACAAGATAAAAATAAACTAAGCGTTCAGAACAGCAAGCAGATTCGCCAGCAAGTCACTGGCATGCCAAGTATTGGGCGCATAAGTAATTGCTCATGTATTGCTTGCAGCGAAAAAGGTTGCCATCAAACGCATGGCGAAGACCATTGCTAGTATGTGCACAAATCCCGGATATAGTGCGATGGCAGTAAAATCGCTGGCAAGTATCCATAAAAACTGCCTGCCAGAACGATACTAGTTTCCGGTTATCGCGTTGAAACAGAAGCTGGTCAAAACTAACAGGGCGACCCTGGTTTCGCACCGATAAGGGTGCTATCAAATGAACTTTTTACAAGAAAACTGGTTTTACATTGTTGCAATTATTAGCTTGGTTGCTGGGTTTGGAACTGGAATTTTTAAAATCGGAAAATGGATAGGGGCAACCAACACAAACATTGAAAATTTGAAGAAAGGTGTTGATGCAATTCAAGATGGAGTCAAAACTATTCAGGAAGATATAAAGAAATTGTTTGGCATATCTTCCTCGCTAAAAACTGCTCATGCATCAAGTCCCTTGAATTTAAACGACTTGGGACAAGAGATTTCAGATCATGTCGATGCCGAAAACTGGGCAATAAACAATGTTCAATCTTTGTTGAATCAGGTAAAAGGCAAGGAAGAATTTGAAATATTCAAGATTTGTACTGATTATGTTAACGAAAAGTTTAGCAATGAAAATGAAATCGAATTTAATAGGACAGTAGAGTCCATTGCATACGAGCACGGAATCGATAATGAGCAAGTGCTAATGGTCTATCGCATTGAATTGAGAGATGCAATTCTTGCCATGCTTGAAACATAGCCCTGATAGCAAACGCAAAAGGGGGAAAGGAGCCGTTACATACTCGACTGTTTGGCCATTCAAGCAATTTGCGAGGGTTTCACTGGCAGCGATCTCAGGTAGTCGCTCAGGGACGGAATCGGGAAGCGATAGTGATATGGGATTTCTGTCACCGGAGCCAATAAACCCGCAGCGCACTGGTCAGAAAGTCATCGAACGATCTCTGCGCTGCCTCAAGCTCTGAGGCTGCCAGGCGTCGCAGTTCCTTGCGCGACAGGATTCCTTGCGGCTGGCGATCGGCTGCCAAAGCCAGCAGTTTGTAAAACTCAGGATCCAGGAAGCCGGAAGCCAGCCGTCCGGCATAATAGTCGTTTTTTCGCTCCGTTCCCTTTTGCAGCGCCTCGTCAAGCAGAGGCCTTTCCAGTTTTCCATTGTTTTTGCGGATGACTTGACCGGCCGCCAGTCCGACTCGGTTGAGATGCTGCGGCCACCCCTGCGACAGCTCAGAAAGCGCAGCCACCCAGACTGACTTCTCGTCCTCGTCTCCCGTGAAATAAGCATTAAGCAGGCATCTGATCGAGTCGCTTGCATCTGCCATCGAAAGTGCCTGAAGATTGGCTGCCCGCTGATCCGCAAATCTCAAAAGACCGCACTGGCGAAGCACCTCCTGAGTGTCACTCAGCCCAAAAAAGGCTGCAATCAAAGGAATGCTTTCCGGCGGGTTGTGCAGACAGTCGGTTACGCCCCGAGTTGTCTGCTGTATTGGTATGTTCTGTGCCTCGTCGACAAAAACCACCAAGCGAAACCTCTTCAGCAAAGGGGCCGCATTCATGAAAACCGGCTCGGCCAGCTGGATTTCGTCTGAGTCTTGCTGTGGCCGTCCGCCTATGGACACACCGCCCAAGCTGCCGCCTCGCTCGGAGCTTTTGTCCGATCTTCAAATACTCACTGAACTTTCCAGACATTGTTTCTGAGACAGTCTGCGAGAGACGCATGCTTTCTTTATTGACGGCATTCAGCATTACGCTCATGGTCTGTGTTGCCGACTTTAAAGTTTCAGGCTTGATGAGAACTGCTGCCCAGGGGTCTTCAGGGGAAGAATGCTGCCGGATCGCCTCCATGCACTCAAGCATCAATGCAGATTTGCCCGCACCCGGTGCGCCTTCATAAACCATGGTGCCGCCCCCTATGCGGCCCGCATGCAGACTGCCCGCTGCTTTTTGAAAAACCTCATGCTCGGCATCGCGGCCGAAAAAGAATGGCTCGCGGCCGACTTCAGCACGATCAGTCTGATCCAGCCACACCTCTTCGTCCAAAGGATCCGCTGGCGGTGGTTTTGGAAAGTGCTTTGGGTCCATGCAGATGAATTTGATCGGATTCAGGATCTGTTGTCTTTTGAGAAAAACTCCCCGAAACGGAGTGCTCGCTAACAGCGCCAGCGGTATGCTTTGGACAAGACTGCAACCCTTCGATACTCCATAGAAGTGATAAAAATTCTACCACAAAAGATCACAATTCGCCGCTGATCTATGCAGTTTTTCAGGGTCAACCTGCCTTTGCGAAAGTTTTTATGTTTGGTTCTGGAAAGGTTCGAATTTGAATTTGGGTTTGCCAGGTGATTTTTTCTGTTATTTTGGTCGACTGATTCATACAGTGGGAACATTGCAAAAATTCCATGCTGAATTCTCAGCGACTGCAAGAAACCGAAGAGTTTTATCTGACTTTCCGCTTGAGCTGTGCTCAAGCCAATTAAGCCGGCTCTCAGCTGTTTCCGCGCAAGCGATCGGGCATGGGCAATGTAAGGAGGCTGACATTCTGGTGCGGCATCTGGCGAACTAAATGCCTACCTAATTACTATTAATGATAAGCATATTTTGAGGGCTGCCGACCCGACCTAAATGCTTGATCAGCAAGGGCCTGAAAAATAGAACCCCGCCTCGGAATCGTTTCACCAGTCCTGGTCCCGATGAGCTTTCTGTCTGGCACGGGTGTCTCTGCCGCTGAGCCTATTTTATTGTCTTTTCATATCAACAAGTTGCAATCAGGAACTCTGCCATAAATATGACTTAGGATAAGTGGTAATTAGGAATGCCTATGTATCATTTCGAAGGAATTGATCCCAATTCTGCCAATCAAGATGGAAATCAAAGATGATCACAAACTGGATTGAGACCACTCGTCATGAAAATCACGGCATAGGGAAATGAACCGGAAGCTGACGTTTTCCCGCGCGGCCATTTCAGTCTCTCGGTTCAGCTGCACGGCTTCAATTTTCATTGCTATGATCTGGCCATTGCTGTGCCGCATGCAGAACACGCAGAATTGTTACGGTGCTGGGGTTTTCAGCATAGACCACAATGTAATGCCGGCGCACAACTATTTCGCGGGTACCGTCAACTCTGCCCAAGCGATACATCAGAGGATGATCTGGCAGCTTCGACGTTTTGTCCTCGACTTCATCTTTGAGAGCTTGGGCCGCCGCCGGATTGTCGTCGGAGATGTAGTCGACGATCGCCAGTAAGTCTGCGATGGCCGGGGCTCTCCATTCAAGATCGGGCATGGCTCTTTTCGTCAATCAGCACCTGTGCCTCTTGCATTACCTGGGCATGGGGCTTGGCGGAGTGCTGATCGTCCAGCGCCTCCTGCACCTTGGTTCGAAACCAGGCATCGTAGATGTCCGGGTCGGAGGCCAGTCCGGCCGGCAGTCCACCTTCTGCTGCCACGCGGGTTAGCAGGATGCGTACCGCATCCGAGAGTGTCAGGCCAACGTCAGCCAGTGCGTCCGAGGCTTGAGTTTTGAGTTGATTGTCAACACGAACATAGAGCATGGATGATTGAGCAGGCATGGCAACCCCTTAAATTAAGGCCTATAATTGCATCTCATATGAGATGCGATTATACCTAAATCGGTTCGTTCAGAGCTGAAGGTGAAGACGGTCTGATATTGGGAGGTGGTCGCATTGCTCGCGATGCCCAGCTAACTCTAGATTCCCAAGGGCAGCGCCAATGCAGCTTCGCGCTTCTCACTGAACTTTCCAGACATTGTTTCTGAGACAGTCTGCGAGAGACGCATGCTTTCTTTATTGACGGCATTCAGCATTACGCTCATGGTCTGTGTTGCCGACTTTAAAGTTTCAGGCTTGATGAGAACTGCTGCCCAGGGGTCTTCAGGGGAAGAATGCTGCCGGATCGCCTCCATGCACTCAAGCATCAATGCAGATTTGCCCGCACCCGGTGCGCCTTCATAAACCATGGTGCCGCCCCCTATGCGGCCCGCATGCAGACTGCCCGCTGCTTTTTGAAAAACCTCATGCTCGGCATCGCGGCCGAAAAAGAATGGCTCGCGGCCGACTTCAGCACGATCAGTCTGATCCAGCCACACCTCTTCGTCCAAAGGATCCGCTGGCGGTGGTTTTGGAAAGTGCTTTGGGTCCATGCAGATGAATTTGATCGGATTCAGGATCTGTTGTCTTTTGAGAAAAACTCCCCGAAACGGAGTGCTCGCTAACAGCGCCAGCGGTATGCTTTGGACAAGACTGCAACCCTTCGATACTCCATAGAAGTGATAAAAATTCTACCACAAAAGATCACAATTCGCCGCTGATCTATGCAGTTTTTCAGGGTCAACCTGCCTTTGCGAAAGTTTTTATGTTTGGTTCTGGAAAGGTTCGAATTTGAATTTGGGTTTGCCAGGTGATTTTTTCTGTTATTTTGGTCGACTGATTCATACAGTGGGAACATTGCAAAAATTCCATGCTGAATTCTCAGCGACTGCAAGAAACCGAAGAGTTTTATCTGACTTTCCGCTTGAGCTGTGCTCAAGCCAATTAAGCCGGCTCTCAGCTGTTTCCGCGCAAGCGATCGGGCATGGGCAATGTAAGGAGGCTGACATTCTGGTGCGGCATCTGGCGAACTAAATGCCTACCTAATTACTATTAATGATAAGCATATTTTGAGGGCTGCCGACCCGACCTAAATGCTTGATCAGCAAGGGCCTGAAAAATAGAACCCCGCCTCGGAATCGTTTCACCAGTCCTGGTCCCGATGAGCTTTCTGTCTGGCACGGGTGTCTCTGCCGCTGAGCCTATTTTATTGTCTTTTCATATCAACAAGTTGCAATCAGGAACTCTGCCATAAATATGACTTAGGATAAGTGGTAATTAGGAATGCCTATGTATCATTTCGAAGGAATTGATCCCAATTCTGCCAATCAAGATGGAAATCAAAGATGATCACAAACTGGATTGAGACCACTCGTCATGAAAATCACGGCATAGGGAAATGAACCGGAAGCTGACGTTTTCCCGCGCGGCCATTTCAGTCTCTCGGTTCAGCCGGTGTCAAGTCAAGCCTACCGTGCCGCAGAAACAGTCCGACTGGCAATTCACTGCGGCCGATGCGCGGATCCAGCTGAAACGCCTTGATCCGACCTGATCTGAATGACCTGACACCAGGGATTGAGCCCTGCATTGCGCCTGAAGCACCATGGAAAAGGCAGCGCATCGCAAAAGCCCCGACTCGCGCTGCTGATGCGCAAAGTGGCTGGCAGTCGCAAAAATGACCTAAGTCTGAAAGCCTCAGGACTGCTCTCAATTCAGCCTTCGGCACGCGGCCAGTCGCGCTTGAGCTGCCGAATCTCCCGGATCGAAAGGCCCGTATAGCGCTGGACCTCCTGCTCGGACTTGCCATCGCCGACCAGCAGTCGGGCAAATTCACGCTTGGAGTCTTGTGTCCCCTGCTGTATTCCTCTCTCCATTCCTTGCTCCCTTCCTTGCTGCATTCCTTGCTCTAGGCCCTGCTGCCAGCCCTGATCAATCCCGCGCTGCAGCATCTGCTGCTCGAAATCCGCTAATGTTGTTCTCACCACCATCGTCTCGCCCTCCTGCTGTCTTACCACTTCCGCCAGCTCGCTGTGGCGGCCCTGACCCTTGATCTCCAGTATAAACTCCTTGACAAACTCATACGCCTCCGAACCGAAAACTCGCTCCAAAGTCAAATCATAGCTGCTTGCAAACTCCCCGGCATCGCTCGCATGCAAAGCCGTGATCAGCGACTCAAACAGATTCCCCGCCGGCAGCTCGCCGCGCTCATACAGACCCCGCTTGTCGACCAGCACATAGCGGTCAAACGCAAAGCCCGAATCCCGCAAGACCTGCGGCACCGCAATCATCTCGCTCAATTGAGTCTGCACATCCCAGGGCTGCTCGCCATTATCAATCACCGCCGCAATGATCGGCGGCAGCTCTGTCAGACCCTCGGCCTCCATCAGCAGCTCATGCCCGCCGAGCACCTAGCGGCACATGCGCACCGGCATCAGCCGGTCCACCCGCGACTGCGCCTCAAGCATCAGCAGCACATAGCCGCAGGCAGCATCGTCAAACTCAAAGCGCCACATCACGTCGTTGCGCAGATGCCGGTACTTCTCGCCTTTCTTCAGGTCGCGGATGACGGTCTCCGTCGGATAGCGGCGGAAGGAGTCGAGACTGATCCGCGCGGCCGCCGCAGCGGGCAGGAAGCCTGCGGCGAACTCCCGGATCACCCATGGCTGCATCAGCAGCCGCTTGTACGGCCCGTCCTTTTCCATGCTCTTGCCGGTGTCCTGTCTGTCATGATGAATTCTAATACAGAGTGGGAATATTATCAGCACCCTCTCCAAATATCAAGCAAACGGTGAAAATAATCGGGCAGCGGCTGTCCGGCCCGGCAGGCCGGTACCAGAGCCAAATCATAACTTCAATTTGCACCGCCATGATCCGGCCATTGTTACGCTGCGTACAGAAAAAGCAGAATTGTCAAGGTGCTAGGATCTTTGGCAGTAGTCTGGGCGTACGATTATCTCGCGGGGACCGTTGCTCCTGCTTGACAGCATTGATGCCCTATCCTCAATCGAAGATGTAATCGACAAGTCCTGGTAAGATCGGGGATGGCCGTGGTTTTCCATTCAAGATCGGGCATGGCACTTCTCTTCAATCAGCGTTTGCGCCTCTTGCATCGCTTGGGCAGTGCGCTGATCATCCAGCGCATCCTGTACCTTGGACCGAAACAGGCATCGCAGGTGTCTGGGTCGGCGGCCAGGCTTGCGGGCAGTTCGCCTTCTGCCGCCACGCGAGTCAAAAGGATGCGTACAGCATCCGAGAGTGTCAGGCTGGCACCGGCGAGTGCGCTTGAGGCTTGAGCTTTAAGTTGATCGTCAACACAAACATGGAGCATGGATGTCTGGGCAGGCATGGCAGTTCCCCTTGAATTAGAGTATACGATTGCATTTCGTTTGAGATGAGACTTTAAGCTAAGCCATCTTCAACTTGCCGCACAATTTTTCACTGCAGAAAGCTTTTCGAGATGTTTTTTGACACCTCTGTGCTCGGAGAGCAACGGGTAGAATTGAGCAGCCAAGTTGCGTATTCCTGCGCTGGCATCACGGCTTGATGAAACGCCTGCGATAAAGCGAAAAAATCAGTAGAGCATAGATGCCGGTGAATTTGGTGTAGCGTCATGGAGCTGTGTTTCTGGCAATTTCCAGAAATTCGCACATCATCTTTGCCCCTTCTAGAATCCGTACTGTGTGGCGTTGCAAAATATCCGGTGGAATGAAATAAAGATGGTTATGTTTTACAGCATGAATCGATTTCCACTGTTTCCATTCATCAAGCCAATCAGGTCGCTCGCTGCCATGCCCGCTTGCGATAATGATGTGGGGATCAGCTTCAATGACCGATTCCACACTGATCCGAGGCGCCATCGCTAAAGTGTCGCTGAATATGTTGGTACCGCCGCACAAACGCATGACACTGGATATCAGATGCTCACCATTGATTGTGATCAGTGGCTTGTTCCAGACCACATAGAAAACATTGACCTTTTGGCTTTGAGTGTAGCGACTTTGCAGCGCTTGCAGCTTTTGTGCGTACAAATTCGCTTGAGTCTTTGCAGTTGATTCGGTGCCGAGCAGCTGGCCGATTCGGGTCAGAGAAGAGGCGACATCTTCAAGTTCCCGCGGCTCGTCGACATAGACGGTGAGGCCCAGACCCCGCAGGTGATCGATCATCTCCCAGCCATTGCCGCCGAATGCCAGTATCAAATCCGGTTTCAGGCCGACGACCATCTCAAAGCTGATTTTCTTGTAGCTGCCAATATTGAGAATTTGCTTGGCTTGTTCGGGATAGTTGCTGTAGTTGACTGTCGCCACAATTCGATCGCCTGCGCCTGCGGTAAAGACCTGTTCGGTCAGATGCGGGGCGAGGGTAATGATGCGCTGAGCGGGCTGTTCCAGTGTGATTAAAGCCCCGGAATCATCGGTGACGGCTCTCTCACTTGCATGAACACTGGATAGCGCCATTAGGGTAAAAGCGGCTATCGTCCGGATGAGCGCTCCTGAATGAAGACTGTCTAAAATATGCGGTTTCATTGATGGGAATGCAGTTCTTTTGGATTCGCGGGCCTTGTCTTTAGATTGGCTTGCAAGAAAGTCCAATTATCCGCTTTTGCCAGAGAGCGGCGCAAGAGGCATTGTTTTTCTTCAGACTAGCTTGCTCTATGGATGTTTGAGCGGAGACGCAGAAACGAATGCTGTCGGTTGCTTCTATTCCAGACTGCCGAAGCAGACATTGCAAATGTCCAAATTCAGCAAATTGCATCATGCTCGTCGATTTTGGCGCGCATTTCGTTTGATATTCGAAAAGATTGGAGTTGGCGATGGTGTTGAAGTCTGGCGTCTGTACAGCTGCAGGCTAGTGCTGCGCAATCAGGGGGAGAAAATGGAAATAATTCGACTTAGAGTTAAACTGAAGAATGTCACGCCCAAAGTTATGCGATCACTTTTGGTGCCGCTTGATTATCTTGCTTGATGATTTGCATATCACCTTTCAAGCCGCACTGGGCTGGCGCAACGCTCACTTTTATTCTTTCGAGACCCGGCGGACAGAGTAGCTTGAAGAATCTTTGACCAGGGATGCTCTTGGGAGAAAGGAGGCCTACAGCTTGAACGATGTGTCATTGCGCGATTTTCTCGCCGAAACAGGCGTGACAAAATTCGAGTATTTGTGTGATTTTGGTGACTTCTGGGAACACGTCGTCCATACCGGGAAAATTCAGTACGGGAAAGTTGGAGCGCTCGACCCGAAATTGACGAAGGTGAGAGGGCGCTGTCCGCCGGAAGATGTCAGCGATACGCAAGAAGAATGGTTGCGTCACAGCGTCAATGAGGTTGCCAAACTGATTCAACGGGGCAAGCCTGCGCATGAGTATTTTGGATTTGATTCATCTGAATCTGCATTCCTTTGATCAGGCTCGGATCAAGTGCAATTGAATTCCGACCGCCTGTCCATTCGATTGTTGCATAGGCCGCGAAAAGAGCTGGCAGAAACCGGTGCAGTATTCATGGAATGAAATCCGCGTACGCGCATCAAATTTTGCGAGCGAATGGAAAGATGCCCAGTACGAAAAAGCGGATACACAGAGTTTCTACAACGAATTCTTCGAAATTTTTGGGGTTCGAGGAAGAAGCGTTGCACGCTATGAGGAGCATGTGTCAAAACTCAATGACCAATCTGGATACATTGATTTGTTTTGGCCGGGAGTTCTGATCGTCGAGCAGAAAAGCGCCGGCCGAAATCTAAAGGCAGCCTACCAGCAAGCTGGAGAATATTTCGACGCGCTGTCGCAGCGCGAGAGACCGCAATATATCCTCATCAGCGATTTTCAGACATTGGAGCTCCACGGTCTGGATGAGCGCAAGACGGTTTCTTTCAGCCTTGCAGATTTGCCGCAGAAAGTGGAGCTGTTCGGCTTCATTGTTGGGGTGCGCCGCCGCGTTTTTCGTGATCAGGACCCGGCAAATATCAAAGCAGCAGAGCTGGTAGGACATTTGCATGATGCGCTCTTTGCGGCGGGTTGCACGGGATATGATCTGGAGCGTTTTCTAGTTCGCATTGTTTTCTGCCTGTTTGCGGATGACACTGGAATTTTTGAGCCGCGCGATGTGTTTCTTGAATTCATCGAAACCCGAACGAGGGAAGACGGTTCTGATTTAGGCTTGTGGCTCTCGCAGCTGTTTCAGGCGCTGGATACACCTCAGCCTGAGCGCCAGTCAACGCTTGACGAGGATCTCGCTAGATTTCCTTATGCCAATGGCAAGCTGTTTGAAGGTCCGCTGCGTATCCCCGCATTCAATTCCGCTATGTGAAAGGCGCTGCTGACTGCCTGCTATTTTGATTGGTCTGAAATCTCGCCTGCGATTTTCGGCGCACTTTTTCAGTCTGTAACGGAGGCGAAAAACGTCGTTCACAAGGAGTGCACTATACAACAGAGAAGAATATTTTGAAAGTGATTGAACCGCTGTTCATGGATGATTTGCGAGCGGAATTTGAGCGGCTGAAGTCCCGTACAGGATCACGTCGCATGGCTGATCTTCGCAGTTTTCATGAAAGGCTTGGGAACCTGAGGTTCTTCGATCCGGCTTGCGGATGCGGCAATTTCTTGATCATCGCCTATCGGGAATTGCGGCTCCTGGAAATAGACATCCTAAAGGAAATCCAGCCGCGGGTGCAAGACTACATCCAGGCTGCGACCGATGCGACATCCTTGTCAAAGGTGAATGTGGATCAGTTTTTTGGGATTGAGATTGGCGAGTTTCCGGTGCGAATTGCAGAGACTGCGCTGTGGATGATGGATCATATTATGAATAACCGGCTGAGCCTGGAAATCGGTCAGACATTTACCCGAATTCCACTGGCAGTCACGCCGAATATTAGGCATGGAGACGCACTGGAAACAGAATGGGAGACAGTCGTTTCGGCAAAGGATTGCTCGTATGTGCTTGGCAATCCGCCATTCATTGGAGCCAAGCTGCAAACACCGGATCAGCGCGCTCAGGTACGCCGGATCGCAGCCCTGGGCAAAAGCGGCGGCACCCTCGACTATGTATCCGCATGGTTGATCAAGGCAGGAGAATATGCGAAGAAAGGGCGCTCAAGAATCGGATTCGTCGCAACCAATTCGATCACACAGGGGGAGCAGGTTGCGCAATTGTGGCCTGTTTTGTTTGATCGGTGCAGTATTGAGATTTCTTTTGCGCATCGGACGTTCGCATGGGGATCGGATGCGAGCGGCAAGGCGCACGTGCATGTCGTCATTCTTGGTCTGGGCAAACGGGAAACAGCCAATTCAGCCAGGCGCCTGTTCAGCTACCCTGATATTGACGGCGAGCCGGATGAGACACAGCATGGCGATTTATCGCCTTATCTGTTCGATGCCGCCAAGTTTGCTGATTCGCACCTTGTGGTGCAGGAAGAAAGCGCACCGATCAATGGCCTGCAAACGATGAGGATCGGCTCGAAACCGATTGACGGCGGCCGATATATCTTCAACTCAGCGCAGCGCGCAGATTTTCTTGCCCAAGAACCGGATGCAGATCAATTTCTCCGCCCCTATGCGGGCGCTCGGGAGTATCTGCGAGGTGACAAGCGCTGGATTCTTGCCCTGCATCGCGCGCCGCCCGATGCCTTAAAAAAGCTGCCGCTCGTTCGAGAGCGCATCGCTGATGTTCGATCCTGCCGTGAAGCCAGCAGAAGCGTTTCAACACAAAAACTCGCAGACACTCCGACACTCTACCATGTAAATGTCCTCCCTGAATGTCCTTTTCTTTTGGTTCCGAGAGTAAGCTCAGAGCGGCGAGATTACGTGCCAATCGGCTGGCTGAATCCGCCTGTCATTCCAAGCAATGCGGCTTTTGTGCTGCTGGATGCCTCACTGTCTGATTTCGCACTTCTGACCTCAGCGATGCATATGGCCTGGCTGCGCTATATCGGCGGGCGTTTGGAGAGCCGCTATCGCTATTCGATTGGGCTTGTTTACAACACATTTCCGCTGCCGCCCAAAGATGTTGATCTTTCCGGACTTGAACCGAATGCTCAAGCTGTTCTGGATGCGAGACTCAATCATTCGAATGCAACTCTCGCCGACCTGTACGACCCCGATCTGATGCCGCCAGATTTGCGAAAAGCGCATCAGGCGCTGGATAAAGCAGTCGATCGTCTGTATCGTCGGTCTGGATTCTCTTCGGAGCGTGAGCGTGTCGAGCACTTGTTTTGGCTCTACGAAAAAATGAAAACGCCGCTGCAAGCGGCTGCAAGCAAGGGCTCAAAACGAAGACGGCGGCGAAGATAGAGCGCAGTCGGTTTCTTTCATCGCAGTCAGAATGTGACCGGCAAAGCGAATTGAATTTTGATTGCGCCACAGACAGCTCGCGGATGGTTTTCCCTCGCTTGCAGCAAACCCAATGTCCACTGCGCCGAAGTTGCTGTCTGTCTGCAGAATATTCCTATGCAAATCGGGCGCTGCCGCCGCAGCAGGCGGCTAGCGGGCCAACAGCGTATTTGCGCTGAACAGGATCAGCGCGATGCCCAGTACCGTCATCCAAATTGCGATCGCTCGCCACACCAGCTGAATGGAGCGAGCAATGTCTTGAGATTCAACGGTGCGGCCGGCGCCGAGAATCGGGCGCTCATCCAGTGCGCCGTCATAGATTGCCGGGCCGCCAAGACGAACATTCAAGGCGCCGCCGGCGGCGGCCATCACCAGGCCCGCGTTGGGGCCTTCTGACGGCGCCTTTTGGTTTCGAGCACAGTCAATGGCATCAAAAAATCGTCCGCCTAAAGCAAAACTGACCACGGTCAGTCGCGCTGGAATCCAATTCAAGGCATCATCGAGTCTCGCCGCACAGCGACCAAAGTGAAGGTATCGCTGTGTTTTGTGGCCCCACATTGCATCCAGTGTGTTAGCCAGCCGAAACATGAGAGCGCCGGGCGCCCCGAGCAGCAGATACCAAAAAATGACAGATAGCGTACTGTCGCTTGCATTCTCGACGACGGCTTCGACTGTGCCTTTTGCAATTTCGGTCGCATCAAGATCCTTGGTCTCCCGACTGAGAATGCGGGCGGCAGCCTGTCGGGCTCTTTGCAAGTCAGGCGACTGCAAATGCCGATATACATCCATCGCATGCTGCTGCATGCTTTGCCAGCCAAGGGTGAAATAAACAATGAGCAGCTCGACCGCGACCTGTGCGGGCAGCGGCAAAAGCCAGAGAAAAGCCCACAGCAATGCCGCGGGCAGGATCACCAAAGCGGCCCAAAGAAACACGCCGTGCCAGATGAGGGTTTTGGAAGATTTTGAAGGGCGATGGGTCCAGTCATCCAGTGCTTGCGCAATGGTGCCGAAAAACACCAATGGATGAAAGCGTTTCGGCTCGCCGAGTATCCAGTCCAGCGCAAGCGCACCGGCAATCACAAGAAAACCGAGCAAGCCTAAAATCCAAAAACGACCAGCATCATCAGCATTGCAACTTCAGACACTTCAATGAGTGCGCCGACACAGTCTCCGGTAAATCCCTGCAAGCGTCGATTCACCGCGATGCGCCATGCAAGAAACAGCCCGGTCGTAATGAGCGCAAGCCCGAGCCACAGCCTGAATGGGAGCGCGATCCAGCACAAGATCGCGCCTGCTGTCAAGATGCCTTTCGCGATTGTGCGCTTGCGGTCTGTGAGCTGATTCTGAATAGTGCCTGCCAGCCCTTTCGGTCTGGCATACTGGACGTATAGAAAACAGGGAATAATCAGCAGCCTTGCAATAAACGGTACGAGAGCAAGCGCCAGCAGAGTATTGATGGATGCCAGAGCAGATGCTTTCAGCAGCAAAGTGAGGACTATGGCCATGACAGCAAAGGGACCGCATCTTGAATCCGCCATGATCTCCAGTGTTCTCTCGCGGCTGCCTAGACCGCCCACCCATCCGTCAGCGCAATCCGCTAATCCGTCCAAATGCAGACCGCCCGTGATGACAACCCAGATCGCGACTATGATTGCCGCCTGCAGCAAGACAGGCAAGGGCGCGCTGATCCATGCGATGATGGCCAGCGCCGCGCCAATCACCAAGCCGATGGCCGGAAACCAAAATAGAGAATCGCTTTGCGACTGTTCTTGCAGATTTTCGAATCTGCCTGCAGGAATGCATGTCATGAACTGCAAAGCCAGCCTGAAAGCATCCAATTGCTGTTTGATCTGTGAGGGGTGTTTCATTCAAAAATACAGATACATCAAGCCAGGCGATCAGCACAATGCAATATTTCGAAAAAGTCAATCATCCAGCTCGCACTGCTGAAGTCAAGCACGGAGTATTGTGCTGTAAATGGCCAGTCTAAAAACCAGAGATGGCAAAGCATTTTTGCGAATCAGGAAATATAACAAAAGCCATCAAATTATTGACCGATACTTATCCGCACACTTCGCGAGGCATCTTCGCAGCTATCGTCAAATGCTATTTCTGTCTGGACCGAGGCAAGTTGGAAAAATGACTGCGGCCAGAAAACTTGGTGAAGCAATATCCGATTTTCAATATTTTAACTGGGATGATCCAATGGACAGAAAAGCGATTTTGGATGAGTTTCATGCGATCGCGCAGCGCTCTGGGGCAGACCGAATCACGGATTGCCTGCCCTTGTGTGTATTTGATGAATTGCACAAATACAAGCATTGGCATGATTTTTTGAAAGACATGTTTGACCGATATGAGTCACAGCTGAGATTTCTCGTTGCCGGCGGCGCTTCGCGTTTTTTCGCGTGGCGGAGATAGTCTGATGGGACGATATTTTCCTTACGTGCTGCATCCGATTTCGGTTGCCGAATGCACCGGTGCGGACAACAGTGCGGCAATTGATACGGGGCCGCAGAAAATCGAAAAAGATCAGTCGGAATCGCTTTGGAATTTCGGCGGATTTCCAGAACCTTTCTTGCTCTCAAGCAAACAGTTTCACGAAAACTGGCTTTCAGTACGCAATGAAAAGCTGCTGCAAGATGATTTGCGGAATTTGACCAGAATCCAGGAGCTGGGGCAAATTGAGCATTTGGCGCTGGTTCTGCGCTGCCAGGCCGGCCAGCTGACCGGCTACTCCAGTCTGGCACGTCAAGTTCAGGCCAACACTGTCAAGAGCTGGATTTCAACCTTGAAAGCGCTCTACTATTGTTTTGAGGTCAAACTTTGGCATGTCAATGTTGCGCGAGCGCTGCGCAAAGAGCCCAAGTATTATCTTTGGGATTGGTCAGCCATTGAGGAAGCCGGCGCATGTGCCGAAAATTTTGTGGCAAGCGCGCTGCTCAAGGCCGTTCATTGGTGGACACATACCGGACAGGGGCAATTCGATTTGCATTTTGTACGCGATAAACAGAAGAACGAAGTGGACTTTTTGGTATCGCACAACCGTACCCCATGGTTCCTTGTTGAAGTGAAAACGAGCAAAAAAGCGCCGCTTTCAAAGGCGTTGCAGAATTTTCAGAATCAGACAAAAGCGGAACATGCATTTCAGGTCGCGATGGACTTGGATTTTGTCGAGCGCAATTGTTTCGAATTCAGTAAACCGGTCATTGCACCCGCTCAAACCCTGCTCGCTCAATTGGTGTAAAGATGGTGAAATCGAAAAGGAGGACTATTTCTTGCTGGTCGCAAAGTCGCCAAAATCGCTGTGTTTAGCCACACGTTGATTTCTGAAAAAAGAAAGGGCAATCCACCTGATGTGATTGACTCTGACTTCTGTCTGATGAGGTAGAAGCGAGTCTCACGATTGATGCCAGGCAGCGGAGACACTTTGCACTGTCGTGGTTGGATAGATATGGGCTGCTGCCTCATAAGCCGAAACCCGCTTTGTCTGCTCCATGGTGTTGGCTTAAAATGGGTTTCTCTACCACACGTCAAATAAAAACTGATTATGGAGTCTGTTGCATGCTGATTCGCGAAGAAGACATTCGGCGCTGTCTCAGGCTGGGCGAGGATAGCAAATGGGAATTCAAGCAGATTGAGTTCAAGGGAAACAAGCCAAAGAGTCCGCGCAGAGAGCAGCTTGCTGATGAGATCGGCGCATTCGCGAATGCGAATGGCGGGGTATTGCTATGCGGCGTGAGGGAGGATAAAAAGATTCAGCACATGTCCTCCGAGCAGTTGAAAGAGCTGAGCAGAATGCTGGTCGAAGCTTGTCGCGATAAGATTGATCCGCCTTTGCGCATTCATATTGAAAACAGAGAGCTGGATGGCAAAGCGTTTGTTTTGGCCGAGATTCCCCGCGGTTATTCTGTGCATGAGCGGGATGGGAAAGCCTATATCAGAGTCGTTCCAGCGAAACATCTCATGACTAGAGACGAGATTTTGAGACTCTCCCAAAGTCGCGCACAGAGTCGTTACCTCTGGACAGATAAACAAACCGTTCCTGATACTGGTTTTGAAACTCTCAGTGAACGTCTGTGGGAAGGATTGATCAGCGCAGCGGGTGCAGAAAATCCGCGCCGCGGACTAGCGAATCTTGGCTTCTTGGCAAGGGATGAAGAAGAGATTGAGCGGGCAACCGTTGCTGGCGTGCTTCTTTGCACGCCTTCGCCGCAGAAATGGCTTCCGCATGCATGCATCACCGCGACCTGCTACCGCGGATTGGACCGTGCTTCGGGACAAATAGACGGGAGAGAGATAACGGGTCCGCTTCCTCAGCAAATTGATGACGCTATCCAGTTTGTCGTGCGAAATATGCGAGTCTCGGCTCGAAAAACTCCTGCTCGCATAGATCTCCCGCAATACAGCTTGGCCGCAGTATTTGAAGCTGTCGTCAATGCAGTAGTTCACCGAGATTACTCCATGTCTACGCGAAGAATACGGTTGTCGATGTTCAAGAATCGGCTGGAAATTGAGTCTCCGGGATTGCTGCCAAATGGAATGACGATTGAGGCGATGGAGGACAGTCAGTCGACGCGAAACGAAGTCATTGCCTCTGCATTTGGGCGCATTCCGGTTCCAAACATGACCGGCTCTGAACATCGCGAGTTTTTGATGGAGCGACGAGGTGACGGTGTGTCAATCATTCGGACAGAAACTCAAAAGACTTCCGGGCAGGCTCCAGAATATCAACTGCTTGACAATATATGTCTGGTACTGCGTATCCCGGCCGCGAAACTGGAACTGTTTCCAGCTGATGCGCTGGTAGCTGTGCATTGCAATGGGGAGCCGCTTGCGGGCATCGAGGTTCATGCGCTGTTTCCTAACAAGACCCGAGTAAAGGCAGCGACCGACGAATCTGGCGAGGCAGCGTTGAGCCTGTATACCACGAACTTGCCAATGACAGTCTTCGCTGCGGGCAAAGGCTATACGGCCGCAGCAGTCCGCTCATGGATTCCTGAGAATGGCGGATTGATTCTTGAAGTCAAGAGATTGCAATCCGGCGGCTCTGCTATTTTTGCGCAAAATAATGGATATCTTCCCGGATTGCATGGATCAGTCGAACCGATTCGAGACGCATCCGATCGAACCCGCCTTTATGCCGATAATATCGCGATTGACGAGGGACGGACTCAGCCTGTTCCGTTCCGTTTTGGCAAACCCATTCGCCTGACAGATTCGCATGGGGCAGAATTGTTTCTCACAATCATAGACATTCTCGGGCAGTCCGCTCTGGTTGAATACAGACCCGTCAAAAAAAAGAGGAAACCATGAAAGAAAGACCCGCATCTGGCCTCATTGCGAGCGCCGGCGCCCGCATCAATCACGACCGCACTCTGAGAGGTCACTTCGGCTCCAGCGACACCTACTGCGCCGCTTCGCGGCCCTGAGTCCGGAGTCACGCGCGACCCTGGTGGCCCTGACCGCGCCGTGGGAGACCCGCCGCCGGCCCAGACAGGCCCTGATCGGCCGCATCAGCGCCGCCCTGAGCCGGATCGCCGACCCGCACAAGCAGACCTCGCAGGCTTGGATGATCCTGCGCTGCCTGCTAAAATACTGGCCGGGATGCAGCGTTGGCAGCATCCTTGAGCTGGAACGAGCCGCGGCGCCGCAGGAGAGAATCATGGAACTGCAGATAGAGGTCATTGACGAGCTGGCCGCCGATTATGTCGACGCCGGCAGAGAGCAGGGCATCGAGGAAGGCATCAAGCAGGGCAAGCAGATGGGTGAGAAGAAGGCACAGTATGCATTTGCTGAGAGGTCGCTGGCCAGAGGGATTGATCTGGAGACGGTCGCTGAGATCACCGGGCTGTCCAAGCGCGACCTGCGGCACATCCGCGGCGACTGAGCCTGCCAGGCCGCCGCCGATCGGGTCCATGGAAATCTGACTGATTCCTCTGCCGCCTTCGCTTCGGGGCTTTGCATGCCCGACCGTCCAGCCATGCGGTTTCGGATCCTGGCCGGCGCCTCGTCGCTCGGGCTCGCTGCATGAGATTGCTGTCCATCGCAGAAGTCTCATGAATGCGAGATAGCAGCTGAGCGCGACTGGATTTCAGTTCCGTGTCGCAGAAATGTTGAAGCTCGTATCTGAAAGTCCTGTTTTCGTGTCCAGATCATCCGATTTGTTTTGACTTAACTGGCATACGCATATGTATGCATTGTTTCAGAAGCTTGTTCTCTATCCTGGTTTTATTTTGCCTCCAGCCGTTCGCAAGGAAATATGTCCGCCTTAGCAGGTTGCAGTGGTAAAGTTCATGAATGGGTAATATGAAACTGCGAGATGCGTTTTTCTTTCTATCGGCTATTGGATTTCATTTGTTTTGATACAGACTGAAAATCCGTGTTGCTCTTCCGTCCTCGAATCGGATCCTGAACAAGGCAGCTGGTCACAAGTATTGCTAAAAAATGTGGCGTGATCAAAAATGATCAATGATGGCTTATTTGGGAGCTAACTGTCCTGAATCGCCAGCTCACATTGAAATTTTGGTTTTGACCGATAGCGGCTCAACGTGTGCGGGTGTTATGTGAAATCAGCACTGGAACATCGCTTTCAAGTGAATGGTAGACAATGATCTGCGACAGACATGCATATGGAACAAATATACGTGTCAGCAAATTCAAAGGAATATTTAGGATGTGACTCAAGAGCAGTCGTATCGGTCCGCCATGCTGAATCACAAGCACATGTTTTCCTTTATGTTGAGTGAGTAAATCATCAAAAGCTTGAAGCACGCGTGCTTTAGCTTCTTTTACAGACTCACCTCGCGGCGGTGTAAACTGATCGGGCTGGGTGTAATACAAATTGGCTTGCTCCGGAAAATTGCGAAACAGCTCGCCGATATCTCCGCCATCCCATTCGCCGAAATCGATCTCTTGCCAGCGCTTGTCCACATTGAGCGGGATATTTTGTCGATCACAAAATTCGCGCGCAAAATTGTGACAGCGGCGAAGGGGAGAAGTGATAACACAGTCCCATTTGCTGCCAGGCGTCAGTGCGGCCTGCATCTCCGTTTTGCCTTGCGGCAAAAGTGCAGCATCCGTAACACCGCGCAGGGTGTTCTCGCCTTCGCAAACTCCGTGCCGAAGCAGGTCGACAGTGGTAGACTGCATTGCCTCAGCTTGACTTGGTGCTGACACTGGCCTGCTCAAAGGTTGCCATTTCGGCATGCAGTCTCAGAGCGCTTTGGAGCAGAGGATAAACCACAGCGGCGCCGCTCCCTTCTCCTAGCCGCAAGCCGATTTTCAGTATCGGCTCAATTTTCATTTCTGATAAAGCTTCGCGATGACCAGCCTCGTCGGAACAGTGTGCGAAAACCATCCAATTGCGGACATCGGGGTTGATTTCAATCGCGCACAGAGCAGCGGCTGTAGCGATAAATCCATCGACTAGGCTTGGAATGCCTTTTTGCGCACAGGCAATGTAGGCGCCCGCAAGTGACGCGATCTCAAGGCCGCCCACCGATTGCATGGCGCCAAGCACACCGCTCGCGATGCTTTCACTGTGGAGTGAAATAGCTTTTCGTATGGCATCCGTCTTTCGCTGCAGACCCGCATCATCAACGCCGGTGCCGCGTCCTGCGATCGATTCAGGCTCAATCTTCAAGATTGCGGCAAAGACTGCGGCTGCCGCTGTGGTATTGCCGATGCCCATTTCTCCGCCGATAAACAAGTCTGCTTTATCCGGGACAGAGTCCCGTCCCGCTGCGAGCGCCTGCTGCAGCGTGTCAGCGCTCATTGCCGGCTCTTTGCAAAAATTGGCTGTGCCATTTTGCAGCCGACAGTGAATAACATTCGGGAGATCCTCAAGCGGCGCTGCAGTTCCGACGTTCACTACTTTGAAGTCAAGGCCATGCATGCGTGCCAGCACGCAGATCGCGGCTCCGCCCGATGAGAAGTTTCGCACCATCTCGGCAGTGACAGCCTGCGGAAAAGCGGAAACGCCCTCATCGGCAACACCATGATCGCCGGCATAGACTCGGATGTGAGCTTGGCGCAGTGTTGGAATTTCTTGCCCTTGCCAGCCCGCAAAATCAATGGCAATCTGTTCTAGCTGCCCCAAAGATCCGGGCGGCTTGGTCAATGTCATTTGGCGCGCATACGCCGATTCACGGCTAGCCTGGCAGAGTGCAGCTGCAGGTGCATCGCACCAGTCCAATACGGTTGACTCAATCGCGTTCATTTAAGATCCAGGGACTGCTGTCCCAAGGTTTGATCGAATATATTCATTTAGTTATAAGTGTCATCACTTTCGTTTTTGTGAATGTGCTCTGCAAGCAGAGATGCCTTGTGCAAGTTCCAATCTGCTCTCAATGTTCCTGAGACGGCTGAGCTGAGCGGTTGCCGGCGCGCGCCGTTGCTGAGCGCAGTTGAATGATTTCACCCTGCAGGCCCGCGATGGCCCGCGATGCAGCGGTGAAAAGTCTTCCATGGCCGCTGATCCATAAGCTGAGAAAAAACATAGCGTCCTTCATGAGCGGTATTCCCCTGGTCGATCGCTATCAGCTTGAGCGCTGAAATCCCGGACACCGTCTCACCGCAGAGAGCAATATTACATAACATTACTATGAATCAGATGCATCAAATTTCAAATCAAACGTCGGGGGCAGCAGTGAGCTCAAAGGGCATGCCGGAGACCGTAAAAGTTACGCGTTGACAGCAGTGCGCCAGTTCCTGATGCAGCAGTCCGCTCTCATCGACAAACTCACGGCTGATTGCGCCCATCGGCACCACGCCCAGCCCAACCTCGTTGCTCACGAAAATCACGCGGCCAGATAAATCAGGCAGTTTGGAAAATAACGCAAGCCGCTCTTGTTCCCAGCATTTTGCATGCAAGCAGTTGCTCAGCCATAGAGTCAGGCAATCCACCAACAGACAGCTTGAGTCGTCACTGCATTGCAGCAGGGCATCAGCCAAGTGAATAGGCTCTTCATGCAGGCGCCAGTCTTGCCCCTTCTGTCGTCGCATCTGATGCTGCTTGATCCTTCTGGCCATCTCTTCGTCATCGCCTGTTGCTGTGGCGATATAAATTTTATTTTTCTGGCTTTCGACGGCACGCCTTTCAGCCAGTCGACTTTTGCCGGAGCGGACGCCGCCAAGAATGAGTTCCAATTGGGCAGGCATGCCAGCTTGGACTATTGAAACAGAGCGACTGGCTTGCCGGTTTTCGGGTGATGGACAAACTGCAGATCGATTCCAAACAAGGTCTGCAGAACCGTGCCCTTCACCATCTCTTCGGGTGCGCCTTGCTCCACCAAGCGTCCCTTCGACATGGCCACCATATGATCAGCCAGTGTCAGTGCAATATTCAGGTCGTGAACAACCATCACCACCGAAACGTTATCGCTTGCCAGCCTGCGGACGATGTCTTTGAGCAGCTGCTGGTGGGCAAGATCAAGTGAAGTTGCCGGTTCGTCAAGCAGCAGCGTTCGAGACAGCTCTTGTCCATCAATGATCACTTTGCTCCAAATCTGCGCCAGAACACGAGCTAGCTGAACGCGCTGCTTCTCGCCGCCCGAAAGCTCGGTATAAAGACGCTCAGCCAAACTGAGGCTGTCAACAGATTCGAGCGACTGACGCGCAATCTCTCGGTCTTTGATATCACCGGTATTATGCGGAATTCTTCCCATGAGAACCACTTCTTCAACTGTAAATGGAAAATTCAAGGTTGACAGCTGCGGCAGACAGGCCACCATTCGCGCACGCTCAACGGGTCGCCACTTGTTCGTTGGCCGGTCATTCAGGGTCAGTTCTCCGCTGTCTGCGGAGAGTTCCCCGCTGAGCAGTTTCAGCATTGTGGTTTTGCCCGCTCCATTGGGGCCCAGCAGCGCAGTGATGCGCCCTGGCTCGCACTGCAGACTCACATTGTCGACTCTGCGGATCTTGCCGCTGGTCAGCGATGCCGATCGAATGCTAAGCATAGACTCGACCTCGCTGCCGAACCAGTATGGAGATGAAAAACGGAACCCCCAAAAGGGCAGTCACCACGCCAATGGGCAGTTCAGCCGGTGCGATTATGATACGGGCAACCGCGTCTGCGACTACCAGCAGCACTCCGCCCAGTATTGCTGAGGCTGGAATGAGATACCGATGATCAGGACCGATCAGCAGCCGGATGAGATGCGGCACGACCAGCCCCACGAACGCGATTGTTCCGGACACGGCCACCGCAACGCCGACACCGAGCGCAGTGTAGATCAGCAGCCGGCGTTTCAGCCACTCAACCCCGATTCCAAGGTGCCGCGCCTCTGACTCGCCCAGCAGCATTGCATTCAGCGCGCGGCTTTCCCGCGGCAAAAGCGCCATCAAAAAAACGCACACAATTGCACAGTAGCTGATTTGCTGCCAATCGCTGGTTTCCAAAGAACCCATCTGCCACAGGCTGATTCGGCGGAGCATGTCGTTGTCTGCCAGATAGCTGAACAGCTGATTGAGCGCGCCTGCCAAAGCGCTGATGGCAATGCCTGCGAGGAGCATGGTTGCGACTGATGTGCCTTCGCGGCCGCTGGCCAGACGATAGACGATCCACGCAGTTGCCAGCCCTCCCAGAAAGGCGCCGGCTGAGACAGCTGAGTACCCCGCTGCCGAAGCCGGGAACAGAAGGGCGCCGAAGACGATGACAAAGCTGGCGCCGGCCGAGGCGCCGGCTGAGACGCCAATCAGCGACGGGTCGGCCAGTGAATTGCGAAACAGTCCCTGCAGCGCCGCCCCGCAGCTGGCGAGCATCAGCCCGATCAGAAAACTCAGCACCATTCGCGGCAATCGGATCTTCTGGATAATCATCTGATCGCTAGATGGATTGCTGTCGGCGAGCAGCGTGTCCCACAGTACCAAGGGAGAGATTTGCGTCGGTCCCAGCAGCAATCCTGCCAATGCAGCGGCAACCGCCGCAACAGCCAGCAGCCGAAAACAGGATTTTGGTTCGAGCAGTCTCATTGAGCGAAACGAGCGCTGCGGGACGCATCAAGCAGAAAGGTCAATTGAGTTGGTTCGTGTTGCGTTCTGCGGATGGTTTCCGATGTTTGCTGACCATATCGGTATTGTGCGCTTGCAAGCGGGCTGCTGATTTATAGATCAACTCCCGGTCGGGCTTTGATGCCGGCTTTGAAAGCATGCTTGATTTCTTTCACTTCAGATACGGTGTCCGCCATTTCTCGCAGCGCTTTGCCGCCGCCGCGACCGGTCACAATGACACTTTGCTGCAGCGGCCGGCTGGCGATTGCATCAAGTACTGTTTGTGAATCAAGGTATTTGTAGCCCAGCATATAAGTCAGCTCATCCAGGATGATCAGGTCGAAAGTGCTGTCCTCCAGCATCTGTGCCGCGACTGTCCAAGTTTTTTCTGCTGCCGCAATATCGCGCTCGCGGTCCTGTGTATCCCAGGTAAAGCCAGTGCCCATTTGGTAGTGGTCGACCTCAGGATGCAGCTTCTCGAAAAACAATGACTCGCCGGTCACTCGATCGCCTTTGATGAACTGAACCACCCCGATTTTATGCCCGTACCCCAGCGCTCTCAGGGCCATGCCGAAGGCTGAGCTGCTCTTGCCTTTGCCGCTGCCGGTCAAGAATACGAAAACACCTCTTTCAGTCGTTGCCTTTTGCACTTGCGCATCGACTCTCGCTTTCTGCTTTTGCATTTTGATTTTGTGTTTTTCATTCAAGTCGTGGGCATTCATTTCAGAATCCTCTCATTCTGTCACAGTTGCAAAATTCACATCTTGATCGTTCGGATCGTCCGCAGTCGACCGATGGCATTAAAATCTGTATTCGAGTGAAACCCGAATTGTGCGACCCTCGTTTTGGTAAGGGTTGTCTGAGGTGGCGATATTGGTGATGTACTTTTTGTCAAACAAATTATCAATGTGGCCGGACACAGAAAAAGAGTCAGATATTGTGTAGTCGGCACTCAGGCCCCAAACGGCATAGCCTGGCAATGTCGTGCCCTTATTGTCGCTATGGCGCCCATGTTCCGCAAATCCATCAATGCCAATATACAAGTTTTCAATCTGCCTGCCAGCCTCGACAGCAGCGGATGCTCTCGCTCGGTCCTGCAGGAAAGTTCCTTTCTTCTCATCATACGCTTCAAGATAGCTAAAGCTGGCGCCAGCAATATATTCGTTCCATTCCTTTGTGAACTCAAATTCGACTCCTTCCAAGGTTGCTTTATCGACATTAGCGGGTTTCCAATCGCCGTCGCTATTCGGTGCCCATGCAATCAGGTTCTTAAGTTTTGCTTGATAAAGGCTGACTTGCCAAAACTGATCATCGCTGTTCGCTCGGAAAGAGAGCTCAAGTGATCTGCTTTTTTCTGGCTCTAGGTCTGGGTTGCCGCTGTCTGGCCAATACAAGTCATTGAAAGTTGGCGCTTTGAATGCTGTACCGTAGCCTGCAACGATTCGGTATTTTTCTGTTAAGTCAAATGACTGCTGCAGGCTGTAGTTCGAGTTAGAGCCGTAGGAATTATTTCTATCGTGTCGAACACTAAGCACAGTGCTTGAACGATCAAGTTGATTTTGCCACAGAGCGTAGATTCCCTTGTTGATTCGTTGAGTTGCAGCATAGTGGTTGGTTGACGTGATTTTGTCTTGTTGATAGTCTGCACCGGAAGATATCTGATTTTCTTCTGAAAGAACTAAGTTTGCCTGAATTGTGTAATCTATTTTCTTTGTCTTGAATAAATCGTTTTCTTTTTTATCAGGTGTAATAGCTCTATTTGAATCTGCAGACACCCCCAAAGTTCCTTGGATAGTCAGTTCTTCAGAATATGGATATTCAATTCGTGCAGATGTAGTTTCTTGCTTTGATCTTTGATGCCATTCTCTGCCTTTACAAATTCGATGCGAGGTGGGTGAAGGCGCTCTTGCTCTTTCTACACCTAATTTTGCCAATGCTTCTTTTGCCAATGCTTTATATGGAATGGCTGGACATTCGTCTTCGTATCCTTTCAGTCTTTTCTGATGTTCATCATAACTTTCTGTTTCATCAATATCTGTTGTTTGAGGATTATCCTTTTGTGGCATTAGATCGACCGTAGACGTTAATGTATTGTCATATTCGGTTTTTGCGGAGCTCTCAACGTAGTCCAATCCCCAAATCAAACTATTCTGCAAAATTCCATTAATTGAAAAGCTGCCTGAAGCCTGTTCAAAACCATCTCGATCCTCATTGCCACTCAAGGCTCGGTCGAGATCGAGCCGGTCAAGCCAGGAAGCCTGTTCAAAACTATCTCGATCCTCATTGCCAGCGCCTTTATACGCGGTGCGGTCATGTCCATCGGTCGATTCTTTTGACAAAGACGTGTGAACTCTATAGCTGTCTTCACTATATCCAGCCTGGGCATGGTAGTTCCGAAATCTGTTTGTACCAAATGTTGATCTCACTAGACCAAATGTTTTTTCATCCCGATTTTGCTTGGTAAAGATTTGAACAACACCGCCGATCGCGTCTGAGCCGTAGACACCAGACATGGGACCTTTAATCACCTCGATCCGATCTATAGACTCAATCGGGATATTCTCAATTCTTGTTGATCCCAGAGTCGCACTTCCAGTGCGTACGCCATTGATCAGAATCAGGACATGGTCGCTGCTAGCGCCGCGAACAAAGATTCCGCCGGTTGAGCCTCTTCCCCCGCTGTCTCTGAATTGCAATCCGCTTGTTCTCGATAAGAGGTCTCCAAGATCTCTTGGCTTTATGCGTTCAATTTGATCTGAAGTGATAATTGCTGTCGATGGCAGTGTATCTGCGAGCGGAGTTGGAATCCGCGTAGCGGTTACCACCACTTCATCAATGACAATAATGTCTTCGTCGGCATCTTGTGCGGATGCGATTGAGGCATACAGTCCCGACGAGACCAAGACCAGAATGAAATGCACTATCACGCATTTCGCAAGATTCGGTTGCAGGTCGCGCCTGGAAAATATCTGCGAGACGTTTGCGCAAGCGGTGCGCTGCCGAACCTTTTCAGGCTCGAATATCCAGCTCAGCGCATAATCAAAAATTGTGCGCTGTCTAGACGCATGCAGGTGAGACATAATCCCCTCCATTCAATCGCAAAGCGAGAGATTGCTGGAAGGAATATCTGGGTGCGGTAATTAGAATTGCCACGTTGAAGCCCTCCGCTAAAACAGTCCTAGGTCTGGTCTGAGAGGGGGCGGTTCCGGACTGACAGAATGGCTCTGATCACCGTTGCGGGGGCAGTGCAGGAATTGTGAAACCCAAACCCGAATGCATAGCGTTTCACTCACCATAGCTTCCCATTTATACTGACGCAGGAATCGGGTTCGTTCCGCGAGCAGTCACCTCTGACAGATGAGGTGCGAATTATAACTGATGACCGCTGCCCTGGATCAGCTATTGCCGAGCTCGGTCGTGGCTCAGTTTGAAATGAAATTTTTGCAAATAAAAATAATTCTTAACCACGCCTGATATCCCAAATCGGGTATCGTGTGCGCCTGCATGGAAAAAGGGCGGCCCGAAGCCGCCACTCTATCCGTTCCTTCCCGCACCGATCCAGATGGACCGTATCCGACAGGATCAATGAACGGTCACAGCTAGCCGCAATAAGAGTTCGCACTGGGATGTGCCGCCGTTCGGAAGTCGCGCATGGCGAGAGGCCTGTGCCAGCCCCATCCGCGCCCGCGGTAGGGCTTCGCATAGACCATGGCCCGGTAGTTCGTGTTGGCCTGCAGCCCGCGGTAGTGCGAGGGACAGGTGAAGCTGAGCGTGCCCGGAGTCGTCCCGTCAAAAGTCAATCTTTCGACGATTGGAGTGTCTTCTGGTCCGTTGATCTTTCCGACATTCTGCGTTGCGATGAGATACGCCCGCCCGGCGTAGTAGCCGCCGTCCTGCGGCGGATGGTGTCCGGGCGCGCCCAATCCTAAAGTTCTGACCGCCACGATCCAGTCCGGATCGCATCCATAGCCCGTCTTCCGGGCATCCATGCAAAACGCCTCCGCCAGATAGTCTTCCGGGAGGAATCGCCTGTCAATAATCAGATCAAAGGTTATCGATTTATGTGTGCCTGCGAGGGATAATCCCAAGCCTATCACAGCACAGTTGCCCAGGCAGATATTTTCGGCGGTTTCGGGACGTTTGGCTTGCGTCCCGCTCTCGCACGGGCGTTACTCCAGCAGACAGGTGGGCATGCCCCCGGTCCAGTCCCAGAAGCCTTTACAGGTCGGGTTCTGCGCCCGCGTCTGGCAGCCCTGGCCGCCAGCGGCCATGATGCGGATCACCGGGCTGTAGACCTTGTACTTGTCGGAGTAGACAGTTCCTTCCGACTTTTTCAGCGTGAGGAAAATCTCGCCCCCGCCGCCGTAGCCGATGTTCTCGCCGGTCTTCACCCGGAACTCTATCGTGTGCTGGCCTTCTTTCATGTTTGAGTCAAACGGCACTCCGCCTCCAATGAAGTTCTTCGTCCATCTCTCAAAGGCCCCTTCCCCGTGCCGAAACTCGAAGAATTCGCGGTTGCCCGTGACCTCAATGGAAAGGGAATTTTGCCCGCCCCACGCGTTCCCGTCATCTTGCTTGGGCGGAATCCGCAGCCGCAGGGTCGCCACCCTCCCGTGCTCGCCGCAGCCGGTCAGCACGTTGGGGCCGGGATTGTCCAGCACGATGGTCGGCTTGTAGTTGTTGTGGGCGGGAACGACCTCGGCTGTGGCCAGTGTGGGCAGTAGCGTCAAGGCCGCCAGCACGGTGGCAAGGACCGTCAGGCGGTCAGGGGGGGGGAAAGGGCGAATCTTGTTGAATATTTCATTTGATTTTCTCCGTGTCTGAATCGGATTCGGCTATTATAGAGTTTTTATTTCTGCAAAATGGGCCGATTTTCAGACGGAGCCGCTGCCCCGAGCTTGATTTGCTTCGCAGTCTTAGTCGGTGTCTCTTGTATAGGCAGATCAACATAATTTATTTGATTCCGCAAGCAATGCGAACGACGTATTCGCTCATTCGGATCCTCGTGATACAACATCAATTACAATATTGATTGACACGACAGCAAGATGACTTCAACAGCATCCAAGGCCGGTCAATTCAAATCCAGCCTGTATTAAAAAGGGGATTTTTTCCAAATGCCATGAAGCGGCTGGCCGCTTAGCTGGATTGAAAGTACCCCTTTCTTTCGAGCTGAAACCGCCGAAAGCAGCCTGCAAGCGCTCAGTTTACCGGGGGAAATGGCCTCTTCCCAATCTGCCTGCAACTGGAGCTTCGGATCAATGGACACTCTAAAACATGATGTACAGAGCGCTGAAGAGGCCAATCAATGAAAATGAATCGATTCGCTCCTGTATGGGCTGACTCTGATGTCTGCTCCTGAGCTGAGCCCTTGCGAGCGGCAGCGGTCTAGTGAGCTCAAGCAAACGGTGCTGGATGCGATCCGAAAATCAGACGATCAGGCAATTGCATTTGCGGAGTTTATGAAGGTTGCATTGTATGATCCCGCTGGCGGATATTATTGCGCCGCATCGGAAGCGATTGGGGAACAGGGCGATTTCGTCACCGCCCCGGAGTTGGGGAGCGTGTTCGGCAACTCGATTGCCAGCAAGATCTACCAGTGTCTGCGCACATTCGACGGACCTAAGAACATCTACGAATTTGGTGCCGGCAATGGCACTCTGGCGCGCCAAGTCCTGCGATGGCTGTCGGCAGCCGGCTGTGAGATCGAAAGGTATTGCATTATTGAGGTCAGCCCGCACATGCGCCAGCGACAGCAGCAGGCAATCGATTCACTGAGTGCGGCTTTGGCGGGGAAGGTGACTTGGCTGGAGCAGCTGCCGACCGCCGGCTTCAACGGGATTGTGATCGCCAACGAAGTATTGGATGCGATGCCGGTAGAGCTGTTTTGGGCAGAGCCCGAAAGGGTGCGGCAGGCTTATGTTGTCGAGCATGAAAGCGAGCTGAAAGTGGAATTTCTGGAGCGGCTGCGGGCGGACTTTGCAGCGTCATTTCAAGCCCTGGACTTGTCCGATATTCCGTATCCCTATTGTTCAGAGCTGCATTGTCAGGCGCAGGCCTGGATGCGGACAGTGGCCAGCCGCATGCAGCAAGGGTCGGTGCTCATATCAGACTATGGCTTTCCGCAGAGTCAATACTATCATCGCGATCGCAGCGCCGGGACGCTGATGTGCCACAGACACCATCATGCAAGCACGGATCCGCTGATGAGCATTGGCTGCCAGGACATCACTGCCCATGTGAATTTTTCTGTTATTGCGGATGTCGCCTGCGAAGCTGGAATGGAGCTGAACGGTTTCACCAGCTTGGCTGCATTTTTGTTCGATATTGGAGAAATTCCAAATGATCTTGATGCGGCTGCAGCGACCCATCAGTGCCAAAGCAGCGAGATGAATAAACTGATGTCGCCATCAGAAATGGGTGAAATTTTCAAAGTGATGGAATTGACGAAAAACTTTGATTCAACCATTGCAGGCTTTGACACTGCAGACCGCAGTCTCAGCCTGAGTTGACGCAGCCCCTATGACCGAGTTTATCCAAGCAGGACTGCTCGCCTTCATTCAGGGGGCGACTGAATATCTGCCGATTTCCAGTTCAGCCCATCTGATCATATTGCCTCATGTGCTGTCGTGGAAAGATCAGGGACTGGCATTTGATATTGCTGTGCACGTTGGCACTTTGGCTGCCTCTGTATGGTATTTTCGCAGCGATCTTTTGCAGATCGCGACCGCCTGGCTGCAATCATTGGCAGGCAGGCAGTCGACAAAACAGTCCGACTTGGCGTGGTTCATCATCATCGCCAGCATTCCGGTTGCCATCTCAGGCATGCTGCTCAGCGATTGGGTGCAAAACGAATTGCGCAACGTTGATGTGATTGCAGCGGCGACAGTGTTATTTGCACTTGCGCTTTGGATCAGCGATCGATTTTTTCGCGGCAAGCGCAGTGTCGGTGATCTTCAATGGCGTGACGCGCTGCTGATTGGCCTGGGTCAGTCGCTGGCCGTGATTCCGGGTGTATCACGCTCTGGCATTGCCATTACGGTCGGTCTGCTGCTGGGGCTGGATCGAAAAAACGCCTCACGCTTTGCATTTTTGCTGGCCATCCCGGTGATCGCGATGGCGGGCGTGTGGCAGTTCTATCAGTGGATGCAGGCGGACAGGCAAATCCAATGGCTGGTCTTTGTTCTCGCGGCGGCGGTTTCCGCCGCAGTGGCTTATCTATGCATCCACTATTTTTTGAAATTTATCGATAATATCGGCATGCTGCCCTTTGTGCTGTACCGACTGGCGCTGGGCCTCATGCTGTTTGCGCTGGCGTGAAAATCTTCGGATGCCTGGCTGGCGGTTCACTGTCAATATCCCAGTTCAGGACGCACCCGATTGAGCAGAGACTTGCCATCAATCAGCCGCTCAAGATTGCGAAAAAAAAGTTCCAGTGTCAGCGGCACATAGGAGTCGCCGTCATCCGCTGAGATATGGGGCGTGACAATCAAATTTTTAGTGTGCCACAAGCGTGAATTCGGGTCAATAGGCTCAGGATCAAATACATCCAGGATCGCTCCGGCTAGCGAGCCGTCCTCAAGCTTGTCACAAAGCGCCTCATAGTCCAGCACCGCTTCGCGACCGATATTAATAATGCCCGCTGCGGGTTTCATTCGGTTCAGGCGCTCACGAGACATCAGGCCCCGTGTCTGCGGCGTATCGGGCGTGGCAATCAGCAGATAATCGGCGCTCGGCAGGACCGCATCAAGTTCCTGCGTCGTAACAATAGGGTCGCAGCCGTCGACCGTGCGGCCGGAACGATTCACGCCGATGACGTTCACGCCCAGCTGCCTGACTTTGCGGGCTGCGGCAGAACCGAGGCTTCCCGTTCCAAGTACAACCAGCGTTTTCCCGGCGATCGGGCCGCAATACAGAGAATCGTAGATGCGGTTGCGCTGGTTGCAGACCACAGCCGGCATGTGCGAATGCAGCATCAATACTGCCATCAGTCCAAATTCTCCGGCCTTGGCTGCATGCACTCCTTTATTGTTGGTCAGTGTTACCGGGTCGGGCAGCCAATTGAGCGGCAGCAGATGCTCGACACCCGCTCCGATGCAGTGGATCCATTTCAGCTGCGGTGCAATATTGCCTAGATTGCGGGTCGGCAAATTCCAGGTGAGCAAGACATCTGCATCGGCCATAGACGACGCGAAATGATCGGTATCCCAATCAATGAAAAATTTGACTTGGCTGATCAGTTTTGGGAATGCCTCAAGCGCTGCGTCGATGCGCTCTTGCGTAATGGCAAACACCTCTTCGCCTGCGGGCGTGTTCGGAAACGAGCCGGCCGCCCAGCGGTTGTTCTTTACATGGATCTTCAGCATTGCAGCTTCAGTTCAGTGCCGAGGCATTCGACTCAAATGCTTTAAGGCGCGCGATAATCTCCGCATCGCGACCTTCTGCATAATTTTTTTCCACCTTGAGCTGCATTGCGATTACCTGATCGCCGATGCGTCCGAGATTTTCAAGGTCATCGCTGCCGGGTGTCTGCGGCAGGTGCAGAACTGTGTCTTGGCCGAACGTGCTGATTGGCTGATCGCCGCTGCCTCCGGGCTGCATTGGTTCTGATTGACTGGCCAGATTGCGAATTTGCTTTCGCATCCGCCGCCGATACAAACTGATGCCCCGATCGGTCGGCATAAGGTTCTCGCCGGCGTGCGATGAAATGGAGCCCATGCCCTCGACAGCCTCGCAATCCCCTGGGTTTCGTTTTCTATCCTCTGCCGGCCGATCGATGATCTCGCCTTGCTCAATCAGTTCATGTCCCTCTTTGGTGTTGTATTCAGGCGGATCCCAGCGCTCTCCAAAATTGGCCCAGGCGTAGATCATCGTATTTTCGTCATCGACGGGCACCACCCAGCGGGTAAAGCAAGAGCGTCCGAAGTAGTGCGGTCGAGTGCCATCCGCTGCGAATGCAGAGCCGGCCTGCGTGAAGTTGGGCAGAATCAGCTCGTTGACCCGCACCCACACATGGTCTCCCACACGGCGGGTGGATGAGCCCAGAAAGTGGTTCTCGCTGGGCTCATGAAATCGGATTGCGCCGTCTTCCTTCATGCCTTCGGAGAATTGCGGGCGGGAGTTGCGGCTGTGAAGATAAGTCGTATGGGTCGGATCCATGATGGCGTCAAGCACCTGAATCCAGTTGCATCGGTAATGGGCCTTGTAAGGCGAGCTGATCATAGCCTCATAAACACACGCATCATAGATGGGAAACTTGGGCAAGAGATCGGGCGGGCCCATATAGGCAAAAATCAGGCCGCGGTATTCAACCACCGGATACGCGCCCAAACGGGAATTCTGTCGCAGCTTCTCGGCGGTTCTGGAATCCTCAGCTGGCATTTCAAGAATCTCGCCATCGGGCGCATACAGCCAGCCGTGATAGCAGCATCGAATGCCGTTGGTCTCGCATTTGCCGCATTCAAGCGAGGCGCGCCGGTGAATGCAGTGTTTGTGAACCAGTCCGAACTGGTCTGCCTGCTTGCCGAAGCGAAAAAGAACCAGATCTTCCCCGAGGATGCGGATGGCTTGCGGCAATTCCCTCAAGTCTTCTGTAACATAGATCGGATGCCAGTAGCGACGCAGATATTCTCCGGCCGGGGTGGAAGGTCCGTTTCTTGCAATTTCTTCATCGAATCCTGGCTGCTGCGATTGGGCATAGCCTAAGAACTTTCCTGCATCTATCCTGGGCTGCACGGTCTTGCTAAACATCGAAGATTCCCCTTGATCGTTCGAGAATTTTTTCCGCTCTATGCTGTTTCAGCACTTGGCTTTTTGTTTTGTGAATCATCTCCGCCGCAAGATTTTCTCAGCAGTTGAATTCGACTGAACGGATAACGGATAATGACTTCTTCATTGGCACCTGCTGCGGACTTGAGGCTTGTCTCAATCCAAGTCATTGCTGCATGATCATCAAGCCGTTGCCGTTATTGCCATAAAATGCCGGGCGGACTATTCGAATTCATCAGACAATTATGACCAAATCAGATTTTCAGTGCAGGAGATTTTCACAAAAATGACTCCCAATCAGCTGAAGGAATTGACGGTTGCAGGGGAGTCTGAGAATCTTGAGTTCAAAACCACTACTGGAACCCGCCGCGCCGCCGCTGCGACGATTTGCGGCATGCTCAATCATAAGGGTGGATATGTGTTATTTGGCGTTACGCCAGAAGGTGAAGTTGTTGGACAAGATGTGAGTGCGCAGACGGTTGAAAAAGTGAGTGCCGAAATTCAACGCATTGAGCCGCCCGTATTTCCAGAAATTGAGACAGTACGATTATCGGGAAATAGACATGTGATTGCCGTCAGCGTGGCTCCAGGTTCCTTGCGTCCATACCAATTTCGCGGGATATCCTATCGGCGCGTCGGGAATACCACTCAAAGCCTGTCGACCGATGAATACAATCGCATGCTTTTGGAGCGCATGCATGGGGACCAGCGCTGGGAAAATCAACCTGCAGCTGGATGGACTATCGATGATCTCGACCACTCCGAGCTTCGCAACACAATCGCGGAGGCCGTTCGTATCGGTCGCTTGAATGAGCCTGGCAGTCGGGAACCCAAAGAACTCTTGCGTGGCCTTGGCTTGATGGGCAAGAGGGGCTTATTCAGAGCAGCGGCAGTGCTTTTCGGCAAAGCTGAGCGGCTTGAAAGCGACTTGCCGCAATGTCGGCTTCGTGTCGCTCGATTTCGAGGTGCTGATCGATCAGAGTTCATGGACAATCGACAGTTTTACGGGAACGCTTTCAGTCTTCTCGCAAGCGCCGAGCGCTTTCTCCGGGAGACCTTGCCGATTGCGAGCCGTTTCGAGTCGGGGCGCATGCAGCGTATAGACGAGCCTCTATATCCGCCTCTGGCCACTCGTGAGGCATTGGCCAATGCGATTTGTCATCGCGACTACATGATGGGCGGCGGATCTATTGGGCTGGCGGTTTATGATGACCGTCTGGAGATTGTTTCAACAGGTTCGCTGCACTTCGGACTTTCCCCGGAAGATTTGTTCAGTCCGCACGAGTCGAAGCCATGGAATCCGCTGATTGCCCGAACATTCTATCGGCGCGGCATCATTGAGGAGTGGGGCAGGGGTACAATCGAGATGGCCGATTTGGCTCAGGCTGCCGGCTTGCCTCGTCCTGAAATCAAGGTGCGCAATGATTGTGTTGCAGTGCGGTTTGGTCAAGCGGGGCATGTGCAAAAAAGGGACACTGAGAGCGACTTGACGGAACGGCAAGCTGCGGTTTTGATGCTGTTGCGTCGTTCTAATCGGCCGCTTGCTCTCAGGGAAATTCTTGCTCGCGTTGATCAGCCGGCAGCTGAGCGCCGGGTACGAGATGATCTCACCGCACTGAAAATAAAGGGCTTAGTCGAATCTGCAGGTCATGGAAGAGGCGCTCGCTGGAAGCCTCTGTAGAAATTTATTGTCTTATTCCGTCTTATTCCGTCTTATTCCGTCTTATTCCGTCTTATTCCGTCTTATTCCGTCATCATGACCAAATTTTCAGTGCAGGTGTAATTATCAGCAAATCATTATCTAACTCAAAACAATCAGAAAAACCACCTGAAATCCACCGCAATTCCAATGGGACTGTTAGCAGCAGTCTCCACAACAGATGATATCATGGCCTGTCTCGGAACTTATTTTGCGAGGAGCCCCGAAGCAATAAGATGGCTAGTTGCTCAGTGAGAATTTTTTTAGAACGTATTGACGCTGCTTTAGCAATGCACAGTACTTTTTTTGCAATCATATCGATCAGGAAGGTCGACAAGGCATTCTCAGTCAGATATTTGGAGAATCTGGATTTCTTCACTTTAAAAAGTCTGAGCAGACCAATAATGAAAAATCCTGCGGAAAGACTGCCAAATACGACTGGAAGAAAAGTTTCAACGTTTGTAATCTTCCAATAATGGTGTCGCCTTTGCCTTGTTTTTAGAATCTTCCACTCCCGTCTGAAAAGAGGAAATGCCATCTCATTTTCAAGTTCATCCAGCACCTTGAATTTGCCGGAGTTGAGCTGACGATAAGACCTTATAACGATCCACCACGAAGCTGAGATCATAGATCCAAGCATTCCCATGGCTATGAAAAAGAAGTTTAGAGATTCTGCGATGTCAGATTCGATAAATACACCCGCCGCCAGGCCCAGCCCGGAAAAGATGCCGATATGTAGCCGGTTTGCCGCTTCGCGCCGCCGGTCCGCTCCAAGGCCAAACCAAAGCTGCTCGCAAACTCCCTCGCATCGCCGGTATGCAAGGCCGCCCGCAGCGGCCCGAACAGATTCCCCGCCGGCAGCGCGCCGCGCTCATACAGGCCCCGCTCATCGATCAGCACCTAGCTGTCAAACGCAAAGCCCGACTCGCGCAAGACCGGCGGCACCGCAATCCTCTCGCTCAATTGAGTCTGAGCCTCCCAGGGCCGCTCGCCATTATCCATCACCGCCGCAATGATCGGCGGCAGCGTTCTGAGCCCCTCGGCCTCCATCAGCCGCTCATGCCAGCCGAGCGCCTGGCGGCACCTGCGCACCGGCATCCGCCGGTCCGCCCGCGACTGCGCCTCAAGCATCAGCCGCACCTGGCCGCAGGCGGCGTCGCCAGACTCAAAGCGCCGCATCACGTCGTTGCGCAGCTGCCGGTGCCTCTTGCTTTTCTTCAGCTCCCGGATGACGGTCTCTGTCGGATAGCGGCGCAAAGAGCTGAAATCGATCCGCGCGGCAATCTCATCAGGCACAAGGCCGGCGGCGAACTCCCGGATCACCCGCGGCTGCATCAGCAGCCGCTTGTACGGTCCGTCTTTTTCCACTGTCCTGTCTGTCATGATGAACTGCAATATCAAGGGAGCAAGAGTGCCAGCGCCCGCCTCAAATGTCAAGCAAACGGCGAAAATAATAGGGCCGCGGCTGTCCGGGCCGTTATGCGGACTAGGAGCTGATCACGACTGATGTGCGCATCAGTTTGAAACTGTTTCATCCGACATGAGTCGAATGACTTGACACTAGTGCGCGAGACCAAGTGAAACCTCAACTTGTTTTTTGCGTCTTGAAGCATGTTTCATCGATTGCCATAATCTGGACAAGACCGAGCATACGGGCGGCAATTGGATGAACTGTCGATGATCTCGACATCTCAGAGTTTTGCAAAACAATCGCGGAAGTCGTTGGATTCAGAGCTGAGGCAGTGCTTTTCGGTAAAGCCGAACGGCTTGAAAGCTTAGTCGAGTCTACAGGTCATGAAAAAGATGCCCGCTGGAGGCTCTGTATAAATTTACCGTCTTATTGCCATAATTCTTGCGTTTCAATGATTCATGCGGTTCAATCCAATTGCACAAACGAATTCAGCGCATGAATGCGATAAAATCGAGCCTGCGAAGGTGCTGTTCATTTCAAGGCAAAAGTGCCAGAGTTCTTTATGGGTAATGAAATTGCGCCATCGGCCAAATGAAAATCGATGCAATCCCGCACGCCGGAAAATTCGTTCAACCTGCTGTTCAGTCTCGCGCTGGCCAAAAGGCATCCCGACTGGAAGGGCATGTCTGCCGAGCAAACTGGTGTTGTTTCTGGAAAGGCGGGCAAAGCGCCAGACATAGTCCTTGTCAATCCGAGGCAATCTCCCGTAGTAATTGAAACCGAATACTATCCGGCTCATACAGTCGAGAAAGATGCCCAAAATCGGTTGAGAGAAAAACTCAGGCGCAGCACTCGCGCGGTTGAAAATACCATTGCCGTTCGAATTCCTGAAGCGCTCAAAACCATACAGCAAATTCACTTGGAGGCGAGTATTGAGGAAGCAGTATTCAGTTTCTGTATTTTTACTGCGAACGATGACATAACCAATACACGCTGGCCTGAAGCTGGATAAGTGGACGGAGAAATCAATGATATTGCCGATTGCATTGAATCGATTGCGCTGACCGAATCATTGATTGTCAAGAGTACCAACCTATTGCAATTGGGCGTTGAGCGAGCTGCAAGTATTCTTGCAGATGTGCCTTTGGGCATACGCGAGAGAATTGCTCAGCTTCTCAGTCAGCCCGAAGGCGAGCAGACGCATCGCATGGCTATTGCGATCATTGCGAATGCGATGGTTTATCACAAGCAGATCGAGGGGCAAAATGAGATCCCGCTTTTGAGCAGTCTCAAGGGTGAAATTTCGGGTCTGCTCAGCATGAAGGTGGTTGACTGCTGGAACTGGATCATTTCGACTGTGAATTATTTTCCGATTTTTGAAATCTCGGCACAATTGCTTGATGCAATCCCTTCGGTGCAAGCCGACTTAATCGTAAATGATTTGCACAGTACTGCACATGAACTGTCTGCACTGGGTGCGACCGAACTGGACGATTTGTCGGGACGAATGTTCCAAAAACTGATTGCTGATCGCAAATTTCTTGCTACCTTTTGCACATTGCCCGTCTCGGCAACGTTTCTTGCCGAATTGGCTGTCCGCCGGCTGAATGTTGACTGGAGTGAAACAAACGCGGTAACCAGTTTGCGGGTCGGTGATCTCGCTTGCGGTACAGGCACCTTGATCGGCGCTCTGTATAGACAGCTGATCTCACGCTATCGTCGTGCGGGCAACGACAGCAGAGATATTCATGCGCAGATGCTTGAGGAATCAGTCTATGCTCTTGACATTATGCCAGCCGCCACGCATTTGACTGCTTCAACGCTGTCAAGTGCGCATCCGGATATTCCATTTGCAAACACGCAAATTGCCACGATGCCTTATGGAAAACAGAACAGCTCGCCGCCTGTCATTGGCTCGCTTGAGCTGCTGCAGGACGAGCAGGTTGCGTCTTTATTCAGTCTGGGGCGCAAGCGTTTGGCGGGCAGGGGACAAAGTGGCGCTCAACAATCCAGCCCTAGTACGGATGCCGGACTTGAGCTTGTATTCAGTACTGAATCGACCCGCGATATCAACATTCCGCATGAGTTCTTCGATGTGCTCATTATGAATCCGCCTTACACTCGTCCGACTAATCATGAATTGACAGATGTTCCGATCCCTTCATTTGCCGGTTTCGGAAATTCTGAAGAAGAACAGAATCTGATGAGTTCAAGACTGCAATCTCTGCGGCAGTCATTGGATGAGCCGGCCGGACACGGCAATGCAGGATTAGCCTCAAACTTTTTGGATCTGGGCCACATCAAGCTCAAGCCGGGCGGCATACTGGCTCTGGTGTTGCCGGCCACTTTTGCGAGTGGTAAATCATGGCCTGCGAGTGAGCAATCGTCGAAATTTCAGTTTATCAACTTATCCGACAGACCCGCGAATCAGGCGGGGGCGATCTGGCTGGCACGGGCTATTGCAGAGTGTGACAGATCAGTCAGCTCCGGCAATATCGGCGTGAGCCAAGCATCCAATAGCGGGAGTTTCATTCATACGCAAAGATATGAAAGCGGCTGTGTGGGACTCAACGACCCCAATATTGCAAGATTTATGCTGGCATTGGCCGAAGGAAAGCTTGTTGCTCATCAAAGTCAAAAGACGGCTTCAATCCCAATGACCGCAATGCAGAGTTTTGGGACTCGGGGACTGCTCAGCAGAGATTTGACTGGACCGCTGCCAAGAGGGCCATTTGACAGAATTGCGGCTCCGCCAGGCCGGATTCCGCTATATCCCTGCCTTTGGTCTCACGACGCTCAGTCGGAGCGCCAATTTACAGTTCTGCCCGACAGTGAATTGATTATTCGCCCGGGACAGGATGAAAAAGCGGTCGACATTTGGGAGAGAATGTCATCAAAGCTGCATCTCAACGTAAATTTTCGTCTCAACTCACAAAGTCTCGCTGCCTGCGTATCGCCGACAAATGCCCTGGGCGGCGATGCTTGGCCGAATTTCGTTCTCAACGATGAGAAGTACGAAAAAATCATGATGCTCTGGTTTAACTCTGCAATCGGATTGATGTGTTACTGGTGGATTGGAACCCGCCAGCAGCCTGGGCGGACAAGAGTGTCATTAAGCCAGTTATCGAATCTGAACGTAATGGACTTTCGGGAAAGCAGTGAAGCCATTCTGGACCGGACTGATCGGGTCTATGAATCTTTCGAGCGGAAAAGGCTATTGCCAGCGAACGAGAGTTATCGCGACAAGCATCGCCAGGCGCTGGACCACGCATTAATTGTCAATGTGCTGGGCTTTCCAAATGATTTTGCAACGCAGTTCGACCTTGTGCGGCGACAGTGGTGTGCCGAGCCCAGCGTGCATGGCGGCAAGTCAACCAAGCTGCAGGTGTAGTCGCCGCCGCTTTGGCCGAAGGCGCGGGCGGCTGCGCAATATTCCCGGACTGCCATCAGCGCCGGCTCGGAAAGAACGATTCCGCCATGAATGCCGGCGACCATTCTCGTCGGCGGCCAATAAGGTGAAATCTTTTCAGCTTTGAATAAAGCTCTCGATCATATCGGCCGCCTTTTGCCGGCCATTCGCAGACTTCATGTGAGTGCTGGTTTGCTTCAGCCGCTCATGCATTTTGCTGTCTGTCAAAAGTGTATTCAGCGCGGAAACAAACTCCTCTTTGTCCCAGCGGGAGCGGTGAAGGTGCAGCCCGTGGCCGGTTTCCTGCACTCGGGCTGCATTGTCGTGACCATCCCAGACATAAGGCATAATCAGCGCCGGCTTGCCGTAATACAGGCATTCGTTGAAACTGTTGTTGCCGCCGTGATGAATCACTGCATCAGCCTGACTGATTACCGAGGGCTGAGGATACCATGATTCGAGGTGAATGTTTGGGGGAACTCTGTCATATGCTTCCCGGTAATCGCCGACATTGACCAGCACCCGGAAATCCTCCTTGCCGAGAACATCGATCATCCTCTTGAGAAGCGCTGTATCGCCTGCGCCCAGGCTGCCGAAGCTCAGGTAAATCAGAGGCGCATTACTCTTCGCTCGAAAGGCAGGGATCTCGTATTCTTCTTCTGAGCGGATACAGCCTTCAAGATACTGGTAGCGGTCTGGATCAAGTGGCGCCTGCCGCGCATACTGAAGCGGCTCTGGATAAAGCAAAAGATTCATGTAGGGCGAAGGCTCGAAAAATTCACCTGTCGGGTATGGCGCCTCTCCGCAGCCTGCGAGAAACTTGTTAAAGTCAGCATGGACCGGTCCGATTGCATCATTGAATCGATTTCTGTACTGCTCAAAACACGCTCTGTCATTTTCGCCGCAGCCCGACAAATGAGGTGGAATCTGAGGGTCTGCAATTTCATTCTCGCTGCATGAGATGATTCGGATCCACGGCACCCCATGTCGCTTCGCTGCCGGAAACAGAATCACATTGTCGATGCAAATCACGCTGGGCCTGATTTCATTGAGCACTCGCGGCAGGTCTTTTTCTGCCCACTTTGCGGTATCGACAATGGCTTCCCAGCATTCTTTGACATAGTTGTCAATCTGCTCATAGGGTGTCAGATTGAAATTGGGGATATGCCCGTCAATGAAGTTCGACCAGTACTTTGCCATTTCTTCCGGGGACATCGGTTCCGATAAATTCACGATACGGGTTTCAAATCCGTATCCCTCGAAAATCTCGGCAAAACCGGGATCCGAAAGAAATATGCACCGATAGCCTTTGTCGCGACAGACTTGAGCAATTCCGACTGAATTGAGTGCGGGCCCGAATGCCCCTTCGGGAAAAAATGCGATTACCTTGCGATGATCCATAGCTGAGTACTCATTTTTTGAAGATATGATCTCAAAAGGCGATTTCAGGCGCACATTGTACTGCCATGTGAATAAGACGGCACGCTGCACATCTTGTTGCGGTCGTGTCCCGCAAACGATGCCATAGAACACGGCCGAACAAGTCTATTTCTCTGCAATGCCTATCTAGTGAATTATTTCTTCATCATAACAATGCTATCAGCGAACAAATCGAAGAGATTCGCCTGAAGCGCAATATCACCCAAAGCCGCCTCGCTCTAAAGGCTGGCGTTTCGCGCAGTACCATCACCCGGCTGGCTCGGAAAGGAAAGGGCATCTCGCTTGACAGTTTCATTCGCATCCTCAAAGCATTGCGGCTGGCGCATAATCTGGCAGAGGTTTTGCCTGTCCGCGAATTAAGTCCGCTTGAGGAGCTTGAAAAAAACAAACGTCCTTCACGGCTTCGTGCGCGGGAAAAGAAACAGGATCAGAAAAAATGGATCTGGCAAGATGGCTGGCAAGGGAAAAGTGTCATGACCACCACCAGCGTCGAGCTATGGGGACGGCGGATCGGCGCTGTAGCGCCGCCGGCTGACGTGCCGACGCGCAATATATTCTCAATTTCCCGCGAATCGTTCTCGCCGGTTAAATGATTGACGAGATTTTCGCGGTTACTCAAAATTCGGCTCGACAAATCCACCAGCCGCTCCACCTCAACTTTTTTCGTTTTTGCAGGCGCGCCTGTTATTGCGAGCCTGTATTCAAGTGCGCCTATGCCGATGTGCAGGCGCTCCAGACCATCATCTCCCTGGGTCTTCCGGCAGAAGATCTGGAACAGTAGGCTCGCCGCACACTGTTCAATATCATCGCCCGCAATCAGGATGATCACGTCAAGAACATCGGATTTGTCATGGACAAGGAGGGTGAATGGCGGCTTTCTCCCGCTTTTGACATGGCCTGCAGTTACAATCCAAAATGCGAATGGACTTCTCAGCATCAGATGAGTCTCAATGGCAAATGCGTTGATTTTGAGCTGTCTGATCTGATCGCCTTCGGCAAGCTGACCGGTTTCAAAGAACGCAGGATGAAATCCATTGTCAATGAAGTCGTGGAAGCGGCGCTGCAGTGGCAGAACTTTGCGCAGGCGGCAAAAGTTCATGATGAGCCTATCGCTCGAATCCAGCATACGTATCGCGTCAAGTGGAACTTGAACCGGGCACAGTGAGGTGAATGCCGCGCAGCCCAAGATCCGCCTCCAGATGTGATGGTCTCCAAAGTGCCGGCGGCCATGGAGACGGTCAATCAGCAGATGGAGATATTTTCTGCTAAGCCTTGCAGCTGCAACCGCGTATCATTCAGCATGGACATGGCCCGAAGGCAACGGCTGACACCTGATATCAGGCGATTTGAGCCTCCAAGCTTGAGTCGAATGCATAATCAATGCCATCAATCAAAAGGAAAGAGCAACCATGGAAACAAGTAAACGCATACGCATATCCTCTGGCTCAATCTTTGAGGAGAAAGTCGGTTACTCACGCGCGATTTGTGATGGACGTTGGATCTTTGTCGCGGGCACGACAGGTTTCAATTACGACACCATGGAAATCTCCGCGAGCGTGACCGATCAGTGTCGCCGGACCCTGGACAACATCGCCAAGGTGCTGATCGAGGCGGGCAGCAGCTTGGATGATGTCGTTCGAGTCAACTATATCTTCCCAGATCCAGACGATTTCAAATCATGCTGGCCGATACTGAGCGAATGCTTCGGTCAGGTACGGCCGGCGTCAACAATGATCAGTGCGAGTCTGGCAGACCCGCGCATGAAAGTTGAGATTGAAGTGACAGCTCTGAGATCGTCTGGGTCGGCTGCATTGCCATCGCGGGCAGATGCTGCCGAATGACCGGATTACTCAGCAAGAATTTTCTGAGCCAAATATTCGACGACACGAAGGGCTTTTTCTTCAGACTGCACCATGGAAGGGGAAGTTTTATACTTGCCGCCAACAACCAGTGTCGGCACCCCCGTAACCTTGTACTTGGATGCCAGATGGGCGGCCTGCGAGACTTTTGACTGCACTGCGAACGACGTGAGTGTTGCTGCCAGCTTGTCAGCGTCTGTTTCCGCAATCGGCGCTGCCCATTCGACAAATTGATCAAAATTCCGCATGCGGGTTCCATTTATGTGAATTTCGTCATAAAACTTTTGCATCAGCTTGTCTTTCAGATCCAGCAGCTCCATTGCATAGTAGATGTGCGCATGAAAGACCCAGCGGTCGCTGAAGGTGGCAGGAACGTTTTTGAAATCGATCGCTGGCGGAATATCCCAAGCAACAAGATACGGCTCAAATCGAAAGCATGAGGGGCAGGCAAACCAGAAGAACTCCAAAACCTCGACATTGCCGTCTGGCAGCACTTCGGCCTCGCCGGGCAGAACGATATAGTCAACGCCCTCGGTGAAGCTCTGCGCCTGCGCGGCAGCGCCTCCGGCACCCGCGACGATCAATGCCGCCAGAAAGATTCGTTTCATCATTTTGTTCATGTTTTCGCCCATACTGAGATATACAAAAATATTTGGAATTTGCTCACTGCAGAGCCGCAATGAGTCTTGATCGAAGATTCTCAAAGCCGCCGTTGCTCATTATCAAGATCGAATCGCTTGCAGTCACCTGCTCAATCAGCGCGTCAAGCAGGCCCGAAACAGAATCGAATACAAAGAAGTTGTCGTCGGCGCGCTCGCTCTCATTCCAGATCACATTCGGGGCACGATACATATACACAAAATCTGCCTGTTCGAAGGCTTCAATCAGCTTCTTGCCATGAATTCCCATCCGCATGGTGTTGGAACGCGGTTCAAAGACGGCAAAGACGCGGCTGGGTTTGGTGTGCTTCGCAATCGCGTCGATACTGGCGCGAATCGCAGTCGGATGGTGTGCGAAATCATCGAAAAGACGACTGCCGCGTCTGGTTTTGTATTCCTCAAGCCGCCGTTTGACCGGCGTAAATTTTTCCAGCGCCTTGATCGCAGCCTCAAATTTGATGCCGATATGACACGCCGCCGCCACTGCGGCCAGTGCATTGGCTGCATTATGCTGGCCGGGCACTTGCCATTGAAACGGCAAGGAGCCGTGTACATGCGAGTGAAAGGTCAGCTTTGAGTAATCTTCTGCTGAGGATTCCGCATACCAGTCTGCGTCGCGGCTGCCGGAGACGCTGAAGCGCGTCGACGGCGTGAATGAGCTTCGGGTGATCACGTCCTGCAGACGCGGGTCTTCGAAGTTCGATATGATTTGCCCTGTGCTCGGCAGGGTCCGCACCAGGTACTCAAATTGCTTTTCGATCGCTTCTATTGACTCAAAAATATCCGCATGATCATACTCAAGGTTCAGCAAAACGGCAATATTCGGCCGATAATGGATGAATTTGGAGCGCTTGTCAAAGTAGGCCGTGTCATATTCGTCTCCTTCGACCACAAACCATTCGCCGCCGCCGATGCGTGCGGCGCTTGAATCTCTCAGTACCCCGCCGATCAGGTAGCCGGGGTCATAGCCGGCCTGCGTGAGAATCGAGGCAATCATGCTGGAGGTTGTCGTTTTTCCGTGCGTGCCTGCGACCGTAATCACGCTGCGGTGCTTGAGTATGTTTTCATACAGCCACTGAGGGCCGGAAGTGTAGTCAATGCCGAGATCAAGCATAGCATTGACTTCCGGGTTGGAACGGCTGATCGTATTGCCCACTGCAACCATATCGGGCTTCGTTTTCAGATTGTCAGGATGGTAGCCGGCTGCGATCTTAATGTCCTGCGCCTGCAGCATGTCGCTCATGGGCGGATATGAATTCAAGTCCGAGCCCGTGACACGATAGCCGAGCTCAGTGGCCAGCAGGGCAAGATTGCCCATGAATGTGCCGCAGATGCCGATGATGTGCAGATGCTGGCTCACGATTGAATTTGCTGCTCGCTTTCGAGCAGGCTGCCGGTCCCAGTTAAATCGTTTATAGGAACCAAGGCAAAGACTGTGAACGATGTGAATAGCGCGATACTGAAAGCGACAAAAAAGGCGCGCCCAGTGGTGGTCTCGATGGCTTCTTTGAAAATAAAAGTGGATGCGCAGAGAATCCAGATGGCAAATGGCAAGATGATGAGCGCCGACCAGAATAGGATTTGCTCCGGGGTTTGAGCGAAGGCTTGGATAAAACTCACAGGCAAATACGAAAGCAGCCGAATGACGCAGCTGACCCCAAACAGCGCCAGCAATGTCTGCGGCCAGCGGCTGGCTTTGCCAGCCATGCGCAGCGCCAGCCACACTGCACCCCCATAAATGAGGATTTGCAGTGCGGTGACGTTGATCAGGCTAATGCTTGAATCGCCTTGGCTGACGAGCAAAGTGATGCCGAATAATGCGAATGCAAACAGTGCAACCAGCCGGGTTGAGGACGGCAGATTTTGTGGCTTGTCCGCAAAAAAAGCAATTTTTGCGAGCAGGGTGACCACAGCGGACAGACTTGAGTGGCCGTGGGAACCTGGAAGTCTCATGAATGCTGCTTGTTTTTTTGAAATTGGAGGTATTGCATGAGCGAGAATAATTGGCGAGCGGCAGCTTCAGCGAAGTGCAGGCGCTCAATTCGAATTGTTGTTTCCTGTGTCGGTCGAATCATTAAAATCCTAGCTGCAGGCGGACTTGCGCAAATGCCAGATTGACTGCGGTCGCCGAATCAGCCATTTCGATTTCAAGAACAGCTTTCGGGTCAGTCTCAGCGAAGTGCATCGATGAGCTGAACCGGGGTCTTTTGGATTTCAGATTCGAATTTGCTCAAGTCAGCACTGGTTAAATTATACGCCATACAGCTTGATTTGATCGCCTTGGAAAACGGGCGCTCAAGTGTTCGCTTGAAGGAATTTCGATGAAAACAATCAGCCAGCCAATCGTTGATCTGTCGCAGTGCCCGCAACTGCTCGCTTCCATGCGCCAAAGCTCAGCGATTGGCATTGATACTGAGTTTACGCGCATCAAGACCTACAATCCAATTCCTCAGCTGCTGCAGATTGCGACTGATGAAATGGTCGCCGTTGTGGATGTCGCTCAATGTGCAGACTTGTCCGCGCTCGCCGCCTTGCTGCGCGAGTATCAGCGTGATGTTGTCATCCATAGCACCTTCCAGGATATGGAAATACTCCATCTTCTGCAAGCTTTGCCTGCGAGCATTTTCGACACGCAGGTGGCGGCGCAGCTGTGCGGTCTTGAGCATATGTCATATCGCAAGCTGCTTGATGTTCTGCTTGGTGTCAAGATCACAAAAGAGATGACACGTTCTGATTGGAATCAGCGTCCGCTGTCGGATTCGCAGCTGGGCTATGCCTTGGATGACGTTCGGTATTTGCTGCCCCTGTATCGGAAACTCTCGCGGCAAGTGGAGTCAATGCAGCGTACCGCCTGGATGCGCGAAGAGCAAGAGCTGCTCAAGCAAAGCTTCGCAGATTCCTTGAGTCCAGATCATGCCTGGATTGGATTCAAGGGTGCGGAACGGCTTTCAGCCGCTGACCAGCATCGCGTTCAGGCATTGCTGTTTTGGCGGGAAAAGCGCGCTCAGCGGCTTGACCGGCCGCGCCGCTGGATTATGAAAGACCAGCACATCCTGCAGCTCGTCCAGAGCAAGCCTAAAACGAGAGCGCAGCTGGCTCGCCTGCTGGCTCTTCGTCCCGCAAAAAGACGAGATTGGCTGGATACAGTGCTGACCATTGTCAACAGCAGGCCAATGCCACAGGCGAATGCTCGCCTTTGGCAATCAGCGCAGCGAATGACCCGCGAGCAGACTCGGCAGACGGATCTGCTCTATGCGAAACTCATTGGCTTGGCGCAGCAGCTGGGTGTTTCTGAGACGCTGCTTTGCAGTCGCTCGGATTGCAAGGCGATTGTTCGAGGCGTCGGCTCAAGTCGGCTCAACAGGGGCTGGCGCCGAGAAATCTCGCGAGAACTGATTGCCAAGCTCGAAAGCTGATCACCGCCTGTGCGATCAGTTTTTGGCAAGCGCCTTTCAGGCGATCTCGACTGGGAATTCAGAGATAATTTTTTTCCATTTCGCAGGTCCGGTCTGATGAACGGATGTGCCGGCGCTGTCAACGGCGACTGTCGCCGGCATATCTTCGATCTCGAATTCATAAATCGCCTCCATGCCGAGATCCTCAAAAGCAATCACCCGTGCAGATCGTATTGCCTTGGAGACCAGGTAGGCGGCTCCGCCCACTGCGATCAGGTAGACGGCGCCATGGCGCTGGATCGCTGAGACCGCTGCCGGTCCGCGCTCTGCCTTGCCGATCATGCCAATCAGCCCGGTCTCGGCAATCAATCGATCGGTATACATGTCCATGCGGGTGGCGGTGGTCGGCCCAGCCGGCCCGACCGCCTCGCTGCCGACTGCATCGACCGGACCCACATAGTAGATAAAGCGATTGCGCAGATCAACGCCGTGCGGCAGCGGCTCGCCGCGATCGAAACACTCAATCATGCGTTTATGGGCTGCATCTCGGCCGGTGAGAATTTTTCCCGAAATGAGCAGGCGCTCTCCAGCCTTCCAATCGCGCACATCTGCAGGTGCAAGTGTATCCAGATTGACCCGCCGGGCGCTTGAATTGTCTCTGACGATCTGCGGCCATGCGGCCAAAGATGGCAGCGGCAGCTCTGCCGGCCCGCTCCCGTCAAGGGTAAAGTGAATGTGCCGGGTGGCAGCGCAGTTCGGAATCAGCCCGATCGGCAATGAGGCTGCGTGGGTCGGGTACTGTTTTATTTTTACATCAAGTACGGTCGTCAGTCCGCCCAGTCCTTGCGCACCGATCCCCAGCCGGTTGATTTTTTCGTACAGCTCAAGGCGCAGCTCCTCAATCGGCGATTGCGGCCCGCTTGACTCAATGCGCTGGATATCGATCGGATCCATGAGGGATTCCTTGGCAAGCACGACGGCTTTTTCGGGTGAGCCGCCGATCCCCAGCCCCAGGATCCCCGGCGGGCACCAGCCGGCGCCCAGTTTGGGCATCGTCTCGAGTACCCAGTCAGCCAGATTCTGGCCAGGATTCAAAATCCCCAGCTTTGTTTTGTTTTCCGACCCGCCGCCTTTTGCTGCGACAGTGATGTCAACCTGATCGCCAGCCACCAATTCGGTATGCACGACTGCAGGCGAATTGTCACTGGTGTTTTTGCGTTGGCCCCAAGGCGGGCTCACGACCGAGGCGCGCAATGGATTGTCGGGATTCAGATAGGCTCGCCGTACGCCTTCATCAATCATTTCTTGCAGTGTGACATGGGTGTTCCAGCGTACGTTCATGCCCACTTTTGCGAAGACTACGACGATACCGGTATCCTGGCAGATCGGCCGACGGCCTTCGGCCGACATTCTTGAGTTGATCAAAATTTGCGCGATCGCGTCTTTGGCGGCCGCTGACTGCTCACGCTCGTAGGCTCGGCTCATCGCTGCAACGAAGTCTGCACTGTGGTAGTACGAGATATGCTGCAAGCTGTCGGCGATGCTTTGAATCAGATGCTCGCGCTCAATGGTTGCCATTGCTGCTAATGACCGTTTGCACAGATACGCATGATGCCCGCGCTGATTATGCGGTGTCGAGGCGTCGGCAGAACGCTTCGCAGATGGCCTCGAAGCGCCGTCGAAGGGCCTGGCACTGCTCGGCGGGGACAGGTCCGATGGTGCACAGATTTGCCAGCGACTGTCGGGTCCGGGCATCTTCGCCCGCCTGACCGGGCTTTTGTCTGTGGCTGAGTGATGCGGTAAGGCGATCAACTTTATGCTGCATGCGGGCTTGCGCGAATTCCGGCGGTGACTCCAATTCGAAGAGAGCCTCAAGTTCCAGACACAGATTCAGCTTGAGCTCAAGATTCTTTTTTTCGCACTCATCGGGCGCCGGTCCATTGGAATAGCGCTGGCAGGCGGCATCAAAGCGAAGCTGCATGGCAGCTTCGAATTCTCCGCAGTCATGACTCATTGCCTGCCAGTTTTTTTGCAAGCCTTCCAGCTTGAGTGATGCATCTGGCACCCTGGCTTGAGCCTCGATTTGATCGCATAGCATCGCTTTTTTTGCCAGTACTGACAAGGTTGACTTGAAGTCAATATTTTGTACCAGTCGGCACCTTTGCCTGAATTTGGCAAATTCCTCATCGAATTTGTTGTCGACAGTCCGCTGGACACTGCTGCTCGGGGTTCTAGTGCGTGTGTACTGCTGGTGAACTTCTACTGCTCGTGATTCGGAATATTTGGCTTTTTCGATTGGCAAAGCGTTAATGGATCTCAATTCGCTGAGCAGCTGCTTTTTGATCTCAATGCTTTCCTTGCGTTTTGCATCTTGCTCGCGGCGCCGCTCAAACGGCCTGTCGCAAGCAGTTTTAAATTCGTCCCATAGAATCTTTTCCTGTGCTTTTTTTGCCCGAACATTCACGGTGTTCCATTCCTGCTGATACTTTTTTACCCGCTCGGTGGCAATTTTGATCGGCAATTCCTCACAGGCGATCGCCTGTTGAATCAGCTGCCGTCGAAATTCAATGCCGCGTTCGCGCTCTTTTGAGATGTAAGGCTGATAGAGAGCCAAGACGGTGTCAAAGCGCGTTTTGGTTGACTTCCAGTCTTTCTTATTGAGCGGCACAGCAAGCTTCCATTGCTTGCGCGCTTCGCGGATGGCTTTGGTTATGGCCGGCCAGTCCGGATGACTCCAGTCGATGGTCTGAAACAATTCTTCCAGAGAGATGCAAATGGCTTTTCTTGTTTTTTTGTTTCGTTTCCGTTGTTTTTTCTGTTCCTTGAAGTGTTCCTTGCAAGGCGCATAGGCGATTTCGTAGGCGCTGTCGAAACGCTCGCGCAAACTGCGGTTCGGAAAGTCACCTGCCTTGTTCCAGTGATCCCATTGCTTCCTGATCGCATTCAGGCAGTCGGCTAAGGATTTTGGCTCTCCTTTGAAATCTTTAAGTTTTTCAAGCTGCTCAATCAGGTCATTGCGAGCATTGTCTGTACTCCAATGCCGCCATTGCTTGAGCTCACGGATTTTTTTCTCGATTTGCTTGAGGTCCTTGAGTATTTTCAGATTTGCCTTGGCATCATCCAAAACCGCGATTTTTGACTGACAGCGCTCATAGATTGAAATGCATTTTCTCAACTGTCCCTGCGCCAGCTGCGTATTGAGCTGACGAATCAAGTCGTCTATTTCTGCGTGCAGATCCTCAGGTGTGTCAGGGGCTGCATCAGTGCCGCTTGTTGCAGGTGCGCCAGCATTCGAGGACTTTATATGCGAGTCGCTTTCGGCATCCGATGCGGGTCCGCTGGCGCAATCTGATTCCAAGCTCGAATGGCTCGCTGCAGTGTCTTTTTCAAGTGACTCTGTGTTGCTCATGACCATGCTGCTAGCGCCGGCCTGCTGTCAAGACTGTGGGCGAATCCGCGCAAAAATATCGGAACTGACGGATTGCGGTCATCGATTTATTCCAAAGATAACATGCATTTATTCGGATTCATGCCGACGCATGGCGTGAATCAGCCGCACCGCAGCATTCCCCCGCTGAGCCTGCCTTAGACTGACAGTCAAAGGTGCGTTTGTGATTTTAAAAGGCAATCTGAAGCGCACTCTCCTCAAGCGAGGAGCCAGCGAAAGCGCGATTATAGTGATGTTCAGCTCGCCTGAGCGAAAAAGATCGATTGCAAATCGGTCAGAGGATGTTTCGTACTGCCTCTATGCGCGAAGTGCGGATTTTCTCGACCAGCGCGGAGCCCGTATGCGTCTTTGCCAGGCCAGCGGCATCGATAGCGCGCATTGCATCTTTGCAGCGATGCAGCCTGTTGACCAGCCTTTCGATGTCAGGATGGCCGCTTGCAGCGAGAATCAGGACGCAGGCTTGCGTAAAATCCGTAAACTGCCGGGCGTCTCGCAAGCCATTCAAAGCCAGCACCAGCGTCACAATCGTCTCAGCATCCGCTTGATCCAGTTGCGCGATGTCATTGAGATGCTTGAACAGATTGACACAGAATCTGCAGATTGCCGCCGGCACTCTAAGGCGTTTGCATAACTGCGCGACTGCCTGGGAATCGGGTGTCTGCGGCGATCCGAGATTCGAATCTGCAATACGGAACTCTGCGTCTTTGTGCATCGCAGAGACGGCTAGAAACCCGAAACGAATAGCCAGTTTCGCAGTTTGCTGTGACAGACGCTTAAAACGCAGCATCGTCTCAGTTTCTGCAGGAGCATCGCGGTTTTCAAACAATCTGTCAAATTCGGGAATCAGCTCAGCGAGTGATCCGCAACGGTGCAGCACAATGAAAAACTGTTCCGGTGCATCACCGATCAATGCCTTTCGAACTTCCAGCCACACCCGCTCTGGCGCCAGATAGCGCAGCTCGCCGCTTGCGGCAATGGCTTTCATGATCTGCATTGTCGAATCAGCGATGCTGAATCCGAGTCGGTGGTATCGTGCGGCAAAGCGAGCGACACGCAACACTCGCAGCGGGTCTTCAACGAAATGTTTGGATACGTGCCGCAAGACTTTGCCGCGCAGATCGGCCTGTCCGCCAAACGGATCAATCAATTGGCCGTCATGCGTCATGGCCATTGCATTGATTGTCAAATCACGCCGAAAAAGATCGTCCTCCAAGGTAATGTCTGGAGAGGCGTCCACTTCAAAGCCTTTGTAGCCGGGCCCCTTTTTGACTTCTGTTCGAGCCAGCGCCCACTCTTCATGAGTGTGTGGATGCAAATAAACCGGGAAATCCTTGCCGACTGGCCTGAATCCAAGCAACTGCATTGTCTCGGGGCTTTCGCCGACAACGACATGATCATGCTCGGTGACCGTCAGACCTAGCAGCCGGTCGCGCACTGCACCGCCAACCAGATAATGGTCAAGGTCCTCGATTGTTTTTTTGGCTTGTGCTCGCTTCATCGATAAAGCGATTCGGAAGAGGGAATCAGCGTCGTGCCTCGGCTCGATAAGCGTTGAATCGATCTTTCTGGGGCGACAGCCAGATTTTTGCAGTCGCCTCAAATTCAGATTTTTGGTTGCCGAAAGGGGCTGGAAAATTCCCGTTGCTTACATTGGGCACTGAAAGTGACCTGATATTGTCAGGCGTAAGCGGCTGGCTGGGAACAAATTGCAGGAATTGAGCCATCAGCATAGAAAGCGAGCTGTTCAGGCCGATGATGCGATGGCTGCCGCCGGTCAGTCGGGAGATTATGCTGAGAATCTCACGCATCGAAAAACGCTGCGGGCCAGCCACATCGCAGATTTGACACTCCAGATCGCGCTGAGCGGCTGCGTACGCAATGCACTGCACCAGGTCATCTACATAGACTGGCTGCATCATTGCGTCCGGGCAAGGTGCGACAAAAATTCCTTTTGCCAGTCTCAGCAGCTGCTCGAAACGCCGAGTGAACGAATCATCCGCGCCAAAAATGATCGAAGGGCGAAGCACGATGCTGCTCAAGCCGCGATCACCCGCATCAAGAACTGCGTTTTCCCCCAGCGCCTTGGAGCGCAAATAGGCGCTCGCAGATGTGACGCTCGCTCCGATCGCGCTGATATGAATGAGCCGGCGCGCCTTTTTTGCAAGACAGGCCTGTGCAATCTCATCCGGCAGTTTTGCGTGGACTTGCTTAAATGCGACCTTCCTGGACGGGTTCAAAATTCCGACCAGATTGATGACTGTGTCACCGCTTGAAATGACTGCACTGATGGAGGCCTGAGTCAGTGTTTTGTCCTCAATCAGCCTTACGCCTGGGATCACCTGCAGATCGCGGTGCCGATGGGGCCGCCTTGTCACCACGCTGATCATCCACTGCTGTCGACTCAACTGCTTGATCAGATGCTTGCCGACAAACCCGGCGCCGCCGAAAATGACTGCATGGCCGGGGGTGAGCTGTGCAAATTTCATCGAGTTCATTGATGCGGCGAAAAAGGAGCTATTGCGCAATGTACATATTAAAGTAGTTTCGCATGGCAGGCAGAAAAGGTTTCACACTTTCATTCGCTTCAGCAAACCGCAGCAGGTCGTAAAAGTTGGCGATCGAATGAACATCCATCTTATGCGTTCTGCGTACAGCTTCGATCGCGGATATTTGCGAATTTTGACTGCGTTCCATTCGGTCCAGGCTGATCACTGCTGCTTTGGGCTTGCCGCCGCTCGCGCGAATGACTTGAACTGCGGTATTGATTGAAATCCCAGAGGTAATGACATCCTCGACAATAATCACTGCGCCTTGTATCGGCGCCCCCACGGTCCAGCCGTGGTCGCCATGATCTTTGGCTTCCTTGCGGTTAAACGCGAATGCCGCACAGATATCGTGTCTTTCATACAGAGATAAAGCCGTGGCGGCCGCCAGCGGGATTCCCTTGTATGCGGGTCCATAGAGCATATATTCGCCGTCATAGCAAGTCGCAATTTCTGCGGCGTAAAACGCAGCCAGACGCGACAGGCCGAAACCGTCTGAGAATTTGCCGGTATTGAGGAAATATGGACTTATGCGGCCTGAATTCAGCGTAAATTCTCCGAACTGAAGGGCGCCGATCTCAAAAGCCAGCTCCAGAAATTTCTGCGATACTTGCATCGGTGTAGGGTCGCTTGCAAAACTCTAATTTTAACCGATCCAGATGCAGGCCGGCGGCGTTGTGCCAGCGCGTATTGCAGTCCCTGAGCGCTTTTGCAGACGCAATTTGCCTGCCGTTCTGTTTTTGATTGCTGCGGATCTGTGCCGATAAAAAACTTGTCTGCAGCGTGTTTCAAGTTATGCCCGCTTGTCGCGCATTGGCGAAAAAATCGTTGTCAAGCACACAGTTGATGCGTTCTTCGCATGGTGCCAATTGGCAAAGCAGCTCAGACAGGCCAAAGAGATTGCAAAGTCACGTATTCGTATGTTGCGTTTGCACTGCCTCTATGATCGGCTCACTGTCAAGCGACCCTGATTATGGCGTACACGATCGCTTCCGAATATTAAAACGCACACCGCCGCCATGCCGAGACAGACGGACTGAACGCAGTCGCTTGGGAAAAACAGTGCCGCTTTGCTGCGGTCTGTTCTGGAAAAATGCAGAATTGATCATTCAGATGATGATGGCAATGTTCCAGTGCGCCTTTCGGATTCATTTCTTATGGAACGGCAATTGTTGCCGATCAGCCTGGATAAATTGTTTAGAATGTATGGCATAGCGGCAAACGGCGTATCGGGCAAGTTGCGCTGCCCGGAAGTAAAAGAAAGTGCTAAAAGACGAAGGAGACAGCCAGTGGCATCCAGTTTAGCGGTGCAAGCCTATGACACGCTTTCAATTGCGCGGAATCTAGAGCAGGATTATGCGCTCGAAAAGCAGCAGGCGGAGGGAATCGCCCGGACCATTCACGAGCATTTGGCAAGCAACGTTGCGACCAAAGAGGACTTGAAAAATTTTGGCGCTGAGCTGCGCAGTGAAATACGAGCTGAGAGCGCCAAGCTGCGCGGTGAATTTCAAGCTGAGATCAACGAGGTTCGCGCTGAGATGGCAGAGATGCGAGTTGAGATGGCAAATATAAACAACCGAATCGACAATCTCGCAAAAACACTGACGATTCGTACCGGAGCGATGATCGTCGCAGCGGTCGGAGCCATGTCGGCGCTGCAGGCGCTGATTGGTTAAATTCGGCTTCGCTTGATTGACTGTTGCCAGCGGCAGAAGTGCGGCGAATCGGCGTTTGCTCCAGTTTCCTGTGTTCGGACAGGTTTCGTTTCCCGTTGTGCGGCGCCGATTCCATGCAGTATCGTGTAAATACGATCTGTTTTCGTTGGTTTTCTGCAACACGATAAAGATCGCTCTGTTGATAGACAATCTGAAAGATAGGCCGTGAGATGACAGCCTTTCGCTCGCATGAGTGCTGTACTCGCAACTGACTGCCGGCTCGGACGGAGATATGCGGTTTCTTGCAGACATGCATTGATCGCAGCCTCCATTGTGAGAGCCAGCGGGCATGCATTCGATCGGTGCAATGAATGGCTCAGACAGTTCTCGCTTGAGCGGCATAATGCCGTCACTGACCGCAGCTTCAACTGTGTTTGGCGCAGTGGCTGATGATCGATGCTTCTGATTATTGACAATTACGATTCATTCACCTTCAACCTGGTTCAGTACCTAGGTGAGTTGGGTCAGGATTGTCATGTTGTACGCAATGATGAGATCAGCGTTGACCAGATCAAGCAAGAGAATCCTCAAGGCATTGTGATATCCCCGGGCCCATGTACGCCGAATGAAGCCGGAATCTCTGTCGCTGTGGTCGAGCAGCTCAGTGCCGACTATCCCATATTGGGTGTTTGCCTTGGACACCAAAGCATATGCCAGGCGTTCGGAGCGAGTATTGTTCGCGCCGATTTTGTCATGCACGGAAAAGTGTCTCAAATCTATCATCATAACGGCAGTCTGTTCGCCGCGATAGAAAATCCGTTTGCTGCGACACGCTACCACTCGCTGGTGGCTCAGGCAGACAGCTTGCCGCCTTGCCTGGAAATGACAGCCTGGACAGCCGACCAAATCATTATGGGGGTGAGGCATCGCGAGCGTCAGGTATTTGGCGTACAATTTCATCCAGAGTCATTTTTAACCCGATGCGGTCGCCAGCTGCTGGCCAATTTTCTGGATGTCGGTGGCATTTCAGCTCCGCGTCTGTCGCAATAAGCGCAATAAGCAGCCTACTCAGTGATGGATATTCAAGCCGCTCTGAAGCAGCTCACCGCAGGTGCGAGCCTTAGCGGCGAGCAGATGCATGCGGTCATGAGGCAAATCATGACCGGCCAGTTGACCGAAGCCCAAATCGGCGGTTTTTTGATCGCCCTGCAAATGAAGGGCGAATCAGTTGAGGAGATTACGGCGGCGGCGACGGTGATGCGTGAACTGGTGACCCGCGTCGATGTGTCAATGCCGCACTTGATCGATGTGGTCGGTACCGGCGGTGACGGCCGTTCGTCATTCAATGTTTCGACCGCCTCCGCTTTCGTGGCTGTGGCCGCCGGAGCCAGTGTTGCAAAGCACGGCAACCGCGCTGCATCCAGCAATAGCGGCAGCGCGGATCTGCTTGAAATCTCAGGCGCCAGAATTGATCTTGATGCGCATCAGGTCGCCCGCTGTGTGCACCAGACTGGCTTCGGCTTCATGCTGGCGCCCGCTCATCACACCGCTATGAAGCATGCGATTGGGGCTCGCCGGGAGCTGGGTGTGCGGACTATTTTTAACGTTTTGGGCCCGCTGACCAATCCAGCGCATGTCACACGCGAAATGATGGGTGTGTTCAGTCCTGAGCTGGTCGAGCCGCTGGCCAGGGTGCTGGCCAAGCTTGGGTCGGAGCATGTTCTGGTGGTGCACTCGGATGACGGCCTGGACGAAATCAGCATCAGCGCGCCGACTCGCATAGCGGAGCTTCGGGACGGCGAGGTGCATGCCTACAAGATTCAGCCCAGTGATTTCGATATGCAGCCTGGCGCGATAGATGCGATCGTGGTTTCGAGTCCGGGCGAGAGCCTGGCAATGATCAAGGCCGTGCTTGGCGGCACGGCGTCGCCGGCAGCCAATATTACAGCTCTCAATGCCGGCGCTGCCATATACGTGGCTGGCCTTGCCAGCACATTGCGCGCTGGCGTCGCCAAAGCCAGGGAAATTATCACCAGCGGCGCTGCATTGCAGCGCTTTGAGGACTACATTCAGTTCACCCGGCATCTCAAAGATGGCGAAGACGCCTGACATCCTGCGCGCCATCGTCGCCGACAAGCGGCATCAGGTCAATGAGCTGAAGAAAACGATGCAGATCTCGCAGCTGCGCAGCCAGGCGCTGGATCAGCCGCCCGCACGAGGTTTTGAAAAAAGAATCCGCACCCAAGTAGAGGCTCGCCGGCTCGCCGTAATCGCTGAGTGCAAAAAAGCCTCGCCAAGCAAAGGCATCATCCGTCCGGACTATTGCGTCGATGAAATTGCAGCGAGTTATGCCGCCGGCGGTGCGACTTGCCTGTCAGTGCTGACCGATACAAAGTATTTCTCTGGCTCTTCAGCACACCTGCTCACTGCCCGGGCAATCTGCGACCTCCCGATTTTGCGCAAGGATTTTATAATTGATCCCTGCCAAGTTTACGAATCCAGAGTTTGCGGCGCTGATTGCATTCTGCTGATTGCCGCAGTGCTTGATGAGACGCAACTGCTCGAATTGGGTCAGCTGGCCGGCGAGCTTGGAATGGATGTCCTGATTGAGGTTCATTCCAATGCTGAGCTTCAGACAGCTTTGCGCCTGCCGTACGGGCTGGTTGGCATCAACAACCGCAATCTGCATACATTTGAGACTGATTGCCAGACCTCAGTGAGATTGAGACCTCAAGTTCCATCCGATCGAATTGTTGTGACCGAAAGCGGCATCCATACTCAAGACGATGTTGCGCTGATGGCCGGCAACGGCATCTATGCGTTTTTGGTCGGCGAGTCGCTGATGAGGGCGCGCGATCCCGGTCTTCAGCTGAAATCGCTGTTTTCCTTCGATCGGCAGCAGCTGCGCGAGGCGGATTAGTTTTGGAGGGCACAGTCGAGTGGCTGCAAGGCGTTAATTTTCGAGTCACCTCAGGCTCGGGGCACGTTTCTCATACCGACGGGCCGGCGGAAAGCGGCGGCGTGAATGCCGGCATGCGGCCGATGGAAATGGTGCTTTTGGGCATGGGCGGGTGCACCGCGTACGATGTTGTGGAAATGTTGCGCAAATCAAGATGCGATGTCAGCGCATTGAAGATTGAGATGCACGCGCAGCGAGCGGATGAAATCCCGCAGGTGTTTACCGCAATTCATCTGCACTATCAGGTTGCCGGCGATGGCATCACAGCCCAAAAAGTGCAGCGTGCAATTGATTTGTCGATCCAGAAATACTGCTCCGCCACGCGCATGCTGGCGGCAACCGCCAGCGTGACCTGTGATTTTGAGATAATGGAAACTGCGTCCTGAGACAATCGGTTCGCGCATTTCACGCAAAGACTCAAGGCTCATGCAAAACATCGTCGATTGGTTCAAGCGCCAGTTCAATAATCCGCAGATCATCATTCTGTCGGTATTTTTGATCGGCGGATTCGCGCTGATTATTTTTGCCGGCGCGATCATGGCGCCGGTGATTACTGCACTGGTGATCGCCTACATCCTCGAGGGCGGGGTCAAGCGCTTTGAAAAAATCGGTATCCCGCGACTGGGCGGGGTCTTGATTATCTTGCTGCTGTTTCTGCTGCTGCTGCTGTCCGCCCTGTTCGGCGTCCTTCCGCTGGTTACGCGCCAGGCTGTGCAGATTGCATCACAGATTCCATACTGGCTGACAGACGCGCAGTCCGCGCTGCTGTCACTGCCAGCGAGATACCCGGAGCTCTTGTCGGAACAGCAGATTCAGGATGTGCTGCGAACGATCACCGGCTTCATTGCCGAGTTCGGGCAGCAGACCTTCATCAACTGGTCTTCTTCGTCTGTGGTTGGCATTATCAACGTAGTCATTTATATGATCATCGTTCCGATTCTGGTGTTCTTTTTCTTAAAGGACAAGCAGAAAGTGCTCGCCTGGTGCCAGACCTTTTTCCCGCGCCAGGATCATGGGCTCACAATGCAGGTGTGGCAGGACCTTGACCGGCAGATGTCAAATTACATTCGCGGGAAGTTCTGGGAAATCCTCATCGTCGGCTCGGTAACTTTTGTTGTGTTTTCGATCTTCGGTCTGCAATACTCGGCTCTTCTCAGTCTGGTGGTCGGCTTGTCGGTGCTGATTCCCTATGTCGGCGCCGCGCTGGTGACCATTCCAGTTGTGATTGTCGCTGCGGTTCAATGGGGGCTGTCACCAGAGTTTTTTTACTTGATCGCAGCTTACCTGATCATTCAGCTTTTGGATGGCAACGTTCTGGTACCGCTGATTTTCTCAGAAGTTGTTAACCTGCATCCGATTGCGATTGTTGTTGCGGTGCTTTTCTTCGGCGGACTGTGGGGTGTATGGGGCATCTTTTTCGCGATTCCGCTTGCCACCTTGGTGCAAGCCATTCATCTTGCCTGGCCGCGCAGGAATCATGATGAGTCAGCGCCGCTTTGAGCTGCAGGCGAAGCCGCTGCACAAGGGCCGAGCGGTCCAATCCAATCGCAGCGGCCGGTTCGAAAGCTGGTCTAGAGAATACTGCGCGCCTGATGACTGGGATCAGGCCGCAGCGTCGAAAGCTAAAGTCACAGTGGCAGTCGATGCGGCCAAGTCGGCAATTGCCCGCAATCAGTCGCCTGATTTGCCTTTTGAGCAGGCGGTCAACATGTATCGCGGGTGCGAGCATGGCTGTCCCTACTGTTATGCACGTCCCAGCCACACCTACCTTGGTTACTCTGCTGGACTGGACTTTGAAACCCGTTTGCTAGCCAAAACTGAGATTGCGCAGCGCTTGCGCGAAGAGATTTCAAAACCCTCATACGTGTGCAAGCCCATAACGCTGGGCTCCAACACCGATCCTTATCAGCCGATTGAGCGCCAATACAAACTTACGCGTCGCGTGCTTGAGGTATTGCTGGAACATCGCCACCCGCTGCAGATTACCACGAAATCTGCCTCTATTGTGCGTGATCTTGATCTGCTCGCTGAGCTGGCGGCGCTTGAGCTGCTTGAAGTCAATATCACACTCACCACTTTGGATGGCGATCTGTCCAGAGCGATGGAACCGTATGCAAGCAGCCCGCAAAAGCGACTCAAGGCAATTGCGGAATTGGCACAGGCCGGCATTCCGGTTACAATATTCATTGCGCCAGTGATTCCCGGCCTGAACGATTATGAGATTGAGACAATCTTGCAGAACTGTGCGGCTGCCGGGGCGGTCAGAGCCCGGTGGACAATGATTCGCTTGCCGCAGGAAGTCAGGCAATTGTTTCACGAATGGGTGAATGAGCGTTTTCCCGATCAGGCATCGAAAATTTTCAGCCTGATTCGGCAGGTGCGAGCCGCCGCTGGCAACGACTCGGAGTTTTTCAGTCGCATGCGCGGCAGCGGCCCGGTCGCGGATATGATTGACAGAAGGTTTGAGATGGCAGTGCGAAGGTTTGGACTCGGCCAGCCGCCGCTGCAGCTGGATCGCAGCCAGTTTCGCCATGCGCCCGCAGCGCCGCTGCAGGCTGAGATTTTTTCGCAGACCGGCGCCACATAAATAAAAACCAAAATGAGCGTCCTAGGGTAAAGGGAGGTTCGTATGAGTATCGAACGACAGGGAACACCTTTAGCACTGAGTGAGACCAAACGGAGCCGGTCTGCTGAAAATTCAGCGCCGCCGTCGGCAGTCGACCGCTACCTTGTTCGCAAGCTGCTGAAACTCTCTGGCTGCCCGCGTATTGAGATCGAGCTTTGGGATCAGTCAAAGCATGCGGTCGGCGACCAGCCGCCGCTGGCCACGCTGCGCATAAGGTCCCGCAGCGCATTTCACAGCTTGATTCTTCAGAATGAAATCGGTTTTGGCGATGGCTACACCGAAGGCGAGATTGAGGTTGCCGGCAGCCTGCTTGATTTTCTCTGCGAAGTCTTCGCTTCACGCAGTCGTGCTTCTCAAGATGCCAGTGCGCTGCGCGGCATCTTGAGCGCCGTCAGCAAAAAACGCGTCCGGCAGAATACGCTGGATGGCTCGCAGTCGAACATTCATCATCACTATGACCTGGGCAATGATTTTTATTCGCTGTGGCTGGATCGTGACTACATGCAATACACCTGCGCTTATTTTGCCCATCCGCAGATGTCCATTGAGGAAGCCCAAGTCGCCAAGATGGAACATGTCTGCCGCAAACTCAGGCTCAAGCCTGGTCAAACCGTGGTCGAGGCGGGCTGCGGCTGGGGCGGACTGGCACGCTACATGGCGCGCACCCATGGGGTGACGGTGAAGTCCTATAATATTTCTCATCAGCAGATTATCCACGGAACCGAGCTGGCAGCGCGCCAAGGACTGTCGGACCAGGTCGAGTATATTGAGGATGATTACCGCAACATCAAAGGTGATTTTGATGTGTTTGTATCGGTCGGAATGCTGGAGCACGTGGGCGCCAAGCATTATCCTGAGCTGGGCAGTGTAGTAGACCGCTGCCTCAAAGACAATGGACTGGCGCTGATTCACAGCATTGGACGCAACAGCCCTGATCTGATGAGCGCTTGGATCGAAAAACGTATTTTTCCAGGCGCCTATCCGCCCACCATTCGAGAAATGATGGATATTGTTGAGCCATACAAGTTTTCAGTGCTTGACATTGAGAATTTAAGACTCCACTACGCGGAGACGCTGCGTCACTGGCTGGATCGGTTCGATCAGAATGAGACCGCTGTAGCTCAAATGTTCGACGAGCGGTTTGTGCGCGCGTGGCGTTTGTACCTCACTGGATCCATGGCCTCTTTTTTAACCAGCTCGCTGCAGCTGTTCCAGATGCTGTTTGCTCGCGGCACCAGCAATGAGGTGCCCATGACCCGGTCTCATCTGTATTTGAATGAGGAGCATTAGTGCGAGTCGCAGAACGTACCGGCGATGCGCCGCTTGATCGGCTGACCGATGATATTCGACAGTTCGTCGCTGAGCGCGATTGGGAGCAGTTTCACTCGCCCAAGAATCTGGCCATGGCGCTGAGCGTTGAGGCCGCCGAACTGGTTGAGATTTTCCAGTGGATGTCGCAGGAACAGAGTGACAATTTAAGCGCTGCAGACTTGGTGCATGCCCGCCATGAAATTGCAGACATACTGGTTTATCTGCTGCGCATTGCCGATCGTCTTGACATCAATGTGGTTGCAGCGGCCCATGATAAAATCCTTGCAAACCAGAAGAAATATCCAGCAGATCTGGTGCGCGGCAAGGCAAACAAATATACTGACTACAAGTCTTGATTCGCGTCTATATTGCTCAGGATCTGGCTGATGCCCATCTGCTTTGCCACCGCATCCGTGACAGCGGCATTGCAGCGCACATCTTTAACGAGCATGCGGATGGCGCAGTGGGAGAATTGCCCTTTACCCATACCTATCCCGAGATCTGGGTTGAAAATGAGCGTGACTGCAGAAATGCTCAAAAAATCATTGCGATTTGTCAGGCGCAGCCGGCGGCTGATCAGGAATGGCGCTGTGCGGTGTGTTCAGAACTCAATCCGGCTAACTTTGAAATCTGCTGGAACTGTTCGGCGACATCTTCTAGCGAGTAGCGGACACCCAATAGTTTGGAGATTACATGCCCTATTCACGCTGCGAAAATTTAGACGCAATCCATGATCAGCATGATTTGCATGAAGAGTTGAGGCTTTTCCATTGACTTGAGCCCTTCGTGTGTCTGAACCAGCGAGGGGTGAAAATTTTCTTTACCCCGCAGTGCCTGCGCTCAATCATCAGGACGCTGGCGACGTGACAAAAAAAATGCTCCAACGAAAAACCCTCTGTTCAGTCTGCAATCAAATTTATAATGCAGAGCAAGGACAATATGCAGTGTGCCGGCGGCCGGCGGCGCTGCGCGGGCGCGAAGCAAGGCGTGAGGCAAAAAACGAAGAGCATTTCCAATGACAGCGAGTTTGGCAGTACACGCCTACGACACGCTCTCGATTGCGAGGAATCTTGAGCAAGACTATGCGTTCAACAAGAGGCAGGCAGAGGGAATTGCGAGGACCATTCACGAGCATCTGGTCGCCAATGTCGCGACTAAGGATGATCTTGAGAAACTTGCTGCTGAGCTGCGCGGCGAGATACGCGCTGAGGTGGGCGAGCTGCGCACCGAGATCGCCGAGATGCACACTGAGATCGCCGGACTGCGCACCGAGATGCACACTGAGATCGCCGGACTGCGCACCGAGATGCACACTGAGATCGCCGGACTGCGCACCGAGATGCACACTGAGCTGGGCGAGCTGCGCACCGAGATGGGCGAGCTGCGCACCGAGCTGGGCGAGCTGCGCACCGAGCTGCGCACTGAGATCGCCGGACTGCGCACTGAGATCGCTGCGATCAATAACAGAATTGACAATTTGAGCAAGACCCTGACGATCCGCACCGGTGCGATGATCGTGGCCGCAATGGGATTTTTCTCAGCATTGCAAGCCGTCATCGGCTGACTTCAGCGAGCGCCGTTCGGACGCTCATTTGCCGAATGTCGAGGCTCATGCCGGCAGCGCTTCCTTCTCATGACTCTCTCGCTTTTTTTCGCTATAGCTATATCGCTATATCAAACTTCAGTACCGATCAGCCATGCACTCAAGCGGGATTTCTCTCTAAATATTTCTCTCTAAATAGTGTCTGTCAGAAAACCCCTATCCGACAGTGTTGCAGTTTGAAAATTTGCTTACTTTTCAGAAAGTAAAAAGGGCTTATATACCTAACTTGACAAAGTTAAAACATGAGTCAATTAATTCTCAAAGAAAGAAAAATATCGAGTGATTTGGAGAATTGATTTGAATATTTGTCGATAGATGGATGCATTTTGCATAGCTCAAGCCAAGTATATAAACTCCAAAAAATAGCTAAGCTTACATCTCTTTTCGACGCAACAAAAGCCCTAAATTCTGCGCTGGGTTGATCAGTGATGCAGAAGGTTTGTAATCCAAAAATTTCTGCATCATGCCGCGTACACAGACGAAATCAGATTCGAGAAAAAAAGATCGACGCCGCACTAGACACTCTGGCGGCCGCGACCTCCTGCGCGGCCTGCTGTGGCGCTTCATTGCTTGGCTGGCAGCACTGGCTGCGGTCTCAGCCGGGGCTGTTTTTTTCTGGATCGATAGTCAGATTCATGACCGCTTTGGCAATCCGCTGTGGGCAGTGCCGGTGCATATCTACAGTCATCCCTTTGAGCTTTATCCAGGCTTGTCTATCAGCACTGAGCAGCTGGCCAAGCGGCTTCGCAGCTCTGGCTATCGCGAGAGTCAGACAGCTCGCCGCAGCGGACAGTATGCCATCCGCAATGGCGGTATCGACGTTGTCACCCGAGCTTTTGTCTTTTGGGATGGGCCGCAGCCTTCGGTTAACGCTCGCATTGAGTTGACTGCGAATAAAATTAGAGCTTTGCAGGACATCGACAGCGGTGCGGCGCTGCCGTTCATCCGCCTGCGCCCCGTCTTGATAGGCAGTCTTTCGGATGAGCAGCATCAGGACCGCTATGTAGTGCGCCTGACCGAAATGCCGCCGCTGTTTCTGTCGACGCTGCTGGCGGTCGAGGATCGAAATTTTGTGCACCACCGAGGGGTTGATTTCCGCGCCATTGGCCGGGCGTTCGTATCCAACATGCTGGCCGGGCGGATTGTTCAAGGGGGCAGCACACTGACGCAGCAGCTGGTGAAGAATGTTTTCGGCCGCGGCCAGCGCAGTTACAGTCGCAAGCTGCTGGAAATCGCCACTGCTGTGGTTCTGGAGCATCGGCTGAGCAAAGATCAAATTCTGGAAGCCTACTGCAACGAAGTTTTCCTGGGCCAGGATGGCAAGCGCGCGGTGCATGGGTTTGAGCTGGGCAGCCGCTATCTTTTCGGACGCCCGGCTGCGGAACTCAACGCAGCTGAAATCGCACAGCTGGTCGGCATGATCAAAGCGCCGACCTCATATCACCCGGGCCGTCATCCGCAGCGCGCCCGGCAACGGCGGCAGGTGGTGCTGGATGTGATGCTGAATCAAGATCTGATCACTGCCGCTGAACACCAAAAATACAGCGCTGCTGAATTGCCGCTGGCGGCCGATCGCGAGCGCAGCGCTGTGCAGTACGGGTCGTTTGTCGATTACGTGCTGCGCAAGATGAAAAATCAAAATGTATCTGAACCTCTAAGCGCCAGCAGCTATTCCGTGTTTACTACAATGGATGTTGAGGTGCAGCAAGCTGCGGAGAGCGCTCTGGCACGCCAGCTTGAAGAGCTTGAGGAGCGTTATTCAATTGCATCGGGCTCGCTTCAAGGCGGCATCGTAGTCGTGCGTCCGGATGACGGCGGGATTCTTGCCTTGGCGGGTGGTCGCCGCACATACATTGGAGAGTTCAATCGTAGTGTCGATGCTCGCCGTCCAATCGGTTCTTTGCTCAAGCCATTGATTTATATGACTGCTTTGGCTGACAGCAGCAACTGGACGCTGAGCACCATCGTTGCCGACCAGCCGGTAAGCTACGAGACGCAGGATTCCGGCACGTGGTCACCCAAAAACTTTGATGAGAAATTTGCCGGCGATGTGACGGTGCTCAAGGCGCTGGCCGAATCGAGAAATGTACCCGCAGTGCGGGTTGGGATGACCGTCGGTGTTCGCAAAATCGCGGCCAATGTCAGGAAGATGGGACATGACCTGCCGGGACCGGTCTACCCGTCCATGCTGCTTGGCGCAGTGGAGATGTCACCGTTTGAAGTTGCGCAAATCTATCAGACTTTGGCCAACTACGGATATAAAATACCGCTTCGGGCTGTATCAAAAATTTCCGCAAAGGCACGCGAGATCACAAATCCGATCCAGCTGGACTCCAGTTCGGCGGTGCCGCCGGATCCAGCCGCTCTGACACTGTTTGCGCTGCAAGAAGCGGTTCGGTCCGGCACCGGCAGAGGTCTGGCGCAAACTTTTCCAGCCAGTTTGGGACTGGCAGGCAAAACCGGCACGACGGACGATTTCAGGGACAGCTGGTTTGTTGGACTGAGCGGCAATCTGCTCGGTGTTGTCTGGGTGGGCCGGGATGACAACCAGCCGGTTGGACTGACTGGTTCCGCGGGTGCGCTGCGAGTCTGGGAAGCAATGATGTCGCGATTGAATTTGCAGCCGCTGCGCATTGGCGGCAGCGACAATTTGGAGTTTGTTGAGATTGATCTTGAATCAGGCCTGAGGGCGTCGCCGCGGTGCAGACAGATTCGGAAAGTACCGTACATCAGCGATTCCCAGCCGCAGAAAACAGCGCCATGCTAGCGCTTGGGCATATTGACGCGGCACTGACCTGATGCCGGATTGCCGGGATAGAGGCATGCAGGCCTGCGGTCAGCTTTGAAAAAGCATCATCGAGTACCATTTGGCGCCATGACTGAGCATTACGATTTTGCTGCTATTGAATCCCAAGTCCAGCGGTTCTGGGAGGACAACGAAAGCTTTAAGGCCGTCGAGGACCCGCAGCGGGAGAAATTCTATTGCCTGTCCATGTTTCCCTATCCGTCTGGGGCGCTGCATATGGGGCATGTGCGCAATTATTCCATTGGTGACGCCATGAGCCGCTATCAGAGAATGCGGGGCAAGAATGTATTGCAGCCGATGGGATGGGACGCGTTCGGGCTGCCCGCGGAAAACGCGGCCATCGCCAAAGGCGTGCCGCCTGCCAAATGGACGCAGGACAATATCGCGCATATGAAACATCAGCTTAAGCAGCTCGGTTTTGGATACGACTGGTCGCGCGAGCTGGCAACCTGCGCGCCCGACTATTACCGCTGGGAGCAGTGGTTTTTTACCCGCTTGCTTGAAAAGGGACTGGCGTACCGCAAGCTGGCTGTAGTCAACTGGGACCCGGTGGAGCAGACTGTATTGGCGAATGAGCAGGTTGACGCGCAAGGGCGCGGATGGCGTTCCGGCGCATTGGTGGAGCAGCGCGAAATTCCGCAATGGTTCATTCGCATTACGGCGTACGCAGATGAGCTGCTTGATGAGCTCGATAATCTCGATGGCTGGCCTGAATCAGTCAAGACGATGCAGCGCAACTGGATCGGCCGCTCCGAAGGCGTGAATTTCGATATTCAAGTCAAGGGGGGCCGCGCGCCGCTTCGGGTCTATACCACTCGTCCCGATACGGTAATGGGCATCACCTTCATGGCTGTCGCTCCGGAACACCCTTTGGCGCTGGAGTTTGCCAGATCTGACAGCAAGATCGCCCAGTTTGTCGAATCCTGCAAACAGATCAATACTGCCGAGGAAGCCATGGAAACCATGGAAAAACGCGGCATGCAGCTGCCGATTCATGCGATCCATCCAGTCAGCGCAGAGCCGCTGCCTGTCTTTGTTGCCAATTTTGTGCTGATCTCTTACGGCACCGGCGCCATCATGGCAGTGCCCGGGCACGATCAGCGGGATTGGGAATTTGCCCGCAAATATGGCATTGAGATACGGCAGGTGGTCAAGCCTGCGAGCGGCCAGGCAGATTTGAGCCGGGCCGCGTTCGTTGACAAGGACGATACCCTTTCTTGCAATTCGGGTCAATTTGATGGTCTTGACTTTGAGGGCTGTTTCAATGCCATTGCGGATTATCTGTGCGAGCATGCCGCAGGCGAGCGGGCCACCCGCTATCGCCTGCGTGACTGGGGTGTCTCGCGCCAGCGCTACTGGGGCTGTCCGGTGCCGGTTGTTTACGACGAAAATGGAGATTATCATCCGGTTGAGGATGCCTCGCTGCCAGTGGAGCTGCCGCAGGAGGTTGAGTTTCAAGGTGTGGTTTCGCCGATTCGCGATGATCCAGATTTCATCAACACCAATATTCCGGGCACCGATCAGCCCGGGCGGCGCGAAACCGATACGTTTGATACTTTCTTTGAGTCATCTTGGTATTTCGCGCGCTTTTGCTGTCCCGGCGCCGATGCGAAAGTTGACGGGAGAGCCAAATACTGGCTGCCAGTCGATCACTATATTGGCGGCATTGAGCATGCGGTCTTGCACCTGCTGTATGCGCGCCTGTACAACAAGCTGATGCGCGACTGCGGCCTGCTTGACAACGATGAGCCGTTCACCAATTTACTGACACAGGGCATGGTGCTCAAGGACGGCTCGAAAATGTCAAAATCAGTCGGCAATGTCGTCGATCCGGAGGAAATGATTCAGCGCTATGGCGCGGATGCAGTGCGCCTGTTTGTACTGTTTACGTCGCCGCCGCACCAGACGCTCGAATGGAATGATGAGGCGCTGGCTGGCGCGCACCGATTCTTGACTCGAATCTGGAATTTGGTGAATCGCCACCGCGAGGACATATGCCGGTGCATTTCAAGCCAGCCGGATTTCCAGCTGGATGCCAGCTGCCAGCTGTCAGAGCCGAATAATCCGTCCGTTCGTCGCCAAAGATGGCTCACCCATTCGCTGCTGCAGCGCATGTGCCGGGACTTCGAGCGCCACAACTACAATACCGCAATTGCAGCCTGCATGGAACTGGTCAATGCCATCAGCGCTTTTGAGACTGACGCTGGCGAGGCTTGCCCTGACGATCGCCTGCGGGTGATCGCTGAGGCTGTGTTCGCGCTGGTGCGGGTTCTCGCACCGGTATCTCCGCATGTTTGCCACGAATTATGGGAACGGCTGGGACTCGCGACTGCGCTGCTTGACGCGCCCTGGCCGACGGTTGATGAATCGGCGCTGGTGCAAGAAACTATAATCATGCCTGTACAGGTGAATGGCCGCTTGCGGGGACAGATCGAGGTCGCAGCAGATGCGGATCGCGAAGCAGTCAAAAAAGCGGCCCTGGCCAATGATGCGGTTCGGCGTCATCTCGAGGATCAGCCGCTTAAGAAAGTCATCGTGGTTCCGAAGAAGTTGATCAATTTAGTGGTATGAGCATGGCAGCCAAAGATCTTAAAGGGCTGGGTCGCGCGCGGCGCTTGTGCCCGGCAGCATTGGCGCTGGCGCTCGCCGTGGCCGTCTGCGGATGCAGCGGCGGTTTTCATCTGCGCGGAACGCAATCGTCTCCGCCGACCCTGATTGACCGCGCCGGCATCGCGATCGAGGTCAGCAGTCGCGATCCTGAATTGCGCTATACGCTCACCGCGGCGCTGCACCAGCGTGGATTCCGTGTTGTCATGCAAAATGCCGCCTATTCGATTGCAGTCAGTGAGGGTCGTGCAGGCGAGCCTGTCGGGGAGACATCGGAACTCGAAGGCATGTTCTCAATGCCGACTGAGACGCAGCGCTATGCGCTGCTCATGCATGTGACGGATCTGGGCAGCGGTGCCAGGATATCGAAAATTTTCAGAGTCGAGACAGACTATACCAATCCCAGCGAGAGCGATTTGATCGAAACCTCGCTTCTGGATGCCGTTGCTGAGCAAAGTCGCGAGCAGGCGGTGCGTCAGGCGACAGACTATCTGATTCGCTGGCTCGCCGATCACAATTGACAGGAATCATTGACTTGGATGAACCTGAGCTATACTGAGCTGAGTCGCCACCTGAGCGAGCAGATTGCTGAGCGCTATCTGGTTTTCGGCAATGAGCCGTTTCTCAACGACACCTGCACACGAGCGATTCGGGACCAGGCTCGAAGCCTGGGATTCAGCGAAAAAATCACGCTTGCCGTCTCCGCGGATTTCAGCTGGAGCCAGCTCCATGAGCACCTCGACAATCACTCGCTTTTTGCTGATAGGAAGCTGATTGAGATCCGGTTTGCGGACGCGATCAAACCCGGAACGCAAGGTGCGATTGCATTGCGCGATTGTCTCAGTCAAAGCGACAAGAATGTGATATTGATGGTGAGCGGCGGTGAAATCGAATACGCGGCACGACGGTCAAAATGGTTCACTCAGTGGCAGCAAAAAGCGGTCGTAGTCGAAACCAAGCCGATGGGGCATTCCCAGTACCGCGGCTGGATTCAAGCGGTGATGCAAAAGCGGAATTTGAAGTTTGAGCCTCAAGTGCCTGAGCGGCTGGCCTATTATTTTGAGGGCAATATGCTCGCGGCAGCCAACGAGGTGCGCAAACTCGCTCTCGGATATGATGAGCAGACCCTCACGGTTGCAGATGTGGAGCGCATTGTTGCGGATCAAGGCCGGTTCAGTGTTTACGGGCTGACTGATTCTTTTCTGGCATTCAACCTGGCGCGGACGGTGCGGCAGATCAATGGGCTCAGAAAAGAGGGCACCGCGCCGGCTTTTATTTTGTGGGCGCTGCTGAGAGAGATGCGGCTGGTCTACCGATATGCATTTCTTGAGGCGCGGCGCATGTCGGCACAGCAGTTTTTCAAACAACACCGCATCTGGCAGTCGCGACAGAGCTCAATCGTTCAAACAGCTCGCAAACTGGGGCCAGGCGGCTGCGGAGAAGTAGTCAGCTCGCTGGCGGCGATGGATCGCATCATCAAGGGTCGAGAGCGCGACCGCAGCAGCGAGTCATTTTGGGATGAGCTTGAGAAATTGGCGCATAAGGTATGCGCATAGCGCTCATTGACGGCTGAATGTATGGCATACTATCGCCTACAGGTGACATTGCGCCAACGCCAGTCACAATGCACGGATTGATTCTGCCTGATGAACGCTCAAACCCAGCTTGAATTTGATCTCGAAGCCTATGTTGCAAAGCTTGCGAGAGATGCGCGCAGTGCGTCGAGAACGGTCGCCGCCGCTGCCACTGCGCAGAGAAATCAGGCATTGACCAGCGCCGCGCAGTCCATCGAGGCATCCGCCGATACGATCGCTCGCCAAAATGCGATCGACTTGAAGGCAGGTGAGCAGTCGGGCTTGTCGGCGCCGCTGCTCGATCGTCTTGAGCTGACGGGCCCGCGGATTCAGCAGATGGCGGAAAATTTGCGCCAGGTGGCTGAGCTGGAGGATCCAGTCGGCCAGATTACTGATCTTGCGAGCCGGCCCTCGGGCATCCGCGTCGGGCGCATGCGCGTGCCGCTCGGCGTGATTGGAATCATTTATGAATCCCGTCCAAATGTCACGGTCGAGGCTGGCAGCCTGTGCCTCAAGTCAGCCAATGCGGCCGTATTGCGCGGCGGTTCCGAAGCGTTTTACTCAAATCAAGCCATTGTCAAGTGTCTGCATGCAGGTCTGCAGGCGGCGGCTTTGCCGGTCGAGACAATCCAATATATCGAGACAACGGACCGCAGCGCCATTGATGCACTGATCGCTCAGGATGCGGCAGTGGATGTCATCATTCCGCGCGGCGGCAAGGGACTGATCGAGCGCATCGCGGCAAACTCAGCGATTCCCGTCATCAAGCACCTTGATGGAGTATGCCATGTTTATGTGGATGCCGGTGCGGATATGGCGCAGGCGGTGCCGATTGTCATCAATTCGAAAACGCATCGTTACGGGGTTTGCAACGCGATGGAGACACTGCTGGTCCACGAGGCCGCCGCACCGCAGATTTTTGCTTCTGCAGTGCCGCAGCTGAAGGCGAAGGGGGTGGAGCTCAGAGGCTGCGAGAGCGCCTGCGCCATCGATCCGGACCTGTCACCGGCGACCGAGGCAGACTGGTATGAAGAGTATCTGGCGCCGATCCTTGCCATCCGGCTGGTCGACAGCATTGAGCAGGCAATTGCGCATATCAATCAGTACGGCTCGCAGCACACCGATTGCATTGTCACCCGCGACATCTCGAGCGCCGACCGGTTTCTTAAAGAAGTGGATTCAAGTTCGGTCATGGTCAACGCCTCGACTCGATTTGCGGACGGTTTCGAATATGGACTCGGCGCCGAAATCGGCATCAGTACCAATAAACTGCATGCGCGCGGTCCGGTTGGACTTGAAGGCTTGACGATGCAGAAATTTGTTGTTTTCGGGCAGGGGCAGATCAGGCAGTGAGAAGCATCCGCCAAGGGATGGAATCCTGCTTTTGAGCCACGCCATATGAAAGCGATTCAATCGGCTGTGCTGCCCTCGGCTTGGCATGATTCCACCGCATGAAGCCAATTGGGATTTACGGCGGCACATTTGATCCGGTCCACTACGGCCATATATGGCCAGTGCTTGAAGTCCGAGACCGAACCGGCATCACTGAGATTCGCTATATTCCCAATTTCCACCCGCCGCACCGAAGTGCGCCCCGAACCGATGCTGCTCATCGTTTGAATATGCTGCGCATGGCTTTGAGCAGCTATCCGGGCATGCAGGCGGATGATCGTGAGATTGTGCAGGCGGGCCGGTCGCGCACGGTGTCAACTTTGCGTTCCTTGCGCGGCGAGTTTCCATTGCGTCCGCTGTGTCTGTTGATTGGCATGGATGCTTTTTTGGAATTCGAAAAGTGGCATTCCTGGCAGCATGTCCTGCGCCTGGCCAACGTGATTGTGATGACTCGGCCGGGATTCAGCAGACCCAGGCGCCTGCCGTCTTGGTGGCGCTGCGCCGATACGGACGATTCGGCAGCGCTGTCTCGAACGGTCGCTGGCCTTGTCTATCAGGCGGCCGTGCAGCCCGTTCGGATTTCCGCCACCGAAGTGCGCCGCAAGCTTGCTTGCGGAAGCGACATCTCTGCCGAGGTGCCGCAGACGGTTATTGATTATCTAACGAACAACAACTTGTATAAATAAAGTCAGAGAGCTATGAGTTTGAGCGTCGAAAAGATTCTGGAAACGATTATTGATTCAATAGGGAATGCGAAAGGGCTGAATATCAGCGTTCTGGATGTCAAGGAAGCGACCGATATGACTGATGTCATTGTGATTGTGACGGGGTCATCCAATCGTCATGTCAAGTCGATTATGAAAACTGTGGTCAATGAGATGAAAGATCTGGGTGTCAAGCCGATCGGGGTCGAAGGCGAGCAGTATGCGCAGTGGATACTGATTGACTATACCGATGTCATTGTCAATATCATGCTTGCTGAGAGTCGGGAGTTTTACGATCTCGAAAGCTTGTGGCAGGAAACACTTAAGGTTCCTGCTGCCAGGATTTGACCGTTTTGGGCTTGAATCAGATGGCTGAATCCAAATGTTATCAGCTCCGTGCGGTAATGTGAAAAAGATTCTTGAGTCAAAGCCTGAATTTGAAGGTTATCAAAAAAGCAAGTGAGATATCTTTTGACCCGTTAGACAGTCGGTGAGAACAAGCTGGACAAAACTCTGAGCAGGTGCTGAAACAAAGCGAGTCTGCAAGGAATCGACTGCGCTATGGAACCCCAGCTGCTCTGGTGTATCGGCTTGTGTCTGCTCTTGAGGATTTGGCGCAAAGACACGCATAATTCGTTTCGCTGGAGCGGAATTGTTTTCTACAATATCCAGTGAGTCTGCATCTGTAAACTTTTACGGCAAAGCAAATCTAAGTTTTGTACCTTTCATAGCAGCCAATCCCGCGCGGCGGGAACATCGTCATGAAAGAAAAAAATAGTGTTGCCATATTTATCAAATACTTGTGATTTTAGTTGCTAAAAAGTAACCCGCTCTGCGCAGCGGCCTGGCGGACTGTATCTGTTTACTGCAACTGAAAAGCAAGTGTTCAATGAGATAAACCGTAGCAATCGAAAAATACCGCTCCATGCGCAATTGATTCAGATGCGCGCGGATAAGAATTAAATTACGCGCAGGACAGGACAACGCGAAGATAATTAGATATCAAAGGTTCCGTCACTCTATACATGGGCAGAAACAGATCTTGCAGTGATGCTGCCTGCCGTTCATAATTCAGCATTCAGATTCGGTCAGCTGACAACTGCGCTTTTTTATTTTTCGGGTTCAGCAAGCTGCGCGCAGTGCGCAGCTTTATGACGGGGAAGAATCTTTTTTTGGCCCAGCTGCCATCTTGAGCAGGCGGCGCTGGCAATAAAGCAGACTGATTCAGTCAGTGTCTGCAATGTGGGGAATGCTCGTTTTCTTCGAAAAAACTGCTTGCTTGCTGCATATGAAAGATCGGAATCCGCCTGAACTGTACCTTGCGTCGCAATCGCCGCAGCGACAGCGGCTGCTGAGCGCAATCTGCTCAGACTTTGAGCTGCTTGACCTTGAAGTGGATGAGACCCCGCTGATGCCGGAGCCTGCTCGCGAATACGTTTTGCGCCTCGCCAACGCCAAAGCAGGAGCAGGATTCAGGCGCGCCGCAGGCAATGTCCGTGATTTTGACGGCCGTACTGCTTGCTGTGTGGTCGGATCCGATACTTGTGTTGTAATCGATGAGACTAAACTCGGCAAGCCCGTTGACGATGAGAATGCGTTTGCAATGCTGCGCCTGCTGCGCGGCCGCACGCATCAGGTTTATTCTGCGGTAGCGGTTCATTGTGACCTCAATGCTGTGTCCATGGCAGTGGCAGCTGAGGTAGAATTCTCACCAATAACGGACCGGCAAATCAGTGAATTCATTGCCGCTGGCGAATCCAAAGGCCGAGCAGGCGCCTATGGCATTCAGGGGCAGGCGAAAGAGTTCATCACCCGCCTGCGAGGTTCTTGGAGCTGTGTGGTCGGGCTGCCCGTTCTAGAGACCGCAAAGTGTCTGCAAATGTGTGGGGTCAAAGTGAATAGCTATCAACAGTCAGTGGCTGAGATCTTGCGTGATTTTGGCACTCTGGAGGCTTTTGATGGTCAAATTAGAGTCTAGCCACTACCCTGAGCTGTCTATTCCGTGAATAATCTGGCCTCTTTGGTGTTCGAAAACAGGCTTGCAAAGAGCTTGCGCGCAGCGCTGTCGGCATTGCTCAAGGTGATGCTGCGGATTATGGCTCTGCTTGGCAGCCTGGCTGCCTTGCTGGCTGTAATGCTGGCATTTATACTTTTCAATCTTGAGATCATACTCCCATGGGCTGTCGACGAGGCTTCCAAAAGCTACGGCCGTGAGATCACTGTTGGACAGGTCGATTCCGGATTGGTCGGTACAAATTTTACGGTACGCTTGACCGATATTTCTTTGGCCGGCGGCGACCGAGGAGATCTTCACTTCAGCGCTGATGCAATCGAAGTGCGCCTCGGCCGCGGTCTGTTCAGTCGCGACGGTCTCCAGCTCGACTATTTTGGCATTGCCCGACCGCATCTGAGCGGGCGCATCGTATTGCACTCGACACAAGTGCCTGATGCAGAGGCACAGCCTCGGGGGCAGCAGAATTTTGCGGCCTACCTGGCTGCCTTGCCAGCCATCGCAACTTTGCATGTCGAGCAAGGCCATTATGATATCGCACTCGAATCGGATGAGCTGAATGTAGAGCTGCTGGGCGAGTTTCAGCTAAGCGGCGCTCAGCGCGACGATCGCTACGTTTTTGAGGGCTCGTTTTTGCCGCAGGACGTGAGTGACACAGACTTGAATGTGCGCTTTGAGTCCATGCGCTCAGCTGCCAGTGAGACAGCCTCAAGCCTGAGTTTGAACGCTCGCAGCCTGAATTTGGTATGGTTCACTGCGCTGTGGAACAGCTTCTTTCCACAGCGTGCCGTTGATGCGGCGAATGTGTTTGCTGTGATGGATGCAGATGTTGAGAGCCGGTGGACTGAAGGCGCGCTGGATACCGTCTCATGGGACATCAATCTGACGGATGCAGTTCTTGATGGAGCCATCAGCGATGCCAAGCAGTTCGTATTTGCGTCAAACGGCACACTGCGCCGCCAGAGCGACGACTCGAATCGGCTGGATATAAATTTTGATGCCAAGTCCCTAGATGTCACGGAACTGCTCCAGCGCTATCCGAATCTGTTTCCGCCAAAATTCTATGCGCATGCATCGAATCAGCTTGAAGCCCTGTGGATTCGGCATCTGGCGGGCAGGGTTTCTGGCAATTTGATGCTGCCGGGCCAAGCGATAAGCGACTTGAGCCTGAGCGTGACGGGTGCATTCGAAAACTATGATTATCGGTTTTCCGAAGTCTGGCCCCCGCTGCTGGACGGCCAGGGTACGCTGAAAGTGACGGACAGGCAGGTTGACATTGAATTCAGCCAAGGCGCTATTCATGGCCGCCCTCTTGAGAATGCCGCCGCCCATATCGCGGACTTTCTGGCTGCCGATCCAATTTTGGACTTCCAGGCGCAGGTGCGGCTGTCAGTCGATGATGCAATGGATTTTTTCGGCCCGAATGGAACTGTCAAGTCCGGCATGACGGACGGGATCGTCCGCGGCAGCGGCAACTCAGCGGTCACCGTATCGGCAGCTGTGCCGCTGCGGCGGGGGCGAGAGTTCACGCTCGTCGGCTCGGTTGAGCCGCAGGGATTGACTGCATTGACATCATACGGCATCGAAGCGAGCGATATACGCGGAAAAATTGATTTCAGCCGCACTGGCCTGACCACCGGGAGCTTGCAGGGCAAAGTGCCTGACGGCGAGTTCGAGCTGAATTTTGGCAGTACAGCCGGCAGCCGCGGTTTTGGGGTTGCCGGCTCGGGGTCTGGGACTGCGGCAGTCCAGACATTTGCGCCGCTGATGCCGGGACAGCTGGCGCATGACCTCAATGGAGTGATTGACTGGACTGCGGACTACAGTTTCAGCCCTGATGTGGATGAAATAGGCATTACATCGTCTTTGCGTGATGTGCGCTCAGAGCTGCCTTATCCAATGACCAAACCGTCCGGCACGGCGCTGCCAGCCAAAGTTTTTGTTTCCACGCGTGACGGCCATCATCGCCGCATAGCGCTGCAATTCGGGACCATTCTTGAGGGCGTTTTGAGCCTGCGCCGCGCCGCCGGTCAGTGGCAGGTGGAATCCGGCGCCGTGGCCGTTGGGTCGGTTCAGATGCCCAGAGAGGATAGCTCTGGCGTCATCATCAACGCCTATCTGCCCGAGTTCGATTACGAGCGATGGCTGGCAGTCATGCGCTCAGATGACAAGAGCCCAGCGCTGAATCAAGGGCGCTTGAAAGAGATCAGCCTCTCGGCTGACGCATTGAATTTCGCTCGTGGCAGAATGTTTCACGATGTGAATCTTCATATCGCCAAAGAGAATCGACTTTGGCATATCGATGTGGTTTCGAGAGAGATTATCGGTCGGGCAACTTATCTTGATCGACAATCCATACAGGAAGGTGAAGCGCCGACCTTGACGATTGATTTCGCCCGCTGTCATATCCCCGAGGCACAGTCTCCGCCAGTCAAAGGCGGGATTGACCCGAGGAATCTGCCGCGCCTGCGGTTCAATTGCGCTGACACCCGCTATGGGAATTATGCCCTGGGCAAAAGCGCTATTTCCGCTGAGCAGCGGGCCGACAGCTGGGTGATCACAGCAGCTGAGTTTGCCACTCCTGAATTCGTTCTCACGTCCAGCGGCCAGTGGAATTATAGCAACACATCTGCGCTGCAGTTCGCTTTCGATGCGCCTGATTTCGGCAAAGCGATGGATAAACTCAGTTACGGCCGATTGTTCAACGGCGGCCGCGGATCGATATCCGGCAATCTGAGCTGGGATGATGCGCTCACCCAGTGGCGTACTGACATTACCTCGGGCGACTACACTCTGGCTGTCGAGTCAGGCTCTTTAATCACCCAGAAAGATGAGACAGCGGCCAAGCTGATCGGCATTCTCAATTACGACACGCTGCTGAATCGAGTTTCGGCGGATATTGCCGATTTCGGCGAGGAGGGCATCCCTTTTGAGACGGTATCGGGGCAGGGCGATATCCAGGCAGGCCGCATCAATGTGCCGGGTTTGCGCGTCCAAGGACCGACTTCTGAAATTGATGTTTCGGGACATGTGGACTGGAACACCAAGCAGCTGGATATGCTGGCAAAAATCAACGTTGAGGTCGGCAAGCCGCTGACGACAATCGCCACCATTGCCGGCGGCCCGGTTACCGGATTGGTGACTTATCTAGGCAAGCAAATTTTGGAAAAATCTGATATTGAGCTGTTTGCACACCAATATTCGATCAAAGGTCCATGGTCAGAGCCGCAGGTTGTCGCTGTGCAGCGAGCCGCTCCCGATGCCGCCGGCAGCCAGGAATGAAGTTATGCGCAGGCTTGCTCCTTTTATCTTGATGGCTGCCGGCTTGGCCGCGTCAGGCGCTTTGCAAGGCCAGGGCAGCGATGAGTTCCAGCTTTCCCGCTATGAGTGGCCGGTCCGCGCATCCGCGGATGCCATGCTGGAAATCCCGCAGCTCAAGCGGGCGGTCTCGCGGCTGCTTGCGGCAGAGGACCGGATTCTCATGATTCACTACTCAGGAGGGGTCTCTGGCAACGAGTGGGCGCTGGCGCTGAAAAATCATCTGGTGGCCCTCGGAATCGAAGGGCAGCGTATCCGCTTGCGGGCGCCGTCCGGCGATGAGGAGATTCTGCTGCTGGAGATCCTCGCAAGCGAGTCCGCACAATGAAAATTGCCGCGATACAGATGAATTCCAGCAATGAGCTGGATAAGAATCTTGATTTGGCAGCGCAGCTGATTCAAAAGGCGCAGCGCCGCGAGGCGCAGATAGCGGTTCTGCCAGAGTGCTTTGCATTCATGGCGGCGGACCATCATGAGCGGCTGCAATCAGCGCAGTCCGCAAACGGTGACGGCGTCATTCAGCGGCGTGTGTCTGAGCTTGCCAGGAGCACTGGCATGTGGATTCTGGCAGCCGGCATATTCATGCGCGAGGCGCAGGCAATGAAAGTCAGCAACACCTCGCTTCTTTTCGATGACCTCGGCGGCATCGCTGCCCGCTATGACAAGATCAATCTGTTCGACATTCAGCTGCCTGATGGAGAAAATTACAACGAATCTTCGTATACTATCGCAGGCGATCAGGTTGTGGCTGTTGATACCCCGGCCGGGAGAGCAGGGCTGACGGTGTGTTTTGATGTTCGGTTTCCGGGCCTGTACCGCCGCCTCGCCGCATTGGGCGCCATCTGGTACGCCGTGCCGTCTGCGTTCTCATACACCACCGGGCGCGATCACTGGGAAGTGCTGCTGCGAGCTCGGGCGATTGAAAACCGCGCTTATGTTGTCGCTCCTGCGCAGTGGGGCGAGCACCCCGGCGGGCGGCAGACCTACGGGCATTCGATGATAGTCGATCCATGGGGGCGCTTTTCGGTTTGCGAGCGCTCTGGCAATCAGGTGCTGATTGCAGATGTATGCGCGAGCCGAGTGCAGGAGATTCGCGGCCGGTTCGAGTATTGCGAAAGCGAGGGTTTCGAATAATGCGCTTGGAGCGGCGGCAGCAATGGCTTGAAAACGCCTGCAGCGGCTTTATATTGATAGAAATATGATGGCAATATTGCCCAATTCCACCATTTCTTTACATAATGAGTGACCATTTGCAGATCGCCCGCAGCGCACTGCTGGAACCCGCTGAGGTGGGCGAGCGGGAATTGGATTCGCTTCTCGGAGCGGTCGCCGGCAAATCTATCGATCATGCCGATGTCTTCTTGGAGTACAGCCGCGGCGAGAGCTGGAGTCTTGAAGAGGGCATTGTCAAATCGGGAGCATTCCACATTGATCGCGGCGCTGGCCTGCGTGCGGTCAGCGGCGACAAGACAGGCTTTGCCTGTTCCGACGATTTGAGTCTGACCGCTTTGACGCGGGCGGCCCGATACGCCCGTACGATTGCCCGCAGCGGCAGCGATGGCAGCGGTGCAAATGTCGCTGTCCGTCCGGCTCAGGCGCCGGCGCTGTATGCGGACGATGATCCGCTTGGCTCACTGACGGATACACAGAAAATTGACTTGATTGCCAGTGTCGAGCGCGATGCGCGTCAGCAAGATCCGCGTGTGCGGGAAGTGATTGTGAATCTCAGCGGCTCTCACAAGATTGTGCTCGTCGCCAGAAGCGACGGGATGCTGTGTGCGGATGCGCGTCCGCTGATTCGCCTGGATGTATCCGTAGTCGCCGAGCATAATGGCCGCCGCGAGCGCGGTTCCTTCGGCGGCGGCACGCGCGGCGGTTACGAATTCTTTGTCGATCAGCAAAGAGCTTTCAGCTATGGGCGCGAAGCAGTGCGCCAGGCGCTCATCAATCTTGAGTCTGTGGAGGCGCCTGCCGGCACGATGACTGTGGTGCTCGGTCCCGGCTGGCCTGGCATTTTGCTGCATGAGGCGATCGGACATCCGCTGGAAGGAGACTTCAACCGCAAAGGGACCTCTGCTTTTGCCGGCCGCATCGGCGAGCGGGTCGCGTCCAAGCTTTGCACAGTGGTGGACGACGGCACCATCCCTGAGCGCAGAGGATCGCTGAGTGTTGATGACGAGGGCACGGCGACCAGCAATACAGTATTGATTGAAAATGGCGTGCTGAAAGGATACATGCACGACTTGACCAATGCGCGGCTGATGCGGCAGGCGCCGACTGGCAACGGCCGGCGCGAAAGCTACCAGCATCTGCCGATGCCGAGAATGACCAATACCTATATGCTCGCAGGCGAGTCGAGTCATGAGGAGATTATCGAATCTGTCGACAGCGGCATTTATGCTGTCAGCTTCGGCGGCGGGCAGGTGGATCCAACCTCCGGGAATTTTGTGTTTTCAGCCACGGAGGCCTATCGCATCGAGAAAGGCAGGATTACCTGCCCGGTCAAGGGCGCAACTTTGATTGGCAGCGGTCCCCAAGTATTGACCAAAGTCTCGATGGTGGGCAATAATCTTGAGCTTGATTCCGGCATCGGCACTTGCGGGAAAGCTGGACAATCAGTGCCCGTGGGTGTTGGGCTGCCGACGATTCGAGTTGATGAGCTGACAGTCGGCGGCTCGCAGGTGTAGACGCATGAGTTCCAGCCATTGCATTGAGCGCGGCGGCGCTGGATCTGAAGCCGATGCTCTGACGGATGTTGCTGCAAACGCGCTGGAAATCGCGTCTCAGGTCAAGGCCGATGCCGCAGCGGTCAGTGTCTCGCGCTCGCACAGCAGTGATCTGAGTGTGCGTCTGGGCAAGCTCGAGACAGTGGAAAGCGCTGATCAAAAAAGTTTAGCGGTATCCGTTTATTTGGGCCGGCATCGCGGGGCCAGCACGACCAGTGATCTCAGTCACGATGCAATCACCGATGCGGTACGCGCGGCTTACTCGATTGCCAAATATACGGCGGAAGATCCATACAGCGGACTGCCGCCAGCGGATCGCCTGCTTTGGGAGCCGGTTGATCTGCAACTGCACCATCCCCGAGAGGTGGATCGCGATGCGGCCTTGGAGATTGCGCTGCGCTGCGAGGACGCTGCGCGGCAAGCGGATCAGCGCATCACCAATTCTGAGGGCGCTTCCTTCAGTTCAGCAGTGGTGGAATCGGTCTTGGGCAACAGCGACGGATTGCTGATCAGCGAGAAAAAAACACTCTACAGTGTCGGCTGCTGCGTTGTGGCGCAGACTGGCAGCGGAATGCAGTCGGATTACTGGAGTTCCTCCGCGCGAGAGTTTGATGAAATCGAGTCGCCTGAAGCGGTCGGTCTGCGCACAGCGCAGCGCGCGCTGCGCCGGGTCGATTCCCGGCGTTTGAAAACCTGCTCGGCGCCGGTGCTGTTCGAGTCGCCGGTTGCGGGCGATTTGCTGCGATCGCTGATCAGTGCGGTCTCGGGTTCAGCGCAATACCGCAAGTCAACGTTTTTGCTGGACAGTCTGGGACAGGAAATTTTTCCGAAGTGGGTTCGCATTCATGAGCAGCCGCATCTGGCGCGCGGACTGGGCAGCGCAATGGCGGATGCAGAGGGCGTTGCGACGGCAGCGCGCGATATTGTTCGAGATGGAACTTTGTGCGGCTATGTCCTTGATTCTTACTCGGCGCGCAAACTGGGCATGGAGACAACGGGCAATGCCGGCGGTGTTTTTAATCTGACCCTTGACAGCGGCAAGCGGGATTTCGATGCCATGGTGAAATTGATGGATCGCGGTTTGCTGGTTACTGAATTGATGGGGTTCGGAAAAAACATCGTCACCGGTGATTATTCCATGGGCGCTCGGGGTCTTTGGGTTGAGGGCGGCGCGATTCAGTACCCGGTTGAAGAGCTGACTATTGCCGGAAATTTGCGGCAGATGTTTGCCGATCTAGTCGATGTCGGAACGGATATTGACCCGCGACGCAGCCTGCGCACCGGCTCCGTTCTGGTCGGCAATATGTCGATCGCCGGCGCCTGAGAAAATGCCGGAACCCGGCCGCGCCGGCACCGGCGCGCATATAATGCCGGGCGGCCTGCCTGCTGCGGCGATGAAACAATGAATCTGCGGACGATCGCCGCAGCCCACTGAGACGCATGACTGTATTGCGCTGAAACGAGATGCCGATTTACGAATATATTTGCAATCACTGCGAACATGAGCTTGAGGTTCTGCAGAGTATCAAGCATCCGCCGCTGACTGATTGTCCAGCCTGCGGTCAAGCCGCGCTGCGGAAAAAGCTGTCGGTGGCCGCTTTCCGCCTCAAGGGTACTGGCTGGTATGAGACGGATTTCAAGAATGCAGCGAACGGCAAAGCGAAAGACAGCGAGCCGGGCAAGGACAAGGAGGCCAAATCAGATTCTGAGGCCGCCAGCTCCAGCTCCACCGAGAATAAATCCAGCGCCGCGGCTGGCGACAAGGGCAAAAGCGGCAAGCCGGCCGCTGATGCTCAAGCCAAATCTGCTGCGACTTCGACAGCGGCAACTTGATTCGATTCTCGCCTGTTCGTGAAAGACCCCATGCGAACACATTCCTGCGCGGCCGCCGGTCATCCTGATGCAGACCGCGAGGTACGCCTCTGCGGCTGGGTCAACAGCCGACGCGACCACGGAGGGGTCATCTTTGTCGATCTGCGCGATGCAAGCGGGATTGTGCAGGTTGTGTTTGATCCACAGAACAAGCTCAGCTTCGCGACGGCTGAATCGGTCAGGAACGAATTTGTGCTGCAGGTGCAAGGGCGTGTGCGGCTGCGACCCGAGGGCACAGAAAACGATGCCATTCCCACAGGCCAGTTTGAGGTGGTCGCGCAGTCGGTGACAATTCTGAACAGCGCCGAAAGCTTGCCGTTTCAGTTTGAAGAAGCTTCGGTGAACGAGAATCTACGCCTGACCTACCGATTTATCGACTTGCGCAATGCGCGCATGCAGCGCAATCTGCGACTGCGTCATGAGCTGGTGCGCTCCATACGCAATTTTCTCAATGAACGCGGTTTTACCGATATTGAGACTCCTATTCTGACTCGATCCACGCCCGAAGGCGCCCGCGACTACTTGGTGCCAAGTCGGGTGCAGAGCGGCTCGTTTTACGCGCTGCCGCAGTCTCCCCAGATGTTCAAGCAGATGCTGGTCATATCCGGGTTCGAGCGCTACTACCAGATCGCCCGGTGCTTTCGGGATGAGGATTTGCGAGCGGACCGTCAGCCGGAATTCACTCAGCTTGATGTTGAAATGGCCTTTGTCAGCGAGACCGAGGTCATGCAGCTCATGGAGGCGATGCTGCGGGAAATTTTCGAGCGTCTCGCGGGGGTCCGTCTCGCAGCTGAATTGCCGGTGCTGACCTATGCGGAGGCCATGAATCGTTACGGTACCGATCGTCCGAATCTGCAGATACCGATGGAGCTTGCGGAGCTGTCTGACAGCGTCAAAGATGAGGATTTTCAGGTGTTCAGTCGTCCAGCGAATCAGTCTGACGGGCGGGTCGCCGCACTCAACGTGCCGGGCGGCGCAGCGTTATCGCGCCAGCAGATTGATGACTACACAAAATTTGTTGCTGACTACGGTGCGAAGGGGCTGGCTTACATTAAGGTCAGCGATGCCGCTGGCGGACGTGACGGGCTGCAATCGCCAATTCTCAAATTCCTGTCAGACAAAGCCTTGGCAGACATCATCCGCAGGTGTGGCAGCAGCAGCGGCGACTTGATCTTTTTTGGTGCAGATACGCGCACAATCGTCAACGCATCACTCGGTGCCTTGCGGGTTCGCCTCGGCGAGGATTTGGCGATGAAAACCGACAGCTGGCATCTGCTCTGGGTGGTGGATTTTCCGCTGGTTGAATTCGACCATGAGCATCAGCGCTGGACATCGCTGCATCATCCGTTTACAGCGCCGGTCTCGGAGCACATTGATTTGATCGAGTCGGATCCGGGGGCAGTTTTATCTCGGGCCTATGACATGGTGCTCAATGGCGCTGAAATTGGCGGCGGATCCATTCGAAACCACAGCATTGAGGTGCAGCGCAGGATCTTCAAGATGCTGGGACTTGATGCGCAGAGCATTGAGTCAAAGTTTGGATTTTTGCTTGAGGCGCTCAGATATGGCGCGCCGCCGCATGGCGGAATTGCGTTTGGCATTGACCGGATTGCAGCATTGCTGTGCGGTGAAAATTCAATTCGCGATACGATCGCATTTCCCAAAACTCAAAGAGCGCACTGTCCGCTGACGAATGCGCCGAATATGGTCAGTGCGGATCAGCTCAATGAGCTGCAGCTGCGGCTCAAGCCGTCTGCTGCCGCCAGCCGGCCGATGGATCAAAACAGCTGACCCGCGCCTGCCAGCGAATGGTGCAACAGCTGCAGCAGTCATTCCGCCGGCCGGAGTCGATTTTGCTGGTGATTGTTTCTGATGGACGGCAGACTCTGCTATTGAGAAGAGCGCCGCCGCGAGGTTTCTGGCAGTCGGTCACCGGATCGATGCGATGGCATTCTGAGACTGCCAAGCAGGCGGCGGCGCGTGAAATGCACGAAGAGACGGGCATCGCAGTCGAGTTAAGCCAGATCCATGATTGGGAGCGAAAATTCCGATTTGCCATCCCCAAAGTGCTGCGGCATCGGTATCATCCGAAAATCACGACAAATACTGAATCGATGTTCTCTGTCTTGATCCCGAGTGCGGTCAATGTTACGCTCAGGCCGCAGGAGCATATCGATTATCAGTGGACAGATATCGATCAGGCGCAGTCCATTGTCTGGTCGTGGTCGAACCGTGAGGCCCTGCGGCTGGTTGCGCGCTCTCTGGCGGATTGATGACTGGCTGCTCGATCTTGCAGCGGTCAGCATGGTTTTGACTGGCCTGCCTGCGCACAGACGAGCGCATTCGTGGCAATCCAGAAAGCAGAGGAGCCGGGCTTGTTTGGGGTACAGAAAATCTCATTGAGTCATTGCGAGAGCCAGCCATCGTCCAGACTACTGGGTGTGCGTCAAATTTATGCAATTGTCAGCCGCCAATGGATTGGTCATGCCCAAAGATATCAAAGCGACTGCTTTTTCTCTGGCAGCCCGATGCAGTGATAGAATTGGCGATGACAATGAGATATTGCATGCCGCTTGGCTTGAATTGAGCTGAGAGCCGGCGGCGTCTTGGCATCCGTCCTGAGCCGCACCGCTTGAAACGCAAAGGCCTTGTTGCCGGAATCCCTTGCACCGCATCCGATGCCGGCTCATGCGGGGATGCCTGCTGCCTCAATGCCTCAATATCGGTTCAACGGGCGGCGGCTCGGCTTGACAATCAGGTTTGCATGGGAAAAGGGCGGCCTGCGGGCCGCCCCTCGAATGCGTGCTGCCGGACGGAAGTCAGGGGAAGCGCACATCGACCGTGATATCGCACCATTTGGCATAGGCCGGCGCACCGGCCGCCTCCAGCTCCGGCGTGGGCCAGCTGGGCGGGCCGCAATGCCTGGCAGTCCGAAAGGTGGCCCCATAGCCTGCCTGATTGGCAACAAAGGCAAAGGCCGGGGGCGGGGTTGGGTTTTTCAAGTCCCAGCAGCGCTGCACATTGGAATCGGCTGCATGACACACCTTGCCCCAGACCCGCACCCGGAAGATGCCGTTGCTCGGGGTCCGCTCCGGGGTGTATGAGCTGTCTTGCTGATTCGGCGTATTCCCGGTGTACTCGCCAGGCAGGGGGGTTGTGTCACCAGTGCACGCCGGGTACCCTTTATTGGCGGTGAACGTCCTGCCCATGAAGGTCACGGAGCGCGAGCACTTGCGGGTCGTATAGGTCTGGCAGGCGATGGCGATGGGCCCGCCGCGGGAATAGGTGCCGGCCGGGTTGTGGAATTCGACCCCTCCGCTTACTCCCGCACTGTGGGCGCAATGGGAACCGGGTCCCACGCCGAAGGTCGTCCTGTCGTGAGTCATTCCGCCCGGACTGTCCAGGGCCTCGATCGTCAGGTTGTTGATCACGCCGCTCAAGGTCCGACTGTTAACCTGGGGGGCGGGCCAGACCAGATTCTGGTTCAGACGGGTGGCGTAAGTGATGGCGGGATCCGAAACCCGTGAAACTCTGGCCGCCCGATCTGTCTGTGCCGATGCGGGCAGGGAAAGGGCCGTGCTCAGCAGAATGGCGGCGAAAGCCTTGAGAAAGACGGCGAGGGGGGGGGGTTGCCGCAATTTTCCTGTCATTTTCTTATCTCTTATCATTTTCTTATCCTCGAAACAGCATAATGTTGCGGCGATTATACCAGTTTCAGCCGGCAAAACGACGGATTTTCAAGCTGAGCGACTGTCGTTTAGCGAGATGCTTCCGGTTTTTATGTATTTGCGGCTTATAATGATGGCTTATAATAAGAATAAGTATTTCATTCCATTTCAGGCAAGTGAAAAGCCTCAGATGCAGGTGACTTCATGGCAGGCAGGCAAGTCGAGCTCGCCTGCTTGGAGAGGCAGGTTCAGCCTATTCATGCAGGAGCAGAGACCAATGATAGCATTTAAAACTGATTTATCCGCGCGCCAAGGACTTGAGATGCGGGGGGGGGCAGAAGCTATAAACTGAGCAGCAAACTTTGCTGCGCTGCCATTCTCTGGATTCTGTCGCTTGCCGCTGCTCCGGCGAAGGCCGCTGAGGAATGCGGCGACCTCAACGACCCTGCGAGTTCTCAAACCATCGACTGCACGACTGAGAATTACAAGGCGGAAGAAGATGGCAATGTCTTCTATGAGCTGCCGGACAGCTTGACAGATCCGGACTACAGTTTCACCCTGAGCCTGAAATCCGGCACCCGGATTGTCGGCCAGCGCGACCGGTCCCAGGTTCCCGAAGAGGAACAGAAGGACGATCACGGCCGGCGGGCTGACTCACCATGGGCGATTTACGGTGCCGTCTTCGTCGATACCGGATTCGATCACGAAGGCAACATCACGATCCGGTCAGCGGCTGACATCGAGGCGGGCAACCGCACTGGTGTCACAATTGGCCAAGCAACCATTCGGGCCCGCGGCATCTATGCGCGCCATCAAGGCAGGTCCGGAGACCTCAACATTCATCTTGCCGATGGCACCATTACCAGCACCGGCCCCGGTGTCCACGCCCATATCGACAGCCAAAAAAGCGGCGAAAACAGCGGCAATTTCAAAGATGCTGAATTCGAGGGGAACATCGACATTGATTTGTCACCCGGTGCGACCATCCGAACATCCGGCGACAACGGGGACGGCGTCCAGGCGCACCACCGCGGCCGCGGGAAGATCCGCCTCACCGCGACCGGGAAGGCGGATTCTGAAGAGCCCGACATCGGGACCACTGGCAATGATGCCGGCGGGATCTCGGTTGAAATGGGCAATTGGTGGGATGATTTTGCCGATTCAGCGAGAGGGGACATCGGTATCGATTTGAGGAATTATTTCATCCGCACGACGGGCGACAGGGGAGTGCTCTTCGGTTCGGGCTTGAAGGTTTACAATTACATCTCCGGTGACATTGACGTTGATGTGACCGGCAGCCGGATCAAGACGCAGGCCCAGCGCGGTATCTATGCGTGGCGGGTGCCAGGTGAACGTGCCGGCGGCAGGATAGATATCGATGTCAGGAACTCGGAGATTGCGACGGGGGTCCAGGGAAAGAATGGCAATCATGCCATCATTGCCCAGCACCAGTCGACCGGCACTGGCCTTATCGCCATTGATGTTGACAGCAGTGAGATCTCGACGCGGGGCGCAGACTCCCACGCTGTCTACGGCCGGCATTTCGGCGCCGGCGATGTGGTCATCGCCGCGCGCGACAGCGAGATCTCGACGCAGGATGCCGGGTCGTACGGCATCTACGGTCGCCACCAGTATTTGTCAAACTATAGGTTTTGGGCGAGGTTGCTAGCGCGCGGGACGCCCGCGGCGAACTATGCGGTAAGAATCGATGTCGATGGCGGCCGCATCTGCGCGGATCGCGATGACCGAGGGACCGAGGACCCCGGCGATGATATCTGCCAGGGGACGGGCATTGTGGCCGAGATCGCCGAGAGCGGGCAGAATGACCGGGCTGAGGTGGATCTCGCCGGGGCGGTGGTCCAGGGCAGCACAGCCGTCGAGTTCAGGGGTGTCAAGGGCGCTCTCCGCCTGACCGACAGCCATCTGGCGGGCGATATCCGGTTTGCCAGGGGCGACTACAATGATGCGCTGCATGTAAAGCTGGACCGCACCTCGCGCCGGCTGGCCGGAGACATCGATTTCTCCGGCGGCGAGGATAAGATGACGGTCGACATTGCCCGTGGGCAGCATTTGGCCTTCGACGGGCCGATCAGCATCAGCGGGCTGGAGTCCCTGACCAAGCGGGGCGACGGCTGGGTGCGCTTCGCTGACAATGTCAACTTCGAGGACGGCAGCCTGCGGCTGGAGGACGGGCATCTGGTCGTGGCTGGACGGCTGAATCTTGGCAACGGCCGGCTGACCATAGAAGATGCCGGCCGGCTGGTGTTCGAGGCGGGCCAGGATGTCAGGCCTGACGACAGCAAGCTGTTGTGGTTCGGGCAGCTCCTTGCTGGCGAAGTGCACTTTGCGGACGCGCAGGGCGATCCGGCGGTGTTTCTGCAGCTGAGCGAGGGACTGGACGAGGCGGCGGCCGATCAGGTGCGGGAGTTTCTGGCTGCGGGCCCATTGGCGCTGATCACCGGCCGTCTGACACAGGGAAGCAATGATGATACGGTGATGAGTCTGGCGCTCCGGTCATTATCAGATGGCACGGTCTCGGAAGTCGGAACGGTCAATCCCGCAACCGGCGTCGCCACCATCACAGAAAACATGAAAGGCCGGATCGGCCGGCTGAAATTGCCGGGGACGATCTCTCTGGCATCGATTCCTTCAAGCGGCGGCACAGCCGGCGGCGGAAGTGGCAGCGGCTCAGGTGGCAGCGCCGGTTCCGGCTCCAGCGGCGGCATCCTGGGGTTGGGCCTGCTGGCGGTGCTGCTGGCATCCTTCGGCGCGGATGAGGAGGCGGAGGAGGCGAGCTGGGCCGGCTACGGCATCGGCGCACCCGGGGCGGCTTATGCCGTCGAGCGTGTTGACGGGGGCGACCGGATGTGGATGCGCACCGCGCGGCCGATGACCGGGATCACGCAGGCCGGCGTCAGCGGCGCGGCGGCGGGCTTGAGCCTGCACGAGGGCGATCATTTCTACCTGGGCGCCTCCGCGGCGCCTGCGGTGACCGCCCGGGTCGACTCGCTGAATCTGGCGGCCCGGGGCGCGGTGCACTCGCTGCGCGCCGGCTGGCGCGCCGAGCGCTGGTTCGCCGGGCTGCGCCTGTCGCAGGGCGACTTCCAGGTGGCGACGTCCGTTGCCAATCCGGCGACCAGCGGCGCTTTGGCGAGCCGCTTCGCGCTGCGCAGCGCACAGGCACAGCTGCGGGCGGGCCTGCACCTTGATGCGGGGGCGCTGCGATTCACGCCGTCGGCCGCGGTGCAGGCGGGGCGCCTCGCGCACAGCGCGCATGTGGCGGAAAGCCCGGCGCTGCGGGCGCGTGTCCCGGCCTTCTCGCAGGACTACACCGGCTGGCAGCTGGGGCTGCGGATGAGCGCGAGCCGGTGGCTGGATGCGGCCGGCGGCGGACGGTGGCAGCCGCAGCTGCAGTTCCAGACAATCCGCACGACTGCGGCGGGCGGCGCGGTGAGCCTGCGCCAGGCGGATCGGCTCGGAGCGCTGAGCTTCAATACGCCGGCCGGGATCCGGGCCCTGCCGAAGGCGGTTCACTCGCTGCGCCTGGGCGCCCGGGTGCGTCCGGCCGGCCATCGGGGGATTTGGAAGCTCGGCCTCGCCGGCCTGGAGGCGGACGGCGAGGCGCATTATGCGGCGCTGGCAGCCTACCAGCTGCGGTTCTGAGCGACACCGGGTTCAGCATCCGTATCACCAGGAGGCGATCTCAGGCCACAGCGGCACTGCGGACAAAGGGGGCGGCAAAGGCCGCCACCTTTTGCTGGCTCTTGCTGGGTGCTGGGCTCGTTCCTGCCATGGTGAGATATCAGTTTTATGCGGCGGGGGAGCGGGTCGCCGCGAAGTCTGGCAGACCGGTGTTATGTGCGGCACAAATCTCAAGTCCACTGAAATTCAAAAACGACAGGCCGCTTGACAGCGTTCGCGTGTTCATCCGGATTTTTTCTGTTTGATCCTCTGGCGCTCAACGATATAATTCGCCAGCCGAATCCTGATTGTTTTGTGTTATTGGCGGAGGAGTCGTGGCCGAAGAGACCCTATTCAGCAAAATTATTCGTAAAGAAATACCCGCCGACATTGTCTATGAGGATGAAGCGGTGATGGCATTTCGGGATATTTCACCGCAGGCCCCGGTGCACTGCCTGATTATTCCTAAAAAAGTCATACCAACAGTCAATGATGCAACCGCAGAGGATGAGCGGGTTCTAGGGCGGCTGTTTACGGTTGCCGCCAAGCTGGCCAGGGAGAATGGCATTGACCGCAGCGGCTATCGCTTGTCCGTGAATTGCAATGCCGATGGCGGACAGGAAGTGTTTCATCTGCATATGCACTTGATGGGCGGTCGCCGCCTGCAGCGCATGGGGTAGCGGTGCATATTGCTTCCAATCGTCCGAGCGCCGGCTTTGGTCCGATTTCGGATTGGCTGCGCCCCGGCTCGCAAGTGCGGATGATTCTGCGGTATTGATCGAGGATGTCAATACAGTTTTCCGAAAACGAATACGAAAATCGACGCGAGCGAGTCATTGCGCAGCTCAAAGAAGCGCAATTGCATGGCATTTTGCTCTTTCGGCAAGAGAGCATGTATTACCTCACAGGCTACGATACTTTCGGCTACTGTTTCTTTCAATGCCTGTTCATCGGGGTCGATGGGCAGTATGCATTGCTGACGCGCGCCCCGGATAAATTGCAGGCGCAGCTGACCTCTACGATCAAGGATATTCGCATCTGGGTTGATCAGGCGCATATCAATCCTGCCAGCGACTTGATCGCGATGCTTGACGATTTCGGCTGCCAGGGAGAGTCACTTGCCGTTGAATTGAATGCCTACGGCCTCACTGCCGGCTTGTGGGAGCGGGTTGGCCCGCCGCTCAAATCCTATTGCAATCTTGTCGACCAGTCAGAATTGGTCAGCAAGCTGCGTGTGATCAAGTCACCGGATGAGATAGCCTATACCGAAAAAGCGGCAAAGCTGGCTGATGATGCGCTTGATGAGGCGCTGGATCTCACCGGACCGGGTGTCTATGACGGTGACATCCTGGCGGCGATGCACAGCGCGATCTACCGCGGCGGCGGCGATGATCCGGCGAATGAGTTTATTTTGGGATCCGGTGAAAATGCACTGCTCTGCCGGTATCATACTGGACGGCGCCATTTGTCCTCGAAAGATCAGCTCACCATCGAATTTGCAGGTGTCTACCGACACTATCATGCATGTCTAATGCGGACTCTCTTGGTAGGTCAGCCGGACCGGCGCCAGATCGCGATGTATCAGGCCTGTCAAGAGGCGATGCTGACCTGTCAGGAAGCGCTCAAGCCTGGTGCGACTGCCGGTGATGTGTTTGATGCGCATGCACGCGTTTTGGATCGCTGCGGATATCGCGACCTGCGGATGAACGCGTGCGGTTACAGCTTGGGTGCAACTTACGCGCCAACCTGGATGGATTGGCCGATGTTTTATTCCGGCAACTCGGTTGAGATCAAGCCGAATATGGTATATTTCGTGCACATCATTTTGTTTGATTCTGCCAGCGGACTGGCGATGACGCTGGGGGAGACAGTGGCTGTGACTGAGGATGAGCCGCGCCGCCTGAGCCGGCATCATCTGGATTTGGCGATCAAGTGAGACTGGCCTGGCGCGACTGTGCAGATGCGATCTTGTCGGTCCTGCAATCGCAAGTCGGCTGCCCGTACTGTTCGCTGAGGTGCTTTGTTTGAGATTTGCCCATGCCCGAGACCAGACGCTTAGGGGGCCGCGCCGCCAGAAAAGCCATTCGAGCCGCGCCTTTAGCCGAAGAAGATAAAGCCGTTCGGCCGGGCATGCGCGGCGGGCGATTTGCGCCGCTGACTGATGCTGACATCATCGCAGTCAATGATGCGGTGATGGATGTGCTCGAAAATATCGGCCTGTCACAGGCGATTCCGTCATGCATTGAGCTGGTCACGCAGGCCGGCGGCCAGTACACGCCCGAAGCCAGACTGACTTTCCCGCGATCTTTGGTTGAGGACACGATTGCCGAAGCCTGTCGGGATTATGTTCTGTGCGGACGCGACCCTCGACACGATTTGGAACTTACCGACACGCGAGTTTATTTCGGCACCGCCGGGGCTGCTGTCCATGTGGTCGATCTTGAGACGCGCAAATACCGCGAGTCCACCCTGAAAGACTTGTACGATATCGCGAGAATCGTCGATCAGATGGAGCATATTCATTTCTTCCAGCGCCCATTGGTGTGTCGGGATATGGAAATTCCGTATGAAATGGATCTGAACACCTGCTATGCATGTATCACCGGCACCTCAAAACATATCGGTTCAAGCTGGGTTTTGCCTGAGCATCTGGACACATCAGTTGAGATGCTGCATATTGTTGCCGGGGGAGAGAAGCAGTGGCGTGAGCGGCCCTTCGTCAGCTGCTCGTCTTGTTTTGTGGTGCCGCCGCTGCGTTTTGCAGAAGATGCCTGTGCGGTGCTTGAGCAGTCGGTGCGAGCGGGCATGCCAGTACTGCTGCTGGCGGCCGGACAGGCGGGCGCAACGAGTCCGGCATCACTGGCCGGTGCGGTAGTGCAGGAAACCGCTGAGACGCTTGCCGGTCTGGTTTATGTCAATGCAATCAAGAAAAAACACCCCGCGATTCTCGGCATTTGGCCGTTTGTCTCAGACTTGCGGACCGGGGCCATGAGCGGCGGCAGCGGCGAGCAGGCGGTGCTGATGGCCGCCTGCGGTCAGATGGGACGCTATTATGACCTGCCCACTGGCATTGCGGCGGGGATGGCAGATTCCAAACTGCCTGACTCACAGTCCGGGTTCGAGAAGGGCTATACCACAACTTTAGCCGGACATTCTGGCGCCAACATGGTCTATGAGGCCGCTGGCATGCATGCCAGTCTGCTGGGTGTCAGTCTGGAAAGCTTTGTTGTCGACAACGACATGCTCGGCGCTGTCAATCGATCCATTCGCGGCATTGAGATTAATGATCAGTCGCTGTCCACGGAGGTTATGCGTGACGTTTGTATTGGCGGTCCAAGCCATTTTTTAGGTCATGATCAGACGATGGCCTTGATGCAGAAAGATTATGTTTACCCCGATGTCGGCGATCGCACCAGTCCCAAAGAATGGGCGGAGCGCGGCTCAACCGACGTGATACAAAAAGCGCAGCTGCGCGTCGACGAGATCTTATCGAATCATTTCCCGCGCTACGTCGATGATGCCACTGATGCGCTGCTTCGAGAGCAATTCCCGATTCGGCTGCCTAGAGAGCTGATGTCGCCCGGATGAGTGGCGCAGCGGTGCGAATCTGCACCGCCTGTTGATCGCTGAGATCAAGGGTTGAAGCGTGGAAATCTCGCCATTTGTGCCATTTCGTCGCAATTCTGATGAGTGCGCACATAGGACTGCGCAGCATCTTTCAGCGGCTGATAGTCCCAGGCAACACCGGGATTGTGCCGCGCTGCTGCCTGCACCAGAAGCCTCGATTGCTGATCGGCAATGATGTCCTGTCGAGTTCTTTCCAAGTCCCATCTGGCATGAACCTCGCTGGCAAATGACTTGACGATGCTTTGATGCGATGGCTGCGGCGCCAGATTATTGAGCTCGTCGGGGTCATCGACAAGATTGAACAGCATCGGCGGGTCGATTTCGCAGTGAATGTATTTCAGAGGGCCGCGCCGGAGCATCACCATCGGATGAGAAGTGCATTCGGCTGAATACTGGCTGACCACAGTGCGATCGGAACAGTCGCCATTCTCGGTGAGCAGATTGCACAGGCTGTGTCCATCAAGTTGGTCCGATGCGGTTCCTGCGCCGTCCGCGGCAAGTTCCACTAAAGTGGGCAGCAGATCAACTGTTGAGCACACGCTGGGAATCGCTGCGCTGCGGATGCCGGGTCCTGCGATGATCAGCGGCACTCGTGCGGCTTGCTCGAAAAAGCACATTTTGTACCACAGCCCGCGTTCGCCGAGCATATCGCCGTGATCTGCGGTGAACACCACAATGGTTTTCTCCAGCAGGCGGGTTTTCTCCAGCGTATCAATGAACTGTCCAAGCCAGTCATCCACGTAGGAGGTGTTGGCATAGTAGGCTTGTCTTGCCTGGCGGATCAAGCATTCTGCGGGCGGATCAACATCGGCCTGCATGCCTGAAATGAGCCGCTGAGTGTGCGGGTCCGCAGACGCTGAATCGAGATTTATGCGCGGCAAGTCGATTTCCTTTTCTGCATACAGGTCCCACCACTTTGAGCGTGCGACGTAAGGATCATGCGGATGGGTGAATGAAGCCACCATGAAGAATGGAGCTGAATCGGGATTGCGGGCGTAGTCGTAGAGCTTGCGGATGCCATGAAATCCTGTTTCATCGTCAAACTCAAGCTGAAAAGTCATTTCAGCATGACCTGCTTCTCGCACCGAACTCATGTTGTGATAAAAGTCGTCATTGCGCTCATCGGCAGTTTCCCAGTTGGGTGTGAACGCGTAATCGGCTGGATAGATGTCGGTGGTCAGCCGTTCGGAAAAGCCGTGCAGCTGATCCGGGCCGACAAAGTGCATTTTTCCAGTCAGGCAGCTTTGGTATCCGATACGAGCGAGGTAGTGACAGACTGTCGGAATCGCAGAAGAGAATTCTGCGGCGTTGTCGTAGGCCCGAATACGCCACGGCAATTGTCCTGCCAGCATCGAAAATCGGGCTGGGGCACACTGTGGATAGGGCGTATAGGCTGCATCGAAGCGGCAGCCTCGCTCTGCCAGCCGATTCATGTGGGGCGTCTGAACGATGCGATGACCATAGGCGCCGGTGTAATGCGGCGCCAGCTGGTCTACCATCAGCACTAGAATATTCGGCGATTTCATTGATTGATGCATTCCGTACAAGAAAATTGGAATTGTACCTGATAAGCAGCCGCAGGCTTGCGCATCTTCACCCGCAATCACACCGGGCAGAAATTCAGTCTCTGCCGGACGTGGATTGCAGTTTTTGGCAAGAGTTTCAGCAGGCAATCAAGTGGCTTGTGCATTTTTTCAAGACAGAATGCTGTCCAGATAATCAAGGTGTGGAAGCGGCATGGCGCAGGCAATTCAGCGTTGCGAGAATCTGCAAGCAGGTACAATGAATTCCACACATTGAAACACCTGAAATTTTTCCACCTGAGTCCAATGCGAATATGAATCAAGAAGTTGTCATCACCTGTGCAGTAACAGGTTCTGGAGAGACGCAGCACAAGCATCCTGATCTGCCGATTACACCGCAGCAGATCGCCGATGCCTGCATTGAGGCTGCCAACGCTGGCGCCGCGATCGTGCATATTCATGTGCGCGACCCGCAGACCGGCGCCGGCGCGCGCGATCACGAGTCCTTCACCGAAGTCGTGCACCGGGTCCGCGCGAGCGGCATTGATGTTGTGATCAACCTGACGACCGGCATGGGCGGTGACTATGTGGTTGGCGAGCACAATCCGACAGAGCCCGGCGAGGGAACTGATTTCGTATTGCCGCTGGAGAGAGTCAGTCATATTGACAGCCTGCTGCCAGAAATCTGCTCGCTTGATTGCGGCACCATGAATTTTGGCGATGGCAATCTGCTTATGGTCAATACGCCCGATCATCTGCGCATTGCCGCGAGGCATATTCAGAAGACTGGGATCAAGCCTGAGTTGGAAGTGTTTGACACCGGTCATGTCTGGATGGCAAACCGCATGGTTGAGGAGGGCTTGATCGATGAGCCGCCGCTTTATCAGATTTGTCTCGGCATTCCCTACGGCGCGCCGGCGACGACCGCGGCGATGAAGGCGATGTGTGAGATGCTGCCGGCAGGCGCCAATTGGACGGCGTTTGGCATCAGTCGCCATCAGATGCCCATGGCGGCGCAGGCAGTTTTGCTCGGGGGACATGTCAGAGTTGGATTGGAAGACAACCTGTATTTGAAAAAGGGAGAGTTTGCCACCAACGGCCAGCTGGTCGAAAAGGCAGTCAGTATTGTAGAGATGCTCGGCGCTCAAGTTGCGAGTCCACAAACGGCGCGCGAGAAGTTCAAGCTGACCAAGCAGATCTAGCCTGCTTGTGCTGAATGTGAAACGCTGATTCTGCTGCCGCCCGATGATTGATGCGCATGGGCTGCAAACGACTGCGGGCAGTCGCAAGGCATTCGACTGCTACGAGCAGGCGGTTGATGAGATGCTGCGCCTTTTGCCTGTCTGCGAGTCGACCGCTGAGACAGCTGTCAATGAATACTGCAATTTCCCGATGGCACACTCATCCACACTGCCGATCGCATCGCCAGCCTGCCCCATCAGGTCCATGAGCTCCTCAAAACGACACTCCATCGCCGGGTGCCCGTCCGTAAACCGGTTCAATCTCGCCCGCCTTTCTGATACCGGCTGACTCATTGCGCAAAACCTATCGCGGGTGAATATTGTCCCTATACCCTAAACGTTGCGCTTCACTTTCAATCGCACCCAAAAATACGCAAAATGCGTGATTTTTCGTATAAAATCATGCATGGAAGAATAAGATTAAATAACATTGAATATGGCTGGACCGGTGACGGCGCAAAGCCAAAGCATATTTCGGAAAAGAAGATAGCAGCAACCAAGCCTGAAAGGAGCAAACCATGAAATTCAAAAAAGCGTTTACCCCCCCCTTACAAGCTAGCAGTACTCACTGCCGCGCTGGCGGCCCTGACCATGATCCCGCCGGCGTGGGCACAACAGATGCTGCCGGAAATCAGCATAGATTATGCGGACGGCGTCAGTGAAACTCAGGCCTTTGCCGAAACCATCGTTCAGCCCTGCAACAACACCGCCAGGGGCGGCCTGCCGGTCCAGATCCGGGCCAGCCGTCCCGCCAACGGCGTGACGGTCAATACCATGGCTTTCACCGTCTCCGGTTATGACCGGCTTCGGGACCATGGCGTGCCCCCCTATGTCGACCCAAGTGCTCAGAATGGAGGACCCGTTGTCTACCGCCCCAGCGGCGCCGCGACCTATACGGGCAATTCAACGGGATGGTTTCGACTGAACCAGTTTAGCGGCGGCAGGGGAAGTCCCTGCTTCCCGAACGACGTCCTCATCACCGACGACACTGTCATTGAGGTCGTGCTGATGCCCGGCAATGGCTACACGATCAACCCGGACATGCGGTCGGTTCGGCTCACTGTTGAGGATGACAGCGAAGAGGCATGCGATAACTTAGAGGAAATTGGCCGAAGAGCTATGTCAAGCAATGCGCCGCTCTTGTACAAGGTGCGGAACGGCAACCTCAACGATACCTGCATCTGTGCAACCGAAGCCCAGGTGGACAAGTACCGACTGAAACCCGAACTGATGTGTGACGATTCACCCTGGCCAGGGTCAGGCAGCTAACCGCACTCAACGAACTGAAAAGGGCGGTATTGCGACCGCCCTTTTTCGGATGCTAAATTACGCCACTTTCGTATATAACTCCCTCAGTTTATATGCATAAATAAAGTTGCTCTGATTTATCCCGCCACCACTGAGTTTCAGAAGCCGCTGCCGCCGTTCAAGTTCCAATACGGAAATTTAGAGTTGCTCTGCTTGCCGTTCGATGTCAAAGATCCAAAAAATAGTGTTTGCATTGCAATGAATCAGCTGGAAAATGAATAATGGAGCCAAAGCGTCGCATTGGAATTCCATTAGCAGCCGAATCCAGTCATCTAGTATCCGGTCATTTCAAGATAGCCGTTACCCGAAAACCTGTTTGACCCTTCGGTCACTGTCACATCAATCATTCCCTCCCAATAACGGAAAGAGCCATCCCTTTCCTGATTATCTGTGACTGCGTCGACGCTCAGACTTAAGCCTCTGCTTGGGATCATGATCGACCAGCCGATCGGATATTGAGCCTGGCTTGCATCACTTCGCCAGATTCTTTGCGGCTTGAATTCGATTTCGTCTAGCTTCAGCACCTCCGTCGTCCCATCGGAGCTGATCAGTATTCCATATTTGAAACTGGGCATATTCGGATCTCGCTTTCGAACCTGAAACAGCATCATTTCACGATTGTTCTCAAACTGCAGCGAAAACCAATCCCAGCCGGCATCATCATCGCTCAGAACTGCTGAAAACCACTCATGATCCATCCAGCTGAAGCCGTGGACATGCACAGACTGGCCGTTGATCTTCATTTCACCGTGAGTAGCCAGGCGGGTCAGTGAGTAGTAATATGAGGCGCTGTCTGTCGTGCTGCTTTTGCGGCTCAATCCGGCCTCGCCCTGCAGTACAACTGGTTTTTCGCTTTGCAGATGCAAATGAAACGAAAACTCTTCTGAATCTGCCTTGAGGGTCAAATCAAGGCACCCCTCACAGGCGCCTTCGCGACCTTGGACTTGCCACTTTTCCACCCAAACCCGAAACGGCTGCGCCTGCGAGCCGGACAGGTCCAGTGCGCCGCGACCATATTTCTCTGCATGTAAGAGTCGGTTTCCGGCCGCGTCCGTAATGCCAATATGGGCTAGATAAATCTGATCGCTTGCCCAATTGGATTCCAGCTGCGCCTGGTCAGCTCCAGTTGATCGTCTGAAAATGGTGAATTGATACCCGTAGCGCCGCTTGTCACTGCCAAAGACATTGCCGGTGAAATACCACCATTCTGATTCAAATTCCAGATGGGGGCCATGGTCTTGCGGAAACTTGAATGTGCGAATTTCTTTCACTTGAGCGAAAGTCTTCTCTGCACTGCCTTGCAAGAAATCACCAATGGATGCGGTCTCTTGCGTGTATGCATCAGTTCGCTCTGCATCTGATTCAGAAACTTTCAACGCCATCGCAGCAACTGTTCCGATGACAGTCAGCACCAGCAGCACTGGCAGTGCTTTGCGGTACATCAGTCGCTGTACGCCGGCTTTCTGGCGACTTTTGTGGATAGAAAGTAGGCTGGAATCAAGCCGGCCAGCAGTGCGGACCCGCTGGCCAGCAAAACCGCATCGCTGAGCAGTGCGGGGTCAATGATCAGCTGCATTGTCCAGCCGAAGGAGCGCTGATTGATAACCCAGATCAGCAGCCATGACAGCATCAGTCCGACTGGAATCGACAGCAGGCCGGCAAACAGTCCCATAAAAAACGATTCAATACTCGCCGAGCTCCAAATCTGTCTCGCGGTAAAGCCAATCGCATGCTGCACCTGCAGTTCCCGGACGCGATCAATCTGCATCATTGCCAAGACCGCAAGAACGGCAATGACGGCAACAATCACGGCCAGCACGCGAAGTACGGCAGTGATCGCAAAGGTTTGATCGAACACATTCATTGTTTCGTCGCGCAGGCTGCGGGCATTCCAGATTTGGGTATCCTGTGTCGAGAAGATTTTCGCAACAGCTGATTGCACGGCGCTCAAGTCTGCACCATCTTGCAGGAAGAGCGCCACTGAATTTATCGTGTCGTCTTCAAAGTGCGCCAGATAAACGTCACGATGCATAGAGATCACACCGCGGTCTGAGCTGTAGTCGTGGTAAATCCCCAGCACCGGCAGCCGCGCAGTTGCTCGCGGCGTGGAGTATTCCAGTACATCCCCGATGGATACGCCATGGTGCCAGGCGTAGGGTTCGCTGACGATAATGCCATCATTCTGGAAGCGATTCCAAATGAGCGGCGCCTGTTCCTTGAATTGGTAGCCATCAAACGCCTGCTTGCTGTAGTCTACTGCAAAGGCTCTGACCTTGTTATTCGATTCCTGCAGCCAGGTCCAGTTCGCGACTCCCACAAACTGCATCTCAGGGATGGCTCGCAGCTGTGCGATTTCTGCATCGGTGAAGCTCGCGCCATAGCCGCGCGTCGACACATAAAAGTCTGCCCGCAGCCGGTCGGTCACCCAGCCGTCGACGGCGATGCGAAAACTGTGGATCATTGCGCCTACGCCTATGGTGGCTGAAATCGCAATGCATAGCGCACAAATCGCAACGGAAGTTCTGCCGCCGGACAGGACCAATGCGCGACTCGCCAGTACCCCGCGCGCACCGAAGATGCGCTTGGCGCCAGCGCGTGCCGCGCTCCCCAGCCATTTGCAAAAAACTGGGACAAGGCACATGTAGGCAGCGATGAAAAAGTAAATGCCGATGAAACCAGCTGCGACGCCAGTAGCATTGAGGCGTAATGTCATCGCCCCCAAGAGACTGAAGCCGGCACAGGCAGCGGCTGCGAGACCAAAGCGACTGCGCGGTGCAGCGCTGCCGATGCGATAGGATCCGAAAGAAGGCTGAATGATTCGTGTCATCTGCAATGCAGGCAACGTTGCAATCAGTGTCGCCGCGATGCCGATGCCGGCAACAATCAGGATATTTGCAGTCGAGATGATGGGTATTTCTGCCCGAATCGGGAAATAAAGATTGGCAATCGATCGCTCGACCATGGCGAGGAGTGTCTCGGCAAGCTCAATGCCAGCAATGATGCCGATGACCGAGGCTGCAGCCCCCAAACACAGTGCCTCAAGTGCAAGCGCTGCCACAGCTTGGCGATGCGTGACACCAACCGCTTGCAGAAGTGCGATGCTGGTCTGACGCCGCATCACTAGAAAAGTCATGGTGTTGTAGAGGAGAAACAAGGCGACAAGCAAGGTCAGCAGACTCATTGCGGTCAGATTGGTTTCGAATGCTTGGGTGACCGAAGCAATCGACTGTCTGCGGCTGTTTTGCCCGTTCATGCGAACGCTTTCGGGAAGGATGCTTTCGACAGCCAGGATATCCTCTGCATTCTCAAGCTGCAGCTGAACTGACGAGAGCTGCCCTCGCATATTCAAAATAGTCTGTGCAACCGCGATATCGGTGAGCAAGATGCCAGTCAGTGACTGCTCTTCAATCGGGCTGCTCGTCTCAAGCACGGCGGTCAATGCAACTTCATAAGTTTGTCGTCCGTATCGTACTGCAATGCGCTGGCCTAGTTCGATTCCGAGTTGCTCAAGCGTTTGAGGAGTGGCAAAAGCGCTGAAGGCATGATCGAAAAGCTCCATCACGTTTTCGGATGCCATGCGGTTCGTATCGGTCTGACCCTGGAACTGGAGGTTGGCAATTGGATCAATCCCCACGATCGTGGCCGACTGACCTGTCGCTGCGATGAGAACCTGGCCGCGTACGATGGGCTGCATTGGATAGGGGAGGGAAAGTTTCAGCGCTTGATACAGATCATCGCTCACATTGTCGGTGATGATGTGGGTTGCAGATTCTTCGATTGCGCCGGCCGCTGCAATGAAACTTGTGCGAGCGCTGTGATTTGCGACGTTCACGGCGACAATGGCAGCGATGCCGAGCGCGACGCCGAGCACCGACAGGGTCGATTGCAAAGGAGAGCGGATGACCTCCCTCAGCCAGGCGACTAGAACGAGCTTCAACGGATTATTGCGAGGTTAGCTGACCTGATTGCAGATGCCACCTGCAATCGCTGCTTTGGGCGATTTCTTTGCTGTGTGTGACCATTATGACGGTGGATTCGCGGCTCGCTTCCCGCAGCGTTTCCATGACTCCCTGGGCTGTCTGATCATCAAGGTTGCCTGTCGGCTCATCGGCCAAGATCAAGATCGGCTGATGCACAAGCGCTCGCGCAATCGCAACTCGCTGCTGCTCGCCGCCTGAGAGTGATGATGGATAGCTGCCATGCCGACTGCCGAGTCCCACGCGCTCAAGCATTGCATCAACCCTCGCTTTTCGGTTTGGCAGATTATTCAATTCCAGCGGCAGCAATACGTTCTCAGCGACAGTCAGCGAGGGGATCAGATTGAAGAACTGAAAAATGATGCCGATATGGCGGCGGCGCAATAGTGTACGCTCGGTTCGCTGCAAAGAGCTGACAGGAGTATTGGCAACCATAATTGTGCCTTTATCAGGAATATCAATACCGCAGATGAGATTGAGCAGAGTTGATTTTCCTGAGCCGCTGCGGCCAGTGATGACATGAATTGAACCGGCTTTGAATTCAGCGTCTGCGTTGATCAGGACATTGCGCGTGATATCGCCTTCGAGGAAGGCTTTGTGCACGTTTGAAATGGCAACAGCACAAGAATCGGCGGTCATTGTTTGGGAAATCAAATCTTCGCTTTTTAGGTGTTGAGTTTTCGAAAAGCAGCGCTTCGATTGCAACTGAGCAATGAGCCGAGGCCACTTGCTGATTCGCGAGCCTGCAAAGAAAATCAGTTTGTCCTAGACAATCTTTAGCGACTGGAAATACTCAATTGAGTTTGTCTGCTCCGAAAAGCAAACTGTGAACTTGCTGGAAAGGAAAATACAGATATTGCACAGTTCGGCTTGGAACCGATCTCACATGCCCCAGACGGTCACCCTGCGGCCGCCGGCTGAGGCCTCGCGCCGGAACACCTTCTCATCCCAGGAGCGCTGCTCCGAGCGGTCAAAGACCACCAGATGGCCGCTCGCCGCGCCGCACCTGTCCATGTAGCCGCCGATCTGAGCCAGGCCCTCCTCCACCGTGCGCTCCAGGCCGCTGCGGCGCAGCTTGCACTCGATCACCTCCCGCTGCCGCTGCGGACCCCACTCGATCAGCAGGTCGGTGCGCATTCTTCCCAATCCGTACTCGCGCTCGATGCGCCCGCCGGCGTTGACCACCCGCTGCAGGAACGCCTGCAGCAGCAGCTGCGGACCTGCCTCTTTATAGTCAAAGCGCTCCACCCAGTGCTCGGACTGCTCTCTGAAGAACGCCTGGAACGATGCCATCAGCTTGTCCATCTGCAGTTTTCCGTCCTCGACAAACCAAGCCGTCTCATGCGGCAGCGCCTCATCGGCCGAGGTGATCAGCTCGCGCGGAATCACCTCGCGGTAGATGGCGTTGGCAATCTGGATCCGCTGGCCCGGACTGATCAGGCCCAGGTCCCGCACATACTGCACATCGTCCGGCTGGTACGGCTGCGGCACAGCGCCGCTGACCAAAGGCTCGATGACCCGCCTGACGCGTCCCTCGCGCAGCTTGTCGGCCAGCTGGTCCAGATGCGTGTCGCGGCGCCGGATCAACTCCTCCCGGGCGTCAATCACATCATCGTGCCCGATGGTCACCCTGCGGTCCCTCACTTTCTTCAAGGCCTCATGCGCCAGCGCATTGACCAGCCACGGCTGCCCGGCGGTGGAGTCCCATACCTCGGCCAGCGCCTCCCCGCTCCACGGCTGGCCGGTCTCTTCGGTGTGCTGGCGCAGCAGGGCGCGGGTCTCGGCCGCGGTGAAGTCCCCCATCCGCAGGGACTCCGCCTTGATGTTGAAGGCGCTGCCGCCGGTGATGATCGCCTTCTCGGCGCCGGAGTGGATGCGGTAGTCTCTGACATCGCGGATGCCGCACAGGATCACGCACTGCGGAAAATGCTTCGGCCGCTCGGCATAGCCGGCGCGCAGCTGGCGCAGCACCGAGATCAGCGTGTCGCCGACCAGCGCGTCGATCTCGTCGAGCATGACCACCAGCGGCCGGGAATCGTCCCGCGCCCAGCGCCGCAGCACCTCTCGCAAGGCGCCGTGCGGCCCCGAGGCCTTGAGAATATCCTCCCATCTGTCCTCGACGAAACGGTCCTCAAGGTGATCCACCGCTGAGCCGGAAAGGCCGCTGAGAATCGCCTGCATCGCGACCTGCGTATCTTCCCGCGCGGCCTGCGCCGGCTCGACATTGACATACACCGCGCGATAGCGATGGGACTGGTTCAGTTCGTCCATCAGGGCGAGCAGCGCCGAGGTCTTGCCCGTCTGGCGCGGGGCATGCAGGATGAAATACCGCTTCTGCCCGATCAGCCCAAACAACTCATCCCGGTCCATGCGGTCCAAAGGCGCAATGTGATAGTTGTCTTCCGGCACAACCGGGCCGGCGGTGTTGAAAAATCGCATGATCTCGGATTATACCGTTCGCAACTCGCCGACAATCGTGACTGCAAGATCAACCGAAACGAAAAATCAGCAGGATTGGCTCAATAGTGTCTTTTTACACATTCAAGTCTCAATGCTATTTGGACAATGTCGATCAATTGCAGCCTCCAGATCATCCGGATCGAAAATGATATCTTCGCACCAGACGCCGAAACCTCCATCAGTATTGACCGCTGTCACCCACTCCTGCAGGAATTTTCTTTTCAGATTAGCCTCTTCAGTGTCTATCCCCTTTACTTCCATTACAAGAGTCTTGTCATTTTTCAGCCTGACTATGAAATCTGGACGATATTTCTTGACCACTCCGCCAGATGCATAGCTAATGTCGAAATCCAAATGATCGTTCTTTGCCTATGCAGCTGCATTTTCTTTTCGGTCTAATTTTGAGGTAGCAGTCTTCTCCCATGTGTGTCATATATACAGAAATTGATGTGACTTCGAGCAGTGGGGGTAAATGGTTTGCTCGTCAGTCCAATGCTTAAGCAGTCTTTTTGTGATGCCGGTTACGTCTGGGTAATTGAGAAATCGCCAGTTTTTTACGCGGGTGCGAATCTTGTTGCCAAGAGGAATTTCCTTAAATTCGCCTGCATCATCAAATGAACCTGCTGAGTCGGATGCGATTAGATGTCCAGCTGATCGGCACCTTGGAACCTCGTCAAACAGTTGGCTGCTGATTTCTAGGATTCGCAATTGCGATCAAACAGGACGTATCGACGAATACCTTCTTCATTCATGCTCTTTTTCGTAAAGATAGTAATCAAGATTTTCGATCAGATTCGGCGGGAGTTTCGCCCATTCCTCATCAGGAGCCTCACTTGCGATCTTGTCGACTTTTTCTTCAAAATTCGGTTTTGAGGCATCAAAATCATTTGAAGAATTTGATGCGATCGCCTCATCGATCAGTTTCAAGCTTTCGATGCCCCTTGCTAATCAATAATTTTTACAGCGACACGCCGGTGCTCGCCAAGTTCAAAAGGCAGAGATGCAGTGCCTAGATACACTTCAACCAGATCCGCGGCCAATTCGCTGCAAAGACTGTTCGCGAGTTTGGACCAGCCATCATCTTTTCCGGCCATTGAAAAAAAAACTTGGCGCGGCAAGAGACTGCGTCCATCGTAATCGATGTCAAGCATCCACATTGCAATTTTGTCGCTGCCGCCTGATTCCAGTGAGCCATTCGAAATGTTGTAGTAATCGAATCCATTGACTGTAACTTGATGCGAAGGCGATAAATTGCCTCATGGATATGAATTTCATTATCGGATATATTCAGCAGCCACTCAGGTCTGATTCGATTTTTTTGATAATTGCCGCCTGCGTATAAACTGAAACTTCAGTCCAGATCCGCGCTTTTGCTGTCCGGGCGCCAATACGGCTCTCTGCCGATGCCAGGATGTCTGAAGTTTTTATTCCTATTCTGCGCCTTCCTTAAGTGTAGATCCCGATGCTGTTTCACAATACTCTTTCGGTCAGATAGTGCGCGCATCCAGTCAGCGCAGCGTAATCATCTTCGATGACTGAGACGCCGAAATTCTGCATAAAGCTGCTGAAACGGCCCTGGTCACAAAAGGCCTCGGCGAAGCCGTATTGCAGCAGGCGGGGGGCGATGGAGCGCGATACGCCGCCGACCAGAAATATGCCGCCCAGCGGCAACAGGGTCAGTGCGAGATGGCCAGCTTGCATGCCGAGCATCCGTACGAAGATCCGCAGCGTTTGCTCAGCGCGGGCATCGCCCGCCGCCAGCGCATCAATGATGTCAGGCGCGCAGGCGGTTGAAAGCGTCTCATCCGAGCGGCCGAGCCAGGCGTGAATGTTCTCGATACCGCGGCCTGACAAAACTTCCTCAGCATCAGCATATCCGCGGTGAGCCGCGATAAACTTTGCCAGCTCATGGTCTGCGTTCGTGCGGATTGGCATGCTGACATGACCGGCTTCCGCCGGTGCGGCAAAACGGCCGCCCGGCAAGTGGTAAACGGCAGTCGCATTGAACCCGGTGCCGACACCAATGACGAGTTGCGTTGCATTCGCTGCCGCTTCGGGCTGTACGATAATTTCCCGCAAGCCGGTTGAGGGCATTTGCCCCAGCGTGTGGCCATACGCCTGTAAATCATTCATAATTTCGACATGACGGATGCCGGTGGCTTGCGCAACCGTCGCGGTGTCGATACGCCAGTCGACGTTTGTGCATACAGCAGTGTCATCGTGTACCGGACCCGCAACCGCGACGCAGGCATGATGGCATTCGATTGGTTTCGAGTTTGCCAGGTAGTGCTGCAGCAGCGCGGCGATATCGGAATACTCCGCATTGCGGTACGGTCGGATTGAGTCCTCTATCACGGCTGACTCTTTGGCGAGTGCAACGCGTGTATTTGTGCCGCCGATATCCGCAACGAGTGAGTACATGCTGCCGGATGGAGTCAGTCGCCGACACGATGCCCGCTGGCATCGAAGAAATGACAATGCTCCGGTGCGAACTGAAGTCCTGCCTCAGATCCGTAAGCGGATTCGGCATCTCCGGCGACCCGAATTGTCAGAGCTCCGAGCGGCCCGCAATCGATGACCAAAAATGTGTCGGCTCCAAGATATTCAATGACATCCACCTTGCCGGTGCATTGTCCATCACCGGGATTGCACAGCCTGATGTGCTCAGGTCTGACGCCGAGATGAGTCGGGCGCCCTCGGCCTGCAAAAATGCCCTCGCCGCCGCCCTCGAGCCGAAAACGCCCTCTCTCGGCGGTACAGGGCAGGATATTCATCTTGGGACTTCCGATGAATTGCGCGACGAACAGATTCTGTGGATGCCGGTAGAGCTCGCGGGGTGTGCCGATCTGTGAAATTTGGCCGGCATTCAGCACTACGATCCGGTCAGCCAGGGTCATCGCCTCGACTTGGTCATGCGTAACGTAGATCATCGTTGCGCCGAGTGCGCGATGCAGCTTCGCAATCTCATAGCGCATCTCGACTCGAAGCGCTGCGTCCAGATTGGAAAGCGGCTCGTCAAATAGAAACGCTGTCGGGTCACGCACGATGCAGCGCCCGATAGCGACGCGCTGCCGCTGCCCGCCCGACAGCTCGCGCGGGCGGCGGTCCAGAAACGGCTCCAGCTTCAATATTTGTGCCGCCTTGTCGACCTTGCGCACAAGCTCGTCCTGCGCGACACCGGCAGTCTTGAGCGAGAATCCGATATTGTCGCGTACCGTCATGTGCGGATAAAGCGCGTAGGATTGAAATACCATCGCGAGCCCGCGCTTTGATGGCGGCTCGGCAGTGGCGTTGCGCTGTGCAACCCAGATTTCGCCGCGGCTTGTCTCCTCCAGGCCGGCAATCATGCGCAGCAGTGTGGATTTGCCGCACCCGGAGGGTCCGACAAAGATCACGAACTCGCCTTTCTCAATGGCGAGGTCTACGCCCTTGACGACCTGCAATTCCTCAAACCACTTTTCTACCGCCTTCAATTCTATATCGGCCATTGTCACCTCCCTGCCCAAGCGAGCCATACGGCAGCCGTGAATGAGAAGCTGCCGCCGCCGCAAGGCTGTCCGTTCATTGGGTTGAAATATTCATAAAACCCGCCGCGAGCAATCAGCTCTGCCGTTTCACTGCGCAGCCGCTCGGCCTCAGCCGCACGGCCGATGTCACGCAGCCCAAGCGCAATCAGTGCATTCATAAACGGCCAGCTCGGCCCTCGCCAATAGCGCTGGGCATCAAAACCGGGCGTCTGCGGGCAGCTTGACGGAATGCCATAGCGCACTCCATTCCAAGTTGCCGTCAGCTTGGCAGCGACTTGTGGACACTCGATTCCAGCCAGCCATGCGAGGAACGCGCCCAGGCCGATTGTGTTCGAAAATTCCCGCGTACGCAGATTGAGCGCATCATAGCATTCCAGCTCGTCGTTCCAGAGCAGCGGGAGCGCAGCCTCCAGATCTTCCGCCCAGCGCTCAGCCTCGCTTGGATCCTCGCCCAGCACTCGGGCTAGTGCTGCCAGATCGCGATTCGCTCGAATCAAAATGAATGTAGTCGCCGGGTCGGCCATCAGAAAAGGGCCGTTTTCCAGTATTTCTGTCTGGTCCCAGCCGCAGTTTCGTCCAAAGTCCACAATCGCCAGAAATCTGTCGTAGTCGAGCGTCGCCGGGCGCATGGAGATATCGACGTGGGCAGTGTCACCGCGCCGGTAGGCGCCCACGCCGGAAATGTCAACTTTGTCCATGCCGCAATCCCATTCCATGCTGTTGTCGCGGCCTGATTCCCAAGGATGAGTGACGGCGGCAATTCCGCTGCGGCAGCGCTCGCGGCGCCACCAGCGGTGCCATGCCAGAATCCGCGGATACAGGTCCGCAAGCCTAGGTCGGCCCGCCTGCGGACAAGTCTCAAATACATGACGGACAAAAGTAGCCGCCACCGGCGGCTGGCTGATGCCGGAGGTGGGCGGGCTCTGGCTTGTCCCCCAAACCTTCGGGCCCGGGAAGTAGTCAGACTGCTCGCCATGAAAAATGATATGCGGCACCATGCCGTTTTCCCACTGGCCGGCAAACAGCGTCTCCAGCTCGCGCCAGGCGCGATCGATGTCGAAGGTTGCGTAGCCCCAGGCTGTGAAAGCGCTGTCCCAGTTCCATTGGTGCGGGTACAGCGCGGCGGTCGGTACGGTATAGCCGCCCCGGTCGTTGCGCGCCAGGATCGCGCGTGCCTGTTCGTCAAGATTCGACATCTAGCCTTTGACTGAGCCGGCCGCCAGACCCTTGGTCATAAAGCGTTCCAGGCACAGGAACAGCGCCATGACGGGCAAAGTGGATATGACCGCGCCGGCCATAAGGTGCTGGCGCGGAATCTCGGAGGAGTTCAGCTGCTGTACGCCGCGGGTGAGCGTGAAGTTTTGCGGATCGTCGAGCAGCATGAAAGCGAGCAGGAATTCATTCCAGGCAATCATGAACACGTAGAGCGATACGGAGGCCAGCGCCGGCAGACTGAGTGGCAGGGTGATTTTCCAGATTACAGCCAGCCTGGACAATCCGTCCATGAGTCCGGCCTCTTCCACGGCCGCGGGCAATCCTCGAAAGTAGCCCTGAAGCATGTACAGTGCGACTGGAATCGTGGTCACTGGGTAGATCATCACGATGCCGATGATTGAGTTGCGCAGGCCCGCGACCGAAAACGCAATGTAGATTGGCAGCGCCAGCACGATCATCGGCACCATGTAGATAAGCAGAATCGAGCGTACCAAAGCCGCTCGGCCGCTGAATTGAAGCCTTGCAACTGCATAGGCGCCGGGGACAGCGAACAGCAGTGTAATCAGAACAGTCAGCACCGATACGTAAAACGAGGTCCAAATGTAGTCCGCAAAGTTGAAGTCGAAAATGAGTTCGCGATAGCTGCGGAAAAGTTCCCAGCCGCGATCGATTTCGATTGAGAAGTCCAGCGGATTGAGCAGCAGTGCCTGCTGGCTCTTGAAGCTGGTCATCACCATCACGTAGAACGGAATCATCACCATCGCGGTGAAAAAGACATAGCCAACTCGATTCAGAAGCAGAATGACGGCGTTTTCGAATTCATGGCGAGTGAGCAGTCGCGGAGTGACCTCTGCGAGAATTTGGCAAAGCACGCCAGCCGTGGCGACGGCTGTCAGCGCCGCTGCGATGATGCGCCCGGCAGAGCTCATATCCTCACCGATGGCCAGCGGACCGATGCCCGTCCATGCCAGCGGGATGAGAATTGCGAGCGCTGCTGTGATCACAATCCTCGCAGAGCGCACTCGAAGCACAGCCAGACCTGCGCCGGCGCCAAAAACAAGCGACCAGACTAGGACCGGACGAATGGCATCGCCGGTGGCGAACGACACGACGACCGTGACGCTGACAGTCACAACCGCCGCCCAGAGTGCGCCCAGAATCATGGCAATGACGGATCCGCGGCGCAGGAAGCTCACAGCCCTTCCTCTCGACTGATGAAACGAAAAAAGAACCACGAAAAGACCAGCAGACAGATAAAAATCACTACCGCAACTGCTGCCCCGGCGCCGATATTGGAGATTGCGAAGGCCTGCTCATAGACATTGACAGTCAGAGTGCGAGTGCCGGCATTGCCGCCAGTGAGCAAAAAGATATCATCGAATTTGTTGAAGGTCCAGATAAATCGCAGCAGAAACAGCACACTCAATATCCCCAGCAGCATGGGCAGCGAAAGATACCAAAACTGCTGAAACGGCGAGGCTCCATCCATGTCGGCGGCCTCAAACATGTCGGTATCAATGGACTGCATGCGCGCCAAGATAAACAAGAACGACAAGGGGAAGTAGCGCCAGACTTCGAAAGCCGTGACAGTGATCAGCGCCAGCGGCTTTTCGCCCAGGAAATTGATGGGGCTGTCGATTGCGCCCATCTGGATGAGCAGTGCATTGACAGAGCCAGAGAATGGATCAAGCAGCAGTACCCAGGTGAATGCCACCGCAATGACCGGCGCGACGTAGGGAAACAGAAACAGGCCGCGAAGAGCGCCTCGACCGCGAAATGACTTGTCGAGCAGCTGCGCCGCGAAAAGACCCATGACAAGCGCGCCGATCGTGCCGAAAACAGTATAGAACACGGTGACGCCGAGCACCTGCCAGAACTCGTCACCGTCGAATACACGTGCAAAATTAGCTCCCGTGAATTCCCAGCTGGTGAGTACATTGGAAGCGGCGCCAGCCACTTGCACTGGCGTGTCACGAACATCTGCGCCGCCATCGATATAGGCTTGGCTGACGATGACCGGGATTCGAAGCTGATCACGGTAGCCGCCTTCCCAGTCGCCCAGATCGCAATGCAGCAGGCGGTCTTCGAGCGTGCAGCGCGAATCAAGCTCCAAGATCGACAGGCCTTCAGGGAGAGAATCCTGGATGGTGACGCCGCTCACCGTCTTTTCCTGACTTGAATTGCGCAAGCGGTAGCGAATCGTAGCCGGGTCGCCCGCGTTTGCGATAGCGCCCCGCAAGTCTTCGCGGACCAGCGGCGCCGGCGGTCGCAGGTCAGACAGCGTGACGGGCTTGACGCTGATCCAGAATACGGCAATCAGCGGCAGAACGATGACCAGTGCAACCGCCGCAATGGTAGGCGCCAGCAAGCCCCAGGCAAGCCGAGACTCGCGTCGGGCCAGCGGACCCGAGCTGCGCGGCGGTTCGAGAGTCGCTGCCATGATTTCGGGACTGCAACGCCTGGGGAGGCCTGAAAAACCGAGGCGGCATCGCAAGGTGCCGCCTCGAGTCAGGAACTATTCGATTTTGGCGAGCTCTTCGTCGATGGCGGCTGTCGTCGCCGCGGCATCCCGAATGCCGTCGATGTACTCGCGTACCAGGCGATTGATCACTTGGCTGTTAATAATCCGAGAAACCAGCGCGAGCTGGCCTTCCGCAACGCCCCAGCGCTGTGCAACATCAAGACCGCCCACAATTTCGTCGATCATCGCCTGCGTGTAAAGCTCACCGAGCGGCGCCTTGCGGTCGACACCGACTGGCAGCTGCGCCCAAGCTTCGGTAAATGCGCTCGGGTTATCGACTGTGCCGCGCCGGACTGGAAACTTGCCTTCGGGTGCGATGGACAGCGTTTGCGTATAGCCTTCTTCCATCGAAAAACGGACGAATTCCATCGCCGCATCGGTGGCCGCATCTGATGTGATGCCAAAATAGTTGATGTCGCCCCAGGCGGCGCCGTCTGGATTGGACGGACCGGCGAAATTGGTGACGATACCCGTTTTTGAGGCAAGCTCAGTGGATGTCGGGTCATCGTTGATTGTTGGAGGCGCACCGTCGCGCAAGCCTGCCAGCTCGTCCAAGATGAAGGGCGACCAGATGATCATTGCTGCTTTGCCAGCGAAGTACAGTTCGCGAGATTGTTTCCAGTAAAGCTCACCCTGCGGCGAAGCCGCAACGAGTGCTTTATAGAAATCAAGCACTTCGGTTGTCTTGGCAGTATCAAGCGGCGCAAGCCCGTCCTCGTTGACAGGCGAGACGCCGTTGGCGAGAAAGACATGTTCCAGCACCTGACTCATGAAGTTCTCATCAATCTTGGTGGCGGCGACAAACCCATACATATCGGGTGGATTATGGAGAGCTTCGATCGCGGCCAGCACGTTCGCATACGTTGTCGGTGCGGCAAGACCGGCTGCGTCGAACAAGTCTTTGCGGTAGACAATCATCTGGGTCCAGCCGTCAACCGGAACGCTGGCATATCCATCACCGACAGCTGCCATGCTCAATGCGCCAGAGGCGAATGTCTCGCTGCCGAGCAGTTCAATCACATCGGTTGCCGCTTCGGTGTCCAGAATGCCGGCCTCGGTCCACGGCAGAGCGTACTGCAGCGTGTGATAGATCACATCCGGCAGATCGCCGGCGGCGAAGGCCGCCGTTGCGCGCGTGCCAAGATTTGACTCTGTGATTGGAATGACCTCGACCGTATGGCCGCTGGCCGCTGCGAACTGCTCAGCCATCTGCTCCTGCTTCGCCAAACGATCGAGCTGATCTTCAGTGGTCCAGAAACGCAGATCAGCAGCGTTTGCAGCACTGGCCGCCAGACTTGCCATCAGCATGCCGGCGAGATTTTTTGCCAGCCATTTTCTCAGTGTGCTTTGCATGGATAGTTTCCTCCAGAAATTTTATTTTTCGGTCTAGTCTTTGTGCTTGTCGGTCAAGCCATTCAGCCAAAGCTTTCCAATGCGGCAAAGCCTTGCTGATGACCGTTGCATATGCTGTCCACTTCTGTTGAGAATGACATATTGCAACCTCGCTGCTCTCGTTATTGTATTGAATGATTCTGTCCGAAGCGAAAATAGCCAGCAGGTTTGATCCGTTTGCCTGACGCATGCTTGATTGGCTCGTGCTGCCAAAACAGCGCTCATCACCCTCCGCCGAAGCGGAAAAGCTATCATCAAATTCATGCATTCTCGCTTTTTTATGCGAGGCGTCCTGAACCAAGCATTCAGCTGGGGCCTGTACAATCAGGTCAAGGTTTCGCGCCGAACGCATGTTTGAGGCGATAAGAGAAACATGAATATGCTATACAGCAGTCCTGCGGCGCAGTTTTTCTCTGCGGCTTGCTTCCCGCGGCTTGCGGAGCTGCAATGCAGGCAGCTGCGGTCCTCTCTCAGATATACTTTTCAGCCGGCGAGTGAACAGATTGGCTCTCCAGGAATGTCTTCAATCAAGCCGTTGAGGTCGATTCCGTTCGGATCCTGGGGCGAAAGACATGCGCCGCATGATTTCACCGCTTGTTTGTTTCTTGGATTCAGATTGATTTGCACACGTTTGCAGTTCACTATGTCTGCCTTTGCTCTCAAAAAATGGAAACAGCTTGATAGAATGATCCAGCACATTGCCGGGATGGAAATGATCGAATATCAAACGGTGCGTTTGCTCGCAGCGGTCCGCCAGGCTGGCCTGCAAAGCGAGGAGCCGTTTTGATGACCGCGCTGATCTTGATCATTGCTCTGGCTGCCGGACTCATTTTCCGGCAGTTTGGGTTTCCGCCGCTGCTCGGTTATCTGGCAGCTGGATTTGCCGCAAATTATTTTGGTTTGGGTGATGTCGAGACCATTCGGCAGCTGGCAGATATTGGCATTACACTGCTGCTGTTTACAATCGGCCTGAAGCTCAACCTGAAGGAACTGATGCAGATTCAGGTCTGGGGAACTGCGTCGATTCACATGGTATTTGTTTGCGTTGTGACGGTGCCGGTCGTCTTTGGCATGACCGGCTGGTTTCCGTCGCTGGCAGTGGACAGTCTTGTGGCGATTTGGGTGCTGGCGTTTGCACTGACCTTTTCAAGCACGGTATTTGCAGTCAAGATATTTGAGCAAAGAGGCGATACCACTTCGCTGCATGCCGCCATTGCGATCGGCATCTTGATCATTCAGGATCTGTTTGCCGTAGGTTTTTTGGTATTTGCCGGCGGCCAGATCCCCAGCGTCTGGGCGCTTGGCCTGCTGGCGCTGCCTGTTTTGCGGCCGCTGCTCATACGCATTCTTGATCGGACCGGCTATGGGGAATTGCTGGTGCTGTTCGGTGTTGCAGCGGCTTTAGGCGCCTATGAGCTGTTTGAGCTGGTCAATCTCAAAGGCGACTTGGGTGCGCTGCTGCTTGGCGTCATGATGGGTCAGTCGCACAAATCGAAGGAACTCTATAAAAACCTGATTTCATTGAAAGACCTTTTTCTGATCGGATTCTTTCTGCAAATCGGCTTCTATCAGGATCTGTCTTTGCAGATGGTTCTGGCGGCGGCGATCTTGTCGCTGCTGATATTCCTGCGGCCGGTGATTTACTATCTGCTGCTGACAGGATTCGGTCTTCGAGCGCGAACCTCCTTTTTGACCAGCATGGCACTGTTCAACTACTCAGAGTTTGGCCTGATCGTTGGCGCTATTGCCGTGTCAGCAGGCCTGCTTGAGCCGCAATGGCTGCCAACACTGGCGCTGGCATTGGCAATTTCATTTTTCATTGCGACACCGGTGAATACTCGAGTGCACGAGATCTACGGCCGCATCAGCGATTTCCTCAAGCGGGTTGAGAATATCCGCCGGCTCAAGCGGGATCAGTATGCAATGCTCGGCGAGGCCGAGTATGTTGTACTTGGCATGGGACGCGTAGGACGCGGCGTTTATGATATTCTGACTCAGCACTATGGTGACCGGGTCATCGGTGTTGAGGAAGATCTGGATCGGGCCAATCAGTTGCGGGACGATGGCATTCAATGCATCCATGCGGATGCAACCGACTACGAATTCTGGATTGACGCGGACCTGGCCAGGCGGCGTGTGATTTTTGTCAATTTCAGCAACCATCATGAGAATTTACAAGTTGTCGAGCTGGCCAATCGACTGCACTATGACGGCCAGCTGGCGGTCATTTCCAGATACCCGGATCATAAATCTGAACTGGAGCGGCTCGGCTGCATAACTTTCAATTTATATGCTGAGGCCGGACATGGCTTCGCGCAGCACGTTCTCCAGGACCTCAAAAAAAGGCAGTCTGATCCTGTGTGATTCAGCCATCGAATTTCGATGCGAGTCCCATTGTGCGCCGGTCAGCGGCAAGCATCCTCGCTGCGCACGCGTATTTTTTATTGCGGCTGTTTGGCAGGTGCTACAATAGCGCCCGATCAAGGTGCGGCGGCAAATGCCGGCACGATGGCCGCAGAATCAGCAGCGAGGTAAAATTTCGATGGCATGGCAGCGAAAAATACTGAGAGTCAACCTGACAGAAGGCAGGATTCAAGCCGAGCCGCTCAATATGGAGTGGGCACAGCAGTATCTGGGCGAGCGCGGGCTCGGCTCAAAGTATCTTTATGAAAATATGGATCCTGCCGCGGATGCGCTTGCGCCTGAGAATGTCCTGATCTTTGCAACCGGTCCGCTGACCGGGACGAATGCATCGACTTCCGGGCGGTACGCGGTCATTACCAAGGGTGCTTTGACTGATGCGATCGCGTGTTCGAACTCAGGCGGCAAATTTGGCGCTGAACTCAAATTCGCCGGCTATGATTTGCTGCTGCTTGAGGGTCGGGCGCCGCAGCCCAGTTATTTGAAAATTTACGATGATGCAGTTGAGATTCTGCCAGCCGATGAGATTTGGGGCCAGTCGGTCTGGGATACTGAGGCTTGGCTGAAGTCTCATCATCAGGACCCGCTGATGAAGATCGCCTCAATCGGCGTGGCCGGTGAGAATTTGGTGCGCTTTGCCTGTGTTGTAAATGACTTGCATCGAGCCGCGGGACGGTCCGGCGTCGGTGCGGTGATGGGCTCAAAGAACCTGAAAGCGATTGCAGTTCGAGGCACCGTCGGCGTAACAGTCGACAATCCCAAAAAATTCATGCAGGCGGTCAAAGAAACCAAAGCCAAGCTTGCAGCCAGCGACAGTGTCGGCGGCCTCACCGAATTTGGCACGAATGCCATGATTGACATGATGCAGGAATTCGGCGGCTTGCCAACCCGAAATTTCCAGGAAGTCCAGTTTGAGGGGGCAGACAAAGTCAATCCGGCAGCGATGACGGAAGTCAGGCCCAACGGGCATAAGAATCTGCTGACCAACAAGGCCTGTTTTGGCTGCACTATCGCGTGCGGGCGCATCGCGCAGATTGACAAGGACCATTTCACCATTTCGAATCGCCCCGAGTACTGGCATGCCAGCGGTGGACTTGAGTACGAAACAGCTTTTGCATTCGGCCCGGACTGCGGCATTGATGACATCGATGCGCTGACTTTTGCTGGATTCATCATGAATGAGCAGGGCATGGATCCAATTTCATTCGGCGGAACCTTGGCTGCGGCAATGGAGCTGTATGAGATGGGTGTTATCACCGAACAGGATACCGATGGCGTTGCGCTGAATTTTGGCAATCCTGAAGCTTTGACAATCATGGCTGAGAAAACTGGCAAATACGAAGGTTTTGGCCAGATTCTGGGGATGGGATCGCGCCGCATGTGTGAAAAATACGGTCATCCGGAATTGTCCATGACGGTGAAAGGACAAGAGTTTGCGGGCTATGACTCGCGCGCTTTGCAAGGCATGGGTCTTGGCTATGCAACCAGCAGCCGCGGCGCCTGCCATATGAAACACGATGTGTTTGGTCCCGATATGGAAGACCAGTCGGGCGATGGCAAAGCGGCGCCGACCAAGCAGTCACAGGACGAAATCTCAGTTATTGATTCGGTCGGCCTGTGCATATTCACTGCGTCAGGCTGGGGCTTTGATGATTATCAGGCGCAAATTGATGCGGCGTGTGAGGGAGACTGGTCGCTTGAGCGGCTGCATGAGACGGGTGAGAGAATCTGGAATCTGGAGCGCCAGTACAATCTCGCTGCAGGCTTTACCAAAGACGATGACTCGCTGCCGATGCGCATGCTGAATGAGCCGGCGAAATCTGGCATGGCAAAAGGCAAAGTCAGTGAACTGGACAGAATGCTGCCCGAGTATTACGAGGTGCGCGGCTGGAATCAAGAAGGGGTTCCGACGGCTGAGACTCTGGAACGGCTTGGGCTCTAGGCTGCTGGGCTTATGCAAGTTTCAGTCAAGCTGGTCGGCTCATTCGCCAAGCTGCTTCCGGCAAACGCCAGCGGCGGTGTTGCCCAATTCGAAGTGGCCGAAAATGCCAGTCTAAGCGAGCTGGTACGGCAGATCAACGTTCCGACTGCCAGCCCGTGCATTGTTTCGGTCAACGAGCAGATTGTTCCGACAGCCGAACGGGACATGCGCTGTCTTGCAGCTGGCGACCATGTGAAAATAATTCCGCCGCTAAAGGGCGGGTAGGCCGTTGCATAGAATTCTGAGTCGATTCTGAACTCAAGACAGCCCCGACTGCTTCCCGTTCGCCAGACGGCCGGTCATCTATAGATCTTGCGACAAGGCTCATACCTGATCCTGTCGACTCAGCAGGTCTTCCAGTCCTTTTTTGAGCCGATCGATGCCATCGATCGCTGTTTGAGGCTCAAGCGCGGCATAGGAAACACGCAGCGATTTTGAGCCGGGGATGCCGAAAGCACTGCCCGGAATGACTGCGACTTGGTGTTTCTTGATCAAAAATTGAACTGCCTCAAAATCAGAGCATTGCAGCCCGTTAAGTGTGATGAGCGCGTAAAATGCGCCTTGCAATGGGGCGTGCGCTAGTCCATCAATCGAGTGCAAGGCGCTGTCAAGATGGCGCCGCACAGATTCGATGCACCTTGTTCTGGAATCGCAGTATGCTCGTCCCAGCTTCAGACACTCAATCGCGGCATATTGGCTGATCACAGCGGGACAAATCAGATTGGTATCCTGGATCTTTCGAATGGGCTTGAACAATGCCTTGGGGATGACGGAGTAACCGATTCGCCAGTTGGCCAGCCCGAAGCTTTTGCTAGTCGAAAATAGAGAGATCGTGTGGTTATGCGCGTGTTCGCGTGAGGCTGGAGAGTAGTGGATGCTGCCGTCGTAGCAGAAGTATTCGTATGCCTCATCATGAATATGAAAAATTTCACGCTCGGCACACAGCTGATTGATTGCATCCAAGGTTCGGGAACTGTATACGGTGCCAGTTGGATTATTGGGTGATACGGTCACAATGGCCCTGGTTTTTGTGCCAATCGCCTTTTTGAGCTGATCGATGTCAGGTTGAAAATTCTGATCAGTACTGATTGAGACCGGAATGCAGTTGGCGATGCGAATCGCCATTTCATGATTAAAGTACCATGGCTCAAGCACAATCACTTCATCGCCTGGATCGCAGATGCTCAGCACGGCGTTCAGAAATCCCATATTGCTTCCAGCACTGACGACAACGCAATAACGACTTGCGTCAATGCCGTTTTCGTCTTGGATTTTTTGCTCGATCAGGCGGCGCAGCTGCGGCAGGCCTTCGACAGCGGCGTAGACATGTGAATTTGTCTTTGAGAATTCTCTGAGTCCGTCGTAGATTTGTTGCGGCGGCGGGTAGTAGACGACCCCCTGTCCCAGCGAGATGGTGCCTGGGTTTGCCTTGATCAGATCAGCGACTTCAGGAATGATCGGCGCCTGAACTTGCTGTATTCGCTGTGAGGTCAATGGCATGAGGATGGACGCATGAAGCGCTGAAAAAGTGATTGTTTCAGCCAGTGCAGTGAAGTGGCGTATTATGCTTTTTTAAGGTTTGCGGACTCAACCAGTTTTTGCGCTGAAATCGTTGCTGCACTGGCGCTGGCGCACAGCGGATTATGACATAGGCCGTGTCGCCGCTGTGCAATCCGATAAAATCACCGCTTTTGGTGATTGGGTTGCGCTGCTGCGGCGGATGCTTGCCGGCAGTACCTTGCAATGGGTTGGCGTTTAACGACTTTTGAGGATGAGCGTATGGACAGCAATTGGTTTGAATTGGGACTGCAGCAAAGAAAAGCGACACTGGGTGAGGACTACGTGAATCGCAACTTGGCTCAAGCGGATGACTTTACACGTCCATTTCAGGAGGCGATGACAGCCTGGTGCTGGGGATTCGGCTGGGGGGACGAAGCGATTGATTCGAAAACCCGATCCATGATGAACCTGGCAATGCTTGGGGCCTTAGGCAAAATGCAAGAATGGGAAATTCATTGCCGCGGCGCTATTGCGAATGGGGTTTCGGTCGAGCAGATCAGGGCAATCATCCATGTCATCGGGATTTATTGCGGCGTTCCGCAGAGCTTGGAGTGTTTCCGCGCTGCTCGAAAAGTGCTTGAGGAGCACAAACTGCTGTAATTTTGCGGCTTGATGATCCATTCGTAAGATTCAAAATCAGGAAGACATATGAAATACAAAAACTTAGGTGATTCTGACATTCGAGTCAGCGAAATCTGTCTTGGCAGCATGACCTGGGGCACCCAGAATACAGAGGCTGAGGGTCATGCGCAGCTGGACTATGCGATCGACCATGAGGTCAACTTTATCGATACCGCTGAGATGTATCCTGTCAATCCTTGGAAGATGGAGACGGCGGGACGAACCGAACAGATCATTGGCACGTGGCTGGCATCCCGCAAGAATCGAAGCGATGTGATTATCGCGACAAAGATTGTGGGCGCAGGCTCAAAAATACGCAACGGCTCTGTTGTCGATCGGGCGTCGATTCAGACGGCCGTTGAGGATAGTCTGCGGCGCTTGCAGACCGATTACATCGATTTGTATCAGATTCATTGGCCCAACCGCCGGTCCTATCATTTTCGCCAGTCATGGACGTTTGATCCGTCAGAGCAAAACGCAGCAGCGACTCGATCCTATATTTTGGAAGCGCTGGAAGCACTGGACAGACTCATCCGCGCTGGAAAAATCAGAACCGTCGGTCTGTCCAATGAATCCTGCTGGGGTACCGCCCAATTCGTTTCAATCGCAGCGGCCCATGGCCTTCCCAAAGTGGTCAGCATTCAAAATGAATACAGCCTGCTGGACCGCAAGTACGATCTTGACCTGGCTGAGCTGTCCATCAACGAGCATGTCGGACTGCTGTCGTTCTCACCCATGGCGGCGGGTATTCTGAGCGGCAAATATCAAGGCAACAAAACACCGACAGGCTCACGCCGCACCTTTTCCGCCGATATCGGCGGACGCTACAACGAATATGTGATTCCAGTCGTTGACGAATATCTCAAAGTCGCGCAGCGCCATCGGATTGACCCTTGCCAGATGGCAGTCGCGTTCTGCTGTTCCAGGCCTTTCATGAACTCCACGATTATCGGCTCGACGACAATAGCGCAACTTGAAAATGCCATTGGTGCGGCGGATATTGAGCTCAGCGATGCGGTCATCAGCGAGATTGATCAGGTGCACCGAAACTCACCCAATCCGATGGGGTGATTTTGCGCGGATTTTTTGCGATGATCGAGCTGGGCGCGTTTGAGTTGAGAACCGGATGAAAATGATTGAGAATGATATCGAATCGTAACCGGCGGCAAGGCCGGCTGGATTTTTGGTCGTGTCTCAGCCTGAGATTCTCAACAATTTCAGCAATGCTGCAGAAAATAGTGTATAAGCGGCAGAACAATCGTGTCTCTGCTTGAGAGTCCAGTGTCTCCCTTGAGGCCTGGCCCTCGCTGCGGCGGCACCCTGTCCACTGTCCTGAGGATGACGCTATGAGCCGCATCATAAGAAACGCTTCACCCCCCCCCTCAATAGACTAGCGGCGGCCGCGATGGCGCTCTTCTGGCTGCTTGCAGGAGCGGCGCAGGCGCAGACGCCGCCCAACTGCTGGTCGGGCATCTGCACCGTCTCGCTTGCCAGGGTCGGCAGCCCCGTCGTCGACGGCTGCGGCGAGCACGCCACGCCGGGCCGCATGAAGCTGATCCTCTCGAGCACCAACCCCAATGTGACGCGGCGGAGCTTCAACATCAACATAGGACTCATTACATCAGAAAATAATTTCGGCTCCACTTTCAGCGACTGGGAATGGCGGACTGCGGGTCTCGGCGGCGGCCGGTGGCGCAACCCGGATTCGACAAACAAAATGAATTTCTCCGGCGGCGTGCTCGGTGACAACATCATCGAGGTGCGGCCGAAGGCCGGCGCCCATGTCTGGACCAACCGCAATGCCAACAATCCCAATCAGGGCCCCGGCGAGCTGGTCATCCCGGTCTTCAGCCCGCCTGTAAACACATCACAATGGATGGAGTCCGGCAGCGCCTACTTCCTGTTCATGGGCGGCCGGGGCTGCGCGCGGGTCAGCGAGGGGGGCGAGACGGACGGCACAATTCAGTAGGACAGCGGGCCGACAGGCCCGCCCCGCTGGTTTCAGAAGCTGTCTGATCGCCCGTCCATGGCGGCCGGGCCGATCCGGCCGCCATGGCCGGGCTCCGGCTGTTCCCGGCCGGTGCGGGGCCGCGATGCGAGGGCTTCTGGCGCCCTTGCATCCATTGCGCCCGGAACGGCTCATGTGAGCAAGCACGGAGACAAAGGATGTTCCAATGGCTGCTCAATCTGCTGTCATTCTGAACATGCGGAGGCTTCTCGTCAGGCCGCGGTTTCAGGCTGAGCTTTATTTCTCAAGCTGAGGCACTGCCGGATTTTTCAGACCGATCATTTTTTGCAATATCAGCTGACCTGCCTGCCGCCCATGCCCGGCAGGCCGGGCTCTTCCCTCATCTCCCTGCGGCCTGGCCGGCAGAGCCCGGGCTTGATAGCCGGCCGCCTGAATTCACAATAAACGGGCATCGCCATCCTGAAAGCTTGAAACCATCAGCCGCGGACAGCTTGGGTCGCGATTCGATATGATTCCCAAATGATTCTGTATTGAGGTGCGCTTCAATCGCAGCCGCAATGGCGCAGTGAAGCGCCTGCTCGCCTTAGCCCAGGGAAGGCAATCGGTCAATATTTCTGCTGTATGGCTGACTGGACAAGCTGGCAGAGCACGGTCATTCAAAGGCTCTCTGCTGTGACTGGCGACGATCGACGAGGTGAGGCGCCTGCAGGCATTGAGGCGAGAGCTGAAATTCTCTGCCTCAACCCTCGTCCGCATCAGCCGATGTTCGCTCGATTCCTGATGATGTCATCAACAACCGCCGGTTCGGCGAGGGTTGAGGTGTCCCCAAGCTGGTCGATGTCATTGCTGGCGACTTTGCGGAGAATGCGGCGCATGATTTTTCCAGATCTTGTCTTGGGCAGCCCGGGTGCGAATTGAATGATGTCGGGTTTGGCGATCGGGCTGATCTCCTTACGTACGATATTGAACAGCTCCTTGCGCAGCTCCTCATTTTCAACTGTGCCTGAAACCGTTGTCACATACGCGTAAATCGCCTCGCCTTTGATGTCGTGGGGATAGCCGACAACCGCTGCCTCAGCCACTGCCGGATGCAATACCAGAGCGCTTTCAATCTCTGCGGTTCCCAGCCGGTGTCCGGAAACATTCATCACGTCATCAATGCGACCGGTAATCCAGTAGTAGCCATCGGCATCGCGCCGGGCGCCGTCGCCAGTCATATATTTGCCGGAGAAGGCGCTGAAGTAGGTTTGAATAAAGCGCTCATGATCGCCCCAGACGGTTCGCATCTGCCCCGGCCATGATCTCTTGATGCACAGTGAACCCTCGGCGACACCTTCCAGTTCCTTGCCATCTGCATCGACGATGCATAGCTCAACTCCGAAAAACGGACGGGTCGCAGAACCGGGTTTCAATTTGGTGGCGCCGGGCAGCGGGGTGATCATATGGCCGCCGGTCTCGGTCTGCCACCAGGTGTCGATGATCGGGCAGCGCTGGCCGCCGACCTTGTTGTAATACCACAGCCAAGCTTCCGGATTGATCGGTTCGCCGACCGTTCCCAGAATTCTCAGGCTGGAGCGATCCGCTTTATCAAGCCACTGATCTCCCTCGCCGATCAGCGCGCGAATCGCAGTCGGCGCTGTGTAGAAAATATTGACACCGTATTTCTCACAAATGCGCCAGAAACGTGCCGGGTCCGGATAGGTTGGAACGCCCTCGAACATAATGGTTGTTGCACCATTGGACAGAGGTCCATAGACAATATACGAATGTCCAGTGATCCAGCCGATGTCGGCGCCGCACCAGTAGATGTCGCCGTCGTGGTAATCGAATGAATACCGAAAGGTCATGGTGACATAGAGCATATAGCCGCCGGTCGTATGCACCACGCCTTTGGGTTTTCCGGTCGAGCCGGAGGTGTAGAGAATAAACAGCGGATCCTCAGCGTCCATCGGTTCTGCAGGGCAGTCCTCAGAGGCTTCCGCAATCGCCTCCTGATACCATAGGTCGCGCTCCTCGCGCATGTCCACCTCGGCTCCAGTGCGTTGAACCACAACGCATGTATGTACCTGCGGGCAGCCTTCCAAAGCCGCGTCGGCGTTGACTTTCAGCGGCACGTTCTTGCCGCCGCGCGGCCCCTCGTCGGCTGTGACCAGCACCCGGCAATCGGAATCAAGAATGCGATCTTTGAGCGCTTCGGGTGAAAACCCCCCGAAAACAATGGAATGCACAGCGCCGATGCGGGCGCACGCCAGGGTGACTACAGTGGCCTGATAGACCATGGGCAGATAGATGCAAATGCGGTCGCCTTTTTTGACGCCGCGGGATTTAAGGACATTGGCGAACCGGCAGACCTCGGCATGCAGCTGGCGGTAGGTGATGCGCTCGACTGCGGCGCCGTCGTCACTTTCCCAGATCACGGCAGTCTGTTCGCCTTTCGTTTCCAGATGCCGGTCCAGACAGTTGTAGGCGGCGTTGAGCTGTCCGCCTTCAAACCATTGAATGTGCCCTCGGTCAAAATCATAGTCACTGACTGAATCCCACTTTTTGAACCAGTGCAGAAACTGCTCGGCTTGCTCTGCCCAAAAGCCGTCCGGATCTGAAAGGCTTCTTTCATACAATGCCATATATTGGTCGTTGCTGATGTGCGCCTTGCCGGCCATATCACTTGGAATATCGTAAATTGCTGTATCAGACATAAGAGTTCTCTTGTCGAGTGGTTGAGTGCTGTGAGTCGAGTGAATCGCTCAAATCAAAGTGAAAAGGCTTGGCGACCATCGGCGGCGGCACAAAGGCAGTCACCGGCGGTGCGCTGCCGCTGATCTTTTCAAGCTGGACCAGACAGGTCAGGGCAGCCGGGCCTTGCGCCAGACTGGATGTGGTTTTGTCAGGCGTGACCAGATTGGGATTGCAGCTGTCAGTGGATTGAGATCCTTTCATGGAGCGGGAAACGGTGTTTTTGACCATGAGTACATCTAAGCGGATATATGTACCGGAGATCAAAAGAGACTGAAGTGATGTCTCGGCTTATTGAGAAATACATAGCAAGAATTTGTCGATTACGACATTATGTCGCTCCAGGAGCCGAGAACTCAACAGAACGGTCAATACGCTTTGTGCTGCGGCCAGAATTCGAAGCGCATTATAGTAGCCAGCCCCGCGCGGCGGGGATATCATGACTTGAAGAAAAAGCATGTTTTCATTTTTATCCAATACTTATGATTTTTTTCTAAAAAGATTGGCATGGCCAGTTTGCAAACGAAAAAAGGCGCAACTCAGGGTTGCTTTTGTCATTGCGATTCCCTCCCCTCACATGCCCCAGACGGTCACTTTGCGGCCGCCGGCGGACGCCTCGCGCCGGAACACCTTCTCATCCCAGGACCGCCGCTCCGAGCGGTCGAAGACCACCAGATGCCCCTCACGGGCGCCGCAGCGCTGCAGGTACTGCGAGATCTGCTTCAGCCCTTCATCCACTGTGCGCTCCAGGCCGTCTCTTCGCACCTTGCACTCGATCACCTCTCTTTGCCGGTGCGGCCCCCACTCGATCAGCAGGTCCGTGCGCATTCTTCCCAAGCCGTACTCGCGCTCGATCCGCCCGCCGGCATTGACCACCCGCTGCAGGAACGCCTGCAGCAGCAGCTGCGGGCCGGCCTCCCGGTAGTCGAAGCGCTCCACCCAGTGCTCGGAGTGCTCTCTGAAGAATGCCTGGAATGACTCCATGAGCTTGTCCATGATCAGCTTCCCGTCCTCGACGAACCAGGCCGTCTGGTACGCCAGTCCCCGGTCGCTGTCCGTGATCAGCTCGCGCGGGATCACCTCGCGGTAGATGGCGTTGGCAACGGCAATCTGCGGGGTGGCGGTGACCAGCCCCAGATCCACGCAGTACTGCACATCGTCGGGCTGGAAAGCGCCAGCCGCGGCACCGCTGACCAAAGGCTCGATGACCCGCCTGACGCGGGGCTCGCGCAGCTTGTCGGCGAGCTGGTCCAGATGCGTGTCGCGGCGCCGGATCAGCTCCTCGCGGGCGTCGATGACATCATCGCGCCCGATCGTCACACTGCGGTCCCTCACTTTCTTCAATGCCTCGGCCGCCAGCGCATTGACCAGCCACGGCTGGCCGGCGGTGGAGTCCCATACCTCTTCCAGCGCCTCTTCGCTCCACTTCTGGCCGGTCTCTTCGGTGTGCTGGCGCAGCAGGGCGCGGGTCTCGGCCTCGGTGAAGTCCCCCATCCGCAGCGACTCCGCCTTGATGTTGAAGGCGCTGCCGCCGGTGATCACGGCCTTCTGAGCACTGGAGTGGATGCGGTAGTCTCTGACATCGCGGATGCCGCACAGGATCACGCACTGCGGAAAGTGCCTCGGCCGCTCGGCGTAGCCGGCGCGCAGCTGCCGCAAGACCGAGATCAGCGTGTCGCCGACCAGGGCGTCGATCTCATCAATCATCACCACCAGCGGCTTTGTGCTGTCCGCCGCCCAGCGGACCAGCAGCTGCTGCAAGGCGCCATGGGCGCCATACGCATCCAGGATATCGGGCCAGGTGTCCAGTTCTAAAGCATCGCCATGGCCGATCCGCGCTTCCGTGGTCAGTGCGCCCAGAATCGCCTGCATGGCGACATGCACGTTTTCCCGCGCGGCCTGGGCCGCCTCGACATTGACATACACGGCGCGATAGCGATGGGATTCGTTCAGCTCATCGCGCAAGGCGCGCAGTGCCGAGGTCTTGCCCGTCTGGCGCGGCGCGTGCAGGATGAAATACCGCTTCTGCCCGATCAGGCCGAATACCTCCTCGCGGTCCATGCGGTCCAAAGGCGCAAGGTGATAGTTGTCTTCCGGCACAACCGGGCCGGCCGTGTTGAAAAACTTCATGGTGAGCAATTATAGGGTTGCAAAATCCATGTCCAATCTCACAGCTGTTCCAGTGTTTGATTTGAGATTTTTATATATCTAATTGATAATATTATTTTAATATGCGGAAAAGGAGATCTGAGATCTCAGTGTAAGCCTCGCATCCCCAATCCGAAAACGATCCATCAGGAGTATACCCGTCATGGGTGAGGGACGCTATGTTTTTTCAGCTTGTGGATCAGCTTCCATGGAAGGTTTTTCACCGTTGTGCTCACCTGTTATCGCGGCGACTGCCGATTGAAATTATGCACTTGCACTCAGCAATGGTGATCGCCCAGACGCATCATCTGTATGGCAAAGACGATTTTGATCTGCCTGCCTGTGCGCTTGATTCATCGATCATTGCCCGTCATTGTTTTTATGGCCGCATTTCACAAGACCAAAGTCAGTGTAAAAATGCCTGCCTTGCCAGACAGCGCATGGCAGATCCCCAGATGCTGCGACCTTTTTGGCTTTCAGCATGCGCTTCACCGCAGCAGCGGCCCCGGCAGCGCTTAAAATGAGTTTTGGCGCACACGATTCACGGGCTGGATTGTTCTATTTCTGAAAGAACAGCCGAGTGCTGAATCCCGGTCTCCTCAAGGTCCTGGGATACTTGCTGTGCATTGAATGGAAATGCTGCACTGCGATTCAACTTGATTTGATCGACTCTGCAAGTCGCAGATTCTCAATGCTGTCATTCAAGCGTTGAGCGCTCTATGAGTCCGAACATTCCAGAACGCGACATTTTTGGCAGCATTGCGGCGCTCTCAAGTATCGATACGGGAATCTCAACGCCTTCAAAGCATTGGAACAGTCCAGCTTGATCGTGCAGATCCCATTGAATTTTCTGGCCGTCGATTCGATAAGTGTATCCGGGCCCCAGTCGGCGAGTAATCCGAAAGCCGGCGGCTTTCGCCCATGAGCGCACAATCAGAACAAATTGTTTCGTTGCATCTTCAACACCCAGCCACGCGGCGGATTCAAGAAACAGCGCTTCGACCAGCTTGTCGCTTTCCATCCAGTCGCTTGTGAGCGCATCGATTTTCTCACCGACAGTCAGGGCGAATACAACAACCTGTGTTGCGTTTGCCAGATATCGATGAAATATGCGGCTGGAAAAATCGATATGATGATCCAGTGTCAGCATGTCTTCGGTCAGCTCGCTGATCTCAGCAATACGATAGCTAACCGATGGTGTTGTCGACTCAATGAAGCCATCAATTGCGCTTTGTGCCGCAGCACGTACCGCACGGCGGACACTGTTGAGATCTTGGTAGCCATGAATTCTCAGGACTGCCTCAAGTTTAGGTATTGGTTTGTCTAATGGCAAAACCTCAATTTCATTGACTTTCAGAGTTGTCATGACGCCAAGCCGGTCGGATGCTTGCCTATTCCAGATCCGTTCGTATTTGAACTAGGCCGCATTGGATTCGGTCACGCATCTCAAGCGATACTGTTCGATCCATTCGATGGATTTTTGCAATCCGCCAAGAGGGAAAATGTGGATTTTTTCAATTTGGCTGCCTGGATTGTTCAAACAGTAAACCGTCAGATCATCCAAGATCTTTTGCGGTGTTGACGGGGTCAGAAGTTTGCCGGATTGCCGAGCTTGCTTTTTCAAATACTGAACAGAATTGCCGATGCCGCAGTTCACCGCGTGCTTGAGCAGCGATGCCACAGAGGCAACTCCTGGAATGCCAATGTGTATCGGCAGCTTGTTGCCGGCATCCATCAGCTTTTGCTGCCATTGAATCACCGGTTCGGCTTCGAAACAAAACTGGGTCACAATATGAATCCGCGCGTCGGTTCGTTCAGCGAATTGCTGTTTCCAGTGCAGTGCAGCGTCTAGCGATTCGGCTGAGATATCTGGACTGCCCTCCGGGTGGCCGGCAATGCCGATGCGGATGATCCCGAACTGGTCGAACAGGCCGGTTTCAAGCATCTGCATTGCATTGTCAAATTCGCCGAGAGCGCACTGAGAACCGCCTGCGATAGCCAGCACCTGCGTGCCGCCGCAGTTGTCCTGAAAACGAAGCAGCGATTCGGCCAATTGTTTTCGGCTTCGAATTTGACGAGCTGCATAATGGGGAACAGGCATGAAACCCTCGCGCTGCAAACGTTCGCAGACGTTGAGTGTGTCTGCAATGGTGGAGCCAGGCAGAAGCGTGACGTAAACGCTGGTTCCCGATTGCAAAAAGCGTTTGTAATCGGGGATTTTTGCGGCCGCCCTGGGGGTCGTTTCGACTGAGTAGTTCTGCAGAAGCTGTTCGCATGAATGCATTTGGCAATAGGTCAAGGTCGGGATCCTCAAAACGGAAGTGAGTGCTCAAAATTTCGACTGCATATCTGATCTTCAGCCACAGGGTGGCAGTGAGGTTTCTCAGGCGCGGAATTATAGAGATAAATTATCGAGATACAGACATGATTTCAGCTGGATCAATGAAGCCTTCAGACATGTTGAGTCGACATTCGATTGGGCAGTCCGCGAGCTTCATCATCCGTCAAATTCTTTGCAGGCAGGCGGTGGTCGGATGAGTACCTGTGCATTTCTGCTCAGACACCGGCACACTGCTATACAGAGTCTCATCCAATTGAGAATTTTCGCCTGCTGCGACTGGCAGCCCGCTCTCCATTCTTCAATTGCTGGGTCCAATGCATTATCATTTTAGAAACGTCAGCTCCATACTGTCGGCATTGGACTTCTGTGTCCTGAGTGCCGGGCTGACCATTGCTCCGCGCAGAAAATCGATTGCGCACTGATTGATCGCGAACTTTGAAGCAGAATGACAATGGCGAAAGTAACCATACTCTACTGGCAAGATATCCCGTCGGTTGTCGAGGCGCGCGATGGTGATGGTGTGCACAAAGAACTTTTGAGCGACAAGTTTCAGGAATTGATTGACCACATCGCGATGCGGCAGAAATTGCATGGTACCGATGCGTATCTCGAGCAATGGCGAAAGTGCCGTCCCTATCGTGTCGAGGGCTCTGCAAAGGAGGTCGCAGCATCGATCGCGGCTGACTTTGAGGATCGGTACCAAGAAATTCGACAAGCGCAGCTCGCTAAAGCGGTCTGACAAATCTGGCCGGGTCGCAGTAAATCGCACGAAAGTCATTGACGTTTGTGAGTGTGGGTCCAGTCGTGACCAGACCGCCCGTCGCTTTGAAGAAGCTGTAGGCGTCATTGTTTTCCAGAAACTTCCATGGCTCTAAATTTTTTGCCTGCGCATGAGCCAGCGTCTGCTCATCAATGAGCGCGCCTGCATTGTCTTCAGAACCGTCAATGCCATCGGTGTCGCAGGCAATGGCGCAGATGCCCGAAAGTTCCCCAAGCTCAAGAGCCAATGCCAGCGCGAACTCAGTATTCGGACCGCCTTTGCCGGTGCCGCGAACCGCAACAGTGGTCTCGCCGCCCGATACAATGATGAACGGCTCCCGACTGGCTCGCTGGGCCACAGTGCTGCGCAGAAACCGCACATGATCCTTCGCCGCCTGTCTTGAGTCAGCGGCGACCGCATCGCTGAGCAGGATTGCTTCAATGCCCGCTTGCTGAGCTTCTGCGACGGCGGCTTGCAGGCAGTCGCTGGCGCTTGCAATCATGATCTCTTCGGCGTGCCTGAAGATCGGACTGTCTGGCTTGGGGGTTTCCAGTTTCCCGCTGCGCAGCAGCTGATCGATGGTCGCGCTGGCATGGATGCCGTAGCGCTGCAGGATAGCGAGCGCATCAGCGCAGGTGGTCGCATCGGCAGCCGTGGGTCCTGACCCGATCACTGAGACATCGTCGCCGACAACATCTGAAATATAGAAAGTCAGGGTGGGTGCCGGGTAGAGTTTTTCCATCAATCGTCCGCCTTTGACAGCGGAAAGATGCTTGCGAACACAGTTGATCTCTTGAATGCTGGCGCCGGAAAGAATCAGCTGCTGGTGGATCTTCTTTTTGTCGGCAAAATCGATCGCCGGGTGCGGCAAGGTCAGCAGCGCCGACGCGCCGCCTGATATCAGGCACACCGCTTGCGAGTCTGTATCCATCAAGGCGGCAGTCTCAACGATTTTCTGGGCGGCTGCGAGGCTGGCATCATCAGGAATTGGATGCGCCGCTTCAATAATCTCAATATGCTGACACGCTGCGCCATGGCCGTAGCGGGTGATGCTTAGGCCGCTGATTGCGCCGTCAAAATGATCTTCAATTGACTTGGCCATGGCGGCCGATGCTTTGCCAGCGCCTATGACGGTGATTTTTTCTTTCGATATGCGGTTCAGATGTGCGGGCAGGCAGTTTTCTGCCAAGCCGCGCTTGACAGCGGTATGGTATAAGTGCCTGAGGAGTGTCGACGGCTGCTGCGTATGGTTCATTCAGTGGATCGCATCATCGTTCATGGAGGCAGACTGCCGGCGTGTCCCGCAGGCGCCCGTCCGCGTGATCGAGATTATTCTCAGTACGGTGATTTGTATATACTGCGGCGAGTAGCGGTTGATACGCTGCTCCATGATAAAAAATTCTAAAGGTGACAAATGGATTCTACAGATCTTGAACGCCATGTCAATCAGCCCGGTCGTGATGATCTGGTCAAGCAGGTGCGTGACAAAATCAACGAATTGGGCATTGATTACATTTACTACCAGTTTATTTCGGTGACCGGACGAATTGTGGGCAAAGGAGTCCCCGCTGACCATTGGGAGACAATTGCAAGCCGCGGCTTCCAGCTGGTCTACGGATCGACTGCGAACTTGTTCATCGATCGTCACGGCGACTACATCGGATACGGCCCCCAAGCGATGGAGCTGGTCGGAATCCCGGATCCAGAAACCTTCTGTCAGCTGCCTTGGGACAAGCGCGTTGCGCGCGTCTATTGCACCTGTTTCCGCAACCGTGAGGAGCGCGACAACCCGGGCGGGCATCTGACTTCAGATTGTCGGGGGAACTTGAGAATTATCCATGATGAGTTTCAGCAGGCTCATGATGGCTTGCATTTGCGTCATGGCATGGAGCCTGAGATGATGTGGCTCAAGCGTGGTTCGGACGGGAAGCCGGATGGCGGATTTTCTGAGCCTTACTGCTATCACATTGACCAGTTTGAGAGCCTGCGTCCAGTGTTCATGAAGGTGATCGAGTATTCTCGATTCATGGGGCTGGATATGATTCAGGGGGATCACGAGGATGCTCCCGGGCAGCTGGAGCTGAACTTTACCTATGACGAGGCCCTGCGAACCTGTGACCGGCTGTCGACCTATCGGCAGATTTGTGCGCAAGTGGCCCGCGAGCACGACCTGATTGCCTGTTTTATGACCAAGCCGTTTATGGGTGTCTCAGCCAATGGCTGCCATACCAATATGTCGCTGTGGAGAGGCGGCGAGGATGCCGTCAATCGGCTCGGCAACGACGATGGACTCAAGGGCTTGGAAAGTGTCTACCAGTACCGCGGCGGCGGCGAGAACTTTTTTATGCCGGATACCGATGACCCGCAGATGCCGGGCAAGGTCGGGCTCCAGGCCGTTGCCGGTGTCATGAGGCATCTGGATGCGCTGACTGCGCTGGGCTGCTCGACAGTGAATTCCTATCGGCGTTTGTGGGATACTGGATTCTGGGCGCCGGTCTACAAGGACTGGGGCTATCAGAACCGCACTACGGCGCTTCGAATATCTGCCCCGGGCCGCTTTGAGTTCAGGGCGGTGGACTCCATGGTGAATCCATACTTGCTCTGTGCGGGCTTGCTCAAGTCGTTCGACGATGGCATTGCCAACGATCTTGACCCGGGAAAACCTGAAAGTCGCAATATCTATGAGGCCATGGAAGCGGGCAAGCAGGTCACCAAACTGCCGATGTCGCTTGGCGAGGCGCTTGCGGCGCTCAAGCAGGATGAGGTTGTGATGTCAGCGCTGCCCGATGAGATGGGCAAAGTGTTTTTGCATTACAAAGAAGACGAGTGGGCCAAATTCATGGCAACCGTGACGGATTGGGACTTGGACACTTATCTTGACTGTTTGCCCTGAGGGATTTGCTGTATGTGTGGAATAGCTGGACTCATTCATCGAGGCAGGACATCCAATATCGGAGAAGAGCTGCTCTCGATGCTGCAATCGCTCAAGCATCGCGGACCGGACTCGACGGGTCTGGCGATGTATGGCGTCCCGACTGACAGCGGTGAGAATGAATACGTCATGCGCCTCAAGGTGGCCGAAGGCGCCGAATTGTCAGCGGGCTTTCGAATCTATGAGGACATCAAAGAGCGTATCGCTGAGGTGCGCAGGCGCCTTGCGGACAGCGCCGCTCAGGTGACAGATGAGCAGGCGGTCACCGAATATGCGTTGCGTTGCCGTTTCAAGTTCAGCGGCGACCTGCGGCGGCTGGCGGATTATCTTGAAGATGTGCCTGGAGTTGAAATTCTGTCCATTGGCAACGCGCTGGAGCTGATCAAGGATCTGGGTGACGCGCAGGTTGTTGGCGAGCAGTATCAGCTGAATTCTTTCATTGGAACGCATGCCATTGGACATACGCGCATGGCGACTGAATCGGATGTCGATATCCGCTCCGCGCATCCATACTGGGCGTATCCTTTTTTGGATGTGTCGGTGGTGCATAACGGCCAGCTGACCAATTACTGGAATTCACGTCGGGCGCTGGAGCGGAAAGGGCACCGTTTCATGTCGAACTGCGATTCCGAGCTGATTGCGGTTTATCTGGCTGATGCGATGGATCGCGGCGGCGACCTGGAAGAATCAATGAATCGCTCGCTGCGAGAGCTGGACGGCGTTTTTACCTATGTCGTCGCGTCGCAGAACCAATTGGGCATGGCCAAGGATTACATGGCAGCCAAGCCCATGGTGCTGTACGAGTCGGATGATTTTGTGGCCTTGGCTTCGGAAGAGGTTGCCATTCGAAGCGTGTTTCCACATGAAATAGATACATTTGATCCTTATGAGGGGGAGGTGCGGGTATGGCAGAGCTAAAGCCAATGAGCTCAATGCATGCGGAAAAGCTGACCGGCCGGACGCAGCAGCGGTTCTTCTCTGTCACGGATACAGATCGGCTGGCTTCGCCGCAGTCAATCGAGGTGGATTTTGACAAGGCCGCTGAATTCGATGCGGCGAACCTCACGGTGCGCGAGATCAATCAGCAGATTGCTGCCTTGATGCGGGCTGGACACGGCACCATTACAGTACGCAATCCTGGGGCAAGGCATTCGCTTGCAGTGGGCATACTCAGCCGGCTGAACCTGAATTTTGAGGGCAGCCTGGGCTATTTTGGCTGCGGGCTGATTGACGGTCCCAACATTCGAATTTCGGGAAGGGTAGGCTGGTCCTGCGCGGAGAACATGATGAGCGGAACTGTTGTCATCGAAAAAAATGCCGGATCAACTTTTGGAGCTGCTATTCGCGGCGGCGATCTGGTTTGCAAGTCAGATGTCGGGTCGCGCACGGGTATTGACATGAAGGGCGGCACCATTATCGTGGGCGGCAGAACCGGTGCATTCAGCGGATTTATGATGCAGCGGGGCCGCATGATCATCTTGGGTGATGCAGGCCCTAATCTGGGCGACTCCATGTATGACGGCATTATCTATGTGGGCGGGAGCATCCAGGAGCTTGGCGTCGATGCAGTGGATGCCGAGATGACGGAGCTAGAATGCCAGTGGGTGGAGCGCAAACTGGCGCTCTATGGCCTGGAAGCGCCGAACGGAGCTGCGAATCTGCGCAAGATTGAATCGGGCAAGCAGTTGTGGAACTATGACAACTTGGAGCCCACCGAAAAGAAACTCGTACTTTGATGGATTGACCAGATGGAACCGAAGAAAAAGACAGCGCCGCCGGGACCGCCGCGGGTGTCACGCAACGTCAGCGGACTTGGCCGCAGTTCGATATTCCCGACTGAGGTGATTGATGACATTCATATCAAGTCGGAACTCGGGCGCTATCGAATGCGCGGTTTCTCGCTGTTTAAGAAGATTCCGACCTTTGAGGACCTGACTTTCTTGCCGGGAACACTGACGCGGTTCGTGATCGAAGGGTATCGTGAGCGCTGTGAAACCAAGACAGTGCTGGGACCAAGAGCGCAAAAGCCGCTGGTGCTGGATATTCCAGTCTATATCACCGGCATGAGTTTTGGTGCATTGTCATATGAGGCGAAGACGGCACTGGCTCGAGGCGCCACCATGGCGGGAACGGCAACCTGCTCCGGCGAGGGCGGCATGATTCCCGATGAGAGACGCTATTCGATCAAATGGTTTTATCAATGCATCCAGTCGCGCTACGGATTCAATCCGCATCATTTGCGGCTGGCTGATGCCTGCGAGTTCTTTATCGGCCAAGGCTGCAAAGTCGGACTGGGCGGCCATTTGATGGGGCAGAAAGTGACCGATCAAGTCGCTGAGATGCGCTCTTTGCCCGCCGGTATCGATCAGCGCTCGCCTGCCCGTCATCCTGACTGGCTTGGTCCCGATGATCTGGCATTGAAGATTGAGGAAATTCGCGAAGCGACTGACTGGCAGATTCCAATTCAGCTCAAGCTGGGCGCTGCCCGGGTGTACGATGATGTCCGCATGGCCGCGAAAACGGATCCGGACATGATTTACATCGACGGCATGGAAGGCTCGACCGGTGCGGGTCCGCATTTGGCAACGGAAGAGACTGGGGTGCCGGGAATCGCCGCCATCCGCCAGGCGCGCAAGGCGCTTGACGATGTTGGAAAAACTGGCGATATCTCCTTGATTTATGCCGGCGGGGTGCGCAACGGCGGCGATATTGCCAAAGCGCTGGCGCTGGGCGCTGACGCTGTTGCAATCGGGCATGCCTCGCTGATGGCGCTCAATTGCAATAAAGCCATTCCAGAAGCGGACTTCGAGGCTGAAATCGGTGTGGAGGCGGGCTACTGCTATCACTGCCATACAGGTCGCTGTCCGGTCGGCGTGGCGACGCAGGACCCGGAGCTTCGAAAACGCCTCAATCCCGATGACGCGGCCGAGCGTGTTTACAATTTCCTGCATACGCTAGCTATTGAGTGTCAAATGATGGCGCGAGCATGCGGCAAAACCGATGTGCATTCGCTTGAGCCCGAGGATTTGGCTGCATTGACGATGGAAGCTTCCGCGATGGCGATGGTGCCGCTTGCCGGCACTCAGCATACGGTCGGCAGACCTGACATGACCCGTTATTGAAAATGAGAATTTCCAGCAATGAGTAAAGTTTCAAAAATCCGGGCTTCCTCAAGCCAAAGCTCGACAGCAGAGCGGGAGCATGAAATCGGCCAGCACATCGGCTATCGCTACGATGTCAACCTGGTTCCTGATTATGGCCGGCTTACGCCTTATCTCAAGCGCTATATTGAGTTCATGGGCTGGGATGACCTGAACTGGCTTGAAGACGTGCATCTGGGCTATGAAGAGGGCCGGCCGGCGGTATTTGACCGCAATATCAACGGCTGGGTGCAGGTGCCAGCCGACATAGAGCTGCCCGATAATCAGCAAGATCGCGATATGATCGCTCGCGAGCTGCTGGTCAAGTTCCAGTCATCATCAGACCACCCGCTTGTTGAGCTCAATGAGGAGTATGGCAAAGTCAGGCATTCTGCTTGATTGCGCCGCACAATGTCGGAGTCTTGATTTTCATAGCCTCTTAAAGCTGCTGAAAACATTGCGTTGGTGCGCAGCGGTTCAAGACTGTGCGCCCCGAAGCGCTCCAAAACTCGTATACTCGCTTGACTGTCGACTTCCTCGGGGAGGATTTGTGTCTATGCTGATTCAAGTTTGCGGCGAACAGGCAGGTTTGCTTTTTGGTCGTCAATATCTCGAAAAAACTTTTCCTTTTTACATCAGATTTGATCCCAATGCTGGTGAAATATCATTTGGTTAATTCAATAATCAAGTTTCGGAGTCCATATCGGACGAATTCACGGTGCCAGCGCCGCAACGGGTTCGTGATTTTTAAGTACGTTAAATATCTGGGGCATTGGTGCAACCGTGTGTGAGACTCAGCAAGCAAATTCTGAAATGAATATTCGCATTCAAATTGATTGCTAAAACTTATCGAATGAGGTAAGTAACAACGAAATGCCAGTATCATTCAATTACCCTAAAGACTTCCTGTCTGCACCTCTGAAAACTGCGCTGGAACTTTGTGGCGGCGCACAATTTTATCGCTGCGCATTACAGGTCAACCCCTTCGAGTATCTGATGCGGAGTAATAAAGCGACTGCTTATGGTTGTGAGGCTGATTACAACCGGGCCATTATCAATAAGTGCCAAGAATTAAAAATTGATGTGATCGGAGTAACCGGCCACTATCGTGTAAGCGGGTCGCATAAGCTAATAAGTGATGCTCGAAAAGCTGGGATACATGCATTTAGCGGCTTTGAAGCAGTGACTAAAGATGGCGTTCATTTCCTGTGTTTGTTTGACAGAGATAAAGAAGATTCTTTGGAAAGATACATTGGTAAATGCGGGGTTCATGATTTCAACGAAATTTCACCAGTCGGAACCTTAGATTCTACTGAACTTTTATCAGAATCAAAAACTTGGGGCGCAATATGCATTGCAGCACATGTGACCACTAACGGCGGATTGCTGACTAAACTCTCGGGCCAAACGCGGGTCAATGTTTGGAGATCGGAGAATTTGCTCGCTTGTGCAATTCCGAAATCTATCGACGATGTAAAGGATGCTGGACTCAGGCAAATATTGAAGAATAAAGATCCGGAGCACAAACGCCAGCACAAAATGACCATTATCAATGCTTTGGATGTATTTGATCCTAGTGACTTGGATAAAGACGGTGCTTCTTGCCTTGTCAAAATGTCGAATGTTTCGGTTGAAGCATTGCGACAAGCATTTCTTGATTCCGAATCGCGAATCCGTTTGAATAGTGATCCAGAACCTAAATCCCATACTGAGCTGGTGGCAATGAGCTGGGAAGGCGGTTTTTTGAGGGACACAGTTATCCGATTCAATGCCAACTTGAATGCGGTGGTCGGAGGACGCGGTACAGGCAAATCGACGCTAATCGAAAGTCTTCGGTATGTGCTCTCTCTGGATCCAATTGCTGACAATGCGAAATCAGCCCATGAAAGCATAGTGCGTTATGTATTGAGACCAGGAACAAAATTATCATTATTGGTTCGGCTGCATAAACCGACCAAACGGGACTACTTGATCGAACGTTCAGTGCCCAACCCTCCAGTAGTCAAGGACCTATCTAGCGAGGTGATATCGATCTCACCGCGAGATTTATTGCCAGGAGTCGAAGTCTATGGGCAACATGAGATTTCTGAACTTGCGAAGAGTCCTGCGAAACTCACAACGCTTTTGAAACGGTTTGTGGAAAATGATCCTTCAATAAATGATCGTAAAGTTGATTTAGTGATTAAGCTGGAGAAATCTCGCAACCGCATTTTGGACACGCAAAGTGAAATCGAATCGCTTGAAGAAAAACTTGCAACTTTGCCTGCCCTTGAACTGGCTGACCAGCAGTACAGGAAATCTGGACTGGAAGATCGCCTCAAGGAAAAAAGCCTTGTTGTGAAAGAGGAGCGACTTTTTTCAGAACTTAACGAGCGACTAAAAACATATCGAACGATTAGTGAAAATCTTTCTGAAAACCTTCCGATCGATACAGTGTTTGTAAGTGAAAAAGCTCTGGCAGAGTTGCCCAATGCAAAATTATTGATGGAGATAGAAGAAATTCTTACTTCTCTAAGCACCGAGCTGAAAGCAATTACTGACCAGTTTGCCACCGCTTTATCGAGTGCCGACAATGCCTTGATGATGGTCAAAAATCATTGGCAAGTAAAACGAGAATCTATAGAAAAGCACTATGAAATATTATTGCGAAAACTTCAAGATGCTGAAATCGACGGCTCAGAATTTATTCAATTGCGTGAGCGAATTGAGAAATTACTGCCGCTGAAACAGGTAAAAAGAAAACTAGAAAACAACTTAACCAAATTTCAGGAAGAACGCCGCAGTTTGGTTAATGAATGGGAAGAGGTTAAAGCTGAAGAATTCCGTTTAATCGATAAAGCCGCGCGAAAAGCTTCTAAAGAGCTTCGGGATAGAGTGCGAATTAAAGTTCTTATGGCGGGAGATCGAAGTCCGCTCGAAAAATTAATACGGGAAGCTGGTGGAAAGCTTGCGGCTGCCCTCCAGCGGCTAGAGGCGTTAGATGAACTGTCGTTGCCTCAGTTTGCGGCGCATTGTCTCGAAGGCAAAAATTCGTTGATCGAAAATTATCAATTTCCATCCGGTGCCGCGGAGCGAATTGCAGGTGCCGGTTATGATTTTTTTATGAGAATTGAAGAAATAGACTTGCCCGCAACAACTCAAATTGAATTGAATACAGCTGCAGATGGCTCGCCGGCGGAATGGAGAAAATTGGAATCACTTTCCACCGGGCAAAAAGCGACTGCGATTCTGTTGCTTCTATTGCAAGAATCAAATGCTCCATTGGCTGTTGATCAACCAGAGGATGATCTCGACAATCGTTTTATTACAGAAAGCATTGTGCCCATTATGCGGCGGGAGAAGCAGCGACGTCAGTTTATATTCTCGACCCATAACGCAAATATACCTGTGCTGGGTGACGCCGAGCAAATATTTGGGCTGGATGCATCTGGCGAGGCGGAAGAAGGTCGAGCGAAGATTAAGCCGGACCACATTGGCTCGATAGATTCGCTATCGGTTCGAGAGCTGGTTGAAGAGGTTTTAGAAGGCGGGAAAGACGCGTTTGAGATGCGCCGCTCCAAATACGGGTTCTGATCATGGTTTCAAAAATCGAACTTCTGGAAATGATTGATAATGGAGAGAACTCCGGTATCGAATTCAAGCTTGATGCGCTAAGCAACTATCAAGTTGCCAAAACACTGGTTGCGTTTTCTAATTTTGAGGGTGGAATGGTTTTGCTGGGAGTCGAAGACGACGGAACCGTGAAAGGGCTGGTAAGAGATCGTTTGGAAGAATGGGTGATGACAACCTGTCGAGACAAGATCAGACCTGCCATTATTCCATATTTCGAGAAAATCAAGAATGTTGAGCGCGGCAAGGATGTGGCGGTCGTGCGAGTATTGCGCGGAGTCGATGTGCACAGTTTGTGGCATAACAACAAGCATGCATATTTCATTCGAGCAGGATCCGAAAACCGTGAGCCATCACCGGAAGAACTGAGCCGGCTATTTCAGCAACGCGGTACATTTCGAGCGGAATTGCGCCCAGTCACAGGAACAAAATTTAAGGATTTGGACTTAAGGAGGCTTAGAGATTATTTTTTGCGAGTTCGCCAGCAGCAAGTTCCAGACAATGACGATATTCTGGGATGGCACAAATTGCTAATGAATACTGAGATCATGGTTGAGGACGGAGTGTCTCTTTCTGGATTATTGCTATTTGGCATTAATCCAAAGCGATTTCTGCCGCAAGCTGGGATTGATGCAGCAGCTTTTTCGGGGATTGTAAAGGATTATTCAATTAAGGAGCAGCGGTCGATAAGGGGTCCAATGGTTCCGTTGATGAATCAACAAGCAGAAGTTGTTGAAACGGGCACGGTAGACGCAGCACTGGAGTTCGTCAGACGCAACACATCCTTGACTGCATGTATAGATCAAAGTGGACGTCGAGCTGAGCGATCAACTTATCCGAAGGAAGCAGTGCGTGAAGCACTGGTTAACGCTCTGATCCATAGAGATTATCTGTTGGCGAATTCTGACATCGAATTGGCAATATATCAAGATCGCCTGGAAGTTGTCTCACCCGGCAGACTGCCGAATGGAGTCACTCCTGAACGTATGCGGGTGGGAATACGGGCGACTCGAAATCAACTTCTGAAGGATGTGATGCGGGATTACGGTTACTTGGAGCATATGGGCATGGGTGTACCTCGAAAAATTGTCTCTGGAATGATGCAGCATAACCAGACTGAACCTGAATTGGTTGAGTACGGTGAACGGTTTACGGTGCGATTGTTCGCGTGATGATTCTCGAAACTCAATCTGTCGGTTAACTGTTCTCATGCCAAACTTGGAAGGATTGCCAGAGATTTTCAATAAACAAAAAAACTATAAAACTAGTTATATAGTATTATATTTGCATGATTACAGCACAGCAGGCATCGCACGGTTTTTCTGCAGTCGGATCGTCAGCCAGGCTTAAGGTCTTGCGCATGCTGGTTCGCGCCGGACCCAGTGGCCTTTGTATCGGAGATATACAAAGTCGTTTGCAAATCCCCGCTTCAACCTTGGCGCATCACCTGCGAAGTCTGGTAGAAGCGCAGCTGATTACGCAGCATAAATCAGGACGTGAAGTAATCAGTCGAGCGGAATTCGGCCGCATTCAGGATCTGGCCGCGTATCTGCTGGAGCAATGCTGCAGCGAAGATCCCCGCTATGCTGCCTCAACAGTCTTGACATCCGATGATTGCTCAATTTAATAGGGAGTGACTTTCATGAAATTTCATCTTTCTTTAGCGGTGAGGGATTTTGATGCCGCAGTGACTTTTTATTCAGCTCTGTTCAGGCAAGAACCCACAGTTCTGAAAAATCGCTATGCAAAGTGGGATGCAGACTCGCCTGCGATCAATTTCGTTATCGAAAAATGCGATGGCATGCCCGGTGTCGATCACTTGGGAATTCAAGTCGACTCGGATGAAGAGTTGCACCGGCTGGCGGACCGTATGCGTGATAGCGGTCGGCCGTTTCTGGACTTAGAGAGATTGGACTGCTGTCACGCAACAATGGATAAAGCCTGGGTAAAAGGCATCGCTGATGAGAAATGGGAAGTTTTTCTGACACATCGCCACGATTTGGATCACTATAGTGACAGCCAGAAAGAGGCGCTGCAGGCACTGTAAGTGAAGATTCAGTTTTGGTCATGAAACAGCATGTTTCCAATCGAGCGCTGTTCGCAGAGTGGCTCGGCACTGCGCTTTTGCTGGCAACCGTTATCGGTTCTGGAATTATGGCAGAAACCCTGGCCGACGGGAATGCTGCCATCGCGCTGCTTGGCAATACGATCGCGACAGGTGCGATTCTAGTGATTCTGATTACCATGCTTGCTCCCATCTCCGGAGCGCACCTCAATCCAGCAGTTACACTGGTTTTTGCATTGCGCCGTGAAATCAAGATATCGACTGCATCCGCTTACATCATTGTGCAGATTCTTGGAGGGCTTGTCGGCATGCTGGCAGCGCACTTCATGTTTGAGGAACCGCTTTGGCAATTGTCGCAAAAAAGCCGGACTGGAGCTTCGCAATGGTTTTCTGAAGGGGTCGCGACATTCGGCTTGATGCTGACCATTCTGACAACCTTGCGCGCCCGCCCGAGTGCGGTGCCCTGGGCAGTCGGACTTTACATTACCGCAGCGTACTGGTTTACGGCATCAACGTCCTTTGCCAATCCAGCGGTCACGATTGCGCGCGGCATGACCGATACGTTTGCTGGAATCGATCCCTTCCATGCACCGTATTTTATTGCCGCTCAGTTTGCCGGCGCCCTCATGGCCATGATTGCCTGCGGCTGGCTTGAGCGCACTGAACCGTAAAAACCGCCTCTCAACACGAATGACATCGCGGCCGTGCTTGTCTTACAATAGCAAACGGGCATCAAGCAGTCATAAACTGTTCAATTGAGTTATGGGATTATTCAGCAAATTCATCAATCCAAAGAAATCGGCTCAGCCATCGCAGGCTGAGAGTGTCGCATACAACGGCTATCAGATTCAGCCTGCGCCCGAAAAACAAAACGGACAATACGTTACGGCCGGGTACATCTGCAAGACGGATGAATCCGGACAGGTTCAAAAGCAGCACTTCATCCGTGCCGATACGCATATGGATGTCGACGCAGCGGAAAAACATGCCGTAGTCAAAGGCAAACAGATTATTGACGAGCTCGGCGATCAAATTTTTGACTAGCAGAAACCAATACCGGTACAATAGCGGCATCTTAATCAGCTTATAGGAGAAGATCAAAATGAAGCGTTCAGCGAAACTCATTCACCCCCCCCCTCACTAATTTAGCAGTCCTTCTGCTGCTGGCGGCGCTGGCACCGCCCGCGCAGGCGCAGGTGGATTACTCCTTTATTGAGGGTGCATCAGGCGCGAATACCTGCCCGGAGGGCCAGACTCAAATTCTTGGGTTAATCATACCATATGGATCCGTGAAAAAGGATGCGGTCCAGTTTGCTACGCCATCAATTTCACTTGGGGAGCTCCGGGCAGCTTTGTCTAATCCCAGTCTTCAAAGTGTCGTTGTGTATCTGAGCGTGCTGAAAAATGGCAGGGAAGAGGCAAGCAGGCAGACTCTCGGAACTGCTGTAGCTGGCACGTCCATAGTTGCGGGTACCCAAAACTTTAGCGGTCTGAAGCAAAATACGAAGTATACGGGAATTCTCCATGTTGGGAATGTTAGCAGTCCCATCTTAAGAGCCTGCTTCAAGACCGCGGCCGATCTGGAGATCCCCTTCGGCTCGGGCCGCGGCGCCGCCGGTCCCGGCGATTCGTGGTCGAGCGGGTGCTACGCCTTCAGCAAGGACCGGAATCAGATCCTGGCGTGCTTCTGCGGAGCCAGGAACTCGTCGGGCAGCTGGGCGCGCACAGATGCCGAAGACGGCTACGAATATATGATGGACGCCGCCTGGAGAAGCAGCGTGGGCTGCACGACGAACTGACGGCGCTGCGGGCGGTTGCCGTCAGGCGGCTTTCGGCCGCCGGACTGGCTGAGGCAGACCGGCAGCCTGATGACCGGAGGCGGCCTGCGGGCCGCCTCTGTTTTCAGTCCTGCCCGGCAGTTTCGAACTGAGGGGCTATCCAATGCTTCTGTGAGCGGTCGCTGGCCGACTGTTTGAAATCTATGCTTTCTGGGCGAAATCGAGCAGCTGGCGGATGATCTGCTGAACCAAGACTTCAATCTCAATATCGCCGGAATTTACGCGAACGATGAGTTCGGCAATCGCATCATCGTCAGCTTCAGCGAGCTGTTTTTCGATTTGCTGACCGATAACTTTGGAGATGCTCTGTCGCAATCTGGCTGGCATGGGGGAGTCACTGGCATCTTGGCGTTCCGGCTTGTGCAGGCAGATGATTTCATCCACCAGCTTTGTGATGCCGTTCCCGAGCGTGGCCGCAGTGCCGATGACTTTCGGATTCTTTGACGAGGGGCGCAGCGAAACAGACTGCCTGAGATGACCGGCAGCCAGCTGCGCGTTTGGCAAGTCTGATTTGTTCAATACAACAATATCCGCGATCTCAAGAATGCCAGACTTCATCGCCTGAATATCATCCCCCATGCCAGGAGCTTCGACTACAACCACAGTGTCGGCCAGAGCGGATATTTCCATTTCGGACTGACCGACCCCAACTGTCTCGACCAAGACGATATCCCACCCTGTTGCATCAAACAGATTCACGATGTACATCGCCGTCGCCGACAGCCCGCCAAGATGTCCGCGGGCGGCGACTGAGCGAATAAACACACCGTCGTCTTCGGTATGCTGCGCCATTCTGACCCGATCGCCAAGAACTGCGCCGCCGCCGATGCGGCTGCTCGGATCAACGGTCAATACCGCGACAGTCTGGCCGCGCTGTCTAAGCTCTTTGATACAAGCGTCGACCAGGGTCGATTTCCCAACGCCCGGGGGTCCGCTGATGCCGACAACATAGGCTTGTCCCAAGCGGTTGGCGATCGCCTTTAAGATTTTTTTGCGATCCTCCAAGCTGTTCTCAACGATCGTAATGGCGCGTGCCAGGGTATTGCGGTCGCCGTGAAAGAGAGAGGCAACGCTATTCTCAGAGATTGGGGTGTCAATCTTTGATGCCATCGCTTCGTCTTTATAAAATGCATCGCGAGCCTGAAACTCGACTTTATTGAGGAATTGCCTCAGCATTCGCTTGGCATTTCTGCCGACGCTGTACACCGGTGCCATGCTGACGCATGACGCAGTTGTGTTTCAGAACCGTTTTCTTTTGTGTGCGTACCGGTTCTGCAGCCCTATACGGCAGTGTCTCACTAAACTGGTTTTGCAGTTGCATCAAAATGATAAATCATTGGATCAATTCAGCACTTGCAAATCTCAATGGAGAGGGTTCGCTAAAGCTCTGGGCTGCTTGCAGTATGTCGGTTATACTGCACAGCAATCGGCATGTGATTCGGGGCATCTCCAGCGCAGCTCGATCGCGTCAATCCAGGTATTCGAACCGAGTCAGCTCGCGCTTGACGCATTCAGATTCTGTCGAGCGCTGCGTCATCCGAGTGGAGACTCATGCCCAATCGTTGCAACTGGCACTCGCATCCGATCGCAGTGATGCCGAGACAGGTCATTGATCGATTAGACATATTAAGATGATAAAAGAACGACCTTATCTCATTTCAAACTGGAATTTGAATCACTTTTTGCAGGAAATCAATGCCGATGATCTGCGCGGCTTTGTTCGCTGGCTGGGAGTCTCTAATCCGGTACCTACCCGCAAAGATGACATGGTCGCAGCGATTGGGCTGCAGATGAGCAAGGGATATCTGATTGAAGCTTGGAAAGAACTGAATGAGCTGGAAAAATCAGCAGTGAGCGAAGCGCTGCACAACTCCGAGCGCTGTTTTAACATTGTGCAGTTCAAGGCGAAATACGGGAAGCTTCCCAATTTAGGGTTTGACAGATACCAGAATAATCAGAATTTCCGTTTGCGGCAGTTTTTGTACTCCGATTCGCGCTATGGCGGCGAGCTGCGCATTCCAAAGGATTTAAGCACGATGCTGATGCAGTTTGTCCCGCAGCCGATGGCGGCCAGCATTGATTCTGTCAAAGAACTGCCAGAGGTCGTTACGCGCGAGGAATTGAGCTATTCGAGAGGAAAACAAACCAGAGATGATGCATTGCAGCGCCGAGAGATGGAATTTGCAGCCTCTCAGGACCTTTTTGCTGTATTGAGGCTGATCGAGCAGGGGCAGATTGCAGTCAGCGCATCAACGCGCCGCCCGACCGCGGCAGCCATCAAGCGAATCAGCGCAGAATTATTCGAAGGTGATTATTTCGAGCCTGAAGTGAAAAAGAACAGCTGGGATCAAGTTACGGGTCCCGTCAAGGCATTTGCGTGGCCGATGCTGCTTCAGGCTGCAAAACTGGCCGCATTGCAAAACTCAAAACTAGTCTTGACAAAAAAAGGCAAAGCCGCTGTGCAAGCGCCCGCGGCTGAGACTTTGCATGAGTTGTGGGGCGCTTGGAAGCTAAGCAGTCTGCTGGATGAGTTTAGTCGGATTGACACGATTAAAGGCCAGTTTCGAGGCCGTGGAAAAAGAGCAATGACGAATGCGTCCGTCCGGCGGGCAGAGATTGTGGATGCATTGCGCCGCTGTCCGGTCGGTGAATGGATTCAGTGTGATGACTTCTCCCGATTCATGCAGGCGATCGACTGCAGTTTTGAAATTACCTCTGATTACTGGACGCTTTACTTGTCTGAGCGGCAATACGACAGTTTGGGCTACAGCGGCTATCATGAATGGCATTTGCTTCAGGGACGCTATATCCAATGTCTTCTGTTTGAGTATTTGTCTACGCTGGGCATGATTGATGTCGCCTATACCCATCCCGAAGGCGCTAGAATAGATCTTTATGAATTGGGAGGTACAGACGAACTGAAGTGGCTGAGCCAATACGACGGTCTGGAATATTTCAGGATCACACCTTTAGGCGCGTATTGTCTGGGCATGACAGAAGATTACGAGGCGCTGTCCATAACGGAAAAAACGCCCGTATCCATCCTGCCAAATCGTTTGGTTCAGTCGCAGCAGCCGCTGGCGATTGCTGAAAAAATTACGCTGGAAACTTATGCTGAGCAGGAATCGGAGCTTTCATGGCGGCTGGCGATTGAGAAAATTGCAGAGGCAGTTGAAAGCGGGCAAAGCACTGATGACTTGCGCGAGTTTCTGGCTGTGCGCCATGATCAGCCGCTGCCTGAGACGGTCGATGGACTTCTGCGCACGATTGATCGCAATGCCAATCAAGTGAAACTGGCCGGAGATGCCGTACTGGTTGAATGCGCCAGTGAGGATGTTGCAAAAGAAATTATTGGGAACCGGCATGTTGCGAAAATTTGCATGCTGGCCGGCAAGAAGCATTTGGTTTATCCAGCCGGGAAAGCAAAAGCATTTCGAAAAGCCATCCATGCACTTGGCTACAGCTTGCCTTGGGTATAAGGTTTTCAGCAGTTTTCTATGCAGTGACCGCCGGCCGCATTCGGCAAGTATCGCTGCAGATTTGGTGTGCAGGAAGTATCGCAAGCATAGCGCTGCGGGCGTTGCAGGCAGTCGAAAGATACGGCTTGCGGTATTTATGGAGCGCAAAAGTTCAATGAGCGTTCACGGACTGCAGACGAATCAGACCATGGAAAAATAACGCACTGGAGTCAGATGCCTGTGCAGAAAGTATAGTGTTGATGTAAAGAAATGTGGATGGCCGATTCAAAAGCAAAAACAAACTATTAAACGCATTGAATACGGATAAGCCTGCTCTGATCTTTCGCTTCTCGCTAGCGGTGATGTCTTGCCGGAACGAAAAAGCAGTCGTTCAGCTTGAAAATGTCCTTGCAGGTTTGGGTCGATGCGGTTGCGGCGCATCCGCGATCACTCCGTCCGTTCCGGGCTGTCGCCCTCGTGGCCGGCGGCGCCCCTGGCGCCGGCCGTGAAAAAAGCGCCGGCGCCAGGGGGCCCGACACCCAAGCGGCGGAGCGCCCGTGTCCAGCCCTGGCCGCTACCGGCATCCCCACATGTTATGCCAATCGGTGTTGTCCTGAGTTGAGCTGAACAGGGGCAGGGTGGTCTTGCGCCCGCACCAGCAGTTGCGGACATCCTGAAGGGTCAGGGGGCTGATTGAGAAGCACCCGCTGCTCCGGCCCGAAGTATTAGGAGCGACATTCATAGTGTAGGTGCCGCCCGTCATGAAGCAGCGTCGGGCAAACACCTGGTCCGGTATACTCTGGACCGGGTTAGAGTCTGCATCTTGTGCCTGAACAGCAGCTTCCAAATAATAAAGAGTCTTCGCGGCCAAGCCAGATCGGCTTAGGGTCCGGCTACTGAACGACTGGCCGCTGGTAAGGGTAACGAATGTTCTCCCTATTAATGAATCTGTATCGGCGTTGTAAACCCCAAACGTCACAAACGCTTTTGCAGGTGCTGGAATATCGCTGAGCCGCATGACGTACTGGTCGAATGTGATGGTCGGATTAGTGAAAGTCACGCTGGTTGTGGACAAGGCCGTGATGGGGAGACTCGCGGCATCGACCTCAGTTTTATCCAGACAGGCGGTCGAGCCTACTCGCCCGCTGCTGGTTACGGTTGTCTGCGCCGCGGCCGGCGCCGCCAGTGCGGCCAGGAGCAGGAGGCATATTAGCTTATGAGGGGGGGGGTGAAAGTAAAATGCGTTTCATGAGGAGTCCTCCAGTTGTTTTGATTCTCTTATTCTATAGTGTTTGCCGCCGAAAGACAGGTGTGAATTTCATAGTGAGACACTGCCTGTTTGCTGGTTATTGCCTGTCGCGAAAGATCCTAAATAAAGCTTGTAAGCTCCAAGAAATTCGTAAATCATGGCCGCGGCGAATAAAGCCCTGACGTAGAAACGTCGAATTACTCGTCAATCAGCCGGTGAATCGCCGCTAGAATATTCTCTGATTGGAAATCTCTGCCACCCAAAGCTCGATAGCGAAAGCGGCCCCGGCGGTCAATCAAATACGTTGTTGGCAGCGGATTGACACCCCAATCGTTGTATGCCTTCAGATCTGCATCCAGCATGACCGGGAATTGATTCTCCAATCCCCAGTCGTTCAGGAACCGCTCTATGGCTTTGCGCGATTCACCGGTATTGACCGCGACCACTTCAAAATCTTCTGCAGCCAGTGCGTTGCGCAGGCTGGCGATTGAAGGCAGTTCCTCAACGCAGGGCGGACACCAGGTTGCCCAAAAATTCACCAGCAAAACTTTGCCTTCCAGCTGGTGGTGTGAGAACTCCGGATTAAGCCATTCCTCATCCGCAAACCCTGGAGAATTCGCGATATCAATTTCAGTCAGACTGTCCGCCAGGTCAGCCGATACATGGCTTGCAGAGAAAAGTAAAGCAAGACCGGCAATGATTCCGAGCGCCGACGAGAATGCTCCTTGATTTCTGGAAAACGAGCGGCTCATGGAATCTGCGTCCGACGAGGTCGAAAGAACGGATAAAGTGTATTGATTCGATCAGGTGATCTCGCCTGCGCCGCTTAGCAGACTCTGTAAATTCCCAATTTGCTTCTCGCGGCTTCTGATCACTTCTGCCAGCAGATCAGTAGTCGATACAATTCCAATCAATTCATCGTCTTCCAGTACCGGAAGATGTCGAAAGCCCTTGCTGACCACGATCTTCATACATTCCTCAATATGCACGTCAGCGTTGACCGTGACTACATTTTTTGTCATGACATCCTTGATTCTGGTGTCTTTTTCGGTTCTGCCAAGCAGAACCACACGCCGGGCATAATCGCGCTCTCCGAAAATGCCAGTGAGTTTTCCAGAGGCGTCGACGACCGGTACGACGCCAACATTTCTCTCAGACAATGTACGCAGCGCATCCAGTACAGTGGCTTCTGGCGAGGTGGTTGAGATGTTTCCCTTGTTCTTTATGAGTGCTGAGACGGCCAACATGACTTTCCCCTTTATTTCGTTTTTGCGGATACTTTTACACGAATGAAATTGTAAAGGTTTTCGAATATGATTTTTCCGGCGTACCGATGGCTGACACTCTGCAGTTCGGCTGCAGCCTTCGGTCTGAATATTGCATTCCTCTCTTTGAGCTGCGCAGTCGATCCCAATGATCCGGGTTATGGGCGCTCCGCAAGTGTATCTGATATTGCTTTGTCGATGATAGGCAAACTATACGAAAATAGACAGGTTGCAGAAACTTCAGCTTGTTACATTTGACGGCGCAGACTGGTTTTTGTTTGTTTTGCAGTGCGACTTCAGGTGCGGTCATCAATCTTTTGCATCCATGTGCAAAATGATCCAAGTGGCATCCTTATGCTGCAGAGGATGCCGAGGCATTGAGAACTGATAGATCAAATGGATGCTGATAAAATGCCCTTAATATCGAAAGCCTGAAGACCTGCCAGAGACACGGGCGATGAATTTCAATTATTCAAGAAGAGGGAGGCGGCATTGCAACTGGATACCGAAGTTGAGGAGCTGTTAAGCGCTTTCGCCGCCGCTGCCGGCAGCGGCTTGGTGATGGCGGTCGGAGAGGGCAGTGCGGTCTACGCCAAAGCCATCTTGTCCGGGATGAGTGTGATGTCCAAGCTGGTGATCAATGTTGCCAAAAAACCCGTCATTTCAGCAGATTACAGTGATATTGACCGCTCAGATATACGAGCTGCAGTTCATTATCAGGAACCGATCGAATTTTTGGATGATGTCAGTCATCATCGGCTGGCTCTGGCGGTGCTGTCTGTGCAGGATGCCCATCCGGCATTGGTTGAAAAATTATCCGATATGCTGCAAGTGGGCGGGGTGCTGATTGTACTGTCGCCGAATCAGACAAATGAGCGATTTCTGCACAATACGAGGAATTTCAAGTATGCCAGTCTTGGTGTCGGCTCCATGTATGTCAAGTCCGCTGACGAGCAGCGTGCAAGACGCGGAGGACGCAAAGGCAAGCGCATGATGAGAATGTAGGTGCTGCGTGGAGTCTCAGCTCTGCAAATCCTGTTTTGGTCTGTACGAAAAATTGGCAATCAGCCGTGTTCAATTGTGAGCGCCGACCACCTCCATCCGGCGCTGCTTGAGCAGCTGCCCGTCGCGGGCTTTCGGCAGATTCCGCTTCAGGATGCATCTGTCTGGCTCAATGATGCATTGATCGAGCCGCAGCGCGCCAGTGCATTTCAGCATCAGCTTCTTGCCGAATGCGAGTGGCATCAGCCCGTTATCCGCATGGGATCCAGAAAAATTCACTCACCGCGCTTGGCAGCCTGGTACGGTGAGCGCGGCGCGATCTACACCTATTCCGGCCTGCAAAACGAGCCCCGTCCCTGGACCAGCGCTCTGGCTGCAATCCGCAGTCTCATTGTGCAGACCTTGGGTATTGATTTCAACAGTGTATTGGTCAATTGCTATCGAAGCGGGCAGGACAGCATGGGCTGGCATCGCGACAACGAGCCGGAGCTGGGCCCGCATCCGATAATCGTGTCGGTCAGCCTCGGCGAGACGCGCAAGTTTCTCATGCAGCACGTCAAAAACCGGCAGGCCCGCTGGGAAACGATGCTGCAGCACGGATCAGCTCTCGTGATGCTCGCGTCGACCCAGCGCTGGTGGAAGCATGCAGTTCCTAAAACCAAAGTCTACAATGGCGTTCGGCTCAATCTGACATTTCGCCAGATACTGCGCTGAATCGCTTGACGCTCAGCTAATTTATGTGACTGTCACCAGCTGTTTCGAAGCTCCCGAAGTTTCAAAAAGACGGTCTTGCGATCGGGCGATTCTGGCAAGTCTGGAAATTGCTCGCATAATTTTTGAATGATCGTCGGATTGCTCAAGCGGAAAAAAGTATTGACTTCGCGTTCCAATTCCAGCGTTGTGACCATCGCTCTGCCCGGATCTTGATGCTGAATCTGTGACAGCAGCTGTGCCGCCGATTGATTGTCAGGCTCTCGATCCAGCGTAAAGCTCAAGTTGTTCGAAAAATAATCATGTCCCGGGTAGATTTGTGTGTCTTTTGGCAGCTGATCCAGCTGATCTGCGAATGTGTGATACAGCTCATTGGGGTGGCCGCCATTGTGGCAGTTGCCAGCGCCTGCATTGAAAAGGGTGTCGCCGCAAAAAAGGGCTGGCGGATCGCTGTGCGACAATAGACAGATATGGCTCATGGTATGGCCCGGCGTATCCAATGCCTCCAGCTCAACCTGACCGACTCGAATCACATCGCCAGCGCCAATGCTGCGGTCCATGCCGGGAATTTTGTCGGAGGCTTTTTCGTGCGCCAGCAATTGCGCTCCAGTGGCTGCGATCATTTTCTGATTGCCGCCGATATGATCATGATGCTCATGCGTATTGAGGACAGTGGTAATTTCCCAGCCCATGTCTTTAGCCTTGGCCAGGCACTTGCGGTGATCCAGCGGATCGACTGCGAGCGTCTCGCCGCTGGCAGGACATGCAATCAGGTAATTGAAGTTGCGATAGGCATTATTGGTCCAAATCTGCTCAACAATCATGAATAAGTTCTCCGTGAGATCAATGTGGGAAGACAGCGGTTTCTCTCCAGCACGGATTATAGGTGTGCGAAACCGGAAAAACTGCGTTCTGCTGGCGGCGATGGGTTTAGGGCAGGGAATGCACTGGCGGTAGCGGACAGTCACCGCCAGCAATCGAACGGGGTGCAGACGTACAGTCCATATATTTGTTTTCGACCGATGCAAATCCAATAAAATTCATTGCATGGACGGCTTTTTTAGCCTTATGCCAAGTCGTTCTCGCACCAACGGTGCATCCAGTCGCAATGAGATTTTTCAACACAGCCGGGCCGATTAAACCCGAATCCAATTTTCATATACCGCCCCTGGAACGGATCAACCAAGAAGCGATGCTTGAGTTGATTCGTCAAGAACGGTATTTTGTCCTGCATGCGCCACGGCAGACCGGCAAGACATCCGTGCTCCAATGTTTGCGTGATCATCTCAATTCTTCCGGGCGTTATCGCGCTGCTTATGCGAATGTCGAAGAAGCTCAGATGGCGCGCGATGACATAGCCGCCGCCATGAAAAGCATCTTGAGTTTTCTGGCCAGAGAGTCGAGTGACGTGCTGAATGATTCGTTTGTGAACGACACATGGCCGCAAACACTTGATAAAGTCGGTCCTTTGTCTGTATTCAGAGAAGTGCTGACCTGCTGGAGCCGGCTTGATCATCGCCCTTTGATTTTGATGCTCGACGAAATCGATGCACTGGTTGGGGACACGCTGATTTCAATACTCCGCCAGCTGCGCGCGGGATATCCCACCCGTCCACGTCATTTTCCGCAATCTGTGATTTTGTGCGGTGTTCGGGATGTGCGTGACTACCGTATTCATTCAACTATGCACAGCGAGATGATTACCGGCGGCAGCGCATTCAATATCAAAGTTGAGTCATTGCGTTTAGGCGACTTCAGTGAGGCTGAATCACGCAGATTGCTGTTGCAGCACACCGCAGAGACTGGACAGGATTGGAGCGAGCAAGCGCTTGAGAAAGTTTGGGAGTCAACGATGGGACAGCCGTGGCTTGTGAATGCCCTGGCTTGGGAAACATTGAAAATCGCGAAAGACGTTGCAAAAGAAATTCATGCTGAAGATGTTCTTGCCGCAACGGAAAGTTTGATTCGACGCCAAGACACGCATTTGGACCAGCTGGCTGACAAATTGCTGGAAGAGCGTGTAAAGCGTGTGATTGAGCCGCTGCTTGCCAGCGATGTTGAAATTGGCGAGGTTCAGACAGACGATGTGAAATATGTTCGGGATCTGGGCTTGATTGCACCGGATTCGCCCATTCGTATCGCGAACCCGATTTATCGTGAGATCATACCGCGCGAGCTGATCAAAAATACTGATGAGTTTATCGCGGCAGAACCAGTCTGGTTCATCCAGGATGGCAGGCTGTCAATGAGTGCATTGATGGAGTCATTCCAGGAATTTTACCGCGAGAATTCTGAACACTGGATCCAGCGGTATGACTATCAGGAAGCCGGCGCCCAGCTGCTGCTCATGGCTTTCCTGCAGCGTATCGTCAATTCAGGCGGCCGGGTTCAAAGAGAGTATGGGCTCGGAAAAATGCGAACAGATTTGCTGATTACGTACGGCGATCGCCGCTGTCAGCAAAAAGAAGTGGTGGAGTGCAAGTTGCGAAAAAATGGTCTGGAACGCACGATAAGCGAGGGGCTCGGGCAGATAGCTGAGTATATGCAGCGTTGCGGCGTAAGCGAAGGCCATCTGGTCATTTTCGATCGGGCCGATGCGCGTTCTTGGGACGAAAAGATATTTCAGCAAGAAAGAACTGCTGACTCTCAGATCATCAAGATATGGGGGATGTAGCTTGCTGGCTGCTCAAGCGGCTGCAGATGGCTGCCAAGCTCATCAGCAGTATGGATAATCGGGCGGTGCAGCGCCTTTCGATGTGTCATGGTGATCGCTGCTTGCGATTGTTCAGCTCGCTTGCAGGATTCTGGATATGCTCAACGATTGCCATATTTTCGCCGGAAATCCGGTAGGCTTGCCCAAATCCCTTGATGTAGGTGCCTTCGCTGGCTCTGAAGCTGTAGAGGTTGAAGTCGGCAAGCTGCGCCAGAGTGTCCGCGATATTGCCGAATTTATCTCGGTAAGCCGCGAACCACGTTCGGAACTGATCACTGTCACGCGGGTGCCGTTTCACCGTGCAATCGGCAATCAGTCTTTCGCGGGCAAAGAGATTCGGTGATTCAGATTCGTCGGCGATGATCATCATGGATGCCATTGAGTTGGCAGCGATGTTGGCGGTATGCGCGGCCAAGTCGCTGAGCATGACATAGAAGGTCAGCTGACCGCTGCATACATAGGGTGCGTAACTGACTGCAGGCAGTCCCGATTCCGATACAGTAGCGATTTCCAGTGACAGGCGGCTTTCGATCAGTGCCTGCGCCTCACGTCTGATTTGCTCTGCGATTTCTGGCATCATCCGCTCTGGCGCAGCTGAGAAAAACAGTTTCTCAAGTCATCAATCAGGTCAGACGGAGACTCGAGCCCGACATGCATCCGAACACCTTGGCCAGGGTCTGTCCACTGGGTCGCGCTTTGGTATGCGGTTGGATCAAATGGAATCATCAAGCTTTCAAAACCGCCCCAGCTGTAGCCCATGCCAAACAGCTGCGACGCATCAAAAAACTTTTGAATTGAAGCCGGTGGCAAGGGCTTGAGAACGAATGCGAACAGTCCGCTCGCGCCTTTGAAGTCGCGTTTGAATATTTCATGTCCGGCGTGGCTCGGCAATGCCGGATGGATGACACGAGCCACTTCACTTTGCTCACTCAGCCAGCGGGCGACTGCAACGGCAGATTCATGGTGCTGCCTCAGGCGGGTCGGCAGGGTTCGAAGGCCGCGAAGTCCCAGGAAAATCGCGTCAGGGCCTGCATTTTGTCCAAGCAGGCGGACGGTTTCGCGCAGTTTGAAATAGCATTCTTGGGTCGCGGTGACAATCCCGAGCATGGTATCTGAATGGCCGGTGATGTATTTGGTTGCCGCGTGAATGGAAATGTCAATGCCTAAATCAAACGGCTGCAGATAAATTGGCGTCGCCCAGGTATTGTCCAGCATCGTGACAATCTGGCTGCGATGTGTCTGGCGGCTGTGTCTGGCGGCTTGCGTGATGGCTGGAATATCCTGTATCTCAAATGTATTGGAACCCGGAGATTCCATGAAAATCACTGCCGTACTCGGTCGAATCAGCTCTGCGATGCCCGCGCCGATGCAAGGGTCATAATAGGTTGTTTCCACCCCGTATCGCCGCAGCACCTGGTCGCAAAAATTGCGTGCTGGACGATAGACGCTGTCGGTCATGAGCACATGCGACCCGGATTCAGTGAATGCGGTCAGCGCGCAGGTGATCGCGGCTAAGCCGCTGGATACTGAAATTCCAGCGAATGCGCCTTCGAGTTCGGCAACAGATTTTTCCAGCGCAAACGACGCTGGCGTCCCAGTTCTGCCGTAGGTGACCTGATTCAGCTGGCTGCGTTTTGCGGCGGAATTGACAAATTCCTCGTAGTCACGTGACAGAACTGTCGAGCCATGGTAAACAGGCAAGTTGACAAATCCGCTGCTGGCGTCGGTATCGCGGCCCAAATGCGCGGCCCGCGTACTGGAGGCGTGATGTTCATTGCTCATGTTCTTTCGGCTTGACTTGCGGCTGATTGACCAGTGCATTTGCCCGCGGAATATATTTCTCCGGGCATTGCATCGGCGGCTGCTCTGATTGGGCATTGCGCATGGTTCATGGCGATTCATTTTGAACCCGACGAACACAGGCCGCCAACGCGTATAATCGCGCAAATATAATCAATTTGAATCGGCTGGGTGGCCGATTTGTCTGGCGATTGGATCGGTTGCCGCCGGCGCCCGTCAGATACCGATACAGCCAGTCGCCAAAAGCCAAAAAACAATAAAACAATGATCAGCGGATTTGAAATACAGCAGGTAATCCCCGAAACCGTCGTCGCAGTGATGGCGTGCGCTATTTTGCTGATTGATCAGTTCGCCGCCAGCAGAGTCAGAGACCTTTCGCTCGGACTGACGCTGGCGACTCTGGCGGCTGTCTGTGTGCTGACCGGCAGCGATATTCACTATCACAGTACCGTCGTTCTCAACGGCATGTTTGTGGATGATGCTTTTTCCAATCTTGTGAAATTTATGATTGCACTGCTGGCGATTGCAGTGTTCGCTTATTCGAGAATATACTCCAGTGATCGCGGCATCTCAGGCAGCGAATTCTATGTGCTGGGGCTGTTTGGCATTCTGGGCATGATGATCATGGCCTCTGCGGATCACCTGCTGGTGCTGTATCTGGGTTTGGAACTGATGTCGCTGTGCATGTATGCCATGGTTGCATTTCAGCGTGACTCCTCAACCGCCACCGAAGCGGCGATGAAATACTTTGTGCTTGGCGCCATCGGCTCCGGCTCGCTTCTTTATGGACTTTCCATCCTGTATGGGCTGACTGGAACACTCAGCATCTCACAGCTGCAGCTGCTGATCGCCGGCACTGGCGCCGCGGCCGAAATTCCGCTGATATTTGCCCTGTCGTTCGTGATTATGGCGCTGGCATTCAAACTGGGTGCGGCGCCGTTTCACATGTGGGTGCCGGATGTATACCATGGCGCACCGACCAGCACGACAATTTATTTGGGGACGATTCCAAAAATTGCTGCCTTTGCCATGCTGACGCGACTGCTGATTGACGGGCTGGGCGGACTGGGGCTCATCTGGCAGGATATGCTGATTGTCATTGCGCTGCTGTCCATCATCATCGGCAATGTGCTGGCGATCGCACAGAGCAATCTCAAGCGCATGCTGGCTTACTCGACAATCGCCCACATGGGATACATGCTGCTCGGTGTGCTGAGCGGAGGCAGTGGAAGCCATGAGGGCTATTCGGCCGCATTGTTTTATGTCCTCGTATATGCTGTCATGAGTCTGGGCGCGTTCGGATTGATTTTGATTTCTGCTCGCAAAGGCCAGGAAAAAGATCTGATCAGTGACTACAGCGGACTGAATGCCAGGGATCCCTGGCTGGCGCTGGCGCTTCTCGTGCTGATGTTTTCCATGGCGGGCATCCCGCCAACAGTCGGCTTTTACGCTAAATTAGCCGTAATCCAGACTTTGGTTGATGCCGGTCTGGTGTGGGTGGCTGTCGTGGCCGTGATTTTCGCAGTTGTCGGTGCGTTTTACTACCTGCGCGTTATCAAGGCTGTTTATTTCGATGAGCTTGAAGAGCGCGAAAGCCCTGTCGCTGAATTGGGGGGGATGCGCGCTATGGTCGGCCTCAATGCATTGGCGCTGATTGCGGTTCTGCCATGGGTCGGGGACGCACTGGCAGTTTGTGAGACGGCCGTCTTGAGTTTGTTTATCGCCAGCTGAAGCGCGTCATTAAGGTCGCAGGTCGCTCGCAAAAAAAATGTAATTCACTTTGTGCTTATAATTTGGCACGATGCGATGATGCGATAGTTAAATTGACACTGTTGATCTGCAAACAATAACGTCAGCAGACGCTGCAGAGTCAAGGTCGACAGAATCTTTTAGTGTGATAGAGAAAACGTCCTATATTGCCACTTAACTATGCGAATGTAAACGGGCTTGGAGCGGGTGATCATGTTGGATCCATTTGTTTCATGACGAGCGGAGCCTGCAGCACACCCGCGAATACCCCTTTCTAAGACAGTAACAGCAACCCAAACAGCCGCAGCACACAATCCAGGTGCCAACACGCAGGAACAATCGGAACATACACATGAGGAAGCTAGATCAGCGTTAGGGTGCGATACTGATTAACAGTTGAGAAAACGCAAATGACTGAGGTAACTACAGATTGGATAACACTTGCTGGCATTGTTGGAATACTGGCCTTTTTATGGAAACTCAGTAGCGACATCGGAGACCTGCGGGAGCGCATGGCGCGATTGGAGGGGCTGTTTGAGGGTTTTACAAACCGCGCCGATCCGCGCAAGCGAGAAGCCTAAAGGACGATCGGAAGGTCGGTTATGTACAATAACTGCAAATAAATCAATAATAAAACAAATATGTAAAAATAATGAGCAAGAATTAGAACCGTCACATTCCCGCGCCTGAATCACTCCCTCTGCCAATCAGACAAGCATATTCTGTGCTTTATGCCATACTGCCTGTCGCTTCTGTACAGCTGAGCATCTAGGCGCAAGATCAGGCTTAGATTGCGGGGCTCTTAGAAGTCCAGCATGACGCTTATGGCAGCGCCAGATCCGGAAATTGAGGTCAATTGCAGCTGTTACTCAGATGAATGGAATAAACGATAGACGAATTGTGCCTCCAGTCATGAAAGTTTGATAAGAGGAAATTTCGAAATCGAGAAAATATTGGACTTAGCTGACACTGGGTGATTCATGATGAAAGAAATATTGCTCGACTATCTGGCAAGAAGGAACTCAGCGAACCCGTATAGGGATCGTTTTTTGAAAATCGATAGATCGACATTAAGTGTTGAGCGAAAGCTTTTATATCGCGAGGCTAAATTTGAATTGACAGCACACAGCTCACATTTCAGTACTGACATTCTGTGGAACCGTATTGCCGCCTTGCATGAGAATTATCGCCGTTATGTATGGAACCGGCGAGGGCTGAAGCTTGATCTGGCAGCTCCGCTTACCTTGGCCGAAAAAATCGAGTGGATTAAGTTCAATGAGCACAATAGTGTGTTTCCTATACTTTGCAACAAGTTGGCTGTTAGGAACTATGTTTTGGAGAAGACGCAAAAACCTAATATTTTAAATAGAATACTGGTTAGTGACGATGAGGGGGGGGGTAACAGCAATTGAGAATCTGCCGTTTGATAACCTGCCGAGCAAATACGTTATCAAGTCGAATCACTGGAGCGGCGATGCCTTGATTTGCGGCAAGTCATCCCCGGTTTCGAGAGATCAGATCCAGCGAATCGCAATGCGTCTAAAAAGCGGATATGATGACTATACGAAATCGGAGTGGCCTTACCGGCATATTGCACCGCGGGTTTTTGTCGAGGAATATCTCGAAAGCCGATTCGATCAGTTGGTCGATTACAAGATATTCTGCTTCAACGGTGATCCCAGATTCATCATGGTTTGCATGGACAGGTTTACAGATCACAAAAGGTCATTCTTCGACCCAAACTGGAAGCCTCTGCCATTTTACGACTGGAAGTATCCGCCAATTGAGCTTGATTTGCAGTCACTCAAACCCGAATCTCTGGATGAAATGCTGCAGCATGCGTCGAAGCTAAGCGAGGATGCCTCCTTTCTAAGGGCGGATTTTTATGATGTCGACGGAGAGTGTCGATTTGGTGAGCTGACGCTATATCCGGAATGCGGGATAGACTGCCGGTTTCAGCCAGACGAATGGAATCAAACAATAGGCGGATGGCTGCAGCTGCCTGCGCCAAGCCGAAATCCTAAGTTTGCATTTGGACCGGGAATTATGCATTTCTGATGTTTGTAATCAGCTGTCATCATTCTCGCGCCTGCATCACCTCTCACTATGAAAATCGCTAGGTCAACGATTTACTTTAGCGTCCAATGGATCAGCGGGACGGCGGTTTCTTGCCCTTGATCGCAGCACTGCTGCTGGTTCCTGAAAACGTTCAGCCGTGCATGTGTATATCAAGGCGGCGTGAAGAATCGACTGTTTCCCGCCAAGTTGCGTAAATCGCCTGTTAAAATTTTTTTTGCATATCCGATTCGATTGATATATACTGACGAGAACGTGTTGCGGGGTGGAGCAGTCCGGTAGCTCGTCGGGCTCATAACCCGAAAGTCGTAGGTTCAAATCCTACCCCCGCTACCAATTCCTCTGAATCGGCTCTTTTGCCCAATGAGCCGATTTTAGTTTACAAAGCGATCTGTCCTATTCACTGCAAACTCCTGCACGGCAGATTATTGTTGAATCTTCAGCGACTTGAGTCTCCGATCCAATGAGCGAATTCGAAGAGCTGTTCGATGTCGTAGACGCAAATGATCAGGTGATAGACTGTCAGCCGCGCTCCGTTGTGCATGCCAGCAATCTGCTGCACCGCTCGGTTCATGTGCTCGCCTGCGATGCGGATGATCGGGTATTTTTGCAGCTGCGCGGACCCGACCGTGACTGTGACCCGAATTTGTGGGATTCTTCGGTAGGCGGTCATTTGCAGTCGGGCGAGAGCTATGACCAGGCTGTGATGCGGGAAACCCAAGAAGAGCTTGGCGTGACACTGACTGCTGTTCCGCGAAGACTGTTCAAGCTGAGTGCAAGTCCGTCGACGGGCTATGAGTTTTGCTGGGTCTACCGTCTGTCCCATGCCGGCCCGTTCACGATTGATTCGAGCGAGGCGGCCGCTGGCCGCTGGTTCAGCGCGGCGGAACTCAATGAGCGGCTTGCTGCGCAGCCGGCTTCGTTCACGAGCAGTTTTCGTCTCATCTGGGCGCGTTATTCCGCACTGTGAATCAAGATGAGCTTGCCTCGAATTGCGGTTACTTGCTATCCGCGCGACGATCAGGGCCACTTTACGTTGCCCGCCCGCTATCTTGAAAGCATTGCCAGAGCGCACGGCGCCGGGGCTGTCATCACGCCCGTTTCTGCGAGTCCGCAAGAACTGATCGGTCAGTTCGACGGATTTGTTCTAACCGGCGGCGCCGACCTCGATCCAGCGCTGTATGGCGGTCGGATGCATGCCAGCATTTACGGCCTCAATGCAGAGCGGGATGCATTCGAGCTGGAGATAGCGCGGCAGCTGGTCGCAGCTGGCGCTCCATTGATGGCGATTTGCCGCGGTGTTCAGGTGCTGAATGTTGCCTTGGGCGGTTCTCTGGTAGAGCATGTGCCCGATGAATACGGCAGCAGCGTGATCCACCGTTCCGAGAGTTTCGATCAGGTTCAGCATGCCGTTACGCTTCAGGAAGATTCAAATTTGGCGCGCCTGATTGGCTCAGCACAGTTCAGCTGCGCCTCATTTCATCATCAGAGCATTCGTCATCCGGCGCCAGGGTTTGATGTCGTCGGCACCGCTGAAGATGGCGTGACTGAGGCGATCGAATCGGCGCAGCATCCGCAAATTATCGGCGTACAGTGGCATCCGGAATTCACTGCGCACAAGGACCGCTTGCAGCAAGGGCTGTTTGATGCGTTTGTCAAGCTTGCGCGCCGGCATGCGGCCGGGTCAAGCATCTGAGCCGGTTATTTCGCTGCGTATTGACTGAATTTATGGATTTGAGTGTGATTACAGCGAAGCTAGCTTCGGCTGGCTTTCATAGGCTTTGGCGACTTCGTCGGCAATGATGGCGAGAGCCGCATTCAGTACCTTTTCCGGCACCGCATAACTGATGCGAATGCACTCATGCTGATGCTCCCAAGGCTGCGTGAGACCTGGAAAAAAATGTTTTCCGGGGATAATGTAGACATTGCGTTTCTTCAGATTCTCATACAGCTGAAGATTTGTAATCGGCAGCTGCGGGAACCACAGCCACAGAAAAAACGCTCCCTCACATTCATGCAAGGCATACGGAACCGATGCGAACTGCCTGTGCAGCTGATCAATCGCATGATCGCGCGCTTGCTTGTAGTAGGGTTGAATGACTGTATTGCTGAGATTCAAGATGTCACCTGAGCGCGTTGCCTCAAGCGCCAGGATCGATCCGAAGCTGCCGCTTGCAAGAGTCGTAATCGCATTCGCATACGACACCATCTCGATGATTTCAGGCGCAGCAATGATAATGCCAGTGCGTGTGCCGGGCAGCCCGAGTTTCGACAGGCTGAGGGTCAATATGACATGGGGGTGCCACGCAACGGATGCATCGGAAAACACGATTGCCGGGAAGGGGAGTCCATAGGCGCCATCGACGATAAGCGGAACATCTTTCAGCTGGGCCATCAGCGCCAGTTTATGCAGCTGCTCATCGGAGATGACACTGCCCGTCGGATTGGTCGGACGCGACAGGCAAATTGCGCCGATGTCACTGAAATCCTGCAAGGCATCGAAATCGACCTGGTATCTGAACGTGTGTGCTGAAGTATGCGCGATCTGCGGCTTGACGGATTGAAACCGTCGGGTTTCCTCGTCGGCTTCGTTGTAGCCGACATATTCCGGCACCGAAGGCAGCAGGATTCTTTTGAGACGGCCGTCTGAAAACTTTCCGGCAAACAGCTTGAACAGAATTGTGAATGCCATTTGGCTGCCATTGGTAACGGCGATGTTCTCGCACCCGATTTCCCAGCCGCAGTGAGCGCGGAGCAAGTCAGTGATCGCCTGGACAAATCGTCTTGAGCCTTGGGGTCCTGCGTAATGGCCGATCAGTCTCTCAAATTCATCGCTGTCACGCATCAGATTTTCCATCTGGACTCGAAAGTAGCGTTGAATCTCGGGAATTTTTGCCGGGTTGCCGCCGCCGAGCATATACAGCGGGCGGGCGGCGCTGCCGGATGCATTGCCCAGGTCGCTCATCAGGCTGATGATGCCGGATTCGCGCTGAATCCGATCAGACCAATCGGAGAATTGGGTTTTCATAGAGTCAGCCGCCCGCGACCTGAGTGGTGTCCATGGTGATCAGGTCGACGAGAATATTCAGCGCCTCGTCGAGAAATGCATTTTCGACAACTTCGGCCGGGTAGGTATCGGCTGAAAATTCCTCTGCTGGCTCCATGTTGAGAGCGCTTCGCAGGGTGTTGAGAATATCGAGCTGTGCCTGCTCATCATCGGCGATCGTCTGCTTGCGAACTTCTTCACTCAAAGACACGCTGTCATGCGCGCTTCGACGCTCCCTCAGCAGTTCCGTTTGCACCAGGAAATCAAAAACTGGATTGAATTCCATGCGCTCCTGGTTGTAACTGCGGATTGCGGGAATACTGCTCTCGATCGCGGATGCCGCATGCCACAGGACAGATTCTTGCACTGGCTCAATGACATCGCCAAGCAGCGCGTTGTGCAGGCTGCGCTCACCGAAATCTGCGACGAATCGATTGGTTTTAAACGCCACATCCGGCACGACGCCCTGATACTGATTGCTAGTGCCATTGATTCGAAAAAATTTTGCTGTCGAAAGCTTGACGCTTCCGATTTTGGGATCGCCTTGCTCGCCGAGCGGGATGATGGATTGAAGCGTGCCTTTGCCGAACGTAGTCTCGCCGACCACGATGCCGCGCTTGTAGTCCTGGATTGCGCCGGCGAGAATCTCTGATGCCGATGCGCTGTAGCGGTCTACCAAGACCACGAGCGGACCGGCATAGTGGACAATGCCCTCATCATAGTGCACTTCCACCTCGCCGTTGGATTTGTTTACCTGCACGATAGGGCCTGACTCGATAAACAGACTGGTCAGGTTGACGGCCTCGTGCAGCGCTCCGCCGCCGTTGCCGCGCAGATCCAGCACAATTCCGTCCACTCTTTGTTCCCTGAGCTCAGCCAGCAGCTCAGCCACATCGCGAGTAGAGCTGCGTGCGTCATCGTCGCTGGGCTCAGCGAAAAGACCCGAGTAGAATGCGGGCAGACGAATCGCAGCCAGCAGCAGCGGATTGCCCCCGGCCTCAAGCTCGAAGGTTTCCATGCTGGCCATCTGCTCAAGCAGCTCGACTTTCTCGCGCACAATAGAGACTCGCTCGGGCGCAGCGCCAGGCAGTGAGTCGCTGCGCGCAATCTTTAGATGCACCTGGGTGCCCTTGGGGCCGCGGATCAAGTCGACTACGTCTTCAAGCCGCCAGCCTCGGATGTCCTGGAAGCTGATCAGGGTTCCGGCAATTATTTCGGCGCTGGCCTGCTGATTGTCGGCGCTGGCGCCATCGCGCAGCTTGCGAGTTTGACTGTCATTGCCGACAGCTATGATGGTATCGCCGGCATGAATGGCGCCGCTTCGCGCCGCGGGTCCGCCGGTGATGACGGAATGAATGATCGTCGCGCCATCTTCGGATCTGAGCATGGCGCCGATTCCCTCAATCTGCTGCGACAGCCTGATCTCCAGATTGTCGGCACTGTGCGGTGAATAGTATTGCGAGTGCGGGTCCAGCTCCTGCAGATAGCCATTGAGGAATACCTCAACCACGTTGTGAGCGCTGTAGCGGAATATTGAGTTCGCAAATTGGTCGTAGCGGGCGGTCAGCATTTCGCTGATTGTGCCGGGGTCCGCGCCGTCAATCTTCAATGACAGAATGTCATTTTTGACAATTTGTTTCCATATGCCGTCGAGCTCAACCCGCGATTCGATCCAATCGGCATCTGAGCGATCGGTCATCAGGATCTCGCTCATGCCAAAATCAAAAGGCTTCTGCAGCAGCGCCTTGGCAAATTCGGCCCGCTCCTGAACGCGGTTGCGAAATACGTCGAAGACATGGAAAACATGTTTCAGCTCGCCGCGCTGCAGATAGTCATCGTAATAATATCGGTCTGACTGAAAATTCTGGATATCGGCTTCGGTGAAGTAGACTTTCTGCGGGTCTAGGCTTGTCAGGTAGCGATTCAAGATGACCGCTGAAAAGTCATTGTCGAGCGGGCGGTTGCGAAAGTGAATCGCATCCGTCAAGCGAGCTGTGAGAGCCAATGCATCATGATGACTGCGCACTGCGACCAATGAGGTCTCATCCTGTTTTGCAGCCGCGTACTGCACATCGCTGCGCTGCGCGAAAATGCCGTAAGCGAGATAGGCTGCAAGCAGGGCGGTCAGGCCTAGCTTCCCATAGAGGCTGGCTTTGGAATTGCGTTGTGTGCTCACTTTCAGTCAGCTGCTGCAGTCGGCTGGACGGTCCGGCCGTTTTTCGGGCCGGCGCAGCTGCGCCAAATGATGAACCGAGCTCAGCGTTTGGTCATGAATGCCGATCTTGCGCAGCGACCGCACTGTCGATGCCACATAATCGTGATTCGCGCCGCGCTGGCCGCGAGCTCTGGCGACGATGCTTGCGGTCTCATCCAGTGTCAGGTTTCGCACATAGGATGGGTGCTGACGCCTCACGATAAATGCAATGGCCCGGACCGAGCGTCCGTCATCCAGCATGATAGATTTGATCGATGGATCATAGACTTCGTTCAGCATTTCTCGGCCTTGCAGATAATCAGCCACTTCCCGCTGCTTCTCGATTTCGATCCGGTAGGCGATGCCGGTGCAGGAGCCGCCTCGATCCAGGCCAAAAACCAAGCCCGGCACCTCATTGGTGCCGCGATAGCGAACGGATTGAATGCACAAAGAGCGGTGGTAGCCGAAAATGCGACTGCGACTGGATTCGGCATACTGAAATCCGGGATCCCACATGAGTGATCCGTAGCCGAATACCCACAGATCGGCAATCGGCAGACTGAACTTTTCGTAGATGGATTCCTTACGCGACACCTATCTCTCCTCGGATGCAGCGATCATAAAGGCTTTCAAATTTGTCTTGCGACATGTCAACCGGATTGGTCAAGGTCGGCGGGTCGGCGATCGCCATGGCTGCGAATTTCTCAATATGAGTATCTTGCATGCCCAGCTGCGCAAGGGTGTGCGGGATGCCGATCGTGCTGCGCAGATCAAGCACCCATGAGATCACGGCATCCGCCGACGGGTTGGGCAGGTCCAGATAGCGCGCCAGTGCGGTCAGCTTGTCCTCGATTGAAGAAGTGTTGAATTCCAGTACATAGGGCATAACAACCGCATTTGTGGTGCCGTGATGGGTGCCCAGGATTGAACCGCACGGGTGAGACAGGCTGTGCATGGCGCCGAGCCCTTTTTGGAATGCGGTTGCGCCCATCGACGAAGCGACTTGCATCTGCGCACGGGCCTCGATGTTGCTCCCGTCGGCGCAAGCGGCTTCCAGCCAGTCGCGAATCAAGCGCATGCCTTCAAGCGCAATGCCTTGTGCCAATGGGTGAAATACGGGGCTGCAATAGGCCTCCAAATTATGCGATAAAGCGTCCATGCCGACTCCAGCTGTCAAAAGAGGCGGCAGTCCAACCGTCACCTCCGGGTCCAGTATCACGCACACCGGCAGCATCTTCGGGTGAAATATGATTTTCTTGGTCTGGTCTTGCAGATCAGTGATAACTGAGGCGCGGCCAACTTCTGAGCCGGTGCCTGAAGTCGTGGGGATAGCGATAGATGGCGCGATCGCATCTGCATTGGCTCGAAGATGCCAGTCTTCACGATCCTCAAAATCCCACATCGGCCGCGTTTGGCCAGCCATCAAGGCAATCGCCTTGGCAACATCCATGGCGCTGCCGCCGCCGACTGCCAGCACGCCATCGTGTGCGGCACTCTTGAATTGGGCAACACCCTGCGTCACATTGCTTTCGATCGGGTTGGCCTGCAAATCGCTGTAGACCGAGCAGTTCTCAAGCTGTGCCTGGCAGATGCTCTCAATGGTTTTGACAGCCGGCAGCTCGATCAGGCCGGGATCAGTGACCAGCAGGGGGCTGGTGATGCCGAATTCCTGGCAGATATCCGCAGTCTCCTCGATGCGGCCGCTGCCGAAACGAATTGCAGTCGGATAATGCCAATTGATATTGTGCGATTTGCTTGCGTATGCCATTGATGCTTGCTTCACTGTTTTAGAAACGATGCCAGAGTGATGGCCGGCATAAACAGCACTCTACCTGCCGGGTCAGAAATGGGTCCATAGAGCCGACAGTCCGGCATCGAGATTGATGCATCGATCCGTCCATAATCCTGCTTGATGAGCCTTGGCGAAATTGGTGTGTACGTTACGCCTGCCCTGAGTGAATATTGTATTGCATACAGCGTCAGGTTTCATCCAAATCGGCACGCTCAGAGCTCAGGGCGAAGACGGGCCGCCGGCTCGGCAAATGCTTGATTACGTCGTGGCTCTGCCCCGCCAAGTCAATGTGCGCCTGGTCCACTGACGCCCTCGCCGACAAGCGCCTGAGCCCCGCCGCCTGCCGCAGGTCCCGCCTGGCGCACAGCTCGCGGATGTCTTCCAGGCGCTTGCCGTCGTCGTGCAGCCGATGCAGCACGACACCGGCATCTAAGCGGCGCTGAGCGTCAGCTCTGCCAGCTTGACTTTCACTCGACGGGTGAATGCAGAGGTTTGTGAAAGCCATATTACTGCTTCGGCAAGCCCGTTTTTGAGTACTCGCAGATCCGCATCCTCGCCGGCGCAGCTGGTTTTCGATTGGTGAGCATGGATTGCAAAGTGTCGTTTTCGGAATTTTCAATATCGTTCCAGGCCCATTCTGCCATCTCGGGTCGATGCCGCCCGGCCATGAAGGCCAGGCCGGCGGTTGCGCGATCAGTTGGCTTGCCAATGGTGAGCATGGCAGCGAGGCTTTTGCCGCAGTCAAAGGTGGCTTGCAGATCCTCGGTCATTGCGGAATTCGCGAGTTTTCGATTGCCGGTCCATTGATCCAGAGCTGATCTGCGGCTTGATGAACGTGCCTGGCATTCGGAGCGAAGGAATCCCATATGATGGCGGCATGCTGCCTGAGAGCCGTATAAAAACCGCAGTTGATCGGTCAGCCGCGCCATCGAATTGTCCGACTTGGCGGCTTCAATGAAAGATTTTAGGTCGAGATGGATAATAAATGCTATTGTTATGGATGTCATTTGATGCTGCATGCCGCGCTCCTCTGCGGCTTTGGCAGATGGCAAGTCAGACAGATACGGGGGCAGCAGGCGCCAATGGCGCGCAAAACCAGATGATCAAACGAGAGCGGTTGCCAGATCGACGATGAAGCAGCGCATTGACCATATTCACCTCAACCCAATTGGCGGCATCGCAGGCGATATGTTTGCTGCGGCCCTGCTTGATCTTGTTCCGCATCTTGAGGATTCGGTGGTCAAGGCTGTGCAGCAGGTCAAAATTCTCAAACGGGTCAAGGTTTGCTCTGCGTCCGGCCCGGACTCGAGACTGAAAGGTCGAAGATTCATTGTTGAGCAGCCTGCTGAAGACTATTCTCACGTCCGCTATACAGAGCTCAAGGATGCGCTTGCGCACAGCGCTCTGCCCGCAAAAGTGCAGGCCGAAGCGCAGCGCCTGCTGCGGCTGCTTGCTCAGGCCGAAGCGGCGGTCCATGGCGGAGAGCTTGAGGCAGTCGTGCTGCACGAGGCTGGGTCGCTGGACTCGCTCGCGGATATTGTGGCTGCCGCAGTGATCATCGCTGAATTGGGTGAGTTGAGCTGGAGCAGCGATCCATTGCCGCGCGGCCGCGGATGGGTGGCGACCGCGCACGGCCAGCTGCCTTTGCCGGCCCCGGCGGTTGCAGAGCTTTTATCCGGCTGTCCGACTTTTGATGATGGCCGTATGGGCGAGCGGGTCACGCCCACCGGCGCGGCAATCTTGCGAGCGCTGAATCCCAGCTTTGAGGCGCAGATCACGCCGCTGGAATTGCTGCGGACAGGTGCCGGATTTGGCAGCCGTGAATTTGCTGGAATCCCGAATATGCTGCGCGTCACAGCCTACAGGCACATTCATCAGCCCATTGGTGAGAAAATTGCGGTCATCAGCTTCGAGGTGGATGACCAGACGCCGGAAGATCTGAGTATCGGCTTGGATCGGCTGCGGCAGACGGCGGGTGTGCTCGATGTCATGCAGACGGCTGCCATCGGCAAAAAAGGGCGCATGGCTATTCAACTGCAGGTATTGGCGGAGCTTGAGGCCAAAGAGAAGGTGTTGAAATCATGCTTGAGCGAAACCGCGACGCTGGGGGTGCGCTGGCACATCGCGGAACGCTATGCAGCTGACAGAAAATCGCTGACTTATGATCCGGCTGGCAGTGCTGTGCCGGTCAAGCTCGCGTATCGGCCCGGCGGATCGAAGACTGCCAAGGCAGAATCAAGTGCGCTTGCCAATGCCGGCGACTATGCACAGCGTAAAATTCTCAAGCAGCAGGCAGAACAGGCTGCGCAGAACCGATGATGGAGCCGGTCGGTCCATTGTGATTTTGCAAGAGTGACGAACATGAATGCTTGCACCCCATCCGCAAGTCCTGCGGCAGGCCTGGCGCTCGCTCAGCTGCGCTCGTCACTCGCTAAACTCAGTTCTGTCTCGGTCGCTGTGAGCGGCGGTATTGACAGCATGGTATTGGCGGTGGTTGCCGGCCGTCTTCTGGGGAGAAACGCCCGCATGATGCATGCTGTCTCGCCGGCTGTGCCGCGGCTGGCGACTCAGCGGGTAGAGTGCTATGCCGAACAGGAGCGCTGGCATCTGCAAGTGTGTGATGCCGGTGAGTTTGGTGACGGGCGCTATGTCCAGAACCCGATCAATCGGTGCTTTTACTGCAAAACGAATCTTTACCGGTACATCGCAGAAAAGCGCCCCGAAAGCATCATTGTCTCTGGCACCAATTGTGACGATTTAAATGACTCTCGTCCCGGTCTGCAAGCAGCTCGACAGTTTGGCGTGCGTCATCCGTATGTGGAGGCGGGCATTGCCAAGCGGCAGATTCGCTTGATCGCCCGAGAACTTGGGCTGGACGATCTGGCCGAATTGCCAGCGTCGCCGTGTCTTTCAAGCCGTGTCGAAACCGGCATTCCGATCAACGGTCGCGAGCTGCAGGCGGTCGATCAGGCAGAAACCGAAATCAGGCGCCTGATTCGCCCCGATACGGTTCGGTGCCGTCTTCGGCATGATTGCATTGGCGTTGAGCTGGATGCGTCTGCCTTCACCGCCCTGAGTGACCGTGACCGCTGCGCGATTGAGGCGATCGTGGTCCGAAGCTTCGCGTTTTGCGGTGACTTGCCGCCCATTGTATTTTCTACGTATGCCATGGGCAGCGCTTTCGTCGCAGAGAACTCGTGAGCCAGTCCGCGCAATACAGGCCTGACTGGGAAAGGCAGTCTCGCATCGGCATCGATGAGGCCGTATTTTGTCAATCCAAGTCAGCTGCCCAGGTAGAGCAGATTGTCAGCGCCGCCGCCGAACGCAGGCAAAATCTGCTGCTGACGCGCCTGGCACCGAATGATTTCGACAAGCTGTCAAAATCAGTCCGCGAGAATCTGGACTATGATGCCTTGTCGCATACCGGCATATTGGGATCGCCAGCCGCGGATCGGCACTATGCAAAAGCGGCGGTCGTAACCGCCGGAACCTCAGACATCGGTGTCGCCAAAGAAGCAGTGCGGACATTGCATTATCACGGGTGCGGGTGTGAGGAGTATTACGATGCCGGTGTTGCCGGCCTGTGGCGAATCCAGCGTATCGCGCCGGCGCTGGGTGACTATCCTGTTGTGATTGTGGTTGCCGGCATGGATGCCGCTCTTGCGACTGTCGTCGGCGGCCTGATCGCTCCCGCCATCATCGCGGTACCGACCTCTGTGGGGTATGGTGTTGCGCAACACGGACATGCAGCATTGCACACGGTGCTGGCCAGTTGTGCGCCCGGTATTGTTGCTGTCAATATCGATAACGGCTACGGCGCGGCCTGCGCTGCCCTGCGCATATTGAACGCCGCAGGCAAAGTGCGCGACGGTGTTAAAGCTTTACAATGATATCGCGCTGTGACCGGCTTTTCTGAAGCGCCGCCAGCTGCGCATCGGAAGATCCCGATCAGCTGACTGAGCGGAGCCGGCGCATTTGCATCATCATTGCCGCATGCATGCGGTCAATTCACTGTAAAATCTTCGCTTCTTCGTTGAGAACTTGAATCAGGAAAAAAAGATGGCCAGCCCATGCATCATTACAGTCGCGATTACCGGAGCCGTACCCACCAAGCAGGACAATCCGGCTGTGCCAGTTGTGCCTCAAGAGCAGATTGAATCGACTCATGAAGCATTTGAGGCCGGTGCCTCGCTAGTTCATATTCATGTGCGAAACGAGGATCAGTCATCAGGCTCAGATCCGCAAAAATTTGCCGAGATTCAGCGCGGTGTTGCCAAGCATTGTCCGGGAATGATCATTCAATTCTCAACCGGCGGCCGCGGCCGGGCCCTGGAACAGCGCGGCGCGATGCTCAGCCTCAAGCCTGATATGGCATCGCTGGCAACCGGCTCGGTCAACTTTCCGTCTTCAGTTTACGAGAATCCGCCCGATTTCGTCAAGGATTTGGCGGCGGCGATGCTGCGCTATGGCATCAAGCCGGAAGTTGAGATTTTCGATGCGGCGATGCTGTACAGCGCCGCTGCGCTGGTCCAAGAAAACCTGCTTGCTGAACCCGTTCATGTGCAGTTTGTGCTCGGCATTCCCAACGCTTTGCCCGCTCGACGCAAGCTGCTTGAATTCATGATTTCGGAATTGCACGAGGTGCTGCCTGGCGCAACTTGGACCGCGGCTGGCATCGGACGCTATCAGTTTGAGGTGAATCAATGGTGTCTTGAGCTCGGCGGCCACTGCCGTACTGGCCTTGAGGATAATATCCGCTATGATCGGCATCGACTGGCTGCAAGCAATGCGGAGCTGGTGGAGAAAATCGTTGATATCGCAGCCGGCTATGACCGTGTGCCAGCCACGCCGGAACAGGCTCGGCAGGCGCTGGGTCTGCCGCCCGCGTCAGCATTGCAATAACCATGGAACAATTGTCCGATTGGGTACAATCTTGCGCACATCTGCGACGCGGGAGGCGCATTGCAATGGCGCCTCGCGGTTTCGCCAATGACTGAGCACAACTTGAGCAGACTGACATGTATGACCTTTACTACTGGATCACGCCCAATGGTCACAAAGTGACAATGCTTTTGGAGGAATTGGCTGTTGACTATGCCATCAAGCCGGTCAATATCGGCAAGGCGGAGCAGTTCGAGCCAGCGTTTCTGAAACTGTCGCCGAACAACAGAATTCCGGCCTTGCTGGACTCAAGTCCGGAAAACGGCAGTGCGCCGATTTCGCTGTTCGAATCGGGCGCCATCTTGCTGTATCTGGCGGAAAAGCACAGGCAGTTTATTCCAGCTGCGATCAAGGGTCGCGCCCAGGTGCTGCAGTGGCTGTTTTGGCAAATGGGCGGTTTGGGGCCCATGTGCGGACAGGCGCACCATTTCGTGAGCTATGCGGATGAGGAAATCCCTTATGCGATTCAGCGCTATGTTGCGGAAGTGTCCCGGCTGTATCAGGTGCTGGATTTCCAGCTGGCTGGGCGGGAATATATCTGCGGAGACTATTCGATCGCAGATATGGCGTGCTATCCCTGGATTGTTCCATATGAGCGGCAGCGCCAGGATCTGGAGCAGTTCGAAAATCTTAAGCGCTGGCATGACGCAATCAAGGCCCGGCCGGCGACGATTCGAGCGTACGCGCGGGCCGAGCAATACCGGGCGGACAGCTTGTCGATGTCAGACGAGGAGAAAAAAGTGCTGTTCTCACAGGACGCCGCCACACTGCGAAACCTGAAGACCTAGCGCCTGGTCAGGGCAGCGGTCATGATGCAGGCGCAAGCCGGCCCGCTCGAGGGTCTCGTTGTTGCTGACTTTACGACACTGGCGCCGGGTCCCCTGGCATCGCTGATCCTGTCGAATTGCGGCGCCGCCGTCATCAAGATTGAGCGTCCGCCCCGCGGCGATGAAATGCGAGATTATGAGCATGCGTTCGCAGACAAGGGCGTGACGTTCGCGCTGCTGAATGCCGGCAAGCGCAGTCTTGCCGTGGACCTCAAGACAGCAGATGGATTGAATCAGGTCAAGGAGCTGATTCGTGACTGCGATGTGGTGCTAGAGCAGTTTCGCCCGGGTGTCATGGCGAGGCTTGGATTGGACTACGGAACTTTGCAACAGATCAATTCGCGGCTGATTTACTGCTCCATTACCGGGTTCGGGCAAAGCGGACCGAAATCCCAGGTTGCGGCGCATGACCTGAACTACGCGGCCGATACCGGTCTTTTGGCCTGCGGCGCTGAACAGGCCGGCAAGCCAGCGATTCCGCAGCTGCTTGCGGCTGACTTGGCAGGCGGAACCTATCCGGCGGTGATGAATATCCTGCTGGCTTTGCAGCAGCGGCATCGAACCGGCGAGGGTGCCTGCATTGACATCTCAATGACGGACTGCCTGTTTCCGCTGATGTTTTGGGGACTTGGCTCGGGCTGGGGCGCTGGCGCCTGGCCGCAAAATGGCAATCATTTGCTCACCGGCGCCTCACCGCGCTATCAGGTTTACATCACCGCCGACGGCCGCCACTTGGCAGTGGCTGCCGTTGAAGAGCGGTTTTGGGTGAAATTCTGCGAATTGGTTGACTATCACGCCGATGCCAGGCTGGAGCGTGAAGAGCCTCGTCAGGTCATCGGGCAGATCAGCCAGATTATTGCGTCCCGCGATGCCGAGCATTGGCGCGGTGTTTTTGCGGGGCGCGATGCCTGTGCGCTTATTGCCAACACCCTCGAAGAAGCAGTGGCTGACCCGCATTACCGGGCCCGCGGTGTATTTGGCCGCCAGATCAGAACCCAGGCTGGCGAGCGAATCAATGCATTGCCAATGCCGATTGTGAGTGCGCTGCAGCGGGATTTTGAAACGCCCTCGAGAGTGCCGAATCTGGGCAGCTGGAACAGCCTGCGGCCAGCGGATGCAGATGGATAAATTGCAGTGTATTGGAGTCGTGGGGGCTGGCCTGATTGGCTCGGGCTGGATCTCGCGATGCTCAGCTCGCGGCATCCAGGTGATCGCCTGCGATTCGGCTCCGAATGGCGAGGATGCCATGCACATGCATCTGGACAATGCCTGGCCAGCATTGGAAAAGCTGGGCTTTTGCCGCAGTGAGGCGCCGACGGTGCAATTTACGTCTGATCTAGAGCGGCTGGCGCGAGAGGCTGATTTTATTCAGGAGAGCATTCCCGAGGTGCTTGAGCTCAAGACACAAATGCATGCCGATATTGATCGCTATGCCGCATCCGAGGTGATTATCGCCTCAAGCTCGTCGGGACTGCTGCCTTCGCAGTTTCAGTCACAAGCGCAGCATCCGCAAAGAATCGTTGTGGGGCATCCGTTCAATCCGGTCTATATTCTGCCGCTGGTGGAAATCGTCAAGGGCCGGCTGACCAGCGATGCGGCTGCCTGCAAGGCGGCAGACTTCTACCGGTCAATCGGCATGCATCCGCTGATGGTGCGCAAGGAAGTGCCGGGCTATGTCTCGGATCGGCTGCAGGAAGCGCTGTGGCGCGAGACTTTGCATATGATTGCCGATGGCGTGGCCACCACCGAAGACATTGATGATGCGATTGTCTATGGTCCGGGATTGCGCTGGGCGATTATGGGTGTCTGTCTCACTTTCCACCTCGCCGGCGGCGAGCAGGGCATGCGCCATATGCTCAAGCAGTTCGGCCCGGCTCTTGAGCTGCCTTGGACGCACATGCAAGCGCCGCCGCTGACCGCTGAGCTGGTGGATCGCATGGTCGACGGCACTCAGCGCCAGGCTGGCTCCCGTTCAATTCGTGCGCTTGAGCAATTGCGAGATGAATGTCTGATCGATATTCTGGATGTCCTGCATAAGCATGACTGCTCGGCTGGCACCAGCGCCTATCGCAGAAAAGATTCAGTTGAATAGCTTCCGTCTTGCGGCTGTAAATCGATTGCTGCACCCTCAGTCTGTCGCCATTGCCGGCGGCGAGCCTGCAGGCCGCTGCATTGCTCAGCTGCAGCGCCTTGGTTTCAGCGGCGAGATCTGGCCGGTCAATCCGAACCGCACCGAAATGGCGGGGGTGGAGTGTGTCACCGCACTGGAAGATTTGCCCTCCGCCCCCGATGCCGCTTTTTTGGCTGTGGGCCGTGAAGCGACGATCGAATCGGTATCCAAGCTGCGGCAAATGGGTGCCGGCGGGGCGGTCTGCTACGCCTCGGGCTTTGCTGAGGAAGGCTCCAGCGGCCAGGCATTTCAGCGCCAGCTTGATTCTGCAATGGGCTCGATGCCGCTGATTGGCCCCAATTGCTACGGGCTTCTCAACTACATTGACGGGGTCGCGCTGTGGCCTGATCAGCAGGGCGGTCAGCGCTGCAGCCGCGGTGTTGCGATCATCAGCCAAAGCGGCAACATTGCATTGAATCTGTCGATGCAGCGGCGCAGCTTGCCCGTGGCTTACTTGATTTCGACTGGCAATATGAGCGGCATCAAGATGCACGAGTATATCCGCATCTTCGCCGCGCATCCCGAGGTGACGGCGATCGGTCTATATGCCGAGCGAATTGATGATGCAAGGGCGCTGTCACAAGCTGCGCTGGAGGCGCTGGATAAAAATATCCCGATTGTGGTGCTTGATTCGGGTCGCTCGCGCATCGGCGCTGATCTGACTCAGAGCCACTCCCACTCAATGTCGGGCGATGCGCGGCTGAATCGCGCGTTCTATGCAAAATATGGTTTCATCCAGGTGGCCAGCATTCCACAACTGCTTGAGACACTGAAATTTGTCTCGCATCATCGCGGCGCCAGCGACGGGACACTCGCATCGATCAGCTGCTCTGGCGGGGAAGCGGCTCTGGTCGCCGACTTGGCTGACATGCACGGCTTGACTTTTCCCGCCTGCAACCTCGATCAGCGCTCGCAGCTGCGGCAGGTGCTGGGCGACAGAGTTCCGCTATCCAACCCGCTGGATTATCACACCTATATCTGGGGTGATCCGGCGGCGCAGAAAAAGTGTTTTGAAGCGGTGTTTTCAGGTCCGCAGACCACCAATCTAGTGGTGCTGGATTATCCAGAGGAGACACTGTGCGATGGCAGTGAATGGGATCTGGCAGTGCAAGCCGCGGCGCAAGCCGCTGACAGCGCTGATTCCACGGTTGCCGTCGTATCCAGCCTGCATGAGAATCTGCCAGAGAGTGTGCAGCACAAGATCAAAGGCTATGGAATGGTGCCGATGCTGGGTTTGGAAGAGTGCATCGGTGCGATTGCAGGAGCATGGAGCTTTACGAAAGCAAAAGAACGCTTGCCAGCTCTAGCGCCTTTGCCGCCTGGGTCATCAAGCCTGGCCAGGCAGCCGCTGAGTGAATGTCAAAGCAAGCAAATTCTGCGCCAGGCCGGCATTCAGACTGTTGACGGGATGCTGGCGCGCACGACTGATGAATTAGGAAGCATCGCAGACAAGCTTGGTTACCCGCTTGCGGCCAAAGTATCGGACCCAGATATTGTGCACAAGACTGATGTCGGTGGCGTGGTACTCAGCATACACAATGAGGCCGAACTCATCCGCGCATTTCAGCTGCTGAAGCAAATCAGTGACGAGATTCTCATTGAGAGGATGGCCGCGCCGCCACTGCTTGAATGTCTTGTTGGACTGAGAAAACATGCGCAGTTTGGATATATACTGATTGTTGGGGCGGGCGGCCGGTGGACTGAGCTTTTGGATGACACAAGTGTTTTGCTTCTGCCGGTTGACCAGGCAGAGCTTCGAGAGGCCTTGGCGGCGCTGAAAATCGGCCGGCTGCTGGGCGGTTATCGCGGGCCGGCAGCTGACCTTGAGGCGCTGGTTGAGGCAGTCATGCGTCTGATCAGTTATTGCATTAATGAGGGCAGTGGACTGACTGAGGTTGAAATCAACCCGTTGTTTATATACGCAGAAACGGACGGAGTTGTGGCTGTCGATGCGGTTATTCGCGGTGATATCAGCGGTTTATCTCGCAGGCTTTCGAGCCAGGATTCGCAATGCTGATGGCGTGTTATTGAAATTTTTATCACCCGAGCGGTTCAGAACAACCGAATCCGCTCGCCAATCATTCATACAGGTGTCTGTTAAATATGTCCGGCGCTGTCAAAGTAGAACATCGTGATGCGGTCATGGAACTCACCATTGCCCGTCCTAAAGCCAATGCAATTGACGTTGCGACCAGCCAGAGAATGGGCGAAGTCCTGTGTGAATTTCGAGATGACCCGAATTTGCGTGCGGCCATCATTACTGGTGATGGAGACAAATTTTTTTCCGCCGGCTGGGACCTTAAGGCAGTCGCGGAGGGCGCTGCTGGATTTGATGACGATTACGGCCCCGGCGGCTTTGCCGGCATCACTGAGCTGCATGACCTGGATAAGCCGGTTATCTGTGCGGTCAACGGTCTTGCGGTCGGCGGCGGCTTTGAGATTGCCTTGTCCTGCGACATTATTATTGCGGCGGAGCATGCGGAGTTCTTTTTGCCGGAAATTCAGGTTGGTGTGGTTGCGGATGCTGCGACTTTTCGATTGCCGCGCAGAATTCCAAGAGCCATCGCAGTGGAGATGCTGCTTACCGGCCGGCGCATGCCGGCGGCTGAGGCGCGAGATTGGGGACTGGTCAACGCGGTCGTCGCGGCTGACGACTTGATGGCTGAGGCGCGAAAAATGGCGAGCGCCATCGCGCAAGGTGCGCCCTTGGTCGTCGCGGCAGTCAAGGAAATGCTTCGCAAGACCGAAGACCAATCAATTCCGGCGTGCTATCGCATGCTGCATGACGGTGTTTTCGAGGGCTATCAGCGAATGATGGTCTCAGCGGATGCGGCTGAAGGCCCCAAGTCATTCGCTGAGAAACGCGATCCTCAATGGAAGCAAGGCAGCGCCTGAATCTTGGTCGGCAACCGCCGGGTACTTAAGCTGGTATCGAATCCTTATAGACTGACACCTGCAAGAGTTGCATTGCCGGCATGCGGCTCCAAGCCCGTCTAGTGGCGAGGATTGTAGTTGGCAATGATGGTCCAGCCGTGCCCCGTCATACGCCAGGGCCGTCCCGCATCGGCGGTCAGCGATGGGATTTGGATGTCCAGCATCCGGAGGCTGATGTCGTCCTGGAAGGTGCAAACCGAGAAACTGGCTTTCATTCAGTCGCTTGCGGCGACCGGACGCTGCAATGGCGGGAACCAGAGGCCAAGCTCTCTGAGGCGGGTCGAATCGCGATTGGCAAATTGAAAAAAGACGAATCCAGTTCTCTTGAGAGAGCAACTTCTGCAGACCTTGAAGCAATGAGACGGATATCCAAAGTTTGATACGCACTAAGACTGAAACCACTCCTGAAATTCTGTTCGGAATAATCTCCTTCGCTTTTCGCTATCCTTGGTTTTGGGCTGCCAGTCAGGATGCATGCGGAAAGAGGCGATATGTGCGTCCCAGCCACTTCGTGACCCGATGAATATTTTTTGACAACCGGGAATTGGACAGCGATATGCGCGTCCCAAAGATGGAGTTGAAAGCCCATCATTCGGATGGCCTGCATCATGAATGGATGATGATATTGGCGAACGTTTATTTTGAGACAGTGTCGTCAGACTTTGAGCCTTTAGGGCAGGGTCGAAAGCTCCAGTCAAGAGCATTGATCCTTCCGCAATGCCATCAATCCAGTCCTGGCTGGCTAGAGGCCTTCGTTCAATCACGCATCGCATGACAGCGGCCGCTGTCAGGTGCGCATCAAAGTCATCCTCGCTTTTTATCAATGGATCGAGATCGCCAAGATCAATCTGGTTTCTTTTAACCCAATTGTTTTTTTTAAGGCATTCGCAGGCTTCCTCACGCTGCTGCTGATTGGTTTTGCTTATTCTCAGCCTGCCTTCAGGAAGTTTGTCTGCCAGCGCAGCGGCATAGGCAATGCTCGGGTAAATTTCACATAGTACGATAGCGTCTTGGTAAAAAAGGTTTGACAGGTCGTGTTCGAATGGAAAGATGGTAAATTCTCGGCCGCAGCGGTTCAGAAATGGAATCAATTCATGCCAGAAGCTTCTGGTTGCGGCACCTACGACACCTGGAATTCCACTGACAGCAAAAACAGGCTTTGCTCCGGTTTCTTGGTCAATTCGACGAAGGAACCCATCGTTCACTTTTTCTTTGAATGAAGTGAGCCCTCCTTTGCCTTTTGGCACATCAAACCAAGGTTCGTCGACCTTCCACTTGCTTGAGTTATTGATTGTTTTTGAAAAGAAAGTGCTATCTGGTTCAATATTACGCAGCCAATGGATAAAATTCTCCGGTTGGTTCTGTCCACTTTTTTCAAGAATCATTTGCCAGTATCCATTTGAAACACCAATCACTATGTCGACTCCAATCAGCACATTACCGCTTTGCCGAAGAGAATTCGCTAGCTTTAATAATGCTTCAAGGTTCCAAAATCCCGTTTTCGAAGGTTTGAAAATCAAGCGTTTATCTATATCTGTGACATAAACTGATCGTTTTTCTGGGTTTTTGCTCCAATCTGCAGATATGAAATATGCGAACATAAGTAAAAACCTCTGTAAATGTGATGGTTTCAGTGGTTGGAGCGCAGAAAGCCAATTGCTGAATGGACGAAAAAACTTAGCCGTTGCTGTCATTTACACGAATAACCTTCATAGCCTCATCGCCTAAGTGATTAATTGCCTTGATCGCAATGCGCCCCGTCTGCGGTCTTGCGAATGGCCGCGAAATATCCGAGCGCAAACTTTCCCAAGCATCTTGGTTTATCTGAGTTTTCAGTGTTGTTTTGAGACTCTTATATGGATCTCCGGTGCCAATGATAATATGCATGCCGGACAAAAAAGCTTTCCATATCGTAATTTGTATCGATAAACCAGCAGGCGAGTTCTTCAGGTTCAGATGATCGCACCTCGCCTGAATTTGGATCAAAAATGTCAATCCCACAAATCCTCACTTGAATTTGAGTTTTTGAAGTGTCAATAAGCTCTATGTCTGGCTCTCCAAAAACAACAAACAGGTTGGCACTCTTGGTTTTTTTTTCAAATCAGTGGACATTTGAAGATCTGCATTCATCCGCGCTTTCAGAATAGGTAATTTCCCTAGGGCTTGTTAACACAATTTGATCTGGACATGATGCGATTGTCCCCCGTGATTGCCGTCTGGAACTGAGCGGAGGAGCCGGCAATGGAACTTGCACGGGTACAGTACGAGCGCATTGCCCCGCTGCTGCCGAGGCAGCGGGGCAATGTCAGCCTCTCGAGCCTGCAGGCGCTGAGCGCCATTCTCTGCGCGGCCGAGCACGGCTGCCAGCGGCGCGGCCTGCCGGCGCGGTTCGGCAGCGGACACACCCTCTGCACGCGCATGAGCCGGCGGCCGGGGAACGGGGGCCTGGACCGCGCGCTCGAGCGCCTGCAGCGGGAGCGGATGATCCGCATCCGGGTCGAGGTCCTGAGCCTCGGCAGCGCCCGCATCAAGGCGCATCCCGACGGCACGGGGGCGCTGAGAAAAACGGCGCCCAGTGCATCGGCAAGTCCCGGGGCGGGTGGAACACCAAGCTTCATCTGGCTGCCGCGGATGACCGGAGCGCCGCGGCCTTCGCGCGCTCTCCCGGCAGCGCGCACGATGCCCCGGAGGGGCGGCGGCGCCTGAAGCGGCTGGCGAGACCGCCGAGCCGCCCGGCGCTCGTCATGGATCGGGCCTGTGAGGACGATGAGACCCGCCGGCTGGCATCCGACCTCGGCCTCACGCCCGTGGCGCCGCCGAAGAGCAGCCGCATCGCTCCCTGGGAATACGGCCGGAAAATGGACCGGCGGCGCCACGGGGCGGAACGCCTGTTCCGGCGGCTCAAGGGCTTGCGCAGGGTGTTCTCGCGCTTCGACAAGCTTGATGTCATGCACCTCGGATTCGTCGTCTTCGCGCTGGTCATCGATGCACTGCGCAGTGTTAACACGCCCTAGAAAAAATCAATATCGCGCCCAAAATCTGGTGCGCGCTGGATTTCGATGCCTTCAAGCGGCGCCATCTCTAGCATGGACTTAAAATCAGATGGCCAATCGCCGACGATCGGCGCAATGCAATAATGCAGATCACGTTCCATTGTATTGATATCGATTAATTCCAGAAATGCCCAGCGGCCAAAAACGCCTGCTTGATTGACGCTGGGAATCCACTTGTCACGCATGACTTCCGCCTTCAGTCTGGAATTGCCGGTCTGCTCTCCTTTTACCTCAATTACCAAATTGCACTTGATCTCATCATCTTTGCAGACAGCGGCGATGAAGTCCGGCCGGTAATAGCGCGACTTTCCCGCTTCAATATACGGAATTTGAAAACCCAATTGGTGATTCTTGACGTATCGATGCACCCTCGGATGCGACTCCAGCAACTGACAGAGGTATCGCTCCCAGTTGCTGTCACAAACAGCGTAGTTTGACATGACATTGACTGCTGTCTGTTCGCCACAGGTTGGTTTCACTGGTATAGAAGTCGACCTCATCAGTACTTCCAGCCGGATTGTAGGGATCTAGTATGGGGCGGATGCTTGGATTGCCGTCAATGCTGTAAATTGAATTGGCGATCTTGGCGCAAGCCTCATCTGCAATCGTCTGGTAAAGCACCTGGGACAGGTGGGCTCCATCCTCGCAAACCAAGCATCCGCTTTGAAGCCATTGCTTTGTAATCCGCAAAAGATCGTCAAAAAGGTGCAATTTCGGGATATTCTGATCATCTTTGAAGTGTTTTTTGAGCAGCCATTTTGCCAGATGAAATGCAATAGATGATTCTCGCGTAGATTGAAGAATATGGGGTGTCAATGCAACGTTTTCACCTAAGATTCCCTGATTCTGAGTCATTGTTGGCCCCGTTTTATCGGGTGTCAGTCGCAGCATGGCGCTCTCGCCAAAATCTGCCTTGAGTGCCTCGTCGCCAAAATCGTGGCAGAAGCCTTGGACTCGCGGGAATTCAATCCGTAAATGATCTCGGTCCGGACGCACCGCATGCACGTGAACCGGCACCTTGGGCACTGCCGGCGGAATGACGGCAGGCTCAGCTGCGAAGTCAAAGGGAATGCCGAACAAATCCGCGTACTCAACTCCGAGCTTGCCGTTTCCGTCAAGGGCGTATGATTGGCGCCGAAGCGCGCATCCCACCACCTGTTCGCAAAGCAACTGCGGGCCAAAAGCACGAACACCTAAAATATGCGTTACAGTATTGGCGTCCCAGCCCTCAGAAAGCATCGCTACCGACACAACACAGCGAATGCTTGCGCTCCTCCAACGGCAGACTGCGCCAGGCGTCTACCTGGCATCGAATCCTATTGATAACCTTAAAAGTGCTGTACTCTTCTGTACCTTTTGAGAAAATAGTCTTGATCACTTCATCTTGATTGCTATTGCCGGCTGGCTGCGCTAATGGGACCGCAGTGACGGATTCGGATTCACGACGAGACGGTGCGATATTGCCGGTAGGGCGCCGGTCCGCATCAAGTTCCCAGTGCTGTCTCGGCGCCTCATAAGGCGAATTTAAAATCGGTGCAGTGAAGAATTTGGTCATGCAGAAGAAAAGACAGATGCAACTTGGTCAACCTCTATCATTTTACATGCGTCGCGTCGCGAGAAAAATAACGAAACTGAAACATCCGAGATGTGATTGATCTGTCCGAATTCGGATTGCCGGTGAACGAAAGCGTCAACTTGTATATTATTGGAGTCTCGGCCGAGCGCCATGAGTCTGTGGTATTGCACTTAGGCTGAGTTCACAAGACACAGCCTCTGAATTTCCAAGCAGCGAGGAATTTAGGATGAACAATGTCAAATCAGTGGATGCCAAGCCGGCTGCCAAGTCGGTTCGCGCAAAAAACACAGCCACTGCGCCGAGCAGACTGAATGTCCAAAACGATAAAGCTCCGACTGCCGGCGCCGATGCCGGTCCGATCGTATACCCCTATCAGACCAAGCTGACGCGCAAGGAATATGAATCCCGCAAAGCAGCGTTGCAAGTTGAGCTGGTCAAAGCGCAAAATTGGGTGAAACAGACAGAACAGAAAGTAGTCATTATCTTTGAGGGCCGCGATGCGGCCGGCAAGGGCGGAACCATCAAGCGGTTTATGGAACACCTCAATCCGCGTGTTGCACGCGTTGTGGCGCTTCCAAAGCCGGGCGAGAAGGAGCGTGGCCAGTGGTTTTTTCAGCGCTACATTGAGCAGATGCCGACGGCTGGCGAGCTGGTACTGTTTGACCGGTCTTGGTACAACCGTGCCGGTGTCGAAAAAGTCATGGGGTTTTGCACACGTATGGAATACTTGGAATTCATGCGGCAGACACCAGCGCTGGAGCGCATGCTGGTCGACAGCGGAATTTTGCTGTTCAAGTACTGGTTTTCGGTCAGTCGCGCCGAGCAGCATCGGCGTTTTCAGGCCCGCGCTTCGAGCCCGCTCAAGCGCTGGAAACTCAGTCCGATTGATCAGGAATCTCTAAATCTTTGGGAAGAATATACTGAGGCGAAAGAAACGATGTTCTTTTACACAGATACGCGCGACGCGCCGTGGACTGTTGTTCGTTCCGATGACAAGAAAAGAGCGCGTATCAATTGCATGCGGCACTTTCTGCATGGCATCGATTATCCGGACAAAGATCCTAAAGTTGCGGTCCCAGGCGACCCGCAGATTATTGGTCAGGCACGGGACATTTTCGCCACGCAAAGCGGCAGGGATTCACTCGATACCGACGACAGACTTCACCGAGAATAATCGAATTGCTTTAGAGGCGTTTGCTTGTAAAGCGACTCATATCTCTCGAAAGGGGGTATGCAGGCAGCCCAGCTCAGACCGCTTGTCGTTTACTGCCGCCAGTTGCAGGCAGTGCCATTGCGTGATTGCTGGAAGTGACGGGTCTGTCAATTGCATCTCCGATGCGTGTCATTGCCGGTGCAGCTCGAAAGCTGATGCATGATACAAACATCTCTTCTGCATCAGGCAGACTGCCCGGCTTATAGCTGCTTTATGAATGGAGTCGGCGGTGATTTTTGCCGCACGGTTGGCATCTTCTTCGTTGAATGGCCCGAATGCGGCAACTTCGAGCAAATTTTCCTTGATATAGGGTGTGCCGGCACCATTCTCCTCTTGTGAATAAGTGTCAATACGGCTGGTTTCTTCATGTCCAGAGCCAGCTTCAAACGCCATGGTGAATGGGTGCACTGCGCTTCGGGGCGGGTTCAATGGATGGGCTCAAACACTTTAGCCTCGCCAATGATCATCGAGGCCGAGGCAGAGCTGCAGGCAATTCCGTCAAGTTTTACACCCGGCAGAGTGATCCGGGCGGATTCCGGCCGCTGCCGTCGATACCACCCGGGCAAAAGTGGATGAGCACAGGCGCCTGAAAGCGCTGATCGGCGAATTGACCGAGATCAGCGAAACCCTGTGCGGCCTGCAGCTGCAGGCCGCACAGGGTAAAAAACGGCGCACCCGCCGCGCCGACTGTCACTGCGTGCTGTGCTGCAGCGGGGTTTATCCCAAGGACCGCGCCCTGGAACTGGACTCGACGCGGCAGTCGTCAAATATCATCGCAGTGCGGGGCGGATGAGTTTTAGCCAGTCCTCGATGCGGCCGCACGAGCTGGCCGCGTCACAGGCCTAGGGGATTCAGGGCCAGCCGCCCGCCGGCAGCGCTAGGACCCGGGAGATGAAAGTCGTGGCCCCCGGGCCGTGCACGAATCAGTTCGACGCACCGGGCCAGCTGAAAAGCGACACCGGCTCGGCCGCCTGTCCGGGACCGCGACCGGCCCAATAAAATCGCCGCGCTTCGCACGTGCATGCTCAGCAATCGGTCGTGTCCCAGCCTGAGATTCTCAACAATTTCAGCCATGCGGCAGAAAATAGTGTATAATCGGCAGAACAATCGTGTCCCTGCTTGAGAATCCAGTGTCTCCCTTGAGGCCTGGCCCTCGCTGCGGCGGCACCCTGTCCACTGTCCTGAGGATGACGCTATGAGCCGCATCATAAAAAACGCTTCACCCCCCCCCTCGCTAGGCTGACGGCCCTCGCGGCCGCGATGGCGCTCTTCTGGCTGCTTGCAGGAGCGGCGCAGGCGCAGACGCCGCCTGACTGCAGCAACAGCATCTGCACCGCCCGGGTTGCAGGCGTCTACGGCAGCAGGGTCGTGGACGGCTGCGGCGACCACGCCACGCCGGGCCGCTTCAAGGTGATCCTCTCGAGCACCAACCCCAATGTGGAACGGTCGAGCTTCAAGACCGGCATCTCTCTGAATGTGGAAAAAGATGAATCGCACGGGAGCGCCAACATGTTCCGCAACTTCGAGTACCGCGGCGGGTCTAGAACCGGCTGGATTGATGTGACGCCAGGAAATTTCGGACAAATGTCATTTTATGGCGGTGATCTTGGCGAGAACATCGTGGAGGTGCGCCCCAAGGCCGGGGCCCGCATCTGGAGCGACACGGGCGAGCTGGTGATTCCGGTCATCAAGGTGCAGCGCAGCACCGGCAACCGGAACTACGCGCACACAGGCGAGACCTACTTCCTGTTCATGGGCGGCAAGGGCTGCGCGCGGGTCGGACCCGGGGGCGGATTGCTCGGCGGCAACCAGTGAGACAGCGGGCCGACAGGCCCGCCCCGCTGGTTTCAGAAGCTGTCTGATCGCCCGGCTTCCGGCGGCCGTGCCGATCCGCCCGGCCGCCATGGGCGGGCTCCGGCTGTTCCCGGCCGGTGCGGGGCCGCGATGCGAGGGCTTCTGGCGCCTGGCATCCATTGCGCCCGGAACGGCTCATGTGAGCAAGCACGGAGACAAAGGATTTTCCAATGGCTGCTCAATCTGTTGTCATTCTGAACATGCGGAGGCTTCTCGCCAGGCGGTGTTTTCAGGCTGAGCTTTATGGCTCAAGCTGAGACACTATCCAGCAATCGGTTCGACGATTACTGGCACGATCGGGCCAGCCTGGCCTGATTCTGCCAATAATTTGACGCGCACCTTCCGAAATTAGGTTGTCAAAACTTGGCGGCAGTCGGCTTGGATCGCCGCAGCTGCTGGTAACAATGATGCTTTCCTCAAGCTGAGTGTCGGCAACTGTATTTGCAGCGTCAGCACCTGCTGGATTCGTTGCTGGCATCGATTCAGGGCGAGTGCCATCCTTGCGGGCCCCGGAACCTGTCAGAATATCAATGGAAGGCCGCCGCCGGCTTGCGTCAGACCCGCGCACTTTTGCGAATCGATCGCTGCGCCGCGGCGATCTCACGGCGCCGGCTGCGCCTGATCCTCAGCTGTCCGCTGCCATGCAGGGCACACCACCTGGCCGGCACTCGCATACAGCCGATGGCGGAGGGCCAGCGCCCGCGAGCTTTTCCACTTCGGCGGCGGCACATTGATCTGTGCACTGGTCTCGATCAGTTGTCGAGCCTGATCAATGCCTGACTCCAGACATTTTGCATCGCGATACAAATACAGCAGTCCGCGTTGATGCTGCTCATATTCGATCCCAGTCTCTTCGGTCGGCCATTGCAGCCGCTGCACTGGAATTGCGATGCGCATTTTCTACAGGTTCGGCCAGTTGTCCGGATGCCGCTTGCCGCTTCAATTGATTGCTGCGATAACACTGATTTCGACAGTAAATTCCGGCACCGCCAATTTCGACTCTACACAGGCGCGTGCCGGCTGATTTCCTGGCGAGACCCAGGCATCCCAGACTTTGTTCATCTCGTCAAAAGTGCCAATGTCGGCAAGCCAGATGGTCGCTGAAAGCAAACGCGACTTGTCGGTGCCCGCCTGGACCAGGTAACGGTCGATACGAGCAAGAATATTTTGTGTCTGAGCTGTCACGCTCTGGCCGGCAGCGTCTGCTGCGACCTGACCGGCCAGATACACGGTATGGCCGTGAATTACAGCTTGACTCATTCTTGCATTGGTGTCAATACGCTCAATCATGACTTCAGACTCTCCTGGGTTTGTCAATGGCGGGTGAATGGAATGCCGTTCGATAGTTGATTCGACAGCTTGAAATCGACTGATTCACTTGCGCGACCTGATGCTTGGTATATTATGCAGCGGCGCTGCGATTGGAGTGCATTGCGTAGATTTGCCACGGCAGTCAGTTCTGGCTCGCAGTCTGTCACTGCTGGCCGAGCCAGCGGCTGAACCAGCGGTCTCGAAGGTCTTCGGTCTGTGCATACCACAGACTGTTCATTCGCAATGCTCCTGCTGAGGCGGAGGACGGCATGTAGGACCGCATGGATATGGCAGCTTCGGAGTGCAAGCCAATACGGGTGATGGCAGACGAGCGTGTGGGTGCGTACGGAATCAGGTTGCCCATGGCGGCCATGCTTTCAGAACGGGTGGCAAAGCGGATGAATTCTCGAGCCGCCTCCTGATTGGATGCCGTTTTGGGAATGACCCAGACGCCGAATTCCAGCAGCTGGCCATCACGGATGACTGAAATCGGAATGTCGTCGTTGACACGGGCATTGAAAAACACCCCGTTGTAGCCAGAGGCCATGACTACCTCGCCGCTTTGCAGCATCTCAGCCGGCTGGGCACTGTCTTCCCACCACACGATAGAGTCCCGAATCTCGTTGAGCCGGCGTGAAACCAGTCTCAAGCCCCGCTCAGTGCTCAGCGAATCATAAATTTGCCCCGGCGGGAAGTTGTAGGAAAGCAGCGCCCATTCCAGAAGGCCGCGCGGGGCCTTGTGCAAGGCACGCTTGCCCGGAAATCGCTCCAAGTCAAAAAAGTCTTGCACCGAGCTGGGTTTTTCATCGCTGAAGTGTCGGTCATTGTAAGCTAAGACGGTCGCAATTTCCAAATGTGCGATGCCGCATCGGAGAATGGACTCGGGAATAAAATCATCAAGCGCGGGAGTTGTATCCGGCGCATCGGCCAGCCAATGCTGTGCTGCCCTATCCAGCCTCTCCAGCAGCCCTTCGTCACAGGCTGCCAATGCCTCAAATTCGGCCATGTCGACCACATCAAACGCAGTCGGGCTCTGAAGCGGCGAGATCCCGCCGCTGTAGTTTTTCAGCTGCACCTCCAGTCCGCTCAGCTGGCGAAATGGATCAATGTAGGCGATGCGCTGGGCATTTGCGTAGGAACCGCCCCAGTCTGAGATAATCAAAGTTCCGGAATCAGCGGCTCCAGCAGGCCCCGCTGCGATCAGCACAGCCAGGCAAGCAGCAAGTCTAGATGGATTCATGCTCTTCGCGACGCAGTCGCTCAATGGTTCGCAGGTATGAGTTGATCACATCGTAGTCCCAGACCACGCCGAGGACTTTATTGCTGTCGGCCGATACCACCGGCACCAGATCAACAATAGTCATGCGAAACGCGGCCACTGCTTCGTCGACGTTGGTGAATTCGGTAAAAACAAGCGGATTGCGATCGACCACAGCGCTGACTGGTGCGGCTGCATCGTGGGACTCACAGGCAGGCAGCGATACGACACCGACGAAAGTATTGTTTTGCCGCGCAACGACACCCTCTTTGAAGCCGCTTGCGGACAGCTGCTTGATCACATCTTCGATTCGGTCCTCAGGACGAAAACAAAGGTAGTGATTATGCATGATTCGGGTAATTTTTTGATAAGCGGTCAGTGCGGTGATGCGTCCCAGAGACAGATCAAAACCACGCATCCCCAGCTGCACATCATACAGCGACTGTCCCAGCAGTCGGCTTGATACCCAGTTTGAGAACGCAACCGCCACCATCGCCGCAATAGCCAGATCGTAATTGTGGGTGATTTCAAAAACGATCAGAATGGTGGTGACTGGCGCGCCGATCACTGCGCTGGCAGTCGCCATCATGCCGCAAATCGCATACGGTACAACGCCTGAATTGGCGATTGTGGTGGTGTCGTCAAGCAGATCGCCGCACAAGGCGCCGAATAAGATGCCGATGAGCAGAATCGGGCTGAAGGCGCCGCCGACAAAGCCAAATCCGATACACAGAATTGTCAGCGTGAGCTTGGCAATGATGATGATGGCAAGCTCATTGATGCCAAAGGCATGATCAATGGTTGCGAAGCGCAGTGTGGTGCTGCCGATTCCGAGCACATCCGGCACCCAGATCGCCACCACCGCCACGACAAAACCGGCGATCGCTGGACGCAGCTGAACTGGAATTGGGGTACGATCGGCGAAATCACTGAAGCTGACAATGCCTTTGCAGTACACAATGGCAATGAACGCGCTCAAAATGCCGACGATGGCGAAGAAGATAAACTCGTAACCGTACTCAATACCGCCGAACTGAACCAGAAACAAGGGCGCTCGGTCGAAAATCACATTGGCAAAGATAAAGCCGATCGCAGTTGCAATGGCGGTCGGCGCGAAGGCTTTGATTGAGTAATGGCGCAAGACAACCTCATGTGCGAAGATCAAGCCTGCAATCGGGGCGTTGAATGCTGCGGAAATCGCAGCTGCGACCCCGCAGGATACGCATATCGCCTGCAAGTTGCGAATATCGATGCGGAGCCGGGCCGCAATCTGTCCGATCAGCGTGCCGAGATAGACCAGCGGCCCATACTGGCCGACAGATGCGCCAACGCCGAGTGAAAGAATCGCGGCCAGTGTGTTGGCAATGCCGCTGCCGATGGGTTCCCCCCGACTTTGGGTTTGCACCATGAGTACGGTATCGGGCGGCCCCAGTGTGCGTTTGGCTTCGATCAAATAGCGCACAATCAGTCCGACCAGCAATCCGCCAAGGGTCAGAACGACGATCGTGACGGCATTGAGGACCAGCGGATTTTCTGCAAATCTTATTCTTTGATTAGGCGCAATCAAAAATTGCTGGTTCATCCAGGCAACGGCATCCAGAAACAGCAGGGCCGCAATGGATACAGCTGTTCCGATAAAGCATCCCAGCACCGTCAGGACGGAAATTCTGTAGACGATTTCGTTGAACGTGTGCTGACGAATTGATGCGGCCATCGTCTGTTCCGCTAGTTGGGCGCTGGCAGGCTAGAGAATATCCGTCACGCATTCGGGCGGACGCCCGATCACGGCTTTCCCATTTGCGAGAACGATCGGCCGCTCGATCAGAATTGGATGCTGAATCATTTGCTCAATAAGGTGTTTATCGGACAGTTCAGAGCGATCCAGGCGCTGATCTCGGTAAGGGGGCTCATTCTTGCGCATCAGGTCGCGCGGCGACATTTGCAGCAATGCAAGAATGGCTTGCATTTGGGTGTACGTCGGCGGTGCCTCCAAATATTCGATCACCGCAATGTCGTCGCTTTGGCTGCGCAGAATTTGCAGAGTTTGCCTCGACTTGGAGCACCGCGGATTGTGATAGATCTTGATGGTCATGGCGCACCGTTTGTTTTTAGTCTCCATGTTACCTCATAGCCAGACTTATTGAATGAGAGATTGCGGCATCTTTGGCACTGGATGAATTGCACCGGCAGCCTGCCAGCCGCTGTGCGAGCGGCCCGCGACCGGTCCGCATCAGCAATAGCGCTTGAGCAGGGCGGTCCAGCCAAGATGCGACAGCTCCTTGTGCTTCGGTGAGCTTCCAAATGCAGTCGAATTGATGATTGGCCGCCGAAATCAAATCGCCTTGCGTATTGGGCTGTGCGCCGATGGGCGCGGCGTGTGTCTAAGTCAGGTCAACTCGACCCTGGTGCATTGAGATGCAGCGTCCTTCTTTCGATGAACTGCCTTGTTTCGGGCGGCGCATGCAAGGGTCAGCTTGATGACAATCGATCAAATTCGGAGGCATGCTGGTCCGCAACTTCTTCTAACGCCATGCATATGCCCCGCACTCCGGAGCGGATCACCCGCTGACTGGGATAACGAAAAACTGAATGATGGCGACAATAAAACCCGATTGAGCAAGCAAGGCTCCGACCCCCCATTTGATCAGGTCCGATTTGGTTTTCTCAATTTTCGCCTCAAGCCTGGAAAATTCCGCTTTTGTCTCTTGGCGCAGCAGCTCGATTTCTGTTTTGGTGTCCTTGCGCAGCGACTCGATTTCTGTTTTGGTGTCCTTGCGCAGCGACTCGATTTCTGCACGAGTCTTCTCAATTTCTGCATGAATCTCGGCAAGTTCTACGCGGATTTCGGCGATATCAGCCTTATTCGCAAGATTTGCATTGAGAATCGCTACCTGCTCGGCGGCAAGGGTCTCCGCCTGCTTCTCGCTGAAACCGGCTTGCGTCAGACGCTTGACGTAGCGGTGCGTGTCAAAGGCAATGGCTTCATTCATAGGTCAAAATCAAAACATGACAAAAGACTTCTGTTGCAGGGGCCGGGCATAATGACCGATGATTGTGCCGTGCGCCGCATTGCGGTCTTTATTTTGGATCGTTGCAGATTCCTCTCAATGGTACATTATCTTGCGGCGAGTTGAGCAACAGTTTGCGGTGGGAAATCTATAGCTGCCTGCCGGAGCAAATGACAGGATCGGTTTCGTACCGTCGACTCAATGGCATAAGGCTGTGTGAGCCGAGAGTGCTCGCTTTGCATGCACCGAGCTAATCCAGGCCTATCGGCTGCCGATAAAGCCGTACTTGATCTTGCCGGCGACGATTTCCAAAAGACAGATCAATGCAGATGGCTTGTGTGGAGTTGATTCGCGGGGGGGGGTCAGTAGAGCGATGCTTCCCCTGCGGGTCGGGATTTGAATCTGCGGTGCAGCCAGAAGTACTGCGATGGCGATTGGCGTACCAGCTGCTCGATGGTTTGGTTCAGTCGGCAGGCATCTGCATGCGGATCGCCTGAGACAAAATCATCTGGCAGCTCAATAATGTGGGTATCATAGCCTGAGCCTTCGGCTCGCATAATTGAATAGCAAACAAAAACATGTGCATTGCTGAATTTCGCAAAGCGCGTCAGGGAAGTGTAGGTGGCGGCTGGCGTACCGAAAAAAGGCGCGAACACACGGTGCTCCCTGCGGCCTGCATTTTGGTCCGGCAGGTAGAAAAAAGGCGTGTTTTGCCGCAAGGCGCGGTAAAACGGCCGCATGCTGCCTCGGGCTGAGATCATATTGATGGACTGCTGCGTTCGCTTGCGGTAAATCCAGTTCAGCCAAGTGATGGAGCTTGGCTGGCCATTGAGAGCACATTTGTATCCGGCATCAAAGATCGGATTGACCGGCGGCTCGTACATGGCCACCACCGGCGTGAGCAGCCCGACAGCGCGCAAGGTCAGCATCGGCGCTACAAAGTGCGGGCACAGAAGAATCACCGGCTTGGCTGCAGCCAGATGGTCAACCAGCGCTTGTTTGCCATGCCATCGGACCGCAGCATCAATGCGATCATCGGTTGAAAACAGCGCAAAGCCCCAGCTGAACACACCTCGACCGGCACAGGCAAACACGTCTTTGGCAAGTTGCCTGCGCCGCTTGCTGCTTTGCTCTGGAAAACACAATTCAAGATTGCGCTCGACAATGCTGCGCCGCGATTTGTGCAAGCAGTAAAGAATGGATCCGACTGCACTGCCAGCGGCGAATCGAGCCTTCGCTGGCAGCCGCGCAATGCCCAGCCACAGCAGCGATCCAAGCAGTCCGCTGAGATGCTGCTTCAGGCCAGGCCTAATAGATTGAGGGGCTGTCATTCGGCCGCGTCTTGAACCATCTCAGGGTCCACATATACTGCTCGGGTGCACGGGCGATGATCTTTTCAAACTCAGCGTTCATTCGGCGGGCGTTGATGTATTCGTCATCGGTCGGAAAATTCGCCATCGGCTTGCCAATGACGACATAATACTGACCGCTGTCAAGGTCCAGTCTCGACGACATCGGCAGCACCAGGGCGTTGGTGATTCTTGCCATCCTGCCCAGCGTTGACAGAGTTGCCACCTTTTCATTGAAAAAACTGGCGAACACCGAGTTCTTCATGCCGAAATCCTGATCCGCGATGTATATGCAGCTGACATTGTCCAGCAGATTGCGGATCAGCGGGCGGATGCCTTTTGAGCGTTTATGCAGTCTCAGTCCAAACCGGCTGCGGCTGGCGACTATTTTTTCATTGAAGATCGAGTTTCGCAGGTCTTTCATCATCGCACAAACCGGCACCTGCGTGGCCAGCATAGTGCCGGCAAAATCAATCGAGACTACATGCGGTGTCAGAAAGATGACCGGCCGGCCCTGTCGCTGCGCCTCGACAAAGTTGGAAAATCCCTGGTAGTTGATGTAACTCCCAAGGCGCTGTTCGCTGGAATACCAAAGCATGCTCATGTCGATGACCGCCTGGCCGTAACAGCGAAAGTGGCGCCTGGCAACTTTTTCGCGTTTCTCAACAGGCCAGTGAGGGAAGCAGAACTCCAAGTTGATCAGTGCATATCTGCGTCTTTTGGTGTTGAGCCAGTAAAACAGGTCGCCGGCAAGTCGACCTGCGAACAAAGTGACTGAGCGAGGTGTATGGCCGATGGTATTTAAAGCGCCGACCGCAATGCGCGCCCGCCAAATGCGCAGGCGCTGCCCAAGGTCCCGAAATCCTTTCGAAACCTCGGCGATTACGCGAGTGTTCGCGATGACATGCTTTACGTGATTGCGTGACGCCACAAGTATCGGTTTTCCGGGTGAATAGGTGTCTGAGCCGCTGCTGCCGAAGGCGGATCCATCAGTGAGCTGATTGAATCACATCCACTCGCGCTGAGTATTCGCTGCACACCGTGCAGCCGATCTCGCCTGCTTTGTACTGAGCAAGACTGAAGGCCTTGACTTGCATAAGGAACTGATGGATTGCAGCTTGCATAAAAACGAGTAATTACAATAATATATATAGAGCGACTCAGCAAGTCAAATTTAATCGGCACATCGTTCGGGGGTGCCCCGCCGAGTCAGGCGCCGTCATTCACAAATTTTCGGTAGCGTGGACAGCTTTGAGCTAGAAAGACAAGATCTTGGATCTCATCAATATCCTGCTGGCACGGCAGGATCACATCGTAGCGCAAGCCTGCCTCGTCGGCGCGTTTCAGCGCCTGCTCAAAGACAGCTGCGGTACTCCATTGAATGCGCTCGAAAAGGCCGGGAACACAGACTTGTATGCCGGCGAAAAAGAACCCGCCGTCGGCAGCGGGCCCAATGATGTTCGAGCCGCCGCCCAGTTTCGCTGACGCGTACGCAAGCAGTGACCCCGTGACTCTCGGCAAGTCGCAGCCCATGACAGCTGCGGCAGGCGCTTGCTTGAGTCCATGCGCCAGCGCCTCCTCCATTTTCTGCCCGAGGTCACCGGCGCTTTGCGCAGACATCGGGATATCGAATTTTCTGGCCAGCTCAATCAGGTCTGGATGATCAGGATCTGGACTGATCAGCAAGCTGACAGGCCCGCGCCAGTGCCTGAGCGCTTTTGCGACGGTTTCTGCAAGCATCATCATGGCCAGCTCGGCGGCTTGCTCAGCGCCTAACTGCGGCAGCAGACGCGTCTTGACAAGACCGGGAAGCGGTTTTTTCGCGAGCAATGTTAATGCGGGTTCACTCATCGGCGCGCTTAGCGATACATCCGGCTCAATCGTTCCGGTGAGATTTTCAGCCAGTAAAGCAATCGGAGTGTCCACATGTTCACGACGGTCCTGACATACCCGTTCGTTTCCCATCGGCGCGCAGAGGTGATGACGGCTGTGTGCACCCGTGCTGGACGCTGGTATGATTTCAATCGTTTAGAAAGAGCGATGTCTTCCATGATCGGTATGGGCGGGAAGCCGCCGACCGCGTCGTACAGCTCCCGTGTGACGAAAATTGCCTGATCGCCAGTGCAGATTCCCGAAAATTTACTTCTGACATTCATAGCTTGGGCGACGATACGCATTTTCAGCGAGTTATTGTCGAAACAGACATCGAAACATCCCCACTCTTTGCCGCTTGCTAGAGCTTCTGACAGGGATTTCATGACTTGTTCCGGCTCTGAGATCCGGGTATCCGCATGAACGAACCACAGCACCTCGCCTTTCGCATGGCTGGCGCCCAAGTGCATTTGCACGGCACGTCCTGCGATTGCGCTCTCAAGCAGGTGCAGTCGATTGTCTGTCTGGGCATCTAGCAGCGCCTGTTTGGAGACCGGGAGGTCGCTGGAGTCGACTGCGATGACCTCGGTCACGTCCGGCAGCTGGGCGAGGGCAGGCAGATTGGCGATGACATGCGGGAGCTCGTTGCGGACCGGTACGATAATGGAAATGGCGGGCAGAGGCATACTTCGATTGCGACAGTATTTCGATCACCGCGGCAGGCTGAGGCCGCAGCGCCGCAGGCTTCAGAGGCAGCGCCCTTTGGCCGCTGCCGTGCGCAGCCGCAGTGCGTTCAGGCGAATGAATCCTTCTGCATCGGATTGTGTGTATGCGCCGCTTTCGTCATCGAACGAAACGACCGCCTCATCGTAGAGCGAGTGATTTTCAGAGCGCCGTCCGGTGACGGTGGCCTGACCTTTGTAGAGGTTGAGTCGCACTGTTCCATTGACGCACTGCTGATGGGTATCAATGATTTGCTGCAGGCCGAGGCGTTCTGGCGACCACCACAGGCCGTTGTAGACCAATCTGGCATAACGCGGCATAAGGTCCTCAAGCAGGTGAGCGACTTCGCGATCCAGAGTGATGGATTCAATGGCCCGATGGGCGGTCAGCAGAATGGTGCCGCCCGGAGTCTCATAGCAGCCTCTGGATTTCATGCCGATGAAGCGGTTTTCGACGAGGTCGGTGCGTCCGATGCCATGTTTTGCGCCCAGACGATTCAGTTCTTTGAGAATATTTGCGGGTGACCCGCTTTTGCTGTTGACAGCGACCGCGTCGCCGCGCTCGAAATCGATTTCGAGCGTTTCCAGCTCATCGGGAGCTTTCTGCGGGTCGCAGGTCCAGCGCCACATATTCTCGGGCGGCGCGGTCCAGGGGTTTTCGAGCTCGCCGCCCTCGTAAGAAATATGCAGCAAATTGGCATCCATGGAGTAGTCTGCCTTGCCGCCTGCCCGCTTGTCTACGGTGATTTGCTCGCTGTCTGCGTACGCCAGCAGATCTTCGCGCGAGCGAAAATCCCACAGGCGCCACGGTGAGATGATCTTGACCTCGGGCAGCAGTGCATAGGCGCCCAATTCGAACCGAATCTGGTCATTGCCTTTGCCGGTGGCGCCGTGCGCAATGGCATCGGCGCCGGTCTGTTTTGCTATTTCAACCATGCGCTTGGCGATCAAAGGCCTGGCAATGGATGTGCCCAGCAGATAAACGCCCTCGTACAGGGCGTTGATGCGAAACATCGGATAGGCATAATTGCGAGCGAATTCTTCAACCAGGTCTTCGACGAAGCAGCGCTCGCAGCCAAGGCGGGCGGCTTTGGCTGCAGCGGCCTGCAAGTCCTCGTTCTGTCCCAAGTCGGCGGTGAACGCAATGACTTCGCATTGATAGGTATTTTGCAGCCAGCGCAGAATAACTGAGGTGTCAAGACCGCCGGAGTACGCAAGGACAATTTTTTCAGGCATAAGGAGAATACGATGCTGCAGAACAAAAAACAAGGCGGCCGGCAAGATCGCCAGAATTGGCTGAGAGCAGTTCAATGGCAATCTGCCTGCCAAGCATGATTATCATTCATTCGGCAATTGATCGCGCATAAAAAATGGCAGCAAGTGTTTGGCGACTGAGGCGGCGTGGTCCATATGGCAATGATGGCCGCCTTCGATATCAATTACATGCAGATTCCTGACGCAGGTCTCACGCCCGCGCAGTGATTTCCAGTTCAGCACGATTCCCGCCGTTGAGCGGATGAGCAGGCAGCGGCATCGGATTTGTCCCAAGTAGGTCTTGATCTGGTTTTCATTCAGGTACAGCGGCGAAGCTCGGGTGACCGCCCGGTCTGTACGCCATTGATAGGTGCCGCCGATCCTTTGCAGATTGCGCTCGGCGATGAGTCGGGCGGCATCCAGGGACAGGTCACCGGCCCGCTGCCGCGCGACCGCAGCCTGCTCAATTGTTGTGTAGATGACCTTGTCTCGGCGCGGTGCGATTGACCGGTTGATGTGACGCTTGAAATTTTCATAGAACCGGTGATCTTCGGCAGGCAGCGGGCCGATGCCTTCGATCATTGCGAGATGATTGATGCGCTCGGGAATCACGCTGGCGATCAGTGCCGCGATGCTGGCCCCCAAAGAATGTCCCAGCAGCGAGACACGATCCAGTTCAAGACCGTCGAGCGCTTGAATGATGTCGGTCGCATAGTCAACGAAATGATAGGCATTCACACCTTGCCGATGCTGCGATGCGCCATGTCCCGGCAGATCCAGAGCGATGAGACGCAGTCCGTCAAGGCAATCTGCCAGCGGCACAAAGCTCGCGGCATTGTCCAGCCATCCATGCAGGGCGATGACCGGCGGGTCGGCGGGCCCGCCCCAGGTCAGTCCTGAGAGCGATAAATTCGACGTGTCGACGTCAATGGATTCAGGTTGATATGGCATGTCAAGTCAATTGAGTTGGTTTCCGTGCAATGCCGCATTGGCATCGCTGGACTGGACCAGCGCAGGCGACAGCTTGTGATTCTGCGTCTGCCCAAGGCCAATTGAGCGAATCCAGATATCGAGATATCGAGCCGCGCACCTTGCTGAAAGTCCCAATGCGATTCGAATTTGCCGCAGTGCAAAACAAATTTTACAATAATGATATGAATGCGCAAGAAACATCGATGAGAAGCAGATCTTCCAACTGAGCGCATTGAGTCGGATGCGCCTGGATGAATTTTGGTATTCTTGTTGAGCGCGACTGGACTGCGCACTATAACCGGGATGCCAGAGAGCTCAGCTGTCAGCGCCAAAAAATCATGCCGATTCAGCATGAGGCGGCGGCAGTGCGCAAAGAGATAAACCAATCAAGGGAACGATACAGATATGGCGAAAAACACACCACCTGCGAAGGTGTCACAGATCCGTCAAGATCATGGCCGGCGCGGCGCGGATACGATGACAATGATCGATAACCGCAGCGGCCAAACTTATGAATTTCCCATTGTGAGCGGCAGTGAAGGGCCGAGTCTGATCGATGTCTCCTCACTGTATCAGAAAACCGGGATGTTCACTTATGACCCGGGGTTCACCTCAACCGGCTCCTGCAAGTCAGCCATTACTTTTATTGATGGTGAGAAAGGGGTTTTGCTGCATCGCGGCTATCCAATCGAGCAGCTGGTTGAGAAAGCCAGCTATCTGTCTGTGTGCTATCTGCTTTTGCACGGTGAGCTGCCGTCGAAAGTCGAGCAGCAGGAATTTGAGAATACGATTGTACTGCACACCATGCTGCATGAGCAGCTCGTCGCATTCTATCGCGGTTTCAAGCGCTCAGCACATCCGATGGCGATTATGGTTGGCGTGGTCGGCGCATTGTCTGCATTTTATCATGAGGATACAGATATTCATGACCCGCTCCAGCGCATGATTGCCGCGCATCGGCTGATTGCCAAGATGCCGACGATCGGCTCCTATGCCTACAAGTATTCGGTGGGGCAGCCGTTCATGTATCCGAAGAATGACCTCAGTTATGCCGAGAATCTGCTGCGCATGATGTTCGCGGTTCCAACCGAAGAGTATGAGGGGAACCCGACTCTGGCCAAGGCTATTGATCGCATCTTGATTCTGCATGCCGACCACGAGCAGAATGCCTCCACTTCGACGGTGCGGCTGGCTGGCTCGTCGGGGGCGAATCCATTTGCCTGCATTGCTTCGGGGATTGCATCCCTCTGGGGACCTGCACACGGGGGTGCGAATGAAGCAGTGCTCAATATGCTGGACGAAATCGGCGACATCAAAAATGTCAGAAGATATGTCGATTTGGTCAAAGACAAATCCAACTCGACGCGGCTGATGGGATTCGGGCACCGGGTCTACAAGAACTTTGATCCGCGAGCGAAAGTGATGCGTCAGACCTGTCATGAGGTGCTCAATGAGCTCAACATTTCGGACCCGCTGCTGCCGATTGCTCTGGAACTTGAGCAAATTGCACTGAGCGATGACTATTTCATTGAGAAGCGGCTGTATCCCAATGTCGATTTTTATTCCGGAATTATTTTGCGAGCCATCGGTTTTCCTACTCAGATGTTCACAGTGCTGTTTGCGATTGCTCGCACGGTTGGCTGGGTGGCGCACTGGAAAGAGATGTTTACCGACGAGAGCCAAAGAATCGGCCGTCCCCGGCAGTGGTATGATGGCCCGAAGAAGCGGGACTATCCAAAAGTTGAGAAGCGCGGCGACAAGGCGCCGAACTGGTTCCGGCTCTGGGCGAGTCAGAAATGATTTGAGCCTGACCTTCTGCCGGAGCTCGCAGGGCGCGCTGACCGCCAGTCAGCGCGGACCAGCGCATTGCCCTTCACCTGAGCCTGGTGCCGATTGTGGGATTGCGGCCGGTCTCTGCAATGCCATTCAAGCCCCCCTGAGCGCGAAATCGGTCACAGCGCATGTGCTGTCGGTTGCGGCTGAAATGCCCCGCTGATTTCGCCGCCAGCGCACAGCCCTCAGAGTGCTTGAAAAGCGTTTTTTGGCCGCTCGGACTGCGACTGGCGATTGTTCTTCACTTCATTTCTGTCCCCGATTCTTGCGTGATGCCGCCGCCCTAAGGGCGGCCAGTTCAGATTTTTTCTTTCAGCAATCTGTTGTCAATGCATGGATCATCCTGTTTTGGCGCATGGCCAGCCTCAATCGCAAGACCCATGGCACCGAATGAGAGGGGCAGTCTGTGAAAACTCAAATTCAATGGGGTCTGTTCTGGGAAGACTGCCAGCAGGCATTGTGATTTGGACGGGCTGCCGGGTACGCTTGATGAGGTGGATTTCGAAAGCTTTGCCGCGTGGGATGTGTGCCGGTTTCGTGATTTTGCCCAGAATTTCCTGCTTGCAGCAGTTTCAGGCGCACTCCGCCGGCAGCGCTTGAGCCGCGCCAGCTCAGTCTGCCGCACAAAAAAATTCTTCAGCGAAAAGCCTCTTTTGAAAATTGGCTTGTTCCAGCAAAAATCAATAAGGTATAATAGCTGATTCTTTTCAGCCTTTGGAGGTAAACCAAAATGAACTGCTTGTTGATATCTCCCCCCCCCCTCGTAATAAAATCAGCAATTCTCTTGCTGCTGGTCATGTTTCCGGTGAGTTCGGCGATGGCGCAGCTGAATTGCTTGATATCAGCGGAGCACGGTACGGATGACAAATCCATCTCAAGCCTGGGCAATAATGTCCTGACTGTAGACGAGGGCGGGAACTGGTACCTTGATCTGACCTTCAGTTGCGCGGGCATAACGAATACGGCCACCCATGATCCGACAATTGAGATCACTGGCATACAGGTCAATGGCATTCCTTTATGGACAGATGACACAAACGACAGATTCAGCGGGAGCGTCTGGAATCAGGACGGCTTCGGCCCCACCAGATTTGGTGGTAATGACCCGGCAGGGGATTTCTCTGCACGGGTGCGGCTGTCCGGCACGAGCGTGGACAACAACTGCCACGATTCCGGTGCTTCGACGCGAATGCAGTTCACTGCAAAGATCGGCAACAGCGGAACTGGAGCCTCCACCTTGGCGGAAAGAACGATCACCGTGACAGCGAGGGATGACGACCCCCGGACACTCACATTGTCCCCTGGTAAACCGTGGGGGAGAACGATCAATGACTGGAGACAGCCCTGTTCGTGATGGGAGAGTCTATGCCAATGCAGGGGAACTGTTCAGGGTCTTCCCGGCTGCCACGCCCTGTCCGACGGCATTCCGTTTGATACTGGGCGCCGCATCAATTTCCTTGCATCGCCACCACTCTCCGCTTGACTCGGAGTTGCCTCAAAACCGATTGCAAGCCGGGGCGATTGTTCTATCCTTGTTTTCCGTCAAGGCAAAAATGCTGGCAATGAGCGGGTAGCAGCGGGTGCTGCTGCGACCCCGCCGGGGTCGCAGACGGTGCCGATGCGCAAGGTTCAACGGGTGCGGGTCCTGCCGCGCCGCGAGGAGGACATGCCGCTGGCGGAGATTGCCCGGAGGGGCGGCGGATTTCTTCCGACGGTGTGCAAGTGCATCGACAAGGCCCTGGGCACTGGCGCAGTGGTGCTCCGTGACCGTCACTCGTCGCAGCCGGGTGCCTGAGATCGGCGACGAGGCGAAGGCCTGGGTGGCAGGGCTGACCTGCCGGCAGCCGAGGGATCTGGGGCTGACGGCCGAGATGTGGACGCTGTCGGCACTGGCCCGGCAAGTTTGGGAGCAGGCGGAGAAGGCGGGCTTTCCGCGCCTGTCGGAGTCCCGCAAGATGACGGTGTGGCGGATCCTGGACGAACACGAACTGAAGCCGCATCGCGTCCGCTGCCACCTTCAGAAGCGGGATTCAGGCTTTGAGGAGAAGAAGGCGGAGGCGCTGATGATCTGCCGGGGAGTCTCCCTGCAGGCGGAAAGCCCCGGATCGCCCGGTGCCTCCGGTTCCCGGCTGGCATCCGCAGATGGCCCGGGACTGCGAGTACCGGCGCTACGGCACCCTGTCGATCCTTCCCGCGCTGGACCTGCACACCAGGGAGATCATCGCCAATGTCGAGAGGCGGCACCGCACCTGGGAGTTCATCAGACTCCCGGAGCACCTCGACATCCACTATCCGGAAGGCGAGATCATCCGCATCATCCCGGGCCGCCACTCCTCGCATGTCTGGAAGGAGACCCGGGCCTGGCTGGCCGCCCGGCCGGGCCCGGTACTGTGCACACGCCCGTGCAGGCCTCGTGGCTGAACCTGGCCGAGGCCGCATTCTCGAAGATGCCCCGGACCTTCCTGCGGCACATCCGGGTCGGCTCGCTGGAAGCGCTGCGCCAGCGCATCCTCCGGGGCATGGAGGAAATGAACGCGGAACCGGCATAAGCGCTAACTTGTTCATCTTAACCTCACAATGGTTCTAAATTTCATGTTTCTTGGAATGTTTGATCGTATTTTCGAAAAATTCCGGGAGTTTTCCCATCAAAACCATCGTCAACATATAGGCTGTGCAACAAGTTAACGCATATGAGGGGGGAGCGGCTCGCCAGTGAAACAGCCCGTCAGCACAACTGCGGCCGCAACATGGTGCGAAAGGATTCGAGCGGCAAAACGCCATCAGCCGATGCGGTTGCGAGATCATGTCGGCAGTATTGCGCCTATTGTCCAAGGGAACTGTGTTTCAGCTTGTCAAACAGTAAAATCGGATTGCTCATCGTCAAGCGGAAGACTTTGAGTGCGTGACGCAAAAATGCGGATAAGATGGACGATTGGAATCGGCTGGATTTTCAACAGCTGTTTTCGGGCAATGCACATTCGCATGAATATTTACGCATGAACACAAGGGCCAGCTGGTAAGAGAAAGGTGCAGTCAGTAGAGATTCGCAGCTGGTCTCACAGAAGATTTGCCAGTCGCTTGACGGGTCGGAAAGGTTCGGCCCAGTGAAAAAAAAGATGGGACTTTACTACTGTCGCAACGTTTGATTTCAGATTTGATGTATCTGATTGACAGTTATATTGCAATCTGCGGAAAGAGGGTGTCCGAGACTTCAGCGCAAGCCTGGCGCCCTCTAGCCGAAAACGATCCATCAGCAGTATACCCGTCATGTACGAAGGGCGCTATGTTTTTTCTCAGCTTATGGACCCGTTGCCATGGAAGGCTTCTCACCGCTGCGTTGCCCGCCATCGCGGCGGCTGCAAAGTCAAATCATTCACCTGCGCTCAGCAATGGCGGGCGCCCAGCTGCTGCAGCCGGGCAGCCTCAGGGATATTGAGATCAGCTTGCGCGCGCCTGCAGACAAGCTCTGCCGCCTGGGACTGCCGCAAGCATCTCCAGGAACACGCTGTCCAATGCCAATCAGGCGCGCAGCTGGAAAACGCATGCGGATTTCGGCTGCCGGCTCATCGCCGAGGCGCAGCGCCTGCATGGCCAGGACGATTTTGAGCTGCCGCTTGACCAGCCTGCCTGCGCGCTTGACTCATCGACCATTGATCTTTGCCTGCCGCTGTCTCCGCGGGCTGAATTCCGCAAGACCAAAGCCGGCGTGAAGATGCATGTCCTGCCGGGCATTTCATTGCCAGAGCGAAAGCCAACCCCCGGCTCAGGCGCCTTTATTCCAGCCGGACCGGCCGCACGCAAGGGGCGGCCTGCGATCCGGTGATCGTCCCGGCCAGAAAACAGTCCGATGCCGCCCCGAAAAATTGCGCCGGATCGGATGCTGTGACCAGGCCAGCGGCAAGCGTTTCCATTTCCTGACCAGCCGCCGGGCGCTGGAGCCGCTGACGATCGCTGAACTGTATCGAAACCGGTGGCAGGCGGAGCTGCTCTTCAAGCGGATCAGGCAGCATCTGCGCATCAAGTCGCTCTGCGGCGCCAGTGAGAATGCCGTCAAGACGCAGATCTGGATCGCGGCTTCCGTCTAGGCGCTGGCGGCCATCATCAAGAAAAGGCTTGAGTCAGACCTGAGTCTCTGCACATTGCTGCAAAAGCTGAGTGTGACAATTTTCGAGAAAGATGCACTGCATCAGCCGCTTGCAGAGCACACCCGCAAAAACGAAAATAATGGCACTTATATCCAATTGAATATATTCGATAAAATGTTGGGACAGTAGTGATGGGACTTGATTGATGATGGCTCGTTTTGATGCCGGTTTTTCATCTGCTGCTGGCGGCCCTTGCATGCATAATGCCCTAAATTTTTGCGATGACTGGTTGACATATTGCGCCGACGGTATATACTGCTCTTCTGGAGCTTCATGGGCTTCATTTTACCCCGACTCTGACGACCTTATTTAGGTCAGATTTATCTAATAGGAGAAAGAAATGATCCGTTCGTCGTCAAGTCTCAGGGCTTTCCTGATAGTACTAGCAGCAATGCTGGGTTCTCTTTCGACCGCTTTGCAGGCAGCAGAAAGAGACTATATAAGTATCGTAGGATCTTCAACGGTTTATCCATTTGCTACCGTGGTAGCCGAGCGGTTTGGTACCAGTACGGATTTTCAGACGCCAATTATTGAATCGACAGGTTCGGGCGGCGGCTTGAAACTTTTCTGTGCGGGCGCCGGCCTCGATCATCCGGATATTACCAACGCATCGCGTCGAATCAAAGCTTCGGAAGTCGAAAATTGCGCCAGCAATGGCGTTGACAGTATTGTCGAAGTGAAGGTCGGCTACGATGGCATCGTGCTGGCCAATTCGCTTGAGTCCGAGCAGTTCTCGCTGACGCGCCGGGATATTTTCCTGGCACTGGCGAAAAACGTGCCCGCGCCCGATGGTGAGCAGAAACTGATCGAGAATCCGTATGAAACCTGGAATGAGGTGAATTCCGAGCTGCCGGCTATCGCGATTCGTGTTCTTGGTCCGCCGCCGACTTCAGGCACCCGCGATGCATTTGCTGAGCTTGCCCTTGAGGGCGGCTGCAAAACCTATGACTGGATCAAGGATATCCGCAAAAGCGATAAGAATCGGTACAAGGCAATCTGTCACGGTGTGCGCGAGGACGGCGCCTGGGTTGAGGCTGGTGAAAACGATAACCTGATTGTTCAGAAGCTGACTGCAGACAAGGATTCTTTGGGTGTTTTCGGCTTCAGTTTTCTGGATCAGAATTCGGACCAGGTTCAAGGCAGCGTCATCGATGGCGTCGCTCCTGAGTTTGAGTACATCGCAGACGGCTCTTATGTTATTTCTCGTCCCCTTTACATGTATGTGAAAACGGCTCATGTTGATGTGATTCCCGGAATCAAGGAATATGTTGCAGAATTCACCAGCGACAAGGCGTGGGGCGATGAAGGCTATCTGGTCGACAAAGGCATGATTCCGATGCCGGCCGAAGAGCGTCAGATGTTCAAGTCTGCCGCGATGGAGCTCAAGCACGTTCAGCTGGCCGCTGAATAAATTCCGGTCAAGGCAATTTGGCCCCATCAGCCAGTATTAACAGGTAGTCCGGCTAAACGGGCGGCCTGTTGCGGTATACGTCTTTTGTCGGCCATACGCAAGACAATAGACTGAACGCAAGTAATACTCCCCGCGTCTGCGAACGAGACGCGGGGAGTATTTGCGCGCTGTCGCCGCTCGGTGACTTAGTACGCTTGCAATCACGAGGTGAAGAGGCTTGCAACTCTGGCTCATTGTTCTGGTCTTGCTGATTTTTTCTTCGCTTTTCTATTTCTTTGCGAAGAAAAGAGCAATTGGGATGGCTCAAAAGGCAAGCGGCCTCCGCTCGCTGCAATCGGCGCCCGCATACTATGGCATTGTTGCCGCGCTGCTGGTGTCAGTGCCAGCGCTGGCGGTGCTGGGCCTGTGGCTCAGTATCGACGAAGCGGTTATTTTGCGCATCGTTCTTTCCGAATTTTTTCCTAATCTCGGCAATTTGTCTCAAGCTGAGGTTGCTCTGCTGATCAGCCACATCAAGATATCCAGTCAGTCCGGCAGTGTTGTCGGTCAGGATATTGCAAATCTTCTGCCGGCTGTTGATCGATTCAGCTATCTCAATGAGCTGAGCGCATCACTGCGCTCGGCTGCGGTACTAGTGCTGGCATTGATTTTCGGGGCGGTTTTCCTGTCGATGATCTCACTGAAAATGAAAGCGCGGCCGATCGCTGAAATGATCATTCGAATGCTTCTGGTCGCCAGTTCGCTGATCGCGATCTTTACCACCATCGGCATTGTGCTGTCGGTACTGTTTGAGGCCATCCGATTTTTCAGCAAAGTGCCCTTGACGCATTTTCTGTTCGGCTTGGAATGGAGTCCGCAAATCGCGATTCGAGAGGATCAGGTGGGCTCATCGGGCCTGTTCGGCAGTGTTCCGCTGTTTACAGGAACCCTGCTGATCGCGGCGATATCAATGCTCGTCGCAGTGCCGATCGGTCTGCTGTCGGCCACTTATCTGGCTGAATACGCGTCGCCGAGAGTGCGAGCGATATCAAAACCTGCACTTGAGATTCTTGCCGGTGTTCCCACCGTGGTCTATGGGTTCTTTGCGATTCTTGTGGTGGCTCCCGGACTGCGCGATGCAGGCGCCGTGTTCGGACTGAGCATTGCCCACGAAAGTGCATTGGCCGCCGGTGTCGTGATGGGCATTATGATTATTCCCTTTGTGTCCTCGCTGACAGATGATGTCATTACGGCGCTGCCGCAGTCGATTCGCGAAGGCTCGCTTGCCTGCGGCGCCACCCAATCAGAAACCATCAAGAAAGTGATCTTTCCAGCGGCTTTGCCCGGCATTGTCGGCGCTTTGCTGCTCGCCGTTTCTCGAGCCATTGGCGAGACTATGATTGTGCTGATGGCGGCAGGACTCGCGGCAAGCCTGACTGCCAATCCGCTGGCATCGGTGACCACTGTGACGGTGCAGATTGTCACTTTATTGGTTGGCGATCAGGAGTTCGACAGCGCTAAGACACTGGCTGCGTTCGCACTGGGACTGACGCTGTTCGTGGCCACACTGATGCTCAACGCGACTGCCCTGTATATCGTTCGCAAATACAGTGAGCAGTATGAATAGCTCGTACTCACAGCCTTCTGCCAGCGTCTGGCAGAATCCAGAATTCAAAAAGCGCCTGACTCGGCGCCATCGCGCTGAAAAGCGGTTTCGCCTGTATGGCATTGTCGCGATTGTCATCGGACTGAGCTTCGTAATCACTTTATTCGCCAGTATCGCGATCAGCGGTACGAGTGCGTTCTGGCAAACGCAGATCCGGCTGAACATCTATTTTGATCCCGAGATTGTCGATGCCGAAAATCTCAATGATGTGAATTATGCAACCCTTGTCAGAACGGCGCTGTACTCAGTGTTTCCCGATGTCACCAGCCGCAGGGAAAAACGGGAGCTGCGGAAACTGGTCAGCATTGGCTCCGATGTCATGCTGCAAAAAATGGTGCGTCAAAGCCCAGAGTTGATCGGCACTTTCAAAGAGATCTGGTTTCCAGTCGACGATGTGTTTGATACGCTCCATAAGACTGGATTCGGACGCGATGCGCCGGCCGCTGGCAAGCGCCTGATATCTGAGCAGCAGCTTGAGTGGTTTGATCTGCTGCTGTCACGCGGAGCGATCAAAAGTCGTTTCAATCAGCAGTTCTTTACCGCTGGCGACTCGCGCGAGCCGGAACTTGCCGGCCTCCGAGGCGCGCTGACAGGTTCATTTTTTACGATTCTGGTGGCTTTGTTGATTTCTTTCCCCGTAGGGGTGGCTGCAGCCTGCTATTTGGAAGAGTTTGCCCCGAAAAACCGAGTGACCGATATCATTGAGGTGAACATCAATAATTTGGCTGCGGTGCCCTCGGTTGTGTTCGGGCTGCTTGGCCTGGCGGTGTTCATCAACTTTTTTGGCTTGCCGCGGTCGGTGCCGCTGGTCGGCGGGCTGGTCTTGAGCCTGATGACCATTCCGACCATTATCATTGCCTCAAGAGCCGCGCTTCGTGCTGTGCCGCCATCGATCCGCGAGGGCGCTTTGGCCCTGGGCGCATCGAAAACACAGACCGTGGTGCAGGAAGTCGTGCCGTTAGCGATGCCGGGAATGCTGACGGGCACTATCATCGGCTTGGCCCAGGCGCTCGGTGAGACGGCGCCGCTGTTGATGATTGGCATGGTGGCGTTTATTGTCGACATTCCCTCCGGTCCGCTGGACCCGTCTACGGTGCTGCCCGTGCAGATTTACCTTTGGGCGGACAGCCCAGAGCGGGCATTTTTGGAAAAAACCTCGGGCGCCATTCTGATTCTGTTGATGTTTCTGATCACCATGAATGTGCTGGCAGTTTGGCTGCGCAACCGATTCGAGTCCCGCTGGTAGAGTGCATTGCAATCGTTTGTGTGAAAGACTATTATTGAGCGAAACTGGATTATCAAATGGAACAGCAGGTCAAATCGAAGCAAAAGGCTGAGGCTATCAAGATTCAGACTGACTCCAGCGTCTTCAGTCAGCCGTCCGGCTCGCTTTCATCGGCACGTCCTGTCAGCCGCATGACGGCGCGTGGGGTCAATGTCTATTACGCCGACACGCATGCCATCAAGAATGTCAGTCTTGATATACGATCCAATGAGGTGCTTTCGATCATCGGACCGTCGGGCTGCGGCAAATCTACGTTTTTGCGCTGCCTCAATCGTATCAATGACATCATTGACGGGTGCAGGATTACCGGCGAGATTGCGCTGGACGGCATCGATATCTACAGCAAGGCCCTGGATGTAGTTGAATTGCGAGCGCGGGTTGGCATGGTATTTCAAAAGCCCAATCCGTTCCCCAAGTCAATCTACGACAATATTGCTTACGGTCCGCGCCTGCACAGCCTGGTGAGCAATCGCACCGAAACGGATGAGATTGTGCATTCCAGCCTGCAGCGGGTGGGACTGCTTGATGAGGTCAAGGACCGGCTGAATCGCCCCGGCACCGAGCTGTCCGGCGGTCAGCAGCAGCGATTGTGCATCGCCCGTGCGATTGCAGTCAAGCCGGACGTGATCCTCATGGATGAGCCGTGCTCAGCGCTTGACCCCATTGCAACGGCCAGGATTGAGGACCTGATTGATGATCTGCGAACGCAGTACTCGATTGTGATTGTGACGCACTCCATGCAGCAGGCGGCCCGCGTCTCGCAAAGAACAGCCTATTTCAATCTGGGCGACCTCATCGAGCTCGGCGATACCAGCGAGGTCTTTACCAATCCGCAGCACCAGCTCACCGAGGACTACATTACCGGAAAATTCGGCTGATTTCTTTGGTCAAATCGATGCGAGCCGATGCCAAAGGGCGGGCATTGGCTGCAGCTCAGAGCATGGTCATATCACTGCGCAGTCTGGAAAACAGCTCCGTGCTGAATCGGCAGGGATTGAATCCGAAGGCTTCGACTAGAAGCACCTCGTCTGCAATGGCCGCGAAGTCGGCGCGAAAGTGGACCGAGCTTTTGAGCGCCAGCACAGATTTTGCCGCGCAGTCAATGCCAAGATGCGAGAGAATGGCCTGGTCGAGGCATTGAATTCGCTCGCTGGTCACCACCACACAGATGTCCGAATCTGGATCTAGAATCTCAATAGCGGCAGCGGGCCCGATATTGGCAGTCACCCCGCGCATCATTTCCCCGGTGAACTCAAAAACACCGTTGCTGAGTGCGATGACTCTGAACTTTCCGGCAAAGGCGGGATTTTGATCTGGACTGATTTTGCCGCCGAGCAGTCCCTCAAATACGCCGCCCAAGCCCGTTCGGTGTGCGGCCGAGACGGTTTCTTTATCATACAGCGCCGCGACAGCGCAATTTTTGATTCCATGACGAACCAATGCATGCAAGAGTTCTGTCGTGTCCGAGGTCGCTCCGGCCCCGCAGTTGTCCTGCACATCGGCCAGCAGTGTCGGTTTGCTTTGCGGCGGCTTGCCCGCCACTTTTTGCACCGCTTCATCGGGGCGGTAGAGTGGAATCTGAAATTGATCTTGAGTCTGGCTGAATGCGTTTTTGATGCGCTTGACCGCTGCCTCGGCCTGCCGGGCGCCGTCCCGCCGACCGGACGAATAGGCTACGGCCGCAGGCCCGCAGTCATAGATATCAGATGCGGGAAAGCCCATCGCAATTTCCTGATGGCCGCTGCGCAGTGAAATATGCTGCGGCAGCATTGCATAGATGGATTTGGCCGGCTCAAAATCGGTGCATTGCGACTGCAGCGGCAGCAGCAGCGGTATTTGGCCGAAGGCGCCGCAAACCTCAGCTTTGGTCTCAAGCAGTTCATGGATGAGGAGCCCCGCGCGCCGTCCGGTCTGCGCCATATCAAGGTGCGGATAGGTTCGAAACACCGTCAGCAGACTCGTGCAGGCAAACATTTCGCGAGTCATATTTGCATGGAGGTCCAGGCTTGCGACGACCGGAACGGTCATCTCTGTCAGGTTTTGCAGCCGCCGCAGCAGAATGCCTTCGGCATCATCTTGGGACTGGGTCACCATCGCGCCATGCAGATCCAGGTAGATGCCGTCCAGCGCCGAGGTCTGCTCAATCTTGTCCAGAATCAGTGCGCATATCTCCTCAAATGCATCATCCTCGACCAGACCGCCCGGCTCCGCGCTGGCCCACAGTATCGGCACGATATCGAAGTGATCTCGGCCGTAGTCGAGAAATCCGCCCAGCGGAATATTCATTTCAGGAAAGACATCAAAAATTTCAGTCCCCCGGGTCAGTCCGGGCCAGCCGTCCTGCCGGACAAAGTCATCAAGCGTTGTGGGAATCGGTGAGAACCGGTTTGTTTCGTGCTGAAATCCGGCGACTGCGATGCGCATGGATAGGCGGTTACCGCGAGGCCGGGTGGCTGACTGCGGCTCGCGCCGAGCATGAGCGGCGGATCCAGGTCTGAGATTCAATCGCCGCGCCTGCGAGCGCCAAGGCCGGTGCGGTCTGCAGCTTGCGTTTCATGCTCAGGATTTTACTGTGTTTGAAAATGATCGCGATTGGATTTTCAAGCCGGCCAAGACTGCATCTCAGATTGCTGCCGGTGTGGCGCGCCAAGACACGCATCTGCAATTGTATCGCTGCAAGGGGCGGATTCGAAGGCCCGGCCTCGATCTGTTCGCCGGTTCGCTATGTTCCCCGAACTTTCAGCACAGCAAAAAGTTAAAATGCACTTTGGAGCGACTTGATCAGCACTCATTGAGGATAGCACAGCATGGAGACACAGCAAAGCCGACAGATGCCTGCCGATGCTCTTGTGCAGCAATTCTCAGAAGCAGTTGGCGCTGCGCATGTGATCACCGATGTTGAGGCGCTGCGGCCGTTTGAATGTGATGGGCTGACCGCCTATAGGCAATTGCCGATGATGGTTGTTCTGCCGGCTTCGATCAAGCAGGTTGTCGACGTGATGAAAATCTGCCAGGCGAATGCTGTTCCGGTTGTCACTCGCGGCGCTGGCACGGGACTGTCGGGCGGCGCGCTGCCGCATCCCGATGCCGTTTCGCTGTCGCTGTCACGCATGAATCGGATTCTTGAGATTGACGCGCAGGCCAAGACCGCCCGGGTGCAGCCCGGGGTGCGGAATTTGGCGATTTCGCAGGCAGTTGAGCACTTGGGGCTGTACTATGCGCCGGATCCATCATCGCAGATTGCCTGTTCTATCGGCGGCAATGTTGCGGAGAACGCCGGCGGCGTTCATTGCCTCAAATATGGCCTGACGGTCAACAATGTGATGGAACTGAAAGTTGTGACGATCGACGGCGAGGTGCTGACTCTTGGCGGCGCGGCGCTGGACAGCTGCGGGTATGATCTGATGGCGCTGATGACCGGTTCTGAAGGCATGCTGGGCGTGGTGGTTGAGGTGCTGGTGAAACTGCTTCCGATTCCGCCCGTGGCACAAGTGGTGATGGCCTCTTTCGATGAGGTGGAGCAGGCCGGCGAGGCCGTCGCGGCAATTATCGCCGGCGGGGTGCTGCCGGCCGGACTGGAAATGATGGATCAGTATGCGATCCGGGCGGCTGAGGAATTCGCTCATGCCGGATATCCAGTCGAGGCCAATGCCATTTTGCTGTGTGAGCTTGACGGCGCCGAGGACGATGTGCGCGACCAGATCGCGAAAGTTGAGCAGCTGCTGCAAGCGAATCATGCGCAGCAGATCTGGGTTGCCGAGGATGAAGAGACGCGCAAGCGGTTTTGGTCCGGCCGCAAAGCTGCATTTCCGGCCGTGGGCCGGATCTCACCGGACTACTACTGTATTGACGGCACCATTCCCAAGCGCCGGCTCGGTGAGGTGCTGCGCCGGATCGGTGAGCTTTCCGAGCGGTTCGGCCTGCCGGTCGCAAACGTGTTCCATGCGGGCGATGGCAATTTGCATCCGCTGATCCTGTATGATGCGAGCAAGGAAAACCAGCTGGAAATGACCGAGGAGCTGGGCAATCAGATTCTGGAGCTGTGTATTGATGTGGGCGGCACGGTGACCGGCGAGCATGGTGTCGGTGTCGAGAAGCTGCGGCCTATGTGCCTGCAGTTCAATTCCGCGGAACTGGAGCAGTTTCATGCGGTCAAAGCCGCCTGGGACCCACAGACGCTGCTCAACCCCGGCAAGGCTGTGCCGACTCTGGCGCGCTGCGCCGAGTTCGGCGCGATGCATGTCCATCATGGCGAGGTGCCCTTTCCAAACCTTGAGAGATTCTGAGTGTGTCTGGCAGCGATCAGATCGAAGAATTAGCCGCAGCTGTCAAGCAGGCTCACAGCCAAGCCGAGCCGCTGCGGATTCGAGGCGGCGGCAGCAAGTCCTTTTATGGCAACCCCAGCCTCGGCGCAGTTGTTGAGGTCACCGGCCACCGCGGCATTGTCAGTTACGAATCCTCTGAGCTGGTCATCACGGCGCGCAGCGGGACTCCCTTGGCCGAGATTGAGCAGGCGCTGTCGGCGGCCGGGCAGATGCTTGGCTTTGAGCCGCCGCACTATGGGCCGGCGGCGACGATCGGCGGTACCATCGCCTGCGGTTTTTCCGGACCGCGGCGCCCGTTTGCCGGTGCGGCGCGCGATTTTGTGCTCGGGGTCAAGTGCATCAGCGGCAAAGGCGAGCCGCTTGCGTTTGGCGGACAGGTCATCAAGAACGTGGCCGGCTATGATATCTCGCGACTGATGACCGGGGCGCTGGGCACTTTGGGCGTACTGTATGAAGTGTCGCTGAAGGTGCTTCCCAAAGGAGAAGTCGAAGAGACTCGCATACGCGAGGTGAGCGAGCCGGTTGCGTGTGAGGAGATGCTGCGCCTGGCCCGGCTCTCGCTGCCGGTCACTGCGATGAGTTACTGCGCGGGGTGCTTGAGAGTTCGTCTGGAGGGTACGGAAAACGCCGTGCGCGCTGCTGCGGCGGCAGTGGCCGGCGAGGTGGATGCAGCTGGCATCGAATTTTGGCATCAGCTTAAGGAGCACAAGCTTGATTTTTTCCATCGCGAGCAGACCTTGTGGCGCTTGTCACTGCCGTCCACCGCCGCGGCGATGCACCTTGGCGAGGACTGCATCATCGACTGGGGCGGGGCGCTGCGCTGGATCTGCACCGACAAGAATGCGCAGGATATGTTTGCGCTGGCGCAGCAGCTTGGCGGCCATGCCACTTTGTTTCGAGCCAGGGATCACGATGATCTGCACCGTTTCAGCGCTCTGAGCGCGCCAATGCTGAAAATTCATCGCCGGCTTAAAGAAGCCTTTGATCCGATGCGGATTCTCAATCGCGGCATTCTGCATCCTGAGATCTAGGACTTGCCGATATGCAGACTGAACTCGCTGATTTTATCCGTGGCACATCGCATGGCGATGTGGCTGAGGAAATTATCCGCAAGTGTGTGCATTGTGGATTTTGCAACGCCACCTGTCCGACTTATCAGCTGCTTGGCAATGAGCTCGATGGCCCGAGAGGGCGCATTTATCTGATCAAGCAGCTGGCTGAGGGCGCCGCCCCCACAGAGCGAACGCAGCTGCATCTGGATCGCTGCCTGACTTGCCGGGCCTGCGAGACGACCTGTCCGTCGGGTGTCGAGTATGGTCGGCTGCTGGATGTCGGACGTGATCTGATTGAGGAGAAAGTGCCGCGCAAATGGCATCTGAAACTGGCGCGCCGGCTGCTCACTGCGGTGGTGCCCAATCACCTTGTGATGGCGCCGGGGTTTTGGGCAGGACGTTTGGTCCGTCCCTTGCTGCCCGCGGTTTTGAAAAAGAAGCTGCCCCCCAAAGGCGCGGTTGGCGCCTGGCCCCGAGGCCAGCATGCACACCGGGTTGTCATCCATCGCGGCTGTGTGCAGCGGGCGGCAAAGCCTGGCATCAATGCGGCCGCAGCCCGCTATCTGGATCGCCAGGCGATCGCTGCGGTCGAGACCAAAGACGGATGCTGCGGCGCTCTAGGACTGCATATGGGTGATCGGAAGTTTTTTGCTCGCCATGCCAAGCGGAATATTGACGCCTGGTGGGCGGAAATCGAAAAAGGCGCACAGGCGATTGTGTCTACAGCCAGCGGTTGCGGGGTTACGCTCAAGGAATACGGCGAATTGCTCAAAGATGACCCGCAATATCGGGAGAAGGCCGCTCAGGTGGCCGCAATGGTCAAGGATATCTCAGAAATCGAGGATCAGTCCGCTCCCGGCGAGAGCGGTGAAAGTGCAAAGAAAGTCGCATTCCACTCCCCTTGCACACTGCAGCATGGCCAGAAGATTACAGCTCGGGTTGAGCGGATCTTGCGGCATAACGGATTCGAGCTTGCGCAGGTGCGCGATTCGCATTTGTGCTGCGGCTCGGCAGGCGTATACTCCCTGCTGCAGCCCAAGATTTCGGGCCAGCTGCTCGAAAACAAGGTTGCGGCGCTGCAAGCCGAGCAGCCGCAGTGCATTGTGACCGCCAATATTGGCTGTCTGATGCATCTTCAGGCCGGTGCCAGCGTACCGGTCAAGCATTGGCTGGAAGCAGTGGCCCCGGCGCGACAGGCGTAGTGTGGCGGTGATGAAGTTTACGACTTACAACATCCAGTTCGGTCGCGGGCTTGACGGAAAAATTGATCTTGAGCGCATCGCGCGCACTGTTGACGGTGCCGATGTCATTGCCCTGCAGGAGGTCGATCGTCATTTCACCCGCTCTGGGGAAATGGATCAGGTGACTGAGCTGGCATCGCATTTGCCGCAATATCACTGGGTTTATGGTGCTGGTGTTGATATCAATGCGGATCTGCGCGACCGCAGCTCCAAGGTGATCCATCGCCGCCGGCAGTTTGGCAATATGCTGCTGTCGATCGAACCGATTTTGACCTCACGCAATCATCTGCTGCCGAAATATGCCTCTACGGGTCCGCTGAGCATTCAGCGCAGTGCCCTGGAAGGGGTCATCGCCTGCAAGGAGAGGCATGTGCGGGTCTATTCCATTCATCTGACGCATATCAATGCGAAGACTCGGATGGCGCAGATCAAGGAGATTTTGCGGATTGACAGGGAAGCTGTGATGCAAGGCGGCCCCATCGCCGGAGAGACAGAAAATACGGATTTTGCCGAGCAGTCCGCTGTCGGTGAGCTTCCGCGCGAGTCGATTCTGATGGGTGACTTCAATTGTACGGCGGATTCTGAGGAATATACGCTGCTGGCGGGCCCGAAGTCGGATTACGGCGGTCGGGTGAGCAATCCAGAGGGCTTTGTGGATGCCTGGGTGGCGGCTGGCAATCCTGAAATCAGCGGGGTTACCGCCGAGCGTCGTGGGCATCCAGTGCGCATGGACTACTGTTTTGTGCGCACTGCTCTGAGGACGAGGATTCGCTCTGCAGCCATTGATGCGGACGCAGTCGGCTCAGACCATAAGCCTTTTTCGGTCGTCATTGAGATGTGATGCTATTGATTGAGTGCAGGGTGTTAACACAGAAAGTTTTTCGTTGCTCGCAGCTGCTGGCGGGCAGCGCCGAGTGATTGAAAAAGGTCTGCGATGAGTAAAATGGGAGCGGCAATTCGATGAATATGACTGGGACGAGAACGTTTCATGCTTCGCGTGAGCAGATATGGAGCGCTTTGCACGATGCTGAGCTGCTGCGCAATTCCATCAAAGGCTGCAGTGAGCTGCAGTGGGTGAGCGACAATGAGCTTGAGGGTATTCTGGCAATGAAGCTGGGACCGGTAAAAGCGAAATTTGCCATGCAGCTGACAGTGACCGACTCCGTGGAGAATTGCGGCTATACGCTCGTCGGCAATGCCAAGGCGAGTGCACTCGGTTTCGCCGGTGGGCAGGCGCAAGTGGTGCTGAAAGATCATGAATCAGGCTGTCTGCTGGAATATGAAGCGCAGATCAATACCGGCGGCAAGCTTGCCTCAATGGGTGCTCGTCTGCTCAATAGTGCATCGGAGAAGTATGTTGAAGACTTTTTTGCATCCATGGCGCAAGCGGTGGAGGCATAAACGATGTCAGCTGAAAAACGGATTCTCAAACTGGTCTGTCGAATGGTGATTCCCTAAACTTTGCGCGTGCAGGTGATTCTGTCTAATATCCTGCAGGGCAGAATTCAGTGCGAATGTTCCGCAAGTCGAGATCAGGTTGATCACAAAAGACTGACAGATATAAATTGCTCGTATATAAATCGGGAATGCTGTTTTTTGCCGCCTTCGCAAACCAAGGGCGAGACGCAGTGCAAGTGCTTTATATGCATTGCTGAAAATACTTGCGAGTTTCGGCATAGTGGTTGAAATCTAAATGGCATCTTGCGCAGCATTGCAGTTTGACAATTTAATCACCCCCATCAAAATGGATGAGGTCTGCAAGACGCTTCTCGGCATTCGCGGCAAACGGATTAATGACTGCTAAGCCGCTGTATTGCCAGTCGTCTTGCAAATCTTCACTGAGCAGCGCGATACATCCTGCTTGCTTTGCTGTGCTGAATTGCATCGCATCCCAGAAAGAAATTTGATGATTTTTTACCATTTCGATTGCTTCATGAAGGGTGGAAACCGTTGCAGAAACAGTATCGAATACTTCCTGAAAACTGTCCAAGAACCGAATCGCGGCAGATGGATCCAATAGATTTTTGCGAGTTGTTGCAAAAAAGAATTCTCCAAGCGCTTGCAGCGTCAGCACACAGTCGCAAAGAGCCGCCTCAGAAATGAGTTTTTTTGACAAGTGATGTTTTTGTCCGGCATCACGGTCGATCGCATAGATCAAGATATTCGTGTCCAGCGTGAATCGTCGGTCAGCGGTCATAAAGTGCCTCTCGATCGATTCGCAGATTTCCAAGAGAGGCCCCTGCATCCATGAGAGCATTCATCCGCTCATAAGCCCGCATCCAGTCGGGATCGGCGCTTTTGTCTGATCTGTGCGGAATCAACTTTGCGATGGGCTGCCCGCGCCTTGTGATAATGAAGTTTTCTCCACGCTCCACTTGCCTCAGGATTTTTGAGAACTGCTGGTTTGCAGCCATAAGAGAAACAGTTTGCATTTTCATACCTCGCAAGTTTATAATAGTATGTAGTATAATAAAAAAAAGTATTTTTCGAGCAAGTGGCTCCAAGTTGCTTGCCGGTGTGAATTTTGCTCGCGGAGAGTCGGCCGGGATTTGAATTTTGCGCTGTCCAGTGAAACCAGTGATGAAGCGAACTTCGAAATTCCTGAGCGTATTTGATTGCAGTCCATTTCTTGATTCACTTTTTCAAAGCGTTGAATTGCGAAATGTTCTGCATCTGTCAGCAGCGCAGGGGAAAGCGATGCGGCCCCGCTCAGTCAACGCAGTCAAAAAATATTGTTTCACGATCCCCGACAGTGTAAACTTTGTGTACTGCGATGTGATGTATCCGGCAGATTGCTGAGATGGATTGACCTGTGTCAAATCTTCGGCGCGAGCAAAATATTAACCAAACACTTAAAGGGAGGAGTATCTTTATGGGTGTGTTTGTAGACATGACAATCAACGGCAAGCGCGCTGAAGCTGAGGTGGACAGCCGTACCTTGCTGGTTGATTTTCTAAGAGAAACGAAAAGACTGACCGGCACCCATGTAGGCTGCGATACCAGCCAGTGCGGCGCCTGTGTGGTGCATGTCAATGGCAAGTCAGTCAAAAGCTGTACGATGCTTGCTGCCCAAGCCAGCGGTGCTGCCGTGACAACCATCGAGGGCATTGCCAGCAACGGCAGTTTGCATCCGATGCAGGAAGCGTTCCGTGACAATCATGGTCTGCAGTGCGGATTCTGCACCCCTGGCGTCATTATGAGCTCGCTGGACCTGGTGCAGCACAACGCCGATCCTTCCGAACAGGAAATCCGCGAGTGGCTGGAAGGCAATCTATGTCGATGTACGGGCTACCACAACATTGTGAAATCAATTCAGGCAGGCGCTAAAGCAATGAGGGAGAATCAATCATGAGCGGCGAAACAGGCATTGGCGCCTCTGTGCGCCGCAAAGAGGATATCCGATTCGTTCGCGGAGCGGGCAAATATACCGATGACATCAACCTCGTCGATCAGACGTATGCCTATATTCTGCGCTCGCCCCACGCCCATGCAAAAATCGTATCACTCGATACATCGCAGGCGCAGTCAAGCGATGGCGTAGCGGCAGTGTTCACCGCCGCCGATATGGAGAGTGTTGGCGGCATTCCGTGCGGCTGGCAAGTCCACAGCAAAGATGGCGAGCCGATGGCTGAGCCGAAGCACCCCGTGCTGGCGGAAGGCAAGGTGCGCCATGTGGGTGATCCAGTGGCGGTGGTCATCGCAGAAACCCGGCAGCAGGCGCGAGACGCGGCTGAAGCCATTGCGGTCGAGTATGAAGAGCTCGAGGCGGTGGTGGATATGAGAGCCGCTGTGATGGACGGTGCGACTGCAGTGCACGATGATGTCGGGCACAATGTATGCTATGACTGGGTGCTTGGCGATCCCGATGCCGCCGATGAGGTGTTCAGCAGTGCGGCTCATGTGGTCTCGCTGGATTTGGTGAACAATCGGCTGATCCCCAATGCGATGGAGCCGCGCTGTGCGATTGGCGACTACGACAGCTCAAGCGGTCAGCATACGCTCCATACCACCAGTCAGAATCCGCATGTGATCCGGCTGCTGATGGCGGCGTTCGTGCTGGCTGTCCCAGAAAGCAAGCTGCGGGTCCATGCGCCCGACGTGGGCGGCGGTTTCGGCTCGAAAATTTACAACTATGCTGAGGAGATCATCGTGACCTGGGCCGCGGCCCAAATCGGCCGTCCCGTGAAATGGACTGCGGATCGCAGCGAGTCATTTGTGTCGGATGCCCATGGCCGGGATCATGTAACCAAAGTGGAGCTGGCGCTGGATGCTGATGGCAAATTCGTCGGTCTTCGAGAAAAGACGCTGGCCAATATGGGGGCTTATCTGTCGACTTTCGCACCGTGCATACCGACGTATCTGCATGCGACATTGCTGGCAGGCCAGTACACGACGCCGGTGATTCTCAGCGAGGTCAAAGCGGTATTTACCAATACGGTGCCGGTCGATGCCTATCGCGGTGCGGGACGCCCGGAAGCGACGTTTCTGCTGGAGCGCATTGTGCAGGTGGCCGCGGACAAGATGGGATTGGATCCCATCGAGATTCGCCGCCGCAACTTTATTCAGCCTGACCAGTTTCCATACCAGACGCCGGTGGCTCTGGTTTATGACACGGGCAATTACCAAGCCAGCATGGACAAGGCGATCAAGCAGGCTGACTATGCCGGTTTCGAGCAGCGCAAAGCCGCTTCGAAGGCCAATGGCAAGTTGCGCGGTATCGGTGTTGCGACCTACATTGAGGCTTGCGGCATCGCGCCCTCGAATGTAGTCGGCTCGCTCGGCGCGCGGGCCGGTTTGTATGAGGCGGCGACGATCCGCGTCAATCCGACCGGTTCGGTCAGTGTCATGACCGGCTCGCATTCGCACGGGCAGGGACATGAGACCACATTCGCACAGGTGGTTGCGGAAAAACTTGGCATCGATATCGACAATGTCGAAATTGTCCACGGCGATACCGACAAGATTCCATTTGGGATGGGTACCTACGGCTCGCGCTCCATTGCTGTCGGCGGAACCGCCATTGTCAATGCGATCGACAAGATTGTCGCTAAAGGCAAGAAGATTGCCGCACATCTGCTCGAGGCGGCCGAAGCGGACATTGAGTTCGAAAACGGCAGCTTCGTGGTGCCGGGAACTGACAAGGCCAAGGCATTCGGCGAGATCTCGCTGGCTGCCTATGTGCCGCATCAATATCCGCTGGAAGAGCTTGAGCCAGGCTTGGAAGAAACCGCTTTCTACGACCCCAAGAACTTTACTTTTCCTGCGGGGACATATATCTGTGAGGTCGAGGTCGATGCGGACACTGGTGTAGTGGATATTGTGAGTTTTCATGCAACTGATGATTTCGGAACAATCATCAATCCGATGATTGTCGAGGGGCAGGTGCATGGCGGACTGGTCCAAGGGATCGGGCAGGCGCTGCTTGAAGGCTGCCGCTATGACAGCAAAGGCCAGCTGCTGTCGGGCTCATACATGGACTACACAATGCCGCGCGCCGCTGACGTTCCCTCGTTTTCGGTCGATACGACTTTGACCGAGTGCGAGCACAATCCGCTGGGTGTGAAAGGCTGCGGCGAAGCCGGCGCGATTGGCTCGCCGCCGGCGGTGATCAATGCCATTCTTAACGCCCTGTCCGATTTGGGTGTGACTGACATTGAGATGCCTGCTACGCCATATCGCGTCTGGCAGGCCATTCAAGATGCGAAAGCCGCTTAGCAGGAGGAGTAGCCATGTATACATTTGAATTTAAGTCTCCATCGAGTGTCAGCGAAGCCAGGCAGATGCTGGCCAGCGCAGCTGACGGCCAGCTGCTGGCGGGCGGACATACGCTTTTGCCAACCCTGAAGCAGAGACTCGCTGCGGCCAGTGATCTGATTTCTCTGGCGGGCATTGGCGAGCTCAGCGGGATCCGTGTGGCCGACGGCAAAGTCACTATCGGCGCGATGACGACCCATGCTCAGGTTGCAGCTTCGGATCAGGTCGAGCAGGCGATTCCAGCGCTTTCGGAATTGGCCGGCGGCATCGGTGACCCGCAGGTTCGCAATTGCGGCACTATCGGCGGCTCCATCGCCAACAATGACCCGGCGGCAGATTATCCGGCCGCTCTGGTCGGACTGGGCGCGACGGTCAATACCGACAGCCGCTCGGTCTCGGCCGATGAGTTTTTTACGGGCATGTTCGAGACTGCGCTCAGCGACGGAGAGATCATCCAATCGGTGAGCTTTCCGATTCCGGCGCTTGCCGCCTACTGCAAGTTTGCCAATCCGGCATCTCGGTATGCGATTGTCGGGGTGTTTGTCGCGCAAAGTCCAGTGGCTGCTGCGCGAGTTGCAGTGACAGGCGCTGGACCCTGTGTGTTTCGCGCTGGTGAGATGGAAGAGGCGCTGTCAAAGACATTTATGGCATCCAGTATTGATGGCATCTCGGTCGCCGCTGGCGGCTTGAATGAAGACATCCATGCCAGTGCGGAATATCGCGCTCACTTGGTTCAGGTGATGGCGAAAAGAGCGGTTGCCAAAGCCAGTCAATAAAAGACTTGATTGATCAATACGGGCGTTTGGTCGGTTTCTGGCTGACCGCCCGCCTGTGTTTGTCTTTTGGCTTGATTGCGACTGAATGGCGGCGAAGATGCGGCGGGCGAGCGCCATCTCCGATGTTGAGAACCTCCTGCAAGGCGAGGACTATATCGCTGAGCGCTCTCTGGCGGTTGCTGTATTTCTGGCTTTGAGACTGAAGCGGCCGCTGCTGCTTGAAGGCGAGGCCGGGGTGGGCAAGACAGAAGTGGCAAAGGTGCTGTCGGCGGCGCTGAAGCGTCCGCTGATTCGCCTGCAGTGCTACGAAGGCTTGGATGTATCATCGGCCGTTTATGAGTGGGATTACCCGCGGCAGATGATTGAGATCCGTTTGGCCGAGGTGCGCGACGATCGCAATCAGGAGCAGCTGTCGAAAGATATTTTTTCCGAGCGCTTCCTCATCGAAAGACCGCTGCTGAAGGCATTGAGAGCTGGCGCGAACGGGCAAATGCCAGTTCTGCTGATTGATGAGGTTGATCGGGCGGATGAGCCGTTTGAAGCGTATCTGCTGGAAATCCTGTCTGATTTTCAAATTACGATTCCGGAACTGGGAACTCTCACAGCGGATCAGCCACCCATTGTCATTATCACCTCAAACCGTACTCGAGAAGTGCATGATGCGCTCAAGCGCCGCTGCTTCTATCACTGGGTTGACTACCCGAATGCGGAGCGTGAGCTGGCTATTCTCAACGCCAAAGCGCCGCAAGCGAACTCAACACTGTCGGCGCAGATTGTCGCTTTCGTGCAGCAGCTTCGCAATGCTGACCTGTACAAGGCGCCGGGGGTTGCAGAGACGATCGACTGGGCGCATGCACTGGTGCAGATTGATGTAATGAATCTGGCGCCTGCCAGCGTTGATGAGACGCTTGGCGTATTGCTGAAGTATCAGGACGATATCGAAAAAATTCGAGGTCATGAAGCGACTCGAATATTGCAGGCCGTGCAGAGTTCCGCGAGCGGTTGAGGTCGATTTTATGAGGACAGAAAATGGAAGCCAGTCGCTGCGATGGCAACGTCGCGACTAACCTTGTGTATTTTGCTCGCATCTTGCGATCATCGGGGCTGCCGATCGGCACTGGCAAAGTTCTGCAGGCGATTGAGGCAGTGTGCGCAGTCGGTGTCGACAGCCGCGAGGATTTGTACTGGACTTTGCATGCGGTTTTTGTGAATCATCCACGCCAGCGGCTGATTTTTGACCAGGCGTTTGCTGTTTTTTGGAAAAACCCGCGTCTGCTGGAAAAAACCATGGCGGCGCTGCTGCCTGAAGTGCGGGCGGCATGCGATGCCGAGCAGTCAAGGGAACTTGCCAGGCGGTTGAGCGAATCGCTGTATCCGAGCCTGCAATTGGATCAGCCGAACGCTGAGCGCGAGGAGCAGATCGAGTTGCAGGCGGCGCCGACCTACTCTGATCGGGAACGGCTGCATCAGGTTGATTTCGAGTCGATGACATGCGAGGAGATGGAGCAGGCAAAACAGATCATTCAGAAAATGAAAACTGTATTCGCACCGGTACTCACTCGAAGGTTTCGCATCCATAGCGGCGGCGAGCGGCTGGATGTTCGAAATACGGTCAAGCGCAGCTTGCGCGGCAGCGGCGGACAGTTCACACTGATTCGGCAAAAGCGTCAAACGCGCCGCAGTCCGCTTGTGATTCTCTGCGACATTTCCGGCTCGATGAGCGAGTATTCTAAAATGGCGCTGTATTTTGCCCATGCACTGATGACCAGTCGCCGCGATGTATGGTGTTTCGTTTTCGGGACGCGACTGACCAACATCAGCCGCCAGCTGCAGGTGCGCGACGTGGATATGGCGCTGGACGCTGTTTCTGACACCGTTGCCGACTGGCATGGCGGTACGCGCATTGCCGAATGCCTGAGAAATTTCAATTATGCCTGGGTGCGCAGATTGCCGTTGCATATTGCGACTGTCTTGCTCGTCACCGACGGATTGGATTGCTCGCAGCGGGTTGATTTGGAGCCGCAGATTTCGCAGCTGCATCGCTCGTGCAAACAATTGACCTGGCTCAATCCGCTGCTTCGGTATGAGCAGTTTGAGCCCAAAGTGAGCGGTATCCGAAAAATTTTGCCGCATGTGGATGCCTTTGTGCCGGTGCATAATCTCAATAGTCTGCAAGCGCTGGCAGACTCATTGAGTGCGAGTGCACGCGATAGCCATGATCGGCATATGCGGCAGCATGCCAGCTGGGTGCGGGGTATCAAGCGAGCGCAAGAGACGAATCCGATGGTGGCTGGAGCATGAACGGCGCGACTGATGACACCGTCTCGCTATATCAGCAGCTTGAAGACTGGATCCTTGCCGGCCAGCGCACTGCCATTGCGACGGTGGTCTCAACTTGGGGCTCGTCACCGCGGCCAATCGGCAGTCAGCTGATTGTCAATGAAGCACAGGCGTTCGAAGGTTCCGTTTCTGGCGGATGTGTTGAAACTGCGGTGATTGGCGAAGCGGGAATCGTCATGCAGACTGGACAGCCAAAGATGCTGAAGTTTGGGGTTGCCAACGAAACAGCATGGGAGGTTGGCTTAACCTGCGGCGGTGAAATTCAAGTGTATGTTGAGGCTGTTGAGCCGACTTCATCCAGTGCGGCCGCGGTGAATTTGTCTGATATTCAGCAGGTGGCTGAATTGCGCCGCCAGCGCCAGCCGGCGGCCGTTGTCAAGCCGCTGCAAGGCGGTCGCCAGCGCCTGGTAACCGCCGATTTGCCGGTGAGCGATGCGCAACTGCAAAACGCCATTGCGCAAGCATTTAAAAAAGATCGAAGCTGCATCACCGAGGTTCATGGCGAGGACTATTTTATTCATATCTTCAACTCACCTTTGCGTGTGATTATTGTCGGCGCTGTGCATATCGCGAAGCACTTGATCGGGCTGGCCAAAATGTGTGACTATGACGTGATGCTGATTGATCCGAGACGATCGTTCACGAAGTCCAAATATTTGGAATCGGTCGACACGGTGACCTTGTGGCCGGATGCGGCCATCAAGCAGGTTCAGCAAACCGACGGCAGAATGGCGGTTGTAACCTTGACACATGACCCGAAGCTGGATGAGCCGGCCCTGATTGCAGCCCTAGAGTCGGATGCGTTCTATATCGGTGCGCTTGGCAGCCAGCGCACTCATCAGGCGCGCTGTCAGCGTCTGCAGGATGCGGGTGTCAGCACTCAGGATATCGAACGGATCCACGCCCCTGTAGGGCTGGATATCGGAGCGCAGTCGCCGGCGGAAATTGCTGTTTCCATCATGGCCGAGATTACCCGCAGTCTGCGGCGCTTGCAGCAGTCGTGAAGTTCGGGCGGATAGCGACAGATCAGGCGGCGGGGGCGGTGATCGCCCATTCGCTGCGGGTGATGGGTCGGAAATGGAAAAAAGGTCGACTGCTTTCTCGCTATGATGTTGACGTGCTGCTTGAAGAAGGCGTCGATACAGTGGTCGCTGCACGGCTGGAGTCCGATGATGTCGATGAGGATGCAGCTGCTGAGGCACTCGCGCGTACTCTCGCCGGCGAGGGCATTGAGATTCGGCCGGCAGCCACGGGACGGTGCAATCTCTACTCGACATGCAAAGGTCTGCTGGAGCTTCGAACTGAGCATATCAATCGCATTAATCTGGTTGATGAGGCATTCACAGTCGCCGTGCTGCCGCCATATGCGACGGTCTATGAAGGCCAGCTGGTCGTGTCGGTCAAGATCATTCCATTTGCGGTGTCGCGCGAGCAGCTGAATGCGTGCATCACGGTGGCTGCCATGGGATTTGCGCCGGTCAACATCTATCCGTTCAAGATTAAGAGGATAGGTTTGCTGCAAACCCGGACCGCATGGTTCAATTCAGCTCTGCTGACCAAAGGGTACAGCATGCTGGAACAGCGCGCGCGCGCTCTTGGCAGTGAAATCGTTATCAATGACGTGTGTGATCATGATGAGAGCAGCATTGCTGTCAGCTTGAAGGCATTGCTGAAAAAGAATTTGGATCTCATATTTATCCTGGGAGCGACTGCAATCCAGGACCGTGGCGATGTCATCCCGCAAGCCATTGCTGACTGCGGCGGGAATATCGAGCATTTCGGCATGCCGATGGATCCTGGCAATCTGCTGCTGCTGGCGCACCGGCGTCAAACCACTATTTTGGGGCTGCCCGGCTGTGTCCGCTCGCCCAAGCGCAATGGCTTTGACTTTGTGTTTGAGCGCATTGCCGCAGGCTCGCGTGTCACCCGAGAGGACATTATGCGCATGGGGGTCGGCGGTGTCCTGACTGAGCCATCGCGGCGACCGCAGCGACGAACGGGCGCGCCGGAAGCGGCAGTGTCCGATTCCGAAAATAAAACAATAGCGGCAGTTGTTTTGGCCGCCGGACAGTCGCGCCGCATGGGGTCTGAAAACAAGCTGCTCAGGAAAATCGGTCATGACAGTGTAGTCAGAATGGTGGTGCGCGATGTGGCGGCATCCAAGGTGGACCACATGATTGTAGCGACTGGACATGAGCAAGAGAAAGTAGTGGCTGAGTTGGCTGGCTTCAAGATTTCAGTTTCTCATAATGCAGATTTCTCAAGCGGCTTGAGCACCTCGCTGCGTACCGCGCTGGCAAAAGTCCCCGCTGACTGTCACGCAGTCCTGATCTGTCTGGGGGATATGCCGTTTATTGGCAGCGCTCTGATTGATTCTTTGATTGATGCGTTTGACCCCCGGGCGCAACAGAATATCTGTGTGCCGACGTATCGCGGCAAGCGTGGAAATCCAGTGCTGTGGGACCGCCGTTACATTCAGGAAATGATGGAAGTGCGTGGCGATGTTGGCGCCAAGCATATGATCGGGGACTATGAGGAATTTGTGATAGAGGTTGTGACACACAACGCGGGCGTTTTGACCGATCTGGATACGCCGCAGGCATTTGCGCAGGCCGCCGAGTCAAATTCCGGTCCGATCGAAGACTGACATTGCGGGGCGCTGCAATTATGGAACACGAAGCAGCTTGGCGCCTCGGCGTATTTTTCGGCATTTTGGCTGCAGTCGCTCTCTGGGAAAGTCTGGCGCCCAGGCGAGCCTGGCAATTGCCGCGAATCGTTCGCTGGAGCAACCACCTTGCCTTGTCGGTCATCAACACGGTTTTGGTTCGCATCGTTATTCCTCTGACGATTGCCGCCTATGCCGTATTTTTGGATTCAGTATCGATCGGCCTGCTGAATTGGCTTGAATTGTGGCCAGTCATGGCGATTATCGCAGGGGTTGTGCTGCTGGATCTCGCAATATACATTCAGCATTATTGTTTTCACAAAATTGAATTGTGCTGGCGGCTGCACCGCATGCACCACACTGATATAGATTTTGATGTAACAACAGCAGTTCGCTTCCACCCCATTGAAATCCTTCTGTCGATGGGCATCAAGTTTGGTGTCGTGACCGCACTGGGACCGCCAGCGGCGGCCGTGGTGATGTTCGAAATTCTTCTCAATGCTACATCGATGTTCAACCACGGAAATATTCGTCTTCCAGCCGGCATCGACCGCTGGCTTCGGTATTTGATTGTGACACCGGACATGCATCGGGTGCATCATTCGAGCATTCGCGGCGAGACAGACAGCAACTTTGGCTTCAATTTGCCGTGGTGGGATCGATTGTTCGGCACCTATGTTGACCAGCCGGCGAATGGGCATGACCGCATGACCATTGGATTGGAAATTTTTCGCGATGCGCAGGAAACGCGAGTGGATCGGCTGATCAGCCAGCCGTTTCGAACTCCATCCGCCGACTGAGAGCCCGCAGCAGCGCAGCTTCGCTAAAATCTTGGCTGTGGGAGAGATCTTATTTGCCCCGTGCTGCGGACAGGGCGGTATCGATGGAGTCTGCCAGGATGGCGACGATTCGATCGCAGATGTCCGCATCGATAATATAAGGCGGCGCCAGCAGCACATGATCGCCGCGGTATCCGTCGCGGGTGCCGCCGCCCGGATAGCACAGCATGCCATTTTTCAGGCAAGTCTGCTTCAGGTGTGTGTGAAACTGCCATTCCGGCTTCAGCGTCTCTTTGGTTTCCTTGTCTGCCACAAACTCGATGCCAATAAAAAGTCCTCGGCCGCGAATATCTCCCACATGCGGGTGTGAGTCCAAGGCCTCATGCAGCCGTGAGCGCAGATATTCGCCTTGGCGCGCGACATTGATGAGCAGATCCTCAGCTTCGATTGTATCGAGTACTGCGACTGCGGCAGCTGCGGCGGTCGCATGCCCCATATAGGTGAATCCGTTTGCCAGTGTGCCAGAGCCTTGGCGGATGGAATCATGAATTGACTTTGAACAGACGACGGCGCCAATTGGCTGGTAGCCGCCGCCCAAGCCTTTGGCGATGACCGCCAGATCGGGTACGATGCCATCTTGCTCGAAGGTGAAAAACGTCGATCCGCAGCGGCCGCTCCCGCACATTACCTCATCTAGAATCAGCAAAATTCCGTAGCGGTCGCAGATGTGCCGGATGCGGGTCAGATAACCGTCAACAGCTGGTGTGACCCCGCTGGTTGCGCCCCCGACTGTCTCAGCGACGAACCCCACTACGTTTTCCGCGCCGAGTTTCAAAATCGCCTTCTCCAGCTCGTCCGCAATTCGCTCGCCGTATTGCCGCAGTGTCTCGCCTTCTTGCTGATCTCGGTATGGCGCACAAGGTGCGATCGCATGGGTGTCAAACAGCAGATGACGGTAGGGGCGCCTGCGCAGTTCGTTGTGTCCCACAGACAGTGCGCCGAGCGTGTTTCCATGATAGCTTTGACGCCGGGAAATGAAGTGTTTGCGCTGTGTCTCGCCGCGCTCAAAGAAGTGCTGCTGAGACAGTTTCAAGGCGGTTTCCATGGCTTCTGATCCGCCTGAAAGCAAAATGATGCTGTCGAGGGAATCTGGCGCCAGGCGCGTGAGCTTGTCGGCCAGCTGTTCGGCGATATCGGAGGTAAAGAATCCGGAGTGGACGTAGGCCAGCTGATCGGCTTGTGCCTTGATTGCTGCGATCGGTGCAGGGTGTCCGTGTCCCAGGCAGGAAACGGCTGCACCGCCGCTGGCATCGATATATTCTTTGCCGCTGGTGTCGTAGATGAATGCTCCATGGCCCCGCTGTGCGGTTGGCATGCATGATTTTGAGCTGCGATGGATGATTCGAGTGGTCATCACTTTCGAGATCCGCAAATTCCAAGATGTTTTGTGATAATGCAGGAATTGTAACCGCAGGAAGCGCTCGCATCATATCTATTTCCTGATCGCGATTTTACTGAAGAAATCTAAGCATATGCATAATTCTGGTTTGCGCAGGTTGGCGCCATATTATTTGGCGGCGGTGTTTTGCAGGGGATAGAGACGGGCGCAATGCTGACAGCCGTTATCTTGTGTATAGCCCGCATATCTCATCAGGGTTTCCCCCTTTTCGCTCAGGATCATGCGGATGTGCGGCCTTATGAGGCGGAACCCGGCTGGCGGCGCATTGCGAATGGGGCGGTCTGTCCCTCGCCTGCAATGCTGAACGTGCCGATTTGAGTCTTGACTTCCAGATCAAAAATCTGTATCATCAGCATAGGTATCATCAACTGTTTTGGAGAATCTGTCATGAAAATCATGCGAAATCGCTCTGCCCCCCCCCCGCCCCCAGCTTAAATGCCTGACAGTGCTCGCCGCCGCGCTGATGGCGGCTCTGACGGCAGCGCCGGCAATGGCGCAGCCTGTGGCCTATGTCTCTGAAAATACGGCAAAAACAGTCCGGACCCTGGGTGCCAACTTGCTCCCCGAACCAGCGGCAGCAGATATGGAGCTGGTTACTGACTTGGACCTTGAGGCCTTCAACTGGACCGCGTCCGTCGGCGTGGGCAGTGCCGCCCGCTGCGCCTATGACAAGGGCAGTCACCGCGGCACCTTCAACTGGGAAACCAAGCAATGGGAAGGCGAGGACAGAACGATAGTTGGCTACCACATCGAGGATGACAAATATAACAGTGGGGAACCGATCGCCCGCGCCTGCACCTATTATGAAGATGGCCAATTCAAGGATGTTACGGGCGGCTGGTTCACCGTGCGGCTCTGGGGCAAGGTATGCTATCCAAGCGGCGACTCCAGATGCGAATCGCTGAAAGGCGGCCTCTCGCAGGAGTGGATCAGCGACGCCAACATGAACGGCTATCGTGCCACTTTCAAGCCCGGCTCGAACTGCGGTCCGGCCGCATGGCCCACGCCGCAGCTGGAAGAGATGTTCCCGGACAAGGGCTATGCCGAATGGTGCGACTTCACGGTCCAGAATTAGTCGGGTAGCAGAGTGTTCGTACCCGGGGCGGCGCTCGCCGGAGCGGGCAGCCGCTGGCTCTGGGTTCCTCCTGCCGCGCCTGACAAAACCGGTCCTCGCAGGGGCCGGGACCACAGTTGTCGGCGGATCGTGTCTGTGTGGCCTGAATGGGGACCTTGCATCAGAGCCGCGGGCCGGCGCCCGGCCGCACCAAGGTTTTCGTTTTGTCGGTGGCCGGCATGCACCTTTTGAGAACCGATCGTGGATGGAGTGCACTGTGCCGGCATGGGCTTCGCCTGTTTTTTGCTTTTATCTGGCGGATAAAACGATGCTCATAGCAAAAAAATGAAATCCATTTTTTGTTTTTGGCGAAATCTACGGGATAGCATGGCCCACTTAGGTTTACGCGAGTATTGTTGCTCAAGGGCTATGCTGATATTGACCTCTGACTTGCCGCCCGGCAGGTTTCGATTCTAGAACAAATTTGCAATGTATCAACAAGAGTAATTCTGAAAATCCTTCCGAATGGCAATTAAGCAACTCAATTTCACTGCATGTTGCGAATTGCTCTATAGATTCTCTCGTTCTGGCGACCCCGCCATGGATTTTGACTTGTGATTCGTCAATCCAAAGATACGCTGAAGTTCAAGACGCAGTCAATCGCTTGAAACCGCAGGATGACTCAATGAATTCAGTGATTCTAGATCTAGATCATGAAACACTTGATACCGAGTACATAAAGCGTCGCGTCAAAGATTGGAAAGAGCGTGTGAGCGGACTTTACGCATCTATCTCCGGCGGCTGGTTGCCGGACGGGGGGAGGCGCAGCAAGGCCCCTCTGTCGAGATGCACGAAAAGATGATGCGCACCTTCAATGTCGGTTCGACACGGATGCCTGCGCTTGAGCTGAAGCACAATGAAGGTCATGTTGCCAAGTTCGTCCCATTTGCGCTTTGGGTTCTAAGCACCAACGGTCGCGTTGATTTCAAGTTCAACGGGCAGCGCCGCGAAATCTTCGATATGGCCGATAGTTTCGAACCGCCTGTTTGGCGGACATCGCTCGCCTTTGACTGGCGCACACGTGAGGCAGTTGGCGAAAAATGGCTGGGGAAAGTTCTGCGGTGACTGAACTCAAGACGATTGTCAATCTGTTTCATCAGATTGCAAGTTCCCTTGAAGTTTTGCATGAGCAGCATCATGCAGCTGGCAATTTAGATGATCGAGACAGTGTGGCGAGGCAGTTGGAGCTGAATCAGCAAGCTTATTTCATGCTGGCTTGAGGGTCAACTGGAAGCGGCTGTCGACGATGCCAGCCATGACACAATTCGATTCGGTAAAACTCACCAAGACGGGCAGCATAGACGAGCATGGAGTGTATTTGATGCGGAAGGTTCCAGACTGAGTTTCAGAAATCGTCTGACGCTTGTTTTTGATCGCGATAGCTATCAATGGCATAAGACAATGGAATATTACCGAATTCGCAACCAAATTGTGCATGACAGTCTTTTTCATAGTGTCATGGACTTGCGCGCTGTGTTTGGAGATTTTCGACGCATTCAATCTTCGTTAGTGCGACAGTGATGTGAAGCAGGTGACTTTTGGTGATTCCCAGAGACAACCGACGCTTCAATTCAACTCGCCGCCGTGAGTTGTTTTAGAAGGTTTGCGCGTTTCGTTGCGTCGGGAGTGTCGATAATCTGCCCTTGGTGCCAGCGGTGCTGAAGACTTAAAGAGCTCGTTGCTCAAATTCATGGAATAGCATTCCGATAGGTACAGCATAAAAGCTGATTCCGCCTTGTGGAAATGAAAGGATACGCTCGCCGGTATAGAACAGCACTCCATGAGCGAATCTGGAGTCCGAATACTCTGCAAGGGATGCAAGGCCTTTGAAGTCCCGACTGCTTATGGTGGACGATGCCTTGACCTCGATGCCGATAATTCTTCGATCACTGCTTTCCAGAACAATATCGACCTCATTTTGACGCTGGTCCCGAAAATGATACATTCTCGGTGCATCGCTTGAGCAGGCTGCGTGTTTGCTTAATTCCATATAGATGAAATTCTCCAGCAGACCGCCATAAAACTGACTGTTCAGCAATTGCTCTGAATCTCGGATACCAAGCAGGCTGCAGGCAAGACCGGTATCAACGAAATGCAGCTTTGACATTCGGGCCACCTGCCGTTTTGCTGGATTATTGACGAATGCGGGAAGCGGGTGCACAACATACATGAGTTCCAATGCCTCAATATATGACTTGACTGATTTATCGTTCAATGCGAGGTCACTGGCAACTCGAGAATACTTCAGCAGTCTTCCGCAGAGTCCAGCCAGGTGATGCGTCAATGCCTTCAGTTTCGAATTAAAGTCTCCGCGTGCTGTGTAGATGGATAGAAAGTCTTGCAGCAAGCGGCCTTCAATGTAGGCATCAAACCAGAATCTTCGTGCTCGCCGGTTCAGATTCAAGATTTCGGGATATCCGCCGCTGACTACCCATTCGGCCAAAACTTCTCTGCTGGTAAACGGCACCGAACCCGTCTCAATTTTGTCTTGCAGCAGAAAGTCGACAATGTTCAGTTGACGCCTTGCAACCTCGCTTAGTGAAAGTGGAAACAGAATGAGCCTAGCCAAGTGTCCTGGCAAAGCCTCTGAAGTTTTTGCACTGCGAAAGATATCAGCCGATCCGGTGAGTAGGAATTTGCCAGTTTGCCCGATCTTCAGGCTGTCTGACGCTTCTTTTATGGCAGGAATCAGGCTTGGCACGTACTGAAACTCATCTAGGACGATAGAATCAGTTCCTAGCGACCGAATAAATCCATGCGGGTCGTTTGCGATGGATGCTTGGGTCGCTGGGTCATCCAGTGTGATATACCGCCTGTTTGAGCTGGCCGCAACAGCTCGAGCCAGTGTCGTTTTGCCAGATTGCCGTGGCCCCGTCAAATAGACAATTCGAAACTCGTTGAGCAAGAACTCAACCTGATATTGAATATGGCGTGGATAAAGTGCTTTCAATCGAATTTGGATGGATTTTCTGATATCGTGTTTGGAAACTCACCTTCAGTTCTTATTACGAATTATACAGCTCGTTATTACGAGTTTTTCTGTATTTTATTACGAATATTTGAATAGGCCGCTGCAAATGGCTGCAGTTCATCATCAAGGTCTCTGTATTTGTACTCGCCGCGGCGCAACGCTGATCGAAAAAATGGCAAAAATCAGATTGGCTATGGCTCGGCTTGCATTCAGGCAGATGCTCAAAACCTCGAACACCCCAGTCGTGATGTCAAATGTTGATCGCTGATGAATTTCGTATCTGCCGGTCGCGATTATGTTGTAATTATGCCCTTGATCTTCCGCAAGCAAGAGCTTGCTGTTTCAATCGGCATGTCGCTTTGCATAGATGATCTTGTCATGTGTCGGTTTGCCCTTGATCACACTGCTATCTCATAAATCATTCATAATCGGTCAATTCAATGTCGGGTGATTCGGTCGTAAGAAAAAAAACTAATCTTGTTTGGATCGATCTTGAAATGACAGGATTGTCGCCGCAAAACGATCGCATTATCGAAATTGCCACTGTGGTGACCAACATACATCTGCAGGTTGTCGCCGAAGGACCCTCTTTGGTGATTCATCAAAGTGAGGAGCGACTGCAGAATATGGATGAATGGAACACCCGAACCCACGCGGAGAATGGGTTGACTGACCTGGTTCGCCAGTCGGTCGTTGATGAAGAGGAGGCGCAGCGCCAAACCTTAAAGTTTCTGCGCAAATACGCGACAAAATCCCGTTCGCCGCTGTGCGGCAATGCTGTATGCCAAGATCGGCGGTTTCTGGATCGGTATATGCCAGAGGTTTCGAAATATTTGCATTATCGGCATCTTGATGTCAGTACTGTCAAAGAGCTCGCTAAACGCTGGCGGCCGGATCTGATAATTGATTCGAAAAAATCGAGCAATCACCGCGCGCTTGACGATATTCGCGCCTCAATCGAGGAACTGCGTCTTTATCGGGACAATTTTTTCCTGACCAATCCAATTGATGATTGCTAGGAGGTATAGATGCATGGTTCGCATTGCCGCTTGTGAGAACCGCTCCGACATGACTCTGCAGCGGCTGCGCGCGCGTTGAGCACTGAATACAGATATGCAAACGAAACTGAGTGAATTCGAGCAGGAGATGCTGGCTGGAGAGCATGGCTATCCGCGCCAGTGGGCGATGCGCCAGCAGCTGAAAGTGGCTGAATTTTTCGGTGCTGCAGATTTCGTTGCAGTCACCCAGGCGCATATCATGTGCGACACCGAATCCCTCGGGGAAGCCGGGATAAAGCATCTGGAAAAACTGGCAGCCTGCGATGCCAAGGAGCGCGAAGTCTGCATAGCGGCCGTTACCGACCCGCGCGGCATGGATTTGGACCGCTATCAGCAGCTCGGGCAGCCTGAGCACTTTGCGCAGCGCGAACGCAGAGCAGCGCAAGCGCTGAGACAGCTTGGCATCTTGATGACGGATACCTGCATCAACTATCAGAGCGTCTCCCCGCCAGTTTTCGGGGAGCATATCGCGTTTGGAGATACCGGCTCGGTCATCTATGCCAACAGCGTTTTTGGCGCGCGCAGCAATTTTGAGGGCGGGCCTGCGGGCTTGTCTGCGGCACTGACGGGCCGGGTGCCCCGCTATGGATATCACTTGGATGAGCACCGTCAGGCCACCCACTTTTTTGAGCTCGCATTTCGACCTGCCTCATTGGCGCAATGGGGCGCTCTGGGCGCCTTGATTGGCCGCTTGACAGGCTCATACTGGCACACGCCGCTCGTTCTGAATGTGAGCTTCAGTCCCACCTCGGATGAACTGAAGCACTTTGGCGCGGCTTTGGCCAGTTATGGTTCTGCACCGTTATTCCATATGGCTGGCGTGACGCCAGAAGCGCAGGCAAATATGGCTGAAACCTGCACTCGCGACATTGTGACAGTCCGGCAATCCGATTTGCGAGAGATGTTTGCGAAGGCCGACGGTTCGATTGATGTTGATGTGGTGGTATTTGCCGCTCCGCAGCTGTCGCTGTTTGAAATTCGCGATGTCGTAGAGCTTCTTGACGGACGGGCGGTGGCCGGCGATACGGCATTGCTGATCGCGACATCTCCAGAAATCAAGCATGCCTGCGACCGCTTTGGACTGACCCAAAAAGTTGAGGATGCCGGTGCGATGCTGCTAAGCGGAGTGTGCTTCTACCAGATGTATGCGCGCGAGCTGGCGCAAGCCAATGGCTGGAAAAATCTGGTCAGCAACTCCGCAAAACTCGTCAACATCATATCCGGATATGGCTATCAGCCGCATCTGGCCTCGACTGAGCAATGCATTGAAACGGCGGTTGCCGGCAAGTTATGACAGACACACAGTCCAAAGCGTTCTATTGCCAGGCGGCCATGGGGCGCAGTGTCTCTGGGATCGCGCTCAGTGCGAATGATGACTTCAGTGCGCGTTATGACCTTGATCGCTTGAAGGGGATATTTTCGCGAGCTTCGCATCGGCTCGCCGGCGAGAGCTATGTTGGCAGAATTCTGGTTCTCAATACCGCCAAAGGCGGTGTGGCCAGTTCCTGGATGCTGCTTGATATGGCCAGTCGCAAGATGGCGCCATTGGCGCTGGTGATGAACTCCGTCAATCCCATCTTGATACAGGGCGCTGCTTTCGCGGATTTGACAGTAGCGGCCAATTTCGATGTCGATGTGACTGCGCAAATCAAAACTGGAGATTACATTCAGGTTGATCCCGCCCAGCGCTGCGTAACGATCCAAAGCGCCTGACTGAGCTCGTGCTGTGAGTCACGGCGAGCGGATTTTTGACTCATCATGGCGCAAGCCAAAAATCCATCGGTCTGCGGTAATGTTTTCGACGCAGTGAAACGGTCTGGATGCGAGTCCTTTGAAACCGGGTCCGGGCATCAAGATAACGTCGCCTGGAAGATTGGCAATTTCGATTGACTGCGTTTTTTGACGGTCCGCGGATACGCTGAACCGGCCGCATCCCGCGAGCACAAACAGACAGATCAAGTGCCGGTAATCAGTGCGGTCTCGATGCGGGGTGATGCCGATACAGTCGGTTGTATATCTTTGCAGCATCCAGTCGTTGAAGACAACTGGTGAGTCGAACAGATCTGCCTGCTCAACTGCCCGATCAAACAGCCTCTGAAACTGTACCGCCAAAGCTGCGAAACAGCCATCCGTGCGCAGATCGTTTTGCAAGTGCATTTGCTGCCTGACGCGCCGCCGGCCATGGCCGACTGTGCTATTCACCCGACGCAGCGGATAATTCGACGCTTCACCAAGCAGGCTCCGGCGGAAGCGTTCCTGAAGGATAGGCATTGAGACCGCAGGAACAACGCGCAGCAGTTCGAGAGCGCCTCTTAGATGCGTTGCGCTTGCGCTGAAGCAGGCTTGGCTGGCTTTGCTCAATGATTGCTGTGCGCCTCACAGGCGCTTGAGACAAGCATCAGGCACTGAGCTCGCTGCCGCATAAAAGCTGACTGCAGTGATCCGACCGGCGCTTCGCGGCCCGCCTGCGGCGGCACGCTAAGCGAAAGTGATGCCGTTAGCGGTCAGTGGCAAGTGCGTGATACGCAGCCCGTCTGCGGCAATCGCGTTCGCGAGCGCCGGACCTGCCGGCGGCAAGCCTGGCTCACCGACACCTGTTGGGGACTCGGCCGATGGAACAATATGTGTCTCAATTTTCCCGATATCACCGATTCGAAGCGGCGGGTAGCTCGGAAAATTTTTCTCGTTGACCTTTCCGTCAGTGAAAGTGATCTGATTGCGCATGACATGACCAATTCCATAGCCGATTCCGCCTTCCATCTGAGCGGTAATAATATCAGGGTTGACGGCAACCCCGCAATCCACCGCACAGGTGACTTTGTCGATCTTGACCGCACCGCTGGCATTGCGGGATATTTCTACGACTTCGGCGACGTAGCTGCCGAAAGATTTGTGCATTGCGAAACCGCGAGCTGTGCCGCTGGCAGCAGGCGTGTTCCAGCCAGATTTATCAGCTGCGAGCTTCAGCACCCCTGTCAGCCGCTGCTGATCGGGTGTTCCATCCGCAAGATAGGCCAAACGATACTCAATGGGATCTGCGTTCGCCGCTTGTGCAGCCATATCCATCATGGTCTCCATGACGAAAGCAGTATGACTGTGTCCGACCGCACGCCACCAGCTGACGGTGACCGGGGTTGCCATATCCGTGAGTCCGACATGCATATTCGGTATGCCATACGGGGAATCGGCGACACCCTCGACAGAGGAGTGATCCACGCCATTATGGACCAGCATTGGCTCGAGCGACGTGCCTTTGAAAATGGGTTTCAGCGCAACTTGATGATCCCAGCCAGTGATTTTGCCGGCTTCATCCAGCCCGATGCGCACTTTGTGCGCGGCTGCCGGGCGGAAATACCCGCCAGTCATGTCGTCTTCTCGCGACCAGACAAGCTTGACTGGTCGCCTGGCGCCATCCAAAGCGAAAGCGAGTGCGGCTTGGACCTGATAATCGGCGGTCGCCGTAAATCGCCGGCCGAACGTGCCGCCCGCATACAAGGTATTGACATGCACTTTTTCCGCGGGCAACTGCAGTACTGCCATCAAGGCTGCCTGCCCGGCTTGCGGCGCCTGGCTGCCATCATGCAAGACGACGCCGTTTTCGGCTGGCTCAATGGTGCAGGTCATCGGCTCCATTGTGCCATGAGCAAGATACGGCAGGTAAAATTCTTGCTCGATGACGCTGGCGGCGCTATCGATTGCCATTTGTGCCGCGCTGGCCTCGCCTCTGGCGCTGAATTGCGGGGCAGTGTTGACGGCTGCGAGCAGTTCGGCTGCAATCTCATCTGAACTGCGGTTTTCAGCGGTACTGAAGTCCCACTCAGCCTGAAGCGCCCGCCGCGACTGAAATGCAGACCACGTATCCTCGCCATAGACGGCAACAGCGGATTGATCAGGCAAGGTGATTGCCTGCACAAACCCTGGCACCGCAGCGGCTGCGCTGGCATCCACTGCGGCGACTTTCCCGCCGAAACGCGGGCTTGTCAGCATGACAGCGACGACCTGATTGTCAAAATGCAGATCCATCGCATAGATTGCCGTTCCTGTGATCTTTGGCTGATTATCCAGTCTCGACGTTGCCGGGTTGCCAATCAGGGTGAACTGATCGGGGAATTTTAGTTTTGGCTCGCTCGGCGCCTCCAAGGCCGCCGCGGCCGCGACGAACTCTGCAATGGGCGCTGAGTTTCCGGCGCCTGAGACCATTCCCTCTGCAATTGAGAGTGAGGCGGCATCGACCTGCCATTGATTCGCGGCAGCCGCGATCAGCATCTCGCGCGCGGCGGCCCCGGCCTGTCGATATTGCAGGTAAGAGTTCGGCATTGAGCTGGACCCGCCGGTCGCCTGAAACTGAAAGAGCAGATTGGCATAGAGAGCGGGATTGGCCGGGGCGAATTCAACTTTCACTTCATTCAAAGCAATCCCCAGCTCCTCGGCGACCAGTGTCGGCAGTCCAGTTGCGGTTCCCTGCCCAGCCTCAAAGTGCTTGACAATGACGGTGACCGTTCCGTCTGGAGCGATTTTGACGAACGGATTGAAGTCTGTCGATTCGTGATGATTCGCACTGACGACGGAGGCGGCTCCGGCACCGAACCCGATGACCAGCGAGCCGGCCGACAGGACGGAAACTGACTTGAGAAAATCTCGACGCGAAATTGTATTTTTCATCGCTTAGCCCTCCAGGATATCAGCTGCGCGATGGATGGCTGCTCGGATGCGCTGATAGGTTGCGCAGCGGCAGGCATTGCCCCGCATATGCTGATTGATTTGCTCATCAGTCGGCTGCTGATTGTTTGACAGCAGGCCGACCGCCGACATGATCTGGCCGGACTGGCAGTAACCGCACTGGACAACGTTCAATTCTGCCCATGCTTGCTGAACGGCTTTGGCGACCGGTGTATTGATGCCCTCGATAGTAGAAATTTCTTTGCCGGCAACTTGCTGTGCGGGTGTGACACACGAGCGCGTTGGACTGCCATCCACCAAAACAGTGCAGGCGCCGCAGGCTGCGACACCGCAGCCGAACTTCGTTCCAGTCATTTTCAGGCGGTCTCTCAATACCCACAGAAGCGGCATGCCTTCATCCGTGTCCACGCTGTGCGGGATGCCGTTGACAGTTAAATTGGTTTGCATTGGATTAAATCTCGAAGTGGCATAGAATAATTTTTTGGAAATGCCTGCAAGAATCTGACAAGCTTTAGACATATTTCCAGAGCCGATCCCGGCGGATCAGAGCGATCAATTTTAGCGCATTTGCAAGTGATCGTTTGGGTATTCGCTCGCCAAATCAGCAGCGAAAAAATGCCGGGAAATGGATTCCAGGCAGCCGAAGCTGATTATTGGATCGGCTCTGTCATGCTGTTCCTGTTCGTATTGAGTCATTGCGCCAAACGGGTATATAACAATAAACCCTCATCATTCCTGCGCTTGAATCATACCATTGATTGTATATTTCGTTTTCAAGGGCAGTTGAGTCAGCCCGATTTCCCAAACTGGCATGCGGCTGCGAGCAGGCTGATCAGGGACTAAGGTGCATTGGCATTCGTGCTGTCTTTGGATAATCAGTTCAGCACGTTTGGGATCACTTGGCAGATTGCCGGCTGCTATCCAGTGTCACGCCGAGGCTGGCGCGCGTATTTTTTGAGATCAGCTCGAACGGAGTTCGACCCGGCCGAAGACTGCCTGCAGTTGACTGGACGTACTGCTTTTGGATATTAGATATGTCTAATCTGATAGACACAAAAAACGTCACTCAGCGTCAAGCAGATTGACAGTCAATAGAAGTTTTGGAGGGCATGGACCATTGCGAAATCCGATGAGACTGCTAGCTGGAATGATCATTCTTTCTGCAGCCGGCCAGCTCTGGGCCGAGATCAATCCCGACTATGAGCGCGAGGCAAGACTGGCGGCTGAGGCTGAGGCCGGGCTGTTTGAGGGGGATCCGATTTACCTCAATGCCAAGAGTCGTGAGTTTCTGAGTGTGTATGCGCCGGGCGATCAGTTCGATCGCGGTGCAGTCCTTTTGCTGCACGGGCGCGGCTTTCACCCGGATTGGCCGCAAGTGACCGGTCCGCTGCGCGAGGGACTCGCTGACAATGGCATCACAACTTTGTCGCTGCAAATGCCGGTCTTGGCGAAAAATGCAAAGTATTACGATTACTTGGAAATTCTTGACGAGTCATTTCCAAGACTTCAAGCTGGCATTGAGTTTCTTCATTCTGAGGGCTATGACTGGATCGCAATGGTTGCCCATAGCTGTTCGGTGCATATGACCATGGCCTGGCTGCGGCAATCAGGTGACTCGGCAATCGACGCTTATGTTGGCATCGGCATGGAAGCAACCGATTATGGGCAGCCAATGCATCAGCCGTTTCCGCTTGAGCGGCTGTCGATTCCTATGCTGGATGTCTTTGGCAGCCAGGATTATCCAGCAGTCATCGCGGGTGCGCCTGCTCGCTGGGAGCTGATAGAGAGAGCAGGCAGCTCGCATTCGAGGCAAATGCAAATTGACGGTCCAGATCATTTTTTTGAAGGCTATGAGGAAGACTTGATCAAGACGGTCAGCGCTTGGCTGCAGACTGTTCGAAGTGTCGATTAGTCAGCATCCAGGCGGTCAATGTCCAAGTGCCGAATGTCAGCGCCGCGAACAAAATAAATGAGGTGCTCGCAGATATTGCAGGCGCGGTCGCCAATTCTTTCCAGCGACCGGATGGCCCACAGGATGTCCACCGCATCTGGAATGACATCAGCGTCTTCCATCATCCAGGCTTTCAGCCGCTTCAGTGTGCTCTTGTATTTCTTGTTGACTCTCTTGTCTTTGCGGATGAGTTCAAAAGCGGTTGCATCGTCTACATCTTCCAGCGCGTTCAGGGATTCATGCAAGAGGACGCAGACGCGCGAGCCGATGACTTCGATGTCTTCGGTGGTTTCCACACGCTCAATCTGACCGATGCGGCTGGCCATCAGCGCAACGCGGTTGGCCTCATCGCCGATTCTTTCCAAATCATTGACGGTCTTGATGACCATCAGGACAAATCGCAGATCGCCTGCGGTCGGCTGGCGACGGGCAAGTATTTCAGTGCTGTTGCGATCGATCTCCACTTCCATGTTGTTGACCGTGGCTTCGTCTTCAAAGACTTTCTGTGCCCGCATCTCGTCGCCGTAAATCAGCGCATTGACGGCATTTTTGACCTGCCGCTCCGCCAGCCGCCCCATTTGGTTCGTCTGAAAAGCCAATTCAGACAGCTCAACATCGTACTTGGTAGAATAGTGACCCTCAATCATGCCGGTTTGTTCCTGCTTTCCGGTATTCGTTTGGTTTCGATCTGCTGTAATATTGTATTGGATATGCGGGGCTTGCTCTGCAGTGACCTTGGACAGGCGTCAGCTGACCGCCTTGCTTGTTTTTGCTGCTGTGCGCTATCGAATGCATGATGCAAGCGTTTGGGTCTGATGCAGGTTGGCTTTGCTGAGCATCTCTGAGCGTGCCGATAAATGATTAAAGACAGCCGGCCTGTCCGGGTCGTAAATCTGGGCAGCGTGTCATTTGCCGCCTCGCAATCGGCTTACCATGCAGTCGCTGACCTGATGGACGAGCAGACCCCGGACACCATTATTTTCTGCTCGCCGCGGCAGCCGTACTTCTGCATCGGATTTCATCAGGACTACGCTCAGGTCATTGATGAGCCGGGCCGAGTGCGAATCGGCTATCCGGTGCTGCGCCGGCGCTTGGGAGGCGGCACCACCTATCTGGATTCCGGGCAGCTGTTCTATCAGTGCATCTTTCATCGAAAGCGCAGTTCGTCCGTACCCGCCCAGAGCTACCGCACCCAGCTGGCGGCGCCGATTCAGGCGCTTAGGCGCTTGGGACTGAATGCGAAGCTGAAATATGCCAATGAAATCGAAATCTCCGGCCAAAGAGCCGCCGGCATTGGCGGCGGCCGGATCGGTCATGCCAATGTAGTGGTTGGAAATTTTCTGCGCAAATTCGATTACGATGCGATGGCCGCTGTGATTCGGGCGCCATGCGATGAGTTTCGCGAAGTAGCGCTGCACGCGATGAGACAGGCGATTGCAACAGTCAGTCCAGATATTTTGCCGGATCAGCTGTGGGACGAGATGCCGCAAATCCTTTTTGAGGAATACAGCAATACACTGGAGCGGACACTGGTTTGGGGGGAATTGACTGCGGCGGAGCAGGTGCGCTCTGATGACTATGCGCAGCTGCTTGGCGACAAAATGTTTCTGCGCCAGTATTGCCGTCCTGATACAGCGCCCGACTGCATCGTGCGGCTGAAAGTCTCAGGCTCTACTTTCGTTCATCTCGTGCGAGCTGGCGACCCAGATGAAGTGAAGTTTGCAGTTCTGCAAATCCGCGATGATATCATTGAGCGGGTGGAGTTTGCCGCCCGGCTCACGTTCGATGGCGCGCATTCGAATCAATCGCAGCCGCTGCCGTGCTTCCGCCTTGAGGACTTGCAGGTTCAGCGGCGGTACTCGCAGCTCAGTGCGGTGGACTGAGTCCTTTTGGCGAGAATTCTAAGGCGCCGCTGCAATATCGATGTCTCAGCGCTCAGGAAAGTGTCGCTTTTTGCAGCGGGCGGCTGCCTGCTCGAACATTTTCCGCTCGTTGAAGTCAAAAAAAATTATAGTGAGCGCACTGAGTTGAACCCGACCGCCGCCGCAGGCAGGTTTGTGATGCAGATCGAGCTTTCCATTCTTTCAAGATTGCGTTTGATTGCGTGGCTGCTCATGCTGGCGCTGCCCAGTCTCGCACTAGCGCAGCAAAGCAATGCGCCAGCTGCTGCCAGCGCGCCGGCGCCCGGAACATTTTCAGGCGCTTTGCCCACCGAGTACCCAGATTGGTTTAAAGAAAGTTTTCTGGAGTTTGCAGATGATGTTGCAGAGGCCGCAGATCAAGGCAAGCGGGTGATGCTGCTATGGCATCAGGATGGCTGCCCATACTGCAATTTGCTGGTTGAGCGAAACCTCAGTCAGAAAAATATTGTGGATCTAATGCAGTCAAGGCTTGATGTCGTTGCACTGAATATGTGGGGCGACAGGGATATTGTCACCGTCGGCGGCGAGGCCTACACCGAAAAAGAGCTGGCTGCCGCATTGCAAGTGCAGTTTACGCCCACTCTTATATTTTTTGACGAGGCCGGCAAACCCATATTGACGCTCAACGGATATTTGCCGCCCGAAGAGTTTTTAGTTGCGCTGCGCTACGTGACGGAGGCTCAGGAAAGGCAGGCATCCTATCGGGATTTTGCACGCGAGAACCTGCCTGCGGCAGCCGATCAAACCGGCTTGATCGCACGCCCTTTCTTTGCGCCTCCGCCTTACAATCTGCGCCGCGACGACGATCAGGAACAGTCGCCGCTGGCGGTATTCTTTGAGCAGGAGCACTGTCCGAATTGTGAGACGATGCACACGCAGTCTCTGCGGGACCAGACAACCCTTGAGCTGCTCTTGCAATACACTGCCGTGCAGCTTGACATGTGGTCTGACACGCCGCTTGTCACCCCGGCCGGCGAGCGGACAACAGCCAGGCAGTGGGCATCCGATATCGGTGTCAATTTCGCACCGACGGTGATTCTGTTCGATGCCGGCGGAAGAGAGGTCATTCGCTCTGAGGCGTATTTCAAAACGTTTCACATGCAGTCATTGTTTGATTATGTGCTCAGCGGCGCTCATCATGAGCAGCCGAGTTTTCAGCGTTACATTTCTGAGCGTGCGGATCACCTGGTCGAGCAGGGCCATGATATCAATATCTGGGAATGAGGCGACATCGGCGGGCAGCATCAAAATGACCGGCACTCATGGAGGCCGAGCAGGTACTTTGAGTTCCTGGCCGAGACCTGGCGCCGCCGTCGCTGCGGCGCGATGATGATCAGCTCATAGCATTGTTCACCAGCAATGAAATTCAATATTCTGGTTTGCGAAGGCCCCTATACGCATCAGGCCGCTGACACCGCCTTTCAGTTCGCAACAGCCGCATTGGCGGGCGGTCACGAGATTGTGCGAATCGTTTTTGCTCATGATGGCGTCTACAATGCATCCAGCCTGTCAGCGCCGCCGATTGATGAGCGGAATGTCATTGGGCGCTGGCTTGATCTTTCTCAGCAGCACGGCATCAAGCTGGCGGTCTGTATCGCGGCCTCGCTGCGCCGGGGCATGATGAATGCCCGATTGGCCGAGCAGCACGGCCGAGACGGCGCAAACCTGAGCTCCGGATTTGAGATCGCGGGCATGGGCTATTTTTTTGAAGGGGCAATAGTCGCAGACCGCACCGTCGTTTTCGGGGATTGAATGACATGGCAAGCGCATCGGGCAGCGGCGGCAAAAGTTTCATGTATGTTTGCCGGCGGGCGCCGTTTGGCACCGTTTATGGACTTGAAATGGTCGAAACAGTACTCGCCAGCTCGGCCTTCGAGCAGCGCTTGTGCGTGGTGTTTACGGACGATGGTGTCTTTCAGCTGAAGACGCATCAGCAGCCGGCCGCGCTCGGCTTTAAGAATTACGTCAAAACACTCAAAGCTCTGCCTGACTTTGGCGTGGAGGAAATCTATGTCGAAATGGAGGCATTGGAGGCGCGCGGACTTGCGGCCGATGATCTGATCCGCATCACCGGCGAGGACGGCAGCGACTGTATTCGCGTTGTTTCTGCTGCGCAGCTGTCGGCATTGATTGCCGTGCAAAATGTGATTGTGGAACTGTAGCTCAGACATGCTGCACACCGTCAACAAGTCCCCGGCGGAGAAAAACAGCCTGATCAGCTGTCTTCGCCTGGCGCCGGCGGGCAGCGATATACTGCTCATTGAAAATGGCGTCTACGCTGCCATGATGGATGCCGACTCCAGTGAATCGGTATTCGAGGCCCTCGGCAAGCATCGCCTTTTTGTGCTGGAGCCGGACCTGGCCTGCCGGGGCCTGGCGATGGATAAGGTGATCCCAGGCATTGAGCTGGTGGACTACAATGGGTTTGTGGAGCTGGCAGTCGCAAATGACAGTGTTTTTTCGTGGCTGTGAAGCTGAGCATCGCGACTATGGCAATCGAACTGAACGGACAGACATTCCCAACCGATCCGGAAGGCTTTCTGCTGGAGCCCCAGCAATGGTCGGAGTCTCTCGCTGAAAAAATGGCGCGCGATGATCATTGCGAGCTGGGGCCCGACCACTGGACCGCGATTCAGATCGTGCGCGACTATTACGCAGAGTATGCCATCGCGCCGCCGATGCGCATCCTGGTGCGGCAGATGGGCAAGGCACTGGGCAAGGAAAAAGCCAACAGTCCCTACTTATACGAGCTGTTTCCACTCGGTCCCGCCAAGCAGGCATGCCGCTATGCGGGTTTGCCAAAGCCGACCGGGTGCATTTAGCCGGCAGCATAAATGCAGCTTCAAAGCGCAGAATCTTGCATAATTCACCTGCCGTGGCATTGGCGCCAGGCAGTCTTGCATGATCTTTCAGATGCATTCATGAATGAGCTGAGGATTCGTAATGATGAGTGAGCAAAAAACCGAACAGAAATTCCATTGGCTTGATGAGACGCGTCTGGCAGCGTTCTCAAGGGACGGCTATCTGGTGGTGCCGAATCTAGGGGCTTTGGAAACCATCGAGTCCATGCTCCAAATTGTTGAGGCATCGCTCAATCCGGCCTTGGCGCCGGTCGAGTATGAGGCCGATGTGCACTATCCGGGCGCTCCGGCATCGCGGGCAGCCCCTGGCGGAGATACGCCGCGACGCCTGCTCAACGCCCTGGCCCGGCATGAATTGTTCCAGCACTGGGCATTATGCGGCGAGGTCGCAAATCACGTTCGCAATCTGCTTGAGTCGCCTTATGTTCAGGTGAGTCAGAACCACCACAACTGCGTGATGACCAAATTCCCCGGATACGGCAGTGAGACAGGCTGGCACCAGGACATCCGCTACTGGAGTTTTGATCAGCCGAAGCTCGTCACCTCATGGCTGGCTTTGGGCGATGAGCACCCCGAAAACGGGAGTCTGTCAGTGATTCCGGGCTCGCATACGATGGACTTCGAGCGCGGACAATTCGATGCGTCTCTGTTTTTCCGCACGGATCTGAAAAAAAACAGAGCGCTGATGGAGTCTGCAAAAAATATTGAGCTCAATGCCGGGGATTTGCTTTTGTTTCACAGCCGCTTGCTGCACAGCGCAAGGCGGAACCGGACGAGCAAAGTCAAACTCTCGCTGGTCTTCACTTATCACTGTGAAAGCAACCGTCCGATTGCGGGCACTCGGTCAGCCGAGCATCTGGACCTGGATGTGAGGAACTTCTGATGTTTATCTTGGGGTTTGCACTGTATCCGATCATGGCAATTATTTTGTGGGTGATGTGGCGGCGGGTGCAAGGCATGACGCTTGAGCAGATCCTGGCCAAAGCGGCGGCTGAGCATCATCAGCTCAACGAGATTTTCAAGGCGTATCCGCAAGGCGGCGATTTCCGGGAAATGGAGCGCTGGACGCGGGATCCCTGAGCTGCTGTCAGGCTCTATGCTGTGCGGCATGCAGCTGTGAACGGCAACGAGTGTCTGGCTGAAACTGGGCTTCTGACAGACGGTCGCAAGCGACAGATTGCGGTAAACATGATCCGGCGAATTCCGTTCTCGTCATCCCATTGCGCTCTGGGATCCATCGCTTGGCGACTCTAGTGCGGAAATAATCAATATGAAGATTTCAGTCAATACCTTTGCGAAATACAAGCAGGAAGAGAAGAAGTTTGCCTGCCTGACAGCCTATGGCTACTGTGAGGCCGTGGCCGCGAGTGAAGCGGGGGCGGAACTGCTCTTGGTAGGGGATTCACTCGGCATGGTGGTTCAGGGACATGAGAGCAGCTTGCCCGTTACAATCGAAGATGTGGCCTATCACATGCGCTGTGTCAGACGCGGAAATCGCGGCTCGCTGCTAATGGCAGATTTGCCATTTATGAGCTACTACAGCAAAAATGCGACGCTGGAAAATGCCGGTGTTCTCATGCGCGAAGGGGCTCACATCATCAAGCTGGAAGGGGGCGGGTGGCTGGCCGAATCCACTCGGCGGCTAGTCGAGAGAGGCGTTCCAGTGTGTGCGCACATGGGGCTCACTCCGCAGTCGGTGAACCACTTGGGGGGCTATCGGGTGCAAGGCCGCGATCCGGTCAAGGCGCAGTCCATGATTGATGAGGCGCTGATGCTGCAAGAGGCGGGGGCCAGCCTGCTGCTGCTCGAATGCGTGCCGCAGTCTTTGGGCCGAACCATCACCGAGAAGCTTCAGATACCGGTCATTGGCATCGGCGCCGGACCTCATACCGACGGTCAAATCATGGTTTTGCACGATCTGCTGGGACTGTATCCTGGCAAGCCGGCAAGATTTGTCAAGAACTTTCTGGCTGAGACAAACCAAGTGCAGTCGGCCATTCAGAACTATGTGAATGCAGTTGTGAATCGCGAGTTTCCGGCTGCTGAGCACTGCTATGAATGATGCAGCGGAAATCTATGCTTGTCGCAGATCAGGTCATATGACTGGCTTGGAGCGGTTTTGAATGGCAGCCGATCAGCAAACTTTCTGCATTGATTGCTTTCCTAATGTAATGTAGACCCCGCTGAGCCGAGGTTCGATTCGATACTGGCATTGTTTGCCTCGCAACCTTGGGCGGCGCGATCCGATTCACCAAAAACGGAGACAAGTTCCATGTTCTTTAACTTCAAGCGAAAAGATTCCATGCCGGAGGCTGGTGCCGCGATCAAAGGTCGGGCAACACCGATTTCAATTTCCGAAAAACATTATGTCAATGGTCACTCAATGTTTGAGCCTTATCCAGACAATACGCAGATCGCGATGTTCGGCGCTGGATGCTTCTGGGGCATTGAGCGAAAATTCTGGTCTGTTCCCGGAGTCTATGTGACTGCGGTCGGCTATTCCGGAGGCTGCACTCAAAATCCAACTTATCGTGAAGTCTGCACTGGCATGACGGGGCACAATGAAGTGGTCAGAGTGGTATTTCATTCGGATCAGCTGTCCTATGATGATCTGTTGCGTGTATTTTGGGAAAGTCATGATCCAACGCAAGGCATGCGGCAGGGAAACGATGTCGGTACCCAATACCGCTCGGGCATTTATACCTACGGTGAGCGGCAGCATGACCTGGCGCAGCGCTCTCTGCAGGCCTACAGCGATTGTTTGCGGAAGCAGCGCTTCGGAGCGATCACAACCGAAGTCGTTCCGGCATCAGATTTCTATTTTGCGGAAGAGCTGCATCAGCAGTATCTGGCCAAAAACCCGGGCGGCTATTGCGGTATCGGCGGTACTGGCATACGCTATTGCGCCGCGGAGACGCCGGCTGCTGCGGCGAGCTAGTGAGAGTCACCCCCTCCCGATTCAAGCGGCTTGCCACGCTGTCATGCAGCAAGCGCTCAGCTCTGTTTTTTTTTGCAGACTGGGGCTTGCAGAACCTCACTAGCACCGCTGGCTGGATGGCGCAGATTGATTTTGCACGATCCAGTGCTGGTGGCAATTTTCCACTCAGCAAACTTTATACTGTGCACAATGCCAAGTGCAAAACGGCACGAATGGTGTTTTTAGATCCGCAATCAGCACTTGCGGCTGACTGTCAAAGGAGAGAGCCAGCCCCTCCCGCGCTAAACTGACAGCTTTCCTACTGCTGGCGGGTCCTGGCTGTCGCGACTCTTGTGGTATCTGAGGGTGTGCTTGCGGCCTGCGATGGCGCGGCTGGCCAGCCATATCCGAATGGCGGCGGGTTTGCGGCCGACACGGCGCGCACCCGCGCGACCGTCTATATCGGCCCGAATGCTGCATTTTGCGACCATGCCAGAGCGCAGCAGCAAGTACGCATCGAGGATAAAGCTGCCGTCAAGGGAAACGCAGTTGTCTGCATGTCCGCCACAATTTCCGGCAATGCGGCGCTTTCCGGTCATGCCCAGGTGATCGAATCGGGTCGCGCGTATGCCAATGCGCGTGTGTATGATCATGCTATTATCAGCGAGGAGGCCAATATTCGCGGCAATTCACAGGTCTATGGCGATGTCAATGTTTTTGGAAACGCCTCTCGGTGAAAACGCCCGTGTCTATGGACGGACCAAGGTTTCCAGCAATCAGCGGTATGGCGGAAGCGAGTGCGTGGGCTGCAATGAAATGACACCTGATGTCGATATATTGCCGGAGGAAAACGTTGTCTCGGAAGACTTGGAATGATTGCGCAACAGCGCATGCCAGGCGCATAAAGGGGTGGATCTGTCCACCGTCGGCTTTTCCATTTGTTTTGCTGCTGTGGATTCAAATGCGGTCGTGAAAAGTCAAAGTGACAGAGACAATATACGCTCTGCAGCCATTGTCGATTTCACAGATTTGAGTGCCCGCCGATTTGTTATACTAGGCATCGCTCTCAACCTCAATTTTGCATTGCAGCCCGGCAGGGTCGCACCGAACCTAAGTCGTCCCTATGAGTGAATTCTGGTATTCCGGTTACCGTCCAAACGTTGCGATCGTTCTTTGCAACCACAAGTCCCAAGTTCTATGGGCGCGCAGTGTCAGGCATGACGGCTGGCAATTTCCACAAGGCGGAGTATGCTCGAACGAGACTTCGCATCAGGCCGTCTATCGTGAGCTTGAAGAAGAACTCGGTTTGAAACCGCATCATGTGCGCCTGATTGCCTCGACTGAAGATTGGCTGAAATACGATATTCCGCATCATTACAGCAGCAATCGGTTCCGCCCCAACAGTACTCGGCTCAAAGGGCAGATTCAAAAGTGGTTTCTGTTTAAATTTTTAGGCGAGGAGTCAGACTTCTGCTTAGACGCGAATATCAAACCTGAATTTAATGACTGGAAATGGGTTGATTACTGGTCTGCTGTCGAGCGTGTCATTGAATTCAAGCAAGATGTTTACCGTGTTGCTCTCGGAGAGCTTGAGCGATATTTGTCGCTGCTCAATGGGACTGAGCATGATGAGACCAGTGCGGAATCGAAATCCAGCTCGTCATCAGCTGATCGCAGCGTTGCGGTGAGCTGAGTATGCCAGTGTTATCAAGGCCTGCATTGCCAGGCCGCTTCCGCAGAACTGAGATCTCAGCTCAATAATTGACAATTAGATCTCGCACCTTCGGGCTCGCGGGCGTAGTTCAATGGCAGAACATCAGCTTCCCAAGCTGAGAACGTGGGTTCGATTCCCATCGCCCGCTCCAATCGACGAGCAGTGCGCGGCGGCTGACATTGCCGTCTGGTACGCAAAACATTTGCTGGCCGGCTCAGGCTTCAGCTTCCGTCTGCACACATGGCGGCGATACGGATGCGGTCAGGCATCCTCGATTTCAAAAACCTGAACAACACGTTCTGTGCCTCGGGTAGTGCTCGCGATCTTGGTCACTGCCTCTGCAACATCGGCGGGAACGACACCCATGAGGTAAACTATTTTGCGATAGACAACCACCTGGATCTTTGCGCTCCATTCATTGATCTGGCTGGTCAGTCGGTGCTTGATGGACCACTGCAGATACTTGTCACCTGTCATTGCGAATGCATTGCGTATTTTCTCAACACGCAATTCGTTGACCACCTTGCGGACGCCTTGCTCGTTTTCGGCGAGATCTTCAATCCACTGTTTCTGATCGACATTCTCGACGTTGCCGGTTAACAGTACCACCCCGCTCACGGTGGTGACATTGACGTTTGATTTCGACGTAATTTCATCGTTTCGAGCGATGAAATTGCTGACGCGAAATGTGATCGCTGAATCATCGATGATCTGGGTGACGGAGCGGGTGGACTTCGGGTCAATGGCTTCGTTTGCATCAGATTGTGCAAAGACATTTGGATTCAATGCCCATGCGACTGAGGCCGCGATCCAGACCCGCATCAGAAATGCAGCCGCTTTGCTTGAGGATGGCTTGATACGTTTATGTTTTTGTTTTGTATTTTTGTATCCAGCGAACATAACAACATCACTGCGCATAGTGTGTAACCTCATTTTGAAATTGTACTCCAACGAAAGTGCTGAATGATTGCTATTGCACTTGCGTCAGGGCGGGTGGCGGCATATGCCCGATTGCCGGCGGCACTGCCTCTGGATCTTGAGTGACAGTGCTGACAACTGGCTCGCCATCGCTGAATCGCGCCCATAACGGCTCGCGAACGATCACGCCGCCCTTATCGACTGTGAGCACGGCGGTCAGTCCGTGATGCCGAGCTTGCGGAGAATGCTGCAGCGTCTGTGCGCGAAAAGCGAGATTGTACGCATCGACTCCCATTGCAAAAAGTCGTTGAAACTGAGCCGCAAGCGAGCCGTTTGCAAGCAAACGCTCTTTGAGGTCTTGCATGTTCGGGTTGCGATCAACCATCCAGTCCATGTCGGTGAACTGTATGCCATCAAGGTCCTGGTCAAGAATTTTGTTGAAGTTTCCGCTGAAAATATGATGAGTGGCGTATACCGGCAGCTCAATCGCGCCAAGGAAATCAATGTGCGGCTTGATCAGCCGGCCATGCTCGGCATCCGCTGCGAGCACCACCAGATCGACATCTTGGCGATGGCGCGGAGAGAATCTCATGCGCTGGCCGGTCAACTGGCGTATTTCACCGTAGCGCTGCGCGCTGGAGGAAATCGACAGCATATTCTTCACAATCTCAGAGTAATCGGATTGTTTCAGCTCAAAGTCATGCACTTCAAGGACTGCCCCGCCCAGCGCCTGCCATTCGTCCTGGAAGGCTTGGCTCGCGCGGTTTGACCAAGGCGATGGCTGCGCTAGAACCAGCGCTCGGGCGTAGCCGTCACCCCGCGCCTGCCGTGCCATCTTGATGCCTTCGGATTCGGGCGCCAGTGAGAATTGCAGCACCTGTTCTGGGAGGCTGAAGCTCTCGGCATTGCCGAGCAGCAAAGTTGGCAGCAGCAGATCGCCTTGGGCCGCCAATTCCTCCACATACTCAACTCCCAGCGGTCCAATCACATAATCTGCTCCCGTTTCGACCGCTTGATAGTAATGCCGGGTGATCAGGCCCGGGTCTTCACCGATATCGATGATTTCGATTTGCGGCTTGTCAGGTGATGAGTGCAGCGCATGCTGTGCCATCACTCCGTTCAGAAAGGCCTGCGATGCGGCTTGACTTCTCGATGTCAGCGGCAGCAGCAGGGCAATTTTTCGGATCTCTGCCGGATCGTGGCCAAGACCTGCATCCATCAGCTGGCGGGCAGGGTGGTCAGGGTTGGAGCTGAGCCAGTTCGATAAAACTTGGCTGAACAGGTAGGGGTCGTGCTGCGCGGCGCTGGCCGCAGCAGCCAGCTGCATCCATTGCTGATGGATAGGCTGGCTGGACCCGGCAATGGCCGAATTCAGGTCCGTTGCCGGAATGCGTCGAAGAAGCGACCAGAGCTGATGCGAAGATTCTATCCGCTGCGGCCCGGATGGAAGCATCGATATCAAATCAGCGATCGCGAACGCTAATTCGATGCGGTTATCGGAGTGCGAAATGGAGTGAATTTTCAGTCGCTGCCCGCGCAGGCGCTGACTTGTATCCAGATCGCTGCTGAGCTGGAGAGTACGCAGTCGTGCCAGAGCGCGGCGATGATTGCCTGCAGCCTGATGCATGCGAATTTGCAGGAATTCCAGATTGATTCGGTCGCTGGGCTCCAGGCCTGTGGGGTCAATGAGCGCAGCCAGCGCAATGGCCTCATCAACTCGCCGCGATGCCATCAGCGAGCTGGCCGCCTCTATCAGGGCTGAATTCCGCTGCCAGGATTCGCCAGTGCGCTCGGCTGTGAGAATATTCCACGGCGCGTCGTATTCCAGAACCCAAGGCTCTTCAGTGATGCTCGGCTGCGCTTCGGCTGCGGCCGCCGACTCGGCGGTCATATCTGGCTCTGCCGGCGGCGGCGTGATTGTGATTTGAGGTTCCGCGATCGGCGCGTCCGCAAGCACGGCCTGTGTCTCAGGCACAGAGTCCTGCGTCGCCTGCTGCGCTTCGGGTGTGCATCCTGCGAGCAGAATGCCAAGCGAAGCAGCTGTCAGCTGAAATAGCATCAATCGGGCAGATTGCATTTAAAAAACATCAGGTGAATACTAAAATGAGACATTTTTGGCGATTGAAATTATAACTGAGCGCATTGGGACAGAGCGCATTGGGACAGAATGAATGAGCCAGGCACTTTGTATGTGGTTGCAACCCCGATTGGGAATTTAGACGATATCACGATTCGGGCGCTGCAAACGCTGAGTGAGGTGGATCTGATCGCGGCTGAGGATACGCGTCGCAGTCGCAGGCTGCTCTCGAAATTCTCAATTGCGACAAAAACAGTGCCCTATCATGCGCACAATGAGCAGCGGGCTGCCAGGTCCCTGCTCAGGCAGCTGCTGTGCGGATCTGACATCGCCTTGATTTGTGATGCCGGCACGCCGCTGATTTCGGATCCGGGCCGCAATCTAGTCTCACAGGCACATGCAAGCGGCATTGCGGTGGAGCCGGTGCCCGGTCCGAGCGCTTTGACCAGCGCGATTTCGGTCAGCGGCTTATCCGGCAGTTCCATGATGTTTGCAGGTTTTCTGCCGGCGCGGCGCAGCGAGCGCATCGGCAGACTGAAGCAGCTTGCCTTGACCGGCTCAACTTTGGTTTTCTTTGAGGCGCCGCATCGCATTATCAAGTCCCTTGAGGATGCCCAGTCAGTTTTTGGCGAGTCGGCTGTCGGCTGCGTTGCGAGGGAAATGACCAAGATTCACGAATCGATCTATACAGGCACCCTGTCTTCCATAGTCAAGCAGATTCGTGATGCTGACAATGGTCAAAAAGGAGAGTTTGTCATCATTGTCGGCAGCTCGTCAGAATCGCGGCGGCGCGACGAGGTGCAGGCAGACGAGTTGCTGATGCATTTGCTTGATGAGCTGACGCCCAGCAAAGCGGCTGCGGTGGCGGCAAGAATACTGGGCCGCAGTCGCAACGCGCTTTACCGGCAGGCAGTAGATTTGCATCGCCAGCGTGAGATCTAAGAGCTCGATCAGGCGGGTCTGCAGGTGGATTCAGTCCTGCCGCGCGAATCGAATGCGCACCCAGAATTCAAATCAATCTTGTAATACAATACGCGCTGCTGAAGAAGAGTCGTTCGGGCAGTCGCTTGCGACCTGCATCATACAGGCGAGCCGCAAGAGGAAAGTCCGGGCTCAACGGGCAAGGTGCCAGGTAACGCCTGGGCGGCGTGAGCCGACGGAAAGTGCCACAGAAAATATACCGCCTCGTGTTCCAAGCCAATGTGGCCGGGAGGCTTGAGGTAAGGGTGAAATGGTGCGGTAAGAGCGCACCGCAATTCGGGCAACCGGACTTGGCAGGGCAAACCCCACTTTGAGCAAGATCAAATAGAAATCCGCAAACGAAGCCCGCGTTGGATTTGGGTAGATCGCTAGAGTCGCTCAGCGATGAGCGATCCAGATGAATGGCTGCCGCTGATCAACAGATTAGATACAGAACCCGGCTTACAGAGCGACTCTCTTCGAAAAACCGATTGTCTTTTCTTGGCATTGCGTGATTCGGTTGCTGATCTATGGCGTGTCTGTGGCCGGGAGTCTCGGTCTCGTTTTGGTTCTCTGATGGTGCTGCGGCTCAATTTGCGGCTCAGCCGATTCAAGATCAGCACAATGCGAAGCATAATCACCTTGAGGGTGGCGAAATCACTGCCAGCTCCCATTTGAATTCAGAGGTTGCGCACAATGCAAAAAGTAATGAGTGATATTGAGATTGCCCGAAAAGCCGCTATGCAGCCGATCGGTGATATTGGGGCGAAACTCGGCATTCCGTCTGATGCGCTGATTCCGTACGGACAGACCAAAGCCAAAATTGGACTGGATTACATTGACTTGCTGCGCGGTCGTGAGAATGGCAAGCTCATTTTGGTGACCGCCATCACGCCGACCCCTGCCGGAGAGGGCAAGACCACCACCACCGTCGGTTTGGGAGATGGCATGAATCGCATCGGCAAGCAGACTGCCATCTGTCTGCGCGAGCCCAGTCTGGGACCATGTTTTGGCATGAAAGGCGGGGCCGCAGGCGGCGGCTATGCTCAGGTTGTGCCGATGGAAGATATCAATTTGCATTTTACGGGTGATTTTCATGCCATTGGCAGCGCCCATAACCTGCTGTCCGCTTTAGTTGACAACTCCATTTACTGGGGTGCCGATACCGCCATTGATGCCAGGCGTGTATCGTGGCGGCGGGTCGTCGACATGAATGATCGGGCATTGCGCCAGATTGCCTGCTCACTCGGCGGGGTGGCGAATGGCTATCCGCGTGAAAGCGGTTTTGATATTACGGTTGCCAGTGAGGTGATGGCCATTTTCTGTCTGGCAGATAATTTGAGCGATTTGGAGCAGCGCTTGGGCCGGATCATTGTCGGCTACCGGCGTGACCGGTCCGCGGTCACTGCCGCTGATCTCGACGGCCATGGGCCGATGGCGGTTCTGCTCAAGGACGCGTTTGCACCGAATCTGGTGCAGACACTGGAAAACAACCCGGCATTGGTTCATGGCGGACCGTTTGCCAATATTGCGCACGGCTGCAACTCGGTGGCGGCGACGAGTGCGGCGCTGAAAATGTCAGATTACGTCATTACAGAGGCTGGATTCGGAGCTGATCTTGGAGCTCAGAAGTTTTTTGATGTGAAGTGCCGTTCCGCCGGCCTGAATCCGGCAGCGGTTGTTGTTGTCGCGACCATTCGGGCGCTTAAAATGCATGGCGGTGTTGCAAAAACCGAGCTGGCGGCAGAAAATGTCGATGCGGTGAGCAGAGGCTGCGTCAACCTTGAGCAGCACTTGCACAACGTGGCCCGCTATGGACTCCCGGCAGTGGTTGCAATCAATCGCTTTGTCACCGATTCTGACCAGGAGGTTGCCGCGGTGCGTGAGCGCTGTGCGCAGCTTGGCGTTCAAGCCTATGAGTGCACGCACTGGTCGGATGGCGGTGCAGGGACTGAGGCGCTGGCGCATGCCGTGTCTGAATTGGCTGATGCCGGCGGCGGAAAATTCGAAATGCTGTATGAAGATGAGCTGCCGCTGGAAGAGAAAATCAGAACTACGGCCCGCGAGATTTACGGTGCGGGCGACATCGCGCTTGACAGCAAGGCGGCCAGCTATCTGTCGCAGCTGCAAAATGACGGCTTTGGGAAATTCCCAATTTGCATGGCGAAAACGCAGTACAGTTTTTCGGTCGACCCGTCTGCCCTGGGCGCGCCGAAGGGACACATCGTGCCGATTCGTGAGGTTCGTCTGGCATCTGGAGCTGGATTTGTAGTGGCCATCTGCGGAGATATCATGACCATGCCCGGGCTGCCGCGAGTGCCTGCGGCCAACTCGATCCGCATTGGTGCAAACGGATTGGTCGAAGGGCTTTTTTAAGGGAATTATAACGAATAGTGCCCAAAATAGTGTATAATACCTGGCAGGATTTTGACAAAAAACTGACAGAATTACTATAAAGGTAAAGAGCAATGCAGACTGCGCCCGGAAAAAGCTACCGCAAAGGACTGTCGCTGATTGAGATTATGGATATGTTTTCCAACAATGAGACAGCTGAGAAATGGTTCATTGAAGCCCGCTGGAAAGACGGCATCTACTGCCCGCACTGCGGATCAGAGAATGTGCTGACCGGCGCAAGGCACAAGACAATGCCGTTTCGCTGCCGGAATCGCAAAGTCTGCGGCAAGCGGTTCAGCGTCAAGACCGGCACAGTCATGGAAAGCTCGAACCTTGATTATCGAACTTGGGCGATTGCCACTTACCTGATGACCACCAGCCTGAAAAGTGTATCGTCCATGAAACTGCGACGCGACCTGAAAATTGCGCAGCCCTCAGCTTGGCGGCTGGCACACCGGATCCGCAAGGCCTATGAGCAGGGCGATACAGCCATGTTCAGCGGCACAGTGGAAGTGGATGAGACTTACATGGGCGGGAAAGAGACCAGCAAGCATTCCAGCAAAAAGCTGAATGCCGGACGCGGCGGGGTTGGCAAGACTGCTGTAATCGGAATGAAAGAGCGGGAATCAAACCAGGTGTCCGCCAGAGTGATTGAGAATACCAAGCGGGCGACTTTGCAAGGATTTGTGGCGGACAATGCCAAGCCGAATTCTACAGTCTACACAGACGATCACAAAAGCTACGAGGGCATGGTCGATTTCGAGCATGACACTGTCAAGCACTCGGTCGGCGAGTATGTCAAAGGACAGGCGCATATCAACGGCATTGAGTCGTTCTGGGCAGTTCTGAAACGGGCGCATAAAGGCACATTCCACAAGATCAGCCGCCAGCACCTGCACCGCTATGTGTCCGAGTTTGCGGGCAAGCACAATATCCGGTCGCTGGATACCATCGACCAGATGACCGGCATCGTCAGGGGCATGGAGGGCAAGCGGCTGACTTGCAGGGATCTGAAAGCTGACAGGGTGTGAATTATGCTGGCCCGCCCTTTGGAAGCGTCTGCTGTTTCAGATGCCTGTGTACAGCTGGGCAAACTGAAAATGAATTGTCCCGCGCAGCAGGCGGCAGCCATGATGAAAAAATCCAAACCCGACTTGAAAAAATCCAAGACTGACCTGCGCATCAATGCCACGCCGGAGCAGGTGAGGGCTGCGCTGGTTCGCGGTGGCGCGCCGCGGCAGAGAAAAGCGGCGTCAATTCACAAGCAGAGAGTTCGCTGACCGGATTGGCGGCGGCGCGGTTTGGGCACTATTCGTTATAATTCCCTTTTTTTAATGTGTGGCACAAGCTATATCTTTGCGGTTTATTTTGTAAATATGCTCCTCCTCGATTGCGAGCATAGTGCATAATCCTTCATATTGAGAACAACGGGCAGAACTGAAAAATCGCCAAGCACACACTTCGCAACACCATGAAATTTAATTTACGGAGTTGTCAGATGAATTCCCAAAAGTTTGTATATTTGAAGAATGGTTGATCAATGCAATACGGATGAGCGTTGTAGATTCTTATCTCACATCTGGTGGCATCTATACCCGATCAGAAAAAAGGTATAGAATCAGCCTTGCCGATCCCGCTCATGTCAGAGCGATTTCTCATTAAAAACTAAGATGCTTATGAAATCATTACATCTTCGCTATTGAGAATGAGCGGCTTGGGTTAATTTAATCACCGTTAGTCTGAGGGTTGTAAGCAGCGTGGGATTGTATGGTGATATCGGCATTTATCAAAGATCCGCATGGTCAATGATGCACAAGGTAAGAGAATCTATTAACGGTGAGACTCATACACTTTGCTCCAGCAAAACTGAAGTCAACCAAATCTACTTTTGTCAAAGAAAAGATTAAGCATAAATTCAAGAAATTCTGCTTTAGATGCGGTGGTGCTTTTTGCACTTCTTTTCACATGGCTTATGTTGCTGCATACGCTGAATATAAGTCGGTCAATCATTCAATTTTCGAGTATGTTTCGGGCATAATGCGCACCATACGAAAAGTATTTAAGTTTTTGATTTTGTTTATAAATTTTAAATACTACAGCATTTTGAAAAAGTTATCTTATGCATATTTGCCCTGGTATGCGAACAAATGGTCAGGATGGTGCGAGATAAGAGAGCAAAACACCATTCATCTAATGAAGTAGATTGCCGGAAATATAGAAGTCGAGTTGCTGCGAAAGGATAGGGTGAAATGAGAAATCAGGTATTGAACATGGATTGCATAAAAGCGATGGATGCTTTGCCAGAAAACTCAGTTCAACTTGTTTTTGCTGATCCGCCATTTAACTTGAATAAAAACTACAACTCGTATAAGGATAATCTTGCCATTGAGGACTATCTAGTTTGGACAAGAGCCTGGATTGAATCGGCAATACGCATTTTAAAGGACGATGGATCATTGCTGGTTTACAACATTCCGAGATTATTAATCTGCACTGCTCCGATATTGAGCGAATTGGCTATCTTCAAGCATTGGATCGCATGGAATTCCACCGGAAAACCATTAGGTAAGACATTGCAACCTGCGCATTACGGAATTTTGTATTACACCAAGACAAAAGAGAGCAAATTCTTTGATGTTCGTGCTCCTCATAAGGAATGCCGAAAGTGTAAGGCATTTTTAAAAGACTACGGGGGCAAAGAACATCTGCGGAACCCGTTTGGTTATCAAATCAGCGATGTTTGGGATGATATTCACAGAGTTCGCCAGTTCGCCGCGCGTCAAGACGGATCCATAATCATCCGTGCCAATTGCCTGTTCATCTGATCGAGCGTGTCATTTTGATGACAGCAGATCCAGATGATCTAGTCGTTGATCCGTTTTGTGGGGGTGGATCAGGTGCAGTTGCGACAAAGCAAATGGGTCGAGAATATATCGGCTGTGAAATTGATCAGCATTATCAGAAAACAGCACAAGAAAAACTCGATGAGGCTGAGCCTGCAAGATCTGAGAATGCTTTTGCATCCTTTCATCATGGAAAAATTGTTTCAATTCGTGATTGCGATATCAAGGAGTCAATGTATTGGATAAACCAAGCAAGCTGAGCTATGACGAGCTGCTAAATGGGATGTCTCCCTTTTTGCACTTTCCAGAAATTGAAAGGGAAATATACGAAGAACGAGAGCGAAGAATAGAGCGGGCAGAGTTTGGAATCGAATTTCCGGACGCAGGACTTGGTGCGTCCAGTGATATTGAATCAATATTGTGCTCGTCCGCGACCACCGAGGAATACAAAGATCGGCTGAAGCTTATATTGGCAGCCACACAAGGTTCACTTGAAGCTCTTGATAGGGTATGTATGGTTTTGTGTCCTGAGCAAAAAACATGGACGCGAAGGCGTAGTGATACTAAAGCTACACGGTGTATCGCAAATTATCTCATTGAACCATCAAATTATTTGGAAATTCCTTGGTTTACATCCGAGCGATTTAGACTTCCAGAGGACTGGTTACGCCGAATTCGAGAAAGCTTAGTGGCGGAAATGCACAGCAATTTGCAATCTCTCTATAGTACTCGAACAGGATTTGCTCTGGAATATAGTATTGGTGCAATCGTCAAAGAGTCTGGGTATAGCTGGTAAAAAGGTTACGTAGATTTTGTTGACGACAAAGAGGTTGATGTGGTAGTGCCTCGGTTGGTTTTGCCGAGAATTTTGATCATGTCTTCGTACAATTTAACAACTGCCTCATCTCAGAGTTCCAGAGCGCGTGAGCAGAAATCAATGTACGAAGCCATTCACCGATACAATTCTGCTCGGTCGCGTGCTAATGCTGCTGATGTTCAATTGATTAACGTCGTTGATGGCGGGGGTTGGTTAAGTCGGTCAAACGATCTAAATGAGATGTACAGAAATTGTGATTATGCGTTCGCATTTAGTCACATTGATTCTGAGTTGCCAGCAATATTGCACTATTTCATGAAGTTGCAGAATTAATTTTGTAAAGTAAATGCGATGAAAGGCGAACGTAATAGGGTTGCAGACAGCTGTTTACACGGCCGGTCACTAACCTAAATATTCTCCTGTAGCCCGAATTTAGTACGATCAAAATTGAATTTCTTCTCCAAAATTCGCCTCACCTATTAGCGGACAGCGCAGTCTCGTTGCTATTTCAGCAACATAAGACATGTCAAATTCGGTGTCGCTGACTGATTAGCCCGACAAATCGTTGCTAGAATCATGAGATTATTTGATCGCAATCGTCTTGAGATTGCACCTTTTCATCCGCGATTTTTCGGATTCGATGGAGCGGTCACCGCCGAGCATTACCTGGCCGCTCATGCCGGGGCCGATATACTTAAAGGCGGCGGCAATGCCGTCGATGCAGCAGTTGCCGCCGCACTGGTTGAGGGTGTTGTCAATCCACACCAGCATACGATAGGCGGCGAGTGTCCGATGATCATTCAGATGGCTGCTGCCGCTCCGGTGGTTATTAACGGCAACACCTGTGCGCCGGAGAAAGCGACTGTTGAGAATTTTCAGGCTCGCGGGTATGATCAGGTGCCCGATACCGGTGTGCTGGCAGCCGGCGTGCCGGCTGCTGTCGGCGCTTATGTCGAAGCGCTGGCAAGATTTGGCACACTGACTTTTTCCGAGGTCTGCTCGTCTGCATTGAAATTGGCGCGGGAAGGTTTTCCGATCCATCGCGGGATACTCTATATGCCTGACTTTGGCTTGCTGGAGAACTTGGGACAGATTCGCCAGCATTGGCCCAGCACGGCGGCTGTCTATCTGCCTGACAATGCACTGCCCGCACCGGGACAGCGCATTGTCAATTCAGCGCTGTCTGATTGCCTCAGTACCTTGATCGCAGCCGAAACCGCCGCTGGCGGCAGCCGAGAGCGAGGCATTGCGGCGGTTCGCGAGGAGTTTTACAGCGGCGACATCGCGTCTGAAATCGCGATGCACAGCGCTCAAAGAGATGGATTTATCGAGCGTTCAGATCTCGAATGCTATGCGACTTGGATTGAGAAACCGGTTTGGATAGACTTTGGCGATGCGCGAATTTTCAAGTGCGGCCCTTGGAATCAAGGTCCTGCACTGCTGCAGACGCTGTCTATCTTAAAGAATTATCCGCTTCGAGCTTGGGGACACAATACTGCGGATTATCTGCATGCTGTCATTGAGGCGGTCAAGCTTGCCTTTGCTGATCGGGAGCAATGGTATGCGGATCCATCGCAGGTTGAGGTGCCAATTGAGCGGCTGCTGTCAGATTCGTATGGAAAGATGCGCTCACAGCTGATCAGCGCTGAGGCGGTGATTTCCGAAGTGTGCCCGGGTGATCCGCTCGCGGGAGCGGCTCGATTGTCTGCGCAGCAGTGTCTCGGCGGCCGCTCGTGGGGTCATGGAACGGTGCATGTTGATGCAGCAGACCGGCATGGCAACATGGTCGCTGCAACCCCCAGCGGCGGGTGGCTGAAGTCCTCCGAATTGGTCAAGGCGCTAGGCGTTCCGCTGGGCAATCGGCTCATGACATTCTACCTGACACCGGATCACCATCCGAATCGCATTGCGTCTGGCAAGCGGCCGCGCACCACAATCAGTCCGACGCTGGTGCATCGAAACAATGAGCCATGGATGGTTTACGGAAGCATGGGCGGTGATCAGCAGGATCAATGGATGCTGCAGTTCATTCTAAATCGGCTGGCATTTGACATGACTGTTCCAGAAGCGATCGAGGCGGCGAAATTTTCCAGCCGGCACTTCCCAGGATTTTTTGCGCCTCATGAGAATTTCCTCAATCAGGTTTCAATCGAAGAGAAGGTCGGTGAGAGCGTTTTTGAGCAGCTGCGAGCGAAGGGGCATGTTGTCAACCCGGTGCCAGACTGGACGCAGGGCTATCTGCTCGCGATTGAGAGAGACCCGCAAACAGGGCTGCTCGAGGCAGGCTGCGATCCGCGCGGAGCCAAAGGCGATGTGTTTCCAGCCGCCGCGGTGTGCTGGTGATCCTCTCAGGATTCAATTGCAGTCAGGGCCATGCCGTTTTGCATGCAAGTCGCTTGCAAAGTATTGTGAAGCAGGCAGGCAATGGTCATTGGACCCACGCCGCCGGGCACAGGTGTAATTGCCGCAGCGACTTTCGCAGCGCCTTCAAAATCAACATCGCCAGTGAGAACCTGCTTGCCTGATTCTGATTGAATGCGGTTGATGCCTACATCAATGACGAGCGCCCCAGGCTTGACCCAGTGGCCTTTCACTAGCTGCGCAACACCGACCGCTGCGATCAGAATATCGGCCTGCCGACAAACTGCGGGTAAATTTGCAGTTTTCGAATGGGCGACTGTGACCGTGCAATTGGCAGCCAGAAGCAAAGAAGCCAGCGGTTTTCCAACGATATTGGATCGCCCGACGATGACTGCATGCAGGCCGGTGAGATCCGGTTTGCATGTGTGCAGCAGTTTCATGCAGCCCAGCGGTGTGCAAGGTACCAGGGCATCCATGCCAAGTGTCAGTCGACCGACATTCTCAATATGGAATCCATCTACATCTTTATCTGGTGAGATCGAGCTGAGCACTGCGGCGGAATCAATATGAGCTGGCAGGGGCAGCTGAACTAGAATTCCGTTGACCGAAGCATCTGAGTTCAAATCATCAATCAGCTTGAGCAGCTGCGTCTCAGAAACAGTCTCATCCAGCTCGTGATGATATGAATGCATGCCGGCTTTGGATGTTTGCGCGATTTTGTTGCGCACGTAGACTTGACTCGCAGCATCGCTGCCGAGCAGTACGACGGCAAGTCCGGGTGTGAGCCTATGCTGGCTCTTCAAAACGAGAACTTTCTGTGCAACATCCCGACGCAGCTCAGCTGCTGCACTTTTACCATCAATCAAATGTGGCATGACCAAATAGGGGCGGTAACCTCCAGATCAAAAAACGCTGGATATTTTATGAAATTTTCATGCAAGCCAAACTTGAATTGGCAATGCTTTTGAGATCAGGGCAAGCATATTAAACGGATGATCATAGATATTTTTGCTTTGCCCTTGGCTGTTATCATTTGCAAGAAACTGAGCAAGTGCATAATTGCCAAAAATCGCTATCCTCAAATTTGGAACAACTGTGAAGAGGCAGTATGTGATTCAAGTCATTTTGAAGATTGCTGTGATGCATTTGCATTGGGTTAAGCCGTTGCCCAACTCTTCAATATTGTCTGGTTTTCACTGTTCAGCCAGATTGATTGGCAAGCATGATGTGAAGGTATGGCTTGACCTGCTGGACAGGTGATGAATTCTTTGATCGGGCTTAACGGTTCAGCAATTGCCACCGGCACCGCCGTTTTTCGTGTCAGGCTGCTTGAATGGCAAGACAGGAATACAGGCGCACGCGGCTCACTCAGTCTGCCTCCACGGTCATGGCGGCCAGGCTGCGGGTGTTCTCATCAAACACGGCGCCGATCAGATGAATCTCACAGGCGCCATCGCGGTACGGCTCGGCATAGCCGCGCTCGCGAATCTGACCAATGGCTTCAACCGCTCTTTGCTCGGGCGCTCCGTCATGCAGCATCTTGCACTCGATCACAATAACTTTCTCACCAATCAGCAGCACCAGGTCCGAACGGCCGCGGTTGCCGGATTCCTCAGCGCGTATCCGGCCATGGACCTCCGCGCTCCACAGGCAGGCATACAGCACCGAGCTGTACCACCCCTCACAGCGCGCCATCTCGTTGTGGGTGTGCCACTGATGCGGAATCCCCGCAAACAGCGACCGCACAGCCGCCTCAAAGCCCGCGAAGTCGCCCTTGCCCAGCAGGTCCGCCAGCTCGCGGGCCGCGGCCGGCTCGCGCCCCTCGCCGAACAGATACTGCAGGTATCCGTCGTTGAGACTCGCGCGCACCTCCAGATTCGGATAGTCCAGTTCGTAGAGTGTCTTGAAGTTTTGCCGCTCCTCGCCAGTGATCGTCAGATACCCCGACTGGAACAGCAGCGCCTCGGCGCTGAGGCTCTCGACATCAAAAGTGGTGACGAAGCCTTCCTGCACTTTCAGACCATTGACATCCAGCGGCGTAAGCTGGCGCTGCATCATCACCTTGTACAGGTACGACGGCATGCCCGTGACCGACCAGTGCGGCTTGAACTCGCGGGATTTGAACAGGCTGAGGATCGCCCAGGGGTTGTAGACCTTCTCCGGTCCGCGCCAGCTGTAGCCGTTGTACCAGCGGCGGATCTCGTCCAGCTGGAGTCCCTCCAGCTCCGGCGCGAAGGTGTCCTGCAGGTCGGCCTCGGTGTAGCCGCAGATGGCGGCGTAGCGCGGGTCCAGACTCAGATCATCCAGATTGTTCAGGGTCGAGAACAGGCTCAGCTTGCTGAACATGGTGATGCCGGTCAGAAACGCAAAGCGGACCTGTTGCTCATGTCCCTTGATCATGCCATACAGGCCGCGCAGATACCGCTGGCTGTGCGCTGCCAGCTCCGGATCCCCGATCGCATCCAGGATCGGCTTGTCATACTCGTCGACCAGCACCGCTACCTGCCGGCCCGTCGACTCATGGATGTGATACAGAATATTGCTGAAACGGTCGGCCTCAGTGATGTCATCCCTTCCATAGGCGGCCGGTACCGCATGCCTGGCTTCCAGCCGCCGCAGCTGCGTGATGACATTGGCTTCCAGCGCCCCCGGGGTGCCGTAATCCGAATTGAAGCTCAGGCGCACGACTGGGTACGTATGATTCCAGTCCCAGCGGTCGTGGATGTGCAGGCCCTCGAACAGCTCGCGGTTGCCCTCGAACAGCTCCCGCATGGTGTCCAGCAGCAGGCTCTTGCCAAAGCGCCGCGGCCGCGACAGGAAGCAGAACCGGCTCTCGCCGGTCAGCCTTTCAAGATAGGCCGTCTTGTCGACCAGATAGCAGCGGTCGGCGCGCATCGCGGCGAGGGTCGCGCGGCCCAGCGGATTGGTTTGAGGGTGTCGGTTTTTCATATGGCCGGCCCAGCGGTATTGCACTGTGCAATCTTACCCCGGCAATTGCCTGTGCCGATGCGTCTCACTCAGGTGTGAGCAGTAACAGCACTTGAGCTGAGTCTGTGAAAACCGCAACATGCATAGAGATATTTTGATCTTTTATGGGCAGAGAATACTTTGAGATGCCTGCTGATTTTACCCTATTGATCAAGTTCCAATGGCATGATTATGAGCGGTATGTTAAGTATTTTGATTTGCGTCAGATTGATCTTGTTTTTGACGAAGATGGAGCCAAATAGAGCGACTGCAAAACACAACATGCTACAAAGCTCATTTTTCTTTATGAATTTCCGAACCGAAGAGCTGCGCCTATGCGACCGTTGTCGGGCCAAAACCTGATTTGCATTTTCGAGCATGATGTTCAGAATATTGGCAGAGAATGGGTTAAGTTGTTTTGAATAAAAGATTGCTGAAGCTTCACTTGCAGTGCTGAATTTAATCTGAAAAGTTAACGTTGAAGGCATAGAATAGACATGTTCGGAATCATCTTGAGGTTTTTATTTTGCGGTATTTTCGCAATCTTTACAGAATCCGATGAGCGTATGCTGCCGAGTCAAATGCCATGATCGGAGTGTCTGCATTGATCAATAGCATCCCATTTTCAGTGCGCCGAATGCCAGTTTACGGAGACGGTTTCAATCGGTGAAATCACATCTTGTGTTTCGAATTGATGCATTTCGCTCGGAGTGCCTGTCTTGCTCTCTGGCAAAGGAAAACATATTCGGCCGATATTTATTCGCAGCCAAATATCCAAATAGACTGATGGCAAATTTTCGAAATTGCGAGTTCGGCTTTTCGCATGCTGGAGGAAAATTCCAAGTCCAATATCACCTTTGCTAACCCAAGTTTAACAGTCGCTGACTTAAGCAATTGTTTTCATGCCTGTAAAAAATGGAGTGGCACTACAAGCGCCCGTCTGCCGGCGATTGCAGAGCCGGCGGATGATGGAGCAATGCGAGCTCAGGCGATTGTCTTGTGCAGATTGCGCGGCGGGGCAGAGATGCCCATGACCTGGTACAGCGCCGCCTGCCGGGCATCCGCCTTGGCGGTCTTTCGCACATGCAGCATGCGCCCGTCGCGGCGCTCGAAGGACGTGGTGGTGCGCGTGATGGAGCCCAGCGCCTGGCGGACCGTCGTCCAGCTGTCATGGCAGCGATGGGCTTGCATGCGGGTGCGCAGCACGCACACCGCCTGACAGGCCAGCACTGAGATCAGCAAGCAGATGGCCGTCGGCGCGATGCGGCTTCTGGTGATACACCGGCCGCAGCCCCAGCTCGGATTTCAGCGCCCGGAACACCGACTCGACCTCGGTGAGCGTCATGCAGGTGCGCCACATCCGCTCGGCATCCCAGTCGAGAATGTTGCTGCGCAGGCAGTGCACCCCGGGATGGGTGGCCATGGAGCCGTCCGCCGGCGACCAGCGCCACGACACCCGCTCGACCCGCGTCTGGCGGACATCGCGGCAATGGATCTCAAGGTCATAGTGGCGGGCAGCCCCAAGCGGCAGTCTTCGCCGCTCAAGGAAACCGTCAGTGAGAGCTTTATGTCACTGATAATGAATGATATTATACACTTTTATCGGCTCGTTTTGAGTTTTCTGGCAGACACTATATAATAAGGCGGCGCATCGGCTGTTTCGAGTTTGACTTCTCTTTTTCTAGTGCTAAAGCCTGTCAGGAATTGCTTTTTGAATCTTGCGGCTTTCAAATCTTTTTGAGTTTTCCACAATTGCGCAGCAGCATTTTTTTTGAAAATTTTTCATCTTTCAAAAAATATTTGCTACAATGATATGTTTATTTGGATTTGCTCCGGAGGGGTTCCCGAGTGGCCAAAGGGGGCAGACTGTAAATCTGCTGGCAAAGCCTTCGGAGGTTCGAATCCTCCCCCCTCCACCATTGCGTTAGACGGAAATCGATAACCGAACGGAAAATCTGTGAATTGTGCGGGCGTAGTTCAAAGGCAGAACCTCAGCCTTCCAAGCTGATGATGTGGGTTCGATTCCCACCGTCCGCTCCGCCGGGCGGGTGGGCTGAGCTGATTGTGTCGATTGAACCCAGCTGCTCTGGATGCCGGTGCCCACATAGCTCAGTCGGTAGAGCACTTCCTTGGTAAGGAAGAGGTCACCGGTTCAAATCCGGTTGTGGGCTCCAACGCTGATACGCACAGACGCCAGCTGAACTTAGACTGAACGAACCGAGCGAATAGTCGATAACAAAACCTTAGAGGATTTTAGAAGTGGCTAAAGAGAGATTTGAGCGTAGCAAGCCGCATGTGAATGTCGGCACGATCGGTCATGTGGATCATGGCAAGACGACGCTGACGGCGGCGATCACGAAGGTGCTGTCGGCGCGTTACGGCGGCGAGGTCAAGGCGTTTGACGACATTGACAATGCGCCGGAGGAGCGTGAGCGCGGGATTACGATTGCGACGGCGCATGTGGAGTATGAGACGGCGGGGCGCCATTATGCGCATGTGGACTGTCCGGGCCATGCGGACTATGTGAAGAACATGATCACCGGTGCGGCGCAGATGGACGGTGCGGTGCTGGTGGTCTCGGCGATGGACGGTCCGATGCCGCAGACGCGCGAGCATGTGCTGCTGGCGCGCCAGGTGGGGGTGCCGCACATTGTGGTGTATCTGAACAAGGCGGACATGGTGGATGATCCGGACATTCTGGAGCTGGTGGAGCTGGAGGTGCGCGAGCTGCTCAGCGAGTATGATTTTCCCGGCGATGACACGCCGGTGGTGGTCGGCTCGGCGCTCAAGGCGCTGGAGGGCGACGGCTCGGCGCTGGGGGGCGAGTCGATCGAGCGGCTGGCGGCGGCGCTTGATGAGTATATTCCGCAGCCGCAGCGGGCGGTGGACGGTGATTTCCTGATGCCGATTGAGGATGTGTTCTCGATCTCGGGCCGCGGCACGGTGGTGACGGGCCGGGTGGAGCGCGGGGTGGTCAAGGTCGGCGACACGGTGGAGATGGTGGGCCTGCGCCCGACCGCGTCGACGGTGGCGACGGGCGTGGAGATGTTCCGCAAGCTGCTGGACGAGGGCCGGGCGGGCGACAATGTGGGCATTTTGCTGCGCGGCACGAAGAAAGACGAGGTGGAGCGCGGCCAGGTGCTGTCGAGGCCCGGGTCGATCACGCCGCACACGCAGTTTGAGGCGGAGGTGTATGTGCTGTCGGAGAAAGAGGGCGGCCGCAACAAGCATTTCACGACGGGCTACCGGCCGCAGTTTTATTTCCGCACGACGGATGTGACGGGGATGGTGCAGCTGCCCGACGAGGTCAGGGTGGTGATGCCGGGCGACAATGTGCGCCTGAGCGGGCAGCTGATCAAGCCGATTGCGATGGAGGAGGGCCTGCGCTTTGCGATCCGCGAGGGCGGGCGCACCATCGGCGCCGGCGTGGTCAGCAAAATCGTCAAGTAGCCGGCCGCCACCGCACCGGCCGGCAAAGTCTTTCAGTTGAACCGGGTTCATTATTGGAGTAAAGGCCAGTAGCTCAATTTGGCAGAGCAGCGGTCTCCAAAACCGCAGGTTGGGGGTTCAAGTCCCTCCTGGCCTGCCATAACACAGACATTTGGCAAGCAGACCTGAGTCAAGATTTTCGATATGAGCAATACAGTTGACAAGCTTAAGCTTACGCTGGCGGTGTTCGTGATTGTCGGCGGGCTGGCGGCATTCTACGGATTCGATTTTCAGTCGCAGCTGCTGCGCGCTGGCGCGCTGATTGTCAGCATCGCCGCCGCCGTCGGCATCGCGCTGACCTCGGTCCCGGGTCAGAATGCCTGGACGTTTGCGAAAGACGCGAGGGCGGAGTTTCGAAAAATTGTGTGGCCGACCCGAAAGGAAACAGTGCAAAGCACTTTGATTGTCATCGTTATGGTGATTCTCATTGGACTTTTTTTATGGATGCTGGATACGATTTCATTCTGGATGATTTATGACATGTTTCTTGGTCTTGGCGGCTAGTTTTATTTTGGAGTGCGACAAATGGGCGAAGAACATTTTTTAGATGCAGCTTCAGCTGAGATTGAGCGCAATGGCGCCGACGCTGCGAATGACAGCCGCAAGTGGTATGTGCTGCACACCTACTCCGGCCATGAGAAAAGAGTCAGACAGTCGCTGCTTGACCACATTGAGCGCAAAAACTTTAGCGACAAGTTCGGGCAAATTGTCGTCGCAACCGAAGAGGTGGTTGAGATGCGCGGCGGGCAAAAACGTACGACCGAGCGCAATTTCTATCCGGGGTATCTGTTTATCCAAATGGAAATGACGCCGGATTCGTGGCATCTGGTCAACAGTATTCCGCATGTCTCGAGTTTTATCGGCGGCAAGGATCCAACTCCGATTTCCGAACATGAGGCCCGTGCAATCCTGGATCAGGTGGAGGCGGGCGTGAATAATCCGAAACCGAAGTTCTCGTTTGCGCCCGGCGAGCTGGTCCGAGTGATTGACGGTCCGTTTGATGAGTTCAACGGGACCGTTGAGGATGTGAATTATGAGAAAAGCAAACTGCGGGTGTCAGTGTCGATTTTCGGGCGCTCCACACCCGTTGAGCTGGACTTCTCACAAGTCACCAAGAGCTGAGTTTGCAATTGACAGGAACATAAGATGGCAAAGAAAATCTCTGGATACATCAAGCTGCAGGTGCCGGCTGGAGCCGCAGCGCCGGGTCCGCCTGTGGGTCCCGCGCTGGGTCAGCATGGTCTGAATATCATGGACTTTTGCAAGCAGTTCAACGCGAAGACGCAGTCCATGGAATCGGGCATGCCGATTCCGACAGTGATCACCGTCTACGCGGACCGCAGTTTCACCTTTGCGACGAAAACACCGCCAGCATCCTATCTGCTGAAAAAAGCTGCCGGTGTCGACAAGGGCAGTGCGGAACCGAATCGGGAGAAAGCAGGTAAGGTGAGCCGCGCCCAAGTGGAGGATATTGTCAAGCTGAAAAATCCAGATCTGAACAGCTACGAAATGGATGAGGCAGTTCGGGTTATCTCCGGCACTGCTCGCAGCATGGGCTTGGAAGTCGAGGGAAACTGATATGGCAAAAAACGGGAAAAGATTGAGCAAAGTCAGCGAGCTGGTCGACTCGAATCGCGAATACAGCATCGGTGAGGCCGTTGCGCTGGTCAAGCAGACTGCGTCCGCAAAGTTTGATGAGACAGTGGATGTAGCCATCCAGCTGGGCGTTGATGCGCGTAAATCGGATCAGAATGTACGCGGCTCTACGGTACTCCCTCGCGGTATCGGCAAGGAAGTTCGCGTGGCTGTGTTCGCCGCGGGTGAAAATGCTGAGGCCGCGAGGCAGGCTGGTGCGGATAAAGTCGGCATGGATGATTTGATTGCTGAAATCAAAAGCGGCAAGATTGATTTTGAGGCTTGCATTGCCGAGCCGGAAGCGATGAAAAGTGTTGCCTCGGTCGGTCGGGTGCTCGGTCCGCGAGGCCTGATGCCCAACCCCAAAACAGGTACTGTGCGCACCGATATCGCCGAAGCTGTGCGCGAAGCGAAAGCCGGCAAAGTTGATTTTCGCATTGATCGGGCGGGCATTGTTCATTGCGGCATCGGCAAGGTGTCATTCGAGCCGGATGCACTCGCCGAAAATCTCGGCGAGCTGATGCGGGCGCTCAAGCGCGCACAGCCGGCCGCCGCTAAAGGTCAATTCATCCGCAAGGTTTCCCTGTCCGCCACAATGGGCCCCGGTATTCAGGTGGATGCGGCCGAGTTGTCCAGAAACTGACCTGAGAACACCCGTTTTTAGTCTATCGGAAATTTGATTATGAATGAGAATTCCGCTCAGAAAGTCAGAATTGTAGATTCTGTGCGTGAGCAGTTTGAGGCGGCCGATTTCACCGTTTTGGTGGAATACCGCGGAGTCAACGTTGCCAGCATGAGTGCGCTGCGACGCACCGCCCGCGAGGCGGATGTGCGCATTCGAATTGTGAAAAACACGCTGGCGCGGCGTGCCGTTGAAGATACCCGATTTGAGTGTCTGGCTGAGCACATGCACGGTCCCCTGGCACTGGTGACCGGCAAAGATGCCGCCAGTGTCGCCAAAACGGTGCATGACTTCGCGGCTGAGGTCGAGCATTTCAAGATTTGTGTTGCCGCTCTCGAAGGCGATGTTCTGAGTGCTGAGCAAGTTGCGAAGATTGCTAAACTCCCCAGTCGCGAGCAGCTCTGCGCGCAGCTGGCAGGTGTTCTGGCTGCGCCGCTGACCAAGCTGGCCGCCACGCTGAATCAGCTGCCGGCAGGACTGGTCCGAGCCTTGGCCGCTGTGCGTGATGCCAAGGATGGCTGATCACTCTCGCCGCTGCGAACTTATTTTGCGAACCTAAATTATTTTCTCAGGAGAAATCAAAATGTCTTTATCCAGACAAGAAATTATCGAAGCCATTTCAGATATGTCAGTTCTTGACCTGTCGGATTTGATCAAGGATATCGAGGACAAGTTCAACGTCTCGGCCGCAGCGCCAATGATGGCGGTTGCCGCCGGAGCCGCTGCACCGGCTGAAGGGGGTGAGGATGCCGCTGCGGAACAGACCGAATTCTCAGTGGTGCTGACTGAATTGGGCGCCAATAAGATCCAGGTGATCAAAGCTGTTCGAGCGGCGACCGGCCTAGGACTGAAAGAATCCAAAGAACTGACCGAAAGCATCCCGTCTGCCGTTATGGAAGGCATGACCAAAGACGATGCTGAGAGCTTGAAGAAAGAAATTGAAGAGGCTGGCGGATCCGCGGATATCAAGTAGCTTTTCGTTGTTGATCGATTCTCGACGCTTTCAGTTGTTTTTCAAATAGATGTGCAGCTTTATTTCGATAAGGCTCACGTGCTTGTGTACGCATGGTAATTGCGAACACCCAGACCCATCAGTCACGTAAATCGGATACCACTCGTTATGAATTATTCATTGACCGAAAAGAAGCGGATACGCAAGAACTTTGGCAAGCGCAAGGATGTGCTGGCAGTTCCCTATCTTCTGGAAATCCAAAGAAGCTCGTACAAGAGTTTTCTGCAAAAAGATGTGGCCCCCAAGGATCGCGAGCAGGTTGGGATTCAAGCGGCCTTTTTGTCGGCATTCCCAATTGTCAATCACGATGGCAGCATGGAGCTGCAGTTTGATGAATATCGGCTGGAGTCGCCAAAATTCGACGAGAACGAATGCCGCCAGCGCGGACTGACATTCACCGCGCCGCTGCGCGCCTCGCTGAAACTGGTCAGTTTTGAGCGGGTCGATCCGGAAGATGAGAATTCAGAGCGGCTCATCCGAGATGTCAAGGAAAGCGAGGCGGTCTATATCGGCGAGATTCCGCTGATGACGGAAAGCGGCTCATTCATCATCAATGGCACTGAGCGGGTCGTGGTGTCGCAGCTGCATCGCTCGCCGGGAGCATTTTTCGATCACGACAAAGGCAAGTCGCATTCATCCGGCAAGCCTCTCTACAACTGTCGGGTGATTCCCTATTGGGGCTCATGGCTGGATTTCGAGTTTGATGCCAAAGATCATCTCTACATGCGCATTGATCGCCGCAAGAAAGAGCCCTCAACCTTGCTGCTGCGGGCGATGGATTTTTCTGTTGAGGAGATTCTGCAGCAATTTTTTGACTTCGACACTTTTCGCATTAACAAAAATGGGTCCCTCACCATGATGCTTGAGGATCCCGAGCGGTTGATTGGGCAGGTGCTTGATTTTGATATTACAAATGCGAAAGGCGAGGTCATTGTTGAGAAGGGCAAGCGCATCAACAACGCTGACCGGCGACGCATTGAGCGGGCGCGCATCAAGAAAATCGAAATCACCGAGTCATTCCTGACCGGCCGTGTGAGTGCGAAAGATATCATGCTGGACTCGAAAAAAGTCCAGACCGAATCCATTCAGTTTCGCGACAGCAGCGAGTATTCGGTCAGAATCAGTGACTTGAATCCTGTCTTGGGCTCATCGTTTAAGTTTGATCTGGTCGATTTGAACGGCAATCTGATCGTGGAAAAAGGCGAGACGCTGACCGCAGTTCATCTGGATACGATCATGGCGGCCAAGGCGAAATCGGTGATCGTGCCCGAGTTTTACCTGCATGGCCGCGCGGTGGTGACCGACATTAAAGAGCCGGGCACTAAAGAAATACTGGCCCAAGCCGGCGACCTTGTCGATGAGGACGGCGATCTGCTCGCCAAGCTTCGCAGCTGCGGGATCAAGAGCATCAATCTGCGCAAGCGGCTGGATGAGCTCGCGGCGGCAGATATTCTGATGCGCGCCAACGACCAGTTTGATCCTCACGGCCGAAAGTTTCAGCTGATTCGAGATGCAGGCGTGACCGAATTTGAGACGCTGTACACCAACGAGATTGACTGCGGCCCCTTTGTCTCGGAAACACTTCGCCTGGATGGCAATCCGAATCCATCCGAGGCGCGCAAGAAAATCTATCGCATGATGCGTCCCGGCGACCCGCCGACAACAGAGGCGGCGGATGCTCTGTTCCAGAGTCTGTTTTTCAACTCAGATCGCTACAATTTGTCGCGCGTCGGTCGCATGAAGCTGTCGCGCCGCCTGGGCCGTGACAGCATTGAGGGTCCGACCGTTCTCACCAATGAGGATATCCTGGATGTGATGAGGTTTTTGATCAAAGTCAAAAACGGCAAGGAGGAAGTCGACGACATTGACAGCCTGGGCAATCGTCGGGTGCGTTCCGTCGGCGAGCTGGTTGAGAATCAGTTTCGCACGGGCTTGTCGCGCGTCGAGCGCGCTGTGCGCGAGCAGCTGGGCCGGGCGGATGCCGAAGCGCAAACGCCGCAGGATCTGATTAACGCCAAGCCCGTGTCTGCAGTAGTGCGGGAATTTTTCCGCTCCAGCCAGCTGTCGCAGTTTATGGATCAGATCAATCCGCTGTCGGAAGTTACGCACAAGCGCAGAGTGACTGCGCTCGGCCCGGGCGGGCTGTCGCGTGAGCGGGCTGGATTTGAGGTGCGTGATGTGCACCCGACCCATTATGGCCGAGTCTGCCCGATCGAGACGCCCGAAGGGCCCAACATCGGCCTGATCAACTCCTTGTCGATGTATGCTCGCATCAATGAATACGGATTTCTTGAGACGCCGTATCGCAAGGTCAAAGGCGGCAAGGTGTCAAACAAGGACGAGGATGTGCACTATCTGAGCGCTATTGAGGAGATCAAATGGGTTATCGCACCGACACTGCTGCGCTCAGGCGCCAGCGGCAAGAACGGCAAAGCCGCCGAAGAGCTGGTCTCGTGCCGGTACGAAAACGAGTTCAGATTGTTCAAGCCTAATGAGATCAACTACGTTGATGTGGCGCCGGCGCAGATTGTCTCGATTGCAACGGCCTGCATTCCATTCCTGGAGCATGATGACGCCAACCGTGCGCTGATGGGCTCGAACATGCAGCGTCAGGCGGTGCCGACGCTGCTGACCGAGACGCCGCTGATTGGAACCGGTACCGAGCGGACCGTGGGCGTGGAGTCCGGGGTGACGGTGACAGCTAAAAGAAGCGGCACAGTCGATTCGGTCGATGGCGGCAGAATCGTGATTCGCGTCGATGAGGATCAGACCAGCGACCAGGATTCTGGAGTCGATATCTACTCGCTGGTCAAGTATCGCCGCTCCAATCAGAGCACCACCATCAATCAGCGTCCTTTGGTCGAGGTTGGCGAGCGCATCGAACAAGATGACATTATTGCAGATGGTCCGGCGACCAACATGGGAGAGCTGGCGCTGGGCCGCAATATTCTAGTCGCTTTCATGTCTTGGAGCGGCTACAACTTCGAGGATTCGATTGTCATCTCGGAGCGGCTGGTGCAAGATGAGGTGTATACCTCGGTCCATATTGAGGAGCTTTCGGTTGAAGCGCGCGAAACGCGTATGGGCCGCGAGGAAATTACGCGCGATATCCCAAGCGTATCGGAGTCGTCCCTGAGCAAGCTGGATGAGTCGGGGATTATTTTTGATGGCGCCGAAGTGCAAGCGGGCGATATTTTGGTGGGCAAGGTTTCCCCGAAAGGCGACACCCAGCCGACACCGGAGCAGAAGTTGATGACGGCGATCTTCGGGGACAAGGCATCCGACATCAAGGATACGTCGCTGCGCATGCCTCCGGGTACGTCGGGTACGGTGATTGATGTGCAGGTCTTTACTCGAGAGGGCATTGAGCGCGATGAGCGCGCGCAGCACAATGTTGAGGTCGAGATCGATTCAATTCAAAAGAACTTGAACGATCAGTTTCGAATTGAGGAAAACGCTGCGCTTGATCGCATCACATCACTGCTTGAGGGCGAGGTGGCAGAAGGCGGGCCGGCTGAGCTTGGCAAGGGCAAGAAGATTACGCGTGAGTATCTTGAGGGTCTTGAGCCGGCACAGATTTATGAGATTCGCGTGCGAGACGACTCTGTGGCCAGGCGCTTTGAGTCTATTCGCTCGCAGATTAAAGAGAAAAAGAAACAGTATGAAGAGGAGTTCAAGAACAAAAAAGCCAAGCTTGAGGAAGGCGATGATCTGAAAACCGGTGTATTGAAACGGGTCAAGGTGTTTGTAGCGGTCAAGCGGCGCATGCAGCCGGGAGACAAGGTCGCCGGACGCCATGGCAACAAGGGAGTCATTTCCAAAATCGTACCGATTGAGGACATGCCGCATCTCGAAGACGGGACGCCGGTGGACATCATCTTGAATCCGCTTGGCGTGCCATCGCGAATGAATATCGGACAGGTGCTGGAAACCCATCTGGGATGGGCGTCGAAAGAAATCGGCCGTCAGATTGGGGAGCTTGTTGACTCAGGGGTGAGCACCGCTCAAATCAAAACCGAACTGCAGAAGTACTATACCTCGCAAACGGAAAAGGCACAGTTGCGTTCGCTGAAGCCCAAGGAGGTCAAAACCCTTGCGGCCAACCTGCGCAACGGCCTGCCGATGGCGACCCCGGTTTTCGACGGCGCGTCTGAGCAGGAAGTCAAGGAAATGCTCAGGCTTGCCGGATTGCCGGAGAGCGGTCAGGCAGTTCTGTATGACGGGCGCACGGGCGAGGCATTTGATCATCAGATTACTGTCGGTTACATGTACATGATGAAGCTGAATCACTTGGTTGATGAAAAGATGCACGCGCGCTCGACCGGCCCATACAGCCTCGTCACGCAGCAGCCCCTGGGCGGCAAGGCGATGGGCGGCGGTCAGCGATTCGGCGAGATGGAAGTGTGGGCGCTCGAAGCCTACGGCGCCGCTTACACCTTGCAGGAGATGCTGACGGTCAAATCCGATGACATCGTCGGCCGCTCGAAAATTTATGAGAATATTGTCAATGGACAGCATCGCATGGAAGCCAACACGCCAGAATCTTTCAATGTGCTGGTCAATGAAATCCGCTCGCTGGGACTGAATGTAGAAAAACGCGTGTCCAGCTAAGCATGCCCAGCCAACGGAATCGATCGAAGAAATAGCGAGAGCAGAAGAGATGAGAAATATTGCGAATTTAACCGCCCGGCAGGGCCAGAATGATGATTTTGACGAGCTTCGAATTGGACTCGCGTCGCCTGAGCAGATTCGCCGCTGGTCAACGGTCAGCGGCGCGCGCGGCGAGGTGAAAAAACCTGAGACGATCAACTATCGAACATTCAAGCCCGAGCGCGATGGACTTTTCTGTGCCAAGATTTTCGGACCGATCAAGGACAATGAATGCCAGTGCGGCAAATACAAGCGCCTCAAGCACCAGGGAGTCATCTGCGAGAAATGCGGTGTTGAGGTGACGCTGTCTCGGGTGCGCCGCGAGCGCATGTCTTACATCGAGCTGGCAAGTCCCATTGCACACATCTGGTTTCTAAAAAGCCTGCCATCTCGATTGGGCTTGTTGCTGGATCTGACCGTGCGGCAGATTGAGCGCGTGATGTACTTTGAGGCTTATATCGTAGTCGATGTCGCGACGCACTCAGCCATTGATCTGGAGCCGGGCATGTGCCTGAGTGAAGAGGCCTATCATGAGTATTTTGAGCAGTACGGAGAGGAGTTCGACGCCAGCATGGGCGCCGAGGCCATTTATGAGCTGATTCGCAAGACCGATTTCGAGGCGGAAACCATTGCGTTGCGCGAAGAGCTGGATGAGACCAAATCGGAGACCAAGATCAAGAAGCTGACCAAGCGGCTCAAGATGATCGAGTCATTCATTGATTCGGGAAACAAGCCGGAATGGATGATTCTGCAGGTGCTGCCGGTGCTGCCGCCAGACCTGCGGCCGCTTGTTCCGCTGGATGCGGGCCGCTTTGCGACCTCAGATCTGAACGATCTGTACCGGCGTGTGATCAACCGCAACAACCGACTGAAGAAACTGCTTGAGCTCAATGCGCCGGAAATCATCGCCCGCAACGAAAAGCGCATGCTGCAGGAAGCAGTCGACGCCTTGCTCGATAATGGCCGCCGCGGCAAGTCAATCACCGGCATCAACAAGCAGAAGCTGAAATCCCTGGCTGAATTGATCAAAGGCAAGCAAGGGCGCTTTCGCCAGAACCTGCTGGGCAAGCGTGTCGACTACTCTGGACGCTCTGTCATCGTTGTGGGGCCGACCCTCAAGCTGCATCAGTGTGGCATTCCGCAGCGCATGGCGCTGGAGCTGTTTCGACCGTTTGTCTATTCCGGCCTGAACGACCGCTACCCTGAGCGTTTCAATATCAAGTCAGCCAAGCGGGCGATCGAAAAGGAAATCCCTGAGGTATGGCAGATTCTGGAAGAGGTTATACGCGAGCACCCGGTATTGCTTAATCGGGCCCCGACCTTGCACCGGCTGGGCATCCAGGCCTTTGAGCCCATTCTCATCCAAGGCAAGGCTATTCAGCTGCATCCTTTGGTGTGCACTCCGTACAATGCCGACTTTGATGGCGATCAGATGGCCGTTCATGTCCCGCTGACAGTCGAGTCTCAAATCGAGGCGCGGACGCTGATGATGTCCACTAACAATATTTTATCGCCTGCCAATGGCGAGCCGATTATTGTGCCGTCGCAGGATATCGTGCTGGGCTTGTATTATCTCACCCGAGAAGCAAACAACGCCAGGGGCACTGGCAAGAGTTTTGCGGATATCGCGGAGGTGCGGCGCGCTTACGAAGTCGATGCAGTCTCCCTGCATGCGGATATTCGTGTGCGCATCACTGAATGGGAAAAAGACAGACACGGCGAGCTGCGTGAAAGCCAGAGAATTTACGACACCACTGTCGGGCGCGCTTTGCTGTCGGAAATTTTGCCGCGCGGCATGTCGTTCACGCTGTTCAACCGGGTCCTGAACAAGCGCTTGATCTCAGAGATTGTCAATGAGAGCTATCGCCACATCGGCTTGAAAGAAACCGTTGTCCTGGCCGATCAGCTGATGTATATCGGTTTTGCTTACGCGACCAAAGGCGGCATCTCGATCTGCGTGGACGATATCAAGATTCCTGAGAACAAGCAGGAAATTCTTGACGAGGCCGACAAGAAAGTTGAGGCGGTGCAGCAGCAGGCAGTTGACAAGATGGTGACTGCTGGAGAGCGCTACAACAAGGTTGTGGACATCTGGGGACAGGCCAGTGACACAGTCGCCCAGGCCATGATGCAGAAACTGTCGACGGAAACGGCCATTGATCAGCAGGGCAATGAGGTGGAGCAAAGGGCATTCAACCCTGTGTTCGTGATGGCAGACTCCGGCGCGCGCGGCTCGCATGCGCAGATTCGCCAGCTCGCCGCGATGCGCGGGCTGATGTCAAAGCCCGACGGCACCATTATCGAGACGCCCATCAAGGCGAATTTCCGTGAAGGTCTGGATGTCCTGCAGTACTTCATCTCTACCCATGGGGCCCGCAAGGGCCTGGCGGATACGGCTTTGAAGACAGCCAACTCTGGATATCTGACCCGGCGGCTTATCGATGTATGCCAGGATCTGGTCGTCTCCGAGGATGATTGCGGCACCAGCCAAGGCATTCAGCTTGAGGCTCTGATCAAGGGCGGCGCGGTCGTCGTGCCGCTGGCCAGCCGCATTCTAGGCCGTTCGGCGGCAGCGGATATCAAAGCGCCGGGCAGCAATGAGACGCTCATTCAGGCGGGTGATCTGATTACTGAAAAGCTGGTCAAGGTGATTGAGCAGAACAACATCCACCAAGTCATAGTCCGCTCGCCGGTGACCTGTGAGACAAAGTACGGCATCTGCGCCAAATGCTACGGCCGTGACCTTGGCCGCGGGGATAAAGTCAATCGCGGCGAGGCCGTCGGCGTCATCGCGGCGCAAAGCATCGGCGAGCCGGGCACGCAGCTGACGATGCGCACATTTCATATGGGCGGCGTCGCAGAGCGCGAGCAGACCGCGCACGGCATTCGCGTAAAATCCAATGGCACGCTGGCGTTTGACAAGATCAACTATCTGCAGAATTCAAAAGGAAACTACATCGTCACCTCTCGTTCCGGGGAAGTGAAAATCTTCAACCAAGGCGGTGTCATCGCGGAGCGCTACCGTGTTCCGTATGGTACTGAGCTGACCGTAAAGGAAGGTGAATCTGTCTTTCCAGACCAGGATATTGCGCACTGGGATCCCCATATTCACCCGATCATCAACGAAGTTGAGGGCATTGTCAATCTTGACAACATCTCTGAAGGTGTGACTGTGGCTGAATCGGTGGACAAGTCAGCGGCCGGAGATGATCAGCGGAAAATTTTCACCGTGCTTGACTCAAAACTGCAGTCCGCTGAAGATCGTCCGGCGATCCGCCTGGTGGATGAGAGCGGGCAGACGATCATGCAGCCAAACACCAATCGTGAGATCAAGTACCTGCTGCCCGTCGGAGCGCAGATTCTCGCCCAGGACAATTCAAAGGCGCAGATCGGCGATGTGCTGGCGAGAATTCCTCATGAGCTCGGCTCAACCCGCGATATTACCGGCGGTTTGCCTAGAGTTGTTGATCTGTTTGAGGCGCGGCGGCCGAAAGAGCCGGCGATTTATGCGCGCCATTCAGGTGTGGTCAGTTTTGGGGAGGAGACCAAGGATAAAGTTCGGCTGATTATCACTGATGCGGAAGGCAATGAGCATCGCGAGCTGATCGCAAAGGGGCGAACGTTCATGGTCTTTGATGGCGAGAGTGTGGAGCGCGGCGAGCAGATTGTGGATGGCGCTCCCGTGGCGGCAGATATTCTTGAGCTCAAGGGCGTTGAGGAGCTCACCGCCTACATCGTCGGCGAGGTCCAGGAAGTCTACCGCCTGCAGGGCGTGACGATCAACGACAAGCATATTGAGGTGATCGTCCGTCAGATGCTGCGCAAGGTCAGAATCGAGCAGTCCGGATCAACCAAGTTCCTGCAGGGCGAGCTGGTCGAGCGAGCCAAATATCTTGATGTGAACGACGCCATCCGCGAGCATAATGAGCTCAGCCCCGAAGAGCCCCAAGAGGAAGCCATTGCGGTGCGGGTGCTGCTGGGGATTACCAAGTCGTCTTTGACGACTGAGTCTTTTGTGTCTGCGGCATCTTTCCAAGAAACGACGCGAGTGCTGACAGACGCCTCGGTGAGCGGCAAGGTTGACCCACTGCGAGGACTGAAAGAGAACGTGATTGTGGGTCGGCTGATTCCGGCCGGGACGGGCCTGGTTCACCATGAAGAGCGCAAGCGGCAGCGGGCGCTGGAGAATGAGCAGAGAGAAGAGCTCAGCAATGCTTTTCTCAATTCCAAAGACGACGATGGCGAGCTGCAGCAAAGCGTCTCGGTTGAGAGCGGCGGCGGCAGCTATGATGTCAGCTTGCAAAGCCAGCTCTAGCCCCGCAGTGCAATTGAGGGTGCAGGGCGGCTAGCCCGCACCTCAATTGCCAGGCAATACCGCAACTTGAAGTGCGGGCGGGGGTTGCGACTGTCTTGTCGACGGAGAAATGTTGATGCGGTTCAATAGCTCAGGCGGCTAGTCAAGGCATCATCTGATCCGAAAGCAAAAAAAGCAGAAGACAATGGCTCAATTTGAAAACCTGTCCATTTTGCAGGATTTCAGCAAGCGAAAGTGCTACAATGCCTGAGAGTTCATCGAGCATGGAGAAAGTTCAAATGAAACGGTTACCCCCCCCCGTAAATTAGCGATGTTCCTGCTCCTGGCAGTCCTGGCGATCCCGGCGCAGGCGCAAGAGGTCACCATCTTCCATACAGCAGGCGGCACCAGTTTTAACAACCCCATTACAGGCTTGATTGCCTTTCCTCTCGGCGATGTCGAAACCAGAGATCTGGTGATCGAGGCCCGGGACTGGCCCGCCACTGTGAGCTTCGGCGTGGGATCTGGCTCCCGCTGCGCCTATGGCGATGGCGATGCCACGCGGCTGGTCGGCTTCCACAATGCGAGCGGCAGGTACACCGGCGGGCAGCCCATTGCCGAGGCCTGCACATATCGGGGCCAACCCAAATGCTCGCGCACCGTGACCGTCAGGGGCAGGTCGTACACCGCCAACCGCGGACACCCTTCCTGCGGGTCTAATATGCAGCAGGGTGACAATAATGTTCCGATGGGCACCCCTACTGCCTCTACTGGCATGTTCACGGTCCGGATCTGGGGCAAGGTGTGCCTGAACGGGACGGTAGGAGGCGTGAGTCGCTGCTCGCAACTCGGCCCCGAGAGAGACCTAGAGTCTGCTGGTCAATGGCTGAGTCATATCAATCAGAACGGCTACCGCGCGACCTTTGCGCCAAGGAGGAACTGCGGACCGGCCAAGTGGCCCACCACGGAAATGCGTTCGCGAGGCCGCCCTTCTTATGCCGAGTGGTGCGACTTCACAGTGATGGCAAGGTAGGACGGCAGAGCAGATACAGAGATACGAAGGGGCGGTCAGCTAGTGTTCAGTCACTCAACTAATGTCGGATAAAGGCGTTTCAGCTTGATCCGTGCGTCAGCGGCGGTGAGCTGCTAGTCGATCTTGGCCTCCAGCCGATCCCGATGCGCCTGCCAGGCGGCCACTTCCTGCCGCACCTCGTCGACTGTCTCAAGGCAGCTCGCTCAGGCACTGCCGCACTATCATGCTGCTCTTGATCTCCGCCCTGTTCAGCCAGCCGCCTGCTTCGGCGTGTAGACAAACTCAAAGCGGTCCCGCAGCGCCTTGGCCGGTGCCGGTTGCCCATAGCGGCCTCAAGGCCGTCTTCGACAAAGCGTTTTTTCACCCGGTCCAGCTTACGTCAATTCATCGCGCTCATTTTCGGTCAGCGTAACGATATATCTCTCCATTGCCAGGACCTCACAGTGCAAAAATCACGAGAACCTGTTATATTTTCACGACACTGCTTGAGAGCCTCGACACTAGCCTTCCTTTTTAGCTTGGAATCAATTTTGCATTTTCAAACTGAGTCGATGCCTTTTCATAGTAGCCAATCCCGCGCGGCGGGAACACCCTCATGAAAGAAGCAAAAATAGTTTTATCATACTTATCAAATACTTACGATTTTATTTACTAAAAAGAAGTATCTCAGTTTGAAAATGCACTTTTTTTGCTGCAAGAAAAACTAGTACAATGACCGCACCTGATTCAACCATGAAGGAGATCAAAATGAAACATTCAGCGAAGCTCATTCACCCCCCCCCTCACTAATTTAGCAGTCCTTCTGCTGCTGGCGGCGCTGGCACCGCCCGCGCAGGCGCAGGTGGACTGGGACATTCTGGGCAAGACAGGTGCCGATGCCTGTCCTTCAGGCCACGATATTCGTGCAGGAATACAAATTATCTCTGGAACCCTGGAAAAAAACAAGGTCCAGCTGTCGACAAGTCCAGTGGATATCGGATCGGTCCAGAATATACCAGGATCGAGCGCACTTCAAAGCGCCACTGTGTATCTCAGTGTGCTGGAAAACGGCATGAAAGAGGCGGGCAGGCAGACTCTTGGAATTGCTGCAGTTGGCCGCGATGTGATGATAAACCTTAAAACTTTCGAAAACCTGAGGCAGAACATGCGCTACACCGCAGTCACGCATATTGGGGATACCACCAAGATCATTTCAAGAGCCTGCTTCAAGACCGCGGCCGACCTGGAGATCCCCTTAGGCTCGGGTCGCGGCGGCGCCGGTCCCGGCGATTCGTTTTCGAGCGGGTGCTACGCCTTCAGCAAGGACCCGAATCAGATCCGGGCCTGCTTTTGCGGAGCCCGGAACTCGTCGGGCAGCTGGGCGCGCACGGATGCCGAAGACGGCTACGAGTATATGATGGACGCCGCCTGGAGACAGAACGTGGGCTGCACGACGAACTGACGGCGCTGCGGGCGTTTGCCGTCAGGCGGCTTTCGGCCGGCGGCGGCATCTGCCGGACTGGCTGAGGCAGACCGGCAGCCTGATGACCGGAGGCGGCCTGCGGGCCGCCTCTGTTTTCAGTCCTGTCCGGCAGTTTTCTAACTGGGGCGCTGCCAAGCAAAGGATCACCTGTGTTTTATGCCTCAATACATTATCCCAATATGTTATAATTTACCCATTAGTTTATTGGCTGTTACAAACGGTGCGGCGACAGGGCAGGCCGGGATTGATCTGTCCTTTTGTTGATTTTTAAAAGAGTACTTGACTTTACCGTTTAAAAGCGGTAACATTAGAAAGTTAACTGATTTGCCGCCGCATTGGCGGTGCATCAACGGGGCAGGCCGGGATCGGTCTGTCCTTTTCTTAATTGGAAGAAAGTGTTTGTTTCAAGCGCAAGCAAAGAATTTTAAGACCCGGATAACAGCCTTGGTCCAGTAGAAGACGATGCCAACCATAAATCAACTTGTACGGCAGCCGCGCAGAAAGCAGCTCAAGAAATCCAATGTGCCTGCATTGGAGGCTTGCCCGCAGAAACGCGGCGTGTGTACTCGCGTGTATACGACAACCCCGAAAAAGCCGAATTCGGCGTTGCGCAAAGTTGCGCGAGTGCGCCTCACGAACGGCTATGAGGTGACGACTTACATCGGTGGCGAGGGGCACAATTTGCAAGAGCACTCGGTGGTGTTGATCCGTGGCGGCCGTGTCAAAGACTTGCCAGGAGTGCGCTACCATACCGTGAGGGGCGCATTGGATGCCTCCGGGGTCGATGCGCGGGCCAAAGGGCGTTCCAAGTACGGGGCGAAGCGGCCCCGCAGCAAAGCGGACAGCTAGTCCGCGGCCATTGCAGGCGGCAGCAGTTGCAGTCAGATCAAGATCATTAGAAGAGTCCAGCCATGCCAAGAAGAAGACTGGTTCCCAAACGCAAGATCATGCCGGATCCCAAGTATCACGATGTCATGGTGGCCAAGTTCGTCAATGCGCTGATGCTGGATGGCAAAAAATCGGTGGCGGAGAGAATTTTATATCGGGCGTTTGACTCGATCACCAGTAAAAAGGCCGGCGAGCCGCTGGAGATTTTCGCCGAGGCGCTGGAAAACGTGCGTCCAGTCGTGGAAGTCAAAAGCCGCCGGGTTGGCGGCGCGACTTATCAGGTGCCGATCGAGGTTCGCCCGACACGCCGGAATGCGCTCGCCATCCGCTGGATTATTGATGCCGCGCGCAAGCGGCGTGAGAAGTCGATGGCGCTGCGGCTCGCGGCGGAATTGATTGATGCTTCAAGAAAATCAGGTGAAGCGTATAAGAAATGCGAAAACACGCATCGCATGGCGGAAGCCAACAAGGCGTTCTCGCATTTTCGATATTAGCGGCTCTGGTTCGCACCTGCATTGAAAAGACTGACAGATAGATTGGGTTATGGCCAGAAAAACGCCACTTGAGCGGTATCGAAATATTGGCATCATGGCGCATATTGATGCCGGCAAGACGACCACGACCGAGCGCATTCTGTTCTATGCGGGCATTTCGCACAAGATTGGCGAGGTGCATGACGGCAATGCAGTCATGGATTGGATGGAGCAGGAGCAGGAGCGCGGCATTACGATTACATCGGCAGCAACGACTTGCTTCTGGAATGGCGCGCGCGCGCCGGTCGATGAGCACCGCATCAACATCATTGACACGCCGGGTCATGTGGACTTTACCGTTGAGGTGGAGCGCTCGCTGCGAGTGCTTGACGGCGCCGTCACCGTGCTGTGCTCAGTCGGCGGCGTTGAGCCGCAGACCGAGACGGTCTGGCGCCAAGGCGACCGCTACGGGGTGCCGCGCATGATCTTCATCAACAAGATGGATCGCGTAGGTGCGGATTTCAATCGGGTCATCGGCCAGGCGCAGAAATATCTGGGCGCCAACACGATCATCCTGCAGCTGCCGATTGGCGCGGAAGACCAATTCTCAGGCGTGGTTGATCTGATCGACATGAAAGCATGGTACTGGGATGATTCGACGATGGGCGCGCGCTATCATTGCGAGGAGATTCCGCCGGATCTGGCGGAGCAGGCGCAGCTGATGCGCGAAGACATTGTGGAGGCGGCCGCGGAGGCCAATGATGAGCTGACGACAGCGTGGCTGGAGCATGGCATGCTGGAGCCGGCGCAGATTCGGGCCGGCATTCGGGAATTGACGATTCGCAATGAGGCGGTGCCGGTGCTGTGCGGCACCGCGTTCAAGAACAAAGGCGTGCAGCTGCTGCTGGATGCGGTGATCGACTATCTGCCGAGTCCGCTGGATGTGCCGCCGATTGAAGGTGTGGTTGATCCCCATACAGGCGAGACCCAGCTTCGCCGGGCAGATGATGCGGAAAAGTTCGCGGCGCTCGCGTTTAAGATCATGACAGATCCGTTTGTCGGGCAGCTCGTATTTTTGCGAGCTTATTCTGGAGCTGCGAGCTCAGGCGATTCGGTTGTCAACGTATCGACTGGCAAAAAAGAGCGTTTTGGCCGCTTGCTGCAGATGCATGCCAACGACCGGGTTGAAATCAAGGAAATACGTGCCGGGGATATTGTGGCTGCGGTGGGTTTGAAGAATGTTTCGACCGGTGACACAATCAGCGAGCGTGATGCTGAGATCGCGCTGGAAAAAATGGATATACCCGAACCGGTCGTATCGCAGGCAGTGGAGCCGAAAACGAAGACTGATGAGGATCGCCTTTCCAAGGCGCTGGGCAAGCTGTCGCAGGAAGATCCTTCGTTTAAGGTGAGTACGGATTCCGAATCCGGGCAGACAATTGTTTCTGGCATGGGCGAGCTCCATCTTGAGATCATTATCGATCGGCTGCGGCGCGAATTCAAGGTCGATGCCAATATTGGCCGGCCGCAAGTCGCCTACCGCGAGACCATTACCGCCGCTGTGGAGCAGGAGACCAAGCACGTGCGCCAGAGCGGCGGTCGCGGTCAGTATGCCCACGTCTTTGTTCGCATTGAGCCGCGGGAGCGCAATGCGGGATTTGAGTTTGTCAGTGAGATTGTGGGCGGTGCAATCCCGCGGGAATATGTACCGGCGGTGCGCAAGGGCATTGAGGATGGAATGGTCTCAGGCGTTGTTGCGGGATATCCGGTGATCGATGTGAAAGCCACCCTGTACGATGGCTCGTTTCACGAGGTCGACTCATCGGAGCAAGCGTTTCGTGTTGCAGGGACGCAGGCGTTTCGCGACGCAAGTGTGCGCGCAAAGCCGCAGCTGCTGCAGCCGTTCATGTCTGTCGAGGTGGTGACGCCAAGCGAGTTTTTGGGGTCGGTGACCGGCGACTTGAATTCGCGCAAAGGCATTATTGAGCAAGTCGAGGATGTCGCGAGCGGCAAGGTGATCAAGGTGCGGGTGCCGCTGATTGAGATGTTCGGCTATGTTTCCTCGCTGCGTTCCCTGACGCAGGGCCGCGCGACTTATTCAATGGAATTTGACACGTATATGCCGGTTTCGCTCAGCGAGGCAGGCATTGCGCTAAAGTTAGCGAGCTGAGCAGGCTCAATTGAGAAAACAACACATTCAAGAGTGAATTCAAGTGGCTAAAGAGAGATTTGAGCGTAGCAAGCCGCATGTGAATGTCGGCACGATCGGTCATGTGGATCATGGCAAGACGACGCTGACGGCGGCGATCACGAAGGTGCTGTCGGCGCGTTACGGCGGCGAGGTCAAGGCGTTTGACGACATTGACAATGCGCCGGAGGAGCGTGAGCGCGGGATTACGATTGCGACGGCGCATGTGGAGTATGAGACGGCGGGGCGCCATTATGCGCATGTGGACTGTCCGGGCCATGCGGACTATGTGAAGAACATGATCACCGGTGCGGCGCAGATGGACGGTGCGGTGCTGGTGGTCTCGGCGATGGACGGTCCGATGCCGCAGACGCGCGAGCATGTGCTGCTGGCGCGCCAGGTGGGGGTGCCGCACATTGTGGTGTATCTGAACAAGGCGGACATGGTGGATGATCCGGACATTCTGGAGCTGGTGGAGCTGGAGGTGCGCGAGCTGCTCAGCGAGTATGATTTTCCCGGCGATGACACGCCGGTGGTGGTCGGCTCGGCGCTCAAGGCGCTGGAGGGCGACGGCTCGGCGCTGGGGGGCGAGTCGATCGAGCGGCTGGCGGCGGCGCTTGATGAGTATATTCCGCAGCCGCAGCGGGCGGTGGACGGTGATTTCCTGATGCCGATTGAGGATGTGTTCTCGATCTCGGGCCGCGGCACGGTGGTGACGGGCCGGGTGGAGCGCGGGGTGGTCAAGGTCGGCGACACGGTGGAGATGGTGGGCCTGCGCCCGACCGCGTCGACGGTGGCGACGGGCGTGGAGATGTTCCGCAAGCTGCTGGACGAGGGCCGGGCGGGCGACAATGTGGGCATTTTGCTGCGCGGCACGAAGAAAGACGAGGTGGAGCGCGGCCAGGTGCTGTCGAGGCCCGGGTCGATCACGCCGCACACGCAGTTTGAGGCGGAGGTGTATGTGCTGTCGGAGAAAGAGGGCGGCCGCAACAAGCATTTCACGACGGGCTACCGGCCGCAGTTTTATTTCCGCACGACGGATGTGACGGGGATGGTGCAGCTGCCCGACGAGGTCAGGGTGGTGATGCCGGGCGACAATGTGCGCCTGAGCGGGCAGCTGATCAAGCCGATTGCGATGGAGGAGGGCCTGCGCTTTGCGATCCGCGAGGGCGGGCGCACCATCGGCGCCGGCGTGGTCAGCAAAATCGTCAAGTAGCCGGCCGCCACCGCACCGGCCGGCAAAGTGAATACCGAATTGAAAACGGGAGATCAGTAACGATGGCGACAGCAGCTTCGCGAATCGCTGAGCAGCAGAAGATTCGTATACGACTGAAAGCGTTCGATCATCGCTCGATCGACAGTTCTGCAGTGCAGATTGTGGATACCGCGAAGCGAACCGGCGCCGTCGTGCATGGTCCTATTCCCTTGCCGACTAAAATCGAGCGCTATACCTTGCTGCGCTCGCCAAACGCCGACAAGAAAGCGCGTGACCAGTTTGAGATTCGTACCCACAAGCGGATTATGGACATTGTTGATCCAACCGATAAGACTATCGATGCGCTGATGAAGCTGGACCTGCCTTCGGGTGTCGATGTGTCGATCAAGTCGCGCTAGGCGAGAAGACCGAATTGATAAGTGAATGCTCAGGTAATAAGGTGATGAGTGCAGGTGTAGTCGGAACGAAACTCGGCATGTCACGAGTCTTCACCGAGCAAGGTGAATCGATTCCAGTGACGGTGATTCAAGTGCAGCCGAATTTTATTACGCAGATCAAGCGTGTAGAGACGGATGGGTATAGCGCGATCCAAGTGTCTACCGGCCAGGCAGACGAGAAGCGCATCACGGCGCCGGCGCGGGGCAGCTATCACAAGGCCAGTGTTGCGCCTGGACGGGGTTTCTGGGAGTTCCGCATGACGCCCGATGAGATTGCAGAATTGTCCGTCGGCGATGCGATCGAAGTGTCGCGCTTTGCGCCGGGCGACAAGGTTGATGTGCGCGGAATTTCTCAAGGCAAGGGATTTGCCGGTGTGATGAAGCGCTACGGATTTGGCGGCGGACGGGCGACCCATGGCAATTCGAAAGCCCATCGCAAGCCTGGCTCGATCGGTCAGAACCAAAGCCCGAGCCGTGTTTTTCCGGGCAAGAAAATGGCCGGTCACTTGGGGAATGTAAAGAAAGTGCAGCAAAATCTTGAGATTGCGAAAGTCGATGAGGCGCGTGCCTTGCTGCTGGTGAAAGGTTCGGTCCCCGGATGCCGCAACTCAAGAGTGATGGTGACCGGCGCCGTCAAGCAAAAGAGCGCAAGCCGCTAAACATTCAAGTTCAGGATATCACAATGCAGCTCGAAGTGCTCAATCGCGAAGGCCAGCCGCAGAAAACCATTGAGGCTGCTGATTCGGTGTTTGACACCCCGTTCAACAGCGCTCTCGTGCATCAGGTAGCAGTAGCCTGCAAGGCGGCGGCGCGAGCCGGCACGCATGCGCAGAAGAACCGGTCTGCAGTTCGCGGCGGCGGCGCCAAGCCATGGCGGCAGAAAGGGATCGGGCGAGCGCGAGCCGGCACGCGCAGCAGCCCTGTTTTTCGCGGCGGCGGCCAGACATTTGCAGCCTCGACGCGCGACTATTCGCAGAAAGTCAATCGCAAGTCCTACCGAACAGCGATGCGTTCCGTACTGTCGGAGATCCGCCGGTGCGGCCGGCTCGTCATAGTCGATGATTTGAATATGGAGACACCGAAAACCAAAAGCATGGCGGCCTGCCTGAGCAGATTGCAATGTGCATCCGCCTTGATCGTGACCGATGCAGTGCACGACAACCTGTACCTGGCGTCTCGCAATTTGCCGAATGTGGATATCGTCACGCCTTCGATGCTCAATCCGGCCAGCGCGGTTGAATGCGAGCGTATCTTGATGACTGAAAATGCAGTGCACAGCATAGTGGAGTGGCTGCAATGAGCCCGGAACGCGTCTATCAGGTTATCCGGCGGCCCATTATTTCGGAAAAAAGCACACGGGTTGCTGAGCGGCACAATCAGATTATGTTTGAGGTTGATCGCAAGGCAACGAAAATAGAAATCCGTGAGGCAATCGAAAAAATTTACGGTGTGCGTGTCTTGTCGGTGCAGGTCGCCAATCGCAAGGGTAAGACGAAGCGGTTTCGAAACTCACTGGGCGCGCGGTCCGATCAGCGCAAAGCTTTTGTGCGGCTGCAGGCTGGTGACGATATCGATTTCTCAGTTGAGGCGAACCTTTAATTTACATCTATATTTTCATGGCGCTCATTAAACAAAAGCCAACGACGCCTGGCCGGCGCGGAATGATTGTGGTGCGCAATCCGCAGCTGCATTCCGGGCAGCCGCATGCGCCGCTGCTTGAGAAAGTTGCGAAAAAAGACGGCCGCAACAATGTTGGACGCATCACGGTCAGGCATCGCGGCGGCGCGCACAAGCGGTATTACCGCAAGATTGATTTCAAGCGCTGCAAGGATGGAATTCCAGCGAAGGTGGAGCGCCTGGAGTATGACCCCAATCGCAGCGCCAATATTGCACTGCTGCTGTATGCAGATGGCGAAAGACGCTACATTATTGCTCCCAAAGGTCTGTCGGCAGGGGCGCGAGTGGTTTCTGGAGCCGATGCGCCGATCGCGGCTGGCAATGCCTTGCCGCTGGAGAATGTTCCGTTTGGCACCGCAGTGCATTGTGTGGAAATGAAGCCGGGCAAAGGTGCGCAGATCGCGCGCTCGGCTGGCGCCTCGGTGCAGTATCTGGGCCGTGAGGGCAAATATGCCCTGATTCGCATGCGCTCGGGCGAGGTGCGCAAAATCAACATCAAATGCCGCGTTACGATCGGTGAGGTTGGCAACGAGGAGCACGGACTGCGCAAGCTGGGCAAAGCGGGCGCCAAGCGCTGGCGCGGCATTCGTCCGACTGTTCGCGGTGTGGCGATGAATCCTGTAGACCACCCGCACGGCGGCGGCGAGGGCAAGACATCAGGCGGGCGTGACCCGGTATCGCCTTGGGGTGTGCCGACCAAGGGCTATCGTACGCGCCGTTCGCAGCGCACTGACAGCATGATTATCAGGCGCTCGAGAAAACGCAGGTAGCTGCATGTCATTTTAGGATGCTTCAGTCGTAAAACAAGGTTTAGAAATGAGCAGGTCAGTCAAAAAAGGACCTTTCGTAGACCATCATCTATGGGCCAAGGTACTGGAATCGAAAAGCCAGAACAAGCGCCAGCCCATTCGAACGTGGTCACGCAGGTCGACAATTATGCCGGAATTCATCGGACAGACGATTGCGATCCATAACGGGCGCCATCATGTTCCTGTTTTGATCACTGAAAACATGGTGGGTCATAAGCTTGGGGAATTTGCGCCGACCCGAACATTCCGCATGCATGCGGGTGATCGGAAGGTCAAGTAAGGCGGCCGTTGGAGAGTGTCAGATGCAGGTCAAAGCCGTAACAAAACATGTTCGATCGTCGCCTTTCAAATGCCGGCTGGTAGTCGATCAGATTCGTCATATGCCAGTTGAGCAGGCGCGTGATGTGCTCAATTACAGTCAGAAAAAAGCCGCTAAATTGGTTCTCAAGACGCTGGACTCCGCGATTGCCAATGCCGAGACCAACAACAATGCTGATATCGACGAGCTGGTGGTGGCGCAAGCCTATGTAGATGAGGGGCGGGTGATGAAGCGCCTTCGTGCCAGAGCCAGAGGCCGCGCGAATCGTATTTTCAAGCGCAGCAGCCACATCACCATCGTTGTTTCTGAAAAGTGATGGAGAGATAGAAGTATGGGTCAGAAAGTTCAGCCAGTTGGCATTCGTCTGGGAATTTCCGCAGACTGGTCATCGCGCTGGTATGCGAATGGCACCAGTTACGCGCGCAATCTGCTGGAGGATTTGCGGGTGCGGGAATTTATCAAGAAAAGGCTCGCGCATGCCGCCATCAGCGATATCACGATCGAAAGGCCAGCGGAAAATATGAAAGTTGTGATCCATACCGCCCGGCCTGGAACCGTGATCGGAAAAAAAGGCGAGGACATTACGCGGCTCAGAGAGGAGCTGACACGTATCAACGGCGCCCCGGTGACGGTTTCTGTCGATGAGATCCGCAAGCCCGATCTTGATGCGATGCTGGTGGCTGAGAGCATCTGCCAGCAGCTGGAAAAACGGATGATGTTTCGCCGAGCGATGCGCCGTGCAGTGCAAAACTCTATGCGTCTCGGAGCTTTAGGCGTGAAAGTGATGATCTCAGGGCGCCTCAATGGTGCGGAAATTGCTCGCACGGAATGGTATCGAGAGGGGCGTGTGCCGCTGCATACCTTTCGGGCGAATGTAGACTATGGATTGGCTGAGGCGAATACCACCTATGGTGTGATTGGCGTGAAAGTATGGATTTTTTCCGGTGAGGTCTACCAGGAGCCCAAAATGAAGCCGGAAACGGAAAAAAGCGAAGTCCAGCAGGTGAATAAGTAATGCTGCAGCCCAAGCGAACAAAGTACCGAAAGCAGCAAAAAGGCCGAAATCGCGGTATGGCGACGCGAGGCAATCTGGTCAATTTTGGAGAATACGGACTCAAGGCGACGACTCGCGGCCGCATCACCTCGCGTGAGATCGAGGCAGGCCGCCGCGCAATCAATCGCTACGTCAAGCGCGGCGGAAAAGTCTGGATTCGGATTTTTCCTGACAAGCCTGTTTCGAAAAAGCCATTGGAAGTGCGCATGGGCAAGGGCAAGGGCAACCCGGAGTACTGGGTGTTCGTGACCAAGCCGGGGCACATGATTTATGAGATTGAGGGTGTGAGTGAAGTCATGGCGCGGGAAGCCTTCCGGCGCGCTGGAGCGAAATTTTCGGTGCGCACTGCATTTGCCAAGCGAGCAGGTGCATGATGATCAGTGTCAAGGAGCTGCGCAGCAAGTCTGCTGATGAGCTGAGAAAGCAGCTTGTTGAGCTGCGTCGAGAGCAGTTCAACTGCCGCATTCAGCTTGCCAGCATGCAGTTTGCCAATACGGCAAGGTTCAAAGATCTGCGGCGTGATATTGCGCGCATTAAAACAGTATTGAATGAGAAGCTTGAACAGTGAACAGTAAAGATCAAGGCAGAGAAAGCAGCGCCCGCAGTGTCGCCGGGGTTGTGGTAAGCAACAAGATGGACAAGACAATTGCCGTCATGATTGAGCGGAAAGTGATTCATCCGCTGTACCGCAAGTATGTCAGGAAGTTCACCAAGCTCTATGCGCATGATGAGGATAACAGCTGCCAGATGGACGACAAGGTGCTGATTCAGGAATGTCGGCCGATTTCAAAAAAGAAAAGCTGGCGCCTGGTGAAAATACTGTAGTTCGAATGACCGATTATTAAAGAGGGTGGATTCAAATGATTCAGATGCAGAGCATGCTGGATGTGGCTGACAACAGCGGCGCGAAGCGGGTTCAGTGTATCAAGGTTCTCGGCGGCTCAAAGCGGCGCTATGCTGGCATCGGCGATGTGATTCGGATTGCGATCAAGGAAGCGATTCCAAACAGCCGGGTGCGCAAAGGCGATGTATTTTTTGCGGTGGTGGTTCGCACACGCAAGGGCGTGCGGCGCACGGATGGCTCGCTGATTCGCTTTGATCGCAATGCGGTAGTGCTGCTGAATGCTCAGCTGCAGCCTGTCGGAACGCGTATTTTTGGGCCGGTCACGCGCGAGCTTCGGCGTGAGAAATTCATGCGCATCGTGTCTTTGGCGCCGGAAGTGATTTAGGGAAGTTGTACGAGAAGCAGCAATGAAAAAAATACAGACAGGCGACAGTGTGATCGTCATCAGCGGCCGGGATCGCGGCAAGCGCGGAACGGTACTCGCGATTACGGCAGACGGCCAGCGCGCGACGGTCAATGATGTCAATGTTGTCAAACGGCATACGAAACCGAATCCGAATGCCAATCAGACCGGCGGCATACTGGCTAAGGAAGCGCCGATCCAGATTTCAAATCTTGCGCTTTTCAATCCGGCGACCGGGAAAGGCGATCGCGTTGGGTTTCGAACGCTGGACGATGGCGCTAAAGTTCGATATTTCAAATCGAACAATGAAGTTTTGATGCGGTAATTGAAGGGAAAGCGATTGATGGCAGATCTGACCAGACTGGAGCAGCACTATCGAGAAGCCGTTGTGCCTGGACTGATTGAGAAGTTCAAGTACGACAATCCGATGCAGGTGCCGAGAGTCCAGAAAATCACATTGAATATGGGGCTTGGTGACGCACTCAAGCGCAAAGACAAGAATATGGCCACCAATGCGGTGAGTGATATGGAGCAGATTGCGGGCCAGAAGGCCGTAGTCACTAAAGCCAGGCGAGCGGTCGCTGCTTTCAAGATTCGCGAGGGTTTTGAGATTGGCTGCATGGTGACTCTGCGGCGCGGTCGCATGTATGAGTTTCTTGATCGGCTGATTTCGATTGCCATCCCGCGTGTGCGCGACTTCCGCGGCCTGCCGGCCAAGTCGTTTGACGGCCGAGGCAACTATTCATTCGGCATCAAGGAGCAGATTGTATTTCCAGAGATCAACTACGACAATGTTGACGTGATTCGCGGAATGGATGTGACCATTACGACGACAGCGCCGACCGATGAGGAAGCGGACGCGCTGCTGCGAGCATTCAACTTTCCATTGAGGCAGAACTAATTATGGCGAAAACATCTGTTGTTGTGCGCAATGACAAGCGGCGGGCTGCCGTTGCAAGGTATGCCGAGCGTCGCCAAGCGCTGAAAAAGCAGGTCATCAATCCGGAACTCAATCTGGAAGAGAGGATGGCGGCGATGATGGCTTTGCAGAAGCTGCCGCGCGATGGCTCGCCGAGTCGTGTTCGCAATCGCTGCGGGCTGACTGGCCGGCCGCGCGGATATTATCGGCGCTTCGGACTTTCACGCAATAAGCTGCGTGAGATCATTATGCAGGGCCAGGCGCCGGGCGTCACCAAGGCAAGCTGGTAGCCGGATGCGACTGAGCCATGCTTCAATACAAGGTAAACAACTGATATGTCGATGACAGACCCAATCGCAGATATGCTGACACGCATTCGCAATGGCTTGCATGCCGAGCACGCGGGTGTGACCATGCCCGGCTCGAGGCTCAAGTGTGAAATCGCAGCGGTGCTCAAGGAGGAAGGATACATCCGTGGATTTGAGGTGCAGGAGGTCGATGGCAGAAGCCGTCTCAGCATTGAGCTGAAATACTACCGGGGGCGGCCGGTGATTGACGCCATCGCCCGCATCAGCAAGCCTGGCAGGCGGGTATATCGCAGTATTGAGGATTTTCCTGTTGTCAGCGGCGGTTTAGGCATCGCGATTGTGTCAACGTCCAAAGGCGTGATGACAGCAAAAAAAGCCAAGCTGTCCGGCGTGGGCGGAGAAGTGCTTTGTACCGTGAGCTGAACGGAGAATTGCAGTCGTGTCAAGAGTAGCAAAAGAGCCTGTAAAGATTCCAGATGGAGTCAGCGTAGATCTTGCGGGCGGTCAGATTGCAGTAAGCGGGCCGAAAGGCAGGCTGGATATGAGACTGCATGCGCTTGTCGAGGTTGTCAGTGAGGGCGGTCAGATTCAGGTGAGCGCGCGAAATTCGAGCATCAAGTCTCGCTCCATGTCTGGGACCACTCGCTCGCTCATCAACAATATGGTGATTGGTGTCCATGCAGGCTTCAGTATTGATCTGATGCTGGTCGGTACCGGTTATCGGGCCAAAGCCGCAGGTTCCAAATTGGAGCTGGCGCTCGGCTACTCGCATCCCATTGAGTATGCTGCGCCGGCTGGCATTACCTTTGAGGTGAAATCTGAGTCGAGCTCGCAGTCGGAGCTGACAGTGCAGGGCATTGACAAGCAGGCGGTCGGGCAGGTCGCGGCGGAAATCAGGCGCATGCGTCCGCCAGAGCCCTACAAGGGCAAGGGGGTACGCTACTCAAACGAATATATTAGAAGAAAGCAGGCGAAAGGTGTCTAAACGCGATGAGCAGCAAAAAGTCCAAACGATTGCGTCGCGCCCGCAAAGTCCGGGCGAATCTGAAATTGCATGGCAAAAATCGTCTGTGCATATTTCGCACGTCGCAGCATATCTATGCGCAGATTATTTCACCCGATGGCGCAGTTACATTGGCGAGCGCATCAACTTTGGAGCCTGAAGTTCGAAGCCAGCTTAAGTATGGCGGCAATGCTGCAGCCGCGGCCGCGATTGGAACGCGCATTGCAGCCAAGGCAAAAGAACTTAAGATTCAATCGGTTGGTTTTGATCGCTCCGGCCACCGTTTTCATGGGCGGGTCAAAGCGCTGGCGGATGCCGCCCGTGAGGCCGGCCTGGTGATTTAGCAGAGGAAAAGAAACAATGGCAGTCACTGAATTTGAGCGTCAGCCGCAGGATGATACGAAAGATCAGCTGATCAACGTGCGGCGGGTGGCAAAAGTCGTCAAGGGCGGACGTATATTTGGGTTTTCAGCGCTGACAGTCGTGGGCGACGGCAAGGGTCGCGTCGGCATTGGCGTTGGCAAAGCCCGAGAAGTGCCGCTGGCGACGCAAAAAGCGATGGATAATGCCAAACGCAATATGGTCAAGATTCATCTCAAAGATGGAACACTGCAATATCCGATCGTCGGCATTCACGGCTCGGCGCGGGTGGTCATGCGTCCTGCATCGCCTGGAACCGGAATTATTGCGGGCGATACCATGCGGCTGATTTTTGAGGTGGCGGGTGTTGAGGATGTGCTGGCGAAAGTGATCGGCACCACCAACGCAATCAATGTCGCACGGGCCACAATCAATGGCCTGACCTCGATCAAGAGTCCGCAGTATTTCGCCCAGAAGCGCTCGAAGCCGGTCGCGGAGATTTTCTGACAGCTGCGGATGAGATGAGAGCATGAGCAACAGCAAAGGCAAAATTAGAGTCACATTAGTGCGCAGCGTCAATGGGCGATTGAAATCGCATCAGGCCTGTGTGCGCGGACTAGGACTGCGACGAATGAATCATTCCCGAGTGCTTGAGAATACCCCGCAAGTAAGAGGAATGATCAGCAAAGTGTCTTATATGGTCGATCATGAGATTGTTGAGTAATGGAACAGGAAAAGCCAATCAGATTGCATTCAGCCCCTGGAGCCAGAAAGGCAAGAAAACGGGTAGGCCGCGGGAGCGGCTCGACTCATGGCAGCACTTGCGGTCGCGGTGATAAAGGACAAAGGTCGCGTTCTGGCGGCGGTGTGCGCTCAGGTTTTGAGGGCGGACAGATGCCTCTGCAGAGACGTTTGCCAAAGCGCGGCTTCACATCCCGCACTGAGCGTTTCACCGAACAGGTGCGAACCGCCGATTTGGCCCGTTTTGCAGGCAAAGTGGTCGACCTCGGGGTTTTGCGCGAGGCGAGAATGGTTTCAGTCAAAGCCAAGCAGGCCAAAGTGATTCTAAGCGGTGATATGGCGCAAGCCGTCACACTCAAGGGGCTTAAGGTGTCAGCTGGCGCGCGCGCCGCCATTGAGGCCGCCAAGGGCAAGGTTGAGGAGTAATTCAATGGCAGCCCCTAAAACATCACGCCGACTGCCCAGCCTTGGAACGCTCAGCGAGCTGCGGCTGCGGATCCTGTTTATTCTGGGTGCGATGGTGGTGTTTCGATTCGGGACACACATCCCCGTGCCCGGTGTCGACCCCGTTGCTGTCGCAGCGCTTTTTGAGCAGACGCGCGGCTCGATTGTTGATATTTTCAATGTGTTTTCCGGCGGAGCGCTGTCGCGGCTGTCAATCTTGGCGCTCGGTGTCATGCCCTATATCTCGGCATCGATCATTATGCAGATGATGAGCGCAGTGATTCCGCAGCTGGAGCAGCTGAAAAAAGAAGGCGAGGCAGGTCGAAAGAAAATCACCGAATATACGCGCTACGGCACGGTTGTGCTGGCGACGTTTCAGGCGCTGGGGATCGCAATTGCAATTGAGGGCCAAGTGGCCGGCGGCAGCGCGGTGGTGCTGACTCCAGGCATTGGATTCAAGCTGACCACGGTAGCGGCGCTGGTCACCGGCACCATGTTTCTGGTATGGCTGGGCGAGCAGACGACCGAGCGGGGTATCGGCAATGGCATCTCGCTTCTGATATTTGCGAGTATTGTTGCCGGCTTGCCGTCTGCGGTTGCGGGTACGCTTGAGTTGGCCAGAACCGGTGCGTTTACCCCGATCGGAGTGCTGATTCTGTTTGTCGGCGCGATTTTTGTGACTGGCTGTGTAGTCTTTTTCGAACGCGGCCAGCGGCGCATTACAGTCAACTATGCACAGCGTCAGCAGGGCCGCAAAATGCTGGCTGGACAGACCAGTCATCTGCCTTTGAAGATCAACATGTCGGGTGTTATTCCGCCTATTTTCGCTTCCAGCATCATTCTGTTTCCAGTCAGTCTTGGCAGCTGGTTTGGACAGACAGACAGTTTGGGCTGGCTGCAGGATATATCGACTGCGATTGGTCCGGGCCAGCCGATTTACATGCTTCTGTACTCCGCGCTGATCGTGTTTTTCTGCTTCTTTTATACCGCACTGGTGTTCAGTCCTAAAGACATGGCAGATAACCTGAAGAAATCAGGCGCTTTCGTGCCCGGCGTGCGTCCGGGGTCGCAGACAATCAAGCACATTGATGGCATTGTCTCGAGACTGACGCTGGCTGGCGCAATTTATCTGGTCATTGTCTGCATGATCCCAGAGTTTCTGGTGGTGCAGTGGAGTGTGCCGTTTTATTTCGGCGGAACATCCCTGCTGATCATTGTGGTTGTAATGCTGGATCTGATCGGACAGGTGCAGTCGCATTTGATGTCGCGGCAGTATGAGAGTCTGCTCAAGAAGTCATCTGTATCAGGCGGTTTGGGACTGACACGCTAGATTAATCGCTGGATCAATATCGCTGAGGAGCCGAATATGAAAGTAAGAGCATCCGTTAAGAAAATTTGTCGCAACTGCAAAATATTCAAGCGCAACGGTGTTTTGCGGGTGAAGTGTATTGATCCGCGTCACAATCAGCGGCAGGGCTGAGCGCGAGGCATGGAGATATCCAGGTGTTGCGCTGAGCGACTCAATCGAGAAAAATGGGAGAATTAAATTGGCGCGCATTGCAGGAATCAATTTACCGGCGCACAAGCATGTGCGCATTGCTTTGACCTCAATTTATGGCATTGGTGTCAAGACAGCCGAGACGATTTGCAGCAGTACAAACGTGAAGCCCTCGACCGCTGTGCGGGACTTGACGGATGCCGATGCAGAAAAGCTTCGCAGTGAAGTGGCAAAGTATCAGATTGAGGGTGATCTTCGGCGTGAAGTCTCGATGAACATCAAGAGGCTGATGGACTTGGGCTGCTACCGCGGACTGCGGCACCGGCGCAGTTTGCCGGTTCGCGGCCAGCGCACCTCGACCAACGCACGGACTCGCAAGGGACCGCGCCGCCCGATCAAGCGCTGATCGCCTGCGAGGCAGATTGGCTCAAGGCAAGGCAGACGGGTGTTCAGAACATAAAACCAATTAGGGTGCTCAAGTGGCAAAAGCAAAATCAAGGAAACGCAAATCGAAAGTCAAACGCACGGTTACCGAGGGCATAGCGCATATCCATGCGACTTTTAACAATACCATCATTACGATCAGTGACCGGCAAGGCAATGTGCTTTGCTGGTCTACGGCCGGCAAGATGGATTTCAAAGGATCGCGCAAAAGCACACCGTTTGCTGCGCAGACGGCCTCTGAAGATTGTGCGAAAGCGGCGATGGACATGGGCATGAAGTATATCGATGTGGAAGTGTGCGGTCCGGGTCCGGGCAGAGACTCTGCGGTTCGGGCGCTGAATGCGGCCGGCCTGGAAGTGAGCACGATTATGGATGTAACGCCGATACCGCATAATGGCTGTCGGCCGCCGAAGAGCCGAAGAGTATAACGGGGAATGATTCATGGCTAGATATACTGGACCTACATGCAAGCTGGCGCGCCGCGAGCAGACCGATCTGGGGCTGAAGCGCCGCGGGGTCAGTTCTGCATTCAAGACAATTGAAAAAAAGTGTCGATGGAATAAGCTTCCGGGTCAGAAACCGACCGCGCGGCGGCCGCGCGTGACAGTTTACGGTCGATTGCTGCGCGAAAAACAGAAATTGCGGCGCATCTATGGCGTAATGGAAAAGCAGTTTCGGCGCCATTTTGAGGAGGCTTCCCGCCGGCAGGGATCAACTGGCGTGGTGCTGCTGCAGATACTGGAATCCAGATTGGATAATGTGGTGTATCGAATGGGATACGGCGCCACGCGCGCCGAGTCTCGGCAACTGGTGAATCACAATGCGGTTGAGGTCAATGGCAAGCGGGTCAATATTCCTTCGTATGAGGTCAAGTCTGGTGATGTGGTGCAGATTCGCGAAAAAAGCCGATCGCAAGAACGCATCTCGCATTCGATTGATATAGCCGAGCAAATTGGCTTCCCGTCATGGATCGAAATGGACGCGGGGAATTTCCGCGGCATTTTCAAGGCGCCGCCCACGCGCGAAGAGCTGCCAGCTGATGTCGATGAGACACTTGTGATCGGATACTACTCCAAATAATTGAACAGACCGGGTATTGCCAATGAGCTTTAACTTCAAAACAGACGATTTTCTCAGACCGCGAACCATCAAAATTGACAGTATCAGTCCCACGCGGGCGAAAATTACTCTTGAGCCCTTGGAGCGAGGGTTCGGACACACCATGGGCAATGCGCTGCGCCGCATTCTGCTGTCATCGATGCCGGGTGCGGCAATCACAGAGGTCAAGATTGAAGGTGCGCTGCATGAGTTTACGGTGCTTGAGGGAGTTCGTGAAGAAGTTGTTGAGATTCTGATGAATCTCAAAAATCTGGCTGTCAAGTTCCCGAGCAGTGAGCGCGAGGAGGCGGAGCTGCGTCTGACCAAGGAAGGACCGAGTGTAGTGACTGCCGCTGATATCCAGCTGGCTCACGACGTTGAGATCGTGGATCCAGACTTTGTCATCGCGCATCTTCTGTCCGGTGCGAAACTGGATATGGAGTTGAAAGTTACACGCGGCCGCGGCTATCGGCTCATTGATTTAGATGACGCAGCGGATGCGTCTGCGACGATTGGCACGATGAAAGTAGATGCCTATTACACGCCGATTCGCAAAGTGTCTTATTCAGTGGAGAATGCCAGAGTCGACAAGCGCACCGATTTGGATCGGCTGATCTTGAATATTGAGACCAATGGCACAATTGATCCAGAAAATGCAGTCCGCTATGCGGCAACCATTCTGCATACGCAGACTGAAGTGTTCGCGAGCATCGAAGAGACGATTGAAGTGCCAGAGATTGAGGAGCTGCCGCAGTTTGAGCCCATTATGCTCAAGCCGCTTGATGAGCTTGAGCTGACTGTTCGATCTGCCAACTGTCTCAAGGCAGAGCATATACACTATATCGGCGACTTGGTTCAGAAGACTGAATCCGATCTTCTGCGAACACCCAATCTTGGCAAAAAGTCGCTGAATGAGATCAAAGAGGTGCTGGCAGAGCGAGATTTGTATCTCGGCCAAGAACTTGAGAACTGGCCGCCGCCGCATCTCAATCGAGATGACAGTGAATTGGGAATGGGGTAATTGAGAGCCAATGCGACATAGAAAATCCGGCCGGCATTTGAATCGAACCTCAAGTCATCGCAAGGCGATGATGCGAAATATGGCAGCGTCTCTATTTCGCCATGAGCAAATTAAAACAACCGTGCCTAAAGCAAAAGAGCTGAGGCGCTTTTCGGAGCCATTGATTACACTCGCCAAGCAGCCGTCTCTGGCCAACCGGCGCTTGGCCTATTCGCGGCTGCGAGACCGTGAAATGGTGCAGAAGCTGTTTGATACACTGGGTGATCGCTATCGGGAGCGCCCCGGCGGATATACAAGGATACTTAAATGCGGTTTTCGGACCGGGGATGCTGCACCTATGGCGTACATCCAGCTGGTTGATTCTGATATCCTTTTCCAAGACGAGGAATAACCGATACCGCAAAATATTGTCCGTCATGCGACCGCCGCCGTGATCAATGGCTGTTTTGGCCTCGTGCGCTGCTGCGGCGTTTCAGTCGTTTGCGCTTTGAGCTGCGGGCGCAGCCTGGCACCGGTCAGAGCCTTGGATATCCTCTGCGGATGCGTGCGATTGATGCGATTCATGTCACCGCAATGATATTTCTCTGTACAGACTATCTGCGGAATCTCTACAGCGGACAGATACAAGCCTGCATTGCCGGCATCGACAGTCAGATACCGGTGATTAATGCCATTGACGATTTGCCCGCTTTCGACATACACGCCTCAGCCTATTTGCTCCACGCTCTCATTCGCTATTATCCCGAAAAATCGATTATTCTTGGCATTGTTGATCCAGGAGTCGGCGGTGATCGATCAGCGATCTGCCTCGGCTGCGAAAACAGAATGCTTGTTGGCCCCGACAATGGCTTATTCTCAAGAATAATCCAGTCGACCTTGGAATCCGTCCAAATATTTGCGCTGCCAGAACCGGCCGAGCCGATCAGCTCAACCTTTCATGGTCGGGACCTGTTCGCGCCGGCCGCAGTCGAACTGCTCCGCAGCGGGGGTGACTGCAGTGCATACAGACTGCTGGAAGACAGCGAGACCAAAAGATTGGCCGCGCAATGGCCACTGAATCTGAATCAAGTCATTTATGTCGATGGTTTTGGGAACTGTGTGACTGGGGTTTCAGGTGCATCAATCGACAAGCAAACGCTTGTGCATTTCGGTGCGAATTCGGTGAGTTATGCAGAAACATTCTGTGCGCTGCCGCCAAGCGAGGCATTTTGGCATGTCAACTCCATCGGACTGGTGGAAATTGCGATGAACCAGGGCTCGGCAGCGAGTCGCTATAATTTATGTATCGGCTCGAATGTGCATCTAAACTGATCGCGGCAGCTCCTAGAGTGAAAATCGACATCAATAAAGTTCTGGATTTCTGGTTTGCGGATACAATCGGCTCCAGCGCGGCGTTTGCGAGTCGTTCTGAGATTTGGTTTGGCGAGGCTGACCCAGAGTTTGACGAGCAGATCGAAACGCAGTTTGCGTCCTGTATTGAACCCGTGTTCGCCGGCGAGGCAGCGCAGCACGAGGAATCAGCGCGCTCCATGCTTGCGCTGATTCTCATCCTAGACCAGTTTCCGAGAAATGTCTATCGAGGTACGGCTCGTGCTTTTCAATTTGACGGCGAGGCTCTGCGATTGTGTCTCAAAGCGATCAGTCGGCAATACAGTCAGCAGCTTCACTTTGCGGAGCAAGTATTTATGTTTTTGCCGCTGCAGCATGCTGAAGACAGGCAGATGCAGAACCAATCGGTGCAGATGTTTGCTCAGCTGATTGCTGCGGCGGCCGATGATCCGGTTTTGCTGCAGGCGGCTGAATCAAGTCTGGAGTTTGCCAGACTGCATCGTGACATTGTGCACACCTACGGTCGATTCCCGCACCGCAACGCGATACTCGGTCGTGCCTCAACGCAGCTGGAAATCGACTACCTCAGCAGTGGAGCTGAGACCTTTGGACAGAGTGCGGATGTCGCCGGAGGCGAGCCGTCTGAATAATGACACAGTGAATGGATCATTCATGTGCAATGCACGGTTCCCATTGCACTGAGGGCGCTGCGGCAGCTGAATCATCAAAAGATCAGAATCAGGAGTGAAAAAAGTATGAAAAGTCCAGTCAGAGTTACTGTAACGGGAGCGGCGGGTCAAATCAGCTACAGTCTGCTGTTTCGGATCGCTGCTGGTGATATGCTGGGCAAGGACCAGCCTGTCATCTTGCAGCTTCTGGAGATAACACCCGCATTGGAGGCTCTGAAAGGGGTTGTTATGGAACTTGATGATTGCGCATTCCCGCTGGTGCAGGAGATTGTCTCCACAGATCAGCCGGAAAAAGCTTTTGGGGATGCGAATTATGTCATGATGGTGGGAGCCAGGCCACGCGGTCCGGGCATGGAGCGCAATGACCTTCTGCAGGCCAATGCCAAGATATTTACTGCGCAGGGCACGGTACTGGATGAAAATGCGCATCGCGATGTGCGTGTCATTGTGGTTGGCAATCCTGCCAACACCAATGCACTGATCACAGCCAGCAAGCTGAGGCGACTGGACGCATCACAAGTCACTGCGATGACGCGGCTTGATCACAACCGTGCCATCAGCCAGCTGGCAGCCAAAACCAAAACGTCATCGACACAGATTCGCAAAGTGGTTATATGGGGGAATCATTCCGCAACGCAGTATCCGGATATTCATCATGCAACGATTGGCAATGAGGCAGCTATTGATCAGGTCAGTCAGCGATGGCTGGAATCCAGTTTCATTCCGACCGTGCAAAAACGCGGCGCTGAGATTATTGCGGCGCGCGGCTTATCGAGTGCGGCCTCAGCCGGCTCAGCGGCGATTGACCATATCCGCACTTGGATTGACGGAACAGAGGACGGTGACTGGACCAGCATGGCGATTGTCAGTGATGGCGCTTATGGCATTGAGTCCGGTCTGATGTATTCCTGCCCTGTCACTTGCCATAACGGCCGCTACGCCATTGTGGATGGGCTTGAAGTCAATGAGTTCAGTCGTGCAAAGATGCGCCTGACCGAACGTGAGCTGATCGAGGAGCGTGACGCGATTCAAGACTTGCTGTAATTGCGTTCGGAGGCCTGTGTTTTGGAGTTTTCTGTTGTCATCCCCGCGCATAACAGAAAATCTCAGCTGGAGCGGGCGATCCAATCAGTATTGGCGCAAACCTGGGCGCCAGCGCAGATCATCGTCGTAGATGACGGCTCAGCGGAGGATTTGGCAGCGCTTGAAGGGATTCATCCGACACTGGAAGTGATTTCGATTGAGCATGCTGGTGTCAGCGCTGCGCGCAATGCTGGCATTGCCGCCAGCCGCTGCGAGTGGATTGCTTTTCTTGACTCCGATGACGAGTGGCTGCCGCTGAAGCTTCAGCAGCAGGCCGAATGGCTGCAGACCCATCCGGACTGCTCGATTGTGCATTGCGATGAAATTTGGCTGCGCAATGCAGTGCGGGTCAATGCCAGGCAAAGACACAAAAAGAGCGGCGGCTGGATTTTTGATCGCTGCCTGTCACTGTGTGTTATTTCGCCGTCAAGCGTTGTCCTTCATCAGAATGTGTTTCGTGATGTCGGTGTGTTTGATGAGCGGCTGCTGGTCTGTGAAGACTATGATTTGTGGCTGCGCATCACGCACCGCTATGAAGTCGGTTATGTCGACCAGCCTTTAGTTGTCAAGTATGGCGGCCATTCAGATCAGCTGTCCCGCAAGTATGCTGCAATGGATCGATTCCGGATCGAAGCTCTCGTCAAGCTGCTGAAAACCCAAAACTTGAGCGGACTCTATCGACGGCTGACGATCGCTGAACTGAACCGGAAGATTCGGATCTACGTGAAAGGTGCAGTAAAACGGGATCGATTTGATGAGGCTGCCCGATATCAAGCGCTGGCTGCGAAGTTTAGCGATGAAATTGATGCCTAGATTTCTTCCGATACATCTGTGTCTGCATATATTCGCATCATTACTGCCTTGAGGTGCGAGGCGGCGCCGCTGATCCAGCGACTGCATCTCATTCCGGATGCGCCTCGCAGTGACACCTGCTTGATTTATCGCAATGCAGATGCAGGTGTTTTTCTGGCAGTCGGCGGTGTCGGCAAAGACAATGCTGCCAATGCCGTTGCGGAGCTTGCACGACGGGATGCAAGTGACGGGCAGTCAGCTTGGCTGAATATCGGCATAGGCGGGCATGCGACCAGACAAATAGGTGATGCAGTGGTGGCAAAGCGCATTGAGGATCGCGCCACGATGAAGGCGTGGTATCCGGTTTTCACTCACCCTTCGTCGTTTGCTGCGGGAACTGTCGCCACCGTTGAGGAGACGGAAACTCAATTTCGCGATGATTGTGTCTATGAAATGGAAGCTGCGGCTTTCGTCGAGGCAGCATTGCGGCATGCGAAGGCCGAGCTGGTTCACTGTATCAAGATTGTTTCAGACAATCTTGAGCGGCCGCCATTGGCACTGACACGGCGAGCCGTCTCGGAGCTGATTGAGCCGCATCTTGATTCGATCTTGGCGGCATGTGATCAGCTTCGGCAGGCGGCCGATTCGATCCATGCTCGAGCTTTGCCTGGTCAGGCGGCTGAGGCGTACTTTCAGCGCTGGCACTTTACGAAGACGCAATCTCATCAGCTGCGGCGGGTGCTGCAAAAGCTGCATGCATTGGAGATGTACATACCGAGCGATGACAGTGTTTTTACGGCCTGCCAGAATTCAAGGGCAGTTCTCGAGTGCTTGCACAGCCGCCTTGAGACGTATTGGAATCAAGTTTGATGGTCTGCGGCCATGTATGAAACGATCTATATTGAGCGTGAGGTGCGCGATCATCCGATCGCTGTTCGGATTGTCGAGCGGCTCGAGAAAGTGGATGTGATCGAATGCAATCGGTATACGGAGATTTTCAACCGTCGAGGACAGGATTTTCGATTGCAAAAACAGGCTCCCTCGCTGGTTTTGGCTTGCAAGCACGATGGGTTCGTCATTGCGGCGCCAGATGGCTATGGAGTAGGCGGAGATAAAAATTATTATTTTTCGATTATGCTTAACTGCCTGTACGATTGTCGTTATTGTTTTCTGCAGGGCATGTATCGATCAGCGCACCATGTGGTGTTTGTCAACTATGAGGATTTTCTCGCCGGCATTCACGAAAAACTGGCGCGGCATTCGCAAAGTGAGAAGATTTGGTTTTTTTCCGGGTACGACTGCGACAGCCTGGCCATGGAACCAATGTTCGGCTATGCGGAGTATTTTATGCAAGCCGCTCAGGCACAGCCAAACTTATGGCTTGAGCTGCGTACTAAAAGTACGCAGATACGTTCGCTGCTGGAACGTTCGCCGATTCGCAATGTTGTGGTTGCATTCAGTTTCACGCCACAGTGCATTTCAGCGCAGCTCGAGCATCGAGTGCCATCGGTCCGCAAGCGAATCAAGGCGATCAGCAAATTGCAGGAGCATGGGTGGACGGTGGGCTTGCGGTTTGACCCTTTGATTTATGTGTCGGACTATCGCAGGCAGTACCAAAATCTGTTTCATTCGCTATTCTCGAATTTGGACGCTGAGAAGCTGCATTCTGTCAGTTTTGGCGCATTTCGGCTGCCAAAGATATTTTTTCGAAATCTGGAGCGGCTGTATCCGGATGATGCGTTCATTGCGCAGCCGTTTGAAAGCCGAAACAGGCAGGTCTCTTATCCTGCCAGTATTGAGGCTGAAATGAAAAACTGGTGCCATGCGCGGCTGTGTGAGCTCACCGATCACAGCAAAGTGTATTTTGCAGAACCGATAAGCTGAGATTTCCCCGTTTTGGGAAAAACAAAATACCTCTCATGATGAGTCCCGTGTGGAATGGGCTGAGGGGGCTGTGCTTACGGGCGTGTCAGATGCAAAATAACACCAAATCTCGGATGATCGAAATAATGGAGATCATTGATGCGCACCTGCCGCCGCTCGTGCAGGAAGTACTCTTCGGAGATCTGGTAGCGAGTCAAGGCCTCGGGCAAAAAGATGGTATCCAAGGCTTTGTCAGCCGCTGGCTTGTATGTTGCATTGACTTCTGCGTGCAGCAGTCTTTGCGCCTCATAGAGGACGACTTCTCCGGCCAGCATGTATTGCGGAACAATCTTTGAATCTGGATGCTCAATGCTCAGCGGGACTGAGATCGCGTTTCTGCGCCCGTCGACCTCCTGAACCCATGCAAAGTGATTGATCACATCATAGTCGGAATGAGTCGACAGGGCTGCGGCGATATTGATCAGCTGCTCCGCCGCCACGGGTTTTGGATGATAGATTGACAGGGTCGGCTCGGGCGCAGCATCTGATTCAGGCGGAGCGGCTAGCGCGGACTCGTCCTCGAGCAGGGCGAAAACATCCGGCTCGACACGGATTTCTTCCTGTGTGTTTTGAATCCATTCATTGTCGGCTGCCGTCGTGCTGTGATTAGAAAAAACAATCATCTCAGCGTAAATGGGGTCAGCGCTTGCCAGAGACGACCCAAAAGCATACAGAATTGAGCTGAGAATGATGCAGTTGCGCATAATGGGAGACACAAAAAATCTGAATCGGCCAAGTGCTATATTTTATGGTAAAGCAAGACTGAATATTTTTCTCAATCGTGCTGCAATATGGCGGTCCAAGAAATTCTAAAAATGGGCAATCCAAAGCTGCTGGAAGTATCTGCCAAAGTCGAGACATCTGAATTTGCAGCTCTTGGTCCTTTGATTCAGGACATGATTGATACAATGGCATTCGCTGGCGGAGCCGGCTTGGCAGCGCCGCAGATCGGGGTATTGAAGCGGGTTGTGATGTTTGGATTTGAGAGCAATTCACGCTATCCCGATGCTGAATCTGTTCCCTTCACTGTCTTGATCAACCCTGATATCGAGCATTTAGGGGGTGAGTCCGATCACGGCTGGGAAGGGTGCCTCAGTGTGCCTGGAATGCGGGGCCTGGTGCGGCGCAGCAGCAATATCCGCTACCGCGGCCTCAACGAGAAACGTGAGCTGATTGACCGTACTGTGTCAGGTTTTCATGCGCGTGTTGTCCAGCATGAATGCGATCATTTAGATGGTATCCTCTATCCGATGCGAATTGAAGATATGGCGCAATTTGGATTTGAGGATCAGCTGCTTGACTTGCATCTTGATTGTCCGCCGCCCGACTAGCGCCTATTCAGCCAGCCGCGAGCGGATTTGATTCAGCGAGCTTATCTGCCCCGAGGGTATTGAGAATAAGCATCGCCCGCTGATAACGCTTGCTGGCCGAATTCAAGTAGTGTTTCAGGCGCACACTGGAGTCTGGCAGATTCAGTTTTGCGGTGCCAGGATACTGGGCGACGAGAGTCTTCAAGCCCGCCATGCTGAACGCTGCGTTCGGCGCGAAGGTGATTTGTCCGTACTGGATGTGTACATCGAGTTTCAGCAATCCCAGTGACTTCGCGGCCAGCTTGATTTGATGCATCTGAAACAGAGCTTCAGCTTCCGGCGGGAGGGGGCCGAAACGATCTCTCACTTCAGATTTGAGACCATTCAGGGCGTTTGAATCTGATGCGCCGGCAATGCGTCGATACAGTGCCAGACGCAGCTTGGGGCTTGCAATCCACTCGTTCGGAAAGAAAGCGGGTGTATGAACATTGATTTGAGTTTCCGTCTCAGGCGTTTCGCTGGTCGATTCAATCATTCCGGCCTGATTGACATTGTCTTTTAAGGACTTGATGGCTTGATCAAGATATTTCGCATACATGCGGTAGCCAACCTCATCGATGGTGCCGCTTTGCTCCTCGCCGAGAATCGAGCCGGCGCCGCGAATCTCCATGTCGTGGGTGGCGATGAGATACCCGACCCCAAGATGATCAAGCTCGGCGATGCTTTCGAGCCGTTTTTTGGCATCGCCAGTCAAGTGCTCGCGACTGGCCACCAGAAAATAAGCATAAGCCTGATGATGGGAGCGGCCCACTCGTCCGCGCAATTGATGCAGCTGAGCCAAGCCGAGGTTGGATGCATGATTGACGATGATTGTATTTGCAGTTGGAATGTCGATGCCGCTTTCGATGATTGTGGAGCAGACCAGCGTGTCAAATTTCTGGGCGTAGAAGTTGCGCATCACCTGATCAAGCTCGGTTTGCGGCATTTGGCCATGGGCAATGCTGATATTGGCCTCAGGCACGAATTTTTTGAGTTCTCTGGCAGCGTAGCTGATGGTTTTGACTTTATTGTGCAGATAGAAGATCTGGCCGCCGCGGGAGAGTTCTCTAAGAATTGCCTCGCGCACGATTTTAGGCTTCCATTCATCCACAAAGGTGCGCACACTCAAGCGGTCATCGGGCGGAGTCGCAAGCAGGGAGATATCGCGAAATCCATTGAGTGCCATGCTCAAGGTTCTGGGAATCGGGGTGGCTGTCATGGTGAGCATGTCGACGTTGGCGCGCACTTTTTTCAGATATTCTTTCTGCCGCACGCCGAAGCGGTGCTCTTCATCGACAATGAACAGTCCGAGCTTGGCGAATCGGATTGACGGCTGCAGCAGCTGGTGAGTGCCGATCGCAATGTCAACAGCGCCTGCCGCCAGGGCGCTTTTGACCTTGCTGACTTGGCGCTGTCCGACCATGCGTGATATCAGCTCTACTTCCACCCCCAGATCAATGAAGCGATTGCGAAACACTTCGTAGTGCTGCTGTGCCAGCAGCGTGGTCGGAACGACTACGGCAACCTGATAGCCGCTGGCGACTGCGACCAGTGCGGCGCGCATTGCAATTTCGGTTTTGCCGAAACCGACATCACCGCAGATGATTCGATCCATAGGCTGAGCGCTGCGCAAGTCGTCCATGACGGTATCAATCGCTTTCAATTGATCTGGTGTTTCCTGATAGGGGAACCGCGCAGCGAAAGCCGCATAGTCGGCTTCTGGAACCTGCATGCGAATGCCTGCATGCGATTCGCGAAGCGACTGGACTTGCAGCAGTTCAGCGGCAATGTCGTAAGCCTTCTTGCGCGCCTTGGTTTTTTCCTCGCCCCATTTTTTTGAGCTCAATGAATGCAAGTCCACTGTCTCTGGATTGCCGCCGATATAGCGTGAAATGCCATCGATTGCATAAATTGGCACATACAGTTTTTCATTGTTGCGGTACTCAAGTGTCATGAACTCGGTCTCGCTGTCGCCAATCGTCATGCTGGTCAGCCCCTGATACCGGCCAATGCCGTATTGCTCGTGGACCACGGGCTCGCCAATGGACAAATCTTCCATTGAGGCAATGATTGATTCTGGGCTGCGCTTGCGCTTTGCCGAAGCCTGATCTCGAAGCGGCCTTCCAAACAGCTCAGCGCCGGAAACAATCAGGATTTTTTCCAATCCTAGATATGCGCCTTGCGCAAGCTGAGCTTCGCAGACTGCGCAGGGTTCGGCGCTGCGCAGGAATGCCTGCCATGTGTCGCAAGTCACAGCAGGCCTGTCCAGCTTGGCGAGCGCTTGCTTGATCGTTTGGCGCTGTGACGGGTTTTCGGCGACGAACAGAACTCTAGCGGCATCTTTTGCGCTGATGCACTTTGCAATGCGCGCACTCGCTTGGGACCGGCGGTCGGTTTGCAGTTGCGCTCCCGATGGAGCTGTGTCGAATTGATGGCCATCGGCTTTTGCTTGGGAATCCAGTTGAACGACATTGAACCGGCGCAAAGACTGTTTGAGATCATTTGGATTCAGGTAGAGCATTTGAGGCGGCAGCGGCGGCCGACTCTCATCCCCCATAGCGATTTGAAACCGTTCCTGAACCGTATTCCAAAACTGTGTTGCGCTGGCCTGCAGGTCGCCGCCGGTGAAAATCACAGTATGCGGAGACAGGTAATCCGCCAGGCATGAGGTTGCATCAAAAAAAAGCGGCAGATAATATTCAGTACCGGGGGGTGCGGGCTGTGCATCAATACCGTTGTAGATTTCATTTTTTTGAGAATCACCGTCGAGATACTGGCGCACCCCCTGTCGGAATCTGCGGATGCTTTCTGCGTCCAGCGGCACTTCGCCGCCGGGTAATATTTCGATGTGCTCAACTTTTTCGATGGACAGCTGAGTCTCAGGGGCAAAGCGGCGGAGCGTATCAACTGCTTCTCCGAGCAGTTCTATTCGAATTGGAAGAGCTGAACCCATTGGATACAGATCTACAATGGCGCCACGCAGCGCGTATTCTCCGGGTAATTCTACCTGCAATACGCGCCGATATGCGGTTTTATGGAGCCGCTCGCAAAATCTGTCCAGATCAAGATGCATCCCAACTTTCAGAACAAAGCTGTTAGCCTGGATAAAGTCGACTGGCGGCAGCCGCTGCATCAGGTTTTCCACCGCAACGATAAGAATCTGTCCAGGCAAGATTGAGATGCCGCTTAAGATTTTGACGCGCTGCGACAGAATATCTTGATGCGGACTGAAGTGGTCATAGGGCAGACATTCCCAGCTCGGAAAGATTGTCACTGCCGTGTCGCTGGAGCAGTAATAAGTCAGTGATTCAGCGATTTGTTCTGCGTCGCGGCTGTTTGATGCGATCACTGCCACTGGCCGGTCTGATGCGCTTTGCGCTGCTGCGATGGCGAGAGAGCCGGAACTGCCGTGCAAATTGCTCCAAAAACTGCGCCGGGGCATGCTGTCGGACAGGGCCGGCGGCCGCATCACTGAGAAGGTTGATTTTGGTTTCACAGCAGAAAAATTAAGCATAGTGAGCGTTTGCCAAAAACGCCTATTTTATGGATATTTTCTAATCTGAGCCTGACGTATTTCAGCAGCTGAATCGGCCAGAAGATACCCCAAACAAAGTGAGCAATTCAGATTCGATACGTTTTCGCGGCCGCATTGCAACGGACTTGCCTGCCTGGCGTTCCTGATCAATTGCTCTGAGCTCATGGCAGGCAGCGGATATTGCGCAGCGCCTCGCTGGTCTCACGTTCCGCATTTTACCCTTTGGCTGCCTGCTGCCGGTCACAACGCTCCAAATTAGCACTGGAGTCACCGCCTGGCAGACACACTCTGGTCAAGCTGATTGACCTTGCAGCAACACAGGGGCGCGATTGAAAGTCAAGCGCAGAGTTTAAAATATACGGACAATATTCACCCGCGATGGGTTTTGTGCGATGAAGACATCGGTATCGGACAGGCAGGCGAGATTCAGCCAGTTTTGTGATTTTTGTGACGAGCATCCGGCGATGGCGAGCCGTTTTGAGGAGATCACGGACCTGATGGGGCAGGCGGGCGATGCGGTCGGCGCTGTGGATGAGGCCGAGGCTCGGATCATCGAGATGTCCAGGGGATTCAATGCGCAGATGCTCAGCGACTGGCGCCGGCTGGCACTGCGGCTGTGCCGGGCCATGCGCGCAGCGGATGCAGCTGGCTGGCATTCGCATCAAAGGCCTGCGGGTTTTGCAGGCGGCAGTGTGCGCCTGTGCAGAACAGTGTTTTATTCATCCTTGAGGGAAGCCTGGCAGCTCAGGCCCTCGCAGCCGCTGTTCACCGTGAGACGGGCTTTTCAAAATTTTCTGCAAAAATCTAGAAAAGCAGTATATTTACCATTGACTGCGATTTGGCATTCGTTCGATTATGTTTGCACTGCGATGGCTGTTTCTATCCGGTCTGCAGCGTGTGGATTATGCCGGCTTGACTTGTAATCGGTCGCGATATCGGGCGACTTGCCAATCTGAAACAGGAAGTTGTTCACTGAATGGTCAATAGCTTTCCAATCATGTTTATGCTTTATGATTGAGGAGAATAATGAAAATTTACCGAAAGTTCGGGCTCGCAGCCGTATTGGCGCTGGGTCTGCTTGGCATTGCAAGCACGAGTTTTGCAGATGCAATGATGCCCGGCAAGGGCGTTACGGTGCGGCCGATTGAAGGGACTCAGCTGGAAGAGAAATTCCAGCACCAGATCGTATATGCCGCATTGATGGAGCTGGGCTATGAGGTTGCCGAGCCCCAGGAAGTTGAATACCAGACAATCCACCTGGCGCTGGGCACCGGTGACGGTGACTTTACCACAGTGCATTGGGATCCTTTGCATTTGACTTTCTTTAATGAGTCCGGCGGCGCAGGCAAAATGACCAAATTCGGCGGTTTCATCGAAGGTGCTGTACAAGGCTACCTCGTCGATACGGCATCCTATGAGGCCGGAGTTCAAAATTTTGGCGACCTGAAAGATCCCGAAATCGCAAAGCGTTTTGATGCGGACGGCAACGGCACCGCTGATTTGGCAGGCTGTGCGCCGGGCTGGGGCTGCGAGAGAGTCATTGAGCATCACCTGACAGAATTTGGGCTGCGTGATACAGTGACCCATAATCAGGGCGCCTACAACGCGATTATCGCAGAGACGGTAGCGCGACATCAGGCTGGCGAGCCGATTGTGTATTACACGTGGACGCCATTCTGGGTATCAGGGGTTCTGGTTCCGGGTGAGAATGTGCAGTGGATCGAGGTGCCGTACTCATCCTTGCCCGATGGGCGCGAGGCTGACACCACGTTTCAAGGCAAGGAGCTTGGATTTGCAGTCAATACTCTGCGAATCGTAGCGAATAATGATTTCCTGGATGCGAACCCGGCGGCCAAAGCTGTGTTTGAATTGGCTGCGCTGGACATCAACGAGGTTTCTGCACAAAACAACAAAATGCGCAGCGGCGAAGATTCTGTCGATGATATAGCGCGTCATGTGCAAGAGTGGATCGCAGCCAATCAGAGCGCCTTCGACAGCTGGGTCGAGGCGGGCAGAAGCGCAGCGATGTAATCCTCGCTTCGCGGTGCCAGCATATCCAGGGAGTATCGGGTCCATGAATTTCGACGGCATTTTCACCCCGGTCGCAACCCCGTATCGCGATGATTACTCAATCAACTGGGCCGCCTGTGAAAAGATTATTGAATTTCTGATCGGTGCGGGTGTGCATGGCATCGTTGTTGCGGGCACGACTGGGGAGTATTACGCACAGACGGTCGCAGAGCGGGTGGAGATGATGTCATTCGCCAGCCAGGCTGTAAACGGTAAAATTCCCCTCGTTGTCGGCACCGGCGCGATCCGAACCGAAGACAGCATCCATCTCGCCGAGCAGGCGAAAGCCCATGGCGCGGATGCGCTGCTGATTGCGACGCCGCCTTATGCCTGTCCGACAGGACGCGAGCTTGCCCTGCATTGTCTGGCGATCGATCGGGCCGCAGATTTGCCGATCATTCTTTACAACTATCCGGGGCGAATGAGCGTCAGCATGGACGAGGATGCATTGGATCGACTCGGCCGCAGCTCGAATTTTCAAGCCATCAAGGAAAGTTCCGGAGACATCAGCCGGCTGCACCTGCTGGCGCGAGATTATCCGCACCTGCAGCTGTCTTGTGGAATGGATGATCAGGCGCTGGAATTTTTTGCCTGGGGCTCGCGCTCGTGGGTCTGTGCCGGCTCAAATTTCGCGCCGGAAGCGCATATCGCCCTGTATCAGACATGTGTCGTTGAGGGGGATTTTGCCAAGGGCAGGCGCATCATGTCGGCGATGCTTCCGCTGATGCGGGTCCTGGAGCAAGGCGGCAAGTTTGTCCAGTGCATCAAGCATGGACTGGCTCTGCGCGGAATCGATGCTGGTCCGCCGCGCAAACCGCTGCAGCCGCTGAATAAGGATGAAAAACGCCAATTGGCTGAGGTCATCCGCACTATGAATGCTGTGATTGATGAGGAGATGAAATGGGCGACTTGCTGACCCGGCAGGAATACTGCGCAATCGCAGCAAATATCGATTGGCCGACGACAGCGTTCATAGATGGCAGGTGGCGCGCTGGCCGCGGCCCCGTCATGCGATCCGTCAATCCGGCCAATGGCAAGGAAATCTGTGCAATTACGTCTGCAAGCGCTGCGGATGTGGATCTTGCGGTCACCAAAGCCCGGACGGCATTCGAGCAGGGACAGTGGTCAAAGCTGCATCCGTCTGAGCGCAAAGACAAACTGATCAGACTGTGCAAACTGCTCATGCGCAATCGCCGGGAGCTTGCCGTCATGGAATGCCTGGACAGCGGCAAGCCGATTCGGGACTGCGAGATGATTGATATTCCGGAGACTATCAATGCCATCAAGTGGCACGCTGAGGCGATCGACAAGATCTATGATCAGACCGCGCCAGGCGGTGACGATGCGATTGCAATGATCGTCCGCGAGCCGCTGGGTGTGGTTGCGGCGGTTTTGCCTTGGAACTTTCCGCTGCTGATGATGGCTTGGAAAATTGGGCCGGCGCTCGCCGCCGGAAATTCCGTTATCGTCAAGCCTGCGGAGCAGACCTCCCTGACGGCCTTGCGGGTGGCTGAGCTGGCGAGGGAAGCTGGACTGCCCCGCGGTGTGCTGCAGGTGCTGCCAGGCGACGGGCCGACAACCGGTGCGCCGCTTGGCTTGCATCCCGATGTGGACATGGTCAGTTTTACCGGCTCAACCGCAACTGGAAAGCTTTTTTTGCGCTATGCCGCAGACAGCAATCTGAAGAAAGTTGTGCTGGAGTGCGGCGGAAAGAATCCTGCCATTGTGCTTGATGACGCTGAAGATTTGGATCTGGTGGCCGGGCATATCGTGAATGCGGCATTTTGGAACATGGGCGAGAATTGCTCCGCGAATTCACGCCTGATCGTGCACGAGAGAGTCAAGCAGCCCTTGCTGGAAAAAATTGTTGCCAGAATCCGTGATTGGAAAACCGGTGATCCGCTGGACCCGGCAAACCATCTCGGGGCGCTGATTGACGCAGATCATTGCGAGAAGGTGGCAGGGTATCTGCAGTTAGGACGTGATCAGAACGAGCTGCTTGCGGGCGGATCAGTGCGCGAGAATTTTGTGGAGCCAGCCGTATTCGACCATGTAGAGCCTGACAGTCCGCTTGCGTCAGAGGAAATTTTTGGTCCGATCCTGTCCGTGCTGACGGTTGCGAATGATGATGAGGCGATCGAGCTGGCCAACCGGACGCAATACGGACTGACTGCGAGTCTGTTTACAGCGAGTGCAAAGAAAGCGATCCGCGCAGCCCGATCGCTTCGAGCCGGGACTGTGACCATTAACAGCTATGGCGAAGGCGATATCTCCACTCCGTTTGGGGGGTTCAAGCAATCTGGATTCGGCGGTCGTGACAACGGCATTCATGCCCACGATCAATACACTGAGCTGAAAACCATCTGGATCGATTTGTCGGATGACGCTCCGTCGGAGAGTGTGGATTGAACGATTGGATCGAACCCGAACCGATCGCTCAGCGCCGCGGCGGCCGCCAGCGCCGCAAGTCCATCCGCCTCAATCCTGCAGAGCCGATGCTGCCGGCATTGGCCGGCCGGCTGCCGCTGACCGAGCCGATGTCCGCAGAGCAAGTCGAGCGCATTGATGCGGCATCACTGGCTATGCTAGAAAACATCGGCGTTGTTTTCCGTGACCCGCAGGCGATAAGGGACTGGAAAGCGGCTGGCGCTGAGATTCGCGATCAGGATCGGGTGCATCTTGATCGCGGCCTGGTCCGTGAGCTGATCTCAACGATTCCGTCCGAAATTACCCTGCATGCCCGCGACCCGGCCAAGTCTGTGCAAATCGGCGGCCGCTCTTCCATTTTTGTTCCAATGGCCGGGGCGCCCTATCTTCGAGACTTGGAAGACCGGCGGCGCGCGCCGACGCTGGATGACTTGGCTATGTTTCACAAGCTGGCTCATCTTTGTCCGGCTCTGCATTCAACCTCGCACCATATCGTTGAGCCCATGGATCATGCTGTTGCGCACCGGCATTTGCGCATCACCTACTCGTCGATGAAATATTCAGACAAGGTGTTCATGGGCATGACGACCTCGCCGAAAAATGCTGCTGACGTTCTCAATATGTGCGCCCTCATGTTCGGCGATGAGTTTCTGGAGACGCACGCAGTCGTGACCGGCAACTGCAACGGCAACTCACCGCTGGTCTGGGACGAGACGATGCTGGGAGCAATGCGGGAATTTTGCAGGCGCAACCAGCCGATCCTGTGCTCGCCGTTTGTTTTAGGCGGCGCCAATACCCCGGCATCGACGGCGCCGGCCGTCGCCCAGCTCAACGCGGAGGCGCTGTCGGCGCTGGCTTACACCCAAGTTGTCCGCAAAGGCTGTCCGGCGATTTACGGTCACTATCTGTCAACTGTCTCAATGGCCTCGGGGGCGCCGATGGCCGGCACACCTGAAATCAGCCTGATGAATTTCATGATCGGGCAAATGGCGCGCTTTTACGGTGTGCCCTGGCGCACCTCAAACACACTGGGCGGCGCCAAGAGACTGGATGCCCAAGCTGGATACGAGAGTGCAACAACACTGATGGCGGTGCTGCTGGCGGGCGGTCACTACATTTGGCATTCAGCTGGCTGGAACGAGGCTGGAATGCACTGCTCAGTGGCCAAGTTTTTGGTTGACGCAGAGCAGTGCGCGATGGGGTATCGAATGGCTGAAAGCATCCGCTGGGATGATTTTGATGAAGCGCTGGCTGCGGTCGGCGATATAGGTCCCGGCGGACATTACCTGGGCCACAGCCATACGCTGGCCAATTTCCAAAGCGCTTTTTTTATGCCAAAACTGTTTGACAACAATACCTATGAGCAATGGGAGGCTGATGGTGCGAGGCAAATTACGGAGCGTGCGCTGAGCACGGCCAGATTGATGCTGGATTCCTACGAGCTGCCGCCCATGGATGAAGCTCTGGACGAATCGCTGCTGGACTACATCGCGCGTCGCGAGCGGGAAATTCCGGCCATAGACGAATTGAACTGGTCGCACTGAATGAAAATGCTGAGCCTGCAGCAGCGTCTCAAATCGATTGGCTTGCCGCATCTTGACCCGAGCGAGCCCGCTGATGATGCGATTTTTGCAGGGATCTCCCACCCCTTTGCGTTGCGCAGCCTTGCGACTGAGGATCGTTTGCGAGTTTTGACTGAGAACACACTGCAAATTGGTCTCCAGCCATGAAGGTGACCGCACTGCCATTTGATCCCGGCCCGCCGGTATGGAAAATCCTGTCGGGCGACTCTTATGAATTCCCCTCGCTTGCTGAGGACATCAGTGTTGATGTCGCGGTGGTCGGTGCGGGCTTTGCGGGCATGTCAGCCGCCCGGCAAGTGCGCCTGCTTGAGCCCAAAATCAGGATTGCCGTGCTTGAGGCGCGCGGCATCTGTGAGGGTTCCTGCGGGCGCAACTCTGGATTTATGATCGATTTGCCGCATAATCTTGGGGCCAATGACTATGTGGGACAGCTTGAGACTGATCGCAGGCAGATTGCGCTGAATCGCGAGGGGATTGAGTTTGCCAGACAGGCGGCGGCCGATTACTTGATGCCGCAGGAAGCTTTTGAGATGGCCGGAAAGGTCAACGCAGCGGCCACTGAGACCGGACTGCGGCACAATGAGGAATACGCGGCGCACTTGAAGCGATTGAATGAGCCGTATGAGGCGCTGAGCGAGTCGCAGATGCATGAAATTTCCGGGTCCGTCTATTATCTGGGCGGACTGGCGACACCAGGCAATGGTCTCATCAAGCCCGGAATGTATTTTGCGCACTTTGCCCGCGGACTTGGTCGAGATGATGTTGCAATTTACGAAAATTCACCGATCATCCAGATGGAAAAGAACGGCATCAACTGGAAACTGAAAGCGCCGAACGGCTCAGTGGAGGCGTCGAAAGTGATACTGGCCGTCAACGGGCATGTGGAAAGTTTCGGCTATTACACCCGGCGATTGATGCATCTGTATTTGTATGGCTCGATCACCCGCCGTCTTGCGCCGGAGGAAGTCAAAAAGCTGGGCGGCCTGCCGTCATGGGGATTTACGCCAGCGGCCGCCTTGGGCAGCACTGTTCGACGCATTTCCGGCACCGGCGGCGACCGCATTCTGATTCGCAACGGCGTGAGCTGGGCGCAGCAGCGAATGGTTTCAGCGGAGCGCCCCCGCAGTATCATGCGCGCACATGACCGATCATTTCGGCGTCGTTTCCCGCAGCTCAGCGGCGTCGATATGGAGTATCGATGGGGCGGACTGCTGTGCCTGAGCCGCAATTCAGCGCCGGCCTTCGGAGAGCTGGAGCCTGGTCTGTATTCGGCCTGCTGCCAGAATGGATTGGGCGTTTGCCAGGGCACACTGCATGGAAAAATGATTGCACAGCTTGTTTGCGGAGCGCCCTCTGAGTCACTGGATCAGATCCGGCTCCAGCCGATGCCGGCCAAACTGCCGCCTGAGCCGTTTTTTTCTGTCGGCGCCTATGCAGCGACGCACTGGGGCGAAATGCGCGCCGGAAAAGAGCGCTAGTGTAGTGTCCTAAATATATATTTAATTATTTTGCGCGCCCAGCGCCTTGCGGCCCCTGGCAACCTTGTCGGCAATCTCTTTCACCGACTTGGTCCATACCATTGGCCGGGGGCTCTCATTGCAGGTGTCCAGATAGCCTCGCAGGCATGCCTCCAGCTGCGCGACGGAAGTGAACGCCCCGCGGCGGATCTGCTTTTCTGTCAGTGTCTGAAAAAACCTCTCGACCAGATTCAGCCATGACGAGCGGGTCGGTATGAAGTGCAGGCGGATCCGCTTTTGCCTCTCAATCCACTGCAGCACCTCCTTATGCTTGTGCGTGCTGCAGTTGTCCAGAATGATATGAATCTCAAGGTCCTTGTCGACCGTCTTCTCCACCGCCCTGAAAAACCGCAGCACCTCCTGGTGGCGGTGCCGGCGGCAGCATTGCCCGATCACCTCCCCCGACGCCAGGTTCAGCGCCGCAAACAGCGAGGTTGTTCCATGACGCTTGCAGTCATGGGTCATGGTGCCGCAGCGGCCCTTTTTCAGCGGCAGGCCCGGCTGTGTGCGGTCCAGCGCCTGAATGGAGCTTTTCTCATCAAAGCTGAACACCGCCGCGTTGTCCGGCGGATCCAGGTACAAGCCCGCCACATCGACCAGCTTGTCCTCGAAGTGCGGGTCGCGGCTGAGCTTGAAGGTCCGGATCAGATGCGGCTTCAGTCCATTGGCGCTCCACACCCGGTTCACAAAGCTGTGGGTGGTCCCCAGCGCCCGCGCCAAACTGCGGCACGACCAGTGCGTCGCATCCGCCGGCGCGCTCTGGGTCGTCGCCTCAATAATCCGGGTGCGCAGCCGCGCCTGCGCCGCCGTGCTCCGGCCGCCGTGATTGCCGCCGCGCGGGCGCTCCTTGCAAATGCCTGCCAGGCGCTCGCGCGCAAACCGCCGGCGCCACTGGCTGACGGTCGGCTGGGACAGCCCCAGCTGTGCCGCAATCGCCTTGTTGGTCTGGCCCTCTGCGGACAGCAGGACAATCCGGACCCGCTGGTGGAACCCGACTGAGATGCGCCGCGACGCCGACAGGCGCCGCAGCTCCTGGGCCTCTTGATCCGATAGCTCTATGGCTGCTGCCATGCGCATGCATCTGCCTCCAAACTGGTGCAGGCTTATTGTACAGCAAAACCGAATCATAATTAAATATATATTTAGGACACTGCACTAGGATCGAGAAAAGTCGAAACGGCGCAGTCTGCCAGCAGCCAGTTCTGCGCACTTTGAGCTGGCGCCAGCAATGATCATCATCCGACTGTGCATTGACTAAAATACGGATTGCGGCGCCGATGCTGTTTTCATTTCGAGCAATTTCAGTACGACGAAGGGGCGTGACAAAACATTTTTTCGTTGACGCTGGCGGCGAGTTGAGCCCAAATCACATTGCTGCGACCGGCTCAATACTGCGGCATTGAATCGGCGGCTGCGCAGGCAGGCGATGCAGCTGCGATGCGCTCAGGGGCAGGGTGGCCCAGTGCTTATGGATCAGTGGATTGAATGGCTCAAAATGCGAATCAAAGTACGCTAATTGCCGGCAGCAGAACAATATTGCTATGTGCCAGAGAGGGGTCTCAAGATTGCCTATTGTCGGTGTCATGGGCGCATCGGTGCTGAATCCCGCGCTTGCGGAGCAATCCAGTCAGCTCGGACGGTGGCTCGCCGCCCAGAAGGTTCATTTGCTGACCGGCGGCGGGCCAGGCGTAATGGAACATGTCAGTCAAGCATTCGCCGCGCCTGCCTCGAGACAAGGCTTGGTTATCGGTATCATTCCCGGTCGCTTTGAGGAGCAGCGCAACAGATATGCGCCGATTGCCGGCTATCCGCATCGGTTTGTTGAAATGCCCATCTACACGCATCTGCCTGACCGCGGAGGGCTTGGACTTGAGAGCTCATCGCGAAATCATATCAATATCTTGACTTCAGACATTGTTGTACTGCTGTCAGGCCGGGACGGCACGCTCTGCGAGGCGCAGCTCGCGGTTCGCTATGCCAAGCCTGCGGTTGCCTGGATCAAGGCGGAGGACAAGGCGCGCTATCCCAAGCAGCTGAATTTCGCTGATACGTTTGAGCAGCTTCAGCACTTCATCATGGAAGCGGTGAAAAGGTTTTATGGATGAGTTGCAGCGCTCATTGCTGAATGTGTTTACTTGCTGCGATTTGGATCGCGAGGCGGATGCAAGAAAAGATCTGCCGCGCATCGCGGCGTATCAGTGCCAGGCAGCATCGCGCTACTTGCTGTTTAGCGGAGACCGATATCTGGCGCAGGCGGATGCGCAATACGCTCCAGTCATGGCGTCAAAAGCACAGCTGACGCAGCTGTGCAGTCTGAAGCAAGCCATCTATCTCGGAGCAAGAGCGGCGCATCGGGTGTTCTCGATTGAGGTTAATGATCAGAAAATCAGCCGCGAGCAGTTTGCCGGGCCGGTTCAGTTTGCCGGTCTGCGTGAATATGGCGCCCGGCTGAGTGTCGAGGATGCGACGCTGATTGCGTATGGCAAAGCGATGATTCATTGGCATCAAGCGCATCGGTTCTGCGGCGTTTGCGGCGCGGCGACGCAGATGGTGCAGAGCGGGCATGCGCGCAAATGCCTGAATGCAGATTGCGCGGTGTCGCATTTTCCAAGAATTGATCCGGCGATTATTGTCCAAGTGACATACAAAGACAAATGTCTGTTTGGCCGCCAGGCAAAATGGCCGCCGCACCGCTATTCGGTGATCGCCGGTTTCGTCGAGCCTGGCGAGAGCGTTGAGCAGGCTGTGGTGCGCGAGGTCCTCGAGGAGACGAATATTCGATTAAGCCGCGTTCACTACCATTCCTCGCAGCCGTGGCCGTTTCCGAGCTCGATCATGCTGGGCTTTACCGCCAGCGCATCGACTTTCGAAATTGAGCTCAACGATCAAGAGCTTGAGGACGCACACTGGCGCAGCACTGATGAGGTGGCCGCTGGATTGCAGGATGGAACGTTTTTGCTGCCGCCAAGACTGTCAATTGCTTACCGTTTGATCGAAGATTGGTTTAATGCCCGCAGCGCAGTGCGGCTGCATGCCGTGCTTGAATCTGCATCAATCGCCCGCAAGGGGTAAAAAATACAGCCTTTCATTTGCTCGTAAATTCAAAGCTGCGATGCGCTTTGTTTTGCAGTATCTGGCAAAAATGGATGCAAGGCTGCGCTGAAAGATTGATTTGCAGGCAAGATTTTGGAATGAAGGCGCAAGACAAATCACAGCTGGAGCTTCCTGCCTCCAGCCGCGTGCTCGACAGGCTGGCTGAAAAAGATCATCGGCGCTTGCAGGCAGATTCTCCGCACCGCAAAATTTCCAAATCAAATATATTCACAAGATGCAGCCATGTATGGAAAGCCATAAATTCCTTTGGAAATGAGCGGTCAATCAGATCAGGCAGCCAAAGGAAGAAATTATGCAAGCGCAGTGGCGGAAGTGCCTAGAGGCTTCTTTAAAGCCTGCCGCCGGCAAAGCCGAGCTGGAAGCGGATATACGGATTCGATCTTCATTCGATAAGGCTGTCAAGCGGCTCGCCACACTTGTTCAGGTAGAGCAGTCTGCCGGCAAATCTTGGAATATTCGGAGGCGGCCATGTCAAGACTGACTGACGAAAGAGCCGCGTATGAATCTATGCAAAGAAATCTTGAATTAGATCACATGGGTAAATGGGTCGTTTTTCACAGCAAAGAATTATCTGGTATTTATGTATCTTGTGAAGAAGCGGCGGAAGAGGCGGCAAAGCGATTTGGGTCAGGTCCGTATTGAATTAGAGAAGCAGGGCTCACTCCGATAGTTCTGCTGGCATCCGTTCGATATAAACCTGTATTTGAAGAGGTCTCAAGCTGACTGTGAATTGAGTGGCAAAGCCAGTCTATTGGTTTATTTTGAACCTTTTTTGAATGCGAGAATAGGGTTTGGCACGAACTGCTGACCGGGCTCGCAGCCGATTCCGGTTTTGCCAATGAGTATCACGCGTCAATTGACGCAGGTTTTGCTGAGAGTTGTATAGACGCTTCTATTGCAACAGCTTTAAAACTTGCGATATTAGCGAGAGGTCAGTTGCAGGGGGTGCCGGGCAGCGGCAAAGTAAATGTTTATCTGGCTCAAATCCCTTCGTTGAATCTCAGCCAATATGGTGATTTCTGCGGAGTGCATTTGCCTGCTGGAGGCCAGCCTCATGGCATGCTTTTGGGATGAATCTCTCTGGCTAAAATGACAATGACTTATCAAGGTGACACCGGGTCCGTGCTGCGTTCCTGTCAGTAAAGAAAAAACTGACTGGCCGGCTGATGCATCAGCTTGTATTTCAGCGCTCGCTCATATAATTCCCATTCATTTGAGCCTTACTGTGAGCAGTCTCAAGCTGCGCTAATCGCAGACTTTTTATCAACTAAAATCACAAGTATTTGATAAATATGGCAACACTATTTTTTTCTTTCATGACGGTGTTCCCGCCGCGCGGGATTGGCTACTATAATGGGCCTTGATTCCAATGATGTTCCAGAGTAGTTCTTTGACCGACTCCGCCCTTGGGGCCAGACAAAAAGTCTTCGCTGACGTCAAGCGTTCGATCATGCAGCAGCAAACTGCGCTCAAGGCGGCGGTGACGGCCCAGTACCAGTCAGTACACGCATCGCTTGCGCCGCGGCCGGTGGTAGACGGTATTTTGATCGAGAGGCTGATTCAAAAGCACACTGCGGTACACGGCACGGTTGCAGTCGTGAGCGCATTGTCAGAAGTGCCGGACGCGGTCAGTGCATTTCTATCCATCCACGGACTGCCGGCAAAAATGGTAATGTCCAGCACTGAATGGATGCTGGGGCTCGACTGGAATCCGGACTGGGAAATGGAGTGTCGGCGCACTAGCGCCGAGGATGCGGCTGCGGTCACGGACGTGGTTTGCGCAGTTGCGGAATCAGGCACGTTTGTCATTGCCAGTTCCGCAGATGTGTCATCAACGCAGATGTTTCTGCCGGAAAATCATGTGGTGATTGTGGATGCTGGACAGATTGTGCGTCATCTTGATGATGCGCTGACAGTCTGCGCTGAACGGATCGCCGCCTCGGCAAGAGGCGTTCACATGATTACCGGACCGTCAAAAACTGCGGACGTGGAGCAGACCCTTCAGTACGGCGCTCACGGTCCGCGCCGCCTGCATGCGGTGATTGTGGATTCGGCGCAAGTGCCACCAGCAGCTCGCGACTGGCAGGCGGCGGTGTAAAGCATGAGGAAAGATTCACAATGACTGCTGCACAGCCGCACACGCATCGCTCAAGTTTCGAATACGAGGATTTGCTGGCTTGCGCGCGCGGCGAGATGTTTGGTCCGGGCAATGCGCAGCTGCCGATGCCGCCGATGCTGATGTTTGATCGCATTATTAAAATTGCAGAAAACGAGGGCGATTTTGGCAAAGGTCTGATTCAGGCGGAGCTGGACATCAAGCCTGATTTATGGTTCTTTGAATGCCATTTTCTGGGGGATGCAGTGATGCCAGGGTGTTTGGGCTTGGATGCGCTGTGGCAGCTGGTCGGCTTTTATCTTGGCTGGCTCGGCCATGCCGGCAGCGGTCGCGCGCTGGGTGCCGGAGATGTCAAGTTTTCCGGTCAGGTAACCCCGGACATTCGCAAGATTACCTATCAGATTGACATCAAGCGAGTGATTTCCAGAAAACTGATTATGGGAGTTGCCAACGGCTTGCTCAAAGCGGATGGACAAGTCATTTACACTGGCACGGACTTGCGTGTGGGTCTTTTTCATTTGAGCTGAGTTATGCAAACACGAAGAGTAGTCGTTACTGGACTCGGGGTGGTATGCAGCATTGGCAATAATTGCCAAGAAGTCACCGATTCGCTGCGCCGCGGGAAATCGGGCGTGGCATTCAGTCCGCAATACGAGGAACTGGGCTTTCGAAGCCATATTCACGGGGCCATCAATATCGACATTAATGCGGCTGTGGACCGCAAGGCGCGGCGCTTTATGGGGGATGGTGCGGCTTTCAATTACATCGCCGCCAAAGAGGCGATTGCAGATGCGGGACTGTCACCAGGCCAAATTTCGCATCCTCGAACTGGAATCATTACGGGCTCGGGCGGCGCGTCGACCGAAAATCTGCTGCTGTCTGTCGAATCGCTGCGCAAGCGCGGCATTCGCGGTGTCAGTCCTTATCTGGTGCCGCGCACCATGTCGAGCACCAATTCGGCAACGCTGAGCACCTTGCTGGGCATTCGCGGTGTCAGTTACTCAGTCAGCTCCGCCTGCTCGACAAGTGCGCATTGCATTGGCAATGCTATGGAACTGATTCAGATGGGCAAGCAGGACATCATGCTGGCCGGCGGCGGCGATGAGGTGCATTGGACAATGACTCTGCTGTTTGATGCCATGCGCGCGCTTTCGAGCCGATACAACGATGCGCCTGCGACGGCATCGCGTCCTTTCGATGCCAGCCGTGATGGTTTTGTGATTTCGGGCGGCGGCGGCGTTCTAGTCCTTGAAGAGCTCAGCTGCGCTGTGGAGCGCGGCGCCAGAATTTATGCTGAGGTCGCGGGCTATGGTGCAACTTCAGATGGTCACGACATGGTGCAGCCCTCTGGGGAAGGAGCGATTCGCTGCATGCGAATGGCTCTTGAGCATGTCAATCAGCCAGTGCAGTATATCAATGCACATGGCACAAGCACACCGGTTGGCGATATTCGCGAGCTGGAGTCGATTCGCGAGGTTTTTGATCCGATCCCGCTCATCAGCTCAACCAAATCCCTGACAGGCCATGGGCTGGGCGCGGCGGGTGTGAGCGAAGCCATCTTCACCCTGCTGATGATGGAGCACGGATTCATCAGTCCCTCGGCCAACATTGAGCGTCTGGATCCGCAGGCAGAAAACTTCCCGATTGTGCGCGAGCTGATTGAAGGCGTGAATATCAAAGTCGCCATGTCCAATAGTTTTGGTTTTGGCGGCACCAACGCAACCCTGGTCTTTAGGAAATATTCGCTGTAGACATGCAGTCAGCCTCGAATGCGTGGGCCGGACGCTTCGTACGGGCTGAGCGCAACTCGTTTCATCTGGCCGTCTGGCTGCTGATTGTCTGTGCGCTGATCTTTGCGATGATTTCAATCGGCGGCTACACGCGTCTGTCTGGCTCCGGCTTGTCGATGGTGGACTGGCAGCCGATCTCCGGCTGGCTGCCGCCCTTGTCTGATGCCGATTGGCACTCGGAATTCGAGCATTACCGCCAGTACCCGGAATACCAGTTTGTCCATCCCGGCATGACGCTTGCAGAATTCAAAACCATCTTCTGGGTTGAATTCATCCATCGCGTCGCCGGCCGGATTCTGGCGATTGCGTTTTTTCTGCCGTTTGTCTGCTTTCTTGCGCGCGGATATCTGCGTACGGGCTTGGCAGTGCGGTTTGGTGCGGTGTTTGTTCTCGGAGGATTGCAGGGGCTGCTTGGCTGGTATATGGTCAAAAGCGGCCTGGTGGACAACCCGGCGGTGAGTCAATACCGCCTGACGGCACACTTGGGCTTGGCAGTTGCCCTGTACGGATATCTTCTGTGGCTGGCGGTCAGCGCGATCGGCCTGGCGCCGCAGCGCGACACGGCGCACCTGGTTTCCCGCATTCGCGCACTGGCGGCTGCGGCGCTTGCTTTAGTCGCAGGAATGCTGATCAGCGGCGGATTTATGGCAGGCACGCATGCAGGGTTCGTGATCAATACCTATCCGACCATGCACGGCCAGTGGGTGCCTGATATGCTAATGAGCCTGTCGCCGGCCTGGCGTAATTTATTTGAAAATGTGGTGACGATTCAGTTCGGGCATCGCTGGCTGGCGGCGCTGACCCTGGCGGTCGTGGCAATTTTATGGCTGCAGCGTTTTCGAACTTCGCACCGCCGAGTGAGACGGGCTCTGGATTGGGTATTGATCGCTGCAGTTTTCCAGTTCTTGCTGGGCATATCCACTTTGATCAGTCGGGTCGAGTGGCCGCTGGCCCTGTCCCATCAGGCAGGCTTCGTGGCGCTGCTCACCTCGCTGATCGTACTGCTTAGACTGACTACGCCTGCTGCAGGCCGTTCGGTGAAATCAATCAAGCATTCTGCCGCCTGACTCGGCCGGCAAGACGCATGGCCTTGTGGATCAAGAACCCGCTGTCGATCCTGGCCGCTGATGCGGCATCGGGGATCGTTGTCGACGGGGCGGAAATTATTGAATGCGTGCCTGAGAATGCAGTGCCTGAATCGGCTTGCGACACCGTCTTTGATGCCGCGCAGCATGTCGTGCTGCCTGGATTGATTAACATTCATCATCACTTTTACCAGACCTTGACGCGAGCTTATGGGCCGGCCCTGAATAAAGAGCTTTTTGCATGGCTGCAGACGCTGTATCCCGTCTGGGCAAATCTGACCGAAAATCACCTTGAAGTCGCAACGCGTCTTGCGATCGCCGAGCTGATGCTGTCGGGGTGCACGACCACTGTGGATCATCACTACGTGTTTCCGGCCGGTCTTGAGTCTGCGATCGATATTCAGCTCAAGGTGGCGCAGGAAATGGGCATTCGCATCATGCTCACACGCGGCAGCATGAACCTGTCGGCTGCCGATGGCGGGCTGCCGCCGCAGAAAGTCGTGCAGGATGCCGACACCGTCCTGGCGGACAGCGAAAGGCTGATTCAAGCGTACCATTGTCTTGATGCCGGCGCCAAAGTGCAGATTGCTCTGGCGCCATGCTCGCCTTTTTCGGTGACCCGGGAAGTGATGCAAGGCTCCGCGCAGCTGGCCAGCCAATACGATGCTTTGCTGCATACTCATTTGGGCGAGACGGCCGACGAGAACCGCTACTGTGAGCGTCAATTCGGCTGCCGTCCGCTTGCGTATCTTGAAAGCTGCGGCTGGCTGACGGCGCGTACCTGGCTTGCGCATGGCATTCATTTTGATGCCGATGAGATTCAGCGGATTGGTCGGGCGCAAGTAGGCATCGCTCATTGCCCGGGTTCCAATATGCTGCTGGCCTCAGGCCTGTGCCGGGTACAGGAGCTGGAACAGGCGGGAGCGCCCGTCGGCATCGGTGTCGACGGCTCAGCGTCTGAAGATGCCTCGAACATGATGCAAGAGGTGCGCCATGCGTTTCAGGTGCAGCGACTTCGCTATGGCGCAGCGAGCGTCAGTCACTTGGATGCGCTGCGCTGGGCGACGCAAGGCTCAGCCGCCTGTCTGCGCAGAGACGATATCGGCATCATTCAGCCTGGCAGGCAAGCGGATCTGGCACTGTTCAAACTGGATGAATTGAGGTTTTCAGGGTGTGGCGATCCGCTGGCCGCCACAGTTCTTTGCGGCGCGCATCATGCTGATCGGGTCATGATTGGCGGCGACTGGACTGTGATCGACGGCGCAATCCCCAATCTGGATCTTCAGGCTCTGATGGCATGCCACCGCCAAAGCGCTGCAGACCTGCGGCAGAAACAGGGAGCTTGACAGGGCAGGAATTGGCGCGGTGCGCAGCACACAGCGCCGCCGTACGCTGATGGTGCGGTCAGCAGCCGGGGCGGTTTGCGCCAGCGACCGCCTTGAGCAAGCCATCGGCAACATCGTAAATGTACCCGGCAATCGACACCTTTTTCGATACCAGCGGGTGACTGGCAATCTTCACAACATCGTCGCGTACGCTTTTTTCCAGATTGTCAATGCAATGCCATTCGATCTCGAAGCCCGCGGCTGAGCCCGTCCCCTGGCCTGAATTGCTCCAATTCTTCCCGTCAAACTGCGCTGGATCAAGTGATTCGGCGAGCAATTGTGCAATTCCGGCATTCGAGATTGTGGCCATGCCGCATTGCGTATGCTGAATGACAAGCCACTCCAAAGTCCCTAGCAGCTTGTGTGAGATCACCAGTGAGCGAATCGCGTCTTCGCTCGCGCGGCCGCCGGCGTTGCGGATAATGTGCGCATCGCCCTCAGCGATGCCGGCAAACTGCGCCGGATCCATGCGTGCATCCATGCAGGTCAGCACCGCGAATTTTCGAGCGGGCGCCGCGCCAAGCTGGGAGCGGGCGCCGAATTGATCAGCGAACTTCCGATTGGCTGCTAGAATTTGATCTAGATTTGAACTGGAGCGGGTCATCGATGCAGGAAACGGTTCTGTGAGAATGCCATTGGCGAATGCAAATGCAGACAGCTGGTTTTCAGTCGCTGATCAAGTTTGCCAGAGTCTGTTTCCCGGCTCAAAGCGCACCGCAATTGCTATCCATTCAATATCAGCGCTATGTTTGCATATAATATCCGATACAGACAGAGATCCTCTTTCGAATTGCGCTGTTGATTCAATCCGCAGTCTGATTGCAGGAGACAAACTTGAAATTATTGGCTGTCTATCCCGGCAATGTCTGCCGGATTGCTATTCTAGGCGCGGCAACTTTGATCGAGTGATCGGACTGAAGGCATATCTGTACGTTCAAATAACAAAGCAGTGATGCAATTTCAAATATTGGTTGAGAATTTATACTCTATGAAAAGCAGATACACTTGTCCGTCAAGTCATACGGAATGCTCATCGGTCTTGCATTGTGGCCGCAAAATAATCGCACAATGCCTCAGCATTGGGTTTCGGGATTTGCCGAGGCCTCGCAGCCGTGCCGCTCGCAGGATTGCACTGCATAAATCCGTCTTTCTTCTGCTGCCTCTCATCTTGTTCAGCTCAAGCGCCTCTGCCGCTGTGAATTCCGAAACCGGTTATATACTCAACACATTCTCATTCCTGTTGTGGGGTGCGCTTGTGATGTGGATGTGTGCTGGATTCACAATGCTTGAATCGGGCTCTGTCCGAACGAAAAACGCGTCGGTTATCTGCCTGAAAAACATCGGATTGTATGCGATCGCGGGGCTGGCTTACTACATCATTGGCTACAACCTGATGTACGTTGATGTCGGCAGTCTGATTGGCAGTTTCAAATTATTTTACAGCGCCTCTGCCGACGAGCTTGCGCTGCTGGACGGCACACTGGAAGCGCTGGGCGAAGATCATGCCTACTCAACCATGTCTGACTGGTTTTTTCAGATGGTGTTTGTTGCGACCACTGCATCAATTGTGTCGGGCGCCTTGGCGGAGCGCGTCAGGCTGTGGACATTTTTTACCTTTATTGCGGTGCTGACTGCGATCATCTATCCTGTTATCGGTTCTTGGACCTGGGGCGGCGGCTGGCTGAATCAGATGGGTTTCCAGGATTTCGCCGGATCCACCATTGTGCACTCAACCGGCGGCTGGGCTGCGCTCGCAGGTGCGATCATCGTGGGTGCGCGGGCCAATAAGTTTCGCTCAGACGGAAGCGTGAAAAACACGCCGCCATCCAACGTGCCGGCCGTCACGCTCGGCGTATTCATACTTTGGCTCGGCTGGTTTGGGTTCAATGGCGGCTCGCAGCTGGCATTGGGGTCGGCGATTGATGTCATTGCGATGAGTCATATTCTGGTGAATACGAACCTTGCGGCCGCCGCAGGCGTTATGGTTGCCATGAGCCTGTCGAGACCGATCATCGGCCGAGTTGATTTGCTGGTGGTGCTCAACGGCGCCATTGCCGGACTGGTCGCGATTACTGCCGGCCCCGATATTATCGCTCATCAGTGGGCGATTGTGATTGGCGGTGTCGGCGGATTGATCAGTACTCTGGGGGTGAAGCTGCTGGAGAAGCTGAAAATCGACGATGTGGTCGGCGCAGTTCCTGCGCATCTGTTCGCGGGCATCTGGGGAACCCTGGCGGTCAGCATCGCCGCTGGCGGCAACCTTTGGGTGCAGCTGACCGGGGTCCTGGCAGTCGGCGCTTTTGTATTTGGAATTTCGCTGATTGTCTGGAAACTGCTGGATGTCGTAATAAGCGCCAGGGTGACACCCGAAGTGGAAAGCATCGGTCAGGATGTGGCGGAGCTGGGTATCGAAGCTTATCCGGAATTCATGATTATGCCTGACAGCGAAGATATCAGCGAATTGAAATAGTCGGCAATACCTGTTGCATGAATCGCTAAAATACAGGTATAGATCGCTTTATTACAAATTATTATTTTGGTAGGAGCATTACTTGATGGAAATCGCGCACAAACGAAGCGAAAAAGCACTGGTTCTAAAGCCGGAAGGCCGTATTGATGGTCAGAATGCTATGGATTTTCAAGCTGGCATTGATGCTGCAATAGGAGATTCTGATACGGCTGTGATTTTGGATTTAAGCCGCTTGGACTATATCAGCAGTGCTGGACTGAGGGTGATTCTGCTGCTGGCGAAAACCTTGCGCACCCGCAATATTCAATTTTCGATGTGCTCCATCGCGGAGTCAGTCAAAGAAGTTTTCGAGATCAGTGGTTTCGGCAAGATTATTGCCACCCATCCGACCATGGAAGATGCACTGGCCAACCTGAATTAACTGCCGCTCTGTCGCATCTTGATATGCTGACTGAGGCAGGCCGGCAGGGCGACGTTTGAATCTGCAGTGAAACGCTGCAATTAAAGATCAGCCGAGAAAATCGATTTGCGCAATTTCGAACGATTTTGCCTCAGCTAGCAGGATGCGCATAATGCCGCCATTGGGGAAGTTCAGCGGGTCGCTGTGGTTGATCATTTCCAGCAGGATGCGAGCTGTACCGCGACTCGCAATGACTAAGGGCCGCTGCCCGAGCAGCGATGCTTGCTGGAGTCCTTCGAGAGAGCGCTTTCGAAATTCAGGCCGGCTTTCGCCAGCGGGCGGGGTGTCGCCCTGTTTGAGCAGCGGATTGATGATCGATGAGCTCTGGCCGTTCCATTCGCCAAGCATCCGCTCGCGCAGATTGCTGTCGTATACAACTTCTAAGCTGAAGTGCGCGCTCACCGCCTTGGCAGTGTCTGAGGCTCGCCTCAAAGGTGAGGTTGCGATAACATCTGGAATTTCTCCATGCTGTCTGAGCGTTTCGATTGCTGCCACGGCCTGCTGCTGGCCGCGTTCAGTCAGCGGCGGATCCCGGTCGCCGCCCGACGCGATAAACTTCACATTTGAAGTCGTTTCCCCATGACGCATGAAGAGCATCTTGCGTCTGATTGCTGAATCAGGCATTGGCGGCATACAGGACTTTAGTCCAGTTGGTGACTGGCTCGTATTCAAGGTCTTGGTCAAACGGCCAGTCATCAAGAAGCCATTGCACAATGTGCTCATTGAGGATGCCATCACTCAGCGATGGTGTATGGCCGGTTTTGTGCACGTGAATTACCGACAGGCTCTTGTTGTATCGCATGCGATCGATCGACTCTGGCAGGGTTGCATCACTTTCGGCGCCATGAAGCAGCAGTATGGGACAGCGGACCTGTTCCCACTGATCCCAAATATCAAGGCTCTGATTGGCCTGCGCCCGGTAGGCCAGCAGGGCGCGCAGATCATGGCGATAAATGCGTCCGTTTTCGTTATCCGACCAGCGCGTCACGCTGTCAGCATAGTGCAGGGCAGCAGCATCGGTGACGGGTCCTTTATGCTTGGTTGCAATCCCGGTGCGTCGAAACAGCTGCTCCGGGGAATTGAATACATAATGCCGGGCAACAGCGGCCGCTCTGCGCTTGCGGCGTTCTTGCGGAATGTAGGGGGTGCTGTCGTTTAGAACAATACGGCTGACGCGGTGCGGGTAGCGCGCTGCGAATGCGATTGCTGTCGAACCGCCCAGCGAGGAGCCGAGCAGCGCGCATGATTTGAATTCCATATAGTCGAGAAATTGGCGCAATTGCTCAATATAGGTTTCAATCGTATAGTCGGAGATTTCCATCATCCAGCCGCTGTGCCCGCGACCGGAAAGATCCAGACCTATTGCACGAATCTCGGGTGCAATATCCATAGCGAGAAAATCGAATCTTTGCGCAACATTGATAAGGCCGCCGATGGCGACCAGCGGCAGGCCATCGCCTTCGAGGTCGGAGTAGGCAATCGGCACAGTGTATTCCTTGCCGACGCTGAATGCATCAGCTTGCAGCTCAATCGGATGCCGGTAGGTGAATCGCTTCAGCGCTGGCCACCCGCGAATCGACTGGCGCATGCTGCGCACTAGAATCTCATACTGCTCCCAGTGCATCTGTGCAATCGCAGGAGATCCGATTGCCAGATACTGATTTTTCAATGCGCTGTCAGCGATTAAGGCAGAGGACATTGCATATTAGCAGCAGACAAACGATTATTCCTTGTTTCTTGATACGCAGAGGTTAGACACGCAGCAAAGTCAGGGTGACCTGATTGGTATCGTTGATGCGCTCATACGCTGTCTTGTCCATAAGGGATATGACGAAATGGATGCCAAGTCCGCCGATGCGCCGCGCATCCAATTCGTCTTCCAGAGAGGGTTCCGGCGCTTCCTCAAATGGATTGAATGGGATGCCCTGATCCTCAATCACGACTGTCAGTCGATCATCGGATTCAGTCAGAAGAAGTCGAATGTCGGGGGCTGTTTCCGGTTTCTCATAGGCGTAGCTGACGATGTTGGTAATCAGCTCATCCAAGGCCAGGTTGATCGCTGTAATCCACTTCGTCGGCCAGCTGTTCTGCTCGCCGAATAACTCAATTTCAGTTGCAATACGAATCAGTTCGCCAAGGTCGACTTTGACTTGAAGCTCAAGTGATTTTCCGAATGCAGGATTATCTTTTGTCATAACGAATTACTCTGGGTATGCCAAATTAATCGAGTGGTCTTTTGAATTGCATGACAATGCAGGCGATATCATCAAACTGAGGCGCCTCCTGCACAAAATCGTTAACGTCATCAAAGATTTTTTCGACATCTTCAGAGGGAGTCTGCTTGGGCAGACGTTCTACCATCGCCAGCAGACGGTCCTCCCCATAAGCTTCATCTTGGGTATTGAATGCCTCGGTGATGCCATCGGTGAACAGAACGATACGTGTATTTTCCTGCAGCTGCACGACGGCATCTTCAAATTCGATGCCGCTGAACATCGCCAGCACAATGCCGTTGGTGGTCGGCAGGAACCGCGAGCCGCTCGAGTCGGCGATCACAGGCGGGTTGTGTCCGCAGTTGGTATAGGTAAAAGTGCCTTGTTTCTCGTCGATAATGCCATAGAAGTACGTAACGAACAGCTGCTCGCTGTTGTTCGCCTCAAGAAAGTCATTGACTGTCTCAAGAACTTTAGCGGGCGATGAAGTGCGCCCGGCTGTATTGCGCAGCAGCGTCCTTGCCATCACGGTAAACAGAGCTGCCGGCACGCCTTTCCCGGATACGTCAGCAATTGCAATCCCCACTCGGTGGTTATCGATTCTGAAATAATCGATAAAATCACCGCCGACTTCCTTGGCCGGCCACATATTGCCCGCAATATCCAGCGCCTCTGATTTTTCGATATCGCTCGGCCGCAGCGACAGCTGCACTCGCCGCGCGATATCGAGCTCATTGCGCAGAGAGATCAGCGCCTCTTTGGTCTGCAGCGCCTCGCGGAGCTGATCGTGCTGATTGCGCACTCGATCTGACATGCCTTGAAATGCAGTCGCCAAAAGAGCGAGGCTGTCGGAATCACGCGAGGACTCATCCGTTTCCTCATCAGGCTGAATTTGCATGGTGTACGCATCTTGGGAGACATCATCCATTTCGTCAAGATTGACTGTTTGGCCGAGAATATCCAGCTCAGCTTGCAAGGCATTGCGGTCCTCACCCTCGTCCAGCGTGTTGATCAAACGGTTCATCTCACGGTAAATGAAACGCTCTTGGCGTGCTTTCTGCCGCTCTTGCGAACGCCGGTAACGGAAAAAACTAAGCAGATTGGAGCGAAAAACGTTCACTGCGCTGGCAATTTGACCGACTTCGTCATTGCGCGTTGCCTGCTCCACCTGAATATTGATATCACCTTTGCTGAGGGCATTCAGTACGTTCACGCCCTCATTGAGCGGCAGCAGTGTGCGCCGCATGTACAAATACAGGCCGGCGAGTGAGAAAACTAGAAATATCGCAATGGCAATCGCGGTGTAGAAACTGACAGCCCGCTGCTCGCTTGCCAATTCCGTGATATCTTGGACATTGATGATTCGGCCGACCAGACCGCCTAAGTTTGAAACCAGTGGCAGCACGGAAATCAGATAGAACTGATCTTCTTCCTCAATCGTCACCGAGACCGACCGCAAGCTCAAATCGATGGCCTCGCGATGCTGCGTCCACCAGTCACCTCCCGATGGTGCGGTCAGCAGCCGGCCGCGGCGATTGACGATCATTACATTGGAATTGCTGAGAATCTCAAACTCAATCAGCGGCTGGACAATATCTTGGGCAAAAACACCGATGCCGACCGCTTCTCCGGCTGCGTTGCGGATGGGTGACCCGTAAACGATTCCAGTATTGCGCTCCTTATCGTTGCCAATGCCGCGAATCTCTTGTTCATTCGCAATCACCGCACTCGCTGCATCGGCGTTGATGATGGCGCTGGGGAAGACGCTGACTTGTGATGAGTAAGCGAGACTGCCATCAGGGTAAATCAAATCAAATCGAGTTCCTACACCGTTGAGCCGAATGTCATCAGCAATGCGGCTGCCCAAATTCTGCAGAACCGCGCCGTCGCCCGCCTCCAGCGCCTGTGCCAGCGAGGGATTGTCTGTAATCAGTGAAGAAAAGTCTTCCATATTCTTGACATGCTCGTCAACGATTTTTGACCATACGTTGATCTGGTTGGCGATCGAAGCCTCCGAGAATTGGCGGCGCAGCAGGTCCTCGCGCTGCAGTGCGGCCAGCACAACCAGCAGGTTCACTACCAGGACGATGACGACACCGTATAAGCTAAGTCGCGTTCGTAACAGCATGACAGCCAATCAAATTGAGTATTCAGTGTCAGTTCGCTTTGGATTTTTCGAACGCTGCGATCGCGATCATTGACATGGGCGGATACAGTCCAGTTTCTTTGACTACATCAATATTGATCCAAAGTTTGAAACGAACCAGGCGTCGCACCGGCAATTCTGCGGCGGGCACATTGGCGATTAGAATGTTCTCGGCCTGCACGGCCGCCAGCTTGCCCAGGGTATGGTAGTCAGTCACCAATCCGAACATGGCTCTTGAATTCAAAAGCGGCGCTTGCGTGGATGCGAAAGTCGGCAGGCCCGCCTCGATTGCCGCTCGGGTGAATTCGTCTGCATGCCGGGTGATAAATGAATCCGGTCCCATATAAATCAGCTCCGCGCCGCGTTCTTTCGCTTCTCTCACCATCTGTGGCAGCTGCTCCGGATCGGGTTTGCCCTCCGCATTCTTAGGTACCGCCAGCACGATCAGCTCCAGCCCCATTTTGGGAGCGGCCTCTTCCAGAGAGGCGACATTGATTCTGGAATTTCCCGAAGTGTCGTCGTATATCACCGCAATGGATTGGAACGGATGGTATGCCAGTATGGTGTTCAGCTGTGACTCGATGGAGGCAAGAAAAGCGACGCCGGTTACGTTGCGGCCTGTAGTTTCGTAGCTCTCAACGAGATTGGCCGCCTGCGGGTAGGCCACCAGCACGAAAATGCCGGGAATGTCGCGGATGTGGTTTTCCGGCGTATCGGTCTCCAATTTGCCTAATATTGAGGTGCTGGTTCCCGTTCCCCAGGTGTAGACCAAGTCGGGCTTTACCTGGCGAATTTCCTCGATAATCGGCGGTGCATTCCCGCGATCCAGGTTGAGGTTGCGAATCGTCATGGTGTAGGGGATGCCGCGCTGCGTGAGATATTCACGAAAGCCGTCCTCTACCTCCGTCTCGCCGCGCCACAAAACACCAAAAATATGGTATGGATTATCGGCATCCCGCTCTTGTCCGAAGGCGGAATTGGACAGTGCGATAAGAATCGCCAGAGCGACTCTGAAAATGGGTTTCGATACTGCAGGCCGATTCTTCATGCGTTCGCTTCTGGCACTGGCTGCCGGGGTTTGATCTGCGGTCGATCTTGTGATTTCATCACTGCGACGAAGAGTGTGATCAAGCCAAGCAGAATTGCGCCGAAAGCGATGATCGCACCTTGAAAACCGAGACTTGAGACCAATACGACTGCGATCAGCGGTCCGATCAGCATGCCGAGTCTTTCGATCAGTCGATAGGCGCCGATGACTGAGGCGCTGCCGATGGTGTTGCTGTAGCGCACGGCAACCAATTGAATGATCGAGTTTTGCGATGTCAAGGTCAGTCCGTGTCCGATTCCAAGCGCCAAAATGGCAACAATGACCATGTTGGACGCGCCATAGCTTTCGCCAAAGTAGCTGGCAAGGCAGCCCAAGCCGGCGACAGTTCCGCCAACCGCCACCACCCGGCCATATTTCCTGGATCGGTCTGCGTATTTCGCGACGACAGAGACTAGACACAAGGTCGCCAGGCCGTAGAGCATCAAGATGCGACCGATGGAGGACGCACTGTGTCCAAGCTCGGACAGATACAGCGGCACCAAATAGGCGATAAACCCTGCGACCATCATTTTGCCCGGCACGGCTGAGAAAGCCAGGACAGCCAGAAATCGAGCGTCCCGCAGCAGGATGAGCCAGTTTTTCACATCGAAGGAATCGGGTTTCACCCGGTTTTCCGCGGTGATTTCATGCTGCCGAAAAACTTGGTAAATCACTAAGCCGGAGGTGATCGCCAAGATGGCTGAAAACAGAAAAGTGGCTTCATATCCGACGCGGTCGGCCACAATGCCCCCGATGCTGGGTCCGCAGATGATTCCCGTGAACACCGCGGATACAAAGACACCGGTGCTGGATGATCGATTGTGTGCCTGGGCTTGCGAGGTGACCCAGCCTTCTGATGAGATGAAAACCAAGCCGTAGCCGATTCCTGTCAGCAGCCGGTATGCAACCAGGTCAGTGTAGCCCTGCGTGAAGAACGTTGCGATGTAGCCGCAGGTCGATATCAGTATTCCGCTCAGGAATACATTGCGCACCCCGTAGCGGTCGACCATGCCGCCGCCGATCGGCGTGGCGATCATGACCGCCAGCATAAACAGAGTGATGGGCAGTCCAATCAGATACTCGGGCGCGCTGCCGATCTCGCTCGGCAGGGTTTGTGCGATAAACAGCGGCAGAAAGGAGCGAGACAGCTCTTCAGAGAATATGAATAGAAACAGCGGCACCCGAATCTGTCCCGGGCTGACAGTCTTGATAACCGAACTGCCCTCAAGTGAGTAGCGATCGCTGATCTTCTGGTGAATATGCGATATCCGACGGGCGATATTGTCGTCAATTTGTGCATTTTTCAGTTCCCGGACCTCAAACGCGAAGTTGCTGTACTGATTGTGAATCCGATTCAGCATGCGGTTGTATGCCGTTGTGAGAATCCCCATTTCATCTTGAGATTTTGCCAGCAGTCGACTGGTGAATTTGCCAGCGGCGCCGCGGTTGATGGCAGTGCGAATGCAGTTGATCGGCTCGAATACATGACCGTTTACAAAGAAGGACAGCAGCTCGAAGGTTACCAGCCATGAGACCGCAATCACGATCACGAGCTCCAGGAAAATTTCAGACAGCTGGTTGCGGATATGCTCGCTGAGCACGCCGACGTGCAGGTGGCTGATGGTGCCGTCGATTTCCTGAACTGCAAAGTGACCGCTCAGGTAGCCTTCGCTTTCGGCCTGGAAGTTGTCCTCAGGATTGGCCTCGACACCCGTAGGAATCATAATAGACTCGGCCATGGCTCGGCTGACCCCGCTGACAAACAGCAGGTCGCCCTGCGCATTGCCGTAGGCGAGAAAGGCGATATCTGGATTGGAAGCCAGCACCTCGTCAAAATAGGCGCTGACTCCGACCAGCTCAGACGAATCGATCTCAAGCGTATTGATGGCATAGGACAGGCGTTCTGTCACTGAAATGCCGACGGTATTTGCTTTCTGATTGAGCTGCGGCTCAAGCTCTCTCTCAAATCCTGTCAGCGCGAACCAGGCAACAACAATCTGGCCGATCAGCAGGACGGCGACTGCCAGGATCATCAGCTGCGTCAGCAGGCTCTTGCGAACACTGCGCTGCGAGTTGATGATAGATTTTCTTTGGATGCTGCCGGGTGTCTGCATGCCTGTGCTCGAGCGTGAATTCAGGGGCTTTCCGAACTTGGAACCTAGTTGGCGTCCCGGTCCAGTTTGCGAATTTCAATGGTACTTTCTTCCATGGCATCCTGCACTGCCAGGGCAGTTTCTGCGAACGCAGAAAACTCAGGATAGCTCTGCTGTATTGCAGTACAGTGATCGTCAACCGCATTGCGTTCCGCGATGCCGCGCAGCGCGAGCGTCGTATTGCGAAGCACCCGGCAAATGGGTCGCAACAGCAGAATGCAGCCGAGCAGACTTACGATCGTCATTGCGGCGGCAACCGCTGCACCGAGAATCGACAGACGCTCAACTTGTTCAGCAATGCTGTTGTCGAGAAAATTTCTGGAATAGCGCAGGGCTAAAGAGCCGACATCCTGGCCGAAGTTGTTTTTCAGTGACACGCCCACCACGCCGGCATCGCTCTCAAGCATGGACCACGAGTCTTTGTCCAGACTTGACCGCCACAGACTGATCCATTGTTCTGAAACCAAATCTCCCTCGAAACTCGGGTCGGTGCTGAACAAAACAGTGCCGGTATCATCAAACACCTCAATCGAAAGAATCTGCCGGTCTGTGAGATAACCTTCCAGTTCTTGAGAGATCCCCTGCAAATTGACCAGTGACAGGCCTAAATCCATCTGCAACTCAATGTTCTGCCGAATATCGTTGACAATGAATTGAAAGCGGGATGTAATCAGGTCTGCAGAAGTACGCTCATACTTGTGGATGCCGAGAATCCCCGTCAGCGTCACCCCCACGCAGAGGATGCTGGCAACAACAATTGAAATGCGCGGCGCGAATCCGAATTTCATCTGATAAGTGATCTAAGTTTTGACAAAGTTGCTTTTGGCTCAGCCTGATAAGGTCAGAAGACGAGACTCAGAATATCCCCACGTTCAGGTGAAAGTCACGAGCGGTGCGCACATCACAGCTCAACGGACGGAAATTATATGAATAGATTGGCGCCGGCGTTGGATAAATCCTGCGCTTGCCGGCTGAGTTTCCGAAGATTGTGCTGGCATCTGCGGGCGCAGCGCTGTCTCTCGCCGTCAGCTCCAGCGTAGTTTTAGCTGCATTGCAATATAACTATATCCTGAGTTTCAGGCAGATTTTAATTGAGTATTTGAAGTGATGAAATGACCTCTAGAATTATTTTATTTTAAGATATAAAAATATTTAATATATTGTTATATAAATATAATAGTATATGCATAATCACGACGTGAAAAACTGGAAGAGAGTGCGCATAAAATATTTTTCACATTTAGACTTGACTTTCTGAAAAGAGATAATATATTGCATTGCAACATTAATTTAGTTCTGCGAGGATTCAATCCATGAAAAAGCAAATCTTTGATTTCGCCAACGAGGCGGCGGCTGTGAATGCAAGGCTGGCCGGCAATTCCATTGAGCTGTCGGCAAAGTCAGCTCAGGAGTTCATGCGGCACGCATCGAAACAGACATCTGATCTGCTCAAGGTCAAGACTTTTGATGAGTATGTCAAAGTGCGTAAAAGCTGGGATGCAGCGGCGCTGAATTCTTCCAGGAATGCCGTGATGGCCGCAGTTGAGCTTGGCCATTCGGCTTGCGACGCTTATCTGTCTCTTTGGAACAAATACGCGCCGGCGGACGCGGTGGTGATGCTGCCGGAAGAAGCGGCTGCGAAACCGAAAAAGAACGGCTGAATCGCTGCTGCTTGGGCCGCTCGCGCTGCCGCAGCATTCATTACTCTCCTTTTTGCTGAAACGGTCTGGGGATCAGCTCCTCAGACCGTTTTCCCCGACGGCCGCGCGCTGCTCGGCCGACGCGGCTCTCTGCACCGGCTTAGACTGCTCGCACGCTCAATCGGCTGCGATGGATCGGCTGAACTGAATTCATTTCTTTGCCTGGAGCGCTGAGATTGTCCCTTCAAGGGTGCGCACTCCCCATTCTTGCAGGATCGGCCGCAAGCTTACGTCCTTGCCCTTATTTCGTTACAATGCAGGCCATGTCGATCTGATTTGACTTCCCGGTGCGATGCCGCGGCTTGATCGCCTGTCGGCGACAGCTGCATCGGTTGTGATACGATGGCCGCAGGCGCCGGTGCGATCAATACGCCTAATCCCGCGAACAGCCAAGACAGTATGGGCAGATACAATATCCAACAGCTCAAAGGTGATTTTTTCGGCGGTGTTACAACCGCTGTTGTGGCGCTGCCGGTAGCGGTTGCATTCGGAGTTGCGTCTGGTATCGGTGCGGCGGCGGGCTTGTATGCGGCGATTGCGATTGCCTTATTCGCTGCGGTGTTCGGCGGCACGCCCGGCATGGTTTCGGGCCCGACAGCGCCAATGGTGGTCGCCATGGCCGTGATCGTGACGCATTCGGCCAGCAGCATGGCCGAAGCTTTTACGATTGTGATGCTGGCCGGACTGTTTCAAATCCTTTTTGGCTTGTGTCGATTGGGCCGATTCATCGCCTACACGCCCCATTCGGTCATTTCTGGGTTCATGACCGGTATCGGCTTCATTATTATTTCAATTCAGTTGATGCCGGTTCTGGGCCAGCCGCCGCCAGCCGGCGGTGCGATCGGCTCGATCATCCATTTTCCAAGCGCCATCTCGCAGGCCAATCTGGATGCAGTGCTGCTGGCAGCGTGTACGCTGGCGATGATGATCTACTGGCCGCCGCGCCTGAATCGACTGATCCCCAGCACCCTGGGCGCCTTGGCGGCCGGCACTTTTTTGAGCTTGACGCTTTTTACCGATGCACCTTTGGTCGGTGCGATTCCCAGCGGCTTGCCGCAGCTGCAGGTGCCGGCGGCTGATTTAGAATTTTTGCTCAAAGTGATCGAGCCGGCTCTGGTGCTGGCGATTATCGGCTCGATTAACTCGCTGGTTGTCGCTTTGATCGTCAACGCGATGCGGAAGTCGCATCAGCACGACTCGAATCGGGAATTGGTTGGTCAGGGATTGGCCAATATATTCTCCGGACTGTTTGGCGGCCTGCCGGGTTCCGGCTCGACAGTGCCATCGGTCGTGAATATTCGCTCTGGCGGCAGTACTCGTCTCTCCGCTATATTGGTGGCTCTCATATTGGGCGCATTCTTATTTGATCTGAGCCGCCTGGTCGCGCAGATTCCACTGGCGGTGCTCGCTGCGCTGCTGCTCAGAGTAGGGTGGAATATTATCGACTGGGAATTTCTCATGCGGCTGCGCAAGATTGAAAAAACCCATTTGGCGGTAATGCTGCTCACCGCCGCGCTGACGGTATTCGTTGATTTGATTACGGCCGTCGCGATTGGGCTGATCGCGTCTGGCATGATTAACTCAATGCAGGCTGAGCAGCTGGAATTGGACAGCGTTATTTCTGTTCCTTTGGTTGATACAGGCGGGCACGATTCCTTTACGGCCAGAACCGGCCTCGTTCGCATGTCGGGGCGCTTCACCGTTGCCTCGGCGGCCAAGCTCAAGCAAGTCATCACGGAGGATATCCGGGAGCATGAAGTTGTCATCTTTGATTTTTCCAAAACCAGTTTCATGGATGACAGTGCATTGATGGTGATTCGCCATCTGGTGGCCAGCTCCCACGAGCAGAACAAACCTTGCATCGTGATGGGACTCAGTGGCAGGATTCGGCGGCTGCTGCACTCGGTGGATGCTTTGCAGGGTATTGATGAGTCCAGTTATGTGAATACCTTAGCTGAGGCCAGACAGGCTGCAGATGCATATTTACGGCGCAAAGATCAGGCACAAAGCTGATCTCCCGATGTCTTGAGGATGGAATAGGATGCTCGTCTTTGCCCGAGTCACGCATTTCTGGCGCACTCAATTGCGATAAAATTCAGCTCATATTGTCTTTGGAATCAATGCATGAGCATTTACAACACTGATCTGGACAAGCAGTCCGCCAATTATTGCCCGCTGACACCCGTCAGTTTCCTCAAGCGCTCAGCGCGAGTCTTTGCAGACAAGATTGCGGTCGTTCACGGCCCGCACAGCTATACCTATGCTGAGCTGTATCGTCGCTGCAGACGACTGGGCAGCGCTTTGCGAAACCGTGGAATCGGCAATGGCGATACGGTTGCGGTGATGTCCCCCAACACGCCTGCAATGCTGGAAGCTCACTATGGCGTGCCGATGTGCGGTGCGGTGCTCAATGCCCTGAACTACCGCCTTGATGCCGCTGCGATTGCTTTTATTTTGGAGCATGGAGAGGCCAAAATTCTTCTCACTGACCGCGAGTACTCAGCGGTGATTCAAGATGCTGTAGAGCGATGTTCGGCAACGGTCACAGTCATTGATATTGATGACCCTTTGGCTTCGGCCGGCGAGCTGATCGGTGAGACAACCTATGAGCAGCTGCTGCTTGAGGGTGATCCGGGCTACGACTGGCAGTTGCCTGAAGATGAATGGCAGGCGATTTGCCTGAATTACACCTCAGGCACCACGGGCGATCCTAAAGGGGTTGTGTACCACCACCGCGGAGCCTACCTCAGCGCATTAGGCAATGCGCTGGTGTTTCAGCTGAGCAGCCAGAGCAAGTATCTTTGGACATTGCCGATGTTTCACTGCAATGGCTGGACTTTTACGTGGGCGGTGACTGCGGTATCCGGCACTCATGTATGTCTGCGCCAGCCGGACCCGGCTTTGATTTATCCGGCCATTCGTGATTGTCGTATCACGCATCTATGCGGTGCGCCGATTGTGCTCAACATGCTGATTCATGCGCCGGCTGAGGTCAAGATGCAGTTCGAGCAGACGGTTGAGGTAGCGACGGGCGGCGCCGCCCCGCCAAGCCAGGTGATCGCAGAAATGGAAAGTTTGGGCTTTCGGATTACACATCTTTATGGCCTGACCGAGACCTATGGTCCGGCGACTGTATGTGTATGGCAGGATGAGTGGAGTGACTTTGATCTGGAACATCAGGCGAAAGTGATGGCGCGCCAGGGAGTATGCTACCCGACCTTGGAAAGCGTCACTGTGATGGATCCAGAGACGATGACACCTGTTCCAGAAGATGGTGTGACGATGGGTGAGCTCATGGTCAGGGGCAATACGGTGATGCGGGGTTATTTGAAAAATGCGGCGGCGACGAGCCAATCGTTCGGCGGCGGATGGTACCATACCGGTGATTTAGGCGTAGCGCATCCGGACGGATACATCGAGGTTCGGGATCGTTCCAAAGACATCATTATTTCCGGCGGCGAAAATATCTCCAGCCTTGAGGTGGAAGACGTGCTGTATCGGCATCCCTCCATCATGGAGGCGGCTGTAGTCGCTAAACCCGATGAAAAGTGGGGCGAGACACCTTGCGCGTTTGTCACTTTGGCGCCGGGCAAAGAGGGTGCGCTTGATGCTGACGGGGTGATTCAATGGTGCCGGGACAGCCTCGCGAGCTTCAAATTGCCGAAAGTCGTGGTTTTTGGTCCTCTGCCGAAAACATCGACCGGGAAAATCCAGAAATTTCTGCTGCGCGAGCAAGCCAAATCACTCTGACTGACCTGTTCAACTGTCATTTTCAAGCTTTCGCTCATGCCAAATTACTTGTTTGTTTTCCCAGGCCAAGGCGCTCAATATCATGGCATTGGCCGTGATCTGATCAATGCATACAGCCGCGTCCGCGAAATTTACGAAAACGCCAGTTCCGTGCTGGGTTACGATATTGTCTCTATCTCTTGTGACAATGGTTCCGATAAAATCCACCAGACGCGCTTCACCCAGCCGGTGCTGCTCACGCATGCGTATGCATGCTTGAGCATTTTTCGCGAGCTGACGCAGAATCGGATCGTTCCTGCATTTGCGTGCGGCCACAGTCTTGGGGAATACGGGGCGCTGGTGGCAGCTCAATCATTGACTTTTTCGGCTGCGCTGGCGCTGGTGTCCAGTCGCGGCCAGCTTATGGGGCAAAACGGGGGCGGTGAAATGCTGGCGCTGCCACTTTCAGAGAAGGACCTTGCGCCTTATCTGGATTCGAGTCCATGTCAGATTGCGGCCTGTAATTTGCCTGAGCAGACGGTTGTCGGCGGCTGGCCCTCGGAGCTTGATGAGCTTCAAGACAAGCTGATGGAGGCCTTTCCGACGAAAGCCGGTATGCGACTGAAAACGGAGGGCGCGTTCCACACATCGCACATGCGTCCGGCGGCCGAGCAGTTTCTTGAGGTGCTGAATCAGACTGAATTTTCCAGGCCGCAGCTGCCCGTCGGCGCCAATGCGACGGGGAAATTTCACGACGATGATGCGGTTTCGATCCGAAACAATCTGTACTCGCAATTGTTTGCGCCGGTTCGCTGGCACGAGAATCTCATGACAGCCGCTGCATCGGGTGTGGATGCCGTGATCGAATTCGGCGGCGGGCTAGGCGAGGGCAGCGACCCGGGAACCAAACGCCCCAATCTGGCTGGGATGATTGCCCGGGCTTACCGGCGAGTGAAGCCGCGCCCCAAATATTATGCTGTAATCAATCAGTCCAGCTTGGAAGCTGCCAGCGCTGAACTGCTCGGCAAGTGAGCGCTGGGCTACTTTCAGCAATCTGCTAAATCTGAGGCATTCAGAACACAAAGACTTAGCTAGGCTGGCATTCAAAATCTTCAGAAAAGCATCAAAAAATTAGCGAAAGAGACGAAGGTTGAAAAGTGGGGATCACCTCCTCTGCCTGGCCGCTGCAGCATTATTAGTCCCTTCTTCCCGTCGAATGCCTGGAACTGCCGCCCGCGCAGCTCAAATTATCAGCGCAGGAAAGCGGAAAAACCGGTGCAGCGGGTCAGTTTGATTCGCTGGAAGGCAAGCCACTGCAGCTGCCGGACCGCTGGGGCGGCTTTTTCCAGACAGGCTTCTCCGGCAGATGGCAGAGGCGGCGCGGCGCGACCGGTCCGGTGTCAGCAGCGGTCCGGCTGCGGTGCCGCCATCCCCTGCAGACCAGGTCATTCTGGAGAGAGCGCCCAGGCCGCGGGGCAGGCTGCCTGAGCCGGACAGGCGGGAGCAGGTTGAACCGCCCCCTCTGCCGGCGCCGGCATTGCCGCCGCTCAGAACCGCAGCTGGTAGGCCGCCAGTGCTGCATAGCCCGCCTCGCCGCCGGCCTCCAGGCCGGCGAGGCCGAGCTTCCATATCCCCCGATGGCCGGCCGGGCGCACCCGGGCGCCCAAGCGCAGCGAGTGAACCGCCTTCGGCAGGGCCCGGAGCCCGGCCGGCGTATTGAAGCTCAGCGCCCCGAGCCGGTCCGCCTGGCGCAGGCCCACCGCGCCGCCTGCCGCGCTCGTGCGGATTGTCTGGAACTGCAGCTGCGGCTGCCACCGCCCGCCGCCCGCCGCATCCAGCCACCGGCTCGCGCTCATCCGCAGCCCCAGCTGCCAGCCGGTGTAGTCCTGTGAGAAGGCCGGGACGCGCGCCCGCAGCGCCGGGCTTTCCGCCACATGCGCACTGTGCGCGAGGCGCCCCGCCTGCACCGCAGCCGACGGCGTGAATCGCAGCGCCCCGGCATCAAGGTGCAGGCCCGCCCGCAGCTGCGCCTGCGCGCTGCGCAGCGCGAAGCGGCTCGCCAGGGCGCCGCCGGTCGCTGGATTGGCAACGGCCGCCGCCACCCGGAAGTCGCCCTGCGCCAGGCGCAGCCCGGCGAACCAGCGCTCGGCGCGCCAGCCGGCGCGCAGCGAGTGCACCGCGCCCCGGGCGGCCAGATCCAGCGAGTCAACCCGGGCGGTCACCGCGGGCGCCGCGGAGATGCCCAGGTAGAAGTGATCGCCCTCATGCAGGCTCAAGCCCGCCGCCGCACCGCTGACGCCGGCCTGCGCGACCCCGGTCATCGGCAGCGACTGCCCGCCGGTGCGCATCCACATCCGGTCGGGCCCGCCGCCGCGCTCGCTGGCAGCAGCGGCATAAGCCGCGCCGCTGCCGTAGCCGGCAAAGCTCGCCTCCGCCTCCTCATCCGCACCGAAGGATGCCAGCAGCACCGCCAGCAGGCCCAGCCCCAGGATGCCGCTGCCGGAACCGCCGCCCGAGCCGGTGGCGGATGAGGCGGAGCGGCCTGTGCTGCTGCTCGCAGTGATGATAGTCCCCGGCAGTCTCAGCCGGCCGAGCCTGTCGGCGGCATCTGAATCGAACGTGACTCTGCCGGTTGCGGCCTCGATCGTCCCGACTCTCACAGCGCCGTCCGGGTCCGGCCGAAGAACCAGATTCGTGACTGGCTCGCTATCGCTTCCCCGCGTGACTGACTGGATTGTGATCAGCACTAAACCTTCCGTTCTATTAGCTTGATCGGCAAGCTGGCGCCGCACTTCCCCGGCTTCTTTATCGCTCAGGTTCTCGCTGAGCAGCAGCGCCACCGCCGGACTGCCCTGCTGAACGTCCGCAAAGTGCAAGGTGCCAGCTCTGATATGCCCGTGCTTCAAACGGCCCTCACTGTCCTGGCCCGCCTCGAACACCAGCCGGCCGGCATCTTTTACGGTCAGCACGCCGTTGCCCAGATTCAGCATGCCGGCAATGACCAGATAGCCGTCTTCCAGCCGCAGGCGGCTGTCGCCGCTGAAAAGGACATCCTCAGCGAAGCGCGCCCAGCCCCCGCCTCTCTGGGTCATGGTCTCCAGGCCGCCAATCCAGCCGTTGAAGCCAAAGTGCTGGCCGCGGGCAATGTCCAGCGTCATCTGATCGTTATCGCCTGGAGCGTCGGGGGAGAACTCAATGTTTCCGTCGATCCGTCCGGAGCGGGCTTTCTGCTCAATCTTCAGCATATCATTGTAGCCGCCCCTGGCGAACAGGACGTTGCCCACCAGGCGGCTGTCGGTCAGATTCAGGGTGCCCCGGCCGCCCTTGAACTGGACTGCATAATCGCCCTTGACCACCGCCCTGGCGATGTCAACCTGAGCGTGACCGTCCTGCACCGCAGGGCCGAACTCGGCGGCGATGCCCCGGCCCTCGCAGTCTTCACGGTCCTCTGTCTCCTCATCATCGCAGGCCGCGATGCTTCCGCCCTCGACATCGATCTTGATTTCGGTCTCTCCACTGGCGGCGGGGAACGGTTCTTCCGGCACTGCCTCGAACAGTTCATAAGGTCCAGTGCCGATTGCCGCTGAGACTGGTTCTTCCTGATCATATTTCGTCAGATCGACGGTGCCGTCGGTCCCCAGGTGGAACGCGAAGATGCCATCCGCCTTGGCGCCCTGGGTCTGGATGGCGGCATTGTGCGCCTTGATCTCAATCTTCCCGGCGCCCCGGTGCCCGCCCCGGATGCCGTCCGAGCCCGCCCCGGCCGTCGTGATTCGGCTGCGGCTGAAATCAATCAAGACATCGCCCGTGCCGTGGTGCAGGCCGGCAATGCCGTGCGCGTTCGCGCCGGCCGTGGTGATCTCGCTGCCGCTCATGACCTCAATATTGACATCGCCCTTTGAGCTGTGATAGCCGAAGATGGCATCCGCATAGTTTCCCCGGGTCACGATCTGCGAGTTCCGCAAATCGATATTCATATCCCCGCCGCCGGCAGAGTTTTTAGGCAAGGGCGAGTAATTCCGCAGCATGCCGTCTCTTTCTACTTTACCGTCGGCAAAGTACACCCCGTAGATGCCCTGCCCGCGTACGCCCTGCGTCTCGATCCTGCTGCCGGTCAGATCAATTTTCATCGTGCCTTTGGTGTTATGATAAACCTTCAGTCCCCTGGACCCCTCAAAGGAGGCGTCTCGGGAGCTTTTGGGGTCGGCTTCGAAGTTGCCTTGCCGCGTGGCGCCTGGGACATAGCCGCCCGTCGTCTTGATATGGTAATTCGAGAGAATGATGCTGATGTCGCGCTCAAGCTCGTTGGCGAATGCATCCCACCGGTTGCCCATTCTCACCTGGATTCCGCTGGCGTCATGGCCTGAAGTCTGGATGTCGGGATCAGCAGACAGTGCCGACTCCCTCGCGGTGATGGTGATGTGGCCGCTGCCGTGGTGGGTCGCCTCGACGCCGTTTCCGTCCTCGCCGGAGGTCCGGATGCTCAGCCCGGCCAGCAGATCAATGGTGATGTCCCCTTTGAATTGATAGTCCTGGAACTGGCCGTCCTCGTTCTTGCCGTCGAACCGGCTGTCAATCTCGGCGCGGATGGCCGCCCCGACGCTCTTGATCCTGCCGCCGATGTCAAGATCAAGGTCGCCCGATCTGCCGTAGTGCCGGACGCTGATGCCGGTGGCGTAATCGCTGCCACTTAATCCCTCGCGCCTGCCTTCTCTCAGGTCCGGGTCATCAGTCGAGAAGGGCTCATGGTCGACGGTGATATCGGCCTGCGACCTCAGCTTGATGCTGCCGTCGAACTCGACTCCCGTGTCAATGAAGATCCCGCCGTACCGGGTTCTGGGGGGCCGCCCGCTCACGGGTGCTTTGGGGTTGCCCAAGGCGTCGTTTACTTTGTATCCCCGCCGGCCGTGGTCGTCCTGTTTGTTTCCATTACCATCGCCATCGTCGCCAACGGTGTCGGAGTCGTAGATAACGGTGTCTGCCTCGTTGGCATTGAGGACAACCGTGTTTCGTTCATTTGTGATAGGGTATTCGGAGGGGCGCCGTTCCTCAAAGGGGACGTTCGTATCTCGCGCCTGCCCCTTGTTGCTGCGCCTTCCTTTTATGACCACCCCTTCTTTAATTTCGAATGTGTAGTTGCCGTCCGTATCCGAAATCTCGTAGAAGATGTTGTCGTAGCCCTTTTGCTCCGCCTTGGGCTTGTAATTGTCCTTCGTGCACTCAATCGTCCGCCCAGCGGCCGTGGCGGGATTGAGTCCACCACATTCATCCGCGGCCTGTGCCGGAGCGCCGGCCAGCGACAGCATTCCGAGAAGGGCCGCGCAGCAGAGACTGCCGCTCAGTCTATGGCTTCTGCCCCCCCCCGCATCTCAATCCTCCGGCTCGCCGGCAAGCCGGCTTGCGGTATTTTCTTCATTGGTAGCCTCCTTCTCCGCAAAGGCATTTGTCAGCTTGGCCCGCCGGGCATAGGAATCCGCCAGACGGATCGAATAGATCAATCCGCCCATCGCCACAGGCAGCCGGCCAGTCATAAGGATTTTCATTATACAAACTGGGTGCCGATATCACAAATCCCTGAATCCGCGTTAGAGAAGCCAGAAACAAGAAAAGCCCTGCCGGCATGACAGGCTGGAACCTAAACCCGTCTCAGCCATCGGGTGAGACATCACCCAAATACGGAGCAAGGCGGATGAGGATTGCACCGCACCGGTGCCAGCAGCTGTTTCCGGCCGGGGGAAGCAGCCGGGGCTGTCGCGCCGGCGAGTCTCTCAATGTGCTGGTGCCGCAGCTCATCGAGGGCGGGCGGTGTCTGGAGGATGGGCGCCATCTGCATGCCGGGCGGGGCTTGATGCCGCTGTCGGGTATCCGGCGGATTCCGAAAGCCGGTGCCCTGGGCCGCAGGCGGCTGGAGCGGCAATGCGAGAGTGCTGCAGATGGTGCCGGGCGACCGCAGGCAGGTAACACTGGACATCAATGCGACTGCGGCGCTGTGCGGCAAAAGGCATGCGAGGCGGATTGGTCTTGGCCGGCGAGGGTATATGCCGATGGGCGGCCGCATCGCTGAGATCGGGCCGGCGGCGGCCTCTGGCTCTCGCCGCGGCGGCGCGACGGCACGCTGTCACAGAAAGAATCGACGATGCGCGTGCTGCCTGTGCACGGGCGGCGCTGAGGAGGCCTCGCTCTGGTGATCCAGCGCCGCCTGAAAGACGAGGCCGATGACGGCGGGCCGGTTCAGCAGCGGCTGGAGATGCGGTTCGGGGTGGACGATCAGGCGTTTGACTGCGACCGGGATGTGTATCGCGCGATGGCGACCCGTCTGGATGTGCTGGACGGCCGAGACGGCAGCGCCGCGGCGCTCTGGCACAGGTGCCGCGGCGGCTGCAGCGAGCATCGCATCCGCGAGCTGAGGCAGGATTGTGCCGGCGGCGCTTCCAGTGTGACCGGTATCAGCGCTGCGCTGAGGGCTGCGCCTGTACTGAATTGACCGAAAGGCTGTCCAGGTGCGCCGCCTGGGCAAGCCGCTCCGCAATTTTTCTCACAGCTGCTGCCCGACACGGCAAAATCGGCCCCGAAACATGCCGGAATCGGCCGATTGATGCGCAAATATTGCTCTAACGCGATTTTAGGGTTTTTTGACAGGCACGGAATGCATTCAGACATCCGCAGGCATGAGGATCTGTTCTCTAACCTAAATAGTGTCTGTCAGAAAACTCAAAATGAGCTGATAAAAGTGTATAGTATCATTTATTATCAGCGATATAAATCTCTCTTCAGAAGTCTTCTGAGCGGCGAAGACTGTCGCCCGGGCGCATGAAAGCGCATCAAAACGGTGTGCAACCGCTCATTCTCGCCGAATCCTCAAGGATTCTGCCGTTATGAGATCGACCGAATCCGCCCGGATCGAGCTGGGCGCTGTGCCGGTCGCCGAGATCCGGATCAATGCGAGATCCCGCGACGGCATCCCGGCGGTCCTGCTGGGGTTGCAGCAGATCTGTACCGCCGAGCGCTTGCGCGAGAAGGTGTTCGCGCTGCTCGAGTCCCAGGTCCATCCCCGGGTGAGGAAAGACACCGCCCGGGCCTGGACCTGTGGCGGATCCTGTGCCTGGCGCTGGACTGCGACTCTGATCGACTGGTGGCCGAGAAGGGTCCCGGCGGCCGGAAAAAAGTCTGGCGACATCTTGCGCGGGTGCTGTGATGCCTGCTGTGTCGAGACGGACATTCATTATCCGACTGATGTCAGTGTGCTGCAGGACGCGATGCGCCGCCTGGCCGCCAAGCCTCGCGCAAGCCAGATTGCCGCTGGGCGGAGGGGCGGCGGTGTACGCCGTGACCGCCAGCGCCGGATGTTTCACATTGCGGGCTGATCTGGGCCCCGCTGACAGCAGATTTTTCTCGAAAAAGACTTCTACAGCCCGGCAATCAGTCATTTCGCAGCCAGAGTCTCGCCGTAAAATAGGGGTTTTCTTACAGACACTGAATATTACCAAAAGTCAGAAAATTCTGAACTGACTGATAGCTTAATGCTTGATGTTTGGCGAATCGCATCGTCCGCTTGCAAAAAACGGACTTTGCTTGATTGGTTCGCTTGAAGTGCTTGCCATGCTTTTCACTCTGCTTCAGCTGCCTGTCTGTTCGGACTTTCATGCGCGGCCAATTTGTATGCAAACCAAAATCTGCACCGCTCGCAGGGACGCAATAGAGCACAAGCAGCTTGATTGCTTCAGGCGGAAACAGAACCGCCAGCCAAATTAAATTCACTAGCCGATTTGCTGGCACGAGAATCTCATGACAGCCGCTGCATCGGGTGTGGATGCCGTGATCGAATTCGGCGGCGGATTAGGCGAGGGCAGCGACCCGGGAACCAAACGCCCCAATCTGGCTGGGATGATTGCCCGGGCTTGCCGGCGAGTGAAGCCGCGCCCCCAGTATTATGCTGTCATCAATCAGTCCAGCTTGGAAGCTGCCAGCGCTGAGCTGCTTGGCCCGTGACCGCCGAGTCATTTTCAGTCAGGCGTATTGCCTGTTGCCAGCCTGATTGCCAGTTCAAAAACACAGCAGGCAAATGATTGCAAACGCCTGAAAGCCGGCCGGTTGCATTCAGCGGTTCTGGTAACAACTTTGGTTTTCGTGATTGATCTGTTCGATCAGCTGATCAAACTGTTTATCGTCCAGCTGAAAGAAATAGCGAACATGCTCTTGGACAAAGCCACTACGCAATGCGCTTTTAGCAATCTTTTCATCTGTTGCCTCTAGCTGACATGCTTTTTGATATGCTTCCCGAAACCCTTCTTCGAAACCTTCCAAGCGAGTGATCTCCACCCATGAGGGTATATCAGAGAGTTGATTCTTATCCATCCGTTTGAACTTCGACTTTGCTTATTCATTCACGAATCTGAGAGTCTCTGATATGCTTTACGCCTCAGGTTTGAATCGCCAGGGTGAGTGGCACATAACCCGATACAATGCAATCGCGCACAGACCATGAGAGACGCAACTGAGCACAGCGCGCCGCCTGCAGCTCAGCCAGACATTTTCTTGAGGCTTTATTTTCTTGTGGCTTTGATCGCTGCCGCTACGGGTTGCGCAGCCGGCTGATCTGCTCATCGCTCAGATCACAAAGCTCACGAATCTGCTCCAGCTCGTAGCCTGCCGCAAGCATTCTTCTGGCCGTTGCCGCCTGGCCTTCCTGGCGAAAGACTTCCGCCTTCTCCATGACCTCCTGGCGGCCTTCCTGGCGAAAGACTTCCACCTTCTCCATGACCTCCTGGCGGCCTTCCTGGCGAAAGACTTCCGCCTTCTCCATGACCTCCTGGCGGCCTTCCTGGCGAAAGACTTCCGCCTTCTCCATGACCTCCTGGCGGCCTTCCTGGCGAAAGACTTCCGCCTTCTCCATGACCTCCTGGCGGCCTTCCTGGCGAAAGACTTCCGCCAGCTCCATGACCTCCTGGCGGCCTTCCTGGCGAAAGACTTCCGCCAGCTCCATTGCAACATTCACCATTTTGCTGTCACCTGTTTGTTTGATCTCAATCGCCTGCCAGTCCTCCATTGTAAGCCTCCGGTCGTAAGAATTCAAATATTTTATCGTCGGCAGCAGCACACCCTGGCGCGCCGTCTCATCCTCCAGACGCAGCACTTTCGCCATGATCTGTTCCAGCGTCCGCTCCGCCACCGGCTCGGCGGTCAAACTCATCGCATACAGGCCGACCGAGCAGGCGGTTGTCGACACGACCAGCCGCTGACGCACCTGCGCCTCCTGCAGATTCACCACCCGAATCTTGACGCTTGACACATACTCTCCGAACGCCGCCCAGAACTGCTCGCCGGGATCGGCCAGCCAGTCGCGAAATTCCATCACCGCGCCGTCTGGCCACGGTGCCCCGGCGTTGATCAGCACCATCACCACCGGCTCGTTGCTTTGCAGGTACAGGCCTGTCTCATAGCGCCTGACCTGCGGCATGAGCGCCTGCTGCCGAATGCGGTCTTTGGCCTCAAGCAGGATCCGAAACCGTGCGCAGTGGCCGGATGCCCCCAGCAGCGGCACCCGAATGACTGCATCGGCATCCTGCAGCGCCTGATTCGGAGCGCTCGTTCGCGTGGGAGCCAGCTCGGCGCGCCCCAAGTCAATCACCCGGAGCATCGGATCGGTCAGCATGTCCTGCAAGGTCTCAGATGGGCCCGCAGAGGCGCCGATCAGCTGGTTGAACAGCCAGTCATGGTTTACACGGGGTTCTTTCAGTGCATGGTCCCATGATTGGCCGGTTGCCTGACCCGACCGCTTCTTCGTCATGCGTTTCCTTTTGCTGTGTTAGAAATCATCCAATATTGCAATACTTGGTCAGCTGGGCTTGATATCATTGATTTTCGAACTTTTCTGGCCGGATGTCGCCGGTTCTCGACATGCAGCTGACCTTGCGCTTTTCTGCATAGGCTCAGCAGAATTCTGCTCGATCTCAATCAGGGCGCCGCAAAAGTCTTTCGGATGCAAGAACAGGACTGGTTTTCCATGCGCCCCGATTTTGGGTTGGCCATCGCCGAGAATTCGGGCGCCGGCGGCCAGCAGCCGCTTGCGCGCATCCTCGATATCGGCGACCTCATAGCAAACATGATGAATTCCGCCTGCAGCATTTTTCTCAAGAAAGCGCGCAATCGGTGACTGCTCGCCCAGTGGATGAAGCAATTCAATCTTGGTATTTTCGAGCTCGACAAAAACTGTTGTGACACCATGCTCAGGCATGGGAACGGGTGCGGATACGATCGCTCCGAAAATGTCCGAATAAAGCCGGCTGGCAGTTTTTAGGTCCGGCACTGCGATCGCAACATGGTTGAGTTTTCCAATCATGGGATGCCTATGAGTTCGAGGCATGATATTTCAAGATAGGCTGATCAGCAGCCAGACTCTCTCCCTCAGTGACCAGGATCGACTCGACTACCCCATCGCGCTCCGCGCACAAGACATTCTCCATTTTCATCGCTTCAACGATCGCGATCGCGTCGCCTGCCTTGACTTTCTGCCCAGCCTCCACATTGAGTTGCACAAGCAGCCCTGGCATCGGCGAGGTGAGGCGGCTCGACTCGATGTTCGGTGTTTTCTCAATCATGAACTGATCATACTTGGCAGCTGTCGGAGTAAGAATGCGAAACTCGCTGCGACAGCCGAAATAATCGATCCGAAATGCACAGCCTGATTTTTTAACCTGCACCCAATGCTGCTGGTCATCCAGAGTGAAAGCAAACAGCCGTTGTCCTGGCTTCCAGCCGTGTATGATTTCGTACACATCGCCATCGGCGAATTCGATGCGATGGCCATGGTTCATTTTTGAGATGTGAAGAGCGGCTCTGCGATCGGCTGTGACCGCAAGCCATTCGGTTTTGACAGTCCAATTGCGACTGCTGAGCAGTCCGTCGATTGTGCTTGAGCGTTTGGAGTTTTCGTAATTCGCGATTGCGGCGATTGCGGCAGCGAGCCGGAAGTCGGGACTGTCATGCGCTGTTCGATCATAGCCATCCGGAAACTCACGTTCAATCATGGAGGTATCCATTTGTCCCTCTGCCACCGCGTCATGCCGTGCCAAGACTTGTAAAAACGGAATATTTGTTGTCACGCCGGATACCCAGAATTGATCAAGCGCGCCGCACAGCTCCGTCAGAGCATGAGTCCTGGTATCTGCGCATGCCACCAATTTTGCAATCATGGGATCGTAGTAAATGGATATTTCTCCGCCTTCATAGACGCCGGTATCGACACGAATCCTTTGCGATTCATCAGGCGGTCGGAAATAGATCAGCCGGCCGGTGGAAGGCAAAAAATTGCGCGCTGAGTCCTCCGCATAGATTCTCGCCTCAAACGCCCATCCTGTGATATCTATATCTTTCTGGCACAGCGTGAGTTTTTCGCCGGCCGCGACCCTTATCATTTGCTCGACCAAGTCGACTCCCGAGACGAATTCAGTCACCGGATGCTCGACTTGCAGGCGAGTATTCATTTCCAGGAAATAGAAACTCTGATTCTTGTCGACGACAAACTCAACAGTACCGGCAGAGACATAGTCAACCGCTTTTGCCAGCGCGACCGCTTGGCGAGTGATCTCCCGGCGCGTCGAAGCGGTCAGAAACGGAGAGGGCGCTTCTTCAATCACCTTTTGGTGCCGCCGCTGCAGCGAGCACTCGCGCTCGCCCAAATGAATTATCTGCCCGAATTTATCGGCGAGCACCTGCACCTCGATATGCCGCGGCTGCTCGATGTATTTTTCGACGAATACCCGATCATCACCGAAGTGTGTCCTGGCTTCGCTTGCCGAGCGCTCAAAACCTTCGCGGCATTGTGCATCGTCAGACGCAAGGCGCATGCCCTTGCCGCCGCCCGCAGAGGTTGGTTTCAGCATGACTGGATAACCGATCTGTCTGGCAAGCTCAACGGCATGATTCGAATTCTTGATCACGTCATCAAATCCGGGGATGACATTGACCTCTGCGCCGCGAGCGATTTTCTTGGCTGTGATCTTGTTGCCCATTGCTTTGATCGCCGCCGCATCAGGGCCGATAAACTCAATGCCGGCCGCGGTCAGCTGCTGGTGAAAGCTGGCGTTTTCGGACATGAATCCATACCCTGGATGAACCGCCTCGGCACCTGTCTGGCGGCAGGCTGCAATGATGGCCTGCCCGTCGAGGTAGCTCTCAAGCGCCGGCGGCGGGCCAATACGCACCGCCTCATCGGCGGATTCGACATGCAGCGCGTTTGCGTCGGCATCCGAATAAACAGCGACCGTAGCGATGTTCATGCGCTTCGCAGTGCGTATTACACGGCAGGCGATCTCACCTCGATTCGCAATCAGTATTTTCCTGAACATCTTGCTTTACAGCGGAATGTTGCCATGCTTGCGCCATGGATTTTCGAGTCGCTTGTTGCGCAGCATCGCCAGCGCCCGGCAGATACGCTCCCGAGTTTGGCGGGGCATGATGATGTCGTCGATAAAACCGCGGCTGGCGGCTACGAACGGATTGGCGAACTTGTCCCGATATTCCTGAGTGCGCGCAGTGATTTTCTGCTCATCGCCGATTTCCGAGCGGAATATGATCTCTACCGCCCCTTTGGGCCCCATGACGGCGATCTCGGCACTTGGCCAGGCTAAATTCACATCACCGCGCAAGTGCTTTGAACTCATCACATCATAGGCTCCGCCATACGCTTTGCGGGTAATCACAGTGACTTTGGGTATGGTCGCCTCTGCGTAGGCGTAGAGCAATTTTGCACCGTGCTTGATGATTCCGCCATGTTCCTGCGCCGAACCCGGCATGAATCCAGGCACATCAACGAAGGTCAATACTGGAATATTGAACGCATCGCAAAAGCGCACAAATCGCGCTGCCTTGTTGGACGAATGGATGTCCAGACAGCCGGCCAGAACCATCGGCTGGTTGGCGACAACGCCGACCGTGGCGCCTTCCATGCGGCCGAAGCCGATTACGATATTCTTTGCATGATCAGGCTTGAGCTCAAAAAAGTCCGCATCATCAACGGTTTTGTAAATCAGCTCCTTGATGTCATAGGGCTGATTCGGATCGGTCGGCACGAGGGTGTCCAGAGATTTTTCAGTCCGGCAGCGCGAGTCATCAGTGGGCCGCACGGGTGGATTGTCGGTATTGTTCAGTGGCAGAAAATCAAAAAATTCCCGCATCATCGCGCAGGTCTCGATATCGTTGCCAAAGGCGCCGTCGGCGACCCCCGACTTTTCGGTATGCGTGGCCGCGCCGCCGAGCTGCTCCGCGGAGATTTCCTCATGAGTGACGGTGCGCGCTACTTCCGGCCCGGTGACGAACATATAGGAGCTCTCGCGCGTCATAAAGACAAAGTCTGTAATCGCAGGCGAGTACACCGCACCGCCGGCACAGGGCCCCATGATGATCGAAATCTGCGGAATCACTCCCGAAGCCAGCACATTGCGCTGGAATATATCTGCGTAGCCGCCCAGGGAGGCAACGCCCTCTTGAATGCGCGCGCCGCCGGAATCATTAATGCCGATGACCGGCGCTTTGACCTGCATCGCCTGATCCATAATCTTGCCGATTTTTTCAGCGTGCGCTTCTGACAGGGAGCCGCCATAGACTGTAAAGTCCTGTGAAAATACGAAAACCGTGCGGCCGTGGATTGTGCCGTAGCCCGTGACCACACCATCGCCGGGAATCTTGTTTTGTGCCATGCCAAAATCAGTACAGCGATGCTCTACGAACGTATCCCATTCCTCAAAGCTGTCCGCGTCAAGCAGCAGGTCAATTCGCTCTCTGGCAGTCAGCCGTCCTTTTTGGTGCTGCCGGTCAATGCGTTCGGCCCCGCCTCCGATGTGCGCAGCGCTCCGTCGCTGCGAGAGCTCCTCAATGATTTTTTGCATGAGACAATAGACGGGCAGTTCTCTACGCAGTCAGTCAGACGCGATCCGCTGCTCGATAAATTGGAGCACCTCGGGGATTGTGTCTGGAATCCGTGTGCCGGGTCCATAGACAGCGGACACCCCGCTGGCAGTCAGCTCTGCGGCATCGGCCGGCGGTACGACACCGCCGCAGATGACGACAACACGGTCCGCGCCTTGCTGCCTGAGCTCGCGCACCACTTCCGGAACCAGTGTTCTGTGGGCGCCTGCCTGGGTGGAGATGCCGACCAGGTGCACATCATTGTCCAGCGCCTGGCGGACAACTTCTTTCGGTGTTTGGAACAAGGCACCAATGTCCACCTCAAATCCAAAGTCTGCATACGCGGTCGCAATCACCTTGGCACCGCGATCATGCCCATCCTGCCCGATTTTTGCAATCAGCGCACGCGGCCGGCGCCGATGGCGCGCATTGAAATCATTGACCAGCCCGCGCAGCGCATCGATCTCGGTCTGGTCAGCGATTGCCGTGCTGTAGACACCGCTGATCGCTTGGGGTATCGCCTGGTGCTGTCCGAAAATTGTGCGCAGCGTTTCTGTTATTTCGCCCACCGTAGCGCGCTGCCGGGCCGCATCAATGGCTGGTGCCAGCAGGCTCCGACTGTCGCTTTGCGCCGCCGCCGCCAGCCGCTTCAGAGCGGTGCGGCATTGAGCCTCATCTCGGCGCCGGCGCACGGTCTTGAGCTTTTCGATCTGCCGCTGCCGGACGCGCTGGTTGTCAACTTCCAGCAAATCAACGGGACTGTCGTCTTCTGTATCAAACTTATTGACGCCGACAATGACTTCCTCGCCGCTGTCAAGCCGCGCTTGGCGCCGGGCCGCTGATTCCTCAATGCGCCGCTTGGGCAGCCCGGCCTCAACGGCCTTGGTCATGCCGCCGAATTCTTCCACCTCATCAATCAGCTGCCGCGCATGCTGAATCATGGATGCCGTCAGACTCTCGACATAGTAAGAGCCAGCCAGCGGGTCAATCACGTTCGTCAAGCCGCATTCCTCGCGCAAGATGAGCTGAGTGCTGCGGGCAATTTTTGCAGAGAACTCGCTTGGCAGCGCCAGGGCTTCGTCAAAAGCGTTGGTGTGCAGTGACTGTGTGCCGCCCAGGACGGCGGCCAGCGCCTCCACAGTGGTGCGGACAATATTGTTGTGCGGCGACTGGCTGGTGAGACTCACGCCTGAAGTCTGGCAGTGGGTGCGCAGCTTGAGGGAGGCGGGATTGCGCGGTGCAAACCGCTCTTCAATCAGCCGCGCCCAGAGATAGCGCGCGGCGCGCAGTTTGGCGACCTCCATGAATAGATTCATCCCGATGCAGAAAAAGAACGACAGCCGCGGCGCAAACTCATCGATTTCCATGCCTGTGGACAATGCGGCGCGGACATACTCAATTCCGTCGGCAATCGTGTAGGCCAGCTCCTGCACACAGGTCGCCCCGGCTTCTTGCATGTGGTAGCCTGATATTGAGATGGGATTGAATCGCGGCATCTGGCGCGCGGTATGCTGAATAATATCAGCGACAATGCGCATGGATGCCTGCGGCGGATAAATGTAGGTGTTTCGCACCATGAATTCTTTCAGAATATCGTTCTGCAGCGTGCCTGACAGAGCCTGCGGCATCACGCCCTGTTCTTCGGCGGCCACAATAAACATGGCTAATATCGGCAGCACAGCGCCATTCATGGTCATGGACACAGAGATCTGATCAAGCGGAATCTGGCTGAACAGGATTTTCATATCCTCTACGGTATCAATGGCGACGCCGGCTTTGCCGACATCGCCCGCGACCCGCTCGTGGTCGGAATCATAGCCGCGATGTGTGGGCAGATCGAATGCGACTGACAATCCGGTCTGTCCCTGTCTGAGGTTGTCGCGGTAGAACCGGTTGGATTCCTCAGCGGTCGAGAAGCCGGCGTATTGCCGCAGCGTCCAGGGGCGTCCGGCGAACATGGTGGCGCGCGGCCCTCGAAGATACGGCGGCTGGCCGGGCAATGTGTGCAAGTGCTCCAGATTTTCGAGATCCTGCGCGGTGTAGAGCGGCTTGATGGTGATCTCCTCGGGTGTATGCCAGCGAATGTCGTCCAGCGTCTGTCCGCGGAGCTCTTCGGCGGCCTGCTTCTCCCAGTCTGCAATAGATTTCATCAAGAGCCCTGACGCTGCGCTGGCTGTCTGCGGATGGCGGGTGTTTTGTGCTGCACAGAATTACTCTTTCGGATATCCGGCCGCTTGCAAGGCATCGGCTATTTCATCGAGAATCGCAGGATCGTCGATGGTTGCGGGCATTTTCCAGGGTTCATCGTCAGCAATTTTCTGCATGGTGCCGCGCAGAATCTTGCCGCTTCGTGTTTTTGGCAGCCGCGTGATCACCAGCGCTTCCTTGAATGCGGCAACCGGCCCGATTCGGGTGCGCACCAGCTGGATGCATTCGCTGACAATCTCGCTGTGGTCACGCCTGCAGCCGGCGTTAAGCACCAAGAATCCCAGCGGCAGCTGACCTTTGAGCGCGTCATGAACGCCAGTGACCGCACATTCGGCTACATCGGGATGTGCCGCCAGCGCCTCTTCCATCGCTCCGGTAGACAGCCGATGCCCTGCGACATTGATGATGTCGTCAGTGCGAGACATCACGTACACGTAGCCTTCCTCATCAATGTATCCGGCATCCGCCGTTTTGTAAAAGCCGGGAAAATCCGCGAGGTAGGCCGCATAAAAACGCTTTTTCGCATTCCACAGAGTCGAGAAACTGCCGGGCGGCAGAGGCAGGCGCACCACCAGGGAACCGATCTCACCGGCGCTGACCGGCTGCCCGCTGTCGTCGACAGCGAGCAGGTCCCATCCTGGCACCGGCTTTGTGGGTGAGCCTTCCTTGACGGGCAGCGGCTCGATGCCCATGCAGTTTGCGCAGATAGCCCATCCAGTTTCAGTCTGCCACCAATGGTCGATAACCGGCACGCTGAGTCGGTCTTCAGCCCAATGCAGGGTGTCCGGGTCCGTTCGCTCGCCGGCCAGAAACAGCGCTCGCAGCGAGGAGAGATCATATTTTCTCAGGTGTGTGCCCTCTGGATCTTCTTTCTTGATCGCTCGAAATGCCGTCGGTGCAGTAAACAGGGTAGAGACCTTGTGCTGTGAGATCACGCGCCAGAAAGCGCCCGGGTCCGGGGTGCCTACCGGCTTGCCCTCATACAGAATGCTGGTATTGCCGGCAAACAGCGGGGCATACAGAATATAGGAATGTCCGACGACCCAGCCGACATCCGAAGCAGCCCAGAACACTTCGCCGGGATCAGTGCCGTAGATGTTTTTCATCGACCACTTCAGCGCGACGATATGACCGCCATTGTCGCGCACTACGCCTTTGGGCTGCCCGGTGGTGCCTGACGTATAGATGATATACAGCGGATCGGTGGCCGCTACGGCAACGCAGTCTGCCGGTTCTGCATCTGACATGAGCTCATTCCAGCAGCAATCGCGGCCGGCATGCATGGCGGCCTGGGCTTGCGGCCGCGGATAGATCACACAGGCGGCCGGCTTGTGCGTCGACAGATCAATGGCCGCATCGACCAGCGGTTTGTATTCAACCACGCGACCGGGCTCCAAGCCGCAAGAGGCAGTCACAATGGCAACTGGCTCAGCATCATCAATTCGCACTGCGAGCTCATTGGATGCAAAGCCGCCAAATACGACTGAGTGGACTGCGCCGAGTCGCGCGCAGGCCAGAACTGCGATCACAGTCTCTGGAATCATCGGCATGTAAATGACCACCCGGCTGCCGCGCTCAACGCCGATTGAGGCCAGTGCGCCGGCGAAGCGGGCAGTCAGGCCAGTGAGCTCTCGGTAGGTGTAATGCCGCACCTCGCCGGTCATCGCAGAGTCATAAATAACCGCGTGCTGCTCACCCCGACCCTGCTCGACATGCACATCAAGCGCGTTGTAGCAGGTATTGACTTGCGCGCCAGTGAACCAGCGGTAGTAAGGCGCATCAGAATCGTCCAGCACTTTGTCCCAGCGCTGGGTCCAGTGCACGGCTTCTGCGGCATCGGCCCAGAATGCCTCTGGATTGCGGATGGAGGTCTCAAATGCTTTGGAAAGCGTACTCATAGCCTTAATCTGCGGTTGGCAAGAATTTGGCGCTGCTCTATGGGGTGCGCAGGCGCCCGGCCAGCGCCATATTCCCCGGGGGAATGGCGCTGCGCACTTCAATTAAAATAGCACAGCGCTCGCTGGCGCCGGCAGCTCTGTATCTGGCGCTGCCAATGTCCAGCGGACGCACACAAGCCTTAAATTGTAACAATTATGCCCAAGGAGCACCTTTGATTCATGAAATATGAGCATGTGATTGCTGAAATCCGCAACAACGTCGGACTCATTGTCATCCATCGACCCCAAGTTCTCAATGCGCTGTCATCCGATGTCATGGATGAGATTGGTCAGGCTTTGGATGAGTACGAGGCGAATGATGGGATCGGTGCGATTGTGATCACCGGCAGTGAGAAAGCCTTTGCCGCTGGCGCTGATATTGCGCAGATGAGGGACAAGACGTTCGCGGATGCCTATTGCGAGAATTTCATTTCAAAAAACTGGGAGCGGGTGACGCAGTGCCGCAAGCCTGTCATCGCCGCAGTCGCCGGCTATGCGCTCGGCGGCGGCTGTGAGCTGGCGATGATGTGTGACATCATTTTTGCCGCAGACAACGCGCAGTTTGGACAGCCGGAGATCTCGCTGGGGATTATTCCAGGGGCGGGCGGAACCCAGCGACTGACGCGCTTTGCGGGCAAGTCGAAAGCAATGGACATGTGCTTGACGGGACGCCGGATGGGGGCCGCAGAGGCAGAGCGCTGCGGCTTGGTCTCACGGGTGTTTCCGGCTGGCACGCTGGTTGACGACGTAGTCGAGATCGCGCAAGGCATTGCGACTCAATCGCGGGTGGCGGCGGCGATGGTCACCGAAACAGTCGATCGGGCGTATGAATCCTCGCTGGCTGAAGGCATTCTGTTTGAAAGACGCGCGTTTCATTCGATGTTTTCGACCCAAGACCAAAAAGAGGGAATGGCAGCGTTTTTGGAGAAACGCCCGGCCAAGTGGACGCACCGCTAGGCTGCGCCTGAAAGTTTCAGCTGCATGAAATTGGGTCGATTCAAGACAGCCGATGGAGGACGTGCCAGCGTGACTTGATCAGATATGCGAAACGGGCGATCAGCAAGGTGGTGGCCACCACGCAGCTGAGTGCGACCGACCACATCAGTCCGGGGGTGCCGGCCGCGAAGTAAAACCCGAACAGCCACGCCAGCGGCAGCATCACCAGCCAGAAAGTGAGGATCAGCGTTACGGTGATGAACCACATGTCCTGATAGCCTCTGAGTATGCCAACGCCGACGGCTTGCAGGCCGTCGAGCAGGATCGCGATGCCGGCGGCAAATACCGTGGGCGCCGCGACCAGCAGAACTTGCTGTTCCTGACTGTAGATGCGGGCGAGCGGTTCCGGCATGAGCATGTAGATCAGGGTGATAAGGCCCAGTGCAATGATCGCCAGCCCGATCGCAATCCATCCGGAAAGCGCCGCATTGGCGCGCTCATCCCGCCCCAGGTAGTTCGCGACCCGAACACTGGCTGCGGTCCCGAAGCCCAGTGCGACCATGAAGGCCAGGGTAATCATGTTCATGCCGATAGCCCACGCGGCTGTTGCAGTCACGCCCATATAGCCGGCCATCAGCGTCATCACCAAAAAGGCGGACGATTCCATGCCATGTGCAATCGCAGTCGGGTAGCCAAGCTGCCGCAGGCGTCTCGAAATATCGCGGAAGTGCGATACAGTGCCGGTAATGCCGTATTTGACGCGGTCAAACGCCGTAAAAATGAAAGCGCAAAGGATCGCCACCGACAGCCAGCGGACGATGCTCGTTGCCAGCGCCGCGCCTTCAGCCCCCATAGCCGGTGCGCCGTGATGGCCAAAAATGAATATCCAGTTCAGATAAGCGTTGATCAGATTGGCGCCCAGCGAAATGATGGTCGCCGGCAGCGGGCGCTGCAGGCCTTCGAGAAACAGCGAGGTCGAGACCATGCACAGCAGGCCCGCGAGACCAATGCCGTGCATCGCCATGACACGTCCGCCGCCTGCGGAAAGCTCTGTGCTTTGGCCGGTGAGAAGAAAAAACTGCTCGCTGAATTGCATGGCGAGACCCAGCAGCGCGCCTAGAGCGAGGGCGTGCAGCAGGCCCACGCGCCAGATCATGCCGCAGCGCTTGCTTTGACCTGAGCCATCGGCGTTCGCCGTCAGAATGGAGATTGGCAAAACTGAGCCGATACCGATCAGCAGCAGGGCGATGTGCGGTCCGTGTGCAAGTCCGTAGAAAGCGATTTCATTGGTGCCGGCGTAGCCGCACATGGCCACGTCCACTGCGATAATGAGAAAAGCGCCGGTTCGACTCAGTATGACCGGTCCGGCAAGTCGGAAAATAGGCCAGATTTCCTTGCTGAAATCCGGGGCAGGGGCAGTCACTTTGGGATGTGCGGTCAGTGGTCAGGGCAAAAATCTTATTGTAGTTTGTTTGGGGCGCGTCAATGCATTGCTGGCAAAGTCCGCCCGCAGGGTGATTGTCTTGCCTGCATTTTCACTGCGGCGGCTCAAAGTGCAGCCGCAGTCGGGCAGTCGGTGTATGTTTCAGTCAGCTGAATTGACAGCTATTGCGAGGGATAGATTTCTGACTCAGGATGGAATGCCAGCCAGGCGAAGGCAAAATGCAGGCCGCTGTCGACAGCGCTGAGTTTATAGCCTTGCAGCGGTCCGTCGATCGCTTGGCCGAAAAGATTCCATTCGCTGCCGGTCTGCAGATCGAAGAAGCCGCCATTGCGCTGCTCGAACGTCAGCAGCTGATCATCGTGCTGGCGCCTGAAGACCGTCGCCGAAGGGATGACTCTGGAGCCGGCAATGCTCGCCTGGTCCAGTGCAGAAACTGCGTCATCTTTGCTGAAGATGACCACGGGAATGCCGCCGAATGCATCGTTGATGACGGGCTCGCGCTCAAACGCCGAGAACGGATAGACCTTATGCTGTCCGTTCACAGATATATTCACCACCCGTTCCATCGCTCTCAATCGCGGGTCAGCCGGGTCTTTGAGCAAAAAAGGAATATTGTCGATGTGATCATAGCCGCGATAGGGGTTGACTCCGTAATTGCGCCGAAAACCGGTTTCGCGTGACAGCACTTGGGCCAGCGGATAGGCCGTTTTGAACTCGTCAAACGAGACAATCTGCGCCGCCAGCCTTGACAGCGTAATTCCGGCATAGTCACCGACCAGGCCGCGACCGGTAATCTGCTGCCACCAGGATTCGCTTTGCCGGTCATACATCACCAGATCTGAGTTCCGCAATTTCCCGGTGGTGCCAAAATCCAGGATTGCACCATCCAGATTTCGGTCGAAGACGATGGCGGCGTTGCAAAGCGGGCAGAAAGTCACCGCGATGAACCGGCCGTTCAGCTCGTCGTTGACGATTTCATGCCAGATCAATATCTGCAGCGGATAAGCTCGCGCTTTGCCGAGAATGTCAAGCACGATAACGGGTTCTTTGCTGTCAAGCCAGGCAGATGCCTCCCCAATGCTGACGAATTGCGGGTTGTCGATGGCTGGGATGCCGTCTTTGGGTACGCCGCCGGACAAAATCTCGCTCAAGTCGATGATTGCAGTGGAAAAGTCTGTGCTGGGCCATTCACGCGAGTGGGATGCCAATTGTGCCATTGCGACTGTGGCGCTCAGTGACAGGACAGCGGTCACCGCAAAAAATCTGCCCCGGTATGATCGGCGGCGGACGGGTTTGGAAATAGAAATCATTGTTTTCGAATGAGCAGAAGTTTTTAAGTTTGACTGAATCAGGGTGTGAATGTTTGCTGCGTTTATTTCGGTGAAGGCGATTTGCCGCCTTGGCCGACAGCCCAGAAGCCGACGACAATGAGTGCGGCGATCGATGCAAATGCCATTGCCCAGGCAAGCGGCGCCTCAGCGCCGCCCGCCAGATCCAGCGCCGCACCGAATGCAATCGGTCCCAAAAAAGCGCCGCCAAACCCGATCAAGGTATGAAGCGCCATGGTCGTGCCGCGCACTTGCGCCTCTGCGTATTCGACAACAGCCGCGGTGATTGAGGCCGAATCAGCGATTGAGAAGATCGCATACAAGCAGACCAGAATGACGACCGCCACAATGGGCAGCGCGCTTGAGAACCCCAGTGCAATGCCGCTTGCGGCCGCCAGTGTCATGACGGTGAGAATTACTTTGGCTCGGTTGAATCGAAGCGCCATCTCATTGACGAGGATACTGAAGGGCTGTGCAGCCAAAGTAGCGCAAGCGAGGATGAAAGCGGGGTTCCAGCTGCTGCCCAAAGCGGTCGATTCCTGCCGTGCGATGACGAACACCATAAACGCGACTGTCCAGAAGCGAAACGCGAAGAGTTCTGCGTTGTGGATCGCGTAAGTGATGCTGAAACGCAAGGCTAGTCGATTGCGAAAGACCGGGCGGAAATCCGTGAGGAATTTGAATTTCCCGTCTTTCGGTGCGGTATTTCCGCGAGGCAGAAACACCGCTGCAATGATGAAAGCTGCAGCCCCGCCGATTGCCGACAATGCGAATACGCCTTGCCAGCTGAACAGGTTCTGCAGATGCCCGACAATCAGGAATGAGACGGCAACACCCACGCCAAAGCAACTGGTGTAGATCGCTACAGTGCGGCTTTGCCGGTGTGCTGGCGCGGCATCAACCAGCGCTTTGAGTCCAGGCATATAAGTCCCGCCGAGACCAGCGCCTTGGATGAATCTCCAGATGCTGGCTTCGAAAATGCCGGGTGTGAGCAAGGCAAAGGCAATCGGTGCGGCGATCGTCAGGCTCATGGATGCGAGATAGATTCTGCGAGCATCGATCTGGTCGGTCAGCGGCACGACCAAGGCGACAGCAAGCAGGTAGCCGCCAAAATAAATGCCGGCGATCCAGCCGATCTGGGTGCCGGTTGCCTGCCAGTGTGCCTGCAGTTCCGGAATGAGCGCGGGGTAGACCGAGAATGGCGCCATGCTCGCCACATGGGCGACGCAGATGAGCGTGAGAGTCAGGGTATCGCGTTGCATGATTTTTCAGGCTGAGCATCGCGGCCGCAATGCGCTTGAGCGCATTAAATCATAAAAGACGGGCACGAACTTTGGCTGGCAATATCCACCTGCATGCAGTTTCCGCTGCAAAGTTCTGTTTTCACCAGGAGCGAGGCAAAATTCGCCGGCTCGCCTTGTCGCCGCGATTCTGCACCTGATGACTGAGGCGATCTGCCTGCGCAGCATGAGATCGGTCTTGGCCCATTGCGCGCACCGTCCATTTGAGCGGGGTTTTGTCATAAAATACGGCAGCGGCCTGCCAAATATCCGGCCTGCTGATCGACGTTTGATGCAATATGCGCACAAGGATCGAAAATGCTGGAAAAGGAGCCGTCATTTTCAGGATATGCGGATTTTGCGACGGCATTCCCGGCAATATCCATCCGCTTGACTGCAAACGCTTGCGTGGCTGCGCTGCGCACCGGTACACAATCTCATGCTAACGAAGATTTTATTTACGCTCGCAGTCATTGCGGTCGTTTTTCTGGTTTACAAGGCGCGATTCAGGCCGGCGCTGCAACAGACGCGCACCGCGCAGGCAGCAACGGACCACAAAGCGAAAAGAGCCAGTAAGTGGGTTGTTTATTCGCTCGCAAGCGTCGTGGCAACCGCCGGCGCCATCGTCTATTTCCTCAAGTGGCAGGCAGACAACAAAGTGATGACGATTCGCGTCGTGAGCAGCGCGCAGGAATCTCCCACGCGATATAAAGCGCTGCAAAAAGACATCAAGGGCCGAACATTCACCACCATCGATGGCTTGGTTGTGACGCTGGGCGATGCAGACCGCATTGAACTGCTGGAAGAATGATCTGCAACAACTGATTGCGGCTGTATGCACATGCGGGTGTCGCTCAACCTTACTCTGATTGCACTGTCAGTCGCTGTGACCTGGCTGTCCAGTTTCGGATCTGACCTGTATCTGCTGAGCAGGCTGACTATATCCACGAGTCCGTACAATTTAAGCGAGATTGCAAACGGCGAGATATGGCGGCTGATTTCACCGGTATTTTTACATCTGAATATCTATCATATCGTGTTCAATATGCTCTGGCTCTATCTGCTAGGCAATGAAATTGAGCAGGCGGCCGGCAAACTTTTTTATCTGATATTTTTCTTAATCACTGCTGCGGTCGGCAATCTGGCGCAGTTCTATGTTGACGGACCTCTGTTCGGCGGCATGTCCGGGGTAGTCTATGCGCTGTTTGGCTACGTATGGATGCAGTCGAAAATCAATCCGGCTTATTTCGGCTGCAGCTTGCACCGCTCGACGGTGCCGGTGATGATGATCTGGTTTTTGGTCTGCTGGACGGGCCTGGCGGGCAATATCGCCAACACCGCCCACACCGCAGGCTTGGTGGCAGGCATCTGCTGGGGCATACTTCATGCGGTCCTGTTCAGAGTGAGGAAAAGACGAAATCTGCCATGGTTGAAAAGCCCTTTCGACGATCATTGAGCCTGTTTTGCATTGCGGTCATGCTGTGTCTTTTCGCCGGCGCCAGCAGCGTTCTCGCGGCTCGATTCGAGGCGCTTCCCAACGCCTCTGATATGCCTGATGAAGTCCGTGCGCAAATCGAGGCGGCTTGGAGCCAGCCGCCGGTGCAGCATCAGCCTCGTACCCGGCACTCTCGTCCTGATGGGACGCCGGTCTACGCCAACCGGCTGCTGCTTGAGTCATCACCGTATCTGCTGCAGCATGCTCACAATCCTGTGAACTGGTACCCATGGGGTGATGCGGCTTTCGCGCAAGCGCAGCTGACCGGGCGTCCTATTGTGATTTCGATTGGTTATTCATCTTGCCATTGGTGTCATGTAATGGCCGAGGAAAGCTACGCAGACCTGAAGCTTGCAAAGTTCATCAATGAGCATTTCATTGCCATCAAGGTTGACCGCGAGGTGCATCCGGAAGTTGATGCGATTTATCTGCTGGCAGCCCAGCTGTCTGGCAGCAGCGGCGGCTGGCCGCTGCATGCTTTCCTCACGCCCGATGGCAAGCCTTTTTTTGGACTCACCTACCTGCCTCCGGCTGAGTTTTCGTCGGTGCTTGAGGCTGTCATCCACAATTGGACTTACGAGCGGGAAAAGCTGCTGTTTCTAGCAGATCAGATCACCCGGACGATGCAGATGTTTGAGACGCCGCAAACCGCAGAAGCTGAGATAGGCAAGCCGCAAATCCAGCAAATTATTGCCGAGCTCGCTGCCATTGAGGAGCAGGCTGACGGTTTTCCACCCGCATCTGCGAGCTTTCCGCTGGAAGCAGAGATGCTCCTGCTGCTGGATGCTGCGGCCCGCGAGCGCAATGCCAAGGCTCTCAGCTTGGTGGAGAAGCGGCTGCAGGATATGGCTTTTGGCGGCATTCATGACCACGTCGGCGGCGGCTTTCATCGCTATGCCATTGATGGCGAATGGCAGGTGCCGCATTTTGAGAAAATGCTCTACAATCAGGCGCATATCGGCCGATCTTATCTGTATGCCTACTTGATAACCGGTGCGGCGCTGTATCGGCAAACCGTCGAGAAGACGCTGGATTATGTGCTGCGAGAAATGACCGGTGAGACGGGTCTGTTTTATGCTGCCACCGATGCTGCCAGTGAAGGCGAGGAGGGAAAGTTTTTTGTCTGGTCGCTTGATGAGATCGCCCAAGTCACAGGCGATGATTTCGAATTGATTGTGCAGCACTATGGTGCGACTGCCGCGGGCAATCATACGGGTGGCAATGTCTTGTTTGTGGATCGCGATGGCGGTGACCGAGCTGCCCAGGCCGGCTTGACGCCCAGCGAGTACGCACAGAAAGTGGCTGCTGCTACTGAAAAGATGCGGCTCTTTCGCGAGCAGCGGGTCAAGCCTTTTCGCGACGAGAAGGTAATTACAGCCTGGAATGCCGCTTTCATTACGACATTGGCACAGGCCGCGGCGGCGCTTGACAGCGCAGCCTATCTGAGCGCCGCGGCTGCGGCCGCTGAATCTTTGTGGCAGTCGAATCGAGACACGGTGCAGCTGTATCGGTTTCAAATCGAGGGACAGCCTCAGGAGCCAGCCATGCTGCGCGATTACGCTTATTTCGCGCAGGCGCTGCTAGCGGTTTATGATGCCTCCGGGGAAGTCAAGTGGCTGCAGCGCGCTGAGCAGCTGATGAACATGTCGCTCATGCATCTGTGGGATGCGGAGCGCGGCGGTTTTTTCTCAGTCAAGTCCGCTGATGCGGCCGGGCAAATTGTTCGCCGCAAAGACCGCATGGACGATGCCTTGCCCGCTGGCAACTCCGTGGCCGCACTGGCTTTGGTGCAGCTGTCACAAAGAACCGGCAATCAGCTCTATGCGCGCTATGCACAGCAGATTTTCGATGTTTTTGCCGGTGAGATCAGTGAAATACCCACCAGCTTTCCCTACATGCTGCGGGCTTTTGAGGAATTCAGTGATGGCGCAGTTTTTCAGCCTGATTATTTTGCTTTCGGCCAAGCCACTGCTGCAGTGACTGCCGCTGGCCGCCAAGATAACGGCATTTCTGCGACAGTCACACTGGAGCTGAATCCAGGCTGGCATGTGCAGGCGAGCGAGGTGCCGCTTGCAGCGCTGACACCCGCATCAATTCAACTGGCGACGGCGGACTGGGAAGTGACAGAGGTGTCGTTTCCAGCGGCCAAGACATTGAGCATTGAGAGCTTGGATACACCGCTTTTGGTCTGGTCGGATCAGGTTCGCATTCCCATTGAGCTGCGCGGTCATGCATCGCCGCTGAGCATGCCGATTATTCGCCTTGAGCTGCAGGCTTGCAACGATGAGATCTGTCTGCTGCCAGAATCAATTCTGCTTGAGATTCCATATGCTGCCATTACAGAGTGAGCGAGACCATTCCGCCATCGATCAGAATATTCTGACCGGTGATATAGCCTGCCTGCCGGCTGCATAAGAAAGCGCACAAAGCGCCGAATTCATCGGGACTGCCATATCTTTGCGCCGGGATATTCAGTTTGCCTTGCTCCAGCATCTGCTCAATCGTCAGACCGCTTTTTTGCGCTGCTGGCCGCATGCTTGAACGCAGTCGATCGGTCTCGAAACGGCCTGGCAGTATCGAATTGACAGTCACGTTTTGGGCTGCGATCTGGCGGGAGACGCCGGCGAAGAATCCGGTCAGGCCCGACCGTGCGGCATTGGACAGATCTAGATTCTGAACGGGCGCTTTGACCGAAGAGGAGGTGATATTGATCACGCGGCCGAATCGACGTTCTATCATGCCGTCGATGACGCGGCAGAACAGATCGATCGCAGTCAGCATATTGTTATTCACCGCGCTGTGCCAGTCTGATGTCGTCCACTGTCGAAAGTGGCCGACCGGAGGTCCGCCGGCGTTGTTGACAAGAATATCGGGTTGCGGCACAGCGGCGAGGAGCCGGTCTCGCCCGGCCGGCGTGGTGACATCGCAGGCAACAGCGCGCACTTGTCCAGCGGCGACGCTTTGAATGTCATCGAGCGCATGATTCAATGTCTCTGGATTGCGGCCGTTCAGCCATACATTGGCGCCTTCCGCTGCGAGCGCTTTGGCACAGCCTTTGCCCAGTCCTCTGCTTGAAGCGCAGACCAGAGCATTCTTGCCTTTCAGGTCCAGTTCCATACTCGCGGTCTCCGGTTGAATGCATGAGTATTGAGTCTTGGATACACAATCCAAGAATTGTATGGAGAGTCATTATCTCACTGAAAAAAAACATACAGTGGACATTCGACAGATCGATCGATATCTGAGTGCGGTCCAGTGAGGGTCGATGCACGATAGCATTTTAAAACAGCAAGCCGCAGTGAACTGCCCGCACTCATCGTGCGAATAACAATCATAATTTAGAACTGACTGGCAAAAGCCTCTCCATTCACTCTAGTTTTCAACCGTTTATTTACTCCGCATGGTGGCAGCGTCAAACAATATCCGCGGGGCAGTATGGATCGTTGGCGCTGCTTTGGTCGCCACGATTATGAGCTCGGCAGTGCATGAGCTGGGCGCCGGCATTCACTCAGCTCAAACGGCATTTGTTCGCGGATCAATTGGCTCAGTCCTGATCTTGATGTTTGTGCTGATGCAGTCGGACTTGCGTTTTGGCACGGAGCGACTGAAACTGCATATTGTGCGCGGCATGATTGGCGTGATTGCAATCAATCTCGGTTTCTATTCAATTACGATTCTGCCACTGGCGACAGTGACGGCGCTTTTCTTTACGACTCCGCTGTTCGTGACTGCTTTCAGCGTCAAGCTGCTGGGAGAAAGGGTCGGTATTCGCAGAGCCGCGGCATCTGTGATTGGGTTTTGCGGAGCATTGATTGTGGTCGGCTACCTGCCTGAACCGTTGAGTTTGCGCTGGTTTGCGCCTATTTTTGCCTCAATTGCGTTTGCGCTGGTGCTGATTCTCGGCAAGAAACTTTCCACGACGGATAAGCCGGGCACGATAGTGCTTTATTTTTCAATCATTCTGGCGATTGGCAGTTTGCCGCCTGCGATCATTGTCTGGGAGACGCCGACAGCAAGGGAATGGCTTCTGCTGGTTCTGGTCGCTGCGACATCATCGCTTCGAAATTATATGGATGTGCGGGGCTATGCCTTGGGTGAGGCGCAGTTTGTGGCGCCTTTTCTATACTCTAGAATGATTTTTATGGCAATCGCCGGCTACCTCATCTTTGATCAGGTGCCGACACTGGCAGCGATGGCGGGCGCAGCGGTTATTATTGCCAGCACATTGTATATACTGCATCGCGAAATGCGTTTGCAGAAACGTGATCTCACACCCCGAAGCGGTGAGATCGACTAGCGGAGAATGGCTTGGACGCTCGGCATAGAGCGGACTTTTTCAACCAAGACGCGAGTGCGCTGACAATCTATTGCAATCCGCTTTTTCCGGCTGGCGCTCGTTTCTTTGAATGTTCAATCAAAGACTTGGCGACATGGGGATCATACAGACGCTGTGCGGGCTGATGCGCAAAGCGCAAGGTGTGAACAGCTGATCTGCGACTTCGACAGATCGCAGGGCAAGTTTCTGTCTTGCGCTAGCGTGTGACTGCCTTCTCGGAGACCGGATATTTGAGCGTCAGTTTGCCGCGCTTGACCTCAACGACTAGTTTTCCACCGCCGGCAAGCGAGCCGAACAATAGCTCATCGGCGACCGGTCGCTTGATATGCTCTTGAATCGTCTTGGCCATTGGCCGCGCTCCCATCGCACGATCGAAGCCTTCCTTGCAAAGCCATTTTCTGGCAGAAGGTGTGACCGTCAGATCGACATTTTTGGATTTCAGCTGCTCTTCAAGCTCGACCAAGAACTTGTCAACCACCAGCATGATGGTGTCCTCGTCAAGCGAGTTGAAGCGGATGATTGAATCAAGGCGGTTGCGAAATTCAGGTGAAAAGAGCTTTTTGATGGCTTCAGTGTCATCGTGCGAGTGATCCTGCTCGGTAAATCCGACTGAGCCGCGGTTCATTTCCACCGCACCGGCATTGGTTGTCATGACGATGATGACATTTCGAAAATCAGATTTGCGACCGTTGTTGTCTGTCAGTGTTCCGTAGTCCATGACTTGCAGCAATACATTAAACACGTCTGGATGCGCTTTTTCGATCTCATCCAGCAGCAGGACCGAGTGCGGTGATTTGTTGATGGCTTCGGTCAGCAGTCCGCCCTGGTCAAAACCAACATATCCAGGCGGGGCGCCGATCAGTCTGGAGACTGTATGGCGTTCCATATATTCCGACATATCGAACCGAATCAGCTCAATGCCCATGTTTATCGCCAGCTGCCGGGTGACTTCTGTTTTGCCAACGCCAGTCGGTCCGCTGAAAAGAAAAGTTGAGATCGGCCGATCCGAGTCCGCCAGACCTGAGCGGGCCAGTTTGATGGAGCTTGCCAGCGCTTCGATGGCGCTGTCTTGGCCAAAAACAACCAGCTTCAAATCTCGTTCAATATTCTTGAGCAGCCTCACGTCGCTGGTGGAGACTGAGCGTGGCGGAATGCGAGCCATGCTTGACACGATTGCCTCGATCTGCTTGACGCCGATAGTGTTTTTGCGTTTGGCTGGTGATTGAATGCGTGCTTTTGCACCGGCTTCATCGATAACATCGATAGCCTTGTCAGGCAGTTTTCGATCCGTAATGTACTTGTTCGACAATTCCGCCGCCGAGCGCAATGAAGGAGTGGTGTAGCGCACTGAGTGATGGTCTTCGAATCTGCTCTTGAGGCCGCGCAAAATTTTCACAGTCTCGTCCACTGTCGGTTCAGTCACATCGATTTTCTGAAAACGGCGGGACAGTGCGCGATCTTTCTCAAATACCCCGCGGTACTCTGAGTAGGTGGTTGACCCCATGCATCGCAGCTCGCCTGAAACGAGCAGCGGCTTGAGAATATTGGACGCATCCAGTGTCCCTCGTGAAGCTGCGCCGGCGCCAATCACGGTATGAATCTCATCAATAAACAAAATGGCATTCTGCTTCTTTTTGAGTTCTTTCACGACTGTTTTCAGTCGCTGCTCAAAGTCGCCGCGATACTTTGTACCGGCCAGAAGCGAGCCCATATCCAGTGCGTAAATAACTGAATTAGAAAGAACTTCAGGGATTTCACTGTCAACAATTCGTTTCGCCAATCCCTCTGCGATCGCAGTTTTGCCGACTCCGGCATCGCCCACAAACAGCGGATTGTTCTTCCGGCGGCGGCATAGAATCTGGACGGTTCTCTCAAGCTCAGGGGCCCGGCCGATCAGCGGGTCAATCTCTCCGCTCAGGGCGCGCTGATTGAGGTCGTCGGTGAATTGGCTTAAGGCCGATCGATTGTCTGCATTGTCGGACTCGAACGGCTGCTCATCTGCTTTGTCGTCCTGCTCGCTGGTGTGTGATTTTTCGATGCCATGTGATACATAGCGCACGACATCCAAGCGATGTACATTCTGAGAATGGAGAAAGTACACGGCATGCGAATCGTTTTCGCCATAAATCGCGATGAGGACGTTGGTGCATGTCACTTCCTTGCGACCGGTGCTTTGCACATGCAGCATTGCCCTTTGAAATACGCGGCGGAAACCGTGCGTCGTACGCGGCTCGCATTTAGCCGAGTCCGGCACCGTTGGAATATTCAGATTGACGAAGTTCTCCAGGTCGCCACGCAGTTTGGAGATATCTGCATCGCAAGCCTTGAGGACTTTCTCGACACCTTCGTCATCGATGATGGACAGCAGCAGATGCTCAACTGTGACGAATTCATGCTGGCTGTTGCTGGCGAGCGAAAGCGCCATGCCAAGGCAGTTTTCAAGCTCGTCAGAAAACATGCTATTCAGGTTCCAAAATGCATTGCAAAGGATGCTGATGAGTTCGAGCGCAATCGAGGACATCCTTGACCTTCATCTCAGCGATCTCTCGAGTAAACCGCCCGCAAACACCGCGTCCTTCCTGATGAACTTTCAGCATCGTCAGCACGGCAAGCTCCTCGTCCATGCTAAAATAACTGCGCAGTACAGACACGACAAAATCCATCGGAGTGAAATCATCATTGAGCAAAACCACGAAATAAAGGCGTGGTTTTTTTAATTTTGGCTTGGCGTCCTTGACAGTGGCTTCAGGCGCAGCTGGAACAATTGACATAGAGTATTGATTCAATATGAAGTCAGCGATCTTCTCAAAGCAAACAAAATTGTATATGGTTTCAGATCCAAAAATTTCAAGTTTTTTTCAAAAATGTTCGGATTCAGCGTCACCTTCAGCAAATACGTTTCATGTGGGCGTTGGGCGAGAATCGGCAGCGAGAAATTGAATCCTGTCCCTGCCGCCGCATATAAATCGACGCGCGTCAAACAAACTTATATTCATCGATTTTACCGACCTTTAGAACATGAATGGGCTTCCATTTCAAATGCAATCGCGCACGGCGGACATCAGAGCAGCAATGCTTTGCGCCGTTTTTGCGAGCTGCTTTTTCTCCAGCGGCTGGACTCATTCTGCACAGGCGCAAACCTGGAGGGGGCTGCTCTTGGCGCCTGAGAATCGCTGTGCGCCTTATGACTCAGATGAATACGCCTACCCGCAATCGGTCGAGCCGAAAGTTGGCGCGGCAATCGGCAAGATGTACAGCCCCTATACGGGTGAATGCTTTGCCAGCTTGCGGCAGTCTGACATTGAGCACATTGTAGCGCGCTCAGAAGCGCACGACAGCGGCCTGTGCGCCGCATCAAGCGCAGTCAAGCGCCAGTTCGCCTCTGACCTGCTGAACCTCACTCTGGCGAGTCCGCATCTGAACCGGACGGTCAAGCGGGATTTGGATGCCGCATATTGGACCCCGAAACTGAACCGATGCTGGTTTGCGGCGACCGTTGTGGCGGTCAAGCAAAAATATCAGCTGACGGTTGATCGCAATGAGGCGAATCAATTGGAGGCAATCCTGTCAAAATGCGAAGCGACACATTTGCAGGTCGGCGCCTGCACCTCGATCGTCGAGTCGCAGGACCTCGCCTCAAACAGTGTGAGTTACGCAGACCCGAATCATCCGCTCGCGAAATGGGACGACAATCGAAACGGCAGGATTACCTGCAAGGAAGCTCGAAGACATGGCATTGCCCCAGTGCTGGCCGAGCATCCCGCGTATCCGTACATGCGAGATGGCAACAACGACGGCATCATATGCAAATAATCGCTCGGCAGTGTTTCCGGCCTAAGTTGAGATGATTTGCGTCCAGCCATAGATGTCTTCAATCTCGCCGCGCTGAATGCCGACAATTGTACGATACAGTCTTTGCGTGACTTCGCCAGCGACAGCATTGTTGATTTCGTAGATTTTTTCTCGATAGCCAATGCTTCCCACAGCGGTCACGACCGCTGCGGTTCCGCAGCCGAAGGCTTCTTGCAAAGTCCCTGACTCAATGCCCTCGATTACCTCGTCGATAGAGATGAGTCTTTCCTCGATTTCAATCCCCATATCTTGTGTCAGCCTCAGCACACTGTCGCGAGTGACGCCAGGCAAGATGGTACCGCGAAGCGGCGGCGTTACAAGTTTGCCTGCGAGCAGAAAACAGATGTTCATCTGTCCAACCTCCTCCACATAACGGTGCTCAACGCCATCAAGCCACAAAATCTGCGCATATCCCTGCTCGCGGCCCTGAGCGGATGCAAGAAAGGTTGCAGCGTAATTGCCGCCGGCTTTCGCGAATCCAGTTCCGCCTTGAATTGCACGGGTGAATTTCTCCTCTGCCTTCAAGGAAACGGTCGGGAAATTACTGCCGAAGTAACCGCCGACTGGCGATGTAACAATCAGAAACTGGTAGCGACTGGCGGGGCGGACATCCAGCTGGTCTTCATCGGCAAACAGCACCGGACGAATATAGAGCGCTTGCTTTTCGCCGGGCGGCACCCATTGGCAGTCAACGCGGACGAGCTCCTCAATCGCAGAGACGAACACATCCTCATGGATGGCAGGAATGCACATTCTCTGGCACGAATCTGTCAGTCGCCTATGGTTCATCGCCGGTCTGAACAGGCGAATCTTGTCATCAATGCCGCGGTAGGCCTTCATGCCCTCAAAGATGGTTTGACCGTAATGCAAAGAGGCAGAGACTGGATGGATCTGAATTTTGCCAAAAGGCACGATACGCTGGTTTTGCCATTGGCCGTCGATATATTCCATCGCAAACATATGGTCGCTGAATAAAGAGCCAAAAGGCAGGTTCTCAAAATTGACGCTGGATAAGCGACTCTTCGTTGTCGGGTGAAATTCCATGCTTTTTCGTTCAGATGCGAGATGGGGCAGTGCGAATTGTCGGTCAAAACTCAGCTGCCATGGATGCGTTGTGCAAGGTGCTTGGGTCGACAGGACAGCAATGCCAGCTGAAGTGCAAATTGTAACCGACACTGAGCCGCAAGCCTGAATTTGTCGCAGAACGTGACACTGCGAAATTCGCTGCTGCCTTTTTAGCAACTAAAATCGCAACTATTTGATAAATATGAAAACACTATTTTTGTTTCTTTCATGACGGTGCTTCCGCCGTGCGGGATTGGCTGCTATAATGGCTGAGATCCGCTGCAATCGTGCGGCGGCTGACGCTTGATTGAATGGAGAGAGCAGCTATGGCCGATGCCAGAGCGGCGGGCGAATCCAGCTTGCCCAAGGATGCAATGCCGCATTGGAACTACAGGCCCAGTATGCCGCTGGCGGTCTCGCCGCTTTTCCAGTGGCCGGCAAGCCTTCGGGGCAGTGCTCGGTGGCTGCTGCGCAGCTGGCTGCCGGTGTCAGAAAAATTGCTCATCGCTTTGATTGCGATCGTTTCTTGGATTTACTTGCAGCCGCCGCTGGAGTCCGCACAAAACTTCGAACTGGAGTGGATTGCTTTGATGTGGATTCGCAATCTCGCAATGATGGTTTTTATCGCGGGCGGACTGCATCTGTGCCTGTATATTTTGCGAACCCAAAGAGATGAGTGCAGATATGACAGCAAGCAGTTTGGCACTGGCCGACCGTTTGCATTCGGCAATCAGGTTAAGGATAACGTATTCTGGACGCTGGCCAGCGGCGTGACCATCTGGACTGGCTACGAGGCTTTTCTGATTTGGGGGTTCGCCAGCGGGCATCTGGAGATGCTGAGCTGGGCACAGAATCCACTTTGGTTCGCGCTGATTTTCTTGCTGATGCCAATCTGGGAGAGTTTTTATTTCTTTCTGATTCACCGGCTGCTGCACTGGAAGCCGCTGTACAAGCTTGCCCATCACGTGCATCACCGCAATGTCAATGTGGGCCCTTGGTCGGGACTGTCAATGCATCCAGTTGAGCATCTGCTATTTTTAGGCTCAGTTCTCATTCACTGGATGATTGCGTCGCATCCAGTTCATGTGCTGTTCCATCTGCAGTATTTTGCGCTCAGCGCGGTGACGACACACTGCGGGTATGAGTCGATTGCTGTGCGTGGCAAAAAGGCGATCAGACTGGGAACTTTTCACCATCAGATGCACCACAGGTTTGTCCACTGCAACTACGGCGGATTGGAATTTCCCTGGGACAAGTTTACCGGAACTTTTCACGACGGCAGCGATGCATCTCATCAACTGCTCAGGCAGCACATGCGCAGCCAGGCCCGGCGGCTGCGCAATCAGCGCCAAGTCAAGCCATAATGTGCAGCGTTTCCCTCAGACCGGCCTGAATCTAATCTGTGACCAAAATTCTCGGCATCACGATGGATCTGGACAATACATTGTGGGATGTGTTTCCAGCGCTGGAAAGAGCAGAAGCGAACAGCTATCAGCTGCTTGAGCTCAGGTATCCGCGGATCACGCAAATGTTCTCGAAGGAAGCAGTGCTTGCGCTGCGGTCTCAAATATACGAGGCCAGACCCGATATCCGCAGCAACATCACGCTGGTCCGAACTCTCGTGTTCGCTGAGCTGCTGAGGGCGGCAGGTTACCGCGAGTCCGATGCAGACTACCTGATGCAGAAGTTTTCCGTCGACCGCAATCGGGTTGAGTTTTACCCGGATGCGATGCCTGCGCTGCAAGTTCTGGCAGCGAATTATCCGATCGTAGCGCTGTCAGACGGCAATGCGGATTTGCGTCAGATCGGTATTGACGACCTTTTCACGGCGAGCGTGTTTGCAGCTGATGTAGGTCACATGAAGCCGCATCCAGACGGCTTCATCAAGGCCTGTGAATTGGCGGGCGCCAGTCCGGCAGCGACCTTGCACATCGGCGATCATCCTGAATACGACATCGCGGGCGCCAGAAACGCCGGTTTGCAGACGATGTGGATTCGCCGCAACGGCGAGCTGTGGGACCTGCCATTTGAGCCTGACTATAAAATCAAGTCCCTTGCCGAGGCGGCCGCCATACTCTGCTGAGGTGTATGCCGCTGAAAGGCAAGAGCGATTTCAGCTGCGATTGCATGATTGGCTGGCGGCTTCAGCTGATTTTTTCCCGCGACCGCGATGCTAGGGCATCTTGCAGTCCGTCGCCAAGAAAGTTGAACGAAATGACGGTCAAGAAAATCATCAGACCCGGAAAAACTGCTAGTCGCGGAGCGTTCCAGATCAAGTCCTGGACATTGGAAAGCATATTGCCCCAGCTTGGTGTGGGCGGATGAATCCCCAGACCGAGAAAGCTCAGGATGGATTCGAACAGAATGATGTTGCCGACGGACAGGGTCGTTGCGACGATAATTGGTGATATCAAAGCGGTGAGTATATGACGGGTGATGATGTGCCTTGGCGCGACCCCGAGGGAGCGCGCTGCCAGCACGTAGGTCTGCTCGCGCACTGAGAGCGCTGCCCCGCGTACCAGCCGTGCCACACCTGTCCAGCCAACGATTGAGACGATAGCGATGATGCGAATCAGGCTGATACTCTCATGCTGCGCCAGTTGTGCTGGAATGCCGAGTTTGGTCAGATCAACAGCCGCCAGAACGATCAGCAGCGGCAGCAGCGGCAAAGCAATAAAACTGTCGGTCATGCGCATTGTCAGCGCATCAATCCAGCCGCCGTAAAAACCAGCGCATACACCGATAGCAGTTCCTATAGCGGCCGCCGCAACAGCCGCCGTGAATCCGACGATCAGCGAAATGCGGCCGCCGTATGCAAGCCGCACCAGCAGATCGCGGCCAAGCTCATCGGTGCCGAGGGGATGGCTGCCTGAAGGCGGCTGCAGCCGGCCGCGCAGATTTGCTGCGAAGGCATCTGTTGCAAGCCAAAACTCAAGCAGCGGAGCCAAAGCGCAGAACAGTGTGAGAGCCAGCAGCGTCATCAGACTCAGCATCGCAAGTCGATGAGCGGCGAGTCGCTTGAGTGCACGGAAGCGCGGATTCATTGAGTGTCCAGGCGGTAGGATATTCTGGGATCCAGAATTGCGTAGATTACATCCGCCGCAAAATTGGCAAGCAGTGTGAGCAAAGTGGCCGTCAGCAGCCCGGCTAAAGCCAGGTTGTAGTCGCTTCCCTGAATCGCATCGAACATCAGCTTGCCGATGCCAGGGTAGCCAAACATGATTTCGACGATCAGCGCGCCGGAAAAGAACGCGCCGATATCCAAAGAAACAATCGTTACGACCGGGATCATTGAATTTCTGAGGGCATGCCGGGTTATGACCTGGCGCGCGCTCAAGCCTTTGGCGTAAGCGGTGATCATGTAGTCTTGCTGCAGTGATTCGTGCAGGGATGCTCGCAGGTAGCGGGTTAGGCCTCCGACACTGACGATACACAGAGCTGCAATTGGAAGAAGCAGACCTTTTGCATGTGCCCAAAAGCCGATTTCACCTAAAGCGATCGCATTCGCCGGCAGCCAGCCCAGTGTCACAGAAAATAGCAGAATCAACATCAGTGACAGCCAGAATGCCGGAATAGAGATGCCTGCAAAACAAAGAAAGTTGATCAAGTAATCGGCAGCGCGCTGGAATTTGAGTGCGGCGGCAATAGCGGCCGGTATGGCAATGGATACGGAGACAATCAAGGCCATGCTCATCAGAACAAACGTGTTTTTGAGCGCCTCCCGCAGCAAGTCCAGCACTGGTTTGGCATACAGTCGACTGAAGCCAAAATCACCTTGCAGCGCTTGACCCGCCCAATGCAGGTAGCGCTGAGCGATGGGCTGATCAAGTCCATGGATCTGTTTGAGGCGAGCGGCATCTTCGGCGCTCAATCGAGGGTCGGAGCTAATCAGGACATCAATGGGGTCGCCGGGCATCAAGCCCAGCAGAAGATAGCAGATGAAAGACATCGCAATGAGCACAAGTGCCATTTGGGATAATCGCGATGCACAGAAACGGATCATTTGCGAGGGTTTGAAGGCGTGATGAAAAGGCCGGGGCGGGCAAAGAATAGAACGATATCCACGAAACCAAACATTGTATACTCTGTATTTTGTTTGCATCTCGCTCATCGCCCACATCTTTTCCATGCGTTCGATTCCTATCATTGACATTTCCGCTTTGGATCAAGAGTCCAGCAGTGCGCTTCGGCAGGTGGGTGATGCCATTTGCGAAGCGGCACAGAAAGAGGGTTTTTTCTACATTGTCGGCCGCCAGATTGATACGCACCTGACCGACAGCGTTTTTGAAGTCGCCAAGACTTTTTTTGATTTGCCTGAGCATAAAAAATCTCAGGTTGCCGCTGTTGACACGCACCGCGGATTTTTACGACGCGGCGAAGCCACGATGCAGGGCTACGCCAGTGCGGATATCAAGGAAAGCTTTATCTGGGGTTTAGAGCAGCAGATGGCGAGCGATTCGAATACGCCTGATTCGGTGATGCTGGCGCCGAATCGCTGGCACAGCGAGCTGCCTGGAATGCGCGTTGTCTTGAATCAGTATTTTCAAGGCATGCATCGGCTGGCAGCAAGCCTGCTGCGAGCGATCGCAATATCGCTTGATCGGTGTGACGATTATTTCACACGCTTTTTCAATCGCCCTGTATCGCGAGGCGCCCTGATATATTATCCCGGCAGCGAAACCAGGAACGGCGGCTATGGCGTATCTCCGCATACGGATTTCGGCTGCTTGTCGCTGCTTGCCCAAAGATCCGCGGGTCTCCAGGTTGAGCTGACCGGCGGCGAGTGGGCGGAGGTCGAGCCGCTCGCGGATTCCTATGTAGTCAATGTTGGCGACTTGATGTCACGCTGGACAAATGGCCTGTTCAGATCGGTACCGCATTGTGTGGTCAACACGTCCGGCAGCGCCCGCTATTCTGCGGTGGTTTTTGTTGATCCCGACTCGCAGACGCTGATCAATCCGATCCTGAATGCGGATGATGAGCGCAGGTATGAGCCGATCAGCTGTGAAACCTATATCGCAAAGCGATTTGATCGCTCGTTTGCCTATCGCCAATAGTCCGGCGGACAGGCGTTTTTGAGAGATTGCACGATGTCAGCCTGGATTCGCATGATCAGCGATGACGAGGCGGGCGATGCTCTGAGCGCCGCGCTCGCAACCGCTCGAACGCCGCATGGAACAGTCGACAATGTGCTGCGGGTGCACAGTTTGCGGCCGCATACCATGCTGGGGCATATGTCTTTGTACAAAAGCATCCTGCACCATTCCGAAAACTCGCTGCCCAAGGATATTATGGAAGCGGCCGGCACTTTTGCCAGCATACTCAATGGCTGTGAATACAGCGTGGTGCATCATAGCTCAAATTTGAGACGCCTGCTCGGCGATGATCAGCGCTTCAATCAGGTGATGAAGTCGTTTCGAGCGAATCAGCTTGAGCCTGCTTTTGCCGGCAAAACACTGGCGATGCTGCGTTATGTCAGAAAGCTCACGACCGAAGTGTCATGCATGGAGCGTGAAGACTACCAGCTGCTTGCCGAAAGCGGCTGCACGGATGAGGAGATACTGGAATTGAATCAGGTTGTCGGGTATTTCTGCTACGTGAATCGTCTGCTCAACGGACTGGGCGTCACGACTGAAGGTGATGTAATCGGATATTACTGACTGGCGAGCTCAGTCAGAGAAAACCACTGCACGATTGTCAGCACATATGCCGATGTAGCTCAGATGGCAGAGCAGCTGATTCGTAATCAGCAGGTCGGAGGTTCAAATCCTCTCATCGGCACCACAATCATCTCAAGCTTGGCAAGCGGGCGCGTCTCATTCTCATGAATCTCTTCAGGCAGCTAAACGAAAGAGAGAGCTCCGGCACCCCCATCCGGGTGGGCATAATCGGCGCTGGCAAATTCGCAACCATGTTTATGGCGCAGATTGTTCGCACACCGGGGATGCGATTGGCGGCGGTTTGCGATATCAATCCGCAGCAGGCGCAGGCTAACATGATGGCTGCTGGGTTTGGCAGTGAATTCATCAGCCTCTCAGACCGCCGGCCGACAGAACAAGTGGCACTGGCAGACGGCGCTGATCAATTGATCAGCAAAGATGCTGTTGATGTCGTGATTGAATCCACAGGCGATCCGATCGCCGGCGCCCGTCATTGCATGCAGTGCATCAGCGCAGGCATTGATGTCATTATGGTCAACGTTGAGGCTGATGCTTTAGTCGGCGCCGAGCTTGCCCGTCGAGCGCGTCAAGCAGGCGTTGTATATTCGCTTGCGTACGGGGACCAGCCGGCGTTGATTGCCGAGCTGGTCGATACCGTGCGAACCATGGGGCTTGAGGTGGTGTGCGCCGGCAAGGGGACCAAGTATCTGCCTGAATATCATTATTCTACGCCGAGCACTGTTTGGGACTGCTATGGCTTGTCGCAGGCCGATGCGGTCCGCGGCGGAATGAATAGCAAAATGTTCAATTCATTTCTTGACGGGACCAAGTCGGGTATTGAGATGGCTGCTGTCGCGAATGCAACAGCGCTTGCGCCGCCAATCGACGGGCTGCAGTTTCCGCCTTGCTCGGTGGATGACCTTGGATCGATGCTGCGGCCAAAGGCGAACGGCGGGCTTTTGTCAGAACGCGGCATGGTTGAGGTGGTTTCCTCGCTGGCTCGTGATGGCACTGAGATTGAGCGGGACTTGCGCTGGGGAGTTTATGTTGTTTTTGAGGCGGGAACGGATTATGTCAAGCGATGTTTTATGGAGTATGGCCTAAAGACCGATGCAAGCGGGCAGTACTCGGCCCTTTATCGGCCGTATCACTTGATTGGCTTGGAACTGGGTGTAAGCGTCGCATCAGTGGCGCTGCGCAAAGAGCCTACTGGCCAGCCGAGCAAATTTATCAGTGACGTGGTGAGCATCGCCAAGCGAGACCTGTGTGCCGGCGAGCGTCTGGATGGCGAAGGCGGTGCGACCGTCTGGGGGCGTCTCACAACAGCTGAGCGGTCACTCGAAATGTCTGCTGTGCCGATTGGACTGGCTAAAGGCTTGACGGTCAAAAAGAACGTTGCCAAGGACTGTGTGGTCACATGGAATGAGGTCGAACAGCCGCAGGGCAGCACTGCTCTTGACCTGCGACGGGATATGGAGCAAGATGTCAAAATCCAAGCACGGTAAGCCATGCAAATTCTTACTGTACCTGACGCGCAAGCGGCAGCACCATGGCACCCGTTAGTTTTCAAGGTGGGATGTCCGCAGGCATCGGCAGTTCTGCGATTCAGCCGGTCGTTACAACAATATTGCCGAGGTGGCGTTTGCGAATAAAGGCGCTTTGAGCCTCACGCAGTCTCTCAAGCGGATACACCTCGGCTAGAATGGGCTGAACCTCTTTTCTTTCGATGTAACCGACCAATCTGGCAAACAGATCTGGCGGGGTTACCGTGCAGCCGAAAAATGTCATATCACGCAGGTAAAATGTGCGCAGATCCAAGTCGACAATCGGGCCTGCGATAGCGCCGGAGCAGGCATAGCGGCCGCCGCGATCAAGCAGATCGATCCACTCCATCCAGCGGTTTCCGCCCACTACATCGGCAACGACTGTCACGGAATCAGGACCGGCAGCATCCTTAAGCGCGACAGCCGGATTTTCGGTATTGCGGTCAATCACATAATCGGCGCCGAGTGATTGAACTTGCTCGGCTTTGCTCATGGAGGTGATTGCGACCGTCGTTGCATTGCGTCGATTCGCCAGCTGAATCAATGCCGAGCCAACGCCACCGGATGCGCCTGTAATCAGCACCGTATCGCGTTCCGTGACATCGGTGCGCTGCAGAATATTTTCTGCAGTGGACCACGAAGTCGCGAAAGTGGCAATTTCTTCATTCGACAAATCAGAATCGATTGGATGGACTTGACGGTGGTCGACCGCGGTAAACTCGGCAAAACCACCGTCGCATTCAGAACCGAAGTACCGGCAGGCAGTTAGATTGGCAGGATGATCCCAATCACGCAGCCAGGTATCGATCATCACTCGCTTGCCGATAATTGAAGGCTCAACATTGTTGCCAGTATCGACTACGGTACCGGCTACATCTGCTCCTTGTATTCGTGGGAAATGCAATTCATTCTCGCCCCATGTGGCATCAAGACTGTCAGCAGCTTCCAGTGGATCACCAGTGGTTTCGGAAGTGACACTTTTGGAATACCATGCAGTGCGTGTATTGATGTCGGTGTTGTTGAGTCCGCAGGCATGAACCTGTATCAGCACATCATCGGGACCGATGCTGGGAATTGGCCAGTCTGTGCGCCACTGAAGTCTGTCGAGACCGCCATGGCCTGTAAGCACGACTGCTTTCATGCAATTGTTGCTGTCTTCCATGATAAGTGTGAAAGTTAATCTGCGCGATCGTATGCGGCGGCTTTAATCTGCTCGTATCACGAAGCGCTTGAGACAATATTCTTCTTTGAGAAGGTGCTTGACTGATTTCCAAAAAACAATAAACAGCTATTAATAGTCTATTTTATATGTATGTTATTATTAGAAAAATAGGTAGTGTCTCAGTTTGAAATTTTCTTTTTGTAGGTTTTGGGCCGGTTCGGTTTTGCCGCCCGCGCGTCTATCAGGCTGACAATCCATTCCATGCTGCGCAGCGTATCGCTCAATCCTGCCTGCATTGCTGGCGTGACCTTGATTGTACTGTGAATGCGGACAAAATTGTAATGCACGAAATACAGGCTCAGGCTGTGCAGGTGATTCTCAATTTTTTTGCTGAATGCGCTGGTCAGCCGGGTAAATCGGCGCATTCCCACTCGCATTGTCAGATTGTGACGCTCGACATGCGAGGTGCTGATGTCTTTTTCCTTGGGAGCGCCGCCGATTCGCTTTTTCTGAACGCTCTGGCATTCGGCAGGCGAGTATTTCCGCTCATGTCCGCTTGATCCGGTATCGCCGCCGAACAGCTTGATCAGCATGGCGTAGTCAATATCTGCGCCGAACGATTCCTCTACCGCCTCCAGATAAGCCTTGTAGCCGTCGGTGGTCAGCTGCACCCGGTTTGCCAGGCGGCCGCACAAGCCGCCTATGAACTCTTTTGCAGTCTCGCCGCTGCGATCGCCCACTTCCCAGGACAGTATCATTTTGCTGTCGCGGTCAATCGCCGTCCAGGTCCATACGTCGCCGGCAATGTTCGGGGCGGCTGTGGCTTTCTCAACATTCTTCTGCTTGGCATGGCAGAATGACCATATCTCATCGCACTGGATATGCTTCGAGCGGACATTCCTGACCGTTCTTTCGTGATAATCGGCGCAGGCCTCGCCCGCCTCGGCCCGCAGCTTGGTTACTGTATTGATCGACACACCGGCTATGCGGGATATCGACCTCATGGACACGCCCTCAACCAGCATGCTGAGAATCATGACCCGTTTTTCTGTAGATAATCTGTTCATGCTTGGACATTATAAGATGAATTTCTTATTTGTCAAGCATTTTTTCATTATGAAATATTAAGCGGCAAGTTTTGTTTGCAAGTATTCCATACCGCGATTACCCCTAACGCTGTTGCAATGACCGCAAAGCAGCTGAAGGTTTTCGATATGATCTGTGCCGCCTTTGGAGCGGGGGATAATATGGTCAATGGTCAGGTTCAGAAGTTTGAAATGCACCCTGCACCCGTTGCAAATGCCGCCTTGCTCGCCATACAAAAACTTCTTGTTGTTTGTGCTGCGGCAGAAAGGAACGGCCCCCAGGTCAGTGCGCTGGGGAATGTCGGTGCGGTCAATGACATTTTGAAAAGCCAGCGGTAATTCCTTGTCCATACGATAACGGACAAGATCAGCCGCCTTTGGCGATATGTCAATTCCGACCCGCTGGCGGTTGAGATCTTGGGCAGCCATGCAAGCGGTGGCGCAACCCGCAAATGGATCAAGAATCATGTCATAGGGGTTGCTGGATGCCTTGATAATTCGATTCAAAAGTCCAAGCGGTTTTTGGGTCGGGTATCCAGTGCGTTCTTTTGACTGGCTGATAACGGGTTTTGTTTCAGAGTCGTGATCCCAGACATCTCGAATATAGACATCTACATAATGTCTTCCTTTTTCATCAATAAGCGTGTGGCGGAACGGCTTACTATAAATCTCTCTTTGTTGTTGTGGATGAAAAGTTGGTTTTTTCCTCTTGCGTAACAAAGTAAGACATCATGTTTTCGCGGCCAACTTGACATTGAAACACCTTGCGTTCTGTATCCCCATATAACCTCATTCCGAAAATTCCCCCGCCCCCAAATGGCATCCATGACCAGTTTCAAATAATGGCTCATGGTCGGGTCGCAGTGAAGGTAAATTGTGCCAGTCGGGTTCAGAATCCCATGCATTTCCAGCAGGCGCGTAGCCATATAAATCAAATAGGACTTGTCGTTATTTGTCATGGCGGCTTGAATGACGCGCCAAAGTTTTGGATGTTTGGCCTCAATCAAATCCAGCCAGGCAATATCCAGATCATTCAGCGACCAGGTATCCTTGAACTCTGCGCCGGCGGCCTCGCTGCCGATCGGCGCGGCATAGTTTGCTTTGGAGTTGAGCGGCGGATCCAGATAGATCAGATCGACACTGGCAGAATTCATCCCCCGCATGACAGGCAGATTATCGCCCGTCCATATTGTCTGATTGGCCCAGTTCGGCTGGCCGGCAGGGGGGTGAGCTTACTCCTGCCATCGGGCTTGCGCTGCTACCTGCGCGATCTCGCTTCGTCTCTCTGAAGTCATGGACTTCGCTCTGCGAGCGCCGCCGATCCGCCCGCCGATGGCTTTTTTCGGCTGGCGCGGCCCGACTGACACATCCTCAATCTCGCCGGTGGCAATCTTAGCTACATGAACAGCGCAGCCTACCACGTCAGCAGGTCTTTTCTGTCCTTGCGGTCCGCTTGGCATTTTCTCTTTTCTCCAAATATTTGTGCATATTCCCAAATTTTGGGAATATAAACTAAATATTGCTTAATTATGAGAATTAGTATAGAGTATTTTTATCGTTTCTTTAATTTCAAACTGAGACACTACCGAAAAATAATGATTCATTTTTCATGGTCCGATTCATGCGCTATTCCGGCATCAGCGAGATCTAGATTTTTTCAGGTTTGACAGAAAATATCTGGACGGCTGTATCGACTCTTGGCGGATGAGATTTTCACTGGCGCTCAAAGGAAAGAGATGCATTTATGTCTGTGGCATCAGCTTACAAATGCTCTCTGGTGAAGCGGTGGTTTGCGATGCTGAGGTTAGCGGAGTATGCTAGAACTGATAAGCCGATTGCCGATGCGCTGTAAACGTAAATCAATCGTTATGGACTCGGACAGGCCGCTTCAGCTTGTGTGTTCAACGCATCCAGAGACTCGAAATTCAACAGCGGCGTATTCACTCAATTTACTTGGTCCATGCACGGATTTCCTCTAGAGTCAATCCAGAGAGCTTGCATATTTCATGTTCAGATAGACCATTTTCCAACAGGCGGCTGATAACGAGTCCAACGCCTTCCGCAATGCCTTGAGCTTTGCCTTCCTCAAAGCTGATTGCTCTGTCTTGCTCGATTTCATCAATTACTGATGTCAATTGCTCCATTGTGCTTACCTCTCTGCCAAGTCTGTGCAGGCCGACGGCATGCGCTAATTCATCATAAGCCTGCCGATTGGACGCGTACATTTTTGAACCGACAATGCGTCTCTCCGCATCTCTAATCATAACATACTCGTGTGCGTGCCGTAACATCATCAACACGCCAGCTGGACTTTCTGCATCGACCTCGCCCTGTTCGACGAGCCGCCTCTCATCAATCAATATATATCTACCTGATTACCACTAAACATAAGTTCGCTTCCTGGCATGATTGACTTATGTTAGGTGGTAATCAGTATCAGGGGGTTTTCTGGCAAGCACTGGGTATTATTTCGGGTAACTACTCGCCCCATCAAACGAAGCAGTGAGTGAATGGGTGTTTATTCGCTCAATTAGGAACGCTGCAGTATTTTACAGCTTTTTCTTGAGCATATCGACTGCCTCTCCTTTGAGTGCCAGTTCGATTGCAGTGAGTGGATTGCATCCGAGCATATTCATGGTTTGGAGATGGCTGGTGACTCGGCAATAGGCTTGTGCCATGTTGAAGGCGCGGAAGGTGCCGGACATTTTTTGTTTAGCTTTGCTCATCCTGTGAAAGCGTTCTGACGAATTGCTCGTGCAGGGACAGAATGGGTTGCGAGCAAATCGCAGGATCTCGTTCTCGAAGCTCTGGAATGCTTCGCGGAGGCTGTGCGCATCGGGTTTCGGAGGTTTGCCCCGCCGCCCTTTCCGGGCGGGCAAATCCGGCAGTTCCCCAGCCCCTTGGGCCAGGATCCGACGGTATTGCTTGCGCACGGCAGCGCAGCGGGTTTCGCTGCGCGCCCGGATGTTGGCTTTCGCAGCCTCCTGATGGGCTTGAAGCGGCAGTTTCAGCATCTTTTTTGCCCAGCGATGCGGGCGAGCATCCAGGATGAGCTGGAGATCGCGCTGCAGGCGGCGGCCGCACAGGGCGTGATCACATTGGGCATATCTGAAACAGCTGGCCCAGCGGTCGCGCGTCAGCGCCGGCCGGGGCGATGCGTCACCTTCCTGTTCTTTGCTGCGAGCGCCTCCGCAGCGCGGGATGATATTGATGCCATCCAGCGCTTCCTGCCCGCGCCTGGCGCGCACCCGCATCAGCCCGAGATCGCCGGACGTGCCGGTGTGCATCCAGTGATTTTTCCGGTTGATTCGAATGGAGGTCTCATCGACATGCATCACCGGCATCTGCAACAGCTTTTCAGTCGCCGCCTGCGCCCATTCTTCCAGCGCCTGACAGACCCGCATGACCCGCTCGATCAAGGCGGATTCGGAGATCAGCCGGCCGGCCATGGACTTCACTAACTGTGCGGCTCGCCGAACCGAGACCATCTGCGAGACCAGCGGCTTGACCACGGTGGCCGCTGCCCCGGCACCGTATTGCAAGGGCCCATGCAGCTGTTCTGGAAACGAGCCTCGGCGGATCCGGCCACAGACCGGACAGCGCTTGATCTCGGCATCCGCATGATGCTACTGGGTCACAAGCGCCACATCCGCCAGGGCTCGCCGTTCCTGGCTCTGTACGGTCACTCGGGCCAAGTCATGGCCACAATGCCGGCAAGGCTCGGCCGGTGAGATAGCCGATGTCTCCTTGAGACGGGTATGGCTGCAGCCGCAATGCGACTGCCCACGCCGCGGCCGCTTCGATCAGGTCTTCGGTCGGGCGCCCTCGTCCGTGGCTGAAGTCGAACTCGGCAAGCCCGAATTCGCGGGCGTCTTCGGCGTCTGCCTCTCAATCCAGATCATCAGCATCGTCTCCAGCAGCGGCTGGAACAGCGCCACCGCCTGACCGGAACACTGACCCGAGCGCCTGAGCTGCTCAAACCCGCTCTTCAGCCCCGACAGGCGACTCTCCGCTTTCGCCGCGCCCAGCGCTCCGCCTTGCGCCTCACATCCTGACGCTGATTCGGGGCATCCCCCGCATGACGAGACCCGTGCAGCCGGCCTGTCGCAAAGCTGTGCCGCACCATTTCCGTCACCGCCCCCGCCTGATTCATGACCTGAGCCTCGAGACGACGCCAGTCGGACAGCCACTTGTCCATACAAGGCCGAACGGCAACCGCACAGCATCACGGAACACGGCAGGGACCTCGCCATCTCAAGCAGCTCAAGATGATCCTGCCCCTCATAGCCACAACGGTATCGATGCCGTTCCGGAGCCTTGCGAGCCCTCCTCAAGCAAGGAGGATCAACGAACGCGAGCTCACCGCCTTCAAACGGATGCCCCTTCAAAAATGCATGGCAGCAGCCGTGCATCAGCGGCACCGGACAATCACAGGAAAAATCCTCGATCGCCCTCGCATCCAGCTCAATGCCGATATCCAGCAGCGCCGGCGGCTTGCGCTTCATGATCGCTCCGCCACCCAGATGCGTCCCAATGCAACACATCATGCGGCGGCAGCATGCCAGTCAATGGCTGACACAAACCCGACGGCGCCTTGGAACCTAAATAGGCCTTGCCCATATAAAATACCGATTGAACCTTTCAATATCAGTACAATGGGCGGAAATCAGAACCGTGTCAAGAACTTTCTGCGATCCCGTTCGATACAGGAAATCTCAGGAGGGGGCGAGTAGTTACTATTTCGGAGTAAAAGCATGAAATATATCGCATCACTGTTATTCGGCATTAGTTTGGTTTTCTCGACTAGCGCAAATGCTGATTTTTATGATAAGGATTGTGAAAATCTTTTGAGTCCTTCTTTTATGTTCCAGAAACAAAATTGTTCATACAGTGATGTTTCGGCAGCCATACTATGGACGGAGGAGCGTATTTGCAGTCTGACGATTGACTGTAAATATCCTCAGTGGCATCCAAAAAGTGGAGAAAAGGTGCCTACAAGACCCACTATAAATATATTGACAAAAAATATTTCTAAGATGCGTTGGTGCGTGGATGGCAGTTTTGATGCTCTTGGATATGGAGACTGGGGAGACTGTACGCCATTGACACTAAGGGATTATACTAATAGCTATCGGAAAGCTATGCTTGAGCATGCTTGGTGGGCTAAAAGTTTATTTCCAGGGAAATGCAGTCATTTAGATCCGGATGCTGATACTCATTGGTGTAGATGGGATACAGTGACGAGACTAATTTCTGCAGCCAGTGTCCCGGGGTCTGGCTATACTTATAGGGATGCATATAAGTATGCGAAGAATATTGCTGATACTAGAGGTTGGGAGAACTGGAAGAAGATGGTTCGTCTTATCGAGGGATTGTAAGTAGCAGGCGGGCCAACAAGGAGAAATTAGCAGACAACGCCATCAGTGATCATAAAGCGATGGCAGGGCGGCGAACCAGGCTTTGTATAGAGATCTAAGCCGCCAGAGTAGAATCGGTCTCAGAATCATGTGTTGATTTCGTGTCGTTTCTTTCACAGATCATGGCGCGGCATCGGCCGCGCCAATCGCTTTGTAGAACTTTAGATTTTCCTCAAAATGATTCATTTCATTGATAGTGGACAAGCCCGCCTCCGGTGCAATGCCATTAGCTTTAGGAATGGCCAGCTTCTTCTGCATAGCTTTGGCAGAGAAAATGCACGAGTCGGCCGAAAAAACGGGCAAATCAATCTAAAAATCATGCAATCCATAGCTATTCGGATTGTAATTCTTTATGATCTCCCGTCCTCCTGGCGGCGAGCCATCAACACTTTCAGAAAGGGACTTATATACTTGAGTGCCTAATTTCTTAATTTATCTCATATAGCCAATAATATGAAAAACCTGCGCCCATAGACAGCGATTTCGGCACTTAAGTATATAATCCCTTAAAATATGGATAGCGGCTCAGCTTGAAAATCATCCCATTCTGCGGGTTTAAATTTCGTATAACTGCTTAGAACATCACTCATACTTGAAGAAGCTGGAGAGAGAAATGAAATATTTGCGTAATCCCCCCCCCTCGCTAAATTAACAGCCGTCCTGCTGCTGGCAGTACTGACGACCCCGGCGGGGGCGCAGGTTCTACCCGAGATCAGCCTTAGGATTACTCCTGGTTATACAATAACCAACGAAAGTTTGATCGGGGGTTGCTCAGTGTCCAACGGATTGCCGGCTCAGATCAGAGCCAGCAGTAACGCAACTGGCGTGAGAGTCAATATCTTCGCCCACACAGTCTCCGGCCATGACCGTTTTCGGAACTACGGCGTGCCGGCCTATATCGAGAAAAACCCCGCGATCTACCGGTCGCGCACTCAGGCGATGTATAGTAGCAGCTCAACGGACTGGGCAGAGTTGAATTCTCCTACTTTCAGCGGGATGGGGTCGCCCTGCTTTGCGGACGATCTCCTCATCACCGGCGACAGCGTGGTGCGGGTCATTCTCCTGCCCGGAACCGGCTATACGGTCAATCCGAATATGCGGTCTGTCGACATCACGGTCAGGGATTCTCCCGGCGAGAGCTGCGACAGTCCGAGTAACACCCCTGGCGGCAAATACTACATGCCCCACCCCCAAGGCGGCATGGCCTGGGGCGTGTGCACCTGCGCCGCGCAGAGCCGGCACCCCAGCGTCAAGCGGGCCCTGGATCGAACCATCCCCACGCCCGGCGATGACGGGAGATTCGGCACCGACGACGACGGGACAGACCCCGCGCCCGCACCGAGTGAGGGGTTCCTGAGCAACCTGGCCAAACAGTTTCATGATCCCTCTCACCTCTACTGCGCGGGATCGCCGTACAAGGGGATTGGATCATGAAGCGTTCCTGATGCCGGCGGGCTGGAATGGGCGGCACAGTTCCAGTGCGGGAAAAAACTGGAAGTCCGAATATCGCCCTTTGATCTGCGTCAGCGTCAGGCACGCAAACGCGCCGCCAGTGCCCGATTGCGGGTTGGACTGGTAGAGAGTGTGGTAAATGGCAAGGTCAATTTTGCCCATGGCTTTTATATTCTCTTGGGGACTGTTCGCGAGGGTCAGTCCGTGCCTGCCCAAACGGCAACCTTCCTTAGCCTGGAACCGAGCACCCGTTGCCAGGCAAGGATTTTCATGGATGAAGTTAAGGGAGTGGATGCAATGGGCACAAGGCCTCATGTCGCACGAGCATGTTTTGAGACGGCGGCGGCAAGTTGATGTCTGGCAGAAACTTCCAGCCCGGTCAAGCACTGAAACAAGCGGGGTGCTAAAATGTGCCCCGTTTGGATTGACTGCAGGAGCGGAGCATGAAAACGATATTGCATCGGGGTGCATGGTTGCCGCGCTTCTGATCACGGAGGCCCGTCAATTGCAGCCAATTTGGGCAATCAGGCATGTAATTCCCTTCAGAAAACGCAATTCTACAAATTATTGCTTCAAATCCTGTCGACGGATTTGAAGTGTCGGTGCGATTTTCGTTCTGAGCTAGCAGCGAATAAGAGTGCCGATGCCACCGTCGGTAAAAACCTCAAGCAGCACGGAATGCTCGACGCGCCCATCAACGATGTGCACCGTGTTGACCCCTGCTTGAAGCGCTTGCAAGGCGCATCGTATCTTCGGCAGCATTCCTGATCCGATGACTCCGTTATCGATCATTTCCTGTACATTGGCAGTGGACAAAGCCGCGATGAGCTTGCCATCGGCATCCAGCACCCCTTCGGTATTGGTCACAATGATGAGTTTCTCCGCTACGCACGACTCGGCTACGCTTCCTGCCACCGTGTCTGCGTTGATGTTGTAGCTTTGGCCGGATGCATCGCGTCCGACTGGCGCAATAACGGGAATCGCTTCGGCAGGATGCGCCTCGATTTGCTCATAGTCGACTGATTCCACCTTGCCGACATAGCCGACATCAATCTCCTTGCCAGTTTGCACATCAATCTCCGACAGATCCAGCTTGCTAGCGCAAACAAAGGGGGTGTTGTTCGCTCCGCCGAGCGTATAGGCGCTGCCGCCGAGCATCTCGATCAGTTCAATCAATTCAGCGTTCACAACGTTAACGAGAACATCCTCAACAATTCGCATGGTCTCCTTGTCGGTCACCCTAAGTCCTTGAATGAACCGGCTAGCATGACCCGACGCGGCGATAGATTTACTGATCTGCGGTCCTGCGCCGTGCACGATCACAGGATGCATGCCAACGCTTTTCATGAAAATGATATCCCGCACGAAGCTCTTTTTCAGATCATCGTCCACCATGGCATTACCGCCGTATTTGACTACAATCGTCTTGTTCTTGAACCGCAGAATGTATGGCAGCGCTTCGACCATGGTCTTTGCAGTTCTGCGAGCTTTGTTCTGGTCAATTGTCATCGTTGTAGCAATTCGTGGCAAAAATTCGGTGCTAGTGCGAATTTTATCGGCACTTGCTATTAGATGCGACCTTACGATAGGCGAATGCAGCGTGTGACTGATCATCGACACTCTGGGGAGAAGCTGTGACGCAACAGAAAATCTTGTGCTACGCCATAACGACCTTGCCGCGGCAAGCTGCTTTATTGAAATGATTCCCGATCCTAAACAGCGACCGTCAGCTACGCTCCAGCGAGCATCATGCCAGAATCCGAAAGGCTTCTTATGCTTTTCGGACGGTTGAAACTTGAATTGCTGATGTGGGCGGCAGGTGATTCAGTTTTAGGGATTCTATGTGGACTAAAATATCTTTCATGAATAAGGAAATTTTTCTCAAGCCGCCGCCGGCCGAACCGATTGGCGCAGAAGATTACCTGAACCGAACGGACCGGGCCGAGGTTGGCCGCAGTGCATTTTTCCATGGACGCGATGCTGAGTATGATGTCTTTCGCAACGCCGCTATTAGGCTGAATGCCGGTGATATAGGTGGCGGAACAATGATATTTCAAGGCGCGCCAGGTGCGGGAAAATCAGCGCTGATGCTCGAGTGCATGGAAGCCGTCAAGCGTCATTCAACACCCGAAAATCCATGGATTGCGACCTCCATCAAGCCGAATACATTAACATCGGCCGTCGCCGTGATAAGGCGTCTAGTCCACTCGGTTAACAAAGAGAACGAGAGACTGGCCAAGATTGTCTCTGATCCAATTGGCAAACGGATGAGGCATCTGCTAAAGTTGGGTGCGAAGCTGTTCAATGAGCTGTCGGAACGAGGTATCGCAGTAGGCGGTGTTTCAGTAGGTGGCAAATCGGAAGCTGGAGGCGACTCTCATCTTTCGATACCGGCGGAGCAAATCTTCATGGATGCGGCCCCTTTGCTTGAACAGGTTCAAATTGCAGTGTTCGTGGACGAAGCTCAGAACATTTCGGTGAACGACTCGACCAGGGACGTAATAAACTGTCTTCACAACCCGCCTATGGACATCCCCCTGGTCGCGGCGTTTTTCGGTCTTAGTGACACCAAGCAGGTGTTGCGCGAATGCGGTCTGTCAAGGATCGCGGACGAACGAGTGTGCAATCTGGAACCGTTATCGATCGAGGATGCAACCGCATCTCTTCGATGCCTGATCGACACCTACTACGCTGGTTCCGATGATGAAAAAACCGTTTGGGCAAACGCTCTAGCAGAACTGTCGCAAGGATGGCCGCAACATATTAACCGGGTGGGTGTCGCGGCGGGACGTGTGCTGCGCTCCCATGAGAAACGTGTGGAGCGGCATTTGCTTGAGCAAGCACTACAGCTCGGAGCCGAACGAAAGAAAGCCTATTACCAAGATCGAGTGGAGGCATGTTCCGGCGAGCTTTGGGCCTACAGGCAAATGGCACTGAAAGCGGCGGAAAGACACGGTTCGATGGCAGACACCATTTCACGGCAGGAGATCATGGAACTAGCAGGATTGGCATGCTGGACCAGCCGGATGACCGTCGATGAGTTTCTCACCGATGCGTTGCATGCCGGTCTGCTAGCACCAGCACCCGGACTGCTGGATCATTACAAGATCCCCATCCCTTCGCTCGGCGACTATCTGAGATCTCTACCTGTCGAAATGCCGCAGGCATTTTGGAACTGATTGCTAATCTTGGTAGCAAGTTGATCCATGTCGGGATATCAGGCGAAATCATTGTCACCGATTCATGCAAGAGAAAGCATGATGTTTGGCATTCGTACCCGACTGAACCTTCACCAATTATGAGTTTTTGGAAAATCGATAGCTTGAAATGAAAATAGACTCAACGACTGACGAAACAATCGGAAGGTAAGCGTTGCGGCTTGCCTCCTTGGACGATTCCCACGAAAAAGGGCCCAGTTTGAGAAGTTGCTTGGACAAGCCGGGCGAAAGCTTTGAGATGTTGGTGGCGATTCTCTTTTTGGATTTGCCGTCGCGCCAGAACGATTCTCGCATGAGCACGGCGGGCGGGGAGTTGCGGTTCTTGACGATCTCTGCATGCATGGGCATAGTGCGCGAACAGACACAAAAACATCATTCGAATAAAGTTCTAATACACTCCTTCCGGACCCACCAAATTTATCCGTATTCAAGCGAGCAATTGAATTGTCGCCCACTTCCGGCTAACCACTTTCAAATATGCCATTAGATGCCTTCCGAGCGGCATGAACCAATAAAGATCAGCATATTGAATATCGGTATTCGGTATGCCAATTGGATAATTCGAAGTTTTAGCTGTAAGGATACGGAATGGCTAGCCGAGTGTATTCGGGTGCGGCATTTTCTTCACATTGAGCGAATTGCTCAGCGTAAGCTTGCACAATTGGATGCTGTTGCATCGCTTGGTTTTTTTGCAATCCCCTCCCGGAAACCAGCTTGAATCCCTGCGAGGCGGTCGCAAAGGTTGTTTCAGCATTAGGGTCAATAATCAATGGAGGATTTGTTTTCGCTATGTGGACGGAGACGCCTACGATGTAGAAATTGTTGACTATCACAAATAAAACATTGGAAAAAATGGTATGAAAAGATTGCAACCAGTCCATCCGGGGGAGATTCTCAAGCATGACTTCATTGAACCGCATGGCTTGTCAGCCACGGCGCTGGCCAGGTCACTTGGAGTAACAACCTCCCGCATCAATGATATTGTTCTCGGGCGCCGGGGCATTACAGCGAGCACCGCCTTACGCTTAGCTCGATATTTCAATACAAACGCGCACGGCTGGACCAACCTTCAGATCAACTATGAGCTTGAGGTTGCGAAACAGAGGGAAGCCGATATTCTAAGCACTATCCGTCCGCTTGAAGCGGCTTAACAGGGCAAGAAAAATAATGAAGCAAGATTCGAATTGTTTCCAGCCCTTTCCGAGTCGTGGCGGTGTCGCCGCAAACGAATCGATAGATAGACAACTGCTCATACGCGCCTGCCGTACGGCTTCGTCTGTCTGAACATCGTTATCTCCCAGCAGATACCGCAACAGAACATTGGTGTCAACGGCAATCAACGAGAAACAGCACGCCTCTGCCCGATGGAATCCTGTAGCGACTGCTGCTCGGAGATGCTGTCATCTCGGCGTAGATGACTAAGGCACTTCTAGGCACTGTCTGTCTTTTGCCGCACTATGGAAATATGACCTTTTGAAATAAAACTCTTATATTCGTCGCCAGGATTGATGCCTACCATTCTGCATTGACTTGCAGGCAGTGTAATCTGACGTTTGCTGCTGACACGGGGCATAACTGGTTAATCCGTATTGCTTGGTCCCTGCAAACTATAAATGGAGATATTGTCAAAAGATTTCCTAATTACCACTCAACATAAGTCATGTTTCAGACGCTTTTCCAGCACGGACCACCTTCTTAAGGTGGTACCGGTCAGCCGCGAGGCGGCAGAACGCCGGAAAATCGCTCAAGCCGAGGCGTTTCTGGACCGGAACAAAGTTTCATTTCTCTGGATTTATGATTATTTATCAAATATTTAAATCGAAGCAGCCATGCTGAAAACAAACTTATGATTCGTGGTAATTAGGTATATCTATAGGACGGCTGCAAGTCCACGGCTTGATCGTCTAAAAGCTCACGGACCTCAAGCGGGGCAGTCCAGGGCGCTTCACCGGTATACAGCACTGTGGAAATAACGGTTGGCAGTCGTCCAGTGTCAACAATGACTGCCTTGCTGTTCCACAGTGATTCGTAAATCAAGCTCGAATAGCTGAGCATCCGAATTGCCATTGATTTATCAACCGCTGATTGGAACTCGATATGAATGACCACATACAGCTGTCCTTGTCCCCTGGTGTAATCGATTTGCCATATCGAATCACCGAAACGTTTAATCAACTTGTCGCTGATCAGTTCGGATGGCGCCTGACGCAAGGATGAATAATCTAATCTTGCCTCTAAATGGTTCGGCAGCCGCGCATGCTTGATGTAGGACCGCACAATGTCTGCATTTGTGCAAATGCGCTTGAGCGCACTGTCATAATCTGAATGTTCTGACACTCTATGGCCTCTGGACAGTGAGTTCAAGTCTGTTTTAAGGGTTGGCGAATAAATAACTTCTGATTATCTGTTTCTATCCTGCCGTATTTCAGGCGGATCTTCTCTGATTCGCTGTTTTTTCTGTCCTTTGACCTGTATTTGACCGGCATTCGGCCGTCAATTCTATACAATCAGCTCGCAGCTGGCCCCTGATTCGCGGCCATTATGTCATAATAGTATTATTATACTGCGCTTGATAATTCTATTCTGTCATATTGGAGAGACCATGAGAACCGACACTTTCACCCTGGAGCCCCTGATCGGCCTGCTGCGCCGCCAGACGGTCGCATCGCTGCCGCAGATCACCGCCGCGCTCGGCGCCCCGAGCCCGCGCACCGTCTGCCGCAAGCTGGCCCAGGCCGGCTGCCGCTCCAGCTACTCGCACTGCGGACGCTACTATACGCTGGATGAGCTGGCCGACTACGATGAGCACGGCCTGTGGAACTGGCAAGGCCGGCGCTTTTCCCTTCATGGCTCGCTGCTGGCGACCGCGGCGCATCTGACCGACATCTCAGCGGCCGGGTACCGGGCCGCCGAGCTCAGCGAGCGGGTCGGGGTGCAGACCTACGGCGCGCTGTGCAAGCTCGCCGAGCGCGGGCAGGTGTCTCGGGCGCGTGTTGGCGGCCAGGCAGTGTTTTGCAGCGTTTCCCGCACACAGCGCCAGCGGCAGCTGCGGGCGCGCCGGATCCAGTGCGCACCGGCGCTGGCGCCGCCGCGCACTGCGGCGGCCGACCCGGACCCGCGTGTGACCGCGGCGACCGCAACGCTGTTCGGCGTGCTCGATGAGCGCCAGCGGCGGCTGTTTGCCGGACTGGAATCGCTGCGCTGCGGTCATGGCGGGGATCGAGCCGCAGCCGCCAGTCTGGGACTGTCGGCGGAGACGGTGGGCGCCGGGCGGCGCCAGCTGCTGGCCGGCGGACTGGATCCGACCCGGATCCGGCGGCCGGGCGGCGGCCGCAAGCGGGCTGAAAAAAAAACGCCGGACTCCTCGAGCTGATCGTGGCGTTGATGACACACAGCACGGCGGGCAGCCCGGTCAGCGGCCGCTTGTGGACGCGCGCAACAACGCACGGCATTGCGCAGCAGCTCGCCGTGCGCGGCATCCCGGTCTGCGACCGCACCGTGGCCGGACTGCTCAGGCAGCTCGGCTATGCGCTGCGTGTGAATCACAAGACCATCGCCTCATCCAGCCCGCGGCAGCGCAACGAGCAGTTTGAGAAAATCGCGGCCGCACGCGAGCGCTGCCAGCGCGACGGCATCCCTGTGATCAGTGTGGACACCAAGAAAAAAGAACTCATCGGACGGTTCAAGAACCCCGGCGCCCAATGGTGCCGCGCACCCGAGCCGGTTCATGACCATGACTTTCGCTCCCTGGCCGACGGCCTGGCGGTGCCGTATGGCATCTACGATCTGCATGCCAACGCTGGCAGCTTCTGCGTCAGCTGCTCGCACGACACGCCGCAATTCGCCGCCGAGTGCATTGCCAAGTGGTGGCAGACCCAAGGCCGGGTGCGTTATCCCGATGCCGCCGAGCTGGTGATTCTCGCCGACGCCGGCGGCAGCAACGGCTGCCGGCCGCGGGCCTGGAAATACTTCCTGCAGCAGAAACTCGCCAGCCCGTTCCGCCTCCAAGTCACGATCCTGCACTATCCGGCCGGCGCCTCGAAATACAACCCGATCGAGCACCGGCTGTTCAGCGAGGTGTCCAAGCATTGGGCGGGCCTGGTGCTCGACAGCATGGAGCACATCCTGCAATACCTGCGCAGCACCACCACCCGAACCGGCCTGCGCGTCACCGCCGAGTTCGTCGACACCCTCTATGAGACCGGGATTAAAATCACCGACCCGCAGCTCGCCGCCTTGAATTGTGTCAAAGACGAGCACATCCCGCAGTGGAATTACACCATCAAACCGATCGCAGACCATCCTGGACCCGCTGCAGTCTGAAATCAAAAATCGAAACTTATTTTTTCGCCAACCCTAAGGTTGGCTGAACACGTTGAATCAGAAAAGGGCGAGCGATGTTGACAGTCAATGTCGGGAAACACAGCTCTGGCACTTAACTTTCATTCTGCTGCGCCATTTTTGCTTGCGTGACACGTGATTGCGGATCGCGCTGCAAGTGAGAGAAAATGAATCTTGATGTTTCTGCCAGTGCATTGACATCAACCTCTGTGCGAACTCCCAAGCCATCAAGCATATAGACGACATCTTCGGTTGCCACATTGCCGCTGGCGCCCTTCGCATAAGGGCAGCCGCCAAGCCCGCCGACCGAAGAGTCAACGACGGTAATGCTTTTGTCCAGCGCGACGAGGATGTTTGGCAGCGCCTGCCCGTAAGTGTCATGGAAATGGACGGCGATTGCAGCCGGGTCGAAATGGTTGACCATGCTGCCGATCAGCGCTCGAGTACTGCTGATTGTCCCGACCCCAATCGTATCGCCTAAAGAGATTTCGCTGCAGCCGATCTCGAAAAGTCGCTCTACCACTGGAATCACTTGTGATGGTGTAACTGCGCCCTCATAGGGGCATCCCATAACGCATGAGACATAACCACGGACTAAAATATCATGCGCTGCGGCAACCTGCATGATCGGCTTGAATCGCTCGAATGATTCGTCGAGGGTGCAATTGGTATTTTTAAGGCAAAAGGTTTCCGATGCCGCAGTAAATATGGCAACTTGCGACATCTTCGCTTGCAGCGCCCTTTCCATGCCTTGCATATTCGGAACCAAAGCGATGAAATCCGTTTCCAAATCATGCGCAAGCGTACTGGCAATAAGGTCAGTCCCTTGCATCTGGGGGACCCACTTGGGCGCCACAAAACTGCCAATTTCAATGGCAGGCAGCCCGCTCTTCACCAGGCGGCTGATCAGCTCAACACGAATTTCTATCGGTACAGCGGTCGATTCGTTCTGCAGTCCGTCTCGGGGTCCGACTTCTACGATCTTGACCTCTGGTCGGTCGTCAAGATCTTTGGCGATGTGATTCAAGGCGATAGATCTCAGGCTGATTCAAGAACTGCACAGACAACACCCTCGTCAATCTGGTCGCCCTCACGGTAGTGAACTGCGCTCACAATTCCGTCCGCGGGGCTGCGTACTTGATGTTCCATTTTCATGGCTTCGATGACCATCAGAGTCTGCTGGCTTTCGACACTTTGACCTGCGGATGCCAGTACGCGCACAACTCTGCCCGACATGGGGGCGAGCAGCGAGCCGCTTGCTTCTGTATCGTCAGGGGACTCAAGGTAACGCTGCCCGAGTGTCATTTCGTAAGTCTGAGTTTGACTGAAGCAGGTCAGGTTATTCTCAGCACGCAAGACGGCCGCCTCAAGGCGCTGCGCCGCGGAATTCACAACGATGGCGCTGCCATCAATCTCGATTGAATCTGCCTGCAGGACATAGGCCCCGCAGGTTGCTGTCACGGCATCTGATTCTGTGTGGATTGAAACGCGCGAGATTGCTTGCCTGTATTTGAAGTATTGACTGTATTGAAAACAGCCGTGACCACGCCAGCCGCTTGAGCCAAGCCATGGCGAAAACTTGTCATTACCCGACTGGCGAGCGTTTGCCGCGGGGGCAAGGGTATGCTGCGCATGCACAAACAAGGCGGCCAGCACTGCAATTTGCTCAGGCAGGCGATTGATATCAGCTAGCAGCTGCCCGGTATTTTGCTCGACAAATCGGATGTCGATGCCAGCATCGGCAAAGGCTGGATGCGAAAGCAAATTAAACAGAAAGTTTACATTTGTATCAATGCCGGCAACTTGCACCTGATTGAGTGCATGTCTCATCTTTTCGATGGCTTGCTGTCTTTGCGGTGCGGCGGTGACCAGCTTTGCGATGAGCGGGTCGTAGTAGGTGTCAACGCAATCGCCGCTTCTCACGCCCGTGTGCACCTGAACATCCGCTGTGCTGTCCGGACAGCTGAAGTGACGAACAAGACCTGATGATGGCAGAAAATGGTTATGCGGATTTTCCGCGTAGATTCTAGCCTCAATTGAATGCCTCTGCGGCGCATCAAACGGCGGCAAGTCACAGAGAGATTCACCGGCTGCGATTCTCAGTTGCCATTCAACGAGGTCAATGCCCGTAATCTGCTCCGTAATGGGATGCTCAACCTGCAGGCGCGTATTCATCTCCATGAAATAAAAATCCTCGCCATCAAGCAGAAATTCCAGTGTGCCGGCATTGCAGTAATCCAGCGCTTTCGCAATTGCCAGAGCTGCGCCATGGAGTCTTGCGCGAACCGGACTTGGGATGCCGGGCGCCGGCGCTTCCTCGATGATCTTCTGATAGCGCCGCTGAGCAGAACAGTCCCGATCGAAAAGATGCACAGCGTTGCCATGCGAGTCGGCTAGAATCTGCACCTCAATATGGCGCGCGCTCAGCAGATACTTCTCAATGATAATCTCATCATCACCGAATGAATCGATGGCCTCAGATTTCGCTGCAATCAATGCCTCTTTGAATTCATCTTCGCGGCGCACAATTCGCATCCCGCGACCGCCGCCGCCCATTGCAGACTTGAGCAGAATCGGAAAGCCGATCTGTTTTGCAGACTTGAGCATCTGCTTTGCATCTTGGCTGGCATCCCGGTAGCCGGCCAGGATCGGTACTGCGGCGTCAGCTGCGACTTGTGCGGCTGAATTTTTGGATGCCATTATTGCAATCGTTTTTGAGGCGGGGCCGACAAAGGCAATCGCGCGTTCCTCGCAGCTGGCTGCGAGTCTGCTGTTTTCAGACAAAAAACCATAGCCAGGGTGAATGGCTTGCGCACCGGTGTGCAAAGCAGCAGCAATAATTTTCTCAATATTCAGGTAACTTTCTGCCGGTTTCGCAGCGCCGATATGCACGGCCTCGTCCGCCAGCTCCACATGGGCGGCATTGCGATCCGCATCGGAGTACACCGCAACCGTGGAAATATCCATTTTTCGGGCGGTACGCATGATGCGGCAGGCGATTTCACCGCGATTCGCGATCAGCAGTTTGCTAAACAATGCTCGAGCTCCTTATCTGCCAGGCCAGCGCGGCTCACGTTTCTCCAAAAATGCGCGGATGCCTTCTCTGCCTTCAGCTGAGGCTCTGGCGGAGGCAATCGACTTGGCGGCTGCTTGCCGCAGGCTGGCATCGATTTGCGGCGCCGTCAAGAGTTCTTGAATCAGCTGTTTGGCGGCAGTCTGCGCTTGCGGTCCGCCTGCCAGCAGGCAGGTCATCAGATGCGCCTCAATCTCGCGGATGGCAGCGCCATCTCCATATTCGTGAATCAATCCGATTTTTTGCGCAGTTGCGGCATCAAACCGCTCGCCGGTCAGAAAGTAGCGTCGTGAATGTCGAGACCCGATGGCAGCGCTCACGTAGGGGCTGATGGTCGCGGGAATCAATCCAAGCTTGACTTCCGACAGGCTGAACACGGCGCTCTGTTCTGCGATCGCAATGTCACAGCAGGCAGCCAGCCCCACGCCGCCGCCAAATACATTTCCGTGGACCACCGCTATTGTTGGTTTGGGGAATGTCTGCAGCCGATCCAGCATCGCGGCCATGCGCAATGCATCCGCATAGTTTTGCTGCTCGCTGAAATCGGCAGTTCTTCTCATCCAGTTCAAATCCGCGCCGGCGCAAAAACTTTTGCCTGCCCCGGCAATGGTCAGCGTTCGCAGTGAATCGTCACCGCAGAATATTGCGAGGGCTCGCGACAGCTCTGCAATCATGGTTTCATTGAAAGCGTTGTGAACTTCGGGTCGATTCAGTGTAATCAAGCCGGCGCCGCGGCCTTGCATCGCAGTGCGGATTGTTTCGAATTCCAGCGGATCTGAAGCGTTCATCTTGTCACATGCGGAAGATGCCAAACTGAGTCTGCTCAATGGGTGCGTTCAGCGCGGCCGAAATGCCGAGCGCCAGCATCATGCGGGTGTCCACGGGGTCGATGATGCCATCGTCCCAAAGCCTGGCGCTGGCGTAGAGCGGATGTCCTTGCCGCTCATACTGATCTGCGATGGATTGCTTGTATGCATGCTGTTTTTTGTCGCTCCATTTCGGTTCAGTGCGGCTCGCCCGCACCTGTGTCAGCACATTGCCCGCTTGCTCGCCGCCCATAACGGAGATGCGCGCGTTCGGCCACATCCACAAAAACCTTGGATCATAAGCCCGCCCGCACATTGCGTAATTGCCGGCGCCGAAACTGCCGCCAACAATGACAGTGAATTTGGGAACTTGGGCGCATGCGACGGCCGTCACCAGCTTTGCGCCGTCTTTGGCGATGCCGCCTGCCTCGTATTTCTGTCCCACCATAAAACCTGAGATATTCTGCAGGAACACCAATGGAATTTTGCGCTGGCAGCACAGCTCGATGAAATGGGCCGCTTTCAGGGCGGATTCGGAATACAAGATACCGCTGTTGGCGACAATGCCGACCGGATAACCCCAGATGCGGGCGAAGCCGCAGACAATGGTTTCACCGTACATTTTCTTGAATTCATGAAATTCACTGCCATCAGCAATGCGAGCGATCACTTCCTTGATGTCGAGGCTTTGCTTGAGTTCGGCTGGCACGATGCCATACAGATCCTCCAAGTCATACAGGGGCTCGACTGGCTCTTGACAGTCTAAGGCAATATTCTTGCTGCGATTCAAGTGGCAGACGATGTCGCGTACGATTGTCAGTGCATGATGCTCGTCCAAGGCGTAGTGGTCGGTGATGCCCGATCGGCGGGAATGAACCTCCGCGCCGCCGAGCTCTTCGGCGGAGACAATCTCGCCAGTCGCGGCCTGCACCAGCGGCGGGCCGCCTAAAAAGATGGTGCCCTGATTGCGCACAATGACCGATTCATCGCACATTGAGGGCACATAAGCGCCGCCGGCAGTGCATGAGCCCATGACGGCCGCAATCTGGGCAATGCCGGCCGCAGACATCTTGGCCTGATTGAAGAAAATTCTGCCGAAATGCTCCTTATCAGGGAACACCTCGTCCTGAAGCGGGAGATAGGCGCCGCCGGAATCCACCAGATAGATGCAGGGAAGCCGGTTTTGCGCGGCGATTTCCTGAGCGCGCAGATGCTTTTTCACCGTCATGGGGTAGTAAGTGCCGCCTTTGACGGTGGCGTCATTGGCGAAGATCATGCATTCCTGGTTCGCCACGCGGCCGATGCCGGTCACAATGCCAGCTGCCGGCACATCACCGTCATACAGGCCGTGCGCAGCATAGGGCGCGACCTCTAGAAACGGCGAGCCCTCATCAAGCAGATGCTCAATGCGGTCTCGAGCCGGCAGTTTGCCGCGCTCCAAGTGTTTTTGCCTGGCCTGCGCGCTGCCGCCGGCAGCAATGGCGGCGCGGACTGCCTTGAGTTCCGCAACGAGCTGCCGCATCTGATTTTTGCGGGCGACAAACTCTGCATCTCGCAGATTGAGGCTAGATTGCAGAACCGTCATATCTCGGATTCGATGGCATCGCGACAATATTGATTGCGTCGCTGTCGAGACTGCTACCAGCCCCCGGACTGCGCCCAAGCCTCGACTTGGTCAAGGCGATCATGTCCCCAGAAAGGCTCTCCGTCAACCACGAAGAAGGGTGAGCCGAAAATTCCCTGATCGATGGCGGCATCTGTGACAGCGCGGACTTTCCTTTTGAGCGTCTCGTCATGCAGTGCGGTTGCAAGCCGCGTCGCATCAATGCCGCGGCTGGCGGCAATCTCAAGCACCGTGTCGGTATCTGAAATGAGCTTGTCGTCGACAAAGTATGCGCGGTAAAGCGCATGTACGAGCGTCTTGCATCGATCTGGATCATTTTCTTTGCACCAGTAGTAGGCGCGACACGCGCTGACCGTTGGAATCGGGAATTTTGAGGGCACGCTGAAAGGGATGTCCTGATAGCGGGCGATGCGCTGGAGGTCGCGTCTGCTGTAGTCATCAATCAGCGGAATTTGCACCAGCGGCTTGCGTCCGGTCATTCGCATCACTGCTCCCATCAGATAGGGCCGCCAGCTCACAGTACGGCCGCACCGGCTTGCAAGCACCTCGATTTTTTCACTGGAGAAGTAGCCGTAGGGCGAAGAAAAATCAAAATAGAAGTGAATCAGGCTGCTGGCGCTGGCGTTCATGCTTTGCTGATCGATATTTTTTCAGTCGCGCACCACACCGATTGCGGTGGCCTCGCCCCCGCCGATGCACAAAGAGGCAATTCCGCGCTTGAGGTCATATTTTTCCATGGCTGCAATCAGCGTGACCAGAATCCGTGTGCCTGAGGCGCCGATCGGATGCCCTAAGGCACAGGCGCCGCCGTGAATATTGACTTTGTCATGCGGCAGGCCGAGACTTTGCATCGCCGCCATCGTGACCACTGCAAAGGCCTCGTTGATCTCGAAAGCGTCGACATCCGCTGCCGACCAGCTCAATTTCTGGAGCAGCAGCTCGATGGCGCTGATCGGTGCTGTGGGAAATAGATTCGGTTCGCCGCCATAGGTTGCATGGCCCGCAAGCCGGGCCAGCGGCTGCTTGCCGCGCTTGTCGGCTGCTTGATCTGACATCAGGATGACGGTTGCGCTGCCATCCGAGATCGAGCTGGAGTTTGCGGCGGTGACACTGCCGTTTTCACGAAATGCCGGCCGCAAATTTGGAATTTTCTCGGTATTGGCGTTTTCGGGCTGCTCGTCGGCCGTTACGGTGTAACTGAGCTGGCGGGTGTCGACTGCAACCGGTGAGATTTCGCGCTCAAACGTTCCGCTGCCAGCGGCTTTTTGGGCGCGGGTCAGTGACTCAATGGCAAATTCATCCTGTGACTGGCGTGAAAATCCGAAAGCTTGAGCGCAGTCTTCGGCGAACTGTCCCATCAGTGCGCCTTTTTGATAAGCGTCTTCAAGTCCGTCGGCAAACATGTGATCAATCACGGCCGCATGCCCCATGCGCAGGCCCTCTCTTGCTTTGGGCAGCAGGTAGGGGGCATTGCTCATGCTTTCCATGCCGCCGGCGGCCACGACTGTGTTGGTTTGCGCAACGATCGAGTCATAGCCGAGCATGACTGTTTTCATCCCGGAGCCGCACATTTTGTTGACGGTGGTGCAGCCGGTCGACTTCGGAATGCCAGCCGCAATGGCCGCTTGGCGGGCTGGCGCCTGTCCCATGCCAGCCGGCAGTACGCAGCCCATCAGCACCTCGTCTACATCTGCGCCGCAAATGTCTGAGTCCGACAGGGCAGAGCGGATGGATTCCGCACCTAGACGCGATGCGGACACCGGTGCAAGCCGTCCCTGAAAGCCGCCGATGGGTGTTCGGCAAATGCCAGTGACCAGAACTGATGCATGCGACATGCGCTGTTTCCCGGAATGAGTTGCTCAAGCTGTTTTTTGTACGATTATAACTTCATGCGAAATGGGTTTGACTGGCGGCGGCGATTTGATCTTCCAGGCATTCAAGATCAAGGCAGACGAAGCAGCTGCCGCCTGTCATCGATCAAGACACTGGCGCATGATGAGTTCAGGGCTTCGTTTCCTCAAACAGCTCGCGGCCAATCAGCATTCTGCGGATTTCGCTCGTTCCAGCGCCAATCTCATACAGCTTGGCATCGCGCAGCAGGCGGCCCGTGGGAGATTCATTCATATAGCCCATAGCGCCAAGGCATTGAATAGCGTGGAGAGCGCAGGCGGTGGCCTGTTCCGCTGTATACAGAATCACCGCGGCCGCGTCTTTCCGGCTCGCCTGGCCCCGGTCACACGCTTGCGCTGCGCTGTACACATATGCGCGCGATGCATTCAATGCGGAGTAGATGTCTGCAACTTTGCCTTGCAGAAACTGAAATTCGCCGATGGCTTTGCCAAACTGCCTGCGCTCATGGATGTAGGGGATGACCGCATCAAGGCAGGCTTGCATGATGCCGATGGGGCCGGCCGCGAGGACAACCCGCTCGTAGTCCAGTCCGCTCATCAGAACGCCAACCCCGCTGCCGATCTGTCCGAGGACATTTTCCTTCGGCACTGGACAGTTTTCGAACACCAGCTCGCAGGTGTTTGATCCGCGCATGCCAAGCTTGTCCAGCTTTGGGGAGCGGGTGTACTGAGAGACGGCATGCTCTGCAATAAATGCGGTAATGCCGCGTGAGCCGGCCGACCGGTCGGTTTTTGCATAGACGACCAGAATATCGGCATCCGGGCCGTTCGTAATCCACATTTTGCTGCCGTTGAGAAGGTAGTGGTCACTGGCTTCAGTCGCCGTCATTGACATGCTGACAACATCCGAGCCCGCCCCGTGTTCCGACATGGCCAGTGCGCCGACATGCTCGCCGCTGATCAGCTTGGGCAGAAAGCGGCGCTTTTGTCCATCGGTGCCGTTGCGGCTGATTTGATTGACAGCCAAGTTTGAGTGCGCGCCGTAGGATAATCCTACCGATGCCGATGCGCGCGAGATCTCTTCCATGGCAACGACATGCTCCAGGTAGCCCATGCCGGCGCCGCCGTAGCCGGCGTCCGCGGTAATGCCCAACAGCCCAAGCTCGCCGAATTTCTGCCATAAATCGGCCGGAAATTCATTTTGTGCATCAATCTCACTGGCTCGCGGAGCAATCTCTTCAGCCGCGAACCCGGCCACGGAATCGCGCAGAAGATCAGCGACCTCGCCGAGCCCAAAATTCAAAGACTGGCAGCTGCTGCTCATATTTGGCTACTGCCTCGGCGGCATGGAGATGACGGTCTGCTGCATCAGTGCGCACAGCCGGGTGCTTTTTTGCGAGACGGAATGCACATTGATCGTGACCACGGTGAGTTTTCCTCCGGCTTTAGCCACAAGCCCCTCAGCGCGAAGCTGACTGCCGTCGGCTGGCGCCAGCAGGTTGATTTTGAATTCGACGGTCAGCACCCGGGCGCCAGCTGGCATGAGTGTCAGGGCCGCATACCCGCCGGCCGAGTCGGCGATTGTGCTGGTCGCGCCGGCATGAAAAAATCCATCTTGCTGTGAGAGACTCTCATGGAAAGGCAGCTCAATGACACAATGCCCCGGTTCGACGGTCGACATGGATGCGCCGAGCAGGCGCATGATGCCCTGTCTGGCGAAACTCTCCCGAACATCGGTCTCGAAGCTGGGATTGACGGCTTGACAGCTTGGTGATGGCATGATATTCGCAAGGGGCGGCCGTATTTCAGCTCAAACCCAGCTCTACGAGCGTCGATTTCCATAGTGATTGAGTCAGCTCCCCGGCGGGAGCAGTCTGTGACAAGCGTCCTGATTGACCGGTCCAGGCCTGCATTTGTTCCAGTCGGTTTTCTCGGCGAGCCGCTGCTGTCATTGGCGCTGTCAGAGAACGCTGCACGGGGTAGGGCGCCGGTGCCGGCGCTTGATCCGAATGGGCATGGCGAACATATTTTGTGGCATATGCGCGTCCCGGTCGGCCCGAGAAAGCGCGTGTTACAAGAGTGTCTTCCGGCAATGTCTTGCCGATGGCGGCAGCCCAGGCTGACGGGATATCCGCCTCTGGGCAGCGCAGATAGCCCGTGCCGATCTGCACCGCACTGGCGCCGAGATGCAATGCCGCCGCAATGCCGCGCGCGTCGGCAATGCCGCCGGCCGCGATGACAGGCAAATCAACATGGTCGGCAATGGCCGGCAGCAGCGAGAAAAGTCCAGCCTGCAAGGCTTCAGCATTGGCCGCCTCGAAAGTGCCTCGATGCCCGCCCGCTTCGGCGCCCTGCGCGACAATCGCATCGGCGCCGCGCGATTGTGCCTGCCGGGCTTCTGTGACTGAAGTTACGGTTGCAAACCAAGCCGAGCCGCTGGCTTTGATTCGATCGACTTCCGGTTCGGAGTACAGGCCCATGATGGATGTGATCGCCGTGGGCTGGGCGCTGAGCATCGCTTCGAGCTGCCGGCCAAACTCCGGCAGCCCAGTCAGATCAGCTTTGCCGGTCACCGATGGATTCCAGGATTTGAGGTAGGCGCTCACTTGCCGCTCGTGGTCTGCGTCGCGTATTGGCATCGGATCTGGAATCCAGTTGTTGACTTGGAAGGCGCCGCCGCCGCGGTTTCGAAAATCTTCCGCCCAGTCTGCGATTTTCGCGGGACTCATCAGCAAAACGCCGCACCCGCCCATGCCGCCTGCTTTCGAGACCGCGAGAGACAGCGCAACCGGACAGGCTCCGGCCATTGGCGCCAGCAGGATAGGCAGTCTCAATTGGAATTGCTGGCAAAATTGCTCTGCTCTTGCTAGAATTGGAAAGCTTTTGCTCATTGCTGCCGGCTGCGATGATATGAAACTGCTGATAGAAAAGGCGCGAGACCATTGTGTGCAGACGATGCCAAGTTTATAGACTATTTGCGCCCCGATCTCGACGCAACTTTAACGGCGGCGCTTCGGGTAAAATAAGGAGCAATCGACATATTTGTCCAATCACGCGAATATCGGCAGACGGCAATGCGCAGCGCAAGGCGCAAATATTTGATTCACGGCACAATCGATTGATCCGCTGGAGTCAGTATCGCTGATCGCGGCTATCATGCAGCAGACCCCAGAACCGCTAAGCACTGTTTCGACGCAAACTGCGCGCTTGCGTCCATTGCGCTTTGTGACGGCCACCAGTCTGTTCGACGGACATGATGCGTCGATCAATGTGATGCGGCGCATATTGCAGTCATCTGGCGTTGAGGTTGTTCATCTCGGGCACAATCGCTCCGTACATGAAATCGTGACCGCTGCGATTCACGAAGATGCCAACGGCATTGCCATCAGCTCGTATCAGGGCGGTCATATCGAATTTTTCAAATATGCAATCGACATGCTCAAGCACTGCGGGCGGGATGATATTCAAGTTTTCGGCGGCGGCGGCGGTGTCATTATACCGGCAGAAATTGACGAGTTGCGAGAATATGGCGCGGCGCGGATTTACTCGCCGGCGGACGGCCAGGAACTGGGGCTGCAGGGGATGATTGATGACATGATCGAGATTTGCTCGCGAGCGGGTGCAGGCCCAGCGCCGATCAAGCCTGAAGAGCTTGAGACAGGCGCTTTCAATGATCTCGCCCGATTGATCAGCGCCATTGAGACCGGAGATGCACAGGCGAAAATGTTCGTGCGCGGAAAAAGCAGGCCGCGCAGCTCGGTTTCGGTATTAGGGATTACCGGCACTGGCGGCTCGGGCAAGTCATCCCTGACAGATGAGCTGGTTCAGCGGTTTCGACGCTATGCCGGCCCCAGTACAAAGATTGCGATTCTCGCAGTCGACCCGACTCGCAAGAAATCAGGCGGCGCCTTGCTGGGCGACCGCATCCGCATGAATGCCATTGGCAGTGAAGACATCTACATGCGGTCCATCGCAACCCGTTCAGCAGCGGGCGGCATACCGGCTTATGTGCGGGACATTGTGAATGCTTGCAAGATATGGGCTTTCGATTTGATCGTGGTCGAGACTCCCGGCATCGGGCAGGGTGATACGGAAATCGTCGATTATGTTGACAAAACGCTGTACGTCATGACACCGGAATACGGGTCAGCCAGTCAGCTTGAGAAAATTGATATGCTTGATTTTGCTGATCTGGTGGTGATTAATAAGTTTGACTCCACAGGCGCCCAAGACGCATATCGTGATGTTTGCAAGCAGGTGCAGCGCAATCGGGAAGCGTTTGGAACGGATCCCGAGTCAATGCCGGTTTTTGGAACCATCTCGTCGCGCTTTAACGACGATGGGGTTACTGCGCTGTTTTGGGAGGTGTTGAGTCAGTTTGGTAATTTGGGTGAATCCAATCATTTTCCGACGCCGGCAATGAGAGTCTCGTCGCAGATATCCAGCGCTATTCCCGCTCAGAGAGTCAATTATCTGGCTGAGATTGCCGCCAGCATAAGAGACTACCGAGCAAAAGTCGAATCGCAATCCAATCTGGTCCGAGAAATCACACATCTGCGTGAATCCGCACGCATGCTCAATGATGCGAATCAAGGGGAGACTGCCCGTCTGGTGCAATTGGCCGAGCAGAGAGAAAATCTTCTCACAGAAGAAACACAGCTCATTTTGTCGGAATGGAAAAAGAAAGCTCAGCAGCACCGCTGCGATAGCGATACTGATTCAGCCTCGCCGGCTCAGTCGGACATCTATTCAACAACCATTTCGGGCACCAAAGTTCCAAGAATCGCCTTGCCAAACTATACCGATCAAGGTGATCTGCTGCGCTGGCTGATGCTGGAGAACCTGCCTGGCTCTTTCCCTTATACAGGCGGCGTGTTTGCGTATCGTCGCGAAGATGAGGATCCGACCCGAATGTTTGCAGGCGAGGGCGGGCCGGCGAAAACCAATCGACGTTTCAAGCTGCTTTCTGCACACAGCGAGGCAAAACGACTTTCGACCGCCTTTGATTCGGTTTCGCTGTATGGCTCTGACCCGGCCGAGCGACCGGATATTTATGGCAAAATTGGCAATTCCGGCGTCTCGATCGCCACCTTGGATGACATGAAAATGCTGTACTCAGGCTTTGACTTATGCAGTCCCCGGACTTCAGTGTCGATGACGATCAACGGGCCGGCTCCTGCGTATCTGGCCATGCTTTTGAATACCGCTATTGATCAGCAGCTTGAAATGTTTGAAAGCGATCATCAGCGCAAGCCGGATGCGGACGAGTACGAGCGTGTCAGATCACATGCTCTTTCCAATGTGCGCGGTACTGTGCAGGCTGACATTCTCAAAGAGGATCAGGGTCAGAATACCTGCATTTTTTCGACTGAATTCAGCGTCAGGATGATGGGCGACATTCAAGAGTATTTTATTGCGCATGATGTCAAGCGCTTTTACTCAGTCTCAATTTCTGGCTATCACATTGCTGAAGCGGGCGCCAATCCAATTTCGCAACTGGCGTTCACGCTGTCGAATGCATTTACTTATGTTGAGATCTATCTCGCTCGCGGCATGCGGATTGATGACTTTGCACCCAGCCTTTCGTTCTTTTTTTCCAATGGGCTGGATGCAGAATACACGGTCATGGGGCGAGTCGCGCGGCGTATCTGGGCGGTGGCCTTGAGAGAAAAATACGGCGCCAGCGCAAAGAGCCAGCGCCTGAAATACCATATTCAGACATCCGGGCGCTCATTGCATGCGCAGGAAATCGATTTCAATGACATTCGAACCACTCTGCAGGCGTTAATCGCGGTCTATGACAACTGCAACAGTCTGCATACCAATGCTTATGATGAGGCGATCACTACGCCGACTGAGGAATCCGTTCGCCGCGCGATGGCGATCCAGCTCATCATCAACAAGGAGTGGGGATTAGCGCGCAATGCCAATTCGAATCAGGGCAGTTTTGTCCTCGAAGAGCTGACGGATCTGGTCGAAGAGGCAGTGCTTTGTGAATTCGAGGCCATTTCCAAGCGCGGCGGTGTGCTGGGCGCAATGGAGACGGGCTATCAGCGCGGGCAGATTCAAGATCAGTCCTTGCATTACGAAAGACTCAAGCATAACGGCAGCTTGCCGATTGTGGGCGTCAACATGTTTATGAATGACAGCGCTGAGCCCATGCCGCCGGTTGAGCTGGCACGCTCAACCGATGATGAAAAACAATCCCAGCTCAAGCGCTTGAGCGAGTTTCATGAGCGCAATAAAGACCGCTGCCAGCAGGATTTGAAATCTTTGCAGAACGCAATTTTGGAAAATCGCAATGCATTCGGTGAATTGATGTCTGCGGTGCGCACCTGTTCGGTTGGGCAGATCACGGAGGCATTGTTTGAAGTAGGCGGCAAGTACCGCCGCAACATGTAGCGCAACCGGTTCAAGTGAGCTGGGCAGCTGCTGTGATGGGCCGCTCTGTTGCCGGCAGTGGATCGATGGCTAAGGCGGAATCCTCAAGTGCAGTGTGCCGTTATTCGCTTCTGCGCCCAGTCGCCTGCCGCCTAGCTGGCTGTGTGTTGCCGCAAATATAGAGATTGATTTGTTATGTCGACTGTTGCAATCGTATGGCTGAGGCGTGATTTTCGGCTGACTGACAACGCAGCGCTGAATTATGCTGCAGCCCGCTGTGACCAAGTGATACCCGTTTATCTCCATGCCCCGCACGAGGATGCGCCTTGGCAGCCGGGCGCCGCATCCAGATGGTGGCTGCACTGCAGCCTGAATGCAATGGAAAGTGCGCTGAGACAGCGTGGCTCAGGCTTGGTCATTCGTGCCGGCAGCAGCGCTGATATCTTGCAGGAACTGGTGCGCGAGACCCATGCCGAGCTCGTATGCTGGAATCGGCTGTATGAGCCCGCGGCGGCGAGCAGGGATGCGAATGTTGCCCAGGCGCTTTCCAGACTTGGGTGCAAGACGAAATCGTGCCGCGGCGCCTTGCTGCAAGAGCCCGGTGAAGTGCTTACGAATGATGGGCAGCCTTATCGGGTCTACACCCCATTTAGCCGAAGATATTTTGAGGATTGCCTGATCGATCGCCCTGCGCCTGCCCTGCCAAAGCTCAACTCGCTGCCGCCGGACCTCAAGTCAGTGCGCGTCAGCGAGCTCAAGCTTCTGCCCAAAATCTCTTGGTACCAATCATTCGAGAAACACTGGTGCCCCGGTGAATCCGGGGCGAGGGAATTGCTTGAGCAGTTTATTGAATCGGGTCAATTGTCTCAATATGCGCACGGGCGGGATCTGCCGTCGAAATCCGGGGTGTCACGCTTGTCGCCGCACCTGCACTTCGGCGAGATCACACCGCGACAGATCTGGCATGCGGCTGTCGCAGTTGAGCCGGCTGTGTCTTTCCCTTTCAAGCGGCAGCTGGTTTGGCGTGATTTTGCGCACCACATCTTGCATGAGCACCCGCATACGCCGGAACTGCCGTTTAACCCGCGTTTTGAGAAGTTTCCATGGAGCGGTGATCAGGAATTGCTGAGCGCGTGGCAGCAAGGACAAACGGGTATTCCGCTGGTAGACGCAGGCATGCGTCAGCTCTGGCAGACTGGCTGGATGCATAATCGGGTGCGCATGGCGGCGGCAACTTTGCTGACGAAACATGCGCTGGTGCATTGGCGCGAGGGTGCACGCTGGTTTTGGGATACTCTTGTAGACGCTGACTTGGCGAACAATACGATGGGCTGGCAGTGGACTGCAGGGTGCGGTGTTGATGCAGCGCCTTATTTTCGGATTCTCAATCCGGTTCGGCAAGGCCAGCGCTTTGATGCCGGCGGCGAGTATGTTCGAACTTGGGTGCCTGAGCTCGCGCAGCTGTCAGCCAGTCATATCCATGAGCCTTGGAGCGTTCCAGATCAGCAGTTGCGCGCCGCGAATGTGCATTTAGGAAAAAGCTATCCAAATCGGATTGTGGATTTAGCGGACGGGAGAAATAGGGCGCTGCGATGTTTTAATTCCATGCGGTCTGAGCCATAGTGGACAGTTCGGAAATTCAATTTCCGATATGGCTGTGAATCAAACGTATTGATTGCCTTGCTTGCGCCGCCTGCGAGTTTGTGCTGCATCCTTTCGACTGTCATTCTAGCTTCAGTGCCGCGCCCGAACCTGCTGCTGCTTGCCGGCATCTCGAAGCCGTAATGATCGCGCAGCTTGTCATTGACCCGCCCGAAGGCGAAATCGGCGCCGAAATCCGTCACCGCCCGCTGCAGCCGCCGCGACACGCCCCGGCCGGCACGACACCCGGAAACAACTTGCATGGGACCGGCGCTCGCGGTTCGCCAATCGCCAGCCGCAACTCGATGCATGCCACTGCGTCCGGTTGGAAAAAGCGTTGCATGCCAGGCCCAATAGTCTGTCTTTATCCAGGGGCTGCAAACACCGCCGGGCGGCATCAGGCATCAATTCGACAATGCCTTCTATATCGCGGCTTGATGGTGCAAGATCCGCAAAATCTATCCCCAATCGCCGGGCAATGGATGAGCGGACTTCGAGAGGATCACGCCTTTCACCCTCAATGGCAGAGGATTTGACAACATCGCGGCTCAGAGTGCTGAGACTGGCTTCTTGCCTGAATTCAAATCCGAGGCTTTCCATGCGGCCCAGCAGCCGGCCTTGTGACAGCGCACTGCAGCGAGTTTTGGGAAGAGGGGCTTAACATCCCAAGTAAAGCTTGGCCAGTCCTGGTGTTGGTGTATCCACATGTCAAGCGCCGCAAAATTTAAGGTGAATAGAAGGTTTATTCGCCGCAGAGCCAAGACGAGGGGGTTCTTGCAGAGCCATTTCAGGGCAGAGCCGCTCACAATCAGCCTGGCGACATCAAGGATGGTGCAAGCGCAAAGCTTCTCGTTCACTTGCGCGTTCGCTCGAATGCCTGGATATAGCGGGTTTTTATAGATATCGGCAACTCAATCCAAGCGCCGCATTTGCGGTTTTCTTATACGTATTGATCGACAAAAAATGAAGGCGCTTGTTTTCTTTGGCTAGGTTTCAAGGACTTGTCGGGAATGGGATTTGCTAACGGACAATCCCTCAAATTTTTATACTAACAACTGCGAATCTAAGGCTGCATGTTTTGTGCCAGTGCAGTCAGCAGCTTGTGTTGTATTCCTTTTTCTTTTCTCGATCCTCAAAAACTCTACTGTAGTTACTGTATCGATGCCGCTGAGCTGGAATGAGATTCGGGTGCGTGCTGCTGCATTTTCGAGGCAGTGGCGGGGCGCGGCCTATGAGAAGGGCGAGATGCAGAGTTTCTACAATGATTTTTTCGGCGTTTTCGGCATCCGGCGCCGGGCGGTCGCGCGCTACGAGGAGCTGGTCAGTCAGCGGCTGGATAACTCGCGCGGCTGCATTGATCTTTTTTGGCCGGGAATTTTGATTGTCGAGCAGAAGAGTCTGGGCCGCAGCCTGCAGGAGGCTGAGACTCAGGCCGACCGGTATTTTGACGCGCTCGAGGGTGCGGATAAGCCGCGCTATCGGCTGGTCTGCGACTTTCAGACGTTCCGGCTGCTGGACCGTGACACCGGGCATCAATGGCAGTTTGAGCTTGAGGAGCTGCCTGAGAACGTTGAGGCGTTCGGCTTCATGCTGGGGCGGGAACCGCGCGATTTCGCCGATCAGGATGACGTGAGCATCCAGGCGGCGGAGCTGATGGGGCTGATTTATGATGGTCTCAAGGATTCCGGCTATCCTGATCAGGATCTGGAGCGGTTTTTGGTGCAGCTGGTGTTTTGCCTGTTTGCTGACGATACCGGAATCTTTGAGCCGCGCGATATTTTTCATAGTCTGGTACTGAATCGCACGAGTCCTGACGGCGCGGACACGGGGCTGTGGCTGAAGCGGCTGCATGAGGTGCTGAACACGCCGGTCGGTCAGCGCCAGAGAAATTTGGATGAGGATTTGGATGTCTTTCCTTATGTGGATGGCCTGCTGTTTGAGCGCGATCTGGTGACGCCTGATTTTGACTCAGTGCTGCGCAGTCGCCTGCTGGCGGCCTGCGAGTTCAACTGGTCGGAGATTTCGCCGGCGATATTCGGCTCGCTGTTCCAGTGCGTCATGGACCCGGGCTTGCGGCGTGCGCTGGGGGCGCACTATACGACAGAAGAGAATATTCTCAAAGTGATCAGGCCGCTGTTTCTGGATGATCTCAGAGAAGAGTTTGACAGGATTTGCGCTCTGCGCCGTGGCCGCCGCCGCCGCCGGCTTTTGGAGTTTCAGCGCAAGCTGGGGGAACTGGCGTTTTTGGATCCGGCCTGCGGCTGCGGCAATTTTCTGGTCATTGCTTATCGCGAGTTGCGGCAGCTGGAGATTGAGGTTCTGGGGCAGCTGATTGATTCGGGTCAGCTGGATTTGGATGCGCAAAGTCTCAGTCTAGTGAATGTGGATCAGTTTTACGGCATTGAGCTGGAGGAGTTTCCGGCGCGCATCGCCGAGACCGCGCTGTGGATGATGGATCACATCATGAACGTCCGCCTGGGACTGGCGTTTGGGCGGGTGTATACGCGGATTCCGCTGGCGGCGACGGCGCACATTGCCTGCGCGGATGCCTTGGAGATGGAGTGGAGCGAGGTGCTGGAGCCGGGCCGCTGCAGCTATATCCTGGGCAATCCGCCGTTTGCCGGCTCCAAGTATCAGAGCGCTGCGCAGCGCGCGCAGGTGCATCGGCTTGCCGGGTTCAGGCATATCAAGGGCACCCTTGACTACGTGAGCTGCTGGTTTTTGAAAGCGGCGGCTTATGTGCGCGGCGCGACTCGGATCGGACTGGTTGCGACCAGCTCGATTGTGCAGGGCGAGCAGGCAGGTCAGCTGTGGCCGCTGATTTTCGATCGCTGCCGGCTGGATATCGTGTTTGCGCACAGCGCCTTTGCCTGGACCTCTGAGGCGCGCGCAGCGGCGCATGTTCATGTGGTCATTGTTGGACTGGCGCGGCGCGAGCACCGGCCGTCATCAGCCAGGCTTTTCAGTTATTGCGGCGGCGCGCCGGCGGCGCAGGAGAGTCGTCCCAAGGCGATTTCTCCGTATCTGGCTGCGGAGCTGGAGCGCTATCCGTATGTTGCGGTGCAGGCGAGCAAGCGTCCTGTCAATGGCTTCAAGGCGCTGCGAGCGGGCTCGAAGCCGATTGACGGCGGCCACTATATCTTTGAGTCTGGCGCGGCGCGGGATGCGTTTTTGGACTTGGAGCCGGGGGCCGCTGAGTTCATGCGTCCGTATGTCGGATCAAAGGACCTGATTCAGGGCACGGTGCGGTATATTCTGGCACTGCAGGAGGCAGCACCGGATCAGCTGGCGCGCTTGCCGCAGGTGCGCCGGCGCATTCAGGCGGTGCGCGAGTTCCGGCGGCGCAGCCGCAGCGCGCCGACCTTGCGGCTGGCGGAGACGCCGCGGCTGTATCACATCAATGTCTTGCCGGTATCGCCTTTTCTGGTGATTCCGGTGACCAGTTCGGAGCGCCGCGAATATGTGCCGATCCGGTGGCTGGAGCCGCCGGTGATTCCCAATATCGACACCCGCATCCTGGTCGATGCGGGGCTCGGTGACTTTGCCCTGCTGACCTCGCGCATGCACATGGTCTGGCTCCGGTTTGTCGGCGGCCGGCTGGAGAGTCGATACCGCTATTCAATCAATCTGGTGTACAACGTGTTTCCACGCCCGCAAGGGAGTCTTGATCCGCTTGAGCCGTATGCTGCCGCGGTGCTTGCGGAGCGGGATCGCTTCATAGATGTGCCTTTTGCGCAGCTGTATGATCCGGATCTCATGCCGCCGGCGCTGCGCCGGGCGCACGGCGAGCTGGACCGAGCGGTGGAGCGGCTTTACCGGCGCCGGCGATTTGCGTCGGACCGCGAGCGGATTGAATGCCTGTTTGAGCGCTACAGCGCCTATGTGCAGCCGCTTCTGGTGCGCCGGCGCGGCTACCGCAGCTTTGGCCGAAAAACATCGTCCTGAGCGCTCGCGGAAACTCTAGAAATCAAATTATGAAGCGAATGAAAGTCAATGTGGCGATTTTGTCGTTCAGTCAGGCGTGTCTCTACACGGCCAACTCGATCCTTATCGCCTCTGCGGCGCTGGTCGGGACAGCGCTGGCCTCCAATCCCATGTATGCTACGGCGCCCGTTGCAATGATTTTTCTATTTGGCATGGGTTTTGCGATGCCAGCCTCGCTGCTGATGAAAGTTATCGGACGAAGACTGGGATTCCAAATCGGCTTGGTTTTTTCTGCAGGCGGCGCGTGTTTGGCGGGATATGCAATTATTTTGCAGGCTTTTATTGTTTTTTGCATTGCGATTGCGCTGATCGGCATCGGCAATGCTTTTGCGGGGTTCTATCGTTTTGCCGCAGCCGATGTGGCCGACGAGACTTATCGCAGTCGCGCGATCTCACTGGTCTTGGCAGGCAGCGTGGCGGCGGCATTTATTGGTCCCAATCTGGCGAATCTGACCAAAGACACGGTCAGCGGCCACTTGTTCGCAGGCTCATACTGGGCGCTGGCGGCGGTCTACTTGCTGTCGCTTGTCGTGATGTCGTTTCTCAAGGTGCCGCCTGCAAGCGAAAAGAAGATGACACAAAAGGGTCGCGCGCTGAGTGAGATTCTGGTCCAGCCGCGCTTCATTGTTGCGCTGGCGAGTGCGATGGTCGGCTACGGAGTGATGAATCTGCTGATGACCTCAACGCCGCTGGCGATGGAAGCTCGCGGCATGGGTTTCGGACAAACTGCCCAAGTTATTCAGTGGCACATTTTCGCAATGTTTGCGCCTTCATTTTTTACCGGACATCTGGTTCGAAAATTGGGTGATTTGAGCATCATTTTCGCAGGTCTGATTGCGCTGCTGGCAAGCATATCTGTCACGTTTGTGTTCGGTGAGTCCTTCGCGGCGTTCTGCGCTGAGCTGATTCTGCTGGGCATCGGCTGGAACTTTACTTTTCTCGGCGGCACGACACTGCTGACCACTGTTTACGAACCCAGTGAGAAAGCAATGGTTCAGGGATTCAATGATCTGTGCGTATTCGCAGTGGTCACCTTCACCGCATTGATGTCGGGTGTTCTGCACCACTGCTGGGGCTGGTTTGTACTGAGCGGCGGGGCTGTCGCGCCCATTCTGGTTGCGATGCTCTTGGTTTTGCGTGTGCGCGGCAAGAGCGATCCCACCGGCAAAAAAGGAACCCTGTCTGAAGCCGGGCAGATTTGACAGCGGCTCAAGCGAGAGCTCGCTGCATCGCATATTTGCACGGCGGTGCGGTTCAATGCAATGCTGAGGCGCTCACTGCGATCGCCTGCTGCAGTTTCAGAGAATCTGGCCTAAAAACTCCTGGGTACGAGGGTCTTTGGCCTCGGTGAAAAACGTCGCCGGCGGACCCTGCTCGACAATTACGCCGCGGTCGGTGAAGTAGATGCAGTCTGCGACTTCTTTTGCAAACCCCATCTCATGGGTTACCAGAATGCAAGTCATCCCGTCCTGCGCCAAATCCTTGATAGTGGCCAATACTTCCTTGACCGTCTCCGGATCCAGCGCCGCAGTGACCTCGTCAAACAGCATGACATGCGGATTCATGGCCAGCGAGCGGGCAATGGCAACCCGCTGCTGCTGTCCGCCGGACAGCTCGCCCGGATAACTGTCTTCCTTGCCCGTCAGGTTCACTCGCGCCATCAGTCCCAATGCCCGCTCGCGGACGATTTCTGGATTCTGCTTGAGAACCTTGATCGGCGCCATCATCACGTTTTCCAAAGCGGTGCGGTGCGGGAATAGGTTGTATTGCTGGAATACCATGCCGACTTTCTTGCGCAGCTCGAGCTTGTTCAGCTTGGGATCATGGACTTGCTGGCCTTCCACCGTAATTGAGCCAGAATCGATATCATTGAGCGCATTGATGCATCGAATCAGCGTCGACTTGCCCGACCCGGAAGGGCCGATGATGCAAATGACCTCGCGTTTCATCACGTCCAGCGAGATGCCCTTGAGAACCTCCAGGCTCCCGAATGATTTGTGCACGTTTGTCAAGGAGACGATCGGCTGCGTCTCATTCCAGCTCATCGGTCAGTCACCCCTCTCAGTGATTATTGCAGATGTGTTTCATTGCAGTTTGACCGCGTACCGCTTCTCCAGACGAATCGTCAGTCTGGCAATCGGATAGCAGTAGGCAAAGAAGATCAGTAATGCGAAACCGTAAAAGGGAACCAGAAGTTCCGGGCGATTGTTTTCCGCCTCAATTGCCTGCCGGCTCAATGTGATCAGCTCCTCGACCCCGAGCAGCGAGCACAGCGGGGTTGCCATCGTGAGAATGGCATACCAGTTCATCCACGGCGGGATCATGCGCTTGAAGCATTGCGGCAGCACAATCTGCCACAAAGTCTGCCGGCGACTGAAGGCCAAGGATTCGGAAGCTTCCCACTGGCCGGTCGGGACCGACTGAACCGCTCCGCGCACAACTTCGGAAATATTCGCCATAATCGGCAGCGACAGGCCGAAAACAGCTTTCATCCAATCGGGGATGTCGACCCTGACCGGGCCGATCTCGATCTCAAACGGCAGGGCAAGCAGTACAATGAACAGCAGCACCAGCCACGGTGAATTGCGAAACAGCTGGGTGAGGAATGCGGCCGCAATCCGAACAGGCCTGAATAAAGAAATCTGGGCTAAACCCAGCATGATGCCTGCCGCCGTGCCAATCAGCATGGTCAGCAGCGAAATGACGACATTGAATAGAAAACCGCTCTTTACGAGAAAAGGCATCCACTTCAGCAAGGCTTGTGTCGCGTCAAGATAACTGTAGCCTGCCGCCAGACCCAGCACGGGCCAGGCCAGCAAGACTGCAGCGAGCGCCGCCATTGCGCGCGGGGAGACGGATGCCAGCCAGCTGGAGAAGAAAACACGATCGACCTCATCGGGCCGGCGATAGCGAAAAGGCAGCAAGACCGGCAGATCAGTCTTTGTTTCTGAGTCAATGCCCATGATTTTCTGCCCAGGCATCAAATTGCACCGTATCCCGGAATGCGCAGAGATTTTTCCCATCGATGCATGCCGGCGACCAGAATCCCAACCAGTATGATGAACACAATAAACAGAACCAGCATGGTCGGATATTGAGCGCTCGGATAGTCATTCCAAATCCCGACGCATTGATAAAGCAGCTCCGGTACGGCAATGCCAATGGCCTGCGTGGTGGTTTTGACCAGATTCACCAGATTGTTATTGAGCGCCGGCAATGACACTCGAAATGCCAGCGGCAGAATCAGCTCGGTGTAGGCCTGCAGCCTTGAGTAGCCCAGCGAGTCGGCCGCCTCGCGTGTTGATTCGGGGACGGCCTCAATGCCGGCGCGGAAAATCTCAACATTGAAGGCGCCGGCAAAAAATGAAAGCGAGATGATCGCCCAGCCGACATTCGAGATGATCGGCACTTCTGTCCAGCCGTCGGGACCGGTGATGGTGGGAGTGATCTGGCCTAGTGCAAAGTAGAAAAAAAGCAGCTGAACGAAAGGCGGGGTATTGCGAAAAAATTGAATGTAGCCTTGTACCAAAAGCCGGAGCCATACCCGATGTGTTCCCTGAAGCCAGGCGCCAACCACCCCGATTACGACCGAAAACAGAACGCAGGCGACCGATAGCAGGAGGGTCATCTGCAATCCGTCGACGAGCCGGTTCCACTGGAAAGCATCATAGAAGAAAATGAAGTTCCAGCGAGGGTGCTCGTCAGCGAGCTGCAGAAAAAACGAAGAGATGACCTCGATCATCGCATCGGCCTTCGCTGCCTGTGCTGCAAAATCAAGCCCGCTGGCGCTGATCGCACGAGGTCAGCGCCAGCGGGTGATCATATGGACTATTCGGTCAGCCAGTCTTTATACTGCTCTTTCTTCGAAGCCAGGTACACCGTAGGCTTGATGCCCCATTTGGCTTCCCATTCAATGAGCTGCCCGCTCTGGTGCCAGTTGAAAATCATGCCTGACATGAATCTTCCAAAAACACAGTCGCGTTCTGCGAGCGGCACTGCCAATCCCCATGGATTGTCATCTTCGGATGCCAGGGGCATTTCAAATTCATTGAAATCGCCGGACGCCAAGTCCGAGCCAATCGACGAGTCATCATAAACCCATGCAACGCACTTTTTATCTCGCAGAGCCTGTTTTGCCTCCGCGTTGCCGGTGAAAGCAACAATCTCTACGCCATAGCGCTCAGTAACGATCTTGTTGTAAAAGGCTCCTTGTTTCCCGCAAACTTTCTTGCCGCGCAAATCTTCCCATTCGGTAAATCCGAGCGCTTTGGGAGACATCACGTTGGTGCCTGATGTGTAGTACGCCGGCGATGGTATGCCGACGATCTTGCGGCGGTCCTCGCGGTCAGACATGGTTGCAATGAACATGTCCGTTTTGCCCTGCTCAAGGAATTGCATGCGATTCGAGGATTGAACTGCAACGAGCTCTACATCAACCCCCATGGTTTTGGCGACATCCATTGCCATGTCGATTTCCATGCCGACGATGCTGCCGTCGGAATCCCGATAGCCCCAGGGCTTGTAGTCAGCTTTGACGCCGACCACCACTTTGCCGCGTTCCATCACCTTGTTCCAAACGTCGTTAGTACATTCGGCGAATGCAATTCCAGTGCTGCCCACAAACAGTGCAGTGAGCGTCGCAAGCATCGATAATTTTCTAAATTTCATAATTCATCATCCTGTAATCAAAAAAAAAGTGACCGCCGCAAGCCGCATCGCTGATGCAGGCTCGATGGTGAACTTATTGAACTCAAATGGAAGCAAATTCCAGAAAAATCAGGCCGCCAGGCGACGGATCTGCTGTGCCGCACGATCAGCAGGATATTCCAAGTTGATGCGGCCGTGAATGGAAGTATAACACCGTGCTGTGCCGGCGGGCGTGAGTTTCCAATCGAAATGAGCCCTGATGCATCCCGGCAGCTGTCAGGGAAGCATTGTCCTCATGCGGATGTCAGGGTCGGATGCACACAGCAGCTAAACTTGCACGATACAGAGGGCATGGATCTTTGGGGCGCCGGCGCAGGGTTGATCGAGTGATCCGAGATTCGAGCGGAAGGCAGGCGAAAGCGGCTTGTTTGCTGGTGCCATCGCTGCTGTCATGGAGCAACTGGCGGTCATCTATCATATGCGGCAAGCAAAAATACCCGGCGCCGCAGGTTTCAGGGCCAGTATTGAATCACTGTATTGTAAAATCGAGGTAATATATATTGAATTGGAAAGACTCATGCGGCTCAGGCAAACTGAGAATTGCATTCGCGGCGCATCGGTCTGATGCGCCGCTGAATTGACGAAAATTTTTGGATAGTGTTAGCTCAATTTGGAGAAAGAAATGAAACGATTGCTATTTTCAATACTAGTTCTAGCCGGTCTTTTTGCCGGATCAGCTATTGCGCAGGAATTCACGATGAAAGTCGGCTACGTTAACAGAGCGGACGAAAGTCATCCGGCTTGGGCAGGTTTGCTCAAAATGGAGGAGCACATCGAAAAGGCTTCAAACGGTCGCATTGATGTGCGAATGTTTCCAGACGGCCAGCTCGGGAAAGGTCAAGCCATGCTTGAGCAGGCGCGCGCCGGTGCGCTTGAGATGACTTATGCCAATGACGGAAACATCAACCAAGTCTTCCCTTCCTTGCAAGTGATGTCTATTCCCTATCTGTTCCAAAGTCGACAGGTCGCTCACGATCTGTTAGACGGGCCGATCGGCAGGCAGCTGATGGACCAGATGGCGGAGGAGACCGGGCTGCGAGTGCTTGCATGGTCAGAAAATGGAGGTTTTCGACATTTTTCAAACAATGTTCGGCCCATCCGCACACCAAAAGATATGGAAGGACTGAAGATTCGTGTCCAGAACATTCCTTTGCATGTGGCTATGGTCGAGAGTCTTGGCGCCTCGGCCACGCCGATCGCTTGGAAGGAGTTGTACACGGCTTTGCAAACGGGCGTTGTCGACGGTCAGGAAAATCCGGTCAACACCTTTCGCATTCCACGTCTTGAGGAGGTGCAGGACTACATGATCCTGGACGGTCACGTTTATGCGATTTCGGCTGCAGTGTTGAATGAGGATTGGCTCAATGGCCTCCCGGCAGATCTGCGGCAAATTGTAGCCGAGGGCGTGACCATCGCGCAGGCAACAACGCGGGAGCTGATTCTTGAGTATGAAAGCGAATCTCTGCAATATCTAGAGGATTTTGGCTTAGAGATATACAGTCCAAGTCCGCAGGAGAGAGCTCTGTTCCGCGACGCTACGCGGGATCCGGCAATTCTGTGGCTGCGCGAGAACATTGGGGATTCCGAATTGATTGATGCCGTCATTTCTGAGGTCACATCCATCGCGCAGAAGCACGATGAGTACTAGCCGTGTTTTGAGAGACGATGCTGTTTTTGGCGGGACACTTCTGCAGTGGCTTTGCTGACAGTGCTCGGCTTTGATTGACGGCCGCCTCGGTCCAGGTCATAGATGAGAAACTTCGTTCGTGCATTTGACGGTCTTTTGGACCGCGCGACATCTTTCTTGCTGCGTTTTTCGTCGATGCTGCTTGCCATCATGGTCATGATCATGGTCGCTCAGGTCATTCTGCGCTATGGCTTCAGCAACTCGCTGCTATGGGCTGAGGAGGCAGTTCGATTTTTAATGATTTGGATCAGCTTGTTTGCAGCGACGGTTGCGCTTTGGCGCCGGCAGCATATTGCGGTCGATGTGGTTACCGCGCGGCTGCCGGCGCCGCTGCAGCGAGCGCTGAGTGTGGCAGTTGAAGTCTGCACGATCGTGTTCACGGGCACCTTGTGCGTCTGCGGATGGACCTACCTTGAGGTGGTGAGCGTAACCCGATCGCCGGCGCTTGGGGTCACGATGAATTGGATTTATCTTGCAGTGCCGATCAGCATGGGATTGATGAGCATTGCAGCTCTTCGCAGCCTGTTGAGCGCGATGAGAATTCTGCCCGAGCCTGAGAGTCATGTGAGGGGAGATCGACATCAGCATTGAGGTTTTTCTGATTCTGTTCCTGGTGCTGCTGCTGATCAGGACGCCAATCTGGCTAAGCATGGGTGTGCCCTGCCTCCTGTACTTTGTTTTCAGCGGCATGGAAGCGATTGTCTTTGCGCTTCCCGGTCGGGTTTTTGACGGACTGGACAATTTTATCCTGACAGCAATACCGTTTTTCCTAGTCGCCGGAGACTTGATGAATCGTTCGGGAATGTCCGACCGGCTGGTCAAGCTGGCTGACTTGATTGTCGGGCGCCTGCGGGGCGGACTTGCCCAAGTGAATGTCGCTTCCAGCCTTCTTTTCGCAGGCATCACCGGGGTTGCGGTCGGCGATGTGGCGACGCTTGGAAAAGTATTCATTCCAAATATGGAAAAGGCGGGATACTCCCGTGCATTCGCTGCTGCAGTCACCGCCGCATCCTCTCTCGTGGGCCCCATCATCCCGCCGAGTGTTCTCATCATATTCTACTCGTCCGTCATGGATGTTTCGGTGGCGGCTATGTTTGCCGGTGCGATTATTCCCGGGATGCTGATGGCGGCAACGTGCTCATGCGTGGTCGCGGTGAAGTCTATCTATCGAAAATATCCAAGGCGCATGACTCGCATTTCTCCGAAGGAGGCGGCAGGCATCTCCGCCAATTCGGCGCTGGCCCTGATGATGCCAGTCATTATTTTGGGTGCGCTTCTGGGCGGCATCATGACACCGACCGAAGCGGCGGCAGTGGCTGCCGCGTATGCGCTGATTGTTGGATGCGTGATCTATCGTGCGATCGGCGCCAGCGATGTGATGGCTGCCTTGCGCGGTTCTGCAATTGAGACCAGCAAGCTGATGATAATCATCGCGATGGCCTCCATGGTCAGTTTTGTGTTTGCTCTCGAGGATGTTCCAGGACTCGTTCGGGACTGGCTGTCTTTTCTTGAGGAGCGGCCATTGCTGACTCTTTTGACGATCAATCTGATTATTCTTGCGCTGGGGTTCTGGACGGAGCCTTCGGTTGTCATTATTTTGTTTGTACCGATTTTTGCGCCGATTATTGAAGCTGCGGGCATTCATCCACTGACCTTTGGAATCATGGTGATGGTCAATTGCATGATTGGCCTGTGCACGCCGCCGATCGGCAATGTCTTGTTTGCAATTGCAAGCATATGCGAAGTCGATCTCTGGGCGCTGTCTCGGGAACTGATCCCATTCTTGGCTCTTATTTTTGTGATTGTTCTTACACTGGGGATTTTTCCATCACTGACTCTCTGGCTGCCACAGCTGCTGGGACTCGTGGGTTGATGCGCTCAGCTGGTGCGCTGGTGCATTGTGACTGACCGCATTGCCGGCGGATGGCTGCGATCAGTCGATTGGAAGCGCAAATATTGAGTCCATGACTATTCCTGCGCATGCTCCGGTTGTCGTCATCGGCGGCGGTGTCATGGGCTGCTCGATTCTGTACCACCTCGCTGAGCTCGGCGTGAGCGATGCAATTTTGCTGGAGCGCAATCAGATTGCGTCCGGAACCACCTGGCACTCAGCCGCTCAGGTCCGCGCCTTGCGATCGACGCAGAATGCGACCCGGCTGATTCAGCGCTCGATTGAGCTGTATTCGACTTTGGAGGCTGAGACCGGACAGAGCACAGGCTGGATTAAAGAGGGTTCCATTTCAATCGCAACCCATCAAGATCGACTGTCACACATCCGGCGCCAGGAGGATCTGGCGCATTTGTTCGGTGTGCCAGCAGCCCCGATTTGCGCCGCTGAGATTCGGGAGAAATGGCCTTTTGTGAACCTTGATGATGTCATTGGCGCGGTTTGGGTGCCCGGTGATGGACGCGTCAGTCCAGCTGATTTATGTTTGGCCCTGACGAAAGGCGCCCGATCTCGCGGCGCCCGAATTTTTGAGCATTGTCCGGTGACTGGCATCGTTACTCAGAACAATCAGGTCAAGGAGGTGATCACTCCGCAGGGAACGGTTCGCTGTGAGGCAGTGGCGATCTGCAGCGGTTTGTGGAGCAGGCAGACCGGAGAGAGGGCGGGCTGCGCGGTTCCGCTTTGGCCATGCGAGCATTTTTATCTGCTCACCCGACCCATCGAGGGCATCAGCGGCAATCTGCCGACCCTCTCCGACCATGACGGTCATTTGTATCTTCGCGACGACAGCGGCGGCTTGCTGGTCGGCTGTTTTGAGCCTGAAGGCAAATCCATCTCGCCGGATGCCTTGGGAGAAAATTTCGCGTTTCAACTGCTGGATGAAGATTGGAGTCACTTTGAGCCGATGATGCGCAATGCGATTCATCGCCTGCCGATATTGGAATCTGCGCAAGTGAAGATGCTGCTCAATGGACCGGAGAGTTTTACTCCAGATGGCGGGTTCATGCTTGGCGAGACCGCCGAAACAAAGGGCGTTTTTCTGGCCTGCGGAATGAACTCAGTCGGTGTTGCATCGGCGGGCGGAGCCGGCATGGCGCTCGCACATTGCATACAGAAGGGCTTCATGCCGTTCGACTTGCATGAGCTTGATCCAAAACGTTTTCATCCAATATTCAACCGTGTCGATCGGCTCGCCTCAAGAGTGCCTGAAGTCTTGGGCAAACACTATGAGATCACCTATCCAAATCGGCAGTGGAGCAGTGCGCGCAATCTGAGAAAACCGCCCTTGTTTGGCCGACAGCATGATCTGCAGGCGCATTTTGGACAAGTTTACGGGTGGGAGCGCGCTTTGTATTTCGGCAAGAAACACGAGCCGGAATTAACGTTTTCACGGCCGCAATGGCATGCGCAAGTGGGGCGTGAGGTTAATGCGGCGCACACTGGCGCCGCCGTATTCGATCAGTCGACTCTGGGAAAAATTGACGTGCGCGGTCCGGATGCCGCGGACTTTCTCAATCGCATATGCACGAGTCAGATGAACCTGCCGGTCGGTCGGGTCATCTACACCGCAATGCTGAACGAGCGCGGCGGCTATGAAAGCGACTTGACTGCGATTCGACTGTCTGAGCAGCACTACCGGCTTTATGTCGGCACGGCATCCATCGCCAGAGACTTTTCATGGCTGAAAAGAAATCGGAGAAAAACGGAAAATGCTGATCTTCTTGATGTTACAGAAGAATTTGCCGTAATCGCACTGACGGGCCCCCGATCGGGCGCCATCGCCAGAGCAATCGGCGCGGGCGCTCTGAATCAGCTGCGACATTTTCAAAGCAGTTCACTGACCGTTTGCGGAGCTGATATCTGGGCGGCGCGACTGTCTTATGTGGGTGAAAGCGGCTGGGAGATTACATGCCGCGCCGATGAGGCAGGGGGGCTTTTCGATCAGATGTGCTCATATGGCGCAAAGCCGGCTGGACTGTACGCACAATCTTCGATGCGCATCGAAAAACGCCATCTTGCCTATGGTCATGAGCTGGACTCGAGCATCACGCCGATCGAGGCAGGACTGTCATTTGTGATCGATTGGGATAAAGACTTTGTTGGAAAAACTGCATTGCAAATCCAGCGGTCAGCGGGCTTGAGGAACCGTATTGTGTCCATCCTGTTTGGCGATGATGAAGCCGTGCCGCTTGGCAATGAGCCGGTGTTCAGCCGCGGAGAGCTGATCGGCTATACCACCTCGGCTGCGTATGGCTTTCGGGTGGGGTCTCCGGTGGCATTGGCGAAGATCAGTGAGCCGGAATATTGTCAAGCGGGTCTGAATGTCGAGACCCGAATCGCGGGGGTCGACTATCCCGGGCAGACAGCCATGCGGAGCGTGTTTGACATACGCGGCGAGCGCATGAAATCGCGCACGTGAAAATAAAACAGGAAACTTGCGCTGAGAGGTTCGCATGCAGGCGGGTTCCGCAGCGGGTTTGAAGGACTGTGCAGGCGCCCAGGCGCCGGCAAAACTATGGCCGCGCGAGCTGAGTCATCTGCCTGCCCGGCAGAAGACGCCTAAAGTTATTTCTCAGTAGAGTCGGAACAAGGCGCTGTGATCAAGCTGGCTGCCGCCTTTTTCGATCAGCGCTTGGTAGCGGTCACGGCATAATTTTGTCGCTGGCAGGGGCAGGTTGAGGCTGCCGGCGAAATCCAATGCCTGCTGCAGGTCTTTCAGCTGTGTCGAGACCTTTCCGCCGGGTGCGAAATTGCCGGCAATCATGCGCTGCCCGTGAACTTTGAGTATCGTCGAGTCCGCAAATCCGCCGCTGAGGGCTTCGGCGACCTTTTGGAGATCGGCGCCTCCGCTTTGACAAAGTGCGAAAGCCTCTGCAACGGCCTGGATCGTGTGGCCTACGATAATCTGGTTGGCCGCTTTGGCAATCTGTCCGCAGCCGACATCACCTACGTGGATTATGTTTGAGCCTAAAATTTCGAAAATAGGCTGTACGGCTCGCAGGTCGTCTTCGGCCGCGCCGACCATAATCGACAGTGTGCCCTCAATGGCGCCCGTCTCACCGCCTGAGACCGGCGCGTCAATGAACTTCACTCCGTGCTCGCCGAGTTTTTCGGCGATCGTGCGAGTTGCCTCTACCGCAGTGGTGCCCATGTCAATGATGGTCAGGCCAGAGCGGGCCGCGGCCGCAACTCCATTGTCTGCGAACAATACGGCTTCGACTGCGGCGGTATCCGCCAGCATGCAGATGACCACATCGGCATGACAGGCATCTTTCGGTTCTTTCAATTCCGCAAAGCCCTCTTTGACCAGCCGGGCGACTTTCTGCGGGCTGCGGTTGTAGACAGCCACCTGCGCACCGGCTCTCTTCAGGTTGCGCGCCATCGGCATGCCCATAATGCCCAGGCCGATAAATGCGATTTGGAAGTTGCATAATATTTGCATCAGCATGCCCTCAGTTTTCTTGAACGAGTTGTTTTGGCTGTAAAGCTGTTTTTGAAACGTGATGATTTTGAATCTGCCATGCGAAAGCCTTTGTGATGCTTGAATTTTCTACAGTTGCAGTTCAAGGCAATGCCCGTCGCGGTCGGCTCCGCCTGGCCCACGGCCAGGTGGATACTCCGGTCTTCATGCCGGTCGGCACCTTCGGTGCAGTCAAAACCATGGAGCCGGTCGACTTGGACGGCATCGGTGCACAGATTATATTGGGCAATACCTTTCATCTGATGCTGCGGCCGGGTACAGAGCTGATTGCATTGCACGGCGGCTTGCACCAGTTTATGGGCTGGGAGCATCCGATCCTGACGGATTCCGGCGGCTTTCAGGTGTTCAGTCTGGCAAAGCTTCGAAAGCTTGAGGAAAAAGGTGTGACTTTTCAGTCTCCATTTGACGGCGCTGCGGTCTTTTTGGGTCCTGAGGAATCGATGGCGGTGCAGCAGGCTTTGAATTCGGATATTGCGATGTGCTTTGACGACTGTACGCCGTATCCGGCGACAGTTGAGCAAGCGAAGCAGTCAATGGAGCAATCGATGCGCTGGGCGGAGCGGTCCAAGGCGGCTTACTCCAGCCCGCATGGCGCGCTGTTTGGCATCGTGCAAGGTTCCATGTATCCCGACCTTCGCCATGCATCACTGCGCCGGCTTGGAGAGATTGGCTTTGACGGCTATGCGATAGGCGGCTTGTCTGTCGGCGAGCCCAAGGATCAGATGCATGCTGTCCTCAAGGCCGTGGCGCCGGCGATGCCGCAATCCAGGCCGCGGTATCTGATGGGCGTCGGCACGCCCGCTGACATTGTCTACGGTGTGGCCTGCGGGGTAGATATGTTTGACTGTGTACTGCCGACGCGCAATGCCAGAAACGGCTGGCTGTTTGCATCGGAAGGGGTTGTGAAGATACGCAATGCGAAATATGCCGGTGACCTCAGACCGCTGGATGAAAAATGCTCTTGTCCGGTCTGCATGAAGTACACGCGCAGCTATCTGCGGCATTTGTATCGAATTCGCGAGCCGCTGGTGTCCAGATTGTGCACGCTTCACAATCTGCATTACTATCAGAATCTGATGAAGCGCATTCGCCAGTCGATCGAGCTCGGTACATTCGGGCAGCTGTGCAAGGAATTTGGAATCGACCTGGCGCAATTAACGGTGGAATAAGTGACGCATGGTGCGGTGCGGGCGTGATTTGAGGTGCTGGGACTTTTGCCGGCAGGCGAGCTCTTGCAGGCGCGGCCTGGTGTGCAGTCAGTTCAGGCGCATTGATCAGAAAACAGCTGTTGGGCATGAGTTCGGATGAAAGGTTTGGAGTGCCGCTTTGCGGCCGGCTGCGATGCTCTGGCTGGAGAGAAAGCGCTCAAAATATGAGGCGGAAATCCGAGTTTTTGAGTGCTTGATCTCGCGCGACCGAGCCTGGGAATGCTCTTGATTCTGCGCGGCCGGTGCAGATGCAGACAGCGGAATGAAACGATGGCACACTGTCTGTGACGTGCGCTTTTCGAACGGTCTGCCGACTTGAGCTTCGCAAAGCTCTGCACTCGCATCATTTCCTATGAATCTTTTGGGGTATTATTACGCACCGGGATTTCGACGCTGACACTGTCGTAGAGCGGCCGAAAATTGACCCCATCGCTCTTCAGGTGCTCACACATTAAAAGCCGATGTCTTCCGTGATTGTTCAATATGTCAGGGTGGTGGATTACCTTTCCACTCGCTTTGGCCGCATCGCGATGTATCTGATATTCCTGATGATCGGAACATTGCTGCTGGATGCCATTACCCGCAACGTCATTCAGATTCCCTTGTTTTGGTGTGTCGAGCTGGCCCAGTTCACCCTCGCGGCATACTATATTATGGGCGGCGCCTACTCAATGCAGCTGCACAGCCATGTGCGCATGGACCTGATCTATGACCGACTCTCGGAGCGCGCCAAAGCGCGCGTAGACTGCTGCACCGCGATCTTCCTCGTGGTGTATTTGATCGTGCTGCTGATTGGCTCCATCTCCAGTACGATTTATTCAATTGAAACCAACCAGCGGCTGTTTTCCATGTGGAATCCGTCAGTCGTGCCGATCAAAGTCATCATGGTCTTCGGCATCGTTCTGATTTTGCTGCAGGCCGTATCCACGTTCTTCAAAGATTTGGCCAAGGCCAGAGGAGTCGAGCTGGCATGAGCTACGAAGCCATCGCCATTATCATGTTCGGCTCGATGCTGGCCATGCTGCTGACCGGACAGCGGGTGTTTGCGGCAATTGGAATCGTCTCGACGGTTGCAGCGCTGCTGCTGTGGGGAGAGGGCGGTGTCGAAATGCCGTTTACTGCGGCATTCAAGCTGTTCAAATGGTATCCGCTGCTGACGCTGCCGCTTTTCATCTATATGGGATTCATTCTCTCGGAATCGGGTATTGCAGACGATCTGTATCAGATGTTTCACGTCTGGTTCGGCGGCCTCAAAGGCGGGCTGGCCGTCGGCACGATCGGGCTGATGGTGGTGATATCGGCGATGAATGGCTTGAGTGTCGCAGGCATGGCCATTGGCGCAACGATCGCTTTGCCGGAAATGCTGCGCCGCGGCTATGACAAGATCATGATCACCGGGGTGGTGCAGGCCGGCAGCTCGCTGGGGATTCTAGTGCCGCCCAGTGTGGTGCTGGTGCTCTACGGCATGATCGCCAGGGAGTCGGTCGGACAGCTGTGGCTTGCCGGTGCGATCCCCGGCTTTCTGATGGCTGCTTTGTTCATTATTTACATCGTGATCCGATGCCGCATTCAGCCCCATTTGGGACCGACAATCAGCGCCGCGGAAAGAAACCTGCCGATGCAGGAGAAACTGGCATTGCTGCGGGCAGGAATCGTGCCGTTTCTGATTTTCTTTTTCATGACCGGGCTGTTTGTCATGGGCATTACCAGTCTGGTTGAGAGTTCTGCGGTCGGTGCGACTGCCGCAACCTTGGCGGCTTTAGTCAAAGGTCGGCTGAATCTCAAAGTCATGGAAGAGACTGTCCGCAAGACTTTGGGGGTTTCCTGCATGTTCATGTGGATCATTCTGGCGGCCCTTTGCTTTGGAGCTGTATTTGACGGTATCGGCGCCGCCCGTGCCATTGAGACGCTTTTTATCACGAACTGGAACCTCTCCCCATGGGAGGTTTTGATCATGATGCAGCTGTCGTATTTGTTTATGGGCATGTTTCTGGATGATACTGCAATGCTGGTCATCGTCGCACCGCTGTATGTCCCGCTGGTCAAGATACTGGGCTTTGATCCGGTGTGGTACGGTGTGCTCTATACCATCACCTGCCAGATCGCCTACATGACGCCCCCTTTTGGCTATAATCTTTTTCTGATGCGCGCGATGGCGCCGCCTGAGATCAGCCTGATGGATATTTACCGATCGATCTGGCCGTTTGTGCTGGTGATGGTTTTGTCTCTTGTGCTGGTGATGGTTTTTCCGCAAATTGCGCTGTGGCTGCCGGGGCAGGTTTATGTGCGCTAGCCGATCAATGTACAAAGCGGAAGATTGAGAGGTATGAATCAAATATTCAAGCATTGTCTGGAGGAGACTGATATGACTGATAAAGATAGAGTAGAGAAACCGACCAGCGAAGAGCGGCGGAATTTCGTCAAGAATGTGGGCGCGGGCACTGCGGGTATTTTAGCGGCTGGAACGGCACCCTACGCTTTTTCCCAGACCAACCCGATCAAGTGGCCCTGCAATCGTATTCCGGAGCGCCGCTGGGCGCTCATGTGGTGCTGCCCCAGATTGAGTCATTCAATCGGGTCGCTCACGGGCAGATGGAGATCGAGCTGTATTACGCCGATCAGCTCGTGCCGACCGATGAGCTGTTTCGCGCCATGCAGTCTGGTGCGCTGGATGCCGTGCAAAGCGACGATGCAACGATGGCTTCGCCCGTCGACATCAGCGTATTTGGCGGCTACTTCCCGTTTTCGACCCGTTACAGCCTTGATCTGCCGGTCCTGTTCAAATACTACGGACTCGACGAAATCTGGGCGGAAGCCTATGGCGAGGTCGAAGGTGTGGAATGGATCAGCGCCGGCGCTTGGGATCCGCTGCATATCTTTACCAAGGATCCGATTCGATCGCTTGCGGATATGAAAGGCAAGCGGGTCTTTGGCGTACCGACAGCCGGACGATTCCTGTCCCGTTATGGACTGATTCCTGTCACGCTGCCATGGGATGATATCGAGGTTGCGATCGGCACTGGCGAGCTGGACGGCGTCGCCTGGTGCGGGTTCACCGAAGCATACGAAGTGGGCTGGGCGGATGTGTGCAACTATGCGCTGCTGAACAATGTCACAGGCGCCTGGTGCGGTTCGTACTTTGCAAATTCCAACAGCTGGAACGCATTGCCTGAGAATCTGCAGGAACTGTTCCGCATGTCTTGCAATGACTCCCATTACTACCGGCAGGTTTGGTATTGGGGCGGCGAGGCGAAACTCAGGGTTGAAGGCGAGAAGATGGAACTGACCACGATTCCGGCTGAAGAATGGAATCAGGTAGTCGCTGACTCGAAAGAATTTTGGGAAGATCTGGCGTCTATCAGCCCACGAACCCGAAAGGTTGTCGATGCATTTCGGCAGTACTCTGATGTAATGGACAAAGTCGGAGTGCCGTATCGATACAGCTGATTTCCAGCAAAGGGATTGTTTCTGATTCCTGATTGATCTTCGCAAATCCCCCAGGCTTTTGCTTGGGGGATTTTTTTATGCAACACGCCGATACTGGCAGTCCAATTTCATCATTCACTCATGTCGTGTCAAATTCTCGAAGCGGCTTGCGCATTGTTTTCGCTCTGGCAGCGATACTCTCAAGCTGAGGTTTCCTGACATGAGAATTGAGCGCCGTTTTTTTCACAGAGTTCTGCATGCACTGCATGCAGAGAGCAACCATGGACTTGCGGTTGACAGCGAGCGAATCGCAATAGCGGGTCGAAAGCCGAGGACGATTCATTTATCCGACCTTGCCGGACTGTCATGTGTCCGTGCCGGACTGTTTTCTGCGGCCGTGGAAGTGCCGCTGCAAGATGGAAGTCTGTTTTCTTTTGCTGGTGTCAGCAGCAAGCAGGCGAAAAGTTTTGTGGATGCACTGAACGATGCATGGATTCGCAGCCGCCGCAAAAGCCTGGAAAGCTATTTGGAACCCATTCGAGCTCTTGCCAAAGCTCTTGCCAGGCTGGAAAGAGCTCGCCAGTTTCCAGCTGCAAGCAGGGTGCAGCCGCTGTGGCGGGAGGCAGAGAAGATCCTTGCGGTTTTGCCGAAGGGTTCTCATGAATTGATTTTCGCTTCAGATGACCAGCGGGACATCAGAAAGATTGCCGACTTCCACCGCAGCCCGGATGGTCATCGCAAAGAGCTGATGCGTCAATTTATCGATAAGGAACTGTCTGAGATGTCTCGCTTGTTTGACACGATCGAAGCGCGTTCCTTGACCGACGAGCAGCGCCAGGCCTTAATCTGCGATGAGGATGCGACCCTCGTTCTGGCAGGGGCGGGGTCAGGCAAGACAAGTGTAATCAGCGCCAAGGCTGCCTACCTGATTCAAAGAGGAATTCGAGCTCCGGAGCAGATCCTGCTGATGGCATATGCGAGAGACGCAGCCAGAGAAATGTCCGAGCGCATTGCCAAGACATGCGATGAGAAGGTCGCTGTGGCCACGTTCCATAGTCTGAGCTACGACATCATTGCCGAGGTTGAGGGAACAAAGCCATTGCTCGCCAGCCATGCCAGCGATGAAAAACTGCTGCTTGGCCATGTTCGCAACATTCTGATCCGGCTGGCCGCGAGTCAGAGCCGTGTCCGCAAGATGCTGTTCCGCTGGTTTACCGAATTCTTTGTGCCTGCCAAGTCCGAGTGGGACTTCGGTACGCTGCATGAATACTATAGCTATATTGAGGCGAATGAGCTCAGAACACTGAACGCAGAGATGGTGCGCAGTTTTGAGGAGCTGATGATTGCGAACTGGCTCTGCATGAAAGGCATTGCCTACGAATACGAGCCTGAATACGAGCATCAGCTGCCCGAGGCAAAGGGCAAGCCGTACACACCGGACTTTCGGCTGACTGAAAGCGGCGTATACATTGAGCATTTTGGGGTTCGGCGAGAGTCGGATGCAACGGGCAATGAAATTCTGACAACTGCACCTTGCGTTGATCGAGAGAAATATCTGAGTCAGATGGAGTGGAAACGGCAGGTGCACAGCCAGTTCGAAACGACGCTGATCGAGACCTTCAGTTACGAAAACTGCGAAGGGCGGCTTTTGTCAAGCTTGGAAGACAAGCTCGCGCCTCATGTCGAGTTCAAGCCGGCTTCGATGAGACAGATTCTTGCGCAGCTCAGCGCAAGCGGTGAGTTTGATGATTTCACCAAAATAATCGTCACCTTTCTTCGGCATTTCAAAGGCTCTGGGCAAACGATTGAGTCCTGTCGATCCAAAGTCAATCAATGGAAGGATGGCAGTCGAGAAATGGCGTTTCTGGATATTTTCGAGTGTGTTTTCGAGGAATACCAAGAGCAGCTGGGGAATCAAATCGATTTCGAGGACATGATCTTGAGGGCGACTCGGTATATCAGGGAAAACCGCTATCGAAGCCCGTTTCGTCATTTGCTTGTCGATGAGTTTCAGGATATTTCGGCGGCAAGAGCAGGTCTGCTGATGGCGCTCAAGGCGCAGCATTCAGACACACGCTTATTTGCCGTGGGCGATGACTGGCAGTCGATCTACCGGTTCGCCGGCTCCGATACAAGCCTGATGCAGTATTTCGGGTCAAACTTTGGCGGCCGGATGGGGCAGAATACGGGTATCTCAAGTACGGTGAAACTTGAGCGCACTTTCCGATGTGTAGATCGAATTGCACATCCTGCGCGCCGTTTTGTTCTCCAGAACCCATCACAGATCGAAAAAAAAGTCATACCCGCAGACAGCTCGGCCACGCCGGCAATTTCAATTTTCTGGAGCAGAAGCGCTCACTTCGGCGAGTCGCTGCTGGCGGCGCTGGATCACATAGCCAAAAGCTTCGAGCGCCAATCTTCAACTGTTTTATTGCTGGGGCGATACAACATCCTCAAGCCGCAGAACTTAAAGGAAATCAATCGTCGCCACCGTCATCTTTCGGTGTCTTTCAAGACGATTCACTCGTCGAAAGGGCTGGAGGCTGATCATGTGATCATTCTTGGCGCTTGCAAAGGCAGACACGGCTTGCCATCGGAAATGACCGATGATCCGATTTTGAGCGTCGTGCTTCCGCAGCAGGAACGGTTCGAGCATGCAGAAGAGCGCCGTGTTTTTTACGTGGCGCTCACGCGCGCCCGGAAGTCAGTCTCCATTATTGCGCAAAAAAGTCGGCCTTCATGCTTTGTTCAAGAATTGCTGAGCGACCAGCAGTACGGAGCGATCGAATATGGGTTTGCGCAGCCGAGACGGTATCAATGCTCTCGATGCGCCGGTCAAATGCACATCACAAAGAGAAACCGCTATGTTTGCGAGCATTGGGGCAATTGCGATGCAAGCTTGCCCGCATGTTCGGTTTGCGGGATTGGATTGCCGGTCGGCGCTGAGACCAATTCAGAGATCAGGCAGTGCCAGTGCGGCGCTGAGTTTGATCGATGCAGTCAATGCGTCGATGGGTGGCTGGTCAAAAGAAGGGGAAAGTATGGCCAGTTTTTCGGTTGTGTGAACTATCCCTCATGTCACGGGCGCAAGTCAAAACGGTCCAGTTGAACTCCGTTCAGGTCGATGGCAGGAAGACTCCCGCCGCACTACTGCCTTTCCACCTCGGCAGAGTTGGAATGAGGCACTCGCGAAACTTTGGGGCATTGCCAATTGGGCTCACTTTTGCCCTTGATCGTCGTATTCTGCATTCTTTTCAAAGCCCTCATGCGCTTCGCCAAGCAAGCTCAGCGAGTGCAAATCTTGCGGCGCGCTTGGGGTGAACTCCTTTATCTCCTTGATGATCTGCTGCAGTTCTGCCTGCACCCACTCATGCTTGTTCGGAAACCTGTCATGAATATAAACTTCAGTTTCTCGAAAAAACGGCGTTTCCAGCATGAACTCCAGCTTGAACTGGCGCTCAGGATCGGAGGTCTGATAGGAGTTGAGCCGTGACTGACATTTTTTTGTGATCCCTACTTTATACTCTCCTGGATAATTCGGGTGAGATATGACATAGACAAACTTTTTCTCTCTGTAGCCAATGCCCAAGTCGGTACGTTTCGGCGGATAGGTTTTCATGTGAGCCTCTGTCTGCCAAAGCTCATCAGGTCTGACTACCTCCGTGTCCAGTCTTTTCTTTACGAGCTCATAGGCCTTGACCGAGACATCAACTCCAATCCATTGACACCCCAGTTGTTCGGCTGCAACACAAGCGGCAGCGCATCCACAGAATGGGTCAAGAACAATATCACCTTTATTGGAACTGGCATGAATAATTCGTTTTAGCAGCGCCAATGGCTTTTGAGTGGGATAATCTGCGTTCTCAAGCGATTTTTTTCCAACTGGAGGAATGTCTGTCCAGATATTCGTCGGTATCTGACCGTCTTCACCCGTCAGATACCGCTTCAGCCTGGGCACCCCATTGCTGTCCCTTGGCCAATAGACAAATCCCGACTTGTCAAGCAGCTCCAAGCGCTCATGGACACCTTTGATCTGCCGATAACCTGCAATGTAGTGGTTCTCAATCCATTTTGCCACTCTGCCTGTTTTTGGAGGTCACCAATGTCTGTTCGAGTTCGTTGGATCGACTCCTCTCCATGGAGTGCCGCTTTCGCCAGAGGATTTGCCTGCTCCTGTGAGGGTGATCAGCTGATACCGGCCTCTCGTATCAATATGCTTGAAGTGTTTTGCAATGTATTCGGCGCTGAGCGGCACGTAGATTTCATCTTTCAGTTCGCAGGCATTGCCATAAAACAGGATATTGTCGGATACGTTCGCAAAAACTCTGTCGCCGTGGGCAAAAGTTCTCTTCCAAGTGATCATTGTCTGATGCTTCTGCTCGCTGAATATGCAATCCATCACAACTTTCAAGTAATGAGACATTGTCGGATCGCAATGCAGGTATAGGCTGCCGCTCGGCTTCAATATACGATGACATTCCAGCAGCCGGATAGCCATGTAAGCCAAGTAAGCGAAATTGTAGTGATTGCCGGCGCCTTTTATTCCATTGAGACAGCTGTAAAGCTCGGGATGATCTTCCGAAATTGTGGATAGCCGCCCCTCCTTTAAATCCTCTTCTCGGAAAATGTCTTTGAATTCGGCGCCTTCTGCACTTGAACCGATGGGCGCAGTGAATATCCTGTTCTTGCTGAATGGCGGGTCGAGGTAGATCAGATCAATGCACTGGGAGTTTATGTTTTGCAGGACATCTAAATTGTCTCGGCAGAAAACAGTGCGATTGCCAACGTTGCATTCAGTCATTTCTCGGTTGCAAGCTCGAATAAAATTTCTGCAATTTGCAGCGATTTTCAATGCTGATAGATGGATGTTTGGTAGATTTTATTCGTCTCGCTTATGATAACTCAGCATTGACTTTGATTGGGATATTGGATTGATTCGAGTCGTTTGTCTTTTCATGAAGTTGTTCGATATGCTTTCTCCCTGAGAACAGGTCTTTCTTCAAGTGATGGTCCCCGTTGCGCAGGATTGGCTACTTTTTAGCAACTAAAATTTCAAGTATTTGATAAATATGACAAAACTATTTTTTTTTCTTTCATGACGGTGGCCCCGCCGCGCAGGGCTGGCTACTATAATCTGCTGTCATGAGATTTTTCAACACGGCCGGCCCGGTTGTGCCGGAAGACAACTATCACATTGCGCCTTTGGGCCGCATGGACCGCGATGAGGTGTTTGGCCTGATCGGGCAAAAGCGGTATTTCATCCTGCACGCGCCGCGCCAGACGGGCAAGACCTCGGCGCTGCTGGCCCTGCGCGATGAGCTGAACGAATCCCATCGCTATCGCGCCCTGTATGCCAATGTCGAGCCGGCGCAGGCGGCGCGAGAAAACGTGCATGTCGCGATGCAGGCGATTCTGGGCGAGCTGGCGACCGAAGCGCAGATTGTCCACGGCGATGCTTTAGAGCATGACGCGTGGGCCGATATCCTGGATGCGTATGGCGCCCATGGCGCCTTGCAGCAGCTGCTGGTCCGCTGGGCGGCGGCCGACACAAAGCCGCTGGTGGTCATGCTCGACGAGATCGATGCCCTGGTCGGCGACACGCTGATCTCGGCGCTGCGCCAGCTGCGCGCCGGCTATCAGAGGCGCCCGAAGCGGTTTCCGCAGTGCGTGATCCTGTGCGGCATCCGCGATGTGAGAGACTGCCGCATCCACTCCAGCGCCGAGAAGGCGGTCATCACCGGCGGCAGCGCCTTCAACATCAAGGCGGAATCCCTGCGGCTGGGGGATTTCACCGCGGCCGAGACCCGCGCCCTGCTGCTCCAGCACACCGAAGAGACCGGACAGCCGTGGAGCGAGGCGGCCCTGGAAGAAGTGTGGAACTCCACCGCCGGCCAGCCGTGGCTGGTCAATGCGCTGGCAGACGAGGCGCTGGCAAAGGTGAGGGACCGCAGTGTCACCCTCGGGCGCCATGATGTGATCGATGCCCGGGAGGCGCTGATCCGGCGCCGCGACACGCATCTGGACCAGCTGGCCGACAAGCTGCGCGAGGGACGCGTCAAGCGGGTCATCGAGCCTTTGGTCAGCGGCGCCGCGACCGGCGCTTTCCAGCCCGACGATGTGCAGTACTGCGTGGATCTGGGGCTGGTCACCGCGACCCCGCAGATCGCCGTTGCCAATGCCATCTACCGCGAGGTCATCCCGCGCGAGCTGATCGCGTCCAATGACCTGGCATTGGCGTATCAGACCGCCTGGTTTGTCGAGGGCGGGAAACTGATCATGGACAAGCTGATGGCATCGTTCCAGGCGTTCTTCAGAGAGCGCTCCGAGCACTGGGTGGAGCGCTTTGACTGCAAGGAGGCGGGGCCGCAGCTGGTGCTGCAGGCGTTCCTGCAGCGGGTGGTCAACGCCGGCGGGCGGCCATCTGGTGGTCTTCGACCGCTCGGAGCAGCGCTCCTGGGATGAGAAGGTGTTCCGGCGCGAGGCCTCAGCCGGCGGCCGCCAGGTGACCGTCTGGGGCATGTGAGAAAAGAAAATTGCAACGACTTGGGCGCCAATCTGAATCGCATGCTTTAATCTATTTGCTTTGACGCCAGCTGTGCCGCTCTGCCCAGTCCTGCGGGTGAAGATGCTTTCTAGTCAAAATTTCTGAGCTTCCGAAGCCGGCATTATCAGAAACATTAGGAAATAAAAATCACAAGTAATTGATGATATTTAGGTATAAGATTTTTTTCTTCCAATAATGGAAGTTTCAGCAGTGCAGAGACGGTGACTGACAGGAGACATTTATCTGGCGCTGGAACCAGGGGATGGATACCTCCAAATCGTCCCGTACGCCCTATTCAGAGAACAGGGAAATCGCTATTCAGCGTATCAATTGTGGTAACATTAGCCGCCTAATTACGAACCTCATTCTTGGTGGTGAAATTCATGGAATTTTTTATTGCTGATGCATTGGCACAAACGGGTGGAGAAGCCGGTGGCGGCTTCATCAGCTTGATTCCACTCGTTCTGATATTTGTTCTGTTTTATTTTCTGTTAATCCGTCCGCAGCAGAAAAAAACGAAAATGCATAAACAAATGGTCGAATCGCTGCAAACCGGCGATGAGGTTGTGACCAATGGCGGCACTTTAGGCAAAATCAAATCCGTTGACGATAATTTCATCGGCCTTGAGGTGGCTGCCGGTGTAGTCGTTCAGGTACAGCGCATGGCGATTGCGCAAGTGGTGCCGCAAGACACATTGAAATCACCTAATGCCCCCGCATCCGGCGGCAGGAAGAAAAGAAAAAAAGCTCTGACATCAGACTCCGACTCCGCATCAGACTCCGAATAGATGAATCTGAATCACTGGTGGCGATATCTGATTATCGCTGCCGTAATCGTTCCGGGCATTCTCTACGCATTGCCGAATTTATTCGGCGATGATCCGGGTGTGCAAGTCCGCGCCGCGCGGACCACCGCAGTCAGCACATTCTTATTGTCCCAAGTTGAGCAGGTCCTTGAGCGGGAGCAGATCGAGACTCTCGGCACGATTGCCGACGACAAAGGGGTTCGCGTCCGTTTCGCAAATACCTCAGATCAACTCGCTGCCAGAGACAGGCTGCAGGAAACTTTGGGCAATCAGTACACGGTTGCTCTGACCTTGGTGCCGTCCTCTCCTGGCTGGATCAATTCGCTTGGCCTTGCGCCAATGTACTTGGGCCTGGATTTGCGTGGCGGAGTTCACTTTTTGATGGAAGTGGATCTGGATAGTGCGGTTGCGCGGGCCGAAGAACGCTATGTTGATACGCTGCGGAGCATCTTGCGCGAGCAGCGTGTGCGCTACGCATTTGTGCGCCGCAGCGAAGACGGCGGGATTGAGATCAAATTCAGAGACAATGCTCCGCTGAGCGCGGCTCAAGATGTCATTGATGATGAGCTCCCGGAATTAGAGATTCGTGATTTCGAGCGGGACGGAGAGTTGTATCTCCAAGCGACGATTGCTGAAAGCGAAACGGATGAGCTGAAGCGTTTTGCAGTCGAGCAGAATATCGTCGCGCTGCGCAATCGGATTGATGAATTGGGTGTTGCCGAGCCGGTTGTCCAGCGCCAAGGCAATAATCGAATCGTAGTGCAATTGCCTGGAGTGCAGGATACAGCGAGAGCCAAGCGCATTCTCGGCCGCACCGCTACATTGGAAATTCGCCTGGTCGATGAGGAGCATGATCATTCGGCCGCCGCCAGCGGCGCTGTCCCGCTGGGGTCAAAACTCTATTCGATGCGTGATGGCAGTCCGATCCTGCTGAAAAACTCCCTGGTCTATTCGGGTGAGAACATCGTTGATGCGGCCGCCAGCATTGATACGCTGACCGGCGGCCCGATTGTCAGTATTACGCTGGATGCCCGCGGCGCTGCCATCAATCAGAAAGTAACCGGTGAGAACATAGGCCGCCGCATGGGGGTCATTTATCTTGAAACCCGCTCCGAAGTTCAGCGTGATCAGCAAGGTCTGGCGGTACTTGACGACAATGGCAATCCGGTTCGAGTCAAAGAGGTGATCGAGGAAGTGATCACAGCGCCAGTCATCCGCGATCAGCTCGGCCGGCGCTTCCAGATTGAGGGACTGGACAGCGTGACCGAGGCGCGAGATCTGGCGCTGCTGCTGCGTGCCGGCGCTTTGGCCGCACCGATTGACATCATCGAGGAAAGGACTGTCGGTCCAAGTCTCGGGCAGCAAAACATTGCCAAGGGACTGCAGTCGGTGATTGTGGGCTTTTTGATCGTTTTGGTGTTCATGATCATTTACTATCGGGTGTTTGGTCTGGTAGCGAATCTTGCGCTGGGTTTGAATCTGGTGCTGATTGTCGCGGTCTTGTCCGGGCTGCAGGCAACTTTGACTCTGCCCGGTGTTGCCGGCATTGTTCTGACGGTCGGTATTGCGGTTGATGCGAACGTACTGATTTTTGAGCGTATTCGTGAAGAGCTGCGGAATCGCAACACCCCGCAGACCAGCATCGCGGCAGGCTACGAAAAGGCATTCTCAACCATCGTTGATGCCAATATCACCACCTTGATTGCGGCCATTGTGCTGTTTAATTTCGGCACCGGACCGATTAAGGGTTTTGCCGTGACGCTGGCTATCGGCATCGTGACCTCAATGTTCACCGCGATCCTGGTAACGCGGACTGTTGTGAATCTGGTTTACGGCGGTCGTCGGCGGGTTGCAGAGCTGCGCATCTAGGGATGAATTCGATGGAACTCATTAAAGCAAACTTGAATTTTGATTTTCTAAGCCGCAGACGGGTTGCTGCGATTGTCTCGTCTGTGATCATCGCAGCCGGCATCGGCTCGATGCTCATTCAAGGCATCAATTGGGGGCTTGACTTCACAGGCGGCACATTGGTCGAAGTGCGCTACGCTGAGCAAGTGGGTGTTGAAGAGCTTCGGCAGCAGCTGACTGATTCAGGTTTCGAGAACGCAACCGTCCAGTATTTTGGCACCACGCGGGATGTCATGGTACGCATTCCAACCGCGGAGCGAAGCGGCAATGCCGCGCAGCTGAGCTCTGAGCTGGTCGAGTCGCTGCGGGCTCCATACTCAGAAACACTGATCGAGACCGCAGCTGAGAACGTACAGAACTGTCGGAAAGCTGATCAGTCTGTGGATGAGTGTTTTGTGCAAATGCGCCGAGTTGAGTTTGTCGGCCCCAAGGTCGGGCAGGAATTGACGGAGCAAGGCGGCTTGGCGATGATTTATGCGCTGATCGGGATATTGATTTATGTCGCCTGGCGTTTTGAGTGGCGTTTTGCGGTCGGTGCAGTGGCTGCGCTGGTGCATGATGTGCTGGTTACGATTGGCATTTTTTCAATTTTTCAAATCGATTTTTCACTGGCCGTACTGGCCGCGCTGCTGGCAGTGATCGGGTACTCTCTCAACGACACTATTGTCGTTTTTGACCGGATACGGGAAAACTTTCGGCGCAGCAAGCACGGAACTGCGATTGAGATCATGAACCGCTCGATCAACCAGACGCTGCGGCGAACGATATTGACATCGATGACAACATTGTTCGTCGTTTTGACTCTGCTGATTTTCGGCAGCGAAGTGATCCGCGGCTTTTCTATCGCCTTGCTGGTCGGTGTGCTGGTTGGAACGTATTCTTCCATATTCATTGCAAGTCCTGTGGTTCTGGGACTGCGCATCTCGCGCACAGATATGGCCATCACGGAGCAGACGCAGAATTAGATAATCTCCCAGTCGGGCGCAGACGCAATCCACACTGGCACTTTGCCAGATCCAATTTGCGGACTGCGACTGGCGGCTGAAGGCGCTCCGGCCCTGTATTTCATCAATGGCAAAAACTCAGGTGGATGTGTCGAGGGCCCAAATTGTGAATCAAACCGATCGCGAATATGCAAGGCGCGCACTCGCGCTTGCGAATGAGCCGCTGATCTCTCCGCACCCCAATCCACGTGTTGGCTGCGTCATCGTCAAGAATCGGCAGATCATCGGCGAGGGCTGTCACGCCAAGGCTGGCACCGCTCATGCTGAGATCAATGCGCTTGATTGCTGTTCGGATATTTGTGACAATGCCACCATGTATGTGACCTTGGAGCCTTGCTCAATTACGGGTCGCACCCCGCCTTGCACCAGCCGCATCATTGAATCGAAAATCCGGCGTGTTGTCGCATGCACTTTAGATCCGAATCCGAAAATCAACGGCACTGGCATTGAAAGATTGCGCAATGCTGGCCTTGAGGTGGAGGTCGGTCTGTTGGAGCAGGATGCTGAAGAGCTGAATAAGGGTTTCTTCAAGCGGCAGCGGCGGGGCTTGCCGTGGATTACCATCAAAGTCGCTGCGTCTCTGGACGGGCGCATTGCAGTGAAATCGGGTCACAGCAAATGGATTACGAGCGCGGCATCAAGGCAGGATGCCCAGCGTCTGAGAGCGAGAGCGGCCGGATTGCTGACGGGAATCGGGACCGTTGCGGCAGACGACCCGCGTCTGAACTGCAGGGTTCCGGAAGCCGACAGTTCCCTGATTCGCATTGTTGCAGACAGCTCATTGAGGATATCTCCGCAAGCATCCATGTTTCGCTGTGAGGGTGATGTCCTGATTTTTGCGAAAGAGGGCGTTGATGCCAGGCGAAAATCTGCGCTGTCGGGACTGGCGAAGGTGATAGAAATCCCATCCGATCACACTGGACTGAGCTGTCTGCATATGATGACTGTATTGGCTGATCAGTTTGAGGTCAACGAAGTGCTGGTTGAAGCAGGGCCAGCGCTGGCTGGCTCTTTGCTAGAGCAGCGACTTGCGGATGAAATGGTGATTTATATGTCTCCGTCATTGCTGGGTCACGAGGCAAAAGCGATGGCTGAGATTCCTGGTATTGAACATTTGGCAGATCGCATTCAAGGACATCTTTCTAATGTGCAGCGCATTGGCAGTGATCTGCGTATCACCGTTCGAATTAACTGATTTCATGTATGGACTAACACAGTACAATAACTGATGAAAGGCCGTATATTTGCATCCGCATCCGTCGATTTCCCCCGATCATCGCCGCATCATGCTGGTGCAATCAGGTTTTCATAGAGTCGCGAAGAAACGAACTAAATCTACAAAATGGTCAGTGGCAGAAGGCAGGCGGAATGCGAGGCTCAATTCAGGCGCATAGCGCTTGCGGGTCGATGGTCCCGGCGGTCGGTGAGGCATGACTGACTGCAACGTCAAGAATCGGACAATTTTCTGCGATGACAATCTGGAGGTCATGCAGGGCATCAATTCCGAGTGCATTGATCTGATCTATCTGGATCCGCCGTTCAGCAAGAACAAGAAATTCACTGCGCCGAGCGGCTCAAGCGCTGAGGGGGCGGAGTTCAGCGATATATTTCGGAATGAGGATGTCAAGGAAGAGTGGCTGATAACGATTTCAGAAGACCATGCAGAGCTTTATCACTATCTCAATGGCGTTAAAGGCGTCGGCAAACCTTTTAATCTCGCCTATCTGGCCTACATGGCAATCCGGCTTATTGAATGCCATCGGGTATTGAAGTCTAGGGGCAGTGTTTATCTGCATTGTGGCCCGGCGATGAGTCATTATCTGAAGACGACTATGGATTGCATCTTCAGTGAGGGCAATTTTCGCAACGAGGTGATTTGGCACTATTACAACGGCACCTCAAACATTCGCAGAGCCTATGTGCGCAAGCACGATGTCATTCTTTTTTATGCAAAAGACGCGAAATCTGCGAGCTTTGATGAGGATGCCGCTCGGGAGCCTTATGCGGCTGACAGCAATTTCGTAAAAAATCCGTCATCTTACCAATCCGTATATTTGCCCAATCCGCTTGGCAAGCGAATGCATGACGTTTGGCGGATGCCAACCATTAACAACATGGCAAAGGAACGCGCTGGCTACCCCACCCAGAAGCCCCTGGCCCTGCTGGACCGCATCATCCGGGCATCCAGCAGCGAGGGCGATATGGTGCTGGACCCGTTCTGCGGGTGCGCGACGACCTGCGTGGCCGCCGAGCGTCTGAATCGCCAGTGGATCGGCATCGACGTATCGTTCAAGGCTGACGAGCTGGTCCGGGAGCGGCTGACGAGAGAGGCGGCGGATCCGGAGGACTTGCTCAAGTGCCAGAATGAGATCCACATGCGAACCGATCCGCCCAAGCGCACAGACTTGGATCAAGATCACCGAGAGACAAAATTTGTCTATGTCATATCGCATCCCAGTTATCCAGATGAGTACAAGGCCGGCATCGCGAAGAACTGGAAATCCCGCCTGAATGCCTATCAGACTTCAGACCCTGGACGAGAATACAAAATCGAGTTCAAGCTGGAGACGCCGCTGTTTCGCGAGACTGAGAGGCATGTCCATGACATATTTCCCAACCGGCATGAGTGGGTGCAGGGCGATCTGAAGGATGTTGTCAAAGCAATCAATGAGTTCAAATCCGAGTGATTCAGAGTAAAATTTCAAAAGAAAAAAAACCTGCTAGAACATTTATGGCTGTTCAGGTCAGTGTCCGTGGCTGGCAGCAGCCGCAATTCGATGTGAATTGCCCTTGAATGGCACAGACCACGATGTTTACAGGAATTATTGAGAGTGTCGCTCGCGTCTGTTCGGTGCACAGGTCGGACGGCGGGATGAAGGTCGCGATTGCGGCAGCCGATATTGATGCGCAGAGCATCCGGCTCGGGGACAGCATCGCGGTCGATGGCGTGTGCCTGACTGTGACAGAATTAAATTCTGACAGCATGGGTGTTTTTGTGTCTAATGAGACCATTGCCTGCTCGAGGTTTGAGGCCATGGAGGCTGGAAAGACAGTCAATATCGAGCACCCCCTGACAGTTGACAAAGGTTTGGGCGGACATATTGTGACGGGTCACGTTGACGGTCTGGCGCACTGTGTCGAAGCCAGGCCCGATGGAGATTCAACTTATCTCGCATTTGAAATCAGTGCAAGACAGAATCTTGGGAGGTTTATTGCCGCGAAGGGCTCGATCGCGATCGATGGAGTCAGCATGACAGTCAATCAGGTTCAGGATGTGGCTGCCGGCGCTCGGTTTGCCGTCAATATGATTCCGTTCACTCGCAATTCAACGACCTTGGGGCGATTGCTGGCGGGCGATAAGGTGAATATTGAGGTCGACATTATGGCTCGCTATGCCCAGCGGGCACTCGCGATTTTGCACACGTAAAGACTTTTTCCGATCTAAACGCAGAAGGCTGCAAGACATGACAGGCACCCCCATTCCGTTTCCGTCCAGTACCGCAGCGGACATCAGTCCAATTGAAATGCTGATCAAGGATTTCAAACAAGGCAAGATGGTCATTCTTGCTGACGATGAGCGACGTGAAAATGAGGGAGATCTGCTCATGGCTGCGCAGTGTGTTGCCCCCGACGATATTAATTTCATGGCGACTCACGGACGCGGATTGATTTGTCTGTCGATGACTGAGCGGCGGTGTCAGCAGCTGCGATTGCCATTGATGGTCCGCGACAACCAGTCTCGCTTTGCGACTGCATTTACGGTATCCATAGAGGCGGCTGAAAATGTCTCTACAGGAATTTCAGCAGCTGATCGTGCGACCACGATTCAGGCCGCGGTGGCCCCAGATGCCCAGCCGTCAGATATCGTGACCCCGGGTCATATCTTTCCGATTATTGCACAACCCGGCGGGGTCCTTACGCGGGCGGGCCATACCGAAGCCGGGACGGACCTTGCGCGGCTTTGCGGATTCGAGCCGGCCAGTGTATTGTGTGAGATTCTCAACCCTGATGGCTCTATGGCACGGCTTGACGATTTGATGGTGTTCGGCAAGCAGTATGGGATTCGAACTGGCACTATTGCAGACTTGATTCGATACCGAATGGAAACAGAATCGACTGTCACGCGCGCTCAGAAAAAAACGCTCGAAACCGAATACGGCTCCGTCACAGCGATATCCTACAGCGATGAAGTGCGCGGCGCCACACACCTGGCTTTGGTTCACGGTGAAATCAAGCGTGATCAGGCGACTCTGCTGCGCGTCCAGATCTTCTCAGGGCTCTACGAAGTGATTGACTCTGTGACCCCGGGCAGAAATTCATGGTCCACCCGAAAAGCCTTGCAGAAAATCATTGAGCAAGGGGCCGGTGCGGTGATTATTCTGAATTATGAGCAGGATTACAGCAGCTTGTCTGATGTCTTTGGCGAGCGCCCGACCGAGCGCGACCGCGGCAACAGTCATGATATTCGCATTATTGGCATTGGCAGTCAGATCGCTGTCGATCTGGGGTTCGGCAAGCTCAAGGTTCTGGGACATCCGCAAATTCTTCACGGTCTGGCGGGGTACGGGCTGGAAGTGACTGAATATATCCCCCCGCAGGATTAAGTGCGGCCGATGATGAGCGAAGACAGCGCAGGCTTGCCGGCCGGCGAGATTGAAATGTACGGCAATCTCAGCGTCAGCATAGGGATTGTGATCGCTGATTTCTATTCTGAAATATCCGAGCGTCTGCTGGGCGGTGCGGTTGAGGTTCTTAACGCGCATCCAAAAGTCTCCTACGAAACGTTTCGCGTCTCTGGAGCCTGGGAATTGCCAGTCATCACCAAGTCGCTCATGCAGAGCAGCCGCTTTCATGGCATGATTGCCATCGGCTGCGTGATTCGCGGCGAGACAGATCATTATGAATACATTTGCCAGCAGGCCGCCAGCGGTCTGATGGCAGTGAGTTTGGAGTACACCCTGCCCGTCGGGCTTGCATTGCTGACCGTTGGCAGCGAAGAACAGGCCTTGGCGCGCAGCCTTCAAAAGAATCGGCCGCACTGCAATAAAGGCGCAGAGGCCGCCGAGGCGGTCCTGCGTTCCATTTATTGCCACGCTGAAATTCGCCAGGAAAGCTGACACTGAGCCAGATGGCCATCTCTGCTCGACACTTTGCCCGCTTGGGCGCTGTGCAGTTTTTGTACAGCTGGGATATCCAGAAAGATTCTCTGGAAACCGTCGATGATCGCCAGTGTCTGATTGATAAAGATGTCTTCTTGCGCGGTGATCTGAAATATTTCAAGACGTTATTGGAGAAGATTCCGCCGAAGGTGCCCTTGATTGACGAGGCCATTGCCGCTGCGGCGCGCCGCGAACTCTCAGAAATCGATGCAGTTGCACTGGCGATCTTGCGTCTTGGAGCTTACGAGATGCTGTACCGGCCGGATGTTCCGTTTCGGGTGGTGGCCAACGAATGTATCGAGTTATCCAGGGATTTCGGCAACCTGGACAGCTATCGGTTTATCAATGGCACTCTGGACAAGCTCGCATCGCGACTGAAAAGTGATCATGATTCCTCGGCAGATGACGCAGACGTTCCGGCATCGAGCGGCGAGTCGCGGATCATCAACGAGTATTTTTTGCGGCATTCCGCTGCATTCAGTGACACTGTCGTGGCTGGAATTGGCGATGATGCCGCGGTGTTGCGTGTCCCGACTGGAATGCAGCTTGTCATATCGTCGGACACATCCGCGGAAGATGTGCATTTCCCAGCGGGTGCCGCACCGGATGATATCGGCTATCGGGCGCTTGCTGTTGCCATGAGTGATATCGCTGCGATGGGAGCGCGGCCGACACATGCGATGCTGAATCTGGCTGTCCCTCAATTTGCTGCTGCGTGGCTGCGGCAGTTCAGCGCCGGATTTTTTGAATTGATGGATCGTTATGAGATGTCACTGATCGGCGGCGATACTGTCAAGGGCCCTCTCAATATTGGTGTCACTGTCTTTGGCTTGGTGGAGTCGAATGCGTTCCTGACCCGTCATGGCGCTCAGGCAGAAGATGGCATTTACGTCACGGGCACACTCGGCGATGCCGGGCTGGGCTTGCAAAAAATCCATGCGAGACTATCGAAAAACTCATCGCTGCATTTTTTTCGCAATCGCTACCTGCGGCCAGCGCCTCGCATTGAAGCGGGTCTGGCGCTGGCAGCGCAGGCCAGCGCCGCGATTGATGTTTCTGACGGTTTGATCGCGGACCTGGGACACATTCTGACCGCCAGTTCCGTCGGTGCGGACCTGTATCTGGAGCAGTTGCCGCTGTCAGACCCGTACAGGCGTCAGCTGGATAAGATCGGCTGGAATTTTGCACTGACCCATGGCGACGATTACGAGTTGTGCTTCACTTTGCCGCCGGGTAACGAGGATGCAGTCAATAAACTCAGCAGGCAGCTGGGGCTGCCGATTCAGCGCATCGGTACAATCAGCAATCAGTCCGGGCTGCGGATCTATGATGCTGCCGACCAGCTCGTGAACATCAGTCATACCGGCTTCTCTCACCTCTCGGATTAGCCAATCGATGGCAGTGAGCGGCTTCAATCATCGAAACTTGGCAGCCAATCCGATTCATTGGATCAGCTGTGGCTTTGGGCTTGGGCTGGCGCCGAAAGCGCCCGGCACCTTTGGTACGCTGCTTGGCATTGCGATCGTATATTTCACTGCCCCGACTGGCCCTGTCAAGTTTGCCATTATCACTGCGGTTTTGTTTTTCGTCGGCATCGGTGTCTGCCAGGTCACTGCCAGTGCGCTGGAACGGCGTGACCCCAGAGCGATTGTCTGGGATGAAGCGGTGGGTTACTGTGTTGCCATGCTCTTCGTTCCGGTCAGCGCAGTGACTCTGATACTGGGATTTTTGCTGTTCAGGTTTTTTGATATCTGGAAGCCATGGCCGATTTCGGCTGTTGACAGGCATGTGCACGGTGGATTTGGCATTATGCTCGACGATGCGATTGCCGGCATATTCACCTGCGTGCTGCTGCAGCTTGCGGTGTTTTTATGGCTTGCATGAATTTGGAAGACGCGTCTTTGCGAAGCAAAAAAGCATATATTTCGATCGATTGAAAAGACTCGGATGACTAATTTCAGCTGAAATATCGGATTTATGAAATAATTCGCTAAAATGGGACTGTGGATGTCCATATCAGCGATTTCGACTCAGTCAATTGCCATTTGACGCAGAATCTTAGTCTCAGGCGCTGGAGATCTGTTCGCTTCCATTTTGCGCAATGGGTGGCTGAACACGAACAAAAAGCAAGGTAATATTAATGAAAATTGGATACAAGCAGCTGCTTGAGAACGCGCTCAAAGAGATTGAGACAGTCAGTCTGGAACAGGCAGTCGAGATGCATGCGTCAGATGCTGTTCAGTTTGTTGATCTTCGCGACATCAGAGAACTCAAAAGCGAGGGAAAAATCCCTGATGCTTTCCACATGCCGCGCGGCATGCTGGAATTCTGGGTCGATCCGGAAAGTCCGTATTTCAAATCCGTTTTTGCACAAGATTTGAGATTCGTGTTTTATTGCAAGACCGGGTGGCGCTCAGCTTTGGCAACGCAGACTGCCCAGAACATGGGCCTGCGCAACGTGTGCCATATTGAGGGCGGTTACGATGCTTGGAAAGCGTCCGATGCAGACATTGAGTCGATCGACTGAACTGGCGCGATTGGATAGGCATCATCCCCGTTGATCACTTGAGCCGATCAGACTCGAATTTCATTCGACTTCATATTACGAACTCCCGATTTCAAGGTTTTTGCATGAAAATAATCGTATCTCTAGCCATGGCGACATTAGTTTTTGCCGCTGCGGCCATTGCGGATGAGCAAAAAGAAGCGCTGCAGGGCGCTTTGAGCGAATTGACATCAGCGGCGGTGTCCGGCGATGCATTGACGGCAACGCAAGCCAAGGGTGTGTATCTTTGGTCCAGCGGCGGCCGCGACCACTATGTTGCGCTAGTCGACGGGCATCTGTTTGTGGGTGAGGTCTACGATCTCGGGCAGCAGAAAACACTGCGTGAAATCAGCACTCAGGCTGCATTGAAGGATGTTCTGAATGCCATGCCGCCCGAAGAGCTGATTGTATTTCCGGCCGCTGACTACCAAAGGCATATGACAGTCTTCACGGATATTGACTGCGGCTATTGCCGCCGGCTGCATGCCGAAGTGCCGCTGCTGACGGCGGGCGGACTTGAGGTTCGATATGCCGCGTTCCCCAGAGCGGGGATCGGGTCTGCAAGCTATGACAAGATTGTCACGGTCTGGTGCTCTGAAGACCAGCGCGATGCGATGACACGCTCAAAGCTGGGAGAGCGTCTTGAGGATTTGTCCTGTGCCAATCCCGTTGCCGAGCATTATGCTGCTGGCAGTGAAGCCGGGATTTCCGGCACACCCACCCTGGTGATGGATGACGGCACGGTCATTGGCGGCTACATACCGGCTGAGGAACTGCTGGCGAGATTGGGTCTGGCGGCCAACTGAGGCTGCCGATTGCACGTATAACAAGAGTCTGAATTTGGCATATTAATTTTGGGAATTGCGAAATTGGAAATGGGCGACCGATGCGCATCCCGGCAAAACAGGAAAAGCAAATGGATGACAGCAAGAAAAAAGTATTAGAAGCGACTCTGAAGCAGATTAAGCAGCAGTTCGGACAGGCTTCCATCATGCGCTTGGGTGATGGTCAGGTCGATCGAAACGTAGAGGTTATACCTACCGGCTCGCTGGGTCTGGATTTGATCCTAGGTGTCGGCGGCTTGCCTCGAGGCCGCATTGTGGAGGTTTACGGACCTGAGGCGACTGGCAAGACGAGTCTGACCCTTTCGGTGGTTGCGCAGGCGCAGAAACTCGGCGGCACCGCGGCCTTCATCGATGCCGAGCATGCGCTGAATACGCCGCATGCGACTGCTTTGGGCGTGAATCTTGACGATCTGCTGATTTCACAGCCGAGCAGCGGCGGCGAGGAAGCTCTCGAAATCGTGGATCATCTGGTTCGCTCCGCGGCTGTTGACGTTGTCGTGGTTGACTCTGTAGCGGCATTGACGCCCAGAGCCGAGCTTGATGGTGAAATGGGCGACTCATTCATGGGCTTGCATGCGCGATTGATGTCGCAGGCGCTGCGCAAATTGACCGGCAGCATCAGCAAATCCAATACGCTGGTTATCTTCATCAACCAGATTCGCCAGAAAATCGGGCAAATCTACGGCAGTCCTGAAGTGACCACCGGCGGCAATGCGCTGAAGTTCTACGCCTCAGTACGGCTTGATATTCGAAAAATCGGGTGGATCAAGAAAAGCGATGAGACTATTGGCATCCAGACCCGGGTCAGAGTGGTCAAAAACAAGGTGGCCCCGCCGTTTAAGTTTTGCGAGTTTGACATGATCTTTGAGCAGGGCATTTCCAAAGAAGGAGAATTGCTTGACTTGGGTGTAGAGCACGGTATTGTCGACCGGGCTGGCGCCTGGTACAGCTTCAATGAGACGCGTATCGGCCAAGGACGAGACAATGCGCGAATATTTTTGCGGGAAAACGCCGATATTGCAGCTGAGATCGAAAGCGCGATCCGCCAGCGTCTGGCACGGGATGCGGCAGCCGAACCGGCTCCGGTTGCCGAAGAGGCCAGCTGATTGGATTCAACGCAGATACTCACACGCAAAGCAGTGCGTCTGCTGGCCAGACGGGAACATGGCAAAGCTGAGCTGACCGGCAAACTTGTCGCAAAAGGCGCTGATCCCGAGATGGCCAAGAGTGTGGTCGAGTCTCTGGCGATGACTGGCGCCGTCAGTGATGAGCGGTTTGCCGCAAGCTTTGCTGAAGGACGCAAGGCCAGGGGCTATGGCCCGCAGCGAATTGAGCGGGACCTGCGTCTGGCGGGCATTGACGAGGCCTTGATTGACTCGACCATCCGGCCGGGTGATGAGCAGTGGCGGCAAGTTTTGAAAAAAACGATCAGAAAAAAGTATGGCGATCGACCCGCCGACAGTTTCAGCGAGTGGGCCAAACGCGCCAATTTTCTGCGTGGTAAAGGATTTTCCAGCGAATTGGTGCATCAGGCTCTAGGGCGCTATGCGGGAGAGGAGTAATCATTTCGTGCTGTTTCCAGAACAATAGAAATTGAATCAAGAATCAATGAAAACTATTGAGATAAGAAAACTGTTTTTGGATTTCTTCGCGGAACATGGACATGAGGTTGTGCCAAGCAGTCCGCTGGTTCCCGGCCAGGACCCGACATTGCTGTTTACCAATGCTGGCATGGTGCAGTTCAAAGATGTCTTTTTGGGGACAGACAAGCGGCCCTATGCGAGGGCGGTCACAGCGCAGCGCTGCGTTCGGGCTGGCGGCAAGCACAACGATCTGGAAAATGTCGGCTACACAGCGCGTCATCATACATTTTTTGAGATGCTGGGCAATTTCAGTTTCGGGGATTACTTCAAGCGTGATGCAATCCGCTATGCCTGGCGTCTGCTGGTCGATCGAATAGGGCTTGAGCCCGACCGGCTCTGGGTTACGGTGTATGCTGAAGACGATGAGGCTGCGGATGTTTGGCACAATGACATTGGTGTGCCCGTTGAGCGTGTCATTCGCATCGCGAGCTCAGACAATTTCTGGAGCATGGGTGATACAGGTCCGTGCGGGCCTTGTTCTGAGATATTTTTTGATCACGGGCCGCAGATTGACGGCGGACCGCCAGGCTCAGAGGACCAGGATGGGGATCGTTACGTTGAGCTGTGGAATTTGGTTTTCATGCAATACGAACGGTTTGCTGACGGCTCCATGGTGGCGCTGCCAAAACCTTCTGTGGATACCGGCATGGGGCTTGAGCGTATCGCCACCGTGCTGCAGAATGTCCATAGCAATTACGAAATCGACCTGTTTCGCGCACTGATCGATGATGCGGCTGAGGTGATCGGCACGACCGACAAGGAGAGCCAGTCGCTGCGGGTGATTGCCGATCACATTCGGTCCGCGGCATTTTTGATTGTCGACGGTGTTGCGCCGTCGAATGAGGGGCGCGGCTATGTATTGCGGCGCATTGTGCGCCGTGCGATCCGCCACGGCTATCAGCTGGGATGCAAAACACCTTTCATGCATCGGCTCACCGGACAGCTGGCCGAGCAGATGGGGGATGCTTATCCAGAGTTAAGGCAGGCCCAGAGCAAGGTTGAAGGCGTATTGCGGCGTGAAGGCGAGCGCTTCGCGAAAACCTTGGATCAAGGGATCAAGATTCTGGAACGCGAAATCGATGCGCAGCAAGGCGCCGAACTGCCCGGAGCTGTCGCGTTTCGGCTGTATGACACCTACGGTTTTCCGCTCGACTTGACCTCAGACTATCTGCGAGAGCGAAACATGACAGTGGATATCGAAGGCTACGAGCAGGCTATGCAAGAGCAGCGTGAGCGTGCCAAGTCGGCCAGCAGGTTTGATGCAGCCGCAGAAACCAGCGCCTATGTGGATGCTCAAGTCGAATTTACCGGCTATGTTTCCTTGGGCGGGGAGAGCAGAATAAGCGCAATCTTATGCGATGGCGAGCGCCGAGAGGCATTTGAGACGAATGAGCAGGCGATCCTGGTGCTGCAGTCTACGCCGTTTTATGCTGAAAGCGGCGGGCAGGTTGGCGACAGCGGTATCATTCGCCATGCGGATGCCGAGTTCATTGTTGAGGATACGCAGTATCTGTCCAATAAAGTAACTGGTCATATCGGACGGGTGACAGCGGGTGCGTTTCGCATTGATGACGCTGTTGAATGTGAGGTCAATGCGGTCGACCGGGAATCAACCAAAAGAAATCACTCTGCAACCCATTTGCTTCATGCGGCGCTCAAATCTGTACTGGGCTCTCATGTTCAGCAGAGAGGCTCGCTGGTGTCACCGCAGCGGCTGCGTTTTGATTTCTCTCACGACAAGGCGCTGGAGGCCGCGGAGCTTCAGGCTATTGAGGCCATTGTCAATGCCAGCATTCGCACCAACCATGCGGTAACCAGCAGCTGGATGGAGCTGGAAGAGGCCAAGGCGCAAGGGGCGGAAGCGCTGTTTGGCGAGAAATATGACAATGAGGTGCGTGTGATTGAGATGGGTGACTGTTCGCTGGAACTGTGCGGCGGCACGCATGTTGACCGTACTGGCGATATTGGACTTTTCAAACTGCTGAGCGAATCGAGCATTGCCTCCGGCATTCGGCGTATTGAGGCGGTGACCGGCGAGCGGGCAGTGGGCCGCATGCAAGAGCAAACCGATCAATTGAGTCAGATTGCCAGCTTGCTGCACACGGCCGCAAGTGATGTGCAAGCGCGAATTGAGCAGCTGCTTGACAACAGCCGCAAGCTGGAGAAACAGATTGCAGAACTCAAGACACAGCTGGCAGTCGGCGGCAGCGCTGCGGAGATGCCAGTCAGAACAGTCAATGGCATTGCGCTGGTGACTGCAAGGCACGACGGCATGGAATCCAAAGATTTGAAAAATATTCTGGCAGGCATGCAGCAGAAAATCAGGTCTGGCGTGGTCGTGCTTGGCTCGGCACACAAGGGCAAGGCGACTCTGATGTGTTCCGTTTCCAAGGATATTGCGGAGCGCGTTCACGCGGGCAGCCTCATCCGTGAGCTGTCCAGTATTGTCGGCGGCAGCGGCGGCGGCAAGCCGCACATGGCGCAAGGCGGAGGTCCGCAAACTGATAGAATAGATGATGCCTTGGCTGCTGTTGAGAATTTTCTCTCATAGTTTCATTCCGGGCTCCTTTACTGACGGCGATAGCGCTCGCTATCTGTCGATTCCTCAGGTGATTTGATGTCTCTCATTGTCGAAAAATATGGCGGCACTTCTGTCGGTGATCTTGATCGAATCGACGCAGTGTCAAAACGTGTCGCGCAAGCGAAAGAGCAGGGCAACTGTGTTGTGGTTGTGCTCTCTGCCATGGCCGGAGAAACCACTCGTCTAATTGAATTGGGTCGGGCAGTCGATGCAGATGCGTCGCCGCGAGAGCTGGATATGCTGATTTCAACGGGTGAGCAGCAGACGATTGCACTGTTGAGCATCGCGCTGAATCGCCTCGGCTGCAAAGCTAAATCTTATGTAGGCAGTCAGGTTCCGATTGTGACCAGCGACCGGCATGGAAAAGCACGTGTCGAGGATATCGATACTGCCAGAATACGAGGTGATTTGGAACAAGGATACATTGTTGTCGTAGCCGGATTCCAAGGGGTCAGCAAAGACAACGAAATCACCACGCTTGGCCGCGGCGGCTCCGATACCACAGCAGTGGCCCTGGCGGCAGCGCTGAAGGCCGACGAATGCCGCATCTACACGGATGTTGACGGGGTGATGACTGCAGATCCGAGGATCGTTCCCGATGCCCGGGTGCTGGAGCGCGTGACATCGGAGGAGATGCTGGAACTTTCAAGCCTTGGGGCCAAGGTTTTACAGATACGGGCAATGGAATTCGCACACAAATATGGAGTCAAGCTGCGGGTTCTGTCCTCATTCAGCGACTCAACAGGCACCCTAGTCACAGCGGAGGAGAGGTCGATGGAACAGCCACTGATTACCGGCATAGCATACAACACCAATGAAGCCAAATTGACCATTCGGGGTGTGCCGGACCGCCCCGGAATCGCATCGCAGGTATTCGGCTCGATCGCGGAAGCGCAAATCAATGTTGACATGATCATACAGAATATCGGCAGCGACAACAATACGGACTTGACCTTTACGGTGGAGCGGGCGGATTTCAAGGTGAGTATTGACTTGCTTGAGAAAGTGCGGGTCAGTCTGGGTGCGGCAGACATTGTGGCGGCGGACGATATTGCCAAAATTTCTGTGGTCGGGGTGGGCATGCGCTCGCACTCGGGGATTGCCACCAAAATGTTCCGAACGCTGGCCGGCGAAGGCATCAATATCCAAATGATCTCAACGTCAGAAATCAAGATTTCTGTGATTGTCGAGGAGAAATACGTTGAATTGGGCGTGCGGGCGCTGCATCAAGCATTCGGCTTGGAGCGGACCGCTTAGCTCTGGGCATGAAATCTGCATGTTTTGGAGTTGTTTCTGCGGCTTTTCCATTGGCCTGAGATCCTTGTTGTGACTGAATCTGCGGGGGGGGGTGAATTTTTTCCTTGTCCCGCCAGCGCCGCTCGCTGGAATACTCTCCTGAAAGGGGCTTTTCACCCCGATTCCGAAAGTCGCCTGATCCAGGCGGCTTTTTTCTTTAGTGGTTTTTTTTATCATAAATCACCCCCCTGCCGGTGCATTATCACGGCCATTGCCAAAACTCGGCACACAAAAGAGGCGATTCACGAAAACTGATATTCAATGCGACCTGTTCTGGCATGAATTTTTAGTAATTAAAATTTTAAATATTTGATAAATATTGTAAAAATATTTTTTCTTTCATGACGGCATCCCCGCTGATCGGGGTTGACTGCTATTATAAGCACAGCGATCTGGGCCGGCTGCACGGTGTGCTGCGGCGCAATCCGTCGCTGATTCTGATGCTCGGCTTCGAGCTTCAAGGGGGTGCGAGTCGACGATCCGACCGACTGCCGCTGCAAGGTGCTGGCAGCCAGCTACTTCACGCGCCTAAAGGCGCCCCTTTCCGTGAAGTTTGGAGGAATGAAGCTTTAGATTTTACGCCGGAGTTTGAAGAAAATACTGTGGTCATCAACGAGGTGAGGGGACTGTCGCCTGAGAATACTGAAAGGGAGAGAAGTGCCGAATCTCTCAACGTTGATATTGTTGCAGAGGATAGCGGACAGATAGCCGCAATCAAGAATCAACTAGAGCGAAGCGACCACCTAGGGGAAACCAATTACCTACCTGACCGTGCTGGAAGCAAAAATCGGTATTTGGATTGTGTCCCCCCGGCCAGAGCGCGTAAAGGCTGTTTCCTGGCTGAATGAATCTAGAACAGTTTGCTTTTATTTACTAAAGGTGTAAACGATCAAGATCGGAGACTCTGCACCAGCATCGTTAGTCACCTATCACTTGGACATACTTGACCAAAGGTTCTGATCGATCAAGTTCATTTCACACATCGCTTCATATATTTGGACACTGAACGCCAATCAGGGAATTATAACGGCAGTGTCTCAGCTTGAAAATGTCCTTGCAGGCTTGGGTCGATGCGGTTGCGGCGCATCCGCGAGCACTCCGTCCGTTCCGGGCTGTCGCCCTCGTGGCCAGCGGCACCCCTGGCGCCGGTCGTGAAAAAAGCGTAATCGCCGGCGGCCCCGACACCCAAGCGGCGGAGCGCCCGTGTCCGGCCCTGGCCGCTACCGGCATCCCCACCGGTTCAGTAAATCGGTGTTGTCCTGAGTTGAGCTGAACAGGGGCAGGGTGGTCTTGCGCCCGCACCAGCAGTTGCGGACATGCTGCTGGGTCAGGGGGCTGATCGAGAAGCACCCGCTGTTCTGGCCTTCAGTACCGGGCGCCACATTCATGGTGTAGGTGCCGCCCGTCATGAAGCAGCGGCGGGCAAACACAATGTCTTCATGACCTGATGAAGTCACATTAACTTCCAAATAATAAGACGTCTTCACAACCAAGTTACTTATGACGTCGTTTTCGCTTGGGAGCATTGTCTCGCTAAGGAGTGGATTGGGTACTTCCGCCACTTTCTTATCTGTGCCGGCTTCCTTAACAATGTAAACTACTTGTGCTGAGGTTGGTGGTGTCGTATCGCCAAGCCGCCCGACGTATTCGTTCCATGTGATAGCCGGTGCCGTGTAGCTCACGCTGGTTGTGGATAGGGCCGTGATGGGCATATTCCCAGCATTGACCTCTTTCTTATCAAGGCAAGCCGTGGGGCCTTCTCGCCCGCTGCTGGTTACGGTCGTCTGCGCTGTTACGGCCGCTGGCAGCGCCAGCAACGCAAGCAGAAAGAAGGCTGCTAATTTATGAGGGGGGGGGTGAAAGTAAAATGCGTTTCATGAGGAGTCCTCCAGTTGTTTTGATTCTCTTATTCTATAGTGTTTTCCGCCGAAAGACAAGTGCTGAATTTCATGGCGAGACACTGCTATTATAACCAATCCTAATCAAAATAATTAAGTGTCCCCCCCCCAAAAAATCGGCACGTTCAATGCTGAGGGCGAAGATGGCCCGCTGAATTCGTCGGTTCGACTTGCCCGGCCGCGTTCTCAGCGCCGCATTTTCCGTAAAACCGGCGGCTGTGGCGCGACTGCGTAGCTGGGCGGCCGCCGACCGGCAAATCAGCGCGCTGCTTGAGGCGGTGCGCAATCTGCTGCGCCGCTGCCGGCAAGGAGTGCTGATGCCTTGGACCTGCTGGTGTCTTTTCGGACTGCCCAGCGTGACCGGCATGCGTCTCGGCGAGGTGCGCACTCTGGGAATCGAAGACGCTGATCTCACCGAAGCGATATTGACCGTGCGTCATGCCAGGACATGGCCGCAGCCGTCTGCCGCCAGTGCACTTGCGAGTGGCTCAGGCAGCATGCGAATCAGCACGAGCAACGCTGGAGAGGACGTGTGAAGTCGAATTGGTTCTTTGTCTCAGGCAGAGGATCAAGACTGGACCGGCGCACTGTCGATACCGCCTTTCGCAAACTCGCTTGCCAGCCGAGGTTGTGTCAGGCGGCGGACAGAACAGGCCCGCGAGTCCATGATCTCAGGCACACCTTCTGTGTCTGGACTTTGGAGCGATGGCACCGCGGCGGCGAGGATCCGGAACTGCTGCTGCCGCAGCTGACACCCGGCTTGATGGCGCAAGCGATGGAGCGGTTTTTCATGCAGCCGCTGCAGGCCAGTATGCATGCCGCTTGCTCGTATCGCGACATGTTCCGACAGTTGCTGGAGCTCGCTGCCAGGCGATTTGACCGGTCCCCGGAGCGTATCGCATTCGAGCAGGTCGATGCCGCGCTGGCCAGTGACTTTCTCGCTCATCTCAAGCGCAGCCGCAACATCAGTCCCCGAACCCGCAATCTGCGGCGTGTACTAGGTCAGCACGCGAAGTGCTGCCGCGGGGTCCCTGTCAAGCACCCGCAACAAGGCACGCGCCGCGGCCGTCGGGCAACGCTTTCCCTGCTCTCAGTTGCGGATGGTATCGGGGGAAACATGGATGCGGCGTGCAAATTCGCTCTGCGTAAGCCCGAGCCCCTGCCGGACTCGGCGCGCATAACGCGACGCATCCTTCATGTCTTCGTCAGCGGCATCCGCCACCGCGAAGTCGACCCCCTAGGGAAGGTTCCAGGGTCCTTGGGATCAACCTCACGCGAGATTATGCCAGCATCGCAGCGTCGGAAGGTACCAGGGTCCTTGGGATCAACCCTGACGCGCGTTTTGGTCATGTCTTTTAACCTCCCTAAGGTCAGCCTTGCGGGCAGAAATAATGCGGAACAAATGTCCTTCCATGGTATAGACAACAACATAGCCCCGTTCTTCGATCATGCCGAGTACCTGATAGCGATTCTCGCCATAGTCCCGGCGGCGATCCCGAAAACTGATCTTGTGCCGGTCGGAAAAGACACGAGTCGCATAGTTGAAATCAAAACCGCGATTTTCAAAACAAGCCTCACTTTTCTTCTCGTTCCGTTCGAATTCCGTTCAAAATATTGCAAGCCTTTGGCCTATATTTGTCCATCTATCTGTCTGCTGGGAGAATCTGATCCGCTGCCTGCTCCCGGCAAGATCTGCACAGTCGGCTTGAAAACCCGCCTGATGATCTTATAGAATGGGGGCATGGAAGAATCCACGAGTCACGAACAGGCAAAAGACATTGCCGAGTTGAAGAAACAGCACGCTGTGATGGAGGAACGAATGAAGACACTGCAGGCCGACCTTCAGGGAACGCTTGAGCGTTTCCGGGCCGACATGGCCGACTTGAAAACCGACATGGCCAGGCGGGATACCGAAGCCGGAAAGCGGGAGAACCGACTGCTCATAACCATGATCGTGGTAGTCGGCGTGGCCACTGCGACACTGGGTGTGCTAATCACTGCGCAGTAGCCGCAAACTACTGCTGCCGCCGGCAGGCGGCGCCAACCGTCCTGCTCCTGGTCATCCGCAAATGATTAAGTCAGAAAAGACGCCTGGAGCAGGCGGCTTTCGGGGGTGGAGTGAAAAAACCGCTTTCAGCGGCCTGGGCCTCCGAAAAGCGGCTTTCAGGGGGGTATTCCGGCGGCGCTGCGGGGCAAAAAAAATTTCACCCCCTCGCAGGTCCAGTCATACCAAGGATTTCAGGCAATGGAAAAGCCTCCTGCTGGGAGAATCTGATCCGCTGCCTGCTCCCGGCAAGATCTGCACAGTCGGCTTGAAAACCCGCCTGATGATCTTATAGAATGGGGGCATGGAAGAATCCACGAGTCACGAACAGGCAAAAGACATTGCCGAGTTGAAGAAACAGCACGCTGTGATGGAGGAACGAATGAAGACACTGCAGGCCGACCTTCAGGGAACGCTTGAGCGTTTCCGGGCCGACATGGCCAGGCGGGATGCCGACATGGCCAGGCGGGATACCGACATGGCCGACTTGAAAACCGACATGGCCAGGCGGGATACCGAAGCCGGAAAGCGGGAGAACCGACTGCTCATAACCATGATCGTGGTAGTCGGCGTGGCCACTGCGACACTGGGTGTGCTAATCACTGCGCAGTAGCCGCAAACTACTGCTGCCGCCGGCAGGCGGCGCCAACCGTCCTGCTCCTGGTCATCCGCAAATGATTAAGTCAGAAAAGACGCCTGGAGCAGGCGGCTTTCGGGGGTGGAGTGAAAAAACCGCTTTCAGCGGCCTGGGCCTCCGAAAAGCGGCTTTCAGGGGGGTATTCCGGCGGCGCTGCGGGGCAAAAAAAATTTCACCCCCTCGCAGGTCCAGTCATACCAAGGATTTCAGGCAATGGAAAAGCCTCCTGCTGGGAGAATCTGATCCGCTGCCTGCTCCCGGCAAGATCTGCACAGTCGGCTTGAAAACCCGCCTGATGATCTTATAGAATGGGGGCATGGAAGAATCCACGAGTCACGAACAGGCAAAAGACATTGCCGAGTTGAAGAAACAGCACGCTGTGATGGAGGAACGAATGAAGACACTGCAGGCCGACCTTCAGGGAACGCTTGAGCGTTTCCGGGCCGACATGGCCAGGCGGGATGCCGACATGGCCGACTTGAAAACCGACATGGCCAGGCGGGATACCGAAGCCGGAAAGCGGGAGAACCGACTGCTCATAACCATGATCGTGGTAGTCGGCGTGGCCACTGCGACACTGGGTGTGCTAATCACTGCGCAGTAGCCGCAAACTACTGCTGCCGCCGGCAGGCGGCGCCAACCGTCCTGCTCCTGGTCATCCGCAAATGATTAAGTCAGAAAAGACGCCTGGAGCAGGCGGCTTTCGGGGGTGGAGTGAAAAAACCGCTTTCAGCGGCCTGGGCCTCCGAAAAGCGGCTTTCAGGGGGGTATTCCGGCGGCGCTGCGGGGCAAAAAAAATTTCACCCCCTCGCAGGTCCAGTCATACCAAGGATTTCAGGCAATGGAAAAGCCTCCTGCTGGGAGAATCTGATCCGCTGCCTGCTCCCGGCAAGATCTGCACAGTCGGCTTGAAAACCCGCCTGATGATCTTATAGAATGGGGGCATGGAAGAATCCACGAGTCACGAACAGGCAAAAGACATTGCCGAGTTGAAGAAACAGCACGCTGTGATGGAGGAACGAATGAAGACACTGCAGGCCGACCTTCAGGGAACGCTTGAGCGTTTCCGGGCCGACATGGCCAGGCGGGATGCCGACATGGCCGACTTGAAAACCGACATGGCCAGGCGGGATACCGAAGCCGGAAAGCGGGAGAACCGACTGCTCATAACCATGATCGTGGTAGTCAGCGTGGCCACTGCGACACTGGGTGTGCTAATCACTGCGCAGTAGCCGCAAACTACTACTACTGCCGCCGGCAGGCGGCGCCAACCGTCCTGCTCCTGGTCATCCGCTCACCAGTTCTATTTGAGGATTAACCCCATCCATAAATAGAGAACACAAGAGTACCCGGGGCTTGCGTGGCGTGATTTTCGAGAGGCCTGCAGAATCACCCATTGGGTGATTTCAGGTCGAAGGCTGAAATCCGCATCACATATGCCTTTCCGCCTAATGCCGAGAAATCTGTTCAAGGAGTCGGGAATTCTCCTGCTATTGCGCAGAGATGAAAATGCTGTACAATTTCTGTATCTCGTTCACCCTTGGAGAACCGGAATGAAGCTCTGAACGAAATTTACTCCCCCCCCCTCGCTAGACTGACGGCCTTTCTGGGTGCTGTTCTCGCCCTGCCTGCCGGGCCGGTGATGGCCGAGCAGTGCGGTATATCTCATATCACGATGAGCAAAACCTACCCGAATGAGGACTTTATAGTAGAAGGTGTTCCTAGTGGAGCAATAGTCTCTTTCTCACTGGAAGAGTCAGGCTGCGACAATCTCGGTAGTCCTGGTACTCCTCGGGAATACGCAATTCCCTTTTGCGACTGCCTTAATAGTTCCGTACGACAACGACTTCGTGGACGACATGGAGAATTCCATTCATGTCATCTTTAGACATGGTACGAAATACCAGCACTTAAGGATCCCCATCCATGATGATGAGTGACCGAACATAAGGGGATTCGAGAGACGCGAAACGAAGATATGCATCATTCCCCATTGCCTCTTGCCTCATCTGACCGCAGGGATGATCAGATGAGGATTGCAGGCCGCCCTTGAACCGAGTGTCTAACGGCGCAGTTCCTGGTCGCTGGCATGCGATGACCTGTTCCAGAGGACAACAATACAGATCTGACCTTTACGGTGGAGCGGGCGGATTTCAAGGTGAGTATTGACTTGCTTGAGAAAGTGCGGGTCAGTCTGGGTGCGGCAGACATTGTGGCGGCGGACGATATTGCCAAAATTTCTGTGGTCGGCGTGGGCATGCGCTCGCACTCGGGGATTGCCACCAAAATGTTCCGAACGCTGGCCGGCGAAGGCATCAATATCCAAATGATCTCAACGTCAGAAATCAAGATTTCTGTGATTGTCGAGGAGAAATACGTTGAATTGGGCGTGCGGGCGCTGCATCAAGCATTCGGCTTGGAGCGGACCGCTTAGCTCTGGGCATGAAATCTGCATGTTTTGGAGTTGTTTCTGCGGCTTTTCCATTGGCCTGAGATCCTTGTTGTGACTGAATCTGCGGGGGGGGGGGTGAATTTTTTCCTTGTCCCGCCAGCGCCGCTCGCTGGAATACTCTCCTGAAAGGGGCTTTTCACCCCGATTCCGAAAGTCGCCTGATCCAGGCGGCTTTTTTCTTTAGTGGTTTTTTATCATAAATCACCCCCCTGCCGGTGCATTATCACGGCCATTGCCAAAACCCGGCACACAAAAAAATGCTCTAACGAAACTGCCTCACTTTTTGGCTTTAATGACATTTGATTTGTTTTTTCGTGGTAAAATTAAAAAAAAAGCATCTTTTAGTTAAAGAAAAAATTTAGCACCCCGTCGCTTTGTACTGATTAGTTTCAGTCTGTCTGCCGGGCTAAGCTAGTGAATAAATTGAAAGGGGATTGTAAGCGTGTTGATATTGACCCGAAAGATTGGCGAATCTATAAGGATTGAAGATAATATCTCGGTTTCAGTGCTGGATATAAAGGGGAATCAAGTGCGAATCGGTGTAGAGGCGCCCAAGCAGATAGCTGTTCATCGAGAAGAGATTTATCAGAGTTTGAAAAGCAAAAAAACCAAGGATAATTTTTAATTTTTGCTCAGAGCCTGCGTCTGCAGCGAGAAGTTTGTGAAAAACTTTCTGCTCTGCAGCTCGCCAGCTCGCTCGGATATTGTCAGGCAGACTTGTCCTTTATTTCTGATCCTTGGAGACGAGCGAATAAGGAGTGATTCACTCAAGCCAGTAATAGTTTCTTCTTGGGCGGCTGGTTCAAATTACGCAAGACTGTTTGCAATGCAGTTTGTAGTCCGGTCGCAGGATTAGTGTGTGGCCGTTTCTCGCTGGTTGTAGAATTGGCATAGGCTAGTTTTTAACTGCTTAAGCTGATTTCACAGCGTCAAGACGAAACAATCGTTTTGATCAAGTGGCAGTTCCTCGTCAAGTTGCCGCTCCAATCAGCACCGATAGGCCGATAGTTGTCTGCTTTTCTAACTTTTTGGCAAAAGTGTATTGTCTATAATTCTCAAAAGTATTGAACTGAATCGTAAAGAAAGATGCCCGAATGAGCAGTGATGCATCTCATCAAATTGCATACGCAGCAATTTGGAAAGAAACGCAGAGATATGAAAGCCATATGCTCGTTATCTGATGATGCCGCGGTTGGAAAGAGGCGTCTTGCTTGAATCATTACCTTCTCAATCACTTGAAATTGAGTTGAAGAGTTTTTCCTTTGGAGAGGTGGCCGAGTGGTTGAAGGCGTTCCCCTGCTAAGGGAATATGGGCAACCCCCATCGAGGGTTCGAATCCCTCCCTCTCCGCCAATGCCAGAAATCTGAAACTGCTCACTGACTGAACGACAACAGACTCAATAATTCGCGCCTGTAGCTCAGCTGGATAGAGTACTAGACTACGAATCTAGGGGTCGGGGGTTCGAATCCCTCCAGGCGCGCCAATGAGTCAGTCAAATGATGATAGAACCGGATGTGACGCATGTGCGGCCGTTTCAATATTCTGACTGGTGCCAGCGTACTGCGAAAAACGTTTGGCATCATTGAGGACAATTGCTCGCTGTCAGATTACGAGCCGAGTTTCAATGTCAGCCCATCACCGAAGAATACACCGATCAATTCTCAGTCTATGCCAGATCTGACGCGGATTCCGATCGTCCGCATCAGCAGTGAGAGTGACAGAATGCTGCAGCTTGCGATTTGGCCGCTGATCCCGACTTGGGCGAGCAATTGTGTGCCGAATTACTCAACCGCCAATGCGAGAGCGGAGACAGCGGCGGCAAAACCGAGTTTTCGCAATGTTTGGAGGCGGTCGCAGCGCTGCCTGATACCAGCTGATGGTTTTTATGAGTGGCAGAACGTTGAGTTCCAAAAAAACAAGCAGCCCTGGCACATCCGGCACAAGAAATACAGCATCATGAGCTTCGCTGGAATTTGGGAAGCGGGTCAGACAGATCAAGGTGAGTCTTTCATTTCATGCGCAGTCATGACCGCACCCGCCAATGCTCTTATGCGGCGCATTCATAACTCAAACCATCGTATGCCGGTCATTATCGATCCGGAAAATTACGATCAATGGCTGTGCGGGAATCAAGCAGCCGCTGCCGCTCTGGCCGTAACCTACGAAGACGGACGTTTGGCTGCGATACCTGTATCAGAAAAGATCAATAACCCGAAATACGCCGGCAGTGATTGCATTGATCCGCTGGAAAGCGCACTTCTTGCCGACTGGCAGGAAGCCGCAGTGACGCAAGAAAATTATCTGAATCTGTCTGTCCGGCTGCTTGATTCGTGAATAGGACATCCCGGTCGCGGCCGCCAAGGAAAAAAACGGCTGCGGCAACAAAGTCGGGAGTCATCGATTTTGTCAGCCATGCGAAAACCCGTGTTCGCACAAGAAGCGGCGAGATGTTTTTGCTATCTGAAGATGCCCGTCAATTCAGTCTCTTGCCAGGTGACAATATTGAGTTTGAGCTGCGCTCCCGTGCGCGAAGATCACACCGTTCAGCAGACAAGCAAGCGCATGTTGTCGGTGTGGAACGTGCTCCTGAGCATATTGCCGTGGTCCAGATCATCCGTTCTGTCCGACGCTCCTCAAATGCAGTTGAGCTGTTGCCAGTCGGGCTGCCGGGGGTTGGCAGTATCCAGATTTCATCGAAACCTTTGCCGCCCGATTGGCATGCGAAATATGCATTTGTAAAGATTTCGCTCGCGCCAGTAAATCGGACTAAAGCCATTGTGTGGCATTTGGTTGAGATCATCTCTGCATTGGATGCCCCCGCAGAAGTTGCGAATGCTGTGGCGCTGTCGCGTTACGGACTGAGCAATGACTGGCCAGCAGCCGTTTTGGAGGAAGTGAAGCGCATTTCACCAAAGATTCAGCAGGATGCCCTGACGAAAAGACAGGATTTTCGAAATATTCCGTTTGTCACGATTGATCCGCCTGGCGCTCAAGATCATGATGACGCAATCTACTGTGAGACAGTCTCTGCGGATGTCTATCGATTGGTCGTGGCGATCGCGGACGTCAGCGACTATGTTGCAGCATCCTCAAAGATCAATGACGAGGCCCATCGGCGCAGCACATCAATCTATCTGCAGGACACTTCGCTTCCGATGCTGCCAGCAAGACTGTCTGGCGATCTATGCTCGCTGCGCCCAGGCCTTGATCGTCTGGCTTTGTCGTGCGATATGAAAATCAACTCGAGCGGTGATATCGTTTCCTTTGAATTTGCGGCCGCTGTCATCCGGTCCCGATTGCGGCTGAGCTACGATGAGGTCAGTCCTGAGAAGACTGAAAAGTACGCTGCGGATATTCAATCGAGCTTGCGCAGTCTATTTGACTTGCATCAATGCCTGGCCGCCAATCGCAGAAACCGAAATGTCCTTGATCTTGAAATCCCTCAGCCCGTGCTGCATTTCAATGCCAATGCAGAGATAGCGGCCATTGATTGTTCGAAACGGCAAATATCACATAGCCTGGTTGAAGAGGCGATGCTGGCAGCGAATGTCTGTGCGGCCCGTTTTATCAGCAAAAACTATCCGCAAGAAGCCATGTATCGGGTGCACGATGCACCGACGAGCCGCAGCGCCGAGGATTTTGGAGCGCTGGTCAGCGGGCTTGGGTTGAGCGTGAATCAGCAAAATGACTTCACTCTAGGCGACTATGCTCACATTCTTGATCAAATTCATGATAACAGCGATTTAGCTGCTGCGGTTCATATTCACTTGCTCAGAAGCTTGTCCACGGCGGTCTATTCACCTCAAAGAGCGCCTCATTTCGCACTCAATTACCCTCTATACACGCACTTTACCTCGCCCATTCGGCGTTATCCAGACTTGATTGTTCATCGCATGATCAAAAATCTGCTGAGGAAAAATGATCGCTACCATCCAGCCGCTGCGCTGAGCACGATTGCCGCTGACGCATCATATCGTGAAAGACGTGCCGAAGCTTGCGCCCGAGAGGCAGAAAAGTGGCTTGTCACCGGCTATATGAAGAACTTCATCGGCCAAGTGTTTGCGGGTGTCGTGGTCGATGTGAAGCGTTTTGGGCTATTTGTACAGCTGGATGCCCCTTATGTGGACGGTTTGGTCGCTATTGAGGGATTGGGCAGTGAATACTTTGGGTACGATGATTCCAAAAGACAGCTGCTGGGTGAGAAATCCGGACGAACTTACCGTATTGGCATGCGTGTTGAAGTTTGGCTGACTGGAGTCGATCAGGAGCTCGGGCATATTGATTTTGAACTGACCGATGTGCCGCAGGCTAGTGGCAGTCGCCGCCGCAGAAAACGCAGAAGAAAAAGATGAATCAGGTATTTGGGATTCACGCAGTGCGAACGGTATTGTGTCAACATTCCTCGAATGTGAAAACTGTATTGCTGAGCGAGAATCGGAAGGATGGCCGATTGATGGAGCTTGAGCAATTGGCGCAGGGTCGCGGTATCGCTGTACAGAAAGTCGCTGTCAGACAGCTGAATGAGCTCGCTTGCGGATTGCGCCACCAAGGGGCGGTTGCGATGTGTCATGCAGTCGCGCGGGCCGATGAAAAAATCAAGATTGCCGAGTGGTGTGAGGCGTTAGGTGAAAGTCCATTGATTGTGGCGCTGGATTCTATTCAGGATCCCCGTAACTTGGGCGCTTGTATCCGAAGCGCGAATTGTGCAGGTGCGGCGGTCGTGATTCCCAAGCGAAAAGGAGCGCCGATAACTGAAACCGTATCAAGAACTGCGGCAGGTGCGGTCGAGTCAACACCTATTTACGAGTCGACCAACCTGGCCCGAGATCTCGATTTGCTGAAGCAAAAAGGATTTTGGGTGATTGGCCTGGATGCGAAAGCGCGGCAATCGGTCTACGCGACCGATTTGCAGGATGCATGTGTGCTGGTGTTCGGCAGCGAAGATCAAGGCTTGCGCCGCCAGACAGCTGTCAAGTGCGACGTACTTGTGCAGGTGCCGCTCGCAGGCTGTATTGAAAGTTTGAACGTATCCGTGGCAGTCGGTGTTGTCGCCTTTGAAGCGCGGCGCCAGCGCCAGGCCGCGACTGCATCAAGCGAGTGAGCCAGTACAGCTGCTGCCGCTTCCCGCCGTGCAGCCAAAGCAGTGAGAGCCGACTGCGATGACTTCATCAAGGATATTGTCCATTTCAACATCCCAAAGGAATCGTGGCTGCCTCCAGCCCGCATGCATCCCCAGCATCTGATTGAAGTCGCAATCAAAGATTCTGCCAAGCCAATCAACACTGATGATGTGCCGGCACATCAGTCCGTCAATGGTCGCCGGATTAAAATTATCGCTTAGCAAATCAAGATAAGTGTCATATTGGCTGTTGCTTCTCAGATAGTGGCTGAAGCGGCTGATCGGCAGGTTGGTCAGGGTGAACAGCTGGTTGAACTGGATTTGAAAATCTTCACTCAAGCGGCGCTTGTAGGCTGCCTCAAGCTCGCTTTGAGCGGGTGGAAGAAATGCGCCATTCGGGTTGTAAACAAGATCCAGCGTCAGTTCGGGGTCGATTCCATAGCCGTTCTGATTGAGCTGCTGCAGACCTCGAATGCTCAGTTCGAATACACCTTTGCCGCGCTGCGCTTCCAGATTTTCTTTGGTATAGCAAGGCAGCGAGCAAATGAGCTTGACGCGATTGGCCGCGTACCACGAGGCAAGGTCGTCTTGATCGGGCTCAAACAGCACTGTCAGGTTGCAGCGTGAGATCACTTCAGCCCCGGTCGATCGCAATGATTCAACAAAATCTCGGAAACCAGGCACCATTTCGGGTGCGCCGCCGGTAATGTCGATCGTTTTGATTTCGTTTTTCAATACCCATTGAATGATATTGAACATGGTTTCTCGGGACATAATCTCAGTTCTTTTCGGTCCCGCGTCCACATGGCAGTGATTGCAGGCCTGGTTGCAAAGCTTGCCGACATTGATCTGCAGATCTCTGATTTGCTCCCGTCGCAGCTGATTGACACCGCTTCTGCGCAAAGCGGCAGTGAAATTATGTTTGGTGTTATGGGTCTCGCGGATGCCGTTTGAGGCGGCATCCGCGATGACAACAGCAGCCAGATCGCTCATCCTTCACTCCATGTGACGGGTAATTTATGCAAAGTATTTCTTGCGAACAAAGTAATCAATCGATATGCGGCCGGGTCCTCTTAAGGCCAGTACCAGCAGCATCAGGCCCCAAAGCTGGTGCTGCTCGACCCCCGCGGCATTGAGAGTCGGATAGGAAATGACCGCCATGGCATTGAAAAGGAAAAGGGCGCCGGCTGATATTCTGCCTGCGAGCCCGAAAGCCAGGAGCACAGGCAGTACTAATTCTGCGCCGATGGCCATGTAGGCTGCGACCTGATACGGCAAGATGGGCACAGCATATTCATACTGAAACAAAAACAGTGTCGTGTCAACATTCGCAATTTTCGTGAGTCCAGCTTTCCAGAAGATGTTCGCAACCCAGAGGCGCAGCAGCAAATCGCCGACCGGCGCGGCACAATCCAAATAGCACACTGCTTTGTGCCATAACTTTCCAATAGTTGAATCTTTTAACATTTTTATCCTGCCTGGCAAATAAAGATAAATCATATCGATGACGAACCGATCGATATACCTGCTATTGTACGAAGTGAGAAGAGTCGATGCAGTCCTAACTGCAAATCATAATGTGGATCGTTTTCCAAAAGCTGTGTGACCGCATCGCCTAGAACGGTTCCATTGACGAGCAGACGGGCGAATTCATACAGAGTCTTCTCCATGCGAAACACGTTGGTTTCATCATGCTGGCGCAACACCATCACGCATTGCGGCGCAGACTCCGGATCCGGTGCGGGATGCTCGCTATCCGGCTGTTTTGCAAATCGCCAGATATCGAATACAGGATAGCGTGATTGCAGCAAGCGCACTGAGGGATGCAGCTGCAGCCTCAGATCTGCATGCTGCTCCGGGGCAAATGAACCGAGTTGCGAGATGTCGCAGGGATCGGCTGAGTCCGAATGAAAAGCCTCGTGTGTGAACCAGTCTACCTTTGAGACATCTGCAAGGTATGGCAGACTGCTCAGCTGTGGAAATGACGAGATGAACTCTGGCAGGCAGGCGCCCACATCCAGAATATTGCCGCTTTCGGGCGGATGCGTCTCAAGATAGCGCTTGGCCAAATGCTTGAAAAAATCACCGCCGACAAGTGCGTATGTGGCCGGATAAATGTCTTGCAGGGCTTCGCGCAGGGTGAATCTGATGTTATTGCGATACACTTGCAGTCTGCGGGCGGGCTCAAGGCCTCTGCCAACGACATCGGAAGCAATGGCGGAGCTGATATTTTCGCGCAGCACAGCACTTGCGAACTGGCGCTGCAATTCATGCAACTGCATTGCTTTTGATACCGGTTAGATAACTGCGTGCAATGGCGGCTTCGTCAAGCAAAACAGAGAATTCAGGCAAATCTTTATCCCACTCAATCAGTGTGGGTGCCGCAATGCGCTGGCCTATCGCATATTCATACAAATCCCACACTTGATTACATACCCGCTGGTCATGGGTATCAATCCGAATCTCGCCTTCTGGAAACTGTTTCAGGGTGTGACCTGCCAAGTGGATCTCGCCTACTGCCTGTGCATTGACGCGATCAATAAACGCGGTTGCCGAGAATTGATGATTGCTGGCGTTCACGAAGATATTATTGATGTCGAGCAGCAATCCACATCCGCTTCTCGCACAAACCTCATTCACGAATTCCCATTCCGGCATCTGCGAATGGGAAAATTCAAGGTAGGTCGAAGCATTTTCGACAAGAATCTGGCACCCTAGATAGTCTTGGGTCTCAATGATGCGCGCACTGAGGTGCTGAATCGCTTCCTCAGTCATCGGCAGCGGCAGCAGATCATGCAGGAAAACGCCGTCAACTGAGCTCCAGGACAGGTGCTCTGAAACCAATGCAGGCTGATATTGCTCAATCAGCTGTCTCAAGCGGCGCAGGTGATTGCGATCAAGCGGGTCGGCTGAGCCGAGCGAGAGTCCAACTCCGTGGAAACTTAAAGGATAGTTTTTGCGGATCTGTGTCAGGTGGCTATGAGGTGTTCCGCCGAGTCCGAAATAGTTTTCGCTGTGAACTTCATACCAGTCGACGGGGTGTCGTTTTGAAACAGCTTCCTGGCAGTGCTCGCCACGCAGCCCGATTCCAATCGCGTCTGATGGAATCGGGCCGGTGGACATTACTTCATGCGTAAGGGATCAATTACGACATTTTTTCGGTGCTTCCACCAACTAATTTGTCGCACAGTCCTTTCGGGACCAATACCCAGGCATCCCCCTGATTGTCGGCTGTTGACGTGCCTGCACAAGAACTGTTGGCGGTCTGGCAGTCGTTGTGGCCGGCTTTGGCTACACCGTAGCATTTTTCCATTTCTTCAGCGCTGGCAGTGGTTGCGATGGACAGAGTGCCAAGGGCAAGTGCGCCAGAAATAGCAGCAGAAACAAGAGCTTTTTGAGTTTTCATTTGGAATCTCTCCTAAAATTTATAAAAATAATTCCCCGTCTTTGACAGAGCGATAGTTGATTTGTTTGCTGGAAAGCGATTTTATTTCGTTGCTTGTTTTCCTCCAGCTGAGAAGGAATTATAGATTGTTGTATTGGCGGCAATCGGCAAAATGCCGGTCCCAAATCGGCACGTTCAATGCTGAGGGCGAAGACGGGGCGCCGAATGCGTCGATTCGACCTGCCCGGCCGCACCGGATTCCGTTCCGGCCGCGCCTTCAGCGTCGCATTTTCCACCAAACCTGCAGATGCGACGCGGTCGCGCTGCTTCTCGCCTCCGGCCAGCAGCGCCACCCAGCGCTGCAGGGCGAATTTTTGTTCGGCCTATGAGTATGAAATGAAATCAATATCAGCGGATTCTGGACTTTTGCCGCTGCTTTGCGCATATTGCCGCCATCGATGATCAAGCTGGACGGTGACGGATGAATCTGTCAGAGCTGGCCATTGTGCCGGTCGCCCGCGATGAAGAGGCTGAATTCCGGTCTCTGATGCGGCGGCATCACTGCCTCGGGGCACCCTGCAAGATCGGCGAGAGCGCGTTCTATGCCGCGGTCTGGCGGGGCGAGCGGCCGCCCTGAAAAGCGCGACCCGTGACCGCCAGCCAAGGCTGCACCTGATCACCAGCCAGAGCCGGTTCCTGGCTCTTCGGCGGATGGCGAATCTGGCCTCGCGGCCGGCGCGGGCGGCGCTGCCGCCTGGAGACGCTGCTGGCCATCGCGGCGGCCACGCTGTGCGGCGCCAAAGGGTATCTGGAGATCAACCGAATGGATCGAGGCGCAGTCCGACCGGGTGCCGCGAAAGTATTTCAAGGCCGGCCTGCGCCGCGGCCGGGTCCAGCGCCCGAGCACGTACTGCATCCGCAATGCGCTGATCCACACGGACACCCGGCAGATCGATGCCGCGCTGCGGCGGTGGAGCCGGTCGGCTGACGGCGGCGAGGCGATTGCCATTGACGACAAGACGATGCGAAAGGCGATGGATGACAACGGCCGCCAGATTCATGTGCTCGGCGTCTGCGGGCATGACACGCGCATGCATCTGGGTAAAAAAAGATGCAGCTCGACCCGGGCGCCGCCAATCAGGTTAAATACACCAATGAGATCGCCTCAATGGCCATGTCCGATTCCCTCATGTCGGGTTGGCGTTCGCGGTGAAAAGACAGGTTCATCACTTAAACGGCAAAAAGCCCGACACCGTTGAGATTGCCTTTGGCGCGACCTCTGTACATAACAGTTCAGCAACCGCTGAGGAAATACTCTCGACAAACCGAAACCACTGGTCAGTTGAAGCGGCTCACAACGTATTGAACAATCGAAATGGATTCGATGAGGATGCGTGCAAGGCTCGAAGCGACAATGGGCCTGAAAACTTAGCCTGCATGAGACGCTTTGCGCTGACTGTGTCTAGACATTGTCAGAAGATCAATGACAGGCCGATCGCCGAACAGCTGCAGCATCTGAGTATGAATCCCAGGCGAGTGATGGATATCTTGAGACTCACGGGCAATACCAAACCGAAGTTATGCCAGCGCGAATGGCTGCTTGCAGCTTGACAAGGCAAACCAATAGCTCTTCGATTCCATGCTGCCTTGAGTGCGGCAGGTGTCAGCACGTGCTGAGTTTGAAATAGACGATGAAACGAATAGAAAAATCCGCTTGGCGGCATAAAAATGACAGCTCAGTGAAACGCAATTCGAGGATCAATCCGCCTTGTCAAAAAAACACCCTCAAACTGGGGCACCTTACTCCGTCCAAAAAAAGAATAAATTCACCTTGATTTTTATTATAATCCAAAAATTATAATCTGACTTTAAGGATAAAACTATGAAACAATCCCAGAATCCCCCCCCCCTCGCTAGACTGGCAGCCCTTCTATTGCTTCTAGCAATGGCAATCCCGGCGGGGGCTCAGACGACGATCCGGGAGGGGAATGATATACTAGTAAATATGGAAATTCAGAATAATAAAATGGGAACTGAGGCGCGAGTTGCCGCCGCACTCGCGGCAAGAAACAGCATCCCTGTAGGTTGTGGCGTGGCAGGGAGTGACGCTTGCTTCACTATTGAGAGAGTCTGGCCATCTGCCGCATACATTCGGATAACAGCCGTCGCGGACGATTGTAGAAACGGTACTGCAGCGAGACAGGTGACAGTCGACAGCACAACCTATCAACATCAGGATGATGATTGGTATCCGAGGTATACATGCGCAAATCCACAAGTTATGACCAAGTATAACCAAGACTATAGACATGGATATAGAGATACTTGCAGGGCGCATGAAATATCTAGTGGTCAAGAGTGCTTAGCCAAGTGTCTTGATACACAGATTTGGCGTGAAGCAGGTTGGATCCCACTAGGCGGAACCGAAATAAGCAGGGTGGGAGCTAATGGTGCCTGCGAAACTTGGAAGTAAAGGTCACTGGACAAATACTCCATAGAGATACACCGATCTTAAACAAGACAACGGGGCGGCTTTGGCCCCCCTTGTGTCTTGGATTTTGCTTATCATTTTTTCCCTTGCGTCAATTGTAAAATCACTCCATTCCGGGCGAGATTTATCTGGAAATTCCGCTCGCTGTTCCGATGTGGGTGAGCGCTTAGAGCCGCAATTCTCTCCGAGCTTGATGGACGCGTGATAGCCGTATATATCTTATTTGGAGGGAGTGTCAAATTCAGAAGGAGTCATTCATCCTTGAATATGTGAGCGGTTCTTAAAAATGGCAAACCAATCTTGTCATACATCTGGGCGATGAAGATGCCTTTATTGAAGATAAGTGTGTGGCCTAGGTACCACCCTTCAGCAGCATGCTCCAATAGGTGAGGGTATTGCTGGTAGAGGGCGCAAAAACCTGAATTTTGAGACGAAATCCCCGTTACCGGGATCTAGACATCATCGGCAAGCGCAAGCACAGCGAGGACGCTCTTTGACTGCGCCTGCACAGCTTGCTAGTAGCGGCTGAAAAGACATCCCGATCGGCCTGGCGGTTGCTAGCGTTGGAAATAATGGGACGAGAAATCCTGGAACTGCCTTCGGAAGTCCTGATTTCAAACTCGAAATCGTAGTACTGGATCATCTTGATCAGGCCTGCTCCAAACTCCGCCCAACAGCCTGGATAGCGTCACGCTGACCATAGCCATGTTTTAAGGATACATAGAACGTAAATAGTGTCTGTCAAAAAACTCTATTTCCTTATCAAAATAATTGTTTTTGTCAATAATATTTCAATACCGATTTTCCGAAGATTCAGCTTTGAACACCGTTTAGAATTGATTTCGACAGCATCTTGCGTCTGAAAGCCTCGTTTCCGAAAATCTTCGTTTTCAGATCTGGTTTTCAACCCATTGTTATAATTGATTTATGTCGCTATATATGACTTTTCTGCCAGACACTAAATATCACATCTCTCCCAGATACAAATTTCATCTGGATCAGGTATTACATACAAAGCAGAAGTCTACGGACTAATTGAAGGAATCAATCTTGGCAGCGCCAAATGACTGGCACCAAAATGGTTTCATGCCGATTTATGTTTAGACAAGAATTGTGGCTAATAGGCAGGATATGCCTCACTTAAATTTACTGAATAATGTCTTTAAACCACCGATCAGCCGCAAAATGGAGATTTCTGACAGACACTAGATTGAATAGAATGGGTGAATCAGCAATGGAGAAAATCGATGAAACAGCTGGCGCTAGGCAATATGAAGGTATGGCTGGACGAGCAGAATCTCATGTGCTCGATGGCAATGCTCGAAGCGCTGAAACAAGGTGCCTATATCGACGAAAACGCATGGCTATTTTTCCCGCTTGACACGATCAGGTTGCATTTAGATTCTTTTATCAGCCCACAGCTGATTTCGAAGAATATTTTTTCTGTCGTAAAAGCAGTGATGCATGCAAGTCGCTGCATCAGGTGCGATGAGGGGCGCTGTCTGGCTGCACATCCAAGGCCAGCCGCATACTGCTGAGCAGTTTCTCGCCGTCAATTTGCTTGAGGTCGAAAACTTCTTCTTGAACCAGCCAGTCAAAGATGATCGTCATCATTCTGTGCTGGGCTTCGTGCTTGTCGCCGGCTTTCACAACGAGTTGATCATAAAGCCGCCGCACGCCAGGAGGCTGATCGGAACTGATCATTTCGATCAGGATTGAGTGGAAGGCCAGATGCATGAATGCCTCAGTATCAATGTCTGTCAGGTTCGCCGAGGAACTCAAGGTCGCCTCAATCAATTCGTGAACTTGAGGGTGCATTTCAATGATCTTGCGTATCTGGGTTTCCAGCGAGTCAAGTTTTTCTCCGCGGAGATGCTTTTCCCATGCGGAAAAGAAAATTTCGTAATCGACAATGGATGAGGTATCTTTCACTTTTGCAGCTCCAGTTCGCTGTACTGCAAAATCAGCGGCTAGGCTGCGCAGTTTTTGGGGCGCTGTCCGCTGCAATTTTCAATTTGTCAGGAAACTCGCATAAGTCAGATATCAAGCACGAATGACACAAGGGTTTGCGCGCGGTACAGGTGTAGCGTCCATGCAGAATCAGCCAGTGATGCGCGTCGACCAAAAACTCTTCGGGCACAGTCTTCAGCAGTTTGCGCTCAACTTCGTCAACATTTTTGCCGGGTGCCAGTCGGATGCGATTGCAGATTCTGAAGATATGCGTATCGACCGCGATGGTCGGCTGGCCAAAAGCGGTATTCAAGATAACGTTCGCTGTCTTTCTCCCAACACCGGGCAAAGCCATCAGCGCGTCGCGACTGTCCGGCACCTGGCCGTCATGCTTGCGCACAATCATTTCACTCAGGTTGATGATGTTTCTGGCTTTATTGTTGAAAAGACCTATCGTCTTCACCAGCTCTCGGACCTGCTCAAAACCAAGATCAAGCATTGACAGCGCATCTGGCGCGGCGCGGAACAGGCGCCCAGTTGCAGCGTTGACCGCTTTATCGGTTGACTGCGCGGAGAGGACGACGGCAATCAGCAGCTGGAAATGGCTGCCATATCGAAGCTCGGTTGTCGGGTTCGGATTGGCTCCGCGCAGACGCGCAAATATCTGATATCGTTTCTGCGCGTTCATCCGCTCAGCCGTTTCAGTGGAGTATGGATTTCGCGCTTGCGCCTGTTTTTCCAGCGCTTTTGCCGCTCACGATTCACAGCGTCCCGAATCTGCTGCTGGATGCCCGAGGCGCTGAGGTCTGCAGTACTGCCGTTTTCTGCGGACAGCTGGCTTTGGCGGCGCTGTCGGCGTTTGTACGCAAGCTGACGCCAATGATTTGTCTCGCACGTTTCGTAGTGCGACCACCTGTCGCCAGCGATTTGCGGCTGGCAGGGGAGCATCGAAATACAGTCGACCGGACAGTCATCAACACACAGTCCGCAGCCGGTGCAGTTGATTGCGATGACGCTATGCATATGCTTGGCGCTCCCCACAATCGCATCGGTCGGACACGGTGCAATGCAAAGTGTGCAGCCGATGCATTGAGCCTCGTCGATTTTGGCGATTGCTCTCCCTGTGAATGGCGCGCAGTCATCGGCCGCCGCGAGCGGCTCAACGCTGAAAATCTGCGCCAGTGCATGGATCGTTGCTGTGCCGCCTGGAGGGCAGCGATTAATGTCCGCCGCCCGATGCTCAAGCGCGTCTGCGTAGGCAATGCAGCTTGGGTAGCCGCATTGTGTGCATTGCGTCTGCGGCAAATACTGGTCAAGGGTGTATTTGTCAGCTCGCACTGCTGTTGATTTGGCGCTGCCAGTCAATTTCGTCTTGCTAGCTGACTTTTGTTCCAGGTAAAGCGTCGCTGCCCGGGTCTAGCAGCCAAAGCCCAGCGTCGCCGCCTGCGGCCAGTACCATGCCCTCAGAGGTTCCGAATTTCATCTGGCGCGGCGTCAGGTTGGCAACGATCACAACATTTCTGCCGACCAGTGATTCGAGCTCATAAAACCCTTTGATCCCAGCAATGATCTGGCGAGTGTCGTTTCCAAGGTCAACTTTAAGCCGAATCAGTTTGTTTGAACCCTCGATAGGACTGGCCTCAATGATGCGGGCGGTGCGCAAATCGATCTTGGCAAAATCATCGATCGATATAGTTTCGCTGCGCGGCGCAGATTCGGCCTGTGACCGCTCTTTTTCGACGGAAGCGGCAACCATTGCCGCCACATCTTTTGGCTGCACTCTTTGCATGAGATGCTCAAACCCTGAAATTTTATGGTTCAGCAAGGGCGAGTCAATTTGGACGAACCGCGTCAATGCCTCATTGAGAAACCGAGCTGCAGACGCGCTCAGATTCGGCACCGCAGGCGACAGATAAATAATGAGCATGCGGAACATGTTGATGCCTTGCGTGCACACCGCATGCAGCTTGTCTCGGCCGTCAGCTTCCTTGGCGATCACCCAGGGTTTTTCGTCGTTGATATACTGGTTGGCGCGGTCGGCGAGCGCCATGATCTGCCGCATTGCATAGCTGAAACGGCGCTCTTCGTAAGCCTGCTCAATGGCGGTTCGGGCTTGCGCCAATTCGCAGTACAAGTCTGGAGCATCAAGGCAATCGCCGAGCTGACCGCTGAATTTTCCAGTGATGAACTTCGCGCAGCGGCTTGCGATGTTGACTACTTTGCCCACCAGGTCGGAATTGATGCGAGCGATGAAATCCTCCAGATTCAGATCGATATCCTCAATCCTCTCATTGAGTTTTGCAGCGTAGTAATAGCGCAGGCAATCGGGATCAAGGTGCGCCAGATACGTGCTGGCCATGATGAAAGTTCCGCGTGACTTGGACATTTTCTTGCCATTGACGGTCAGGAAGCCGTGGGCAAACACATCGGTCGGCTTGCGAAAACCTGAGCCGTGCAGCATTGCAGGCCAGAACAGGGTATGGAAATAAAGGATATCCTTGCCGATAAAGTTGTAGAGCTCGGTGGACTGGTCGTCTTGCCAGTAGGTTTCGAAGTCAATGCCTTCGCGGTCGCACAAGTTCTTGAAGCTCGCCATATATCCAATCGGCGCGTCCAGCCACACGTAAAAGTACTTGCCTTTTTCCCCAGGGATCTCAAATCCGAAATAAGGCGCATCGCGGGATATGTCCCAGTCTGCCAGCCCGATGTCAAACCATTCCTGCAGTTTGTTCTGCGCTTCGTTTTGCGACAGCACGGTCGCAATCCATTGCTTGAGCATCGGCTCAAAGTCACCCAGCCTGACGAATAAGTGCTCCGACTCACGCAGCTGCGGCGGCTTGCCGGACAGAACCGAGACCGGATTGATCAAATCGGACGGGGCATAGGTTGCGCCGCAGCTCTCGCAGCTGTCGCCATACTGGTCTTCGGTTCCGCAGCGCGGACACTGTCCTTTGACAAAGCGATCCGGCAGGAACAGGTTCTCATCGGCATCGTACGCTTGCGAGATGACTTTGCGCACAATATGCCCGTTTTCTCTCAGCTTTTCATAAACGTGCTCGGACAGCTCGCGATTTTCCGGCGAGTGCGTGGTATGAAAGTTGTCAAAGTCAATGCTAAATCCCGCATAGTCAAGCTCATGGTCGCGCTGGTAATTTGCGATCAGCTTTTCAGGAGCAATGCCTTCGTTGCGGGCGCACAGCATGATCGGGGTGCCATGGGCGTCATCGGCACAGACGTAGTAGCATAGATTGCCCCGCATTTTCTGTGCGCGCACCCAAATGTCGGTTTGGATTGCCTCGACCATATGCCCTAAGTGAATCGGGCCGTTGGCATATGGAAGCGCGCTGGTGACTAATATTTTTCTTGGCATTACGTTATCGGCTATCGCATCAGCCATCTAGCATCGGCGGGCCGACAGAAACAATCGGGCTGAGAGGTGTCATCAGAGCGTGTATTCATGTCAATGCTTAAATGGGTGAAAATCCAAATAACGCTCGCTGGGCTGCCGGCATGATGCTGATACTGGTTGCATCCGGCACAATATTTTTACCCCTGCGCGAACCGCACACAGTGCATTTGCCTGAGGATTCTCTGAAACACTAGCCGTCTTGCCGGCCCGAGGCGCCATTCATCTTTCCCTGCAGCACTTCGATCTGCTCCCGGCTGAGCTCAGTCAAGGCCGCAACTCTATCTGACTCCATACCCGCCTGCAGCAGATTTAACGCAACTTTCTCCAGACCTTCCATACGGCCTCTCTCCAAGCCTCTCTCCAAGCCCTCCACGCGGCCTTCCTCGCGAAACGCATCTACAGCTGAAATCACCATCTCTCTATCCTCCTCGGTCGCGGTTTTAACATTCAGCACATCCTGCGGCTCAATGTCTTTATTGTACTTGCAAATGTAATCGATCACCAGCTGCAGCATGCGCCTGCGGCGTCCATGATCTACATGCCAGATGCGGCCGATCAGATCTGGCCACTCGCTGCGTTCAAAGTCGCGCACCACCGCCATCGCCCGTACCGCAATGTCAATGCCGGTTGCAGCCGCGCCGCCGGCGCGATCCAACTCATGAATATCAATCAGCACACATCTGAAATCCAGCGCATAGGCCATCAGCACCTCAAGATGAGGCGGCGAGACGCTGCTGAACAGATCGCGGAAGCGAATCGAGGTGCGGGGATCTGCCGCATTCTGGCGCACCACGATGGGAATGACCAGCGATTGGAAGTCATCTTGGAGATACCACAGGAACTGATTGCGTGCCAATTGTTTCTCCAGCTCTCGGCTTTGGAAACTTTTGTGCTCGAACAGCAGCACCACACGGGCGGAGCCGCCGCCGCAAAGCTTTGCTGAATACACCAGGTCTGCGGTGCGGGCTGTCAGTCGGTCGACGGCAATCCGCGCCGGCTCAAGCCGCAGGGTGGACCACTCAACAATGTCGAACAGCGCTTGCGGGCATCGGGCGCGGATCAGCATGATGATGTTCTCAGGCACCTCAAACACATCGCGGAAAAACTCATCGTGGATGTTGGCAGCTATTTTTTCACTGGCAGATGAGACTTTTGGTTTTGGCATGATTTCACCTTGTGAAACAGAGAAAAAACGGATGGAAAAAGACTGTGCCGCAACTTGCCGCGGCACGGTGTGCGACTCAGTCAGAGGCTTTTTCTTAGTATATCACGGGACAATAATTGACTGGTCATGTCCCGCGACCTTGATCGGCAGGCTGCCGCTGCACTTTGACGGGAAAGCCTTGCAATGAAATGGATGCCTCTCGGGTGACTGACGGCATCATCATGTGCCGGACTGAAATGGTTCAGTCCGACAGGAGCATCCGGATGAGGAAGATGCAAAAAATCCGCCAGGCCGGTGCGGATCGGGCCCAGAGCGTGATTCAGATCCATGCGGCTGGCCAAGCAGGTTGCAAGGTGATGAGCAGTCGGTTTTCAAGAGCCAAGGCGCTGGAGCCGATGAGTCCGCGCGCGCAGGCGATCAATGCGATGAGCTGGCGCTGTGCGGAGTCTGGTGCGGCGCCCGAGGGAGGCTGCAATGCGGGCGTACGCCTGCTGTGCGGTGAGAAGCGCGCGCCATCGCGCCGCGCCGGTCGGCTTTGTGGAAAATGCGGCGCTGAAAGCGCGGCCGGACCGCAATCCGGTGCGGCCGGGCAGGTCGAGTCAACGCATTCGGCGGCCCGCCCTCGCCCTCGGCATTGAACGTGCCGATTTGGGAATCCCTAAATCCGCTTTAGAGAAGCCAAAGACAAGAAAAGCCCTGCCAGTGTGATAGGCTGGAACTTAACCCCGTCTCCCCCATTGGGTGAGACATAACCCAAGCACAGACAGGACCAGACGGATGGAAATTGTACCGCATCGCCGCGAATCGACCGGCGCGAATTCACCTCCCGAGCCGGGCTGACGGCATTTGCGCATTTCATGAGCAGGCTGGGCTTGAGCGAGCGGTGCGAGCCGCTGTTTCCGGCTGTCGGCAGCCGCCGGGGCTGTCGGGCCAGCGAGTATCTCCATGTGCTTGTGCTGCTGCTCATGGAGGGCGGGCAGTGTCTGGAGGATGTGCGCCATCTGCATGCCGAGCGGGGCTTGATGCCGCTGCCGGGCATCCGGCGGATGCCCCAAGCCGATGCCCTGGGCCCTGGCTGGGGCGCTGCGGCTCAGGCCCTGGAGCGGCTGAATGCGAGAGTCATACAGATGGCGCTGGGCGACCGGCGGCAGGTGAGCTGGATCTTGATGCGACCGCGGCGCTGTGCGGCAAAAGGCCTGCGAGGCGCACTTGTCTTGGACAGCGCGGCTGGATGCCGATGGTCGGCCGCATCGCGGCGACCGGGCCGGTGGCGGCGAGTGATTTTCGGCGCGGCAATCGCCCGCCGAACGATGACAATTCAGGTTTTATCAAGCGCTGCATCAGGGCCTTGCCGCCGGGGGTGAAGGTGACCCGGGTGCGCATTGATGCAGCCGGCTGGTCCAAGCCGGTCATCAGGCATTGCCAGGATCACGGCATTGGCTGTGCGATCCGGGCGAGAAGCGGCGCTCGCTGTAGTGATCCAGCGCCGCCTGAAAGACGAGGCCGATGACGGCGGTGCGGGGCGGACGATCAGACGATTGACTGCGACCGGCAGGTGTATCGCGCGATCGGGACCCGTCTGGATGCATTGGACGGCTGGGGCGACAGCGGCATTGTGCACTGGCACAGCCGGCGCGGCGGCCGCAGCGAGAATCGGCTCCGGGAGCTGAGGCAGGATTTTGCCGGCGGGCGGATGCCGTGCAGCGATCATCAGGCCAATGCGCTGTGGCTGTCGCTCAGTGCGCTTGCATACAGCGTGTCTGTGCTGTTTCGGCACACGCTGCCGCAGGAGCTTGGGAGCGCCCGCGCCTCGACGGTGCGCTGCCGGCCGCTGGCGATCAGCGGCCGATTCCCGATTTTTCTCACCGCTGCCGGCCGCCCCGCCAAAATCGGGCTCGAAAAAGGCTGAAATCGACCGATTGATGCGAAAATGTCGCTCTAACGCGGACTTAGGGGGAATGCCGATAAACGAGCATGCCTGCCGGGATGTGGTATAATGCCAGGCATCACTCGCATTCCAGGAGAGGATAAAGAAAATGAAACCGGCATCAGCATTCACCCCCCCCCGCTAAAATTAGCAGCGTTCCTGCTTCTGGCAGGCTTGGCGATGCCGGCCGGCCCGGCAGTGGCCGAGCAGTGCAATGCCTCCCATATTGAGATAACCAAAGTCTTCCCGACTACGGCATTTGTCAGCGAAAACCAGTCGCCTGGCGTGGTCCTCCGGTTCAAGCTAACGCGCTGCGACAATCTCGGCAGCAGCGGCACTCCCCGGGAATACCAGATTCCCTTCTGCGCCGAGTTCTTCGACACCACCCCGTGCGATGCCAACGCTACAGGCTGCCTGAGCAACAATGTTGCCGGCGCTCGCGGTGTTGCAGCCGCCGACTGGCCGGTTGCCGGCGCGTTCAAGCGGTGCTCCTAAATTATTGAGACTCAGAACTTCCGAAATGCACTCGTAGCCCCGTACAACAACGGCTTCCGGGACGACGGGGAGAATTCCCTGTACGTCATCATGCACAACCCAACCCGTCATCTGCGCATTCCCATTCGGGACGATGACTGATCCTGCACCCGGCAATCAAGGAATCAAGCCATGATCGAAACGCAAGAAGAAGCGAGACCGATTCGGATGTACGCCGGTTTCGGTTGCTCGTCGGCGCGCGGCCTGCTCAGCTGATCCCTGACCCGATGCGCCAGCATCATCCTGACCTCATCCCAGGCCCATCAGGATGCGGCCCCCGCTGTGCGCCCCGCGGCCAGCCTCAAGGCCCGTCACGCGCGGACCCACCTTCTCAAGTACCTCCAGCGCCCGGCTCTTGAAAACCGGCGGCTCATCACCTTCCTGCCTGCTTGGCCGGCCGCATGGATCTGAGTCACGCTCTGGCCCGATCCGCACCGGCCTGGCGGATTTTTTGCATCTTCCTCATCCGGATGCTCCTGATCAAGGTTTCTGCCGGACTGAACCATTTCAGTCCGGCACATGATAATGCCGTCAGTCACCCGAGGGGCAGCCATTTCATTGCAGGGCTTTCCTGCCAAAGTACAGCGGCAGCCTGCCGATCAAGGCGCTAGAATCAGATCATGACTTCACCTTGTTCTGTCAATTTTGAAAAATTATGACGCATCTCAGCGTTTTCACGAACGCTTTGAAGAAGATTTGGTACTCGGCGGCATGTTACAATAACGGACAATGAACGAACCGATCGGAAATGGTGGCCATGATCTCATGCCAGGGCTCATCAGGCCTCTATTTTAGAATTCTCACTATACTTTTTCAGTTGCGAGCTGAACTGTTCTGTCCCGGATGCCGCAACTCGCGCATGGATGACTAGCCAGAGCGGACTTGCCCTATGAGTGTCGTTGACAAGCAAATCGTTGAGACGGCTTTAGCCGGCGTGACCGACCCCCACACGGAATCTTCGCTGCTGGCCGACAAGAAAATCAGAAATATCTCAATCGACGGGAGCCGTGCTCAGCTGACTGTGTCACTTGGCTATCCAGCCAAAAGCTGGCTGCCGCGTCTGACTGAGCAGATTCAATCCATTGTAACCGCATTGGATGGAGTATCTGCTGTACAGGTTGATGTTGACCGCAAGATCCATTCGCATACGGTCCAAAAAGGCGTATCGCCGATCGCAAATGTAAAGAACATGATCGCCGTTGCGTCGGGCAAAGGCGGTGTCGGCAAGTCGACCGTCTCCGCCAACCTGGCGCTGGCGCTGTCGGTTGAAGGAGCGCAAGTCGGGGTCTTGGATGCGGACATTTACGGCCCGAGCCAGCCGCGCATGCTCGGTGTGCGCGGCAAGCCGCAATCGAAAGACGGCAAAACCATGCAGCCGGTGCAGAGCTATCATTTGCAGACCATGTCTATCGGATTCCTGATTGAGGAGGAGACGCCGATGATCTGGCGCGGCCCGATGGTCACCCAGGCGCTTGAGCAGCTCCTGAACCAAACCGCTTGGACGGAGCTGGATTACCTGATTATCGATCTGCCCCCGGGCACAGGCGATACGCAGCTGACCCTCGCGCAGCGGGTGCCCGTCAGCGGCGCTGTGATTGTCACCACCCCTCAGGACATTGCGCTTCTGGATGCGAGAAAAGCCTATCGCATGTTCGAGAAAGTCGAGATTGATGTGTTGGGCGTGGTTGAAAACATGAGCATGCATATTTGCAGTCAGTGCGGGCACGAAGAGCATATATTCGGGCAGGGCGGCGGACAGAAGATGGCTGAGGAATACGGTGTCAGCTACTTGGGCGGCGTGCCGCTGGACATCCGCATTCGAAGTGATGCAGACAATGGCAGGCCGACCGTGATCAATGATCCTGACGGAAAAATATCCATGATTTACCGCGAGATCGCGCGGACTGCTGCAGCTAAATTGTCGCGTCGCAAGAAAGATTTTTCCAGCGATTTTCCGTCTATTGTTATTCAGAATACTTGAATTCAATCGCTAGGGAAAGAACGGTTGCGAGGGAGTTTGTGCGATGCCTGTGATGTCTGACTATTGGATCCGAAAGATGGCGGCTGAGGCAGGCATGATTGAGCCGTTTGAGGCTGATCAGGTCAGTCGGATTGACGGCAGGCCGGTGATTTCATACGGCACCTCGAGTTATGGATATGACATTCGCTGCTCGCGCGAATTCAAGATATTTACCAATATCAATGCCGCAGTCGTCGATCCCAAATCGTTCTCTGAGGACAGTTTTATCGACTTTGAGGGCGATGTCTGCGTCATACCGCCGAACTCATTTGCCTTGGCGCGCACCATGGAGTATTTTCGCATCCCCCGCAATGTGCTGACGATCTGTCTGGGGAAATCGACCTATGCCCGCTGTGGAATCATCGTCAATGTCACGCCGTTTGAGCCTGAATGGGAAGGGCATGCGACCCTTGAGTTTTCCAATACAACGCCGCTGCCGGCTAAGATTTATGCTGCAGAGGGTGTTGCACAGGTTGTTTTCTTCGCAGGCGAACAAGAGTGTGCAACCTCCTACAGCGACAGAAAAGGCAAGTACCAAAAACAGATCAGCGTCACACTGCCCATGACGTAAGGGGTATCGAAACCCAAGCTGCATATCGATCTGAGAGGCTATCGCAAATGTCTGGCAATACATTCGGGTCAGTTTTTACGCTGACCACCTTTGGCGAGAGTCACGGTCCGGCGATCGGCTGCATTGTCGATGGCTGTCCGCCGGGGATGGAGCTTGCCGCAGAGGACATTCAGCGTGACTTGGACCGGCGGCGGCCGGGCACGTCAAAGTTCACGACCCAGCGCCGCGAGGCCGATCAGGTTGAGATTCTCTCAGGAGTCTTCGAGGGCAGGACCACCGGGGTGCCGATCGGACTGATGATTCGCAACACGGATCAAAGATCGCGCGATTACTTGAAAATTGCCGATCGCTTCCGCCCCGGGCACGCTGACTACACCTACGCGAGAAAATACGGGCACCGCGACTATCGCGGCGGCGGTCGCTCTTCGGCGCGTGAGACTGCGCTGCGGGTTGCCGCTGGCGCTATCGCAAAAAAATACCTGGCCGAGAAATATGGTGTCGCCGTGCGCGGCTGTGTCAGTCAGATTGGCAGGATCAAAGCCGAGTGCCTGAATTGGGATACAGTGGCAGGCAATTCGTTTTTCTGGCCCAGCCCAGCCCAGCTCGGTGAGCTTGAAAGCCTTATCGCTCAGCTGCGCAAGGCGGGTGACTCAGTGGGCGCCTGTCTGACGGCGGAAGCGCACAATGTGCCTTCGGGCTGGGGGGAACCGCTCTACCAGCGCCTGGATGCTCAGATTGCGACTGCGATGATGGGCATCAACGCAGTCAAGGGCGTGGAAATTGGAGCTGGGTTTGACTGTGTTGCCATGCGGGGGTCTGCGTTTCGTGACGCCATGACACCGCAGGGTTTTGTGTCCAACAACGCCGGCGGCATCGCCGGCGGCATCTCGACCGGGCAGCCGGTTACGGTTAGAGTGGCATTCAAGCCGACATCAAGCATCGTTGCGCCCGGCACGACTATCGATCGCGAGGGCAACGCAGTTGAAATATCGGTCACTGGCCGCCATGATCCCTGCGTAGGCTTGCGGGCTGTGCCGATTGTTGAGGCAATGCTGGCTCTGGTGCTGATGGACCTGGCGCTGCGGCATCGGGCGCAAAACGCGGATGTGGTGCCGGCGGCGCCGGCTGTTGCCGGGCAGCTCGAGCAGAGTGAGGCAGCCGCACAAAGCGGTCAGCTGCCGGCATCTTTCGAAGTGCCGGGTGATGATTGAGGCGGTCAGCCGATTCTGGTGATCTTGGTGTTCGAGCGACCGTGCTGCGGTATCGGCGATGCGCTGTCCAGGCTTGCCGGCAGCGAGGCATTGCGCTTGAAGTAATCGGCTGCGCTTTCGCCGATATCATGCAGCAGCCTGATTTGATCAATATCTGCGGTGTCTGAGTGTGTGAGCTCAAAGTGAATCTTGCCCAGTGCATCAAACGTTGTCGTAAAAGCAACGGGTGCGTTCAAGTGGTAGCAGTGATTGGCCTTGTAAACGGATCGGAATACTTTTTTGACCAGCTCATAGTGGACTGCATCCGAGCAGACAAACAGGCGCAGATGATCGGCGCTGTCAACAAGTGGAATCTGATGCTCCCCGAGTGATTCCGCCAGCGTCAGCGCGAGCTGGCGGAAAGTCGTTTTTGGCTTCCCGATTTTTGTGGCGGTCACGCGGGCCATAATTTGCTGTTTAACTGCACCGCAGGTGTTTCAAAGCATATAAAATAAGCGTTTTCCATCAAGCTGACGAAAGAATTGCTTGCCAACAATATACACAGAAAAAAAGACTGACTGAAAAATAATTGGAGTCCATGAATGTCGAATAAGCTGCTTCTGATTCCGGGCGATGGCATCGGGCCGGAAATTGTGGCCCAGGCTGCGCTGGTTATTGAGGAGTTGCAAGGCTTGGCGGGGCTTGATGTGACTTGCGAGTACGCTGATCTTGGCGGCCGGGCGTATGATGAGACTGGCAGTCCGCTGCCGGAGTCGACGCTGCGTCTGGCGAAAGAGTCGGATGCGATCCTGTTCGGCGCCGTCGGCGGCAGTCAGTGGGATACGCTGCCGCGCCAGGACCGTCCGGAGACCGCATTGCTGCGGCTGCGGCGCGAGCTTGATCTGTTTGCCAATCTGAGACCGGCGATTCTGCTTCCGGCGCTGGCCTCCAGCTCATCACTGAAAGACGAGCTCGTTTCGGGACTTGATATTCTGATCGTGCGCGAACTGACCAGCGGCATCTACTTCGGCGAGCCGCGCGGCGTTCAGACGGATGCGGCGGGCCGGCGAAAGGGCATCAATACCTTGGTGTACCACGAGGAAGAGATCGTCCGGGTGGCGGACGCAGCTTTCAGGATTGCGCGCAAGCGCGGCAATCGATTATGCTCGGTCGACAAGGCCAATGTGCTTGAGACAACAGAATTCTGGCGCGAGGTGGTTGCCGGCGTTGGCGAGCGCCATTATCCCGATGTCGAGCTTTCGCACATGCTGGTCGACAATGCGGCCATGCAGCTGGTGCGCAGGCCAAAGCAGTTCGATGTCATTGTCACGACGAATATGTTCGGGGATATTCTCTCGGATATTTCTGCCATGCTGACCGGCTCGATCGGCATGCTGCCGTCTGCATCGCTTGGCGCGACCCAGCTGGGGCTTTATGAGCCGGTCCACGGAACCGCGCCGGACATTGCTGGATTGAATCAGGCCAATCCATTGGCAACAATTCTGTCGCTGGCGATGCTTCTGCGCTATTCACTCAATTTGCCCGAGCTGGCCGGAAATGTTGAGCAGGCTGTATCCAATGTACTCGAAAAAGGTTTTCGAACCCCGGATATCCACAGTGTCGGCTGCGAGCTCGTCGGCACCGCGCAAATGGGCAGTGAAGTGATCGCTGAGCTGCGCACAATAATGAGCTGATGCCAATTCACGCAGCTTGGAATTACAGCTATGATGGCCAATTCATATGATGTCGCAGTCGTCGGCGCCTCTGGCATGATCGGCGAGGCGATGCTGTCGATATTGGAAGAGCGGCAATTTCCAGTGCGCCAGCTGTTCCCTTTGGGAAGCGAGCGCTCAGCCGGCTCGACGATCACGTTTGGAGGCGCGCCGGTCACAATCGGCCAGCTGTCCGATTTTGATTTTTCCGCCGCTGATTATGCGCTTTTTTCAGCGGGGGCCAGCGTTTCTGATGTCTATGCTCCGCAGGCGGTTGCTGCCGGCTGCACGGTCATCGACAATACGTCAAGATTTCGCTATGACGCGAATGTGCCCCTGGTCATTCCAGAGGTGAACAGTCATGCGCTGGCGAATCACAGCGGACTGATTGCCAATCCCAACTGCTCGACTATTCAGATGCTGGTCGCGCTCAAGCCGATTTATGATGCCGTAGGAATCCGCCGCATCAACGTGGCGACCTACCAGTCGGTCTCAGGAGCGGGACGCTCCGCGGTGAGCGAGCTGGCGGATCAAAGCGCTGCTTTGCTCAGCGGCAAAGAAGCGCAGATCAGCGTCGCACCCAAACAGATTGCCTTCAACGCGATTCCCCATATTGACGTATTTTTGGAAAACGGATACAGCAAGGAGGAAATGAAGATGGTGTGGGAAACCCGGAAAATCCTCGGTGACGAGACCATCCGGGTGAATCCGACCGCGGTGCGCATTCCGGTATTTTTTTCCCATTCTGAAGCCTTGCATATCGAGACCGAGCAAAAAATCAATGCCCAGCAGGCCAAAGAACTGCTCTCGACTGCACCCGGCGTGACTGTTGTTGATGATCTTGGCGCGCTGGAGTATCCGACTGCGGCAACGCATGGCTCCAACCGGGATGACGTATTTGTCGGCCGGATTCGTGAAGACTTGTCCCATGAGCTTGGACTCAATCTATGGGTTGTGTCCGACAACGTCAGAAAAGGCGGCGCCCTCAACAGCATTCAAATTGCTGAACACTTGATCAATGGCGAGAACTGACAGGCGCAATCGCGCTTTCGCAGCGGCTGCAAGCGTGCTGCTCTGCTGTCTTTCGATCAAGGTTTCAGAGGCTGCAGCCGATGTGGCCGCGCCAGACGAGCCGGTGCCGTGTGTCTCCTGTCCAGAGCCGCCGGAACTGGACCCGCAGACCCGTTACCGCGGCGCCAGCGGCGGGGTCAGCGGCATCGTCAATGATGCAGTTTTTTTGCTGGCGGTGGTGGCGGACGAAGTTCGGCAGATTCAGGGCGCATCAATCGCAGCGCTGTTGCCGTCCATTGAAAATCGAATGGCATCGGACCGCACCGCCCGTGTCATCTGGCTGCTGATTTTTGCCGCGGTGGCAACGAGTGGACTGTTCTTGCTGTCCGCCTTGTATGGCTTTGTTTTCCGAGCCCCAGTACTGGAACCGCCAGCCTCGGCGGCGCAGTCGCCGCCGCAATCGGTTGCGTATCGACGCGAAACTGATCGGGCATCAAAGCCACTGAGCACGTCTGCGGGCACCCCATCGCTTGGCGAGCTTGTTCAATCTGGCAGGTATGAGAAAGCCGAGGCCGCGTTTCGCGCCAGCCTGAAGCACCGCCCAGAGGAAATCGGCGCCTATTTGTATCTTTTTGCCTGCACTGCCTTGGCTGATGACGCTGGCCAGTACACTGCGCTGGCTGCAGAAATTTTTCCGGATGGACTGGATGCCTCCAAACAGCTCCATCTGCATATCGCAGACATAGGCAGGGCGGTTTCGCCGGAGGATTTTCCTTTGACATCATACCCGCTGCCGGCAGAGCCTTATGAACTGAAAGCTGAGCTGGTGGATGATTCTCTGGGGGCGATTGCAGAGTTTGGCGATGTACAGACCCTGCTTGATCTGATCAAAGCCTACATTGAGATGCAGCAGCCCAATCAGGCCCGGCACATGATTGTTGAAGTTCTGGTGCGCGGTACGGCGAGCCAGCGCAGACAGGCGCTGAAAATGGCAAGAAGCCTGGCTGGTGTCAATGGAGCGAGCTAGCGCGGCAAAACGAGCTGTGATTTTGCTCAGCGCTAAGCTTGCCTCAGTGCTGTGGAAACACTTCGCACGAAGTTCACGACAGCCTCTACTGCAGAAGCTTCAGGCTTGTGATGCTCGTCGAGATGTTGCCCGACGATGTCGACGATCGCCGATCCGATCACAATGCCATCGGCTTTGGCGGCGATGGATTGCGCCTGCTCAGGCGATCTGATGCCAAAGCCAACAGCAACGGGCAGGGTGGTATGCTGTTTGAGACGGCCGACAGCGGTCTCGACCTGGTCGGTGACGGCGCTGCGCGTTCCGGTTACACCCAGTACGGAAATATAGTAAACGAAGCCGCTGACATTATGCAGCACTGAACGGATGCGATTGTCGTCAGTCGATGGCGTGACCAGCCTGATCCAATGCAGTCCGGCAGTCAGTGCAGGGTCGCACAGTTCGTGATCTTCCTCAGGCGGCAAATCAACAATAATCAAGCCGTCCACGCCGCTGGCGACGCAATCTTGAACGAATTGCGCTGGACCATAGCGGTAGATCGGATTGTAATAGCCCATCAGAACAATCGGTGTTGCTGCATCTTGCTGTCGAAACAGGCGGACCAGTTCCAGCGTCTTTGGAAGTGTCATGCCCGCTTTCAAGGCCCGCTGGCTGGATGCTTGGATAGCAGGTCCGTCAGCCATTGGATCTGAAAAGGGCATGCCGATTTCAATGATGTCAGCGCCAGCGTCGGGCAGGGCGCAGATCAATTCCTTGGAACAGTCAAAATCGGGGTCGCCCGCTGTCAAGAAAGCGACAAATGCCTTTTGCTGGTTTTTGGCAAGCGTCGCAAACTTGCGCGTAATGCGTGAGTTGGAAAGGCTTGGCGTGCTCAAAGCTTTGCACCGAGCGCTTCTGCGACCGAGAATACATCTTTGTCACCGCGGCCGCATAAATTCATCACCAGAATGTCATGCCTGGCATACTCGCTGGCGATCTTCTCAACATGTGCAAGCGCATGAGCCGGTTCCAGCGCAGGAATGATGCCTTCAGTGCTGCAGCAAAGCTGAAATGCCCGGAGAGCTTCCTGATCGGTGACGGAGACATACTCAACGCGGCCGGTATCGTGCAGCCACGAGTGCTCGGGTCCGATGCCCGGATAGTCAAGTCCGGCTGAGATAGAGTGGGCGTCGACAATCTGGCCGTCATCGGTCTGCAGCAGATAAGTACGATTGCCATGCAAGACGCCGGGCTTTCCACCGCTGATCGAGGCGGCATGCTTGCCGGTCTCAATGCCGAGACCGGCGGCTTCAACGCCGATGATGCGGAGGTTCTTATGCTCCAGGAAGGGATGAAAAAGTCCCATCGCGTTTGAACCGCCGCCAATGCAGGCAACGAGACAGTCCGGCAGCCGGCCCTCGGCTTCAAGAATCTGCTGCTCAGTCTCCCGGCCGATGACAGACTGAAAGTCACGCACCATCATGGGATAAGGATGCGGGCCGGCGACGGTGCCGATGATGTAAAAGGTCGAATCGACGTTGGCTACCCAATCTCTCAAAGCTTCATTCATAGCGTCCTTGAGGGTGCCGGTGCCGGAGGTCACGGGTACGATTTCGGCGCCCAGAAGCCGCATGCGAAAGACATTTGGCGCTTGGCGCTCAATATCGGTCTCGCCCATATAGACAACACAGGGAAGATTGAACAGCGCACAGACAGTCGCTGTCGCGACGCCGTGCTGCCCGGCGCCGGTTTCGGCAATAATGCGAGTTTTCCGCATGCGGCGGGCGAGCAGAATCTGCCCCATTGTATTGTTGATTTTGTGTGCGCCGGTATGATTCAGCTCATCCCTTTTGAAGTATATTTTGGGTCCGCCCAAGTGCTTGCTCAGGCGGGCGGCATGATAAAGCGGACTGGGCCGACCGATGTAGTGCTTCGCATAGTAGTCGAATTCGCTCTGAAATGCAGGGTCGCTGCGCGCCTCTTCGTAAGCGTTTTCCACCTTGAGAATCAGCGGCATCAGCGTCTCAGCAACAAACCGCCCGCCATATCGGCCGAAGTGGCCTGACGAGTCCGGCGCTGAGTGATAGGATTCGACAGCCGGCGGCGTGAAATTGTCCAATTGCATGGGTCTTGATTTGACTGATTTTTGAATGTCGTGATTATACTCAATGAAAACATATGCCAAGAGGACCAAAAGGCAGGAATGAAATTTGCGCTTTGCATTGAATACGACGGCTCGCTGTTTCACGGCTGGCAAGCTCAGAGCAATCAATCGACGGTTCAGGCGGCGGTTGAGAAAGCGCTGTCCACCGTGGCTGACCACGAGGTGGCTGCCTGCTGCGCGGGCCGTACGGATGCCGGCGTTCATGCCTGCGGCCAGATCGTGCATTTTGAGACGCTGAGTCAGCGTGACGAGCATGCCTGGCTGCTAGGCACGAACACTTATCTTCCCGAGGGTGTCAGTGTTTTGTGGATTTGCGCAGTGGAGGATTCGTTTCACGCTCGGTTCAGCGCTGTTCGACGATCCTATCGGTACATCATTCTCAATCGACGCGTCCGACCTGCTAATTTGCACCGAAACGTAAGCTGGCATCCGTTGCCGCTGAATGCCGAGGCCATGAGTGAAGCGGCGAAAGCGCTGGTCGGGACACATGATTTCAGTGCGTTTCGGTCTTCTCAATGCCAGAACAAAGAACCCACCAAAACTGTTGTGAAACTGCACGTTCGCCGCAAAGGAGACTGGGTATGGATTGACATTGTGGCTGACGGCTTTTTGCATCACATGGTGCGCAATATTGTCGGGTCGCTCAGAGAAATAGGCGGCAGCAAGGATGCGGCGTGGCTTGAGAGTGTTCTTCATTCCAAAGACAGGTCTCAAGCTGGCGTGACGGCCAGCCCGAATGGGCTGTATTTTTTGTCGGCGGCCTATCCCGATCGATATGCATTGCCGCCGATGCCGCCGCCCATTCGCTTCTGGTAGGCGCTCGCCGGCGCTGGTGCCCTGCCATGTATTTGAAAGCAACGAGAGTATTCAGCAAGAGCTGTGCGTGGCGACGGTCTCCGGGAAAATTGCATGTTCCAGCTGGCGGATGAAGACCGTCTTCGAGAAAGGCTTTGAGACGAGCTGCTCGGCATGAGATAGCATCTAACCCCAGCAATGTCGACTGGGCCGATAACCCAGTCGAGTCGCGCCAGCCCAAGATCATCGAGCTCAGCGTGACATTTCAAAAAACGCCAGCGATTGAGAGAATAGTATTACTGTAAATTATTGACATAACAGAAAAATGCCAAAATTGAGATAAGTGTCTATCTGTGGATGAAGCAGCTTGATAGGGCTCTAGATGCAGACACTTGCAAAGAGCCTGCTGTGTATCTGACAGGCTTGTCAGAGTTATCGACATCCCCCCGCTTCTGATTGTTTTTGCCGCAGGAGGGCATATCACGCCGATTTCATTGATGCTGGCAAGTCCATGGTGTATTTTGCGGGATGAGAGCTTTGATCCGCAATGAAGCAGCTGCCGATACAGCAGGGACTGCATCATCAGCGCGAGCAAATAGATGTACCCATGCCGCTAAATTCTCTGGTCTGTCCGGCATTGCAGTGAGCGAATCGCATGGAAGCTGGCAAGGCTTGGATTTCTCACGTAGACTGTGAGCTATCTTGCTTGAAAAAAAGCATATTTCTGTGAGGCATGGCTACTGCAAACCAGAGCCCCGATACCACGACAAGAAATCGAATCTAGTTGATTATCGATCAGGAAACAGCTATTGATAAATGGCTACTTGCCATCCTTGGGAAGAGTCGGTGGCAGCGGCATCCCGCCTGGTCGAGCGGGTTTGCCGCTCTCTTTGACTGCTCTTCTTGTTTTTTCAGGCGGCATATTTTTCACTCATTATTTGATATGCTTTCGACTCGCACTGTTCATTTAGTTTTCGATTCTCTCGAATATCTGCATCCCTCGCTCGCGTTGTTACTTCGGTCAGTCTCTTTGCCAGCTTTCGATTTCTCTCTCTTGCTGTCGCATCATCGTATTGATGATTATTGACATCGGCCCACAGGTCTATCCAATCGATTTCTAACAGGCTGCACTCTCTGCTAATCTCATGCAATACGGCTGCCTTTCTCGCATAGCTGGCCACAATATCCCATGCCGTCAACACTGCAAGCACTAGCGCAGCGAATGTTCCAATTATTTCCGGTTGAGGAAAAAATTCAACAGATCTAGCAGAGTAGCAGAGCCGACTACTGCTGAGAAAACCAATATGCCCCGTATGAGGCAGTAATAGCGTCGCTGTTTATCGGCTAGTTCATAGTAACGGACTAAGCGCGCTGCATCTAACATCTCATTTTCTGTATCTTAAAGTCAAAGTGGAAAAATCTTTTGAGTGGGACAAGAAACGGATACACTCGCAACCCATGGTATAACCAAACCTCATATAATCCGAATGCGCTGGTGACGCTGTTGATCTTTGCCTGTTTTGCGATTGAGTCGAAGGTGCATCGATGCAACCTGCCGCATACTGAGTTCATAATTTCTGGCGACCTGAAGCAATTGTTATTTCATAGCAGCCATATTCCGTCAGAGCCGCAGTTGACAAAAATTAAAGTATGTGGCATCACTCGCTTGACAGACGCGCTGAGCGCTGCGGAGCACGGTGCCGATGCTTTGGGCTTCGTTTTCTATCCTCCGAGCCCTCGCAATCTTGAAATTGGTCAGGCCAGAGCAATTCTTGATTATTTGCCGGAAAGCGTGTCATCTGTCGCAGTCATGGCTGACCCTGATGATGCGCTGCTTGCCGCTGTTGTCAGCCAGGTTCGCCCCGATTATCTTCAGTTTCATGGTGTTGAGTCGCCCCTGCGCTGCCAAGCGTCGGGGTTGCCGTATCTGAAAGGTTTTCGCGTCCGGCGCAAATCACAAATCAAGCAGGAAGCTGCAGCCTATATCGGCGCCCATGCGATTTTGCTGGATGCCTATGCGCCTGACAAGGTCGGGGGCACAGGGGAGACCTTCGCCTGGGATCGGGTTCCAAGTCTCCGTCACAAAGTCATATTAGCCGGCGGTCTGAATGCAGGAAACGTGGATCTTGCGATGCGTACGATCCGGCCTTATGCGGTCGATGTAAGCAGCGGTGTGGAATCAGCTCCCGGCATTAAGGATGCCAAGGCGATCGGTGAGTTTGTCAAGGCTGTCAGACGATCTGATCAGCTGCTTGACAGCGCGTGAAACGCTTGCAATTCAATTATGAACTGGTTTTCTAAACTGCTGCCGCCAAAGATTAAAGGCGGCGATGCCTTGAACAAGAAAGGTGTGCCGGAAGGGGTATGGGTTAAGTGCGGAGAGTGCACTGCGGTACTTTACCAGATTGAGCTGGGGCACAATCTCAATGTCTGCCCGAAGTGCGGCTATCACATGCGCATCGATGCCACGGAGCGCATTCAGTCTTTTTTGGATGAGAACTCGATGCGAATGCTCAAAGGCGATGTAAGGCCAGTTGACAAGCTTAAATTCAAGGATCAGAAAAAATACCGCGAGCGTCTCGCAGAGGCGCAAAAGAAAACAGGCAATTATGATGCGCTCGTGGCCGCCGCGGGCAGGCTTTATGAGATGCCTGTTGTGGTTGCCGCTTTTGAGTTTGCTTTCATGGGCGGATCGATGGGCTCGGTAGTGGGCGAGCGGTTTGTCAATGCCGTTGATGCCTGCATTGATGCCAATGCGCCTTTTGTCTGCTTTTCTGCCAGCGGCGGGGCGCGCATGCAGGAAGCTATGTATTCGCTGCTGCAGATGGCAAAGACCACAGCAGCAATCAACCGGCTCAATGCACATCAGCTGCCCTATGTTTCGGTGCTGACCGACCCCACCATGGGGGGCGTCTCGGCCAGCCTCGGGATGCTCGGCGATATCATTATCGCAGAGCCCGGAGCGGTGGTCGGGTTCGCTGGCCGCAGAGTTGTTGAGCAGACTGTGCGCGAGGAGCTGCCAGAAAATTTTCAAAAAGCGGAATTTTTGCTTGAGCACGGTGCAATCGATATGATTGTTGATCGCAGAGAAATTCGCGATACAGTCAATCGCATCCTCACAATCCTCCTGACCAATCGTGCGGAAGCCGTGCAATATGCCGAATAAGCGCAGCACATGCAGCCATGCTGTCAGTCTGCAGATGCGCTCGACGCACCATCCGCAGGTCGCAGATTGGATTGACTACATTCAGAGACTGCACTATCGAACAATGGATCTGACTTTGGACCGCGTTGACCGAGTCATCAGCCGCATCATCGGCGCGACTGTTCCATTCACTGTGATCAGTGTGGCCGGCACCAATGGCAAAGGTTCTCTGGCGACCCTGCTGGAGTCTATCTTTCGGTGCGCTGGACTGAGGACCGGACTGTATACTTCCCCGCATCTGGTGCGCTTTAACGAACGGCTGGCGGTCAGCGGCACCCCGGTTACAGACGCTGAGCTGCTGGCTGCATTTGAGCAGGTGGAGCAGTTGCGCGGCACCACGCCGCTGACATTCTTTGAGTATTCGACGGCGCTTGCCATACATTACTTTCAAGCGCGACAAGTGGATGTTGCGATCCTGGAAGTCGGATTAGGCGGGCGCAAAGATGCGGTGAATGTGCTGGATGCGGATATCGCCTGCATCACCTCGATTGGCACTGATCACTCGCAGTGGCTGGGTCCTGACCGTGAGAGAATTGGCGCTGAAAAGGCGGGAATTTTGCGCAGCCGGCAGCTGGCGGTGTGCACCGATATCGATTTGCCAGACAGCATCCGAGACAAAATTCGCCGGCTCAAGGTGCAGGCTATGATCAACGGCGAGCAGTTCCGCTCGTCATGGGGTGAAGATACCTGGTCGGTCAAGCTGTCACAATTGGGAATGACACAGACAATCGATAACATTCCCAAACCTGGGATTCAAGGGGCTTGCCAGCGTCATAATGCGGCCGGTGCGGTGACCGCCTCGATCCTGGCGCGCAAGTATTTTGACATTTCCGACAGGGCGATTCGGTCGGGCATCCAGTCGGCATCGCTGAGCGGCCGGCTGCAAATCATGCAAGAACAGCCGGCAGTATTGCTGGATGTTGCCCACAATGTGGAATCGGTCGCTGAGCTGCGGCAATACTTGCGCTCGCATCCATGCAAAGGACGTCAGATTGCGCTGCTGTCGGCGCTTGCCGACAAGCCCATTGAGCAGATGGTTGCCCAAGTCGGCGATGTGTTTGATGAGTGGCATCTTTGCAGTATCGATGATGCGCGCGGCATGACGGCGCGAAATCTCTGCCGACGAGTGCAGCGGGTTGTGGCGGATGCACAGCCGATCAGCTTGCATTGCGATGTCCCGCAAGCTTTTGCCGCGATTTCCAAGCGGGCAGACAAGGATGATCGCATCGTAGTTTTCGGCTCTTTCATTACGGTCGGACAGATCCTGCGATTGCTTTCAGTGAACAACGACGAACAGAGGAAACACCAGAGCAATGTATAAGATTACAGACAACGCGGCTTTAGCCAGAGCCATTGTGTCGGGCGGGGTCGTATGGATTATTGCGATACTCGTCGTGTTCTTTTACGTCATTGACCTTCCAACTTTCGATGCTCGGGATGCAGTGACTGAAACCGAAGTTGCGACCGAACCGGAGCCAGCCGCCCAGGTCGGCAGTGAGCCGCAGAGTCAGCCGCCGGCACTGGATACAGCCGCGGCGCCCGCGCCTGAGCGAATGCCAGATGCTGCCGATGAGCCGCTGCCGCTCAGCTCGCAGCCTCAGGCCGAGCCAGCCGCCGGGGAAGCGGTCTCCGCTGAGCCAGTGCGCCTGCCCGATGCTGTACCGCAGACCGCTGCAATTGATGACGCGGTTCAGACTGTGGAGACACTCAGGCCGGGCTGGTATATTCAAGTCGGTGCATACAGCAGTGAAGTCAATGCCAGAGTCGAGCGCCTCCGATACGAAAACGCAGATTTCCCAACGCAGCTTGAATCCGGCGCTGAAGGCGTGGTTCGAATTTTAGTGGGCCCCTATCTGTCGGAAATCGAGGCGGTCAAATCTCAAGGCGAGGTCACTGATGAGATGAAGGCTGGAAAAACCTTCATTCGCAGTGTCGGCATTGATGTCTCAGCTGCCGCGGCAGCTGAGACACAGTCAGCCGCTGAGCCGGCATCCTATGATCAGACTGCATTGAATAATCTGGTGCAGGAAATTGTATCGGAAGGGGCGGGCACCGCGGTGAGCGGGAGTGGCGCAGCTCTTGCCGAGCCGCAGCCGCCGGCGGCCGGCAGTCAAGAGGTCCTGACCACTTTGAGTGAATCCGGCTGGTACGTGCAGGTGGGCGCCTACAAGAGTCTCACAAATGCCGAGATACATCGCATGAAGTTTGCCGTTTTGAAATTGCCTGTCGCGATCGAGCACGGCACAGACGATGTCCGGCGGGTCATGATCGGCCCTTTTAGATCACGCGCAGAGGCCGAGGCAGCGAACTCAAAGATTGCATTGGAGCAAAACGTTCGAGACGGAATTATCCGCGAGGTTACCTTGTAAGCGATCGGCGCGGCCTGCGGCGGTGAAAACAGAATCGCAAGTGAGTGTGAGCTCGCAGTCGTTATAATCGCGCCCCATGCGGAGGCAAAGCGGCGGTATTGTTGGAGGTATTCAGGCATGATTCCGAGCGGTGAATTCAGCCCGCAGCATCAATTGCGCGAGCCGGGGCTTGGGAGCCATTGGCTAGGGCGTGAGCGATACCCGGTACGGGGGCGCTCTGTGGTCGCTTTTCCCTTGTTCGAGGGTGATGAGGTCAATCTGGTCGACCCTGAAGGACTTCAATGCGCACACCTTGTAGCGATCAATGCGGCCGGAGAATCATGCACCGCCCAGCTGGGCTTGACACCCAATGTCAGCGCTCGGCAGATTTGTGAATTGCTTGCCCGCGCCGACCGGAGTGCGGCCAAGTTTCGAGCCAGACTCAAATCCATTGGCGCTGATCTGTCTGGCTGGCAAGCCGCACAGATCCTGGCCGGACGCACTCAGGCCGGCGCCTCTATTGCGTTTGCCGCTGAGACTGACTGCATTGTGATGATTGCGGCCCCCGGCACTGCTATGGAGGTCGATCAGCAGGCGCCTGCGACAGACCTTGAAGCCTGGGTGACCCGCGCATCGCCACAAATCAATATCCGCCACGATGCGCCTGATCCGCTGGCCGATCCGGTTCAGGATTTTCGGATCCAGGCCGCCAGCGCGAGGAGTTATCTGGTTAGACAGGGCCAATATATTCAAGTGATTGATGTGGACGGCCGCCAATGCTCTGATTTTCAGTGCTTTGATATCAGCGAGCTGGACAAGGGCTTGGAGCGCTGTCTTGATGCGACTGCAACACGAACGATGGTGGGGTCTGCCTACCCGGCCCCGGGCCTGTATTCGAAGTTTTTTGATGTTCAGCTGGAGCCGGTGATTGAAGTCATTCAGGATACTTGCGGCCGGCATGACAGTTTCGGGCTGGCCTGCACGGCCAAGCACTACGAGGATCTCGGCTATCCGGGCCATGCGAACTGCTCTGATAATTTCAATCTTGCTTTGCAGCCTTATGCGGTCGCAGAGCGCAACGGGTGGATGGCGATCAATCTTTTTTTTAACTCATTTTTTGATGATTCCTATCAATTGTACTCGGATGAGCCATGGTCGCGTCCGGGCGACTATGTCCTGCTGCGCGCGATGAGAGACTTGGTCTGCGTGACATCTTCGTGTGCCGATGACATCGATCCGGCTAACGCCTGGAATCCCACAGATATCCATTTGCGAGTTTATGATGAAAGTGAACTGTTCAAAACAGCGATTGCGATTCGCCCGACAACAGACGCGGAGCCCGTTATGACTCAGGAGACCGCTTTCCACAGCGAGACATCGAAACTGACACGTAACTATGTCGAATCTTCCGGCTGCTGGATACCAGGCGACTATATCAATCAGGGCGCAATTCAAGAGTATTGGGCTTGTCGCGAGGCAGCGGTGATCGCGGACCTGAGTGCTTTGCGAAAGTACGAGGTCATCGGACCCGATGCAGAGACATTGCTGCAAAGATGCTTGCCCCGAGATATTGCCAAGCTTGCGGTCGGGCAGGTGACTTATACGCCGATGTGCAATGAGTCTGGCGGCATGATTGACGACGGCACCCTGTTTCGGCTTGGACAGGACAACTTCAGATGGATCGGCGGCTGTGACGGCTCCGGGCTGTGGCTGCGTGAGAAAGCGCAGGAAATGAAATTGAAAGTATGGGTCAAGAATGCTACCGCGCAGCTGGCCAATTTACAGGTTCAGGGGCCGAAAAGCCGTGAGATTCTGCGCAAGATTATCTGGACTCGACCCGATCAGGCAACCCTGGAAGAGCTGGGATGGTTTCGATTCAGTATCGCAAGGATTGAAGATGCCAAGGGCATTGCTGTAATCGTGTCGCGCACGGGCTTTACCGGCGAGCTTGGCTATGAGGTTTTTTGTCACCCGAGCCACGGTCCGCAAGTATGGCGCGCGATCGCTGCGGCTGGCGCGTCTTTCAATTTGAAGCCTATGGGTCTGGAGGCATTGGATATATTGCGCATTGAAGCCGGTTTGATTCTGGCTGGAAACGAATTCTGCGAGCAGACTGATCCGTTTGAGGCAGGGATCGGATTCACTGTGCCGCTGGCGTCAAAATCTGATGGATTCATCGGGCGCGAGGCTTTAGAGCGCCGCAATGCTGCGCCGCAGCGCAAGCTGATCGGCCTCGTTATCTCGGGTCGCGAAGCAGCAATGGCCGGAGATGGAGTCTACCGCGGCCGCTACAAAGTGGGCGAGATTACCAGTGCGACTTTTTCTCCGATTTTGGGCCAGAACATCGCGCTTTGCCGAATGAGCATTGAGTATTGTCATATTGGCACTGAGCTGGAAATCGGCAAGCTGGACGGACATCAAAAACGGATTCCTGCCGAGGTCGTTCCGCATCCGCATTTTGATCCAGAGAAGTCTCGCGTTCGCGGAATCTATGAGTGATTGCCCAACTCAGCGCCGGTGCCGGGAGAGCCCGACAGCGCTGCCTGTCATCGAATTGCCCCGCAGGCGGCAATATTGAGATTTGATAAAAATCTGCTGCAACTGAGAAATATTTGCAAATTCTGAGATCAGTTTTTTTACATGATTATGCAATGCAATCTATTTTGGAGATGATTCTATGACTCGTGTCGCGATAATCGGAGCAGGTCCGTGCGGACTGTCTCAAATGCACGCCTTCGCATCAGCGAAATTGAAGGGCGCCGATATTCCCGAAGTCGTTTGCTTCGAAAAGCAAAGCGATATCGGAGGGTTGTGGAATTACAGCTGGCGCACTGGCACGGATGAGTACGGCGAGACCGTGCATGGCAGCATGTATCGCTATCTATGGTCGAATGGGCCGAAAGAATGCCTCGAATTTGCCGACTATTCGTTTGAAGAGCATTTTGGCCGGGCGATTCCTTCTTTTCCGCCGCGAGCAGTCCTGACTGACTATATCAAGGGCCGTGCTGAAAAGTCTGGAGTGCGGGACTGGTGCCGATTCAGCCATGCTGCCAATGCGGTTGAGTACCGCGCTGGCGATGAGCAGTTCTCAGTGTCGGTCCGCGATATGGAAAGCGGTTTGGCCACCACCGAGGATTTCGACTCTGTCGTGGTCGCGTCCGGGCATTTTTCAGTGCCCAACGTTCCGAGCTTTGAGGGTTTCGATACCTATGACGGCCGGTTGCTGCATGCGCATGATTTTCGGGATGCAGGAGAGTTTGCCGGGCTGGATATTCTGATTGTCGGCACCAGCTATTCTGGGGAAGATATTTGTGCACAGTGTCACAAGTATGGCGCCAAATCAGTGACGATCAGCCATCGGACGGCTGCCACTGGGTTTCACTGGCCTGACAGCATTGAGGAAGTGCCTTTGCTGTCCCGGGTAGAGGGCAAGACCGCATACTTCATCGATGGCGCCAGCAGGCACATTGATGCGATTATTTTGTGCACCGGCTATCTGCATCATTTCCCTTTTCTGGCGAATGATCTTCGACTTGAAACTGGCAATCGAATGTGGGTGCCGGGCTTGTACAAAGGCGTTGTTTGGGAGAGCAATCCGAAACTGTTCTATCTGGGGATGCAGGATCAGTACTATACGTTCAACATGTTTGATGCTCAGGCATGGTATGTGCGCGACATCATTATGGGCCGCATCGCTGTACCGTCACGGGCGGCGATGGAAGCGCACAGTGCGAAGTGGATTGAGCGTGAAAGCGCACTGCAGGACTATGAAGGGGATATCTGGTTCCAGGGTGACTATGTTCTTGAGCTGCTTGAGGAGGTGGATTACCCGAAATTCGATGTCGAGGGGATGAATCAGACGTTTATGAAATGGGAGCATGACAAGCATGAGGACATCATGACGTACCGGGACCAGACGCATAAATCGCTGATTACGGCTAACGAGCAAGCTCGTTATCCGATGCCTTGGCTGAAAGCGATGGATGATTCGATTGAGGGCTATCTGCGCAGCTGACCCTTGCGCTGCGGGTCGGCGAGCCATTACGAAAACTTGGAATCAATTACGCACTTAGAATGATGCATTTTATTAAGAATTCTATTTATATATTTGCTGTAGATAAGAAATTACTTGAGCTTAACATCTTTTTTTAAGACAGGCACACTGATGTCGTTTTTTGCTCGGAGCAGGCGATTGAGTGCAATGGTGACTGTGGCTGTACCTGATAAACTTGATCTGCTGGAATGCGGACCTTCATGCAAACTCAAGCCAGTGAGTGTCCGCCCGAAGCCATTTATTGCATATAATTAGTTGCCGTCATTCGGATTTTTCAATGTCACCAAGATCTAGTAAGCGGCCAAGTTGCAAAGTACGTCTCCAGAATAGTGGAGTGTATCGATTTGCGGTGCGCTGTCGCGGTGTCTGAATCGGTCATGCAGCCGTGCGCTTCGTACGGCAAGTCCTGTCTGATGCCGCTCTGGCAATTTCTGACACTGGCAGCAAAATTTCGAGATGCCGAAGTTTGTCCCCGCTCTTAGTCGACATTAGTTTTTTGGCAGTTGTTTTTCTTTCTGCCTTGATTGCGGCGTTTCGTGGATTTATGCGATCGGTGCTCTCTGTCTTGTCCTGGGTCGCTGCCATCTGGATCACCTGGCAATACACAGATCTGGCGCTGCCGCTGTTCAGCGGACTTGAAGTCGGCGAGACGATGCAGGCGATCGCTGCGCATATTGCAGTATTCTTCACCGTTTTGCTGATTTTTTCTCTTCTTGGAGCCGTGATCAGCAAGCTCGTTATTCTCGATAGCTTATCCAGCGTCGATCGTGCGATGGGCTTTGCGTTTGGACTTGCGCGCGGTGTTGCGATTGTGCTGATCTGTGCAGTGATCGGGTCATTTGCGTTCATTTTTGAGGAGCCCTGGTGGAAAGACTCGCTCACGCTGGAAATATTGGAGCCCTATGTTTTCTCGCTGCGGGATACGCTTGCTGAATACGTCGCTATCGATGCAGCTCCGGTCGACAGCATTGCGTCGGGGAGCGATGGCAGCGCGGCGCCGGAGCAGAAGGATCAATCCTAGGGCGAGGCGATCGAATTTATGTGCGGTGTGGTCGCAATCCTTTCCTCAAACCCGGTCAGCGGCGATCTGTTTGAGACCCTGACGGCGCTGCAGCATCGCGGTCAGGATGCTGCCGGCATTGTGACCAGTGATGGTCAGCGGGTCTACAGCCGAACCGGCCGCGGCCTGGTGCGCGATGTATTCTCAATGGAATCGCTGTCAGATCTCAGAGGTGAAATGGGTATCGGCCATGTGCGCTACCCGACTGCCGGCGGCAATACCGAAGCGGAGTCGCAGCCGTTCTATGTCAACTCGCCCTTCGGCATCGCATTGGGCCATAACGGCAATCTGACCAACGCTTACGAGCTGGGCGAGAAAGTCTTCAAAGGAGACCATCGGCAGATTCAGACCAGCTCAGATTCGGAGATCATGCTCAATGTGCTTGCTTACGAGCTGTCCACGCAAATCCGATCAACCGGGGGTGAGCCGCGCCCGGGTCATATTTTCAATGCGCTGGAGAAAGTTTTTGAGAGGTGTGAGGGCGCTTTTGCGGTCACGGTTTTGGTGGTCGGCGTGGGCATTGTGGCTTTTCGCGACAAGCTGGGCATTCGCCCATTGATTTTTGGATCAAGAAAGGCAGGAAAATCGACCGATATTGCTTTTACTTCGGAAAGCGTGGCCTTGGATGTGCTGGGTTTTGAGGTTGAGCGTGATGTGATGCCAGGCGAGGCGATTTTTGTTGATGTCAAAGGCAATGTACACAGTCATCAGTGCGCTCGGGCTGAAAGGCCGCATCCTTGTATTTTTGAGTTTGTCTATCTAGCCAGGCCGGATTCGATCATTGACAGGATTTCGGTCTATAAGACCCGTCTGCGCATGGGCGAGTGGCTGGGCCGCAGATTCTTGGAAAGATTCCCCGGCCACGATGTCGATGTTGTCATGCCCATTCCAGATACCAGCCGCACCGCAGCTTTGCAGATGGCCCATACCATCGGTGTCAAGTATCGTGAGGGTCTGATCAAGAACCGTTATTTCGACCGCACTTTTATTATGCCTAAACAGTCCGTTCGGGAATACTCCGTGCGCCATAAGCTCAACGCCATGGAACTTGAGTTCGAGAACAAGAACGTGCTGCTGGTTGACGACTCCATTGTCCGCGGCACGACTGCCAGGCAAATTGTCAAAAGAGCGCGCGAGGTCGGCGCCAAGAAAGTTTATCTGGCCTCAGCCGCACCGCCGATTCGATATCCCAACGTGTATGGAATTGACATACCAAGCCCGAGCGAGCTGGTTGCTGTCAATCGAAATGCGGAGGAAGTCTGTGAGAAAATCGGCGCCGATTTTGTCCACTATCAGCGTCTTGACGATCTGATCGAGTCGGTCACGACAACCAATTCCGCGGTTGACTCGTTTGACACCTCGGTGTTTGACGGGAATTACATCACCGGCGGTGTCACGGCTCAAGTTCTGTCCCGCATTGACTCGGAGCGGCGAGACACCAATCGGGAGCCGCAGACCGGATCCGTGCTGGAGTTCCCCAAGAAGACCGTCAGGCATTGATCCATTTTGTCGTGCAGTGCAGCTCAACACTGTGCTGATCGGCTCGAATGATCCCTTCGGTCGCAGCCCCCCAATCGCCTAAAACATAGCGATTGCACTGGCGGCCGCCGACAGCATGCTGGTGGATGCCTGGCTTGTGTACATGTCCATGGATGAGCAGGCGGGCGTTAAAGCGCAGCATCGCTGCTGCGACTGCATCTGCATTGACATCCATCAGTTCAGCGGACATCTCGGACTTGCTGGATTGGCTCAGGCCGCGCAATGCCAGCGCGCGGTTCAGGCGCTCTTGAAGCGGCAGCTGCAGTGTGTGTTTTTGCCATTTCGGCGACAGCACAGTACGGCGGTAATTCTGATGAGCGACATCGTCGGTGCACAGGCTGTCACCGTGCATCAGCAGCGTCGGCTGCGAATTGATCTCAATGAGGTGCGGGTCGCTGATCAGAGCGGCCCCGGCCGCAGTGACAAATTGCTTGCCGATGAGGAAATCGCGATTGCCGTGCATAATGAACAGCTCGATGCCGCTGCGCGATGTTTCTGCGAGCCGCTGCACGGCTCTTTGGTGTCCCAGAAGCTCAGCGCCATCATCACCGATCCAGTAGTCGAACAGGTCGCCCAGGATATACAGCTGTTCGGCATCGTCTCGAATGGATTGCAGAAAATCCTCAAATTGAAGATAGATATCAGGCTGATCGGGATTCAGATGAATGTCAGAGATGAAGTAGATTGCCATGCAATTGCCGCAATTTGGATGAGCGCCGAGTTTTTATAATATCAAAGTGAGAACTGATCTATTGGATTGCCGTCATCTGCCTCAAGCCGTGCTCTATGCTAAAAATCTACAACAGTCTGAATCGACGCAAGGAAAAATTCGTTCCGATCGATGGCAAGAAAGTCGGCATTTATGTCTGTGGCATCACGGTGTACGATTACTGCCATTTAGGGCATGCGCGGACTATCGTCGCTTTCGATGCAATCATTCGCTATCTGCGTCATCTGGGTTATCAAGTGACTTATGTGCGCAATATCACTGACATTGACGATAAGATTATCCGGCGCGCGAATGAGCTCGGCGAGTCGGTCGAGTCCCTGACACATCGCTTCATTCAGTACATGCAGGAAGACTTTGCCTGCTTGGGTGCGGTTGCGCCTGATCATGAGCCTCGGGCGACTGAGTATATCCCGCAGATTATTGACCTGATCCGCGAGCTGGTTCAGAATGGGCATGCTTATCCGGCGCTGAATCATGATGTCTACTATCGGGTTCGGAGTTTTGCCAGGTATGGCCAATTATCCGGCCGCAATCTTGATGAGCTGCAGTCGGGGGCGCGGATCGAGCCGGACGAGGCAAAGGACGATCCGCTGGATTTTGTGCTGTGGAAGCATGCGAAGCCGGGCGAGCCATCCTGGGACTCGCCTTGGGGACCGGGCCGACCGGGCTGGCATATTGAGTGCTCCGCGATGTCTGGCTGTCTGCTGGGCGATCATTTTGACATTCATGGCGGGGGTGTTGATCTGCTGTTTCCGCATCATGAGAATGAGATTGCTCAATCGCAGGCTGCGACAGGCTGCTGTTTCGTCAATTTCTGGGTGCATAACGGGCATCTGAATATTGATGCAGAAAAGATGTCCAAATCACTCAATAATTTTCTGACAATCCGCGAGGTGCTCGAGCGCGCCCCCAATCCAGCGAAAGTCGGCGAGATTCTTCGAGTGGCGTTTCTGTCCAGCCACTATCGCAGTCCGCTGAATTACAGCGAAGAGGCTTACCACAACGCCAGCGCGGCGCTCGAGCGGGTGTATCAAGCGCTGGAGCGATCGGAAAAATTGACGGATGGCAATTCTGCTGAATGTGAAAGCGGCTATGTTGGCAAATTCGAAGATGCAATGAATGATGACTTCAATACACCGGATGCTTTATCGGTTCTTTTTGAGTGCATCAGGGAGCTGAATCGAAGTGTCGAGAAGGGGACATCTGAGCGCGGGCAAGTATTGCGCAATTCAGTGCTGCTGATGACTTCGACGCTGGGAATAGGGGAGCTTTCCACGGAAAATTATTTTCGCTCTGCAGGCAGCGGCGCGGATGCTGAAATTGTCCGTCTGGTGGAAAAAAGACAGCAGGCCAGGCAGGAAAAACAATGGCAGCTGGCGGACGAGATTCGCGCTGAGCTCGACAGTCTTGGCATTGCGGTGAAAGACAGCAGTGACGGCGCATCGACTTGGCGGCGAATTTGACTGCGTTCGGATATGCTGAGATTTCGGGCGAAGGCAGTCAAGGTTCTTGATGCCAGGGTCGTATCAATTTTGGCGCAATACCGCCGATTCCGCTTGAATAAATGTGCATAATGGCTCAATAAAACGAGCTGATGAGCAAATCGTTGAGAAACAAGCAAAATGAATAGACGCTTAGCCGCTAGAGTGGAGCGCGAGGGTGATGGATATGTTGCGTTGTGTCCAGAATTAGACCTTGCCAGTCAAGGAAACTCTGTTGCTGCAGCGCGAGAAAATTTAATTGAAGCGCTTGCTTTGTTTTTTGAGGTTGCGGCCGCTGGAGAAATTGAAAAACGCCTGACGGATGAAATTTGCATAACCAGTATTGAAGTTGCGGCCAGCTCAGCTTAAAGTACTTCAAGCGATAGTCTCAACGCCGGGGACAAGGTCGCTTTCCACGGCAAATAATTTCAGATCTTCAGACTTGGAAGGCGGGGAAAATTGTCTGAATTCGGCATCTGGGCTCGATAGCACCTGACGGTTCCGATGACTTTGAAATCATCTGCGCAGGCACTTGCTGAGTTTCATGTTGAGGACAGTTGCCAGCTGGCAAGCTCCCATCAGGTCATCGATTTCTGGTCGCGCTAGGTCGGCTCGCAACAGCAGGGAAAGCCGCTGCCAGTGCAAGCAGCGGTGATTTCAAATTTGCCGCAGGGACGGAAAAGCTGTTGCAATAACTCGAAAAATCGTAAGCTTTGAGTTCTATAATTAGCAGATTACTTCGATTTTTCGTTCGACATTTCGGGTTCAGATTATCACCTCATGATAGAGGTTCATTTCCAATGGAATTAACAGGCGCTGAAATATTGGTCCGCTGTCTCAAAGACGAGGGTGTTGAGTATATCTTCGGCTACCCAGGCGGAGCCGCACTTCATATCTATGATGCCATCTACAGGCAGGACGATGTGCGGCATATTCTCGCCCGGCATGAGCAAGGCGCGGCGCATGCAGCTGACGGCTATGCGCGCGTCACCGGCAAGCCCGGTGTGGTGCTGGTCACTTCCGGTCCAGGCGTGACCAACGCGGTCACCGGCATCGCGACCGCTCACATGGATTCCATTCCGATGGTTGTCATCTCCGGGCAGGTTCCGACCAGTCTGATCGGCGATGATGCCTTCCAGGAAGTCGATGCGATCGGCGTGACGCGGCCGTGTGTCAAGCACAACTTTTTAGTGCGCGATGTCCGGGATTTGGCAACAACCGTCAAAAAGGCTTTTTATATTGCCAATTCAGGGCGCCCGGGACCCGTTGTGGTGGATGTGCCCAAAGATGTGACCGCCCATGTGACGGAGTACATCTATCCGCGAAAGATCGCAATGCGCTCATACAATCCGACGCTGAAAGGACATCCGGGACAAATCAAGAACGCGGCCAAGCTTCTGCTCAGCGCAAAACGTCCCATCATCTACACCGGGGGCGGCGTAATCCTTTCCGAGGGCGAGAGCGAGCTGCGTGAGCTGGTGCGGCTGCTGGGGTTCCCGTGTACCAATACGCTGATGGGGCTCGGCGCTTATCCGGCGAGCGATCCGTTGTTTGTCGGCATGCTTGGCATGCACGGAACTTACGAGGCCAATATGGCGATGCATGACTGCGATGTGATGCTGGCTGTCGGTGCGCGCTTTGATGACCGAATTACCGGCGATTTGGCGAAATTTTCTCCGCATGCTGAGATTATTCATGTCGATATCGATCCATCGTCCATTGGCAAAAATGTCAAGGTCAAGGTGCCGATTGTCGGTGATGCCAAGTCCGTGCTGGCGGATTTGCTGAAAGTCATCAGGAAACTTGACGGCAAGCCGAGCAAAAAGCATCTGAGAGATTGGTGGAGTCAGATTGATGCCTGGCGCTCGATCGATTGCTTGAGCTATGACCGCGGCAGTGCAAAGATCAAGCCGCAGTTTGTGCTCGAAAAACTGTACGAGGTGACCAAAGGCGAGGCGTATGTGACCTCGGATGTCGGGCAGCATCAGATGTGGGCCGCGCAGTTTTATCGGTTTGACAAGCCGCGCCGCTGGATCAATTCTGGCGGGCTGGGCACGATGGGGTTCGGGCTGCCCTCTGCTATCGGGGTCAAGCTGGCGCATCCAGACTCGGATGTGGTCTGTGTCACCGGCGAGGCGAGCATTATCATGTGCATCCAGGAATTGTCGACGTGCAAGCAGTATGATCTGCCGATCAAGATTGTCACGCTGAACAATCGCTACATGGGAATGGTTCGCCAGTGGCAGGAATTCTTTTACGATCGGCGCTATTCCCATTCTTATATGGATTCGCTGCCAGACTTTGTCGATTTGGCCAAGAGTTTTGGGCACAAGGGGATGCAGGTTGCGGATCCCGCAGATGTTGAGGATGCGCTGGTGCAGGCGATGCAGATGAAAGATGATTTGGTCTTTTTGGACTTTATCACCGACCAGGATGAAAATGTCTTTCCGATGATCGCTGCCGGCAGCGGTCATAACGAGATGCATTTGAGCTCACACAACGGCAGCAGCGAGATTCTTGAGCGGGAGCTGGCTTAGACTGTGGAAAAGCGCCATATTATCTCAATTTTGCTGGAAAACGAGGCGGGCGCCCTCTGCCGAGTGGCGGGATTGTTTTCAGCGCGGGGCTATAACATTGAATCTTTGACTGTTGCCCCCACCGAAGACGAGACGCTGTCGAGAATGACGATCGTAACGACTGGCCCGGATGACATCGTGGAGCAGATTACCAAGCAGTTGAACAAGCTGATTGAGGTTGTGCGCTTGAGCAACCTGACCAAGCGCGGATATATTGAGCGGGAGCTGATGCTGGTCAAAGTCCATGCGACTGGCGAGCTGCGCGATGAGGTGAAACGACTGGCAGAAATATTCCGCGGCCGAATTATTGATGTTACCGAATCTGTCTATACGATCGAGCTGACTGGTGTCGGCTCCAAGCTCGACGCATTTATTGAGGCATTGAGTGTAACAGAAATACTTGAATTAGTTCGCTCCGGGGTGTCCGGGATTGCGCGCGGCGAGATTGCGCTCAAGGTGCCTGCATCCCACTCAGAAACATAATCATCTTACACACCGAATAAATTTGATCGCAGGGTATAACGATATGAAAGTCTATTATGACGGTGACGCAGATCTGTCGCTGATTCAAAATAAGCGCGTAGCTGTGATTGGCTACGGCTCGCAGGGTCATGCGCATGCCGGCAATCTGCGCGACAGCGGTGTTGAGGTTGTGGTGGGTCTGCGAGCGGATTCAGCCTCGCGCGAAAAAGCGCATCGGAGTGGCATTGCGACCGCTGATGTCGGCGCGGCAGTGGCGAGTGCGGATATTATCATGATTCTGGTCCCCGATGAATTGCAGGCCGGCTTGTATGAGTCGGAAATCGCGCCCAACCTGAAATCCGGCGCCGCGGTTGCGTTCGCGCATGGGTTCAATATTCATTTCAAGTTCATTGAGCCGGCAGACGATATAGATACATTCATGATTGCACCGAAAGGGCCGGGGCATCTGGTGCGCTCGACCTATGCGAATGGCGGCGGCGTTCCCTGCCTGATCGCGATTCACCAGGATGCGTCCGGCGCCAGCCGCGCTATTGCGCTGGCCTATGCCAGCGCCATCGGCGGCGGCCGCGCCGGCATCATTGAGACCACGTTTCGCGAAGAGACTGAAACGGATCTGTTTGGCGAGCAGACGATCCTGTGCGGTGGAGCGACCGCCTTGATCGAGGCTGGTTTTGAGACGCTGGTCGAGGCTGGCTATGCGCCTGAGATGGCTTATTTTGAATGTCTGCATGAGCTGAAACTGATTGTTGACCTGATTTATGAGGGCGGCATTCAGAACATGCGCTATTCCGTGTCAAATACCGCTGAATTTGGTGATTTGACCCGCGGGCCGCGCATTGTCAATGACAGCACCCGGCAAGAGATGCGCAAAATTCTTTCCGAAATTCAGTCAGGCAAATTTGCACAGGAATGGATGGACGAAAACAAAGCCGGCCGGCAGCGCTTCGATGCGCTGCGACAGGCAGCAGCCGGCGGTAAAATCGAGGAAGTCGGCTCTTCGCTGCGGGGCATGATGCCTTGGATCGCCGCCGGAAAACTCGTTGATCGGGATGTAAACTAGGCATGCCGATTGCTCGCGAAGGGTACCCCTTCATCGGCGGGGGGATACTTTTTGCGCTCGCTGTGCACTGGGTCTTCGGGACTGTATGGGCCATTCCGGCTTGGGCAGCAGCGCTCTTTGTCGTGCAATTCTTTCGGGATCCGATTCGAGCTGTTCCGACGGCCGGCGATGTTGTGGTGTCCCCCGCAGATGGGAAGATTGTTGCGGCGAAATCTTCTGTCGATCCGATTACTGGCGGACAGGCACAGCAAATAGCCATTTTCCTTAATGTCTTTTCGGTTCATGCGAACCGCATACCCATTGCCGGGTCAATCAGCCGCCGAAAATATCGTGCAGGCAAGTTTTTCAATGCCTCGCTGGACAAAGCCTCACAAGGCAATGAGCGCAATATTATCTGCATCAGTACGGCTGATTCGAAGAATGTCACCTGCATGCAAATCGCCGGATTGATTGCCCGTCGCATTCTGTGCTATGTTGACGTCGGCGACGAAGTTCATGCGGGACAAAGGTATGGATTTATTCGATTTGGCTCCAGAGTTGAGCTGTTTCTGCCGCAAAGCTATCATCTGGAGGTGCATGTCGGCGACAAGGTGAAAGGCGGGCGCGACGTTGTTGCCAAAGTAAGGTGATGCTGTCATGGCCGCGATTGTGCTATGATTGCCGAGCTGGAACGAACGCAATGCAGAGCGTGCTCCTGCCAGGCCCCTGCGTCAGTATAGGGGATGATCGGCGGATGACTGCATGACTCAAAGGCAGGCCAGGCGATTGGTCATTTTCGGCGAATAAACTTATGGTTAGAAAATTAACTGCAAAAACAAGATCGAATCCACGCAGACGCAGAGGAATCTATGTACTCCCGAATCTGTTGACTACGGGAGCTCTTTTTTTTGGTTTTTTTGCAATCATTCAGGCGACAATCGGCAAGTTTGAATTTGCGGCTGTCGGCATTTTGATTGCTGCGGTTCTGGATGGACTTGATGGCCGGGTCGCGCGTCTGACTGATACATTCAGTGATTTTGGAAAGGAGTACGACAGTCTCTCAGACGTGATCTGCTTTGGGCTGGCGCCGGCTCTGGTTTTGTTTGAATGGACGCTCTCAGGACTGGGAAAAGCTGGCTGGCTGGCCGCATTTCTATATGTTTCTGCCGCGGCTCTTCGATTGGCCCGATTCAACACACAATCCTCTTCGGATCCAGGTTATTTTCAGGGCATCCCATGTCCTATGGCGGCCGCATTTCTGGTTTCATGGATGTGGTTTGTCATTTCCAGCTTTGATGCAGATGCAGAAATTGTGCGCAACATTACGGTCCTGCTGCTGGTGCTGCTGGCGCTTGCTATGGTCAGTGCGCTGCCGTATTTGAGCTTCAAGAACATTGGTGTCAAGGGACGTGTTCCATTTGTGGCCAGTGTTGCTTTCGTTTTTGTGATCGCGCTGATTTCATTTGATCCGCCGAAAGTTATTTTTGGCTTATGCCTGATTTATTTAGCCAGCGGGCCGTTCATTCTGGCCGCGCGGCACCTGCGCCGCAAGCCGCTGCCGCAAGCCAGGCAGGTGCGCGCGCACCGCAATATTGAGTCGGACGAGTGAATTGATTGATTTCCGCTTGGAGTGCCTTTCTCTTGATCTCGCTGGGTCCTGCGGAACTGTTCGAAAGTGTGCTGAAATTTGCTTGATACCTTCCGCTAGATGACGAAGCAAACGGATACGACAGACAGTGAACGCCAATTGGGTCAACAGAACACTCTGGACAGGGGATAACCTCGAAATCATGCGCGGCATGAATTCTGAGAGTGTGGATCTGATTTATCTTGATCCGCCGTTCAACTCAAATCGCGACTACGCTGCACCCCTTGGTTCTGAAGCCGCTGGTGCGGCGTTCAAAGATACCTGGACGCTGTCTGACGTTGATGAGGCTTGGCATGGAGAGATCGCTGACCGCCAGCCTGCGCTTTATTCGATCATTGACGCGGCGGGCGCTGCTCATGGCAAGAGCATGAAATCATACCTGATCATGATGGCTGTACGGTTGCTCGAAATTCAGCGTCTGCTCAAATCGACCGGAAGCATCTACCTGCACTGCGACCCCACCGCGAGTCACTACCTGAAAATGCTGATGGACACCGTGTTCGGCAGTCCACACTTTCGCAGCGAGGTGATCTGGCGAAGATCAAACGCCCACAGCAAGACGACAAAGCAGTTTGGACCCATTCACGACGTTTTGCTGTTTTATTCAAAAGGAGAAACCTTTACTTTCCATCCAGACTATCGACCCTACAGCAAGGCTTATATTGAAAACCGATTTACGAAAATGGATGAGAGAGGGCGCTATCAAAAAAATTATCTCACTGGACCGGGCGTAAGGCAGGGAGAAAGCGGCGAGGTGTGGCGAGACTTTGATCCTACGGCCGCTAATCGCCACTGGGCTATTCCATGGTCACTTAAGGGATATTTGCCGAACGGCGGCAAAGGCATGGACAGCAGAGGGAAGCTGGAATATCTCTATGAGCAGGGATTTATTATCTTTCCGAAGAGAAAAGGGGGTCAGCCAATGTACAAGCAATACGTTGGCTCCGGAGTCCCTTATCAGGATCTCTGGGCTTATCAGCCAAACACAAAAGGGGCACTGTTCAATTCCGATGAGCATATTGACGAAGATGTGAAATGGCTGGAGAATGAAGCGGAACGGATCGGCTACCCGACTCAAAAACCACTTGGATTGCTGAATCGCATCATAAAAAGTTCTACAAATGAAGGTGATATGGTTTTAGATCCTTTTTGCGGCTGTGCCACAGCATTGGTCGCTGCTGACAGATTGGATCGGCAATGGACGGGAATCGATTTTTCGCCGCTAGCGGCAAGGCTTGTCCTTAAGCGCCTGGGAGATGATCGAGGACCGCTATTCAACGATGTGCTGCATCGAGAGGATGTTCCGAATCGTACTGATTTAGGCGAACTGATCGACTATCGATCGCACAAGCACACGCTATACGGGCGTCAGGAAGGTGTTTGCGAGGGATGTCGCATTCTTTTTCCGTTTCGAAATATGACGATTGATCACATTATTCCGCGCTCGAAGGGAGGCAGTGATCATTTGGATAACCTGCAATTGCTTTGTGCGGCCTGCAATTCGGCGAAAGGGTTGGGCACACAGGAACAACTCGTCGCAAAACTTGTAAAGGACGGGATTCGAAAGGGAATTATAACGAATAGTGCCCAAAATAGTGTATAATACCTGGCAGGATTTTGACAAAAAACTGACAGAATTACTATAAAGGTAAAGAGCAATGCAGACTGCGCCCGGAAAAAGCTACCGCAAAGGACTGTCGCTGATTGAGATTATGGATATGTTTTCCAACAATGAGACAGCTGAGAAATGGTTCATTGAAGCCCGCTGGAAAGACGGCATCTACTGCCCGCACTGCGGATCAGAGAATGTGCTGACCGGCGCAAGGCACAAGACAATGCCGTTTCGCTGCCGGAATCGCAAAGTCTGCGGCAAGCGGTTCAGCGTCAAGACCGGCACAGTCATGGAAAGCTCGAACCTTGATTATCGAACTTGGGCGATTGCCACTTACCTGATGACCACCAGCCTGAAAAGTGTATCGTCCATGAAACTGCGACGCGACCTGAAAATTGCGCAGCCCTCAGCTTGGCGGCTGGCACACCGGATCCGCAAGGCCTATGAGCAGGGCGATACAGCCATGTTCAGCGGCACAGTGGAAGTGGATGAGACTTACATGGGCGGGAAAGAGACCAGCAAGCATTCCAGCAAAAAGCTGAATGCCGGACGCGGCGGGGTTGGCAAGACTGCTGTAATCGGAATGAAAGAGCGGGAATCAAACCAGGTGTCCGCCAGAGTGATTGAGAATACCAAGCGGGCGACTTTGCAAGGATTTGTGGCGGACAATGCCAAGCCGAATTCTACAGTCTACACAGACGATCACAAAAGCTACGAGGGCATGGTCGATTTCGAGCATGACACTGTCAAGCACTCGGTCGGCGAGTATGTCAAAGGACAGGCGCATATCAACGGCATTGAGTCGTTCTGGGCAGTTCTGAAACGGGCGCATAAAGGCACATTCCACAAGATCAGCCGCCAGCACCTGCACCGCTATGTGTCCGAGTTTGCGGGCAAGCACAATATCCGGTCGCTGGATACCATCGACCAGATGACCGGCATCGTCAGGGGCATGGAGGGCAAGCGGCTGACTTGCAGGGATCTGAAAGCTGACAGGGTGTGAATTATGCTGGCCCGCCCTTTGGAAGCGTCTGCTGTTTCAGATGCCTGTGTACAGCTGGGCAAACTGAAAATGAATTGTCCCGCGCAGCAGGCGGCAGCCATGATGAAAAAATCCAAACCCGACTTGAAAAAATCCAAGACTGACCTGCGCATCAATGCCACGCCGGAGCAGGTGAGGGCTGCGCTGGTTCGCGGTGGCGCGCCGCGGCAGAGAAAAGCGGCGTCAATTCACAAGCAGAGAGTTCGCTGACCGGATTGGCGGCGGGGCGGTTTGGGCACTATTCGTTATAATTCCCATTCGAAAATGATGAGTGACGCTCAAAAAGACTCCAGCGCAAAAGACTGATCGAAATTGCCTCGGAATAGATTCAGACATCCTGAAGTTGCTATTTGAGATTGTCGATGGATGCCATCTTTGGCAGTTGACGCTTTCGCAGTAGAGATTGAGTTTGAGGCGGGCAGAGATCTTGAAGCGTGGATGAGACGAACAAGCACAGTGCCGGAGCTTGTTGCGCAAGCCGCTGTTGACGGCACCTCAAAGAGCGACTGAAATGGCACGCCAGTCCATTTATTGCCGTGTTGAAATCACCGCAGGTGTGCTGCTCGTGTCGTCGCTGCTCTTCGGCCTGCCAGCGGTGGCAGAGGCACAGGATCGAGTGCTGGTCTCGACTATACAGCTGAAATTCAGCGTGTTGGCAGTATGGGTGCGCTGATGGTGATGGGGCGGTAGACGCACTGACGATCCCGTCTTTCCCCAGCTCTACGACTGATCAGAGGCTGAACTTTGCAGCCAGCACCGACTGCTTCCTGGTTCTTGATGTATCGGGAGCTCAGAAAACTGAGAACCCCCAGATATCCACACGGCGCAACACGCAGGCCGACAGCGAGGATTCCTCGGGTCTAAGCGGCTGGACGATGGACAATGAGAGCATTTTCGAGCCGTCCGGCTAAAATTCGAATTGGCTGGAAGAATTTTCAGCATTCTAGCCTCAAATTCCGCATCAACGGCGAGATACTTAGTACGCCGACCGATGTAACTGTAGAGTCGCCAAGCTGATAAAAGAGTTGACGGAAGGCGACGCTTCGGACATGACGGCCTTTGCAGTGGTACTGGACAGCGCACCCAGCAGTAAAGTGACCGTCATGGTTGCAGCACACGCTGGACTAGAGCTTGACGGTCCGAACAGTTCAGCTGTTTTCACAGCTAGTAATGCCCTGAGTTTCACTGCAAGCAATTGGAACATGACTCAGACCATGAGTGTGCGTACTCACGGCCTGGCGGTACTGCCGCAGTACCGGCGGGCCGCTTCCGGAAAACAACTGGAAAAACCAGGCTGCTTGGAAAAACAAGCTCTTGCCTGACCAGCCCTGTTTACAGCGAAAAAGTGGAATGAATGTAGGACAAAACAGAGGAATTCCTCTGTTTTAATGTGGCATATAACAACAGTCTGATGGAATCAATCAAATGTTCTTTCAAAATTAGCACATGGTTTTCGAATAATCTAAAGTGTCATCAAACTGATTTCTCAAACTATAGCGAGTTCCTGCAGGCTCTGATCATCTTTTTTCTTTGCTAAAATCCTAGATTCATTGATCATATTCTTTGCGGATTTGGCCACAAAATCTGAAATCTGAGTCACACTTGCCTTTCGTGTTGAATAGGCAGCAAGCATACTTACTGAAATTCCGGCTAGCAAGACTAGTCCTGCCGGTCCGCCAAAAGCAGAAACACTCGCGACCGCCGCCATGGAAGCGCCTGTTGTCACTCCGCCTTTAAGCGTTCCGTCGATCAATTCAATGTATTCACCGTTCACATGCGCTTTGTGAAACGCTTTGGCGAGCGACACAACGGTTACAGCAAGCAATAGGGGATTGGCTCTCAAGATGGCAGGCAATGCCATTGCGCCAATGTGTTTTGCGAATTCTTCCGCAGTTGATCGGTTTCATGCGAAGGTTATCGCCAGAGTGCCAGAAATAGCGCCGATCAGGTCAGCAGCGTTGTAAGAATTAATTTGGTAAAGCCATGCCTCTGGAATTCCAAAGTGAGTCAGAAAATATTCTGCTACTTGATCATAGGTTTCCTTGTTCCATGTTACGAGCGGCAAGCCTTTCAGTGTGGTCAGATCTTTGAAAAGACTCTCGACATAGCCGATCGCCTCCTGAGTGATACTGTCATCTGGCGCTGCATCGCGAATCGCTTTGAGCGCGCCAGCCAGCGTGTGGCCGCCATCAAACATTCGGCAGTTGCCGCCGCCGATAAATGCTCGGAGATATTCTGCATCCATTGCCTTGTCATAAATACTCGCTGGACCTGCCGCCATTTTCTGCAGCATTGCATTGAGGTCATCACTCAATGAACTCGCCAATAAGCCCTGTGTTGCAGCGTGCAGTGTACTCGCGCTGGATGGCAATGAAACATTTAGAATAGGAAATAGGATCAAAGACCGATCTAACTTTTGAATTGAAGGAAAGTGGGTTATCTACTGTCGTGCTCGGAACGTTGCATGAACAATCATGCGAGCACCCAGTACTGTCGTTTGCGGGCTGGATATTTGCATCAGTGCCAGGTGACAGCTCAACAGATTGCGCAGCTTGCTGCGGCCGCCTCCAATACGTCTTGAAAAATCGTTTGAAATTTTTCGAGAATCGTTTTCGATTTAGAACACTACAACGAATTGAAGGATTTAAATCAACCTCTTATAGGGCTGTATCTGTTCGGTTCTAACCTCAGATTTTATCCGATTACGGAACGGCATGGCGAACGCCGTTGCCAATAACTGGCAAAGTCGCAGGCGCTGTCACCCCATCAGTTATCTTTGCATCCCGCGTATTTTGTCTAAAAGTCGAGAAAAATTTATCAGGTTTGCATGGGAAAAGGGCGGCCTGCGGGCCGCCCCTCGAATGCGTGCTGCCGGACGGAAATCAGCGGCGCACATCGACGGTGATGTCGCAGTATTCGGCATAACCGGGACCGTTTCTTTGCTGCCATGCCTCGGAGGGCCAGCGCTCCGGGCCGCAATGGGAGGCATGCTGAAAGGTGGCCCCATAGCCGCTTACATGTACAGCCTCTGGATTACGTATCAAGTTTCTGCCCTCGCCATCCTTGAATGATCTACATGTAATGCCGTTGTTAATGCAGACATTGCCCCAGACCCGCACCTTGAAGATGCCGTTGCTCGGGGTCCGGGCGATCGGGTCAGAAGAAACAGCAGTCTGTTGCTCCGGTGTGAATCCGGTGTAATCGCCAGTCAGGGGGGTTGTGTTACCAGTGCACGCCGGATACCCGCGGTTGGCGGTGAAGGTCCTGCCCATGAAGGTCACGGAGCGCGAGCACTTGCGGGCTGTCCAGGTGGGGCAGGCGATGGCGATGGGCTTGCCGCGGGAATAGGTGCCGGTCGGGTTGTGGAATTCGACCGGTTGCCCCGGGCCCGGACTGTGGGCGCACTTGAAGTCGCCTCCCACGCCGAAAGTCGTGGTCGAGCCCGCAGGACCGGGCAGGGCCTCGATCTTCAGGTTGTTGACCAGGCCAGTCCACATCCGGCTTTGAACTGTTGGAGCGGGCCAGACCAGGTTCTGATTCAGTCTGGTGACGTAAGTGGTGGTGGATTGCAGAACCCGTGAATTGCTGATCGCGGTCGAATCGATTTGTTGTGCCGATGCGGGCAGGGAAAGGGCCGTGCTCAGCAGAATGGCGGCGAAAGCCTTGAGAAAGGGCGGGGGCGGGGGGGGGAGTGAATTATACGGTAATCTTTCATTTCTTTATCTCCGAAACAGAACAAAGGTGCCGCGATTATACCAGTTTCAGCCGGCAAAACGACAGATTTTCAAGCTGAGCCGCTATCAAAAATTGATTTGTATTATAATGTAAAGTAGATATGAATAAAAATTTTCAAATTCGCGCCTATTCTAACTCGGTTTCCTTAAGCTGGCTCCTGCTGCTGCGCCTGTAGGCGCGCGCATCTTTTTCCAAAATCCCCAACTCTACATGAATTCCGCATATCGCGGGATTCTGCGGTCATTGAACTTTTACTAACGATAATGGGCTATCCAAATGTCTGACAAATTGATTATTTTTGATACAACTTTGCGGGACGGTGAGCAAAGTCCCGGCGCTTCCATGAATGCAGACGAGAAGCTGGCGATTGCCAAACTGCTCGAAAAAATGCGAGTGGATGTTATCGAGGCTGGATTTCCAGCAGCGAGTCAGGGTGATTTCGAAGCGGTGAGACAGGTTGCCAAGGAAGTGGTGGACAGCCGCGTCTGTGCGCTTGCAAGAGCGGTTGAAAACGATCTGGAAAGAGCAGCTGCGGCGGTGAAACCGGCAAACTCAAGCAGAATCCACACATTCATTGCCACCTCTGCGATTCATATGAAAGAGAAGCTTCGGATGACCGAGGATCAGGTGCTGGAACGTGCGGTATGGGCGGTTAAGCTGGCTCGCCAGCACGCGGAAGATGTCGAGTTCTCGCCTGAGGATGCAGGGCGGTCCGATATTGAGTTTCTTTGCAGAATCATTGAGGCTGTAATTGATGCTGGTGCCCGAACTGTGAACATACCGGATACGGTGGGCTATAACCTGCCAAAACAATTCGGTGGTCTGGTCCGCCAATTGATTGAGCGGATCCCAAACTCGGACAAGGCGGTTTTTTCAGTGCATTGTCACAATGACCTTGGCCTCGCTGTAGCCAATTCCTTGGAAGCGATTCAAAATGGCGCCAGACAGGTTGAGTGCACGATTAATGGGCTGGGTGAGAGAGCCGGCAACGCATCGTTGGAAGAGATCGTCATGTCGGTCCGAACGCGCCAGGATCTGTTTGATTGCGATACGCAGATTGATACGACGCAAATTGTGCCGGCCAGCCGTCTGGTTTCAAGTGTTACGGGATTTCCCGTGCAGCCGAACAAGGCAATCGTGGGTGCGAATGCTTTTGCGCATGAGTCCGGCATTCATCAGGACGGTGTGATCAAGAAGCGGGAGACCTATGAAATCATGCGCCCCCAGGATGTCGGCTGGACGGCCAACAAAATGGTTCTTGGCAAGCATTCGGGCCGCAACGCTTTTCAAAAGCGCATGAGCAAGCTGGGAATTGAGTTCTCTTGTGATGAAGAGCTTTCTGCTGCATTCGCAAGTTTCAAGGATCTCGCGGACCGCAAGCATGAAATCTATGATGACGACTTGATTGGCTTGATGGCTGAGGCGAAATTTTCTGGCGATGACCGCATTGCTTTGGAACGGCTGCAGGTCAGTTCGGATACCGATGCGCTTTCTTTGGCGAAACTGCGTCTGGATATCAATGGCGAGACGCATGAATCTGAGGCATACGGAAATGGACCCGTTGATGCATCATTCAGGGCAGTTGACGATATTCTCGAGCGTCACTTCAGTTTGGAGCTGTATTCGGTCAAGGCCATTACAGCCGGAACAGATGCACAGGGTGAAGTCAGTGTACGATTGAAGGAGGACGGCTACATTGTCAACGGCAATGGCACGGATACCGATATTGTGATTGCTTCGGTGAAAGCATACATCAACGCTGTCAATCGTCTGGAAAGCTCGCGTGATATTCCGGTGCGTGAAGATTCAATGATATAGTTCGGCGGCTGTCAAGTGCTCCGAGTCGAGTTCCAACTCACTTATGATTGGACCTTTTCATATTTCATGACGCATGCGGTTTTTTCGGACTTTATGACTGCGGCAGGTGTATAGCCTATCGTCAGCTTTTGGGATATCTGGCGAATCCATCGCATCAATCAGTTATGTTTTCAATGCCTCTGTGCGATAATTCCGCTTGTTGCGCAAGGCCTGTCTGATAGTCTGATACTGTGTGACAGCAGAAAAGTTGCGTTGATCTTGTTTTTATCAGTGTTACAGCTCACGATCGAATGATTCATTTGCATTTTAAAAACTTCGCAGCAATTTAATTCTTGCAATAATTGTCCCTCGAATGGATCCAAGGCCTTTTCCGAAACCTGTCCCTGCTGAGCCTCTTGACGAGACCGTGTGGCTGCGCCAAACCGATCGGGCCGAAGTAGGCCGTGAATCGTTTTTTTCTGGGCGCGATGCCGAATATGAGGTTTTTCAGAATGCGGCTGGCGATCTTCGAGATGGACGTATAGGCGGCGGGACAATGATCTTCCAAGGGGCGCCTGGAGTCGGGAAGTCGGCGCTGATGCAAGAGTGCATGGAGGCAGTCCGCCAGCACTCAACTCCCCAAGAGCCGTGGGTGGCCGCCGCGGTCGAGTCTAGTGACTTGAGATCCCCCCGATCGGTGATGTCAGCTTTGATTGATGCCGCCGATGCGGAGACCCGGCGGCTGTCAGCACTCGGTTCCGATGTATCAAAAATGAAGCATTTGATGAACTTTGGCAAAAGGCTTTATGACGAGCTGTCACAGCGCGGCTTCTCATTGGCCGGCGTTTCCATCGGCGGGGAGAGTCAGATAGAACACAATACTGAGATATCGCCGGCAGAGCTGTTTCGCAATGCCGCTGCGCTGCTGGAAGACTTTCGCTTCGTCGTCTTTGTCGATGAGGCGCAGAACACCCCGGCATCGGAGATGACGAAAGCAATTGTCAACTGTCTGCACCGAGCCTCAAACGGAATTCATCTGGCGGCGGTATTTTTTGGATTGAGCGACACCGAGGAGGTGCTGGGCGAGTGCGGGCTGTCACGGCTTGGACGCGGGCGGGTTGTGAATTTGGAGCCGCTCTCCCTGGTGGATGCGGCCGGCTCATTCAAGCGCATGCTTGACACCTATTACACGGGAAGTGAACAAGAAAAAAACACTTGGTCAGCTGCCTTGGCAGAACTGTCGCAGGGCTGGCCGCAGCATATCATTGGCATCGGGACTGCCTCCGGCCAGCTGATACATTCCGGCGGCGGCCAGCTGAAATCAAGTCTGCTTGAAACAGCGCTCGAAAAAGGCACTGAGGCGAAAAACGACTATTACGATCACCGTCTCAAGGCTGGCTATATCAACACTAAACTGTATGTGCAGCTGGCAGTGGAAGCGGGACGCAAATCGAACGGACTGCTTGATATTGATGAGTTGCAAGATCTTGCAGAGACTGAGCTGCTGCGAACGGGGACATCATTCGATGCCTTTCTCCGCAAGTCCTTGCATGCCGGATTGCTTGCGCCCGCCAAAGGTCCGCTGAGACGCTACAAGTTTCCGATTCCTTCGCTCAGAGATTATCTTAGATCGCATGCAGAGATTTAGGGCGAATGATGCGCACAGCACTTTCTGTATGACAGTGGTCATGGATAAACTGGGTGCGAGCTGATGGTCAGGTCCAGCGAGTTTCTTGCAGCAATGGGGATTGATGTCTGGCAACTGCGCGAGCAGCCGGAAGATGATGAGGACAAAGTCCCTTCAACTGAGATTCAAAGCTCAGCGATCGAGACGATAGAGACGCACGCCGAAATAAAAGAAAAAGATGACGATGCGCCGATGGATTTTGGCACTTTGCAATCCGCTGTCAGCCAATGCCAGGCATGCCGGCTGTCGGAGAGGCGGACTCAAACGGTTTTTGGCGCCGGCAATGAAGCTGCTGATTTGATGATCATTGGTGAAGCGCCAGGTGAAGAGGAAGATCGACAGGGACAGCCGTTTGTGGGAAGGGCAGGGAAGCTGCTCAGCTCAATGCTGTTTGCAATGGGACTTGAGCGGGAAAAAGTATATATCACCAACGTCGTCAAGTGCCGCCCGCCAAATAACCGAGACCCTCACCCGCAGGAAGCGGCAGCCTGTTCTCAGTATCTAAAGCGCCAGATTGAAATGATCTCGCCAAAGCTCATTTTAGCAGTGGGTCGCGTGAGCGCACAGCTGCTGCTGGATACTGAAATCAGTTTAGGTCGCTTGCGTGGACAGCTTCACAAGTATCAAGATACGGGTACCGACTTGATCGTTACGTATCATCCTGCTTATTTGCTTCGCAAACCTTCAGCTAAAGCGCAGTCTTGGGATGATTTGTGGGAAGTGAAAATGAAGCTCGAATCGAAACCGTCTTGAACCGCACAAATACAATACCGGGAAATCTGCACACAATATTGCATGGCAATGATATTTCCGCTCTTTGAGCGCCGAGAAATATTGCGCCAAGCGTTGTCAGCTGATGCTGTGGCTGATTTCGCTGATCTTGCCGCCAAGGTTGGTAAACTTACTGACAAGCAAGTGCAGATTCCATCAGAGATTCCTCTTCGTCAAGCGCGTTCAGAACGTTGAATGGACACCTTGTCGTTTTGCGGTGCTATATTGTCCGATAAGTTCTTTCTGCATATCTCGCCACATTTGTGCTTTTTGTGGTGTTTTCTTTTGATTGAGTTCAGGGGGAGATAATTATTTTTGAACTATTCCAGTTTCCGCAAATACCACATTGTGTTTGACGAATCGTTCAGCTTCTTGTGCGGTTGCCCGCCATAAACACGCAACCGGCGAGCGAATCAAAAAATGCAACTTTAAGCCTCGTGATTTGAGTTTTAACTTATTGCTCAAGATTGCAGTCCATCAAGGTGTTAAGATTAATTTGAAAGTGCAAACCCAAGCAGGTTCAGATACAGTCTTTTCAGGGCTGCAAGTTCTAACAAGGTTTGACAGCTTTAGGCAATTGCAATGCGCTGAGGTCGAATGTAAAAAATTCGGTCAGGGGATCATGGCTTGAGCTTGATCTCATAGCTTTGTGAACGATCAGGATATCCGCGAAATTCGCGTCAGTTGTGCGAAACTTCTCAAGGGACTGCCAGATGACCTCGTCATCCTCAAAAGAGACATTCGACTCCCGTAAAAGTGCGTCAACGACGGCGATCAAATCTTCTTTGGCTGCTTTGTACTTGCGTCCACTCAATGTCCACAAGCATTCAACCAGCACTACGTCGGTAATGAGAATGCTGTTTCCAGACTCAAAGACCCGGTGCGCCGCTGCGGTCTGCACATCGTCGTCTCCCAGAAGGTAGCGTAACACGACATTGGTGTCAACGGCAATCATTGGGCGGTCTCACGTCTTCGCTCGATAGAATCATGGAGCGACTGCTGCTCGGAAATAGAATTGTCTGGATTCAGGTGATTGAGACATTTCCAGGCGCTTCCTTTTGTTTGCCGCACAATGGAAATGTGTCCATTTGCGGTGAAACTTTTGTATTTATCGCCAGGATTGATACCTACGATTCTGCATTGCGCTGCAGGCAGCGTAATCTGACGTTTGCTGCTTACTCGGGGCATGATTGACAGATTCTCCTGTTAGTTTCATAAATTGTAATAAAGAATTCTATTTTAGCGTAAAAATTCAGATATTCTTTACTTTAATTAAAAGTTAAAGAAAATGTACTCCAGCACCTGAGAGCCCGAGCGCAAAGTTGCTTCTGATTCCAGATGCTGAATTCAATATTCGGATACTGAAACCAGTTTAGGCTGCCGGCCTGGATGTCTTGATAAATATCAAGACAAGAGAAACGATTGGATTGCTGTTCATAATCCTGGAATGATCTGTGGGAAGAAAAACCGAAGCTCGAATCGAAGCTGCCTTAATTCAAGCCAAAGTCAAGTTTGGCGACTTGAATTGTGTCAGATATCCTGCTTGCACAAATCGCGGATTTAATTCGGTGCCGCTGTCTGAGTGAAGTTCATTCATTTTTCTTTAGACCAATTGGCCGACAGCAGCTCTGCCTGCTGCAGAACCATTCTTGCGGCATTTTCCTGCTTGTCCGGCGGATAGCCGTGTTTGCGCAAAATCCTTCTGATTTGTCTTCGAATATTGGCGCGTACATTCTCCCGAATGCTCCAGTCAATGGTAACGCTGCTGCGGACTGTCTTGACCAGTTCCTGAGCGATTAAACGCAGAGTCTGGTCGCCAAGAACCTTTACCGCACTCTCGTTTGTTTCCAGCGCATCATAGAATGCCAGCTCATCTTCATTCAAACCGAGCTCCTTGCCGCGCGCACTCGCTTCGCGAATGTCGCGCGCCAACTGGATCAACTCCTCGATCACCTGTGCGGCTTGGATTGCTCGATTTTCATAGCGTCGCAGAGTCTGTTCCAGCATCTCTTCGAAAGAACGTGCCTGAATAAAATTTTTCTTCTCGCGCATCGAGATTTCACCTTTTAGCAGTTTTTGCAGCAGCTCGACCGCTAGGTTTCGATGGGGCAGCCCTTGCACTTCGGCGAGGAACTCTTCAGATAAAATGGCAACATTCGGCTTGGTCAGCCCGGCTGCGGAAAAGATATCGATCACATTCTCAGAAGCGACCGCCTTGGACACGATTTGCCGCAAAGCATGGTCGATGTCCTCGTCTGACTTTGAAGATCCAGGAGCTCTTTTTGTCAGTGCGGCTTTAGCGCTTTGGAAGAAGCCTACATCATCGCGTATGCGGATAGCTTCTTCAGCGGGGACTGCTAAAGCGAACGCTTGAGACAGCTCCTGAACAGCCTTGACCAATCGCTCTTTGCCGCTGTTCTGAGCCAATATGAATTCGCAAGCTGCTGGCAGCAGCTGAAGCCGCTCGGTAGAAGCATTGCTTTTCCACACTGAGTAGTCGAAGTGATGAAACAGCCCTTGACAAATTTCGAATTTTTCCAGCATCACTGCTATTGCCTCAGCCTGATTCAGAGTGGTTTTGCCTTTACCGCCACTGGATGTGTAGGTTTTCAGAGCTGCCTTCAATTCATGTGCAAGTCCCAGGTAGTCGACGATGAGTCCGCCTGGCTTGTCGTGAAAAACACGGTTTACCCGCGCGATGGCTTGCATGAGTCCATGACCGCGCATCGGTTTATCCACATACATCGTATGCAATTTGGGCGCATCAAAACCGGTCAGCCACATGTCTCGTACGATGACTACTTGAAACGGATCGTCTGGGTCGCGAAATCGGCGAGCCAGTTTTTCTCTGCGGGATTTGTTGCGAACGTGCTGCTGCCAATTTTCCGGATCAGACGCTGAGCCCGTCATAATGACTTTGATTTGCCCCGCATCATCGTCTTCATCGTGCCAGCTGGGCCGCAATGATGCAATCAATCGGTACAGGTCAACGCAGATTCGACGACTCATGCAGACAATCATCGCCTTTCCATCCAATACCTCAAGCCTGGCCTCAAAGTGAGAAACAATGTCTTTGGCAATCAGTTTCAGACGCTTTTCCGTTCCTGCCACGGCTTCCAATTGAGCCCACTTGGTTTTCAGTTTTTCTTGGCGGCTTTGTTCTTCACCTTCGGTAACTTCCTCGAATTCTGAGTCAATTTTGGGACGGTGCTCCTCATCCAAGGCCAGCTGAGCCAATCGGCTTTCGTAGTAGATCGGCACAGTTGACTGATCTTCGACAGATTGCTGGATGTCGTAGATGCTGATATAGTCGCCGAACACCGCTCGCGTGCTTGCATCTGTTGACTCGATCGGAGTGCCGGTAAATCCAATGAAGGAAGCGTTCGGCAGCGCATCGCGCATATGACGCGCGAATCCGGAAATGAAATCGTACTGGCTCCGGTGCGCCTCGTCAGCAATCACGACGATGTTGGATCTTTCCGACAAGGCTGGGTGGCGGTCGCCCATTTCATCTGGAAAAAATTTCTGTATAGTGGAGAATACGACTCCGCCGGATTCAACCGAAAGTTTTCTGCGAAGATCTGCGCGATCGCCAGCTTGGACGGGCGTTTGACGGAACAAATGGCGGCAGCGAGAGAAAGTGCCAAACAGCTGGTCGTCAAGGTCGTTTCTGTCCGTGAGGACCAGCAGCGTCGGGTTCTTCATCTCTGGCTCCAGAATGATGCGTCGGGCATAGAATGCCATCGTCAGGCTCTTGCCAGATCCTTGTGTGTGCCATACGACACCGATGCGACGATCTCCAATCGAACCGCTGGATTGAGCGGTTGTTTTCTGAATCTCTCCCGCGCGGCATGTTTCGGCAAGAGCTTTTTCCACGGCATGGAACTGGTGATAGCCAGCCATAATTTTGTTCAGCTGACCGCTCCCATCATCTTCAATCGCAATGTAGTTTCTGATCAGTGAAAGCAGATTATGCTGGGCGCAGGTGCCTTTCAGCAAGACTTCCAGTTCAAGCATAGAGGGATCTGCCTCAGCTTTGCCGTCCATAGTTTTCCAGCTTTTGAACCAGTTTTTCTGCGCAGTGAGAGTTCCGATTTTCGCATTCAAACTATCGGAAATGATCAAAAACGCATTCATTGAAAACAGTGCTGGCAAATCTTCTTTGTATGTCTGGAACTGCTGCCATGCCGACCAAATGGTCGCGTTTTCATCGGTCGGATTTTTCAGCTCGATCAAGACTAATGGCAGTCCATTGACAAACAAAACAATATCAAGCCGCCGCTCGCGGCCGCTTTCAACCACGGTAAACTGGTTGACAGCCAGGAAATTGTTGCGAGAAGGGTCACTGAAATCAATGAGTTTGACATTCGCACCGCGTGTCTCTGCGCTGCCTGTCTGATACTCAACCTGTATGCCGTCGACCAGCATTTGATGAAAAGCACGGTTTTTGTATTGCAGGGACGGGCCTTGCGGCTGCAATGCTTTGCGAACGGCTTCCTCTACAGCTGGTTTCGGAAGGTGAGGATTCAGTTCGGAAACTGCCATCGAAAATCGCCGTTGAAGGACCGCATCTTCGAAAGAGGAACGCTCTGCAGACGGGGTTTCTGGCGCGACCTCGGGGCCAAACGCTGTTTCCCAGGCTAAACTGCTCAGCCAGCCAATTGCCGCCTTTTCTACATCCAACTCCAAAATTGCTGTCATTGGGGCATCGTCGTTATTCTGTCTTCAAGATGAGCACAGGTTTTTGATTTCGAGTTGTTTCGAAAGTATTTATCTATGGAGCTCTCAAATTGTCAATACACATTGGAAATATTGACTTTTTGTTTTTCAGCAGCCGTAAAATCTCGCAAGTTGCCGGTAACCAAGACAGCATCTCCAGCCACCGCCGTTGCCAAATAAACCTCATCATCAGGATCGCGTAGACCAAACTCGCAATGCGCTGGTTCCGCAAATAGCGCCAATTGCTCAATCTTCTGAATTAACGTCATCAAGATGCTAAAGTACGGAATCAGTCTTGGGTGATATGCTGCATCTATGTTCTATGTATTCGGACAGAATCGGAGATGACACAGTAATTTTATGATATCGAATAGCTTTGTCTATCTTGACGGCAGGCGCCTTCGTTTCGTCCTGCCGACACTAAAACATTGCAGCCAAAAACCACCTTCATCTAATGGCGACTCCGCCGCTTGCGGCGTGATAGCGATATTTTCGCAATAGTGTCTGCCATAATCTCTTCTTCGGAGCGTTTTAGATCGTCGGGTGTAATATGCGTCTCTGCAAACTTTGAATCTATCTTATCTGCAATCGCATCCGGTCCGCTACCTGCTTCATCTTGAACAGAATTCCGTCTGCTATGCGGGTTGCTTCCATGACATCATCTTCTTGAAGATTAATGTCTTTTCTCAATTTGGCTGGGATAGTAACTTGAAACCTCGGCTTGACCGTGACTAAATATTCATGTTATGCCTGTGCGGTTAAGGTTAAATAGTTGGAATAATTGAATTGTAAACCAAAATATTTCGAATTCAAAAACTATTGGATTACGAGAATACGACCCCACTGGATATACCTATCGTTTCGGGCGAAGTACTGAGCGATTGCTTTCCTTGATGGGGATTAAAGAAAAATTGCTTAACAAAATTGTTGGGCAGCGAAAATACGACTGATCGGTAACAGTCATTTTGAAATGAGATAATTTCTTCGAGCGGCTTTGTCTGCAACATTGTTAATATTGAAAACCTTTCGCGAGCGATTGCCAGATGCCAGTCGCTTTCAAAATATCGGATACAAGCCAGCGTGACGGCAATGATTGCCAGTCTCAAACAGAACGCATGCACACTTGACATTCACAACATCGTTGTTTGCTTTTGCAAGTTGTGTTCATCCAGCTCATCTGCCTGTGATATGCTGTCTTGAGCGGCAGCACAGTTTTTTCATCCGTCTTTTCTTTAGGCCCAAGGCGCCGTCATGCCAGAGCCGGAAACCTCATCTGCCAGTGACAAAACAGCTGCCAACATCCACGATGACTTCTTTCGCGATGTGTTCGAGACACCCGAGAACCTCATTGCCCTGCTGCGGGCAGGCTGCCCGCAAGCGCTGCTCGACATCATCGAGCGGTCCACCCTGCATCCCGAGCCCGCGCGCATTGCTGCCGACCGGCTCCAGACCCGAACCGCCGATCTGGTGTATTCAGCCAAGCTTAGCGGCAGCGGCAGCTCCGCCCGCGTGGTGCTGCTGCTCGAGCACAAGAGCTTCCACAGCCGCGAGCTGGAGAGGCAGCTGGCCCGCAGCCAGTTCCTGTGGCACCTCCAGGACGACTTCAAGTCCCTGATCATCCCCGTTGCGGTGCGCCAGCATGCGGCCGACAGCCGCGCCTCGATCCGCTTCCGCGACCTGTTCGGCACGGTCTCGAAACCGCACCTCGAGGCGCTCATGGGCTATGCGCTGGATTTCAGGCGCCTGCTGCTCGACATTCATGCGCTGGACCGCACCGGCATTGACATTGCGGTGCGGGCGATGGCGGCGGTCAGAGGCTTTGGCCCCGGCCAGTGGCCGGACCTGGTCAGCCGCGCTGGCATGTGGGCCGCGGCGGCCGCGAGCGCATGCTGCAGCTGGTGATAGGGTATATTTGCAGGTACAATAGGGATATTGAGCCGCAGGATGTGCTGAGTTTGGAGACGGCGACCGAGGAGGATCGAAAGAGGGTGATTTCAGCTGCAGCCGCCTTTCGCGTGGAGGGCCACGAGGAAGGCCGTGTGGAGGGTCTGGAGAAAGTTGCGCTGAATTTGCTGCAGGCGGGCATGGAGTCGCAGAGAGTTGCGGCCTTGACTGAGCTCAGCCGGGAGCAGGTCGAGTCGCTGCGCAGCAAGATGAATGGAGCCTCAAGCTAGCAAAAGGAATAGTTTTTCGGAGAATCTTTAAACAACACGCTGCCAATGCAATATTGGAAATTCTTCTTTGATTGCAAAATCCCTGAATACGACTAGCCTTGCAGCAATCGAAAGAGCGGTCGAGGAATTCGGAATTGAGCGTGTTGGCCTTCCCCTGTATACTTTTCGAAAATTCGAAATCAACACCCTTACTAGCCCGGTTGCGTCACAATACATATGCCCGGCAAGCATATTAAATTTTTCAGCGAGTATTTCGTCCTGATGAATCTGCGCGAGTCTGACTTGACTATCTTCCTATCCGAGGCAAAGAATCTGGCGAATGTTTTTGAGCAGTCGTGCAACGGAGTCCTCTGCTCGCTTGCAACAGGTATACGAGCTCCGTTTTTATGTGCCCCAACGACTACAATTCACACAAGCCTATGCTGAAGCGTTACCGAGACATGTATGACAGATACAGCAAACTTGAGAAGCCTGATTTTGGCAGGTTGGATAAAAAACAGATGCTGTTTTGGGGATTTGGTTAAGAAAAAAAGCTAGATCCTATGATCGTTTTGATGCTTATGTTGGGGTTAGGTGAATAGCGTCCAATTTTACGGCGCAATACGGGGATGGATTTTCTTGACATATTTTTCCAGTGGTGGCAGCAATACGCTCCCGCCATTGCGATCATTGAGTTTTGGTTGCTGGTCATAGGTAGCATTTTTGGCATTTTTTACAGGCGTTTGCTGATCTTGAAATTTGACGAGTCTAGGCAGGAGAATCAGCGGCTAAGCACTCTTACTCACCGCGCCTTAGCAGAGTCAGATCCAGACAGGCGCACCGCCATCTTAGGATGTGTGGCAGCAAAGCCGCTTGTCCAATTTTTCTCAGTAGGCAAGGCGGTCGCGCACAAGGGCGATGAACCCGCTTGACGCTCTCGGCACTACAATACGAGACCAAAGGATGCAATCAAATCCAACTGAATCAGATTTTTGAAAAGGTGTAGACCTAATGCGTAATTATCGGATTAATGTTTTCATTAGTCATTCCTGGGGCTATTCTGAGCACTATAAGTCCCTTTCAGAGTGGATATTTAATGAAAAATGGACAGTAGAACAAGCACGTCTTAATCTTACTTTCTGTGATCATTCTGTTCCTCGTGATAACCCTGTCCATAAAGCTCCTGCTCAACGTGCTTTGCAGGAAGCAATATTCAATAAAGTCAAGATATCGCATGTCGTTGTGATTCCCACAGGGATGTATGTTAATTACAGCGACTGGATTGAGAAAGAGATCGTTGGAGCTAACCAATACGGGAAGCCTATATTAGCTGTTAATCCATGGGGCAACAACGCACCTCTAGTGTTGTGTCAAGTGTCGCCGCCAAAACTGTTGGCTGGAATTCCAAGTCCGTGGTTGAAGGTATTTATGACCTTTATTGCTCAAGATAAATTGTCATAGTTGGAAGTGAGTTTGCTCCATGCTTTCAACTAAAGCACTATTACAGAGAGAAAGATGAAAAAAGCACTGATCGTGGGCATTGATAAATATGCCGCTGCATCTTCCCTAACCGGATGTGTCAGTGATGCAACTCAGATGGTATCCTTGATAGAAAAAAACGGTGATGGATCGCCGAATTTTGATGTTAAGAAATTGGTTAGCTCGGAAAGAGATATTACTTCCAGCATATTAAGCAAAGCAATAAAAGAATTACTGTCCGCAGAGGCCGATACTGCATTTTTCTATTTTGCTGGACATGGTATCCTTAACGAAGAAACAAATAACGGACATCTTGTTACGTGTGACGGAAAAGATCCTAATTGGGGTGTTTCGCTCTCGGAGATATTGGAGTTGGCGAACAACGCATACCCCAAAATCAAGTCAACCGTGATTGTCTTAGATAGTTGTCAATCGGGGTACGCTGGCGAAGTATCTGGTTTGACACTGGCAAAAAATCCTTCAATCATTGCAACGGGCATAACAATTCTAACGGCATGTCATAGAGAGGGCGTGGCGGCAGAAGATGGTGGCCATGGCGCATTTACAGCAATCCTGTTAGATGGTCTTGCTGGTTCAGCTGTTGATGTAATGGGTCGTATCACTCCCGCTTCATTGTATGCGCATGTTGATCAAACCCTAGGCGCATGGGAGCAAAGGCCAATCTACAAAGCTAATGTTCAAAGGTTTATCACTCTACGGGAAGTAGAGCCTAAAGTGAGCCTGGACATATTAAAGACATCTGCCGGAGTATTTTCCAACACCTGGTCACGAATTTCCATTAGATCCGAGTTTTGAGCCAGATCGTGGAGGGGAGGAAGAAAACACAAAATATGTCAAGATAAATAAAGACAATGTCTGCATCTATCGAGAACTCCAAGCCTGCAATCGGAGTGGGTTGGTAACCCCGGTGAAACATGATCATATGTGGCATGCGGCGGTGTGCAGTGGTCAAGTGAGGTTAACTGCTGCTGGGGCACATTATTGAAGGTTGGTTGCATTAAATCGAATTTGAGGAAGTTAAATCCGATCTCTATTAGGAGGCATTATTATGAAAACGCACAATCTGTTTATCAGTCATTCTTGGAACTGCTCAAACCAGTATGATGGTCTTGTTGCTCTGCTGGATGAAAAACTCTACTTTGATTACAAGAACTATTCAGTTCCTAAAAATGACCCCATCCATGATGCTAATTCAGACAAGGAACTCAAGCAAGCGATCAAACAACAGATGGCACCCTGCGGTGTTGTTCTTATACTGGCTGGAGTATATGCTTCATGTAGCAAGTGGATCGACATCGGGATTAATTTGGCGCAAAGTGGCTTTCAATTTCCCAAACCTATTATTGCAATTGAATATTGGGGAAGCGAAAGAACTTCGGTGAAAGTCAAAAATTCTGCTGACCGAATTGTGAAATGGCAGGTCAATTCAGTGGTGGATGCCATTCGGGAGTTGTTAAAATGACAGAGCCTACAAGAACCGAATGGCTAGAGCTCTACAAACTCCATGCGGAACTTGCTGACAGAGTTAGCCAAAGGCGAGAGGCTGCAAACAGGCTGCATATCGGGATCCTTTCCGCTTTAGGCGTGGTTGCGAGTGTCTTTGTCAAGATTGGTACTACAGAATCCTTGGACTTTGTTTTCTTAGCTGTTGGGATACTCGGGCTGGTGGTCTCGACCTCTTGGTGGGCCGTCATAAGATCCTATCGTCAACTCAACTCTGGCAAATTTAAGGTACTAGATGAACTTGAAGACGAGATAGTATTTCCCTTCTTCAGACGGGAGTGGGAGGTTTTAAAAACGGGGAAAAAGAACCGTTATTGGGAACTGACAAATGTTGAATCTTTTCTTCCAGTCGTTTTTGGTATCCTGTTCGTAGCGGTTATCATCATTGGATTAACTCAAAATTAACGATAAGGCCCGCCCATGATTGGAAAGGAGCTTATATAGTGCTTGAACGGAAACCCTGATTGTGTATAATTCATAAAGCAAAACATATACATAGAGATTCTTTTGGCCGGAAAGAAGCGGCGAGGATTCCCGGAATAAAGCTGATTTACACCCGAAAGCCCGCAAATTGCCCCGGGGGCTGAATCTTCAGGTTATTTTCATGCGCACAGTCGAGTCCATGCAGATTGAGACCGGCGCTGCCGCCATCGAGAACATTGTGATTGATCCGAAAGTGTTATTTTTCAAATTAAACCGAATCGGCTGAATCAAATTATTCTGAATGGAGCGGGACAATTTGTGTCGCACTGCGGCATGCATGTTTCGGCTCAGGCAGGGCCGGTCTGATGGCTTCCAGGCAGGAGGTTTTTACGCCGGCTGCCACAGCGCTTCAAGATCTCCAAGATCGGCCGCTGTATCTGAGCCAGCCCCGGCCCCGGCATCTGCCCCACAGCGCCGAGCATCGCCCAGCGGCACCTTAAGTCGGGAAGCGCCGGTTCTCAGCGCCGCCGCAAATCGTTCTTGACGAATGTGGAAAAACGGCTTGTCTCCAGCTCAAATAATCTGAAAATCAGGCGATCTGCCTAAATGAAATTTAACACTGTGCTTGGCGCACCAGCGCCAAGCACAGGATCAACCATAGGTCCATGCCCGGGCACCCGGTGCCTTTCCTCACCCGGTGACTGACTTGGGATTCAAGCAACGCGAAAACCTTCTCGCGCAGGCTTTCGCTGGTGTAGATGTACTGCATCTCCAGCAGGACGACTGAGCTTTATATCACTGATAAAGAATGATATTATACACTTTTATCGGCTCGTTTTGAGTTTTTTGACAGGCACTAACTAGTCCGAATTATTGTAGATCAATTTTTGAAATATCGCCTGAGCTCAAGAGGCTGACATTGTGCCCCGCTGCCTCGGCAGCAGCGGTGCAATGCGCTCGTACTGTGCCCGTACAAGTTCCATTGCCGGTTCCTCCGCTCTGTTCCAGACAACAATCACGGGGGACAATTGCATCATGTTCAGATCAAATTGTGTTAACAGGCCCTAGCCTGTGATGGCGGGGACGCTCGGCCACCGGATGATGACGCCGAGAATGACGACCGCCGCCGCCCACAGCCCGATCTGCCAGCGCAGGTTGTCCTTGTCGCGCTGGGCCATCTCGGCATGCAGCCGGGCCATGTCGGCCAGCAGTCGTTCATACGATGTATTCATTCGCTCCTCCAGAACAGCGATCCGTTCCGATAGCTCGTGGTTTGTAGGTTCCGATCAGTTCTGATCAGCCGGCCGCGGCCGCTTGCCAGTGATCGTGCCGGTAACAGTAACACTGACGGTTTCAGTTGACTCTGGATTGCAGAATCGTATCAGGGATACTCTCTGCGTAACCAAATTGGTATCATGACTGCGTTGAACCGTCGGGTTCATGCTCTGCACGGGAGTACCGCGGTAATCCGATCCCCCGTGATAGGTGACACCGGTAACGAAATACACCGGCGGGACCGGCTGCTGGCTCGTCACACTGAGCGCAATGTCAACCTCGTAGCGGGGCTGCATCTTCGCTCCCCACAGATCTCCCCATCTCTTCGCTCCCCATGCACGTCCGGGATGAGCAGCCGGAAGCTCCTCCATGTCAAGATCATCCGACGCTCTTCCGATACCCGTCCCCTTGACGTAGAAGTACGTGGAGGCAAGATTGACTTTTTCCGGGAATCCGCCCTGAACATCTCCTGCCGGTTTTGGCCCTCCTTCTCCTGTTCTCACATTACCGAACTGCGTTGGATAATATCCCGTCAATCCGCACGTCAGCGAAAGGGTGAGACTGCTGCCTTCAACATTCTGTGAACTCGTGCTCAAGGAAACTCCTGGTGCCGCCAATGCCATCTGAGCTGGAACCAGTAACAGCGCGGCCGCGAGGGTTGCTAATTTAACGAGGGGGGGGGGATTTGACTGTAGGGTTCATTTGCTGTTTTCCTCTGTAATTGATCAAAGCGCTCAACTATATCTATATCCGAAAATCGTCTTCTGCCAGTTGACTTTTCGTACTTCCCGAACATGCGAAAATCCATATTGCCGATGTTCCGCGCGGACGGCTGCAGCATGAGTTCATGTCGCCGGGATGCCGGCGATTAGCAAACCCAGTATCGCGGTGGCCACGCCGACCACTACGATGATGGCCAGCAACTGCCGGTTTTCCCTCTGGTGTAATTATCGGTAATCATTGTTTCATCAAAATTCCTGAAAAAAAATAGATCATCTATCCGAAAGTACACTTGTGGAAGATCGCTATTTCTGATCAGACCAAGGGAGTTTGCGATAGAACGCCCTAGTTTTACTTTGTAAGCCGCTAGATATTCAGTTGCCCAGACATTAGTCGTGGCAACAATTCATCTTTAACGGTGACTAGATTACGAGACTTTCGTTCATTCAACTTAATATGGTTGTCCAATGCGTGTGCGATCGATTCAAATTTTTGAATAATGTTGTTTGGAGGATGAAGACATCGAATTGCACCAAAATCGTTTTTATTTATCGATCCAAAAACCGTACCCTGTGCCTCGAACGCTTTAAGCTTGGCTGCTAAGCAATTGATGTGGTAGTAGGCATATGAGGAAGCTCCATTTTTGTTTCGTACTGCTGCAATCCCGCGACCGATTGCACAATCTTCAAACGCCAAGTTAGTGTCCCCAACCGGAGCGCGCACACTGACAAGGGTATCCAAAGGTTTAGCATATCGGGTTGGCGCAGAACAGTAAACTCTACGATTAGGGAACCGAAATGTGAAATCTTTTCGTCCTTGGTAGAATGGAACCCCCTCTGCATTTTCGTTGTAAGTTGACCCAGGCGGAGATTGTCCCATTATGATTGTGAATTCGTCTACTAACCTGCAAGTATGCCACCCCTCTGGAATCTCACCTAATTCAGAATCGACCAGCCGGTCGGGAAATAAATCCGCTATTTCTTTTGGCAGTCCTGGGTCTTTTCCTGCCATCTTTGCTCGCACAGGATCGAAATCAACAAACCATGACTTGAACAGCGCTCGTGCGATTTCTTCCAATATTTGATTCATTCTGTGGTTTAGTTCTATTTTGTCATCTAAAGCTCCAAGAACTTTCGCAATCCTTTTTTGTTCGCCTTCAGGGGGAACAGACACAATTTGTGCATGTACATTGTCTCGGTTTAGTCCAGGAACTGCAGAATGCGAGTTTAGATTCTCTAAATTAAGAGACGACAATAGATAGTACTGAAATCGAAGTAAATCAGTACACTTAGTTTGGGGGATGTAGTATGTCGTGTCAATGGGCCAGCATGGACGTTCTGAATAGTGAACTGCACCTGCGGTTCCTTTCCTTCCGATAATGACCGCTCCATTTTCCGTATACGCCTGATCATGAAACCCAATTACACCATTAGATCCGTAGACTGGGATAATTCCCTTTTGGTTTCTACTTTTTTTGGGCAGCCCCCTCCCATATCGCAACTGCAGTAGCTCCCCAAGCGCCATTAGTTGCCAGTTATCTTTTGAACAATCGGTGATTTGACTTTTCTTTTCGAGAGTTAAGATGAAATATGATTCTCTAACCACATCCTTGAAATCTACTGACAACCGATCCCAAACTAACAAATCAACTCTAAACGGCAAGTCGCTCTCTTCGAACGCTTCCCGCAGCAAGTCAACCTGATTATGTTGTTCCGTGTTCGCGAATACGACCAAGTCTAAATCAGAATGGGGATTTGATGTCCATTGGACACGCGAGCCGAATGCCCAAGCTTCTGTATTGGGCAGGAAGCGATGAAGTAGATTTACAACCAACTTTCGTTGGCTGATCGTTAGGTCAATAGCCTTTTCCACCGCCATTCCTTGCCTGTTATTTCAGAATACAGCGCTATAGCATCTTCCAGGAAATCTGGAATTAAATCCAGACAAGCTTTCGTTTTTTCTGCATCTTGATCATCGTGAGCTGTGGTGTTTCTTGTATCGTTGTAGCGAAACCATTGCTCGATCGGGCTGCGCAGCAAGCCATTCTCATATGCCGTTCGAAATGCTGGTTTTGGACCATTGGAGAATTTATCGGTACCCACGATTTCGATCAAGCGTTTCCTCAATGCTTTCCACAAAGCGTCATAGCAAGTTTCAAATCGCTGAATTGCAGATTCGGCGATTCCATCTCGGATGATCTTCGGATAACTTTCATCCAAAGTTTGATAATTCTCCCACTGTTTCTGCAGTCGGTTGAGGGAATTTTCGAATTTTTCGTAGTTGATCAATATTCAGATCCAGGCGGTGCAGTTTGAGCCGGCAAATTTTCAATTGACCCGATAATGGATATGCGGCAATCCGCTAGTCCTTGATAAATCCAAGCATTCTCAGATTAGCAGATATTTGCTTATCGAGTTCTTTCGCTTCTTTTTGCTGTTCCATCAGCTGTGCAGATAACCGTTCCATTTTTTCTTGAAATGGCTCGCCGTCTTCTGCAATCGGTTCCATTCCAACATAGCGTCCGGGAGTCAGAATATGATTGTTTTTCCGTATCTCGTCGACACTTGCACTTTTGCAAAAACCTGGAATATCCTTGTAATCGTCGTGTCCCTCGCCTTTTTTCCATGCATGGTAAGTGCGAGTAATACGAGAAATGTCCTCGTCTGTCAATTCGCGATGGATGCGGTCTACCAATTCGCCCATTTTCCGAGCGTCAATAAACAGTACTTGCTGATCGCCGCCTTCTTTGCTGTTCGATCTTTTCCTTGACAAAAACCATAGACAAGCAGGAATCTGTGTCGAATAAAACAATTGACCGGGCAGGGCAACCATGCAGTCGACGATTCCAGCTTCAATGAGATTTTTTCTGATTTCACCCTCATTTGATTGACTGCTGGACATCGACCCGTTTGATAGAACAAATCCAGCTGTGCCATCCGGCGCCAAGTGATAGACCATATGCTGCACCCATGCAAAGTTGGCATTGCCTTTGGGCGGCACACCAAATTGCCATCGCCCGTCGTCTCTCAAGCTCTCAGCGCCCCAATCCGAAAAATTGAATGGCGGGTTGGCCAAAATGTAGTCTGCCTTGAGGTCGGGATGTTTGTCAGCGAGAAAACTGTCTCCATGCTCAATTCGGCCTTCAATACCTCTTATTGCAAGATTCATTTTTGCAAGTCGCCATGTTGTGTAGTTTGATTCCTGTCCATAAAGGGATATGGCAGCTGTGAGTGATATGTTTTTGCTCTCATTGTCGGCCAGATCATGCGCGGCCAGAAAATCTGTTGATTGCACAAACATGCCGGCTGAACCGCAGCATGGGTCGTAGACACGTCCACGGAAAGGCTCGATCATTTCGACTAGCAGCTTGACAACACACCTCGGGGTGTAAAACTGACCGCCTTTCTTGCCTTCGGCATCGGCAAACTGCGACAAAAAGTATTCATAAACTCGTCCGAGAACGTCTTTTGAGCGTGCCTCGGCGCCACCAACCTGGATGTCGCTGACCATGTCGACCAATTGGCCCAATCCTACCGCATCAACTACAGGCCGTGCGTAGTCTTTTGGCAGTACATCTTTGAGAGGCAGATTGTCGCGCTCTATGGCAGTCATTGCCTCATCAATTAAGTGACCAATATTGGGTTGCTTGGCTTGCTCCTTGATTCGTTGCCAGCGAGCGCTTGCCGGAACCCAGAATATATTTTCTGCTGTATATTCATCTCGATCTTCTGCCGCTTCTGCTCCCCATTCCTTTAGGATATTTGCTCTGCGCTCTTCAAAGGCATCCGATATGTACTTGAGAAAAATCAATCCAAGTACAACATGCTTATACTCAGCAGCATCCATGCCGCCGTTCAAAGCGCAAGCCATCTTCCACAATTCAGCTTCATACCCGATTGTGGCGCCATTGCCTGTGCTGCTGTTCTTTTTTGGGTTGACTTTTGCTTTATCGCGTGTAGGCATATTTATGGTTCACTTTCGGGTTCGGTAAATTTATGGAGTCCTCACCCATAGGCTGCTCGATTAAACCTTCTGCACTAAGCGCCCGCCTGCGCCCTGAGATAATCACCCAGTGAAGGGATCGGGAACTTGTACCGCTTAAGCGGACCTTTGGCCGGCGCCAGCACCCCGGCATGCAAGGACTCAAGAAGGAAGTCGTCGAGCGATGTTCCGGTTCGCAGCAGTTCAGGCTCTGCAAGATCGCGGAGTTCCTGCAGGCTCAGCAATCCGCCTGGATTGCGTTCCGCTGCGACTGCCATTTCGACATACAGGACTGTTTCCCGATAACCGACGTTGAGACGGTGATCGTAATAATCGCATTTCACTTCAGTGCCTTTTTCGAGTGCTTTTTCGAGCAGCTTTTTCTCCAGCTTTCCGCCATTGGCATGAATTACATGTCCGGCGGCATTCGCTATGCCGCGAATATGCTGCGGCCAGCCTTGCGAAAGCTCGGCCAAGGCGGCTGGCCAAGTGTCTTTATCCTCCTCGCTTCCCGTGTAATACGTGTCAAGCATGCGCCTGAATGAATCGGTTGCTTTGTCTAATGAAATTGGCTCCATATTCACAACGCGCCCGCGCCCGAGTCTTGACAATCCGCATTTGCTCAGTACTTCCTCGGTGTCGCTCAATCCGAAAAATGCAGTCACTAAATGAATCCCCTGCGGGTCTCGGTGCAGACAGTCAAGAACCGCTCTAGTCATCTCGTGTATCGGCGTGTTCTGAGCCTCATCGACAAAGACGATGAAGCGAAAGTCTTCCAGCAGCGGAGCGGCATTTCGGAACAGTTCTGCTGGAGATGTCTCTGCATCTTGGGCTGCTTGATTTTCCCCGCCGATTGAAAACCCCGCTAGTGAGAAGCCGCGCTGGGACAGCTCGTTATAGAGCCTTTTGCTGAAGTTCATCCAAGGCCTCATTTTTGCAGTATCGGAACCCAGTTCTGAAAGCCGCTGAGCTTCCCCGTCAGCGCTATGAATCAAGGCGCTCATTACAGATCGAGATGATTTCAAACCATAGGGTTCGATCGATACAGGTACCCAGGGTTCCTGAGGGGTTGAGTGCTGCCGCACCGCCTCCATGCACTCCAGCATCAGGGCCGACTTGCCAGCCCCGGGAGCGCCCTGAAAGATCATAGTGCCGCCGCCGACATGCCCAGAATGAAGACTGTTTGCTGCATTTTGAAATATTTCATATTCGGCATCACGGCCGCAAAAGAACGGCTCCCGTCCCACTTCGGCCCGATCTGTCAGCTGGAGCCACTCGGTCTCCGCAAGAGGAGCTGCGGGGCAGGGTTTCGGAAAGAGTTTTGGTTCCATGCGGGTGTTGAGTATTGGTGCTGCTGAGAAATATGATTAATTTGCAGAAAAAAAAGATTATGCCTCTATGCGATTCAAGGCTGTCGAACTAAGCGGTTGCCTGCGCCCTGAGATAATCGCCCAGTGAGGGGACCGGGAACTTGTAGCGTCTCAGCGGACCTTTGGCGGGTGCAAGCACTCCGGCATGCAAGGACTTGCGGAGGAAACTGTCAAAAGATATTCCTGTTTGCTGCAGTTCCGGCGCTGAAAGATCACGGAGCTCCTGCAAGCTCAGCAATCCACTTTCATTGCGACCCGCGGCGACTGCCATTTCAACATACAGTAAAGTCTGTTGATAGCCAGCCTTGAGACGGTGGTCGTAATAGTCGTTTTTCGCCTCAGTGCCTTTTTCGAGTGCTGTTTCGAGCAGACTTGATTTCAGCTGGCCGCCATTGGCATGAATGACATGTCCGGCGGTATTTGCTATGCCACTGATATGCTGCGGCCAGCCCTGTGACAGTTCTGCCAAGGCAGCTGACCAAGTGTTTTTTTCTTGTTCACTTCCCGTGTAATAGGTGTCAAGCATGCGCCTGAATGAGCCGGCCGCATCCACCAGGGAGAGCGGCTCCAAATTCACAACCCGTCCGCGTCCAAGCCGTGACAGCCCGCACTCGCCCAGCACCTCCTCGGTGTCGCTCAATCCAAAAAATACCGCCGCCAGATGAATTCCGTTTGAGGCTCGGTGCAGACAGTTGACAATTGCTTTCGTCATCTCCGATGCCGGGGTGTTCTGCGCCTCATCGACAAAGACGACGAAGCGAAAGTCTTCCAGCAGCGCAGCGGCATTGCGAAACAGCTCTGCCGGCGATATCTCAGTATTGTGTTCTATCTGACTCTCCCCGCCGATGGAAACGCCGGCCAATGAGAAGCCGCGCTGTGACAGCTCGTCATAAAGCCTTTTGCCAAAGTTCATCAAATGCTTCATTTTTGATACATCGGAACCGAGTGCTGACAGCCGCCGGGTCTCCGCATCGGCGGCATCAATCAAAGCTGACATCACCGATCGGGGGGATCTCAAGTCACTGGACTCGACCGCTGCGGCCACCCACGGCTCTTGGGGAGCCGAGTGCTGGCGGACTGCCTCCATGCACTCAAGCATCAGCGCCGACTTGCCGGCTCCAGGTGCACCCTGAAAAATCATGGTGTTGCCGTCGATCAGACCTGAATTTATGTTGTTTGCCGCATTCCTAAAGACTTCATACTCGGCATCGCGTCCGCAAAAGAACGGCTCGCGGCGCATATCCGCGCGGTCGGATTGATTCAACCACACAGCCTCGTCAAGCGGTTCCGCTGGCGAGGGTTTCGGAAAAAATCGTGAGTCCATGTGAGTGCAAGCAATTGCTGTGTCTGAGAATATAGGAAAACTGCGGAAAGAGGAATCAATCAGTCGTGAATGCGTTGATCAGTAAAAGTGTTTTCAACATAATCACTTGATTTGGCTAGAGGCAAGGATGATCAGTAACTTCAATGTAATCCGAGATTATCGCACAAAGCCCATGAGAATGGATTCTGTATCGCTGTATTTGGATTCGGGTCTCTTATGATGCGGCACGCGGCGAGCCGCGCGGCGGCCGCCAGCGCGATATGGATTACAGGGCGGCCGGACTCGGTGACTGCATCAGCTGCACAATGTGTGTGCAAGTCTGCCCCACCGGCATTGATATACGTGATGGATTGCAGTATGAATGCATTGGATGCGCTGCCTGTGTGGATGCCTGTGACCAGGTGATGGACAAAATGAATTATCCGCAAGGATTGATTCGCTATACGACTGAGAATCTGCTGCGAAACAAGAAATCACGCCTGGTCAGGCCTAGAAGCGTCATCTACAGCGTCATTCTTGCGTTGCTGATTGCCGGGGTGAGCTATGCCATTGTTACGCGAAATGCGATAGAGCTGGATGTGATTCGAGATCGCAATGTGCTGTACCGAGAGCTCGAAAATGATGTTGTTGAGAATGTTTATCTGACCCGGATTCTGAATAAGGATCAGCAGGGGCACTGCTTCAGCTTTAGCGTCAACGGTTTGGAACAGGCCCAGATACTGGCAGATGGCAACGAGTCTGAGGTGCAGGCCGGCGCAGTTGTGGATGCTGTGCTGACAATCCGCGCCAAAGCGGATTTCAGCGGCAGCGAGGATATCGTCATCCGGGTCAGTTCACGCACCAATCCGAATCTATTTTCGGATGCGGTCGCGAAGTTTATCGCTCCGTAAAGAGTGCGCAGGCAACTGTGATGGAATCAAGCTCCTCGCAAGCAGGCGGCGCCCCGCAGCCTTGGTACAGGATACCGCTGGTGTGGGTTGTGATTGGCATTCCGGTATTTTCGGTGATCATAACACTTTGCTTTGTCTGGATATCGGTGCAGACATTCGATGGCGTTGTCGTGGACGACTATTATCGCAAGGGTTTGCAAATCAATCGAGATTTGGCGCGCGATCGTTATGCAGCGGCCAAAGGGATTGAGGCGTTCGGTGAGATTGCAGCAAGCCGTTTGAGATTGCAGTTTGAAAGTGATGTCGCCGAGGCATGGCCTGATCAGCTGCCAATCAGTTTTTACCATCCAACTGTTGCCAATCGCGATGTGACCGCAACGCTGATTCATAATGGGGATGGACAGTATTCCGCGGCGAATCTGCAATTGGCTCCAGGCAAGTGGAATATTGTCACAGAGACCGAATCTTGGCGTCTTCGCGGCACTGTGTTTCATCCTTCCGCCGCCGGAATTGAGCTGCGGCCGCCAGCAGGACCCAATGTCACCCAATGAACTTTTTCCAGCGATTGGATTCATTACCGGTGCAGTCGGATCGATTCATTGCATTGCCATGTGCGGCGGTCTGGTCGGAGTCCTGTCGACCTCATTGAAATCATCCAGTCGGGCTTTGGTGTACTGGGCGGGCTACCATTGCGGCAGAATACTCGGCTATTCACTGGCAGGTCTTATTGCTGCTGGCGCTGTCGCGCAGATCAGCAGTATTTTCCCGATTGAGCGCGCGCAATCCGCCGGCACCATCATTGCCGGCGTGTTCATGATTGTCTTGGGCGGTCACATCGCAAATTGGTGGAGATTGCTCAGTATGGTTGAGAAGGCCGGCGGCCGCCGGTGGAATCATTTAGTGCCTTATTTCTCAAGACTGCTGGCACCTTCAGTTTTGCGTCATGCGATTATTGGCGGGCTGCTATGGGGCTGGATCCCATGCGGACTCGTCTATTCAACGCTGGCGTTCGCAGCGACTGCCAGCGATGCGCTCTTGGGCGCTGCGACGATGTTTGCTTTCGGGCTTGGGACGTTGCCGATGCTGTTGTTTATGGCAGCGGCCTCACATCAGTCGCTGCGGCTGAGCCGATTCATTTGGCTGCGGCGAGCAGCAGGATTTGCGCTATGTGCGGCCGGAGCGGGAATCCTGCTCGGTGTGGTGCCCTTGCATATCGCTCATTAGATATTCTGAATTGCCAGCCGTATTCTGACATCATCCAGGAGCCGCCGCAGCATTGATCAAAAAGCGGCAAAAGGCGGAGGATTGAGGCGAGTCTGATCGTCGGTGTAGATTACGATCGCTTGTCCGCTGCGAATCAGGCTGCTCTTGGAAATATCGTTCCAGTTTGCGATTGCAGAGACACGTTTATTGTAATGGCGGGCAATTTTCCATAACGATTCACCGGGCCTGACAATATGCACAATACGTCCCGGCTCGGCTGGAACAATATCGCTTGCTGTGTCGGCAGTTTGGCTGGTTACTGCGGGTATTTGCAGGGACTGCCCGATAGAAAGGTGATCAGAACCAAGTGAGTTCATTGATTTGAGCTGTGCAGTTGTGATTCCATACTGCCAGGCGATCGCGCTCAAAGTATCACCGCCTCGCACGATATAGGTCAGTTCTGTATCTGGCGTATCGGCATTTGCCATCAGCTTCTCGGGCGCATCGTTGCTGAACATCGGCAGCCTCAATGTCTGGCCTGCGCGAATCAGGTGCGAGCGCAAGGAATTCATGCTCATCAGCGCTCGTACGCTCATGCCATAGTATTGCGCGATTTCACTGAGAGTATCGCCTTCCTGAACGATATATTCGGCGCTTTGGATAGCGGCAGACGGTGCAGTGGATTGTTTCCAGGCAACAATTTGCCGGACTGACTCGACCGGCGCCAAAATAGTGTGAGGCCCGTGCGGCGGCGTGGTTTTTCTGCGCAGCGCTGGGTTGAGCGCTTTCAAGTCGTGCAAACTGACACCCGTCTGGCGCGCAATGATTCCTAAATCAACTTGATGCGAAAAATCAACCGGTTCAAAGACGGGCTCGGCCGGTATGTCTGGCAGCGCCAAGCGGAACCGTGCCGGGCTGGTAACGATGTTCTTCAGTGCGATCAGCTTGGGAACGTAGTGGCGGGTCTCAGTCGGGAGGCGAAGGTGTCGATAGCTTGTATCTTTCTTCTTGCGGGCATTCGCTTGCATCGCTTTTTTGATTTTATACTCGCCGGCGTTATAGGCGGCCAAAGCCAATTCCCAGTCGTTGAAAACCAGATAGAGATAGTGCAGGTGATCCAATGCCGCACGAGTGGATTTGACAATATCGCGCCGCCCCTCAAACCACCAGTCCTGGTGCAGGCCATATTCCCGTCCTGTCGCGGGCATGAACTGCCATAAGCCAGCGGCTCCTTGCTTCGAATAGGCTCTCGGATTAAAACCGCTTTCGAGTATCGGAAGCAAGGCCAATTCTGACGGCAATCCCCTTTTTTCAACTTCTGCAGCCACAAAAGGCAGGTAGATGGATGCTCTGCGAAAGACGCGCTTTAAGTGTGCCTGATTCTTGCTGTAAAACTTTTCAAATTTTGTGACCAATGCATCTTGGCTCGCATCGATTTCAAGCGCATAATTGGCGCGCACGTAGTCCCATACATTGCTCGCAGATTTGCCGCTGACTTGAGTGGATAAAGAAGGCTGATCAGCGATTGCAGCCGCCGCTGTCTGTATCGACACTGCATCGTGCCCGACTGTTTTCGCTCGATGGGATTCGCTGGCTTGTGACGGAAACGCGCAGAACAATGAGCACACCGACAATACCGAAGCGGCTGACTTGGCATTTAGGGCAGATTTCATCGGAATCTCAAGAGTGTATCCTTTAAGCGATTAGGTGTATTGATCACAGGGAGGGCGTATTATAGCCATTTGCTGCATTCGGCGGAAAACATTAAAATTGGAAATGTTTTTGTTAATCGTCAAGATTCCAATTGGCAACCAGTGCGCTGGAACATGAAATGGATCTTCCTTATCTAAATTGCGTTATTTCTTTACAAGAATTACTGCTAAGTGATAGAAGTGGGGAACTGCTTTACCGTTCATTAAATACTCCTTTCAGTGGCTTAATAAAAATTCCCTCATTCAGATGGCAATATGATTAGCTGATGCGAATAAACCTAAGCGGTAAAATCCATCGTTTCGGCTGACCGATTTTAAACTCGCCACTTGCGAAATCTTGAGTATTTCATACTATGAAGCCTTGTGTTTTTCGGGATCAACGTATCGCCTGATTTGACGCAAATGCAAGTCGCCGAAAAACTTGGAAATTTCGCGCCGACTGAGCGCCGCGACAAATCATCACGAACTTTTATGAATTCATCACAAATCATTATCTACACAGACGGCGCTTGTACCGGCAATCCCGGACCAGGCGGATGGGGCGCCTTGCTGAGCAAAGGCGAGTACAGGCTTGAGCTGTCCGGCGGAGAAAAATCGACAACCAACAACAGAATGGAGCTGCAGGCAGCCATTGAGGGGCTGAAAGCGCTGAAACGACCCTCGAAAGTCACTTTATTTTCCGATTCGCGCTACCTGATCAACGGCATCACCACCTGGATTCACAATTGGAAACGCAACAACTGGCAAAGGCGACCGTCCGGCGCAGTCAAAAACGTCGATTTATGGCAAGAGATTGACCGGCTGAATTCAGTTCACACGGTTTCTTGGCAGTGGGTGAAAGGCCACAGCGGCGATGCGGGCAACGAAAAAGCGGATCAGCTCGCTCGTGAGGCGATTCCAGACTAGAAACTGCAAGGCATAGGATGAGAAGAGTAGTACTTGATACCGAAACAACGGGATTGATTCTCGCTGAAGGACACCGCATTATTGAGGTCGCTGGCATTGAGCTGGACGATCGAACAGCGACGGGCAGAGAGTTTCATGAATACCTTGATCCAGAGCGGGATATAGAGTCAGAAGCACAGAAAGTGCACGGACTGACAAGCGAATTTCTTGCATCAAAACCGAAATTCCATGAGATTGCGGACGCACTGTATGAATTTATCGAAGGCAGTGAGCTGATTATCCATAACGCGTCATTTGACCTTGAGTTCCTGAACGCTGAGTTTCAATTGCTGGAAAAGCCGTATGAGCCGATCGAAAAAGTCTGCAGCATCGTTGATACCATCGATATTGCCCGGCAGATGCGGCCTGGCCGCCGCAACAGTCTGGATGCTCTAGCCAATGAGTATGGAATTGACATCAGCGCCCGCACCACGCACGGAGCGCTGCTGGACGCAGGGATTCTGGTTGCTGTCTATCGGGCGCTGACTGGCGGACAGACATCAATCGAGCTCAAGGCGGCAGACACCAGCGAAACATACCAGTCACAACGCAAGCCTGGCGAAATGATTGCGGTGACCGTGGTTTCTGCATCCGACGCAGAATTGCAAGAGCACGAGAAATGGCTGGCGCTATTGGATGAAAAATCTGAATCCGGTGCGGTTTGGCGCAAGGTCGATGCGGAGCGCGCCGCCTGATTGGCTTCGTTTTTGCAGACAGCAGGCAAGTCGGATCATGCACCGCTTTCGATAGAATCATTATCGCCATGGAAACTTCTACGCTGGCTGTTGCCTTGCAAGTTGCCGCAGGCGGTGCGCTCGGCTCTGTCAGCCGCTATCTGACCAGAGCTGGCTTTGAGCGGCTGTTCGCTTCGAATTTTCCTTATGCGACGCTTGCGGTCAACGTTGGCGGTTCATTTGCAGTTGGCGTGCTGTTCGTGCTGCTGGGCGGTTTCAGCGGAGAGTCAAATCGCTGGGCGCCATTGTTTCTGACGGGATTTTTGGGCGGCTACACAACATTTTCAGCCTTTTCACTCGATGCCTGGCAGTTGTTTCATCAAGGACGTGTGTACGAGTCTGTACTGTATGTGGCTGGCACTGTTTCGTTATCGCTCGTCGCAGCACTCGCTGGAATTGCAGCGACTCGGTATTTTCAGTCGTGATGGCAAGTTTCATCTGGGGCTTGGGTGTGTCCGCGATCACAGGCTGTATCGCGTATCGATATGCGGCACGATAGCGCAATGATTCGAAGTTTTCGTTGCCAGGACGAGGACAGCGAAAGATTATTCAAAAGTATTCGAATACCGCGTTTTGTTTCAGCGAAAATTTGCGCAATTGAATTCTGCCGCCTCAATTCATTTTTTGCGACAACCTCCAGAAAATCGACTTGAGTCTCTCAAAGGTGACCGCGAGGGGTATTCCAGTATTCGAGCGAGCATCCAATAGAGGATTTGCTTTCGTTATGTGGGTGAAGATGCCAGCGATGTGAAAATTGCTGGCTGTCACAAGTAACTTTTTGAGGAAAAATAGATGCAAAAACTGCTGCCTGTTCATCCAGGCGAGGTTCTGAGATATGATTTCATGGAACCGCACGGCCTGTCGTCAGCGGCATTAGCCAAGGCGCTTGGAGTCAGTCCCGCTCGCATTAATGATATTGTTCGCGGTCGCCGTGGAATTACGGCGGAAACTGCATTGCGCCCAGCTCGATTTTTTAATACAGATGCACGCAGCTGGGTTAGTCCTCAAGCGCACTATGAGCTTGAGGTTGCGCAGCAAAAAGAAGCCGAAATTGGAAGCGCTATTCGCCCGCTTGAGACGGCTTGAGTTTCTGTCCCTTTGTCCGTTGACTGAATTTTTGAGGGATCAAAATTGTCTTTAGCTTCCGCCATTCCCTGAGCGCTCATGCAGCGGCTGTCGCATTAAAAGAACAGCAGGTAGAAAAGGAAAGCAGCAAACACGACGACAATCGAAAGCCCCATCAGGTCGAACGTCCATTCCCGCCCTAACTGGGATTTTCTGCCGGCCGTACGCAGCACAGCCTGATGAATGCGGCCGGCAGCGCGATGCAGCATTTGATAGAAGTCAGCCAGCAGAATCTGCATCACACCGCTCGTACTGCGGTAAAGACGCGGCAGCCACCGGCGGTATACCCATTCTGAATCGATGTTGGTGCTGCGCAGCTCATGCGGATAAATGCCTGTAAATTTCATCCAGGCAAAGGCCAGAGCTGAGAACAGCAGCAGCTGAATCTGCGCCAGTATATGCGTTGCATCGTAAGCTTTATAGCTTGTGGGATAGGGCAGTATGGAATACAGATACTCGGGGAATTTGCCGACGGCAATACAGCCTACTGCGGCAATGAACATCGCGATCAGCATGCTGGTCGGCGCTTCTTTGCAGCGAATGCCCGAGTCATGCGCAAAGAATGCAAAAAATGGAATCTTGATTCCGGCATGGTGGAATACGCCTGCGGACGAGAACAAAAGCACAATCCAGACGATGTGACGCCCCTCATAGTTTGCTGCCGACATCACCATGCCTTTGCTCACAAAACCGCTGAAAAACGGCAAGGCTGAAATCGCCGCGGCGCCGACCAGGCACAGGGCCGTGGTGCGAGGCATGCTGCGGAACAGCCCGCCGAGATCGGAGGCTTTGATTTTTCCGGTCCGGTAGAGCACCGCCCCCATGCTCATCATCAGCAGGCCCTTGAAAATAATGTCATAAAACGCGTGTGCGACCGCGCCATTGATGGCGAGCTCGGTACCGATGCCAATGCCGCAGACCATAAATCCAATCTGACTGATCATGCTGTAGGACAAGACGCGGCGCAGGTCATTTTCAATCACTGCATAGAAAATCGGGAAACAGGACATGACCGCTCCGATATAAACCAGCATCTCAGTGCCTGGAAAACTGCGCGCCAGCGCGTAGACGGCAACCTTGGTCGTGATGGCGCTCAAGAACACAGTGCCTTCCGGGCTGGATTCTGGATAGGCATCGACAAGCCAGTTGTGCAGCAGCGGGAATGCGCACTTGATGCCAAAGGCCAGAAAGATCAGCGTCGATGCGGTCGTCGAAAGTCCGATATTGCCGAATTCCAGACTGCCGGTAGTCATGTAGTGTACCAGTGAGCCGATGATCAGCAGCAATCCCGAAATCACGTGAATGACCAGATATCGAAGCCCTGCCTGCAGGGCGCGTTTAGATCCCTGCTCAAAAATCAGGTAGGCGCTCGACAGCGCCATCAGTTCCCAGAAGATAAACAGCGAGATCAAATCACCGCTGAATACTGCGCCAATACCGCTGCCAATGTAGATCAAGCTCGCCGATTTGAACAGCGGCTCGGTTCTTCGCCAGGCAAAAATACCGCCGAAAATGGCCGCAATGTGGAATACATAGCCAAACAGCAGACTGAGCCGATCAGGACGCCAATAATGCAGCTCAAAACCGGCAATCGCAATGCGGTAATCGACTTCACTGACACTGCTGCCGATCAGAACCGCCCCGCTGATGATGGGCACGGCGACGCACCACAGCGACAAATTTCGTGAGCGCAGCATCAGCGCAGCCATCGCGCCGGCGAAGAAAATCGCGAATGGCGGGATATCAATCACCATCATAGTAATCTTCCGAGCGCATGACATGCCTTCGCATCCAGCGTGCGACCACGACTAGAATGACACAGGCGACAAATCCGAAAGCGCAATAGAAAAACAGCCAGTTTTCCCACGGATGATAGACATAGCGGTCGATGATCAGGTCCAGGCCAAGGGACAGGGCGCACAGGGCATAAAACCAGCGCAGCAGGATTCGAAGCCCAGTCGCTTTCGGTCGCTCGTCTTTCTTCGGATCGATTGTCATCTTATCGTCCTGTTTGAGTCAGTGCGGCTTGCATCAGGTCGTATGCGAGGTTTGGATTGAAAAACAGATACAGGCACCCGCCGGCAGAAATTATCATCGCAATGCGGATCGACAAAGGCGCTTCCTTGATTTCCCCGCTCAGATCAGGATTGGCCCGAAACGCACGGATTGCGAACGGCATCAGATAAGCGACGCTTAAAAGCGTGCCCAGCACAAACACAATCAGCAGCATCCAGTCACCTGTCGCAAACGCGCCGAGCAGCAGGTAGATCTTGCTCCACATGCCGCCGGTCGGCGGCAGTCCAATGATCGCCAGGCACCCGATCAGAAATGCAATCAGGGTCACCGGCATCTGCCGGCCGATGCCTCGCATTTCGCTGATTTCGGTTTTATGGGCTGCAACCATAATTGCACCGGCGCCGAAAAACAAGGTGATCTTTCCGAATCCATGCATCAGCATGTGCATGCCGCCGCCGATGACCCCCCACAAATTTGCTGTCAGTGTTCCCAGCACAATGTAGGATAGCTGGCCGATTGTTGAGTAAGCCAGCCGAGCCTTGAGGTTGTCTTTTCGAAAAGCGACAACAGCGCTGGCGACAATGGTGAATGCGGCGGCGTAGGCCAGCGCTCGCTGCGACGGCAGCTGGGCGACCAGATCGATGCCAAAAATGTAGACGCTGATCTTGATCACAGAAAATACGCCTGCCTTGACGACTGCGACTGCATGCAGCAGGGCGCTGACGGGTGTCGGCGCGACCATCGCGGCTGGCAGCCAGCGATGAAACGGCATCAGCGCCGCTTTGCCGATGCCGAAAATATACAGCCCGAACAATACGCCGAGAACAGTGCGGCTGACACCGTCGTCAAAAATGCCTCCGGCACGAAAATCCAGCGTGCCAGTCAGCGTCCAGGTCCAGATGAGAGCGAAAAGCAGCAGGCTGATCGAGGTGCCGAGCAGTATGAACAGATAAACGCGTCCAGCCCGTTTTGCAGCGCTGTCGCCGGCATGAGTAACCAGCGGGAAAGTCGACAGGGTGAGAATCTCATAGAAGATGAACAGCGTAAAGCCATTGGCCGCAAAGGCTATGCCCAAGGCGCTGGCAATGGCAATGGCGAAAAACAGGTAAAAGCGAGTTTGGTTTTGCTCGCCATGACCCCGCATGTAGCCAATCGCATAGATCGATGTCACAATCCACAGAAAGCTGGCCATCAGCGCAAACAAAAGGCCGATCGGCTCAGCCTCCAAGGCAATAGAGACGCCGGGAAATGGCGCCCACAGCGTCAGTTCGGGAATAATGCCTTGGCTGAATTTGCTGTAGAGAAGCGCCACCGTGATAAAAGTGAGAATGGCTGTGCCGATCGAGACCGCCTCGCGCCGGTTCTCATAGCGGTCCAGAGCGCGGATGAGCAGCGCTGCCAGGCTTGGCAGCAGTATCGACGCGATCAGCAGTGCAGGTGCGGCGCTCATGAGATCACAGCCCCAGCAGCCATTGTGCCGCTGCCAGCGCCTGCGCGCCGGTAAACTGCGCATTCAGGCCGAAATAGATGTTCGCTGCAATCAGCAGCCAGGTCGGAATCAGCAGCGCCAGCGGCGCTTCAGAGCGGATCACCGCGGCTGATCGATCGGCTCGGAAGTAAGCGAGCTCGGTCACTTTCCATACGTACGCGGCCGTAATCAGCGAACCGATCAGCGTGATGAAAGCGAGCCACCAGTATCCTTGATCCAGCGCTGCCGTAACCAGATACCATTTGCTGACAAATCCAGTGGTCGCCGGCACACCGATCAGGCTGAGTCCGCCGATCAATATGGCGGCCATGGTCCACGGCATGCGCCGGCCGGCATCTTGCAGGGATGCCAGTCCGGAACTGCCGGTTTTGAGCAGCAGAGCGCCGATTGCCATGAAAATAGCGGTCTTGATCAAAGCGTGATTGAACATATGCAGAAATGCGGCGCTGATTCCGGAAGCCGTTGCCAGCCCCAATCCAATCACAATGTAGCCTACCTGACTGATGCTGGACCAGGCGAACAGGCGCTTCAGCTCGGTCTGATAGCAGGCAATCAGCGCGGCGCCGAGCGCACCGGCGACTCCGAGACCTAGAATAATCCAGTAAGTCAAGGTGATGTCGGTGAAGTAATCGCTTGGAAAAATTTGAAACACGATCCGCGCAAAGACGTACGCCGCGGCTTTGGTGGCGGTGCCCGCCAGAAATGCGGTCACTGCGCTCGGGGCATAGGCGTACGCCGTCGGCAGCCAGCTGTGAAGCGGAAACATCGCCATCTTGATGCCGAGCCCGACCACTATGAAGCCGAAGGCTGTATAGACCGCTCGGTGGTCGGCGATTTCAGGCAGCCGCACTGCCAGGTCAGACATGTTCAAAGTGCCAGTCATGGCATACAGCAAGCCAATTCCGACCAGATAGAAGGTCGCTGCAATGGTGCCCAGAAACAGGTAGCGGAGCGCTGCGCTCAGGCAGCGCTTGCTGGCGCCGAAACTGATCAGAATGTAGCTTGACAGAGAGGAGACCTCAAGGAATACGAAAACATTGAACACATCACCCGAGATCGTGATGCCGCAAAGCCCGGTAAAGCACAAAAGCAAAGCTGTATAGAACCAAAGCTGCTTGTCTTCGGCGACCTCGTGCTGTGCGCTGACATAGCTGTAAGCCAGTGCGACGACAAAGATCACACTGATAATGAGCAGGACAAACGCGTTGGCGCCGTCAATGGCATACTCAATGCCCCAGGGCGCCGCCCAGCCGCCCAGCGCGTAGACGATCAGACCCGATTCGCTGACCTGCAGCAAAATCGCAATGGCGTTGAGCACACAGATCACGCCGGCGCCCATGGCGATGCGCCAGGCTGCAATCGCAGAGCGAAACACCACGCACAGCGGCGCGGCCAGCAGCGGGATGACAACCTGAATGGCGCTCAGATGCTGGCTGATCACTCTAGATCCTGCAATCTCATTTGAACATCATGGTCATCGATCGTGCCGACCGCCGAGCGGATGCGAATGATCAGCGCCAGGCCCAGCGAGGTCGTGGCGACACCGACCACAATCGCAGTCAGGATGAGCACGTGGGGAAGGGGATTGGAGTAAATTTCAAAATTCTCATCAAGAATCGGAGCGGTGCCGCCGCTGACTTTGCTGATGCTGATATACAGGATGAAAACGGAGGTTTGAAAAATATTCAAGCCGATCATCTTCTTGATGTAGTTGTTGGCTGCAATCAGAATATACAGACCTGTCGACATCAAGGCGATGACAATCAGGTAATTGAAGTCAATCCACTGCAATGTCAGTCTCCTCAGTCTTTGATCTCGCTGCGGGCGGCCGGTCATGACGATAATTGGCATAACAGAAAAACAGGCAGATCATCACCGCTGCGACAGTGAGGCCCACGCCCATCTCAATCAGCAGAATCCCCAGATGCTGTCCCGCAACGGGATTGTCCGACAGCACACTGTAATCGAGAAAGTTGCCGCCCAAGAGCATGCCGGCAACACCGACACCGGTGTAGAGCAGCACACCCCCGGCCGCCAGTGTCTGCACAAGACTTTCAGGCGCGACCTTCATGCCATAGTCTTTGCCGAAAATCAGGCTGTACAAAATGAAAGCAGCGCCGAAGATGACCCCCGCCTGAAACCCGCCGCCTGCGCCATATTCGCCATGGAATTGAACATACAGAGCAAACACCACGATATAGGGAATCAGCAATTTTGCGACGACATGCAGCACCGTGTGATGTTTCATGAGCGATTGTCCTCCTTGGTTCTGCGCCGGCCAGACAGCAGTGCAATCACACCGATGCCCGCGGTAAAGATAACGACCACCTCGCCCAGCGTATCGTAGCCGCGGAAACTCGCCAGAATGGATGTGACTACATTCGGAATTCCAGTCAAGCCGCTGGATTCATTGAGATAGAAGGGCGCAACATGCAGATTCGCCGGGGCGGCTGGATCGCCGAATTGCGGCAGATCAGACAGCCCCCAGAACAGGCCGGCGCCCGCCGCCGCGGCCGCCGCCGCGGCCGCCGCCGTCCGGCGCTTTTTGACAATCTCAATCCGAGATCCAGTCAGCGACAGGGCGCTGAGCAGCAGAATTGTGGAAATGCCGGCGCCGACCGCCGCTTCTGTCAAGGCCACATCCACCGCATCCAATACCACATAAAGACTTGCGCTGAGCAGACTGAACAGGCCGAACAGCATGACTGCGCCGAACAGATTGGTCATATTCGCAATGCAGGCTGCAGTGGCAATCAGAAACAAAAGCAGTGCGTAGTTGATCAGGATTTCGATGACTTGTTCCCTCTGGCAAATCCGTGCGGACGCATGCCCCCGTGCATTGCGGCTTTCGCCAGCGCATGCGAGGCGGTCGGTCCAGTCAGCAGCATGAATGCTAAGATGATCAGCAGCTTGACCGAAACCAGGCTCCATCCAGCCTCAATCAGCAGCCCGGCCGTAATCAGGCCGATGCCCGCTGTTTCGGTGACGCCGGCAGCATGGATGCGTGTGAAAAACTCTGGAAATCGAAGGATCCCAGTTGCGCCAATCAGGATCGCGAGAGATCCTGCTGCCAGCAGCAGATCGCGCAGCAGATCAAGCCCCCAAGACATTACAACTGCTCATCTTCAGGCTGACCGCCGGCGTGGCCCAGGTCTCCGTACTCGAAATATTTGAGTACTGCGATGGTGACAATAAAATTGCAAAGCGCATAGACAATTGCCACGTCCAGGAAAGCCGGGCGCTCAGTTAAAAAACCATATAGAACGAGAATCAGTACTGTTTTGGTGCCGAAGTTGTTGACTGCGAGCAGCCGGTCATAGACAGTGGGGCCCAAAAACGCCCGCACCAGCAGCAGCAGCATGCCAATCAGAATGGCGATAGACGCGGCCGCAATCATTCCGCTCTCGGTGTTTCTGTAAATCTCGCTTTGCGCACGCGATTCAGCATCTCGTCCCGGGCAAGAGACTCAAGCAGTTCAGGCTGAATTGAATGTACGGTCACTGAGTCTTTTGAGACCTCCAGCGTGAGGGTGCCGGGGGTCAGGGTGATTGAGTTGGCATACGTGACTTTTTCGAAATCAGTCATGCCCTCGGCCGGCAGAATACGAACAGATGGCTGCAGCTGATCGGGCGAGCGCAGCACCATGCCGGCGACTCGCAGGCAAGAGATCGCGATTTCCTTGACCAGCCACAAGCTGTAGAGCAGCATTCGCAATACACCGAATCGAACAGTTTTGCCTTCATGGTCGATGATATCCATCCGCCGTGAGATGAGCAGCGCCGCAATGCAAGAAAGTGTGCCGAGCAATCCCAGCAGCACTGGGTAGTAATCGAAGTCTGGCAGCGCATCAACTGAGAGCACGATCCAAAACAAAATCAGAAAAACCATTGAGACAATTGAGATTTTCATCACATGTGCTTCAAGCAGAGGTTCAGTATTGAATTCATTTCATCGATGCGGCAGGTCAAAATCAGGCGATCCGTTTCATTGTGGCATGCGGCAGCGGCCGCCTCCGAGCCCTAATGCTGGCAATGTTCATGACACCCCGCAGCGCCGTGTCTCGAATGACCCCTAAAATTGTAAACAATTGTGCAGGACAATCGCCGATTTAAGCATGCATCACGCTGGGGGTGACTGGCAGCTTGCGTGTGATGCTGCTGATTGATTCGAGCAGCAGGCCGATTGCAATCAGCAGGTCCCCGCGCCCGCCTGTGCTGCGAGTCGATATTATGCGAAGCTGACGATGTTTCTGCCGATGATTTTTGCAGCGGCAGGACGATGAATTGCACGCCGGCTGCGTACGACGGATAAAATGAGTGTCCATGCCGATGATAGCGGGCATTCTTGAACTGCTCGCCGTCAATTGAGAAATCTGATTTTTATGAGCCAGCCGCAAACAGCCTTCGTCATTGATGCTCTCCAGGCATCAAACTGGAATCGGAAGATTTTTGAGACTTGGAATTCGGCCAGGGTAATCGCCGTCCATGTCACATTGAGTTTCTGGCATGACTGCATGCAAACGCTCAATGCTATCGGCAAATGGAATCAATTGTTTGCAGAAAATTCCGATTTGATTGTCCGCGTTGAGCAGCCCGCCGATATTGATGCGGCGAGAGCGTCGGGCCGAACCGGGGTGATATTGGGCTTTCAGAACAGCTCTTCGCTTGAGGATGATCTGATGCTTGTGGAAATTTTCCATAGGCTTGGCATTCGCATCATGCAGCTGACCTACAACAATCAAAATTCGATTGGCGCCGGATGCTACGAGGCGGCCGATGCAGGACTGACCCGATTCGGCAGAAATGTAATCCGAGAAATGAACCGCCTCGGCATGATTATTGATGTCTCGCACACTGCCGAGCGCACTGCTTTGGAGGCGATGGAATACTCCACCCGTCCCATTGCGATCACGCACGCCAATCCGTCTTCATTCCATGATGTGAAGCGCAACAAATCCGATACTGTGCTCAGGCAATTGTCTGCGCAGGGCGGCATGCTGGGATTCAGCGTCTATCCGCTGCATCTGGCCGGCGGCTCGAATTGCACCTTGACAGCATTTTGCCAGATGATTGCTAAAACGGCCGACCTGATGGGGGTTGAGAGTCTGGGCCTGGGGACCGACCTCTGCCAGGGTCATGCGGCCGATTACTTGCGCTATATGCGCGATGGCAAATGGAAATTGCCGGCGGATACGTCTGACTCGATCCGGTGGCCTGCGTATCCTGCATGGTTTCAGGACAGTCGAGATTTTGAATTGATTGCCGGCGGCTTGGGCGATGCCGGCTTTTCTGCGCCAGAAATCGATGCCATATTCAGCGGCAACTGGTATCGTTTTTTTGCCAGTAGCATGCCGGCTCAGGCGCCTGATCCAAGCCGTGACTGACACAGACGCACAAGCGCCTGCTGATCTGGCAGCTCCGCTTCGCGATCCTGCCATCGTGATGAGGCTTGATCGGCTGGGATCGTTCCATCCGACACGATTGAGTTTTGCCCGAACTCTGGTGCGTCGCATGTCGCGGGAGGACTGGCGCGTTGAGATTCGCGACCAGCAGCTTGATGCGGATGGATATGGCAGGGTGGTCTACCGGATTGCAACCCCTGAAAGCGATTTGAGCTTTGTCGCGTTCTCAACCCCGATTGAGGATGGCGCCAGAACGGATCGGGTGATCGCCGACCGCTGGGATTTGACTTTTGCATTGGTCAGCGGGGCAGTCACTCATGCCGATGTCGAGCGGCTGTCCAGGCAGGTTCCCCTGCAAGAAGGCGGCCGCATGAGTCGGAATGAAATCGTTTTGAGCCGCGCCAACAGGAGCGTGCGTCTTTTCGACCATGTTGCTGATTCGCTGTCGCAGGGACGGCAGCCGGATTTGAGTGCGGTCGCACGGGTTGGCTATCTGATTCGGACCACGGCGGTTTACGGAAACGGCAAATTCGGCTGCATGGATTTCAGCGAGGTGCGGCGCAGCACGCCGTTCACTTTGCCATTTCAAGCGGAAATGCTCACGGTTTTCATGGCGCGGCAATTGAGCTTTGATCTGGTCGAGCATATTGCGCAGCAGCGCAGTGGTGAGACTGCAGTGCCGCTGGCGCGGGCAATCAAGCGTGGTTTCGGGGTCGGCAATGCGACCGGATTAGGAATGGCGCCGTTTCTGGTCGGGCACCCGCAGCTGCTTCACACCTGGCTCTATGCTCGCGAGTCGGCGATTGCAGCGGTCCGCTCAGTCAAGCTTGCAGCGCCGGAGAAAGTGAATCAATTTACGCAGGTCCTGAGCCGGTTTGAGAGGCATCTGAGCCAGTGGCAAACCTCGGATGACACTCAAATGCAGCGCCTGGCGTGTCTGCGCAGTGAGATTGAGCAGGTCAAGTCGGTTCTGGCTGGGGTCTCGGATACAAGACAATTTCCTTGGAATGCTTTGGTCTTGCGGGCGCAGGCGCAGGTCAGTTTGGAAATGCAGGAGCTGATCAACAGTATTTTGCTGGAAATCTACCCGGACATAGTCAATGACTTCGAGCAGCAGATGGGTACTGAGGAATGGCTGCGTCTTGATGCGGCGATGCCGCTGAGCACGCTCAAGCGACAAATTGAGATTCACTACGGGTGGGCGCTCCGCATGTGCTTTGAGCGTCCGGAGGCGGAAGGAATCTTCTGGTATTTCTCACAAGACAAGGAAGAGCCGCGCATTGGCAGGCGGCACGCGGAGCCCGGGAGCGATAAGGAGATGCGCGTGGGAATTGCGCGGGATATATCAAGACTGCATGACTGCCTTAAGAAACAGGCTGGCGGTCAGCTGCAAAGGTCCGTTGCGGAATTTTTGCTGGAGGAGCCGGCTTTTCGCTTCATCATCACCCGCATTCAGTCGCTGGCAGACTATCCTTATGCAGAGATTCAGGACAATCTGCTGGATGCAGATTGCCGTCCGGTTGATCTGCTGCGATGCAAGCTCTCTATTTTCGGCGCTACCCGCTTCGATCCCAAATCTGACTTGTGGATCCGCATTACTTTATTTCAGGGCGCGCCGCTGTGCGATGAATTTCGTCGCGATGATGCAGATGAGTGGATCTTTCCGTCTTTTGGTGTTCATTGATCGCTGATTGGCATGACAGGGAAAAATTCGATTGGATTTGTCTTGCGCTGAAACTCTGACTTTGTGCCGCAGAGTATTTTCAGCGATCGGCGCCCCGCCCGGCTTGGATCAGGAAATGGCTGCGGCACTCGTTTGGCTGGAATTGCGGCGAGTTCCAATTTTGAGGCGCTTGCCGCAGTTTGTGTCCGCGGCGCGCATGTCCCGCCCCGGCCCGCTGCATGCTGAGCTGAACCATTCAGACCTTGTGTTTCGTTTGAGTGACGATGAGGGGTTCATCACACTGGCGCCGGCGATTGATTATCTGATCGCGCATTGGATGTGTCAAAAAGAGCAGCCAGTCAGTGCGGCAATATACAACCTTGCACACCTTGAGCTGATTTTTCCGCTGCTGCTGGCCAAAAGCGCATCCCGCCAAATCTTCAGAATTCAGCGAGGCGATTTTGAAGCGACTGTGACGCATCAAGCCATTCTCTTGACGGATCGCTTCGATCAAATTCCAGCCGTTTCCGGTACTGTTCCCGTTGCCATTGACTGTCTCATGCGCAGGGCAGAGTGCGAGCCTGAGCACAGCGCTGCCGCTGGCCGATACAAAATACGCGTCGCTGCTGCAGCGAATCAAAACCGAGTCGAGATGCCGCAGAACCTGTACCTGCGCCTGAAGTCAGAGGCTTTGGGTTCGATGGTGCCGACTACGGAGACCTCAGCTCAGCGGGGAGCGGGCGCCGGCGAGATCGATAATGATTGAGGAAGCTCATGAATTTGGCGGCATATTGCAGATTCATTGATCCCGCAAGCGGAGCTCGCCGCGACCGCTGATCGATAGTGGCATCGGCGACCTGAGGTGAGCCAAATCAATTTTTACACTGCGAGTACTGAGCCAATACTCGATTTTGATCTTTCCATTTTCTGCAAAGAAAGCGAGCAAGTGTCGAGAAGATATTCTGAAACCTTCGTCACACGCATTGACTGCGTTCGGCCAATGCAATAGAATTGAGCTGACCGCATACTCTGCGATGAAAGTCAAGCATCAAAAATGATCTGCGAAAACAGAAAACTATAGAACATCAGTAACAATGCAACCAAGGGGGCACAGATGAATCCAACCAGCGGCGAGAATCCTTTTTCAAACAGGAAGAAAATTTCACGGCGTGAATTTATGCAGTATTCTGGGGCAATTGGTGTGGCTGGCGCACTGCCCGGTCTGCTCGTGAGCTCGCCCATTGAAGCGGCGATGTCCAAACCCGTGAGAGGCGGGCATCTGCGAGTAGCAACGGTTCAGGGCTCATCTACGGACTCCTTGGATCCGATCCGCCTTACCAGCGGCCATTCGAATTTTCTTTTTTCGACCGTCCACAACTGTCTGACTGAGATCAACCCCCATGGACAGCTTGAGCCGCTTCTCGCTGAGTCTTATGAGATTGGCGCCGACCCGTCCGAGTGGATTTTCAAACTGCGCTCAGGCGTGACCTTTCATAACGGCAAGGACGTGACAGCCGATGATGTGATTGCATCATTAAGCCGCCATCGGGGCGAGCAGTCGGCATCGTCCATGAAGTCATTTATGGAAGAGGTCGTTGAAATCACTAAAGATGGAGATTCTGTTGTCAAAATCAGGCTGAAGAGTCCGAGTGTGGATTTTCCAGTCATATTAAGTTCCAGTGTGTTGGCGATCTTGCCGTCAAAAGACGGGGTGATCGAAGATTTTACGGTGGGCTCGGGCGCTTATATGCTTGATGAGTTTGAGCCGGGCCAATATTCTCGGTATAAGCGCAATCCTAATGATTACAAGTCTGATCGCGGCTTCGCCGATACAGCTGAGATTCTGACCATTGCGGATTCAGCTGCGCGTCAGAACGCTCTGGTAACGGGTGAAGTGGATGTCATCGGTGATGTGGATGCAACGACCGCCGGCTTGCTGGGGCGTTCGGATGAGATCAATATTCTCGACATCACCAGTACGCAGCACTACGCTTTCCCGATGCGCACGGATTTGGCGCCATTCGACAGCAACCATATACGGATGGCGCTCAAGCTCTCAATTGATCGTGAGGATGTGTTGGAAAAGATTTTGAGCGGATTCGGCAGTATCGGCAATGATCATCCCATTTCCCCGGCCAATCGCTATTTCAATACCGAGCTTGAGGTTCGCCAGTATGATCCAGAAAAGGCAAAATGGCATCTGCAGCAGGCGGGAATGTCTGATCTGAAAGTTGAGCTCAGCGTTTCTGACAGTTTGTATGCTGGATGTGTCGATACAGCGGTGCTGTTCAGCGAGCATGCCAAGCGATCTGGGGTTGAGCTGGTGGTCAAGCGTGTTCCAGACGATGGCTACTGGTCGGATGTTTGGCTCAAGCATCCTTGGTGCGCCAGTTACTGGAGCGGTCGTCCGACTGAGGACTGGATGTTTACGCAAGGCTATTCTGATGGCTCGAACTGGAATGAGTCCTTCTGGAAAAACGACAGATTCAATGAATTGCTGGTCGCGGCGCGTGCAGAGGTCGATGATGACAAGCGGCGTCAGATGTACTGGGAAATGCAAGCCATTTGCCGCGATGACTGCGGATCAGTCATTCATGCGTTTGCCAACCATATCTCTGCCCACCGGGCGAATGTCGGCAAGCCTGAGACAGTTGGCGGCAACTGGGAGTTTGACGGCTACAAAATGATTGAGCGCTGGTGGCTGCAAAGCTGAGGCTTCTGCTGCCGGTGCGATGGCTGCAGCATCGCTTGCAGTGGCCTGCAGCAGCGTGTTTTTGCACACTTCTGAAGTGTTGCGGGATTGGGTAAATAAGTCATTCATTTGGCTTGAGACGGAGGAGAAAATGAGAAAATTTAATCGGTCGTTACGAAATGTCGGGCATCAAGACGCATTGAGGCGCAGATTCATGCAAGCCTCAGGTGCTTTGGGTCTGGCGGGTGCAGTACCGGGTGCATTTATAGGCTCGTCGGCGCGGGCCGCGCTCCCAGAAACAGGAGGGCATTTGCGTGTTGCGATGACTCAGGGGTCATCGACTGACTCACTGGACCCAATCCAGCTGATCAGCGCTCATACCCAAGTGGTGTTTTACTCCATTCATTCGACTTTGACAGAAATTGCACCCGACGGCCAGCTGGTGCCGATGCTTGCCGAATCCTACGAAATCGGAGCCGATGCGTCCGAATGGGTCTTCAGGCTGCGCTCAGGTGTAACCTATCACAACGGAAAGTCATTGACTGCAGAGGATGTGATCGCATCCGTCAATCGGCACCGCGGTGAGGATTCCGCTTCCTCAATGAAATCATTTATTGAAGGCGTCGACTCCATTGTCAAAGATGGCGACTTGGTCGTCAAGTTCAAGCTGAGCCAGCCGAACTTGGATTTTCCTGTAATTCTCAGCGATTCTGTATTGGCCATCATGCCGTCGAAAGATGGGAAAATTGAGTCGCTTGATGTCGGTACCGGTCCGTACATGCTGGAAGCGTTTGAACCTGGACAGTACTCAAACTACCGCAAGAATCCAAATTTCTACCTCTCAGACAGAGCTTTCGTGGAGACAGCGGAACTGCTGACGATCGCCGATTCTACCGCTCGCCAGAACGCATTGGTCACAGGTGCTGTGGATGTCATTGCGGATGTCGATGCAACGACCGCCCCCTTGTTATCGCGGAATTCTGACATTACAGTATTCAACGTGACGAGTACGCAGCACTACGCTTTCCCGATGCGAACGGATCTGGCGCCTTTTGACAATAATCATGTCCGAATGGCCTTGAAGCTCGCAGTTGATCGCGAGGACGTGCTGAGCAAGATTCTGAACGGCTTCGGCAGCCTGGGCAATGATCATCCGATTTCGCCGGCCAATCGCTATTACAACACCGAGCTTGAGCAGCGGGCGTATGACCCGGAGAAGGCAAAATGGCATCTCAAGCAAGCCGGGATGAGCAATTTGAAGGTCGAGCTGAGCCTGTCCGACAGCCTCTACTCGGGTTGTGTGGATACCGGTGTGCTGTTCAGCGAGCATGCCAAGGCGGCCGGCGTTGAGATCATCCCCAATCAAGTGCCCGACGATGGCTACTGGAATGATGTGTGGCTCAAGCACCCCTGGTGTGCGAGTTACTGGAGCGGTCGTCCGACTGAGGACTGGATGTTCACGCAAGCCTATTCGGCCGCATCGAACTGGAATGAGACCTACTGGAAGAATGATCGCTTTAATGAATTGCTGGTGGCAGCTCGATCCGAGCTGGACGAAACCAAGCGTCGGCAGATGTATTGGGATATGCAAGCGCTGTGCCGTGATGACAGCGGCGCTGTCATTCATGCCTTCGGGGATCATATCATGGCCCACTCATCGAAAGTCGGGATACCTGATCAGATTGCAGGAAACTGGGATCTGGATGGGTATCGTGTGATTCAGCGCTGGTGGATGAACAGCTGATTGGCTGTTCCAAAGCAATAGCAGAGTGATTGCAAAATCCACTGACATCGGCTTCGTAGCTGCTGCGGACTTCACTCTGCTCGGGAATCGGTGAGCCCCTTGTCAAGAAAAAACTCAGTTGCCCGCCGCAGGCGTGTCCAGCGACAAGCTGAATCTCAGAAAAAGGTTTCCAAACAACAATCTGCAGTTGACATTGAACTGCTTGATTCAGGCTCAGCCGCGCAGATTCATGAAGCCGTCAAGCAGATTCTGTGGAGAGTCGGCGTCGTAGTGGAGCACTTGCCCACGCGCTCGAGCCTCATCAGGCACCATGCTTGCACTGAGAATGGCGACTACGTTCGCATTCCGCCCGATCTGGTCGAAAAGGCTATCGCCTCAGTTCCTGAAAAAATTCAGCTCTATGGCCGCGATGGTGAGATTCGGGTCAATACAAGCGGCAGCATTACAAGCTATTGTCCAGGGCACAACTGTGTTCGCATCCTTGATTTTCGTACCGGTGCGCTGCGCTCATGCCGTCTTGGGGATATTCGTGAAACCGCAAAAGTCTGTGAGCAGCTGCCGAACATCGACATGGTGTGCTCGCTCGGATATCCCAGCGAAATTGATCCGCAGGACGAAGTGGTTGAGACAACCAAGGCGATGCTGGATAACTGCACGAAGCCGGCGGCATTGCTGGCCCACGATGATGAAATTCAAACGCGCATGATGAACGTGGTCGCCGACCGTGCTGGCGGCTGGAATGCAATCGCCGAAAAGCCGATCTCAATTGAGTTGATGGGGCCTATCTCTCCCTTGCGCCTGCCTGACGACCTCTGTAAAAGACTGATTAACTGTGCCCGCTGGCGCGCTCCGGTTGTCTGCTATCCAGCAACGTTTCCGGGCATGTCATGCCCAATCTCGATCGCTGGCGCTATTGCCCAGTCATCAGCGGAGGCGATTGCAGGAATCATTATCCACCAGCTTGCCGAGCCTGGTGCGCCTGTGTTGAGCGGTTCAGCCGTTTTGCCGATGGACTTGCGGCAAGCCAATTTGGCCTATGGCTCGCCCGAATACATGCTGTCTGGAATTGGTGCGGGTGACTATTTCCGTCATATCGGGATTCCATCATGGATCGGCGCCGGCTGCACCGATTCGCATCAGTTCGACGCGCAAGCGGCGGCTGAAGCCTCTGCAAATCTGATGGCGGCGGCTATGGCAAGAAGCTCTTTTGTGCATAATCTTGGCTTCCTGTCTGGCGGGCGAACCGGGTCGCTCGAACTGCTGGTGCTGTGCGACGAGATGATTGGCTGGACCTCGAAAACCGCATCTGGAATCAAGACCGATGCCGAATCCCTGGCGCTGGAAGTAGTTGAGCGCTGTGCGCAAGACACGGCATACCTCACCGATCCGCATACGCGTGATCGGTATCTCACTGAAAACTGGTATCCATCACTTTGCGAGCGCTCTGATGCAGAAGCCTGGCTGGAGACCGGCGGTGACGATATGCGCGAAAGAATACGCCAGCGACTGGCCGATCTGCTCGGCTGAGGCAATACTGTGGCTGCGTTTGTAAAAACTGCCTCGGCATAAACCGCTGACTGAGAAATAAGCAGAGTCGATGTCTTGTATGGAATTCTGAAAATAATCCTTCAGAGAACGCTGCTTGGTGTGGTGACGCTGTTTGCGATCTCGCTGATTATTTTTTCAGCAGTATCACTGCTGCCGGGAGATGCTGCCGAATCGATTCTGGGTCAGGCGGCTACACCTGAGACTGTGGCGGCTCTGCGAGCGCAGCTGGGTCTGGATCAGCCGGCCTACATTCGCTACCTCAATTGGCTGACCAATATTTTTCAGGGTGATTTTGGCGTTTCGGTTGGCAATGGGAGAGCTATCAATGAAGTTCTAGGCACACGCTTGTACAACACGCTGTTTCTCGCTGTTTTTGCAGCTTGCATTGCTGTTCCGCTGGCCGTCATTCTGGGAATTTTAGCCGCCCTTTATCGAAACAGCTTGTATGACCGGACAGTGAACGTTGTCACCCTGTCTTCCATTTCGACACCGGAATTCTTTGTTGCCTACATTCTTTTGCTTTTGCTTTCGGTCAAGGCCGGCTGGCTGCCGAGTCTTGCGAATGTCCGAGTCGATACGCCTGTACTGGAGCACCTGGAAAAGACACTGCTGCCGGCCATCGTTTTGACACTGGTATCAATGGCGCACATGATGCGCATGACGCGAGCGGCCATTATCAACCTGCTGTCCAATGCCTATATTGAAATGGCACACTTGAAAGGGCTGAAACGCTTTCGCGTCATTATCCATCATGCTTTGCCGAATGCGTGGGCGCCGATTGTGAATGTCATTGTCATCAATCTGGCTTATCTGATTGTGGGGGTGATTGTTGTCGAGGTTGTATTTGTCTATCCAGGTTTGGGGCAGTTCCTGGTTGATGCTGTACAGCGGCGTGACATGCCGGTTGTGCAAGCCTGCTGTCTGATTTTTGCGGCAACCTATGTATTTTTGAATCTGGTTGCAGATATTCTGTCCATTTTGACCAATCCACGCCTGCTGCATCCGAAATAGAGCTTTGCGCATGACAGTGAATTCCCATACAGCTCTTTCTTCAGGTCGATGGTCGCGGGTCATGTATTTGATGCGAGACGCGCCATTAAGCGCCAAATTCGGTTTGGCAGTTGTGTTTGCGTATATCTTTGTCGCCGTGTTTGCGCCGTGGATTGCGCCGTATGGAGAGTCTGAGATCGTGGGCTCAAAGTTTCAGCCGTGGGATGAGCAGCACCTGCTCGGCACTGATCATTTGGGGCGGGATATGCTGACGCGCATCTTTTATGGCGCCCGCAACACCGTTGGCATCGCACTGCTCACCACCTTTCTCGCATTTGCTTTGGGCGGAGGACTGGGCATGCTGGCCGCGATTTTGGGCGGATGGCTGGATCAGCTCCTCAGTCGCATTGTCGATGTCTTCATGGCTATTCCTGCGTTGATATTCGCTATGATGCTGCTGTCGATCTTCGGCACATCAGTGATCAACCTGATTCTGATTATGAGTGTGATTGATGCAACCCGGGTGTTCCGCATCGCAAGGGCGGTCAGTATGAATGTGGTGGTGATGGACTATATCGAGGCCGCCCGTCTGCGGGGTGAAAAAACTGTCTGGATCGCTTTGCAGGAAGTGCTGCCGAACATCTCGGCGCCGCTGGCCGCGGAGTTCGGCCTGCGTTTCTGCTTTGTCTTTCTCACCATCAGCGCGCTTAGTTTTCTGGGCATTGGTATTCAGCCCCCGATTGCTGACTGGGGCTCAATGGTGCGGCAGACCGCAGTGCTGATTACGTTCGGCGACTACACGCCACTGATTCCCGCGGCAGCCATCGCGCTGCTGACGGTTGCCGTCAATTTCATCATCGATTGGTTTTTGCACAAGACTGCGGGGCTCAAAGATGTCAAGTGAGCGCGAAGATTATCTGCTTGAGATGCGGAACCTTGAAATCGAGGGCTACAGCGAGGGGCGGTGGCACGAGATTGTCAAAGGCATTAATTTGAATATCAAGCGCGGAGAGATACTCGGCTTGATCGGCGAGTCCGGCGCGGGGAAATCGACGATTGGCATCGCCTCAATGGGCTATTGCAAGGCCGGCTGCCGGATCAAAAGCGGCACCATTGTGTTTGACGGCATTGATCTGACTGCCGCTTCGGAAGAAAACAAGCGCACATTGCGCGGTGCGCGGATTGCTTATGTGGCCCAAAGCGCTGCAGCTGCATTCAATCCAGCCCACAGACTCATTGATCAGTTCAGCGAAAGTGTGATCCAGCACGGTGTCGGCACCCGAGAAGAGGCGCACGCTGATGCCAAGGATTTATATGCAAAGATAAAGATGCCTGATCCGGATCGGATTGGCTTTCGCTTTCCGCATCAAGTCTCAGGCGGTCAGCTGCAGCGGGCCATGACTGCGATGGCTTTGTCCTGCCGTCCCGATCTAATTGTCTTCGATGAGCCAACCACCGCTTTGGACGTGACAACGCAGATTGAGGTTCTGGCCACCATTCGGGATATCGTTCGACTGTTTAACACCTCGGCAATCTACATCACGCACGATCTTGCGGTGGTCGCGCAGATGGCGGACAGCATCATTGTCCTGCGCTATGGCGAGCGTGTCGAGGAAGCGCAGACTCGCCAGATGCTGGCTGACCCTAAAGAGGACTATACAAAGACCTTATGGGCGGTGCGAACTTTCAAAAAGGAGGCAGTTCCAAAAACAAAGGGACAAATTCCGCTGGTGCGTGTTGAGCATGTGACCGCGGCCTATCCGAATTCACCGCAGCCGGTTCTTATTGATGTCGACTTTGAAGTGCACAAAGGCGAGACAGTTGCGATCGTCGGCGAATCGGGCAGCGGCAAAAGCACTGCCGCAAGGGTGATCACAGGACTGCTGTCACCACGACATGGCCTCGTGAAGCTGGCGGGACAATCGTTGCCGAACAACTATCGCGCACGGACAAGATCAGAGCTCAAAAGCATCCAGATGATTTATCAGATGGCCGACACAGCTATCAATCCACGCCACAAAATACGCAAAATCATTGGCCGTCCGCTCAGCTTCTACCTCGGCATGGAGGGCGCAGAGAAAAAAAATAGAATCAATGAACTGATGGAAATGATTGAGATGGATCCGAAACAGTTTCTTGACCGCTATCCTGATGAGCTTTCTGGCGGCCAGAAACAAAGAATTTGCATTGCTCGGGCTCTGGCGGCAGATCCTGATTTCATTATCTGTGACGAAATCACTTCCGCGCTGGATCAGCTGGTCGCAGAGGGGATTCTGCGGCTGCTTGATCGCTTGCAGCAGGAGCTTGATCTAGCCTATATGTTTATTACGCATGATCTCGCGACGGTTCGGGCCGTCGCGGACCGAGTGATTGTCATGCTGCGGGGGGAGATTGTTGAGCAAGGACCCAAACAAGAAGTTCTGAACCCACCGCATCATGAATATACTGAACTGCTGCTGTCGTCAGTTCCGGAGATGGATCCAGATTGGATGGACAATCTGCTGCAAAAGCGGGCAGGCAGGCAAGGCATGGGCGCGGCTGGGAATTGAGTTCGAATGCAGCTCTTCTCGACTCGGCATGCTAGTAGAGGCCGATTTTCTCGTTGTTGAGGCTGATTCCCAGCGCGTTGATGAATCGGACCCAGTAAGCGAAATTTGCAGTTGTTTGCACTGCTTCCAATATTTCTGTATCGCTCACACCGGCTCTGCGCAGCGTTTCAATATCGCTCCTTGTCATCGCATCTGGCGTTCTGGACAGTTTTGCGCTAAAAACCAACAGTGCAGATTGTTTCAAATTGAAAATCGATGTATCGCTGAAGTCATCGCTGCGTACTGCCGCCAGCATTCGGTTTGCCAGAATTTCATCAGCCAGAAGTTTTTTGAAATTCGCTCCATGGTGTACAAGCGCATAAACGCAGTCAGCGATAATGGCAACTTGAGTTGCCAACAGCTCCAAAAACCACGGTTCGGAATGATTCTTCTCATTATGCATGATGTGCTGAAAACATTGATCGGCGGCAAGCAGTGGTTTGGGCTGCAGCGAAAAGGCACGGTACAGATTGTGAATTTTGTGATAGCAATGGTCCAGCTGCCGGTAGATTTCTTTGAGATCCGGGGTGGCATCCGCAGGATCAATGGTCTCTATCCAGCAGGGGGGCAAATCATTTTTCATCGAAAGCATCTCTGCACTCTGAATCGGATATACAATCCGAAATCAATAAGGTGATCAAATTTTAACAGACACTGGGGTTCGGATTGCACTTGCCGGTATTCTTGGAGGCTTTGTGACCGATTCTTTCAGGCATCAGATAAGCTCTATCCCCGTATTTTTCGGCCTCAACTCAGAAGAATCGCCGTCCGCAGCAACACTCTTCAAACACTGACACAAAACGGCATCTCTTCGGTTCGCTTTTTCTGTGAGTGCCGATCATGGCGATCTGTTTTGCCAAATCCTGATTTGTTTTTTCAGAGGTCGAATTCGCTATGGTATTCGAGGCGTACGAGATCAATTTGATCAGGTTTCCGGTATGTCAAGATGAGATTCGGCCGAAGGTGACAGTCTCGATACCGTTGAGCTATTTGCCAGTCAACTGCCAACTTGGCCGCCGCATGGGCAAGATTCGAATCTAGTGTCCAGTCATTCAGCTCAGGTCGGATCAAGGCGTTTCAGCTTGATGTGCGCGTCAGTCGTGGTGAGCTGGCAGCACCTGTCCGGTCCGTCAGGCGGACTGGGATCGGCTGCCAGATGTTTATTTTCGCCGTTTTCTTGACATTCCGAGCGGGTGCCGTTATTCTTCTCACCCGGCATTGAAAGATCATCATGAGCATCAGGACACCGGCAAGAGCATGGAAAAGGACGGGCCGTACAAGCGGCTGCTGATGCAGCCGCGGGTGGTCCGGGAGTTCGCCGCCGGCTTCCTGCCCGCTGCGGCCGCCGCGCGGATCAGTCTCGACTCCTTCCGCCGCTGCCCGACCGAGACCGTCATCCGCGACCTGAAGAAAGGCGAGAAGTGCCGGCAGCTGCGCAACGACGTGATGTGGCGCTTTGCGCTTGACGGTGCCGCCTGCGGGCAGGTGCTGCTGATGCTCGAGGCGCAGCCGCGGGTGGACCGGCTGATGCCGGTGCGCATGTGCCGCTAGGTGCTCGGCGGGCATGAGCTGCTGATGGAGGCCGAGGGTCTCGCAGCGCTGCCGCCGGAGAATCTGTTCGGGCCGCTGATTGCGGCCCTGCACACGGGCGATGCGAGGGAGTTTGTGCAAAGCTTTGATCTGGCTTTGGAGCGGGCGCGCGGCGCGGAGCCGGCGGCCGCCGATCTGATCCGGGAGTTTATCGTTCAGCTCAAGGGACAGGGCCGCCGCAGCGAGCTGGCGGAAGTGGCAAGACAGCCGGAGGGCGAGACGATGGTGAGAGCGACATTAGCGGATTTAGAGCAGCAGATGCGGCAGCGGGGGATGGATCAGGGCTGGCAGCAAGGGATGGATGAGGGTCGGCGGCAGGGGATGCAGCAGGGAATGCAGGATTCCAAGCGTGAATGTGCCCGGCTGCGGGTCGGCGATGGCAAGTCCGAGCAGGAGGTGCAGCGCTATACGGGACTCTCGGTCCGGGAGATTCGCGAGATCCGGCGCGGCCTGGCACCGGGTTTTGACAGCTGAGTCGAAGCGGGTTTTCAGACTCGAATCATTTTTGCGGCTGCGGCTGGCGGCCAGCTGTCTTGCACCTCAGCCGCAGTGAATTGCCAGTCGGCCTGTTTCTGCGGCACAGCAGATTTGACGCTAGAAGCACAGACTAATCCAACTCTCCAAGATTATCAATAACATCTTCAATGCAGTTTCGCGGCCATACTGCATCTTCTGAATGAAGCTCGATCACTTTGTGAAATTCTGACTCCCCTCAAGCTTTTGCCGCTTGAACGGCGGCATCTCTTATTTCCGCATCATCAAGTTTGAGTGCCGCCGCTGCAATTTTGACATTTCACGCAATCGGTTCAGACTCTCGCTGGCTCAAACAGCGAATTGCCGGGGTGCTATGCCAAGGCGGTCAACATCTGCAGCTCTCTCGCTCGTCTTTCCAATTCCAGACATGAATTATCGGCACTCAACGAAAGCAAGCCTTTCAGAACCGTGGAGTTTGATGGTATGCTTGACGTGATAAGACAAAAATTCAATGGCATTGCAGAATGCCTGGCTGTGTCAGCTTCTGGATGTTCGCAATTGCCTGGATTTTCCGGCTGTCACCCAGCCAGCGCAAGGGTGCACAGACACACTGGATCCAGGGCGAAATATCGCATTGTCACTTCGAATAAATGTATATTGCACACGCACTGCATTGCGGTGCAATTTTATCGATATCTGCGGCCTGGCGGCAACACAAGGTATAAAGGCGAATCGGATTTTTATGACCGTGAACAGCAAAATCGCGAACATCGGCATCCCGTTTTGAGTCACGATCCAAAACTCAATACGTTTCCCAAGTATCTTTTCCACCGAGCGCAAGTCACCCCTGATCGGCCTGCGATTCGGGAAAAGGATTTCGGGATCTGGCAGATGTGGACCTGGAAGCAAGTCGCTGCCGAGGTCGAGCGGATCGCCTGCGGCCTGGCCGCAGCAGGGTTCCAGCGCGGTGACAAGTTCGCAATTGTGGGCGACAATCGTCCGCGGCTGTATTGGGGCATGGCGGCGGTGCAATGCTTGGGCGGAGTGCCGGTGCCGCTGTATCAGGATTCTGTCGCACAGGAGATGGAGTATGTGATCGACCACGCTGATATCCGCTTTGCGCTGGTCGAGGATCAGGAGCAGGTCGACAAGCTGCTGGAAGTTGCAGAGAACTGTTCCAAACTGGAGCGCATCTACTACGATGACCCGCGGGGCATGCGTCACTATCATGGCGAAAACCTTTGCAGTTATGACAGTCTTTGCGAGTCTGGTGATCAATTCGCAAAGAAAAATTCAAATTTTCTGCACAATGAGATTGATCAGGGAAGTGCATCGGATCTCTCCGTAATCCTGTATACCTCAGGAACCACCGGTTTCCCCAAAGGCGTGATGCTTTCCTACCGCAACATCATGATGACCGTATTGGCCTCGATTCAGTTTGATCAGCTCAGCGAGTCTGAGGAATGCATGGCGTACTTGCCGATGGCATGGGTGGGCGATCATATTTTTTCGTATGCGCAAGCCATCGTTGCAGGATTCTGTGTCAGCTGTCCGGAAAACAGCACCACGGTAATGCACGACATGCGTGAAATCGGTCCCAGTTATTTTTTCAGTCCGCCTCGTATTTTTGAGAATATCCTCACATCGGTCATGGTGCGGATGGAGGATGCAAGCAAAGTCAAGCAGAAAATGTTTGCCTACTTTATGGAGGTTGCCAAGCGCTGCGGGACAGATCTTTTGGAAAAACGGCCGGTCAGTGCAGCTGACCGCATGCTCTACGCACTGGGAAGCATACTGGTCTATGGACCTTTGAAAAATACAATGGGGTTCTCAAGGCTGCGCCTGGCTTATACGGCGGGTGAGGCGATTGGCCCTGAGATTTTTGAATTTTTCCGATCACTTGGCATCAACGTCAAGCAGCTGTATGGACAGACCGAGGCGTCAGTTTACATCACCACTCAAGCGGACAATGAAGTTCGGCCCGATACCTGCGGTCCGGCGTTCCCCGGGGTCGATGTGTGTGTTTCCGATGAAGGCGAGATTCTATACAGCAGCCCCGGCGTATTCGAAGGCTACTACAAAAACGCCGAGGCGACCGCAGCGGCGAAAACCGCCGACGGCTGGGTATTGACCGGCGATGCCGGCTATTTCGACGATCAGGGACACTTGAAAGTGATTGATCGTGTGAAAGATGTTGGCAAATTGAATGACGGCACACTGTTTGCACCGAAGTTTTTGGAAAATAAATTGAAGTTTTTTCCACAGATTCGAGAGGCCGTCGCTTTTGGAGATGGACGGGATTATGTGAGCGCATTCATCAATATTGATTTGGATGCTGTCTCAAATTGGGCTGAGCGCAATCATATTCCGTATGCCAGCTATCAAGAACTTGCGGCGAATTCGCAGGTGTATGACATGATTCGCGGATGCATCGAGAAAATGAATCAAAGCCTCGCCGAGGATCGCCAGATTGCCAGTTCCCAAATCAAGCGGTTTCTGATCCTGCACAAGGAGCTCGATGCCGATGACGGCGAGCTGACACGCACCCGAAAAGTTCGCCGCAGAATCATTTCTGAACGTTTTGAGAGTCTGATCAATGCGCTGTATTCTGAGGCCCGGCGCGGCTATATCGAAAACGTGGTGACATTTGAGGATGGCCGCAAAGGCAAAATGTCGGCCGATATTGAAATCCAGAATGCGCAAGTGTTTCAATCTTTGGACAAATCGAGCTAGTGGCTTGCAAATGAATCCGGCAGTCGAAAACACCGCATCGCCAGTGCTTGATGAGCTGGACGCTGCTGAACGCTCGTTTGATGAGCTGATTCTTGAAGTCGATGGCATTTCGGTGACATTCGGCGGCGTCAAAGCGCTGCAGAAAGTGGGTTTCAATGTCTATAAAGGAGAGATCTTTTCCATTATCGGGCCCAACGGTGCGGGCAAAACCTCAATGCTCAATGTCATCAGCGGCTTCTACAAGCCGAGCGAGGGCCGCATCTTGTTTGAAGGCAAAGACCGTACGGCTGTCTCGCCGGCGCAGGTCGCCCGCATGGGGTTTGCCAGAACGTTTCAGAATATTGCCTTGTTTCGCGGCATGTCTACGCTTGACAATATCATGACGGGCCGCATGATCAAGGTCAAATCCAATTTTCTGAAAGAGGTTTTGTATTTCCCGGCGCTTAGGCAGGAAATTCGCCAGCGAGAGTTCGTCGAGAATGTGATTGATTTTCTTGAGATTCAGAGCATTCGCAAAACGCCGGTCGGTCGATTGCCCTATGGGCTGCAAAAACGGGTTGAGCTGGGCCGAGCCCTGGCGATGGAGCCGAAGATTCTGCTGCTTGATGAGCCGATGGCCGGAATGAATCTCGAGGAAAAAGAAGATATGGCGAGATTTGTCCTGGATGTCAACGATGAATTCGGCACTACGGTAGTTTTGATCGAGCACGATATGGGGGTTGTCATGGATATATCGGATCACGTGCTGGTGCTTGATCACGGCGAGTCGATCGCCTATGGCGAGCCTGAAGATGTGCGCACCAATCCCGATGTGATCACCGCATATCTGGGCGCGCAATGACCGGGCAGCTGCGATGAGCATGATTGATTTTTTGTTTTTCATTGAGGTTCTGATCGGCGGACTGCTCTCAGGCATCATGTATTCCCTGGTCGCCTTGGGACTGGTGCTGATATTCAAGGCGTCTTCCATCTTCAATTTTGCGCAAGGGGCGATGGTTCTGTTCGGCGCCTTGACTTTTGTGCTGCTCACTGAGGTGACCGCGGATTTCTGGATGTGGACCGGCGGCCTGGCCATAGGCCTAGCAGCCGCAGCGGGGGCGATCTGTCTGCTGTCCAAGATCAATATGCAAGGCGCGGCATTGAAGAAATACACTGATCGCTATCTGGGCAGACTGCCACTGTTGATCGCCGCGATTGTCATCGTTGCGCTGGCTTTGATTGCAGACGGCGGACAGAATATGTGGCGTGCGGTGTTTGTGACCATGCTCATCTTCCTGATGCTGACGACCGCGATCCGTGCGCCGAAGTGGGCGGCGGGAGTATTGCTGGGTCTGGCAGCGGTGGCTCTGATTACCGATGGAGCTGTATCTTATCGAGCTTTTGCGGTTACCCTGGCTGTGGTGATCGGACTGGCGGTCGCCATAGAGCGCATTGTCTTAAGACCGATGGTCAATCAGGAGCCGATCATTTTGTTTATGGCAACGATCGGTCTGAATTACGTCATTGAAGGCATCGCGCAAGGGGTATGGGATACCAACGTGCATGCGCTGGATATCGGCATTCCGGATGTGCCCTATGAGGTAATGGGAATCTACTTGAGTGTTTTCGATGTTTTTGCCGGACTGATTGCCGCCGCGCTCGTGATTGCACTGGCGATTTTTTTCCAGAAAACGCGGGTCGGCCGAGCGTTGCGAGCGGTTGCTGACGATCATCAGGCGGCACTGAGCGTCGGCATTCCATTGAAGAACATCTGGGCTGTTGTGTGGGCGACCGCCGGCATTGTCGCATTGGTCGCCGGACTGATGTGGGGCTCAAAGCTTGGTGTGCAGTTCAGTATCGCACTGCTGGCGTTCAAGGCGCTTCCAGTGATTATCATTGGCGGCTTTACGTCCATCCCCGGGGCGATCGCGGGCGGTCTGATCGTGGGCGCCACAGAAAAAGTATTCGAGGTTTTTATCGGGATTCCCTACTTGGGCGGCGGGACCGAAAGCTGGACGCCTTATATGCTGGGCATGGTTTTTTTGATGTTCCGGCCGCAGGGACTTTTCGGTGAGAAGATCATTGAGCGGGTCTGAGTCCAAGCACGTATTCGGCTGGCAGGAAAAAAGATGATTTACAGAGAAGTCGGACAGTACAAGACCAGTTATCGCGCTGATCAGGCGATTTTTCCAATTGCCAACGACCGTATCGGCATTATGGCGATTCTTTTGATTGCGTTCATCGTGCCGCCGGCAACAGGCAGCCAGTATCTGATGGGTCCGATTCTCACGCAGATGCTGGTGTTCAGTCTGGCCGCCTTGGGATTGAATCTGCTGACTGGCTTTGCGGGACAGCTGTCTTTGGGCACGGGCGGATTTATGGCCGTAGGCGCATTCATCAGCTACAACCTGGTGCTGCGCATTCCTGAAATTCCCTTGGTTATTGACTTGATTCTGGCCGGCATAGCCGCCGCCGCAGTCGGTGTGATTTTCGGCATTCCGTCGCTGCGCATCAAAGGTTTTTATCTTGCGGTTGCCACGCTGGCATCGCAGTTTTTTCTGTTATGGATCTTTGATCATGTTGGCTGGTTTACGAATTATGATCCGGCCGGAGTGGCTTCCGCGCCGGTGTCGACGCTGTTCGGCGCGCTGGCAAATGAGGGGCAGCTGCTGGCTTTTCTGGCGCCGATCAATGTCGTTGTATCCGGTCCAAGCGCCTCCCCAGAGGCGAAATATCTGCTGACGCTGTCAGTGGTCGTGATTTTGACGCTGGCGGCCAAGAATCTGGTTCGCGGCATGACCGGACGGGCGTGGATGGCGATTCGTGATTTTGATATCGCAGCGGAAATTATTGGAATCCGTCCGCTGCGAACCAAACTGCTGGCATTTGCAATCAGCTCTTTTTATTGCGGTGTGGCCGGTGCCTTGTATGTGTTTACTTATGTCGGCAATGCAGATACGGAAGCCTTTGACCTGATTCGGTCGTTTACGATTTTATTTATGATTATTATCGGCGGTCTGGGCTCGGTGATGGGATCCTTTCTCGGCGCTGCGTTTATTGTACTCATGCCGCCATTTTTGAATATTCTGGCAGCGAATTTCGGCAGTGGAACACTGTCGGGCGCTGCACTGGCCAATCTGGAGCTGATCATTTACGGCGGCTCAATTATTCTAGTGCTGGCGCTGGAACCATTGGGATTCGCCCGTATCTGGCAGATCATCAAGGAAAAGCTGCGGCAGTGGCCTTTCCCGTATTGATTCATCTTCCAGATCATTTGGATAGGCCAGTTTGCTCAGGCGTTCTGTCGGTTCCTATGAGATGCGGCGCTGGCAGTGGTAACATATCATTCAAAAAGTTTTGTATATAAGATTCATTTGAGAAGGAGGTAGTGAAATGAAGCTTAAATCAGCGTTACTGTCATTGATGGCGATAGTGATGACAGCGCTTCCATTCAGCGTCTCACAGGCGCAGGACGAAAATTCGCAATTCATTCCAGCTCTGGTCTATCGGACCGGTCCCTATGCGGCTGGCGGTTCTGGCTTCTTTGGCGGCATGCTGGATTACTTCAGCCTGCTCAATGTGCGTGATGGCGGCATCAACGGCGTCATGCTGTCATGGGAAGAATGCGAAACCGCGTACAACTCTGACCGTGGTGTTGAATGTTACGAGCGACTGAAAAACAAAGGCTCAGGCGCAACGGTCGTGCATCCGCTGTCGACCGGCATTACATACCGTCTGATTGAGCGGGCGACTGCAGATCAGATTCCATTGATTACGATGGGCTATGGCAGAACGGATGCGACCAATGGCAAAGTCTTTCCATGGGTATTCCCGGTGATTACCAACTACTGGAATCAGAATACGGCCAAGATCAAATACATTGGCCTGCAAGAAGGCGGAATGGAAAACTTGCAAGGCAAGAAAATTGCCAATCTGTATCACGAGAGCAGCTATGGCAAGGAAACGATTCCGATTCTCAACAAGCAGGCTGAGATGTATGGCTTTGAGGTCAAGCACTATCCGGTGCCGCACCCTGGACTTGATCAAAAAGCTTCGTGGCTGGAAATTGCCCGACGCTACAAGCCCGACTGGGTCATCCTCAGGGGCTGGGGCGTGATGAATCCGACTGCGCTGAAAGAGGCGCAGCGCGTTGGCTTTCCGGCGAACAGAATGGTTGGCGTATGGTGGAGCGGCGCTGAGGAAGATACGATTCCTGCCGGTGATGCGGCGATCGGTTTTGTTGCCGCAGGGTTTCATCCGGCGGGTCGGGACTTTCCAGTCATCCAGGAAATTTTTGATCTTGTGCATGGTGTCGGGCAAGGCCATATTTCCCCGCAGCGGGTTGGATCGACCTACTACAACCGGGGGGTTGTTGCGGCGATCGTGACGACCGAGGCCATTCGCACTGCGCAGGCTGAATTCGGCAGCCGGGTCATTACCGGAGAAGAAATGCGCTGGGGCATTGAAAACTTGGACATTACGCCTGAGCGTATTGCAGAGATCGGGGCGGAAAACCTGATTACCCCGCTGCGCATCACGTGTGCGGATCATGAAGGCGGCAACCCGGTCCTGTTCCAGCAGTGGGATGGAGAGAAATGGAATGTTGTCACCGACTGGATCGAAACCGACAAATCAATTGTTGATCCCTTGATTATGGAGTCCTCAACGGCCTACGCAGCAGAAAAGGGCATCACGCCGCGTTCCGGCATGGATATGGGATCCGACTGCGGGTAATTGAATTCAGGTCGATGGATACAGATCTTTCATGAGCGAGCAGACTCAAAGCATCCGTGGCAGTGAACCGATTCTGTCGGTGAACAACATTGAGGTCATTTATGATCGAGTCATCCTGGTTCTGAAAGGGGTATCGCTTGAAGTCCCCGAGAAGGGCGTTGTCGCCCTTCTCGGGGCGAACGGCGCCGGCAAAACCACGACACTGAAAGCCATATCAAATCTGCTGCGCACCGAGCGCGGCGAGGTGACCAAAGGGTCAATTGTCTACCGCGGCGAGCAGGTCGATGCCATGACGCCATCGGATCTGGTCATGCGCGGCGTCACCCAAGTCATGGAAGGCCGTCATTGCTTTGAGCACTTGACGGTTGAGGAAAATCTGCTGACTGGCGCCTATACGCGCCGCGATGGACGCAGTGCGATTCAAGCTGACTTGGAACTGGTCTATTCTTACTTCCCGAAGCTGAAACAGCGTCGCAATGGCCTGGCCGGCTATATCTCGGGCGGCGAGCAGCAGATGACAGCAGTCGGACGCGCCTTGATGGCCAAGCCGCGAGTGATTCTGCTTGACGAGCCTTCTATGGGACTGGCGCCGACGCTCGTTGAGGAGATTTTTGAGATCGTCAAGCGACTCAATGAAAATGAGCATGTGACCATCTTGCTCGCTGAGCAAAATACCAATATGGCGCTGCGTTACTCGCGCTATGGCTACATTCTCGAAAACGGTCGGGTGGTAATGGATGGCGAGGCGGCGGATCTGCTGGAAAACGAAGATGTGAAAGAGTTTTACCTTGGCGTCAGCGGCGAGAACCGCAAGAGTTTCAAACAAGTGAAGCACTATCGCCGCCGCAAGCGATGGCTGGCGTAATCTGCTGTGCGCCGCGCGAGCTTTCCAAGCGCCTGCGGCGGACGCTTCAAATCGACGGGGTTTCTGTTTTGCCGGCGGTGATTTCGGATTGATGAATACTGACTACTACGATGATTTGGAGACGCGCTCTCATGAGCAGCGTCAGCAGTCCCAAATCCCGGCATTGAGAAAACACCTCAGGCAAGCTCGAGAGCAGTCATCCTATGTTGCGGGTCAGCTGGCGGGCATTGACATTGATGCTCTTGAGTCCAGGCAGGATTTGGCGCAGATTCCCGTCGTGCGCAAGTCGGATCTGATTGGACTGCAAAAAGCAGCGCCGCTGTTCGGCGGACTCACCGCCTTTGAGCCGGACAGCTTATGTCGTGTGCTGGCTTCTCCGGGCCCCATTTTTGAGCCGCAGACGAATCGCTCTGACCAGTGGCGCCTTGCGCGGGCCTTGCATGCGGCCGGATTTCGCAAGGGCATGCTGGTTCACAACTCATTTTCCTATCATCTGGCGCCGGCTGGATTCATGCTTGAGAGCGCTATTTTTGCCCTGGGCGGCGCGGTTTTTCCCGCGGGAGTCGGGCAAACCGATATGCAGGTTCAGGCGATCGATCGGCTGCGCCCGCAAGCGTATGCGGGAACGCCGAGTTTTCTGAAAATACTGCTCAAGCAGGGGGAGGAAAAAGGTCTGGACACCTCATCACTCGCAGTCGGAATGGTTTCGGGTGAGCCGTTGCCGCCGTCGCTGCGCGCTGAGCTGGAAGCGTTCGGAATCCGTGTCAAGCAGTCGTATGCCACGGCTGACATCGGGCTGATCGCTTATGAGACCGATGCGCTGGAAGGGATGGTCATCGATGAGGGCGTGATTGTGGAGATTGTCCAGCCAGGGACTGGCGATCCCGTGCCGGATGGCGAGGTTGGGGAAATTGTCGTTACAACATTCAGCCCGGATTATCCTCTGCTGCGTTTTGGCACTGGCGACATGTCAGCCGTGATGAGCGGCGCCAGTCCCTGCGGCCGCACCGGCCCGCGAATCCAGGGCTGGATGGGGCGCGCCGATCAGACGACCAAGGTGCGCGGCATTTTTGTTCACCCAGCGCAGATCGCAGCGATTGCCAAAAGTATTGCTGAAGTGCAAAGGGTGCGCCTGGTGGTCTCCAGTCAAGACGATCAGGACATTATGCAAATGCATTGCGAGGTCACAGAAAAATCAGATGCTCTGGCGCAAAGAATTATTGATTGCACACGCGAGGTTTGCCGACTGAGAACCGAAGCAGTTTTAGTGAGCCCGGGTGAGCTGCCGCGTGATGGCATTGTGATTGAAGATGTCCGGACCTACGACTGACCCATCGGGACATTGGATGAACGATCTGATGGTGTCTCAGGTTTGCCTGCATTGAGCGCCAAGACCCTCGAGCGCAAGACAGCATCGCTTCGCACCTTGGCGATGCCGGCGCATGCCAACCCAAGCGGGGATATTTTCGGCGGCTGGATCATGTCGCAGATGGATATTGCCGGCGGCATCTTCGCTTATGAGCTGGCTCAGGGCCGAGTTGCGACGGTGGCTGTCGATGCGATGGCTTTCCATCTGCCAGTTTATGTCGGTGATGTCGTCAGCTGCTATTGTGATTTGAAACAAGTGGGTACCACATCGATCGCAGTCGAGGTCGAGACTTGGGTGCGGCGGCGGGCCACCCGGCAGCTGGAGAAGGTCACAGAAGGCTGTTTTACCTTTGTGGCCATTGATCAGGACGGCAGACCGCGTCCGGTGCCGAAAGATGCAAGCGCTTAAGCCGCCAGCTGACCCATCCAGTCTGGCAGCGCAGATCTCAAAAAAGGGGCTGCCGCCGGTGCATTTGTGGAATCCGGAGCTGTGCGGCGATATCGATATCCGCATCGCTCGCGATGGAACCTGGTTCTATATGGGCTCGCCCATTGGGCGGAAAAGGCTGGTGCGGCTGTTTTCGACGGTGCTGAAAAAAGAAGACAATGAGCACTATCTGGTTACGCCGGTGGAAAAATTGCGCATTGTCGTTGACGATGCGCCGTTTGTGGCGGTGCAGCTAGAAGACAGAATTGAGGATGATCAGCAGGTTTTGTATTTTCGAACCAATACGGATGATATTGTTGCCGCCGGGCCGCAGCACAGCATCTGGGTCGATTTCGCTCAAGACGGTGAGCCGTCGCCCTACATTCATGTCAGAAGCGGACTGTGCGCACGCTTGGCGCGGAGTGTGTACTATCAGCTTGTAGAACTGGGTGAAGAAATCGAAGACGGGCAGGGCAGTCTCTTTGGGGTCTGGAGTCGAGGCGAATATTTTGTTCTGGGCACGATGACCTGATGCGGTCTTTTCTATTTTCGGCCGCTTGCTTTTGAGCTGGCAAGCGAGTCATAGTGTCCGGCTTCCTGAGTGAGCAGGCATTGAGATTGCGGCAAACCGTAGCAAGCTGAAATCTGTTTCGATTGCTTTTTCAGCTGTCGCAGATCTTTCTGCAATGCAACCATACAGTTTATGGTGTGAGTATAGACAGAAGAAACTGTTTTGAAGCGGTTTGCTGTGCAGTGATCAAGCCGAAATCGATATTTGGTTTTCCGTGTTCAGAGCAAATATTGAGTTTGCCCGAGGTCTTGGGAATGGGTTACCATAATCCCACAGCGGTGAGACAGGCCGTCATAAGACAAATCTAATCAGACTGATCGATATGCGCAATACTGAGAGCGTCAAATGCCAATAGCTGAGAATGCCGCATCGTTGCAGCGCATTCTCAAGACGCATCGCACGATTGCCGTGGTTGGATTGTCGGCGAACTGGTATCGTCCCAGTTTCTTTGCTGCCAAATACCTGCAGGATCACGGCTACCAGATCGTCCCGGTCAATCCCAATTGCGATGAAATTCTGAATTGCCAGTGCTACCCGAGCCTTGCGGCGATACCGAAATCAATTGAGATCGATGTCGTGGATGTTTTTCAGCGTTCCGAAATGGTCATGCCGATTGCTGAGGCTGCGATCGCCATTCGGGCCAAAGTCCTGTGGCTGCAAATTGGTGTGATCAATGAAGCGGCGGTTAGGATGGGCGCAGATGCCGGGCTGGAAGTCGTCGTCGACCGCTGCATGAAGATTGAGCATGCCAGATTGTTCGGGGGACTGAATTTTGTTGGCGTAGACACGCAAATCATCTCTTCTGCGCGTCCAAATCTGATTCAGTGGCAGTAATCCAGTGATCAATCGCCAATTTGGAATTGAGACCCTGTGCCTGCACGCCGGACAGCCGCCTGATCCGGCTACTGGCTCGCGCGCCCCGCCGATTTATCAGACCGCCGCCTATGTTTTTGATTCCGCTGATCACGCTGCCAGCCTCTTTAATCTGCAGGCATTTGGCAACATTTACTCCCGATTGATGAACCCCACCAGCGCGGTGTTTGAGCAGCGCATGGCCGCATTGGAAAACGGACGCGCCGCGGTAGCGGTGTCTTCTGGCATGGCAGCGCAGATGGTCGCATTGCTCACGATCCTTGAGGCCGGCGACGAAATTGTCTCATCCAGCTCGCTGTACGGCGGCACTCACACGCAATTTTCGTTCAACTTTCGCAAGCTTGGCATCAAAGCGAAATTTGTTGACAGTGATGATCCAGATAATTTTGCCAGAGCCATCTCGGCGGACACCAAGTGTCTTTATGCGGAAACGATTGGCAATCCATCCAGCAATGTCATTGATTTTGAAAGCGTGTCTGCGATTGCTAAAGCACATGGCCTGCCGTTTTTCGTGGACAACACCTGTGCCACCCCGTACCTGTGTCAGCCCTTTGGTTTCGGCGCTGATATTGCCGTTCATTCGGCGACTAAGTTTATTTGCGGACATGGCACCTCGATCGGCGGCATTCTGGTGGAGTCTGGCAAATTTCCTTGGGACAATGGCAAGTTTCCGACCATGACTGAGCCTTCGGAAGGCTACCATGGCATTCGTTTTTACGAAACCTTTGGAGACTTCGGCTACTCGATGAAAGCCCGCTGTGAGATTCTGCGGACATTCGGCCCGACCCTGAGTCCATTTAATTCATTTTTGTTCCTTCAAGGGCTGGAAACGCTGCCCGTGAGAATGGATCGCCATTGCAGCAACGCGCTGGCTGCAGCCAGATTTCTGGAAAATCATCCTGCGGTTGAATGGGTTGCCTACCCGGGCCTTGAGTCAAGCCGCTACTATGAACTGGCGCAGAAGTATCTGCCCAAAGGAGCTGGCGGCGTCTTCAGCTTCGGCATCAAAGGCGGTATCGACGCTTGCGTAAAGTTTATCGAATCCATTACGTTCTTCAGTCATCTGGCCAATTTAGGCGACGCGAAGACGCTCGTCGTGCATCCTGCCTCAACCACACACCGCCAGCTAGATGAGCAAGCGCAGCGGGCCGCGGGAATTGCACCGAATATGGTGCGGATCTCAGTGGGACTTGAGACGCTGGACGATATTTTGTGGGAACTTGATCAGGCTTTGTCTCAGTCGATGAAATGAGCGCTGTTCGTTTGATTCAGGATTAAGCTTATGGGCTGCTGCCACTATGCCTTCAGCGATGGCAATGAGTCAATCTTCGCGGTTGACTTCAACTCCATCAAGTATGGCCCGGGCGCATTGCAGGAGCTTGCCATTGATGTGCAATCTCTGGGCATCAGGCGGATCGGCTTGTTTACTGACAAGGCGGTGCGTTCCCTGGAATCATTTCACTTGGCTGTCCGGGCGCTGAGCCAAGCCGCCATCGACTTTGAGATTTATGACGAAACCAGCATCGAGCCGACGGATGTGTCTTTTCGAAATGCCGCGCGATTCGCGGCCGAAGGTCGATTTGACGGTTATGTCTCAATCGGCGGCGGCTCAGTGATTGATACCTGCAAGGCGGCGAATCTGTACAGTACTTATCCGGCAGAGTTTGCTGCGTATGTGAATCCGCCGGTGGGTGCCGGCACCGCTGTTCCAGGCCCTTTGCTGCCGCATGTTGCCTGCCCGACTACCAGCGGCACTGGCAGCGAATGCACCGGTATCGCTGTCTTTGACTGGCTGGATAAACGGGTCAAGACCGGAATCGCCTCTGCGCACTTGAAGCCTGCAAGAGCGGTCGTTGATCCAGCCGTTACCGCAACACTGCCAGCCAATGTTGTGGCCGCGAGCGGCTTTGACGTTCTGTCGCATGCATTGGAGTCGTATACCGCTAGGCCCTATACACAGCGCAGCCGACCGACTGATGGACAGCGGCCATTGAGCCAAGGCGCGAATCCGTACAGCGATATGGGGTGCCGCCAGGCGCTTGAGCTGTGCGGCAAATATCTGGTTCGAGCAGTCCAAGATGCGACCGATGAGACCGCCAGGCACTCTATGATGCTCGCTGCCACACTGGCTGGCATTGCTTTCGGCAACAGCGGTGTGCATATTCCTCACGGGATGGCGTATTCAGTCGCCGGATTGGCACAGGATTACACGGCGGATGGATATCCGCCGGGTCATGCGCTGGTGCCGCACGGCATTTCGGTGATTGTCAATGCGCCAGCTGCCTTTCAATTCACCGCCACGTCGAATCTATCCCGGCACCTTGAGGCGGCAAGCCTGCTGGGGGCTCCAGTGAGCGATGCGGATGCGGATGATCTGGGTTCAGCACTGAGCGAGCATCTGAAGACGATGATGCGGCAGGCAGATATGCCTAATGGCATCTCGGGAGTAGGGTATGCGGATGCAGATCTGGGTGACTTGGCGGCGGGTGCGTTTATGCAGCAGCGATTGCTCAGCAATGCGCCTTGTGCGGTTAGCAAAGAGGATTTGGAATCAATTTACCAGCAGGCCATGCGGTACTGGTAGAATGAAAAACTCAAATGATGCACTGCGATTGATTCGACCTGAGTGGGGCGGCTGGAATGAGATTCGCAGTCGATTCAGGTGGTCAATCCCGCGGCATTTCAATATTGCTGAGGCGGTCTGCGACCGTCATGCCCGCACTGCAGGCGAGCGCCTGGCGGTTTATTGCGAGCGGGCCAAAGGCAAGGAACTGACTTTGTCGTTTAGGCAGCTGATGCGCCTGTCCAATCAGTTTGCCAATTTTCTGCGGCATCAAGGAATTCAGAAAGGCGATCGTGTCGGCGTGATTTTGCCTCAGCGCGCTGAGACGGTCATCTGTCATCTGGCCGTTTACAAGCTAGGGGCGATTGTGCTGCCGCTGTCGGTTTTGTTTGGTCCAGAAGCCGTTGGCTACCGCCTGCGTGACAGCGGCGCCAAAGCAGTCATTACAGACTGTGAGCACGTTGAGATGGTCGACTCGATCCGAACGGAGCTGCCGGATTTGCAAATTCTGATTGATTGCGATGCGGCCAATGGGTTCTGGTTCCAGCTTGAGCGGGCAAGCGATCGGTTTGAGCCGGCAGCGACGCTCGCCCAGGATCCCGCCTATCTGGTTTATACCTCCGGTACGACAGGTCCGCCGAAGGGCGCCTTGGCTCCGCATCGGTGCCTGATCGGGAATTTGCCTGGATTCGAGCTGTCGCACAACTTTTTCCCGCAGCCGCATGATCTTTTCTGGACGCCTGCAGATTGGGCGTGGACCGGCGGCTTGCTCGACGCATTGCTGCCCGCATTGTATTACGCGGTACCTGTATTGGGCTGCGATGGAGGGAAATTTGACCCGGAGCATGCCTGTCACCTGCTTGAAAAGTATCATGTTCGCAATGCATTTATTCCACCGACTGCACTGAAAATGCTGCGCCAGCTGGGATCTTTGCCAAACCGCCGCGGCGTTGCAATGCGGTCCATCATGTCGGCGGGCGAGACGCTTGGAGCAGAGCTGTTTCACTGGGGAAAGGAAGCTTTTGGTGTTGAGATTAACGAGATGTGGGCGCAGACCGAGTTCAACTACATCGTCGGCAATTGTTCTGCGGTGATGCCGATTTGCCCCGGATCGATTGGCAAGAGCTATCCCGGACATCGGGTCGAGCCGGTTGACGAGGATGGCAATGTTTTAGGTGTCGGCGAAACAGGGGAGCTGGCGGCGGATCGCGACGATCCAGTCATGGTCAGCGGCTATTGGAACAACGAGAAAGCGACGCAGGCGAAGTTTATCGGCAAATGGTGGGGCACTGGCGATATCGGTTGCCGGGATGAGGATGGGTATTTGTGGTTTGTCGGCCGCAAAGATGATGTGATTTCCAGTGCTGGATACCGAATAGGACCCGGTGAGATTGAAAATTGTCTGCTCAACCATCCGGCCGTGGCGCAAGTGGCGGTTGTCGGGGTGCCTGATGAGCTTCGCGGTGAGGCTGTCAAGGCTTGTATTGTCTTGAGCAGCCAATTTGAGCCAACTCCAGAATTGACGGAGCAGATACGCGCTTCGGTGCGGGAACGGCTGGCAGCGTACGAATATCCTCGGTTCATTGAGTACATGGAGGCTCTGCCGATGACGACGACCGGAAAAGTTCAGCGCAGCGAGCTGCGCGCGCAGCACAAGAGCTGATTGCCAGCATTGGAAAAGATCAGCGGGGTGGCTGATTGATCCCGTTCGAGTCGGTTCAGCCTAAGCGCGGGATTGATTGTTTTGCAGACGAGCAGCTTTAGCGCGCAGGCGCCGCGCCTCGGTTGGCGATTGCTGCAAGGGACGATAGATTTCCACCCGGTCTCCGGCCTGCAGCAGATGGTCATCTGGAATTTGACTGCTGTAGATTCCGAGATCCAAATCTCGAAAATCATACTCTGGAAATTTCTCATTGAGTCTGGATTGCTCGACTGCCCGACGCGCAGAAGTATTCGCTGCGATGCTCAGTGAGCAAATCTCTTGGCGATCGGGGTCAGCAAAAACCACCTCCACCTCAATCATTGCGGAGCTGGCCGTATTTTCTTTTTGCCTCTTCATGAAATGCACTGACCATGGTTTCTGAGATGTGATTGAACACTTTCACGCTCGCCGCTGCGAATAGTCTGGAGCTGAATTCGTAATCAATTTCAAATTCGACTTTGCAGGCGTCAGCCTCAAGCTCGGTAAAATTCCAGCATCCGTTCAAATGCCGAAAGGGTCCGGCTACCAGTTCCATGGTGATTTTTTCATAGGGAACAGCGACATTGCGGGTGGTAAATGATTTCTTTAAGCCGCTGAGATTGAAGTCCAGTGTCGCGGTGTAGCCGTCTGCATGCATTTCATTGATCGTTCCGCGCCGGCAGGCAGGGATAAATTGCGGATATGACCTGACATCGGTCACCAGCTCATAAATCTGCCGAGCAGAAAAACGGGTGATGATGGATTTGCGGACAAGCGGCATGACGGATGGATCAATGGAGTTCTCAAAATTCAAGCAGGAAACAGGGCCGGCCGACCAATGCCTGAGCTGCGGGCAGCGAAGCTCATCGCACAGCTTCGATCGCGTTCAGAGGCGGTTGCCCGGTCATTGCAGTTTGCGCAGGCGAACAGTTTGCGAGATTTTCAAGCTGTTCGGCACTGGGAATATTTTCCTGGATCATTTCATTGAGCAAGTCCCAGAAGAAGTCCTCGCCGGGGTAGCCAACGATTCTTGCCACTTCTTTTTGCGCCTGCATCAAGACGAAAGTAGGCGTATAGATTACAGTTTCTTTCAGCGCAAATGTGTCTGCCAGCCCGCCATAGAGATCGACTTTTTTCAATGGAGCGTGACATGATTCTGGGGTTCGGTGATAGATGACGCCAATTTCCTCATTCCATTTTTCGCACCAGGTGCAGTATTCTTCCTCGAACATGATCAGCTCGCTCGCAAAAGAAGCTGGCAGCAGCATGACGAGCGCGAGGCAGCTGGAGAGCAGCGCTTTCAGCAATGCGTTGATTTTTTCAGCTTCCATAGGGTGCGATTTTATCGTTTCCGCGATTCAAGGCACAATAAAATGAATAAGGCGGCTGATCTTATAGCAGTCCGCTTCCGCTCAATTTGAGTCTGGCATTCACCAATCGAAAGCAAGCCCTGCGCTAAGAGTTTCAATCTATGAACAGACAATCACAAAGTGCCATCTTTGCCGTTCTTGAGGACAAAAAGGCATTGCTGATGGATGGCGCGACCGGTACTAATCTTTTCGCGATGGGACTGGTCTCCGGCGATGCGCCTGAGTTGTGGAACGATGAGCATCCCGATCGTGTTCTCAAGCTGAACGCCGGGTTCGTCGAGGCCGGGTCGGATGTTATTCTGACGAACACCTTTGGCGGCAATGCCATGCGATTGAAATTGCATGCCAGTGAGAGCCGTGTGGCTGAATTGAATGAAAAGGGCGCTGCGATAGCAGTGCAGGCAGCAAAGACTGCGGAGCGCAAAGTTTTTGTTGCAGGCTCAATTGGACCTTTGGGAGAGTTGTTTGAGCCGATGGGCGCGATCACGATGGACATCGCTGTTGAATGTTTCGAAGAACAGGCGCGCGCCTTGGAGCGCGGCGGCTGTGATGTGCTGTGGATCGAGACCTTGTCTTCAAAAGAAGAGCTGATCGCCGCTGCTGCCGCAGCGAGCCGAACAGAATTGCCATTTGCATGCAATGCCAGCTTTGACACCAAAGGGCGAACCATGATGGGCATCAGCCCGAAGGAATTCTCGCAAACCTGCAAGGAACTGCCTTCCAGGCCATTTGCCGTGGGCTCAAACTGCGGAGTCGGACCGGCGCAGACGGTTGCGGCGGTGCTGGAGATGACCGAGTTCGACAGTGAAAGTTTTGAGCATGTCGCCAAAGCCAATTGCGGGATACCGATCTGGGAGGGAGCGAAGCTGCGCTATTCAGCCACCCCCGAGCAGATGGCAGTTTACGTGCATGTGGCGCGGGCGGCGGGCGCCTCGATTATCGGCGGCTGCTGCGGCACAACTTCTTCGCATGTTGCGGCAATGCGAGCAGCGATGGATGACTACGAGCCTATGAATAAACCAACTCATGCCGACATTGAGCAGCAGCTCGGTGAGGTGTTCAACACGGAGAAGCCTGAGAAGCAGCAGGTTCGGCGGCGACGGCGGCGTTAGGTGACCTGCTTTGGCGAAAAGCAAAAAAGACCGCGATGATTCGACGATTGCAACCAATCGCAAGGCATCGTATGAATATTATCTGGAAGACCAGTACGAGGCGGGGATTGTACTCGCCGGCTGGGAAGTTAAAAGCATGCGGGCCAATCGCGCAAATCTCAAGGAGAGTTATATCTTAGTGCGCGGCCGCGAGCTGTTTTTGGTCGGCGCTCATGTGTCACCGGTCACGACCATATCCACTCACCATGCAGTCAATCCGACGCAGCAGCGCAAGCTGCTGCTCAACCGGATTGAGATCAACCGATTGATTGCTTCTGTGGAACGCCGAGGGTATGCGCTGATTCCGATGAAGCTGTATTGGTCCCGAAATCGGGTCAAGCTTAGATTTGCGCTGGCGAAGGGGAAAAAGTATCAAGATAAACGAAGCGTGATCAAGACACGGGATATTGAGCGTGATATGGATCGAGAGCTCGCGCATAAGTCGAGGTATTAGCCGATCGTTTCAATTCTGCAACACAAACCGTCGCAAATTGGACCGCAATGAGAGTCGAATCTGCATAGATGTTGCAAAAATGCAAAACAGTGCTAACATTCAAATATCAAATTTATTTTTCTCAAAAAGGGGGGGGGGTGACTTGGTTTCGACGTGAATCACGAAATCGCTGGAGCATGCCGAGCTGCAGGAAGCTCGTTAAACTGTCTGCAAAATTATAGTTGCCAACGACGACAACTACGCCTTAGCCGCTTAGGCTGAGCCTCATGCGTGTCAAGTTCGAATGACGCAAAGTGGGGTCAAATTTTTTCGGACTAGTTTGCAGTAATCGTCTGGTAAATCTGTACGCGAACTGTTACTTCGGTAATTCCGGACCGCCGCATTGAGTATTGTCTGTCCAGACTGGATGCGGTTGATTTAGGGATAGACTAAGCATGTAGTTGCCAGCGCATGGAAGATTTACGGACGCGGGTTCGATTCCCGCCACCTCCACCAGTCCACGGTTATTTTTGGGATTTCTCATTGAACGAAGCCGCTACGCGGCAGATTCCGCATCGACTCTGGTCATTGACGCCAGCCCTATAGTTTTCCTCACCTAGAATTAAAAATACTCTGCTGAATAGGTGGTGCCCGATTCAGCGATGCGCCCTCATTTTTAATGAGTTGCCACACAAAAAAAGATGAACTGTGCACCCCATTGCGTGAGTAATAAATTGTGCTCTCTATTACAGAAGTGCACTTATTCAACTCGTTTTTGATCTGATTTTTACGTTGCAGGTATCGTGTATCATGCCGTGATACAATGTGAACAGGATTAAGTCTACAAAAGGCAGACTAATTAAGTCCGTTATTGAAGGCTGTCCAAAGAAGGGGTTTTCCAAAGAAATATTCAGAATTTCAAAGCGAAAGGTGACGATGTTAAATTCAGTTCATTCTTTAAATGATCTCCGCATTATTCCAGGCAATCGACTTGAGAAGTTAAAAGGAGATCGTGAAGGACAATTCTCAATTAGGATAAATGATCAGTGGAGAATATGTTTTGTTTGGACAGATCAAGGTCCAGAGGATGTTGAAATTATCGATTATCACTAAGGAGGAGAAATTTGGTCATGCTGACACAACCTTGCCATCCAGGTGAAATACTAAAATACGAATTTCTCATCCCGCTAGAGATGAGTGCTGGGGAACTTGCTAAACGAATAGGTGTACCACGTAGTCGAATTGAGCGATTGATAAAGGAGATATCTCCAATTACGATTGATACAGCATTGCGTCTATCCCGCTTTTTCGGGTCGACTCCTCAGTTCTGGCTTAATTTGCAAAATAATTTCGATGTTGCATATACGAGGATCGAAATTGAAAGCATTCAACCTCTTGAGCGACAAGACTATTCGTTTATCTGATGCAGCCAATTATCTCCGACCGAATCGTCATCAGGGGCAATTCGTGTAGAAAAAGTTCATTCGGGACTGGACATTCGCTTGTTGTGTCTGAAAATCCTTCTGAGCCGGTGCGTGCCGGCCTTGATCTAAAGCAGGCTCAGGTGCGCGTGGTAGCCGATTTCGCCGGGTGCTGCCGTTTTTCAAACAATCGATAAATCTCAGTTCTTGGAATATCTGGTCATCGAAACGGAGCGTTTGATCCGAACCGCTTGCGACTGAATGAGCGGAGAATCTATCTTCGCATACTCTGTATACTGTAGATATGCTATAAAAATATAAGATAATCCTATATTTAAATAAAATATAATCTTATAAATGCAATATATTGAACGTTTTATCGAAGAAAAAATAGTCGATTCGCAGCAGGTGTTCCCTGCCGTCTATATCGCTGGCCCTCGTCAATCCGGCAAAACCACTCTGGTCAAGCGTATTTGCGCAAGTCGCCATCCGGCGCATTACATTACTTTTGACGATTTTCAATACCGTTCCGCTGCCAGACATGATCCGGAGGCATTCTTGCGCGGTTTGAAAGGGAATGTGGTGCTGGACGAAGTTCAGTTGGTACCAGAGATATTCAGGCCTTTGAAAATTATCGTCGATGAGAGTCGCCCGTCAGAAAATGGCGGACGGGGTAAATTTACTCTGACCGGTTCTGCCAGCGTATTGGCGCTGCCGCAACTTTCCGATGCTCTGGCTGGAAGGATGTCGGTGCATAACCTGTTGCCTTTTTCAGCAGCTGAACTCTATACTGCGCGACAGGCCAATATTATTGATAGAGCTTTTTCTGACAATCTAAGTTTTGACAGCAGCTACGAGTATGATATCGATCAAATTCTAAAGGATGCCTCATTCCCTGAGCTCTTGACGCTTGATGATCCGTTGATTCGACAAGAATGGTGCAACAGTTATCTTCAAACAGTTCTTCTGCGTGATGTTTATTCCCTGCTTGAGGTCCAAAAAATTGCCAGTTTGCCCGATATGCTGAATTTACTTGCAACGCGAGCCGGCGGCCTGTTAAATGAGGCGTCACTAGCCCGAGATTTGGGTTTAAATCATCTCACGGCCAAGAAATATCGTGTATTGCTGGAGTGTCTTTTTCTTACGCTTTCCGTGCCTGCCTGGAAAGCCAATCTCGGCAATCGACTGGTCAAAACATCAAAAATATACTTAAGCGATATCAATTTGCTTCTTCATCTGCTGCGGCTGCCGCAGAACTTTATTGAATCTGTGGATCGCACGCAAGTCGGTAAAGTCATTGAGAATCTTGCTGCCGTTGAATTGGCCAAGCAGGCTACTTTTGCGGCAACGTCAGCTCGGTTGTATCACTATCGGACAAGTTCACAACAGGAAGTTGATTTTCTGCTTGAATCGAACAGCGGCCAAGTCATCGGCATTGAGGTGAAGTCGACTGGCAGAGTCTCATCAAGAGATTTTCGAAACTTACGTATTCTGGAAGACAAAATGAACATGAAATTCAAATGCGGATTCGTTGTTAACCTTGGAAAAGAAGTTGTTCAGTTTGGAAGTCGCTTGTATGCGTTGCCTTTCGCAGCGCTATGGAGTTGAGTAGTGCCACGTAGCAAGTATCTGTTAGCCCCTCGTGGCCTATCAGGGCATATCAATGTAGCTGGCCTGCGGCGATGCCTCTCTCAAGACAAATATTCAGGCGGAACAATGACATAGAACCCTTGTCTCGGTTTGATTGATTGTTTGCGTCTCTGCAGCCTTTTATCCGCATCCAGAAAGCCGCCTCGGTGCAAAACTCATTTCGAGTCAAATATGACAGCGTCTCATGCATGGCGGCAGTTCGTACAGAGCAAGGGAGACTCGCCTGTCGGTCGAATTTTTCCGTCTCAGCTTCGGACTTTCTCATGTTTCGGATCAAAAATGCAGCGCGGTGCCACGATGCCTGCATAGCGCTCTCCAAGTATGCTCACTTCGAATTTTGCATCGGCGGTTGAGATGCCTGTTTTCACGTAGGCGAATGCAATGTTCTTTCCCGTACGATGTCCATATCCGCCAGACGTGACCGATCCAACTTGAATGCCATTCAAGAACACCGGATCACCGCTGTGGGTTGAAGCGTGGTCACAATCAACAGCCAGCACCGCCAGCTGTTGAGCTGTGCCGCCCTGCATTTGTTCCATGAGCGCTTTTTGACCGATAAACGTCTCTTTTTCTATCTTCACAAACCGATCCAGACCAGCCTCAAAGGGGTTGTGTTCGTAAATCAGATCGGTTTTCCAGTGCAAGTGGCCTTTTTCAAGGCGCATGGATTCGGCAGCATGCAAACCGAATTGCACGAGTCCGCTCTCACCGCCGGCCGCGCGCAGCAGCTGATAAACTTCGAGCAGATGCTCGTTGGGCACGTGCAGCTCATATGCAAGCTCACCCGAATAGCTGACGCGCATCGCGATCACCGAAGCATTCGCAATTTTCATGAATTGAGTCTGCATCGGCTTGAAAGCTTGATTTGAGCACTCGCTTCCAGGGCAAACCGCGGCAAGCAGCTCGCGTGCATAGGGACCGGCCAGCACCAATGTTGTATGCGTTGTGATTTTTTCGGTCACTGATACAGTTTCTGGCTTGTGCCGCAGCAGCCAGTCGCGATCGTGCCATTGCGCTGCTGCAGCACAGCCATACCAATAATGGTCCTCGCCCAGTTTTGCCAGCGTTGCCTCGGTGAGGATATGGCCGTTCTCATTGAGAAAGTAACACAGCTTGATGGCGCCGGCTGTTTTCGGGGTTTCACTGCAAGTCAGCTTGTCCAGAAAATCTCCGGCTCCCGAACCGCGAATCTCGTATCGACCGAATCCAGATACCTCCATCAATCCAACTCCATGGGTGATGCCATCGATTTCCGCTGCGATGACCTCGAAAGTTGGAGTGAATCGATACGAGTGCTGATCGACGAAACTGGCATCCGGCTTGAAAAACAGTACTCGCTCCCACCCATTGATCACGCCCCATGCGCAGTGCTGCTGATTGAGAGTGTCGTAAAGCGGTGTGGTCGACAGATTGCGTGCGGCGCCGCGGTATTCATGGGGCAGGCGATAATCGAATTCCTGACGATATTCCTCGATCGCTTTTGCGCAGGTAGCCTCCGCCGTTGCCCACGCGGTGGAATCGCCGTGGATCAAGATACCAGGCATCCCATTCGCATTCTCCATGAACAATCAGCTCAGCCAGCACTTTGCCCAGTCCGCCGCCTTCGCCGATGCCGGCGCGCAAGCCCAGGCAGGCGTAGGCATTGCGAAGGCCGGGAATCGATCCGACCAGCGGTGCGCCGTCAGCGCTGTAGGTGATCGGCCCGTTGATGACGGTATGGATTCCAGTATTGGTGAGAGCCGGCAGACGCTCGAATATGCCTTCCATATTGTCCAGGCACCGCTCCAGGTCCGATGGGCACAGTGATTTGGTGAAATTTGCATCAATGCCGTCCGTTCCAAACAATTTGCAGTCGTGCTCATAGACGCCGACGAGCAGCCCGCTTTTTTCTTGGTGGCTGTAGAAATTGTCGCCCGGGTCGCGAATGATGGGTACGCGAAAGTCAAGCGCCTCTATGGCAGCGATCGGTTCAGTCAGAAAATACTGGTGCTCCATCGATACTACCGGGTGGATAACACCCAGCATGCTTCCCACTTCATGCACCCGATATCCAGACGCGTTGACCACGATTTCGCAGGTGATATCACTTTTTTCGGTGTGGACAATGAATTCTCCATTGGGCTTCCGGGTGATATCCTGTACCGCGTTGAATCGGTAGATTTCAGCATTTGCCCTGCGAGCGCGCCGCGCCAGGGAAAAGACCAATTGAGCCGGATCAATATCGCCATCAAGCGGGTCCCACCAGGCGCCCAGCAAGTCATGCGTTTTCATCAGTGGATGGCGCTGCGCGGCTTCTTTGGCATCAATAAATTCCATCTCGATGCCGACACCGCCCGCCATGCCGGCAAGATGACGGTAGGCATCCACTTCATTTTGTGTATGTGCCAGTCGCATTCCGCCGGTGATGTGGTAGTCTATGGGGTATTCCGGGTCGGCCGCCAACTCGCGATACAGGTTGATTGAATGGCGTTTGAGCGCGCACATCGTCTGGCTAGCCCCAAACTGCGTCACTTGAGCGGCGGCATGCCAGGTGGAACCGGATGTCAGCTCGTCGCGCTCAGTCAATACCGCATCGGTCCAGCCTTCTTGGGTGAGATGGTACAAAGTGGATACACCGCCGATACCGCCGCCGATAATCACTACACGGGAATGGGATTTCATCAAGCTTCTCTAGTATCGTGTGCCGCTTGCTGATTCAGCAGCTTGAAATTCAGTCATCTGTGCCAATCGCATGATTGCAGGCAGATGCCTCAGTCGGCGTTCGCTTATTTCGCTTTGCGTCGGTTTGCATTGATTGTACTGTTCATGGTGCAGAGCCGGACCAAGTTGTCGAGCCGGGTGCGGAAATGCTTGAACTCGTCACGAGGGTAAAATGGGATTGCGGACTCATCTGTTTCGAGTCGAGCAGCCAGCGCTTGAGGCTGCCAGTCGGTCAAATACATCAATAAATGCCGCTGAGAGAATCAGAATCACGCCTGCGACCTGTGTCCAGCCGAAAGTCTCCCCAGCCAAAATGGCGGCCGATGTGACTCCGAATACCACTTCGGTCATCGACAGCAGGCCCACGCGTGTCGGACTGAGTCTTTGGGTACCCCACAAAATCATATAGACAGCGGCAACGAAAAAGAACAGAAAAATGGCAAACCACAGGACAGAGTCAGCGAGTGCGCCGAAATCCGGTATTTTTTCAAGTCCCTGAAAGGGGAAAATGATGATCAGCGCCGCAATCAGCGCTCCGCCGATATAAAAAGCTCCAACCTGCTGCCATACAGGCACCTCATGACTCTTGCGGATGCGTACCGTCGCAAGTGACCAGAGAAAACCGGCGGCAAGCGCCATCAGGTCGCCGATTTTTGTCCATCGCAAGTCACCGCCCAGAATATCGAGCAGCACAATGACGCCGGCAATTCCGCAGAAAATCGAGATGACACGATAGGGAGTGATCTTCTCATTGAGCATGAGTTTGCTGAGCATGATGCTCCAGATTGGAGTCAGATAAATCAACAGGATCGCTTTGACCACTTCTGTCAGCACCAATGAGCAGGTGTACAGCACAAAGTATCCGCCGCCAATCAATCCTGTTGCCAGCACACTCCAGGGAAGATGTCTGGTCTTAAGGCATCGAACCGAAAAAAGCAGAAGAAAAACAATGCCTGCCAGCCCCAAGGCAAACAGTGAAGTCCATGCTGCTGAGATTCCGACGCTGTTCAGATGACGGACGGGTATCCAGAACAGTCCCCATATCGCCGCGCTCGCGGCGACAGCGATGCTCGGCATGAGAACAGGCGGATCCTGCATGAGGTGAGAATTCATGCGACTTCAAAGGATGCGATCTATCTCTGGGTGTTTTGGATCATCCGTGCAGTTGCAGCTGTGACCCTGAGGCTGCGCAAAGAGCGGCATATCCGCGAGAGATGCATTGCATCCGCAGTTTCGGAGATGGCAAGATTGAATCGAATCGATGCGGTGCCGAGCGCCGGCACTCATTTCGATAACAGTACGGCATCGGTCTTGCGCACTTGCAAAGCAAGCATGTCACCCGCTGCCACTTGATAATCTGGCGCAACCTTGATGAGCAACTCGGTATCCATTGCCTTGCCGCCCATTGCGCGGCAGAGTCGATGGGCGCCTTGAAACACGACCTCAATCACTTTGGCATTCCCCAGTGCCAGATCATCTTCGGTGAGGCCGCCAGCGCTTAATTTGATTTGCTCCGGTCGCAGTGCAATATTGTGTGATGCGCGGCTGTCCATGTCAGCATGCGGCAGCTCCAATTGACCGAGTGGACTGTCAACAATCAGCTTCTCACTGTCACTGGCAGCCGTCGGCTGCACCTCAATGATGTTGGTTTCACCCATGAATCTCGCCGTGAACAAAGTGGCTGGGCGCAGGTAGATTCGCTCTGGGGAGCCATAGTCTTCAATTTTTCCATGGCTGACCAGCGCAATATTGTCAGCAATGCTCATTGCCTCATCCTGGTCATGGGTCACGTGGACGAATGTCGCATGGAGGTTCTTTTGCAGATGCACCAGCTCCTCTTGCATTTTCTGACGAATTTTCAAGTCCAGCGCACCGAGCGGCTCATCAAGCAGAAGGACCGTTGGCTCCACGGCGATTGCCCGCGCCAGTGCAACACGCTGGCGCTGGCCGCCAGACAGCTGATGAATGCCTCGCTCGCCAAAACCAGTCAGGCCGACCTTTTCGAGCGCTTCTGCAATGCGGCGCAGTCGCTCGCGTTTCGGTATTTTTCTCATTACCAGGCCAAACCCGATGTTGTCGCTGACGCTCATGTGAGGAAAAAGCGCATAGTCCTGAAACACGGTGACAGTCGGCCGCGTCGCGGGCGGCAGGTGCGTGACATCCTCGCCGCGGATCAGTATCTTTCCAGCCGTCGGGGTGATGAATCCGCCTAGCATGGAAAGCAGGGTTGTCTTGCCGCTGCCCGATGGTCCGAGCAGAACCAGAAATTCACCCGGCGCAATATTCAGACTGACTTGATCTACAGCGACGACCTCGCCAAACGTCTTGGTCACGCTGTCTAAAATCACTAGGGGCTCATGGTTCATGATGTTTTCCGAGTGCCAAGAAACATGACGCTGGCAGCAATCGCCACAAAAGTGAACGATATTGCAAATACAACGGTGCCGGCCGCATTCACCTCAGGAGTCAATCCGGCTCGCAGCATCTCAAAAATAATGACTGGCAGCGTGACCTCAAAACGGCTCAGCAGAAACGCAATGATGAACTCATCCCATGACAGTGTTGCGGACAGGCAAAACGCAGCGAATAAGGACGGCTTCATCATCGGTGCGATGACGTGAATCATTGTTTGCCAGTCGCTGGCACCCAGATCTCGCGCTGCCGCATCAATGTTTTTCATATGATCGCCGAACTGAGAGTATATGATCGCGAAGCAAAGCGGCAGATTGATCACTGCGTGCCCGATGCCAACGGCAAACAGCGATTTCGATATGCCCAGGATATTCAAGGTGATCAGCAGGCCGATGCCGATAATCAGGTAGGATACTGTCAGCGGCGCCATCAATACGAAGCGAATGCCGCCGGTCCATCGCGGCGGACGCTTGGCCATTCCGTAAGCGGCCAGGAACCCCAGCACTGTCGTGGCGGCCGACGATAATACTGCAACCGCTACGGAGTTGAGCAAAGAGTCGAGCAGACGATCGTTTTCGAGCATCTTTTCATACCATTGCAAACTGGGGCCGTTGAAAGGCGGCACCGGCAGCAGTCCGTCCTGAAACGAAAAAATCACCAGCACCGCAACTGGCAGATAAATAAACCCGAGCGCCAGTGCGATATAGCTGAAAAACGGCATATGGCGCAGCCACTGTCGCATTACACTCGCTCCATTTTCATGTGCTTGGCCGCAATGAGGTAGACGATGATCACGACAATCATCAGCGTTACGCTCATTACGGAAGCCATTGGAAAGTTGGCGGCCCGCGATACCTGCAGTATGATCGCCTGCGGCACCAGCACTTCGGTGCCGCCGCCCAAAATCTGCGGAGTAATGTAATCGCCGATTGCAATCACAAAAGCAATAAAGCCGCCCACCGCTACACCGGGTATGCTGAGCGGCAAGGTGATGCGCAAAAACACCTGCAGCGAACTCGCGCCGAGGTCGGCAGCGGCTTTGCGGTAGGAAGCCTTGATCTGCACCAGATTGGCGTAGATGGTCAAAGTCAGCAGCATGGTGAAAAAATGGACAAAGCCGAGCACGGTTGCACCGCGGCTGTATGCCATTTCAAGCGGCTGATCAATGAGTCCCAAAGCTGTCAGCATCACGTTGATTACGCCGTTTTCGGCGATTACCAGCAGCCAGCTGTAAGAGCGTACCACGTAGGCGGTCCAAAAAGGCATCACCGCCAGCAGCAGTATCAGACGCTGCAGGCGCGGCGGGACTTTGTAGGCGAGTGCATAGGCGAGAGGGTAGGCGAGAACAATGCTGATGAGAGTCGTCAAAACCGTCACTTCAATCGAATTGAACAATGCATCAAGAAGGTAGTCTCGGCCAAAAAACTTTGCGTAGTTGGCCAAGTCCCAAGTCGCTGTCAGTTTCCCGTATACGCGCTGCCAGAAGCTGACGGCAAGCATGATGGCAAGCGGTATGGCGAAAAAAATCACCGTAAACCAGAAGGCCGGGTGAATCGCCCACTTTGTCAGATCAAAAAGGGATTTTTGTTTTACTGTCGCCATGCCTGTGCGGGATTATCGCATGTCATTACCTCACCGCTACGGTCGGTCAGAATAACGCGATGCCGGACGCGATTTCAGCAGCCCATCGGGGTCCGGCATCGCCACAGCGAATGCTTTAGCATTCGCCTGATTTCAATCAGTTTTGCAGAAATTCAGTCCACATATCCAGCATTTCCGCATCGATATCGGGCTGACTGATCGCCGAGGGCACTGAGCGGGCCAGGAATCCAGCCTGCTCATCCCAGCGCAGAATCGCTCTCTTGTCTGCCGACAGCTCGGTGGCTGCATTGGCAGGCATCGCCCAATAGCATTCTGAAGTCGCCAGTGCGTTTTGCCCTTCGGGGCTGATGACATGCTTGACGAACTCCAGCGCCAAGTCCTTTTGCTTTGAGTCTTTCATGATGCTTAGGCCTTGGATCCAGATCAGTCCGCCTTCCTCAAAAATAGTCCAGTCCAGATGCGGCAGCGAGGGCATGAGGTTGGAGACCGCAAATTCCGCTGCATTCACGATAATGTCGACATCGCCGTTGACCAGCGCATTCTGCACACTCACGATGTCTCCGATCATTTTGACGTTCGAGCGCATTGCGAGCAGCTTCTCGCGAATTTGAGGCAAGTGTTCCATGGTGATTTCATCCGGGGCGATGCCCATGGAGATGGCAATCAGCTGCATGGCTGGGAAATAGTAATCGTAGACTGCGATACGTCCGGCATATTTGTCGTTCCACATGACCTGCGCGGATTTCATATCTTCCGGATCCACCTTGTCCTTGTTATAGACGACGCCGTAATAGCCGAATTTTTCCGGAACCGTGTAGCGATTCCCGTCGACGTAATTGAAGCCGGCCGCGGTCAGCGGATCAAACAGATTGTCAAGCGGCAGGTCGGCATCATTGAGCGGCTCAAGCAGTCCGAGGCTGGCAACCACCGGCGCATCCGGCGCATCAACAACCAGCACATCCCAGTCGCCGGGCGCAGACTGTTCAATAATGGACAGTGCAGTGCCAGTGCCTTCGTAGGTTTTGACGTTGACTTTTACGTTGTGCGCTTCCTCAAAGGGCTTGAGAAGTTTCTCATCGGCATGATCGCACCAGACCAGTACGTTAAGCTCGTCGGCTGCCGATGCCTGCGTCGACATAGATCCCAGCGCGATCACAGCCGCTGCTGCAGCGCATTGCAACAGCGCCCGCAATGAATGTAGCTTTCTTGAATTCATTCTGCTTCCCTCCTACAGCTCAATGAACGTTATGAGATTCAGTTGTATTGCCAGCCGGGGCGGCGGATCGATTCATCCAGAGTCTGCCCTCGAAGGTGAGCAATCTCTGCCATGATTCGAAGCACGACACAAACGGCTGTGCGTGAAGTGGAGCCGCTGACATCAAACATCGGGCATAATTCGGTCACATCAATCACACTGACGCCTTTCTGTCTGGCGATTCGTGAGGCAACACGCATGATTTCCCGCGATTCCAGTCCCCCGGGCTCGGTGGCGGTGACCCCCGGGGCGGCCGAAGAGTCCAGAACATTGAAGTTGAAACTCAGGTACTGGCCGTCGGTACCATTCCAAACGCGGCTGACCGCCTCGTCAATGACGGTATCAACACCCCGCTCAAGGGCCTCATGCATGGGGTAGAAGCGCAGGCCGCGGGATTTTGCCAGATCGACATGATCTTTGGGGTTGAATGAATTGCGGGCGCCGACATGGGCGACGTGATCCATACTGAGATTTTTCAGTTCGGTGATGCGCGCCAGGGTACAGGTGCTCACCTCGCGCTCGCCTGCCCAGCTGTCCGCCATATCCAGATGCGCGCCGAGATGCAGATAACCCATTTTCTGGCTTGCGCCGAGGTGATCTGAAAGCGCTTTAGTCGCGGGTATTGAGACTGAGCGGTCGCCGCCGCAGATGATCGGTGTCTTGCCGGCGGCCAGCGCTTTGCTGACTGCCCGGTAGATGCGCTCGCGGGCAACATCAGGACTGACTCGCGGCATGGAGACATCGCCGCAGTCAATGGCGCTGCCGTGCAGGTCGACATTGAATTCGAACCAGAACGGAAAATAATCCAGCGATGCGACTCGAAATTCGCGCGGCCCGTCCTCACTGCCGGGTTTGCCGACATTGCCTTCATCGAAGGGTACGCCGATGAACACGTATGGCGCATCGGTGTCGGCCAACCCCGCGTCGTCCAAAGACATGAACTTCGAGCGCAAAAATGAAATTTGGCCTGGCGTGCGGTAGTTGTCGGCGTTTTCACCGCCAAGCGGAGAAAACAGATGCAAGTAGGCTTTGGCAGGATTCATAGGGATACCATGATGGGTTTATGCTTCAGCAGATTTCTGTTTGCGGCCTGTGACATCAAGGACTTTGGCTGCTGTCACGCAAAGTCTTGGCGCGGCTGCCGAGATAGTGATAAATCAGGTTGCAAGCGAGTTTTGCGCTCATCTGACTGACATCGAAAACGGGCGAGAGCTCTGCCAGCTCAAGCACATCGACCCCGAACTGCCCGGCCAGCCGCGCAAAGGCAAGCGCCTCGCGCGCATTGAGGCCATAGCTTTCAGGGCAGCTGGTGCCAGGCATGCAGCTGCAGTCGATGGAGTCGGTGTCCCAAGAAAGATAAACTGCATCGGCGCCATTCCAGGCACGCTCAAGAATTTCACGCCCGCACACCTCAACGCCGCGCTCGACAACCTGCGCCATTGAGTAAATGGGCATCTCATTGTCGACCCAAAAATCCATCCAGTCTTTTGGGTTCAGGCCGTTTCGCGAGCCCATGTGGGCCATGTTTTCGGCGCTGACGTTTGGCAGCTTGAAGGTTTCAGTGGGCCCCGAGGCATTGGTAATCTCAATGCCTGCCCAATCAACCGCAGCATCCAAATGGCAGTCCACATGCAGATAGCCCATTTTTCCCTCAGGGTTGTGGCGGCTGAGATACTGCGACAGGGCTCGCGCGCCGGGGATGGGGACCGAATGGTCGCCGCCGACGAGAATCACTTTCGCGCCGCCTTCGAGACATTCGGTGACATAGTCGCACATGTATTGCTGCGAGAGTGTGTTGTTCCCCGGAACAATCGGAATGTCGCCGCAGTCGACCACGCGAAAAAAGGTCATCAGATCGACATCATACTCAAACATATAAGAAAAATACTGCGATGATGCCTCGCGAATGCCGTGCGGTCCGCTGGAGGTGCCCGTGCGTACGATGGTGCCTTGGTCCCAAGGAGCTCCAAGAAAACAGATTTTGGCGCCTGCGGCTCGCACTTTGTCGCGTTCAGGCGGACAGTACGGCGCACCCATGAAAGTGAGAATGCCTTCCGCCTTGAAGCTGCTGTTGTGTTTGCTTGGAGACCGCGTATGGGCATCGGCATCGGTTTCCTGATGCGGCCCCTGATGCTGATGCGCGACGAAACTCCACGCATTGTTTGGGCTGATTGTCATCTTCTTTTTACTTGATTGTCCATTCGATTCATGCGGTTGCGGCGGTTTCCCGGATGTCGGGCGCAGCTGCTGTCCGGTCGGATGATGCCAGCTCGATCGAGACCAGCTGCAGTTCGCGCCCGGTGATGACTTTGGGTGTGGGCATGCCGCAGTCGCTGCAGCGAAAACTGTAGCGACCCGAAGGCTTCTTGGTCTCGTCGCAGTGACTGCAGTAGACAGTCAAGGGCACAGTCTCTATCGAAAGAGTCGCGCCTTCGCATACGGTGCCTTTGGAGACGGATTCAAAGCAGAAATACAGGGCTCTCGTCAGCGCGGACAACTCGCCCAGGCGAAGATTGATCTGCTTGACTCGGCTTGCACGTTGACGCAGTGCGTAGTCATCCACCATTTCGACTAGACTTCGGGCCATCGCCAGCTCATGCATGGGCGCAGCAGCTTCCCGCAGACTGCCTTTGCAGTGAGCGTGGCACTTGAGCATTGGCATCGCTCAGCAGCCACTTTTCCCATTGCTGAAGTCCGTCGCCGGACTCGACGGACAGCTGTATGACTTCCAAAGCCGGGTTGACGCGCTTGGCGTATTCGATTGCCTGCTCGACATCAAATTGCAAATACGGCAGCAAATCGGATTTGCTGATGATCATCAGGTCTGAGGCAGCGAACATATCAGGATATTTCAGCGGCTTATCCTCGCCTTCTGTGACCGACAAGATGACGACTTTGCAGGACTCGCCCAAGTCGAATGCAGCGGGACACACCAGATTTCCGACATTTTCGATGAGCACCAAGCCACCGGCTGGGTCAAACGTGAACTCCTCAAGGGCGTGACCGACCATATGGGCATCAAGATGACAGCCTTTTCCAGTATTGATTTGCGCGGCCTCAACACCGGTGCTGCGAATGCGCTCAGCGTCGTTGTCGGTCTCCTGATCGCCTTCAATCACATAAATAGGGATCGCCTGCTGCAGATTCTCAATGGTTTTGATCAGCAGACTGGTCTTGCCGGCGCCCGGACTGGACAGCAGATTGACAGCGAACAGTTTTCTGTCCAAGAAAAAGGATCGATTTTGGTTTGCATAAGATTGATTTTTATCAAGAATATTTCTCTCAATGGTGACCAGCTCGGAACTGTTGAATCCGGCAACAGACACTCTCGCCTCGTTGTCTCCGAAATGAAGATGCTGCCTGGCGATATCATCATGCTTCTTGTGCTCACGGTGCCGGTGGTCATGTGCAGGTTCGGATCCGCAGCCGCATACGTTACACATTGTCTTGCTCCTTTCGTGATGATTGTTTTGATTCTGCGTCAATTCTAACATTTATGCGGGTCTGGATATGATTTAAGTGATGATCTGATTCCGCAATGTGGCTGTAAAAAATCATCGCAGCCGGCCGGTGAGCTTCTCGGAGCCTCCGCGGCCTGCGGCAAAAAAGATGATTGGTCTCGGCTCGAGGGTCGGTCGCCGCGTTTTAAGGTGCAGCACTCGTCGTATCGGTTCAACGGATCAATGCAAGATGGTATCGTTCTTGCGTGTTTCGGCATAAAGGGTATACAGGTCGCGCAGGCGGCTTGGAGCAGATCAATGTGTGGAGTGCAAGTCGCTGTATTATCTGCCGCTGCCAGTGCGGTCGAACGTTGCGCGGGTGCCGGCGATTCAGTTTCAGGTTGACGCCATGAGTGGTAGTGTGGCGAGTTATGCCAGACAGATCGACAATCAAGGGTTTGAATGATGTTCGAAATATTACGAACAATTGCGGAGCCATGTACTGAATGTGCCTGGTGCGCTTGCTCTTAGTTTGAGCCCGCCGACTCGCAATCATTACGCCGATGCCATTCTCGGCATCCTGTCCTGTCGTGTGTTTGAAGCTTGGATATTGGTCAGCTTTGAGCTGCTTGCAACCAGGCGAAAGTGAGGTTCGCAACGATTCATCAATGCAATGAGCGCATTCGGCCGGTGTGAATCGATTGCGGATGCTCCGCAACTGGTGACTGGGTTAAGCTCACTGAGAGATTTGCGCTCAACACAGGTCGCAGGGATGTCAGCGCGCTGTTCAAACGGAAACGACTTGCGGGTGCTCCGCTTCCGTACAGGAGAGCGAGCTATTTATTTTCGCAGGTTTTCCCGCCTAAGATTGGGATCTACAGATTCACCGCGCTGCCGCGCCATGGCTGCCATGAGGCGCAAGACAACACAGGCGACTAATTTTGAGGTTGTGCCGCTCACGTCAAAAATCGGTTCCAGCTCAGACACTTCGATCAAGCTCACTGAACCGCGCTCGCCGAGCAGTGTGGCGGTCTGCATCATCTCACGGGATTCGAAACCGCCGGGCTCAGGTGCAGTTACACCCGGTGCGGCTGAGGCATCCATGATGTTCATGTCGAAACTCAGGTATTGCGCGTCAGTGCCGTTCCATACCCGATCTGCCGCCTCACTGACGACCGTCGCTACGCCTCGCTCCACGACTTCATCCATGGCGTGAAAACGAATCCCGCGCGCCTCTGCCAGCTCAATGTGGTCGCGCGGATTCATTGAGTTGCGGGCGCCGATGTGGGCGATATTGTCCGCATGAATGTTCTCGAGCTCGCTCACACGAGCCAATGTGCAAGTGCTGGCCATTTTCTCGCCGGCCCCCGCGCGAATTGGCATTGGCGGGCCGGTCGGGTCGAAGAAAACTGCGCTGATTGAGCGGCTGATGCCAGCTTTGCAGGCACAAGACCTAGAGGTCGCCGTGGTTACCAATGATCTGGTGACGAGAGAGAATGCCGAGTGTTTGAAGCGCAGCGCCATTATTGCTGAGAATAAAGTATCGGCGGTGGAGACCGGCGTTTGCTCGCATACCGCTATTCGTGAAGATCCTACACTCAATATCCAAGCAGCCGATCGCCTGGCGCTGGCGCATCCGAATCTGTCGGCAATCTTGATCGAAAGCGGCGGCGATAAACTCGCATCCTCGTTTTCCCTGGATTTGGTGGACTACTGGATGTTTGTCATCGACACGGCTGGCGGCGACGATATACCGCGCAAGAAAGTGCCTGGGCGTGATCCGATCCGACCTGCTGATCATCAACAAAACCGATCTTGCCGGTTACGTTGGCGCTGATGTCGATCGAATGGTCAAAGAAGGGCTGGCGGTTCGCAGCAGCAAGCCGGTTTTGCAGCCCTGATTCTGCTCGCTCTGCAAACGGTTCAATCGACCCTGCTCGGCATCATTTACATTGCGTTGTTCGGATTCGGGTCGATCGCAGGAATGGCAATACTCTCGGCGGCGGCAGCGGTGTCGGCTGGCGCTTTAGGCAAACGCAAATCTTGGCAGCGCTTCATGAATACCGCTGTAGGCGGAGTGACAATGATATTTGGGGCGGTTATCGTCTTGGACCATTTGGCAGCTTTCTTATGAAAAGTCGCTGCCACAATCTCAAATATCGCGATTCACCCGGTGAGGCAGAATGAACTTGCCGGCTTTATAGATTTGAATACAGGCCGCTGAATCCGCAGCCATTTGAGTCACAAAATGAGCCAGCGTAAAAGGGCGCAAACTGAATCGCTTTTCAAGCAAAACTCCAATCGTCAGGAATTCTCAACTTGCGAGTGAATGTATTGGGCGAGCATCAAATCCAGATGCCCGCCGCCGCCGTTCTTGAATAAAGTAATTTCCTCGTTGCTTTGCCGTCCTGGAACTTTCTTGGAGCAAAGCTCGTAAAGGTCTGCCAGAACATCGGATTCCTTCATGACCCCTTGCTCGATCGGAATCATCACTTCCCCGATTTCGCCGATCGTTGTGTCGCGGCAGTCGACAAAAATTCTTGATTTCAGTACTGCGGCATCATCAGCCTCACGCATATCCGGCTTGAATGCGCCCACTAGATCCAGATGCGCGCCGGATGAAATCCAGTCGCCTTGGATGATCGGCTCTATGGTCATGGTTGCCGAGCTGATCAGCTGCGCCTCGCGAACGGCAGTCGCAAGGTCATCACTGGCGGTGATCTGAACGCCGTCAATGGCGAGTGAGTCAGCCAAATCCTGCGCTCGTGATGCAGTTCGGTTCCAGATCGTTACGCGACGAATTGAAGGCTGCAGCTCACAATGCGCGCGAATCAGATACGGAGCCATTGCGCCGGCGCCAATCATTGTCATTGCTTGAGTATCGCGACGAGCAAGGAACTTCCCGCCCAGGGCGGAATCCGCAGCAGTTTTGTAGTATGTCATTGCGGTACCGTCGATCACCGCAGCGGGAGCGCCGCTGACTCCGGAATACAGCACATAGACAGCCTGTATCGCCGGCAGCGCAGAAGTCCTGCGATTCAGGGGAAAAACCGATGCGGCCTTGAGTCCGAGCGCTGCGCCTCGACTCCATGCGGCTCGAATCAGCAAATAATCTTGGCCTTGATTGTCTGCCTGCTCACTGGCAAGGAGCATGTCCTTGAGGGCGGCCGGCGGGGCACAGTGAGACTTTTCCAGCGCTTGGGTCAGATCGATAAAGCTGGCGCATGCCGCATGAACTTGGTTCGCAGTTACAAAATGCATGAGAATTTACTGGATCGTCTCTGGCATCGGTCATGTGCCGGGCGCTGTGAGGCCGAGCGTTTCATCGCAATTAGTTGATGCGGGCGGGGATTGCCCTCAAATCAGAGACTGTCGAAGAAAAATCTATGTCTGCTGTTTCAGTGATGGTTCTACTGTGAGGTGCCCTCAGGCTCTGCCTGCTGAGCAGCGTCAGCTCCCGGAGTTGCCTCTGTCGAGTCGGAGGATTCCATCGGCTCGTCGGCCGGAATATTGTGAGAAATCCGAACGACTGCATTATTTTCAAATTCAATTCTCAAATTCTGCTGCTGGGTGATTTCTCGGGATGTGTCTATCATATAGTAGGTGTAATCCCACCGATTCTGGTGGAAAGAGTCAGCAATCAGCGGAGTGCCAAGCAAATTCGCGACCTGCTCTCTGGTCATGCCTTGTCGCAGCTGTTCCACATCAGCTGCCTCAATTCTCTGGCCTTGGGAGAATTCAGGACGGTAGACATTGCAGGAGGTCACCGCTATCGACGTTGCGAGCGTGACGACAGATAGCAGGATTTTGCTCTTTGTATTCAGTTGCATGTTTGTACCCTTAATTGACAAAAATCGAGATGTTGTTTCTTAAAGTCTTGTGCAACTTGTTTTTTCTCAGTGTCTGATGAGCTTCACCCATCGGGTGAAATTGAAAAGCCGCCATAAAAGCAGACGGCTGGCACAGAATATACCATACAAGCTGCGCATCGTGAATAGTGAAGTGACGCCTCTAAACGGGTTGGGGACATTATTGCTGCCTGGATTCGGGGAATGAAACTCAAACGCAAAACGGCGTATCATTTGATGCTGTCGACTCGAAAGTGGACGACCAGTGGAAAGGATGCCAGCCGTGAGTGTTTGCAAAGCGATTTGGCTGCTTCTAGAAAATCGCTTTAGCGCGTTCTGATTTGAGAATGCCTTTGTCTTCCGCCATCTGGATTGAGAAAAAATATGACTGTTTAAAACATCAGCCCCACTCACCATTTAACTGCTGAATTGTATTGCGGCATCTTTATGCGGCGCGCTTCAAAATCACCGTTCTTCACTATTTTTTCAATATGCGCCGCGATCTCTTCCATCGGTGCAAGCCAGACATCTCCGCGTTCGACAATATTTTGCAGAAAATGGGCGACAACTTCCCAGCGCGACAGGCGCCCGGTTACGAATGGATGCACGACTGGAATCCATAACCCGCCATATTTGTATGCGGTCTCAAATTCCTGAGCAAAGATTTCCCAGCCAGAATCAGGCGAGCGAATTGGCATCATATAGTCCAGATCCATCGATTGCACCCACTGCGGCCAGTCATCAAGGCCCCAATGTGAAGGCAGTTCGATCAGATTTCCATTTTCTGCCTCAATGATGTACGGCACATCATCACCCATCAGAGAGGCATCGTACAGGAAGCCGCGCTCAACCAGCAAATCTGCCGAATGGTTGGAGAAGTTGTAGAGCGGCGCACGCCACCCTCTAGGTTTCTGTCCGGTCATTTTATCAATTACAGAAATCGCCCGATCCAGCCACATCGCCTGCTCATCTTTGCTTTGCGAAACTGGATTCTCATGCATGTATCCATGATGTCCGATTTCATTTCCACCCTCAAGCATCAGCTCTACAGACTGCGGATAGGTTTCCATGCACCAGCCGGGGATGAAAAACGTTTGCCGAATGCCGAGAATCTTGTAGGTCTCAACAATGCGCGGCACCGCAATATGGGGCCCGTACTGTTGCGAGGAAATGGCCGATGCCCGGCGATAGCCATCTTGCGGATGATCAAGATGAATCAGGCTGTCCGCATCCATGTCGAATGTTATGCATCCCGCACATTTGGCGCCATTCGGCCATGGTACCGGGTTTTGGATCATTGACTGTGCAAACGTCATCACTTGCCACCTCTTTCATAACGGGTTCCGATTGCCGCCGGCGGACGAACTTTGCCGGCGAACAGCACTAGTGCCAGGAATGATGCCGCAAACGGCACCATCGAAAATAATTGATATGGTATATCCGGACGGTTGAATTGCAGTCTCAGCTGCAGTGCATCTGAGAAACCAAAAAACAAGCATGCAAGCAAGGCGCCAGCCGGATTCCATCTGCCGAGTATCAGCGCCGCCAGGGCAATAAAGCCCTTGCCGGCGCTCATGTGCTCGGTAAACACAAAAACCTGCGACAGCACCAGGTAGCAGCCTCCCAGTCCTGCAATTGCACAGCTGGCCAAGACCGCGAAAAACCGCACTTTGGGAACACTGATACCGGCACTGTCAGCGGCAACCGGAAAATCGCCGATAGCCCGCAGGCTCAAGCCCCACGGTGTCTTGAAGACAAACCACCAAGCCAGCGGAACGATCAGAAACATCAGATAGGTGAGAATATCCTGACTGAAAAGAACTGAACCGATAACTGGAATTTGTGACAATCCCGGAATCTCCATGGCGTAGAAACCGGGCAATGTGGATGTAGCATCGGCTCCAAGAATCAGCCGCGCCAAGTACGAAGTCAGACCCAGCATTAAAATATTGATCGCGATGCCAGCCACCAGCTGGTTGATGGCAAGTCCGACCGCCAGCGCAGCCAGTAACAATCCAGCGCACAGCGCCGCAAAAATGCCAAATGCCAACCCCGCAATCGGCGTTCCAAACAGATAAGCGCCGACCGCTGCGCCAAAAGCGCCGCCGAGAATGCAGCCTTCAAGCGCGATATTGAAAACCCCGGAGCGTTCTGCAATGACCCCGCCGACCGCCGCAAACACGATCGGAATCGAGAGTCGCAGGCTGGTGGAAAGAAAGTCAGACAGCGCCGCAGGATCGCTCAGGAATTCAATCATGTCCGGTCCGTGCTTTCTTTGTTTTTCGCCGTCAGCGTATCGCCAAGCTCTGCATCCAGGATTTGGCGTCTGTCCAATAATCTGACAAGCCATTTGCGGGTATCGTATCGCAAGCCAAGGCTGGCAGCAACCAAGATAATCACGAGTCCCTGAATCGCCTCAATGACCGTGCTTTCCAAACCTGTCCCTCGCTGCATCACCAATGCACCGGCCTTGAGGCCCGACAGAAAAAACGCGGCCAGCGGGGCCGCGATTGGATTCACCGCCGCCAGAAAAGCAACAACAATTCCATCAAACCCATAGCCTGGCGAGAAATGATGATAGAGACGATATTTCAGGCCAAGCACCTCAAACGCACCGGCCAGACCGCCCAGAGCGCCAGCGAAAAACATAATTCCAACAACATATGCTTTGACCGGTATTCCAGCATAGTTTGCGGCGGTTGCGCTTTTTCCAACAGCATCAATCGCAAACCCCGCAGTCGAATAGCGCAAAATGAAGAACATCGCGACAGCCAGCACGATGCCAACAACGACACCTAAATGAGCATCGGTTGAAGGCAGAATCCATGGCAGCCAAAGATCCTCCCGAATTTCCTCAGAGTACGGATAAGGTGCGCCTTCCTGCATCATGGGGCCGCCGGCCACATAACTGACAATGTTGATGGCAATGAAATTCATCAACAGTGTCAGAATGACTTCGTTCATTCCATGAAAAGCTTTGAGATAGCCAGGTATCAAGCCCCACAGTCCGCCGCCAATCGCACCGGCTAGAACACAAATGCAAATATGAATCAAAGGCGGCATTTCCGGCAACAGCAATGCGGACATCGCGGCAAACAGTCCGCCCATATAGATTTGCCCTTCTGCACCAATATTGAGCAGTCCGGCCCGCATGGGCAGAATGACTGCCAGTCCGGCAAGCAGAATCGGCGACATTTTGACCAGCGTTCCGGCAATGCCCCAGTAGTCAAGAAAAGCGCCTTTGAAGAGTTCTGCATAGGCGGACAGCGGTGAGACATCGGCTAGCGCGATCAGCCCTGAGCCCAGCAGCAAAGCCAGCAGTACCGCCCAAACTGGCCGCAAGACATACATGCAATGGACAAAGGCTGACATTTATGTCAAATCCGTGGCTTGAAGTCCGCCCATAAGTGCACCAATCTTCTGGTCGGTTACTTCATCTGGAGTCAGAATGCCGGTTATTTCACCGCTGCACATTACTGCAATCCGGTCTGCGACAGCGATAATATGCTCAAGCTCGGTACTGATGTACAAAATCGCTTTGCCTGCATCGCGCTCGCGCATGACTGTTTTTTGCACTGCTTCGGTGGCGCCGACATCCAGTCCCTTGGTCGGCTGCATTACCACCACAACCCGTGAGGCGCATTCGACTTCGCGGGCAAATATAAGCTTTTGCTGATTTCCGCCAGACAAATAACGCACTTTCTGATCGACAGACTGGGTTCGCACATCATAGCGATCAACCACTCGATAGCTCTTCTGCGGACATAGCGAGCATCAATAATGCCTTTTTTCGAAAAAGGCGCGACATTAAAGTCCCGCAGCATAGCATTTTCGGCGACAGTGAAATCCAATACCAATCCGGTATGCTGTCGGTCGTCAGGCACATATGAGAGTCCGTATCGGTGCCTTCGGGCCCGAATCGACTTTGCCGTCACATTCTTTTCGTCAATCAGCACACTGCCTTTTTCAGGTGCAAGCAGTCCGGTAATAACTTTAGCCAGTTCTGCCTGGCCGTTGCCATCGACGCCGGCAATCCCCAGAATCTCGCCAGCGCGAACACTGAGAGAAACATCTCGCAGAGCAAGAATCCCGCGCTGGTCCCGAGCGCTTACATCCGCAATGCGCAAAATGGCATCGCCAGAGGCAGTACTGCTGCGTTTTAAGCGGGCATGCTCAATCTCACGCCCCACCATCAGCCGCGCCAGATCTTTAGCACAGGTCTCAGCAACCTTCTTGGATGCCTTGACACGTCCCTGCTGCATGATTGTCACATGGTCCGCAACTGCTTCAACCTCTTCGAGTTTGTGAGTAATGAATATGACAGTTTTGCCGGCATCACGCAATCGCTCCAATCCATTGAGAAGTGTTTTGATCTCACTTGGAGCGAGCACACTTGTGGGCTCGTCAAGGATGATGACGCTGGCTGCTCGAAACAGTACTTTGAGAATCTCAACCCGTTGCCGCATGCCGATAGGCAGTTTCCAGACCTCGGCATGCGGATCGATATCGAACCCGTACTCCTGAGACAGTGAACTCAATTGATCCGCAATTGCTTTCAAGTCAAGCATCAGCTTGCGCTGTCGCAAGCCCAATGTGACATTTTCAGCAACGGTCAAAGACTCCACGAGCATGAAATGCTGATGAATCATGCCGATGCCGAGATTCATCGCATGCTTGGGGGAATAAATCCGACAGGCAGCGCCGTTGACAAAAATTTCTCCCTTATCAGGCTGATAAAGCCCGAAGAGAATATTCATCAGTGTGGTTTTGCCCGCACCATTTTCCCCCAATACCGCATGGATAGTTCCCTGCGCAACCTCCAAATTAACTTGATCAAGCGCACACAATGAGCCGAAGCTCTTGGATATTTGGCGCAAAGTGAGCGCCGCGCCGTCCATCAATCAGTTCGTCGGCTGTTATAGCTGCGCAAAAAATCTGCTGAGACTAAGTGTTGTTTAGCGGGTCTCGATGTCGCCCGCGATGATGCTCGGGATGAGCGCTTCGATTTCACTTCTGGTCTCAGCCGAAACGCTGTCTGCATAACTGCCAATTCGTGCGGCCGCGGATGTTTCCAGGCCGAAAATGTATGCTTTGCCTTGAAGCTCTCCCGCTTTGGCGGTGGCGATCACCTCTCCCAGCGCACTTCGCATATCAAAAATTGCAGACTGAATAACCGTATCCGGCCAATCAACAATCGCATCGTAATAGATGCCGATGCCCATTGCACCTTTCTCTTTTACGCCCTGAAGGCTGCCGACAACAGCATTGTCCATTGACGGAAAGATCACATCTGCACCCTGGCTGATCTGATTCAGAGCGGCTTCCTTGCCTTTAGCAACATCATCCCAGTCGTTTGTCCAAGCTGTGAACACCTTGCCATCTGGACGAGCAGCCAGAAATCCTTTTTCAAACCCCTCTCCGAGCTGAACATAGAACAACAGTTTCTGAGCGCCGATATAGCCGCCTTTTCCTGTTTCCGAAGTCTTGCCGGCCACGTAACCCATGACATAGCCAAGACCCGGAAAATCAAAACTCATCGTGGCGTAGTTGTCGCCGGGCTCGGTTCCATTGACTATCAGAAATTGGGTATCGCTGAATCTTCGGGCAACGCGGCTCACTGATTCTTGGAACTCTCCGCCATGACCTATCACCAGATCGTAGCCGCGGCGCGCGTAATCGGACAAGGCCTCAGGCTGGTCAGGTTGCGCAGTTTTTTCGGAATACGCAAATTCGATGCCCAGCTTCTCTGCAGCGCGCTGAACACCCTCATACCCAGCTTGATTGAATGACTTATCGGTAATCACACCAGGCAAAACAATAGCCACTTTAAAGTCATCGGCCAGTGCTATGCCTGCCATTGAGACGGTGATCAATGCCGAAGCAAAAATTGACGTAAAAATAGAAAACAAGCTTTTTCGCATCATGATTTATTCCCCCTGAGGTGTGAATGCTTATTGAACAAGACAAATTCAAGTTTTGGTCTAAACACGGCCGAACTAATGACTTGATGCATTCATAGCTGTTTGATCGGCAAGTTCAGACTTGTATTTTTGAAAAGAGCCTCTGCAGCTTTGATCACTGCATGCAATGCGCCCATTGGGTGAAAAGTGCGAGTTGCCATAGTAAATGCAAAGCTGATGAAAAATATACCATACCATCTTGGGGTTGAGAAAAAACAGCGTAGTTTCGAACGCGTTTCTCTTGCCGCTGCATAACACGCCTCCATTCATCTGTTTGCCGCGGATTGAAGCTAAAACTTCATGCTTTAATGCTGCGCGCTCGCTGGCGCTATCACAGAGCAGATTTGAACGGCTTTGGCGCTCAAGAGAAGAATCTGCTTGTGCCTAAACCCAACTCCCGGCTCGTCGAGAAGCGACCGAGACTGTGTTTCATTCTCATCGCGCGGCGGCAGTCAGTCGAGGCTACGGCTGTCTCTGTGAAAGCAATTCCTTTGCATGCGCTGTCGTTCGGTCGGTAATTTTCGCACCTCCAAGCATTCTTGCGATTTCAGAAATGCGCTCCTCCGCGTCCAATGTCGTAATCTCGACGTTCGCTGCATGTTCGGTTTTCTTTTCGACTTTGAACTGGTGATTGCCGCGGGCGGCGACTTGCGGCAGATGCGTGACGCAGAAAATCTGGCGCGACTCACCGAGTTTGCGCAGCATCGATCCGACGCGGTCAGCCACTTTCCCGCCGATGCCGATATCAATTTCGTCGAAAATCAAGGTTGAGACCTCAGTCGTATTGGCGCTGGCAACCTGAATCGCCAGGCTGAGCCTGGACAATTCACCCCCGGAGGCCACTTTTGACAAGGCGCCGATGGACTGCCCTGGATTGGCGCTGACAGCGAAACTGACGGATTCGCTGCCGTAGCTTGCAAAAGCATCGGTCGCGGTTTGCTCAAGACGCACCTCAAAGATTCCGCCTTCCATTCCGAGGCTTTGAATCTGTTGGCTGATGGCCTGCGAGAATTCCTTTGCAGAACGCTGGCGGGCGCGGCTTAGCGTTCCTGAGATTTTATGATATAGATTCTTTAAATCATTTATATTTGAATCAATTGAGAGGATATCTTTATATTCGGCTTTAAGAATCGCAATGCTTTCTGAGAGCATGTCAATCGCTTGCGGAAGATCATCGGGGTCGACCTGATGCAATCGGGCTTGTTTTTGCAGCAAAGCCATTCGCTCATCGGCAGCCGTTATGGCGGCCGGGTCTGATTCAGTCCGGCTTGATATCGCATAAATCTCTCTTGCAGCATCATCGACGCGCACCCGCGCCTCCGTGAGCATCTCCGCATAGGGCTGCAGCTGCTCGTCATACTGCGAGAGCTTTTCAATTCTGCGGATCGACTCGCCAAGCGAGCTGCTGACAGTGAAATCGTCCTGATACAGCAGCAGGCCGGAAATTTCCTGCAAAGACTGCGCGAGCTCCTCTGCGTTGGACAGCCGGCTCAGCTCATTTTTGAGATCTGAAAATTCCCCGCTTGCGGGACGCAGCGATTCCAGTTCTGCAAATTGATGGTTCAGAATTTCCAGTTCTGATTCGATCTGGGCGCTGCGCTCTTTGGCTGCGGCACGAAGTTTTTCGTGCTGCTTGATCTTGGCGGCGACTTTTGCCAATTCGTGCCGCTCCCTGGCAACTCCGGCGAAACCGTCGAGAATGTCTCGATGATTTGCAGTTTTGAGCAGCCGCTGATGCTCATGCTGACCATGAATCTCAACTAGATTTGAGGTCAGCTCTCTGATGCTCTGAACACTTGCCGGTCGGCCATTGATGTAGGCGCGCGAAGGCCGGTCTCGAAAAATGACTCGCCGGATAATGCATTCCTCTCCGTCGTCAAGCTCATGATCTTGCAGCCACTGACGGATGCTTTGGTCTTCAATGCCGAAAAATACAAATATCTCTGCCTTGTCACAGCCCGAGCGAACCACCGCGGAATCGGAGCGCGCTCCCAGCGCCAGCTCAATCGAATCGACGATCAGTGATTTGCCAGCTCCAGTCTCGCCTGTGACCACCGTCAATCCGCTCGAAAAATCAATCTCAATGTCTGGAATGAGCAGGAAGTTTTTAATCTGCAGCGTTCTGATCATTGCGACGGTTCAGACCCCCCAGGTCAATTTCTGGCGCAAAGTATTGAAATAGGAGTGGCCCGGGGTGCGCACCATGCTGACTTGATTTTTTGAGCGGCGCACCGCAACGGTCTCAGTGCCGTCAAGCTCAGCATGAATGTGTCCGTCCAATACGACTTCAGCATTGCCGGTGGTCAGGTGCGTTGCCTTGATGCTGATCTGGCTTGAGTCACTGAACACGATCGGACGCTGGGTCAATGTATGTGGACTGATGGGTACGATTTCCAGTGCATTGAGCTTCGGGTGCAAAATGGGCCCGCCGGCAGAAAGGGCATATGCGGTCGCGCCGGTTGGGGTTGCGACGATGACCCCATCCGCGCGCAGCTGAGTGACAAAGTCCCCATCGGCATGGATGTCCAGGTCAATCAGACGTCCAGAGTTCGATTTATGCACAACGATGTCGTTCAAGGCCGTGGCGGTCGATATTGTGTTCTTGTTGATGACGATGTCACAGACCAGAAGCGAGCGCATTTCAATGGTGTAGCGCCCTTGAATGACAAGTTGCAAGGAAGCTTCAATTTCATCGACCGAGACATCGGTCAAAAAACCGCGCCGGCCGAGGTTCACACCCAGTATAGGCGCGCGTCGCCCGGCTCGAAGCCGCGCGACATTGAGAAAAGTGCCGTCACCGCCGATGACAATGGACAAATCAATATTGTCGTCGTCCATGCCCGGCGGCTTGACTGTATCAGTAATGCTGTTATGGTAGCGCTGCTGGCGAATCGCGTTCGCTGTGAGGATGCCGTTGATCGTTTCTGCGACTTCCACAACGGCCTGATTCGAAAAATCGCCAAATATGCCGACGGATTCAATTCCCATAATTCAATCCTTGTGATCATCTTGTTCTGGAAATAATTAATTCTGCTTGCGCCGCGCTCGCCAGGTTCCAGGTCTCGCGTGTCCCATTGGCTTTCATAGATCGCCATCAGCGCGAGCTTCGCCATTGCATCAGCTGAGCGAGCTCTGGCACTCGCATTGACTTGGCTTCTGCGCGAAGTCAGACAGGTGCTTATTTTAGGTTAGATTGATCGATATCGGGGCAACCTTGCACAAGTTCAATACTGAAACAATTTTGCCGCTGTCCTTTGGTAAAATTCACCACAGCAGTGATGCGGTGATTCAAGCGCCCGCTCGCTGCTCGCGTAGAACGGATGTGCATGAAGAATTCACCTTTTCTCTCCAGACAGCAGTCAGGATGCTGAAGCTAGACGAGCGATCTGAAACGCTGCTGAGAATGCTCATTGCGCGTTTCATTGACGAGGGCTTCCCCGTCGGCTCACGTACGCTTTCGCATGAGCCGGGACTGAAGCTGAGTGCTGCTACAATCCGCAACGTGATGGCCGACCTTGAGGACATGGGACTGATTGCGGCCCCGCATACTTCAGCGGGTCGAGTGCCTACGGAGATGGGCTATCGGATGTTTATTGACTCGCTTGTTACCCTGCGACCGCTCAAGCAGAACAAGCGCCATGAGATCGAAAGCCGTCTCTATGAGGAGAACGACTCGAAAGAACTTGTCAGCACTGCATCAAGACTGATCTCAGATGTCACCCGGTTTGCAGGCGTGGTGCTCATGCCGCATACCAGCGCGGCGGCTCTGTTTCGCCAGATCGAGTTTGTCAGTTTGAGCAAGCGGCGAATTCTGGTGATTCTTATCACCGAAGATGGTCAAGTGCAGAACCGGGTTATAGCAAACGATCGGGATTTGACGCCTGCCGAGCTTGTTGAGGCATCGAATTACTTCAACGATCAGTATCGCGGTCAGCCTTTGAGCAGCGTTAAGGAAGACTTGTATATCGCGATGAAGCGCGACCGGGAGGAGATTGACAATCTGATTGGCAATGCAATCACCATTGCCAGCCTGGTTTTTGACGAAGATGAGAACAGCGAGGACGATTTGGTCGTCAGTGGCGAGGAAAACCTTCTGAATGTGCCTGATTTCGCAGCAATTGAAAAAGTGCGGAAAATATTTGAAAGCTTTCGCACCCGGCATTCTTTGCTGAATCTTTTGGACCAGAGCGTTCGTGCTCAAGGCGTCTCGATTTTCATCGGTTCCGAATCGGGCTACAGCGATTTGAATGATTGCAGCGTTGTAGCGGCGCCGTATGAGGTCGAAGGCAAAAACCTCGGCGCGATCGGTGTTATCGGGCCGACTCGAATGCACTACGACCGGGTCATTCCGGTAGTCGATGTCACCGCACAGATGCTCGGCAATGCGTTGGAATTTCTCAACCACGACTGAAGCATTGCCGCTTTCCTGGTCGCAGTGAAACGCACATGCACTGTGCGCGCATCTGATCCTTGGCATGAGGGTGCGGGGCATGTCTGATCAGGCTGTTTACGATCTTGACTTCATCCGGCAGCAGTTTCCCAATCTCACAGACTGGGCTTTCTTTGAAAATGCCGGCGGCACGTTTGTGCCAGCGGCGGTCAGCGATCGTGTCTGCGATTACATGCGCCGCTGTCAGGTTCAGCCCGGCCCGCACTATGCGGCATCCGCTATGGCGGCCGAGCGTATTGAGCGCAGTCACAAAAAGCTCGCTGCTATGATCAATGCTGATCCGCATGAGGTGATTGTCGGCCATTCAACGACTTTGAACGTTTATATCCTTGCGAATGCACTGCGTCCCTCTTTGCAAAAAGGCGATGAGATTATCGTCACCAATCTTGATCATGAAGCCAATAACGGCGCCTGGCGCCGGCTGGAAGAATCTGGCGCAGTCATTCGTGAATGGAAAATCGATCCGCAAACTGCGAGTCTCGGCGGTGTCAGGCAGCTTGAGCCGCTGCTGACCCAGCGCACGCGTCTGGTGGCCTGCACGTGGTGCTCAAATATCACTGGTGAGATCAATCCTGTCCATGAAATCGCTGCGCTGGTTCATTCGACCAATGCATTGCTGTGCGTGGATGCAGTCGCCTACGCTCCTCATCGAGCGCTGGATTTCGCAAACTCTCATGCTGATTTTATGCTGTTCAGTCTGTACAAGCTCTATGGCCCGCATCTTGGCGTGCTGTGTGCAAAAAAAGAGCAATTGCGCCAGCTTCCGAATCAGAATCATTTTTTTCTGTCCGATTCCGCACTGGAGTCAAAGCTGCAGCCGGGCGGCTATCTGCATGAGACTGCGGCCTCGATCGAGGGTATTGCAGATTATTTTGACTGCGTTCATCAACATCATTTCGGTCACTTGGACAAGCGGGCTGATGAGCGTTACGCAGAAGTATTCGAGTTGATTAAAGCGCATGAGGATGAGCTGTCCAGACCTTTGATGGATTGGCTCCAATCACAGCCGCAAGCTCGCCTGATTGGTCCGCCCGCTGCGCACCATGCAAAACGGGTGCCGACCTTCTCGTTTGCGGTGCATGATCAAGACCCGCAGCAGCTGGCGCAGGAGCTAGGCGTCCGCGGCATTGGCGTCGGCGCCGGCCACTTCTACGCCCGGCGCTGCCTGGACGCGATTGGAGTCGATGGAGTCTTGCGTATCAGTATGGCGCACTACAACAGCGCGCAGGAAGTTGAGCGGCTGATTGAGGCGCTGTCGGAGCTGCTGAATACTTCATAACGCTATGCAGAGCAGCTGCCCCTCACGGCTGGCGTGAGTCCGCATTCTGCTTTTCCTGCGGCTGTTTGCTGACCGCAAAAAGTTAGATTTTCTGCTTGAATTGGCAGAAACAAACCTTATTTTCTACCCAATTCAATTTGACTGACATTCAATTATTGAAGGAAAGAGCATGACCAAAGGCAAGCCACCCGAAAAAAACGGTTTCGACGACAAGCAGGATTCACCTGATCTGGAGGCTCAGTCGCTGGCAGAGGAAGCGATTGAGGCTTCCGACGATTTGCATCAAGAGTCGCAGCCGCAAGACAGTGAAGCTTCACTGGAGTCTGATGAAAGCGAGCGTGAGACGCATGAGCCTGCAGATGCGCTGCAGCTGCAGGAAGAAAATGCTGAGCTGAAAGAAAAATATCTGCGGCTCTTTGCTGAGCATGAAAACTATCGCAAGAGGATGAATGAGCAGCTTGATCGGGTCGGCAAGCATGCGATTGACAAGTTTGCGAGAGAAATGCTCGAGGTGCTTGAGAGTCTTGATCGTGCCTGTGAAATCGACATCGGTGATAAGCCGGCGCCGGCGCTGATCAGCATGCGCGACGGCGTGGATCTGACCCGCAAGCAGCTGCTTGACGCACTGGAGCGGTTTTCAATCGAGGAAATTGCACCGCAAGTCGGCGATGCGTTTGATGTGCAGTGGCACCAGGCGATGACCACTCAGCCAAGCGCGCAGATGCCGGCGAATCACATTTATGAGCTGTTTCGCAAAGGCTACCGCATCCACGAGCGGCTGTTGCGGCCAGCGATGGTTGTGGTTTCTGCTGCAGCGGCCGATGCGGAGACTGGCGGCGCCGGCAGCGAGGCGCCGGAGCAGTCTTGAAAAATACTGGAAATATCTTATTTATTCAGATAGATTCTTATTGATTGGTATTGATTAATTGAGCCGGAGAGCGAATTATGTCAAAAATTATCGGCATTGATTTGGGGACAACCAACTCCTGTGTCGCGGTATTTGAATCCAGCGACAGCGCCAAAATTATCGAAAATCAGGAAGGGGACCGAACTACGCCCTCAATCGTTGCGTATACAGATGATGGCGAGGTGCTCGTTGGACAGTCTGCAAAACGCCAGGCTGTCACCAATCCGCACAATACCCTGTTCGCCTTCAAGCGGCTGATCGGCCGCAAATACGATGAGAATGTTGTGCAGAGGGATATGGACATCATGCCCTACAAGATTATCAAGGCGAAAAACGGTGATGCCTGGGTGCAGGCAGGCGGCAAGGATTTGTCGCCGCCCGAAATTTCCGCAAAGGTCCTGCAAAAAATGAAGCAGACCGCCGAGGATTATCTGGGCGCGCCCGTTTCTGGCGCAGTGATTACCGTGCCGGCCTACTTCAACGACTCGCAGCGTCAGGCGACCAAGGATGCCGGCAAGATTGCGGGACTTGATGTGAAGCGAATCATCAATGAGCCGACCGCGGCGGCGCTGGCCTACGGTCTCGACAAGCAGGAAGGTGACAAGAAAATCGCTGTCTATGACCTGGGCGGCGGCACGTTCGATATTTCGATTATTGAGATTGCTGAAATCGATGGAGAGCACCAGTTCGAGGTCTTGTCGACGAATGGAGATACTTTCCTCGGCGGAGAGGATTTTGACCGCAGAGTGATTGACTATCTCGCCGATGAGTTCAAGAAGGACCAAGGTATGGATCTTCGGGGTGATGCGCTGGCAATGCAGAGACTCAAGGAAGCGGCTGAAAAAGCCAAAATTGAGCTGTCAAGCAAAACACAGACCGAGATCAATTTGCCTTATGTGACCGCAGATGCGTCGGGTCCGAAGCACTTGCTGTATAAAATGTCGCGTGCCAAGATAGAATTGCTGGTCGACGATTTGATTGGACGCACAGTCGAGCCGTGCAAAATCGCACTCAAGGATGCTGGACTGTCGGCAGGCGATATTGATCATGTGATCCTGGTTGGCGGGCAGACGCGCATGCCCAAGGTGCAAGAGACTGTTGCCAAGATTTTTGGCAAGGAGGCGCGCAAGGACATCAATCCCGATGAGGCTGTCGCCGCCGGCGCCGCCATCCAGGGCGGAGTGCTCGGCGGTGATGTCAAGGACGTTCTGCTGCTTGATGTCACGCCGCTGTCGCTCGGTATTGAGACCTTGGGCGGTGTGATGACCAAGCTGATCGATAAGAACACGACAATTCCAACCAAAGAAACGCAGGTCTTCTCGACGGCTGATGACAATCAAAGCGCTGTGACTGTGCATGTATTGCAAGGCGAGCGCGAAATGGCGACGCACAACAAATCGCTTGGCCGGTTTGATTTGACGGATATTCCGCCGGCGCCTCGCGGCATGCCCCAGATTGAGGTGACCTTCGATATCGATGCCAATGGCATCATGCATGTGTCGGCCAAGGACAAGGCGACGGGCAAAGAAAATCGTATCGAAATTAAATCCAGCTCTGGCCTGGACGACGCCGAGATTGAGCGCATGATTCGCGAGGCTGAAGAGCATGCCGACGAAGACCGTCAGCAGCGCGAGAAAATCGATGCTGTAAACATGGCGGAAAGCTTGATTCACAGCACTCGCAAAACGCTGGCGGATTTGGGCGAGAAAGTCGATGACTCTGATAAATCCGCTGTTGAGTCTGCTATTGCAGACTTGGAAGAGGCGGTCAGCCGTGATGCGGATGCCGATGAGATAAAATCCAAGACTGAAGTTCTGACCAATGCCGGCTATGCGCTCTCACAGAAGGCTTACAGCGCCGGCGCAGAACAGGCGCAAGGTCAGGGCGCCGGCGCATCCAGCGAATCCGATGTCGCTCAAAATGCAGATGATGATGTGGTGGATGCGGATTTCGAAGAAGTCAAAGATGACAAGAGCCGATAGCGATTCATTCAGACTGAAAACAGGTTGAGCCGAATGGCAAACCCAGCAATGTGAGATTCCATAAACATGGCTAAACGCGATTACTATGAAGTTTTGGGAGTGTCCAAAAACGCGTCTGAAGCGGATTTGAAGAAAGCTTATCGCCGCTTGGCTATGAAACACCATCCGGACCGCAACCAGGACAATCCGTCGCAGGCGGAAGCTCGCTTCAAGGAAGCCAAAGAAGCTTATGACGTGCTGTCTGATTCCAATCTGCGCGCCCGCTATGACCAATTTGGCCATGACGGCATTGAGGGCATGCCGGGCGGCTTTGCTTCCGAAGCAGGGTTTGAGGATATTTTTGACGGTATTTTCAGCGATATCTTTGGCTCGCGCCGGCGCGCTCGCCAGGCACAGGCTTCCAATCTGCGCATATCGCTGACTCTGGATCTTGAGGAGGCTGTCAACGGGGCTGAGCGGCAGGTCAGCGTCCCGCGCATGGTTGTTTGCAAGACCTGCGACGGGAATGGCGCAAAACCCGGCACTCGTCCGACCCGATGCAGTCACTGTGGCGGCAGCGGCCAGGTGCGCATGCAGCAGCTCGGATTTACCTTGTCGCAAACCTGCCCAAGCTGCCGTGGCACTGGCAGCGTAGTCCGCGACCCGTGCGGGGACTGCAACGGCCAGGGACGAGTGCAAGAAACCACCAAGCTGTCAGTTCAGATTCCAGCCGGCATTGACGATGGCAACCAGATTCGGCTGTCCGGCAAAGGGGAAGAAGGCCCGCAAGGCATGCAGCCGGGCGATCTGTTCGTTGAGATTCGAATTCGCAAGCATTCCATATTCACCCGCGACGGGGATGATTTGTACTGCGAAGTGCCCGTCAGCTTTGCCGTCGCAGCACTCGGCGGCACGGAGGAGATTCCGACACTTGACGGACGTGCAAACTTGAAAATCCGCCCGGAAACACAAACTGGCAAAATGATGCGATTGCGCGGCAAAGGAGTCAGGAACGTCCGTTCTGGAGAGCCCGGTGACTTGTTCTGTCGGCTGATTGTCGAGACACCCGTCAATCTTGATTCCAGGCAGCGGGAACTGCTGGCTGAATTTGACACGCTGGTCAAGCGCGGCGGCGAGACGCATACGCCCGGGGTATTCAGCTGGACCCGTCGCATCAAATCTTTCTGGGAGAAACTTGCTGCGTAGCGTTGCTGAGTCTGGCCTGCTCCGTAGATTCGCCGCATTAAGGTCGAATTCTTCATGACTCTGTCGCTCAGCGCCGCCGCTTTGGGTCCTGACGGGCTGTTTGCTCGCCAGTTTGGGTGGTTTTCCGTCCGTGATTGCCAGCTTGAGATGGCTGAGTCGGTCGAATATGTGATCGGGCAGCGTACGAATCTGGTCGCAGAATCTGGCACCGGTACCGGCAAGACTTTCGCCTATCTGGTGCCGCCGCTCAGCGCTGGCAAAAAAGTTGTGGTTGCAACGCGTACGAAAAGCCTCCAGGACCAGCTGTATGAGAAGGATGTCAAGTGGGTGCAGGAAGCGCTGAATCTGAAACTTGACATCCAGCTTTTCAAGGGACGCTCCAATTACCTTTGTCTTTATCGCTACGAAAATTCTGTCGGACAAGCTGATCTTTTCGGCGACCAAAGCAAGCTTGAGCGCCTGCATGACTGGGTGCAAGATCAAGGCGACAGCGGTGACCTTTCCAATTACTCGGGCTTGCAAGCCGATGAGCGGACAAAACTGACGGTGACTTCGCAGAATTGTCTTGGCAGTCAGTGCGAGTTTGCACATCAGTGCTACGCGAATGCGGCGCGCCGAAAGGCCGCGTCCGCTGATGTCGTAATTGTCAATCATCATTTGCTGTGTTTGAACTTTCCCGATCCATCGCAGGACGGAGGCAGTGGATTGTTTGACAGCGCCGATGTCATCATAGTCGATGAGGCTCACCGCTTCCCGGATACTGTCGCTGAGACGCAAGGTGTACGGATTTCGCATGAAACTTTCATTCATTACTGCGATGATCTGCTGCAAACGGCCGGTGTTGAGAATTTCGATGGAAAATGGGTTCATGAGGCCTGTCTCGATATCAAGAAACTGACTGCGATGGCTCGCACACAACTGCCTTCCGATCGGTTTGACTGCAGTATCACACAGCTGGATAGATTTCCGGAATTTACCAAAACATTCAAAAATATTATCAATCGAATCAATGAAATTGGGGAACGTCTTGCCAATCAAGCTGAATTTGGCAGCGGAGTTGCAAAGCAGGGTGATATCGCGCTGACGCTGGCTGACAGGGGAAACAGCATGTTCGAGCGCCATAGTCAGGATAGCGCCTGCTGGATTGAGGCCTATCGTACAGGATTTCGACTCTCTGATATTCCGCTGAATCCGAACAAATTCTGTGCGCCGAGAATTCAAGATTTTGCGGGCAGTTTCATATTTACTTCAGCCACTCTGTCGGTCGAAGATGATTTTTCGCTGTTCCAGGAGCGCATTGGTCTTAGTGATGCGGTTACTCTCAATGTGGACAGCCCGTTTGACTACCCGCGACAGGCGCTGCTGTATCTTCCTCCAAACATGCCTGCACCTCAAGGCGTGACCCGCGATGATTATGATGTTGCGGTTGCCAAAGTGATTGAGGAGCTGGCGCCGATCACACAGGGCAGGATACTGGCATTGTTTACCAGCCATCAGTCTTTGGAAACCGTCTACCGATATTTGGAAGATCGATTGGATTTTACATTGCTGAAACAGGGGCAAGCCAGCGCTCCGAATCTCTTGGCGAGTTTCCGTGAAGATGGCAATGCAGTCCTGCTTGGTACTTCGACGTTCTGGGAGGGGATTGATATCAAGGGCTCAGAGCTGTCATGCGTCGTGATCGCAAAATTGCCTTTTATTCCGCCGAATGATCCAGTATTGCAAGCTCGAGAAGAGCAGATGAAGCAGAATGATCAGAATATGTTTATGCAATGGCAGGTGCCGAACGCAGTGCTGTCGCTCAAGCAGGGTGCGGGGCGCTTGATTCGTGATGTCGATGACCGCGGCTTGCTGGTGCTGTGTGACTCGCGCGTCAAGACGAGGCATTATGGCCAAATTTTCTTGGACAGCTTGCCGCCGATGGGCAGAACTTACGGTTTAGATGATATCAGACAGTTTTTTGAGCAGTGAAAATACTAGCGGTTAATTCATCCGACCATATGTTGTCTGTCGCACTCAGTGCAGATGGGGAGGTTTGCGCCAGACAAAAGCAGGCTGATCGAGAACATAACCTGTATGTACTCGAGATGATTGATCAGGTGATGTCTGAAGCTGGCATCAAGTTGTGCCAGATTGATGCGCTTGCATTTGGTGATGGCCCAGGTTCTTTTACTGGGCTGCGAATCTCGGCAGGTATTGTACAAGGCATTGCTTTGGGGATCGACGTTCCAGTGATTCCAGTCTCCTGCATGGCTGCTATCGCGCACAGGCAGCCAGAGAGCAAAATTGTCGTTGCGATTGAGGCCATACGGAATCAGATTCATTGGAGCTGTTTTGTTACTTGTGACAGCGACTTCAAGGCACTATCCGGTGATGAGCGCTTGACCGAGATTGATGCACTTGCTTTGCAGGGTGAAGGCTGGGTAGGTGCGGGCAGTGGTTTTGATTTGCATGCCAGCACGCTGAGAGCCGTTTGCACGGGACAGATTGATTATTGGCGAAAAGATCAGTTACCGATGGCCACTGAAATCGCTCAATTGGGCGAGAAATATTATTTGCAAGGACAATTCAAATCCGCCTATGAGGCGATACCAAAATACCGCTTTCCTTATTTGAAGACTTGATTTGAGATGCCTGTGCGCCTGCAATAGGCTTGTCACTCTCAGTATGTGATGAAAACCGAATATTTCAGCTCAAAATGCGAGAGGCAAGGCGGCTGGATCTGTGCCGGGCGGGAGGCCTGCGGCTGATTTCGGCACAAATTTGGCAATTGCCTTTTTTTGTGCTACGATAATGGCACTGAACCTGATGCAAGCGCATTGCGCTGACAAAATCTGATTCCCGGGACCGGACATGCAGGACAAAGCCACCATTGAGTCCTTTGACGATGTCGAGGCGCTGCTTGACGAGGTCTGCCTTGCGCTGGCGGACTGCGTGTGCGCCGGCGCACGGCGCGAGCAGGAGTCGGACCATCGCTTTGAGCTTTTGGAGTCGTCGATGGACCGCTTCCGGCTGGAGCTGAGGGATCATCGCGAGGAGTTCAGACTTTTGTCAGACGATGTCCAAATCCTGAAAGACGATGTCCAAATCCTGAAAGACGATGTCCAAATCCTGAAAGACGATGTCCAAATCCTGAAAGACGATGTCCGGATGCTGAAGGACGATGTCCAGGTCCTGAAGGACGATGTCCGGGCGCTGAGAAGTGATCATGAGGCGCTGAGCGTTTCCGTGCAGGAGCTGCGCCTGGAAATGCGCGCGGAATTCGCAAGGCTCGACAACAGAATCGATGCGCTCGAAAGCAAGATGGAGGCGGGCTTTGCGGAGCTGAAAAAAGAGATGGGCCGCCTGGGCAACAGCATTGGCGCTTTGGTCGAGGACCTCTCGATTCCGTCTTTGCGCCGAATCATCACCTCGCAGCATGAGGTGGATTTCCATGCGCCGTTTCCTTTCCTGGACGCGGGCCTGGGGCGGCGGGAGCTGGATGCCTTCGCCTTCACCCGGCCCGGCGCCGGCGCGCCGCTGGAGGCTTTTGTGCTCGAGGTCAAGCGCAAGTTCAGCGAGCCGGACATCGAGCAGATCCGGAGCAATATCACTGCGCTGCGCCGGGCGCTGCCGCGCTTTCGCGAGTGTCCGGTCTATGCGTATCTGCTGGCGGCCTCGATCCGCGAGGAGCAGAAGCAGAAGGTCTGGGACGCGGGGATCCATCTGGTGACGTATGGCGAGCGGCTGTTTGATGTGCCGGCGCCGCCGCCGGCCTTTGAGTTTGACTATGCAATTGGCGTCCGCAAGGGGTCTGCCCATCGCGGACAGCCGCAAAGAGCGGTGCCGCGGGCGCATCCGCCGTTCTATCTGCAGCAGCTCAAGCGCATCCGCGACTCGGGCAAGGCCGGCCCGCTGCACTGACCGGCATTTGCAGCTCGGAGCTGAGAGCCGCCGCTTGAGCTGCGCTCAAGCAGCGGGACGGAGTACATCTTAGCCCGGCAGCGTCAGTTCCGGCGCGCCGTGCGGGTAAATGAAGCGTTGTCACTGGTCTTGCGGTTGCGGGCTGCTAGCCGCAGACACACTGGAGCTTTCCTTTTTATCTTTTCCGTCTTCCGTTGCTTTAGCCGCACTCGTCAAGGGAATAATACGCACGATTTCCACGCCACTAGCCTTGACTCTGACTGTCTCGACCGTATAGCTGCCAAACTTGAAGGTAGTGCCGATAGCGGGAATGTCTTCGTTTTGCTCTAGAATTTGACCATTGACCGTGTTAGGTCCACTTTCGGGGAGTTTCCACTGCATCATTCGATTCAGGTCACGAATGTTTAGCTTGGCATTCACCAGATAACTGCCTTGACTTTTTTCCGCGATGATTCCCGGATGCACTCCCGGAATCTGCCCGCCGACAATGCCAGCCATTTCTTCCATCATTTCGTTCAGTGTGATCAGCCCGACAACTGTTCCATACTCATCCACTATGATGCCAAGATTACGGTTTTCCAGCTGCAGATGCTGAATCTGCTCAAGTACCAGGGAATCCTCAAACAGATAGATTGGCTCTTTGAGATTGTCTTGAATCATCTGCTTGGTGATTTCCTGTGCATAGCCAGCCTGGAGCAGCTCTCGAATATCCAGCTCGCCAAGGATGTTGTCGAAGGATTTCTCATAAACCAGCATGCGAGCGAAATTCTCGCGGCGGATGTTTTCGACGATATCAGAAATATCTTCATCAAGATCAATTGCATGAATTTCACTGCGTGGGACCATGATTGAGGCAATTGACTTCATGCCAAGCTCCAGTATGCCCAGAAGCAGATCCATTTGCTGTGGCGCATAGTGGTGCTTGGAGGCCTGCAGGGCAACACGCAACTCATCCACGCTGAGTGCCTGTGATGAGGTATCTGACTTGAATCCCGGCAGATAGCGAATCAACCGGGTTACCAGACTGAGCAGCACGACGATCGGGTGAAAAATTTTCTTGAGAAACTCAAGCGCATAGGCCGCGAAGAATGCGATTCGCTCGGGATAGGTGGCCGCTACGGTTTTGGGCGGGACTTCAGCAACGACCAGAATCAATATGGTGATCAGGATGGTCGCAATGCCAACACCGGCTTCACCATAATACTTCCATGCGAGCATCGTCGTGATGGCCACAGCTGCATTGTTGACCAAGTTGTTGCCGAGCAAAATGGTGCCCAGCAATCGATCCGGTTCTGCCAGCAGTCTTTGCAGAGTTTGCGCCCGCTTGTTGTTTTTATCGGCTTTATCGGCAAGGCGATAGCGATTGATCGCCATCGAAGCGGTTTCGGAAGCCGAAAAAAATGCTGACAGACAGATCAGCAGGGCGAGCAGGGCAAATAATATGCCCTCAGGAATATCTTCCAATCGAGTTATTGAACCAAATTAAAATAATAGCTAAGTGTATTGGATTCGAAGCTCGAATTCCAAATTATTTTTATTTTATTTGCAGAAATATCGAATGCTGGATTCACTCAAAAACAAACTCGGGAGCGCATTAGGCTCAATTCGTGGAGCCAAGCGGCTGAGCGAAAAGGCAGTTGATGAATCACTGCGCGAGGTTCGTCGAGCTTTGATTGAGGCCGATGTGGCATTGCCGGTTATCAAGGAATTCATTGAGTCAGTCAAGTCTCGTGCTGCTGACTCTGAGGTTTTGCGCAGTCAAACTCAGGCGCAAGCGGTGATCACTATCGTCTATGAAGAGCTCAAGCGCATCATGGGGGATTCGCAATCTTCTCTTGAGCTTTCAGGCGGCGCGCCTGCAGTGATTCTAATGGCAGGATTGCAGGGTTCCGGCAAAACCACAACCGCGGCAAAACTTGCTGCCTATCTAAAGCGCCAAGAAAACAAGAAAGTAGCACTGGCTAGCATCGACATCTATCGTCCGGCCGCGGTCGATCAGCTGCGGCGGCTGTCTGAATCGGTTGATGCGCTGTTTTTCGAGACAGATGTGACCCAGGAGCCGCTGCAGATCGCGCAGAGCGCCATTGCATTCGCGAGACAGCAGTTGGCCGATGTGATCATCGTCGATACAGCAGGTCGCACCCACGTCGACGACGAGATGATGGCGGAGATTCAGGCGGTTCAGTCGCAGCTGCGACCGGCCGAAACGCTGTTTGTGATCGATGCGATGATTGGCCAGGATGCGGTTCGAAGCGCGCAAGCTTTTGATCAGGTGCTGGCGCTGACTGGCGTTGTGGTTACCAAGCTTGATAGTGACACGCGTGGCGGCGCCTTGCTGTCGGTGTGTCATGTAACTGGCAAGCCATTGAAATTCATTGGTGTTGGCGAGCATATGGACGCGCTTGAGCAGTTTCACCCCGACCGAATGGCCTCACGCATTCTTGATATGGGCGATATAGCTACCTTGATTGAGACAGTCAAGCAGAAAGCGGATCAAGATAAGGCTGAAAAATATGCCAGGAAAATGCAAGCCGGCGGACGGATTGATCTGTCCGACTATCGCGAGCAGATTTCGATGGCGCAGGATATGGGCGGCTTTGAAAAGGTTTTCAGCATGATGCCCGGAATCTCAAATGCAAAACTCCCTGACATGACCGAGTTTGCCAAGGCTGCACGGCGTGAAATGGCTTTGATCGACTCAATGACACCGCATGAGCGACGTCATCCGGCGATTATCCGCGGCCCGCGCCGAAGCCGTATCGCAAAAGGCGCAGGCCTTGAGCCGCGTCACGTCAATCAGCTGCTAAGGAAGTTTGAGAAAATTCAAAAGTCAACTCGCCGCATGGCGAAAGACCAGGGCCGGGGATTGGCGAAAAAACTGCAGCAGATGGCAGGCCAGATTCAGGGACCGTAATCGCGCTCCGAGTTCTCAATCTGCGGATTGCCGGCGTGCCTTGTATCGCTGATACCCGGTGACGATGCCAACTGTCAGCCAAGCAGGAATCGCCGGGATCAAACTGTACAGTGCGATGCCGAAAACCCCAAGAATCCCGCCGACTGTCGCTCCCATCGTCGTTAAGGGAACCAAGACAATGCCGACCGCGATGGCGGTGTTGCGGGCACGGTGAAACAATTGCTGCAGTGCAATCGTTAAAGGAATGGCGCACGGCGTGGCCACCGCAAACAAGCTTAGGATGTCAAAAACTTGAACATCCAAATCCGGACGCTCAACGCCTTGGCCAAGATTCAATACTGAAAATCGCAGCCAGGCCATAAGCATGATTGCGATAGGCAGCCAAGTTGACCAAAGAATGATGCGGGCAGTTTTTCTTAGCATTTTGAGTGATCTGTCTCGTTTTGGACCAGTGCGATTGAACTGAAGGCACTGAGATATCCGCTGGTTGTGTCGCGTCTTAATCGGTTGTGCTATGGTACTCGTCTAAAAGCAAGCGCCCCCAATCTTTATCGAACGGGTGTACGCTTCGCACCCGATCCGCCCCGCGATGCAACGCTCGGCCCTCGTTCGCCCACTGGAACAGAGAACCCTCCAGGTTGAACACGTGCTTGATACCCATTCGCTCAAGCCTCTGCGCGATCTTCGAGGAGCGATATCCGACGGAACAATAGAGTACCACAATCGGGTTGTCTTGCGGTGCGCTTTCGATTACTTTCAATGTATCGCGAATATTTGTGGCCAAATGAGCCCCTTGCAGGTGACTGACCGCATACTCATCAGGCTCGCGAGTGTCGATCAGCAGGATATCGGTGTCACTGCGAAGCAGTCGCGCCAGTTTTTGTGTTGGCATTTGCTTCACATCCGGAAACCGGTCGCGCACCAATTCGATGGTTTCATGCCAGCGCTGCTCAAAAGAAGCTTCTTCGGCGCCGCCGGCGGCGAGCGGGGCGAGACCGATTGCCAGCGCCAGCAGGCCGCCGCCGACAATGCCGCGATGCAATTTTCGATAGACTGTATTCATCGGCTGGATAACGCTCGTTTCAAACTGCTGTCAGCCAGCGCTCAGCTGCGATATGCAGTCCATGAATGTGCTGTCTGCACTTGCTGTTTTGGCAAAACAATAGATTCACGATATCTGAAAAAGTTCCCATCAGTTGCGCGGCAGTCTCAGCAATCCAAGTCTGGATCGGCTGGAAGTCAAAAATCACTGTGAACCAGTGCAAGTCAATCCTATATAATCCGCGGCTTTACAATCTGTTATACATATTTCTGGGAGATTTTTACGGATGGTAGTGATCCGACTGGCACGAGGGGGTGCAAAGAAACGACCATTTTACTCGATTGTCGTTGCCGATCGCAGGCGGTCACCCACCGGGAAATTTATCGAGCGCATTGGTTTTTTCAATCCAATTGCCTGCGAGCATGAAGAAAAGCTTCGCATTGACCTTGAGCGTGTAAATTACTGGGTAGCCAACGGGGCCCAGCTGTCTGATCGCGTTCACTCGCTTGTGAAATCTGCCCAGAAATAATTTCTTTTGCCCAGTGGCAGTCGGGGTCGACAAAACTGTCGCTGTCGGTCGCGTAACGGACGCTTACAGCCTGTCCGGTGAAATCAAGCTTCGCGCTTACACTGAGCTGCTTGAGAATCTTCTGCAATACAAGGATTGGATTGTTGTTCATCCATGCGGCCGCCGGCATGAATGCAGAGTCCAAAAAGCTGCTGTTCGCGGCAAGTTTGTTGTTGCGGCTCTTCGAGGATGCGAGGATCGAGACGCTGCGCTGAGCCTGAAGGGCTGCGAAGTGCATATTCCAGTCTCGCATCTGCCGCAGCTGGAGCCGAATGACTATTACTGGACTGATTTAATCGGGCTTGAGGTGGCTGGCATTGATGGAGCGCTTTTTGGCCATATTGAATCCATTATGGAAACCGGCGCGAACGATGTCTTGGTTGTGCAAGGCAAGCAGAGTCAGACCGTATTGATTCCGTATATTCCAGAAGTCATTCGCAGCATTGATTTGGAAAGACAGGTCATCACGGTCGATTGGACCGAGAACTACTGACGAATTGCTGACAATACAAAGCGCTGCCGATTCATGAAATTCAGTTTGATCACCATCTTTCCGCAAATGCTCGCGGCGCTCACCGATCATGGCGTGACGGGACGCGCCAATCGCAACGGTCTTGTCGAGATTGAATCCGTTGACTTAAGGGCTTATGGCATCGGAACGCATCGGGTGCTGGATGACCGGCCGTTTGGCGGTGGTCCCGGCATGGTCATGATGGCCGAGCCCATCATTCAGTGTGTGTCCGATTTGCGCCGGCAGTCCGAGCATGCTGTTCCTTTGATTTATCTCAGTCCTCAAGGTCAGCGCCTTGAGCACAAACATGTGTGCGAGCTGGCTCAGCTGCCTGCGGTTATTCTGCTGTGCGGACGTTACGCTGGTGTTGATCAGCGTGCTCTTGATCTGACTGATGCTGAAGAATGGTCAATCGGCGATTACGTGCTGTCGGGCGGCGAACTGGCGGCAATGGTGCTGGTTGATGCGGTGGTGCGACAATTGCCGGGAGTGTTAGGCAATGAAGAATCCAGTGCGCAAGATTCCTTCACCGATGGGATGCTGGATTGTATACACTATACGCGCCCGAAAACAGTCGATGAGGTCTCGGTCCCTGAGGTGCTGGTTTCTGGCGACCACGCGGCCGTAAGACGGTGGCGTGCGCGCGAATCCATCGGCAGAACTTGGCTGCGGCGGCCAGACCTGCTTGAGCAGCTTGATTTGGATCCCCATTCAAAACAGCTGTTGGATGAATATCAACATGAATATAAGCATTCGGAGAAATTGAAATGACCAACGTAATTGAAGCAATCGAATCAGAGCAGCTGCGCACTGATCATCCTGATTTCTCTCCGGGTGATACGGTGCGTGTTATCGTTGTTGTACGCGAAGGCTCAAGGGAGCGGCAGCAAGCTTTTGAGGGTGTTGTCATTGCCAAGCGCAATCGCGGACTGAATTCATCCTTCACAGTTCGCAAAATTTCTTACGGCGAGGGGGTTGAGAGAGTTTTTCAGACTCACAGTCCCTTGATTCACAGCATTGAGGTCAAGCGCAAAGGCGCAGTCCGCCGGGCGAAGCTGTACTATTTACGCGAGCGCACCGGAAAATCAGCTCGAATCAAAGAAAAAATCAACTGACAGATTGGCCGCTGTCAGTGCGGCGGCAAGCGGCTGCTGCCTGATGAAACAGCGTGGCACATGGATTGTGCCTGATGCCTGGCAGGCTCATTATTCTGCGGCAAAATATGCGGCGCAGCCAGTCGATCATGAATTCAACGCCATCGCTGATCTTTTTGCAGTCAATCACTTTTGCCTCTGGATGCACGGCTAGATCGGATTGCGCAAGATCGCTGCAGAGCTTGACAGAGCAGGCTGTATTTCCAAGACAGCCGTCAATACCTTTACTCTCCTCCGTTGGCGCTTCCATGCGGCCGCCGGCTCCTTTTTCTATGGCTGAATGCTTGATCTGGCAAGCTGAGATTTTGGTCCTGAAAATGTCTTGAAAAATACCAGATTTTGGGCCTATTGTCTGATCATCTCCTCGTCGATGATTGGCAATAGCTCACAGAATTCATTGATTATTTTTGTGATTTTTTCTTGGCGTTCTGAATTCAATCTGCATGTCGAGTTTTATGCCAGTCAGTCGATTTGCCGTAACTATGTCCCGGAAATTCTTTGATCAATTCTGTCATTTGACGCACAGTATTCGGTCTGGCTGCTTGAGGCATATAACTTGCGCATTTGATCATTTTTGATCTTCCATGCGGCCAGGTCATAATTCAGCGCACTGCTTTTCAACGGATGCCAAGTGATTCGATGACGGCTGAGCACAATAATTGACTTGGAAAGTATGAGAGGATTTTTTTTCTACATTCTCAATCAGCTCAATGATGATTCGTCTCTCCTGTGCTGTCTTGACGGCAAAACGATGAAATTCGTTCTGGTACTTTAGAGATTGGTTTCGTTGAGCGCTTTCATTGATAAATCTGTGATGATTCGCTAATCTTTGAGATTGATATTGGTTGGCAAAATGAATATTTTCGATTCGCGCTTGCATTGCCGCACGAAAGCAAGGAACAATCTCAACACCGATGCTGTCGCGGCCCGCGACTGAAGCTGCGGCCATGGTGGTTCCAGTTCCGGCAAAAGGGTCAAGCACAACATCGTTTTTGATCGAGTACATACTCACCAGTCGATAGGCCAATTCGAATGGAAATGCAGCATTTCTATCCCTTGATGCGTTGGCAAATGCTTTCTGACTGGCGCCTTTCAGGTCAGTCCAAATATCCGAAAACCAAACATTGCGCTCTTCCCAAAATATCGCGCTCTCATAGCGCAAATTTCTCTCCTCAGCGGATATGAATTTTCGCTTTTTCCCTTTGCGCGCGATTAGGATATGCTCGTGTTCCAGTGTCGCGTAGGCGCCCGCCGGCAGCATGCCAGAGCCCATGAATTTATTGGGAGCATTGGTTTGTTTGCGCCATAGAATACTGGGCAAGCTCGAAAAACCATGTGACAATAAATTTTCTGTAATCCTTGCATGATTCGGATAAAGGCGAAATTCATCGCGGATACTTCGGGTTGCGTCACCGATGTTGACACAGGCAAATCCTCCAAATTTCAGAATCCTGTAGATCTCTTTCCAAACTTCGTCCAGCGTCTCGTGCATGAGCGTGTAGGCTTTGTTCGGAATTTGATTGCTCAGCGCCAATTCAATTGCAGGATTGATTTCGCCGAATGCCTCATCCCACATTGCGACCATGGGATAGGGAGGTGAGGTTACGACAAGGTCGATACTTTCCGGGGCGATATTGCTCAATGCCCGTGCGTCTTGAAACAGCATTTGATGAGTGGTTGGCATGGTCTTTTGCGTATCGGTTCTGTGGCATCCAGTATGAAGACGGCGAGCATGCAATATTGATGACCAGTTAAATCCTAATGCTGAATGATATGGCATTGAATGGAAAGGGTTCGCGGGAATTCTCGTTTCGGACGACGCTGACTTTAGATCACTGAGATTCAGAGCGGTCTCATATAATTGACGGAAATCGCTTGGCTGACCAGCCGCAATCGAATCAGACGAAAAACTTACCGTGACCCGCCAGACTGATTTGAAGAAATCCTCCGCTATGCGAATGCTGGAGCAGGCTCAGAACTGCATTCTCGCTTTTGCCTTACTGTTTTCGAGTTCAGCCAAGGCCGCCGAAGCGACTATTTTCGCAGATGATCCGCAGTCTGCTGAGCAGATACTCGAACTTCCAGAACCGCTCGGCGATCCGCTTGAGCTGACGGATGATATTCTTCCAGAATCTGCAATCGAAATCATCAAAAAACAGGAAACAGAAGATTTTGACGCCGAATTTCAGGGTGTAACTTCACCCATGAGCACGGCTTCGACCGAAGAGTCCAGCGACCTGTCGCATATGCAGCTTGACATCGATACACAAGTTGCTGAAAAATTGTCTATCGTTCCTGATTTGGAACAGATTGATCAATTGATCAAGGTCGGAGCTTTGCAGCTGGCGCACCATCTTCTTAAGTCAATGCAAAGCGAGCAGGGGCAGCTTGGTGATGCTCAGATGCGGGCGACTCGATTTTTGGATGTTGCGTTTCAGATCGGCGACTATCAGGGCATTCTTGATCGGGTTGATGAAATCGGACAAGGTGAGGACATTGAATTTCTCAAGCAGCTGCAGCTGCGGGCGGTCGCGGCCGAATTCGAGCTGCAGCGCTTTGCAGCCTTGCGCCATCGTGTGCGAAATTTGATTTGGCAGCTGCCATACGATCAAGCGGATATGATTGTCTGGCGCGACTGGATTGTGCGCAGCTATGTGGCTGAGGGCAGGCTTGAGGATGCCGCAGTCGCGCTTGCAGAATTCTATCGCGACTACCGCCCTAGTGATCCGCACTGGGAGGAGCGCTATGCTCGCGTGCTGCTGAGCAGCGGCGAATATGAGCTGGCACTGGCGCGGCTGCAGGCGCTGCAAACCTCAGAATCTGCTTTGCTTCGCCTGTTTGCCCGCTACAAGCTGCGGCAGATTCCGCCGCTTGAAATGCAGACGGCTGTTCTGGACTTGCTGCCGCAATTTGAAAATTCACCTTTTCAGCTGGCCGAATTGTGGTCGATTGTCGAATCGAATGCGAGGGATATCAACGATTATGAACTGCGGCTGATGGCCATCGAAAGCGGCTTGTCAATTCGCTACAGCCAATCTGACAGCACATTTTATTCTGCGGCTGCTCCGCCGGCGACGATCGAGCGGCTGCTGGCGGCCTATCACGAATATGCTTTTCGCGTGGGCAATGATTTCAATCTGGTCATTGGCGATGACGAAAGCTGGATGCGGCTGGCATATGAGTTTGAAATCACCTCCATGATCACTGCAAGAGCATTGTATTCATTTCTGGCTTCACAAACTCAGGATCCACAGGTGCGCCGCAGCAGTATCGAGGCTTTCGCAAGCAGTCTTGCGCAAGACGGTTTGACCCGGCTGTTGCACTTGCTGTTTATTGACAGCGGTACTTATCCGATTGATGAGATCTCCGCTGGCATACAGACGGCGCTGGCCAATCGCGCGATTGCAAGCAAGGACTATATCGCGGCGCTGACTGTTCTGAATGCCATGACCGCACCGGTCGGCGCGGCAGAGAGGGAGACTTGGACCCTGACCCGGGCCCGGCTGGCAGTCGCAGTCGATCAATTTGGTCAGGCGGAGGCTTTGGTGACCGAAGCAATTCAAGCGCTTGCAGTTCCAGCGCCGATCGAATCGATCGATAAGATCAAGCAGGTGCTGTTTGAGATGCAGGAAAAACAGCAGCATGAATCTGCAATTGCACTGTTCGAGCAGCTCTATGCGCAGGTCGGAACCGATCAGCTGCGGCGTGAGATCCTGCGCTGGATATCGGATTCTTTTGCGGCCTTGGATGAGCCGGTGAGAACAGCCGAGATTTTGCTTCGCTCTGCGCTTGCGGGTGATGACTGGAGTGACGATTGGGGGCGGGCGGCGCGCTTGAGGGCGGCGGACCGTTTGAGTGAGGCGGCATTTTTCCAGGATGCTCGCGTCCTCTACGAGGGCATTTATGAGGATACACTGAATCCACGCGGCCGCGCGGTGATTGAGAACAAGCTCAAGAATTTGCCGCGGACTGAGTGATCGGCAGCAGGCATATGAGTACAGCCCGGCAGCCCGCCCAAGCATCGTCAGAAGATCTGAATATCATTGACAATTTTCTGGATACCGTTTGGTCGGAGTCAGGACTGTCGAAAGCAACGCTGCAAGCTTATCGCATGGATTTAGTTGCGTTCGCGAACTGGCTGGCCGCCAGGAAAGTGGCTCTTGCCGAGGCCGCTCGCAGCGATGTCATGAAATACCTCTCTGTCCAGCGAGCATGGAGTGCGCGCACAACGGCCAGAAACTTAAGCTCACTGCGCCGGTTTTTTCGCCATTGCGTGGCCGAATCTCTTATGGAAGCCTGTCCCACCGACAATATTGCAATGCCGTTTGTTGGCAAGCCGCTCCCGAATGCCTTGTCTCTAGACGAGATTGAAACACTGCTTGCCGCACCGGATACCGCTGTCGCTCGCGGGATTCGTGATCGTGCTATGCTTGAGACGATGTATGGGGCTGGACTTCGGATATCCGAGCTGGTGAGCCTGACGGTCGATTCAGTCAATCTGGATGCGGGCTGGGTGAGACTGCACGGCAAAGGCGCCAGAGAGAGAATTATTCCTCTAGGCGACTATGCGGTCGAATGGACGCAGCGCTATTTCGAAGACGGCGCTCGCGAAAGCTTGCTGAGGAGCAAGGTCAGTGACGATCTGTTCGTGACTGCACGAGGCAAGCGCATGACTCGTCAGTCTTTTTGGCTCATTATTCGAAAGTATGCCGCTTCAGCGGGCATTCGGACTGCGATTACACCGCATTCACTGCGTCATTCATTTGCAACCCATTTGCTGAGCAATGGCGCTGATTTAAGGACTATCCAGGAGCTGCTGGGACACGGCGACCTGTCGACGACACAGATCTATACGCATGTCTCGAAAGAGCGCCTGGCGGACATCTTGCAGCGCCATCATCCCCGTGGATAAGCTGTGCTGGAAGCGCAGACAGAGGGGGTGCCGTGATTGCGGCCTGTGATTGAAAGATCGACATTATTCTTGTAAAAATATAACTATGATGGATAATATACAAGGATGATTCCGCGCAATGCCGAAAAAAAATTGATCGATGCGCTGCAAAGGCAGGCCGCTGTTGTATTGATCGGGCCGCGTCAAGTCGGCAAGACCACTCTGGCGCTTGCGGTCGGCGAGAAAATTGGTGCGCTCTATTTGGATCTAGAGGATTTATCGAGCCGTGACAGGCTCTCGGAACCGGCGCTGTATTTGGACAATTACGAAGATCGGCTCGTTATTCTCGATGAAATTCACCGGGTTCCCGAGCTGTTCAGTCCTTTGCGAGGCCTGATCGACCGCGGCCGGCGCAAAGGCCAGGGTACAGGCCGCTATCTGATTCTGGGTTCGGCTTCGCTTGATCTGCTGAGACAATCAAGCCAGACACTCGCCGGCCGTGTCGAGTTTATATCTCTTGATCCGCTTTCCGTCATCGAACTTGAAGATTCAAGACACACGCGGGATCGGCTGTGGCTGCGAGGCGGATTTCCAGACAGTTATCTCGCAAAAAATGATGCTGACAGCTATGTGTGGAGACGAAATTTCATCAAGACTTATCTTGAGCGCGATGTTGCGACTTTTGGTTTTCGCGTATCGGCGGCTCTTCTAGAGCGCTTCTGGGTCATGCTGGCTCACCAGCAGGGAAGCACTCTGAATTCGGCACAGCTTGCGAAAACGCTTGAGACGAGTGTGCAGACCGTTACGCGCTACATTGACTTGCTTTGCGACCTGCTATTAGTCCGGCGACTCAAGCCGTATCATTCAAATTTAGGCAAGCGCATGGTCAAGTCGCCTAAAATCTATATACGCGATTCAGGCTTGACTCACGCTCTGCTGGGAATTTCTTCATTCGATCAATTGCATGCACATCCTGTCATCGGCCGCAGTTGGGAAAATTTCGCAATTGAATCGATCTTGTCCGTATTGCCGATAGAGAAACAAGCATTTTTTTATCGGACTCAAGCGGGAGCGGAGATCGATCTCGTTATTGAGCACGATCACCGCACTGTCTGGGCGATAGAGATCAAGCGCTCGCTTGCGCCGAAGGTGCGCCGCGGCTTTCACACTGCATGCCAGGATATCAAGCCTGATCGCCGTCTTTTGGTTCATGCCGGGCAAGAGTGTTATCGGGTGTCAGAAAATCTTGAGGCGATCAGCGTGCGACAATTGACTGAAGAGATCAGTTCGGGGTAAGCCAGGTTTATAATATGCAGAGATTCAGTTCAGCATCATCGCCAGCTTGCTTCTGTATTGCGCAACGAGAGGATGCTCGCTGCCCAGCATGTCGAAGGCCTTGACCAGTCCTTTGCGGCCTGCGTCGTCATTGAAAGTGCGATCACATCGAACAATCTCTAGCAGTTTTTGCAATCCCGACTCAAGGTCGCCGCGCACCAGCGCGATTGCGGCAAGCTTATAATGGGCATCCCAATCTGTGCTGTCTTGGGATATTCGGGATTCAAGCTCAGTTTCGGATTCGCAGCTGTGCGCAAGCTGGGCCAATTCAATTGATGCCGCCGCTGATTTGTAACTCGGGCTGTTTTGCATCTGCTTGACTTGCTTCAAAGCGGCCTGCGCATCGTCATACTGAGATAAATTTAAATAAATCGTGGCCTGCCTGATTAGAGATTCATCTGATTCATCTTGCTTGAGCCTGTCGATTGCCTCGGATATTTTTCCCTGCTCAATCAGCAGATCAATTGGGTCGACAGCCTCTTGACTTTCAAGCTGGATATGTTTCGCGAGAAACTGAACGACGGCATTTTTTGGCTGTGCGCCTTGAAATCCGTCGACTACATTGCCGTTCACGACCAGAAATACAGTCGGAACGCTGCGTACGCCAAATTGCGCAGCCAATTGCTGGGACTCGTCGATATTGACTTTGGCTAGATGGAATTTGTTTTCATGCGCAGCGGCCAGCTCTTCGAGAATCGGCGTGAGATTTTTGCACGGTCCGCACCACGGCGCCCAGAAATCGACCAGGACTGGAGTAGTTTGGGACTTTTGGACGACTTCTTCCATGAAGTTGTCCACATTGACATCCGCTGCCGGCGCGGCGCTTGATGCCTGCGCTGCATCCTGACCTATGACGTATACCAAGGTGTTTGCTCCAATGAATGATTTATGGCGCTCCCTAGGGGAATCGAACCCCTGTTTTCGGCTTGAGAGGCCGATGTCCTGACCGCTAGACGAAGGGAGCGGCTCGAATTGATCACCTTGTAAAATGGTATCACAAAACAATCCTTCACATTTATGGTTCGTGCCGGCAAAATGAGTGAGACCGAACCGCTGGTCATCTCTGAAACCGAGCATGGCATCATGCGCTCGCAGCTGAATGCGAGTGCGCTGTCGGTGATCCGTACACTGAACGAAGCTGGTTTCACGGCGGCGCTGGTCGGCGGATGCATCCGGGATTTGCTGCTCGGCAGAACTCCAAAAGACTATGATGTGGTGACGAATGCGACCCCGGAACAAACCAAGAAATTGTTTCGCCGCGCCTATGTAATCGGCCGGCGTTTCCGTCTGGTGCAAGTGGTCATTGGCCGGCAGATGATTGAGGTCTCGACTTACAGAACGGCACAGTCCGAAATCGATGCCAGTCATATGCAGCGCAGAAGTGTGAGACGCAAAAAAAATGCAGCCGCAAGCCATTATGGCCAGAGTCGGTGCGAGGATGCAATGCGCCGTGACTTTACTCTCAATTCTCTGTATCTAGACCCGGCAGACATGCTCATTATCGATCATACCGGCGGCTATGAGGACATTCAGGCCGGTATTGTGCGAGCTATAGGTGACCCGATCCAGCGTTATCGCAACGACCCGCTTAGAATGCTGCGGGCGATCCGCTTCGCTGCCAGTCTGGATTTCGAGATTGAAGAGCAGACGGCAGCGGCGATCGGTGATTCCGGAGAATTGATGGACGCTATCTCGCATGCCAGGCTCACTGACGAGCTGCCAAAGATGTTCCTCAGCAATCATGCAGTTGCGACGTTTGAGCTGCTATTCCAGTTCGGCTTGTTTCAGCAGATATTTCCTGCATACAGCGCCAGAAAAGGCATCTCTATGGATGAAAAGGCATTGAAGTGGATCTTTCAGCTGATGCGTGAGACCGATGCCCGCAGACCCAACGGGGAGACGCTGAGCCTGGTTTATTTTTTTGCCGCACTGCTGTGGCTGCCGTTTGATCAGGCGTGCAAAGACATGCGCGCCCGGAGCAGGCGCGGTCGTTTTGACAAGACGCGCATCGCCAGCAATCTTATCGCTGTCCAAAGTGAGGTCACCTATATCTCAGGGCGGCACGAAGAGCGCATTGCAAGCATTTGGCAGCTGCAGTCAGAATTGGAGCGAAGCGGCGCGCCCAGTGCAGTTTCGACTGCGCGAAATTTTCGGCCGGCGCTGCGACTGCTTGAGCTCCGCGCCAGGACCGGTGAAATCAGCTTGAAGGACACCAAGAAGTGGGTTTTGATTCGCGATCAGCAGATGAAAAAGTTCCGCTCCCGCGATTCACGCCGCCGGTCGCAACGAAGAAATCCTCGATGGGCGTGACTGCTGTACGGTGCATGGAGGCGAATGTCTTTGTCGGCATCGGCAGCAATTTGGAAAATCCAAGTCTGCAAGTTGCCAGAGCGGCGGATGCGCTGAATGACATTGAGCAGACCTGTGTCGTGAAACGCTCGTCGCTGTATTGGAGCGAGCCTGTCGGATTTGCGGAGCAGCCGCAATTTGTGAATGCCGTTTGCGCATTGAGGTCAGGGCTCGCGCCGCTGGCTCTGCTAGCCGATTTGCTTCAAATTGAAGATGGTTTTGGCCGTGTGCGTACTCAGCTGGCGAATCGGCCGAGAATTATTGATCTGGATCTGCTGCTATATGGGCAGCAGATCCTTGAGACAGATCGAATTGCGCTGCCGCATCCGCGCATGCATCAGCGCAGATTTGTGCTGGAGCCGCTGGTTGAGATTGCGCCGGAAATCGATATTCCAGGCAAAGGTCAAGCCCATGAGTGGCTGGCCAGATGCATGCAGCAGGACGTGCGGGTGCAAAATTAGAGAGCATGAGATGTCTGGGTGCGGCGAAAAGGCAAGGCATTCTTGAACAAGAGATTGCATGTTTTCAGTTTCAGCAGATCAAGAGCAAGTTGATATACAGAATTTCAGGGCGCTTTGACTTCATCTGATTCTGATGCGCCATTGGATTACAATCGAAGGAAGCAGATTGAGCATGTCGCCCGGGTTGAGTCAATGAAACAAGCTGAACCGAAATGTATTTGCGCCTGTGACTGTCTTTCGGCCATGAGCGGGCCAGGCAGCACACCTGCCGTTTTATAGGTCTAAAGAAGATGAGCCGGCATAAGCTTCCGCTTGGAATTCAGGATTTCCGAAGCATTCGCGAGGACGGCTGCTACTATGTCGACAAGACCCCCTTGATCCATGATCTGGTCAAGAATGGGAGTCATTACTTCCTGTCGCGCCCGCGGCGCTTTGGCAAGAGTCTTCTGATCAGCACGATGAAGGCTCTGTTCGAGGGGCGGCAGGACCTTTTTGAGGGGCTGGCAATCCATGATGACTGGGACTGGTCAGTCAAATATCCAGTCATTCGACTGAGTTTTAGCGATCGATACAACAATCCTGAGGAGCTTGATAGAGAGCTGCACAGTCAGTTGCAAGAGATAGAAATTGATTCGAATATTCCCCAAGGCGATCTCTCCTTCAAAGCGTCATCTCGCCTTCGGGCAGTGATAAATGGGCTATATAGAGCAACTCAAAAACCAGTTGTAGTGTTAGTTGATGAATACGATAAACCTATTCTTGATCAGTTGTCTAGTCCTGATACAGCAAAAGTCAATCGCGATTATCTGCGGGGCTTTTACGGGATGATCAAGGACTGTGCGGAGCATGTGCGGTTTGTGTTTGTCACGGGCATCACGGTTTTTACGAAAGTGAGCCTGTTCTCTGGACTGAACAACCTGACGGACATCAGCCTGGACCCGCGCTATGCGTCGATCTGCGGCTATGCGGACCGGGATCTGGACACGGTCTTCGCGCCGGAGCTGGGCGGTCTGGACCGCGCTGAGATCCGGCGGTGGTACAACGGCTACCACTGGCTGGGTGAAGACCGGCTGTACAATCCGTGGGACATTCTGAACCTGTTCGATAAAAGGCGGTTTGACTGCTACTGGGCGCTGTCGGGCTCGCCGGGCTATCTGATCGAGGAGCTGGCCCGGCGCCGGGTCAGCCCGATGGAGCTGGAGCGGCGCCTGGCGCTGAGGCGGACGGTCTCGAAGTTTGATGTGGCGGACCTGGATCTGGATGCGCTGCTGTTCCAGTCGGGGTACCTGACGATCAAGGAGGAGCTGGCCGGGGATGAGACCGACTATGTCCTGGGCTATCCGAATCATGAGGTGGCGGTGAGCCTGAGCGGCGAGCTGCTGGACTATGTGACCCGGCATCGCGGCGCGCAGGCCAAGCGGCAGGCGCGGCAGCTGGCGCAGCTGCTGGCGGACAATGATTTTGCCGGGTTTGAGGCGCAGCTGGGGGCGTATCTGTTTGGCATTCCGCACCAGTGGTATGATGTGTCTGAGGTTGAGCGCTATGAGTCGCACTATGCGTCGATGGTGTATATGGCGTTTCGGGCCTTGGGGCTGGACCTGGAGGCGGAGGCGTCGAGCAGTCTGGGGGCGGCGGACCTGGTCTTGTTTCATGCCGGGCAGGTGTTTGTGATGGAGTTCAAGCTGGCGGGGACGAAAGACCGGGCAGACAAGGCGCTGTCGGCGGCGCTGGCGCAGATTCGGGATCGGGGGTATGGCCGCCAGTATGCGGCCGGCGGCGGGCCGGTGCATCTGCTGGCGCTGGCATTCGGGCGCGACCCCGATGCGGGCAGTTTCGTTGAGATGCGTGCTGAGCCGCTCTAGGCTGTATGCTGCCTCATTATTCACCTTGCTGCAAGCGCAACGACTATAGTTCTTTCCTGACTGATGAGAAAATCCAACGATATTGAATGGAAAAAATTGCATGAATTCAACGAATAACCCCAGCCGGGTATTGTCTGGCATGCGTCCAACCGGGCGACTTCATTTAGGACACTATCATGGTGTCATCAAGCCCTGGGTTGAGCTTCAGCACCAGCACGACTGTTTTTTCTTCGTTGCAGACTGGCATGCGTTGACGACCGAGTACGATTCAGCATCTGACAACTTAATGCAAAACAATGTTTGGGAAATGATTGTCGACTGGCTTGCAGCTGGAGTTGAACCGGAATTTGCCACCATCTTCATCCAATCCAGAGTGCCCGAGCATTCGGAACTTTTCCTGCTGCTGTCGATGATTACGCCGCTTGGCTGGCTGGAGCGTGTTCCAAGTTTTAAAGATCAGCAGGAAAAGCTCAAAAACAAGGATCTTTCTACTTTTGGCTTTTTAGGCTATCCGGTGCTGCAAAGCGCAGACATCCTGATTTATCGAGCCTCACTGGTTCCGGTCGGCGAGGATCAGGTGCCGCATGTGGAACTGACGCGAGAAATCGCACGGCGATTCAACATGATTTTTGGACGCGAGCCGGATTTTGCTGAGAAATCAGAGCAGTCAATACGCAAATTGGGAAAAAAATACGGCAGCCGCTATCGGCAGCTGCGTCGTGCCTACAAGGAGCAAGGCGATGATGAGGCTCTCGTCGAGGCGCGAGCCATACTTGAAAAAGTAGCCAATCTGTCGCGTGGAGATCGTGAGAGACTTCTCGGCTATCTGGAAGGGCGGGGCCGTCAGATATTGACTGAGCCGCAGGCGTTTCTGACCGCGGCGTCGAAAGTTCCAGGTCTGGATGGACAGAAAATGTCGAAGTCCTATGACAATGCGATTTATCTTCGCGACAAGCCGGATCGGATTGTCAAGGCCATGCGTTCTATGCCGACTGATCCATCGCGCATCCGCCGCAATGATCCAGGCACTCCAGAGAAGTGTCCGGTCTGGGATTTGCACCAAGTGTATTCAGATGAAAGCACCAAGCAATGGGTTCGAGAAGGCTGTACCAGTGCAGGGATTGGCTGCATTGACTGCAAAGCGCCGCTGATCGATGAGGTTCTCAAAGAGCAGGCCGAGCATGCGGAGAATGCGAAACCCTATATCGAGGATGCCTCTTATCTGCAAAGCGTGATTGCGGACGGATGCGAGCGTGCCGGCGCGGTGGCAGAGGCAACCATGAGTGAAGTCAGGCAGTATGTCGGCACCGCAGCATATCGATAAGTTGAGCGGGCAGATCCATGCCGGCGATGCCGATTTCGTGACGGTTGCCAGTCACGAAATTCCTGAGAAGCTTTATATCCCCAGCGAAGCGCTGGAAATTATCACGCAGGACTTTCAAGGCCCATTGGATCTGCTGCTGTATTTGATTCGCAAAAACAGCTTTGACGCCTTGGACATTCCAGTCGCCGAGGTGGCTGAGCAATACGCGAAATACATTGAGGTGATGAAGAAAATTCACCTTGATCTGGCCGGTGAATATCTGGCAATGGCAGCCACTTTGGCGCATATCAAGTCACGGCTTCTGCTGCCTGCAAAAGAATCGCCTGAAGATGAAGAAGAGCAGCTTGATCCGCGCTTGGAACTTGCGCAGAAACTGAAAGAATATGAGCAGATCAAAATCATCGCTCAGGATCTGGAAATTCAGCCGCGTGTCGGCAGAGAAGTCTTTATTGCTTATGCCAAAGGTGTTTCAGCGCCCAAGATGCCAGCCTACGAGAGCATCACGCTAACGCATCTGATTGAAGCGTTTGAGAATATTCTGCAGCTCATCGATAGCAGTGCGCCGATTGTGCTAGAGCGCGAGACAATCAGCATCAAAGATAAAATTGATGCGATCGTGAGGCGCATGTCACAAATGGAGCAAGTCGACTTTTTTGAGCTGATCAGGCAATCGGAGGGCCGGGCAGGAGTTGTGGTGACTTTTTTGGCAGTGCTTGAGCTGATCAGCCGCAATCAGATTTACGCGGTGCAGGCAAAGCAGAACTCTCTGATCTACTTGCGAGCAGTGGAGTAGTTGCGTGATGGATGCGCAGGAACTGAAAAACATCATTGAGGCGGCGGTTCTGACATCCGATACGCCAGTGACGCTGGAGCAGATTCGCAGCCTGTTCCCGAAAAACGAGCCCATTGCATCGAATCAGATCCAGGATGCATTGCATGAGCTTGAGCAGGAATGTGCCGGCCGCGGAATTGAGCTGAAGAAAATCGATCGGAGCTATCGATATCAGTCGCGCCCGGAATATGCAGAATACTTGAAAAAATTATTGGAACTGCGGCCGCGGCGCTACTCACGCGCTTTGCTTGAGACCCTCTCGATCATCGCGTTTCGGCAGCCGGTCACACGCGGGGACATTGAGAGTATTCGGGGCGTTTCGGTATCGTCCGAAATTATGCGCACCTTGCTCACCAATGAATGGATTGAGCAGGCCGGACACAAACAGGTTCCCGGCCGTCCGGCACTGTTCGCAACCACAGCGAAGTTCCTTGAATATTTCAATCTGGAGTCGCTGTCCGCACTGCCAGCTTTGGATCTGCTTGAACGGCAGTCAGCGCAATCAGCCAGCGAGACTGAGGATGACGGCGCGGCTGAGATGAGCGACCTGCTGGCGCTGAATGAGCAGGCCGACGATACCAATCCTTGATGAGAGTGAGCGGTCTGCCGCCCGCCGCCGATCCATTCTTCATGAGTGAGCGTATTCAAAAATATCTTGCTCGCCGCGGGTTTGGCTCGCGGAGATCTATTGAGAAACTTCTTGCCGCCGGGCACATTCACTCGCCGGATGGCAGCTACGCCTTGGGGGATCGTGTTTGCCCAGGTGATATTATTGTGATTGATAATCAGCGAATCGAGGTCAGTGCAGAAAATGCGGCCGTACGTGTTATCGCCTACTACAAAAAAGAAGGGCAGATCAGCTCTCACAAAGATCCAGCGAATCGTCCTACGATTGTCAGTGCGCTGCCGCCGATCGAAACAGGCAGCTGGAAATCTGTGGGGCGACTGGATCTCAATACCTCTGGACTGATTCTTTTTTCCAACGACGGCGAACTGGTGCATTTGCTGATGCATCCAAGAAGCGCAGTCCAGCGCGAATATGTCTGTCGAGTGCAGGGCAGACCGTCAGGTGCGGATCTTCGATGTCTCGGCAGCGGTGTTGCCAATGACGGTGAAATACTGAAATTTGATCATGTAGAGTTCATTCGTGAGAATCGCTCTAACAGCTGGTATCGGGTGACCTTGACTCGGGGAAAGAATCGTGAGATTCGTCGTGCTTGGGATTCATTGGGTTTTCGTGTGAGTCGCCTGAAGCGAATTCGCTACGGACCGATTGATTTGCCGCGGCAGATGAAGCCGGGTGACTGGATGGAACTGAGTGAAGCGCAAATTGAAGAATTGGCGCATTGTGTGAGCAGCACGGCAGCACGGGAACGCTCAGGCAGCTCGCCGACCGAATGACCCTGACAGATTTGGCTGCTCGGCCTTGGTCAGTTCGTATTGAAAGAATTTATTTCTGCCAGAGAATGTGTGATATCTGCTGGACGCTGTCCGCCAGATATGTGGCATTCCACAGACTTGGATCATCCCCGGGCGGGATATAGCCGTAGGTGACGCCCATGGTATCCGTGCCAGCCTGATTGCCTGCGATCACATCACGAATCGAATCGCCGATAAAGATCACTGCCTGCACATCGGCTCCGGCAACCTTGCAGGCATGAATGACAGGCAAGGGATGCGGTTTTCTTTGGGTCAAGGAATCGCCGCCGATAATGCAAGCGGCTTGCTCATCCAGTCCTAATTCATGCATGATCAGGCGGGTCAGGCGCTCAGGCTTGTTGGTGACAATGCCCCAAGGTATGCCGCAGTCATTCAAGCGGCTGACAATCACCTCAATGCCGGGGAAAAGCGCAGTTGCATTGCACAGGTTGTTTTCGTAAATCTCGAGAAATCGGGCTCGCAGCTCCGCAAAGCGCGGCTCTCCAGGCCGGCAGCCGAATCCCGTGCGCAGCAGAGCGGGCGTTCCATCCGAAATATGGGGCCGCAGATGCTCTAGGGGAATCGGCGCCTTGCCGCTCGCTTGCAGCAGTCGATTCAGAGCCCCGCCCATATCGCCCGCAGTATCCGCGAAGGTGCCGTCAAAATCGAATAAAACGCAGCTGTATCTATTCAATTTTTTGTACAGTGCACGATGTAATTGACGGCCACGCCGGGACCGGTTCTGAATGCCTTGCTGAGCGGATTGTAGTGCAATCCGGTGATGTTGCGCATCGTCAAGCCAGCATGATTGCACCAGCGGTTCAGTTCGGATGGACGAATAAAATTTTGGTATTGATGAGTGCCCCGGGGGAGCAGATTGAGCAGATACTCAGCACCTACAATTCCCAGAATCCAGCTTTTTGGAGTGCGGTTCAGCGTTGAGAAAAACAAACTGCCGCCCGGCTTGGTCAATTGAGCGCAGGCAGTGACCACCGAGTGCGGTTGTGGCACATGCTCCAGCATTTCCATGCAGGTGATGATGTCGTATTGCTCTTCGCGCCCGCTGGTGAATTCTTCCACGGTGGTGCAAAAGTAATCAACCTGGAGCTGACTTTCCTTAAGATGCAACTGAGCTACCCGGATGGACTCTTCACTGGCATCCAATGCGGCCACTGCTGCGCCGGCCTCTGCCAGGGCTTCAGACAGAATGCCGCCGCCGCATCCGACATCGAGGACTTGCTTGTCACGCAGACTGGCCTGTGCCAAAACATAGCCCAGCCGAACGGGATTGAGCTCATGCAGCGGTCGGAACTGACCTGTGGGATCCCACCATTGCTCTGCGATGCGCGAAAATCGGCTCACTTCCGCACGATCTACATTAAGCGAAGTTATTGATTCAGAACGCATAAGCTCTTATTGCAGATAGGCGGCAATGCGATTGCGCCAATCGGCTGCGACGCGCTTGCATTCATCGACATCGATAAATTGCAGCTCGCGCTGCTTGAGCACTCGTGTGCCGCCGATCCATACGTCGGAGATCTGATGCCTGGAGGCGCTGTGCACAATGGCGCTGACCGGATCGTAAACCGGCTCGGTGCAGAGGTCGCTCAAGTCAATGGCAGTCATGTCGGCCAGCTTGCCGACTTCAAGACTGCCAGTACACTGATCGATGCCAATCGCTTGCGCGCCGCTGATGGTTGCCATTCGCAGGGTCTGGCAAGCCGGCGCTATCGTCGCGTCATGCGCTGCGCCTTTAGCGAGAAGCGAGCCGAACCGCATCTCTTCAAGCATGTTCATACTGTTGTTGCTGCCGGCGCTGTCAGTGCCGATGGCGACATTGACTGCCTGATTGAGAAGCGCACTGACCGGGCAAATGCCATTGGCTAATTTCAGATTTGATTTGGGACAATGAATAACACTGCTTTGAGCTTCGGCCAGCATCTCAATTTCGGCTTCGCTCAAATGCACACAGTGAACTGCGGACAGTTTTGAGGTGACCAGATTGAGTCGCTGCAATCGCTCCAGCGGCCGCAGCTTGTGGCGGGTCACTGATTCCTCAATCTCACCGGCTGTCTCATTGACATGCATATGGACTCGCAGCTGAAGCTCTTCGGAGAGATTGCAGATTTGCTCAAAGGTAGTGTCGGCGACGGTATAGGGTGCGTGAGGCGCAAGCATCAGCGAGACGAAGTCAGCGTCTTGAAACTGAGCATGCAAATCCCGTCCCAAAGACAGATATTCGGCGGCAGAATTGGCATACTGTGTCGGAAACTCCAGCACGATCATGCCGATTGCGATTCTTATTTTGAGCTGCTCGGCGGTCTCACCGGCGACTTCAGGGAAGAAATACATATCGTTCATGCAGGTAACGCCGCTGAGTATGGATTCAGCTGCGGCCAGCATTGTTCCGTGGCGCACAAACTGACGGTCAACGTACTTGGCTTCCAAGGGCCATATGACTTCATTGAGCCACTGGCGCAGCGGCATATCCTCGCCAGCGCCTCGAAGCAGAGACATGGCGGCATGCGTGTGAGCGTTGATCAGGCCCGGAATCAATGCATGGCTCAGCAAATCGATTTGTGAGGCATCGGGGCTGGCAAGCTTGGCTTCTGCAGTGGGAAGAATTTGCGATATGCGACCGTTTTCGACGATGATGCTGTGGTTTTCCAGAACTGAATCAGCCGAGTCAACTGGAATGCACCAGCGAGCGTTGATGATGGTCGTGCGGCTCATGCGGCGGAAGTATATACATTCGCAGAGACTGCAAATTTAACTTTTGTCCGACATCTGCATTTCGATATTTGATCCTCGGGCTCAGCAATATCGCAGTGGCATATTATTTGGGAATTATGTAGCAAAATCCGCGAGGTATCCTGTTGCTGATCTTCTGCTTGATTTCGACATGATTCGTATCCGGCTTGTATTGGTGCGGATTTTTATATACATTCAAAATCAAAGGTCAGGAGATTTTTGCAGATTTTGCTGCATAATTCCCGAAATTTACCTTGATGGAGTGGATTAGACCGGCCTCTTCAGGCAGTTTTATCTTCTGGAGAGTCGAAACATAAAATTACTAAAATATTATTCAGAAAGAATTGCATAAATTTAAAACTTAATCAAAAAACACATCTCTGCCGAGCAATAGAATTCTCAGGCCTGGCCCCGCTGGCTGGGGCGTTGCAATTTCAATTCTTCCCATATCCACGCAGTGTCGTACAGTTTTTGTCTGTACTGCTGATGGCGGTGATATTCACTTCTTTCCAACTGCTTGAGCCACTCAATCGCTTTCTCTCGCCATAGATGCGATTGCGCAGCTTCTCGAGGCGTGTTGTGACCCAACTCGAGTTCCGGTTGATCCAAGATGCCCCGGTAATGATGGTCAAGATACTGATGCGCCTCTTTTGTTTTCATTCCCTTTGGGATTTGCACGCTGATGCGAGCTGCATCCTCGGTCGTGTGAATATCAATCGGTTTGTTGGTATGCTGGATTTCCGAGCCGGGTCCAAGCAGATTGTCCATGCGCTCCGAGAGGTAATTCGCTCCGCGTCTTGCGCGTTCCTCTGAATTGGTGTCAAGAATCAGAAAATCGTCCTGGATCGTGATCTCTCCTAATTTGGTAATGCTCAAGTCTTCTCCAGGTGAATCTGGGTCAGGGTGTGGATAGACTTCCGCATCCAGATCAATCTGTCCTCTCTTTGCCATTCGCTCCGAGGCGGCGCCCGCACTGATCCAAGTCCATCGAAGCGCGCTGCCAGCTTGCTTGAAACCAGCTGACTCATCCAGCTTTCTAATAATGTTCTCTTGTGTGCTGGCCATCGGAAAACGAACTGTACAAGCGATGATCGTCTCGCCGTCACTGTTCAAGAACGCCGTCGACTGCGGTTGATTTTCAAGTGTGCTCTGAATAAGCCACATTTGCAAAAATATTGCGGTGCGATTCAGCTCCGCATACTGATTGACTCTGGCGCTGGTCAATTCGTCCACATCTCTTCGCAGTGTGCGGTTTTCTCTCTGAGCTTTTTTGCATTTTGCCTCACTGAGAGCATTTTCAAAAGCCTGAAGGATCAAATTTGCGAATTTACGCTCAAGCGGCAGCACGGTGTGCGCAAAATAGCATTGATTGTCCAGCCGGACGATTCGAGCGGCAATACAATCCCAAATCGCGCAAAATTTTGACTGAGCATTGTCGTGTACAGTCAATGTCGTGCCGTCGAGAATCATGTCTCGCAGCGTGAACGTCTTTCCGCGCTGAATCCCTGTGACTTCAAACAGCGAGATTTGGGAGTGCCGCAATCCTTTAAGCCAATTGCGGCCTGCAGCAGATTCGAATTCCTCTCGGGCGTTCATGTATTCCTCGATCACGTTGGAGCCAAGAGTGTCGTCGCCAAAGTCAGAGGTAAAAAAATCTTCCATCATCGCGATACGCCATAGATCCGCGGCCGGACTCTCTAAAAAGAGTTCCAGCGGATTGTCAATGCCGGCATTGATTAGCATCTTTTCAGCCTCTGAAAAGCAAGCGTCTCCTTGCATGTCCTCAACAAACGACAGTCTGCGGCTATTCCACAGAGGATTGTCCATGGCCCATTCAATGACGTTGATTGTGGCTTGTTCGATCGTTTTTTTGCTAAGCATTTGTGAGTCACCCTCTGTTTTTACTCATTTTCCGCCAGCGTCGAAATGCAAAACTATTCGATCTTGATCTTCCATTTGCAATTTTGCAGTCGATAATCGACGGCAGGTCGGGTTTTTGTGCTGATCCGTCGGCGACCCGGTGCATTTTAGCAACAATGGAGGGCATACTGAAAAGGAGCGGCTTCACCCAGCATTGGAAATCATCAGGGAATGCTCAATTTTTCACCGCTGCAAACGCTTCGCATCATGCGGATGCTCACTCGCGCGCGACACCGGCTTCAGGTCCGCGAGCTGCTGGCGATCCTGAGCAGTCCTCGCTTTTCTGCCAAGTTTATGCAGTGCCAAATCGATGCCGTACAGCCTGCGTGGGCGACGAGCAAAATGACTATAATTTAAGGCTGTAAGCATGCATTCCTGTGTGCGGCGCCGATCATATTCTGATTGCGCTGAAAGCAAGGCTGTTTGCCTGCATTTAGACAACTCTGTATCAGTCCCGTATCATGTCTCAAATCGCCAAAAGAACACTGTCTGCAGATTTAGACAAGGAAATGCGCCAATCCTACTTGGATTACGCCATGAGCGTGATCGTCGGGCGGGCGCTGCCGGACATTCGCGACGGTCTCAAGCCAGTGCATCGGCGTATTCTGTATGCCATGAAGGATCTGGGCAACGACTGGAACAAGCCGTACAAGAAATCGGCCAGAATTACCGGTGATGTAATCGGTAAATATCACCCGCACGGTGATTCTGCCATCTATGACGCGATTGTGCGCATGGCACAGGATTTTTCCATGCGCTATCCGCTGATTGACGGGCAGGGCAACTTCGGCTCTATCGACGGCGATTCAGCCGCCGCAATGCGCTACACCGAGATTCGGCTGTCCCGGATTGCGCATGAGCTGCTGGCCGACATTGACAAGGAAACAGTTGACTTCGGTCCCAACTACGACGACACCGAAGAGCAGCCGCTGGTATTCCCTTCGCGGCTGCCGAACCTGCTCCTCAACGGCTCAGAAGGCATCGCGGTGGGGATGGCAACAAAAGTTCCGCCGCACAACCTCGCCGAAGCGATTGACGCCTGCCTCGCCTTGCTTGACGACAGTGAGATCAGCTTGCCTGATCTGATGGAAACTCTCCCGGGTCCGGATTTTCCGACCGCTGGCATTATCAACGGCAACGCCGGCATCATCCAGGCGTATGCGACCGGCCGCGGCTCGATCCGGCTGCGCGGCAAAGTTCATATTGAGCAGCTGACCGCCAATAAAGAAGCAGTCATCATTACTGAATTGCCTTATCAGGTGTCAAAAGCCGCCCTGGTGGAGAAGATTGCTGATCTGGCCAAAGCGGGCAGTCTTGAGGGCATCAGCAATATTCAAGATGAATCCGACAAGAGCGGCATGCGCGTTGTCGTCGAGCTCAAAAGCGGAACCAATGCCGAGGTGGTGGAAAACAATCTGTACAACAAAACCGCTCTGGAAACCTCCTATGGCATCAATTTTGTTGCGATTGAGAACAACCAGCCGCGCCGATTCAACCTCAAGGAGCTGCTCAACGGTTTTCTGCGCCATCGCCGGGAGGTGGTTACACGGCGCCTCGTGTTTGAGCTTCGCAAAGCCGAAGAGCGGGCCCATATTCTCGAGGGGCAGGCCATTGCGCTTTCCAACCTGGACGAGATGATTGCCATTATTCGCGCATCGCGCAGAACCGCTGAGGCAAAAGAGAAGCTGATGGAACGCGCCTGGGAGTCGCATATCGTGGTCAAGCTTCTGGGCGAGGTGCGGGTCAGCGAGCATCTCAACGAGCAGAATGTGCGCAAATTCGGACTGTTCTCAGATGGCTATCGACTCTCCGAGACGCAAGCCGTCGCGATATTGCAGATGCGCTTGCAGCACCTGACGGCGCTGGAGCAGGAAAAGGTGTTTGAAGAGTACGAATCGATCTTGAGGCAGATTGAGCGCACATTGGCTATTTTAGGCTCCTCTGCGCTTTTGCTGCAGGAGGTTCGCCGCGAGCTGAGCGAGATCAAGGAGCAGTATGGCCAAAACGATGCGCGCCGGACTGTGATTATTGAAAACGAGATGGAAATCGATGATGAAAGTCTGATCAAGCCTGAAGACGTGGTGGTCACCATTTCCGATCACGGCTATGCCAAACAGCATTCAGTCGAGGATTTTCGCTCGCAGGGACGCGGCGGCAAAGGCATTATTGCAACCGCCTACAAAGAAGGCGATTTTGTCCGCACCATGTTCATCGCAAACTCACGCGACCTGCTGCTTTGCTTTACCAATCTAGGCAAAGTCTACTGGACGAAAGTGTTTCAGCTCAAGCGGGCCGGGCGTACAGCGCGCGGCGAGCCGCTGGTCAATCGGCTCTCTTTGTCCGCCGGCGAGTCAGTGACCGCTGTATTGCCCGTGCGCGACAGCAGCGAGCGCACACACGTTGTGATGGCGACTCGCAACGGCAAGATCAAAAAGTGCAAAGTTGAGAAATTCGCCCGCCAGCGCTCAGTCGGCTTGCGGGCAATCTCATTGGCCGCAAGCGATGAGCTGATCCATGTTGACTTTACTGACGGGGATGCGGATATCCTTCTGGTCAACTCCGCCGGCCGCATGGTTCGCTTTCACGAGAATCAGCTGCGAGCCATGGGGCGCACTGCCGCCGGGGTGCGGGGCATCCGGCTGGCAGAGTCAGAACAGGTCATCTCGATGATTTGCGTACCGCCGCAAGATGCCGATCAGACGCTCCTTCTGGTCAGTTCCGATGGCAAGGGCAAGCGCACTCCAGCAGCAGAATTTCCGGCCAAATCGCGCGCCACCAAAGGTGTGGTGGTACTGCCCTCGAGCCGCCGCGGGCAAGTTGAGATTGCCGGGGCGCTGATGGTCGGGGACCATGAGCAGGTGATGCTGATCACCCAGAATGGCAAGCTCATTATGACAGCTGCAAGCGGAATCTCAACGTATTCGCGATCTGCGGCTGGCGTCAAGATTATTGGGCTTGATGAAGGCGATGCGATCCGGGCGGTGGCCAATTTTGCGGTTGAGGATGCCGGCGAGGATCTGGAGCAGGTCGGTGCAGGTCAAGCTGATCAGGCTGCAATCGACTTGACAGCCAAGCCAGCCAGTGAATAAGCCTTGCGACTGGCATTCGCCAATTTTTTACGCATTGATCGCACTCGCAATCTGACCTTGCCGAAAGTTCTGTGACGCTTGAATCCATCAGAAAACAGATTGATGCAATCGATATTCAGCTTCAGGAGCTGATTGAGCAGCGCGCAAATTTGGGCCGGCAAGTCGCAGAGCTCAAGCGCGCTGAAGAAACGCCCCGGTATTTTGTGCCCGAGCGCGAGGCGCAGATACTCGCGGGTGTGCGCCAGCGCAGCGCCGACGTACTGCCGGCCGAAAGTCTGGAACATATATTTCGTGAAATTATCTCAGCGACCCGCTCTTTGGAAAATCCGATGCGGGTGGCCATTTTAGGACCGGAAGCAACTTTCACCCATGCGGCCGCCAGCGCCCACTTCGGACATGCAATTGAAACCGTTTTTCGAACGACCATCAATGATGTGTTCAGCGCAGTCGAGATTGGCCGCGCCGAGTTCGGCGTCGTTCCAGTCGAAAATTCGATTGAGGGCGTTGTCAACAACACGCTGGACTGCCTGCTTGAATCGCCTTTGCGCCTGTGCGGGGAAGTTCGATTGCAAGTGCACCATGCGCTGATCAGCGGCGAGCCTGAGATTGAGTCCATCGCCAGCGTCAGCGCCCACCCGCAGGCGCTGGCGCAATGCCGCCAGTGGCTGAATCGACGCTTGCCCGGGGCGGAGCAAAGAACGGCAAACAGCACGGCCGAAGCGGTCAAATCGATTGTCGGTGTGCCCCGCGCGGCGGCAATCGGTTCCGAAGCGGCCGCCAGTCTTTATGGCGTCAATGTGATTCATCCTAATATCGAAGACAAGCCGAACAATACCACCCGGTTTCTGATCATCGGAAAAATCGGCATTCAGCCGACCGGCAATGACAAGACTTGCATCATGGTCTCGAAAACTGACGAGCCGGGTTCCCTGTTCAAGCTGCTGGAGCCGTTTGCCAAGCTGGGTGTGAATATGTCGAAAATCGAATCTCGTCCCAGCCAGAAACAAGTATGGGACTATGTGTTTTTCATCGATTTCGACGGTCACTGCGACGATCCGGTAGTCCAGGACCTGTTTGCCCATCTGCAGGAAAAGTCATCGCTGTTCAAGCATTTGGGCTCCTTCCCGCGACCTGCTGACTGACGGCCGGCATGCCAGTCATCGACTGTCTCGGCGCAGCGGGCATCCGCAGTCTGTCGCCGTATAATCCGGGCAAGCCGCTGGATGAGCTTGAGCGCGAATATGGCATTCGAGATGCCGTCAAGCTGGCCTCTAATGAAAATCCGCTTGGACCGTCACCGCAGGCGATTGCTGCCATGCAGGCGCAAGCCGGTGAATTGCATCGATACCCGGACGGTTCTGGGTTTCATCTCAAAGCTGCGATTGCTGAGCACCATCGAGCTCATCCGGACCAAATCTGCCTTGGCAATGGATCCAATGACGTACTGGACATGATTGCGCGCGTGTTTGTTGAGCCCGGGCAAACGGGAATCATCTCACAGCATGCATTCATTGTTTACTATTTGTCGCTGATTTATGTGCATGCGAATATTCAAACCGTCCCGGCGAATAATTTTGGCCATGATCTGCAGCGGATGGCGCAGGCGGCGCGCGCCGATCCAGCTGCCAGACTCATGTATATTGCCAATCCAAACAATCCTACAGGCACTTGCGCCAATCAGGCGAGTTTGCGAGAATTGCTTGAGAGCGTTCCGCAGAGCGTAATCGTTGCGGTGGATGAGGCCTATGCTGAATACGTTGCAGATGGCGATGGCTCGAGCTGTATCGACTGGCTCAATGATTTCCCGAATCTCATCGTGACCCGCACCTTTTCGAAAATTTATGCGCTGGCCGGATTGCGGATCGGCTATTCGATCTCCAGCTCGCATATCGCCGATCTGCTCAACCGCGTGCGGCAGCCATTCAACTGCAATTCACTGGCGCTCGCGGCGGCAGTCGCATCACTGGCGGATGACGATCACCGTGTGCGCAGCCGAGCGCTGAATACGGAGCAAATGTCTTTTGTCTGTCATGAGTTTGCGCAGCTGGGGCTGAAAACCATCCAGTCAGCGGGCAACTTTGTCTGTGTCGATCTCAACCGACCGGCAATTCAAGGGTATGAGAGACTGCTGCGGCTGGGTATCATTACCCGCCCGATAGAGAGCTATGGCCTGCCCAGCCATTTGCGCATATCGATCGGTACGCAGCTGGAAAACGAGCGACTGATCACTGCTTTCAAGACTTTGCGTGAGAAAAACGTGGTTTGATTTTGATTTCGCGTTTCTTTTCTTTTGATTTGCCATTGCCTTTGCGGCTTGCATTGCGATGAGCAGGTGCCGCAAGGTCGTGATTTATGGGGTCGGCCTGATCGGCGGCTCGCTTGCGGCCGCGCTGAAAGAAAATCAATTTGCCGATGAGATTGTCGGCGCCGGCAGAACCCCGGCCAATCTTCACAAAGCGCTGGAGCTCGGCTGCATCGATCGCGCGGCCAGTGAATTCGAGGCGGAACTTGCGGATGCGGATATCGTTGTGGCAGCGACACCGGTGATGGCTGTCAAAAACGTATTCGAGGCGATTGCCAATACCGGCGCCAACCACTGCATTGTGACGGATGCGGCGAGTGTGAAAGGCCGCGTGGTTGAATTTGCAGAGGCCGCTTTTGGCGCAGATTTCCCGAATTTTGTTCCGGCACATCCGATCGCAGGCCGAGAGCATTCAGGCGTGACAGCCGCGGTTGCCAGCCTGTATCAGGGCAAGCGTACAATTTTGACCCCCCTGCCGCACACCGATCCCGAAGCAGTTGAGCGCGTGACAAATATGTGGCAGGCAGCGGGTTCTGCTGTCACTCAGATGACCGTTGCGAATCATGATGATTTGCTCGCTGCCAGCAGCCATTTGCCGCACCTGGTCGCATTTGCATTGGTCAGCTACATTGCTGGACACAGTCGCAGCCAGGAGTGTTTTGACCTGGCGGCATCGGGCTTTTACGACTTCACTCGCATCGCCTCAAGCGATCCGGTGATGTGGCATGATATCTGCATGACAAATTCCACCGCGGTCGCCGATGAGCTGGAAGGCTATGTCCGCCAGCTTGAGTCATTGATCGAGATGGTGCGCGAGCGGCAGTCGCATCACCTCATGTCAGCTCTGGAATCCGCCAAAGCGGCTCGCGATACCAATTTGGAGAACTGGCTCAAAACTGCACTGCGGCAGTAATCATACTGGCATGGTTCATTTCATCAGCAGACCCGCCGGTCGAGTATCGGGGCGACTGAAAGTGCCCGGTGACAAATCGATCTCGCATCGCTCAGTGATGCTGGGTGCCATTGCTCGCGGGCAGACAACCATCAAGGATGCGCTGCGTGGCGATGATGTGCTCAGAACCATAGCTGCATTTCGCGCCTTGGGAGTTGAGATCGACGATGCCAGCCCGTCTCTGCTGCAAATCAATGGCGCTGGACTCAATGGTCTGCAAGCGCCGGAGATCGATCTTGACTGCGGCAATTCCGGTACCGCAATGCGTCTGCTGAGCGGGCTGCTTGCCGGGCAGCCGCATCGCATTCGACTGACTGGAGACGAGTCGCTTTCCAAGCGGCCGATGCGTCGCATTGTCAAGCCTCTGCAGGCAATGGGGGCCGATATTGAGACTTCGGCCGACGGTACGCCGCCGCTGGAAATCAGGGCAGGCAGCAGACTCAAGCCCATCCAGTGGCAATCGCCGGTTGCCAGCGCCCAGGTCAAGTCTGCGATTTTGCTTGCCGGGCTTCACTGCACTGGTGAGACAACCGTCACTGAGCCGACGCCGACACGCGACCATACGGAAATCATGCTCGCAAGTTTCGGCTGCCCGGTGAAAGCGGCGTGCGCTCAAGTGTCGATCACTGGCGGCGTTGAGCTTCAAGCGCAGCAGATTCAGGTGCCCGCCGATATCTCATCCGCTGCGTTTTTCATTGCCGCTGCGATTTTGCTGCCCGAATCAGATCTGACGCTCACTGATGTCGGAGTCAATCCGACTCGCATCGGACTGCTGGATGCCTTGCGGCAAATGGGTGCGGATCTGCAGCTGCGAAACTTGCGGCAGTTTGGCCATGAGCCGGTCGCCGATATTCGAATTCGCTACAGCGAGAATCTATCTGGAACCTCAATCGATGGCGATCTGATTCCAAGAATGATCGACGAGATTCCAATCTTTGCAGTCATTGCGGCTCATGCGCAAGGCACGACGCGGATGACCGAGTGCGAGGAGCTCAGAGTCAAGGAAAGTGATCGGCTCGCCGCGATTGCAGCAGGACTGGATGCGCTCGGAACCAAAGTTCAGGAATTCCCCGACGGACTGGCGATTGAGGGCGGAGCGATGCAGAGCGGCATCGTTGACAGCTTTGGCGATCATCGAATTGCGATGGCTTTTGCCGTTGCGGGCGCTGCGGCTTCCGGCGAGGTGCTCATCCGAAACTGTGACTGTGTGGAGACTTCATTTCCGGAGTTTGCGCGCACCGCACGCCAATGCGGAATGCAGGTTGTCGAGGCGGTCGACGCATGAGCAGCCGGCGCAATCCGCCCGTGATCACCATCGATGGGCCAGCCGGCTCAGGCAAGGGGACTTTGGCACAGAGACTTGCGCTTCATCTTGAGTGGCGCTTTCTTGACAGCGGCGCACTTTATCGGGCAGCCGCCTATCTGGCGGTTCAGCATAAGATTTCAATTCATGAAACCGATGCGCTGCAAGCGCTGCTTGCAAACATCAATTTTGTCAGTCGGCCGACTCGGGCAGGAGCAGATTCTCAGATCACCCTTGATGGGGTCGATATCAGCTGCGAGATCAGAACCCCGGCCTGCGGACAGCTGGCCTCAAAGCTCGCAGCGCTGCCGCAGGTAAGAGATGCGCTCCTCAATGTGCAGAGAGAGTATAATCATCTCCCCGGCTTGGTTGCTGATGGCCGGGATATGGGCAGCGCTGTGTTCCCGCAAGCAGTGTTGAAGGTTTTTTTGACCGCAACGCTTGAATGCAGAGCGCAGCGCAAGCAAGCTCAGCTGCGCCGTCAGGGAATCATCGCTGAATTGAGTGAGATCTCGCAGAATTTGGCAGAGCGGGACGAGCGTGATTCGCAGCGCGACTGCTCGCCTCTGGTGATGCCGGAAGATGCGCAGGCAATTGACTCATCAAGTGCAAGCGCGGAAGAGGTATTTGCCAGCGTGCTGGGATTATTGGGGCCTGTTCTGGAAGAATGAGGATTTGGATATGGATCAGAAACTGTTTTAATTTTGGAGAAACTTTTTAACTAATGGAATCATTTAGCGAACTATTTGAGGAGAGCATCAAGAATACGGAGATGCGAGCTGGCGAACTGGTATTTGGCACGGTCGTGCAGGTTGGCAAAGACAATGTCATCGTCAGTGCCGGCTTGAAATCGGAAGCCGAGATTCCACTGTGGCAGTTTAAGAATCTAAGGGGCGAGTATGAGATCAATATCGGCGATAAGGTCGAGGTTGAGATTGAGGCTGTTGAGGACGGCTACGGCCGGACACGGCTGTCACGTGAAAAAGCGTGCCGTGTGCGGGCCTGGGAAAAAATAGAGAAAGTATTTGAGGATCAGACCTCAATTGAAGGTCTGATCAATAACCGTGTCAAAGGCGGTTTTTCTGTGTCGCTTGAAAATGTCCGAGCGTTTTTGCCGGGTTCCTTGTATGGATCGCCGGTTGCGCACGATGATACAGAATTTGAGTTTGAGAAAGAGCCGATTGAATTTAAGATCATCAAATTGGATCGTGCTCGAAACAACGTTGTGGTCTCCCGCAAAGCAGTGCTGGAAAAAGAGCTCAAGGCAGAGCGTGAATCGCTGCTGGCCTCAATCGAGGTAGGGCAGGTGGTTGAGGGTGTCGTAAAGAATCTGACCGATTATGGAGCTTTTATCAATCTCGGCGGCATTGATGGCCTGCTGCATATCACAGACCTGTCCTGGTCACGCATCAAGCATCCTTCGGAGCTGCTGACAGTTGGAGACAAGATCTCCGTCGTGGTGCTGAATCTGGAAAAAGAGCGTTCACGCATCTCGCTCGGCCTGAAACAGCTGACTGATGATCCATGGTCCGATATTGAGCGCCGTTACAAGCAGGGCGACCGGGTGTTTGGCACGGTTACGAATATCACTGATTATGGCGCATTTGTCGAGCTTGAGACCGGTGTCAAAGGACTGGTGCATGTCAGTGAAATGGATTGGGCTTCCAAAAATGTACGGGCCGAAGAGGTCTGCAAAGTAGGTGAGGAAATTGAGGTTCAAGTGCTGTCAGTCAATGTTGAACGGCATCGCATCTCACTTGGCATCAAGCAGTGCAAGCCGAATCCATGGCTGGAATTTGCCGCCATTCACAGGAAAGACGAAGTGATTTCCGGACAAGTCAAGTCACTGACAGACTTCGGCATTTTTGTTTCTCTGGAACAAGGCATAGACGGACTGGTTCACATCAACGATGTCAGCTGGTCCGGAGATGGCGAGACAGAGAGCAGAAAATTCCAGCGCGGCGATGAGATCAAGGTGAAGATTCTGATGATTGATGCAGACCGCGAGCGCATTTCTCTTGGCATCAAGCAGCTCGAAGACGATCCGTTTCTGACGTTTGTATCAACGCACGGCAAAGGCGCAGTTGTTGAGGGTGCAGTCGAGAGTTTCGCTGAAAAAGGTGTGATTATCAAACTGACTGACGGAGTCAGTGGTATGATTCGTGATGCCGAAGTTGCCAAATCGAAACCGAAAGAAGCGAAGCAGGCGATGGAGCCGGGGCAGAATGTAACCTCGAAGATCCTCAGCATTGACCGTAAAAATCGCAAGATTTCTTTGTCGATCAAAGCGCTGGAGATGGAAAACGAAGACCTTGCCATTGAGGAGTATGGAACTGATAAATCATCGCCAGCTCGAACACTGGGCAGGAAATTAATGGAATCCATGATGGGTAAATCAGAATCAGAATCAAAATCAGAGTCCGAGTCGGAGTAATCTGTTCGCAACCAAGCGGGGTGATATTTTGTGACTAAGCAGGAATTAATTGACAAGCTGACACTTGAGACAGAAGATAAGCTCAATGTAGAGCCCGAAGACGTGAGAATGGCAGTGGATATCATTCTAAACGGCATCGGCGATGCGCTGGCTCACGGCAAACGCGTTGAGATACGTGGGTTTGGCAGCATTCAGCTGCGCTATCGCGCACCAAAGCTAGGGCGCAACCCGAAAACTGGGCAGCCGGTGCAAGTGGAAGGCAAGTATTTTCCACGTTTTAAACCTGGACGCAGGCTGCGAGAGCGGGTCGATTATCCTCGCGCCACCTAGGCCAGTTTGAATCGGCTCGTTGATGGCTTGAGCGAGAGAATTCAGCTTAAGGCGATTTAGTTAAGGCTGGATTCTGCTTGAAAAAAATTTTTCTTGTTGTTCTCATCGCTGCAGCTCTTTTGGCGGGTGTAACGTTTTCAGTCAAGAATTCCCAGCCTGTAGAGCTGGTGTATTATTTTGACCTTCACTGGCGGGGACCGCTTTCCTGGCTGGTCCTGCTGGTTTTTTCAATCGGACTGGTGACTGGCATCCTAAGCGCCAAGCTTGCTGCGGTTAGACACAAGCTGTTCCCCGGCAAAGCTGCCACCACTCGTTCCAAAGAACAGAAAAACTGATTCATGGATCCTGATTGGCTACTTCTGCTTCTGCCCGTCGCCGCTGCTTCCGGCTGGTTTGCAGCCAAGAAATCTGAATTTCGCTTTCTCAGGCGGCGCAAAATACCCTCAGGCTATTTGCAAGGCATCAACTATCTGCTGAATCAACAGCACGACAAAGCCATTGAGCTGTTTATCGATATGCTGGAAGTCGATCGCGAGACGATCGAAATCCACCTGACACTCGGCAGACTTTATCGAAGCCGAGGGGAGATCGAGCGCGCTACGCTGATCCACGAAAATCTGATCAACCGTTCTGATCTGACTGAAGATCAAAAAGCGCAAGCTTTATTTGAGCTGGGCAATGATTTCTATACGGCGGGCATTCTGGACCGGGCCGAGCGCATCTTCATTCAGTTCGCATCTGACAAGCGCTATCAGGAGCAGGCAAATGAAATTTTGCGTGACATATACGAGCAGGAAAAGGAATGGGATAAATGCATCCAAGTCACCACTAAATTGACTCGCATCTCGAACAAAAGCTATGCTTACCGTTTGGCGCATTACTACTGCGAGAAAGTTGAGGAATCAGTGCAAGTGGGCGATTACGATCGGGCAGAAGAGTATTTGGCCCACGCGATAGCGATTGACAGCAATAGTGTGCGGGCGATTTTGCAAATCGGACGTGTGCAAGCGATCCGCGGTGATCATCGCGGCGCCATTGCGACCTGGCGGACTCTTGAGCAGAAAAACCCGAACTACGTGTCCGAAACCGTTGGCTTGGTTACGGAAAGCTACAAAGCCATCAGCGCCACACAAGAATTGACGGAGTTTCTCCGCATGTCTGCTGAAAAAGCCTCAAGCGTACCGTTAGCGGTTGCCTACGTGGACTTGCTGGAATCTCAAAAAAACGATTCAGTTGCCGAAAACTTTCTGGTCAATTGGATTCGCAAGCATCCTTCATTGCACTGCCTGCACCGATTGATTTTGCTCAAGGTCAAAGGTTCTGAAGACAAAAACCTCACCAGCGACTTTGCATTGATTGAGCATATGATCCGCCATGAGTTTGAGTCGATCAGGCATTATGAATGCCGTCAGTGCGGTTATTCGACGAAAGTTTTGCACTGGCAGTGTCCTGGCTGCCGCGGCTGGAGCACTATCAGCGTTACTTCTGTCTCGCAGTTTGACAATCGTCCGGTGCAATTGGAAATAGATGCTCCAAGTCATTGAGCAATCCTGCAGAAGATAAGCGCCAAAAAGGCATCCGAACAGCCGTAATCGGTGGTTCCGGCTCGTCTGCGCTATTGTCTGACAAGCAGATTAAGCACAGGCACCAGATGCAAACTCCGTATGGCGAACCCTCGTCTGAAATCATTGAGGCGGAGTTCAATGGAGTTCCATTTTATCTATTGCATCGGCACGGTGCAGAGCATGCGCTGGCACCGCATGCCATCAACTATCGGGCAAACATATCTGCGCTGGCGCAGCTGGGAGTCAGTGCAGTTGTGGCTGTTGCGACAGTCGGCGGTATTGCGCCTGCGCTAGATCTTGGAAAACTGATCGTTCCAGATCAAATCATTGACTACACTTGGGGACGAGCGTCAACATATTTCGACGGCAGCGACGGGAGAGCAGCGCATTTGGAAATGGCGCATCCTTACTCGACAGCGCTGCGGCAAGAAATTCTCTTGACGGCATCTGTTGCAGATATCGATATCGTCGATGGGGGAGTCTATGCTGTCACGCAAGGCCCTCGATTCGAAACCTCTGCAGAAGTGAACCGAATTGAGAGGGATGGCGGAGACGTTGTAGGCATGACTGGCATGCCCGAAGCCGCTCTGGCAGCAGAACTTGGACTGCACTACGCCTGTATTGCCATCGTGGTGAATGCCGCGGCTGGACGCGGCAGCTCTCGAATCAATATGAATTCCATTGAGTCAGCTTTCAATAATGGGAACAAGAAAATAGATCAATTATTCAGATCATTATTGAATTCAATTGACCGCGCTAATTTGGAGCGGTTTGAGCCCAAAGTTCTGTATGCCTAATTGGGTGCGGAGGCCAGTCGAGCATTTAAATCAGCAGAATTTCACCAGCTGAAAAGAGGCGCATTGAACTCCGATGCAAAAGAATGAATAAACTGAAAGATATTTGTAGTATTGACAGTGAAAATAAATACTTATGTTGAAATATGACACTGTTTTCTGTGATCAGACAGGTAAAAACGAACTGATAGTCTATGCTAGTGAGTGTCTGTCAGAAAACTCAAGATGAGCTGATAAAAGTGTATAATATCATTCATTATCAGTGACATGAAGCACTCGCCGGAAGTCTCCTGAGCGGCGAGGACTGCCGCTTGGGGCCGCCCGGGCGCATCCAGACGCGGTGAAGCCGCTCATGCTCACCGAATCTTCGGGGATTGTGCCGTTATGAGACAGACCGAATCCGCCCCGGCCGAGCTGGGCGCTGTGCCGATCGCCGCGATCCAGATTGATGCGAGATCCCGCGACGACATCCCGGCCGTCCTGCTGGGGCTGCAGCATATCCACACCAGCGAGAGCCTGCGCGAGAAGGTGTTTGCGCGGCTGGAGTCCCAGGTCAGTCCCCGGGTGAGGAAAGACACCGGGCGTCCGGGCATGGACCGGCGGCGGAGCTTGTGCCTGGCGCTGGACTGCGGCTATGACCGGCTGGCGGAGCTGGCCAGCGAGCGCCGGACTTTGCGCCAGATGATGGGCCACGGCTTTCTGGAGCGCCGCTATGACCGCCAGACGGTCCAGGACAATGTGCGCCTGCTGCGCAGGGCGTCGATCTGGCGTCGCTGGCGGAGCACATCGGCCATGCGCGCAAGCTGACGGACCAGGCGCGGCGGCGCCTGCTGCACCGCGAGGTGATTGCGCAGTCGGAGAAGATCTGCCCGATCTTTGAGCCGCATGCCCGCTGGATTGCCAAGGGCAAGGCCGGCTGTCCGCAGGAGCTGGGGCTGCCGGTGTGCATTGTCGAGGATCAGCGCCGGTTCATCCTGCATCACGAGATTCTGCGGGCCGGCGGCGATCGCCGGAGCGCAGGCGCGGTTTCCGGCGCTGGCGGCATGCAGTTTCGACCAGGGGTTCCACTCGCCGACGAATCAGGGCCGGCTCGGCGCGAGTCGCAGGAATGGTTCAAACAGGCCCGCCGGCAGCATCCGGCGGCGCGCGCGCCTGCGCGCGCTGCCCTTGAGTCCGGCATGGCGGCAGGCGCGCATCCGGCGGCGCGCGCGCCTGCGCGCCTGCGCGCCGCGGCCTAGCCGCCAAGCCTCACGCCAGCCGGATATCCGCTCGGCGCAGGGGCGGCGGTGTACGCTGCGGCCGCCGGCGCCGGATTTTTCACATTGCGCGCTGGTCTGGCCCCTGCTGACAGCGGATTTTTCTCGAAAAAGACTTCCAGAGCCCGGCAATAAATCATTTCGCGGCCAGTGTCTGGCCGTAAAATAGGGGTTTTCTGACAGACACTAACTAAGGATCAGGAAAAGGAAGGTGTCAGGGGGCGGTATTCAAGCTAAATGGCTCATATGCTGGATTTGCTCCGAGCTCATTATGGGAATGGCTGGAGAACGCAGAGGAAGCCAAATGAATCAAATGAATGATAAGAGAAATATTCAAGATTCTCCTAGCCCAGATAGATTTGTTCAAAGAGATGTTTCAGATTTGCAAATGGAGTTCGGAAGAATACAGGCGAGTCTTGAAAACTTAAAAGAAACAACGGTTGCCAAAGAAGATTTTGCAAATTGGAAGTTGGATTCTTTGAAGTGAATTGTTCAGTTAGCACTTCCGTTGCTTGCAGTTTTATGAGGAGTGGCATTGAGTCAGTATTTCAGCAAATAACGAAATTTTTAAAAACTGGCGCCTTCTTCCAATAAGACTCTAATTGCTCCGGTCGTCTGATTAGCGGTGCTTCTCTCAACAAGCGAGCAATAAGCAAAACCCATGTTGATCTGACAATTGACATCTTCGCTTTGCAATACCGAAGGAATAGAACTGTATTCAGAAATCGAATTCAATAGACTGCGAGGAACATCTGATGTTCATAGAACGCTGACTGTCTAGCTGCTGTCACTGGACTTCATCGGCTGAGTGCCTATGCGTCGATGCGTCGCTTGGTAATGGATAAAGAGTCGCAATGGCGGGCAGACTTTGGCTGCGGATGCTCATTAAAGTGGCTGTGGATATTGCCTGAAGCGATCACGTTGCAATTGTTTGGAACAAAAGCAGAAAGCAGAATATATCCAGGCGTAGAGCTTGGAACAACTGGAAACCTGCCAGCACACCGCATGTAATAGCACCAGTAAACAATCATTATTTCCCTATGCAAACTGAGTATTGACATGAGAGTCCAAGTGTGGAAGAACAACTTGCTGAGAGGCTCGGCAAGGCCTGACGGCGAAAGCGAAGAATGCTCAAACCGCCGAACCATAAGCAAATCGATGACCTAAAGGAGCTCAAAGATGACTGACACAGAACTCAGAATAGGCGTATCGGGAGCCGCCGGCAGAATGGGCAAAGCGCTTGTGCAAGCGGTTGATGCGCAAGCGCAGATGTGTCTGGGAATGGCGCTGGAGCGAAGCGGCAATCCGTTTTTAGGTGTTGATGCCGGCGTCGCCGCTGGATTGCAGGAACTAGGGGTCAAGATCAGTGAGAGCTATGCATCACAAGCCTTTGATACACTCATTGAATTCACCTCGCCAGCCGCAACGGTCGAGCATGTCTCGCTTTGCCGGCGTGATGGAAAATCCATTGTAATCGGAACTACTGGTTTGAATGATGAGCAGAAAGAGGCGATCTTGGCGGCGGCCGATGATATTCGCATCGTTCTCGCGCCCAATATGAGTGTTGGTGTCAATGTCTGCCTGAAATTGCTGCAGACCGCGGCCGCAGCTTTTGGAGAGGCGGTCGATGTTGAGGTCATTGAGGCACACCATCGACACAAAGTTGATGCGCCGTCGGGAACAGCGCTGAAAATGGGAGAGGTCGTGGCCGATGCTCTCGGACAAAATCTAAAGGAGCATGGCATATTCGAGCGCAGCGGCATCATTGGTCCGCGACCTGAGAAATCCATCGGATTTTCCACTGTTCGCGGCGGCGATATCGTCGGCGACCATAGTGTTTACTTCATCGGTGAAGGCGAGAGATTGGAAATAACCCATCGTTCCAACAGCCGCATGAATTACGCTTCTGGCGCAGTGCGGGCTGCGCGCTGGCTGACTGCAAAGGCGCCGGGTCTTTATGACATGTGGGATGTGCTGGGATTGAGGTAAGTCTGCAAAAAGGAAAATTTGATTGCAATGCTGCGCACTGCATTTGGAATTGGAATGCTCAGACATTCACGCCGCTGGCAGAAATTTTGGTGAGAATTCTCGCATTAAAATCCGTTAACATATGCAATCAGTATCCATCAGTCTTTCTGGCTTGACCAGCCTCTTGTTTGCCGTGATTATTCTAAACCGTTGCCGCAGTTGAATAGCCCCGCTATACTCGTACTCGAAGACGGCAGCGTATTTGAAGGACTGTCTTTCGGCGCCGATCAATCGTCAGTTGGCGAGGTTATTTTCAACACCGCCATTACAGGATATCAGGAGATCATCACTGATCCTTCCTACGCCCGGCAAATTATTACACTGACACACCCGCAAATCGGCAATGTGGGTGTCAATCGCAACGACACTGAAGCCGATCGAATCTGGGCTTCGGCGGTGGCAATCAAGAATCTGCCCAGGCGCGTGAGCAGCTGGCGCTCTGAACTGTCGCTTTCAGATTATCTCAAGCAGAAAGAGGTTCCTGGCATTTGCGGGATTGATACTCGCAGACTGACTCGCTTGATCCGCAGCAAAGGCGCCCAGAATGCCTGCGTAATGCCGGGTGACATGCGCAACTATGACAAGGCGCTGAGCGCGGCGCGGGAATTTGCCGGTCTCAAAGGGATGGATCTCGCGAAAGTGGTGACCGCAAAAACGGATTATATCTGGCATTCCGATCTATTCGATCTCACCGCCAATACCGCCAAGGTTGTGGCGCCGCGCGATCAGAAATTCAAGGTGATCGCCTATGATTTTGGAATCAAGCAGAATATCCTTCGCATGCTGGTCAACAGAGGCTGTGCGGTTTATGTTGTACCTGCAGCAACGAAATTCCAAAATTTACCGCTTCATATTCGAGATATTGACGGTGTCTTTCTTTCCAATGGACCCGGTGATCCTGAGCCTTGCACCTACGCAATTGATACGATCCGTCTGATGCTGAAAGTAAAAATTCCGATGTTTGGCATCTGCCTTGGCCACCAGCTGCTGGCATTGGCAGCTGGCGCAAAGACCATGAAGATGAAGTTTGGACATCATGGAGCCAACCATCCAGTGCGAGATATGGTACGCGACGACATCATGATTACCAGTCAGAATCACGGGTTTGCGGTCGATGAGGAGCAATTGCCGGATAGCCTGGAAGTGACACATCGCTCTTTATTTGACCATACCATCCAAGGCATTCGGCATAGGCACTGTCCGGCTTTTTCGTTTCAGGGACACCCAGAAGCGAGCCCGGGCCCGCATGATTGTGCTCGACTGTTTGATCAGTTTATTGAATTGATGACATTGAACCCAGGCCACCGGCAATCGCCCAAGCAAGATGCCTAAGCGCACTGATCTTGAAAAAATACTGATTATCGGGGCAGGTCCGATAGTGATTGGGCAAGCGTGCGAATTTGACTACTCAGGCGTGCAAGCCTGCCGCTCACTGCGTGGCGAAGGCTATCATGTCACGCTCGTCAACTCCAATCCCGCAACTATCATGACTGACCCTGAGGTTGCGCATTCAACCTATATTGAGCCGATCCGCTGGCAATCGGTTGCTGAAATCATCGCGAAAGAGCGGCCAGATGCGGTTTTGCCGACCATGGGCGGTCAAACCGGATTGAACTGTGCGCTTGATCTGGAGCGCGAGGGCATCTTGCGTGATTATTCAGTGGAATTGATCGGCGCCAACAAAGAATCGATTGATAAAGCCGAGGATCGAGAAAAGTTTCGAGACTGCATGAATCGGATCGGTTTGGAATCTGTCCGCGGCGAATTGGCACACTGCATGGAAGATGCGCTTGCGATACTGGACGATATCGGTTTTCCAGCTATCATTCGACCGTCATTCACGCTGGGCGGCACTGGAGGCGGCATTGCATACAACCGTGACGAATTCCAAGAAATCTGCACTCGCGGCTTGACTGCATCGCCAACCAGTGAGCTGCTGATTGAGGAGAGCATCGCCGGCTGGAAAGAATTTGAGATGGAGGTGGTGCGCGATCATCAGGATAACTGCATCATTGTCTGCTCAATCGAGAACTTCGACGCGATGGGGGTGCACACGGGGGATTCCATCACGGTTGCACCTGCACAAACACTGACTGACAAAGAGTATCAGGTGATGCGGGATGCATCCATTGCGGTAATGCGGGAAATCGGCGTTGACACCGGCGGTTCCAACGTGCAGTTTGCGATCAATCCAGCCAACGGCCGAATGGTTGTCATTGAAATGAATCCCCGCGTATCACGCTCATCCGCCCTGGCATCGAAGGCAACCGGCTTTCCAATCGCCAAAGTCGCCGCCAAGCTGGCGGTAGGCTATACCCTTGATGAATTGCAAAATGACATTACCGGCGGTGCGACGCCGGCATCGTTTGAGCCCACAATCGACTATATCGTGACCAAGATTCCAAGGTTTGATTTTCAGAAATTTCCGCATTCCGATGCCAGCCTGACGACGCAGATGAAATCGGTGGGCGAAGTCATGGCAATCGGCCGCTCATTCCAAGAATCTTTGCAAAAAGCCATGCGCGGACTTGAAATTGATTCGTTTGGCTTTGAATCAAAAATAAGCCTGGATGCCGATGGTCATGAGGTTGTCATTGAGAAAATCAAGGCGAATCTGCGGATTGCGCGTGCGATGCGCCTGTGGTATATCGGCGATGCCTTTCGCATGAATTTCTCAATTGAGGATGTGCACAGGCTGAGCGGAATTGATCCATGGTTTCTGGCGGAAATCGAAGATTTGATCAAGACTGAGCAGACTCTTTGCAAGACGGCGGCGCTGCCCGCGCCGCAAGCTCTGCGGCAGCTCAAGCAGAAAGGGTTTGCCGATCGCAGATTGGCTGAGCTGCTGCAAGTCGACGAGAGTGAAATTCGAGAGCTGCGGCAGGCGCATGCCATTCATCCTGTCTACAAGCGGGTTGATTCATGCGGCGGTGAGTTTGATACGCCGACTGCATACATGTACTCAACATACGACGAGGAGTGCGAGGCGCTGCGCGCTCCGGCCAAGAAGATCATCGTTTTGGGCGGCGGTCCCAACCGAATCGGGCAGGGTATAGAGTTTGATTACTGCTGTGTGCACGCCGCCATGGCGTTGCGCGAAGATGGCTATCAGGTGATCATGATCAATTGCAATCCCGAAACAGTCTCGACCGACTATGATGTATCAGACAAGCTCTTTTTTGAGCCGCTGACGGTCGAAGACGTATTAGAGGTATGCCGGCTGGAGCAGCCCGATGGGGTTATCGTCCAGTATGGCGGACAAACGCCGCTGAAACTTGCCAGAACGCTCACTGCGTCCGGCATAAAGATTGTCGGCACGTCGGCTGAATCCATCCATCATGCAGAGGATCGGGAGTATTTTCAGTCGCTGCTCAGCGATTTGGGGCTGATGCAGCCGCCGAACGGAACGGCCACCACAGTGGCGCAGGCATTGAAAGTTGCGGAGCGCATTGAGTATCCATTGGTCGTACGGCCCTCCTATGTATTGGGCGGACGGGCGATGGAAATCGTGCGTGACAAAGAACAGCTGAGTGCCTATATGGAAGCCGCCATTCACGTTTCCAATGACTCACCGGTGCTGCTGGACAGATTTCTAAGCGACGCAACAGAGGTGGATGTCGATGCCCTATGTGACGGGGATGAGGTCTATATCGGCGGCATCATGGAGCATATTGAGCTCGCCGGCGTTCATTCGGGCGACTCCTCATGCTCGCTGCCCGCATTCAGTCTGAGTGCGGAGATCCAGGAGCAGATTCAATTGCAGACTCGCAGTCTGGCTTTTGCGCTGAAGGTGTTGGGGCTGGTCAATATCCAATTCGCGATCAAGAACAATGAGATTTATGTGCTGGAAGTGAATCCGCGAGCTTCACGGACAGTGCCGTTTGTCTCAAAGGCAACATCGATTCAGCTGGCCAAAGTTGGCGCGCGCTGCATGGTAGGGCAAAGCCTGAAAGCACAAGGAATAGGCGAGCCGGCAGAGCCCAGCTTCTTCAGCATCAAAGAGGCTGTGTTTCCATTCGATAAATTGCCCGGTTCTGAACCGCTGCTGGGGCCTGAGATGCGCAGTACCGGCGAGGTGATGGGGATCGGCCGCACATTCGGAGAGGCATTCTGGAAAGCCTATCATGCGACGGGGTATTCGATCTCCAATTCTGGCAATGCGCTCTTGAGTGTAACGGGCGAAGACCGGCAGGGTATTGTCGAGATTGGGCGCTTGCTTGAAAAACAAGGGTTTGTTTTGTATGGAACTCAGGGCACGGCGGAGCATCTGCGAAGTCATGGAATCAATATTCAGCGAGTCAACAAAGTCAGAGAAGGGCGCCCGCATGTTGTCGATATGCTCAAAAACGGTGAAATCGATCTGATCGTGAATGTGCCCCGCAAGACCAAAAGCATGGCGGATTCAGAAACAATTCTGAAAGAAGCCTTGAAACGCAAAGTGGCTTATTTCACGACTCTGTCGGCGGCAAGAGCCGTATGCACCGCTTTTGATGCATCCTACAAGGCGAACGTGCCCTATCGACTTCAGGAGCTGCATCAGGAAAATAGCACCAGCAGCTGACAAGGATCCAGCCAAAATAGTGATCTGGACGACGCTGTTTAACGGTTGGCTGGCAGTGCCAGAATCGCTTGGAATCTGGCGCAGTGATAAGAACGACCGAACGACCGCAGCTGCGTCAGTGCAGTTACTTTTCCATTAGCTTCAGCGGCTGCCAGTTAATACGGCAGTATTGCTCAAGTCCACTTGTCCTTATGAGTGCAAGTTGAGCGACTGGCGCCCCATAATCTTCCGATCATCGTATTGGAGATGGGAGGTCAAGATAAATGGATCAAGAAAGTTTCTTCAAGCCCGCGGGAATGCAGCACAGGGAAGGGATTCGGTCACCATCTGGCATTTCAGATGGTGACCGAAGGATGTTCAATCAATCGCGGCCGCTGAAGATAGACAGCAGCTGCAGCAGACTCAGGAACAGATTGTAAATCGAGACAAACAGTGTGACTGTCGCCATGATGTAATTGGTCTCTCCGCCATGAATAATCTCACTGGTCTGATACAGAATCAGTCCCGACATCAGCAGTACAAACATTGCTGATACAGCGATCGACAGAGCTGGAATATTGAAAAAGATTGCCACCAGACTCAGCAGAAACGCGGCGAGAATTCCTGCGAACAGCATTCCGCCCATGAATGAGAAGTTTTTCCGAGTCGTGAGCGCGTAAGCTGACAAGCCGAGAAAAATCATTCCGGTTGCGCCGAATGCAGTCATGACAACTTGATCACCATTAGGCACAGCGGTCAGGTAGTAACCGATGATCGGTCCGAGCGTCAGCCCCATAAAACCAGTCAATGCGAATACACAAACAATCCCGAGACCGGAATTTCGGAAGACGTTTGTCAGGATTAGAAGCCCAAAATAGCCAACCAGTGTCAGAATCAGGCCGGGATGCGGCCAATTCATAGCCACGGACACGCCAGCGACTGCTGCACAGAACAGCAATGTCATGGAAAGCAGCGTGTACGTATTACGAAGTACTTTATTCGCTGCAATTCCACTTGGGGCTTGCGTCAGTACTTGTGAGTTCAGTCTCATAATGTTGACCTCTTGAATATAAGATTGGTTAGCCGCAATTATAGGAAATCAAGCATCCTAAAATAATTCCTATCGAATACATAAGGATAAACCATAATATTTCAAGGGCGACTGACGGGCTGGCTGAATGTCCGTCATTCGTTATTCATTTTAACGGCCCGCCCAAAGTATCGTAAGTTTTTCATGAGTTTACTGACTTTGGTGTAATATTGGAGAGGTGGCTGAGTGGACGAAAGCGGCGGTCTTGAAAACCGTTGAAGGGCAACCTTCCGGGGGTTCGAATCCCTCCCTCTCCGCCAGCCACTGAGCAATCAAAACTGCATCGCTCATACCACGAAACCTGCATCAGCGGGGGCGTCTGAATAAACGCACTTTGCGATAGGGATTGTTTGGAGATTAAGACTTTAGTCACAATTTCTCTTGACACTGCTCGCCAACTTGAGAATTTTTCTGATTATTTCTCAGCTACTTTCATCGGCCGCATCATGGATTTTGCAATCGCATCGGACAGTGCGTTTATCTTGAGCGGCTGGCGTAGCTCTGATCTTTGGGCTGATACGACTGGCACCTCACTTCAACTGCCGGTTTCTGCTGTTTTGATTTCATGATGATGATCCGCCAAATTGTGCTATCGCATTCTTGATGTCCCTCAAATCCCCCTGCACCCACTCATGCTTGTCGGGGAAGATCTCATGGACATGCCTCTCAGTCTCGCGAAACAGCGGCGTCTGCAGCTTGAACTCGATTTTGTACTGCCGGTCCGGATCTGAAGTCTGATAAGCGTTCAGGCGCGACTTCCAGTTCTTCGCGATGCCGACCTTGTACTCGCCCGGATAGGCGGGGCGCGAGATCACATAGACAAATTTCCTCTCCCGACAGTCGACCGCCAAGTCCGTGCGCTGCGGCGGATCAGTCCGCATGTGGATCTCATTCTGGCACTTGAGCAAGTCCTCTGGATTCGCCGCTTCTTTCGTCAATCGCTCTCTGACCAGATCGTAGGCCTTGAATGACACATCCATGCCGATCCACTGCCGGCCCAGCCGCTCGGCAGCCACGCAGGTGGTCGCGCACCCGCAGAACGGATCCAGCACAACATCATTCGGATTGCTGGATGCCTTGATGATGCGCTCCAGCAGGACCAAAGACTTTCCTAATGACTGCTAATGATAAGCATATTTTGAGAGCTTGCCGACCCGACTTGAATGCTTGGTCAGCAAGGCTCTGAAAAATGGAACCCAGCCCCGGAATCGCCTCGCCAGTCCTGGTCCCGATGAGCTTTTCGTCTGGCACGGGTGTCTCTGCCATGGAGCCAATTTTATTATTTCGTCATATCAATGAGTTGCAATCAGCCTGCTTTGCCATAAATCCGGCTTAGGATAAGTGGTGACGAGGAATAATTTTATGTGCTTTTTGTACAGGCTTTTATGGGTAAGGGACTAAACATATTCACGATTCCAGAGGCGACGCAAAAATTCCTCCCAGTGTTGATGTTGTATGCCGTTATCAAACGATGCACTTGTCGAATCCCTAGAGACCACCAGCAGGTGTTTCCATTGTCTTTCCTTGTTTAGAGTGAGTAGACCTTTGTGGTCTCGTCTGCTGACTGACTTTCCACTTTTTACTTCAATGGCGATTTCATCACCAATTACGAAATCGACTTCAACTCCAGCCCGTGTACGCCAAAATTGCAAAGGCAGTCGAATCCGATTGTAACTAAGAAATGCACGAAGCTCACAGGCGATGAAATGCTCAAATGCCATGCCAAAAAGATCGCTGCCGGGGTCAAGAGACCGAGTATCTCTCAAGGCATTGACGATACCCGTATCGAAGAGATAAAACTTGGTGGTTTGCACGAACTTGCGGGTTTGTGAACCTCGCCAAGGTGATACTTGAAACCCAATTAGCGTATCGATGAGAATCTGATAATAGTCTCGGACAGTATTCGGCGAAAGCTGAGCATCGTTGGCAACTTTTGCATAATTCAAGACCTTGGCATTATTGAATGCTACGCTTTGTAAAAATCTCGTGTAATTTGGTAAACTTCGAACGAGGCCCTCAAACTGAATTTCTTCTTTCAGGTAAGTATCAACATAAGCGTATAGGTAGTCTTCTCCATGCTCACTGAGAAAAGCGGTAGGAAGCCCGCCAAGTCGAAGGTAGCGGTGCAAATCGAATCGATCGTAATAAGATAATTCGAACCATGTGAATGGAAAAATTTCTGCCCGAAATGCTCTCCCTGCAAGTAAATTCACTCCTTTTCGTCGCAAGCTTCGTGCACTGCTGCCCGTGAGCAGAAAGTGCTGGCCTTCAGTTTCGATAGCGCGATGTACTTCATTGAGCAATTCCGGGATTCGCTGAATTTCATCGATAACGATGAATGGTTTCGAAATCAACGAATGCAACAATGCAGGGTCTGACTTTAGGCGCAAATACGTTCTAGAATCGAGCAAATCGATATAGTCTGCCGCATCGAGGCAACTCGAACAGGCCAGGAAGCTCTTGCCACTTCCTCGTGGCCCAAACAGGAAATGCGAGGAACGATCCAGCAATTCCATGAGGTCTAGTTGACGCCTAATCATGAATATGCGCAATTGTTTCGTGGATATTAATGAATTATCCCTGAAACGACTATGGATATGCAACAATTAATTTTTGAGAACTATGGACTGTCCGCAAAAACGCGCCCAGTCCATCCTGCAATTTTCAAATTGAACCATTACCAAATTTTTTGATGTGAATATAAACCTCCGAGAACTATCATCGCCGGTAATGCAAGTGCAATAACAGTGACAAAAATAGCGATAATTTGAAGAAAAAGTTGAAAATTCATTGTGAAACTCGGGGAACAGCAAATCGATTTCAAGACTTTCGTGTAGGATTGCCTAGCTCTGCCTGTTCGCTTTCCCGCTTCAGAGCTGCATCTCGAGTAGTTTTACTTCCTACTTTCTTTATGTGACCATTTGCGCCAAACATTCGCTTATGTTCTTTTTCACGCCTTTCGAGATCATTTGTAATGCCAGTATGCGCAATTCTATTGTCTTGCTTAAAATGGCATTTGTATGTGTCCCTAGCCATTGAAGGAAGGTCCTGTTTATTAGGCCTTTGGTAAACGAATAAAGCTGGCTGTTTCAAGATGACGCTGCGATTCAACCTTTATTGGCCGCTAGATAGAGTCTCAACGGTACCAGCACACGACAGTAAAACTCTGTCGCACAGTACAAGCAACTGGCACAAAATATTTCCTAATGACTACTAATAATAAGCATATTTTGAGAGCTGCCGACCCGACCTAAGTGCTTGATCAGCAAGGGACCGAAAAATGGAACCCAGCCTCGGAATCGTCTCGCCAGTCCTGGTCCCGATGGGCTTTTCGTCTGGCACGGGTGCATCTGCCGTGAAGCCCATTTTATTATTTCGTCATATCAATGAGTTGCAATCAGCCTGCTTTGCCATAAATATGACTTAGGATAAGTGGTGATTAGGAAATATTTTCACACTTCACAAGAGAAAAATGGCAACGTCCCGCCAAATTAACGGCAATACTCCGAAAAAAACAGCTGCCAAACCAGAAAGGCCGCGATTTTATGATATCTCGCTGGATCTCAGGTCAAATCAAAGAAACCAGCTTGTCGATGCTGTCCTTGGCATCACCGAAATACATGCGGTTGTTTTCCTTGTAGAATAGGGGGTTGTCGACACCCGCGTAGCCCGATGCCATACTGCGCTTGAGCACAATAGTATGCGCAGCTTTCCAGACTTCGATCACTGGCATGCCGGCAATCGGACTGTTCGGCTCATCTTGCGCTGATGGATTGACAATGTCGTTGGCGCCAATGACCAGCACGACATCGGTATCGGGCATATCAGGGTTGATTTCATCCATTTCCAGCACAATGTCATACGGCACTTTGGCTTCTGCCAGCAAAACATTCATATGTCCAGGCATGCGCCCCGCAACTGGATGAATTGCGAACTGGACTTGCACACCTTGACTTTTGAGTTTGCGCGTGAGCTCAGCGACTGGATGCTGCGCATGAGCAACGGCCATGCCATAGCCGGGTACGATGACCACGGATTTTGCCGCTGCAATCAGGCTGGCCACTTCTTCGGCGGAGGCTTCAGCAATCTCACCTTCAATGACCGTATTGCCCGATCCGCTGGAGGTGCCAAAGCCCCCCATGATAACACTGACAAAATGGCGGTTCATCGCGCGGCACATGATGTAGCTCAAGATCGCACCGGAACTGCCAACCAGCGCGCCAACCAAAATCAACAGATCATTCGCCAGCATAAAACCGGTTGCCGCGGCTGCCCAGCCAGAATAGCTGTTCAGCATTGAGATGACAACCGGCATGTCTGCACCGCCGATTGCCAGCACTAGATGCAGGCCCAGCAGGAACGCCAAGGCGGTCATGATCGTCAGTGAGTACAATCCGGCCTGATCGGAATGAGCTGTGACGAATTCGGCGCCCAGCCAGATGCAGGCAATCACAATAGCCAGATTCAGCCAATGACGTGCCGGCAGTGTCAGCGGCGCACTGGAGATCAAGCCTTGCAGTTTGCCAAATGCTGCGATAGAGCCAGTGAAAGTAATGCCGCCGATGAAGATGCCTAAGAAGATCTCGACTTCATGCACTGCTTTTTCTGCACCAGTATAGACCTGCAGCGGCTCAATGTAGTTGGCAAAGCCAATCAATACCGCAGCCAGTCCAACCAAACTGTGCAAAATTGCCACCAGCTGCGGCATGGCGGTCATCTGCACCCGCAGGCAAATGGCAATGCCGATGATGCCGCCGACAGCCATCATGGCGGCAATGATTGGAATGCTGTCAAATGCGTGGGCAACAATGGTCGCGATAACAGCAATCGCCATGCCGGCAATCCCGAACAGATTGCCTCGGACCGCAGTAGTCTGATGACTCAGTCCGCCCAGACTCAGAATAAAGAAAATCGAGGCGATGATAAACAGGGAATTGATGAAGCCTTCAAACATTTACTTGCTGAACATTTTGAGCATGCGGCGTGTAATGAAAAAGCCGCCGAAAATATTGATAGAGGCGATTAATATAGAAAACGCCGCCATGGCGAGCACATATGGATTGGCAGAGCCAATCTCAAGCAGGGCGCCGACAATAATAATCCCTGAAATAGCATTGGTTACGCTCATCAGCGGTGTATGCAAAGAGGGTGTCACATTCCAGATCACGTGCCAGCCGACGAATATCGCAAGCACGAAGACAGTGAAATGTGTCAGAAAACTCTCCGGTGCGTAGAGTCCAATGAGCAGAATCGACACTAAAGCCGCGGCAAATGCAAACGGCGCAAACTTAAACTTTGACTTTTTGGCCGGCGCTTCAGCGGCCGGCCGCTCTGCTTGAGGCTTGCTTTCCGGGACCGGCGGCGGTGGCAGCTGAGGCGGCGGCCAAGTAATCTCGCCCTGGTTGACAATGGTGGCGCCGCGGATCACCTCATCATCCATGTTCAGGTCGAGCTGCCCATCTTTTTGCGGGCACAGGTCATCGAAAAAATTTCGTATATTGGCGGCATAAAGCTGGCTTGACTGCGTCGGCAGACGGCTGGGCAAGTCGGAGTAGCCGACAATTTTTATCCCGCCGGCCTCGATGATTTTCCCTTCTTCGGTGAGCTCGCAGTTGCCGCCTTGCTCAGCGGCAAGGTCCACGACGACACTGCCCGGTTTCATTGATTCGACCATTGTCTTGGTAATCAATACCGGAGCCGGCTTGCCCGGAATCAAAGCTGTGGTGATGATGATGTCAACTTCCTTGGCCTGCTCAGCAAAAAGAGCCATCTCAGCTTCAATAAACTCTTTGCTCATGACTTTGGCATAGCCGCCTGCGCCGGAACCCTCTTCTTCAAACTCAAGTTCCAAAAACTCAGCGCCCATGCTCTCGACCTGTTCTTTCACTTCCGGTCGAGTGTCAAACGCACGCACAATGGCCCCCATGCTGGTGGCCGCCCCAATCGCTGACAGGCCAGCGACGCCGGCGCCGATAATCATGATTTTGGTGGGCGGTATTTTGCCTGCAGCAGTGATTTGTCCTCCGAAAAATCGACCAAACAAATGCATTGACTCAACCACAGCGCGATAGCCGGCAACATTGGCCATGGAAGAGAGTGCATCAAGTTTCTGGGCGCGTGATATTCTAGGCACGGCATCCATCGAGAGCGCGCTGATGCCCAGCTCCGCGTAACGCGCTAGATTCTCAGCGTTCTGAGCCGGCCACAGAAATGCGATCAAGGTTTGTCCGGCTCGCAGCAGATCATTTTCATCGCAGCTCAGCTCTGTATTGGCCTGCGGGGCGCGAACCTTGACAATGATGTCACTTTCCGCCCACACCGACTTGCCATCGGCGGCGATCGCTGCGCCTGCCGCCTGGTAGTCGGAATCGCTATAATTGGCTTGTTGCCCTGCGCCAGACTCAACAAGCACCTCAAATCCCTTGTCGAGCAGCGAGGGGATGACATCAGGCGTGAGCGCAACGCGACGCTCTGCGGCATGTATTTCTTTGGGAACGCCTATTTTCATTCGTATTCAGTCGATAGCAAATGCATGATCTGCAGACAGTAAATTGAAAGCTGGAATAGCAAGCGGAATGACGATACGCCAAGCTCGCGACATCAAAGTCATGAATTATAAAACGAGTTGCTAGCGGCTGAGTTTTGGAATCCCGCTATTTGCCGAAAAATCAAGCTGTTTTTCACCAATACAACAAATTAAATGAGTAATACGTATGGAAGCCAAGGTACTGATCGAACAATTAACCCTCGTCAATGAGCGCATTGAAACGTTACGGAGGTTTCTTTGACTTCGAAAGCAAGCAGCAGAGAAAAATTCAGATTGACAAGCAGCTGGAACTGCCTGAGACCTGGAGTGACGTTGAAAAAAGTCAGCAGCTCAACCAAGAGCGAGCGCTGTTGGAACGGACGCTGAGTCCGCTTTCAGCGCTGTCGCAAAACGCTGCCGACGCGCTGGAGCTTGCGCAGCTTTTGTCCGAAGAAGATGCAGGGTCGCTGGCAGAACTCGCCGCTGAGCTCAGTGCGATCAGCCAGTCCTTGGACAAGCTGGAACTGACAAGTTTTTTCAGCGGCGAGTCCGACAGCGCAAACGCTTTTTTAGATATCAAGCCCGGCTCTGGCGGCACCGAAGCGCAAGATTGGGCAGATATGCTGTTCAAAATGTATGATCACTGGGCGGTCAAGAAAGGTTTTAAGGTGGAAGTCGTGGACTATGCCGTCGGTGACGTGGCCGGGCTCAAGAGCGCAACCCTCAAGCTTATTGGAGAATACGCTTTCGGATGGGCGCGAACCGAGAGCGGTGTTCATCGACTGGTGCGCAAATCTCCGTTTGATTCTGGAGCCAGGCGTCATACCTCTTTCGCTTCGGTCTACGCCTATCCGGAGATCGACAACAAAATCGAAGTGGAAGTTGACACCAGTGATTTGCGTATTGACACCTATCGGGCAAGCGGAGCTGGCGGGCAGCATGTCAATCGGACTGACTCGGCAGTGCGCATTACTCATATTCCGACCGGGGTGGTGGTGCAATGTCAGAATGAGCGATCGCAGCATCGCAATAAAGCCGAAGCCATGTCAATGCTCAGAGCGCGTCTGTATGAGCGTGAGCGCCAAAAGCAGCAAGCGGAAATGGCACAGAAAGAAGGTGAGAAACCGGATATTTCCTGGGGCAGTCAGATTCGATCCTATGTTTTGGATCAATCCAGAATTAAGGACCACCGCACGAATGTCGAGGTGGGGAACGTGAATGCCGTTCTGCTGGGTGAATTGGATCCATTTATCGAGGCAAGCCTCAAAGCCGGGTTCTAGCAATGAGCGACAAAATCGATGAGGCCGCAGTACGACGGCAGAAACTTGCGCAGCTTCGATCGAAAGGCAGAGCCTTCCCGAATCAGTTTCGCTCCGATTCCCAGACTGCTGTGCTGCAGCGGCGTTTCAAGAATCAGGATGCCGAATCCGTCAAAGCACACAATACAACCGCAAAACTAGCCGGTCGTATTATGACTCGCCGGCGGATGGGCAAAGTCACATTCGCGGACCTGCAGGACTCAAGCGGCCGCATTCAGCTTTTTGTGCGGCAAAACACAGTTTCCGAAGAGCATTATCAGGAATTTCTGGATTGCGATATCGGTGATGTGATCGGGATCAAGGGCAATGTCTTTCGCACCAGGACAGGCGAGCTGAGTGTGGCCGTTGAGCGTTTTGAACTGCTCGTCAAGACACTGCGGCCTTTCCCAGAAAAATTTCATGGGCTAGCCGATCAGGAGACTCGCTATCGCCAGCGATACCTTGACATGATTATGAATCAAGATGTCAAGGAGGTGTTTCGCCTGCGGACCGCACTGATTTCAATGATTCGCTCTTTTTTGGACAAGCGTGAGTTTATTGAGGTGGAAACACCAATGATGCATTCGATTCCCGGCGGCGCTATTGCCAAGCCGTTTGTGACGCATCATAACGCTTTGTCACTCGACATGTACTTGCGCATTGCTCCCGAACTCTTCTTAAAGCGCCTGGTAGTCGGCGGTTTCGAGCGGGTATATGAAATCAATCGCAATTTCAGAAATGAAGGTGTCAGCACTCAGCATAATCCAGAATTCACGATGCTTGAGTTTTATCAGGCATATGCCGACTACGAAGACTTCATGCAATTGACTGCCGATCTTTTTGAGACCATCGCTTCTGAATTGGTGCAAGCTGACACGATCGCGTTTGGCGGCCAAGAAATTAAGATTGCACCGCCTTTCAGGCGCCTGCCGCTGCTAGAGGCGGTGGCCGCAGAAAACCCCGATTTGCCAGAATCTGATTTGCTCGATCAGGAAAAACTCACTGAATATCTGCGCCGCCTCGGCGCCAAAACAGAGACATCCTGGGGACTTGGCAAATTGCAGTTTGAGCTTTTTGAGCGGACTGTTGAGGAGAAACTGATTCAGCCGACTTTCATCACCGGCTATCCAGTCGAGGTCTCGCCATTATCCCGCATTAATGATAATGATTCAACCATTGCCGATCGATTTGAGTTTTTCATGGGCGGCATGGAAATTGCCAATGGCTTTTCGGAATTGAATGATCCAGAGGATCAGGCACAGCGATTTGCAAACCAGATTCAGCAGCGTGAGTCGGGAGACGAGGAAGCGATGCGTTTTGATCATGATTATATCCGCGCGCTGGAATACGGATTGCCGCCGGCAGCGGGGGAGGGCGTCGGCATTGATCGACTGGTGATGGTTTTGACCAACAGCGCGTCGATTCGGGACGTGATCTTATTTCCGTACCTCAAACCCGAAGGTCGATAGCGAATGATTCGCCCGCTGGAGCTGTTTATCGGACTGCGGTATATCCGGGCCAAGCGTCGAACTCGATTCATTTCATTTATCACAGCCACCTCCATTCTCGGCATCATTATCGGTGTATGGGCATTGATTTCAGTGCTCTCGGTGATGAATGGGTTTGAGCGCGAGCTCAAGTCCCGCATCCTTACCGTTGCCTCGCACATCCAAGTCAGTGGCAGCAATCACTGGCTGGACGACTGGCGCAGCGCCGCCGACCAGGTCAGCGGCCACGAAAGTGTAACGGGAGTCGCCCCATATATCATCAGCCACGGAATGCTCAAGCATGAAAGTCTGGTCACACCGATTTTGGTTCGCGGCATTGATCCAAGCCTGGAGCCGAATGTCTCATCGATTGCCGACAGCATGATCTTCGGTGATATGGCCGATTTACGCAGCGGTGAGTTTGGAATGGTTTTAGGGGAGGATCTCGCTTCTCGCCTGGGACAGGTGGAAGTAGGCGATAAAGTGGTTTTGATTTCCTCTCGGGGACGCGCAACGCCAGCGGGTGTTTTGCCGCGTCTCAAGCGCTTTACTGTGGTGGGTATATTCAATCTGAACTTTTTTGAGTATGACAATGGATTGGCGCTGGTTCACTTGGATGACCTGGCAGTCTTGCAAAGTGTCGGCAGCGCAGTCACAGGCATTCGACTCAAGACAAATGATGTTTTTAAGACGCCGCTCATTTCCCGCGCGCTGCGAAATGAGCTCGGCTTCGAGTATTCTGTCAAAGACTGGACCAGTGAATATTCAAATCTGTTTGAGGCGCTGAAGATTGAGCGTCGGGTGATGTTTATTATTCTGCTTCTGATTGTTGCGGTGGCTGCATTCAATATCGTGTCAACATTGGTCATGCTGGTCTCTGACAAAAGCGCAGATATTGCTGTATTGCGGACCATTGGCATCAGTCCAAAAAGTGTTATGGCGATATTTATCGTGCACGGTGTTGTCATTGGTGTAGTTGGGACTATCATCGGCACCGCAATTGGTGTTCTGACGGGCATGCATTTGGAATCCATTATTCCCTGGGCAGAACGGCTGTTCAGCACCCAGTTCTTTCCAGACGAAATCTATTTGATTACGCGTTTTCCGGCTGAGCTGGTGTGGAGCGATGTCTGCCGTATCGCAGTCGCCGCATTGATCATGAGTCTATTGGCAACGATCTATCCGGCTTGGAGAGCATCGCAAGTCCACCCGGCTGAGGCTTTGCGCTATGACTGACATTGTTTTGTGCGCCCGGGCCGTTTCGAAACATTATGACCAGGGACAGCTGCAAGTCTCAGTGCTGAAGAATGTAAATCTTGATGTGCGCAGAGGCGAGCAGATTGCGATTGTCGGTGCCTCAGGCTCAGGGAAGAGTACGCTTTTGCATCTGCTTGCAGGTTTGGACGCGCCGACTTCAGGGAGTGTTGAGCTTGGCGGCAAGACTCTGTCAAGTCTGTCCGAAGCCGAGCGTGGCAAATTGCGCAATCGCTCACTCGGCTTTGTCTATCAGTTCCATCATTTGCTGCCGGAGTTCAGTGCGCTGGAAAATGTAATGATTCCTCTTCTAGTGCGTCGGATGCATGTCAAAAATGCTCGGCAGCAAGCATTGAATTTGCTAGAGCAGGTCGGATTATCGCACAGGGTTGCACATAAACCGAGCGAGCTGTCTGGCGGCGAGCGTCAGCGGGTCGCAATTGCCAGGGCGCTGGTGATCAAACCGCTTTGTCTCCTGGCAGATGAGCCGACCGGCAATATCGACCGGCAACAGGCCAAGGCGGTGCAGGAACTGATGATCAGTGTGGACCGTGAATATCAGGTGAGCTTGATTGTGGCAACTCATGATACCGAATTAGCATCGTCCATGCAGCGGCTGTTGCGACTGGAATATGGGACATTGGTTGATGAGTCCCGAACGAGCTGAAACCAGAGTAAATGAACACGCATGCTATCTATGTGTTGATATCTGTATAACCGATCATCCATGTTTTTGCGGCTGTCAGCACTTGGAAATACGCCAAGTGTCTATGGTCATTTCTCAATCATTTATGAGTCGCAGCGATTCGATCGAAACGTGTACCATGGCTTACGAACAGCGAAGCTTCAAGGTGCTGGCCTCCTCCGCTACAATGTCCGCACATCGAGCAATTACCCTGACATAGGCAACAGCAAATTCCGGTGGCGTTGATCGAGTCTGTTCCCAGTCCCGAAGTGTACCCAGGGGCACCTGGAAGCGTCGGGAAAACTCTTTCTGTGACAGTCCGAGATCGATTCTTGTTCTTCGAATCAGTCTAGATTTCCATGCTCGGTCCAGCGCTTCAGGGGATGCATGAAAGTCCTCGGAATCATTTGGATCAGCCGTCAATGCGATAGATTCTCTGTTCATTTTTGTTACTCCGTCTCACCGATATAAATCTTGGTGAGCCTGTCCGCCAAGTGAACACGCCAGTGTACAAGTTGTCCTGAAAGACGCCAATAACTTTATAACGTTCTTCTCCGTCTTTCTTTCTTATTGAAGGAATGATCAGGTGATTGGCATCCTCAAAGATTCTGCCTCCAAATGCTAGAGATAATCCATGTTTTTCGCGATTGCTGACATCTTTGGCAGAATCATACATTTTTCCATTAGGATAAGTATACTGAAATCCCGCATCATCGAAAGAGAAATTGACTGTCTCAGTTCGGTCGGCGAATCGCTGCGGCCGCTCTTCAACGATTCATTGATCAATGCAGTGCAAATCGTTATCCGATTTGCCAGCTTTATGCTGGTCGCTTAAGTATCAACTTCCGCACACAAAGCGTATTCTGCCCGTTGAACCGCCTCTTTAATGTCCCTTGATTTGCAGAAACCAGTACGTCTCTTGACCGTTCTTTTGAATCCAGCACTGGCCTCCTCCGCCAAAATGTCCGCGCACCGAGCAATTGCCCTGACATAGGCAACAGCAAAATCCGGTGGTGTTGATCAAGTCTGCTCCCAGTTCCGAAGTGTACCCAAGAGCACCCGGAAACGTCTGGCAAACTCTTTCTGCGACATGTGCTACCCGTAGGCTCAGCAATTGTTGCGATGCAGTTCCAGATTTGCCGCTCAATATATGCAACTTCAATCGCTACAAAACATTGCAGCGTAATATCGGCTCCAATTTTGCCTCTAACGCCCGAGTGTCAATCCAATTTGAGCAAATTCTGAATCCTGCTGGAAAGCAGACAAAACATTGTCCATTAGATGATCAGGATTCCCATTGCAAGACAGAGTTGCAGCAAGAACTATAGGGGGTGTTAAAACATTGACTTGATCAAGCAGATGTCTTTCGATATCACAAAGATTACTGACATTCAGTACAGCTAATGCGACATGGTAGCTATCCAATACAAAGAATCGTCTGTCTTCAGAGTTGAGACCTCCGTAGTAGGCTAACAGTGGGCCATGGTCTCCAGAAATAATAAAAACGGAATCCGATAGATCTTTCCTAAGCTGATCGATTTGACGTAGGGCATTCAGCACTCTATCCACGCCCAATGCGTAATGATCACGGAATTTGTTGAGGTTCTGCGCAGACATCGGTTGAGTCGTTGACCAGTGTCCCGGAACTAGAATATGAAACGCTGAAAATACTGGTGAATCAGCATCTCTCTCAAATTCTCGAATGCTTTCTACAACATGATCTTCGAAAAGTTGATAATCGGCGCGTGTGTCGTCTGTACCGTGAATAAACGCGTAAATCCAATCATATATCCTGCCGGGAAGCTGGTGACAAAAACCAAGTAATTTTTGCTCACAAGCTAAGCCTCCTGCATATTTCCAACGATTGAGCGGCAGATGAAAAACATCTACGTACTTTCCTTTGCCTCTTCCTAAATGTGTAATTGTGGTTCCTGTTTGAATTCGATATCCATTGTTGCGCAGCAGTGTGGTAAGCGGGCTGGCAAGCAATCCTGAGAAAACGCTCCCAGACCAAGGGTTTTCAATCCCTAAGTTGAAAACGGTATTCCACGAATTTCGAGTCGGGAAAGCCTCTGTGAAGCCGCGATTGGATGCGAATAGGGCATCGCTCATTTTGGACATATAGTCTGATGCAGGATTCGGAATGCTGAGTGCTTCTTCTGAAAAAGCAGAAGTGGTCAAAGCTTCGAACATCACAATGTGAATATTGGGCTTTGTGGCCAGTTGAGTCTCGCCGAAATCCTCGAACTTTTCACTGTGAACGAGGTGAGAACTCAATTCTGAGTGACTGAACAGCGACAAAATGATCAATCCTCCAGTCAGAATCATGATCTTTCGAGTGTTGCCCAAGCCAGCGCGAAAGTACACATAAGCTACTAATGGATATGAAAGGATGACCGAATATTCTAGCCAGCGATTATGAAAGTTAAGTATTTGAAGCCAAATCCCAAACATAGGCAAGCTGAGGATCGCCATTGCTAATACTGTAGTTTGAGGTCGTTTGACTGTTCTGCCCAACTGAAGAAACAGGAATAGCAAAACTGCAAGGACTAGAATCCAAGCGCCAAAATAAATTACGGTATATATCACGCCCGCAAGACCGATTTGCCAAATCGAATAGGACAGGAGATTGGAGATGAAATAGACTTGCGTGATTATGAAGACTCCTAGCAACGCACTATTTGCCAGTGATCTGCCGCTCTTGGCCACTGGCTTTGGCTGATCTGGTAAACTAAATTTCGTACTCATAAATCTTGCGTGAAGATGATGAGATACTGTGGGATCTGACGATTCGGCATCGCGAATTCAATGCGAAGCTGAAGTGATTTTCATCGTAATTCAGGAATATATCTGTACGATGTTGCAACATTTGCCGAACCATAGGATCTGACTTCGACACAAACTCGATCAAGCCTTTTGGCGCCAGCGATATCACCCAATTCACAAACGATTCCATTGGAATGTTGCACCCAATCACAATATGATGAATCAATGCAAAGCAAATCAGCCCGTCAATCTGCTCAAGTCGTGATACAAGCGTAGTTCGCTCCTCGCACATCCATCCGGAATCAGGCGAAGGGTTGGCAATATCGTAGAGCAGGTATTGAATCTGTACAGCATCTTTGATTGCATCTTTTGATGCAACATCAATTGCACCACTGTCGGCATCAATGCCAATCGCGCTTTTTGCGCCAGCGTGAATCGCCAATTTCGTATATCTGCCAGTATTGCAGCCTAAGTCCAGAACTCTGCTTAATGTGTTGTCTTTCACAAACCGCTTAAGTATTTCAACTTTTGCAGAGTCGGAGACTTTGTCATAACGATTCGCATGCACATAATTCTGCCAATATGAGGAACTTTTGTTTCGTTGTAGTTTTGCGACTGATTTTGATAGACTGTTAATCATTGCAATTAGATTTTCCCTCGAGACAGATCGAATTTTTGTTTTCTCTTGTTGCGCGCAAAGATCTGCGTCTTTCGAATGACTCAATTTTCTGATGGCAGCCGCATGCAGATGTATGTGAATCAAAACTGCCGTTTTTGCTCTCGTTCGCAGAGGGAGCGCTTCGGCAACTTCCCTGATATCCAAGCCATCAAGTTTGCCTCGGAACCATGCATTGAAATCTATTCTCGTATAGGCAGACAGGCACAGCGGTGCATAAAACTGTTCGCAGAACTGCTTGTATCCAGCGAATGGCGAGCCTGACCGATAGCGAGTAAACGATAGCAGATCAATAAATATTGGTTGACACCCGATAAACTGAATGTTGTAAGCGGATGCATCTTTGAGCGTATAACCATGCTCTAGTGCGTCTCGAAGCAGAGCAAGGGTCAGAATCGCCGCTTGCTTCAGCGATGAATAGCTCCATTCAAAAGGATAGGAAATCAGCGGGATGCGCTGGTGCTCTACCCACAGACCGTATGCTTCGACATCTTCGGTGAAAATACCAGCATCACGAACTTCATGCTTTGTTACTTCTCTTGTCGAGACTAGCGAGATACCTTGCCGCTGCTGGTAAAAGTCTGACCGCAAGAACTGCCGAAAGAAGGAAGTATTTTCTTTATTGACTCCTCTGTAAACTCTGTTGTTGCTGACGAATACATGTCCAGCTGGATCGCGGAACGAACCTGGAACCTTACCGACAGTCATCATCTTGACTATCCTGTTCCTTGGATATTTTTTCTGATTTTTTAGGTTTTATTCCAAAGAGACTGAGCAGTTTCCAAAACCAACTCCGCCAAAATAAAGCGGCTCCGGCGACGGCGGCAACCATCGCTTGGAGCGCTAAGCTTGCTGTTCCCGGATCAAGATAGGCATACGCAATCGCCCCCCCCCGCATACAAAATAAATGAACGCTATTTTTTTGATAAATTTCATGATTGATTAATTTTAACTACAGTAATGCATCAGACATTCAGGCATGCATGATATCATAAACACGTCCTCAGCTTCGGCCGCCCAAGAGAGCCGAGCACGAAGAAATTATAAGCTAACACTACGGCAGTTGCGTTCGAATGAAATGCATCGAATTACTAATAAACAGGAAAAACTTAAGTAATTTAACGAGATTTACCAACTGAAATCATCTCGAATATCTTTCAAATACAATAATTTATGATAAAAAATCTCCTAATTCTGTAATCGTTCCATCAGGTTTGCCAGCGGTATCATCGTAACACCACCCCCGATTTGGAATTCCTCCGTGCCTCCGTAGACGATGAATTTACTTGTCGCACCAATTTCCTCGCATGTGCGACTGAAGACTTTGCTGATTTTTGGCGCAGTTCCAAATTTAATTTCAATAGCCCAAATATCGTCGGCTGAAAACTGGGTCACAAGATCAATTTCCGCGCCAGTCGCAGTTCGGTAAAAGAAAGTTTGAATATGCCTCGGCAGCACCGAGTGAATATTCTCAATCACCAAGCCTTCCCAGCTCTTTCCTAAGATGGGATTGGACAGCAGCATATCGTAACTTGTGATATTCAGCAGCTGGTGCAGAAGTCCACTGTCTCTAACGTAGTATCGAGGTGATTTAATCAGTCGTTTCTTTGTGTTGCGATACCACGGCGGCAATCTTCGTACCAGCAATAAATCGGCAAGAATATCAATGTAGCGATTAACCGTCTTTGCATCGATTTCGAGATTGCCGGCGAGTTTCATTTGATTGATTGTCTCGCCTTGCAAATGGGCAAGCATTGTCCATAGTCGCCGCAGCCTGTCGGATGGGATTTTGAATGCAAATTGCGGTATATCTCGCTCGAGGTAGGTAGCAGTCAAATCAAACAGCCACTCCATAGCCGATGCGTCATCAGCGGCGAGACAGCTCTCTGGAAAACCGCCCCTCAGCCATCGCTGCTTGAGGCTTGCACTGTCGTCTGCGACTTCTAAAGCGTTGAGTCCATACAGCTCAAGGTAACTGATTCGGCCTGCGAGACTCTCAGAGGTCTGGCGAAGCAGCTGTATAGAGGCGGATCCAAGCAGCAGAAACTGTTTCCCTTTCCGTCCTTCGGCACGGTTTCGATCAATGACACCGCGAATGATTGTGAATATTTCAGGAGCTCTTTGAATCTCATCAAGAAGAATCAATTTGTTGCGGTTGGCCTCGAAGAATGACAGAGGGTCCGCCAGTTTCAGCAAGTCTATTGGATTTTCAAGATCGACATAAACTGAATCCATATACTGTGCAATCGATTTTGCCAGAGTTGTCTTGCCGACTTGACGGGCTCCAACGAGTGCCACAGCCGGCCGATCTTCCAGCGCTCGGATGAGTCTTTTTTCTATCCATCTCTTTATCATAATCCGTATTATAGGATTAATATTCCGAAATAGCATGGTTTTTTTTTGCGGTTGGATCGGAACAGAGCAAGGCCGTATGCTGCGACCAGTCCTTTTATACCCGTCGAGTCATCTGGAAGCAGTCAGAACTATGGAATGAAATGAATGTTGGAGTCAGCTGGCTTTGATACGCTAACGCTGTCATCACTCGCTCGCCATCGAACACGGTCAGAGTCAGCTGTGCGGTTCTTGCCCGAGACCTCAAAGATTGCAGAACCGAAAATAAAGCAAAGCTGATGATGCTTTTTGTGAATCTATAAAGGGCAGGGGATTTCTTATACAGGACAGAGGAAATTCCTAAATTTGCTTTTTAAATGATCAAGATAAAGTAATCATTATCTAAAAGAGCATCAACTTGAGAGTGCGATTGAAAGTGAAGCGCAGCGTTTAAGATATACGGACAATATTCACCCGCGATGGGTTTTATGCGATAAGTAACCCGGTATCAGAAAGGCGAGCGAGATTGAACCGGTTTATGGACGAGCATCCGGCGATGGAGTGTCGTTTCGAGGAGATCATGGAACTGATGGGCCAGCCTGATCTGGGATGAGTGCTGGGACAATGCCCCTGGCCGACGGGGTGGCGGCTGCCGAAAACCTCGCGCTTCACTTTCAATCGCACCCGAATCTGTAAGCTTTGCCAGTGATTGAGCTGATGGAAGTTTCTGAGTTAAGCAATGCGAGATTCATCATCCAAAATGGGTATTGCATAATTCGCGAAATCCAAAAAGAAATTCACGTAATATGTGAGTAATTCCCCCTCTTGGGCGACAGTTTCTTCGAGAAGCTCTTTCAAAAATCTTTCCCAATTCCATTTCTCTTCATCGACATATTTCCAAGCTGGGTGCCATCCATTTTGCCGTCTTTTGATACGCCGTGCAATGTTATCGAATCGAATTTTATCGTTCTCGCTTAGATAGTCTTTTTTCAAAGGAGAGCGAACTGAGACATACCACATATACGGTCTGTATTTTCGGTCGTTTTCGGACTGAATGCAAAATCGACCTTCTGTACTGCTATGCTGATCAGTTGCACCTGCCTCGCATTGAGACCATTCTTCACTGTACAGGCGCAAGTAAATCCATCCGTCGTCCTTTAGCCCAAATCTCTTTACAATCTTGATGCTTTCTTTATCACTGAATCGGGCCTGTATGGTTTCAGCGAATAGTGAAAAGTAATCTTCCGAAATCTGATTGACAATATCAGGCCAAGCCTGATTGACTTTGCGAGCAGTTGTTAAGAATTCTGGATTCTCAAGCAGAAATGATTGCACGATATTTGCCTCCAAATCTTTCTGTGAATTCTGATTTCCTAAGGTGTCTATGCAGAAATGCATTGCGTCACTCAAAAACCACCTGAGCTTGTCAACTTCGCATTTCTCTTTGCATATCTCAAGCCAGGCAGTCAGTTCTTTGACATTTTGAGATTCTTCATCTTGATGCGCTTCAGAAGATAGCTCTATTTCGGCATTTTGAGATTCACCGTCATATTTGCCTGCTTTGGCATAAGCCACGACCTCAAACTTCTTCTCCCATTTGCCTCGCTCATCTGCTGGATAACTCAGCATCGATGGATCTTGACCGTTGGATGACAAGTAGATCAGCAAAAAATCACTGCTTTTTGCAGACAAGTAATTCAAATAATCAATGACCTGTCTATCTTGATCTTCAGCGTATGGCTTGTTTTCAATGGCAAGAACAAAAAGCTTTTCACCTTCGTCGATTTGAACGCAAATATCAATTCGACGTCCATCAGATGTCATATGCTCTGTTTCGACTCTTACCGTATGCCTGACTATATGATTCCAATTTTTTTCCTCCTCTATGAATTCCAAAAATTGCCTCAGAAAAAAAGTTTTTTGTCCATGACTTTCTGAAGGATCTGGTAAAAATGCAATGATCTTTGAGAGACGTTTTTCCGGAAGCCTTTCTTGACCGTAACGCAAGAAATCAGAGATGTTAAACCTGTTTGCAAGTCTTCGATTCAGTTCACTATCGAGCAGCGATGAGTATTTGAGACTGGAGGAGATCTGAGCGAAAAAGAGGTTTTCAATGTTATGAATTGATTTTTTTGGAGCCAATCTATTTGCCCCCGATCTCTGGTTCATTTGAATCTGCTTGGTTTATCCCGCCTGTGATTGATAAGTTGCTTGAATTGCAGGTTAGTCATGACTTTGTAAACAGCCGCTGTCGCAGCTTGCTGAAACTGAATCTCAACAGGCTACGACGACATGAGAGAACTCTTCGATCGTCATCACATTCACTTTTTCTTCTGTCAGCTTCCGCACATCATCGACTTTGAAATCAAGCTGCAGCCGAAACTCAAATTTTGACAAGAATTCCTCATACAACTCGCCTCCAGTCGTTCCCAGCGCATAGAATGAACCGTTTTCTTTGTCATGCTCAATGAAAATGGAGGTCAGCGGCTGCGGCGCTGGCCCCCCTAAAACTTCAGCGCCTTTGATCGGATCATACACACTGCGCTCCGAGCAGCAGTAAATGATCTTGTCTCGTTCCTGACGCTTGAAATCTTTGTCGTAAAAAGTCACTGTCTCATGTCGGTAATTCAGGAAACTGGCTGATTTCGCCGGATACGTCATCTGATGAGCGCATATCGCCGAATAGGCGACAATCGATTGTGCCGGCCCGCTTCCGCCTGGCCAGGTGTAATGCTCGCCATGCTTGGTCATAAGTAGATTGGATTTCTCAACCGATTCACCGAGATTGAAAATCAGACAGGGTGTCGTCACATAGGGATAGTGAAAAATATAAGCCTGTCCAGGTGTAAAGCGATCGGAGCTCATGGGTTTGCCATCACGCTCGAGCAGTACGCGTCGATAAGCTTTTTCTGGAACTGAAGGCATTGCAGAATGTGCAGCGCTTGTGGACATCAGCATCGCTGCATAGCCAGCACAGACACCAAGGAACTTTCGTCTATTGACTTGCTCGGTCATCAGTAGGACGTGAAATAATTGGAAAAATCAGTCAAGCAGCTTGACGACCGCAGTGTGTCCGCTTAATCGGGCACGGTCAGCGGCGCTGTAGCCAAAACGATCTTTGATGTCGGTTGAGGCGCCGTGCTCAATGAGCAGAGAGACGATTCGGGGGTAGCCTTCAGCTGCGGCATGGTGCAATGCAGTTGCGCCATTTTCATCGTCCGCATCAAGCTCGCAGCGATCGCTTTCGACAAAGGCTTTCACCGACTCGAAATGTCCTGAGTGGGAACTGCGCATCAAAGCAGTCCAGCGATATGCATCACGTTTATTGACATCAGCTCCATAGTCGATCAGTGTCGCCACAGCGTTTGAATGGCCTTTGACAGCGGCGATCATCAGCGCTGTCCAGCCAAGTTTGGCAACCGCATTCACATCGGCGCCTTGATCTAAAAGCAAAGCCATAGTTTGCGCATCACCGCGGATGGCAGCATACATCAATGGCGTCCCGCCATTGTTGTTGGTGGAATTGATATCTGCACCGGCGCCCACGAGATGCTCGACAAGGTCTGAGCGGCCGAATTTGGCCGCGATCATCAGCGCAGTACGCCCGTCACTGAGTCGCAAATCCACATCATTGATTTTCTCAAGCAGACCCATCAAGGCGGGGAAATCAGCCGCCTTGAGCGCCTTGAGATAATAGGCTTCTCGATCAATATCCGCGTGTACATTGGCCGCTGCTGTCAGACTGGCAAGTCCGCAGCTTAGAGCCATGCACAGACCAAGGCATCGCAGCCAGGCAGAGGAGAGCATTTGCGCGAATGTTTTTTGCTTCATTGACCTAGATCTTTTCGCATCAGCACGGATCAAGCCGCCGATGCAGAATTTCGAAACTCATAGTGATCCAGCACATCTTTGATCGCAGCCTCTGCATCATACTTTCCAGTGATGCGAATCAAGGAATCGTGCGCAGTGGCATTGTTCAGGGTTTCTTGAAATATAGCGTTTTGCGTTGCGTCGAGTATATTTTGCTGCTGATGAATAATCCAATAGGCGGCATCAGCAAAAAACCATCGCAACAGACGCTGAGAGCTTAAAAGTTTAAGCGTTTCAAAATGCGATTCAATCTGTCCTGGGGTCAATAATACCTCACCAACCAGTGGATTGTCCTGCTCTGTGAAAACCTCCAAGCGAATCATCACCACCGCAGCGCTGACATGCTCAATTAAATCTGTCTCGACGGCGACGGGCAGTGAAGCCTCGCTGCGGGATAAAATTCTGCGATCAAGCTTGCTCTCTCCGCCGCCGACCTGAAAGAAAATCGCAGATTCCCAATCACCGGCATCGAATTGAACCGGCAGACAGGTGACGCTTGAGCCGGTGTATTCCATGCTCTTTCTGACTGTCTCGGGGAAACGTTTCATGCGGTACAAAAAAATCGCATCTCAAGCCAAGGCAAGAGATGCGATTTCCGATTGAATGTATGAACGTGCAGCTATGCTGTTCTTTCTGAGCCAATCGCCGCAGAACTCTTCTCGGCGCCGGCTTTCGTTACTTCGTCATACCACAAGTCATGGTGCTGTTTTGCCCACTCCGCACTGACATGACCTTTGGTCATGCCATCAATTGAGCCTTGTGATCCAAGCGTGCCGATGTATGCATGACCGAAAAAGATTGCAATCCAGAGCAAAGCTGCAACGGCATGCCACAAATGCATGGTCTGGGCAACAGCACGGGTCAGTTCCAGACCCATATAGGCTTGCACCCAGCCGATTAATGCAAATCCGGTAAAGCACACTGCACCCAGTCCCAGAAAAATCACAATCCAAAACCAGACTTTCTCACCGCCATTGGCTTTGGCCGCACTGGGATGCTTCTTGCCGAAAATACCGCCGCCTTGCGTGAACCAGACCAGATCAGTACGGTTTGGAATATTGTGCCTGACCCAGAGAATAAACATCAGCAGCGGACCGATCGCAAAGAAAGGACCGACATAATTGTGTGTATTGATCGCAAAATCGGCCCATGCGGAGAACCCTTCTGGACCTAAAAGCGGAATCAGGACCGCTCGGCCAAACAGCAGGCTCAATCCCGTAATGCTCAATACAATAAACAGGATGGCCGTATACCAGTGAATGCTGCGCTCGACTGCGGTCCACCGCGGCACTCGCTCGCCAGACGCTGGCTCAGACAGTTTCACGCTGCCGCGGACTGCAAAGAACACAGCTAATGCGGCCAGCACGCCGATTAGAAACCAGCCGCCGTAAGTCGCAATCCAGCGATTGCGAATCTGGCGCCAGTCTTGGCCAGTGACGTTGTAGAGCATATTGGTTTCGGGATTGACGGCTGATCCAGGAACCGACGAGTATCCCTCGCCGCCGCCGCGAACAGCTCGCCAGAAATTCGAGCGGTTGTTGGTCTCGCCTGCGGATTGCTGGGCAAAGACCTGGGTCTGGCTGTCGGTAAACAGATAGCCAGTCATCGGCAGTGCCATCGCACAAAAAACAATGAAGAAAACACTCCAGGTCATGTAGCGCAGTCGCTTGTTCTTCGGCTTTTTGAATTCTACATTCGACTTTGTCATTTAATCAAAACTCCCTAAATCAACCAGTCAAGCCAGTCGAAAAATTAGACGAAAAGACATGAATATGCGACCGCTTGGTTATCGGTCGAACTGGCCTTCAAGGCGAGAACTGAGCACACCCCTTTGTGATCCTTTGCCGACCAGCTCGTCAGCCGGTCCCAAATAGATTCCAGGTTGTGCCAAGGTAACGCGCTGCGAGGTCTCTTCAAGGCAGCCGCTCAAGGTCAGCGAGGCAGCCAGCAGCGCAATTGCGGTCAATACTTTTATTTTCATGTTTACAGCTCCAAATCGGCTTCTATGTCCATCTGATAAAGGTTTCGGAGAAAGAGCAAGGGAGAGCTTGCGCTCTCCCTTGCTTTCGAATCACCTTATCCGGTCGGATAAGCAACTTCCCATCCATACGTTTGCGGACGGGTTTTGCGCTGCAAAGTACGCTCCCGATAAATATCGGCAATCTGGTCACCGTCACCGGCGATGAGCGCTTTGGTCGCACACATCTCGGCACACAGCGGCAGTTTGCCTTCGGCAACACGGTTGCGGCCATACATGGCAAATTCTGCATCCGTATTGTCGTCTAATGGACCGCCGGCACAGAACGTGCACTTGTCCATCTTACCGCGAACACCAAACGCCTGCTGCTCTGGGAACTGCGGCGCCCCGAAGGGGCACGAGTAGAAGCAGTAGCCACAGCCAATGCACAGATCCTTGTCATGCAGCACGATGCCGTCATCAGTCGTGTAGAAACAGTCGACTGGGCAGACCGCTGCACAAGGCGCATCTGTACAATGCATGCAAGCGACCGAGATTGATTTCTCGCCGGGCTCGCCATCGCCGAGCACGACTACGCGCCGCCGATTGACTCCCCACGGGACCTCATTCTCGTTTTTACAGGCAGTAACACAAGCGTTACACTCAATACACCTTTCGGCGTCACACAAAAATTTCATTCGTGCCATTTTTGCCACCTCCTGCTAAGTGCTGAGTTTGCAGAGAGTCACTTTCGTCTCCTGCATTTGGGTTACTGAGTCATACCCGTATGTGAATGCTGTATTACAGGCTTCACCTCGGACGTAGGGTGCGGTCCCTTCAGGATACTTGTCATGCAGATCCTTGCCTTGGAACCAGCCGCCGAAATGGAACGGTGTAAACAGCACACCCGGTGCAACACGCTTCGTGACCATCGCCTTGACGTAGATTTTGGCGCCTTCCGGCGTCATGATCCACACCATCTGATCATCGCGGATACTATGGTCGTTGGCATCTTTTGGATTGATCTCAACGAACATATCCTGCTGCAGCTCAGCCAGCCACGGATTTGAGCGCTGCTCCTCGCCGCCGCCTTCGTATTCCACAAGACGTCCGCTGGTAAGAATCAGCGGATACTCGCCGGAATAGTCAACCGCCTGAATCGAGCCATAGCGCGTCGGCAAGCGATAAAAGCGCTTGCGGTCGGCGTAGGTTGGATATTTGGCAGCCATCTCGCGGTCTGGCGTGTAGAGCGGCTCGCGATGCAGCGGCACCGGATCCGGGAATGTCCAGACGACCGATCTGGCCTTGGCGTTTCCAAACGGCGCGCAGCCATGGGCGATCGCGACACGCTGGATTCCGCCGGACAGGTCCGTCTTCCAGTTCTTGCCTTCAGCAGCGGCTTGCTCCTCTGCAGTCAAATCTCCCCACCAGCCCAGCTGCTTGAGCGTTTTGTCAGAGAATTCAGGATAGCCATCCCGAATTTCCGAACCGACTGGGTAGGAATTTTCAGCCAGCAGATTGACGCCATCGCGCTCCGTCCCGAAACGGGCACGGAAACACAAGCCGCCCTCGGCCACCGGCAATTCGGTGTTGTAAAGAACCGGCGTCCCCGGATGGTTCATTTCCGGATTGCCCCAGCACGGCCACGGCATACCATAATAGTCACCATCTGCAGGACCGCCTTCGGCCTTCAGAGTAGTGGTATTGAAAGTACGCTTGTTCGCCATATGCATCTTGAGGCGCTCAGGACTTTGGCCGGTATACCCGATAGTCCACATGCCGCGGTTGATTTCGCGCGTGACATCCTCAACCAAAGGCTCATCGCCGCTGACCTGGATATTCTTGGTAAACTCATCAGCGAAACCCAGTTTCTTTGCGAATTTATACAAGATAGTATGGTCAGGCAATGATTCCCACACAGGATCGACGACTTTATCGCGCCACTGAATTGAGCGGTTTGATGCGGTGACAGATCCATACGTCTCGAACTGCGTCGACGCCGGCAGCAGGTAAATGCCATCGGTGCGATCGTTCATCACGGCTGCATGGGTGGGATAGGGATCGACAATGACCATCAGATCAAGCTTCTCCATCGCCGCCTTCATCTCGGGGCCGCGAGTCTGGCTGTTCACGGCATGACCCATGTAGATCATGGCGCGCACATTGTCTCGCTGGCCGATGTTGTCCTTGTCCTCAAGAATGCCATCAATCCAGCGGGATACCGGAATGCCGCGGTAGTTCATCGGCTGTGTGGGCTTGCCGTTGTCGCCTTCGACCTCAGCTGCGTCAAATCGACCCTGGACCCATTCATAATCAAGGTCCCAGACTCTTGACCAATGCTTCCACGCGCCGCTTGACAGCCCGTAGTAGCCTGGCAGGGTATGCGACAGCACCCCTAAGTCGGTCGCCCCTTGGACATTGTCATGCCCGCGGAAAATATTGGCGCCGCCGCCGGATTTGCCGATATTGCCCAGAGCCAGCTGCAGTACGCAGTATGCGCGCGTATTGTTGTTGCCGGTTGTATGCTGCGTTCCGCCCATGCACCACACGATGGTGCCCGGACGATTCTCATGCATGATCTCGGCCGCTCCGCGCACAACTTCCGGCGGTGTTCCGGTGACACGCTCAACTTCCTCCGGGGTCCATTTGGCGACTTCCTGGCGAATCTCGTCCATACCGTAAACGCGCTGATTGATGTAGGTTTTATCTTCCCAGCCGTTTTCGAAAATATGCCACAGCACACCCCAGATCAATGGAACATCGGTTCCGGGTCGGAAGCGGACAAAATGGTCCGCATGCGCGGCAGTTCGGGTATAGCGCGGATCGCAGACAATCATCTTGGATCCCAGCTCCTTCGCACGCAGGATATGCTGCATCGCCACCGGATGGGCTTCAGCGGCATTGGAGCCGATGAAGAACATCGCTTTGGAATTGTGCATATCGTTGTACGAGTTTGTCATCGCACCATAGCCCCAGGTATTGGCAACACCCGCAACGGTAGTTGAATGACAGATACGCGCTTGGTGGTCGACGTTGTTCGTCCCCCACATCGCTGCGAACTTGCGGAACAGGTAGGCCTGCTCGTTGTTATGCTTGGCGGAACCCAGCCAGTAGACGGAATCCGGACCTGACTGCTCGCGGATCGCCAGCAGCTGATCGCCGATCTCATCGACCGCTTCGCCCCAGCTCAGGCGTTTCCACTTGCCGCCGACCAGTTTCATCGGGTAGCGCAAGCGCTTGCCGCCCATGCCGTGCTCTCTGACGGTTGCCCCTTTAGAGCAATGCCCCCCGAGATTAAACGGAGAGTCGAAGTCAGGCTCTTGCCCTGTCCATACTCCGTTTTGCACTTCGGCGACCACTCCGCAACCCACCGAGCAGTGAGTGCACACGCTCTTGCGGATCTCCGTTGCCACACCTTCCATTGGCGAGAAGCCAGGCGAGGCTGCCTGTGCTTTCTTCATCAACTGCGGCGCAAACATTGTAGCTGCGGCACCAGCGCCTAAGGCAATGCCCGAACGCTTTAGAAACGTTCGGCGATTGATAGCCTCACCGGCAGAGCTCAAGCCCGGCACGATGCCGCTATCGGTGCTTCTTACTAGTTTCATACTAAGCCTCCGAAGTTGTTAGAAACGAGCCAGTCGGTAATATTCCCGAACATGCTCTGTTTCACGATAGCCGAGTTTCTGCGGTGAAACGCTTGGCTTCTCTTCGGCGCTGATGTCCGCCGCCGACCCAACGGCCGAGCCGGACATCACAGCAGCGCCGCTAAGCACTGCCATGCCCTTGAGAGCGTTTCGCCGGGAAATCCGGTCGACTGAATGGCTATGTTTCATAGCTACTCTCCTCTGTGTATGTTAAATAATGACGTCTACATACATACCGCAATCGCCGATTCACACCGGCATCTCGAGGTATTCGGTTTCGAAGTCGATGAATTCGACGCCAAATTCACCCACTTCACGATAAAAATCTGCTTTTTTGGCGGCCGCCACATCCTTGAGGAATTTTCTGATCCAAGGCTTCAGGTGACGGCTGAAGAATGTCTGCTGCGCCTTGAACTGGAATTGGTCGCCTGCCTCAATCAAGATGCCCATTACGTCGAACAGCGCAGCAGCATGATCCTCAGGCTCGCGATGGAACTCCTCGCGCTCAATGCCCAAGGCCTTGAGGTCTTGGCGAACACTGCTCAAAGGCTTGTCCATCATCAGTCCGGTGATGTACCAGGAACTGTACGGGACCACCTCGCCGCGCCCGAGCCCTACAAAGAGATCATGATACTCGTCATCCAGCGACTCAAGATCGCAGTCTTGCGCACAGGCGGAGGCAAGCGCATTGAGGGATTTCAGAAAAGGGCTGTCAGCGCTGCTTTGCGGCGCACCGAAAGATGCAACGCCAGCCAGCGTATCGGCAGCAGGGGGCTGCGACAGCAGCTTGGACAGCATAAAATAGTATGCTGCCCGAAATTGATCCTCTTGAGAAACAGTTCGGATCGGTTCCAAATTATTCATTACTCCTCGCATTTTAGACTGAGCATCCTTAGTGATTCTGTTGGCGGAAACATTCAGTCGTATTGCGAGACGTGATAATAAACTAATTTTTTTGCAAAGTCAAAAATAATTTCGCAATCTTTTCAAACGCTCGTCATTGCGTGGAAGTCACGGCCGCTGTCTTGGAAACCCGCCCTCGGCTGCAAACATGTCTTTGACGCGGCAGTCCTCGCACATTTCCAGGCGAGTGATCGCATCGACATTCTGAAACATGTGATGATCTTTGAGTTTTTCTTTCATGCGATTCAGCATGGCGCTTGAGGCGAACGGCTTACCGCACAGGCGGCAGTGAAACGGGGCATCCTCATTCATGGCGCGGGCGCGCATTCTCTGGTCGGTCCCGAAAACATAGCGCTGACTGCGTGTAATGGAGTTTTCCGGACAGGCCGATTCGCACAACCCGCATTGCACGCAGTTGTTCTCGATGAAACTGAGTCTGGGCACGTCGCCGCCTGATTCAAGAGCGGCCGCTGGACAGACCGACACGCAGCCCATGCATAAAGTGCAGGTATTGCGATTCACGCGGATCTCGCCAAACGGGGCATGCGCCGGCAGCGGCACTGCATTCGGCCGAAGCGGGGAATGTGCATGCAAGTGCTCAAGCGCGATGCGCATGTCCGTGCGCTTGATGCCGCTCGGCATGAATGCCGCCGGCGCAAATGCTGGCAAATTGGCGCGCTCCCGGCGAAGCAGCTGATCGTCGACGGCATTATCGCCGTCCGGCACAATGATTTCGACCGCGCCGGCGGCGTATCCCATCCCGATCAGCAGCTCATCAAGCACAGCAATCTGATCGCGGAGCTCCTGTATCATGGCTTCGACCCGGTGAGCGCAGAGAATTTTTGCACCGCTTGCGCCATAGGCGAGCAGCGCCAGGCAGATATCAAGCCCGAGGCAGCCGACTTCCTCGACTTCCATCGGTATGAAATTCTCCGGCAGCGCGGGCAGGCAGCGCCGGATGTGATCTTTGCCTTTTTCGGTGTCAAAAAAGACTATCACTGCGTCCTCGCCACCTGATTCTCGGTATTTCTGCAGCGCCTGACGCAGGGTCTCCATTGTTGTCGCAGGAGGCGGGTAGGCATAGGTCATCGCACCTGTCGGGCAGGCGGCGGCGCAGGCGCCCAGCCCTTGGCACAGGTGCGAGTCAATCTCGACCTGAGCGCCGATAGAGATAATGGCATCGGTTGCGCAGGCGTCAATGCAGCGGGTGCAGGCTGTGATGCCGCTGTCGGCATGCGCACAGATGTCCGGGTCGTAATTGAAATACTTCGGTTTTTCAAAATTGCCTGTCAGCTCGGCAAGCTGTGACATCTCGAATGCAACACTTTCATCGCTGGCTTGTGCCGGCGCCAGCCATTTATAGCCGAACGGACTGACTGCCGCAGGCAGCGCTCGGTCCGCACTCAGGTCAAGAATCAGGTCAAACTTGCCGGAAGCAATGCCGGCGGTCTCGCCCAGGTTGAATTCCCGCTCTTGTTTTGTCACCATGACCGTAAACGAACCGAGGTGACCGCTGATTGCGCATTCGTCGGCGCGAAACGCATCGTGCGGCACCATCGCGGAAGATGGCATCGCCTCGCTGTTCCCCGACCGATCGTTTTCGATAATCAGATAGCGCAGCCCATCTGCGATCTCCTCAGCAAGCCGATGGGCGCGCGCGACACTGGCTTCAGAGCCGATCACAAGAAGTTTTCCGGCAGAGCTGTAGCCGACTAAAGAGGTGGCCGGAGCATCAACTTCGACACTGGCCAGCGCTTGTGCGCGAGCCTTTCCGCTGCTCGAATGAGCGGGCAGGTCCGCAAGATGCTCAAAAATGCCCATATCTTGGATTGGGTATCAAGGTGAATGAACTGCAGCTCAGCCTGTGCTCGCGCCGCTGCAAGCTGCTTTTTCCATCGCATCTGACTTTTTCGCTGCAGGGTCAGATGCCTCTTCGCCCGCACTGGAATCAGCTGCCGCCTGCTGTGTGTCTGACGGGGGATTGGCAGCTGCCTCCGCTTCGTCGCCAGTCACTGCTGCGGACGCCTCTGCTGGCGGCTCTTTTTCTGAGACCGGCTCGTCCGCAGCCGTCTGCGCGGCGGCATCACGCTCGGCCTGTTCTTTTTCCGCCGCCAGCCGCTGCTGCTGGAATTTCATATCCGAGGTCACGATGTCGCCGAGTTCTTCAAATGCGGTAAAGTCATCATCGTAGTCATCTAGACCGTCTCGGATGTTGAAGACGGCAGATTTGAAAAGCTTGCGCAGTGCAAGCTTCTTGATTTTCTCGTCAACGCCCTCGGCCATGAATGCCGAGTAGTCGCTATTCTCATCAAGCGAATCGAGTGATGGGAGCTCAATCGGCTCCGGCTTTGACTCGTGCGTCTCGCCCGCCGCCTGATTTGACATCGCATCCGGCGCCGCTGATGACGTGTCCTGATCGGCTGCGCCCGCCGCGTCCTTGATCTTTTCTGCCGTGGATTGACTGGGCTCGGCCGCAGGCGGGTTCGGCTGCGGCTGGCTCTTGCGCTGTGACCAGCGATGAATGAGGGTGTCGGCCATGGCTGCACTTTCCTGTTTTACCAGCGGGGCAGGTCTGGCGCCTGGCGCTCGGATTCTTCGGACCAATTGCGTCGTTTGCGTTTCTTTTTCGCCTCGGGTACATAGTGATTGACTACAAACTCCTCGGTCCTGTCGCGGATATCAGGCGGCAGCGGGCCCGACAGTACCAGCGAATCGGTCTCCAGGTGCGCCCCCGCCTCATCTTGAGAAACGGATATCAGCAGCGGCAGCGGCGGCTCATTCTCATCCAGATCCTGCTCGCAGATCACAAAGGCAAAGGGTGTCTCTGACATGAGGTTGAACCAATATCCCTCGCAGGCATCGACATAAAGCTTCAGCTGCAGTCCTTTCCACATGTACTGGGCATGATCATCGGATTCTCGCAGCGTGATGGGGCCTTGCAATGACTTGGGGCCGTCGGGGTCTGACAGCACCGCCGCCAGCTCCCACTGGATTGTCTCCCAGCCATTGAAAATTTTTGTCGCGCGCTGCATGACGATCGACATCGCATACTGCGGAACAGTCATCGCCATGAAAGTTGCCTGCGGTCAGTGGTAATTCGTGCGAAATTGAGCGTTATTCGGTTATTTATATAATAACTGTGCAACGCAGTTGCGATTAGTCGCCGTAAATTTGAACCGATAGCCTGAAGAATAGCTGTGACAGCCCCTCTCGAACAATCGAACCGACCGGTTCTGACACAAGCAGGACTGAAGCCGACGCATCCGGTCGAGGCGGTTGATGAATTCGGTGACAAGCGCGATATGCGAGTTGCCGGAGAGTTTCCGCTGACGATCAATGTGGACGGGCGCGAAGTCGTGACATTGATGACTCTCGGGACACATCCGGAATTGCTGACACTCGGATATTTGCGCAATCAGCGCCTGATCGAGTCCGTCGAAGCCGTCAAGTCCATTGGCGTGGACTGGGAGCAAGAAGCCGCGGAAGTGAAAACGCACCGAGGGCAGGGCATTGACGACTGGGAAAACAAGATGTCGCAGCGGACCGTCACGACCGGCTGCGGACAGGGAACTGTATTCGCCTACAATCTCAACAAGATCTACGAGCAGCCGCTGCCGCAGGCCCAGGTCAGGCAGTCGACCCTGTACGGCCTGCTGAAGAACATTTCCGAATACAACGAAATCTATCGCCAAGCAGGAGCTGTGCATGGCTGTGCATTGTGTCAAGATACGTCGATTGAGCTTTTTGTTGAGGATGTGGGGCGGCACAATGCGGCCGATACAATCGCGGGGCAAATGTGGATGGATGGTACCAGCGGCGGCAGCAAGATTTTCTATACGACTGGCCGCCTCACCTCTGAAATCGTCATGAAAGTCGCCCATATGGGCATACCGATATTGCTTTCGCGGTCTGGCGTAACCTACATGGGATTGGAATTGGCACAGGATTTGCGGGTGACTATGATCGCCAGAGCAAAGGGCCGGCATTTCCTTGTGTACAACGGGGCCAGCACCATTGATTACGATCAGGTTCCGCCGCGCCGCCCCGCCCGCGGGCGGCCCGGCCGTTTGCAGTCTGTCAGGGCCCAGTGAAAATTGATCAATTTTTCCATTCTATCTGGAAAGATCGCAATCGCTGCGCATTGGCGCTGTGGCCGCTCAGTGTGATTTACTGGATCGGTGCCGAAGTCAGGCGATTGCTTTATTCAAGCGGCTGTCTGCCGGCAGTTCGATTTGACCGGCCCGTGATCGTAGTGGGCAACCTGACCGTCGGCGGTTCTGGAAAAACCCCATTGACAATATGGCTTGTCGGATTTCTTCAGCAGCGCGGCTTTCGCCCGGGCATCGTGAGTCGCGGCTATGGCGGCGATGCTCGCGGGGCCGCCGCACTGGTGGATGCAGATCGCGATCCGGCAAAATTTGGTGATGAGCCCGTCGTCATCGCGCGGCGCACCGGGGCGCCTGTGGCAGTTGCCAGACGCCGCGTCGATGCGGTGAATCTGCTGCTGCGCGAATTCAACTGCGATGTGTTTGTTGCCGATGACGGCTTGCAGCATTATGCCCTGCGGCCGAGCATGACGATTGCCATGGTCGACGGTCAAGAAAGGTTCGGCAACGGTTTCTGCCTGCCTGCGGGCCCGCTTCGCGAGCGCGCCTCGCGCCTGCAGGCGTTTGACTTGCGGCTGGTCAAAGGCGAGAGCCGAGCCGATGAATGGTCGATGGATCTGGAACCGGTTAAAATGGTGAATCTAAAGAACCCGGCGGCAACGGCGGAACTGAGCTCGCTGGGCATGCAGAAGCTGGCAGCAGTGTGCGCGATCCGCAACTCGGAATCATTTTTCTCGCTGCTGCGAGATCACAATCTCGACTTTACAGAGCATGAGTTTCCAGATCACTACCGTTTCAGCGAACATGACTTCACGCCGCTCGTCGAGTCGCAGCGCACGGTCATCATGACTGAAAAAGATGCAGTCAAATGCGAGCGATTCGCCCGATCGAATTGGTGGTTTCTTGAGGTCAGCGCAAAGCCCGCAAGCGATTTTGTCGCAGCATTGGAGGCGAAGCTGGCCGAATACGCGATTGCGCCTCTGTCGAGCCAGGCTGATGCATCCTGAATTCGATGTGATCATTCCTGCGCGTTATGCGTCACAGCGCTTCCCCGGGAAAGTGCTGGCAGACCTCTGCGGCAAATCAATGATTCACCGGGTGGTGGAACGCGCATTGCGCAGCGCCGCGCAGCAGGTGTTGGTGGCGGTCGATGATGAGCGCATTGCGGCCGAAGTCAAAAGCGCCACCGATGCGGAAATCTGCTGGACTTCCTCGGCTATTGCAACGGGGACGGATCGGGTTGCGAGCGTAACCGAGAGGCTTGGCCTGGACAGCGATCGAATCATCGTGAACGTGCAAGGCGATGAGCCATTGATGTGCCCTGACCTGATCAACGCCGTGGCGCGCCTGCTGGTCGAAAGCCCGCAAGCGAGCGTCGCCACCGCCGCCAAGCCGCTCGTCAGTCACAAGGACTGGTCCAATCCAAACGTCGTCAAATGCATCATTGATAAAAATGGATATGCGCTTTATTTTTCTCGGGCTGAGATTCCGGCCGGCGACTGGATCGAATCGCCCGAGCCGGTTTGCTTGCACCATATCGGAATCTATGGCTATCGGGCTGGCTATCTGCGCAAACACACGCAGCGGCCGCAGTGTGCAATCGAGCAGTGCGAGCGCCTCGAGCAGCTGCGTGTGCTGTTCAATGGAGATCGTATTGCCGTTTATATCGATGAGAAGCATCTGGCAGGCTCAGTTGATACCCGAGCTGATCTGCGGCGGGTCGAGCGACTGATTCAGGCGCAAGAAAAAACAGCCCGATCATGACTGCAAGCAAGCCCATTCAAGATTCAATCGGCGTATTGTTCGTTTGTCTCGGCAACATCTGCCGCTCGCCGACAGCTGAGGGCGTGATGCGGCACAGATTGGCGTCGTCTGACATTCAGATTGGGGTGCATGCCGACTCTGCCGGTACTGGAGATTACCACATTGGCCTGCCGCCTGATCAGCGCGCGATTCTGTCAGCTGCCAAGCGCGGCATTCGCATTGACGATCTGCGGGCTCGACAAATCAGCCAGCTCGACTTCGCTGAATTCGACTACATCATTGCGATGGATCGGCGCAATTATCAGGATATCCTTTCCATGACTTCCAGCCGCCAGGCTGACCGTGTGCGCCTGCTGATGGATTTTGCGCCCCATTGGAGCGAGCAGGAAGTGCCTGATCCCTACTATGGAGACTCCGGCGGATTTGAGCGTGTGCTGGATATGATTGAAGACGCTGTCGACGGGCTTCTGGAGCAAATACAAGAGCGCTGCGCGAGTCAATATTAGCAGCATGTTCGTGGAAATCGATTTGTCTGCGCAATGCTTGACCGCTTACAGCGATGCGGGCAAAGCGGTCATGCGCGCGAGCGTATCTACTGCGGCCAATGGGGCGGGGGAAGAAAATGGCAGCTGCTGCACACCGCGCGGCTGGCATCAGATCCGAGCAAAGATTGGCGCCGGCCTCGCAGAAAACTCGGTACTGGTGGCCAGGCGCCCAACAACCGAGGTTTACTCGGCAGCGCTGCGTGAGCAGTGTCCAGGCCGTGACTGGATTTTGACCCGCATTCTATGGCTGAGCGGACTTGAGAAGAACTTCAATCGTCTTGGTTCGGTTGACACGATGCGCCGTTATATTTATATCCATGGCTGCCCCGATGATGACTCAATGGGTATTCGAAGTTCCCATGGATGCGTAAAAATGCACAATCATGAGGTGATTAAACTGTTCAACATGGTTGAAGTCGGCACACTGGTACACATTAAAGAGACAGCTGAGTCATGACTGGCGAGCGGCAAGCATCATTAGGACCGATTATGACAACTGTCGCGGGAGTCGAGCTGACAGGCGCAGACCGGGAGCGGCTGGCGCATCCGGGGATTGGCGGTGCAGTGCTGTTCGCGCACAATGTCGAATCCACCGAGCAGGTGCGCGAGCTGACGCGTGAAATCCATGCGCTGCAGACTCCGCCGCTGCTGATCGCGATCGATCAGGAAGGCGGACGGGTGCAGCGCATCAAGGAGGGCGTAACCTTGCTGCCTGCCCAGCGCCGCTACGGCGGCCTCTACGATGAGAATCAAGACCTCGGCTGCGATGCAGCTGAAATGGGGGGCTATATCATGGCATTGCAGCTGCTTGATCTCGGCATCGATATCAGTTTTTCCCCCGTATTGGATATCGGTTCAGTGAGTTCTCAGGTCATTGGAGACCGCGCGTTTCATAGCAGTCCGCAGGTGGTCACCGAATTGGCGCAGTCATGGACGCGAGGCATGCAAAAAGCCGGCATGCAGGCAGTGGGCAAACACTTTCCAGGACACGGCCATGTGCTGGAAGATTCACACTATGAAACCCCGGAGGATCACCGTCCGATTCAAGAAGTTCTTGCGTGTGACTTGCTGCCATATCGCAGGCTCAGCACACAGCTGGCGGCTGTCATGACGGCTCATGTGCTTTACCCGCATATCACCTCAGCGATTCCAACTTATTCATCTTTCTGGATTGATCATGTGCTGCGCGAGGCGCTGTCGTTTTACGGCGTGGTCTTCAGCGATGATCTGTGCATGCAGGCGGCCGCTGAGGCAGGCGATATGGAAACGCGTGTTTTAACGGCAATTGGCAGCGGCTGCGACATCGTCCTGATCTGCCAGAGTCTTGAAGAAACCGATGCAGCTCTTGAGGCGCTTTCGAATAGTCCAAAGCTGTGGCGCGACGTATCTTGGCAGTATGAGAAGCTGCGCCCTGGAGAAACCGCCTCGATACGTGATTTCGATCGGATGCATCAGCAGTTTGTAGAATTGTTCAGCCGCAAATAAGCTGCAAGACGAAAGCGCACTGAGCGCTGGCTGGCCGGCATCGGCATGGTCGGCTAGCGCGATTCTCATTCTTATCAATCGCGGGCACTAGTGCGGCTTGCAAAACAGCATTGCTTATGCCGCCCCCCGCAAGCATGACACAGCAACACAAACTCATCATTGCTGCGGACGGGAGGGGTGACTTCAGATATTAAACGCACTGCAAAAATAAAACTTGAAGTGTCTGTGTTGCATTTACGCAACATTCAAGAAAATATTTGTCAATTATTTTTGATGCAAATTTTTCTAATAAATTCATTATAAATAAATGTTATAATTATATTTTTATTGAAAATCACTCCTGTTTTCTGAATATTTGCGAGATTTTTCAAATATTTTTCCTGCTGCCTATTGAAATCCACTTTAAGAATGTTTATATTGCACTGCAACATTACCTTATTTTCATAAGCACAGGAACTGAAAAATGAAAGCTAACTTATTTGATTTCGCGAATGAAGCGACTGCATTGAACTCAAACCTGGTTAACAGCTCGATCGAGCTGTCTGTCAAAACGACTCAGGAAATAGTTGAGAATTCATCCAAACAGGCCGCCGACTGGCTGAAGGTCAAGACGCTTGAGGATTACGTGCAGACTCGTGAAAACTGGAATGCAATCGCGCTGGATTCATCCAAGAAAGCAGTGCTGTCAGCCTTGGAGCTTGGCAACGAAGCTTACGGCGCCTACATGTCATTGTGGGAAAAGTATGCAAATACCGCCATCTTTCCTGCAGCTGCGGCAGTCAAGAAGTAGTTTTAACGCTGTGGAACGTTAGAAAAAATCCACAAATCATTACTCCTCCTTTTTCAATTAAACGACCTGTCGGAATCAAATCCTGCAGGTCGTTTTTTTGAATTTTTGATCTTTCCAGCTGCGGCTGTCTGCCTCCCTGACTCTGTCGCGGGCAGGCGTTTTCCAGCCGCTTATCGCTTGCAGAATCAATTAGCGCGCTCAATATAGTCTCCGCTGTCAGTGTTGACTTTTATTCGGTCACCGATATTGACAAAGGTGGGCACATTGACCCGAATGCCCGTCTCCAGAGTCGCCGGCTTGGCTGAGCCAGCCGCAGTCTGACCTTTGACAACGCCTTCTGTCTCAATCACCTCCAAAATGACTTGATCCGGCAACTCGACTCCGATTGGAGCGCTGTTGTAAAGATTGACTTGAACCTCAATATCCGGGATCAGATAGCCGACTTGATCCGGCAAATCATCCGCGGTCAGCTCAAGCTGATCGTATGAATCCATATCCATAAAGTAGTAGCGGTCACCCTCGCAGTAGAGATATTGCATTTTCCGCCCCTCAACAAATGCTTTTTCCAGCTTGTCGTCCGATCGGTAGCGATCATTGCGTTTTGTGCCAGCCGCTATGTCTTTGAGCTCAAGCTGAACGAATGCGCCGCCTTTGCCAGGCTTGACGTGATTTTTTCTCAAGACTTTCCATAGCGATCCATCGAACTCAATGAGATTGCCAATTTTGACGTCAAATGCTGATATTTTCATGCTGAATGGGTGCCCTTACTTGATAGTCATCAGTTGCAGTGTGCAAAGTCATTGAAGTGCACAGGCTGATGAGTCGAATTCATTGACTGCATCGAAACCCGTAACTTCGTGGCTAAGTATAGGAGAATCGAAATCATCCAGCGAGCTTGCAATCAACCGTATCGCAATTTAAATCAATGGCGGTGATCGTATCTATCCCAAGACATTGCGTCATCTTGAGATTTTGCGAAGATTTGGAATTTCGAAATCTGCTGACGCAGTTCTGAGTGCATAACGAGAGCAATCAGCCGCAAATTGATGGGTCAAATGCGTTATTGACGAATCCAGCAATCTGTAAAATAGCCAAGTGTGAATGCAAGAAACTTTGCCGGCTTATGGAAGCGTCGAGTGAATGGGAGATTTCATAGTGCAGCATCCATTTGTCTGTCGGAAATCTATCACAATCCGCCTGGGTCCAATCTTCTCGAACAATATGATGTCATGGCGCCTTGCTCAAGTGCGGCTCAACCCGCCAGAAACTCAATGGGATCGACTTTGACCATGGCAATGAATTTGCGTTTGACAGCAAGTTCAAGTTATTAGCGGGATCCAGCCAAGTGTGCCAGCAATCTTCGAATGCACAGAACCGGTTTCATGGATGCAGCAGGTGTGTTTAGATTCACTCTCAATTTTGAATACTGATTTGGAACAGCGCTTTGCGGAAAACGAGACATTGCAATGGCGGACAAAAAACAAGCGCTTATTGACGGCAGTTCGCGGAATAGAATAATGTTCAATGTTGTTTCAATGGAAGTCAGTTCAGCAATTTTAGGCAGTGAACGCAAAAAACTGGAATACACAAGATCAAAAAATGAAACTGGATACAATTTTTCCAAGGATTCCGCAGGCAATATCACCGCGAAGCAAATCAGTTCATTATTCAATCGTTCCCCGATGAGCTGACTAGGAATGCTCTTGTGATCCTGCCCAGAGAGTTTATCGAAAAAGAGGCGAGCGAATTGCTAGACGCAGGCCGGGAACGATTCAATCCAACCTTGGAACACAGCCAGGCTGAAGGCGATACAGGCCAAGCCAGGGGACGCAAATCATCAATTGCCTGAGGGTGATTGGCATCAGTTCTGTCTTGGAAAATGGCAAATGTGCATTTGTTCCGGACGAGGTTCTGCATCTTATTCGATCGCGAGTTTCTCAACAGCGAAAAATTAGAATTAACCCAGCGTTTACACGTGCAATTCAATCTCAGTCGTGTCCGTCATATCTGCTGCCACTGAAGGCAAGACCGTAACCGAGTTTCTCAAGACCATCAGCTCCTCGAGCGGGGTCTACATCATCAAAGATGGACAGGATGTCCCGCTCTATATCGGCAAAGCCAAGAACTTGCGCAATCGGGTTCGTTCTTATTTTCGCCCTTCAGGTCTGTCGCATCGCATCGAGGCAGTCATGCAGCATGCCGCTAAAATCGAGACGATCGTAACTGTCTCAGAAACTGAGGCGCTGCTGCTAGAAAACAATCTGATCAAAACCGCCCAGCCGCACTACAACATTAATCTGCGCGATGACAAAAGCTATCCGTATATTCGGGTCGATGATTCCCATGAGTTTCCCAAACTCAGCTTTTACCGCGGCAATCGCAAGGAGCCGGGACGCTATTTTGGTCCCTTCAGCAGTGCGGCGGCAGTGCGCGAAACGCTCTCTCAGCTGCAGAAAGTATTCCCCGTTCGCCAGTGTCGAGATTCATTTTTCAGACACCGGTCGCGTCCGTGCCTGCAATACCAGATTCATCGCTGTACTGCCCCTTGTGTCGGCTTGATCGATGCTGCGAGCTATGATGAGGATGTCAGGCAGGTGCTGGATTTTCTAGCTGGCAGAAATGTCGATTTAAATGAATTCCTAATGCGCAAGATGGAGCAAAGCGCGGCAGATCTGGAGTTTGAAACCGCAGCGAAATACCGCGATCGCATTGCGGCAATTCAGCGTCTGCGCGAAGCCCAGTCCGTCGACGGCAGTCGCGGCGACATCGATGCCCTCGCGATTGCCGGCTATGGCGGCCTGCTGTGCATTCAGCTGGTCATGTTCAGAAGCGGGCGCAATGTCGATTATCGAACTTTCTTTCTGACACTGAAGGCTGAAATGGAGCTCAGCGATGCCCTCGCGGAATTCATTCCACGCTACTACCTTGAGAGAGAGACTCCATCGCTGATTCTCATTGATCGGAAAATCGATGACCTCGCGCTGATCCAAGATGCACTCCGCCAGCAGGCCGGCTCGCGTGTCAATATCAAGCGACCCGTGCGCGGGGAAAAAGTGAAACTCATCGAGCTGGCGCGAGCCAATGCAGCCGAAGCGATTCGCCGCCGACTGAATGAGAAAGAATCGCTGGAGCAGCGCTTTCAAGCGCTTGCGGCAGCGCTTGAGATGGCTGCGTCGCCAGTGCGAATCGAGTGTTTTGACATCAGTCACATTTCCGGCCAAAAGACAGTGGCCTCGTGTGTGGTCTTTGATCAAAGCGGACCGATCAAATCCGAGTACCGTCGCATGAACATTGAGAATATTGCGGCGGCCGACGATTACGGGGCGCTGCGAAGCGCCTTGACTCGCCGCTACCGCAAGGTGCGGGATAACAGCGGCAAACTGCCCGACCTGATTTTGATCGACGGCGGCAAGGGACAGCTGAGCAGCTCGCTTGAGGTGCTGGATGAATTGCAGATTGCCGATATCCGCATTGCGGCGATTTCCAAAGGTCCAGAGCGCCAGCCGGGACAAGAGCAGATTTGGGTGCCGGGCAGCCGCAAGCCGCTGGCTGTTGATGAGCTGTCGCTGCTGCTTTTGCAACAGGTGCGGGATGAAGCGCACAGATTTGCTTTAATGGGGCATCGCAGCCGGCGATTGCGGGCTCAGAAGCAGTCGCTGCTTGAGCGGATTCCGGGTATCGGACAGCGCCGAAGATCCGCATTGCTCAAGCATTTCGGCGGCTTGCAGGGCATTTCTCGCGCAAGCGTTGAGGAGCTGCAGCAGGTCAATGGAATCAGCTTGCCATTGGCTCAGAAAATTCATCACGAGATTCATGGACGCTGACAGATATGCCTTTCAGTCTTCCGAACATTCTTACTTTGGCGCGGATCGCTGCAATTCCAGTCTTTGTGGTGTTTTATCTGCTTTTTCCGCGTGATCAGTATTACCTCGTCGTCGGTATCTTCGTATTGGCAGCGATCACGGACTGGCTGGACGGCTTTTTGGCCCGCAGGATGCAAGAGACCTCATCATTCGGCGCTTTTTTAGATCCAGTTGCCGACAAGCTGATGGTGTGCACGGCATTGGTGCTCATTGTGGCAGATCAAACCATTACGGCGAAGGTTTTTTCGAATCTCAGCTTTACTGTGGCGGTCATTGTCATCGTATCGCGCGAGGTCAGCGTCGTTGCGCTGCGGGAATGGATGGCTGAAGCGGGGCAAAGAGCGAGTTTGGCAACGACGTTTCTCTCCAAAGCCAAGACTTTCGTGCAAATGGCGGCAATCGCACTGCTGCTGCTCAAAGGCTCAATCTATGGCCAATCCACACTTTTGCTTGGAGAAATCCTGCTCTATATCGCGGCGGGCTTAACCATTTGGACGATGGTTTTGTATTTGCGCGTTGCTTGGCCGGTTCTGCTGGAGAAACAGTAAGGCAGCAGCATTGATGCCGTACAAGGCATTCCAGTATTGAGTATCTGCGGGCGGCGGCAGTCTTGAAATTTCCTGTCCCTAATTGAGCTGTCGTTTCCGTCGCAGCGGCTCACAAATCTGCTTGGAATCCATAAGCAGGCCTGCTGCGGGCCAGCTTGCATAGGCTGCGATAAACTCGCAGGTGATTTATCTGCCTTGTCTACGGTAAAACAAATCAACTGATTTTTTAAATTAATCACTATATTGAGTAAAATTACTAACGTTTTAAAGTAAAAAATTTTAAGATGGTAAAAATATTTGTTATTTTTTAAATTATCAAATGAATATATGCAAATACAAACGTTTTCTAGTTGAAGAACTGCGGCATCGCTTGGAAGAGCCGCGGCGATTTATCCAAGTTGTGACCGGGCCGAGACAGGTTGGAAAGACGACTGCGGTCCGGCAGATTTGTGCCGACTCCAGTATCGCTTGGAACTATCAGACGGCCGATATACCGAGCATCCGCACCTTGGATTGGCTGGCTCAGCAATGGGAATCAACAAGAATCCTCGCAGCGAATTCGGATCATAAAACCGCAGTCTTGGTTCTGGACGAAATTCAAAAAATCCCCGAATGGTCTGGAATGGTCAAGAAGCTGTGGGATGAGGATACTTGGAATGATTGCCAAGTCAAGGTTGTTCTATTGGGTTCTGCTCCGCTTCTGATGGGGAGTGGACTGACTGAAAGCCTTGCCGGACGTTTTGAGGTGATTCACCTTCCGCATTGGACTTTTTCCGAAATGCAGGAAGCATTTGAATTCGATCTGAATCAATTTCTGTATTTTGGCGGCTATCCAGGCGCAGCGCCGATCATCAGCGACTTGGACCGATGGCGTGCATATATTCGGGAATCGTTGATGGAACCCTCTTTTTCCCGCGATATTATGCTGCTGACAAGAATCGAAAAACCAGCTCTGATGAGACAGTTGTTTTGGCTGGGATGCCATTATTCGAGCCAGATTTTATCTTACCACAAGATGCTTGGACAACTTCATGACGCAGGCAATACCACTACGCTGGCCCACTATCTTGAGCTGCTTTCAAAAGTCGGCATGATGACAGGACTGCAAAAATATTCAGGCCAATCGGTACGAATCCGCTCCTCAAGTCCAAAACTGCTGGTCATGAATACTGCCTTGATGTCAGTCGAATGTCACAAAACGATGAGCCAAGCTCTGTCTGATACCCAGTTCAAAGGACGTCTGGTTGAGTCGGCTGTCGGCGCGCATTTGGCGAACGCGGCCGCCAAAGAAGCGGGGATTCGTTTGTTTTACTGGCGCGAAAACAACCATGAGGTTGATTTTGTAGTGGAGACCCATTCGACCTTGACCGCTATTGAAGTGAAAAGCGGCCAGTCGCGGCGCAGCGGTTCAGGGATGCACATGTTTTCAAAAAAATTTGCTCCGACGCGCATGCTGCTTGTAGGTGAGGGTGGAATTCCTATTGGTGACTTTTTATCGAAAGATGCGGAGCACTGGGTAATGTGAATAGCACGTCACATCGAAACCAATGTCTGTCACCTGCATCAATCGCACAATCGCACTGCGCGATATTCGACAGTTTGTCGGATTTGTACAATTGGAAATTTTTCGTGTTGAAATTTGATTTGCAGTTTCAGTAAAATGAATGTGACGGTTTCAATGTGGAACTTCGGTAGCAAGCGGGAGTAGCTCAGCTGGTAGAGCGCAACCTTGCCAAGGTTGAGGTCGCGAGTTCGAACCTCGTCTTCCGCTCCATATTTTGTTTCGAGAATAGCAGTTTTCTCGCCTTCCTATTTGTATGATTTCCGGGCCGGATGGCAGAGTGGTTATGCAGCGGCCTGCAAAGCCGTGTACGCCGGTTCGACTCCGGCTCCGGCCTCCACCCGGGATCATGCGAGAATCAAGAACCAGAAGCCCGGGTGGCGAAATTGGCAGACGCAAGGGACTTAAAATCCCTCGGGATAACTCCCGTGCCGGTTCGAGTCCGGCCCCGGGCACCAGGCAGCCTTTCATGGGGGCTGCCAGTAATGCCGCTAAAAGCAAAATCTTATAGTCCTTGATGACCTCACGCTCCCGCTTTCGGTAAAATTTGATCCTGATCACTGAATGAAACGGTGCAAAATTGGAGGTGAAAAACGCGAGGCAAAGATAGGCTGAAAATCAAAAAAGCTCGCTCGCTCAAGAAGCCGGAGCTGTACGGCAACCGCAGCATATTGCTTATGCGGCAGACGTTGGGGCAAAGCTTGTGTGCATCTGTCTGGAGAATCGCAATATGCTTGCGAGAGCCTTAACGAACCGGCTTCAACACCCGATGTTCGAGGAATATTGATAGACTTGCAGGTGCTTTGGTTAAATGCTGTATCGAGCATTATGAATAACTAAAAGCGAAACATGCTAAACCAGCTGTGCTGACTTCTACCTGAAGGGCTGATCGCGGATGCAGCTTGATTTTCCTGCATGGGTTATGCCAGTTCGCTGCGCAGTCGCTATGTCACGAGCGGGTGGCTGCATCCGGATGTGCGGGGTGTTTTTCGGCGGCCGCTTCAGGCCCCAGGGATCAAGGGAGCGGTGTCTCCCTTGGATTGGCAGCAGACCCTGGTGTCACTGCAAATGATCATGGAGAGACCGATTGCGGCAGGAGGGCGCACCGCTCTGGAACTGCATGGCTTTGCCCGCTGCCTGTCAAGCGATGGGCCGAGAGAAATCCATCTGTATGGAGAGCAGAAGCCCCCCGGATGGCTCGACAAGCTTCCCCTGTTCAAAACCATTATCTTTCACAATGCTCGCAAACTGTTTGAATCCGGACTGATTGAGAACGTTGTGATGGAATTGAAATCAGCGATAGCCGCCAGTGATCTTACGGAAAAAACACCAGCTCACTGCAGCTTGACTTGGGGGCGTTTCGGCGCCAGTGCCTGGTCAATTGTATTGTCGACAGCGGAACTCGCACTGCTGAAATTGCTGGATGAATTGACCGGCAACGAAACTTTTGAGCAAGTGGACGCGCTGATGGATGGTTTGACCAGCCTGAGTCCGATGCGTCTGAACCGCTTGCTGCGGGAATGTCGAAATGTCAAAGTAAAGCGATTGTTCCTCTGCTTTGCCGAGCGCCATGGTCATCCATGGCTCGAATACATCGACCGGAGCAGGATTGATCTTGGCAAGGGAAAGCGAATGCTGGCGCAGGATGGAAAACTGGATTCCAAATACCTGATTACGGTTCCTGAGGAATTGTATTTCCATGGATGAGAGATACCGGCGCCAGGTTGCGTTGCTGGTGCGGACCTTGCCGCATATTGCGCAGGAAAAAGATTTCGCACTGAAGGGCGGCACAGCGATCAGCCTGTTCATTCGGAATCTTCCTCGACTGTCGGTTGACATCGATTTGGTCTGTTTGCCGATCGCCGGCAGGGCGAGATCGCTTGGCGATATTGACAGTGCGTTGCGACGCATTCAGAACCGAGTCGAACACGGTCTGCATCTGCTTATGCCCAGGTTGGAACGCTGAAGGAAGAGGGAACGGTCATAAAGCTTTTATGTCCGTGAGCGCGGCGCCAGACCCAGATAGAGGTGTCGCCGGTGTGTCGCGGGAGTGTGCTGGAGCCGGAGGACAAGATCGTCATGCCCGCAGTGGAAGAACAGTTTGGATTCGCCGCCATGCGAGTGGTGTCTTTCGCAGATCTGTTCGCTGGCAAGCTGGTGGCAGCCTTGGACCGGCAGCATCCCCGTGACCTGTTCGATGTTCATGGCCTGCTGTCAAACGAAGGGATCAGCGGCAAGCTTCGCGCGGCATTCGTTGTGTACCTCATAGGCCATCACCGTCGAATCGAGAGTTTGCTCACGCCGCCTCGAAAGGAATTGCGTCAGGAGTTCGCTCGCGGATTGGCGGGAATGATGGCATGTCCCATTGACCTGAGCATGCTGATCCAGACTCGTGAAGAGCTCATTGGGGAGATGATCGGCCGCATGCCTGACGCACACCGCGAATTCTTGCAAACCTTTGCGAAAGGAGCGTCAGAATGGAAATTGCTCAAATTGAGCAATATCGGCGACCTTCCCGCTGTAAGGTGGCGGTTGAAAAAACTGAGAGGACTCAAAGAGGAATGTCGGTCTGCGCTGGCGCGACACATTGAGGCGATATTGCAGAACTGAACCAGCAAGATCCTAAGCAGATTTCGATTGAGCGCATTTTCACTCGGCACCAGAAGATTTTCCACAGCTCCGATTCCAATCTCTGTTATGCTGTGCTCACGGCACAGGTTCAAGCGCAGCGGGATGAGGCGGAGCCCATTCGGAAAATTGACTGGCATGGCATGGAAAGCTTGCAGGATTTGTCCTGCGCGGCGACGCTGAAAAAAGGCAGAGTGAAGTGTTCAGACTTCTCAAGCAATTCACTTAGGGTGTGTTAACGCTACGCAGCGCATCGATGATCAGCGCGAAGACGACGAATCCGAGGTACATGACATCAAGCTTGTCGAAGCGCGAGAACACTCTGCGGAAGCCCTTGAGCCGCCGGAACAGGCGTTCCACCTCGTTGCGCCGCCGGTACATTTTCCGGTCGTATTCCCAGGGAGAGATGCGGCTGCTCTTCGGCGGCGCCACGGGTGTGAAGCCGAGGTCGGATGCCAGCCGGCGGGTCTCATCGTCCTCATAGGCCCGATCCATGACGAGCGCCGGGCGGCTCGACGGCCTCTCCAGCCGCTTCAGGAGCTTCCGCCCCTCCGGGGCATCGTGCGCGTTGCCGGGAGAGAGCGCGAAGGCCACGGCGGTCCGATCATCCGCGGCAGCCAGATGAAGCTTGGTGTTCCACCCGCCCCGGGACTTGCCGATGCACTGGGCGCCGTTTTTTTTAGCGCCCCCGTGCCGTCGGGATGCACCTTGATGCTAGTGCTGTCAAGGCTCAGGACCTCGACCCGGATGCGGATCATCCGCTCCCGCTGCAGGCGCTTGAGCACGCGGTCCAGGACCCCGTTCCTCGACCACCGGCTCATGCGCGTGTAGATGGTGTGCCAGTTGCCGAAACGCTCCGGCAGGCCGCGCCACTTGCAGCCGTGCTCGGCCACGTAGAGAATGGCGTTCAGCACCTGCAGGCTCGAGAGGCTGACATTGCCCCGCTGCCTCGGCAGCAGCGGGGCAATGCGCTCGTACTGTGCCCGTGTAAGTTCCATTGCCGGTTCCTCCGCTCTGTTCCAGACGACAATCACGGGTGATAATTGTATCATATCCAGATCAAATTGTGTTAACAGGCCCTAGTCAATCACCTGAAGATTTTTATGATCCTGGCTCTGGAGCGCCATTTGCTGGATCTGGCACTCAGCTCGAAGCCGCTCATCATGTGATTTTTTTGATCAGCGCCGGGACCAGACGATCAATGTGCTGGTCAATCAGCAGCTCTTCAATACAATTCGACGAGAGAAACCCTTGCCTGCACTGAAAATTCAGCAGCTCTATAAACTTATCGTAAAATCCGCAAGTATTGAGAAATCCAATCGGTTTTTGATGGTATTTCAGTGTATTCCAGGCCATCACTGTGAAAACCTCCTCCATCGTGCCAATCCCGCCCGGCAATGCCAAAAACGCATCTGACATCTCAAACATGATATGCTCGCGCTCAGCCAATGTATCGGTGTAGATCAGCTCAGTAATCTGGTCAGCCGGGATCTCAACCTCGGCAATGGCGGTCGGAATAACGCCAAAAACTTCGCCCCCATGCGCGGTTGCCGAGAGCGCGAGCTCACCCATCAGTCCAATCGAGGCGCCGCCGTAGACAATGCCAATTTTGCGAGTTGCCAGATATTCAGCAACCTCGCGAACCGCAGTGCGATATACGGGCAGCCCGCCAATTCGTGAACCGAGAAAAATACAGATGCGCATTACGAAATATCCTGATACAAGAGTTTGAGCTTCAGCATGAAAAAATAGAAAAAATAAAGTATCCAAGTACCCAATGCGGTATTGCAGAGGGTTGATGAATATAGTATAAAACGCGGCAACTGACTTACTGTTGCGCGACTTCACGGTGCCGCCGTTTGCCGTGGAATCTTTCTTTACTGGCAAATGATGAGCGATCCAGATCACGCGACGGAAAAGATTTACCTGACCGCTGCGTCGCTATTCGAGGATTCGTGCAAGCTCGCAGCTCAAGTGATCGAAAGCGGATTTCGTCCAAATTACCTGGTCGCCCTCTGGCGGGGCGGCACGCCGATTGGCATCACGATACAAGAGATGCTGGCGTACTATGGTATTGAGACTGACCATATCGCAATTCGGACTTCGCTCTATCGCGGTATTGAAAAGCGGGCAAAGAATATTCGCATACATGGTCTGGGGTATCTGATTGACCGAGTGAAGCCTGATGACAGTCTGCTGATTGTCGATGACATTTACGATACCGGCCTGACCATCAAGGCTCTGATAGAGAATATTCATCGGCGGGCAAGAAAAAATGCGCCTGAGGATATTCGAATTGCCGCGACTTGGTTCAAACCCGGTAAAAACCTGACTGACCGAGTGCCCGACTATTTTGTCAATCAGTCGGAAGAATGGGTGGTTTTTCCACACGAGCTGATTGGCTTGAGTTTTGCAGAAATTGACGAAAATAAACCCTATATTGCAAATGTAATGAGATCTTTAGAAAAACTATTAAAAGTAAGTGATTAGATTATTTTGCGTACTGAACATATGAGTAGAAGAAAAAATCAAGATGAGTGAAAATTCAAACCCAGCGCCGCCTGATTTTCTGGTTCACGACGAAACTGATTCAGTCGGTGTCGTGGTTGTGGAAAACGCCCAGGCAGGTGCGACTCTAACCGGCTGGATCATGGAGTCAGATGCGACCGTACACGTCGATGCCGTCGATGATATTCCACTAGGGCACAAAATTGCCCTGGCTGACCTCGATGAAGGCGTCCAAGTCATTAAATACGGGCATCCGATCGGACGCACCATTCAGCCGATCGTCAAGGGAGCCCATTTGCATGTACATAACACAAAAACGGAAAAATGGTAATGCCTAATTCAATAGAGATTCGCGGCTATCGGCGCGAAAATGGACGTGTCGGCATCCGCAATCATGTAATTATTTTGCCTCTCGATGATTTGTCAAATGCGGCCTGCGAAGCGGTAGCCAGCAATATCAAGGGCACATTGGCGCTGCCGCACCACTATGGCCGCTTGCAGTTTGGCGAGGATCTGGAATTGCATTTTCGCACACTGATCGGTACGGGCAGCAATCCTAACGTTGCTGCAGTGGTGGTGATCGGAATCGAGCCCGGCTGGACCCAGCGCGTAGTCGACGGCATTGCCAAGACCGGCAAGCCGGTTGAGGGATTTGCCATTGAGCAGAACGGCGACATTGCGACAATTGCTGCCGCATCACGAAAGGCCAAGGATTTTCTGCACTGGGCGTCAGAGCTGCAGCGCGAGCCGTGCGGAATTGAGGATTTATGGATTTCACATAAGTGCGGCGAATCCGATACCACCTCGGGTATCGGCGCCAATCCCACGGTGGGCAACCTGATTGACAAGCTTGACCCGCTGGGTGTGACGAATTGTTTCGGTGAGACATCTGAAATTACCGGCGCCGAGCTGCTGTGCCGCGACCGCGGAGCAACACCGGAAGCCGGGGAGAAATTCCTCGCCACCTGGCAGGCGTATATGGACGAGGTCATTGAGCCGCATAAAACCAATGACTTGTCAGAAAGCCAGCCGACGAAAGGCAATATTGAAGGCGGTTTGACGACGATTGAGGAAAAGGCATTGGGCAATTTGCAAAAAATTGGCAAGCACACTGCCTATATTGATGTATTGCAGCCGGCTGAGGAGCCTGCGGCAGGGCGAGGGCTCTATTTTATGGACACCTCATCAGCTGCTGCGGAGTGCGTGACACTGCAGGCGGCCGCCGGTTTTGTAGTCCATATATTTCCGACCGGGCAGGGCAACATTATCGGTCATCCAATCGAGCCGGTCATTAAGCTCACTGCCAATCCTCGGACAGTGCGAACGATGGGCGAGCACGTTGATCTTGATGTCTCGGCTATTTTGCGCCGTCAAATGACACTGGATGAAGCTGGCGACCTGCTGATTGATATGACAGTGCGGACCTGCAATGGGCGTTTAACCGCTGCTGAGGCGCTCGGTCATCGTGAATTTGTGATGACGAAACTTTATCGCAGCGCTTGATCGCGCCAGCCCAGCAGAGATTCTTTCAATGGCTGTCAATCAAATCAAAACCGCAATCGGCACAAAAGGCGGAGCCGATTCAGACGAGCGTGTGGCTAAAGCCCGTTCCATTGTCGCCGACATGCTGCAGACAATTCGTGAAAACGGCGAGCAGGCCGTCATGGACTACGCCCGTGAGCTTGATTCCTGGATCGGACCCGCTGTGATGAGGGAAACTGAAATCAAAAAGGCAAGCGAGGGGCTGAGCAGTGCGCTCAAACAAGATATTCAGTTTGCGCACAGTCGGGTCAAAGCTTTTGCAGAGCATCAGCTGCGGAGCCTGTCGGAATTTGAAGTCGAGTTGTCTGACGGTGTGATTGCCGGTCAGAAATTGATCCCGGTCACGACCGCCGGCTGCTATATCCCGGGCGGACGCTACGCACATATTGCTTCAGCTGTGATGAGCGTCACCACTGCCAAGGTGGCTGGCGTGAAGAACGTCATTGCATGCTCTCCGCCTCGAGGCGAGGTGGGTGTCAATCCGGTTATTGCATACACTGCCTCGCTTTGCGGAGCCGATTCAATCCTCGCAGTCGGCGGCGTTCAGGCAATCGCCTCGATGGCTTTTGGCCTGTTTACCGGACATGAGGCCGATATCCTGGTTGGTCCAGGCAACCAGTTTGTCGCAGAGGCAAAGCGCATGTTGTATGGAGAAATTGGTATTGATCTTTTTGCGGGTCCGACTGAAATTCTCGTGATCGCCGACGCTACCGCGGATCCGGAAATTGTGGCTTCCGATCTCATCGGACAAGCCGAGCATGGTCCTGACTCGCCGGCTTGGCTGGTGACAACTTCGGAGCATCTGGCACGACAAGTGATTGATTTGATACCCCAGTATATTGAGCGCCTGCCGCAACCCAACCGCGATGCAGCTGAGATTGCATGGCGTGATTTTGGCGAGGTCATTGTGACCGACACCCGCGAAGAAGCAGTCAGTGTGAGTGACAGGTATGCACCTGAACATCTTGAGGTACACACCGCAGACCTTGATTGGTGGCTTGACAATCTGGCGAACTACGGCTCGCTTTTCTTGGGTGAGGAAACCACTGTTGCCTATGGCGACAAGTGCTCAGGTACCAATCATATTCTGCCAACGAGCGGTGCCGCCCGCTATACTGGCGGATTGAGTGTTGGCAAGTTCATCAAGACAGTTACATATCAGCGTATGAACCGTGAGTCTAACCGCAGTGTAGGCGCAGTGACGGCTAGAATCTCCAGACTGGAAGGCATGGAGGCACACGCTCTGACCGGAGACGACCGGTTGGCGAAATATTTCCCAGACGATGTTTTCGAACTGAAACACGCCAGCTGAACTGAATAAGAATGTCAAATTTATTTGATATTCAAAATCGAGTGGCAGTGGTAACCGGATCCAGTTCTGGTATCGGTTTAGCGATCAGCGCTGTATTGGCTGCGGCAGGAGCGAAAGTCGTGCTTTTGGCTCGCCGTGCAGATCTGCTCGAAAGCGCCGCAAAAAAACTGAATGCGCAAGGCGGCCAAACGAGCTGGGTTGCAGCCAATCTGCTTGATCGCGACAGCTACTTGTCTGTATTCGAAAAAATTTGCGAGTGCTTTGGCTCCCCGCATATCGTTGTGAACGCTGCCGGTGTCAATCTGCGCCAGCCCGCGGAGCAGGTGGATTGGAGCGGATGGGATACGACTTTGAATTTGAATCTGTCTGCGCCTTTTTTCTTTTCTCGCATGTTTATTGATTCAATGATTGATGCCAGCTGGGGTAAAATCATCAACATCGCCTCATTGCAGTCATATCGCGCGTTTGCCAACTCAATTGCGTATGGAGCATCGAAAGGCGGAGTCACGCAACTGACGCGAGCGATGGCTGAGAGCTGGTCGCGGCACGGCATCTCATGCAATGCGATTGCACCCGGTTTTTTCAAAACCGAATTGACTGCACCGGTATTTTCAGATGCCGTATTAGCCGAACAGATGGCACAAAAAACAGCGCTGGGAAGAAACGGACAAATGGATGATCTGACAGGCCCCGTTCTGTTTCTGTGCTCTTCGGCATCCGACTATGTTACTGGTCAAGTATTGTGTGTAGACGGCGGATTTATGGCCAAGTAATAAATTTATTCCATAAAATATTTTAATATGAAAGCATTAGTCTATACATCTCCCAATCTAGTTGAATATCGAGATGAGCCTGAGCCGAACTTGAAAGCGACGGAGGAGTTGATTCGAATTGATGCGACCGGAATCTGCGGATCCGATTTGCATGCGTATTTGGGGCACGATGATCGCCGGGTGCCGCCGTTGATTTTAGGCCATGAAGTCAGCGGAACAGTGATGTCAGGGCCACGCTCTGGAAGCAAAGCTGTCTTGAACCCTTTGATTACTTGCGGCCGCTGTGATGATTGCATCAGCGGATTGACGAATCTGTGCCGAGAACGCAAGCTGATCGGAATGAATCGGCCCGGTGCATTTGCAGAAATGATAGCTATTCCAAAGGAAAATATCGTTGAGCTGCAAGGTGATGTCAAAAGCGAGCATGTGGCGATGGCAGAGCCTGCAGCAGTGGCGCTGCATGCGGTACGCCTTGTTGAGCAAACCGCTTATCGGCCGCTTTCTGAAGGTTCAGCATTGGTCATCGGCGGCGGCGCTGTCGGTGTTTTTTGCGTTTATTTTCTCCGCGACTATGGCTGCAAGGATATTATGCTTGCCGAGGTCAATCCAGACCGCCGCCGAACGGTGGAACGCACTGGTCTTTGCGAGGTTGTCGATCCCATACAATCTCGACTCGAAAGCGATTCTTTTGATGCGGTTTTTGACGCAGTCGGGAACGCCAAGACGCGCAATTCCTCGGTAGACGCAGTCAAATCCGGTGGTGTGATCACTCACATCGGACTCAGCTCGGCCGATGGAGAAATGGATGTGCGTCGCATGACCTTGGCTGAAATCACGTTTATCGGAACCTACACCTACACCGCACGTGATTTCCGGGTTGCGGCAGACAAGCTCCACAACTTTGATATTGGTCCATTGGACTGGATTGATGAGCGTCCGCTGAAAGACGGCAATGCCGCTTTTCAGGATTTGCTTCAAGGTCAGGTTGCCGCGCCAAAGATTATTCTGCGTCCATCGCTTTAGCGCTGTTGGAGCCAACGATAACGCTAGCCGCAGCCGAGGCAGCGAACCTCGCACAGCGGGCTATTCATGCTCAAGGGGCACAACTGGAGATCGCCCAGACGGTTGCCGATGCGCTTGTGCTGGCAGACTGTGACCAGCAATATTCACATGGCATGATTCGTGTACCGTCGTACTGCGAGCAGATGCAAGCCCGCAAAGTCAGCGGCCGGGCCCGAGCGATTGTACGCCTGGTGACAGCGACTGCAGTTGAAATTGATGTCAACGGCGGATTCGCTTTCCCGGCTCTGAATGCTGCTGTCGAGCAATTGGTTGAGATCAGTGCTTCGCAAGGTATTGGAATTGCGTCGGTCAGCAGATCGCATCACTGCGGTGTAGCGGGGCATATCGTAGAAAAACTTGCCTGCCATGACTGCATTGGCATGATGTTTGCCAATACACCCAAGGCCATGGCGCCGCCGGGTGGTACGAAAGCGCTGCTGGGAACAAATCCAATTGCATTTGCCTGCCCTGTTGCCGATGCTGAGCCGCTTGTGATTGACTTGTCTATGTCAACGGTCAGTCGAGGCAGAATTCTAAAGTTTGCCGCTGAAGGCAAACCCGTTCCTATTGGATGGGGCAAAGACAGGGAAGGGCGAGATACGACAGAGCCAGGCAAAATCATTGGAGGCGGTACATTGAGTGCGTTTGGCGGTGAGAAGGGGGCAGTATTGGCGCTGCTGGTGGAAATCTTGGCAGCGGCTTTCACAAATAGCAGATTTGGCTATGAAGCTTCATCTTATTTAGACGGGGAGGGCGGCCCACCAGAAACGGGACAATTTATTCTATGTGCCACCTCGAATTTATTCGGCAACAATTTTTCCATACGCGTACAGCAGATTTTAGAACAGATGCGCACTCAAAGCGGTGTGCGAATCCCTGGCGCCAGACGCTTTGCAGCCCGAGCGCTGGCGCAATCGAGGGGGATTGTTTACCAGCGATCATTAATTGATCAGATTAATCAGCTTGCCGGCGGATGATTCGCCGCAATGGAGTATCAAGGCTAGCTTTGAGCATTCATCAGTTCCACAGCAGGAATCGTTTTTGGATTCGGAGCTTCGGCAAGCGCATTGAACTCAGCGATGATTTCTAGCATCCCGCTTCTTGAAATAGTCAGCTTATGCTGCTGAAAACTTGGCATCATGTCCAAGAGATTTCTGGCAGAGTGTCCAGGCGAGTTGATGTAATCGTTGCTTTGGGATGTATAGATAATTCTATTATCGGCCGTTATTTCAAATATTCCGGGGTGACTGGGTATCATCTCAGTCAGCCAAGAAATGGCATACAAGATCGTACCTTTGATGCAGTACCGATTCAAGTGTGACATCAGCGATATGGTGGCGCGGCGGCTGAGGTAATTGAACATATCCCAAGCAATAATGACTCTCAATGATGTCCCGTAGGGAATATTCAGACCGGAGACTAAAGCGTCATCGTAGAGTTCTCTTTCGTCGCTATCGTGACTCATAACGGGCTCATTTTGAAACGGCCGCGAAAACTCATTAGCAAAGATTATGGTGCTAGTTTCGAATCCCAGCGCATCAACCATTGACTGGGAGGGACCTCCCAAATTCAAAATTATAGGTCGCTGGCCTGATTCTGCCTCGCCGGCAACGATACTCTGTATAGATTGAATCGCAGTCGATTCAAACGGGGCATCGGCCGCCCAGCGAATAACACGACCATTCTCAGAACCAGCAAGGTCCTGTTTCTGCTTAAATAATACTCCAAACATCGGAACGCATACCGATCGCGCAACAATATTTTCCGGCAACAGAGCAATGCACACAAACCAGTGTGTCTCGCTGGCGCTACATGGCGATGCGAATAAACTCTACCGAGTATAGATCTTTGGCTTGGGCCAAATATTAACTTGATACAGTTGAGTTTGGCCCTGATTACGCGGTAAACTGGGGCTTTGAGCCTGCTGCTGGCTGCTGCGCCGCCGGAGGAGCGGTTTGAGCTGGGCGTTTGTGATCGGCATCAGGGGATGGTTCTTTCGCTTTCCGCGATTCTTCTTTTTTCTTTTGCATCTCAACAGACCCGTTGAACCAGCAGCCTTTATCAAGCACGACATGAGGAGATTTGATATCGCCGGTCACCGAACCTGAATCCATAACGTGAGTCAGCTCGATTCCATAAAGATTGCCTTGAACTGTTCCATAGACGATGATTTTTCTTGCCTTGATAGTTGCCTTTGCGGAACTGGGGTGCTGTATCGTTACGGTATTGTTGGGAAGTTCGATCGTTCCTTCAAAACGTCCTGCAATAGTGATATCTGCCGAGCCTCGGATATCGCCTGCAAAAGCAATATCGCTGCTGATGTTTGAAGCAGAGCTTGCCTGGGGTATTTTGCCAGCTCGAGGAGCGGGCGCGCCGCTGTCCATTGCTGGAACTCGAGGCTTGCTCTGAGCCGCTGCCAGTGTCGGCGGCACATCATTACCGTTCTCGTTATTTTTTTTCCACATCATTAGTACTCTCCTAAAGCGACCGAATTAGTTCAGAGAAATTTGCCATACGACAGAATGTAATCTGACTGTACGAATTATATTACGACTGGAGATTTGATAATTAAGAAAAAAGCAAACATCAGACGGCCTCGAAGAAGGTTCAGCGGCCTTGCGAACTGTTCCGGCAATTGCCAGGACTTATGACGCCGGCTCGTTCACATCAATAACAGAAAAATTGCCTGTCTCTGATTTAACTTTACATAATATGCATTATACGAAATTAATGATTGCGGTAGCGGAGCTGGGTCGATTTGCAGCTGACTGTCCAAAGTTTCGGATCCGCTGCGAGATGCTGGATTTTTGCATCTGAATTTATATTTTTGCCATAAATTATCATATGTATGACATATATTGTCGTATAAGGTAAATTTTTTATGATTTTCATGATTTGCAATCAGTTAAAATATCAAGCAAGTTAAATCAGAATCAATAAGTCAGTTAGTTTTTATGATTGTTATGTGGATATTGCTGGCGATATTTTTCGCTTGGCTCGCATTTGGGAGCCGCAGAAAGAATGGTGGCATTGGCGGCTTTCTCAGTCAGCGCCGGATCACCGGACTGGACGGCAGCGCGTATCTCGTCCGCCGCTATCTGCTGCCACGAAACAACTGCCTGAACGTCTACCTGCACACCTTTTTAGGCAGCGATGATGACCGGGCGCTGCACGATCACCCGTGGCATTCGCTCAGCCTGCTGCTGAAAGGCACACTGATCGAGCACCGTCCGAATGGATCAGCAAATGTTATCAAGGCAGGCAAGTTCTCGTTTCGCTCGCCTGAGTTCCTGCATCGCATTGAGCTGCCCGAAGACCAGACCGCCGTCACCTTATTTATTACAGGGCCTGTGGTGCGCAAATGGGGATTTGTGTGTCCTCAAGGATGGGTGGCATGGGACATTTATGGCCGCAACGGCGGCTGTGAGTAGGCATTGAGCCTTCGTTCACTTGCATTGCGCGACTCTGATTCTGAGCACGATTTTGTCCCGCTTAACATCCGAATAATCGCATAACCTCATAGGAAATATAGGGTCTATCGGTTTCTGAAATATGCTGAAGCGCCGAAGCATCCTTGGATATAACAAACTGCACCCCTATTCTCCTCAGTGCGATACGCAAACCGGTACGACAATTACTTTGAAATGTACAACTTCAGTTTCAAGAGAAAAAACAAAAGTCGCGGTAGCATTGGAATTGAATCGACTGCCAAATAATTCAGAACACACGTTTTGCTCGCATTTTACTTGCCTTCTTTTCTTGAATGTGATATTCATGTACGCGTACTGACCAAGAGATCACACTGCGTATCAGAAATTCAATGTCTCGCAAGGAATTCACGCCAAAAGGCTCAGCTATAAACATCTGCAGCAGACGCGATTCAGGCGCAAAGCTAGCAGTATGAATCTAGCTCTTCATACAGTTGCAAAGCCTGTCGAGAAGCGTCAGGTAAAAAACGGAATTCCAACCAATGATCTTGTAGTCAGCGCCTACGTTGAAAGCAATGATCAAATTTTCCCCCGAATTCTTGACCTTTATGTTTCGAAGGGAAGTACAGTGGCCGATGTGACTTTCGGGAAAGGTGTTTTCTGGCGGAATATTCCGAAACAGAGTTATGAGCTTTTGGCGACGGATATTCAAGGCGGGATTGATTGTCGAGATTTGCCATATCAGGATGAATCCATTGATTGCGTGGTGTTAGACCCGCCCTATATGCACTCGCCAGGCGGGACAGCCTATGCTTCGTCTCTTACGCCTTTTGAGAAATACTACAGGAACAACAGGACTAAAAATCAAACCGGAAGCAAGTATCACGAGGCCGTCGTGGAATTGTATCGCGCCGCCGGCACAGAAGCGCATCGTGTTTTGCGAAACCGAGGCGTGATAATCGTAAAATGTCAAGACGAGGTTTGTGCGAATACTCAACGGTTCACTCATGTTGAAATCATTCAGGATTACAGTGAAATGGGATTTGTCGCTGAGGATTTGTTTGTCGCAGTCCGCATAAATCGGCCAGGTGTAAGTCGCGCTATCCGACAGGTTCATGCGAGGAAAAACCATTCATACTTCTTGGTATTCTGGAAGCGTGATTCTGCGAAAGGAAAATGGACCCCGCCGAAATGACCGCTTTACGCCTCTTGGCCGACATCATCAAAGAACATTCTCCAAAAGACATTTGGAAAGATTCGCCTGTTGCAGGTTACAGACGCCTCGGAAATACTAATCGCGGAGAAATCGGTGAGGAATTCCTCCGAAGGTACCTAGCAAAGCGCCACATCATTGCCAGCAACGGCAACCGAACGTCACGAACTGATCTTCGAATAGATAATGTTCGATTCGAAGTGAAAACTGCGTCACTGGGTGCCAATGGCACATTCCAGTTTAATCATGTTCGTATGGACAGGGATTATCACTATCTGCTATGTCTGGGAATCTGTCCCGACAAAATAGTCTTCAACATGTGGCGGAAAAGCATTGTTGCTGAGAGTGAAGCCGGGACCTTGGTCCGCATGGCAGAAAGTCAGTGTGTCACGAACAAATTGACCAAGAAACTTGCTGACATGCGACCCATTGAATCGTCGCCGCAACTGCTTATTGGCACACTTGAACTGGAGGTGAGAAAAGACAACCTCAAAAGCGATGCCTGATTTCGGAGTCGACAGAACTCAAATGCTCAGGTTCACCCTATTCTACGCTTGACTAGACACTTTAATTTTTGGTCAAAATTATTGATTTTCATGAATGTTTCTGCACTGAGAATAAATCCAGATAGTTTTCTGTGGTTATCTCGGCAAGCTGCTCAAGCTCAAGGCCTTTGAGCGATGCTAAAAATTCAGCTGTGTGCCGGACATAAGCCGGCTGGTTCTGCCTGCCTCGCTTGGGCACCGGCGCCAGATAAGGCGAGTCGGTTTCAATCAGCATGTGTTCCATCGGAATTTTTCGGGCAACCTCTGCCAGATCAGCAGCATTCCTGAACGTCACAATGCCCGAGAACGAGATATAAAATCCTAAATCCATGGCCTGCCTCGCCATCTCATAGTCCCCCGTAAAACAGTGCATCACGCCGCCCGCGTCTTGCGCGCCACAGCGCCTGAGCAGCCCGATCGTATCTTCCGGCGCGTTCCGACTGTGAACGATGACCGGCTTGCCAACGGCTTTCGCCGCTTCAATGTGCCTTTCAAACCGATCGCGCTGCCAGCCAAGCTCTCCAGCGCTGCGGAAATAATCCAGACCCGTCTCCCCCACCGCAACAACTCGGTCATCTTTCGCTAAATCAATCAGTCTCTCAACCGTCGGATCCGCGCCATCCAGAGTGTTCGGATGAACGCCGACCGATGCAGAAATCTGCTGATAGGCATCACTCAATGCAAGAATATTCGGAAAATCCTCCAGATTCACAGCGACACACAGCATATATGCAACGTCTGCCTGACGCGCCTGATCCAGCAGCTCATCCATTCGGCCGCACAGTTCCGGGAAGTCAATATGGCAGTGGCTGTCAGCAAGTCTCATAGCCAAATAATCTCATATGAACAATTGACAATCATGTTCTATTCATGTCGGATATGGAATATGGGACTGCTCTTTTGCCAGCCCCTCAATGCGCAAGATGACATCTTCCAAGGCGAGCTGCTTATTCAGCGCGCCGTCCTTAAGACTCCATCTCAGTGTGCCGATATGGTCGTAAATCTCGTAAACCCTGCGAGGATCTAACTGCCTGGAAAGCGCAGCGATGGCCAAAATGACCTCAGCAGCGGCAGAAGGTTTGCTGAGAGCTGATAAAACTTCTACGATGGATTCTCTGCCTATCTTGGGTTAAGGTCGAATAATTCGAAGGATTCAAGAACCTTCCCATCATACAAGGTGGCTTGCAGCATAGATCTGCGCAATTTAGCCCTAAGGTGTTTTCTATTTTCTGTCCCTTCAGGCGGCACTTCAGTACAAGCAATTTCTGCATGTGACCTGTTTTCAGGAAGTGCAGTATCGTATACGGCAACCGCCCGCATTCCGTGATAATTGATTTTTCGAATCAACTCAACTGAAATCTCAATAGACCCGCAGTTTTCCTTTTTACCTCCCTCTACTAGGGTGTGTTAACGCTACGCAGCGCATCGATGATCAGCGCGAAGACGACGAATCCGAGGTACATGACATCAAGCTTGTCGAAGCGCGAGAACACTCTGCGGAAGCCCTTGAGCCGCCGGAACAGGCGTTCCACCTCGTTGCGCCGCCGGTACATTTTCCGGTCGTATTCCCAGGGAGAGATGCGGCTGCTCTTCGGCGGCACCACGGGTGTGAAGCCGAGGTCGGATGCCAGCCGGCGGGTCTCATCGTCCTCATAGGCCCGATCCATGACGAGCGCCGGGCGGCTCGACGGCCTCTCCAGCCGCTTCAGGAGCTTCCGCCCCTCCGGGGCATCGTGCGCGTTGCCGGGAGAGAGCGCGAAGGCCACGGCGGTCCGATCATCCGCGGCAGCCAGATGAAGCTTGGTGTTCCACCCGCCCCGGGACTTGCCGATGCACTGGGTGCCGTTTTTTTTAGCGCCCCCGTGCCGTCGGGATGCACCTTGATGCTAGTGCTGTCAAGGCTCAGGACCTCGACCCGGATGCGGATCATCCGCTCCCGCTGCAGGTGCTCGAACACGCGGTCCAGGACCCCGTTCCTCGACCACCGGCTCATGCGCGTGTAGATGGTGTGCCAGTTGCCGAAACGCTCCGGCAGGCCGCGCCACTTGCAGCCGTGCTCGGCCACGTAGAGAATGGCGTTCAGCACCTGCAGGCTCGAGAGGCTGACATTGCCCCGCTGCCTCGGCAGCAGCGGGGCAATGCGCTCGTACTGTGCCCGTGTAAGTTCCATTGCCGGTTCCTCCGCTCTGTTCCAGACGACAATCACGGGTGATAATTGTATCATATCCAGATCAAATTGTGTTAACAGGCCCTAATTCAGATTCCCGTAAGTTATAGCATTGAAATGAAGTATATTTTTTCCGATCAGTAGACATGCCGCCACTCATTCGTTCAAAAAATGTGGGTTCTACGTAACCATCAATTGATACATAGCGCTTAGAAGTAACAACTGCAAGAAGCGTTTCATTATCATTTACAGGCCCAGGTGAAAAATCACTTATTGAAACACGTTCACATTCACAGTCTGGATGCTTTTTTCCTAGCTTGTTCCAAAACCCTTTGCCTGATCTATCACGATTTTGAAAAAAATTTCTACATTCCGTTTTCTTGTTCCCAGTCATCTTGTTCCAGAAAATTCGAAAGTGCCTGCCAAATTCGGCTTGTATCAAAGTTCTCTATGGCTTGGAAATCTTCTTCGATCAGCCGCATTTCATCACTCCCAAAGTCACAGTACATTAATAATTTTCCATTTCCACTAAAATTAATTTCTACATATCCGGCAAGACTGCACCAATACAATACAATCTCCCCATCTGGGCTAGCGGCAGCACTACGCGGTTCTTTTCCAACAAAATGACTCCTGAATTCCTTCAGAAAAGTTAACGATTGATAAATTGCCGATGATGGAATTTCCTTTGCGCCATCCCCATCCCAATCTTTTTCATAGAAAAAAAACTCTTCAATTCGTGCGTCAATCTTAGATTTTCTTCGATCATGCTCATAGTTTAACCACAGATGAGCATTTTTCATTAAACTGCTGTTTCGCTCTGCTGATCTATTCACCTTTTTTTTGTTGATAATTGTCTGCGTAGTTTGTTTTCTGCTAGGTTCGCAAAGTGTATTTGTCCAGTTTATTTGACATTTTGATGTTTCAAAATAATCATCAAAAACTGCCCGCACAGTTTGTGCTTCATTAACAGAAGAAAAGGAATAAGGTTCTCTCAGCATTTTTTATCACCGCTTTTTGAGATCATCTGGAGTACTGACGACAGTGATAAAAAGCTGATTTTTTACGTTATAAACCGGATTGCCATCATGATCATATTCACCATCAAGCCTTTCAACATCTATGATAATAGGCTTGGCTTTCAGCACTGTGCCATCAGTCAAAGTAATGTCGCTCCAACGGTCGATGGATTGCTCAACTTCCACTATAGTCGCTGATTGCTTTTTACCATCTGATCCGAGTATTTGAATGTTTTTTGTCAAGTTATAACCTCCACAACGAGGAATAAGTGGCAATTTCTAAAAAGTGGTGCATATTGATCTACAAGTTACAGATACCTGGCAACTGCGCCTAATGCGAAATGCCGGAACGCTTCCCCGGCTTTTTCATTGTGTGCGCAGTGCTTTAAGCTGCACGGTTGCAACACACTTGAATTGGAATGTAAAAAATCTCGAAAGCGACGGTTGATTCTGGAACTGGCGGAGCTCAAAATCAGAAAATCATCTCAAGAGTATAGCATTCTGCAGTTCAGCATGAAAAAGATACGATTCTTGTTCTTGTGCCAATTCAAATTGAAGCAGAAGCAAAAACATCCGATCTCCAGGCGAACCTGACTTGCGCCGAATGCGTTCAAAGTATAGGATTTCCTGATTCACCCTCATATACTGCTCTATTCTTCACTCGACTAACTGTTTTTTCCAAAATCACGCTGATTTCCGTTAACTGCAAAATTAGGGAATATTGCGGATATCGATCGATGAGTATACAGATGATGGCCGTTAAAAGTCTGTCTGCAACCTCGCTCAATACTGTTTCTGCACTGAGAATAAATCCAGATAGTTTTCTGTGGTTATCTCGGCAAGCTGCTCAAGCTCAAGGCCTTTGAGCGATGCTAAAAATTCAGCTGTGTGCCGGACATAAGCCGGCTGGTTCTGCCTGCCTCGCTTGGGCACCGGCGCCAGATAAGGCGAGTCGGTTTCAATCAGCATGTGCTCCATCGGAATTTTTCGGGCAACCTCTGCCAGATCAGCAGCATTCCTGAACGTCACAATGCCCGAGAACGAGATATAAAATCCTAAATCCATGGCCTGCCTCGCCATCTCATAGTCCCCCGTAAAACAGTGCATCACGCCGCCCGCGTCTTGCGCGCCACAGCGCCTGAGCAGCCCGATCGTATCTTCCGGCGCGTTCCGACTGTGAACGATGATCGGCTTGCCAACGGCTTTCGCCGCTTCAATGTGCCTTTCAAACCGATCGCGCTGCCAGCCAAGCTCTCCAGCGCTGCGGAAATAATCCAGACCCGTCTCCCCCACCGCAACAACTCGGTCATCTTTCGCTAAATCAATCAGTCTCTCAACCGTCGGATCCGCGCCATCCAGAGTGTTCGGATGAACGCCGACCGATGCAGAAATCTGCTGATAGGCATCACTCAATGCAAGAATATTCGGAAAATCCTCCAGATTCACAGCGACACACAGCATATATGCAACGTCTGCCTGACGCGCCTGATCCAGCAGCTCATCCATTCGGCCGCACAGTTCCGGGAAGTCAATATGGCAGTGGCTGTCAGCAAGTCTCATAGCCAAATAATCTCATATGAACAATTGACAATCATGTTCTATTCATGTCGGATATGGAATATGGGACTGCTCTTTTGCCAGCCCCTCAATGCGCAAGATGACATCTTCCAAGGCGAGCTGCTTATTCAGCGCGCCGTCCTTAAGACTCCATCTCAGCGTGCCGATATGGTCGTAAATCTCGTAAACCCTGCGAGGATCTAACTGCCTGGAAAGCGCAGCGATGGTCTCGCTATGCTGAGTTGCCTGCGCAAAGAATGATGCATTGCAGCGGCATGAGATAATCTCGTAAATCAATCTCTGCAATGCCGCCAAGCACTCGCTGTCGCCCAGCTTCAAGCCTTCGCTGGCGATCTCCAGTGCATTGCTGTCCGACTTGCCCGCCATCATGCTGACTACATTGGAGATGAATTGCCGGGATTCCAGCAGAACCTTGTCCCCCAATTGCCGGATGCCTGCCAGCGGCGCGCAGCCGCTGGCCAAAATAGCTTCAGCAGCGGCAGAAGGTACATGCTGCGTTGCGAGCCAATCTGTTGCTTCCTGTCGCGTTGGACTGCGCAGGCGAACGCGCTGACAGCGACTGACGATAGTCGGCAGCAGATTTTGAGAGTTGTGCGAGACCAATAGCAGGTAGTTGTTCTCAGCAGGCTCTTCGAGAATCTTTAGCAATGAGTTCGAGGCATTGGTGTTCATCGCTTCAGCCGGGGCGATCACGAAAACTTTGTTTCTTGAAATATGCGAATTTGAGTACGCCTGCTCAATCAACGCTCGAATCTGGTCAATTAAAATTATGGAGCGCACCGTTTTTCGCTTGGCACGGGTTTTCGAATCGTCAAGAAAACGCTCGGCATAAGCCTGCATCGCCGAATCCATATGCGTCAGCATTGCCTCAGAAACGATTAGATGAAAGTCCGGGTGATTGGATCCGGTGAACAAACTGCAGTTCATGCATCGGCCGCAAGGCTCTCCATCGGCGCGCTCGCACAAGAGTCTCGCAGCCAATCGAAAAGCGAAGTGCATTTTGCCAATTCCGAGACTGCCGGAAAACATGAGTGCATGCGGCATTCGCACTGCATTTTTCTGCAGCACTCCCCAGGCCTGTGCATGCCAGGGCAGAATTTCAGGAATTTGATTTGCCATTCATAAAGTTCAGATAATTTTCGATCAGGCAGCAAGCCTTCTCTATGACTTGCGCTTTCGTCTGCTCGCCGTCGATGCGCTTGATGCGTTCAGGCTCTGCGTCCATTAATGCATGATATGCCTGCCTCACTCGCATATAAAATTTTTCTGTCTCAGTCTCGATTCGGTCAAGTTCTGAATCAGCTCGACCGATTGATCGGGCCGCAGCAGTTTCAGTGCTGGTGTCCACAAATATCGTCAAGTCCGGGCGCATATCGCCTTGAGCCCATTGCTCAATGATGCCGACTTTTTCAAACCCGACACCTCGCCCGCCGCCTTGATAGGCATAGGTTGCGTCAGTGAAGCGATCGCACAAAACCCATGCGCCCGCATTGATTTCGGGGAGGATCACTTCATGCAGGTGCTGAATCCGAGAGGCAAACACCATTAGAATCTCTGCTTGCGGCGCGATATTCATGTCTTTTGACAGGAAAAGAGATCGCAAGGCCTCGCCGAGCCGTGTTCCACCCGGCTCACGCGTCCGCACGACTCTGCGACCGTGCGCTTCAATGGTTCGGATCACTGCGTCAAAAACGGCTGTCTTCCCGGCACCGTCAATGCCTTCAATTGTGATGAATTTACCCAAGTCCTGGATTGTGCTCATCGCTGTGCATCCACACCAAACGCTTGTCAATATCTGCGTCCGCTGCCAGGATCATTGTGACCGTCGGCGGTATTCACGAACAGCTTCGATGTGCTCATCAAGAGTTCTCGAAAACCTGTGTGTTCCATCGCCGCGAGCGACGAAATAAAGCGCATCGGTTTCAGTCGGCTGTGTCGCGGCGCGAATCGCCATCAATCCTGGCATCGCAATCGGTGTCGGCGGCAGCCCATGGCGTGTGTAAGTGTTGTATGGTGTGTCGGTGTCAAGTTCTGCGCGCAAAAGGGTGCCGTCAAAGTCATCCAAACCGTAAATGACCGTAGGGTCCATCTGCAATCGCATGCCTTTGCGCAGCCGGTTGACAATCACACCGCCGATAATCGGATATTCTGAAGGCACACCTGTCTCTTTTTCGATTATTGAGGCGGCGATCAAGGCTTCGTAGGGGGTGTCATAAGGCAAGCTTGATGCTCGATTGTCCCACTGCTCATGAAGTTTTTTATGCATCGCGTCGTACGCGCTTTTCAAAATATCGGCATCTGATTGACCAGCAACGTAAAAGTAGGTATCCGGGAAGAACCAGCCTTCAGGATGCGACTCTGGAATGCCCAAAGTCTGCATGATGTCCTCATCCGGCACCTGACTCAAGGTCAGTTCCAGATTCGGCTTGGTTTGAAGCTCATCAAGGTAGTCTCGAAAAGTCCAGCCCTCAATAAATCGAATCGGTTTTGGAACTGAAACGCCTTCAACGACATGATCAAGCACTTCCAAGACACTGAAGTGCGGCATGAACTGATATTCACCCGCTTTCAGATGACGGTCATAATTTCCCAATCGAGCCGCCAGTACGAGCGGTGCAGTATGGGCGATCACCCCGCTGTCTGCCAGCTCTTTTGCCAGATCCAGCGCATTGCTTCCAGGCTCAAGCGTATAGATTTCTGACTCAGATATATGCAGCGGCCGCAGAAACAGGTATGCCAGAATCAATGCCAGCACGAACATCATCAGTGACACCGACTGAATGCATCGCAGAAAATACCTTGGTTTCCGTTTTGTCTTGATCATTGCTGCCTGCTGTGCCAGAGTGCCAGCGAGTCCATTGCGGGTGAATTTTCCACCAAGGGCAGGAACGCTCTGCCGCTTATCGTTCAATCAATTGAATTGCTTGAACGCTACAGTTCCGTTGGTTCCGCCAAACCCAAAAGAATTTGAGATGGCATTTCGGATGCGCAATTCGCGAGCGCCATCGGCGATATAGTCCAGATCGCAGCCTTCGCCCGGCTCTTCGAGATTAATGGTCGGCGGCGCAACCTGGTGATGGATTGCCAGAACCGTATAGATCGCCTCAACACCGCCGGCGGCGCCCAGAAGATGTCCGATCATGGACTTCGATGAGCTCAGCGCAAGCTCGCCGGCATGACTCTTGAATACTTCTTTGACCGCCAGTGTTTCAGCCAGATCGCCAAGCGGTGTTGAGGTGCCATGCGCATTAATGTAGTCAACTTCATCGGTGTTCACGCCGCCGTCGCGCAACGCATTGGTCATGCAGCGCCGCGCTCCGTCGCCCCCTGGAGCGGGACTCGTCATATGGTACGCATCACTGCTGAGTCCGAACCCCGTCACTTCCGCGTAAATTCGAGCCCGTCGCTTCTTGGCAAATTCCAGTTCCTCGAGCACCAGCAAACCAGCGCCCTCCCCCATCACAAATCCATCTCGCTCCTTATCCCACGGTCGACTTGCACCCTCCGGGTCATCGTTGCGGCGGCTTAAAGCTTTAGCGTTCGCGAATCCGCCGACCGAGGTCGGCGTAATTGCCGCCTCAGTACCGCCGGCAACCATGGCATCGGCATCACCTTGCCGAATCAGACGCGCAGCATCCCCAATCGCATGCGTCCCCGTTGAGCAGGCGGTGGTAACCGCCAGATTGGGTCCGCGAAAACCGTGCGCAATGGAGAGATGTCCAGCTGCCATGTTGACGATAGACATGGGGATATAGAAAGGCGATATGCGTCGCACACCCCGCTCATGATGGGTAATGGTGGTGGTCTCAATAGTGGTTACACCGCCAATCCCTGCACCGACGTAAACGCCTATGTTGTCGGCATTGCTATCATTGGCCTCCAGGCCTGCATCCGCTATGGCCTCGTTGCCGGCAACCATGCAGAACTGAATAAACCGATCCATATGGCGCGCCTGTTTGCCAGGCAGATGTGCAGCGGGATCGAAATCATCAACTTCTGCCGCAATGTCAACCGGAAAATCGGAGGTATCGAACAGGGTTATTTTTCCAACACCGCTCCTACCGGCTGTGATGTTTCGCCAATTCGCTTGAACACCATTGCCAATCGGTGAAATAATGCCAAGCCCAGTTACGACTACGCGTCGGGAATGCATTGCTACTTCTGTATTGATGCCAATCGGGCGCAGATGCACTCGAAGCCGGGCATGACCGCGCCGGGTGTAAAACTCACTTTACGAAGCTTGCTCAATGTAGTCGACCGCCTCACCGACGGTCGTAATCGTTTCGGCAACCTCATCTGCGATTTCCAGGTCAAATTCCTCTTCGAGCGCCATCACAAGCTCGACGGTATCCAGCGAATCCGCATCCAGGTCATTGACGAAAGATGTGTCTCTGCTCACTTCCGGAGCGGGCTGCTTGTCACCGCACAATTGATCAATCACAAGGCTGATGACGCGCTCCTCAATGGTCCCCTCGTTTTTTTCGTTCATCGGTTGATTTCCTCCAAAATTGCAAAAATTATTTGAATATTTATGTTACCACGAAGTAACGCAAATCGTATGACTGTGATAAAAATATTTGCCTGCCTTCAGCGGCGGCTCATGCCGCCGTCCACAAACAGTGTGGTGCCGGTGATGTATCCGCTCAATGGCGAGGCGAGAAAGACCGCTGCATTGGCGACATCAACCGGTGTTCCCATGCGTCCCGCCGGAATCTGGCTGAGCAAATGCTCGCTCACTTTGGCATCCAGCTCACTGGTCATATCCGTCTCAATGAAGCCCGGAGCAATTGTATTGACAGTGATATTGCGGGATGCCGTCTCCATCGCCAGTGATTTCGAAAAGCCCATGATACCCGCTTTAGCAGCCGCATAGTGCGCTTGACCGATGTTGCCGAAGGCGCCGACAACGGACGAAATATTAATAATTCTGCCATGCCGGTTCTTGAGCATGCCGCGCAGGCACGCTTTGCTCAGTCGATAAATTGAGCTTAAATTGGTCTCAATAATCTGCTCCCACTCTGAGTCTTTCATGCGCATCAGCAGGCTGTTTCTGGATATCCCTGCATTGTTGACCAATACGCTGACCGCACCGAATTCATCACTGATGTGTCCAACACACTGCGTCACACTGCCGCCGTCATTCACATCCAGACACAGCCCTTTGCCTTTGGCAGAGATCTCGCTCAGCGCCGCACTGATAGCCGTCGCTCCCGCAAGTGTGGTTGCCGTGCCGATCACCGTTGCCCCTTGCCTTGCCAGCCGGTGAGCAACCGCTTTTCCAATGCCGCGTGTGGCGCCTGTTACCAGGCATATTTCATTTCTTAACAAATCCATGATTTTTGCATTTCTATCAGTAAGTCAGCAGAGCAGCTCCCCAGGTAAAACCGCCGCCAAAGCCTTCAATCAGTATTTTATGACCAGGCTGAATGCGACCATCCCTGACCGCTGCGTCAAAAGCCAAGGGTATGGATGCGGCTGACGTGTTGCCGTGATGAGTGACAGTGACCACCACCTTTTCCATCGGGACATTGAGCCGTTTTGCAGTCGCTGCAATGATTCGCATGTTGGCCTGATGCGGGATGAGCCAGTCAATGTCTTCAACTGAGATGCCGTTGGCTTGCATTGTCTCTTCGGCGACATGGCTCAGGCATCTGACTGCGATTCGGAACACTTCCCCGCCCTGCATTTGGGTATAGGCGGCGCCATTGACAACTCGATCAAAATTCTGGGAAACACCAACGGGCACACTCAGCAAGTCTTTGTACTGGCCGTCCGCATGCAGATGGCTCGAATGAATGCCGGGGCTTTCCGATTTCTCAACCACCATCACGCCAGCCCCATCGCCGAACAGCACACAGGTCGTACGATCGTTCCAGTCGATAATGCGCGAGAAAGTCTCAGCCCCGACCACCAGCGCTTTCGTCGCGCTGCCGGTTCGTATGAATTTATCGGCAATATCCAATGCGTACATAAAGCCTGCGCACACAGCCTGGATGTCAAAAGCTGGGAATCCTCCAATACCCAGGCGCTGCTGCAAAAGACAGGCTGAGCTTGGAAAGATCTGGTCGGCAGTTGTTGTTGCCATGACAATCAGGTCAATATCAAGCGGGTTGACGTTGTAAGTCTCAAAGGCGTTGATGGTCGCGCGCTCAGCCAAATCACAAGTGGATTCATCTGCCGCAGCGATATAGCGAGTCTCAATGCCAGTCCGATTGATAATCCATTCATGCGAAGTTTCCACAGATTGCGCCAAATCGTCATTGGATACGCAGTTCTCAGGAAGATAACTGCCGGTTGCGCATACTCGGGCGTACGTCACGCGCGGATCTCCGCGGACAGATTGACATGCCGGTTGATGCGTACTGGAATGTCATGCTTGACTTCAAGCTCAGCTTGCTTCAGCGCATAGAAAAACGCTACGGCATCAGCCGAGCCATGACTTTTGATCACAGTGCCCTGCAGCCCGATCAATCCAGCGCCATTGAAAACGCGGGGGTCGATGCGGGCTTTAACCTGCCTCAGCGCTGGCATGATCGCTGCGGCCGTCAATTTTCTCCACAGATTGCGCTGCAGCTCCTCAGACAGGGCTCTCTGAATAAACTTGGAGACCCCAGCGCTGGTCTTGATGGCGATATTGCCTGAAAACCCGTCACAAACAATCACATCACAATGGCTGGAAAAAATTGCATCCCCTTCAATATAGCCATGATAATTCAATGCGCTGCCCTGAAACAATTTAGCGGCGCCTTTGATAACCTGATTGCCTTTAATGTCTTCAACGCCAATATTCAACAAGCGGATCACTGGATCAGGCTGCTTTCCCATGCAGGCGGCATAGGTGCTGCCCATGATGCCGAATTGAAACAAATCTTCGGCGGTGCACTCCGCATTGGCGCCCAAATCAAGCAAATGCACATGGCCGTCGACGGTTGGAATCTGACCGATAATGGCGGGGCGGTGAACTCCCGGCAGCGGGCGAAGTACAATCAATGCAATTGCCATCAGAGCGCCGGTGTTGCCTGCGCTTACGCAGGCCTTAGCTTCGCCGTTTTTCAGCAGATCCAGTGCAATCCGCATCGATGACTGCCTCTTTCGCCGCAGCGCATGCGCTGGCGACTCATTCATCTCGACGACTTCAGGGGCGTGAACAACTTGAACCTGATCGGCACGACCTGTTCTGTCCATTGCCAGCTGCTCATTGATTTTTGGCTTATCGCCAATTAAGATGAAATTGACATCCTGGGCTTCGCCGATCGCTGACAGCGTGCCTGGTACGGTAACGCTTGGGCCGTAATCGCCGCCCATCGCATCGACAGCAATGGAATTCGTCATGCGCTGCTAGGTGAGACTCACTCAAAGCACCTCGCACGCAACTTTGCACTGATGCGAAGAGTGCTGGCGTACTTGATCTATTCTTGTTCAGCCGGCTCTTTTTCTGGCTTCTCGGGAATGACTCGCTTGCCGCGATAGTAGCCATATTCCGAAATATGATGCCGGCGATGAACCTCTCCGGTCTCAGGTTCGATTGAAAGAGCCGGGTTCTTCAGCGCATTATGAGAGCGCCGCTTGCCGCGCATGGATTGAGACTTTTTTCTCTGCTGAACAGCCACAATGAATCCTCATAAAGATAATTGGTTATGTCATGCGGGTGGATTTTTTGACAGTTGATCGAGGCTGTCTGCATGTTTCAGGAGCATTTCAAATTCTGAACCGGGCGCCCTCTGTCAAAAGGCGCAAATCAATTCGTCCAGCTCGCCTCTGCTGGCAAGCAAAACGAATGTGACTTGATAAGACCGTGCCGGTCAGCCCCGTCAAGGCACGGAATTTTACCAAATTCTGCTCAGACAAGTACAATAGGTGCACACTGTGTCCTTCTCTTTTCGATCATTTACAGCGATGGGAACAGAATGATAAATGACTGATTGCAACGTCCCCAGCCGCACCATCTTCTGCGATGACAACCTGGACATCATGCGGGGCATCAACTCCGAGTGCATTGATCTGATCTATCTGGATCCGCCGTTCAACAAGAACAAGAAGTTCACTGCGCCGATCGGCTCAAGCGCGGAGGGGGCAGAGTTCAGCGATATATTCAGGAAAGAAGATGTCAAGGACGAGCGGCTGGTGACAATCCGTGAGGATCACCCGGAGCTGTATCATTATCTGAACGGCATCAAGGGAGTCGGCAATTCCTACAACTTTGCTTACCTGGCCTACATGGCCATCCGGCTGCTTGAATGCCATCGGATCTTGAAATCTGCGGGCAGTGCATATCTGCACTGCGATCCCACGATGAGCCATTACCTGAAGTCTTTGATGGATTGCATTTTTGGCGAAGGTAATTTTCGAAATGAAATTGTGTGGCACTACGGGCAGCGAACTTCATTTTTAAAGAGCAGATTCAATGCTAAGCATGATGTTCTTTTATTCTACGCTAAAAGCCGGCATTCGATTTTCAATAGAGTGCCGATTGAGTGGAAGCGAGAAGAATTTTCAACCCGGCGGCATGACATAAAAATTGATGAGTTTGGCGAAGAATTCATATGGACAGACGCTGGCAAGAAAGGTGTTCGATACAAGCGATTGGTTGACGATGTGCTGAAACATGGGAAGCCAATGGATGATGTTTGGGACGTTCCAATCCTCAATTCGGCCGCTAAAGAGCGTACTGGCTACCCGACACAAAAGCCTCTTGCCCTGCTGGAGAGAATCATCAAGGCATCGAGCAACGAGGGTGATATGGTTTTCGATCCATTCTGCGGATGCGCTACAACTTGTGTGGCAGCAGAAAGACTTGGCAGGCAGTGGATCGGTGTAGATGTATCGTTCAAGGCTTACGAGCTGGTCAAGGAGCGGCTGACGAAAGAGGCCGCCGATCCAGAGGATCTATTCAAGTATCAGAATGAGATTTATATGCATGCCGATCCGCCAAAGCGAACTGATTTAGGCGAAGACTATCGAGAAAAGAAATTTGTTTATGTGATATCCCACCCTGCTTATTCTGATGAATACAAAGTAGGCATTGCCAAAGACTGGAAGTCACGCCTGAATTCCTATCAGACATCAGACCCTGGCAGGCAATACAAGATTGAGTTTAAATTTGAGACACCGTATTTTCGAGAGACTGAAAGACATATCCATGACATATTCCCCAACAGACATGAGTGGGTGCAGGGGGATTTGGCAGAGATTAAGAGCGCAATCAAGCAGTACACTGGAGAGCGACCATAAAAGACCGATCCAAACAGCATCCAGACCGAGAGTTGAAAGGCGCAGCTCCCGTATCTCTAGAACCCTCCAAACCCATTGTGCTGGCATCTTCATCGGCTGCACGCAAGCAGGTGCTGTCAAGGATCCGGTTGAAATTCACCTGCATCTCGCCGGATATTGATGAAACCCCGCTGCCGAGCGAAATGCCGAGCAAGCTGGTTGGGCGCCTGTCTCAAGCCAAGGCGGCGACAGTCGCACAAAGATATCCCAGCCATCTGATTATCGGCTCTGATCAGGTTGCCATCCATGATGGCTGTATTATTGGCAAGCCCAAGAATCGGCAAGATGCAGTGGAACAGCTGCAGAGCGCATCGGGGCAAGTCATTGAATTGCTGACTGGCGTAGCGCTCTTGAATTCTGCATCAGGTCAAATGCAGGTCGATGTACTGCCCTATTTCGTCAAATTCAGACCCCTCAGCCTGGCGGCAATTGAAGACTACATTGATCGAGACCAGCCTTACGATTGCGGCGGCAGCTTGCGCTCTGAAGGTCTGGGCGTAGCGCTGCTTGAGGAGTTCCGCGGCAGTGACCCGAATATTCTGCTCGGCCTGCCGCTGATCCGTCTTATCGACATGCTGGCCAGTCAGGGTGTTCATCCGTTGCGAGCCTGATCGTTACAGTTTCTTATCGCAAGATTGATCCGATTTACTTGAGCTGCTAGTTTTGATCAAAGGATATCAAATCATAAGTGGGCATCATTTCAGTATCGTGTTCTCGCGAACCGCCACAAATTGCCGGCAAAACTCATAGCAGGTGGATCCATCGACGCACTCTCCATTTTGCAGATTAAAACCTGATCAGCTAGTGCTATTCAGTTTGGCTAAGATTTGATCCCGCAATTCAATTCTATAGATCATCAGGATCTGTTCTTTCTCTGTGCCTTTATCGTATGCAGTTGCATTGATTTTGCGTTCTAATTCTTTGTCAACTGTAACAATATTTTCAATATATTCGACGCATGCCTCAAATATTTCAAACTCTTCTTTGCCTTCGACCTCATCAAGTAAGTTATTCACCTGATTTTCAGTCCACATTCGAGCATCAACTTCATTTGAGATTCTTCTTCCAAATTCAGTAAGTTTTAATGGACTAGAAGCATCGACAGTTTTAGGTAAAGGCAACCGCTCAAAAATCTTGTTGATGTTTTTGTTTGCTGCGTTAAGTCCATTTTTTAAGGGAATTATAACGAATAGTGCCCAAACCGCCCCGCCGCCAATCCGGTCAGCGAACTCTCTGCTTGTGAATTGACGCCGCTTTTCTCTGCCGCGGCGCGCCACCGCGAACCAGCGCAGCCCTCACCTGCTCCGGCGTGGCATTGATGCGCAGGTCAGTCTTGGATTTTTTCAAGTCGGGTTTGGATTTTTTCATCATGGCTGCCGCCTGCTGCGCGGGACAATTCATTTTCAGTTTGCCCAGCTGTACACAGGCATCTGAAACAGCAGACGCTTCCAAAGGGCGGGCCAGCATAATTCACACCCTGTCAGCTTTCAGATCCCTGCAAGTCAGCCGCTTGCCCTCCATGCCCCTGACGATGCCGGTCATCTGGTCGATGGTATCCAGCGACCGGATATTGTGCTTGCCCGCAAACTCGGACACATAGCGGTGCAGGTGCTGGCGGCTGATCTTGTGGAATGTGCCTTTATGCGCCCGTTTCAGAACTGCCCAGAACGACTCAATGCCGTTGATATGCGCCTGTCCTTTGACATACTCGCCGACCGAGTGCTTGACAGTGTCATGCTCGAAATCGACCATGCCCTCGTAGCTTTTGTGATCGTCTGTGTAGACTGTAGAATTCGGCTTGGCATTGTCCGCCACAAATCCTTGCAAAGTCGCCCGCTTGGTATTCTCAATCACTCTGGCGGACACCTGGTTTGATTCCCGCTCTTTCATTCCGATTACAGCAGTCTTGCCAACCCCGCCGCGTCCGGCATTCAGCTTTTTGCTGGAATGCTTGCTGGTCTCTTTCCCGCCCATGTAAGTCTCATCCACTTCCACTGTGCCGCTGAACATGGCTGTATCGCCCTGCTCATAGGCCTTGCGGATCCGGTGTGCCAGCCGCCAAGCTGAGGGCTGCGCAATTTTCAGGTCGCGTCGCAGTTTCATGGACGATACACTTTTCAGGCTGGTGGTCATCAGGTAAGTGGCAATCGCCCAAGTTCGATAATCAAGGTTCGAGCTTTCCATGACTGTGCCGGTCTTGACGCTGAACCGCTTGCCGCAGACTTTGCGATTCCGGCAGCGAAACGGCATTGTCTTGTGCCTTGCGCCGGTCAGCACATTCTCTGATCCGCAGTGCGGGCAGTAGATGCCGTCTTTCCAGCGGGCTTCAATGAACCATTTCTCAGCTGTCTCATTGTTGGAAAACATATCCATAATCTCAATCAGCGACAGTCCTTTGCGGTAGCTTTTTCCGGGCGCAGTCTGCATTGCTCTTTACCTTTATAGTAATTCTGTCAGTTTTTTGTCAAAATCCTGCCAGGTATTATACACTATTTTGGGCACTATTCGTTATAATTCCCTTTTTTAAACTATCAAGACTTTCATCAACCTTGCCAGTCCATTTTGCAGCTTTCCAAATAACGACCATAGCAGTTACAGCGGCGGCGATATAATAGATCCAAGAAGGGATTTGATCTGGCATGCAAGCAGCATGCAAGCACTTTTACCATTTAAACAATATACAAAAACCTGGCCGCTGAACGTTCTTAGCCAGATTGATGACGCTGGACTTTATTTCCCCGATTTCTTTCTGCTGCTGGACAAACTGGGCTAGCATGTCAATCTGACAGTCAAAATGGCTTGCTAGTCTTGATTCTATCTTGATTCTATTTTTTGCATGTCTTTTTTCGCTAGTTGGGAATTGCCACAAAAACCGCTGATTCATTAGAAATGTCAAAGTATTTACAAATTACTGGAAAATATACTTAATATTTTGAAATATATAATAAATTTTGCAATTTTTCAGACTATATTGAAGTTCCTTTGCCAAGTAGTGGATATCAATCCCCTTTGTTAGCTTCAGTGCAACAGATGAGCTGATTATGGAGTTGACAGCTCATCGTTGAGCAGCGGTTTCTGCTTGAAGCTTGAGGATTACGCTCAAAAGCTCTTGCGGCAGATTAGATTCAAGTTCCAACAAGGTATCAGTCATTGGGTGCGGCAGCCTGAGCTGAGCTGCGTGCAGGAACATTCTGCGAAGCTCAAAGCGCTGCATCAGTGCATTGAACTGATGATCGCCGTATTTCCGGTCACCGGCGATTGGATGTCCGAGTCGCTGAGCGTGCAGTCTGGCTTGATGGGTCTTGCCAGTATGCAATTCAATTTCCGCCAGCGTACAGCTGCCAAAATGCTCTTTGACCAGGAATATGCTTTTGCCGACAGCTGGCGGCATTCGATGACTCTGTGTCAGGTGACGCGCCACTTTATTCTTATCAGCTGATTCAATCGTTTGGTGCAGTCTGCTTACAAAGCCCTTAAGCAAAGCCGTGTACGTTTTGACCAAAAGGATGTCGGCTGATTCACGCCGCCACAACTTATGCAGCTCACGCAGCGTTCGTTTGCCTTTTGCCAAAACCAAAATGCCGGATGTGTCCTTATCCAGTCGGTGCACCAGCTCAACTTTATCCCCATCCGGCCGAACGACCCGCAAGGCTTCAATCAAACCGACTTGATGCCTCGATCCTGAATGAACCGCAATGCCAGCCGGCTTGTCAATGACCAAGAGGTGCTCGTCTTCGTAGATGACACGCTCAAGTGCGGCCCGCAATTCCATGCTGATGGAATTCGGACGGCTGGCCGCTCGCATGCGAACGGGCGGAACTCGAACTGTATCGCCGGCATAGAGACGCATTTTTGGTTTTGCCCGCCCCCCGTTGACTCGAACTTGCCCGGTACGGATGAGATTGTAAATATGACTGTGCGGGATATCGTTGAGAAGCGTGATCAGATAGTTGTCCAATCGCCGCTGATCTGAATCTTCGTCGACAGTCAGTCGCCTTGCGCGAATATGACTTTGTTGGACTGACATCGGAACCAGTTTGTCTTTGCAGCGGCCTGCCCGGTCGCAGCTGCGCAGGTGAAATCCGCACGCAACACATGAAGGCTGAAGCCTTGGCACTTTGCGTATGCGGTTCCAGCGAAAACAACTCAGATCATCTGTGATCTGGCATCCGCATTGGCGCGTGGGTCCGTGTTTTCTGCAGATCGCAAACTGAATATGCAATCACTTTGGCGGCGATGGAAAAGGCCTAATGACACATGTGATTCGATAACGCTTCATAAATTGTCTCAAAATTCTCTTTGCAATTATCGATATCCTTTTCAAACCAAGCTCGGTATCCGCTGCTGATTGCATCAATCATATTCCGGCTTTGCTGAACCATAGTTTCACGTATTTCTGCACAATAGTTTGGTGAGTACGAACAGTTTTCGTCAAAAAGATCTCCAGATCGCTCGTGCCAGTCGTCGAAATAGATTTCCAACTCAGTGACTAAAGTGTTTCCATTGGTCTCGCAACTATGCATGAGCCGGTTTTTTTCTTGTGTAAGCTCTGCTGTGCCGGTTAGAAGATTGGTGCGATCGCCGAGCGTGACAGTATCGTCCCATGTGATTGTGCCAGCATCGACTGGAGGGCCGATGAAAAAATGTGCCCAAATCGGGTCTACACGTCCCAGATCACCCAGGACATACTCTCCGAGGGTTGCTGATAATGTACAGTCTGAATAAGCTGAATTCGGCAAGCATATCGCGAGAATTGCTGCCGATAGAAATTTTAGAACCTGCCGATACATCATAGAATCCCCCTCTGATTCTGAAATTTGGAATGTGAAAAATCGAAATGATGTGCAAGACTTCTGATCGTAAATATAACACACTGCCTGACAATAGAATATCGTGATGCTTCGAATAGCTGGAGATATTTTTTGGAGCGTTCATTTAGCCGGCTGTCCCGCTCCAGGGGAAAAGCGCTATCTCGCCATCCCTGCAAGCCAAATACCCGTCAGGCAGCGATTGCCTCGACCTCCATGCATTTGATCAGGTGATCGACCTCTTTGAGCAAATGCTGCTGCCGCTTCGAGTCGGTTTTCAACACCCGAAAATACTCCTTGATGCCGCAACTCATACCAGCTGGCAGCCGCATGCTGCGTCTTCTGCACTCGTCTCATCGACAAGCCTGTTCAGCGTGACTTCGCCCGGCTTGCGCATCGTCACATCCTTTTGCCAATCCGGGGCCGGATGCGTCGCTGCGCACCCTATTCTCTATCGCACCCGTATGCATCGTCTTGGATAGAACAGTTCTCAAAGACGCAAATAGCGTGACCTGAGACGGCTGTAAAAGCGGTCGCGCTGCCGCCGATCAATCTCATGCCAACTCAAGTCAGAGGTCTTGAGCGTCGGCATGAGACACTCAGCATTGCCGTCGCTGAATGGTCGCCGGCACTATTTTCAGTCGAAAAAAATAAAAACCAATCCCAGACGTGTTGTTAAGTGCGACACCCGCTAGAGAGCAAAAATCAGGAATCAATACCATTGATCTGGCATCGAGGCCTTGCGCTCGCCGGCAAACTCATCCAGTGCGCGACGTATATGCATATCCATTTCGGGCTCTTCATACTCGGCAAGCATCTGCCTCCAGCGGGCCGTGGCGCGCTGATCCATGGTGAGACTGCCCTGCTCGACCCACTTTTCGTAGGGGCCTGTCTCTGGGACCGCCGACTGGAAGTTTGCCGTAGCGTAATGCAGCATGGTGTGCCGCGTCGAAAGGAAGTTTTCACCCGGTCCGGCTTCAAGATAGGCATCGCGGCCAAAAGCTTCCTCAGTCGTATCGATACCTTGCAGCAGTTTCATCATGGCCCCGCAATGATCAACATCCATAACAAACTTTTCGTAAGACATCACTAATCCGCCTTCGAGCCACCCGGCCGCATGCCAGACTTGGTGTGCGCCTGAGATGAGGGTCGACCACATCGCATCGGCACTGTCTTGCATGGCTTGGCCGTCCGGTGCATTGGAAGCCGTAATCTGCCCGCCGCCGGAACGAACCGGAACTCCCAGCCGGCGTCCAAGCTGTGTCAAAGCCATGGTCGTCAAGTTCGCCTCTGGCGAGCCGAAAGTGAGACTTCCTGATTTGAGATTGATGGTCGAGTGAAAACTCCCGAATACCGAAGGGCAACCGGGCCGAATCAGCTGAATCAGTGCAATGCCTGCCATCGCCTCCGCGAGTGTCTGGGCCGCCACTGCAGCCGGTGACAAGGGTCCCATGGCACCGGCAAAAACTGCCGGCGAGACACAAACGCATTGTCCTGCCTGCGCATAGGCGCGCAATGCGCAGGACATGGATTCGTCGTAGATCAGCGGTGAATTCACATTGATATTGGCTTGCATTACTGCATTGGCTTCCATGAATTCCCGCCCGAAGACGATGCGAGCCATTTCAATGCTATCGACAGCGCGCTGCCAAGAGGTCACTGCCCCCATGAACGGCTTGGTCGACAGCGTAAGGTGCGCCATCACCATATCAAGATGCCGCTTGTTCACCGGAACATCAGTTGGCTCAACGACAGTTCCACCCGAATGGTGCAGCCAAGGCGAAACGAATGTCAGTTTGACAAAATTTTGAAAGTCTTCCAACGTGGCATAACGCCTTCCAGCCCGCAAATCCGTAACAAATGGCGATCCATAGCCGGGCATGAGCACAATATTGGAACCGCCCAGCGCAATCATGCTGTCTGGTTTTCGCCCGAAAATCTGAAACTCTGAAGGCGCAGTCGAGCAAAGCTGCCTTGCAAGACCTGGCTCAAAAGTCACTCTTGGGCGATCAACCTTGGCGCCCGCGTCCGCAAAATAATCAAGAGCGACATCGTCACCGCGAAACTCAATTCCGATGTGCTGCAAGATCCAGTCCGCCTGATTCTCAATAGCCTGCATCGCAGACTCATCCAAAATCTCGTACGAAGGGAGTTTGCGAGTCCTGAAGGGTTTGATTGCAGGCGGCGCATTTCTCGCAGCTCGACGCTTCTTCCGGCTTCGGGGGTGATTCCGGCTTTGAGTGACCGCAGTACTGTCCATAGGTGATTTGCAGTTGATTAATTCGCGCGGATGAACGGATATTTCTCCAATCCAAGGCTGCCTTGCATGGCAGAAGAAAGCCTTGAGATGAATTATAGTAACCATTTCAACCGCCAAAATGGATCAAAGCGTGCTCCGCACGTGACCGATCATCCGCTTCGAGCATATGGAACAATTGGCACGTCAACCCGGCTGCCTCGGCATAAAAGTTTGCGGCATGGAATACGCCTGCGGCAAATCCTCAAACACGCAAACACGCGCATGTTGAAATTTCTGCCTGATTTTTTGCTATAATTCATATGCAGTTCTGGTTTGCAGAGACTGTCTTCTTGCCTCATTAATCGAATGAAAGGGGCGACTATATTCAAATGACATAGGCGGCCGTGATTCGAGTTCACGGTCTCAGGCTGTGGTGAAAAACTAAAACCAGAACCTGCTTCCCCAAGCAAGCTTGAGCACAGTCAAAGAACAGATTCGCAAGCGCGTCGAGCACGCTTGCAGATACATTGAAAACAGCATCGTCGGAGCTGATCGGCAATGAAAATGAATTCCAATTACAGTATCGAATCGAAAATGATTCGGAATAACATTGCACCGCCCGCACCGATGCTAGCAGAGGTCAGTTTAAATGAAACGCATGTTATTCAATGCAACTCATTCCGAAGAGTTGCGAGTGGCAATAGTCGATGGTCAAGCACTAGTTGACCTAGATATTGAGTTTATCGACAACGAAAGCAAAAGGAACAATATATATAAAGGGATAGTGACCAAAGTTGAGCCAAGTCTCGAGGCTGTATTTGTTGACTATGGAGCCTCAAGACAAGGTTTTCTATCTCTCAAAGACATTTCTCGAAGCTACTTTTCGGATGCCTACGATCCGGCGACGCCCATGTCGCAGGTGCGGGTGCAGGATGTCATCTCAGCTGGCGATCAGATGATCGTCCAGGTTGAGCGCAACGAGCGCGGCAATAAGGGGGCTGCCCTGACCACCTTTATCAGTTTAGCTGGCCGCTATCTGGTGCTGTTGCCTCATAATCCTCGGGGCGGTGGCATTTCCCGGCAGATCGAAGGCGCCGAGCGCTATGAGCTGCGAGAAAACATTTCCCAGCTGGAAGTGCCGGCAGAGCACGCCGTAATTGGCAGAACAGCCGGTATCGGCCAGTCCGTCGAGGGGTTTCAGGCTGACTTGGCTTACCTGCTCAATTTGTGGAAAAGCATTGAGTCAGCCGCTGAGCAAAACAGCAAGCCATTCCTGATTTACCAGGAAAGCTCGCTGGTGCTGCGCACCCTGCGCGATTACATGCGCGATGACGTAAGCCACATATTGTCTGATGACAAAAACCTGTATGAAAAGATTGTGAAATTCGTACGGGATGTCATGCCCAACTCAAAAGTCAAAATTGAGTATTACGACGACCCGGTCCCTTTGTTCTCTCGCTATCAAATCGAGCATCAGATCAAAGATGCGTTTGAGAGCCGCGTACAGCTGCCCACGGGCGGAGAGATTGTGATTGAGCAGACCGAGGCATTGGTCACAATTGATGTGAATTCCGCACGCTCAACGAAAGGGGCGGATATTGAGGAAACTGCCCTGGAGACCAATCTTGAAGCGGTAGAGCATATAGCAAAGCAGATGCGGGTGCGTGATATCGGCGGCCTGATCGTTATTGATCTGATCGATATGTCCAAGCAGCGCAATCGCCGCTCAGTCGAGAAAAGGTTCTCAGAGGCGGTGGAGTCTGACCGAGCCAGAACTCGGATCGGGCGTATTTCGCAATTCGGATTGCTGGAAATGTCTCGCCAGCGGTTGCGTTCCTCAATCGAAGAGTCAAGCCATGATCCGTGCCCGCGCTGCAAAGGCCGCGGATTCATTCGCAGTGTCACATCAACCGGATTGAGCATTCTTCGCATCATCGAAGAGGATGCTCTGAAAGAAAACACCGAGTTGATTCACGCCCATCTCCCGGTTGATGTGGCGACTTTCCTGATCAATGAAAAACGTTACGAGCTGAGCATGATTGAAAGGCGACTGGGAACGCGCATCGTCGTGGTGCCGAGTCGTACCATGTATACGCCTGATTTCAAGATTATGCGATTTACTTCCGCAGAACTTGAAAACCTTGGCGGACAGGTCAGCTACACGCTGAAATCCCCTGATCAAGGATCTGAAGTCTATAACTTCATTCGCTCTGGAGCGGCTGAGCAGCCGGCTGCTGTGACCGAGCCTGAAAGCACATCATACACGGCAGCGACTGTATCCAAGGGGGGCGGCTCAAGTGCAGCGGCGGCGTCTAACGGCCAGTCTCCCTCGCTGCTGAAGCGTGTGGTCAAGTCAATTTTTGCATCATCAGATGCGACGGATGCAAAAGACCAAACGAATCAGGAAAAAACCGATTCAGACAAAGCGAATACTGCATCGAACAAAAGGAGCTCTTCGTCTGGAAGGGGCAGTCCTCGATCACCGAACCGCAGTCAATCGAGCCGCAGGCGCAGTCCAAAAAGCACGGCATCGGGCAACAGGCGAAGGCGAACCAGCAGCGAAGTCAAATCCGGCAATGTCAAGCCGCGCACGACAGGTACTGCCAATGTTGACGGCAACAGAAATCCTGCCCGCAAGACATCTTCAGCAGAGTCGGGACAAAAAAGTTCTGGCAACCGCAGCAGACGGCGGCCAAGCAGATCGTCAAATTCTACTGCCCAAAGGCCGCGAAAACAAAAAACTGAAGCCACTGACAGTCAATCTGAATCCAGCTAAAAATCAGCTGGAGACTGCGCATTGCCGCTATGCAGGCGGCTGATGCTCACCAAAGGCATCAAGCAGCAAAAGCAGACGAGATATATTCGCGTTTGACAGTGCCGGCCATTGTGACAGGCTTTTTCCTGAAAGCATAATCAGTAGCTGTCTCAATACTCTCCCATATCCATCCTGTGAAACGAGATTTGCCATATTTTGGGGACTATATGCTTTTTCACGCTTTGATCAGTTGATTTTTGCGGTGCTTCAAGTCAATTCTTTTGTGCAGCATTAACCCGGCGCAATACTGACTTGGCTAGATTGCCGAACGTTGTGTTGATTTTCATTCTCTGGTTATGCTCTTCCGTGCTTAGCTGACAAGACCAAAGACGAACCTCAATTCTCGTTTTCTTTGCCGCTGCTTTCTTGGCGTTTCCAGAGAGTTACACGCATATTGCGGATGAGGAAATCAGGCGAGTTGACATTGAGTGACGCAGAAATGAAGCAGAGGCATTTGAACGCATGTCCAAAAAAGCAGAAATGGAAGATTTGAACGTTGCTGCTTTCATCAAGAAATTTCTGTCATGCATTTTAGTATATTGATTTTGAACAGTTTTTCAATAAAGCGCCTGACCAGATGAGGTGTCAAATAAAGACTCTCGATTGTCTCCTCCTTGCGTCCGTTCAGGGTTGATTGTGTCGATCTGCCGGCATTGATCAATAATCTGGCAAGGCCTAGCGATTCTGGCAGTGGCGGTCCGTATTCTCGCCCCCAGTCGTGCCGTCATACGATAAGGCAAAAAGTAACTTTCTCCATCTCAGCTCCTTCAGCCCTTCTATCAACTCGCTTTGCGTAATTTGTTGGTGATACCTTCTGTCTGAGCCAATTGAAGTTCCCAAGTATGGAGGGTCCATGTAGATAAAATCTTTGGAAGATGCATCTGTTGCAGTCTCTATCCAATCGCCGATTCGAAAATCTGTACGTCCACGCAGGATTGTCGACACGCCAAACACAGCAGATCGCATTTTATCCGGTCTCATTCCAAGTCTTCGTTTATCTACAGATTGCGTGAAACATCCAGAACGATTGAATCGGATTGAATTTTTGACACAACGGCATATCAGATAAAGCAAGTCAACGTAATCTCTTTCGCTGTTATACCGCTCCCGTATACGATTGAAGTAATCAAAATCACCTTCTTTCTGACCTAGCCATAAATCCTGATAACGATTTGCAATTTACTGCGGTTGCTCCACAATGGCGCGCAGAAGATCAACCATAGGGGCTAAGCTATCGGCAATAACAAATCTTGAAGCCAGGCTAAAGTGGGCAGCATAAATTGTCATTGCTGCAGAACCTGCAAACGGCTCATAGAAAGTCTCTATTTTGTCCAGCAGATATTCTGCAATGAAGGGCGCAAGCCTTCGCTTGCTGCCCTGATAGGGAATAGGATGCGGAAGGTTCTTGGAAGGATAATCGTTAATATATAGAATATTTGACATTGCTTGAGTCAGTCATGAGGTGGCGGCCATAAGCCTTGAAATGGCGTTAAGGGAGGAATTTTTTGGCTGTGATCTTATACATGGTTGCTTTGGAGGGCAAAGAATCCTGTCTTAACCCAATCTTTACCATCTCTTTTCTTTATTTCCGTCACGTCATCAAATCTCAGAATTGAGATTTTTTCGTTCCTTCATTCCTTGAGCGATTCTTCTCATTTGAATAACCGTATCACATTCACGAATCCTAGCTTGCCCTGCAAACCCAGAAAAATACTTTGCGAGTGTTTCTGAATCATTGGAGGATAAGTTCTGTATGCTCTCTTTCAAGCGCCTAAAGTCAATGGGAGCCAAATATGATTAATGCATTTTGTTTATCCCTCTACCCTTTTTTCGCCTGCGCAGCTAATCGGCAGCTCCATAACTGTCCCAACTTTCGGCAAATTCACACAAATGTGCCTGATCTGAATTTTTCAGCCAGTTCTTGGCAATGTCAAGTTCGTGGTCGTATTCTGACTGTGTAAAGAATCCTCGAATCAATTGGAACCTGAGATAGATCAGATACGTGTTCAGTGCATCGATCTCGCAGTATTCACGGATTTCTGGTAGCCGTCCTTCAAGATATGCCTTGAAGACCTTCTCTCCGCCGATGCCGCTCTTTCCGGGCAAGCCAATAAGCTTGGCAATTTCATCCAGCGAAGCCATGCCGCGATAGCCGTAGCGAGCCAAAACATCCATTAAATCGAGATGTCTCTCGTGATAGCGGCTTTGGTAATTGTTCCATTTGCTGTCACGCTCGAACGCTCCCGTATCCCAGTAGCCGCGACTTTGGATGGAATGATATAACGCTCGATATTGCAGTACCGGCAAATCGAATCCGTTGCCATTCCAAGAGATCAGGCTTGGTTTTTTCTCAATGGCTCGAAAAAAAGAACTCACAAGTTCGCGCTCACTGTCCTCAATACTGCCGAGCGACTGTACCCGAAAACTGTCGTCGCCCCATCGCACTGCAACCGCAATGGAGACAACCTCATGCTGATGCAGCGGCAGCATAGTCGCATCCGGGGCTTTGACCCGCCTGGCCGCCAGCATGGCTTTGGCCGTTTCCTCTGCGCCGATTCCATCAAGTCCATACAAAATATGACCTGCTTTCAAATCAGGAATCGTCTCAATGTCAAATGCGATAACCATCGTAACAAAGCCGTAAATTTAGGGAATTATCCCTAATCCTAACCACAGCCATCTAAAAAATGGAGGCAGAAAATGACTGAAAAAATCAATCAGAAGGCGGGGCAATCTGATCTGCAGCTCTAAAGCAAGCGATTTCAGAACTTGAGTCTTTAATTCGGCAACGGACTCCTTATCAGCGCTCTTTGGCAGAGACAGAAAGAATGATTGGGGAGAGACACCTGCAACTAATTCAATTATCGCTGAAGAATACTGATCCGGATCGCTTGCAAATGCAGATGTGATTTCGAATCATTCATGATTGCGCCTTTTTGTATTGCCATTCGTCTTTCTTCTTCGGCGGCGTATTCATAATCTTTTTGGCCAATGCTTCCGGCGAAGTTTCGATCCGCTCAAAATGCTCGCTGTATTTTGATTGCTTTCGTTTCATAGTATGACTCTCCATTTCAAAGTCAACTGTAATTCTCAATCTCAGCAATAATCTGCTCTAACTTTCCTTGCACCCATTCATGCTTGTTAGGGAATATTTGATGGATATGCTTTTCAGTCTCTCGAAAAAATGGCGTCTCCAGCTTGAACTCGACTTTGTATTGGCGGTCCGGGTCTGAGGTCTGATAGGAATTAAGCCTGGATCGCCAGTCTTTCGCTATGCCGACCTTGCACTCGCCTGAATAGGCTGGGTGAGAGATGACATAAACAAATTTCTTCTCTCGATAGTCAATCGCCAAGTCCGTGCGCCGGGGCGGATCAGTCTGCATATAGATTTCGTTCTGATATTTAAGAATGTCACCCGGATCAGCCGCCTCTTTCGTCAGACGCTCCCTGACCAGATCATAGGCTTTGATTGATACATCTATGCCGATCCATTGGCGGCCTAAGCGCTCGGCTGCCACGCAGGTCGTGGCGCAGCCGCAGAATGGATCCAAAACCATATCACCCTCATTGCTGGATGCTTTGATAATCCGTTCCAGCAAAGCAACAGGTTTTTGAGTCGGGTAGCCAATACGCTCCGCCTGGTTTGTAAGCGTGGATATATCAGGCCACCAATCCTCGGGCACCTTGCCATCGCCAAACAGCTTCGCTACAGTTTCTCTGCTTCGGCGCTGCTGCGTTTCTGCTGATGGCGAGATGATGCTTTGCACTCCTTCAACTCTGCCTCTTCTCGCCATTGTCTCGGGGTTGCAGGGCACACGAACCGCATCTCGATTGAAATTGAACTTTTGCGCGGCGTAGAACAAAATCACATCATGCTTTCTTGGAAAATATTTACGGGCATTGCTAGGCCTGGTATAGCACCAGATCAATTCATTGCGAAAACCATCTTCACCGAAAACACAATCCATTGTTGTTTTAAGATAGTGGCTCATAGTCGGGTCGCAATGCAGATAGATTGAGCCAGTCGGCTTCAAGACCCGCCGGCATTCAAGCAGTCGGATTGCCATATAAGCCAGATAAGCAAAGTTATAGGATTTTCCAACACCTTTTACTCCATTCAGATAATGGTAAAGCTCAGGCTGGTCTTCTGCAATCGCCAGAAGCCACTCATCCTTGACATCCTCCTGCCGGAAGATGTCTGAAAATTCCGCACCCTCCGCACTTGAGCCGCTCGGCGCAGTGAACTTCTTGTTCTTGTTGAACGGCGGATCCAGATAGATCAGATCAATGCACTCGGAGTTGATGCCCCGCATGATGTCCAGGCTGTCATCGCAGAAGATCGTGCGGTTGGGGATATTGCAGCCGATCATTTCTAAGCTGTCAGCTGCTTGCAAGTCAGTTTTTTTCTAACCGACCCTTTGACAATGCCCTGCATCTGGTTGACAGTGCCAAGCGGCCGGTCATTGTGCCTGCCGGCGAACTCCTGGACATAGCGGTTCAGGCGCTTGCGGCTGACCTGGTGGAATGCACCCTTGTGCGCCCGCTTGAGCACTGCCCAGAATGACTTGATGCAGCTGATATGCGCCTGCCCGGCGACATATTCGCCGACTGAGCGCTTTACACTCTTGTGCTTGAAGTCAGCCAGACCCTCGCAGCTTTTCAGGTCATCGGCAAAGACTTCCGATCCCCGCTCAGCATTCTCTTGAATGAATCCGTGCAGCGCTGGCCGCCTGGTATTGTCGATAGCCTTTGCGGTCACCTGATTCGCCGCCCTTTCTTTCATGCCAGCTGCGACCGCCTTGCCGGCACCGCCGCAACCGGCGCTCAGCTTCTTGTCTTGGCGCTTGTTCTTCTCCAGTCCGCCGACGTACGTCTCGTCAACTTCGGTTTTACCTGAAAAAACGCTGTCGCTGTCAGCAAATGTCTCTCTGATCTTGTGAGCCAGATGCCAGGCATGCTTTTGCTGAATATCCAGATCGCGCGACAGCCGCATGCTGGATACGCCTTTGAGATTGGTCGTCATCTGGCAGATGGCGACGGCCCAGGCCTGATAGCCGAGCTTGGACGATTCCATGACTGTGCCGGTCTTGGTTGAGAAGAATTTGCGGCACGACCGGCAGCGGAAGCGCATATGCGGATGCTTGGTCCTGTCCTGGATATTGTGCGATCCACATTTGGGACACACTGCCTGATCATTCCATCGGGCCTTGATGAACCATTCTTCCGCGACCTCGTTGTTCGGAAATTTCCTGAACAGCTCAATAAGCGACATGCCTTCCCTGCATGACTTGCCCGGACTTGCTTTTCTTGACATCTTCCAACACCTCAAATAATCGTTTCGATGGCGCCAATGTAGCAGAAATGGTTAGGCAAAGTCAATAAATTTTTAATTTTTCTAGCTGGCTGTGGTTAGGATTAGGGATGATTCCCTAAATTTAAGCTGCTGTGTCTAGATATTGCATATGCTGTACGATGAGCTGAGCACTGCGTCGTCCGCGAAACATATTCAAATCCAGCCGGTAAACCATAATATGAACCGCGGACAATTCCGGCGGCTCGTCAAATTGTTCAAAATAGCCAAAGAACATCGCATCCGATTGAGTTTCATGCCGCTGCGAAAAAACTCGCATCTTCAGATGACGCTCTTGCAAAATCTCATATTCGAGAACCTCAAATCTGCCATCAAACAAAGGCGGCTCAAACCCCTGCCCCCATGGACCTCCCTCCCGTATGGCCTCAGCGGTATCCACATCAAGTGTGCTCGCCTCGCCATCGCTGATGATTTCATCTCGCCAGGCCTGACCGCCGCGCATATGAGCAATCTCCCGCTCAAACGCTGCTCGAAAGTCATCGAATGATTCACGTGCAAGTGTCAGTCCAGCAGCCATGGCATGGCCGCCAAATTGCCCAATCAGAGTCGGATGGATAATCGCAACGGCCGCGATGGCATCTCTTAGGTTGACTTGTCGAATAGAACGCCCTGAGCCTTTTAATTGTCCTTCATTGCTTTCGGTAAAGACAATAGCAGGTTTCCCCGTCATCTCTCTGATCTTGGCGGCGATGATGCCAATAATGCCTTGGTGCCAGCTGGCGTTGAACAGGCAGACGCTCGCCCCATTATTCTCCAGTTTATCTTCGAATGTCTTGACTTCCTCCATGGCTTCAGCAAGCATCGATTGCTGCTCGGCTCTTCGCTTGTGATTCAGTTCTTCCAATTGTTTCACCCGGCGAAGGATCTCTCCGTCATCCTCACTGATCAGACATTGAATGCCAATACTGATATCCTCCATTCGGCCGGAAGCATTCAAGCGGGGTCCGGCAACAAATGCCAGGTCCTCAGCAACGATATCGCCAATCGCTCGCTTTCCAGACTCAAGCAACGCCCGGATGCCATAGCGCCCGACTTCAGCATTGATGCGCTTTAAGCCCTCCGCGACCAATATGCGATTGTTGAAGTCTAATGGAACGACATCGGCAATGGTGCCGAGTGCAACCAGATCCAAGTAGCTGGACATCACCGGCACTGCGATACCCTCGCTTTCGAACCAGTTCAGCTGAATCAGTTTTCTGCGCACTGCTGACAGCACATAGAAAATCACACCAACACCAGCGAGATTTTTGCTGGGAAACCGATCGTCTTTGAGGTTCGGATTGACGATGGCATCCGCCATCGGCAATTCATCACCGGGCAGGTGATGATCGGTTATGATGACTGAAATGTCAAGCTGCTTAGCAGCCGCGACGCCTTCAATATTCGAGATTCCATTGTCGACCGTAATGATTAAATCGGGCTGCATCACCGAAGTGATATGCTCCACAAAAGGCTTGCTGAGACCATAGCCGAAATTAAAACGACTCGGACATAGAAAACCAACATTGCGCGCGCCGAACGCTCTTAGAGCCAGTACCGCCAATGCACTGGCGGTGGCGCCGTCCGCATCGAAGTCACCAGCGATCAATATCTGTGCATCCGCCTCAATAGCTTCAACGATGATTTGTGTGGCATCGTCAATGTTTGACAGCTGATCGGGCGGATACAGCTTGGCCAAAGAATAATCCAGCTCCCTCAGATCACTGATGCCGCGGTTGCGGTAGAGCAAATCCAGCGTTGGATTAAGCCCATTGAGAGGGTCGCCACGCTGTGCGCGGCGGCGAACAATGAGTTTCTCGCGGGAGGCAGCAGCTCGCATCGGCGACACAACTCAGCTGCCATCCAAGATGCGAATGCGCATGATCGGACCGACTACAGCGTCGAGGTTTTCAAGCTGCTGCTGCGCAAGTCGAATTTTCTCTTCGGCTGTTGCCTGCGTCAGAATGACGATGGGGACCGTTTCTCCGGGAGGACCCGCACTTTTTTGTATGATCGTCTCAATGCTGATACCTTGATTGCCAAGAATTTTGGTTATATCAGCCAGCACTCCAGCGAGGTTCAGTGCATGCAGTCTCAGGTAGTTTGAGGTCACGAAGCAACCCGCTGGTGCGATAGGTCTATGCGACAGGGCATTCGGCTGGAATGCCAGATGCGGAACGCGATTTTCTGGATCGCTGGTCAGTACGCGCGCCACATCGACAATGTCAGCGACGACCGCCGAAGCCGTTGGCTCTGCGCCCGCCCCCGCCCCATAGAACAAAGTTTTGCCGACCGCATCACCTTGAACAATAATGGCATTCATGACACCGTTGACACTGGACAGGATATCGGTGCGCGCTATCAGTGTCGGATGAACACGCAGCTCAATGCCATTCTCGCCTTTGCGTGTAATCGCCAAAGGCTTGATCGTAAAGCCCAGTTCCCGGGCATAGGCAATATCGTCAAATGTGACTGCACCAATCCCCTCGCGAAACACACTGTCCACTTTCTGCAGCGGAATTCCAAACGCAATTGAGGCAAGCAGAATCAGCTTATGCACCGCATCAACGCCTTCGACATCAAAAGTCGGATCCGATTCTGCATAACCTGCTTTCTGCGCTTGGGCCAAGACCTCCTCAAAGGAACTGCCTGATGCGCTCATTTCAGTCAGAATGTAGTTGCTGGTCCCATTGATGATACCCACGAGCGACTCAATCAGATTTCCAGTCAATGCCTCTCTGAGCGCCTTGATAATTGAGATGCCGCCGCCGACCGCCGCTTCAAAGGCAATCACCACACTGGACTCCTGCGCCGTCTGAAAAAGCGCATGACCACGCTCAGCAAGCAATTCCTTATTGGCCGTAACGACGTGCTTGCCTTTTTTGAGCGCATAAGTCACATATTCGCTGGCAGGCTCCAGTCCGCCCATCAATTCGACAACAATATCGATTTGATCGCAATCAAGCACAAAGTATGGATCATCATTCAGCTCGACAGAGCTGCCGCTCAGGTTTCTTGCCTTTGAAAGATCCTTGACAACCGCTCGAATGACCTTGATCTGACGGCCGGCGCGACGGGCTATCTCATCGCAGTTTCGCTCCAGCACCGTGACCGTTCCGCAGCCGACGGTACCAAGACCAAGTATTCCTATATTCACAGGTGACATGTTTTTGCAACCATTAAAATGTGTTCAAGTCTCAATCGACACAATCAGTTTATCCATCAGGCAGGCCTGCTGCCGCACAAAGCAACCCGATCCAGATATGGAACTTCACCATACTCCTGCTGCCAGTCCAATGATGATCAAGCCGGATGCGTCAGCAGACAGCTACTGGGTCGGCGGCGAGCTTTATAAAGCCAGTGTTATTGTAACCCCTGATAAGATCATTGATAACTGGCGCGTCGCATCTGCGGCGCTTCTTGCAGAAGCCGATTTTCAATACTTCGCCAGTTTTGATCCAGAAATTTTCATTCTGGGTAGCGGGACGCATATCTTGATGCCGGATCCGAGTTTGCTTGCGCCGCTGATTGATCAAAAATGCGGCTATGAAGTGATGACTTCCAGATCGGCCTGCAGTACGTTCAATATTCTGCTGGCTGAAGCGCGCAAAGTCGTTGTCGCCCTCATGTAAAGATGCTGATCTCGATGACATCCTAGCCTTTTGGCAGATAGCCGATCGGATCAATCGGCTTGCCGTTGCGCCGGATTTCGAAATGCAGCTTGACCCGATCTGAATCAGTATTGCCCATCTCGGCAATTTTTTGCCCCTGAATAACGGAATCGCCTTCTTTGACAACGACGCGGGAATTGTGCGCGTAGACACTCAGATACTGCGGATTGTGCTTGACGATGATAATGCGTCCGTAGCCAATCAGACCCGTGCCGGAGTAGACTACGCGGCCATCGGCAGACACCCGAATCGGCGAACCCAATTCACCGGCAATCTCAATGCCATTTTGCCGATTGGCCGTCGAGTACTGAGAAATAATCCGGCCTCGAGCAGGCCATATCCAATCTGATTTGACGGATTCCGGCAGATTCGGTGTCAAGCTGCCTGACGGCACACTGGGAGTCGGTGCCGGCGCTGCTTCGGCTTCCTCTGTCACCGCTGGCGCTGCATAGGCTTCGGTACCGTCGTCCGGCGGGTACAGCTTGATTTCCTGCCCGGGATAGATAATGTCTTCGGGGTCCATGTCGTTCCATCTCGCAACATCCAGATAATTGTCGCCAGACAGGAATGAAATCGCGTACAGGTTATCGCCTTTCCTGACGATTGCGGTGCGACCCGTATAGGTCAGCTTCGGCGGCGGCGGCTCGTCGGGCACGACCTGAATGGTTTCAACCGGCACCTCCGCCGACTGGTATGTCTGGCAGGAAGCGACAATGACCGCCAGCGCGGCCACACCGCATCGAGCTGCATTACGACTGAAGAGTCCAGTATACAAATCCACAGACAACCGCCAAGGTGAGAATGAAAGCGAGCGGGGAGGCAAATTTGCGAATGAAGTCGTTGGCTCTATCCCCAGCCCAAAAACATATTGCCGCCACTGCATAAAAGCGCGTTGCCCGGCCAATCAGCGAGCCGATGACAAACGGCGCCAAAGCCATGGCAAATACGCCGGATGCTATTGTAAAGACTTTATACGGAATTGGCAAGAATCCGGCAAAAATAATCATCCAAATTCCGTAATGCTTATACCACTGCTGCAAATCTTTGAAATGGTTTTCCATACTGTACAGCTCAATCAGCCATAAACCGACAGTATCATACAGCAGCCGGCCGATCGCATAGGCAGCCAAACCGCCCAGAACAGACGAAATTGTGGTGATCAGAGCGAAGCGCCAAGCATAATGCCGGCGTGCCAGCGTCATCGGAATCAGCAGCAAGTCCGGCGGAACCGGAAAAAATACCGCCTCAGAAAAGCTCAACACGCCAAGATACCTCGGCGCATGCCGGTGCGCCGATAGATTCAGAACGCGGTCATACAGTCGTGCGAGAGATGTCACGGCGGACGCTGGCGGTCAAGCCGCATCAGTTGCCGATGATTTGCGTCCCTTGCACTTGCTTGGGAAAATAGTCTTCACAGCTGCCCTCGCGCCACACATCCGCAGTTGCACAGTGCAATCCGCCGCCAAACGCATAGACATTGCGGAATGGGATTGGAATGACTTCCATGCCAAGCGAATCAAGCTGCTCAATCTGATTGACTTCTGTGGCTTCAACACAGACGGTTTTGTGATCAATAACCAATACATTCATGGAAAGCCAGACACTGGAATAACACAACGGCGGCGGCCGGTCGTGGGCAGGCATCGCCGCTTCAATGATTTCCCAGTCATTGGCCTGGAAAATTTTTCGCTGTGACGCAGGCAGTGGACGCGCCGGACAATTGATGATCAAGCCCGGTCGCAGCGGTACAAACGTCGCATCAATGTGAATGGGATTCGGATCGTCTGGAAAATTAATGCAATGCACCCGATGATCCGGGAAATGCCGCTGCAGCCACTGCGCAGCCTTGCGATTGGTTGTCAGGCCGTGCTGACAGAACAGATCTTTGCCAAGCCGCAGGATATCTGCCGCGTCAAACAGCGGCTCATGCTCAGTGGTCACGAAATCGCAGGCTTGCGTCCGCTGCAGCTGAAGCTCGGGGGTGATGTTGTCAAAATAGCCAATCTGGTATGACTCATCGGTCAGCCGCGGTCGCGGCGCCTGCTCCCACCGAAACAGCGGATCCCGGTTGAAATAATCAAGCAGCAAGGGGTGATACGCCAGATATTCCCAATAGCGGCAGCGAAACATCATCGCCGCACTTAAGATCTCACGTCCAACCGTCAGCAGCACATCACGCGGCGGCATGCAGCCGAACAGCGTCTGAGTCGAAAAGTCTGGCGTGCGGGCAGCCTGATTCCACTGCAAAGGCACGGGCCGGTCGACCCGTATGCCTAGAGATTCCAGCACATGGACAAAATAATCAAGCTCCTCATTGGCTTTCTCAGCCGACTCAGTGCTGCGCGGTCCCCATACGCCCCACATATCGCTGTCTTTGGCGATCTTGGCCTCGACAGCCGGCTCCCATCCCGGTATGCAAGCGTTATCTGCCCGCCCTACGATCACATGCTTGAGAGGATCGAAATCATTCCAGGAACTGACATTGACTGATGTCTGATCTTTGACAGAGGTCATATTTTTGTCTCACTAAAATTAATCTAGACTTAGCTTTGCAAAGCTCGTAATTTCGCGGGTGCCGCTGAAAGTGAGGTCACTTTTGGATAGGCACGCCTTTGCACTTCCATGATATGCGGATAATTTCAATATTCTAACTTTTCAAACTTGATTCAAGTCTGTTTTCAGATCCATATATCCTCCTTGTCCGCCCAATATTCTCTAACATCTTTGAACCGACTCGCTCTTCCTGCAATTTTCTCAATTTCTCTTGGATAAAACTCCATCATCGCATCACACAGCTGCAACATCCATGTTTTCCTGGAATTCCGCGGAATGAGCTTGATGTTATTTGAATTGATGATTTGCAGCTGTCCCCAACCCAGCGCCCCCGCGGCCAGACACTCCCAATCAATGAATTCAATCGGTGAGAAAATAACATTTGAAACTTAAAAAACCCCTGGTCGACGGAGTATTCGATAATGATCAGAGCAAAGACATTGGTATCAGTTTCGCAGAACCGCGCCAGCCGCTCAACTGACGTTATGTTTGGCATATTGAAACTCGTACTGGTTCTGTGAGTTTTTATATCGACGACCGAATAAACCCCCTCAATGTCTTTGAATGCCAAGTCTGCCATAGCGCGACGCGAAAAATCGCTAGAATATTCATCGCACCAATCTCCAAGAAAGGTATTGAACCGCTCGCTTATCAGGGATTCTACCGCATCGCCTGCAGCTCGTGTGCTTTGCTCAATTGATGGTGGTAAGAAATTTTCCAAAGAATTAAGGTAATCCTTGATCGAGATCGCCGCTTGCTCATGATGTTCTTCGTAGTAAAAGCTTGATTTCATTCGACTATCGTATTTCCGACTATCGTTGCATTTATCTCGTTTTCTGCTTTCACATAATTTGTCTTCTGCTGCAGATTTGGAGCCGAATTTCTTTCCCAGAACACACCATCACAGTAGCCTTGAATACTTGAATCCTGCCTCGCTGCGCAAATGCGCTTTCTAGCCAAACAAAGGTATTCACGGCTGATGTCTGCACCGCACCATAGCCGACCGAGCTTCTCAGCCACAACTGCCGATGTCCCGCTTCCCAAAAAAGGATCAAAAATCACATCATTTTTTTAGAACTCGCAAGAATGAGTTTTGCGAGCAGTTTTTCAGGTTTTTGCGTCGGATGCGGCGTATTCTCTGGCATCGACCAAAAAGGCACAGTTATGTCAGTCCAAATATTCGATGGGTGAGTCAAGCGATAATTTCCATCATTTTCTTGTTGCCAATCTTTTGGCTTTCCATCCTGACGACAGGGAGCCAGTACTTTTCGCTTCAGCTTCACCGCATCTACATCAAAGCAATACTCTTCAGAATTGGCGCAAAATCATATATCTTCTGTATTGTTTTTCCAGTTTCTTTTTGCTCCTCGCCCTTTCTCTCGTTCCCACGTGATTCTGTTCTGTACTATCAACTTTTCTTTCAGCACAGGCAAAATCAGTGTGGACGTTTGCCAATCGGAACATACATAAACAGTCGCATTCAACTTCATCATTGGTTTCAGCAAATCAACTGCATGCGCAAACCACGAGATGTAGCGCTGACTGTCTTGCTTCTTGAAGTGATGTCCGTTATAGTTTTTCGTCAGATTGTATGGCGGGTCAAGAATCAGTAAATCAATAAATTTTTTTGGAAAAAACCGGGCTATTTCCGTAAAGTCGCCTTGGATGAGCTGGCAGCTTATATCTTCCCACTTGACTGGTTTGCTGATTTCTAAAATCGACTCAGAAAATTCAGCAATCTCCTCAAGAGTGCATTTCACAGTCCTGTTGCGGGAGGCAAGCTCAGGCATTTCAATTCATTTCCGATTCGCTGGCCTATCATGGTGTTGTTCAATCAAGCCAAATCGCCGCGGCGACCTTTGCGACTATGGCATTTCCTTAGAACTTCAAGATGAGTTCTGTTGCAAATCGAATGGTCGGGGCGAGAGGATTTGAACCTCCGGCCTCTTGCGCCCCATGCAAGTGCGCTACCAGGCTGCGCCACGCCCCGATATACTGCTGGACGGTCAACTCAGTTGAGAATTTCAATAACCTCTCTTAATTCAGCGATGGTCTGCTGCGCCGCTGCTTGCGGCGGACTTGTGTCTGCGACCTTGCCGTTTTTACCATTGACCTGCTTCAACTGGTCGCGAGCGCCACTGATTGTAAATTTTTTCTCATAGAGCAAATCAATAATATCCAGCACCATCTCGATTTCATTTTTGGTGTAGTAGCGCCGTCGCCCACGGCGTCGAGCTGGCTTCAAATCTGGAAATTCCTGCTCCCAGTAGCGAAGCACATGCGTAGGCACCTCGCACAGCTCGCTGACTTCACCAATCGTGAAATACCGTTTCTCAGGAATTTCAATATGAGAGGATTGACACTGCATCAAAAGAAATTTTTATGTCGGTGAACTCGCTGAGACGACGCGAGCATGCGTCCTGGCACACTATAACGGCGTGGCGTTCGCAACGCGCTTCTTTAACATCGCACTGGCTTTGAAGGTCACCACCGTCCGCGGCTCAATAGTCACCTCAACCCCCGTTTTTGGATTGCGTCCCGGGCGCGGCGTCTTGTAGCGAATGTGGTATTTGCCAAACCCGGAAATCTTTACGTCCTCGTGTTTTTCAAGTGATTTGCCAATCGCCTCAAAAAACATATCAACGAATTCTTTGGCTTCACGCTGGTTCAACCCGATAACGCGTGTGATTTCATTAATCAAATCGGCTTTAATTAATACGGTGTCACTCATATCTCCTCTTCAATGTTCTCAATTAATTCTAATTTCTTAGTGTTACGCTATATTGCTGATTTAAACTCTCAAGTATAGTCTCAATACTGGCATCAATTTCATCATCGGTCAGTGTGCGATCCTTGGCTCGATAAACCAGTCGATACGCTACACTTATCGCTTTAATTTCAGTATCTATCTCTGAATATACATCAAATAACATTAACTCATCGAGGTATTTTCCTGCGATCTTCCGAATCGCCTCGGAAACGGTGCCAATGGGCAGGTTTGCTCCAACCACAATCGCAATATCACGGGTAATGGATGGATACGGCGAAATCGGCTCAAATTGAGAAATAAGTTTTTCTGACAAGGCATCCAGATTGATTTCAAACGCGAATGCCTCTTGCTCAATGCGCAATTCGTCGAGCAGCTCCGGATGAACTCTCCCGATCGCTCCGCAAAGCTGATGCTTAAAGTAGATCGCGCTGCTGCAGCCCGGATAAAGGCCTTCAATAGGCTCGGCGGTGAACTGCAGCGCAGCGGCTTGCCGGGTCAGTTCGAAAAGAGCCATGACATCCGCCTTGACATCAAAAAAATCAATGCGGCGAGATTCTAAAGACCACTGCTTCTGACTGAAACGCCCAAATGCGATGCCGCCAATTACAGTCCTCTCCTCATGGGCATCGAAAACATTTCCGATCTCATACAAGCAGATTCTTTCCTGCCGGCGGCGATAATTTTCCATGAAGGCGCCAATCAGGCCCGGCCATAGACTGGTGCGCATCACCGACAGGTTTTCTGCAATTGGATTCGCAAGCACTCGGGCAGAGGCAGCAGGCTTGACAGCCGCCTGCAGCGCTGGATCAACGAAACTGTAGGTAATGGCTTCATAAAAGCCATGCGCATGCAGAACTGACCGCAACGCATCATGCGATATATGCGATTCGCTGTTTGCAATAGTGCAGTCTGTGCTGCTGCGCAGATGACTTGGAATTTTGTCATAGCCATGGAATCTGGCAATTTCTTCAAGCTGATCATGCTCTTCAAGCAGATCAAAACGTCTGGCTGGCGCCGTGACCCGCCAGCCGTCTTCGATGCGGGTGACTTGCGTGTTGACTGCCTGCAAAATGGATTCGATTTTACTCGGCGGAATGCTCACTCCCAGCACACGCTCAATCCGAGCTTCACGCACAATGCAGCGCTTCGGCTGCAGATAAGGACTGTTCTCAGAGCAGATCTGCTGGATCTGATCCGCTGAACCGCCCGCCACCTGCCGGATCAACTGCACCGCATCATGCATCGCGGCAGATTGCAGATGCGGGGCGACTCCGCGCTCGAAGCGGTGTGAAGCATCAGTATGAATGCCATATTCTGATACGGTACGGCGAATGGCATCCGGAGTGAAAAACGCAGCTTCCAGGAAAACATTGCATGTATGGCCGCGAATACCGGTGGACTCGCCCCCCATCACCCCGGCAAGTCCAATCGGCTCTGTCGAATCGGCAATCACAAGCGTCTCGTCAAGCAATTCCAATTCGACACCGTCAAGCAGTTTCAGGCGCTCGCCCCGGCGCGAGTGGCGGACGATTATGTCCCGGCCGCCTAGCAAATCAGCATCGAACGCGTGCATCGGCTGACCGCACTCAAGCATGACATAATTAGTTACATCCACGATCGGGTGGATGCATCGAATCCCAACTCTCTGCAGACGGTGCCGCATCCAGTCCGGTGTCTGCGCGTCGCTGCGGATGCCCTCGATCAGGCAGCTGCAGTAGACAGGACAGTCTTCCTCAGCGACAACCTTGACTGCAGCCGCTTGCGAGCCGGCGGAGACGATTTCAGTGCGGCTGGCAGCTGACTTGAGGTCTGTACCGATCGCCGCCGCAATCTCCCGTGCAACACCTTTGATGCTGAGGCAGTCTCCGCGGTTCGGTGTCAGATCAATATCCAGAATGTCATCGGGCAGCGCCAAGTGCTCACTTATGGACATTCCAGGCCTAGCTGCATCATCCAATGCCAGCAGCTGACCGCTGTCATCGGACACCCCAATTTCAGCGCCAGAGCAGAGCATCCCGGCTGAGGTGATTCCTCGAATATCAGCTTTCTCAACAGCTCTGCCGTTTGGAAGCACGCTGCCTGCCAGCGCAATGGGATAGTTTTTGCCGACAGACACATGCGGCGCACCGCAGACAACCTGCAGCGCTTCTCGGTTCGCACCGGCATCCACCCGGCACAGTTTCAAATTCTGGGAACCAGCAGCTGCCGCGACATCTTGAACGCGTCCGACAACGATATCGGAGCTGCATGCCGCGAGTGTCGTCACAGACTCGACTTCCAGTCCAAGCATCGTGAGCAAATCGGCCAATGCATGAGCATCGAAATCGAAATCAACCCACTCTTTGAGCCAACGGGTACTGACTAACATCGAAAACTGCCGGATAATGACTTACTTGAACTGACGGAGCATGTCGATATCGTTTTTGAAAAACAAACGGGTATCGTTGACCCCGTAGCGCAGCATCGCAAAACGCTCCACCCCCATGCCAAAGGCGTAGCCGGTGAAACGCTCGGCATCGATATCGACATGTGCATAGAGATTTGGGTGTACCATGCCGCAGCCTAGCACCTCAAGCCAGCCAGTATGCTTGCAGACATTGCAGCCCGAGCCGCCGCAGAAGACACAGCTGATGTCGACTTCTGCCGAAGGCTCGGTAAACGGAAAGTAAGAAGGTCGAAACCGCAAGGCCAGATCTGCTTCGAAAAATTCAGCCACAAAATGCTCCAATATTCCCTTAAGATCCGCAAATGTTGTGGTCTCATCGACGACCAAGCCCTCAACCTGGTGAAACATCGGGGTGTGCGTCACATCCGAATCGCAGCGGTAAACTCGCCCGGGCGCGATCACTCGGATGGGAGGCTGATGCGCTTTCATGTAGCGAATCTGAACGGGCGAGGTATGGGTTCGCAGCAGTGTATTGTCAGGCAGATAAAAGGTGTCCTGCATCGCTCTGGCCGGATGGTTGGCAGGAAAATTCAGCGCCTCAAAGTTATGATAGTCATCTTCGATTTCCGGCCCAAACGCGACATCGAAATGAAGTCGAGAGAAAATTCCCTGGATTCTTTGCAGGGTGCGCGTAAGCGGATGCGGACCTCCAGTGGGATACTGGCGCGCTGGCAGGGTAACGTCAACGGCGGCCGACTCCAGTGCGGCCTGCCGGGCAGACTGCTCCAGAATCTGACGCTTGCTCTGAAGCTCCAGACTGATCGTATTTTTGGCTTTTGAAATACGCTGGCCGGCGGCCGGCCGATCGGCCGGCTCCATTGAGCCGATTGATTTCAGCGCGGCGGTGATAAAGCCTTTTTTGCCCAGGCTCTCGACACGCAACTGCTCCAGCTCAGCTGCCGATTGTGAGGCGCGAATCTGTGCGGTAATTCGCTCCACACAGGCTGCCAGCTCAGAACAAGCCTCCTGTGCAGGCATTATTCTGAAACTGCGGTGATGCTGATTGGAAAGCGCCAGCCATCAAGCATTGAGCAAACTCCTTAGGGTCAGCTGTTCAATCCTTGCTTGGCTTTTTCTGCGAGGAGCGAAAAAGTGGCGCTGTCGTGAACGGCAATGGATGCCAGAGATTTGCGGTCCAGGTTGATTTGCGCTTTTTTCAGTCCATTCATAAAGTTGCTGTAGGACAGGCCGCACTCACGCGCGGCTGCATTGATCCGCACAATCCACAGGGATCGGAAATCGCGTTTCTTTCGGCGCCGGTCTCGATAGGCGTACTGGCCGGCCTTGGTCACCGCCTGCTTGGCAACCCGATAAACACTGTTGCGTGAGCCGCGGTAGCCTTTGGCCTGCTTTAGAACTTTTTTATGTCTTGATCGTGCAGCGACACTGCGTTTTGCCCTTGGCATCTTGATTCCTCAAATTTAGCTGTACGGGAGCATGCGGCGCATATGGACATTGTCAGCGGCATGCACCAGCGTGCCTTTGCGCAGGTTGCGCTTGCGTTTTGTCGACTTCTTGGTCAATATATGGGAGGCGTGCGAATGGCTGCGCTTGAATTTGCCTGAGGCAGTTTTGCGAAAGCGTTTCGCCGCGCCTTTATTAGTTTTCATTTTCGGCATTGGAATAACCCTGAATACTTGGTAAATCTATGCTGCAGCAGCTAGGTTCTACTCGGCGCCAGCAGCATAATCATCTGCCGCCCTTCCATCGAGGGCGGCTGCTCCACAACTGAAATATCAGCCAAGTCCTGTTGAACCCGATTCAACATTTCCAGTCCCAGCGTCGCATGAGTGACCTCGCGCCCTCGAAACCGCATCGTGACCTTGGTCTTGTTGCCCGCTTTGAGAAACTTTTCCAGTCGAGAAAGCTTCACGTCATAGTCGCCGACATCAGTTCCCGGACGGAACTTGATTTCCTTGATCACGATCTGCTTTTGCTTGCGCTTCGCATCATGCTGCTTTTTGCTGGCAGCATAGCGAAATTTGCCGTAGTCCATGACCCGACAAACCGGCGGATTCGCCACAGGTGCAATCTCCACTAGATCTAAATCCTGCTCAGCGGCGTAGCGCAGCGCTTCATCCAGTGAAACAACCCCTACCTGCTCCCCATCCTCGCCAATCAAGCGAACTGAGTCTACGGTAATTTGGGTGTTGATTCGGTATTGTTTGTCAGCAACCGTAGCTTTTCTCCTAAATTCATTTGTTTTCTCAGGGGATCTGCACTCATCTGCCTAATGCTTTGTCGCACAGGCATTCTGGATGAGCGCCGTAATCTGCTCACAGGTGAAGGTTCCCAAGTCCTTTCCAGCCTGCGACCTGACCGAGAGGGTCTCAGACTCTACCTCCCGATCTCCAATGACAATCAGATACGGGATTCTCTGCAGCGTCTGCTCGCGGATCTTAAAACCGATTTTTTCGTTGCGATTATCAAGCAGAGCTCGCAACCCTGATTGTCGCAATAAACCGCATATTTTACTTGAATATTCTTCCTGCGCTTCGGAAATATTCATAACGACCGCCTGCACCGGCGCCAGCCATACGGGAAATTTGCCGGCGTACTGCTCAATCAGGATGCCGACAAACCGCTCAAGCGAGCCCAGAATTGCCCGATGAATCATGACGGGCGTTTTTTTCGAGCCATCTGCATCGACATATTGGGCATCCAGTCGGCCCGGCATTGAAAAGTCAAGCTGAATGGTGCCGCACTGCCATTTGCGGCCGATGCAGTCATTGAGGATGAAATCAATCTTCGGGCCGTAAAAGGCTCCATCCCCCTCATTGAGGGTGAATTCCATCTGTCTTTGCTCCAAGACCGTGCGCAGCGCCGACTCAGCGCGATCCCAGAGATCATCGCTGCCGACTCGCTTTGCCGGGCGGGTTGACAGCGCCACCGCGATATCGCTGAAGCCGAAATCCGCATAAAGCTTCAGCGCAAATTCAATCAGCACCTCAACTTCATCCTGAATTTGGTCAGGCGTGCAGAAAACATGCGCATCGTCCTGGGTAAAGCGGCGTACCCGCATCAGGCCATGCAGTGTTCCGGACGGCTCATAGCGATGGACGACCCCAAATTCTGCAATGCGAAACGGCAGATCTCGATAGCTGCGCAGACCTTGATTGAAAACCTGCACATGCCCCGGGCAGTTCATTGGCTTCAGCGCATAGGCGCGCTTCTCAATCTCGGTGGTGAACATGTTTTCCTGGAACGTTTCCCAGTGCCCTGACTTTTCCCACAGGCTTCGATCCATCAGCTGCGGCGTATGCACTTCCACGTAGTCATATGCAGCCAGCAGATCCCGCATATAGGACTCAACCAGCCGAAACAGTGTCCAGCCTTTCTCATGCCAAAACACCATGCCCGGCGCCTCATCCTGAAAGTGGAACAGATCCAGCTCAGCGCCAAGCTTCCGGTGATCGCGCAGTTTGGCCTGTTCCAGGCGCTCCAGGTATTCGTCGAGCTCAGCTTTGGTATTCCAGGCAGTGCCGTAGATCCGCTGCAGCATCTCATTGCTGGAATCGCCCCGCCAGTATGCACCCGCGACCTTGGTCAGCTTGAAAGCGCGCAGAAAGCCGGTATGCGGCACATGCGGTCCGCGGCAAAGATCAACAAAATCACCCTGCTGGTAGAGAGATATCACCTCATCTTGCGGCAGCTCCCCGATGATTTGAGCTTTGTATTCCTCGCCTGTCTTCCGGAACATCTCAACGGCCTGCTCTCTGGACACCACGCTTCTCGTGACAGCCAGTTTCTCGCCTGCCAGCTGTTTCATGCGCTTTTCAATCGCAGCCAAATCCTCTTCGCTAAATCCGCGGTGATAGGCAAAGTCATAATAGAATCCGTCTTCAATGACCGGTCCAATCGTGACTTGCGCCTCGGGATACAGCTGCTTGACGGCGTGCGCCAGCAAGTGCGCCGTCGAATGCCGAATAATCTCCAGTCCATCAGCATCGCTGCCCGTAATGATTTTCAGCGCACCGTCGCTTTCAATTTCAAACGAGGTGTCCAGCAGCATGCCATTGAATTCCCCGGCAATAGCTGCGCGCTGCAGTCCGACTCCGATATCGGCAACAACCGCATCTATATTGACGGCGGACGGGAAGCTCCTCGAGCTGCCATCTGGCAATGAAACAGTAGGCATTCAGATTTTGTGAGGTTTCAGCTTTAATTCGGCATGAAGGCATCCGGGCCTTCAATTCTCAACTCAAATTATAAAACAGCGGCTCAAAATTCTTCCGATCCGCCAGGCATCGGTGCCGAGCCTATGCCAGGCGATCATGCGCGATACAAGGATCGAAGCGCAGCCGACGCTGTCATTGGTTTCGCAAGCACGGGCTGCTATCTGTCGAAATTCCTTTGAACTGGTGGGCGCACCTGGATTTGAACCAGGGACCTCTTGCATGTCAAGCAAGTGCTCTCCCCCTGAGCTATGCGCCCCGATCACTGTTCATAGATGGCTGGAAATCAAAGCCGGCGCTGCCAGTAAATTTGAGCGGGGAAATATATCACAAACAGCGCTATAAACCTTATCGATTTTCTATCTTGGTCGGAAAATCAGAATCAAGGTTTCAGCAAAATCTCCGCTGAAGTTTCTGTTTTGCCGCTGGCATTCAGCAATCAAATCGCGGGCGTGAGCTGCGTGACGCACATCGGTATTCAAGAACAGCGCTGAAGAAAACTCGTCAAGCATTTCTCAATGGATAATAGGCTCCGGGCTCATTTATCGCGGCGTTCCACAAATGCCAGGGCAATTAGGACGCTGCTCGTCATGGAATTTCAAAAATCTTTAGAGATCAGCTGCAGAGGCGTCCAAGAATGATTACTGCATCCAAGGCTTTTCAATTGATCGGCCGGCAGATACGCTGAATCTCAGCCGGAGCGAAACAGCCTGCTTTCACCTCGTGTCTTCAGGCAGCAGACTCGTTGCGATTTTCCTCAGTTTCAATTCGATGCCCTTCCATGCTTTTTCAGATAGAGCACAACCGCTAATATCATAGTTTTGGCTGAAATTCTCAACATATCTTCGGATTTGGAGAATGAATGGCAAATGATAAGCATCTCCCCCAGCCGTGATATTCATCACGAGCCGCTGTCTCAATCCCGTTTTTGATGACATTCGATTGCTAGGCAATTGGATCGCATTGCACTGGATTCCTCGCTGTTCCTGCACGCTGCGGCATCAGTATCAGAAGCCCCCCGTATTGGACGGGGCGACGTGATCGACAGGGGATTTACTGCCGTCTTGAAGACGAATTGCAGAACCGCTCGCTGATTCAGTTTCAAAAGCGGCTGTGCAAGTCGCAAGACACCTGCTCGCCGCGGAGTGTGACTATCCGGCACCCATGTTGGATTCAGGTCAATTTTTTAGGTTGACTGCTTGTCTGTTCCTGACCCAAGGCCTAGAATTTGATGCCGAGCTTGATACTCCCAGCATGCTGCTTATCACCCGTTCCGAGTCCAGTTGTCGAAAGCGCCGCTTCCAGTGAAAAACGATCCCAGAGATACGCCCCGCCCAGGCCTAGCATCGGGCGTGTTTTGTCCGATTGGGCAGAGAGCCCCTCTTTCGAAACCTTGACACTCGTCCGAGCGCCGCTCAGGGTCCGCTCCACGCCCAGCGAGCTGCGCAGGGATAGTTTTCCGTTTCCTGTGGCGCGTACAGTCTCTGCTGTTATCCCCAGCCCGCCCGTGGAGCGGGAGCGATCAACTCGGAAGATGCGAGCATTCACTGAATCGGTGAAGGCGTCCATGTCCAAGGTCGAGCGACTGACCCGGGCAAACGGTGTCAGCCTTGTCTTCTCGCTCAGCTCAATGTGCTTGCCGATTTCAAGTCCTAGGGAAGTGGCCTGTGCGTCGCTGTCCGTCTTCAGCCGGCCGAGTGCGCTTGATGCGGTGTTCAAGGTATAGTCTGTCAGCGAGAGACGGCCTCTGGCATACCAGGCATCCGGCAAGGCTGCGGCAACGCCGAACGCCACTCCGAATCCTTTGGCCTCAATCTTTCCGCCGCCAGTGGAAGCTGTCACATCCGCCGATCCCCGGACACTGCGTACTGATACGGAGCCTGTGGCATTCTCGCTGAGCGGGATGTCGATTCCAGCTTCCACGGAGTATCGCTTGAAATCGAATTCAGCGCCGACGCTCGCGCGATCCGGTGTGTAGGATCCCTTGCCGCCGGCGACGCGCACCCAAGCCGGCGAGCCCATCCAGGCGATTCGGTCAGCCTCTGCAGCTGCACCGAGCCCAAGCAGGAACCCCGGCAGCGCCTCGTAGACAGCGGCGCGCGGGGCATACTCCTCAATCATATCCATCACCGAAAAATCCCGGTCAGCGATGATGCCGGCGACCGGATCTGTAATTGCCCATGAGCCATCGTCGTTGCGACCGGTCACATTCACGCCTTCGGCCCTGATTCTGACGTTTCGCGCCCCGTTGGGAACCAAAAGGCCGGTGACACCTGTATCGGCATCGTGCAGCTTCATGCCATTGATGTAGATGGTCGTCCCGCCGCCATCGTTGACGATCCAGTTGTCCCCGAGGACCTCGGCAAGCCGGCGGCCGGCAAGATTCACGTCGACACGCAGCCTGGGTTTGACAGACTGGATGTTGTTAGGGTTGGGATCAGGCGGCAGAACATCGCCGGTCGCCAAAATCGCGATGCCGGAGGCCGCGCCTACGCTCCCCTTTGACCCGATGACGACGCGTCCGCCGCCCGCGAGATAGATTCCTGCCGCGTCCGTACCCGAGCCGCCATCAACTCGTCCGTTCACGATCACCGTCTGTTGGCGCAGGCCTGCTGAATCCAACGCAGCGGAGCCAACCACAGATCTACCTGCAGAAACACTGCCGATCCGCACACCGCTTGCACCCGCCCCGCGCGCCTCGACACTGCCGCTTATTAAGCTGACCTCGATACGTCGTGCGGGCGCTGAGCCGGAATGATAGACCCGGATGCCGTGAGAGCCGGCCCCCGAAGTCTCGATCGAACCGTCCTGCATGTCGATGACAATGTTTCCGCTGCCTTGGTGCAAACCGTAAACGGCATGGGAACTGGTCCCTGAGGTCTTGATCGAACTGCTTCGCATATTGATTGTCAGGGACCCTGTGTTGGAATTTTTCTGTTGCCATCCGAGAATGCCGTGAGAGCCGGCCCCCGAAGTCTCGATCGAACCGTCCTGCATGCCGATGGCAATGTTTCCGCTGCCCCGGTGGAACGTAAAAATGCTGTGCGAATCTCTGCCTGCGGTCTTGATTGAGCCGCCCTGCACCTTGATGTCGATATTGCCTGTGGTTGCAGCGTCTCTAATCCACCCCCAGATGCCATGGGCTCTTCGGTCATCTGCTGCACTTTCGGTGGCGATATCGGTGTTGCGGACATCAATCTCGATACTGCCCGATCCTTTTGTGTAATCTCCAAAAATGCCAGAGGTATTCGGGCCCTTTGTTAAAATCGAGGTGTCGCGGACATCAATCTTGATCTTGCCATCACCCTCATGTCTTCCGCTAATGCCGTCCGCCAAGCGTTTCTCTGTCGCTATATTTGCGTTGTGGACAGTAATCCCAACAGTTCCGTCACCTTGGTGCTGACCGAAAATGCCGTGCGACAAGCTGCCCGCGGTCTTGATCGAGCCGCCCTGCACCTTGATGTCGATATTGCCAGTAATTGCTGGTCTAATCCGTCCCCAGATACCATGGGCCGCTGTTGGAATTGGTCTTCCCCTATTAAGTGGCTCTGCCGTACTTTCGGTAGTGATATCGGTGTTGCGGACATCAATCTCGATATCGCCCGATCCGTCTGATTTATATCCAAAAATGCCAACGGCATCCTTGTCCTTTGTCAAAATCGAGGTGTTGCGGACATCAATCTTGATCTTGCCGACCTTGTCGTGTCTTGCGTTAACGCCGTATGATGCCCTGCTGTGCGTCGTTATATCCGCGTTGCGGATATTCATCTCAACAGCCCCGTTCCCTCGGTGCCAACCGAAAATGCCAGCGGTTCCCTCGTCTCCCTGCCCATCGCCCATTACCACAATCTTGGTGTCGCGGACATCCATCTTGATCTTGCCGACATTCTCGTGTTTTGCAATAACGCCGTGCGAGTTTTTGCCGTCTGTCGCTATATTCGCGTTGCGGACAGTAATCTCGTTGTTTCCGGTCCCTTTGTGAAGACCGTAGATTCCGGGCTTCCGATCCCCGGTCATAGTTGTGTCTATGGTGACGCAGTTAGCCTTGCTCTCGATATTCGAAGCATCGCTCTTCATGTCCAGGATCGGATCCACGACGGGAGGCGGATCGCTGCAAACTGGCGTGGCCTGCACATCGACCATATTGCCTAGAGCAAGACTCCCCAGCAGAACCAAGGCAGAAATTCGGCGGGAGGGGGGGGGGAGTCAGCATTTTAAAAGACCGCAGATACGGACGAAAATTATCGCAATGGTGCAGCATGCTTTATTTTCATTCGTGAAGCTAAGGGCATTGCTCCTCCCCGCAAGATATTGACTGTTGATTTGCGTCTATCCCAATAAACAGTCATTATTCCGCGCCTGAATCACCCTGCCCGTCAATGAAACAAGTATATTCTGCTGTTGCATGCCATACTGTCCGCTGCTTCTGTAGAGCTGCGAATTTCTCCTCTTTCTTGGGGTCTGGGCTTTTGTTGTCTTTTTTCTGCTCCTAGGCCAAATAGGTTTCATGGCAAAGACACAAAGCATGACAGAAAATTTCACTGCTCTCCCAACGTTTGATTTCAGATTTGATGTATCTGATTGACAGTCATATTGCAATCTGCGGAAAGAGGGTGTCCGAGACTTCAGCGCAAGCCTGGCGCCCTCTAGCCGAAAACGATCCATCAGCAGTATGCCCGTCATGTACGAAGGGCGCTATGTTTTTTCTCAGCTTATGGACCCGTTGCCATGGAAGGCTTCTCACCGCTGCGTTGCCCGCCATCGCGGCGGCTGCAAAGTCAAATCATTCACCTGCGCTCAGCAATGGCGGGCGCCCAGCTGCTGCAGCCGGGCAGCCTCAGGGATATTGAGATCAGCTTGCGCGCGCCTGCAGACAAGCTCTGCCGCCTGGGACTGCCGCAAGCATCTCCAGGAACACGCTGTCCAATGCCAATCAGGCGCGCAGCTGGAAAACGCATGCGGATTTCGGCTGCCGGCTCATCGCCGAGGCGCAGCGCCTGCATGGCCAGGACGATTTTGAGCTGCCGCTTGACCAGCCTGCCTGCGCGCTTGACTCATCGACCATTGATCTTTGCCTGCCGCTGTCTCCGCGGGCTGAATTCCGCAAGACCAAAGCCGGTGTGAAAATGCCTGCCTTGCTGAATCTGCGAGGCAGCATTCCCTCGTTCATTGCGATCACCGGCGCCAAAATGCATGATATCAAAGCGCTGGATCAAGTGCCGGTGCAAGCCGGAGCGACCTAGATCATGGATCGCCGCTGTCTGGATTTTGAACGCCTTTATGCGATGCATTGCCACGGCGGGCATTTCATTGCCAGAGCGAAAGCCAACCCCCGGCTCAGGCGCCTTTATTCCAGCCGGACCGGCCGCACGCAAGGGGCGGCCTGCGATCCGGTGATCGTCCCGGCCAGAAAACAGTCCGATGCCGCCCCGAAAAATTGCGCCGGATCGGATGCTGTGACCAGGCCAGCGGCAAGCGTTTCCATTTCCTGACCAGCCGCCGGGCGCTGGAGCCGCTGACGATCGCTGAACTGTATCGAAACCGGTGGCAGGCGGAGCTGCTCTTCAAGCGGATCAGGCAGCATCTGCGCATCAAGTCGCTCTGCGGCGCCAGTGAGAATGCCGTCAAGACGCAGATCTGGATCGCGGCTTCCGTCTAGGCGCTGGCGGCCATCATCAAGAAAAGGCTTGAGTCAGACCTGAGTCTCTGCACATTGCTCCGAAAGAATTAAGTTGAAAATCAAAAATTTTGGTGAAGATGAAGAGCTAAACATTGCAATTCGTGAATACTGCGATCTCTTTATTGATTACTGCGCTAAGGGCAGCAGCGATTTCGCTATTCACACAAAACACCGCCTGATAATGCTAGGAGGCCGCTCATGACTGTTTCAAAATCCACTCAAGACTATGAAGATGAGTTGGCAGAAGTTCGCAGGAAAATTGAGGATGCCGGCCGCCATTCCAAACCTGTTGGACAAGATGAGAACGCAGGCATCAAAGGTGACTTCGAGTTGCCCTGCTCAACGTTCCTCAAGCTTCAAGGTGAACGATGCCGTGAGAGAAAATTCTCTTTTAGTCGCGGCTCTTGCAGATAAGGTCGATTTCAGCAAAGGGACATAGAGCAGCACCTGAGATGATCAAGCGCCATTTGTGCGAGATTTCCAGTTTTCAGGACAAAAATACCAGTTCCTTCATTTCGCGAATCTGGTCGCGGACTCTGGCAGCCTGCTCAAATTCAAGATTGGCCGCATGCCTGTTCATGCTTCGCTCCAGCTTCTTCAGTTCTCTGGAAACCTGCGCAGAATCCTGCAAGTCGACTTCAACCGTCGCTGGAGCATATTCTTTGGGAGTTTTGTGAGATTTGCCGCGAGCCCCGCGTCTCGACCCGCGCCACTGCACGCCATCAATCATTTCCTTGACATCTTTTTTGATCGTTGCCGGCGAGATGCCGTGGATTTTGTTGTACTGCGTTTGCTTCTCGCGCCGACGGCTGGTCTCCTCGATCGCAGCCGCCATCGATTTGGTGATCTCATCCGCATAGAGAATCGCCTTGCCGCGAACATTTCGAGCAGTGCGCCCGATGGTCTGAATCAGCGAGCGCGACGATCGCAGAAAGCCTTCTTTGTCGGCATCCAGTACCGCAACCAGAGATACTTCTGGAATGTCCAGTCCCTCGCGCAGCAGATTGATGCCGACCAGCACATCAAACACGCCGGCGCGCAAGTCACGCAGAATTTCGACGCGTTCAACGGTATCGATATCCGAATGCAGATAGCGCACTCGGACCGATTGTTCGTTCAGGTAGTCTGTCAAATCCTCTGCCATCCGTTTTGTGAGCGTCGTCACCAGCACGCGCTCGCTGAGCAGCACGCGTTTTTGAATCTCACTGAGCAGATCATCCACCTGCGAATGAGCGCCTCTGACCTCGACCTCGGGGTCCACAAGGCCAGTCGGACGCACCACCTGATCGACAAAAACAGGAGACTTCTCCTCCTCATACGGGCCTGGTGTTGCCGACATGAAGATCAGCTGAGAGACTTTCTGCTCGAATTCCTCAAACTGCAGCGGGCGATTGTCCATCGCTGACGGCAGACGGAAGCCGAAGTCAACAAGTGTTTCCTTGCGCGACCGGTCACCGCGATACATGGCCCGAAGCTGCGGAATGGTAACATGACTCTCGTCGACAAAGACCAAAGATTCCTCTGGCAGATAGTCGATCAGCGTATCCGGCGCCTCGCCGGGCTGGCGCTCTGACAGATGCAGCGAATAGTTCTCAATGCCTGAGCAGTAGCCAAGCTCGGACATCATCTCCAGGTCGTAATGGGTGCGCTGCGCCAGACGCTGCGCCTCAACCAGCTTGTTCTGGTCGTTGAGCTCGATGAGACGATTCTCAAGCTCGCACTTGATCCGGTAAATCGCCTGCTCGACTGTATCGCGGCTGGTGACGTAGTGCGTCTTGGGAAAAACCGTGTGGCGAACAACCTGGTCAAGCACTTCACCAGTGAGCGAGTCAAACAGCGAGAGTTTCTCAATGGTGTCGCCAAAAAGCTCCACCCGCACGACAACAGTGTCAGAATCAGCAGGAAAGATGTCAATCACATCGCCGCGCACGCGAAAAGTGCCGCGGCGCAGCTCGACATCGTTGCGGCTGTATTGCAATTCAGCCAAAGTTCTGAGAATGACTCTTTGGTCAATCACTGCGCCTTTGCGAAGATGCAGGATCATCTTGTTGTACTCGCTTGGATTGCCCAGTCCAAAAATCGCAGAGACCGTGGCGACGATGACTGTGTCCTTGCGCTGCAGCAGCGCATTGGTGGCAGACAGTCGCATCTGATCAATGTGATCGTTGATGGATGCGTCCTTCTCAATGTAGGTATCAGAGCTTGGTACGTACGCCTCGGGCTGATAATAGTCGTAATACGACACAAAGTACTCGACTGCATTTTTCGGAAAGAAATCCCGCAGCTCCGAGTACAGCTGCGCCGCCAGCGTCTTGTTATGCGCCAGCACCAGAGTCGGACAGCCAATCTCGGCGATCACATTGGCCATGGTGAAAGTCTTGCCGCTGCCCGTTGCTCCAAGCAGTGTCTGGTAACGCTGCCGAGCGCGGACGCCGTCGACCAGCTTGGCGATCGCCTGCGGCTGATCACCTGCCGGCGTATAGTCCGATACCAGCTCAAACAATGGCAAAATCAAGCCTCCGCTTCTCAAATACTTGCAATATACTAAAAATTAAATTCACTCAATACCATGCACTGAGGCTACAGATGACTGAACTGTCTAATCGCGTCAATTCAATCAAACCATCAGCGACTATTGCTGTTTCGACACTGGCGCGCGAGCTGAAAGCCGCTGGCCGCGATGTAATCGGGCTTGGCGCTGGCGAGCCGGATTTTGACACACCTGAGCACATCAAAGCCGCGGCAATCAAAGCCATACGCTCAGGGCAAACCAAGTATACACCGGCTGATGGAACACCTGAGCTGAAGACTGCGATTGCGGAGAAATTTCAGCGCGAGAATGCCTTGGAATACACACCTGCCAATATTGTTGTCTCTACGGGCGCCAAGCAGAGTCTGATCAATATTCTCACCGCCCTGCTCGACGCCGGCGATGAGGTCATCATTCCCGCACCCTACTGGGTTTCCTACCCGGATATGACCGTGCTGTCAGGAGGTGTTCCAGTGATCGTCAGCGCTGGCATTGAGCAAGGATTCAAGCTTCAGCCCGAGCAGTTGCGCGAGGCAATTTCTGCGCGCACGAAAATCGTACTGCTCAACAGTCCGAGCAATCCGACCGGTGCGGCCTACACTCTCAATGAGCTCAAGGCACTCGCTGAAGTCTTGCTGGCGCATCCGCAAGTAATGATCGCAAGCGATGATATTTATGAGCACATCCAATGGACCGACGCGCCATTTTGCAATATTGTGAATGCCTGTCCTGACCTGCAGGATCGAACGATCATTGTCAATGGCGTTTCAAAGGCCTTTGCCATGACCGGCTGGAGAATCGGCTATGCCGCAGCCGCCGAATCCCTGGCTGCCGCCATGCGCAAGATCCAATCGCAAACGACCTCAAATCCGAATTCAATCGCACAGGCCGCGGCCGCAGAAGCTCTGAATGGTCCGCAGGACGAGGTCCATCAAATGGCAAAGGAGTTTCACCGGCGCCATGATTTTATTGTTGACAGCCTTAACGAGGTGAATGGCATGAAGTGCTTGCCAGGTGACGGCGCGTTCTATGCATTTCCGGATTGCAGCGAAATTATCGCCAGTCTCGACGGGATCCATACCGATGTGGAGCTTTCCGAGTACATCTTGAGCGAAGCCGAAGTTGCAGTGGTTCCGGGCAGCGCTTTTGGCGGCGCAGGCCACATCCGTCTCTCATTCGCGACCAGCATGGCAGTCTTGGAGGAAGCCGTAAGTCGCCTGAAAAATTTATTTGCCTGACATCAAATGTGCGCGGTGCCTGCGACGGCTGTCTTTCCAAGAAAATTGACTTGTCGCCCGATGGCTTGTCAGCAACCGCATGAGGAAAACCTCATTGCGCATGGGGGCTAATGCGTTATTGGATTTTTTCAAATGCTTGCGAAAGCCGAAACTTGAGCTCAGACTCACTCTCAGCGAATTTGAACTGCCTGGACTGCAAAGCTGCTGAAGTTTCAGAAATGCTTGACTCGAAATCTAAATCGTGCGTAAAATGGGGATTATCAGTCAGGCGCAGGCCTCTGTATCCGGTCTGGAAATGCTGACTGAGTGGGCGCAGAATATTCAATTGCAGCATGACGGATTGCAAAACAACTGTTTTTTGCGATTGCACTGCAGATTCAGCAAGGAGTAAGCAAGCATGGCGAAGCGACAGCGGTATGAGGGTCCAATCAAGCAAGCGCAGCATGAAACGGCTTGGCCGGAGGGTGCGCAAGAGCTGCGTCCTCAGTGGCATGAAGACCAGATCCGACTCTATTTGTCCCAACTGCCCTGCTGGGCAGGCAGTCTGGACAACGGCAGCCTGACCATTGAGCGACTGGTCGGCGGGCTTTGCAATCGCAATTATCGAATTCGTCATGCCGATGGAGAGCAGGCTGCAAGGATCGGCAAAGATATCCCGGTACACGGCATCATCCAGTCGTCTGTACAGGCTTCGATGTACGCGGCCGGCGAGATCGGAATCAGTCCAAAAGTCATTTTGTCAGAGCCGCACCTGACTATCGTTGATTTTCTGCCCGGCGGCTGCCTCAAACCCGAGGACTTCATTGAGGACGAAGAGCGGATCAGCGCAATTGTTGCCCTTTTGCAGCGCTTGCATGCGGGCTCGAGGCAGGTGCGCGAGGCGCTGACCTACTTTTGGCCGTTTCAAGTGATTCGAAACTATGTCGCCATCGGTACCGAAAGACAATCCCGTTTGTGCGATGAATTCCCAGAAGTCCTGCGCATCAATGCTCTGCTGGAAAGCGCAATTGATCGATTCGTTCCTGTATTCACGCACAACGACACGGTTCCGCAGAATTTTGTATTCGACGGGGACTGCAAAATCTGGATGATTGACTGGGATTACGGCGGCTATGGTCATCCGATGTTTGATTTGGTCGGTGTCAGCTGCAACTCAGACATGGCTGAGAAATACGAAAGAATCATGTTTGAGAAGTATTACGGAACGCTTACCGAAACGCTGCGCCGGCAGCTGATTGCATTCAAGCTGGCATTGAATCTTCGCGAATACATGTGGGGCATGACGCAGGAAGTCACCTCAGATCTGGGTGACGAGAGCGTTGCTGAATCCATGGCTGAAATTTATCCTGATCAGGAGGCTGGCTACGAAGGCTATACCAACATGAATAAAGATCGATTCGAAGCCAACTGGGACCTTTATCGCGGCGCTTTCGACTAGCCTGATTTGAATTTCGAGCCTGCCCGAGCACTCGGAGCGCACAGCCGCTGGCAAATAATTTTTCGCCAAGAGCGCCGCCTCGCAAAAATCACGTAAATTGTCTAACCTTAATGATTTGGAGAAACCGATATGGGAAAGAAACTGAAAAGCTTTTTTGCGGCAAGTCTTGTCGTTTTCATGGTCTATGCACCGGCCGCATCCGCCCAGGCGGAGTCCAGTGATCCGATCAAGATCACCTGGCATGATTGGACCGGACAGTTCATCACAGCGACGCTGATTGGTGAAATTCTAAAGTCGATGGGCTACAGCATCGAATATGTTCCGGCTGATTACATCGCACAGTTTGTGGGCCTGGAATCTGGAGACCTGCATGTCGCAGTCGAAATCTGGGAAACCACCGGGAAAGACGCGCTTGAAGCCTCTCTTGCAACCGGCAACACGGTTGAGCTGGGCGAGACAGGCATGTTCGCGATTGAGGAGTGGTGGTATCCGCTGTATATGAAAGAAATGTGTCCCGGATTGCCGGACTGGACCGCTTTGAATGATTGTGCAGAAGCTTTTTCCACTCCGGAAACCGCACCCAAAGGACGCTACCTGGGTGGTCCGGTAACCTGGGGCGGATATGACGATGAGCGGGTCGAGGCGCTGGAGCTGGATTACGAAGTTGTTCATGCCGGCACGGATGCTGCTTTATTCGCTGAAATCGAATCCGCCTATCAGCGCCAGGCGCCTGTACTCGCTTGGGTCTATGCGCCGCATTGGGCGACAGCCAAATTTGAGGGCGAATGGGTTGAATTTCCAGTCTATACCGATGAGTGCTACAAAGATCCGTCTTGGGGAACAAATTCGGATATGGCCTATGACTGCGGCAAGCCGCGCGGCTGGATCAAGGCCGTCGGATGGGCCGAGGGTGAGGCAAAATGGCCAAAAGCCTATCAGACTGTCCGCAATTTCACAATTGACAACGAGATCATGAGCTCATTGATCGTCAAAGTGGATCTGGAAGGACAGACTGTGGAGAATGTCGTCGCCGAGTGGCTGCAAGACAACGAAAGCACCTGGAAAGCCTGGACGCAGTAAATCGGCGTTCCAGCGAATCTGATGACGCGCCAGCTTGCTCGCTCGGGCAGGGCTGGCGCGTATTTTTTTGAACTCAATTCTTTCCGGCCAGCACGATGAGCGCAGCCAGCCCTATTCTCATTTGCGAAGGTGTCTGGAAAGTTTTTGGCAAGGGTGCCGAACAGCTGTTTGAGCGCTATCCCAGTGCTCGTGTCAACGACGATGCTCTCAGCCAGGCGGGATTGATCGGTGCGGTCCGCGATGTCAATCTGTCTGTCAGCGAGGGTGAGATTTTTGTCATTATGGGACTCTCAGGCTCTGGCAAATCGACACTGCTGCGCTGCATGTCGCGCCTGATCGAGCCGACCTGCGGTGCAATCATGTTTGAGAATGCCGATCTTTTGAAGCAATCTGAGAAGGAGATGATCAATATCCGCCGACACAAGATGGGCATGGTGTTTCAGCACTTCGCCTTGATGCCGCATTTGACAGTACTCGGCAATGTGGCATTTCCGCTGGAGGTCCAGGGTGTCGAAAAAAATGTGCGCGAGCAGCGAGCGCGCGAAGTGATTGGACTCGTCGGACTGGAGGATCGCGAAGCCTATTACCCAAGAGAGCTCTCCGGCGGACAGCAGCAGCGCGTAGGGATTGCAAGATCGCTGGCGGTCGAGCCGAAAATCTGGTTTCTGGATGAGCCGTTCTCGGCACTGGATCCGCTGATCAGAAAAGAAATGCAAGATGAGTTTCTGCGCATTCAGTCGATGCTGAACAAAACCATCGTCTTTATCACACACGACTTCAATGAGGCTGTGCGGCTCGCAGATCGTATCGCCATCATGAAAGACGGCTTGATCGTTCAGATTGGGTCCCCTGAAGAGCTGGTGCTGCGTCCCGCGGACCAATACGTTGAGGAATTTACCAATGACTTGGTCAGAGCCAAGGTGTTCAGAGCCAAGTCTGTGATGGTCGAGCGCATCACAAGCGCGCCGACCGGCGGTTCGGTGCCGCATTCAGCAAAAATTGAAGACTTGGCAGAGCAAGTTGTGAATTCAGACAAGCCGTTTGATGTCACGGATGATGCGGGCAAGGTGATCGGCTCCATTACGCGCGAACTGGTGATGGATGTGCTGATTGCGCGCCGCAAATAACACTGAATATCCATGGCAGCCACTGCGTTTTCTCCAATCCAGGTCACAGTGCCCAGCGTGCGGGTCCTGATTTGGCTGATGACGGTCGCGGGTGTAGGTTTGATATGGCTGGGTGGAGAATATTGGCCTTGGGCTCTCAAAGCGCCCAAAGAACTGTCCTGGAAGCTTGAGGCGCTCGGCACTTGCAGCAGTGTACGCAGCTGCGTGACTGGCTTTATGAAATGGCTGGTCGGTGATCAGGCGTATATATTTCCCTGGACTTTCAAAGATTTCACTCGCGCTGTGGCCGCCGCAATCGAAATTCCGTACGAACTTGCCAAGTCGCTGCTGATTACCGGCTTCAAGGTGCCGGTCGGCGGCGATCAGTACTGGGAAACACCCCCAGTCTCATGGCTGGGCCTCACTGCGGTGACAACCTGGCTTGCCTGGCGCATCAAAGACTGGAAGCTTGGATTGATGGTGTTTGCCTGCGCCGGCTATGTCGCAGCATTCGGTCATTGGGAGAGTGCCGCCATTACCTTGGCATCTATTGCGGTGGCCGTTCCAATCGGTATTGCCTTGGGTATTGCGCTAGGCATATTGGGCTACCGATCCCATGCCTTCGAGCGCGCCATCACACCCGTTCTGGACTTGATGCAGACCATGCCCATTTTCGCGTATTTGGTTCCAGTGCTTTTTCTATTTGGGTTTGGACCCGTCGCTGCGATCACTGCCACAGTGATCTATGCAATGCCGCCAATGGTTCGCATTACCATTTTGTCACTTAAGACAGTACCGGATGAAATCAAGGAGTTCGGAAAGATGGCGGGCTGCACCCAGCGTCAAATGACCTGGCGAGTATTGGTGCCTTCCGCAACCTCGGGACTGATGGTGGGTGTCAATCAAGTCATCATGCTGTCGCTGAATATGGTCATTATTGCATCGATGATTGGCGCAGGCGGACTTGGTTTTGATGTTCTGGCCTCGCTTCGAAGACAGGCTATCGGCGACGGTCTTGAAGCGGGAATCGCGATTACGCTCATGGCGATTGTTCTGGATCGCCTGTCGCAGGCCTGGGCGACTCGCGAGCAAAAAGACCATGCACCGGCGCCGCTGGGGCGGCAGAGTTTTATTCAGCGGCACCAGAACCTCGTCTTGGCCGCAGCTGTTTTGGGCATTACCACCGCAGTGGGTTTTGTAGCGCCGATTTTCGCGCAATGGCCAGCCAGTCTCGAAATCACAACTGGACAATTCTGGAACGATCTGGTCAAGTGGATCAACATCAATTTCTTTGATGAGCTCGAGGCGATCAAGGTGTTTCTGCTGCTGAATGTACTGAAACCGGTGAAATTGTTCCTGCTCGCCTTGCCATGGCCCGGAGTCCTGCTGATGCTCGCTGTTGCCGGATACCAGCTTGGCGGGCTGCGGCTGGCTCTGCTGGTGGTTGCCCTGGCCTCTTTCATACTGATTGCCGGACAGTGGACTAAAGCCATGATCACCGTCTATCTATGCGGACTGTCGGTGATTGCTGCGGCAGTGATCGGTATTGCGATCGGCGTTATTGCATCCGGCAATGCTGCGATTAAAAAAGCGACACTGATCTTTATTGACACGCTGCAGACGCTGCCGAGTTTCGTCTATTTGCTGCCGGTCGTGATGCTGTTCCGAGTCGGTGATTTTTCTGCCATGGTTGCAGTTGTGCTCTATGCCCTGCCCCCGGCGATCCGCTACACGATTTACGGTATCGAGCAAATATCGCCGGCGCTGATTGAAGCCGCGAAAACTTCGGGCTGCACCAAGTTTCAGGTCCTCACCAAAGTTCAGTTTCGCCTGGCCTGGCCAGAAATCATGCTCGGCGTCAATCAGACTGTCATGTTCGCACTCTCCATGCTGGTTATTACCGCACTGGTCGGCACACGTGACCTGGGGCAGGAAGTCTACATCGCTTTGACCAAAGCGGACACCGGTCGCGGCATTGTCGCGGGCCTGTCAGTCGCCTTCATCGCCATCATCACGGATCGACTGATTTCCGCTGCCGCGCGCCGCAGAAAGCAAGCACTTGGACTTTAACTGGAAAAATGCAATGAAATTGCCACAGCACCGCAAAATCGTTATTGTCGGCGGCGGAATTATCGGATCATCCACCGCCTATCATCTAGCGCATATGGGCGAGACAGACTGTGTGGTCCTGGAACAGGGCCGACTGACCAATGGCTCCACTTGGCATGCGGCCGGCCTGGTCGGCCAGCTTCGCAGCAGTGCAAATGTAACGCAGCTGCTGAAATATTCCGTAGAGCTGTACGCGCAGCTTGAGGAGCAGACCGGCCAGGCAACAGGCTGGAAACAGAACGGCGGCTTGCGTCTAGCCAGTCATCATGAACGGGTTCGAGAAATCAAGCGGCAAGTGACGATGGCGCACTCATTTGGTTTGGACATGCATTTTCTCACTCCGCAAGAAGCTGTTGATCTGTGCCCAGTTCTCAATGGCGAGGATTTGCTCGGCGCCGCTTTTATTCCGACCGACGGACAGGCAAATCCATCTGATCTCAGCCAAGCGCTCGCCAAAGGCGCCCGGCTCAAAGGCGTTCAATTCATTGAGAACTGCGAGGTAACTGAGGTCCTCAAAGTCAATGACGCGATCACGGGACTCAATACCACGCTGGGACCCATTCAATGCGAGACGGTGATCAACTGCGCGGGAATGTGGTCACGCCGGTTCGGCGAGCTGGCTGGCGTGAGCGTTCCGATCGTGCCGATGAAGCATCATTACATTGTGACCGGCGCTCTAGACGGTGTCGATCAGGCAATGCCTACCATCCGCGACCCAGACAGTCTGATTTACTTCAAGGAAGAGGTCGGCGGACTGGTCTTTGGCGGCTATGAGCTGAATCCGCAGAAGTGGGCAATTGAGACGCCGCCGAACGATTTTTTCTTTACCTTGCTGGATTTTGACATTGATCATTTTGGCAGCCTGATGGAGGCCGGCATTCATCGCATACCGTCGATGGCAGCTGTGGACATCAAACAGATGATTTGCGGTCCTGAATCATTTACGCCGGATGGCAATTTTATGATTGGCAAGGTTCCTGACCTGGCAAACTATTTTGTCGCTACAGGATTTAATGCATTTGGCATTGCCAGCGCCGGCGGCGCCGGCAGGGCATTGGCGGAATGGGTTGTCAATGGTGCGCCGTCGATGGATCTCACCGGCGTGGACATAAGAAGATTCGGCAAAGTCCATCGCAGCAGCGACTGGATTGCACAAAGAACAATCGAGCTTTGTTCCAAGCATTACGCGATGGCTTGGCCGCATGAAGAGCATTCGAGCGCCCGGCCTGCATTCAAGTCGCCGCTTTATGATCAATTGCGGCGGCTCAACGCCAGTTTTGGTGAGAAAATGGGCTGGGAGCGACCCAACTGGTATGCCCCTCCAGGCCAAAGCAACGAAGATTGTCCGTCTTTTGGCCGGCCCAACTGGTTTGAGCCGGTTGGCGAGGAGCATCGCGCAATTCGCGGGCGCGTCGGCATCATCGATCAGTCTTCATTTGCCAAGTTTGAGTTGACAGGCCAAGATGCATGCGCTGCCCTGGAGTGGCTCTGCGCAAATCAAATTGACCGCCCAGCGGGGGCGGTCATCTACACCCAAATGCTCAATCCTTCCGGCGGTATTGAATGCGACGTAACGATCGCCCGCATCGAGGCGGAAAAGTTCCTGATCGTCGCCGGCACAGCTTATGCATCCCATCACTTTCACCACATAAACAATCATATTCCGTCTCATTTAAGTCGATGCGCGCTGCGCGATGTAAGTTTTGAGTATGCGACCTTATCCCTCAGCGGTCCGAACAGCCGCAACTTGCTGAAGTCAGTCACCGACGCAGAGCTTGGCCGTGAGGCTTTCCGATTTTCCAGCTGCAAGAAAATCAGTATTCTTGGTCATTCTGCACTGGCGATTCGAGTCTCGTTTGCCGGTGAGCTAGGATGGGAACTGCACATTCCCATTCAGCAGGCATCAGCGGTATTTCGCGCCATCACTGATTGCGGTCCTCAGTTCGGACTGGCACACGTCGGTTACAGAGCCTTGGAATCCCTGCGTTTGGAAAAAGGATTCAGAGCTCTGGGCACGGATATTGGACCCGACTTTACGCCCCTCGAAGCCGGACTGGATAAAGTTGTCCGCGTCGACAGCGAGATGCCGTTTATCGGCCAAGACGCACTGCGGCAGCAAACAAAGCAGCCGTTGAGCAAATTTCTGTCGTGTTTCTCAACGACAGACAAAAGCATCACACTGCACGGTCGTGAAACCATTTACCGCAATGGAACGCGGGTTGGATGGACCACAAGTGCGGGCTGGGGCTATACCGTCAGTAAAAATATAGCGTACGGCTATGTAAGAAACGGAAACGGCGTAGACACCGAATACCTGCATGCAGGCGCATATGAGCTGGAAGTTGAGGAGACGCGAGTTCCGGTCATATATGAGCCTGAGGCACTCTATGACCCGAAATCGCTGAAAATGCGCTCGTAAATCCTCTCGGTGCGGTGCAAGCGCAGCGCTATCGTGAAGGATTGACCTGCCAGCGGCTCCACTATTGAAACAAGCCGCTGTCGTGGTGTGCGTACTCTGGCAGAATATCCGGACGCGGATACAGCTCATCCATTGGTACAGATCGGCCATTTTGCTGGACAATGCGCACATGGCTGCGGTTCATCAGCCGCGGGCGCACTACGCCGCAAGAGTGAGAAATGATTTGAACCTCGCGAACGATCTTGCGGGCATAGTTGAAAACCTTGACCGCCTTGTCTTCGGGATTCAGACCCTTTTGCAAACGCGGATTGTGCGTGGTAATCCCGGTCGGACAGGTGTTCTTGTTGCACTTCAGCGACTGGATGCATCCAAGCGCAAACATAAATCCACGCGCCGAAGTCACAAAATCTGCGCCAGTCGCAATGGCCCAGGCGACTTCCGACGGTGTGACGAGTTTACCAGATGCGATAACACGAACACGCTCGCGCAATCCATACTTGTAGATGACATCTGAAACCAGCGGCAAGGATTCTTTGATCGGCAACCCCACGTTATCCATCAGAGGCATAGGCGCCGCACCAGTGCCGCCGTCGCCGCCATCGACTGTAATAAAGTCTGGAGCATGATCAATGCCGCGCTTATGAACCTCCTCGCAGAGCTCCTCCAGCCATGCAAAACTGCCGAACACTGACTTGAAACCGCAGGGCTTGCCAGAGACATCACGGATATATTCGATCATGTCAAGCAGTTCTTTAGTACTGTTGATTTCGGGGTGGCGGTTCGGTGAGATGGAGGCCTCGCCGACCGGGATGCCGCGAATGGCCGCGATTTCAGGTGTAACTTTGCGGCCCGGCAGGATTCCGCCTTTTCCAGGTTTCGCGCCTTGGCTGAGCTTCAGCTCGAACATTCGGACGTTTTCGTGCGCGGCAACTTCTTTGATTTTTTTGTGATCAATCGCGCCATCGGCATCACGAATGCCGTATTTTGCCGTCCCGATTTGGAAGACAACATCGCATTCGCCAGACAGATGATGCGGTGAGAGTCCGCCCTCCCCAGTATTGTACCAGCACTCTGCCATGGCAGCGCCTTTTGAGAGTGCGAGTACCGCAGGTGTTGAGAGTGCGCCATAGCTCATGCCGGAAATATTGAAAAATGAAGCTGCGACAAATGGGTTCTCGGCATTCGGACCAATCAGCATCGGAACCATCTCAACTGCATCTTCAGTGAGCGTTGGGAACGGGAAGTTTACGAAAATCGCGGTGCCGACCGGTGCCAAGTTGCGCGTCGAGCCGAAGGCAACGGTATTGTCCTTGTCACTTGATGAGCGGCCAATCCACTCTCGCTCAGCTCGGTTAAACGGCATCTCCTCGCGATCCATTGCGAAGAAATACTGACGAAAAAACTCACCGAGCAAAGTGAAAACGTACCTGAATCTTCCAATAACAGGATAGTTCCGCCGGACGGCATCGCGTGTCTGATTGACATCAACGAAAAACAGAACGACTCCGGCAGCAGCCACAAGCCCGACACAAAAGATAAACAGCGCAGACAGGAATTGCAGACTGCCCGCTAGAATTTGATCAATAATCATGAAAAATCCTTGATTCGAATTTTGTTCAGATTATACGGGTGGCAGTCATTGATCAAAGAACAAAATGGAGCGAATCGCACAGGCGCCGTCCGCGGCGCACAATTCAAAAAGGAAAGAAAATTGGCTCCCCGGGACGGGATCGAACCGCCGACAAGATGGTTAACAGCCACCTGCTCTACCTGCTGAGCTACCGGGGAATTTGGAAAATAGTCAATTCGCATTCACAGCGCGATCATAACAACCGCCATGCAGGACTTTCTTGTTCCGTAAATTATACGAACTGCTGCGTTTCATTATGGACAAAAATGGCGCAGAAATATGCGTGAGAATCGTCAGCAGATCAAGCGACTTCAAGGAACAGCTCCGTTCGATAAGACCGAAGTGATATAGGCGTCTCAAGCTCTCTGCACTGGCAATTCCGGCAGGCAGACGAATTTCAAGTGTGAATGCGCCTCACGCAGCGCCGCCTCCACCGTTTCTGGTGTTTTGCCCTGAGCAAAAATGAATCCAGGATACTTCCCTCCCTCTGGCCACTTGATGATTCTCTCGCCTTCCCTGACATCAATTCGAATTTCTCGAATATGCTTGACAGCCTGCGCATTGGTCACACCCTCGATGCGGCGCAAGATACCGCTGTCGGCAGCTGGAATCATCAGTACGCCGGCGGCATCCTGAATCTGAATTGAATCAGTTTGCGTACCGCTGTGACGACGCAAGAGATATTCCTCCAAGCTTGTATCTGTTGCGATTTTGAACAGATGTCCGCAGTCCCCGCCGATAGAACGCGGAGCAGTCTCCAAAATCCAAATCTGCTTGCCTTCAACTCGAACCTCGGCGTGAATCGGACCGGTTGCCAGTCCCAGCGCTGCACAGGCTTGCTGCAAGACTTGGGCGACAGCTGATTGCTGCTGCGCCTCTAAACGCGACGGAGTAATGTAGTACGTTTCCTCAAAATAAGGTCCGACGAGCGGCTCAGGCTTGTCAAAAATGCAAATGCACTCCAGTTCACCATGATCAAGATAGCCTTCAAATGCATGTTCAGAGCCGTCAACATATTTTTCAACGATAATTTTCTGTGTTAAGCCGTCGTTAAACTCTGATGCCAGCAGATTCCTTATACGTTCAATCGCACTGCTCAGCTGATTCGCATTGTCGGCTCGAATGACACCTCTGCTGGCCGAGAGTGTCAGCGGTTTAGCGACGCAGGGGTATTCTAGCTCAGCCGAACTCCAGTCCGCACTCGCATCGGCGCTATCCACAAGTCGAAACGCGGGAATGGGCAGCCGTGCCTGCCTCAGTGTCTGTCTAGCAAGCGACTTGTCGGTTGCACAACGCATTGCTTCAGGACTGTTGTACTCCAGATTCAGTGCCTCACTGACTAAAGAGGCAATTTCAACGTACTTTTCGTCAGGCGCAACCACACAGCTAGGCCGATTATTTCGGACTTGGCGGCATATCTTTTCAGCCGCATCTGCTGGATTTGAAAAATCAACCTGGAATCCAGCCTGACTGACTGGCGATAGATTAGCCGGACTGTCACTAGCCCACAGGATTGGCAAATTCAGTTTTTGAGCAGCAGCCACATAAGCAGCTGCCCGATAGCTATGGTGCGGAGCAACAAGCAGAACTGGCTGGGAAATGGATATCAGGGCTCGAAGCTATGCCAGTGTTTTAGGCAGCGGCGCCGCAACCCCCGCAAGCGCCGCTTCCACCGACCGATTGAAATACGTTATGAAAGACAAACGTTGCCTGAATGCCGTCATCAACATAATCAATTTCAGCGCCACTGAGAAATTGCAAGGCGACGACATCCGCATACAGTTTGAAGTTTTCGGCATTCAGAATGCGATCGTATTCTGATTCTGAATCAGCGTAGGTCATGCCATAGCTCATGCCGCCACAACCGCCGCCCGTGACATAGACACGGATGCCTTTAACGCTCTCGTCGGCATTTTGAATCAATTCGAACATTTTGCTGCGCGCTGCTTCAGTCACTTGAAGTTCAGAATCGGTGATTGCCGGGTTATAACTTTGGATTTGCATTTTGTCGACTGCCTGATCAATAAGATCCGCTTGGTTTGAAGCCTATAATTATACGCGATCAATCAAATAAAATGAACAATCGCGCCTCCGTTTTCGACCAGTGCGACCGTTCATGCACTGGTCCGTGACAGACTGATGAACCGACCTCAGTGAGCAGCACAGCGCTCTGGCAGTGAACTCTTGATGCCGCTGTTGCCGGCATGTTCACACAGTTTTTTTTTTCATCTGTTTTTCTTCTAGTTCCAAGGCGCCATCATGCCAAAGTCAGAAACCTCATCTGCCAGTGACAAAACAGCTGCCAACATCCATGATGACTTCTTTCGCGATGTGTTCGAGACACCCGAGAACCTCATTGCCCTGCTGCGGGCAGGCTGCCCGCAAGCGCTGCTCGACATCATCGAGCGGTCCACCCTGCATCCCGAGCCCGCGCGCATTGCTGCCGACCGGCTCCAGACCCGAACCGCCGATCTGGTGTATTCAGCCAAGCTTAGCGGCAGCGGCAGCTCCGCCCGCGTGGTGCTGCTGCTCGAGCACAAGAGCTTCCACAGCCGCGAGCTGGAGAGGCAGCTGGCCCGCAGCCAGTTCCTGTGGCACCTCCAGGACGACTTCAAGTCCCTGATCATCCCCGTTGCGGTGCGCCAGAATGCGGCCGACAGCCGCGCCTCGATCCGCTTCCGCGACCTGTTCGGCACGGTCTCGAAACCGCACCTCGAGGCGCTCATGGGCTATGCGCTGGATTTCAGGCGCCTGCTGCAGCTGGTGATCGGGTATATTTGCAGGTACAATAGGGATATTGAGCCGCAGGATGTGCTGAGTTTGGAGACGGCGACCGAGGAGGATCGAAAGAGGGTGATTTCAGCTGCAGATGCATTTCGCGTGGAAGGCCGTGTGGAGGGTCTGGAGAAAGTTGCGCTGAATTTGCTGCAGGCGGGCATGGAGTCGCAGAGAGTTGCGGCCTTGACTGAGCTCAGCCGGGAGCAGGTCAAGTCGCTGCGCAGCAAGATGAACAGCGCCGGCGGCCAGTCAGACGGATAATGTTTCGAAGAGTTCTCAGCAAATGCACTGGTGCGGTGCGCACATGGGTGAAAATACCGTGACCTGCGCAGCCGGCATGAGTATCGTACCGGCTGTCATGCGAGCAAGGTATGGATCTTCGCCTAATGATGCCGGTTACAGAAAAGATGACGTACGCCCATCATAGCTCTGCAAGTGATTCAGAAAGCAAATTAACACTACCTTCGAGGCCATTGATGACCAAAAAAGTTCACTGTGTAGTACTTAACGAAGAGTCAGAAGCTTTGGATGCCCCGCCCTATCCCGGCGAGCTCGGTCAGCGCATTGTCAACAATGTATCCAAAGAAGGCTGGAAACAGTGGCTTGAGCGTTTAGTGCCCATCATTAACGAAAATCAAATGATGACTGGCGATGTCGATACGCAGAAATACATCGAGCAGCACATGTTGGGATTTTTATTCGGCGAAGGCGATCTTGGGCAATTGCCAGCAGGCTACACTGCTAATCGTAAAAAATAAATAAATCAAAATCTTCGGCTGCTAACTTCATTTCATCTATCGTTTTTTCGTTGGTGCGAAATACTGGTCTGACGAAAAATATTGCGGCTGGAAATTTTTCGTCCTTCCAGATGGTGTTCCAATGCTCGGGTAAGCAAAGCGCGGCTTTGCTGCTTGACTTCGATTGAATCAAATATCCCAGTCTGGATTGCAATTAATGTTCGGCCTGAAATCGCTTCGGCATGAGCCGCGTCCGAACGGCAGGCGCCAGCGCCTAAGTTGTAAATGTAATGCTGATCGGCGCAAATTGCTGTTTTATGATCATCCTCGGTTTCCAGTGCCAGTCCATAGCCAAGCTCGCGCAGCAGATTCGTTTCGAAAATACGCAAAATTGAGAATTGATCGGCGCCCTTTTCTGCCAGTGATTGAATAGTTTCGTGATATTCATCATACAGAGGCAAGCAGGGATCGCGATGCGGAACCAGGCGTGAGATCAATTCATTCACGTAGGAATGGCAATAAAAAACACCCTTTGCAAATGGAACAGCAGACCATTTATTCTCGAAACTCACAAGCGTCGGCACACTGCCGCGCCCTTTCCAACTCGCTTGGGATTCCGCAAAGGGTCGAATTTTGCCGCGAAACTGCGATTTTGCCCGGCGCGCTCCTTTGGCCAGTATGTTGATCCGACCGTAGTTTCGAGAAAACAGATAGACGACCAAACTCGTTTCGGAAAACGGGATTGAGTGCAGAACATAACACCGCTCATTGCTGATGCGCATGCTTTAACTCAAGTCTGAATAACCGAATTGGGCGATCAATCGCTCATTGCGGGTCCACTGGGATCGGACTTTGGTCCACACATTTAATCGAACTTGCAGGCCAAGCTCAGATTCCAGCACTGCACGAACTTCCGTACCGATTCGCTTGATCTTGGTGCCGCGCGAGCCGATAATGATCCGTTTTTGGCTCTCAGTTTCCACATAAATCAACGCATCGACTTCTAGAGTGTCTGCAATATATTCGTAACGCTCAATCTGGACCGCGCACACGTATGGAATCTCGTCGCCATAGGTTCGAAATATCTGCTCTCGGATCAATTCAGATGTATGGAAAACCTCATTTTTATCAGTTACAAATTCCACCGGGAAAAGCGCAGAGCCCACTGGCAGCTTGCTGGCAACAATCCATTTGAGCTGTTGTAAATTCTGCCGTTTCACAGCGCTGACTGGAACAATATCGGTAATTCCTGTTTCTTGAGCAATCCGTTCTACAACCGGCAACAGCATTGATTTTTTCGCAACCCGATCGATTTTAGAGACAGCAATTACACAAGGACAATTTTGTGCTTTGATCCGATGCCAGATCCCACTGTCGCCGATTTGCCAGCCGCGGTACTCAACCACAAACAATATGAGATCAACTCCAGCGATGCTTGCGGTTGCGGTTTTGTGGATAGCGCGATCAACTCGGCGTTTGCCACTGGCGTTTATCCCCGGCAAGTCGATGAAGACATACTGACAATTCGAGTCATTCAGCACACCGAGAATCCGATTGCGAGTCGTATTCGCTCTGCGCGATGTGATGCTGACTTTATGTCCGAGGAGATAGTTGAGCAAAGTCGATTTGCCAACATTGGGCCGGCCGACCAAAGCAATCATCCCGCTGCGATAGTCCGGTGAATTTCCGCTATTGTGTGAGTTGCTCATAGGCGATTGCAGCCGCATTCTGTTCTGCTTCCTTCATGCTGCCGCCTTCTCCGATGACCTTGGATCGCAAGCCTTGAGCTTGGCAGGCAACGACGAATTTCGGCTTGTGATCGCGACCGGTGGTTTGGATCAGCTCGTATTGAGGAACGGGCTGTGCGCGTTTCTGAAGATATTCCTGCAATTTTGATTTCGAATTCACTTTAGTCGACTGTTCACCAGACTCGATTGCAGGCAGAATATGGTGATAAATGAATTCTTTGGCAGCACTTATGCCGCCGTCGAGATAAATCGCGCCAATCAATGCCTCAACAGCGTTTGCAAGCAAGTTTCTGCTTGCGGTTTCGTTGCCCCACGGAAAGCCTTTGTTCACTTGCACATAGTTATGCAGAGCCATCTGTGCGCCAATTCGGCAAAGCGAATTCTGATTGTTCACAATACGAGAACGCCGGAGGGACAGCTCTCCCTCGGATGCATCTGCATAGCGCAAGTAAAGATATTCGGATACGACAGCTCCAAGTGTCGCATCGCCAAGAAATTCAAGTCGCTCGTTATGCAGTTTTTGCGTACTGCTGTGAGTCAAGGCCTGGCGCAAAAGATCGATGTTTTCAAACTGATATTGAATCGAATCTGAGAATCGCTTGAGTCGTATGCTGTCCACTGCCAAACACAGTTATGAGAATTTTTCAATCCCATTCAGCTCACAGGCGCAAGTCAGCTCGAGCGGAGTGTTTAATGAATCGGGTGCCCAATCCGACTCCACCCGATCCCCTCGCCGTCGCGATAATTCCAGCTGAACCAAACGAGAAAAGCCTTGCCGACAATATTCTGCTCTGGAACAAATCCCCAGAAACGGCTGTCATTGCTATGGTCGCGATTGTCACCGAGGACAAAATAATGTTCAGTCGGGACGGTGAAACGCAAATTCAGGGAAGGTCGCTTGTCATCATGCAGAATCATGAACTCGCTGTCGGCAGCAAAAGACTCAGACAGCACTGTCAATTGCAGTCGACTCGAATTGCTGGCGCGTTCATTCGAGACGCTGTAGCGGCCAACGCTGCTTTGCTCAACCTCGACTCCATTGACGAACACCCTTTTGTCCTGATAAACAATCTCATCACCGGGCAAGCCGATCACCCTTTTGATGTAGTTGATGTTCTTGTCATGCGGATAACGAAACACCAGCACATCTCCGTAAGCAGGTCTGTCAACTTCGATCACTTTGTCATTCAAAACAGGCAGTCGCAGTCCATATTCGTATTTGTTGACGAGAATAAAATCACCGATCTGCAAAGTCGGCAGCATAGAGCCCGACGGAATTCGAAATGGCTCAGCAACGAAAGAGCGCAAAACAAAAACAACCAGCAGCACTGGGAAAAAGGAACGGGCAAAGTCGATCAGCCAAGGCCGCTTGATCACCATTTCACCATCCGCCGAAATTTTTGAATGGCGCATTCGTGCAATGAATCTGGCAATCAGGTCGATAAACCAAATCAGACCGGTCACAGCCAGCGTCACTGCGAGTATAAGTTCAAAATTCATGATTTATGCCATTGCGGAGCAATCCGATGCCGCCTGTGTATTTTCAAAAAACCAATGTCAATCAGCGATTTCGTGCCTGTTCCAATCGAAATCCCTGATTGCTCACTGCGGCAAACAGTTTCAAAGCACAAATCATTGTTTCAGAGAAACTGCTGAATCTGAATTGAGCACAAAAATGACGCACCGAGAATACTATCAGCTATTTGCCAGTATGCAAACGCGAGGGAGGTGATTCGTCCGACTCCGGGATGAGCGCAGAAAAATCAATTGTCGCGAACTTCGAAATCGTAATTATAACGCAGGCAAAGGGGTGGCAGCGGCACCGATTTTTTTTAGGTGAGGGATATTATGGATAGGAAAAACTTTTGTTCTTGACCTGGAGAAACGCTCGCTGATCGTTGATAAAGCCAGCGGCCTTATATAATCTCTATTGAATCATCAATCAGTCAGTGAAACTTGACAGTTCGTGATATGCTTTGATGCAGTGATTTGGACGATCAGGCTGCTGCGATTTCTCCCAACGCAAAAGCAAGCGATTCACCCATCCATTTATTTGATATTTTCGAAGCCAGACATGCGAATACATCAGCTATATGGAATCAAGATTTTTCCCGAAACCGACTCCTGCGAAACCTCTTGCTGCGAAGCCGCGGCCAGCTCAAACTGATCCCGTCTGCACCATTTTCCTTGTCGATTTGGCCTGCAGCATGCAAAGCGCAGTCATACAACCGCCGTGATAAAATTTGTTTGAGTCGATCGAAACAGCAAATCCTATGAGTCAAGAGCATTTTGCTAAACCGCCCCCTGCCGAACCCAAGCCCGAGACAGCCTGGCTGAGGCGATCAGATCGTTCAGATGGGAAGCGTGAGCCTTTCTTTTTCGGACGAGATCATGAGTATGCAGTTTTTCGATCCGCCGTCATTTCTCTTCAGGACGGTGAAATCGGCGGGGGCACAATGATATTCCAAGGCGCTCCCGGCGCTGGAAAATCGGCACTGATGTTTGAGTGCATCGAAGCTGTCCGGAGACATTCAACGCCTGAGTATCCATGGATCACTGTCTCTTTGAATCCTTCAACGCTGAAATCTGCAGCGCATACGATAGCGTTGATCGTCAATGCCGCCAATGCCGAGAGCGAAAGACTCGCCAAAGCTGCGTCAGGTGCAGTATCGACTGAACTTCGAGAATTTCTTAAACTAGGCCGCAGGATTATTGATGAATTCTCTCTTCGGGGAATCGGCATCGGCGGCTTTTCGATCGGTGGCAAACCGCAGAGCGATGACACTCAGGCATCTGAGCTGCCAGCAGAATGGGTATTCAGCGAAACAGCCCCTTTTCTAAAAAATTTTCATTTCGTTATTTTTGTTGATGAAGCGCAAAACATCCCAATTGGTGAAATGACAGCCGGTGTTCTTGACAGTCTGCATCGAAAATCGGAAGGAATACCGCTAGTCGCTGCATTTTTCGGCCTAAGCGATACTGAAAAAGTGCTGAATTCATGTGGCTTATCAAGGTTTCCGCGCAATCGAGTTGTTAATCTGGAACCTCTTTCCATTATGGAAGCGGCAGCTTCATTCAGACGCATGATCAACACCTACTACCGCGGCAGCAATGATGAAAAAAGCCACTGGGCTGGTGCATTGGCTGAATTGTCTCAAGGATGGCCGCAGCATATCAGCGGAATCGGCAGTACCGCAGGCCAAATAATTCGCGCCAATGGCGGGTATCTGAAACACCCTCTGCTAGAGCAGGCTCTGGCAGAGGGTGCGAATCAAAAAAATGAATATTATTTCCACCGGCTGAATACGGGCAAGTATCCCCCGCGGGTATACAGACAGCTCGCACTGGCGGCTGGCAAAAAGCAAGGCGACTTGGCTGGAATTGTGACTTACGAGGAAGTGGACAGTTTGACAGAATCAGTTAGACGAAAGCGTAATCAAACGGTCGATGAGTTTGTCACGACTGCATTGCACGCTGGAATATTGGCGCCAGCGAAAAGCCTGCCTTATCACTACTGTTTTCCGATTCCTTCTTTAGGCGATTACTTAAGAGCGCTGCCGCCAACAACGCCAGATACGCTCTGACTCCTGAATGCTCATGGCAAGGCTCATCGAATATCAAGTGATGCAACTGAGGCTGCAACGTTTCAGCTTGCTGCGCGCACCAGCCGCGGCGAGTCGGCAGTGGATCTTTGCCGTCAGTCGGTCTTGGTCGACTGGCCGGGCACTGGCCGACACCTCTCGCTGCACCTCCCCAAGGATTTCCATACAGCAATTCAAACACTGCTGAAGCATCAAGCTGATCTTGAGTGCGGCGATGTTCAGTCCGCTGCCCTGGCACGGCTAGGCATAGATGCCGCCTATGGACAATCGCATCGGCGAGCCGCTCCGCGGATAACCGATTTATAGGCAATTGCATCGGCAATGGCGTGCACAGTCTGGGGCGGCACCTCGCCCATCACCGTAATCTGATAGTCATCCATTATTTTTCCGAAGGCGCTGACTGCACCCAGTCGACTGAAGCCGTCAAAATTTGGATGATCCTCCGGCTCCATATATTTGTGGATAGTGACCATGACTGACACCAAACCATCGGAAAAAAACAGTTTTTCATCCAGCACATCGGATGCCACACTGTTCAGGTGCTTGATTTTTTTAAACCCATCCGGCATCATATTGACAGACCAGTTGGAGCGGCTGCTGATTTCCCTGGTATCCGGCGCATCGAAGAACCAGCGATAGTTTTTGCCGGAGAATGTCGGCTGAATCTGCAGTTTTGCCGGAGTTTCAAAGATCTCGATCTCAACGAAACTGTAGCTGTCGATTACTTGTCCAGCCGTGTCGATTAAATCTGACCGCAACAGCAGATCGGTGTGCTCATCCACCCACAGATGGAGGCTGTAGCGATATTCATCTTTGGCGGTCATCGCAATATGAGTTGCCCAGCGCCCGGCAACCCGAGTGCGTTCCAAAAGACTGATTGAGTAAATTTTGGAGAGCTGGTCAAAGTTCAATTCCTCAATAAACGGAATGCGAATTTGAACTTGAGGAATTGGCTTGTAATAACCCTGTTTCTTTTCGGGAAAGTAGCACCACACGCCTTCGTTGCTGCGAATGATTTCTGACGGCATGCCATCCAGTGCTGAAATCCGCTCCAGAAAGCCGTTGTGATATACAGATCTCGCGATCTGCAGGGTTTCCATCGTTGTCCCCTGCGTGTAGGTTATGGTTCCCTGAAAACTCAGTGTGTTTGCTGCGCTGCTGATGCGTGGCAGCAATTCATCCAGTGGACTGATGACCGGTGTCGCGCTGGACGGCATGCTGCAGAACGCGGCCATGAAGGTCATGCAAATGACAACTTTTGCAACTGAATTTTTCATGGCGTTAGCTTTCAAGAATAAGATTCAGTCAATCAGCGTATTACTCGCTGTAACTGACTAGAAGAGCATCGGCTTTGCTTGCAATTCTTGAGATGTTTGTCACTTCACTCAGATTCAGCAAGGACTGATTGAGATGCTGCTCAATCTTGGCATTCTTCTCAATGCTGGGCGGCTGCCAGCTCAGTGCGGTCTGGACCGCCTCGGCATTCACCGCGGCGATTTGCAATTTGGCGGATGAATCTAGCAAATCATTGGCAAAAAAGCCAATGACCAGCGCAGCAGCCATGGCTGTTGCGGTCACCGCTCCGCCATATTGCCTCAGCGAAGGAAAGTCAAACAGCTTTGCAATATCAAGACGTTTTCGCAGCTTGGCAGATCGATTGAGGGATGTCAGTACCGCTGGATGCTGTTCAGTCTCATCTCGGAAAGAGGCTGCAATTTGGACAGCAGAACACTGCCCGCGAACTGCCAGTCGAATCATGTGAAGTCTGGAAAAATCAGATCTGAGCTGCGGACTGCCGGACATTTCCTCCAAGATACAGTCCAACTCTTCGTCTGAAAGTTCTCCATCAAGGAGTGCTGAGAGCTTTTCGTTCATATTCTCATCCATATTTCAGGTGTCATGGGGTTGTGCGTCTTCATTGGCCCACTGAGCCAATTCAGCATAAATCGTCTTGCGAGCGCGATGCAGGCGTGTCTTGACCGTGTCCAGTCGAATATTCACTGTATCTGCGATTTGATCGTAACTCATGCCTTCACGCTCTCGAAGCCAGAACACTTCCTGCAGCGTCTCCGGCATTTTCTTGATAATTTCGTACACTTTCTCAACTTGCTCTTTGGCCTCAAACTCACTCTCGGGGTCATCATTATTGATCGTTGATGCCGGTGTTTTCAGCGGAACCTGACCGTCATCTTCCAATTCGGCGCCCGAAAAATCTCGCAGCGAATAATTGGCTTCATGCTTGGCATGTTTCTTGATCTGGTTTTTGAAATGGTTTTGAGTAATCGAGAACAGCCAAGTCGATAGTTTACTGTTGCCGCGAAATTGATGGATATTCTTCCAAAATTTGACCAAGACATCCTGCACGATATCTTCTGCCTCGTCTCCCCGAAGCGGCGCCCCGCCCAAATATTTGCGCTCCAGGCCTTTCACCCACATAAGAATTCTCGGTCGAAAAGCGATGGCCAGCGTTTCATATGCTCTTTGGTCGCCTTTTTTTGCGCGCTCCAGAAGCGCATTGAGGGTCTTCTCATTCAGGCTTGATGTACTGACTCTATTCATGATCACAATCGATATGCACAAAGCAGCGCAACCAATCCTGCTGTTGGTGTTAGACTAATAGGATGTGAGAATGTTCAATTTTAGGCCGTTTCTTCGCGCAGTGTCTAAGCGATTGAATTTAATCGTGCAATGCGACGTAAAATTTTTTCTAATGGAATCCGGCAAAGATGACTTTGCGCCCGACTCGACGCACAGCAATTGACCCACGCTGATGCCGCCATTATAGAATTACGAGCAATGGTTGATTATTCCACACAGCAGCGAGGCAAGACATCCTGAACAGCTCATTCGACATCATTGTGATTGGCGGCGGCTTGTCCGGCCTGACCGTTGCCCTGAAGTGTGCGCAGCATGGTTTTCGCGTTGCAATCGTCACCAAAGAGCAGCTGACCGAAAGCTCCAGCTATTATGCGCAGGGCGGCATCGCCGCGGTCTGGCATCTGCGTGACTCGTTTGACGCCCATATTGAGGACACCATGAATGCCGGCGCCGGCCTATGCGATCGCAAGCGAGTTGAGCATGTTGTTCAGCAAGGCCCCAAATCGATTCGCTGGCTGGTCGACAATGGTGTTCTTTTCAGTCACCGCGACGCATTGTCGGGGCATCCGGATGAGCTTCATCTGACACAGGAAGGCGGCCATAGCGCCAGGCGTGTCATTCACGCCGCAGATGCAACAGGACGCAGTGTTGAGACGACATTGGAGACCAAAGTTCGAGAAAATGAAAATATCCTGATTTTTGAGAATTTTATCGCGATTGAGCTGATCACTGCTCGTAAGTTGAGTTTGCCAGACACCCCGAATCGCTGCCTGGGCCTGTACGCACTTGATGCGGACGGCGAGCAGGTGCATACTATGATTGCGAATGCGGTGGTGCTGGCCACCGGCGGAGCCTCCAAGTCTTATCTTTACACCAGCAATCCAGACACCTCAACTGGTGATGGCATCGCAATGGCATGGCGCGCCGGCTGTCGGGTTTCCAATATGGAATTTGTACAGTTCCATCCGACCTGTCTGTATCACCCGCAAGCGAAGTCTTTTTTGATCTCTGAGGCAGTGCGAGGCGAAGGCGGCAGACTGCTGCTGCCTGATGGATCAGCTTTCATGCACAAATATGACAAGCGCAAAGAACTGGCGCCCCGTGACATTGTGGCTCGCGCGATTGACCATGAAATGAAACTCGGCGGCCATGACAGTGTGTTTCTGGATATCTCAATGAAGTCCCCCGTGTTCATCGAAACTCACTTCCCGACGATTCACAAGCGATGTCTTGAGCTTGGAATAGACATCACCAAGCAGCCAGTGCCGGTTGTGCCTGCTGCACACTATACCTGCGGCGGTGTGGTCATTGATTTTGCCAGCCGCACGGACCTTGCGGGTCTGTACTGCGTAGGCGAAAGCGCCTGCAGCGGATTGCATGGGGCCAACCGCTTGGCCAGCAACTCGCTTTTAGAGTGCATTGTTTGCGCCGATGCCGCATTTCGAGATATTGTTGAGCGCAGCGACAAGACTCAATTCACCGATTTGGAAGTGCCTGGCTGGGACGAGTCTCAGGTGACAGATCCGGATGAGCTGATTGTCATCTCGCACAATTGGGAGGAATTGCGCAGATTCATGTGGGACTATGTTGGGATCGTACGCTCAGACAAGCGCTTGCAGCGCGCATTGCGCCGAGTCGATATGCTGAATGAGGAAGTACGGGATTTTTATCAGAAATTTCGTGTCAGCCGCGACCTGATCGAATTACGCAATCTAGTGCAGGTGGCAGAGTTGATTGTGCGCTGCGCCTTGGACCGCAAAGAAAGTCGCGGGCTGCACTGTACGCTGGATTACCCGGAAACCCTTCCCGGGGAGGCACGAAATACGATTATGGATCCGCTTGGCGAATAACGCCGGCATGAGCATTGCCCGATCGCAAATGCATTCGAGCCGGCACTCGCGCTGTAACCGCCGTATATGGATCAGACTAGTCCCGGCAATAATCAGGAAACCAGATTTTCGCATCCACCATTTGCTCAACACTGCCTTCAACCTCGGTCTGATTCAAGCCTTGCTCCACAGCAGATGCCGCGACTGCGATTGCGATATCGCGACTCAAGGCGCGCAGCTTTTCCAACGGCGGCAGCAAAGAGTGTCCGGGCTGATCAAGATCAGGCTCGGCATTGCCGATTACGCGGGCCACAGCGTGAAACATTTCGTCGGTCACGCGACTGGCATGCACTGCGATCAGACCCAGGCCGATACCCGGAAATGCGTAGGCGTTATTGCATTGCGCAATCTCATGCACCACACCATTGAAGTGAACTGGCTCAAACGGACTGCCAGTCGCTACAATCACCCTGCCATCGGTCCATTTGATCAGATCCGCCGGCACCGCCTCAGTTTTTGAAGTCGGGTTGGAGAGAGGGAAAATGCACGGCCGCTCGACATGGGCTGCCATCTCCTGCACAATACTTTGACTGAACATTCCGCCTTGCCCGGAAACGCCGATCAGCACATTGGGCTGCACATTGCGAACCACATCCTCAAGCTGATAGCCGCCTTGCCAGCCGCCGAGTTGAGATCGATCGCGGGCAAAGGGCATTTGGCTGTCCCGAATGCGCTCCGATTCAGTCCGGATCAGCCCGGCACTGTTCAGCATATAGACCCGCTCGCAAGCCGATGAGTAGTCCATACCCAGCTGTGTCATCGCAAATACACAGCCGGCAGCAATTCCGGTACCGGCCGCACCGGCGCCGACAATCACAATCTTCGATTCGGTCAGATGATTTCCCGCACTGCGGCAGGCCGCCATGAGGCAGCCTAAGGTCACGGCCGCCGTACCTTGAATGTCGTCATTGAAGCAGCACATCCTGTCGGCGTACTGATGCAGGAGCCGCTGCGAATTCAGCGCCCCAAAATCCTCAAACTGAATGACCGCATGCGGCCATTTGCGATGTATTTTTGTCAGAACAAGCTTGAGAAAATCATCGTATTCCTGACCTCGAACCCGCTCATGCCGCCAGCCGATATACAGATCATCATCTAGCAGATCAAGATTATTCGTGCCGGTATCCAGAACGATCGGCAGCGTGGCGGCGGGATGGATGCCGCCCAGCGCCGAATACAGGCATAATTTTCCGATGGGGATGCCCATGCCGCCGACTCCCTGATCACCGATACCCAAGATCGCCTCCCCATCCGTAATCACGATCACCTCGATGTTTTTGCTCGTGACATTGTCGAGACTCTGATCGATGCAGCGTCTTTCTGGATAGTTCAAAAACAATCCTTGCGGCTTGCGAAAGATATCCGAAAACTGCTGGCAAGCCTCGCCGACTGTCGGCGTGTAGATGACCGGCAGCATTTCCGCGGCATGCTCAATGATCAGGCTGAAAAACAGTGTCTCATTGACATTTTGCAGCTGACGCAGATAAATGTGCTTCTCAAGTGCAGAGTGCTTTTGCTGATAGGCTTGATAGGCGCGGGCCAAATGCTCGTCCATACCCTCATACGCTAGAGGCAGCAGACCGATCAAGCTTTTTTCAGCACGTTCGAGGCGCGTGAACGCAGTACCTTTATTCAGCTGAGGCAGCTCCAGAAGGACTCGCCCGACATGCAATTCTTGTGGTATGGTCAAATCCGGCATGGCAATTGCCTCCTACAGGCTGGGGTGACGATGAGATCGAATTTCGCTGATCAGCTCGCGATACTGCTCCTGCGAGGTATTGACACCGCAGACAATCCAGCTGTTCAAATCCGCACTGCTGCATTCGACCAGCGAGCGGAACTGCTCCTGCTCGGCAGCAGGCAATTGATCATAGCGCCGCTCCAGATACCCGCCCAGCAGCTCTTCCAGCTCACGACTGCCTTGGCGGCAGCGCCAAGCGGTACGATTTCTAAGCTCACGAGCTGATATGCTCATCTGACTTTTACGCGCGTGTCGCCAAAAGTTTTTTAATCTCAGAAATCGCCTTGCCCGGATTGAGATGTTTCGGACAGGTATTGGTACAATTCATAATCGTATGACAGCGATACAGGCGGAATGGATCCTGCAGCTCATCAAGGCGGTCACCGACTGCCTCGTCGCGGCTGTCAACAATCCAGCGGTACGCTTGCAGCAGAATTGCCGGCCCCAGGTAGCGATCACTATTCCACCAGTAGCTTGGACAGCTCGTTGAGCAGCAGGCACACAGAATGCACTCATACAGGCCGTCGAGCTTCTCGCGCTCGTCGACGGACTGAAGATTCTCTCGACTCGCAGAGGGGATCGACCGCTGCTGCAGCCATGGCTTGATCGAAGTGTACTGGGCATAAAAGTGCGTCAAATCCGGCACCAGGTCCTTGATGACTGGCAGATGCGGCAATGGATAAATTTTGACGGTCGATCTAATATCAGCGATCGGCTTGATACAGGCCAGTGTATTGGTGCCGTCGATATTCATGGCGCATGAGCCGCAGATTCCCTCGCGACAGGAACGGCGAAATGTCAGAGTCGAATCCACCTCATTCTTGATGGTGATAAGCGCATCAAGCACCATATGCCCTGTATCTTTCGCATTCAGCTCGTAGGTATCCATCGTCGGCGTGGCATTGTCATCCGGGTTCCAGCGATAAATCTGAAAAACTTTGACACTCTCGCCGGCCTGTTTGGCAGGAAAGTGTCTGCCAGGCTTGATTTTTGAGTTTTTGGGGAGTGTGAATTGTGCCACTTTGCGATGCTCCTGGTCGGCCCTTGCGCCTTCCTCAATAGACCCTTGCCTTCGGCGCGATGTAATCTACATCGTCTGTGAGTGTAAACTGGTGGACTGGACGGTAATCCAGCGATGTCTCGCCCCGCTCGGAAAACCATGACAGGGTATGCTTCATCCAGTTCTCATCGTCGCGTTCGGTGAAATCTTCGCGCGCATGCGCTCCGCGGCTTTCCTTGCGGTTGGCAGCGGAAAAAATCGTGGTCAGCGCCTGGCGGACAAGATTGTCCAGCTCCAGCGCCTCGACCAAGTCAGTATTCCAGATCATAGACCGGTCATGAGTGCCGATATCTTCCATGGCATTCCACACTTGAAGCATTTTTTGCTTGCCTTCCTCAAGCAGCTCTTCGGTGCGGAAGACAGCACAGTGACTTTGCATAATGCGCTGCATGCTCAATCGGATTTGCGCTGTCGGAGTGGAACCATCCGCATAGCGCAGGCGATGAAAGCGCTCGATGGCCTCTTCCTCAATGTTTCGCGGCAGCGAGCGGCGACCTTCATTGCGGCTGACCAGGCCTTTAGCATGGATGGCGGCAGCGCGCCCGAACACGACCAGATCCAGCAGCGAATTGGAGCCCAATCGATTCGCCCCATGGACTGAAACGCAGCCCGTCTCGCCGATTGCCATCAGGCCCGGAATGACAAAATTGTCATCATTGCCGCGCTTGGTGACGACTTCGGTGCGGTGGTTGGTTGGGATGCCGCCCATGTTGTAGTGCACCGTCGGCAATACGGGTATCGGTGTCGTTGTCGCGTCGACCCCGGCGAATATCTTTGCGGTCTCGGTAATCCCGGGAAGCCGCTCCTGAATAACTTCAGGACCAAGGTGCTCAAGATGCAGGTGAATATAGTCGGCATCTGCGCCGACTCCGCGCCCAGCATTGATTTCCATGGTCATAGAGCGCGAGACAACATCTCGGGAAGCCAAGTCTTTGGCGTTAGGCGCATAGCGCTCCATAAACCGTTCCCCATCAGCGTTCGTCAGATAGCCGCCCTCACCGCGCGCGCCTTCCGTAATCAGGCAGCCTGAGCCGTATATTCCGGTTGGATGAAACTGCACGAATTCCATATCCTGGAGCGGCAATCCAGCTCGCAGCGCCATGGCGTTGCCGTCGCCGGTACAGGTATGTGCTGAAGTGCAGGAAAAATACGCACGTCCATATCCGCCCGTTGCCAGAATGACAAGCTTGGCCTGAAACCGGTGCAGTGATCCATCCTCCAGGCACCAGGCAAGCACTCCGCGGCACTCATCCCCGTCCATCAGCAGGTCCAGCGCGAAGTATTCGATGTAGAATTCCGCCCGATGCTTAAGGGCCTGCTGATACAAGGTATGCAAGATCGCATGACCGGTGCGGTCGGCGGCAGCACAGGTGCGCATCGCCTGCCCTTCTCCAAAATGGGTTGTCATACCGCCAAAAGCGCGCTGATAGATGCGGCCGTCTTCGGTTCTTGAAAACGGCACCCCATAATGTTCCAATTCAATCACTGCGTCAGGGGCTTCACGGCACAGGTATTCGATTGCATCCTGGTCACCCAGCCAGTCTGAGCCCTTGACGGTGTCGTACATGTGCCACCGCCAGTCGTCCTCACTCATATTGCCAAGTGCGGCGCTGATGCCGCCTTGCGCGGCGACCGTGTGGCTTCGGGTTGGAAACACCTTGGTGATGCAAGCCGTTGAGAGGTTCTCAAATGCGGCGCCGAAAGTTGCTCGCAGGCCCGCGCCCCCGGCGCCGACAACGACAACGTCGTAGTTGTGATCAACAAACTGATAAGAGCCAATACTCATGAGGACAATCTAACCGGCAAGCGTCAAGCGAAGGATGGCAATCACGCTGGACAGTACCAGCAAGACTGCAATGAACTTAATCGCCCAGATTGAGACAATCTTGACAGCCTCGTTGTGGACATAATCCTCAATCACAACCTGAACGCCCAAAACCGCATGGTAGAACAGGCAGAAGACAAACGCGATCATCAATGTTGAGGTCCAGGGGGACGCAATCCACGCATACAGATTTCCACTGCAGTCGCCAGCCAAGGCGGCAATCGCATAAACAAACCAGAGAGTCAGCGGGACCAGCGCGACTGCCGTCAGCCGCTGCCACCACCAGTGAGCGGTACCTTCCTGCGCGGAGCCCAAGCCGACCACACGCGCAAGCGGAGACTGATATCTGACTGGCTTAGCCACAGGCTGCATACCCCGCAATCCAAGTGATCACCGTCAGGACAGCTGCGCTTGCAAGCATGATCCGGCCGCTTGTCCGCACCTGCTCAATGCGAAGTCCTTTGCCGACATCCCACAGCAAATGACGAATTCCATTGCACAAGTGATAGTAGAGTGTGAACGACCATATAAACAGGAAAAACCGTCCTATTCCGCTGGCGAGAATCGCATAGACAGCATCTAGCATCTGTCGATCATACGCAAGCAGATTGAGCCAGATTGCAATCAATACCGCACCGAGCGACAGTACAACCCCGGTGAGGCGATGCATAATCGAGAGAACAGAGGTAATCTGCGGGCGATAAACCTGCAGATGCGGTGATAAAGGTCGATTGGAATTCATCTAAACGAGACTGTGATTGAGTTTCATTGACATGAGCGCAACTTTCTGTGAATCAAAAATCAATGCATCGGCCTGCCTTTTCCCAATCCCCGTAGCGAGTCGGGCTCAAGAGTTTTGCGGCATCGCCGTCCGGATGCGAGCTCTCTGAGGCAGCTTTCGCAGAATCGGCTCCATCCAGCTGAATCTGCTTGCCAGCAGAATTCTCGGCATCTTCGCCAGGACGAGCTGCAGGGAAATCGATGTTTTTCTCCATCTTCAGGTGATTTTTTCAGTGATGAGATATGCTCTCGGCAAGCGTTTGCCTGGCACTCAATTGCGCAAACGCTCTCCAGCGACCAAAATTAAACTTCTGCGCTTTATTGTAATTCAATATTTACGCGAACACTGATTGCGTGAGCAGATTTCACAACATATACGCAACAGACAAAACTTCACTGCGGCATGAAAAGAGCCGAGTATCGATTTGGACTTATTGACTCATGCCTTGCTCGAAAGCACTCAAATCATACGTTAACGGACTGCCCCCGCCGGCCAAAACCAGAGGATTCGCACTCGCCAGCCGAAGCTGAATGACAGTCCAGCAGAACATTATATTTTTAATTATTAAAAATTTATTTATATGTCATAATATGACATACAAATAGAAATTAAATTTTATTTTCATGATTCTTTTTGATACAATATATCTTTCATTTTCCTGAACGCCGCGCTTCCAGCCCGCTTGCCAGGGAACAGGTCCGCAAGAGGCTAGCCATGAAACAAAACACCACATCGCACATTCTCGAAAAAGCCAGCGCCCGCATCAATCACGACCGTACGCTGAGAGCGCACTTCGGCTCCAGCGACAAATACTGCGCCGAGTGCCTGTCGGTGTTCTTCGATACCGCCCAAGAGCCGTTTGTCAACCTTGAGCGCACCCGGCGCCTGCCGCTGGAGCACATTGATGCACAGCACCGAGAGCGGCGCACGGATCTGGCAGCGCAAACCGAGCTGCGTGAAACCAGCGAGCCGGTCGTGATCGTGTTCGTCACCGAGCACAAGAGCGACAGCAACAGCTTCGCAGCCGTGCGGCAACTGCTCGCGCAGATCGCGCGCCTGAGTGAAAGTCACCCCGACAAGCTCGTCACCGGCGGCATCTTATACAACGGCCCCGACCCCTGCTACCGCGGCCCGGAGAGCTATCTCAATGAAAATCCGCTGGTGCGCCGCCTGAGCGAGCCCCAGCGCGCGTTTTTACGACCCTGCATGCTGGAGTTCAAGCCGTTTTTCGTCAACCTGCAAGACACGCAGGTGCAGCGGCGCTTCGAAACCTTGAGTCCGGAGTCCAGAGCGACCTTGGTGGCCCTGACCGCGCCTTGGGAGCGGCGCGGCCCGCAGCGAGAGGCGCTGGTGCGCCGCATCATGAGCGCTCTGCGCCAGGTCGCCGACAGGCAAAAGCAGCTGTCACAGACTTGGGTTATTGTCCAGTACTTGCTAAAATACTGGCCGGAATGCACGATCGATGCGATCATCGGCTTTGAGAAAGCGGCGCTGCCGCCGCAGGAGAGAATCATGGAGCAGTTTAAAGATGAGCTTGTCAATGGAATTCTTGATGTGGATGTAATCCAGGAAGCGATTCAAGAGCATGTCGAAGAGCTTGCTGCGGATTATGTGGAGGAGGGCGTCAAGCAAGGCATGCAGCAAGGCATGCAGCAAGGCGAAAAGCAGGCGCAGCACACGTTCGCTGAAAGATCGCTGGCCAAAGGGCTTGATGTGGCGACGATTGCGGAAATTACGGGACTTTCACACCGCGACATCCAGCAGATCAACGACAGGTAGCATCAAAAGAGCCGACAGCAGGCTTTTCTGTTTTAGATTAGCTGATCGCACCCATTCATTATCGGTGCGGCTCTGAAGAAATGAGTTGAATCAGCCAGTCTCAGACTTTATTTTCTGCTCGTTTATCCAATTATTGGACGAGATCGCTTTCAGTGCCTTCGTTGAACAAAAGCAGATAAAACGAACTTATACTTTTGTCGAGATCTGAGCGCCGCATCCGGCGATATCGACCACTGAATCGCGCTGAATCTCGTTTAGTTCCTTTGATGAATGGACCGCCGACCGCGATGCAAGCTGAATGTTGCAGCAAGAAAGGCTGTCTTCAACAATCTCACGCTTGCCTTTAAGGATATGCCGTCATTCGCAGTCGTTCCGATACTCCAATGAAATCATTTCAACTTGATCATCTCGGCACTGTCCGCGTCACCGGCGATGACGCAAAGTGTTTTTTGCAACGACAATTCACCAGCAACATCGAAGAGATATCCAATACCAAGGCAAGCTTTGGCGCTTATCTGTCGGTAAAAGGCCGCATATTGGCGAATTTTCTGATCATACAAACGAGCTCAACCGATTATTCTTTGGTTATGCCAAAGGGCTTGATTGACACTTTCTCTCAGCGTCTGAAGATGTTCGTACTGCGCGACAAGGTCAGCATTGATCAGTTGCATGAATCCATAATTCACGGCTTTATAGAGTCGCATACGCCCGATGAGCTCAATATTGAGTTGCCCGCCGAGGACTTGGGCGTGTCAGTCTCGAAAAACGGCACTTGGATTCGAATGCCTGGCAAGAAAACACGTTATTTAGTCATCGCGGAGTTATCCGATATCGGCGCTGGCAGCAATGCCATTCATAAGACAAACGAATGGTCAATTATGGATGCTGAGGCCGGAATTCCATGGATTAGCGAAAAAACAAGGGAACTGCTTGTGCCTCAAGCAGTGAATTTGGATTTGATCGGCGCTGTAAGTTTTACCAAAGGCTGTTATCCAGGACAGGAAATCGTAGCTCGCTTGCATTACCGGGGCGGTGTCAATCATCGGATGCTGCGGGCCACGAGTCCGATGGGGTCCGAGTCTGCAATCGGGACCCCAATCAAATGTGATGACCTGCCCGGCAATCAAACGGCAACAGTGATCGAATCCATTGAGCAGGCGGATGCCGATCGCAATCAGCTTCTTGTATCGCTGCCCTTGCGGTTTCTGGCTTCCAGCAGCTTTTCACTGCCAGATGAATGCAAGGTAGAATTGCTGATGGATGCTCTGCCCTATCGAATTCCTGAAATTAAGATATAAATCTTTGAACTTGACCATGTAAATCACCGAATAGAACTCTGCATCACAACAACCTTGCAATACAGGACAAGGCCGCGATACGGAAATTCAATTACGTCAATTCAACCAAATAGCTCACGAATGGAACAAAGGCCTTTCCCCAAGCCTGAACGGATCAAGCCGTTTCCAGAGAAATCCTGGCTGCGGCGTACAGATCGTGCCGAATCCAGTCGTGAGCCATTCTTTTTCGGACGCGACGCCGAATATGAAATTTTTCGATCAGCTCTTGAGAGTTTGCGGGAGGGATTTGTAGGCGGCGGCAGCATGATTTATTTAGGAGCTCCCGGTGCCGGCAAATCCGCACTGAAGCGGGAATGCATAGAGACTGTCCGGCAACATTCAACACCTGAAGAAACTTGGGTTGCAGTGTCGATTGCCCCCTCGGATTTGAAGTCACCAGCCCATGTGATTTCGGCCTTGATTCACGCTGCTGATGAAGAAAGCAAGCGGCTCGACCAAATCGCACCCGATCAAGGTTCGCAAAAATTGAAAGATATGCTGAAACTTGGCAAACAAATGCTTGATGAGCTGTCAGCTAGAGGATTATCTGTCGCAGGTGTCTCGTTCGGCGGCAAAACATATGCGGAGAATTTATCGGATAAAAATATTTCAGCAGCGGAGATTTTTCGCGAAGCCGCTGCAATGTCCGAAAATATTCATTTCGTCGTTTTTGTCGATGAAGCTCAAACTGTGCCCGTTGGTGACATGACCACTGCGGTCATCCGCTGCCTGCATCACGATACACATGGAATTTCTTTGGTTGCGGCCTTTTTCGGACTGAGCAACGCACAGGAAATCTTGAGAAAATGTGGTTTATCAACGCGGCTCGGGCGTGGGCGTATTTGCAATCTGGAATCGCTTTCGATGAAAGAGGCAACCGGTTCATTTCAGTGCATGCTTGATGCCTACTATACCGGCGATACTGAGGATAAGAACCTGTGGGCGAGTGAGCTGGCAAAGCTGTCGCAAGGCTGGCCGCAGCACATCAACGCTATTGGTGTTGCAGCTGGGCTTGTGATTCGTGCAAATGGCGGCAAGCTAGAATAGCATCTGCTGGAAAAAGCGCTGACAAAAGGGGCGGATCAGAAAAACGATTACTATGACCAAAGGCTCGGAGCAGGTTACCGCAACACCAAGCTTTATGTTGAACTGGCAGTCACTGCGGCAGCCGATGCTCATGGCGAGCTTGATATTGATGAACTGCAGGATATTGTCGCACTGGAATTGGAGCGAAACGGCATATCGTTTGATGACTTCCTGCATCAATCCTTGCTTGCCGGCGTACTTGCACCAGCCAAAGGACCGCTGAGACGATATAAATTCCCAATCCCGTCGCTAAGAGACTATCTCTGCTCACAGTCGGCAGCCTCGAGCGAAACTCAATCGTCAGCTTCATATTCGGCATCGTGACTGAAAAAGAATGGCTCACGTCCGAATTCGGCACGATCGGTTTGATCAAGCCAAATGACCTCCTCAAACGGATTGGATGGTGAGGGTTTGGGAAAATATTCTTGATTCATGCAAGCTTGTTATCGGTAACAAGCCATCGGTATTTTTTACCGTGCAACCATTTTAAGCCTTCATGTCCGCTGGCATTCGGCGCCTGTGACGCTCAAATTTACCGTCTCTAGTTCAAATCGACAATCTTGTAAAAAATCTCGCCTTCGCGCACCAGACCATGCTCGCTGCGAGCGCGCTCCTCCATTGCCTCGTCTCCTTGTCTCAGATTGAGCACTTCGGCCTTAAGCACATTGTTTTTGCGCACAAGCTGATTATTGCGATCGACTTCCTCAGCGATGATTTGCTGAGTCACCTTGAGTGTAGCAATCGAATTGTCACCCGCCCAAAACGTAAATTGCAAACTAAATGCGATTATGGCAAAGATTGCAAACGGACCAAATCTGAAAAGCAAGCTGAACATTGCGAGTCAACCTCCAAAATTTCGTAATTGCGTGTAGCTGACATCCTTTCCAAGCATGGATTCGATACGCAGCAAGCGATTGTACTTGGCCGTGCGATCCGAACGGCATGGCGCGCCTGACTTGATTTGGCCGGCACTGGTTGCTACTGCGAAATCAGCGATGACATCATCTTCGGTCTCACCCGAGCGGTGAGAAATCATCACGCTATAACTCGCCTGCTTTGCGATGTGAACAGCCTGCAGCGTCTCAGTGATCGTTCCGATCTGGTTCAGTTTGATCAAGATTGCATTGGCTGCCCGCTTCTCGATTCCAGACTTCAGGATCTCCGGGTTTGTGACAAAAATATCGTCTCCGACCAATTGTACTCGTTTTCCAATCGCTTCAGTCAAGCCAATCCATCCATGCCAATCTTCCTCAGCCATGCCATCTTCGATTGAAACGATTGGATATTCGCGGCTGAGCTGATCAAGGTATTCAATCATCTCGCCGGATGACAGCTTGAGATCCTCAGAGTCAAGAATGTAGCGTCCTTCTTTGAAAATTTCGGAACTGGCGACATCTAATGCGATGCCAACCTGCTTGGCCGGCTTATAACCGGCCTTTGCAATCGCATCGCAAATCAGATCCAGTGCCGCTCGGTTTGACTGCAAATCAGGCGCAAATCCACCCTCATCACCGACAGCCGTGCTTTTGCCAAGCGCATCGATTTTTTGCTTCAATGCATGGTAAATCTCTACTCCGCAGCGCAAGGCTTCCTTGAAATCTGGCATCTCAAGAGGCACAATCATAAACTCCTGAATGTCAATATTGTTGTTGGCATGTGCGCCGCCGTTGAGAATATTGAAAAATGGAATTGGAAGTGAGACTGACTCGACTATAGCCAGATGCTCATAGAGCGGCATGTCCTTGGATTTGGCGGCTGCGCGGGCCGCTGCAATCGACACAGCGAGCACAGCATTTGCTCCAAGCTGGCTTTTGTTATCGGTGCCATCCAGCTCCAGCAGCGTCTGATCAATCTCATTTTGGTCATTCGCATCCATTCCCAAAAGAGCGGGTGCGATTCTCTCATTCACATTGGTCACCGCTCGCTGCACACCCTTGCCCAGATAACGTCCCGGGTCTGCGTCTCGGAGCTCAACCGCTTCTCGAATTCCAGTTGAGGCGCCAGAGGGCGCTGCACCCGTGCCGATCGCGCCGCCGGCCAGAGTGACCTGCGCCTCAACCGTTGGATTGCCTCTTGAATCAAGGATTTCAATGGCCTGAATATTTCGGATTTGTGCTGGATTCATGCTGCTGCAGGCTCTCAATAGTGCGTGACTTTTGTTTTAACAAGGTAGTCGATTTCCTGCAGATCTTCCAGCAGCGATGACAGCTGCGACAAAGGCCAAGCGTTGGGGCCGTCACTCGGAGCCTGGTCAGGATTGGGATGGGTTTCCATAAACAGTGCGGATATTCCACAAGCGGTGGCGGCTCGTGCCAGCGCGGGGACGAATTCTCGCTGACCGCCTGATGAGCCATCATTGCCGCCCGGCAGCTGTACCGAGTGCGTCGCGTCAAACACGACCGGACAGCCCGTTTCGCGCATGATTGCCAAGGATCGCATATCAACGACCAGATTATTCCAGCCGTAGGTCGCACCGCGCTCGCAGACCATTGTCTTGCCCTCCCCGCCGGCGCTGCTGGCCTTGCTCACCACATGCCGCATCTCGTGCGGCGACAGAAACTGCGCTTTTTTGATGTTGACTATTTTTCCAGTTTGCACAGCAGCAACAATCAGATCGGTCTGCCGGCATAGAAATGCAGGCGTCTGCAGAATGTCGACATGCCGGGCTGCCAGCGCGGCTTGCTCGGGCAGATGAATATCGGTGAGAACCGGTATGCCCAGCTCTTTCTTGACTTTGGCTAGAATGGCTAGTCCGTCTTCTATCCCTAATCCTCGGTAAGAATCAATTGAGGTACGGTTGGCTTTATCATACGATGACTTGTAGGCAAACGGAATCGAGAGCGAGTCACAAATGCCCTGGATCTGGCCTGCAGTGTCCAAAGCGAACTGCTCGGACTCAATAACACAAGGACCAGCAATCAGAAAAAACGGCTGGTCAGGACCGATGGTTGTCTGTGCGATCTGCATGAAACCAGAAAATCGGATTCGCATTCATCCCGCGGCGGACTTGAGCTCTCTAGCGGTTTCGATAAAATTGCTGAACAGCGGATGTCCATTGCGCGGGGTGGAACGGAACTCCGGATGAAACTGACAGCCAATAAACCATTTGTGTGTCGGCAGCTCAATCACCTCAACCAGATTCTCATTCGAACAGCCAGCAAATCGCAATCCAGCCTCTTCAAACATCTCACGGTAGAAATTATTGAATTCATAGCGGTGGCGATGCCGCTCGCGAATCCGATTGGTACCATAAATTCTATTCACAGCGGAATCAGCGGTCAGATTGGCAACCTGCGCGCCCAGCCTGAGTGTGCCGCCTAAATCTTCATTCGCTGTCCGTTTCTCAACACGCCCATTTAGGGAGCGCCACTCCGACACCAGTGCAATCACTGGATAGGGTGTGTTTTCAGCAAACTCTGTGCTGTGCGCGTCTTTGAGCTGCAGGACGTTTTGAGCATACTCGATCACTGCGACCTGCATGCCGAGGCAAATGCCAAGATAAGGAATATTGTGTGTGCGGACATACTTGACCGCATCGATTTTGCCAGCGATGCCTCGCTTGCCGAATCCGCCGGGCACGATTACAGCATCCGCCTCATGCATCATCTCCACCCCTTCTGATTCAACCTGCTCGGCATCAATGTAAAGAATGTCCACTTTAGTGCGCGTCTGCATGCCGGCATGCACAATCGCTTCCGCCAAAGACTTGTAGGAATCGGCAATATCCATGTATTTGCCGACAAAGGCAATCTTAACCTCTGCGGTGTAGTTGCGGCTCTGCTCAACGACCTTTTTCCAGCCGCTCAAATCAATTGCATTGGTCTTGATTTGCAATCGATCGACAATCAGGGAATCCACTTTCTCTTCATGAAACAGCAGCGGCACCGAATAAATGTTCTCGGTCGTAATTGCAGAGATTACGCATTTCTCCTCAACATTGGTAAACAGCGCAATTTTGTTCTTGGTTGAGTTCGGCAGTTTGGTTTCCGTTCGACACAGCAAGATGTCCGGCTGAATGCCGATGCTGCGCAGTTCCTTGACTGAATGCTGAGTCGGCTTGGTTTTGATCTCACCGGAACAAGTCAGATGCGGCACCAAAGTCAGATGCACAAACAGCGTATCCGCTGATCCCAGCTCAATGCGCAGCTGCCGAATCGTCTCGAGGAAAGGCAATGACTCGATATCGCCGACGGTGCCGCCGATTTCCACGAATACAACCTCATAGTCGCCGGCGCCTTCGTAAATGCAGGCTTTGATCTCATCAATGACATGCGGAATGACTTGCACGGTTTTGCCAAGATATTCTCCGCGCCGCTCACGCCGGATCACCCGCTCATAAATCCGTCCGGTCGTAAAGTTGTTGACCTGCTTCATTGAGACGTTTACGAAACGCTCATAATGCCCCAGATCCAGATCCGTTTCGGCCCCATCTTCAGTCACAAAAACCTCACCATGCTGGAACGGACTCATGGTTCCGGGATCGACGTTGATATATGGATCCAGCTTGATCAGCGTAACAGAGGTACTGCGTGCCTCAAGCAATGCGGCCAAGGAGGCGGAAGCAATGCCCTTGCCCAGTGACGACACCACACCACCGGTAACAAATACGAATTTAGGCACAGTTTACTGAAGAGAAAAACAAGATGGATCACAGTTTTGACAGACTTGGAATAAGACTGCCTGAACGGGCTAATAGGTTACCACAAATCCATTTGTGAATGGGAGCAAAAAGGAAAAATAATTCCGGACTAGCCGCAGGCTGCCGAGACGTCCTTATCTTTGTCAGCGTATCAGCGTCACAGCAATTCGACTGCAGCCAAAATACTTTTTCCATGAACGCGAGTAGATCCACGGAGCCACTGCAATCAATTCATCATCTGCAAACACCAGCGGAAGCTGACTTCGCTCCCAAGGCGGAATTCTCTGCTGCTGCAGCAGCTTTTTTAGAGATGCCGAATGAGCTCTGCCAGGCAGCACGATGCGCTCTCCCCCCTTTCGGAACCGAATTGTGAGTTTGTCAGGCCCCGCGCTCTTTGCCGGTGCCCGAGTGTCACCCGCAGCGGGGGCAATCCTCAGCGCCAATTGATTGACTGTAATCGTGCGGTGCGGCTCCCACTCAATCTCTCCTGACTGCCTTGCGATCTCGCGCGACGGACAAACATAAAGTCTGGAGTCGTACAGGCAGATACGATAGCCGGACAAGCCATTGAGCTCGAAATAGAAGGTCTGCCCCCCCAGTATCGAACGCAGCAGGTGTACAAGCAATTTCCTATTGGGCTCCCGCAAGCCTTGAGCTCGGGTCCAGTGGCGGATTAAATTGCACTGTCGAGCTGGATTCAGCCGCTTGAGCTCGCTCAGACTCAGCACAGTACCCGTGCTGAACAGGCTCATGCCAGGTATCTTGCATTGATCTGCGTCAGCTTGCGCAGCCTGATCCAGAATGGATTGCGCATCCGCAAGCAGTGCCGCTGAACGTGCAATCTGTCGAACGGCACAGTGCCATCGCGCCTCAACTGCGGGTATCACTTGATGACGCAAATAGTTGCGATCATGATGCAAGCTGTCATTGGCTGGGTCTGCAATGTACGGCAACTGGTTTTGCGCAGCATAATCCATTATCCGCTGCTTGCTGAAATCCAGCAAGGGCCGAATCAGCTGACCTTTTCCAAACGGTCGTGATTTGCTGATTGCGGCCAAACCGCGTGTCCCGGAACCCCGCATGAGATGCAGCAGCAATGTTTCAGCTTGATCACTCTGATGGTGTGCGGTCAGCAGACATTCCTTTTCTTTCAGCTGTCTGCGAAACCAAGCGTAGCGCGCCTGTCGAGCCTCGACTTCTGACACTCGCCCCGCATTGTCTGCCCACCGAACACGTTCAAAGCAAAACTCAACGTCCATCGACTTGCAGAATTCGGCGCACTGAGCTCGCCAGTTCGCTGACTCGACGGCAATCGCATGATCAACATGACAGGCTTTCAGATTGAATTCATAGTCCGATCTCAGGACATACAGCAGATGCAGCAAAACTGCCGAATCAATGCCTCCGCTGTAAGCAACGAGAAGGGAGGGCTTGTCTTCGAACCGGATAAATTCAGCGAGTTGATCGATCAGTGATTGCGGAGTCAGTGCATTCGCCATGCTGTTGATGTACTGCGTTGCTGGCGGGTTAGCAGGCGGCCGTGCCGACCTGAGATTTATGGCTGATTGATTTTTTGAAACTCGCCATAGGACATCAGCCTTTGATTTCTTTTTTCCAAGAGCTCGTCAATGTCAAGATTTTGCAATCGATCCAAAGCATTGACCAAGGTATCTTTCAAATCCTTTGCCATGCTGTCGTAGTCCCGATGCGCACCGCCAACTGGTTCGCGAACCACCTGATCAATCAATTTGTTGCGCAGCAGCGCATTCGAAGTCAGTCCCATGACAGCTGCCGCGTCTTCGGCTTTGGTCGAGTCTTTCCATAGAATTGAGGCACATCCTTCCGGAGAAATGACTGAATAGGTGGAATGCTCAAGCATGACCAGATAATCTGCAATGCCAATTGCGAGCGCACCGCCCGATCCGCCTTCTCCGATCACCGTGGCAATAATGGGACAGCGAGCGCGCACGAAAGTCATCAGACTTGACGCAATCGCTTCGCTTTGTCCGCGCTCCTCAGCATCAATCCCCGGATAAGCCCCGGGCGTATCGATAAATGTCAGCACCGGCAAGCGGAACTTGGCAGCAAGTTTCACTACGCGCTGCGCTTTGCGGTAGCCTTCTGGCTTGGGCATGCCGAAATTCCGTGCCAGTTTTGACTGGGTGTTGCGACCTTTCTGGTGTCCGATGACAGCGACTCCATGACCGTTCAACTTGGCCAGTCCGCAGACAATCGCGGCATCTTCCGCGTAGACTCGATCTCCGTGTATTTCCTCAAAATCGACAAACAGGCGCTTGATGTAGTCCAAGGTGTAGGGTCGCATGGGGTGACGGGCCAGCTGTGTAACCTGCCATGGCGTCAGGGAAGAAAATATGCTCTCAGTCAGTTTTCTGCTTTGCAGCTCAAGCCGCTGAATTTCATTTGACAAATCAACACCGGTCGCTTCATTCACCCGGCGCAGCTCGCCAATTTTGGCATCAATCTCTGCGATCGGCTTTTCGAATTCGAGGAACGAGCTGATCAATTGACTTTACAAACAATTTACAAACAATAAATTAAGGCTGAGAATTCGCACCAAATCTTTTGCTTCGACTTTTTTAAATTTACGATATGAGGCGAGGTAAAGCCATGAACATGCCTTCAGGCCAATCCCACTATGTCGAAAATATCTACAATTGACCGAGTGCATGAGGCTGCCACCTGACTTCTCAGTTACAAGATTCTCAGAAAACGATTAATCACGAATGACAATCTTATCCTTTACGGTGAGACCTTAATAAAGTTCTGGTCAGAGATTCGGAGATGGGTTGTGCCTTCGGGATATCTTGCGTGTACAATTTCAGCCTTTATTTGATTTCCTTCGATTCTTATTTGTCTCTGAGGCCTTGATGCTTTCATTATCGAAATTACTTCCTTAAGTCTCCTAATGTCTTTCAGAAACACTGCGAAACATGTTTACATTCGAATACGCAGCGATTCGCTCTTTTGCTGTTCTTTTGTATCCACGCCAATACTTGATAAATTCACTCTCAGATTCAAAAACACCGTTGCCGTTGGTAAAGTCTTGAATTGTACCGGTCATACTGCCAATGTTTGCGGTGTTTCCGCTCCCGGCTCTGTCTCCCGCTATGCGCCATTTCTCTTGCATAAAAACATCGACATCCCCAAAAGGAATAGGGGCTTCACTTAGCGTTTCCACTGAATAAACTCGTCTACTGGCAACTCGCTTTTTTGCCAATCTTCTGTAAACAAATCCAATCACCCAGTGCTCTCCGTATTGGCTGTATGGAAAAACAATATTTTTATTTTCTGTTTCTGGGCGGATATAACTTGTATAACTTCCAAGGGCGTAGTTGAATCGAGTTTTCCCATTTTCAAGATATGTGGTTTTTACATCGATCGCTATCTTATTTTGATCATCCTCGCCATTCATTAAAGTAAAACCCGGATAGCGATTTTGTTTCTCCGGCTCTTTTAACTGCAGTCCGATACTATCCGCATATTTTGCCACAGCCTGGCGGGTTACAAGCTCAAATAAAGAACTGATTACCTTTGTGTCAGAGCCAAGTGGATAAACCCTCCCTTTTCGATCTACAACACCGCAAAGACTACACCCGTTCTTCATTTCAGCCAACGTGTGCAGAATAAAATCTTTCATCCGATTACCAATGCTTCAGTTATTGAGTTTCTCAGGCTTTCCGATGATCCAAGATGATAAAAATGTGAAAACGTCTTTATTTTATAGTCTGAAAATTGATCATAAAGCCGGTTATTTTTTCTGTATTTATTCTCCGCCCACATTGAATATAAAAATTTACACGGCAGTGTTTTCAGCCTTTCTTCAAGTTCACAAGCATCATTATCACCCCAAGAATTGAAATAATCATTATATCGGCCCGCATAGGGCGGGTCCGTATAAACAAAATCATTCGAATCGACATTTGACAGAATGCTGCTCCAATCCGAACAGATAAATTCCCAATTCTTACCTTCAATCTTCTGCGCAGCCCATCTGACTTGATTGCATATTTTGGTGATATAGGCCGCTCTGAACCTTTCAGGCTTTCGGCAAAATGGTGTATTGAGTCCTCCAGATTTATTGAATCTGACCAATCCGTTGAAACACGACCGATTCAAAAACAAAAAATCGTGCGGGTCACCATTCTGATTGAATCGGTCTCTGACTTGATAGTAGCATTCCTCACCCAAACGCGAAAGCCGCTCTCCTTCTCGTTCCAGATGACTCCGAACAGACTCAGAGCTGAGTGTTTTGTCTTGGATCGACTTGTAAAACCGGATGATGTGAGGATTCGAATCTCCCGCAACAACCTTATCTGGCTCTACATTGAGCAACACAACAGCTGAGCCGAGGAAAGGCTCAATCCATCGACCGTTCCCATCCCAGCAAATGTTTTGGCTTATGTGCGGCAGTGCTTTTGTTTTGGGAATTATAACGAATAGTGCCCAAACCGCGCCGCCGCCAATCCGGTCAGCGAACTCTCTGCTTGTGAATTGACGCCGCTTTTCTCTGCCGCGGCGCGCCACCGCGAACCAGCGCAGCCCTCACCTGCTCCGGCGTGGCATTGATGCGCAGGTCAGTCTTGGATTTTTTCAAGTCGGGTTTGGATTTTTTCATCATGGCTGCCGCCTGCTGCGCGGGACAATTCATTTTCAGTTTGCCCAGCTGTACACAGGCATCTGAAACAGCAGACGCTTCCAAAGGGCGGGCCAGCATAATTCACACCCTGTCAGCTTTCAGATCCCTGCAAGTCAGCCGCTTGCCCTCCATGCCCCTGACGATGCCGGTCATCTGGTCGATGGTATCCAGCGACCGGATATTGTGCTTGCCCGCAAACTCGGACACATAGCGGTGCAGGTGCTGGCGGCTGATCTTGTGGAATGTGCCTTTATGCGCCCGTTTCAGAACTGCCCAGAACGACTCAATGCCGTTGATATGCGCCTGTCCTTTGACATACTCGCCGACCGAGTGCTTGACAGTGTCATGCTCGAAATCGACCATGCCCTCGTAGCTTTTGTGATCGTCTGTGTAGACTGTAGAATTCGGCTTGGCATTGTCCGCCACAAATCCTTGCAAAGTCGCCCGCTTGGTATTCTCAATCACTCTGGCGGACACCTGGTTTGATTCCCGCTCTTTCATTCCGATTACAGCAGTCTTGCCAACCCCGCCGCGTCCGGCATTCAGCTTTTTGCTGGAATGCTTGCTGGTCTCTTTCCCGCCCATGTAAGTCTCATCCACTTCCACTGTGCCGCTGAACATGGCTGTATCGCCCTGCTCATAGGCCTTGCGGATCCGGTGTGCCAGCCGCCAAGCTGAGGGCTGCGCAATTTTCAGGTCGCGTCGCAGTTTCATGGACGATACACTTTTCAGGCTGGTGGTCATCAGGTAAGTGGCAATCGCCCAAGTTCGATAATCAAGGTTCGAGCTTTCCATGACTGTGCCGGTCTTGACGCTGAACCGCTTGCCGCAGACTTTGCGATTCCGGCAGCGAAACGGCATTGTCTTGTGCCTTGCGCCGGTCAGCACATTCTCTGATCCGCAGTGCGGGCAGTAGATGCCGTCTTTCCAGCGGGCTTCAATGAACCATTTCTCAGCTGTCTCATTGTTGGAAAACATATCCATAATCTCAATCAGCGACAGTCCTTTGCGGTAGCTTTTTCCGGGCGCAGTCTGCATTGCTCTTTACCTTTATAGTAATTCTGTCAGTTTTTTGTCAAAATCCTGCCAGGTATTATACACTATTTTGGGCACTATTCGTTATAATTCCCTTTGTTTTTATACCTTGAATTTTTAAGGGAGGTGTCCTTACCTCAATTTTTGCATCGTTCATTTTCTATCTGTGCTCCAAGGCATGCAAAACTGATCAAGCTAGCACAGAAAATGCACAGATATGAATCGTAACTTGGATATATGCACAATTAACAATCATCAAATCTTGAGCTTGGGACATTTCACGTGGCTCAAAAGCTGAGTTTCACGCATTGAGACAGATGCACTTCGGATCAGTTGATTCGTTAGGCATTGACCCCTTTTATCATACTGTTGCCCGGGATTTGAAATTTAGCCATATCAGTCTTGTGCCGCTGGCTTGGATTTTTTCGAAACTAAAATTTTAAGCATTTGATAAAAATGAAAAATTTATCTTTTAAATGAGAAGATACCCGTCACACGAGACTAGCCGCTCTATAACCGATTTCAAGATTATGAAAACGTAAATTTCCGTATAAATTTACCTGCGGGGACTGACTTTTTCGGCTTTAATCCAGTCCATACAAGATCATGGTCACAGATGATCGACCGAAAGCACTGCCGATTCAGGCGAGCAAGATTACGGCATGGCTCGCCAAGATCAAGGAATTTGCACAACGGCTCCGGCGGATGCGATCTATCACAGACCGGGCTTCAAGCACCTTGCCGATCGCAACCTGAGCCGCATTGTCGAGTATCGGGACAGCCGACTGGTGCGTGGTGCGATCAATGCAAAGCACCGCACCCGGCGGGTCGGCTGGCAAAGCGGCCCGAAGCGGCAGCACCTGAGTATGACTGTGAACAACACGCGAAATGCCGATCAATTTGTTGTGCCGACAAAGCGGCCCAATGCTCTGAAAACATTGAGCCGCATCCGAATCGATATCATCGGCATATCACTGATCGAAGAATCGCTGCTGAACACAGCCAAGTTGAAGATAGATCACAGCACCGAAAAATAGTTATATCCTGAAATTTACCAGTTATATCCTGAAATTTACCGCAATTCAGACCTAGCTCCCAGCTTCATCGTCAATCACACTGAGGATAGAAGTTTCCCTTAGTATCAGCTGTCAACTTGCGAATCTCGCCAATGGTGATTGTTTTACATTCATGCCGTATCCACTCACTGGTATGATAGCCACCAATACCGCCGCTAAAACCATCCTTCTCACAGCGGAATCGGATATCGCAAGCGCAATGCTCGGGGCTCGTTGCTGTCTTGAGCCTTTCCAGCCATGCCTCTCCTTGAGGAGTAATAAGATCGGTATCTACGTCTAACATATACTGGTTCCACCTCATATCGTCGTATATGAAGCACCGCGGTCGCCAGCCGCCGCCATTTCCTGCATGACTGCTTTGAAATGCCCATTTGCAGTGCTGCGGAGTCACGCCCCAAAGATACTCGCAAATAGGAATTTCATCCGCCTGCCCTTCCTCAGGATATGCAGAAAACATTCCAATTATTACCAAGGACATGAATGCCAAGAAAAATTGTTTGGCTTCTAACATGACAGCCTCCCCCAAAATTCTTAAAAAAATTATAAATATGAACCCTTTTCTTTTAGAAAAAACCGACCTTATTATTAACTCAAGTTTCGGGGTTCAAAAAAGCCCGAAACAATGACTTAATACATTATACATTGTTTTTTATGATCAATAAGGTCTCCTTTCTGCTATAATCCGCGTATCGCCAATCCAGATTGGATTGCAGCCGCATGAAAGAGCGCCGCCAGGCGATCCTGCATGCGGCCATACCAGAAAGGAGACCCTGAAAATGCACGGTCATTATAAGTGACACCCCAGCCCCCGAGCTGCCGAAATTGATCCAGGCCCGTCCTCAGCGGCAATCCGCCGGTCGACAACCTGTTCCTGGAAGCCTGGCAGTCCTTGCGCCTCGGCGCCTGCGCCAAGCGCGGCGGCGGCGATGCGCCCGTCTCTGAGCCAGACCGGGGGCTAGCGGCGCAGATGGCCAGAAGAGCGCTGCGCGCCGTCAAGCTGGTGTCTGTCCGCGGCCTGCAGCTCAATGCGGACCAGGCCGGCAAGGCTCGCCCTGTTCCTGAGCGCCGATGCAGAGCTGGATGCCGTCGAGATGCTGGAAGCCTGCTCGATGCGGCTCTCCATCGAGGTGTATCTCAAGGCATCGAGGCACAATCTCAAATGGCGCGGCGAGCAGACCCGCTCCTTTGCCTCGCACAGCGCCTCGCTGCACCGGTCGGCGGCATACTGCGCTGATTCCGGTGCATCTGGCGCTGGACCCCGAGCGCCAGGCCACGCTCGGCGAGGCGCGCAGCGAGATCGCCGGGCAGGCGACGCGGCTCAGCTGTGCCCGGCAGCTGCGGAAGAGGTTCCGGGTCATCATCCGCAATGCCGTCCATTCGGTGCCAGATGCGGCGGGCCGCCAGGCACAGGCGGTGATGGCGGCGGCTGGCCGGCAGATGGCGATGTTTTTTGCCGAGGCCCTGCAGCTGGAACCGCGGATCATTCAGCATGAGCACGGCCTGGATGCGCCCGCTGGCGGCTGAAATCAGGCCATTTGAACCCCGAAACTTGAGTTGTTAATCTGAAGTTTGAACCCTCAATGGCCGATTGCTGAAGCTGCATATAGCCCATTGTCAAAATTATTTTTCCTGATTCTGTCTACATTGTATTTTTCTCAGGCAGCGAGCTGATTGAATCCAGCAGTTCGAGCGCCTGCAACTGCTTGTCACTGGCCGAAGTATCGAGTTCAAATGTGACCTCGTCACCCTTGGGGCTTTTCGCCACACACCGATTGCGGGTCATGGTTTCAAGATGCTTGACGAGCGTTCGAAAGCAGCAAGCCGGCGAGCCGTCATCAAGTTTATGGGCGGATGCTTTGTTTCGCGCTTCACGCGAGCGGGTGAGCGGCTTGACCGGGTCTCGGGAATCATTGATCTGATCCAGATGCGGGTCTGAGAACAGCAGCGGCTTCCATGCCTGTCGCAGGCGCCACTCGACATAACAGGCGAGCATGCAAAGGAAAATGTGCGCGCGGACCCGGGCCGCGGTGCGGTGATGCACCGGACGCACCTGCAGGCTGACGGTTTTGATGCAGCGAAACGCCCGCTCCACATCCGCCAGGCGCTTGTAGTTTCGAACGCAGCTGCCGGCGCTCATGGAAGCGGCATCCAGCGAGGTGCGAATCACGCAGACGCCGTCGAGCGCCGCTTCCAGCGCAATGCTGTCCTCGTCTTTTCGGCAGTCAAGCCGCTGCTCGGAAATCTCGCAGATGAAATGCTTTTTGACCTTGCATGCGTTGATCACCTCGCCGACCTTCAGCGCAATCTCGGCGGCGCCGCGCAAGCGCCCGGCCGCGACACTTTTGACCACGGCATCCAGCTTTTTCTCGGTCGCTTGCAGCAAATCATTGCGCACCGCAGCGCGTTTTTTTGCGAGCTGCCGGCTGCGGCACGCAATCAGCCGCTCAGTCGGATAGTCCGGATGCAGGATCTCAAACAGATTGACCTCATCGAAGCGCGCCATCGGCAACCCTCCGTCGCGCAGCAGCTTGCGGATCGAAACGCTTTTCAATGCGCTGATCCAGTGCAAGCCGTCCATCTTCGCCAGTGCGTCAATATCCACCTGCGTCACCATGCCGCGGTCGCCGACCACCACCAGGCGCTTGATGCCGAAACGATTTTGCAGCTGGCGAATCTCAGGGATCAGCGTCTGGCTGTCGCGCAGCGACCCCCTGCACACCCGCACCGACAGCGGCCGGCCTTGCAGGTCGCACAGCAAGGCGAAATTCACCTGCAGCCTGCCTTTTTTGCCATCTCTGCTATAGCCGAACTCAGCGAGCGGACAGCGGCTGCCTTCCAGATAGGTGGAACTCATGCCAAACAGCGCCAGTGCGCCGCGCTGAAGGTGGCGTCTGACCAGTTTGCCCTCAATCACATTTTGGCGTTTCAACAGCCAGTCCATGGCTTTGTACAGATCATCAGCGCCGGTGTGGCGGAGGTGAAAATAATCTCCCAGCGTCGTATCGTCCCACCATCGCCAGGTGGCAAGCTGGGTGTGCGGGCGCATGATGCGCGCGGCAATCATCGCGCACACAAGGTCGCGCTGAGGGCTTGGTTTTGAGCTGATCAGCGAGACCATGCCAAGGCGCTTGAAAGCGTCGATGAGCGCTTTGACTGCGCCGTGCTTGCGGCTGGCGGTGATGTCGAATGCGTGTTCCGCGCTGACCAGCTTGTCGCCTTTTAAAATGCTGCGCACCGCATCGACAGCGGCTGGCGGCAGGCCGGTGAGGCTGGCGTGGGTTTTCTTTTTTGGCTGGTTGTTTTGGTCTCTGTCAGCTGGAGCGCACGAGCACGGTGCGGTAGGATTTTCCGTTTCTTTTGGAGGTTGCGACGTTGAGGTGCATTGGGTGCCGGCGCTTGAGCGCTTGAGCGCTGTCTAATGAAATGAAATTATAATACATTCTTATATTGGCATAATAAGAATATATTTTCAAATAAAGAAGATATTGCTGTCTGCATATGAAAAAATTGCAGCAAGGCTGCAGAGCAAAAAAGTTTTAGAAAATAAGAAGTTACGCCGACCGAAGCGGAAAAAGAGGGTCAGAACTTCGGTATAATGCCCGCCATGCTCGACTACACAGACAACGAATTGAGAGTGATTCACGAAACGCTGAAAAAACGTTTTGCGAATGAGATTGAGATTCATCTTGCCGATTGCGAAATCAAGCCGGATGCAAGCACCAAGCAGGTTGAGGATCGACCCGCAGTGTACTGGCACGCCAATCACTGCAATTTCATCGTCGTCAAGCTCAATTCCAGTCAATTTCAAGGCCGCTATTTCTATACTGCGGAAGATGACAGCGGCGAGGGGCTTCAGCAATACACCAATATTGAGAACTGCGTCATCGCCCTGCTCGACAGTCAGGCAGCGCAGGCAAGCCGCACCTGATCGGGCAGAAACTGCTGCCCATCACGCGCGCAGCGCCCGCTTGGCTCAACAAAAACAGCGACAGGCTCAAACCATGGCAAAGCCCGGCAACCTGATTTACGCTCAGTCTGGCGGTGTAACCGCCGTCATCAATGCATCCGCCGCAGCCGTCATCGAAACCGCAAGACTCTACCCTGATCAAATCGTGAGCCGCTTCTGTCCGCATGATCTGCGGCCGCATGATTTTAAACAGCAGCAACCCGATCGACTGCACTGCAACCAGTTCACAGGCAAGGGGGGGGGGATTGGCAGACTAGAGTTACAGGTAACGGCGGCCTTAAATACCACCCCGCGGAATGGGCAGATCAGCTGATGGCAATCACGATCCCCAAAATAGCTGCCGCAAGTCCAACCGTACCAAATGCCGCAAGCATTAGTCAAGCCTCACGCTTAGCCATGTCGGCTCGAGGACAATCCAGAGCGGATTCGTTTTGAGCTTGTCTCGTGTTCATGCACTCCTCAAATCACCGCACTATTGCTAACCGAAACAAGCTTTCCGAATTGTTTTGCACTGCATTTACGACGGAATTTTGACATTCGAATAATCGGGCGTAACCGCTTCTTCTCCCAAATGGGCCTGCAAATCCTGCAGTAGTTCTTCGCTGATCTGCACACGCCAATCATGGCCGGGGTGCAACCTGACCTGATGTCCGGCCTCGGAACGATAGCGAAACTCAATCGCCTGCGCGCCCCGTTCATGCCTGTCGAGTGCGCGTCGAGCTTGCTCAATCGCTTCAGCCTCAAAACTGCCATGCCGCAACTCGATGATCAGCTTGGCTGCCGGTGATTTCCGAAGCCATTGCATATCATAATAAGCTTGTGCATTAAAGCGTGGCGGCAATCCGTCTTTATCCTCAAACAACGCGCCGACCACAACGATCGGTCGATTGTCCCTGATTTCTGACTGATTGTTTGACACAGCCTCCCAATAGACAGTGACTGAAATTTCCCCGCTTGAATCCAGCAGCTCAAAGTGCAGGTTGTAATCATGGCCGCGTCGGGCTGTTGTGCGCTGCAGATTGGTCACCCAGCCAAAAACAACTGACGATTCAGGCGCTCCCGCATGACCGTTCGTCAGCTTGCTCACCAGCGTAAGGTGGTTGACAGAACTCATCTCGCGGGCATACAGCTCAACCGGATGACCGCTGACATACAATCCCATCATTTCGTGCTCATGCTTGAGTTTCTTATCAAGTCTCCATGGATTCACTCGCTCAGCCGGCTCCATCTCCGCAGCCTGTTCCTGGTCATCAAAGATTGACCTCTGCCCCGCCGTCGCATCCGCTTCTTTTTCAAGCGCTCGCTTGATATGGTAATCGAGATCAACCTGCAATTGCGCACGATTGTCGTTGAACGAGTCAAACGCACCGCTTAGAATCAAGGAATTGCAGGCAGCTTTGCCGACAATCCGCAAATCAACACGCTGGCAGAAATCTCCAAGACTGAAAAAAAAACCCTTTTTCTGACGCGCACTGACGATCGCATTGACAACCGGGGCGCCGATTTTCCGCAAAGCGCCGAGCCCCCACAGAATGTTGTGATCATCCAAGGCTCTAAACCCATAATCGCTTTGATTGATGTCAGGCAGATGGAATTGAATGCCTAGTTTTCGCGCTTCGGAATAAATTTTTGCAATATTCGAGATGTTGGTGTCAATGGTCATGCAGGTGGAGAGAAAATCTGCGCGAAAGTAAGTCTTCAAATAGGCGGTGCGATAGGCAAGCAATGCATAAGCGACTGAATGCGACTTGTTGAAGCCGTAGCCTCCGAAACTCTCAATCAAGTCATAAACTCTCGTTGCATCGGTTTTGCTGTAGCCTTTCTCGACCGCTCCATCAACAAAACGCACTCGCTGGGATTCCATCTCTTTCTTGACCTTCTTGCCCATTGCCCAGCGCAGAATATCGGCCTCGCCCAGCGTGTAGCCGGACATAACCTGGGCAATCATCATCACCTGCTCCTGGTACAGGATAACGCCATGAGATTTTTTGAGAATATTGCGGATTTCTTCATTGATCAGCTCAAATTCACCTTTTTCCTTATTCTCGACATAGATCTCATCCATCTTATTTTGCAGCGGACCGGGGCGAAACAGAGCCAGCAGCGCCACCAAATCATTGAATTCACTCGGCTGCATCTCATGAATCAGCCGCTGCATGCCTTTTGACTCAAGCTGAAAAATACCCACCGTATATCCGGAGCGGATGGTCTCGTATGTTTTGGGATCATAATCAGGTATCGCCTCATCCGATGACGGCGCATCGGAGACTTGCTTGTCGGCCAGCGTCTTGATCGTCTGGTCGATAATTGTCAGTGTTTTCAGCCCCAAAAAGTCGAATTTCACCAATCCGATCGACTCCAGGTCGTTCTTGTCGTAATGGGTGACCTCGCCGCCGCTCTCAGAATCGGTAAAGCAGGCGGTAAAATCAGTGATTTCAGTCGGCGCGATGACCAATCCCGCCGGATGCTTGCCGACATTCAAAACACCGCCCTCAAGCTCCATCGCTTTATCAATCAGTTCTTTGACTCGGGACTCATTTTCATAGCGCTGCCTCAGTTCGGAACTTTTTTTCAAGGCCGATGACAAAGTGATATTCAGATCGTCGGGAATGAGTCTGGCGACCACATCGTAGAACAGATAATCGGGTCGAATCGCCCGGCCGACAAAGCGCACTGCGGCTTTGGCGGCCATCGTGTTGTAGGTGCATATTTGCGCCACTCTCTCCACGCCATAGCGCTGTGCCACATAACCGATGACTCGCTCGCGATCAATGACGCAAAAATCAATATCAAAATCCGGCGGCGACACCCGCTCCAAATTCAAGAATCGCTCGAATAGCAAGTCATGTCTGATCGGGTCCACCGCTGTAATCTGCAGTGCATAGGCAACCAGCGAGCCGGCCCCGGAGCCGCGGCCGGGCCCCACAGCGATGCCCTCTCGCTTTGACCAGCCGATGATATCAGCAACGATCAGAAAATAACCCGCAAATTCTGTCTTGAAAATAATTTCAAGCTCGGTTTCCAGACGCAGACGATATGGCTCGTCAATATCGCCGCCGAGCCGCTCTCTCAAGCCCGTAAAACTGAGACTGCGCAAATGCTCATCGATAGAATCTTCTTTGATCTCATCCGGGTAGTCGGGCATGTGCGTGGCATTGATATCAATTTGAACATTGCAGCGCTGTGCAATTTCCCAAGTATTGTCCAGTGCGCCGGGAACATCCCGGAACTGCTCCTCCATCTGCGCCGGTGACTTCAGGAACTGGCTTGCAAAGAAACGGCTTTGGCGATTCATGTCGCTCAAAGATCGTTTCGTCTGGATGCAAACCTTCAGTTCATGCGTATCAAATCCATCCGGTTCCAGAAAGCATGGCTGGTGCGTCGCCACGACCGGCGCATTTGCGGCTTGTGCCAAATCCAGGACTCTATCGAAATAAAGGTCTTCGCGCGGCTCTCCCAGACTGGAAATCTCAAGATAAAATCCCTCCTGAAATATGTTCTGATATTGCTCCAGCAGCTGCCGGGCCTGATCGATCTTGTCGCTGACCAGCGCCTGACCGATCTGACCGGAGAGGCCGCCAGACAGCGCAATGATGCCGTCGCAGGTCTGCGGGGTCATCCAGCCAGGCTTGACCGGCATGTAAATCTCATCTGGACCCGTCGGTGTGGACTGACTGTGCGCCTTGGTGAGCAGTTTGCACATCGCACGATAGCCGATTTCGTTTTTGGCCAGCAGAATCAGCGTATAAGGCTGAGTCGGCGTGCTGCTGTTCTCTACACAGATCTCAGTCCCGATAATCGGCTTGATACCGGCTTTCAGGCAGGCTTTGTAAAATTTGATCGAGCCGAACATATTCTGAAAATCTGTCAGCGCGACGGCTGGCATATTGAACTCGACAGCGCGAGCAATCAGATCATTGATCCGGATGGTGCTGTCAACGATCGAATATTCAGAATGTACCCGAAGGTGAATGAAACTCACTGCTCAATCCATCATTGAAGTCTGCAAAATATTCTTGACCGGCGCAAAACCTGAGCGGTGAACGGGCAGCACGCCATACTGATAAATCGCGTCAGTATGCTGACGGGTTCCATACCCGACATGCTGTTCCAAGCCATATTGCGGATAGACTTTGGCCAAGTCAAACATAATCTGATCGCGCGCTACTTTAGCAAGAATCGAGGCCGCGGAAATGACGGGCACCTGCTCATCGCCTTTGATGATTGCTGTGGCTGGCATCGCCAGATCAGGCAGCTGATTGCCATCAACAAGCGCCTGATGCGGCTCGACATCCAATGACTCAATCGCTTTTTTCATCGTCAGCAGTGTCGATTGCAGAATATTCACACGGTTGATCTCTTCAACCGAGCCGACCGCAACCGACCAGCTGATGCAATGCCGCTTGATTTGCGCTGCGAGCTGCTGCCGCGTCTGGCGACTGAGTTTTTTGGAATCAGCCAGCCCTTCAATGGAGCAATCACTCGGCAGAATCACTGCGCCGGCGACTACCGGTCCGGCCAGCGCGCCGCGGCCGGCTTCGTCCACACCCGCGACCAGTCTCATGACTTGAGCAATTGTAAAACTTCGGCGGCCGCACGGTCGGCTGCATTGCATTTCAATTGGCCGCGAAAATCGATAAATGCCTTGATCATGGCATCGCGATAATCCGCATCATCCATGATTCGCAGCGCCTCAGACGACAAATTTTCCGCATTGCACTGGGCTTGAATGAATTCAGGAATCACAGGCTGCTCGCCCAGATGATTAAGAATTGAATAATGGCGCACACTGGCCAGCGCCTTGACCATCCATTCGGTGAGCGCCGAGACACGATAGCCGACAACAACCGGCTTTTCGAGCAGCGCCGCCTCCAATGCAGCCGTACCCGATGCGCTGATCACAAGATCAGCGGCTGCGATCACTGCGCGGGATTGCTGCCTGACCATGCAAATATCCAATTTCGGAGCCGTACGATTTTTGATTTGGATGAACAGCTCCTGCGTCTGGGCGCTGGCAAACGGCACAATAAATCTCAAATGACCGCGCTGGCGCAGCAGCTGCTCAGCAGCGCTCAGAAAAACAGCAGCCAGCCGCTTGACCTCACTGACCCGGCTGCCCGGGAGCAGCGCGATGACTGCAGCAGACCGATCCAATCCAAACGCTGCGCGCGACATGGAGCCTTGAATGGCGTCGATCTGGTCTGCCAAAGGATGTCCAATGTAAGCATAGGGAATGCCTGCGGCGGTGTACAATCGGCTTTCGAAAGGAAAAATTGTAAGCAGCAGGGAGACCGCACGCCTTATTTTCGAGACTCGATAGCGGCGCCATGCCCACACCGTCGGCGCAACCAGCTGAATCGTCGGTATGCCAGCGCTGCGCAGCTTGGCTTCAACGGGCAAATTGAAATCCGGCGCATCAATACCGATGTACAGCGCCGGCGGGCTTGACCGCAGCTGCTTGAGCAACTGCCGGCGAATGCTCAGAATTCTCGGCAGCTTGCTCACCAGCCCCTCGATGCCGATGGCGGTAATTTCTTCAATTGAATAAGCCGTTTCCACACCTTGCGCTCGCATTGCATCACCGCAGATGCCGGAAAATCGCAGTTGTGGATTTCTCTCACGCAGCGCCTGAACCAAACTGGCGGCAAGCCGATCGCCGGAAGTCTCGCCGGCAGCTATGAAAATATGGCTTGCATCAACTGCCATCAATACAATGCGGCGGCGCCAAAACAGTTTTTTGAATGCGCTAGCGCACCACGCCGCGCTGCGTCGACAGCAAGAACTCAATCAGCTGCCTGACTCTTATATTTTCCGCCGTCTTTTGATCTAGCAGCGCTGTGAGTTCCCTCGCACTTTTGCGCTTGCGGAAATACAGACCAAAGACTGTGCGCAAGGCAGCCCGGGTATCGGCATCAAAGTTGCGCCGCCTGAGGCCTGTAGAATTAAGCGATATTGCAGTCGCCGGATTGCCGTTGACGGTGACAAACGGCGCTACATCCTGGCGCAGCACCGTATTGATGCCAGTCATGCACAGCGAGCCCATACGGCAATGCTGATGAATCATTGTAAAGCCGCCAATAAATGCATACTCGCCGACGGCCGCATGGCCGGCAATGTTGACGCCGTTTACAAAAGTGCACTGATCTGCAATGACACAGTCGTGGGCAATATGGCAATAGGCCATGATGACATTGCCGCTGCCGACGATTGTGGCGCCGCTGCCCTGCGCAGTGCCTCTGGAGATCGTAACAAACTCACCGATGGTATTGTTATCACCGATGACCAGCGTCGTCGGCTCCCCGTCATAGTGTATGGATTGCGGATCACCGCCGATGACTGCGTGCTCTTTGATGCGATTGCTCACGCCAAGCTGGCAGTGGCTACGAATAATCGAGTGGCTGCCAATCTGGCAGTTATTGCCGATAACTGCATTGTCTTCGATGATGGAAAAGGGGCCGATCCTGACATTTTCACCGATCTCGGCGGATGCAGAAACAATCGCATGAGGGCTGATCATTCATAGTTCCTGAAAGGTGAAAAGCATCTGCGCGGTACAAACGATCTCGCCCTCCACGCTGGCTTGCGCAGCAGTCTTCCAGATATTGCGGATTTTGCGCACGGATTCGGCGGCGATTTCAATGCAGTCTCCGGGGACAACCTGCCGCTTGAAGCGGGCATTGTCGATGCCGGCGAACAGATAGACACGGCTGTCATCCGCCTTTGCCTCAAGAGCCAGACTCGCCATGACTGCAGAAGCTTGCACCATGGCCTCTAATATCAGCACACCCGGGAAAATCGGCATGTGCGGAAAATGTCCCTGAAAGACCTGCTCATTCGACGTTACATTCTTGATTGCGGTGAGCGAATCGTTCGTATAGTCCAGCACCCGATCAAGCATCAGCATCGGATAGCGATGCGGCAGCAATTCACGGATCTGGTTGGCATTCAAGGTTGGCATAGAGGTTTCCTATCGGTTCACAAGCGGTTCAGTTTAGCCAGGGTCTTATTCCATCTGGCCGATTCACGCACTGGGATGGTCGCTCCATAGACGGCCGCCTCATGCAGTGACTTGGTGACCACACTGCCTGCCAGAATCGTCGTGCCATCGGCAATCTCAACATGACTGTTGATGGCGACATGGCCGGCAATCATGCAGCGCCGGCCGATTCTGACACTGCCGCCAATTCCCACATTGGAGACGATCAAGGTGTGCTTGCCAATATCACAATTGTGGCCAATCTGCACGTTATTGTCAATCTTCACGCCCGATCGGATGCGGGTGTCGGATATCGAGCCGCGGTCGATCGAGCAGCACGCCCCAATATCAACATGATTGCCGATTTCTACTGCGGCAACATTCATGATCGGGACCCATTTGCCATCCACATTCTCATAACTGAAACCGGATGCGCCAATGACGGAGCCGGCATGAATGGTGCAGGAATGACCGATACGGCAGCGCCGATAAACAGTAACACTGGGCTCAAGCGTGGTATTGTCGCCGATGGTTACATCGTCGCCGATCACGCTGCTCGCCCCGATCTTGACGTTTTCGCCGATGCGAACGCTGCGGCCGACAGTGACATGAGCTTGCAGGATGGCGGTGTCCGCAATCTGCGCACTGTCATCGAGAACCGCTGTGCGGTGAATCTCACCGGCCGCATCGACCGACTGGCTGTGCTGGTGGAATTCAGCGACAACCGCACCGAAGGCCTGGCGCGAGTTGTCGACCAATATCTGGTTGCCCTCGTAATTCCAGCTGTTATTGCAAGGCAATATCAGAATTCCGGCGCAAGTCTGCTTCAAGTATTTGGCATGCTGGGCATCGGAGCAATGGGCGAGGGAGTCGGGTGTTGCCGAGCGAATCTCGGCGATTGCATGCACCGTTTTCGACGCATCACCTTTGTAGCGTCCGCCGACGAGCTGCGCCAGTTCCTCTAAAGTCCACCCGCTTTGCACTGAATCGGAGTGCGTCACTGATTGAATATCTGCTGCAGTTCAGCCAGCACGTTATCGGTTATGTCAATGCGCTCGGAAGCCCAGACGACCGGACTTTGCACGATCAGGTCGTATTCCTGCTCCCGCGCAATGCGCAATATCAAATCGCTGATCGTCGACTGCAGCTGCTCAAGCTCCTGATTGCGGCGATAGTTGAAATCCTCGTTCAGCTCTGTCGTTCCGCGGTCCAGCTCGCGCTGCAGCCGGCGCACTTGATTCTCAATTTCCCGCGCAGCCGAAAGCGACAGATCCGGGTCTTCCAGCTTGTCCTGCGAGTCCAGCAGCTCAATCTGCAATTTGCGCAGTTCCTGCTCGCGCTCTGCAAACTCTTCCTGCAAGTCTTCCAGCGCCTTGGCCCCCTGCGGCGCTTCTGACACCACCCGATTTGCGTCAATGTAGCCAATCTTCAGCGGCTGGTCTTGTGCCCACGCGGCTCCGAGCACGAACATGCTCAGCGTCACGGCACTGCATAGATGCAAAAGTATTTTTCTGCTGCAAATTTTCATTTCGACTAATTCAGGTAACCGAGTGTAATTTGGAATTTGTCTAATTGATCGCCTTTTTTCTCCTTGATGGGAACGGCGTAACTGATGCCGAAAGGACCGACCGGCGAGAGCCACTCAAAAGCGAGGCCAGAAGTCGCGCGCAGATTATCAAGCGATACTTTTTCCAGTGACTTGACCGTGCTGTTTGGATAAACTTTTTTATTGGTTAGCTTTTTGCGCGCCTTAGCGTAATCGCTGTTTGATGTCATGAAAGTATTGCCGGCATCGACAAAAAGTGAAAATCGACGATCATCGGTGTCGCGGGTTCCTAAAAATGGCAAATACAGGTCAGCGCGTGCAAATATGCGCAGGTTGCCGCCCAGAGATCGTGCAACCGCACAGGGCCCAGGAGATCCAGTATTATCAGAGATAATCTTGCCTTCTTTGTCGCGACCAACGCACGTTTCCCGCACACCTAGCGAGTCGCTTTCATATCCACGAATCTGCGTGGCGCCCAGCATGTAGAAGTTCTTGAAAAACGGCAATTCCCCGCTGCCATAATCCACCTGTGAGGCCAAGCGCAGCGTGGTGGAGTCAGCCAAAGCAAAATAATGGTCGTGGCGCCCGCGCAAGACATAGTGACTGAATTTGCCGCCAGTGAACTCAACGGCTCCATAGGTATCAGACCCGCTGGATGCAAACACCGATCGATCGCGGGTGTCTCTGCGATAACTGAGCGTTACGCTGCCCGTCGTGCTCTTGGGTTGTTTTTTGATGAAATCTTCAACGAAAAAATCACCTCGTCCTACGCGTCCAGTCGCAAACTTGTACTCTGCAGCCGACATCTCAATGCCGACCACCGAGACTTCCGAGACGGGGAATCCATACCGCATCCCGCCTGCGACGGTGTCGAAGTTGTAAATGCTGCGCGTGTCCGACTCGGCGGTATCAGTCTTGGCATATTCCAGATTGAATCCTCGCGATATGCCGTCCAAAGTGTAATACGGATTCAAGAAATCAAACTCAACAGACTTGTAGATATCGCTGTAGCCGAGATCAACAGTGAATTGCTTGCCTGTTCCATACAGATTGCGCTGCGAGAACTGCACATTGAACGATGCTTTCTCTGCGTCGCTGTAGCCCACCCCGAACAGCAATGATCCGGTGAGACTCTCGGTGACCTCAACGAAGATGTCAACCTGATCATCGACATTGGCCACATCGACAACCTGAATATCGATGGATTGAAACAAGCCCAGACGTCCGAGCCGGCCTCGCGACTGGGCGATTTCCTCAGACGAGTAGACACCGCCCTCATGAATGCGCAGCTCGCGCCGAATCACCGAGTCATCGGTGTTGTAGTTGCCGTGAATCAGGATGCGGCGAACATAGGTGATCTTGCCCGGATCAACCACATAATTCACATCAATCGACTGCGTCTCATCATCGACAGTCGGCAGCGGATCCACCTGTGTGCGGGCATAGCCCAGGTTGGCATGCTCGCTGGTGATGTTGGACCGCGTCTGGCTGACCGCATCGAATGAATAAGGCTCGCCTGTCGCCTCGCTCACCAGTGTATCCAGCTCCTCCTGCCCGATCACCTCATCGGTACTGGTCACGGAAATCTCGCCGAACTGATATTGATCCCCCTCGCTGATCACCAGGACAATCAGAATGTCTCGCCGATCATCAGAAATGAATGAGTTGAGCGATTCGACCGCAAAGTTAATGTAGCCCTGATTGTTGTAAAACGAGATCAGACTTTCGACATCCGCGCGAATAACCTCGCTGTTGTACCGGTTGTTGCGGTTGAACAGGCCGAATGATTTCTTGGTAGTAATCTTCATCAAATCGATGATTTCCTCATCCGAGTACTGCTCATTGCCAACGATGCGAATATCACGGATCAGAGCGACTTTGCCCTCGTAAATCTTGAAAAACAATTCGACGCGATTGCGCTCGACCGGCACAACCGATGTCTCGACTGTGACCGAGAAATAGCCGACGCGAATGTATTCCCGCTTGAGCTCATCAATAAAGCTGTCGAGCAGCTCAGGACTGTAAATGCCGCCGGCATTGAGTCCGGCAACGCGCAAAGCCGATTCCAAGCCTTCTTTCTTGATCTTGCGGTTGCCCTGAAACTCGGTGGCGGCAATCAGAGGCCGCTCGACGACCGAGACAATCAGGTCATCGCCAGCTCGCCGCAGCTGCACATCATCAAACAGTCCCGTGGCGTAGACCGCCTCAATCGATGCCGCCGACAAGACATCATTCATCTCGTCGCCGGCGCGCACAGGCAATGCAACAAAGACTGCGCCTGCAGAGACCCGCTGCAGTCCCTCAATCTGAATATCCTCAATGATGAAGGTCTCAATCGCCATCACCGGACTCGCGACAAGAATTGCCAAGACAGCTAAAAAATTGCGCGTGGCGCTCTGAACTGTGCGTTGCATGAATTCTTGATCGCTGTGAAGTCAGAATATTCTTGCGATATCATTATAAAAGGCAAAGCCCATCAAAGAAATAATGAGTACCAATCCTGCCTGGTTTGCCCAGCCTAGCATCCGCTCTGTCGGAGGTGATCCGGTGACGGCCTCATAGGCGTGAAAGACGAGGTGCCCGCCATCCAGTACTGGAATGGGCAAAAGGTTCAAAATGCCCAGGCTGATACTTAACAGCGCCAGGAACGTAAGATAGCTGTTGATCCCTGAGTCAGCGGCCTTGCCGGCATACTGCGCAATGGCAATCGGTCCGCCGATCGCATCCGCTGACTGATCAAGCTTCACTAGATCGACCACCATCTTGACGGTCAAAACGCTGGTGGACCACATTGACTCAATGCCCTTGAGCAGCGCCATCGCCGGGTTATAGCGCACAGTGACCTGCGCATCAGAGTTGCGAATTTGACTTTCAGGATTCACCGTGATGCCAATCTGCTTGACTTCGCGGCCGTCTATGACGACCGTCCGGGGAACAATCGTAATCAAGACAATCTGCTCTGCCCTCTCGACTGTAAACGTCAGCTGCTCGCTGTCGGTCTCGCGAATGACCTCAACCAGCTCATTCCAGTCTCGCACGTCGCGACCATCAACGGCGACCACACGGTCATCGGGTTTCAGTCCCCCCAATGCGGCTGGATAGTTCTCGATGACATCGCCAACGATCGGCTCAATCAGCGGATACTCAGGATACATGCCAATCAGGCTTTCGAATGACTGCGAGCTCAGGTCGGCTGCCGCAAGCTCTGCAAAGTCAATTGAGACAATGCGCTGCTGACCTGATCGGGAAATCAAAAACTCAATCGGGTTGCGGCTGACCACTTGATTGAGCAGGTAGAAGTTATGCTGATGCCAGCTTTGCACGGAGCGTCCGTCCACTTCCAGAATCTCGTCGCCCGCCATCAGTCCGGCGCGCTCTGCCAGACTGTCCGGCACAACCTCGCCGACTACGGGCCGTATGCCATCGCTGCCAATCACAAATACCACGGCATAAAGCAGCGCAGCGAGAAGGAAATTAGCGATAGGACCGGCCGCCACAATGCTGGAACGTTTCCAGAGCGGCTGGCGATTGTATGCATGTTTCAACTGCTCCTCCGGGACCTCGTCAATGCTCTCGTCCAGCATCTTGACATAGCCGCCCAGGGGAATCCACGCGATCACATATTCTGTGGCTGAGTTTCGCGGGGTGAATCGCCAGATGGACGGACCCAGCCCAATCGAGAATTTCGTTACGGTAACGCCGAGACGGCGCGCGACCCAAAAGTGACCGAACTCATGAAACGTAATCAAAGCGCCGATCGCAATGATGAAAAACCCAACGCTGTTGATAACTTCAAACATCAAGCGGGCCTCTGGACTCTTTTTCTTTTGAATGATGAATCAGCGGCATGAGCGGCTGCTTTCGAGCTGATTTGCGAATTTGACCGCAAAAACTCTTGCAATTTTATCAATTTCAATAACATGGTTTATGTTTTGTATGGGCTCGTCACCGAATTCATTGACGGTTTGCTCAATGACCGCAAAGATATCCGTAAAGCGAATCTTTTTCGACATGAACGCGTCTACCGCGACCTCATTGGCCGCATTCATCACAGCGGCAGAAGTGCCGTCACATTGCGCCACATCGTGCGCAAGCTTCAAACAGGGAAAACGCTTAAAGTCCGGTGATTCGAAATTCAGCGCCGTCAGATTATTGAAATCCAAAAAATCAGCGCCGCTTGCTTCTCGAAAAGGCCAAAAAAGCGCGTTGGCAATCGGTACGCGCATGTCGGGGGTCGCCATTTCAGCGATTACAGAGCCGTCAACATACTCGACCATCGAATGGATGGTGCCCTGCGGATGAATCAGCACCTCGATCTGAGCGGCCGGCGCATCAAACAGCCACCGCGCTTCGATAATCTCCAGTCCCTTGTTCATCATGGTCGCCGAATCAATTGAAATTTTGGGCCCCATGCTCCATACCGGATGGCTGACTGCCTGCTCAGGTGATATGGCCGCAAGCTGATCCAGCGGCGTGCGCAGAAAGGGTCCGCCGGTACCCGTCAGCAGAATCCGCCTGAGTCCGCCGATCGGGACAAACGGCTCATACCGCTCGCGCTTGACTTTCTCACTGCACTGCAGGATCGCATTGTGCTCGCTGTCAACGGGCAAAATGACCGTGCCATGCTTCTTGACTTGCTCATTGAGTATCGGCCCGAGCATCACCACAGGCTCCTTATTGACAATTAAAACCGTTTTCGAATGCTCGACCGCCTGCAGCGTCGGCTGCAGGCCGGCGGAGCCTGGGATGCCCGTCAGAGTCACATCAACATCATACAGCTCGCGGGCCGCGGCCGCATCACGCTGCGTCACCACTTCGGATTTCACGCTGTGGCTCTCCAGCAGCTGGCGAAGCTCAGTGGCAGCCTGCTCCTCGACCACAACATATTGCGGCGCAAACTCAATGCACTGACGCAGCAGCAGCTCGCTTGCGGTACGGGCAGTCAATGCGCGGACGGTGAATTGATCGCGATGCAGCCGCAGTACATCCAGGGCCTGCTGCCCGACCGTACTCGGTGCGCCTAATATGGTGAGTGCTTTCACTGCCAGTTCTCCTGTCGATTCATGTTGCCAGCCACTGCTGATCAATCAGCAGCTGAGTCAAAAAAGCATACAGCGGCGCCGCCGCAAGGGCGCTGTCAATACGGTCCAGCACACCGCCATGTCCCGGCAGCAGTCGACCGCTGTCTTTGACCGCGCAGATTCTTTTCTGCACACTGACAAACAGATCACCGAAGACAGCGAGCAGACTGACCAGCAAGCAAAGGCCGGTCCACAAAAGTATTGCGCTGAAGTCATCTTGCCAGATCAAGGTGCCCGAAATCAGTCCCAGAGCAAACACCGCAAAAAAACAGCCCTTGATGCCCTCGACCGTTTTGCCAGGACTGATGCGCGGCGCGGCTTTGGTTTTTCCAAAACGCCTGCCGAACGCATACGCGGCGATGTCGGCAGCGCTGACAATCCCAAGCAGACCCAATAGCCAGTATGCGCCGTCTGGAAGACCGATGTACACACTGATTATCGCAAAAGCCGACAGCGGCAAAACCAGCGCTCCAAAGATGCGCTGCTCGAGACTGGAAAGACTCAGAATGCCTGGACTGCGCAGCCTGACTGCAATCACGCACCAGACAAAAATGCCCAGTGCATTGATCCACTGATTGAATGGATTCAGCAGATAGAGACCAGCACCAAGTCCCAAGCAGGTAAAAACAAAGGCTCCGATGCCAAATTTGCTTTCGATGCGACTCAGCTGCGCCCACTCGCAGGCCGCCAGTCCCAGCGCTGCTGCCAGCCCGGCAGCAGCCGCAAGCGGCACATACAGAACTGCACCTGTGATCGCGGCAGCAAGAGCAAATCCTGTCAAAATGCGCTGACGCAGCATAGCGCTTCAGTCCGCTGAACCCGACTGCTCGGCGGCAATTCCGCCAAAGCGCCGCACCCGCCCCGCGTAGTCTGCCAGCGCCTTCTGGAACTCGGCCTGATCAAAATCCGGCCAGTAGCAGTCTGTGAAATAGAGCTCTGTATAGGCAAGCTGCCACAGCAGAAAATTGCTCATGCGCTTTTCACCGCCAGTACGGATAAACAGATCCGGTTCTGGAATATCTCCAGTACTCAGCGATTGGCTGATCATATCCGCGGAAATGTCTTCAGGCGCTATCTGCTCACCGTGAACCCGCCGGGCGACGGACACGCAGGCTTGAACCAGATCCCAGCGGCCGCCATAGTTCAAGGCAACGGTAAGCGTGAGCTTGCGATTGGCTGCGGTGAGCGCAGCCGCGGCTTTGATCTGGCTCTGCACAGCGCGGCCAAAAGCCGCATGGTCGCCGATAAATTGCAAACGCACCCCCTGCTCATGAAGCTCCTTGACTTCTCTATCCAGCGCGCCGCTCAGCAGCTTGATCAGCCATTCAACCTCCGGTTTGGGGCGCTTCCAGTTTTCGCTGCTGAACGCAAACAGCGTCAGGTAGGGAATGTCCCAGCGCACGCAAAGCTCAACCAAGGTGCGGACATTGTCCACCCCTCTGCGATGGCCGGCCAAACGTCCGATGCCCGATCGGGCGCCCCATCGGCCATTGCCATCCATAATGACTGCAATATGCTGCGGCAATTTTTCAGCCGCGATAGGCAGCTCGGAATCTGTTCCTGGCTGCTGGCTTGCGCTCGGGTGCATGGTGCGAGAAGTTTGCAGTGACTTGCAGCACCGCCTAAATCGTCATAATCTCTTTTTCTTTCTCAGCGACGATGAGATCAATATCCGCAATGCAGCGATCGGTGAGTTTTTGGATCTCGTCTTGCCCGCGACGCTCATCATCTTCGGTAATTTCCTTCTCTTTGTGCCACTCTTTCAAGTCGCTGTTGAACGAGCGGCGGATGTTGCGGATGGCGATTTTAGCTGCCTCTCCCTCGCTGCGTGCAAGCTTGCTGATCTCAACCCGGCGCTCCTCAGTCAGCGCCGGTATAGGCACGTGAATGGTATCGCTGGCACTCATCGGATTAAGTCCCAAGTCAGATTCAATAATCGCTTTCTCAATGACTGGAATCATGGATTTTTCCCATGGACTGATAGCAATCGTTCTGGCATCGCTGACGGTCAAGGTCGACACTTGATTCAGAGGCGTGGCGGTGCCGTAGTAATCCACTCTTATGTGATCCAGCAAGGCTGTATTGGCGCGGCCGGTGCGAACCTTGGCCAATTCGCTTTGGAGTGCGGCAATCGATTTCTTCATCCTCTCCTCAGCATCGGATAGCAGCTCATTAATCATCTCAGTTTCCTCGCACTAGTGTCCCTAACGCAGCGCCAAGTCCAATTTTTTCGATATTTCCTGATGCTGTGGCATCAAAGACTCGAATGGGCAAATCATGCTCACGACACAGCGCCACTGAAGTCGCATCCATCACCGCCAGATTCTTTTCAAGAACTTCATCATAGGTGACCGTCTCATACCGGGTCACCGAATCTGCGCTCAATGGATCTCCAGTATATACGCCATCGACTTTCGTCGCCTTGAGCAGAATATCTGCGCCGGTCTCAATGGCTCTGAGACTCGCCGCCGTGTCAGTCGTGAAATGCGTATTGCCAGTGCCGCCGGCAAAGATTACGATCGACTGGCGCTCAAAATGCGACCTGAACGATCGGCCGTCATAGCGCTCAGCCAGCGCCGGCACATCGATCGCCGACTGCACCGCAGCGTGTGCGCCCAGACTCATCAAAGTCTGCTCAAGCGCAAGAGCGTTGGCTAATGTAAACAGCATCCCGATCTGGTCCTTGCGTACCGCGCTCGCCGCGAGACTGGCATTTTGTCCGCCGCGAAAGAAATTGCCGCCGCCGACCACGACGGCGACTCGAATGCCTTGGCTTGCAACCTTCGCCAGCTCCTCGCAGACTCTGCGAGCGATCTGTGCATCAATGCCAAATCCTTGACTGCCGCCGAGCATTTCGCCGCTCAGCTTGTATAAGACAGTCGCGTAGCGATTTGGCATCAGTGTTATCTCGCAGCCGTCACTGCGGCGCCGGCTTACTTTCCAAGATCAAGCAAGCAGAACCGTCTGGCTTCGACACCGCGCTCTTTGAGCACTGCCGCGACCGACTTGTCCTCGTCTTCATAATAGGGCTGACTCAAGAGTGTCACTTCACCTGTGAACTTCTTGATTTTGCCGCTGACAATGTTATCAAGCACTCTTTCCGGCTTGCCCGACGCCCGTGCCTGATCAAGATAAATCTCTTTTTCCTTGTCAATCACCTGTGCCGGAATATCGCTGGCATCAAGCCACTGCGGCTTCATCACTGCGACATGCACGGCAAGATCATCTGCAATCGACGATTTCGCACCGCCGCTGATTTCGGTCAGGATGCCCATGCGCTCGCGATGCACATAGCTGCCAATAGCATTGCCCGCTTCTGCCTTGAAAACCATGATGCGCCGAACGGTAATGTTCTCGCGAATTTTGCCAAGCACTTCCAGCCTGGCCTCCTCGACCGTCTGATCCGCATCGCCAAACTTCATTGCGTTAAGAACACTCACATCGTCACAGTTCGCATCGATGCTGAGCGCGAGATCTGCCAGCGGATTTGCGAACTCACGAAACGCATCGCCGCGCGAGACAAAGTCCGTCTCGCAATTGACCTCCACCAAAGCGCCGCAATCTCCCGATGCCGATATTTTGCAGACAATCAGGCCTTCGGTCGCCGCCCGTCCAGCCCGGGCATCCGCGAGCTCAGCGCCTTTCTTTCTCAAGGCCTCAATTGCTTTTTCCTGATCCCCGTCGCATTCAACGAGTGCTTTTTTGCAATCCATGATGCCGGCACCAGTCAAGTCCCGCAATTGTTTCACCATAGTCGCTGAAATTTCCAATTTTCCCTCCACTTATGGGCTATGGGTTTTCGCCTGACGACAACCTGCTTTTGTCAATCAGAGTCTACAGGCAAGGTTCGATTGCCTGCCCGTGCGTAACAGCGTCCGCACAGACGAGCAGCGATTTGAACCGCGTCAGTCTTTTGTTTCCTTTGCAGCAGTCTCTTTGGCAGCCGCTTTCGGCTTGGACTTGCCTTTCGGCTTCGCCGCGCTTCGGCCAGTGTCTGCCTTTGTCGATTTTTTTGCTGCGGTCTTGGCATCACCGTCTGCCGGTGCACTGGCATCCGCATCGCCATGACTGGCTGGCTGATCTGCCGACGGTTCCGGACTCGCTTCCGACGCAGCTTCCTCATCTGCCTGTTTTGGAGTTTCCTCTGGCTTTTGCGTCGCAGGCGGCTTGCTTTCCGCCGATTCAGCTTGCGCCGCTGCCTTCTCACCCGGCTCAGACTCGGCCTCTGACGCTTGATCGACATCCGCAGCCGGGGCCGGCTCATGCGTTTCGATCATTTCACTTCCAGCAGCGCCTGCCTCAGCATCCTCTTTCGAAAGCTCTATTGGCTCGGCGCGATCTTCTCGAGACGGCGCAACAGACGCCCGCGCACTGGTAATCGCGATCGGCGCCCGGTCATTGCGCTTCCCTGCCCCGTCGGTCTCGTCCACCGGATTCGCGCTAGAAACCATCTGTCCAGCAATGATTGCATCCGCCGCCGCCGTGCAGAACAGCTTTATCGCACTGATTGCATCGTCATTGCCGGGAATGACATAGTCGATGCCATCCGGGTCACAATTGGAATCCACAACGGCAACGACCGGGAGCCCAAGCTTTCTAGCTTCTTTGACGGCATTGTGCTCATGGCGCACATCGATCACGAACAATGCATCGGGCAAGCCCTGCAAATTGCGGATTCCAGCCAGATTGCGATCCAATCGAAAGTGCTCGCGGTTGATGCCCATGGCTTCTTTTTTCGAAATGCGGCTGAAGGTGGGCGATTTCATGATATCTTCAAGTTCGTTGAGACGGTCAATCGACTTGCGCACCGTGGTGTAATTGGTGAGCATGCCGCCCAGCCAGCGATGGTAGACATAGGGACTTTTGGCTCGCTGCGCCTGCTCGCGCACAATCTCACCCGCCTGATTCTTTGTGCCCACGAACATGATTGAGCCGCGCTGGCTTGCGACTCCGCTTAAATAGTTCATGGCCTCGTTGAACATCGTCAGCGTGCGCTCAAGGTTGATGATATGGATTTTGTTGCGATGACCGTAAATATACGGTTTCATCTTCGGGCACCAAAAGCGTGTCTGGTGGCCGAAATGGACGCCCGCCTCCAGCAGCTGGCGCATGGTAACGTCAGACATTTTATGAATCTCCATTCGGGTTATGTCAACCATGGATCAGCTCGCCAACCAAGTCAATGGCACCCCGACAAACCGAGAGTTTCCATGTGCAAGATGTAAAGGTCGTATTGTATCCCAGTCATAAGCAAAAGTGCGCAAGATTTTTTAGAATGGGAATTATAACGAATAGTGCCCAAAATAGTGTATAATACCTGGCAGGATTTTGACAAAAAACTGACAGAATTACTATAAAGGTAAAGAGCAATGCAGACTGCGCCCGGAAAAAGCTACCGCAAAGGACTGTCGCTGATTGAGATTATGGATATGTTTTCCAACAATGAGACAGCTGAGAAATGGTTCATTGAAGCCCGCTGGAAAGACGGCATCTACTGCCCGCACTGCGGATCAGAGAATGTGCTGACCGGCGCAAGGCACAAGACAATGCCGTTTCGCTGCCGGAATCGCAAAGTCTGCGGCAAGCGGTTCAGCGTCAAGACCGGCACAGTCATGGAAAGCTCGAACCTTGATTATCGAACTTGGGCGATTGCCACTTACCTGATGACCACCAGCCTGAAAAGTGTATCGTCCATGAAACTGCGACGCGACCTGAAAATTGCGCAGCCCTCAGCTTGGCGGCTGGCACACCGGATCCGCAAGGCCTATGAGCAGGGCGATACAGCCATGTTCAGCGGCACAGTGGAAGTGGATGAGACTTACATGGGCGGGAAAGAGACCAGCAAGCATTCCAGCAAAAAGCTGAATGCCGGACGCGGCGGGGTTGGCAAGACTGCTGTAATCGGAATGAAAGAGCGGGAATCAAACCAGGTGTCCGCCAGAGTGATTGAGAATACCAAGCGGGCGACTTTGCAAGGATTTGTGGCGGACAATGCCAAGCCGAATTCTACAGTCTACACAGACGATCACAAAAGCTACGAGGGCATGGTCGATTTCGAGCATGACACTGTCAAGCACTCGGTCGGCGAGTATGTCAAAGGACAGGCGCATATCAACGGCATTGAGTCGTTCTGGGCAGTTCTGAAACGGGCGCATAAAGGCACATTCCACAAGATCAGCCGCCAGCACCTGCACCGCTATGTGTCCGAGTTTGCGGGCAAGCACAATATCCGGTCGCTGGATACCATCGACCAGATGACCGGCATCGTCAGGGGCATGGAGGGCAAGCGGCTGACTTGCAGGGATCTGAAAGCTGACAGGGTGTGAATTATGCTGGCCCGCCCTTTGGAAGCGTCTGCTGTTTCAGATGCCTGTGTACAGCTGGGCAAACTGAAAATGAATTGTCCCGCGCAGCAGGCGGCAGCCATGATGAAAAAATCCAAACCCGACTTGAAAAAATCCAAGACTGACCTGCGCATCAATGCCACGCCGGAGCAGGTGAGGGCTGCGCTGGTTCGCGGTGGCGCGCCGCGGCAGAGAAAAGCGGCGTCAATTCACAAGCAGAGAGTTCGCTGACCGGATTGGCGGCGGGGCGGTTTGGGCACTATTCGTTATAATTCCCTTTAGAATCAATCAGGTTTACATGCTGTCTGACAATTCCCAGAAATTTTTTCAATTGCTTGGCAAAAATCACACGGTGGCAGGATCAATCAGGCAAAAACTATGACATGGACCTTAATTTGAATCAAGCCGAGCAGGCACTTTGGAAACTGACCTTCTATGACAGTTTTGTTACCTGGACAAAACGACCAAATGGAGGCAAATTTACGCTCACTCATTCTGATAAAATACGGTTTAGATAATCAAGTAGAAATGAAAAATCAATATGCGCTTGATGCGCTTGCCGCAACGGGCTGATGCATATTCAGATTCAGCCTAAATGGAACAGTTCTGAACAGAAATTCGACTTGACAGCTGATGATCAGATTGACCTCATCTGGCAGATCAGCAAAATGATTCTCAGCGATTATTTTTTGAAAAATAATAACTGGCTGCAACGTCCCCAGCCGCACCATATTCTGCGATGACAATCTGGAGGTCATGCAGGGCATCAATTCCGAGTGCATTGATCTGATCTATCTGGATCCGCCGTTCAGCAAGAACAAGAAATTCACTGCGCCGAGCGGCTCAAGCGCTGAGGGGGCGGAGTTCAGCGATATATTTCGGAATGAGGATGTCAAGGAAGAGTGGCTGATAACGATTTCAGAAGACCATGCAGAGCTTTATCACTATCTCAATGGCGTTAAAGGCGTCGGCAAACCTTTTAATCTCGCCTATCTGGCCTACATGGCAATCCGGCTTATTGAATGCCATCGGGTATTGAAGTCTAGGGGCAGTGTTTATCTGCATTGTGGCCCGGCGATGAGTCATTATCTGAAGACGACTATGGATTGCATCTTCAGTGAGGGCAATTTTCGCAACGAGGTGATTTGGCACTATTACAACGGCACCTCAAACATTCGCAGAGCCTATGTGCGCAAGCACGATGTCATTCTTTTTTATGCAAAAGACGCGAAATCTGCGAGCTTTGATGAGGATGCCGCTCGGGAGCCTTATGCGGCTGACAGCAATTTCGTAAAAAATCCGTCATCTTACCAATCCGTATATTTGCCCAATCCGCTTGGCAAGCGAATGCATGACGTTTGGCGGATGCCAACCATTAACAACATGGCAAAGGAACGCGCTGGCTACCCCACCCAGAAGCCCCTGGCCCTGCTGGACCGCATCATCCGGGCATCCAGCAGCGAGGGCGATATGGTGCTGGACCCGTTCTGCGGGTGCGCGACGACCTGCGTGGCCGCCGAGCGTCTGAATCGCCAGTGGATCGGCATCGACGTATCGTTCAAGGCTGACGAGCTGGTCCGGGAGCGGCTGACGAGAGAGGCGGCGGATCCGGAGGACTTGCTCAAGTGCCAGAATGAGATCCACATGCGAACCGATCCGCCCAAGCGCACAGACTTGGATCAAGATCACCGAGAGACAAAATTTGTCTATGTCATATCGCATCCCAGTTATCCAGATGAGTACAAGGCCGGCATCGCGAAGAACTGGAAATCCCGCCTGAATGCCTATCAGACTTCAGACCCTGGACGAGAATACAAAATCGAGTTCAAGCTGGAGACGCCGCTGTTTCGCGAGACTGAGAGGCATGTCCATGACATATTTCCCAACCGGCATGAGTGGGTGCAGGGGGAGCTGAGGGACATTAAGAATGCGGTAGCACAATTTGACGGATCATCACTATGAACTCTATGAACTCGATAAGGGGGTATGCGCTGCCCGCCTGACGGCGGCCGCCCCGAGGGCGGCAAAGGGTTTGAGATCGGTCGGTTGCCCGCCGAGCAAGGCGGGCGCACACCTGCCAGTGACGGGAAGTGGCGCGGTCGCGCCGTATCGGTCGGTTTTGTGGAAAATACGGCTCTGGAAGCTCGGCCGGACCGGAATCCGGTGCGGCCGGGCAGGTCGAATCGACGAATTCGACGGCCCGTGTCCGCCCTCAGCATTGAACGTGCCGATTTAGGCCAAATGGTGGCAAATCTACGCTCACTCATTCTGATAAAATGCAGTTTAGATTATCCAGTGAAATGCTGACAACGAGCCTTTCCGATATTAGCTTATGAAAAGGAATTATTTCGATGTCCTTCAGAGTGTTCACTCGCAGGACGCAATTGAGCAAATAAGATAGATTGCGTACAAAACAGGAGCTTTTACTTATGACGGTTTAGTTTAGTGAAAGAATCAGCCGCGACAGTTAGAAGTACTGTAGAGCAATGGCTTTTGAGCCGTGCTGAAGGTGTCAGTATTGGCTTGCCTGAGTATGACGATAGACTGAATTTATGGCGCGTGCCACTTGTTCCTCTGCATAATGGAAGCCAATCTGTTGGCGAAATTCGGGTAGAAAAAGATCAGGTTGTTTTTAGTACTGACCTCCGTTTAGCTCAGCAGCGATGTAAGAATACAAAGCCCAAAGTCGCGGTTAAATCTACTTCGAACATTGCGTTTGCACCTATTCAATCGCAAATCGTTTTGGGAGATGCCGCCGATGTGCTCTCAGAATATCCTGTAAACAGCATTCAGCTCATATTTACATCTCCGCCGTATTTCAACGCCAAACCAGAGTGTCACGAAAGCGAGGAGTACTCTGATTATTTAGATTTGTTGCGCGATGTATTCACCAAGTGTCATCGAATATTATCGGAAGGTCGCTTCCTTGTCGTCAATACAAGTCCTGTACTCATTCGACGGCCCAATCGAAATTCCTCAAGCCGGAGAATTCCTATCACTTTTGATCTTCATAAGGTGCTAGATGAAATTGGATATGAATTTATTGACGACATAGTCTGGCAAAAACCTGATGGAGCCGGCTGGAATATAGGCAGGGGCAGAAGGTTTGCAGCGGATAGACAACCGCTTCAATATAAACCGGTTACAGTAACTGAAAACATTACTGTTTATCGAAAGCGAACAGATAGACTGCTGGACTGGAACTTGCGTAATCATCCAAATCAGGATGCCGTAAAAAAGTCGCTTATTCCTGACGGTTACGAAAAGACAAATATTTGGAAAATACACCCCAGCAATCACAAAAATCATCCTGCTGTATTTCCAGATGCTCTCGCGGAACGAGTAATCAAATATTACTCTTTTTATGAAGACATGGTTCTTGACCCATTCTCTGGAACCGGCACAGTAGGCAGGGTTGCAGGTGAATTAGGTCGCAGATTTATGCTGATTGAAAGGTCACCCTCCTATTTCGATTTGCAACTCAACGACCCAGAGATAACCAAGCAAGAACCATTAGTTCTCGACTATCAATTTTTCTCTGGTGTCTTCTGATGCCGGCGAGAGCGACACCTCAGTGGGTTGATCCATTCTCTCCAATAGGATTGCGCGAGGCAACATCGAAAATACTAACAGGAACAAATTACCGTTTGTTTTACGAAGATGAAACTCGGCAAAAAATCATTGAGACATACAAAGAACTGGCTCAGCTAGCGAGGCTCCATTCTAATAATGACGAAAAATGGAAATCTGCAATTAGAGAAATGGTCAAAAGCGGTTCAACTGAAGATACGCGACTAAGGCAGTGGTTAATCGGATTAACGAAAAAAAACAGCAGAAAATTTAGGAATCAAGGTGAGTGAATATCCAACCGTGTTTGATCGCATGATGGATAAAATCGAAGCTACGTCAGGGGTTGACAATCGAGATTTGGCATTGCTGCTTTGGAGTGGAAGCGCAACATTAACAATTCGCGGGTCACAAAAATCTAAAGTTGGAAAGTCACTTGAAAGTTCAATCGCTGGCGCCACCTTAACGGCGATAGGTTTGGCAGAAAGTCGAGGCGACTTTCGTCTGAATGTGCAAGCTGACGAGGAAGCTGAGCGAGAGACTGATGCCGAGATCAAGACTAATCGAGGATTTGTTCGCTTAGAGGTCGGTCTAATCGGGAGAGGAAATCCAGAAGTAATCAGCGACAAAGCAGGAAGAATGGAAAGAAACGGTGTCATTCTGATGGATTTGCTTCCACAACGCAGTACCGCACACCAAACGGCGGCCAATCGAGGTGTGAAACTCATTCAAATGAGAAACAACCACCCTGTAGAAGAGCTGCGGCAGCATTTAGTTGGTATTCGAGTAGAGTCGGTACGAAAAGAACCTATTTCGTTAAATGAGGTAGAAAACCAAATAATGAAAATGCCGCTGACCATCTTCGGGCAAAAGCACTGACAACGAATCATCAAGGAATCAAAAATATACCACTCGTACCGTTCGAATGCACAATTCTTGAGCAGGTGTCATTTCGATAATCAAAAAGCGGCGGATAGTTCATCAATCCAGCTCGATTCGCCGTTCTTGCAGGAACACTCTCGACAGCGCCTGCTTCAGTGCACCTCCATTAGTGCCGAACAAATCGCCAGGTTGCAATCAAGCCCAGCAATGCAAATGGCAGGCAGGCCACAAAGACCCACTGCGCAATCATTCCCAAGGTTTCTGCATCAACATCCAGCGCCAAGCCGCTCGCATTGGCCACAATGCCAATCCACGCCGCACCCACCGCGTACCCCAGGCGCTGAACTGTTGGAATGGCCGCAGAAACCCGCTCGCGCTCATCAGATTCCATCAGCGCCAGCATATGGCGCAAGATACTCCCCCAAGCCAGCCCGAAACCGCCACCTTCAACCAGCGCCAAAAATGCCAGCAAGACGATTGGACCCTGTGCAATAAAGAAGACAAATCCAAGCATGCTGGCCGTCAGCATGATCATGCCGAGCACAATTGCGAAGCGATCCCAATGCGGATGAACACCAGCGATCAGCACCGCACATAAACTCCAGCCGATAGACGAGCATGCAACAATATATCCGGCTTTTACAATGGATACCTCATGTAATTTAACAATAAATAAAGGACCGTATACAGTGATTGCCGTAGCGGCCATGGTAAAGCACAAAATCATGGTCAGTCCGGCACTGACCGGGTGCAAAAATCCAATCGGTCTGCGGGGCAGCAGCCGGCTGGCATCTCGTACCGCATCCATTTGAATAAAGCCGGCCAAAAAGCCTAGGCCTGCCAGAACAAAGAGACTCGTTTTGACTGGCGAAATGTCAATCCCGCCGGCAGCGATCAGCAGCACTCCAATGGACAAAACCAGCAGTCTTCGAATTGGAAATCTGCCGGCAGCTTGTGATGCCGCTTTTTGCGCCGCAGGCGCAACGCCCGTGCGAATCCACAGCGAAAGTCCGATTGACATCACAGCGAAAAACCAAAACGCCGCTCGCCATGACAGCTGCTGCGCAAAAAATGCGCCGATCAGAGGGCCCAGAAAGGCAGATGCGCCCCAAATCGCAGATACCGCACCCATGGCTCGGGGAATCAATCTTTCAGGAAATAGCGAGCTGATGCCAATAAACGCGATCGCAATCAGTCCGCCGCCTCCAAATCCCTGCATGAGCCGACCCAGTACGACAACGGGCATCCAGGCTGCAAGTGCGCAGATGACGCTGCCGGCCGCGAAAATGATGGCGGCAACGCACAAGGGCAAGCGCATCTGGTAACGGCAGACTAAAAGTCCACACCCCGCGCTTGCGACAATTGAGCCGATATCATACAGCGCAAAATTCCAAGGCACCAGAGCGATTCCATCAATTTCTTCCACCATGCTCGGAATCAGAGTCGATATCGCGGTGACCATCGACGCATGCAGCCAGACCGACAGGCAAACGAGAGCCAGCGATGATCGGTAGCGTTCGGTCAGAATGTCTTTCCAGGCTGTACCTTGCGGCTCCATGGCAGTCCCGTAACTTGATCGCTCAGGTCAACTTTAGGAATTTGGAACGGCGAGCGACAATGTTTTTCATGCGGCAGAATCGATGCCTTGCGAAGGATTAAACCATATTCCACATTCACCGTGCCGCATCAGCGATCAACTGATCGAAACATCGCTCGCAAGTCCGCCACGCTGCCGAATTGCAATCAATGCTCGGTGTTTTCAGCAATCGGACAGACGCGCGCTTTATAATGCCGCCGTGCTGTAGAATCCATTTGGACAGGAGCAATTTCCGATCAGTCATGCCGATGGCCGCCGTATCCATTAAATCACCTGAAGAAATCGAGCAGATGCGCGAAGCGGGCCGGCTGGCCGCTTCGGTGCTGAACATGATTGAGCCGCATGTGCAAGCCGGTGTCACAACCGATGAGCTCAACGAGATTTGTCACCGCTATATTGTGGACGAAATCAAATGCACACCTGCCCCGCTGAATTATCGCGGTTTTCCGAAGTCGATTTGCACTTCGGTCAACAATGTTGTTTGCCACGGCATTCCAGGCAAGAAAATTTTGAAAAAAGGCGATATCTGCAATATCGACGTAACTGTGATTCACAACGGGTTTCATGGCGACACCAGCCGCATGTTTCATGTTGGAGAGGTGTCGATTCAGGCGAGTCGGCTGAGCCGCGTCGCTTACGAAAGCATGATGAAAGGCATTGAGCAGGTCAAGCCGGGGGCGACCCTCGGCGATATCGGCTATGCAGTGCAGCGGCATGCTCAGCGAAATGGCTATTCCGTTGTCGAGGATTACTGCGGGCATGGCATCGGCCGCGGCTTTCATGAGGAGCCGCAAGTGCTGAATTTCGGTCAGCCGGGCGCTGGCATGAAGCTGAAGGCAGGCATGACCTTTACCGTTGAGCCAATGGTCAATGCAGGCAAGAAAGGAACTCGAGTCATGAATGACCAGTGGACTGTAGTAACCAAAGATGGCAGCCTGTCGGCACAATGGGAGCACACGCTGGCCGTGACCCGCAACGGCTACGAAATCCTGACACCCTCCCCCGCTGAATTGCAAAATTAATATGCCGCAAGCCAATCCGACAGCTTTGCCTGTCAAAACTTCCTGATTCACTGCGAGTCTCGTGAGCGCTGCACTAGCCACCGCAACAGATTTGAGTGCGCTTACCGATGAATTTCGTGAGCGTGTGCATACAGGCGCCGAGGAGCTCAAGCGTCAGCATGACGCGGGCCAGCCGCCGGCCGCACTGGTGAATGCCCGAGTTCAGCTGGTCGATACCGTGCTCAGTGCGCTTTGGCGGCGGCTGATTGCAACCGATGCAGCGGGTGATTCCGCCTGTCTGGTTGCCGTCGGCGGCTATGGGCGCGGTGAACTCAATCCCTGCTCTGATATTGATGTGATGATCTTGCTGGAACGAGGTCCAGATGCAGATCTGCAGCAGCGGATTAAACAGTTCGTGACCTTTATGTGGGATATTGGCTTTGAAATCGGCAACAGCATGCGCACACTGGATGACTGCGTCGCGCAGTCACGAGCGGATATCACCGTGATGACCAATCTGCTGGAGGCTCGCTACTGCGCCGGGGCTCAAGCTTTGCTCAAGAAACTGGAATGGAAGCTCAATACGTCCAGGCTATGGCCGGCAAAAAAATTTTTCCAAGCCAAATTGGATGAGCAGCGAATCCGCCATCGCAAGTTCGCCGATACCGCAAAAAACTTGGAGCCGAATATCAAAGAGGGGCCAGGCGGTTTGCGCGATATCCATACAATTGTCTGGGTGACCAAGAGATATTTCGGTACCAAGGGTCTGCACGAGCTTGTCAATCGCGGATTCCTGCAAGAAGATGAATATGAAGTTCTGATCAATGGCCGCGACTATCTGTGGAGCCTGCGCAATCTGCTCCACTTTCAGCTGGGACGCCGAGACGACCGGCTTCTGTTTCCGCATCAGATCAAGCTGGCCACCTATCTCGGGCTGATCGATGATGATGCCAATAAAGGCGTTGAGAAACTGATGAAAACCTACTTTGCTACGGTCAAGGAGCTGCGCCATATCAACGAGATGCTGCTGCAGCATTTCGAAGAGACAATCGTCAACACCAAAAAACCTAAAAGAATTCAGCTGAATTCCTATTTCCATCTGGTCGACGGCTATCTGGATTTTTCGGACCCCGCTGTCATTCACACCTCGCCCGAAGTGCTGATTGCGGCGTGCCGCTTGTTTCAGCACACTCCATCCATCCGCGGGGTGCGAGCATCGGCGCTGCGGCTGATGCGCTCCAACAAACGCTGCATCGATAGCAAAGTCAGGCGCAAACCCAGTGCCAATGCGATTCTGCTTGAAATTTTCAGCGACGTCAATCGATTGCCGGAAACATTGCGACTGATGGATGACACTGGACTTCTCGGCAGCATGATTCCTGAATTCAGAAAAATTACCGGACAGCTGCAATATGATCTGTTTCACGTCTATACAGTCGATGCCCATCTGCTGCATGTCGTCAATCACCTGCATCGGCTTACGCACCCGGAAACCGAAAAGGAATTTCCACTGGCAGCGCAGGCCATGTCGCGCATCGCCCACATTGAGAGACTGTTTTTTGCCTGCCTTTTCCATGACATCGCCAAAGGCCAAGGCGGTGACCATTCTGAATTGGGAGAAGCGCAGACTTTCCGTTTCTGCAAGCGCATCGGCATGGATGATTATGATGCCCATCTGATCGCATGGCTGGTTCGGCATCATCTGCATATGAGCTTTACCAGTCAGCGCGAGGATTTAAACGACCCGCAAGTCATTGTCCGCTTTGCAGTGCGCGTCGGCAATCAGGAGCATCTGGATCATTTGTTTTTGCTGACCATCGCAGATATGCGCGGCACGGGTCCGACCGTATGGAACGACTGGAAAGGCAAAATGCTGGAACATCTGTATCTGGCCACCTCCCGCATGCTCTTGACCGGCAGCTTGCCTCGGGAGGAAATCCAGCCGCGCATAAACGAAATCAAAAGTGACACGCTGGCGGTCTTCCACCGCAACTCTCGCTTGCGAAAATCCGCTGAAATATTCTGGCAGTTCTGCGACAACGACTACTTTCTCAGCTATGATGCTGAAACCATTGCCTGGCACGTTGAGATCAGCGCCTCAGCGAGTGCTATTGAGCTGCCGCTGGTGGCGTTTCGAGCGCATCCATCCATCGATGTGGTGCAGATTTTTGTCCTGGCTCCGACTTCAGTCGATTTGCTGGCGATCATCGCCGGATCCATCGATCGATGCCTGCTCAGCGTCATGGAATCACGCATCCATCCCTTGTCAATGGGACTGACTGCATTTTCGTTTGTCGTGCTGCTGCGTGATGCGAAGCAAGCCCAGAGCGAAAGCCATCTGCGGCATTATGAAAGGGAGGTTCGAAATGGCATTGTGCAGCGCACAGTCAAGCACCAGCCGCGAACCTTGACCCAGGACAGCGTGGCTCGCCATTTGTCTTTTCCGACCAAAATCGTGTTTACTGACTCGCCGAGCCGAAACTACACAGTCATGGAAGTCAGAGCGCAGGATCGGCCCGGCCTGCTCTACCTTGTAGTCAAAACTTTGCTGGACTTCAAGGTCAATGTACTATCCGCAAAGGTGACTACAGTCGGCGCTTGGGCGGAAGATGCTTTTTTTGTTGTTGATCGCGACGGCAATCCCTTAGTCGATGAAAAATTCAGACAGGCACTGTCGGTCGCGATTGCAGAATCTCTCAAATTACACAAGAATCAGGACCTATGAAAGCAATTGAATCTGTCATCAATGATGCGTTCGAGCAAAGAGCGCAGCTCAACTCTCAAAACTGCCCCGCTGATGCCAAGACTGCGGTGCGCGAGGCTTTGCAGGCGCTTGGCGACGGCACCGCCCGCGTCGCCTGCAAATCAGATGGCCAATGGATTGTCAGCGAATGGCTCAAAAAGGCTGTATTGCTGTCTTTCCGCATTGAGGACAATAAAGTCCTGCGCGACGGCAGCGCAGTCTATTATGACAAAGTGAATCGGAAATTCGATCATTTCGACTCGGCAGATTTCACCCGCGGCGGTTACCGTGTAGTACCGCCTGCAACCGTACGTGAAGGCGCATTTATCGCGCGCAACGTGGTGCTGATGCCAAGTTATGTCAATATTGGCGCATATGTGGATGAAGGCACGATGGTCGATACCTGGGCGACCGTCGGCTCCTGTGCGCAGATCGGCAAAAACGTGCATCTGTCGGGTGGCGTCGGCATTGGCGGCGTATTGGAGCCGCTGCAGGCGACACCAACCATTATTGAGGATGACTGCTTTATCGGGGCGCGCAGCGAAATCGTTGAAGGCGTTGTGATCGGCAAGGGTTCAGTCATCTCAATGGGTGTGTATATCGGCCAAAGTACCAAAATCTACAACCGGCAGACAGGCGAGGTCAATTATGGTCAGGTACCTCCAGGGTCCGTTGTTGTGTCGGGAAGCTTGCCGTCGGCCGACGGCTCACACAGCCTGTACTGTGCGGTGATTGTCAAGCAGGTGGATGAGAAAACCCGAAAAAAGACTGGACTGAACGAATTGCTGCGAACAGACTGACACCTGTCATCGATACTGCATGGAGACTTGACGGCTGTGCATTGAATTGAGTGTCTCGTAAGCAATTGTGCCCGCTGCGCGGGCGAGTCTTTCGACCGGCATTCCCTCACCAAACAAAGTGACTGGGGCGCCGATCCTGACTGCCGGACAATCTGAAAGATCAACCGCAAATGTATCCATTGAGACTCTGCCGATCACTTTTGCCCGCTGGCCTGCAACCAGAACTTCTGCGCCGGCGGCAATGCTCCGCGAGAAGCCGTCGCCATAGCCGCAGGCCACAATTCCAACCGGAGTGTTTTTCGAGCTTGTCCAGGCCTGTCCGTAGCCGACGCATTCATTCGGTGAGACATCATTGATCGCGATGATTGCGGCGCGCACGGTCATCGCCGGCTTTAATCCTAGCTCTGCGGCAGAAATGGCGGCAAACGGTGATGCGCCGTAGAGCATAATGCCAGGGCGAACCCAATCGAAATGACTGGCTGGCCATTTGAGAATGCCAGCCGAATTGGCAATGCTCAACGGCAGGCCAAAGCGCTCAGCTGCCGTTTTGAAAACTTCAATCTGCACTTGAGTGAAGTCTGAGTCAAGCTCATCCGCACTGGCAAAATGCGACATCACACCTTGCACAGAGCAATGCGAAATGGAATTGATAGCATTGAGTCTTTCCGCCGCCAATTGGATTGAAAATCCAAGCCGGTTCATGCCAGTGTTGATTTTCATCCACACATAGATTGACCTGGACGGGTCAGCTCTTTTGAGCAGTTCAATCTGCTCAGAGCAGTGCACGACAACATGCAGCCGGTACTGCTGTACATCCGTGACCTGATTCGCCAGGTAAAAACCTGATAAAACACAAATTGGAAGGTCTATGCCAGCTCGGCGAAGGGCAACGGCCTCTTCGATTGTGGCAACGGCAAAAGCATCTGCGGAAGCTTGCAGCGCTTTGGCAATCGGGACCAGGCCATGGCCGTAGGCATTCGATTTGATAACCGCCATAACCCGGGCGCGCGGGGCGCACTGGCGGACCACACTCAGATTATGAACAATAGCGGACCGATCGACCGTCCCAGATACTCTCATTGAACTCAAAAACGAGCGTCAGACTAGACATCGTGGATCTCGTCCAGATCTTCTCTGTCTGAGTAGTTGTCAAAATGGCAAAACTCTTTTTGAAATACAAGCTTGACTGTTTTGGTTTCACCGTTGCGATGCTTTGCGATATTGATTTCCGCCGCTCCTTTGTCTTTGGAATTCGGCTTGTACATTTCATCGCGATACACAAAAAGGATGAGATCTGCATCCTGCTCGATGGCGCCTGACTCTCGCAAGTCGGCCATCAGCGGTCTTTTGTCGGGTCGAGTTTCTACTGCCCGATTGATCTGGGACAGCGCGATGACCGGAATATTCAAATCCTTCGCCAGGAACTTCAGCTCGCGGGTAATGTTGGCGAGTTCCGTTGCCCGATTGACATCAGTGTCTTTCATCTGCATCAATTGCAAGTAATCAACAATGACCAGATCCAGTCCATGATTGCGCTTGAGCTTCTGCGACCGACCGACAATCTCCACTGGAGAAATACCGGGTGTCGCATCAATAAACAAAGGTGCTGAGCTCAGAATGTCGAGTGCATGACCGACTTTTTCCCAGTTTTCACGCTCTTGGGATCCAGTGCCCAGATTGCCGTCCCGAATGGCTTTCAAATTCACCCCGCTGACAGAGGCCAGAGAGCGCATCGCAAGCTGGATGGCAGGCATCTCAAGGCTGAAAATCAGAACGGTCTTTTTTTCGACAATGACTGAATTCTCAGCGATATTCATAGCCAATGCAGTTTTGCCCATCGAGGGGCGGCCGGCAATGACAATCAAATCTGAAGGCTGAAACCCGGAAGTGACATGATCAATATCGGTGAGACCTGACTTGACACCTGTGATCGAATCTTGCCGGGGATTTTTATGCCGACTCTCCATCTGTTCGAACGCCGCCATGACGGGCTCATTGATTTGGACCGGTCCGCTGTCTGCACCCGCAGACTGATCCAGATCGAAGACCAGCCGCTGCGCATTGTTCAGCACCATCCTCGCCGGGGTGTCTTTCTGCTCATGCACCATTTTCTGAATCGAATGAGCTGATCTGAGCAAGCCCCTCAAAATTGACTTGTCGCGCACAATCAGTGCATAGGTCTTTGCGTTGAGCGTCTGCGGAGTGTTTTGCTGGATTTTGGCGAGATAGGCAATGCCGCCGACTCCCCCGAGCTGATCAATGCGATCCAGATATTCTTTCATGCTCACCAGATCGACATTGCGGTTGTCCTTGAGGAGTTTCCCCATCACCTCAAAAATAATCTGATGACGCGCAGAATAGAAATCTTTGGTCTCGATGATGCCGATAACTTCGGCATATTGATCGTTATCGGTGATGATGGCGCCGATCACGGCCTGCTCAGCGCCCTCATCGCTGGGCGGTGCGTACAGCTCAACCTCGGAATTTGCCAATTCCGGGATATTGCGATGCAGAGCTGTCGCTGTCGCTGAATTCACTCGCAGATGTGTCCGCTCACTCACCGTGTAATTGTGCTACTCTGCCTCAGTTTTCGGCTCAGCGGCATCAATGGGCTCGGGCTGCACATCCTCATCATCTGCGGCAGCTGCAACAATATCCTCCGTCGATTTTTCCTTGGCGCCGGCAGTGACAGTAATCTCGATTTCAAACGACACCTCTGGATGAAATTTCACGGCTACCTTGTGTGTGCCGACGGTCTTGATCTGACCGCTGACCAGATCAATTTCCTGACGCAGGATTTCGGTTCCATGCACAGCGGCCTGCTCAATGATCTCATTGACAGTCACTGATCCGAAAAGACGACCTTCGTCATCAATGACATTTTTCTGAAACGACAATGTTTTGACTGCGGCATCGGCTCGAGCGGTTGCGACATCAAGTCGTTCTTTCTCCTCCGCCAGCAGTTTTTTGCGACGCTTTTGAACTTCTTCAATGGCCTCTGGAGTCGCGCGAACCGCTAATTTCTTTGGAAGCAGAAAATTGCGGGCATAACCGGGCTTGACGACAACCGTGTCACCGATTTGTCCCAGCTTGCCAATAGCTTCAAGGAGTATGACTTTCATCTTCTAAACCCCAAATCAGTGGGAATCTGTGTAACCAATGAGCGCCAGATAACGGGCACGTTTAATTGCACGGGCCAGCTGGCGCTGATAAATGGCTTTCGTGCCAGTGCTTCGACTCGGATAAATTTTTCCAGATTCCGAAATGTACGCCTGGAGCGTATCTAAGTCCTTGTAGTCGATTTCCTCAACTCCAGCTGCGGTAAAGCGACAGAAGTTTCTGCCGCGCGGTCGATAATTCATGATTCTTTTGTCTCCTGCTCATCATCTGATTGGCTGACTTGCGCATCATCCGCATCGGAACTCGTTTCCGTCGCGTCTGAGCCGCCTTCGCCGCTGTCAGCTGCAGCCGCTGTCTGCACATCGTCCGCCGTCTCAGCATCTGCTGTCTTTTCCTGCGGCTTGACATCAGATTCGGCTGGCTTGTCGGCGGCCGCTTTGCCGGACACGTCCGCAACGGCATCATCGGCACCCGCTTCCGACTCAGTTTCGGCTTTTTCGGCGGCCGCTTGAGCAGTCTCTTTTTCGGCTTTGGCTTTTTGCTCAGCCGCCTGCTGCTCTTTCATGCGCTCAAGCTCCAGCGCAGCCTCGGCCTCTGCCTCACGCTGCTGCGCCTCTTCTTTCAGCATCTGGGTGAGAATCGGAGACTGCTCGACAACCGCCTTGTCTTTGCGAATAAACAGGCTTCGAATGATGGCATCATTGAAGCGAAAGGCATTTTCCATTTCATCCTTGACCGCGGATTCGCATTCTACATTCATCAGGAAATAACCTGCTTTATGAAATTTCTTGATCGGGTATGCGAGCTTGCGACGCCCCCAATTTTCTATCCGGTGGACCGTGCCGCCCGATTCTTCTACCATTTGCTGATAGCGCTCAATGGTATCTTTCATATGCTCGCTTTGGTTCGGATGCACCAAAGCGACAATCTCATAGTGTCGCATGGAAAGTCTCCTTACGGGTAAAAGCCTCGGACTGCCGGCATCGTCAAGGCAAGGAGTAAAAATTGTCGCCGGGACAGAAATTATAAACCAAATCACTGCCCGATCTTGGGGCAAGACTCGCTATTCGTGAAAAACTCAATTCGACCCGGCTGCCCATCCTTGCAGGCGCAGCGTGTCTCAGGCAGAATGAGGGTGATTCGCAATGCGCACAGCTGTCGCGCTGCAACGCATCTCTCAGCCTTGGAAGCGCGGCTTTCTTTTGCTCATGAATGCACGCACCCCTTCGGAAAAATCATCTGTCTGGGCGCACTCCAGAAACAAATCAGCCTCCATCTGCAATTGCGCCGACAGGCTGCTCTGGCATGAATGGCGAATCAATCGCTTGGTATGGGCTACTGCCCGGGCGGCGCTGCATGCAATCTCCAGGGCCAGCTTTGCTGTTTCGGCCTCCAGCGCATCATCGGCAGCAATACGATTGACAAGTCCCATCTCCAAAGCGGCGGCGGCATCATATCGTTTTGCTGTGAGCATGACTTCCATGGCTTTTTTCAGTCCAAGTGCCCGGCCGGCATAGTACGTGCTGCCGCCATCCGGCGAGGTGCCGAGAAGATTGTAGGATGACGTGAAAAAAGCAGTGTCAGAAGCGATCGCCAAATCGCAGCCAGCCACGAGTGACAGACCGAAGCCCGCCGCCGCACCGCGCACCGATGCGATGACGGGCACCGGTAAATTTGCGAGATCCTCAACCACCGAGTGCACCCGAGCAATCAGACTTCTGAACCGCTCTGTCCGCAGATCATGCGGCAACTCGAGCAGTTCATGAAAATATGCGATATCGCCGCCGGCCATGAAATGGTCGCCCTCGCCCTGCAGAATGACGCAGCGCACGGTCGCACTCTGTTTCGCTTGCGCAACGGCCTGCGCCAAGCTTTCCAGCAAATCGACGTTGAGCGCATTCAATTGTTTGGGGCGATTGAAACGAATCTCAAGACAATCGCCATTCCATCGGGTTTGAATGGAGTCAGACATCGTCAGCCTCCGGGCAGAGCTGCATCACTTGTGCCGCTTGCTCACGCAAAATGTCCAGGCTTCGCCGGCGACAATCGATGCTACGGATACTCAAGCCGCGTTTGGCCGAGCTGAAGCTGATTGTCTGCAAAAAATCCCGCTCTCGCCTCGAGTGCATATTGAAATGCACTGTCCGGCGAATAGTATTGCGGATTCGGTTGAGTTCTATCCTGAGGGGTCATCTGCAGCACTTCAATCAGCACTTTGGATTCATCAAAAAAACCGATATCCAATTCATCATGAACATTAAACATGTGAAAATTCGATAGAATCGGCTCTTCGAAGATGAACAGAATGGAGCTTAATTCGATAATCTCAGGACAGACATGCTGGAAGCCGGCTGCTCGCTTGCGCGGCGTGTCTGCAATTCGTGACCGAATGCGAATTGGCGGCGCCGACTCTTGTATCAGCGTAACGCTGCGAACTGCCATGGCGCTCCACACAGGCGGGGAGAGCTGACAGGCTGCAATCGCCGGCGATGCAAATGCAATACTTGCAGCCCAGCCGACGGCCAATGCGATGCCTAGTCTAGCCGAGCTAGCCAAGCGCATCCTGCACCACCTCAATGACCCGTTTTATGTGCGCTTTTGGCATATCGTGATACAGCGGCAGCGACAAGGCTGTCTCACAGGCTCTGCAAGTCACCGGAAAAGCGGCATCCTGATATCCCAGCGACAAATAAGGCGCCTGCTGGTGAATGGCATGCGGATAGTAGATTTGGTAACCGATCTGATGGCGTTTCAGGGCCGCTTCAAGTCGATTTCTCTTGTCAGTCTGTATTGTAAAGACGTTATATACATGCTCGGCCGCCTCGCGATTTTCAGGAGTGCGGCACAAATCGCTTAATTCATCGCAGTACACGTCTCGGCAGGTCTGCCGAGCTTGGATGAATTCATCTATATTTGCAAGTTTCAACTGAATCAGCACCGCCTGTACCGGATCCAGTCGGGCAGTATAGCCCACACGATCATGCAGATTGGGACCCGCAGTGCCGTGATTCCGATAGCGTCGAGCCGCCTCGCAAACTCCCTCGTCATCCGTGATGATCAGTCCGCCGTCGCCAAATGCGCCCAGTATTTTTGTCGGGAAAAAGCTGAAGCACCCGGCCGCGCCGAATTGCCCGACGCGCCGAGCGCCGACCCGGGCGCCGAATGCCTGTGCTGCATCCTCAACGACTTTGAGATGATGAGCATCAGCGATTTGGCAGATCTGCTCAATCTGCGCCGGACAGCCAAACAGGTGTACCGGCACAATCGCCCTTGTCGTCTCGTCAATAGCAGCTGCGATTTGACTGGGATCCAGATCGAAGCGGCGCGCGCTGATATCGACAAACTTCGGGGTCGCACCTGCCAGCGTGACAGCCTCGGCTGTCGCAAAGAATGTGAAGTTAGGAATAATGACTGAGTCCCCGGGTCGCACACCGACTGACTTGAGTGCGATCACCAGCGCATCCGTGCCGCTGCTGACTGTGACGGCATAGCGCGCCCCAAAGTACTCCGCCAAACGCTCCTCAAGCTCGGTGACAGCATGACCAAGAATGAATTGTCCGCTGTGCCCCAGAGTCTCCATCTGCGCAAACCACGCATCCTTATAGGCGGCAAACTGACCCCGCAGGTCAAAATAAGGGATGGGCTCAATCACCGGCTTCAATTCTGAGGCTCGACTGTTTCCCTTATCATTTGCGCAACCTGGACTGCGGATAAGCCGTCCTCACCGGTCACATACGGTGCAGTACCGTTGCTCAAAACATCAACAAAGTGATCAATCTGCGTTTTCAGTGTCAGGTTTGGCTTGATGTTCACCGGTTCCACGATGGTAGTCGGTTTCGAATCATCGTGCTGGCGCTTGGATGATGATGTGAGCGTCATGGTCTGCTTGAGCAGATCAAGTTCCAAGTACTGATTGTTGGCATAAACCTTGAAATTGCGGATGCGCTCGCTGCCTACCCGTGATGCAGTCACATTCGCGACCGCGCCGTTTTCGAACTCAAGTCTGGCATTTGCAATATCCACATGAGAAGTGACAGCGCAGGCGCCCAGAGCCGATACGCTTTTGACTTGTGACTTGATCAGAATGAGAACCAAGTCAATATCGTGAATCATCAAGTCAGTGATGACATCGACATCCCCTCCCCGACCGGCAAACTGACCCTCTCGATGCGCCTCAACATAAAGCGGCGAATCGATGCGGTCTGCCAGCTCGCGAATCGCTGAGTTGAAGCGTTCCTGATGGCCGACAAGAAGCTTGGCACCGAATTTATTCGCCTGATTCACGATGTGCGCAGCCTCTGCCACAGTAGGCGCAAGCGGCTTTTCCATCAGCACATGAACGCCTTCTTGAAGAAAAAGATCAGCTACTTCCTGGTGCTTGTTGGATGGTACTGCAATGCTTACACCGTCAATCTTGCCAATCAAATCTTGCGGTTTCTCAAAACAAGCACAGTCATATTTTGCCGCGATCTGTCGCGCACGCGCCAGATCGATGTCCGTTACGCCGACCAATTCGGCAGAGGCATTGCTTGCGTAATGCTGAGCGTGCAGATTACCCATGTATCCCACACCGACAACGCCGATTTTGCGCTTGGCGGCAGGTGATTTGCTCACACTAGTGCTGTTCAAATCCTGTGGCAATGGTTGTCGCTGCGCAGTCGGCAGACGCTCGGAATCAGTTCGCGGATTGTGAGGGAAAGGATACTCCTTATCTAAAGCCCCTATTATAAGGAAGTCAATGGCGCCAATTGCAACACTCGCAATTTCGAGATGCGCAGATCCCCGGGCTGATTGATTTCTCGCCCATCTATGCATCGCTGGGCGATCGATTCAGCCATTGAGATGCAAGCGCACGACTTTTCTATATTGATCATTCACCGCGACATCGACGAACATGAGTCTCAGCAACGGTATTTCTAGCAGAGTGAGGATAAAGAGAATTGCACGGTCCATCTCACTTTTGCGAATTGCAACCGACCCAGCCGACTGCGATCATGAAAGCTGGGATGCCCGTGAGTCAAACGCGCAGGCAAAAGGCAATCCCGCTTGGGTATGCGGAAATTCTTCAGAATGCCCAGCCTCGAAGTTTATTTGCTTGCAATTGCATTCGCAATATTCACCGTATTTTCGATTGAGAGAGTTGCTCAACGGTTCTCTTGCCCCTCTGAAGCTCTCAATCTGATCAAGTGTTTGAGAACGATCTGAGATAACTGCCCATTGACGGGATGGGAAACTTGTACTCATCCACCGTCCCGGCGACAGGCGCAAGCAGTCCAGCATGCAGAGACTGGTGAAGAAAATCATCAAACAGCACCCCTCTTCTGGCCAATTCTGATGCTGTCAGAGCTTCGATTTCATCAATATTGAGCCAGCCATTTGAATGGCTCTCTGCCACCTCTGCAAGTTTTATGTAGAGTTTCTTTCTGCTGTAGCCGGCAGACAATCGATGGTCATAGCAGGCGCATTTTTGCGCAGTGCCCTGGGCCAGCGCTTGCCTGAGCCAATGCCGTTCCAGCTTGCCGCCATTGGCGCGAATAACACGTCCGGCAGCTGAGCCAATTGCCTTGATATGCTGCGGCCAGCCCTGCGAAAGGTCAGCCAAGGCAATCGCCCATACATTTTTCTCTTCATCAGCTCCGCTGTAATATGTGTCCAGCATGCGCCGGAACGAAAGCGTTGCATCTTCTATGGCAAGCGGCTCTAAATTGACCTCGCGGCCGTGTGCGAGTCTTTGTGACAAGCCACAAGCTCTCAGCACTTCCCCGGTATCGCTGAGCCCGAAAAACGCAGTCACCAGAGAAACACCTTGAGGATTGTGATGCAGGCAATGCATGACGCCTGTGCTCAATTCACCAGCGGGCACAGTCTGCGCCTCATCAATAAATATCAGCAAACGGAAATCTTTGAGCATTGCGGACACCTCGCTGAACGCCCACTCAGCCGTCGGCTCATAAATCTGAGAGACTTCACTTTGTGGTTTTCCACCCATTCCAAAACCAGCTAAATGGATGCCTCGCTGCGACAATTCCTCTAGAAATCGGCTGCCCAGACTCCGTATTTCTCTAAGGCTCGCCGATAGCGGATCTGCGGCGACCGTGCCCAGCCTCTCGATTTCAGCATTGGCTGCTTTGACCATCAGTCCGACAGTCTGTGAAGGCGATTTCAGTGTTTTTGGATGCAAAGAAACAGCTGCCCAAGGCTCTTGCGGCGTTGAGTGCTGCCGCACCGCTTCCATGCATTCTTGCATTAGGGCCGACTTGCCGGCACCAGGAGCGCCTTGGAAAATCATGGTGCCGCCGCCTACACGTCCATCCCTGAGACTTTTCGCAGCCCTTTGGAACACGCCATACTCTTGATCCCGACCACAGAAGAAAGGCTCGCGGCCGACTTCCGCGCGATCGGCCTGCTCCAGCCATATCGCCTCTTCGATCGGATCTGCGGGTCTTGGTTTTGGAAAAGGTCTTATTTCCATACTGGTGTGATGCTCAGCATTTTAATTGAATTTGCCGCCAATTTCCGCATTCGAAAATCCACTGCCCGCCTGAGGCCAAAGTCAGCGTCTCCACAAAATAGGAAACCAGTCATCCCGCATAGTGTCTCCGGGCTGAAGGTCCAGATCAACCAGGGGCGGCGATGTTTCCACATCCCGCTCGCAGTAAACAACATCATCTCCCAGCCAGCGGGTTGATATCGCCCGGCGTCTGTCTTTAACTTTACCCGCAGTCGTGCCATGCAGGGTCAGGAAATCAAACGCAATGCAGTCCCCGGGATCAAGATCCCATGCTGCAAGGTCGTAGCTGTCCGGATCCATATTGACATCGGGTGCAGCGTCCATAGCGGCGCCAGCCGAGGCAAAGTCGGAACCGTCAAGGAAAGTAACAGGGTGATACAGTTTGTCCCATCGATGGGAGCCTCGAACAAATCGAACTGCAACGTCGGCCGATGTTGAATCAAGCGCGACGTACAAACTTACCGTCTTGCTGCCCGTGACACAATAATATGGCAAATCCTGATGCCAGGGCGTTGGCTGCTGAGTCCCCGGTTCCTTGCAGAATGCGTGCTCATGGAACATCTGCGCATAACTTGACCTCATCAGCTGGCCGGCCAGCGACGCAGAGCACGATTGCGTAACAAACTCGAAATACTCAGGTATGAGCAGCCAATTGCAGTAACTGTCAAAGAAACGACCCGGCGCCTCGGGAGCGGCGCTTTCGCAGGGAAAAGCATACTGCTGCGGAGAATCGAGATTTTTCTGCAACCCTTGCCGCAAACTATCCACCCAATCTTGAAAAAGACCGCGGATCAGCGCCACACCGTCGTTTTGATACTGCCGAATCAAGTCCGCATCCGTCGGCCACTCAGGAATTCGCGCTTCATCGAAAACTGGAACTGAATCGGGTCTCCAGTCAATCGTCACCTTGTTGCCTGCAACTTGAGTTGCCAATTGCTTCTGCATTCCAGAGTCCTCCTTCAAGCCGGTTGATGCCAAATAGTGTCTGCTGTAATCTGCGATTATATGGGAGGTTCTCGCAGGGTGGCCATTCAGGATTATCCCTGAATCCGCGTTAGAGAAGCCAGAAACAAGAAAAGCCCAGCCAGTATAACAGGCTGGAATCTAAATCCGTCTCACCCACGGGTGAGATGTCGCCAAAATACGGGGCAAGGCTGATGAGAATTGTACCGCACCGACGCGAATTGCACCTCCCGAGCCGGACTGGCGGCTTTCGGTCAATTCATGATCCGGCTCGGCTTGAGCGACTGAATGCGAGAGTGCTGCAGATTGCGTCAGGCGGCCGGCAGGCAGGTGACTACTGGACATTTGATGCAGCAGCGGCGCTGTACGGCAAAAGGCAAGCAAGGCGAGCCTGTCCTGGCCAGCGGGGATAGAGGCCGATGGTCGGTCGCATCGCTGAGACCGGACTGGTGGCGGCATCTGATTTTCGCCGCGGCCATCGCCCGCCGAGCGATGGCAATTCAGGCTTTGCCAAGCGCTGCATGAGAGCGCTGCCAGCGGGGGCGAGGGTCACGCGGATGCGCATTGATGCGGCCAGCGGCACTGAGGATGCGCTCGCCGCGGTGATTCAGCACCGCCTCAAAGATGAGGCCGATGACGGCAGGCCGGCTCGGCAGCGGCTGTCGATGCGGGGCGGACGATCAGAGCTGTGACTGTGATCGGTATGTGGGTCGTGCGCTGGCGAGCCGTCTTGGATATGCTGGACAGCGGCGCGGTGCACTGGCATAACCGCCGCGGCGGAGATTATCCATTGACTGCTATCCTGGCGCATCTCCTGAATCGCCTTGTTTGGGATCAGTCATCGTCCTGAATGGGGATGCGCAGATAGCGGGTCGGGCTGTACATCATGACGATGAGATAGTTCTGCCGATCTGCCTTGATGCTGTCGTTGGAAATCTGGAACAGAAACTGTTGCGCGTTGCGGACCGAATCGCTTATGCCGTCACTGTCTGAGTCATACTCTATGCCGAAAGATCGACTGCAGACCGTCGGGCCGCCGGTCGTCTCCCACCCGCCAGTGTAGAGCCAAGGCTGTTGACACTGCCGCGGATGCCTCCCTGGCATCCAGGCGGGGTGACCCCTTGGGCGCACGCGGTCGTCCCCCACACATCCACGCAGACCGTCAGCGGCGACTCACGGGCGGGGCAGATGCTGGGCCATTCGACTCGAATGATAGCCTGATTTGCGCCCCTTCTGCGAAGGGCTGAACCAGCCGAAAGAGCTCTTTGAGTTTGAGGTCGCTGGGTTCGCATTAGGCTAGCGCCTTAACTGGCAGAACGGCCGTCAGGGCGAGCAGCGCCAGCAATGGAAAGGCCGTCAGTCTGAGTGAGGGGGGCGGTAAAGGGTAGATTCGGGTTGATCTGGAATCATGACGGGGCGCCTCAAAAAGGATGGAACAGAATCTTGATTGTATCACCAATGCTTGCCAATCTCGGCCCCTCTGCGGCGTTTTCACGCATTTTCGGCGCTTCTCTTCTGCATCAGCCGCAAATCGCCTCAGAGCGGCCGCGGGGATTATTGATTCAGCCGAGCGATTTCGGCGCATGCATTTTCGTCAATGTTCAGTTCCGCTCCTCGCGGACGGAAATAGATCTGATTGTACGCAGGTCTCTGGCCGCCGGCTCTCGCGGGCTCGCCCTTTTCCGGTCAGCCCGTTGTGCTGGGGCCTCACTGCGAGCGGTGCGGTTTTGCATGGCTGTATGACTCGCAGCCGCCCCGACACGGATAGGCCGGCGGGCCATTCGTCGAGTTTGGCTGCTGCAATTTGAATCAGGTCGATAGAGCGGCAGTCGGAAGCCTGAGCTCGCAACATACCGAATCAAACAGCTCACGCCTAAAAAATTCACTGCTGATCGGGTGTCTTGAGTTCACTTTCAACGTGATCCACGCCGCGGCAAAACACCTTGCATCCGTACGCTGTCGACGATGAAACCCTATAATTTGCGCCGCAATCTTATAATCAGGTTCGAATAAAGTCGATTCGTACTTTTCCGATCCTTTCCCATTCTTGCAATCTGCCGAAGCCTTGCATGCTGCAATCTATTCGACAACGACTGGAAAGTCTTCTTGATCTGGAAGTGGAAAATTCTGCCGGGGATGAACCGCAGGCGACGGCTTGCGCGGCCGCCGCATTGCTGATCGAAGTCGCCAGAGCGGACACAGTGATTGATGATGAAGAAATGCAACTCATCAGAAACGCACTTACAGAACACTTTCAAATAGCGCCCCAAAATATTGAAAATACTCTTGATACAGCTCGAAAAGAACTGAATCAAGCCAGTTGTCTGTTCGAGATGACGCGACTGATCAACCAGAACTGGGATGTGAAAACAAAAATTCAACTGATTGAGTCGATGTGGGTAGTTATTTTGAGTGACCGAAGACTGGATTCGAATGAGCAGCACCTGATGCGAAAACTGAAAGCGCTGCTGCATATCTCGCAAGCAGAATTTATCGCCGCAAAACAACGCGCTCGCAGCGCCGTAAATTCTTGACACAGCGCAAACCGAGAACGGCAAGCCTGCAAAATCGACTTACCAGGGAATATCGTCCAGCGGCTCATCGGGAGTCGCAGCGCCGCCCGTTGCCGGCGCCGCACTGGACGGCTGGGAGTAAGCCGGCGCTGGCTGGCTCGCAGGCTGCGAGGCTCTCATGCTGTCACCGTCCGACTGCATTCGCTCAAGCAGACGGAATTCACGTCCGATAATCTCGGTCATATAGCGATCTTGGCCGGTTCGGCTGTCTTCCCATTTCCGCGTCTGCAGCCGTCCCTCAACATAAACCAGCTGTCCTTTTCTCGCATACTGGGCTGCGAAATCAGCGCTTTGGCGAAACAATACAACCCGACTCCATTCAGTGGACTCCACTTTTTCGTTCGTCTGCGGATTGGTATAGCTGTGATTGGTGCCTACACTCAAATTCACAATAGTCGCGCCCGCTGTGGTGCTGCGCTTTTCTGGATCTCGGCCCAAACGGCCAATCAGCATGACTTTATTTAACGTTGACATCATTTACATCCTTAAAACAAATCACCCGAATCCACCCCTGACTTATGGTTTCGCACCGTCACCGCTGGCTGACTTCACAAATGCGATGGCGGCTATCCATAGAAGTATAGCAATTCCTGCGAACATGAATACTCCGTCTGCACGAAAATAGGTGAAGACGATCCCCCCCGCGACTCCGCCGAGAAAAGCGCCGCTGAATGTGCAGGTATTGAACAGGCCCATGGTCGTGCCGCGCTGGCTTTCGGGTGCGCAACTGACTGCGGTGGAGGGAAACAGCGCCTCAAGCGAGTTAAAGCCTACGAAAAACAGCCACAAACCCATTAGCATCAGCTCGACTGAGCTGAAGTATGAGCCAAAATAAAAGCAGGCTTGCGCGGCAAAAATCAAGCTGGCGGAGATGATCATGACCAGCCGGGCTTGATTCCGCTTGCCACTGAGGCGCAGCAGCGGCAGCATGGCAGCAAACGATAGCAGCAGAATCGGCAGGAACGCTTTCCAGGTGGTATCACGGGTAAAGTCTGAGACATCAAGCAAACGGATCGGATAGGCCAAAAACAGCGCTGTCAGCAGCCCATGGATAACTAACGTACCGCTGAAAAGCGCCAGCAGCCGCCTGTTTTTCAATGCAGCTGCGAGTGCGGTCGTAAATTTTTCGCTGACGCAGTTTTGCGACGCACTGGGCGACCGCGGCACCACTGCAAACAGCACAATCAAGCCAGCCACGGCCATGGCGGATGCAACCCAAAATATGCCTCGCAAGCCAATCAGACTGTCCAGCAGCGGTCCAAGCATCAATGAGACAGTGAAAGCCGCCCCGATCGACACCCCGACAATCGCCATCGATTTAGTGCGCTGGGCGGGTCGAATCGCATCGCCGACAAAAGCCAGTACCACTGCGGATATGGCGCCTGCGCCTTGCATCGCCCGGCCGACAATGACTCCATAGATTGATGTCGATTCAGCGGCGATTCCACATCCGAATGCAAAAACAATGAGTCCCAGCGCAATCATCGGCTTGCGGCCGAATCGATCTGAAAGAGCGCCGAAAGGCACCTGAAACAATGCTTGTGTGAGTCCGTAGATTCCGAGCGCCAGCCCGATCAGATAAGGGGTGGTATGAGTCAGCTCATGCGCATGCAGCGCCAGGACGGGCACAATCAGAAAAAGTCCGATCATGCGTACTGATACGATCGACGATAGCGAAAATATCGTTTTACGCTCAAGCGGCGTAAACCGGTTTTGAGTCATGCCTGCAAAAATCCTGGCTTAAGCTGCTTAAGTTGATTCAGTTGGAGTCACAATCCAGTCTGGCATGCAGCTGCTCAATCTGTTCCCATATTGACACTGGGAGCGTCACCAAGCCCAATTTCCTGCTGAGCATATTCATTTCTCGCTCAAATTGGCCTGGAATCTTGACCTTGTCTTTACCCGGCAGCGGCGGACAATCGCGAAGCTCTCCGAGAATCTCTTCTGCGGCCGCAGCGAATCCCTCATGTGCACGGAAATTCTCCACCGCCATCGCAATTATCAGCCAATTGCAGTCAAAATCTGCGGGGCCGAGCATGGCCTCGGCGACCAGTTCTCCAATCAGGGCCAATCCGTATCCTTTGGCGCCGGCTGCAGGCCGAATGGCTCCGCCATCAAAATAGTCTTGCGGATTGCTGGTCGGATGACCGTCTCGACCGATAATCCAATTTTCTGCGAGCTGTGCCTGAGCGGCATGTGCGGCATAAATCCAGCCGCCAGCGATTGCTGAGGTTGCAAAGTCGACGACCACCGATCCGTCCCCATCTCCTGGCATCCCGAGGCGCCATGGATTGGTTGGCAAAATCGCCTGGCGGCCGTTATACGGTGCGACTTGCCGCCATTTTTTTCGATTGCCGCCGCCGAAGCAAAGGGTAAAGCAGCCCTTTTGAGCTGCGAAATCGGCAAAGGCACCATGCCGCCCCGTGTGTCCCGCATTGCGAACCCCAATCACCGCGATTCGATTTTTATCCGCCAGCTCTATACTCCGCTCATAAGCCATTTGCATCGCAGGGATTCCAATGCCTTGATTGCCATCGACATATTCGACACCGGCTTCGGTGACCCTCAACTCAGGTTCCGCCTGCGGAATGATACTCGCCTCTTGCAGCTGTTCAGCATACTGCAAGACGCGTGTGACCCCATGGCTTTCAATCCCCGACAGGCTTGTATCGATCAGGTGCGCTGCTACGAATTCTGATGTGCCGGGGCTGCAGCCGCATTCTCGCAGAATGTCCCGGACAACCTGAGTCGCTTGATGAATTGCGACCTGCTTCGTTGCGAGCGGCGTAAATTTGTGGCTGTTCAATCGCTTCTGCCTTGCCCGCTGCCAACAGTGGCAGTGAGTGTCAATTTAATGCGTCTCAAATGTTGGCATATCGTAATTTTTCTCTGTTTGCTTTTTGCCGGAAAGATCAACTTTTTCCCAAGTGAAACCAATCACTTTTCAACGCTGATAAACTGTATCTCCCAGCCTGCTGTTTTTTATTGCCAGCACCCAGCAATGAGCTTGAGCAGCACCTGCAATGAGTTGTTTTGACCCATGGTTGTCAGGCTAAATTCTTCTCAAGAGCGATTACATATAAGTATATGAAATTCTATGACAATCAAAACCCCGCAAATTAGATTGATCTGGCCGAATTTTACAGTATGCAATTCTTTTCACCGAAAATTTGCATACAGACTGCTTTTGCATTAGAATCAAGATTCAGAAAGTCTATAGCAATCGACTGGATATAGGCCGGCATGCGCGTCATCCCATAATCTATTGCCAAACATCGACTTTGATCGTTTTTCAATTAGCCGTTTAGTTTCCAGTTTCATCATGGATAAATCAGAATCTGCCGCCTCCAAATCCAGCGATGGAGGGCGGCGCGCAACCTATCAAGATATCATTGACGCGCCGCCGCACATGGTGGCTGAAATCGTCGATGGCGTACTCTACACGTTTCCACGGCCGGCGCCGCGTCATGCATATGCCTACTCAGGACTGGGAAGCATCATCATGCCGCCGTTTCACTATGGCCGCGGCGGCCCCGGCGGGTGGTGGATCTTAGATGAGCCCGAGCTTCATTTCGGCGATGACGTGCTGGTGCCGGACATCGCAGGCTGGCGAAGGGCGCGAATGGCGAGCATGCCGGAAGAGGCTTATTTCACTCTGGCGCCCGACTGGATATGCGAGATCCTGTCGAAATCAACCCGCAAACTCGATCTCACCGCCAAGCGCGGGGTGTACGCCCGTGAAGGTGTGGAATACCTCTGGTTCGTGGATCCGGTGCAGCGGTATCTGGAAGCCTATCGGCTGGTGAGCTCGCAGTGGGTGCTGATCGGCAGACTGCATGACGATGCACAGGTCTGTCTTCCTCCGTTTGAGGAGATTCGTTTTGATCTCAGCGACTTGTGGGTGCCCCCAGCAGCGCTTCATCGGGGGACGCCGCAGCAGAAAGCCGGCGCAGAAAATGAGACGGAGATCATCTGAATTGAACGACTGTTGGCTGAATTTAAATTTAGGATGCGGCTATTTTTGCCCAAAGTTGAATTTAATTGTTTCGATAACCTGCAGTTTCTAATTTCATGATGGACAAGTCAACTGCAGCCAAATCCAGCGAGAAGCCGCGTCGCGCAACTTACCAGGATATTCTCGACGCGCCGCCGCACATGGTGGCTGAAATCGTCGATGGCGTACTCTACACCTTTCCCCGGCCGGCGCCGCGTCATGCATACGCTTACTCAGTACTGGGAGGCATCATCATGCCGCCGTTTCATTTCGGCCGCGGCGGCCCCGGCGGGTGGTGGATTCTCAATGAGCCCGAGCTTCATTTCGGCGATGACGTGCTGGTGCCAGACATCGCAGGCTGGCGAAGGGCGCGAATGGCGAGCATGCCGGAAGAGGCTTATTTCACTCTGGCGCCCGACTGGGTATGCGAGATCCTGTCGAAATCAACCCGCAAACTCGACCTCACCGCCAAGCGCGGGGTGTACGCCCATGAAGGTGTGGAATACCTCTGGTTCGTGGATCCGGTGCAGCGGTATCTGGAAGCTTATCGGCTGGTCAGCTCGCAGTGGGTGCTGATCGACAGACTGCATGACGATGCGCAGGTCTGTCTTGCGCCGTTTGAGGAGATTCGCTTTGATCTCAGTGACCTGTGGGTGCCGCCAGCGGCGCTTCACCGGGAAGCGCCGCTGACTGAAGCCGACTCAGAAAATGAGACAGAGATTATCTGAATTGTAACAGCGGTTCCCTGCCGCTTGAAAAAGCCGAGCCATTTCGCAAATGCCAAAACTGACTTCTCAGCAGCCAGAAAGTCTCGCATCCGACTCATCAAAATGATCAATGCGCAGCTGCGCACAGCGGCTATGAGTCGTGACTGGCCTACTGCACACACTCCAGCCAGCTGACCTCCTGAGAAACCGCTTGCATCTGGGCGGCAAGCCGCTAAAACCGCCATCTAAATTTGAGCAACCGTTTCTTACTGGCTTGCAACAAAATAATGCACTCAGATATTATCTGTTTTTTAACGAGGGATGCATCACGAGCCGCGTACTGTCTTTGAACACACTACTTGATGGCAACTCATCTTACTTCGAAAAATTCAGTTGCGATTCAGCCGAATTGAACTGACGTACTTCGGCAAAATAATTTTAATCAGGCCATCCATCTGATCAAACAATCCACAATCGTGCAAGAAATTTCTGATCTCTTTCGCTGCAACCACTTGTCCACGCCGGGAATCCGCATGAGCGTCAAGGAACTGACGCTTCACTCTCCCGGCCTCAAGTGTAACTTCTACAATTTTTTGATGAATCTGATTTTTCTTAATCGGCATGGATTGCTATGGGTGCAAATGAAAATCACGCTCAGAGAAGTGACATTCTCGCAAAGCCTGCTTAAACTGGGTCCGTTCAGAATCCCAATCAAATAAAAATGGGACACTCTTCCTCGGATTCAGCAAATCCCCGATAGAGGCGAGCTGCCCGCCAACAAGTGCGCCTTGACAGCGGACAGCACGATATTATCGCTACACCCCGGATACAAAACCACTGGAAGGGCCTGTCTGCCGCGGGACAGCTCCGCTCATTGCCTCAGACGTGTATTAGTACTATGACCTCGATAAGTTAGCTGATTGGAATTGTTTTGCGGTTGGTTCAGCGTATCGAAATATTCGTTGATTGCTGCACGAAGTTCTTCCGGCATCAATGGGCCGCAATGCATGTTCAATCCGGTACCAGGATATTCGCATCTGCGAAGTTTATGCACATCACTGTAAAGCAAAGCACCATTATGTTTGCCAACGCCTAATGCTTGACTGCTTTTTTGCATTCGACGTGTACCCGACAATTCGAATACTTCGTGAGAGCTGCTTCGTCATTATCATTGTTAAAGAAGGGCGCATTTATTGTATATGAGTCGCTGCTCAGTAAAAGCATGTGATTTTTGTCATTCTTCAATACACAGCTGATTACGCCTCTCAACACTTGTAGGTGCGACATAAGGGACTACAGGGCCATAGTCATGTAAATCAATTCCTATGTGCTGTGCTTATGCCTTCTGCGGCAGAAACAGGGGCATCGCAACGACTACTGCAAAGCATCCTGCCAGTGCTGAACAGCGGCAGTGTCTCAGCTTGAAATTGTCCTTGCAGGTTTTTGCCGATGGGGTTTTGGCGGATCCACGAATGCGCCCGCGTGGCCCTTCAATCATTGTCGATGATGTCCAGGTAATTCACCTGACCGTTATCCAGCAGTATGATAATCCGGTTTTGCGGATCATCCTTTATGGTGTTCTCAGCAGCATTCACAAGCACGCCGTCTGGTCGTAGAGCATCAAGATGAGTTTTGCCCATAAATGCGCAAAATCTGTAGCTCCCCCCTGCAGATTCCAGATTGGTGCCGCCAATATTCGTGCCTACTGTGTAGACTGTGCGCCCGTCGGGACAGACACCTGCATCGCCGTCCCGAGTGCATGGAGTGGTGTCCCACAGGTTGAAACAGTAGTCAATCTGATTGACACCGGTCCTGTCGCATTCAAGAGGCTTTATTAAATCGATGTAGAATCCATATCCCCATGAGTTATCTCCCTCAGGGATCGTCTTATTACCGAGTAAGGGAAAGGGAACTGCTTCGAGATGCTCGGCTGAGCATTCCGGCAGCGTTTGCGCCGTGGCTGGCGCTGCCAGTCCTGCCAGCAGCAGAAGCAGAGTGTATATTAACTTATGAGGGGGGGGGGTGTGACTGAACTTTGTATCATGATAAATCCTCCAGTTCTGCGACGACTCTCACTCTGCGCCTTTGCTATCGGTCAAGCAAGAGTGAATTTCAAAGTAAGACACTGCCGTTACAGCCATTTACTGGCTAGCGGATCAGTATACCAGAAATTATGGCGTGCAGATCAATTCATTTGATATTTGAGTATTATTTTTTGAAAATTCGGGTTCTTCTCAGCGCTTCGAGCCCTCGTTACGGCGACGCGACGAGCTGCTGGGACCGATCCATCAACCCTAAGCAACTGCTCCCAAATCTTGAAGCCGAAGTATTCGGTGAACAGTTTGAATTCCTTTTTCTCGCACTTGCAGCGGGTGCGCCCGGCGGTGATGAGCGTCTTGATATTGCCAAAGCGATGCCGGATTGAAATAAAAATCGAGATTCGCCAATGGCCGCATTGGCCTGCCTGATGCCTATTCATCCATCAAATCTCACTGGTTATGTATGGCCGAATCATTTCAGAAGTATTTTGACCCATGCTGTAAAATCACCGCCGCATGATGAGTACACAAACTTCCATCTTCAATACCCGCCCAGTCGGCACCCTCACGGCAGAGCTCGCTGAATTCTCACATTCTGGAACTCCCACGCAAATCGAGCAAAAAAACTCTACGCAGTATTTTGTCAACGAATTTTGGACCGCTCGCCAGCGGCAAGCGCATCGAATTCACGAAATCAGCTATCGCGCCTGCTTCAAGCCGCAGCTGCCTGCGTTTTTCATCGAGCGACTCAGTGCGCCCGGCGAAATCGTTTACGATCCGTTCATGGGACGCGGCACCACGCCGATCGAAGCGGCTTTGCATGGCAGAATACCGTACGGCAACGACACCAATCCACTGAGCCGCGTATTTGCCGAGCCAAGGATCAATCCGCCAAATCTTTACGAAATCCGAAAGATCCTCAGCCAAATTCCATGGTCGGAATTTCGCCAGCTCGAAAATAATCAGCTGCTGGAATTTTTTCATCCCACGGTGCTCGCGCATATCGAAGGCTTGCGAAACTGGCTGCTCAGCCGGGAGAAAACAAACACGCTGACGCAAATCGATCGATGGATACGCATGGTGGCTGCAAATCGATTGACGGGCCATTCGGCAGGATTCTTTTCCGTCTACACCCTGCCGCCAAACCAAGCCGTGACCGTTGGGCGACAAAAGAAGATCAATCAGAAACGAAACCAGATACCACCGTTGCGAGATGTCGCAGCAATCATTGAGAAAAAATCGAAATCGCTTCTGTCGCACGGACCCGCGACCGCAGCTGACAGCCTGTTTCTCACTGGACAATCCGACCATACACCTGCCATTGCAGACGAAAGTGTCACCCTCACCGTCACGTCACCGCCGTTTTTGGATATCGTCGACTACAAAACCGATAACTGGCTGCGATGCTGGTTTATCGGAATTGATTCTGCGAGTGTTGCTGTCTCGCATCATCGAAACATCGAAAAATGGCAAGCATTCATTGGTTCCACGCTGCGCGAGCTGGTGCGCATCACGCGACCCGGCGGACACATCGCTTTCGAGGTGGGCGAGACGCGAAAGGCCATGATCTGCCTGGAAGACCATGTCATTGCCGCTGCACAAGGATTGCCGCTTGAGACCTTGGGCGTGATGATCAATCAGCAAGACTTCAGCAAAACAGCGAACTGCTGGGGGATTGCCAACAACACTGCCGGCACGAATTCCAACCGCATCGCCATCTTTCGAAAAATCTAAGGCTTGCCGCACTTCAGTCCACACTGAAAGCGGCGAGCCGGCACCCGCCAGATATCGCTTTCTGGCCATAAAGCCCTCGCGCCTGAAGGATCTCAAGTTTCTGCAGTGCTCAGTTTGGACACTGCAAAACCTGTCACTGCAGAGCCTGGCTGGACAAGAGAAGGCCCAGGTCGCCTCTTCTGTGCGCCTGCCTGAAGCCCGCACAGCAGACCCTCGCGCCGCCGTACCAACTGTCCGATGCGACCTCCAGCCTGATCATACACATGCCCGTGCGGTGCGCTGCAGTCGGCCCTTGGCCACGGCTCCAGCACACAACCCGACGGCGCGGGGCTGATCCGGGTATGAAGGGATAACAGCGCTCATCGGGCCGACAGCACCGGCCGGAAAACTCGAACCTCCCGGATATCTATACTCGTACCCGATGAAATTGGACGGGATGCCGCCCATCAACTGGGCGGCGTTGATATCCATGAGTGGTCACAACTATCCGCAATAGCGGTTCGCATCGGGATGCTTCGGGGTCCGGAAGTCGCGCCAGGCGAGAGGCCTGTACCAGCCCCCTGCGCGCCCGCGCTGGGGCTTCGCATAGATCATGAGCCGGTAGTTCGTGTTGGCCTGCAGTCCGCTGTAGGGCGAGGGACAGTCGAAGCTGCGCGTGCCCGGCGTTCCGTCATCAAATCTAAGAGACTTGCTTTCAAGCTCGTCGCCCACCTTTCCTAAATCCAGCGTTGCGATGAGGTACGCCCGCCCGGCGTAGTAGCCGCCCTCCTGCGCCGGATGGTGTCCAGGCTCGCCCTGTCCCAAAGTGATGACCGCCGCGATCCAATCGGGATCGCATCCATAGCCTTGTTGCGTATTCGCATCTAGGCAAAAGGCCTCTTCAAGGTAATCTTTCGGAAAGTTCTTGCGTTCAAATGCGACATTGGCGCTCGCACTGTTATACGTAACAGCACCGCTACCTATCGAGACACACCCGCCGCAAATGCTCTGAGAGGCCTGCCAGGCCGTCTGGGCCTGCGTCGCCGCGGGCAGGGCCAGCAATAGGAGGATTGTTAATGTTAATCTAGTGAGGGGGGGGGGGATTGAGTTTCGCTGAAGGTTTCATTTTGATCTTCTCCTCGGTTGAATCAGATGCAGTCATTGTAATGGTTTTGGTTTCTGCAAAACAGGCGGATTTTCAAATGCAACCGCTACCGAAGTTTCTCTTGCCTGCGGCGCGACATTGCAGCATTCAAAGTTCAAGATCGCAGATCCGCAAAATGTAACATACCGCTTTTGTCTTTGAAACATACAGTCGCATGCAAAAAGAGAAAATCACCGTAAACCGCGCTCGTACGCACAACCTGAAAAACATCTCGGTTGAGCTGCCGCGCAATGCGTTCAATGTCATTACCGGGATGTCAGGATCGGGCAAATCGTCGCTGGCATTCGATACGATCTACGCAGAAGGACAGCGGCGTTACGTCGAGTCGCTGTCAGCCTATGCTCGACAGTTTCTCTCGCTGATGGACAAGCCGGATGTAGATTCCATCGAAGGGCTGTCGCCGGCCATCAGTATCAATCAGAAAGCAGCGCGCTTTACGCCCCGCTCCACCGTCGGCACCGTCACTGAAATCTATGACTATCTGCGACTGCTGTTCGCCCGGGTCGGGGAACCGCGGTGCCCTGAGCATCAGCTGGTGCTGTCTGCAAAAACGATCGGCGAAATTGTGGATCAAATTCTGCAGCGGCCGCCAGATGCCAAAATCGCCCTGCTTGCCCCGGTTGTCCGCGACCGCAAAGGCGAATTTGAGAGCAAGATTGCAAGCCTGCGCAAAAGCGGATTTGTCCGCTTGCGCATCAACGGGAAAATATATGAGATTGAGCAGCTGCCGCAGCTGAACCGCAATGTGCGCCACACCATTGATGTTGTCGTCGATCGGCTGATTATTTCGGATCAGATTCGCCAGCGGCTGACTGAATCAGTTGAAATCGCGACGGATCTGGCAGATGGACTGCTGTCTTGCTGCGAAATTCTGGAAAATGGCGAGTTTGAGAGCGAAGGTGAGCTTTTCAGCACTAAATTTGGCTGTCCAAAATGCGGTTATGTGCTCGATGAGCTGGAGCCGCGGATTTTCTCGTTCAATAACCCGCAAGGCGCCTGCGAGGCTTGCAGCGGCTTGGGCACATCAACAAGTTTTGACGAGCATAAAATCGTGGTCAATCCTGCGGTCGGCCTGTCCAGCGGCGCCCTCGCGCAATGGCACAGCGGCCACGCCTATCATTACAGCATGCTTGAGTCAGTCGCCAGCCACTATCAGTTTGATCTGGACACGCCGTTCGAGCAGCTGCCGGAGAGAATTCGAAACATCGTCCTGTATGGCAGCGGCAGCGAGAGAATCGCAATGCGCTATGAAGGCAGCAACGGCCGCGTCTATCACAGCCGCCGGCCATTCGAAGGTGTGATCAACAATCTTGATCGGCGCCTGAAAGAATCGAATTCCGAAGCCGTAAAGGAGGAGCTGTCGAAATATCTGACCGCGAAGCCCTGCGAGGCCTGCGAAGGCTCGCGCCTCCAGCTGGGGCCGCGCAATGTGTTTGTCAACAATTTGCCGATCCATAAAACAACCTGTCTGAATATCGCCGCGGCAATCAAGCTGTTCGACAGCATGTCCTATGCCTCGCAAAGCGCTGAAGTGGCCGCACGGATCGTGCGTGATATTCGGCAGCGGCTGCAATTTCTAATCGACGTTGGCTTGACGTATGTCTCGCTTGACCGCGCAACCAATACCCTCTCGGGCGGTGAGCTGCAGCGCATTCGACTCGCCTCGCAAGTCGGCTCCGGTCTGGTCGGCGTGACGTATGTCTTGGATGAGCCTTCGATCGGGCTGCATGATCGCGACAGCCAGAAACTGCTCAATACACTCAACCGACTGCGGGACTTGGGCAATACGCTGATTGTCGTGGAGCATGACGAGAAAACCATTCGCAATGCGGATTACATTGTCGACTTGGGCCCGCGCGCCGGGGCGGCGGGCGGCGAGGTCATCAGCAGCGGCAAACTGAATGAGGTGATCCAATGTCCCCAGTCTTTGACCGGCGCTTATCTGTCCGGCAAAAAATCGATTGCAGTTCCCAGCCATCGCAACATGCCCGATCACAACCGCATGCTGGAGCTTGAGGGGGCTCGCGGCAACAACCTGAAGAACATCTGCGTCAAAGTGCCGCTCGGACTTTTCACTTGCGTAACGGGCGTGTCGGGATCCGGCAAATCGACCCTGGTCAATGAGACCATTTATCCGGCGGTTGCGAATCGACTGAACCGGACCAGGCGCAATGCGGCGCCGTATCAGAACCTCTACGGCCTGGAGAATATCGACAAGATTGTGCGCATCGATCAGCAGCCCATCGGTCGGACGCCGCGTTCCAATCCAGCAACCTACACCGGTCTGTTTGACTTGATCCGGGGACTCTTTGCCAAAACGGTTGAGGCGCGAACGCGAGGCTATGGACCCGGCCGATTCTCATTCAATGTGCGCGGCGGCCGCTGCGAAGCTTGTCGCGGCGATGGCGTGGTGCGCGTTGAGATGCACTTTCTGCCGGATATGTTCGTCCGCTGCACCACTTGCAACGGCTCGCGCTACAATCGTGAAACACTGGATATCCGCTATCGCGGCCTGAGTATTTCTGATGTGCTTGATTTGTCCGTCGCCGAGGCGCTCGAGCTGTTTGGCGCAGTCCCTGCCATTGCCAAGAAACTGGAAGTTCTCAGCCGTGTCGGTCTCGACTACATCAAGCTGGGACAGAATGCTGTCACACTCTCCGGCGGTGAGGCGCAGCGGGTCAAATTGTCGCTGGAGCTGTCCAAGCGTGACACCGGCCGGACGCTGTATCTGCTTGACGAGCCCACTACCGGACTGCATTTCGAGGACATCAAGCAGCTGCTCAGTGTCATTCACGAGCTGCGCGACCGCGGCAATTCAATTATTGTGATTGAGCACAACCTGGAAGTATTGAAAACCGCAGACTGGCTGATTGATTTAGGACCCGAAGGCGGCGACGGCGGCGGTCAGGTCGTCGCCGAAGGCACCCCTGAGCAGGTCGCAGCCAATCCGCATTCGCATACCGGCTGCTGTCTTTTGAGCGTTCTGCAAATCCCCGTGACCGCAGGCGTGACATGAACCTGCCAAATCTATAAAATAACTGTCATTAAAATTGCAAGCAACTGAGATCACTTTTATCATCCGCATGATAATCCAGACTGCAGCGCCTGCTTTCATGAACACGAACAACGAAAACGATAAACGATGTCAGAATCCAATACTTTGCCAGATGTAGATCCATTTGAGACGCAAGAATGGGTTGACGCCCTGCTGAGCGTGATCGAAAGAGAAGGCAGCGAGCGAGCGCACTTCTTGATTGAGAAACTGATTGACCGTGCCCGCCGCTCAGGCGTCCGCATTCCGCACCGCCCGACCACTGCGTACGTCAATACGATCGGCCTGACCCAGGAGGAGCAAAGCGCCGGCGACCACGCACTGGAATGGCGCATCCGGTCATTGATTCGCTGGAATGCACTGGCAATCGTGGTGCGCGCCAATCAGACATCGACTGAGCTTGGCGGACACATTGCCAGTTTCGCGTCCTCGGCTACGCTTTATGATGTTGGCTTCAATCACTTCTGGCACGCACCGAGTGAGGAGCATGGCGGCGACTTGATCTTCATCCAAGGCCATTCAGCTCCCGGAATTTATGCTCGTGCTTTCCTCGAAGGCCGATTGTCCGAAGATGATTTGGCTAAATTCCGTCAAGAGGCTATGGAGCCGGGCCTGCCCTCATATCCGCATCCGCGCCTGCGACCGGACTTTTGGCAGTTCCCGACAGTTTCCATGGGTTTAGGGCCGCTGATGGGCATCTATCAGGCGCGCTTTATGAAATATCTGCACAACCGCGGCCTTGGCGATACCTCCAACCGCAAAGTTTGGGTGTTTGTCGGCGATGGTGAGATGGATGAGCCTGAATCGATCGGCGCCCTGTCTGTGGCCGGCCGCGAGAAACTCGACAATCTGATTTTCGTTGTCAATTGCAACCTGCAGCGGCTGGACGGGCCGGTACGCGGCAACTCGAAGATCATTCAAGAACTCGAAGGCGATTTTCGCGGCTCCGGCTGGAATGTCATCAAGCTCATCTGGGGCTCGTACTGGGATCCCCTGCTCAGTCGCGACACTAAAGGGCTGCTCCAAAAACGCATGGAAGAAGCCGTTGACGGCGAATTTCAGGCATTCAAGGCGAAAGGCGGCGCCTATACCCGCGAAAAGTTCTTTGGCAAATATGCGGAACTCAAAGAAATGGTCGCCAATCTGACCGATGAGGACATCTGGCGTCTGAACCGAGGCGGTCATGACCCGCACAAGGTCTACGCCGCCTATGCCGCAGCTGTCAAGCATACCGGACAGCCGACTGTCATCCTCGCCAAGACGGTCAAAGGCTACGGCATGGGCGAAGCGGGCGAGGGCCAGAACATTACGCATCAGCAGAAAAAAGTCGGCGAGGACGCGCTGATTTCGTTCCGCAATCGTTTCAATATTCCGATTTCCGATGAGGAAATCAGCCGTACGCCGTTTTACCGCCCAGCCGATGACAGCCCTGAGATTCAGTATATGCGCAACCAGCGCAAGAAGCTCGGCGGCTCGCTGCCGGTGCGACGCAATCTCGAGCAGCGGCTCGACATACCAGACTTGAGCATCTTGAAAAGTCAGCTGGAGGGCACTGGAGAGCGGGAGATCTCCACGACGATGGGCTTTGTGCGCATTCTCGCCAGCTTGCTGCGCGACAAGAATATCGGCAAGAAAATCGTGCCGATCGTGCCGGACGAGTCAAGAACTTTCGGCATGGAAGGCATGTTCCGACAAATTGGCATTTACTCGCCTCTGGGACAGCTGTATGAGCCCGAAGATGCTGATCAGCTGATGTTTTACCGCGAATCCAAGGATGGACAGGTGCTGCAGGAAGGCATCAATGAAGCCGGCGCCTTTTCTTCCTGGATCGCTGCCGGCACTGCATTGAGCAATCACAACGTCAACATGATTCCGTTCTACATCTTCTATTCAATGTTCGGGTTTCAGCGGGTGGGCGATCTGGCCTGGGCAGCAGCAGACATCAAGACTCGCGGATTCTTGATGGGCGGCACAGCCGGCCGGACCACTTTAGCTGGTGAGGGTCTGCAGCATCAAGACGGACACAGTCATATTCTGGCGAGAACGATTCCAACCTGCATCTCATATGACCCGGCTTACGTATATGAGCTCGCCGTCATTATCCATGACGGCCTGCGCCGCATGTTCCAAGAACATGAGGCGGTCTATTATTACATTACCTGCATGAACGAGAATTATGCTCATCCGCCGATGCCCAAAGGGGCCGAAAGCGGCATCGTAAAGGGCATGTATCAGCTCAGAAAATCCAAGCGCAGAAGCGCCAAGCGTGTGCAGCTGCTTGGCAGCGGGACCATTTTGTGCGAGGTTGAGAAAGCGGCCGCCTTGCTGGAAGCAGACTACTCGATTGCGGCGGACGTGTGGAGCGTAACGAGCTTCAACGAGCTGGCGCGGGACGGGCAGCGGGTCGAGCGGCTCAACCGCCTCAACGCAGACGATAATGCCGAGACCAGCTATGTCGAGCAGTGTCTGGCCGAGACCAAGGGACCCGTCATTGCCGCCACTGACTACATGCAGATCTATGCTGATCAGATTCGAGCATACGTGCCGCGCAGTTACTATGTGCTTGGTACCGACGGCTTCGGGCGTTCTGATACACGCGCGAATCTGCGGGCGTTTTTCGAGGTGAATTGCCAGCATATCGCAGCTACTGCGCTGAAAGCGCTGGCCAATGAAGGTCAAGTCAAGAAGGCGGAGCTCAAAAAGGCTTTCCAAACATTGGGCATTGACACCGCGAAACCTGATCCCACAACGGTTTAGCTGACGGATTGAGACGCGGTGCCCGAAAGCAGTGCGCAGGCACCCGCCGGCTTTGGCTCAAGTCAGCGGGAATTCATCAAGCCGCAGCCGAAAGATCAGAAAAAAGCCATTGCTGCCGGTTTGACCCCCACCCGTAAATCGCCATAGTCTGCTGGGCACCTCATGCGTCTTGGCATCGATACAGGCGGAACATTTACAGATGCAGTGCTCTACGACAGCAAAAAAGGCACTGTCATCAAATCCGCCAAATCCCTGACGACTCATCACAATCTGATCGGCGGCATACGCGATGTCATCAATCAGATCGACAGCCCAGAGCGGCCGCTGGCGCAATGCGTCGAGGCGGTTGCAGTCTCGACAACCTTGGCCACAAATTCTATTGTCGAGGGTCGCGGCGGCACCATCTGCCTGCTGCTGATCGGACATGACGCGCGCTCACTCGAGCGCGCACAGCTCAAAACGGCATTGCGCGATGATCCAGTTGCCTTGATTCGCGGCGGACATACCGCTCATGGTGACGAAAACGAGCCGCTGGATATTGAATTTGCCAGACAGTCGATTCTTGAGCATGCCCCTGCAGTAACCGCGTTTGTAGTCGCCGGCATGTTTTCAGTGCGCAATACCGGGCATGAGCTGGCTGTACGCAATCTGGTGCGCGAACTGACCGATAAGCCGGTCACCTGCACTTTTGAGCTGACAGCAAATCTTGATGCGCCGCGCCGCGCAGTGACTGCGGTTCTCAATGCCCGATTGATTGCTCCGATCAAGGAATTGATCGAGGCGATTGATGCCGAGATCGCAGCTCGCAGCATTGATGCGCCGGTGATGGTAGTCAAAGGCGATGGCTCAATGATCAGCGCTGAGGTGGCAATCGACCGGCCGGTCGAGACGATCCTGTCGGGACCGGCCGCCAGCATTGTCGGCGCCTGCACTTTGGCCGAGTCGGAGGTCGGCGTTGTCGCTGACATCGGCGGCACGACGACCGATATAGCAGTCTTGCACCAGGGCGCGCCGGCAATCACCCGCCATGGAGCGCAGGTCGGCGGCTTTCGAACTTTTGTTGAGGCAGTTGACATTCACACCAGCGGCATCGGCGGCGACAGTCAGGTGCGGCTCGACAAGGAACTGCGGATCGGGCCCAACCGATGTGTGCCTGTCTCGGCGATCTGCCAGCAGTGGCCGCAGGCTCTTGAAGTTCTCAAAGACCAGCTTGCGCAGCCGCCGCAGCCGCATCAAGGAAGTTTTCTGCTGCGTCGGCGCAGTTCCGAAGAGATCGGCAGCGTAACAAGAGGCGATCAGGCGCTTTGGCAGACGCTGGCATCAGGTCCAGCCGATTGCTATACCGTTTTCAGCGACTCAAAGATGACGCGCGCCTTTGAGCGGCTGCGCAAACTAGACCTGGTACAGCTGGCATCTTTTACACCGACCGATGCGCTGCATGTGCTGGGTAAAATGGACCAATGGTCAAGCCAGGGCGCTGCATATGCCGCTCAGATGTGGGTTCGAGGATTCGAACGCAACGCGCCGGTGCGCTGGAAGCAGGCTGAGGAGTTTTGCCAGTGTGTCATTGAAGCCGTGATCCATCAATCGGCCCAAGCTCTGATCCGGGCTGTGATTGCAACTGAAGCGCCGCATGTGCAAGCCGGACAAATCGGTTCTTATCTGCTGCAAAAAGGTCTCAGAGCGAATGAGGCCAGCATGCTCGGCATCACGTTCAGCCTCGCCAAAACACTGTCCGCAGTCGGAGCGCCAGCTCAGTCATTTTATCCGCAGATTGCCAAGAAGCTGAACACCAATCTAGCGATCGCAAAACATTCAGAAGTCGGCAATGCAGTCGGCGCCGCCGCCGGCAGCATCATGCAGCGAGTATGCGGATTGATTACCGCTCCCGATGAGGGCGTCTATCGAGCGCACCTGCATGGCGGCATTGAAGATTTTCCAGACCTTGAACTGGCAGCAAGCGCCTTGACTGAGAATCTCAGAGACCTCGCATTCGAGCGGGCCAAGTCGAAAAACAGCGCGCTGTCGGATATCAAGGTGGATCGCTCGGATGTGATCGTGAACGGCATCGGCGGACGCAAGCTGTTCATCGAATCAAAAATCACGGTCACTGCCGCCTGCGATCTGCCTGATCGCACTCATGATTGAGTCGCTAGGCTCGCGATCGGCGGCGGCGCCTGCCGCCTTCGGGCCTGGCTTTTGTGATCGGCGGCGGAAACGCAACGATTTTTCGAAGGCCATCAAATTCATCCTGTTTATTGGGAATGGCCATCGCATTGACAAAATGCGCCTGAAAGTCCGGCTCAATCGCTGTCTCAATTTTTTCTATCTGCCGCACAACCTGACGGATTTCCTCACGTGAGCTGCGATCCAGCAACGCGATTCTCGCACCCGTGCCCGCCGCATTGCCAGCGGATGAAACCTGCTCAAGATCACAGTCTGGAATCATGCCCAGCACCATGGCGTATTTCACATCAACATGGCTGCCAAAAGCGCCTGCCAATCGGATCGCATCGACTTTATTGATCGCCAGCTTCTCCATCAGCAGCTTGATTCCAGCATACAGCGCGGCTTTGGCCAGCTGAATGGCGCGAATATCATTTTGGGTGACAATCACTTTCGGATCAGCGGCATGCAGGATGTAAGAAAAAGTCCGGCCAGCCGCAATCACGCGTGAAGTTGTCTGCGCCAATGCGCCCTGCAACACGCCATCTTCATCAATAATTCCAGCCAGATACATTTCTGCAACCGCTTCAATGATGCCAGAGCCGCAAATGCCGGTAATTCCGGTTTCAGCGATCTGCGCCTCAAAATCAGCGTCAGTCGACCAAAGGTCGCAGCCAATGACTTTGACCTTGGGATCCAAGGTACTGCGATCAATGCGAACCCGCTCGATCGCACCCGGTGCAGCTCGCTGACCGCTGCTGATTTGCGCTCCCTCAAACGCCGGCCCGGTGGGGCTCGAGGCGGCCACCATGCGGTGTCGATTGCCCAGCACAATCTCCGCATTGGTGCCGACATCGACCAGAAGCATCATCTTGTCCTGCGCAAAGGGCGCTTCTGACAGCACCATCCCGGCGGTATCGGCACCGACATGACCGGCAATGCAAGGCAGAATGAATGCCCTGGCATTGGGATGCAGTGACAAATCAAGCTCTGTCGCCCAGACGCTCACAGACTCATCGGATGCCAGCGCAAACGGCGCACCGCCGAGCTCAATTGGACTGATGCCGAGCAGCAGATGCTGCATGATCGGATTGCCGACAAAGACCACATCCAAAATATCTTCCAGGGCGATGTTTTGCATTTCCGCGACGTTTTCCGCCAGCTGCTGAATGGCTTTTCTGACCTCATCGGTCAGTTTGTGATCGCTGTCGGGATTCATCATCAGATAGGACACGCGACTCATCAAGTCCTCTCCGAATCGAATCTGAGGATTCATGATGCCCGCCGACTGGACGACCTCGCCGCTGGACAGATTGCAAAGGTGGGCGGCCACGGTCGTAGAGCCGACATCGACTGCCAGTCCGTAGGCCTGATCATGGAATCCCGGCCAGACTGCGATAATCTTCGAATCGTTATGGACTGCGACTGTAACTTTCCACTCGCCGGCACGAAGCGCACTTTGAAGCAGCTGAATCTGGCGCAAGTCACAGGTTAAATTCTCAAGCCGCCACTCAAACTCCAGCGCATCTTTGAGTCGCTGCAGATCACCTGAAGGGTCGTGCATATTGGGTTCCTGAACTTCGACGTAGTACATCCTGACGACTGGATCAAGATCAATGGCATGCACTTCCGCGCGCTTGCGAATGACTTGCCGATGCACTTGGCTGTCAGGCGGCACGTCGATGACAACATCATTGAGAATTCGCACGGAACAGGCCAGCCGCCGGCCTAGTGCCAATTCATTCGTCTTTGCGTAATTGATCTCCAGCTCGCTGGCGGGGCTTAAGTGCTCAGGCTTGGACTCAACACCGTGCTTGGCAAACGATCCGGTACTTTGCACAATCTGACAGCGTCCGCACATGGCACGCCCGCCGCAGACTGAGTCGAGATCGACTCCGAGTGCGCGGGCAGCCTGCAAGATCGTGGTCCCTGCGGCAAACTTGCCCCGTCGCCCCGAAGGGGTGAATACGACCATTGCGTCAGAGTTGGCACTCATTAAGGATACCGGGTAGGAAACGGCTGGCCTTGCAGCGCGCTTCAAAGTATGGGACAGCCGGCAGGCGTCCATACAGCGGCCTGCATCGACTGAGTCGATTATGATTAATTTGAAACTGGCAAGTCAATGGCGAGATTGAATGACTCCGCCTAGGCCGCCGCGCGGCGGCGTCTGCTGCCTGCCCTTCTGCCTCTTCGCTCCTCACTGCCTGGCGCCTCACCAGCCGCCGGCTCGCGAAATTTTTTGATCCAGCGCCGGCATTCGCGATCTGTGCCCATCATCACGTCGGCAGCCATAATAGCGCTCATGATTTCCGGATGCAGCGGGCTGGTGATGGCCGAAGTCATGCCGGCTCCGATCGCCATAGTCAAAAATGCGGTATTCAATCCGTTCCGATTGGGCAGGCCGAAACTGATATTCGATGCGCCGCAAGTCGTGTTGACCTTCAGCTCATTGCGCAGCCTGTGAACAATGCTGAACACTTGACGGCCGGCAGAACCGATTGCACCGATCGGCATCACCAGCGGATCAACAACGACATCGCATCGTCGAATTCCGTAATCTTCTGCCCGTTCCACAATTTTTTTAGCCACCGCATAACGCACATCCGGGTCTTCCGATATGCCCGTCTCGTCGTTGGAGATCGCAACGACCGCAGCATCGTATTTTTTGACCAGCGGCAGCACGGACTCAAGTCTTTCCTCCTCGCCGGTAACGGAGTTGACCAGCGGGCGGCCCTGATAGACTTCAAGTCCCGCCTCCAGCGCAGCGACAATGGAAGAGTCAATCGCGAGCGGCACATCTGTCAGCGACTGAACCAGCTGGATCACCTCAGCCAAAATTTTAGGCTCATCTGCCAGCGGGATGCCGGCGTTGATGTCCAGCATATGCGCGCCGCCGGCGACCTGTGCGAGCGCATCAGACTCGACACGGCTGTAGTCGCCTTGTGCCATTTCGGCGGCCAGCAGCTTGCGGCCGGTGGGATTGATTCTTTCACCGATTACGCAAAACGGCTGGTCATAGCCAATGATTACAGTTTTGCTCGGTGATGCAATTACGGTCTCAGTCACGGGAAAAATACCTTGTGCAGGCGTGAATCATGCGGAATTCAGATGAAAAGCCGGAAAATGTAAAACTAAGCGGCACGAAACTCTTTGACAAGCGTTTTGCAAGTTTCCACAGCGACTGCCGCATCCCGGCAATATGCGTTGGCCCCGATTGCCTCGCCAAATTCTTCGTTCAGCGGCGCGCCGCCGACGACAACAATGAAATCGTCACGTATGCCCCGCTCAACAAGGGTATCAATGACCACTTTCATATAGGGCATGGTGGTCGTGAGAAGCGCCGACATGCCCAGCAGTTCCGGTTTGTGCTCCTCAAGAGCCTCAAGGTAATTTTCCACTGGATTGTTGATGCCGAGGTTGATGACCTCAAAGCCCGCTCCCTCAAGCATCATAGCCACTAGATTTTTGCCGATGTCGTGGATATCGCCCTTGACTGTACCAATCACCATCTTGCCGATGGTCGGCGCTCCCGTCTCAGCCAGCAGCGGACGCAAAATGGCCATGCCTCCCTTCATCGCATTGGCGGACATCAGCACTTCCGGCACAAACAGGATTCCATCGCGAAAATCAATGCCGACAATACGCATGCCCTCAACGAGCGCATCCTGCAAGACATCGTACGGCGCCCAGCCACGGCTGAGCAGGATTTGCGTTCCTTCCTCGATTTCCTCTTTCAATCCGTCATACAAGTCGTCGTGCATCTGCTCGACTAATTCGTCATCCGGCAAAGTTGACAGATCAATATCGTCGGCGTTTTCCATTTGGCTATTCACCTTGAGAAGAATTTTGCCTGCAACTTGACTTGCACTAGATCGCAAATCAATAAAATTTCGGCGTATTTTATCTAATTTCTTCAAAACGCACAGAAAAATTATTTATTTTCAAATTTTTTTCTGCTTTTTTTCAATAGCACTCAGATTTGAAGACCTGCAGGCAAATCTTTGGCAGACAAAGGGCATTTGGCGGCGGCCCTTTGCTGCCGCCGTCATCCATGCCCGCGCGAAGTGCGCGGCCGCGGATGACGCGGACCGAATGCATCAGTGCACTGAGTATGCCCAAGGGACCGCTGCTGCGGTTCATTGGCACGGCCTCGATTGCCAGCTTGATGCTGACGCCTGATGCGCCGGATGGAACAAATGACGCTTGTCAAAGATGCGAATTTAGTAGAATCAGAGCCAATGTTTTTCTCAACCTGAAATGTCCGAACTGATGATGAAAAATCCAATAAGACGCTCTTTTCACCTGAGTTGCCTGAAGTTTGCGGCTGCAGTGATTGCACTTTGCGCAAGCATCTATGCCGCCGCTGACCAAAATGACCCTCGACTCGACTCTCTGTTTGAGCAGCTGGCCGCGGCTTCCACACAAGAAGCCGGAGATGAAATCACAGATCAAATCTGGGAAATTTGGCGGGAGCACGAAAGTGAGCAAATCAATGCGCTGATGCGTGCCGGACAGGAAGCCATGGCAACCGGTCAGCTGTGGCAACTGGAGCGAGCGGTCAAGATGTTTCAAAAAATCATTGAGCTTGATCCACAATTCGCCGAAGGCTGGAATAAACGCGCAACCGTCTATTTCTTTTTGGGCCAGTTTGAGGCTTCTGCGTCTGATGTCCGCAAGACATTGGAACTTGAGCCTCGTCACTTCGGGGCAACGGCGGGACTCGGTCTCATTCTGCTGCAACTTGAGTATCATGCAGATGCGCTGAAGGCTTTTGAGCGCGCCCTTGAGATCAACCCGCATCTGACAGGTCCCAAGCTGCAAATTCAGCGCATCAAAGAGATATTGCGAAATAACCAAGTGTGAGTGCGGCTCTAGCACATCTAGCTATCCGACTACCCCGCCTCAGGCGGAATTGGACGGCGTTGATTCCAAATCCAGATCAACCGCTGCCCTTTTATTTTGCACCGCGGTGTGCCTGATGCGTCAGCCATTCGCCAATTGCCCCAATCTGATCGGGGGCAACGCTGTGTGCGACTGCATGCTCGGTAAAGCTCACATCGTAATCCAAACTCGTCAGCAGCTGTGACGAGCGGCGGGCGATGTCAACCGAAATCACTGGATCCAAAGTGCCATGCATATAAACAATGGGCATGCCAAAGTTCGCTGGATGACGCTGCTGCTCGGTCTTATCCGGCACCGGCAGATAAGTCGATAGCGCAAGAATTCCGCTGAGCGGCTCGGGATAGCGAAGACCTGCATGCAAGGCGACGGCGCCGCCTTGTGAAAAACCAGCCAGAACAATTCGATCTGTCGGAACGCCAAGGTCAACCTCCCGCTGAATCAATTCGCTGACTTGGCGAGTACTTCCCACGATGCCGTCTTCGTCTTCCGGACCGAAACCGATAATGGGATTGATAATGTCATACCATGCCCGCATGCGCATGCCCATATTCACCGTAACAGCGCGGGTCGGCGCGTGCGGGAAAACAAATCGTATGGGGCAGTCCTGTGGGATATTCAGATACGGAACAAGCGGCGCGAAATCATTTCCGTCGGCTCCGAGACCATGCATCCATAAGACCGACAAACGCGCCGGGGCCTCAGTATCGATAACGATTGACTCAAGCATCAGGCTCAACCGACCAGCGGCGGCATTGCCTCGGAAAAAAAATGGGATTCATTGGCGCTGGCTCATGAGATGACATCGAAGACGCATCGCGTTCTATCGCATCTTTCGCGTCAGGATGCGGGTGAAATATTCAAAATCGTTAAAATTGTACCGCACTTGGCGGCGGTTGCAATAAAATTGCAATATTCTGACTGACAGAATTCTGCGAGCTGAGCATCCAATGAAATGTGAATTTTTTTCTCGACTGGCATCCGATAGGCCGTGTGTCGTGGGTCTTGGGTCTTGGGAAGGCTCGCTTGGCAATGTACCTTTGAACGGAGGACGAATCGATGTCGGCTTATATCGTTGTAGATGTCAATGTTCATGATCCGGAGGGCTTTGCAGAATATCGCAAGATGGTCCCGCCAACGCTGAAACAGTTCGGCGGGCGCTATCTGGTACGCGGCGGTGACAGCGAAACGCTTGAGGGGCAATGGAATATCGAGCGACTGGTTGTCATTGAGTTTGACGATGTTGAATCGGCAAAGGCCTGGTGGAGTTCCAAAGAGTATGCGCCTGCCAAAGTGCTGCGAGAGCGCACCGCGAAATCACGAATGATTGTCATTGAGGGCTATGACGGTGTGTCATAGCCCTTATTGCCTGTAACTTGAATGTATTGCAGCACGGAACCAGCTTTATTTTTAGGAAGCGCTACTGTGCCTGCGAGCTGAATTTGTTCAACCCTAGCGATTGTTATGAAATCAAAACTCACCTTAGCATCCGATCAAATTGCGCCAGTGCCTGGCGGGGGGAGCTGGCCGGCTTTCATGGCGGCATGCTTCGTCATGCTTGCTGCCCTGCCGACAACGGTATCCGCGCAGCAGCCCAGCACGCCTGTGGCAACCGACGAAGTAATCGCCCAGGACCGCAGCGAAACCGTTTCTGTATTCGGCGAAATTGTCGCGCGGCAATCGGGACCGGTTCATGTCTCGATCAACGCACCCGTCAAGACTGTCAATGTCAGTGTCGGTGACCGGGTCGAAACCGGAGACCTCATCGCCACCTTGGATGCCGAGGTGCTTGACCTGCAGCGACAGACCGTGGAGGCACGGATCGAAATGTCAAAATGGGCCGCGAGCCGCCGGCAAACCGAGCTTGAGCTTGCGCGCCAGAAAGAAGACCGGTTTCGACAGCTTCGACACTCGGCAGCGACTACCGAAGCTCAGCTTGAGGATGCGGTGCTGCAGTTGAAGATCGCCGAGCAGGCGGTCGGCGAGGCCGCCGCCTCCACCCAGCTGATTCAGCGGGAGCTGGATATCGCGAATTACAACTTGTCTCTGACCCAGATCGTGGCGCCTTACGGCGGTGTGATTGTTGAGCGCAATATTGAGATCGGTCAGTATGTGCGCTTAGGCGAGCGCGTGGTTCGCATAATCGGTGACCATGCTCTGGAAATTGAGGCCTATATTCCTTACCGCTATATCGATGCGTTGCGTCTCGGTGATACGCTGGATGCCCAATTCGACAACGGCACAAAGTTCAAGGTAACGCTTCGGGCGTTCATACCCGAGGAGCATGTCAGCACTCGAACCCGAGCAGTGCGATTTTCTTTTGATCAGGATTCTTTTGAAGACGCTTTGGCCATCAACCAGAATGTCATCATCCAGATTCCAATCGCATCAAACTCAGCGGCTTTAACCATTCATAAAGACGCTCTCATCACGCAACAGGATGGTCATGTCGTGTTCGTCGTTCAGGATAACGTCGCTGAGCGCCGTCCCATCACCATTGGCGAAGCGGTCGGCAGTCGTTTTCAAGTCGTGGCTGGGCTGACAGCTGGCGAGCAAGTGGTGATCCGCGGCAACGAGCGACTGCAGCCGGGACAGTCAGTCAGTGTAATCAACTGATCTGGCAGGCGTAAGAATTGGTGGAGCGGAGGAGGATCGAACTCCCGACCTTAGCATTGCGAACGCTACGCTCTCCCAACTGAGCTACCGCCCCAACATGAGCGGATAGTATACTGAAATCGCCTTTGAGCGGTTGCACTCGCTCCACTCCCAAATCGGCACACAGCTGCGAGTTTTCCGGGAAGCTTGCAGCATATTCAAACTTTCAACATAATCCGCGGCAACACTTCTCCGAGATCGATACAGGAAAAGCCGATACATAAACTCGCTCGCAACAAAGGATGGCAGTCTCAGGCTGGACTATCCGTTCTCTTGCCTCGGGAATTCACAATCGGCACCAATGCCGGCGTTGCATGGACAAAATGGGAAGGTGTTAAAAATTCGGTTTTTGGCAGTGAACAGAGGAGAGAAAAATAAGGACTTTTAAACCTTGAACTCATCGTCACGATTTAGCTGTCCATGGCTTCAGCCCATACCCGCTGTTCATCGCAAGTGATGAAAAGCGGACTTATACTGCACAACAAGCGAACTACAAACGATTATCTGGCGAGCCGGCATTTGTAAAGCTATTCTGATACTGAAGACGCCTCAATTAATGTATTTGGCCTGCCGCGTTTGCCTTGCAACGAACTCATCACTCTATAAATGCCCCGCAATTGAAGGTTTGCGGTATTTCAGCATTGAGATATAAATCTTGTGATTCTCACCAACTCAAGAAAAAATATTATTATCAATAAATTAGAATTTAAATTACCATGATGTGGCACAAAATCTACTTTTCTCGGCTTAGTTCAAACTCCATGGATTGATTAGCTCAAGTCCAAGATTTTCAAAGTCTCGAACATTCCTGGTTGCAATAGCAAGATCGTTCACTTTCGCTGTCTCTGCAATAAGAGCATCTCCAATATCCAAAAATACGGTCTGTTCTATGCCGCTGCGCTCGATATACAGCCGCTTGGTTTGCATCCGAGTCGCGCACCGGCAAAATTCGATCACCATATTGCAGTATTAAGGCAGTGATGGCAGAATAAATTCGGTCGCGCCGCCCTCCCAGCGGAAGGAGTTCAATTTCAAATTTCAACTCGTGTACGACGATGGTGGACAACCACAGCCCTTCATTCTGATCGAAGAACGAAACAACTCGCGAATCAGGTGTATCTCTCGTCAATTCAGATATCACATTCGTGTCGACGAGAATACCATTCATTCAGATTCGCCGGTTTCGAAAGGAATCTCTCGCCCTGACTTCCTGTCATAATGAAAGTTCAGATTCACTCCCTGAGGTATATTATCAATCAACCATTTTCCCATCTGCTTGCGCGCGGGATTAATTGCGTTCCATTGACTTGCGGGTATCACAACAAAAGGCCGTCGCTTGCCAATTTGTCGGGGCCTTTCCTCTTCCGGGCAGCGCAATACTTCAGAAAGATGTGTCTTGGCTTGCGAGACCGTCCAAACACGGCAGGTATCAAGATATGAGGTTTTCATCAACAGCTCCGTTCATCTATAGATAGTCTATTAAAGACTATGATCGAATATTGATTCCGATGATCAAAGAGATTGCGGAGAAAAATACGAAAGTAAGGGGGGCAACAGCTTTTGCATGCAGAAGCTGCGTGTTCACGGAAAAATCTTGAGATGTTTTCCAGCTTGTTTGTTTCAAATCCTCAATAATGCCTTGTTTGAAGAAATCACGACCACTCAATTGCTTAAGGAACACGATTGGAAAACAGAATCTATATACAAGCATTTGTTTTTTATATAATAATACGACAAAAAACTCTTCCTTTTCGCAAATCTTCCGCTTTAGCTTGATTATGTTTGATGACTTCAGTATACGGATTCCGAATCTCCTTGCAGCCATATTGAAGGATTCATATGAATCTGACTTTAATATGCCTTCAGATACTAAAAACCGGGAGTCTTCTGCGTTTTCTTTCCGCAGGGGCGATCAATGGTCAAATCTTAGAACTGGATACCGGCACAGGCATTTCAACTTGCTGGATTTTGGATGGAATAACAGATGATACAACGCTCACAAGTGTTGACAATGATATCGATGTTCAAAAAATTGCGAGAAGACACATAGACGAAGACCCAAAAGTCACTTTTGTTCTCGAAGATGGATTGGCAGAGCTGAAGAAAATCCTCGAATGCTCATTAGATTTGATTTTTGCCGATACTTGGCCTGGAAAATTCTTGCAGCTTGATCTGGGACTATCAGAACTAAAGCCAGGCGGCTAATACCTGATTGATGACTTGCTTCCTCAGTTATTATTGGCCAGAGCGTCACCAAACTAATGCAGACAAGTCAATTAAATCTCTGGAATCCAATTCATTGCTCCAAATCATCAAGTTAGATTGGGCCAGCGGTATTTTGCTGGCACGACGCGTGCATCATTAGAATGCGTCTACACCATTGTCACAAGAACAGTTAGTCTGTGAAGAAACTATTCAAGATCGACATATGCATTATTCCATCTGACCTGATGGCGCCTCATCGTTCCAGAGACGGATATGCCCGACAGTAACAAGACAGATTTGAGCTGGGAAAGCTTGCAAGAAATCTTCGAGAAATCAGTTCCGTTTCACGAATTTCTGAATCTGAAGGTCATTGACCTGGAACTGCAGAAGCCGAAATTAGCCCTTGATATGAGAGAGGAGTTCGTGGGCAATTTTGTCCGTGGCAATCTGCATGGAGGCATAATTTCATGTATGCTGGATGTGATCGGGGGAATTGTTGCATTCGTGGATGTAGTTCAGAATCGAAACATCAATTCCACCGAAGGTCGAATTGAGCAATTCTCAAAGCTTGGAACAATCGATATAAGGATTGATTATCTGCGTCCTGGATTTGGCGAAAGTTTCATCGCCAGTGCCTACGTGCTGCGCACTGGGAATAAAGTCGCTGTCACGCGAATGGAATTACACAACAATGAGGACTTGCTGATTGCGGTCGGCACTGGAGCATACGTGATCAGGTAACCTGAATTCAGCGACGCATGGCATTGTCTCGCGAGGCGATTTGGATGCGGCGAAGGCTCACAGCCCTAAAACCATGGCTCGCAACTCACTTGAGATGCCCGGAGCGTGAATCCAACTGAGCGGAAAGTCACGCCAGCCTTCTGCTGCAGCGTTGCGTAAAACATTTCGAGCGCAACCATCTCAGCATCATTGCAGTGGTGTCAGGTCGACAGTGACAAAAACAACTTAAATACTGCGGTATCTAAGGCGATTCGTACGCACCCAATTGTGGCTGGAAGTCGACGTTCATGCGTGATTCTCGCCATAAATCGCGGAATCTCAAGATCAAAAACAGATTTTAGCTCTACGTAATTCGAGTATCTTGATGAAAAAACAGGACAAACTTACAGAATTTAGCAGATGGACGTGAAATGGGGCCATGCCGAAATCTCACCGGTCACTGCAATTTTTTCACGCCCGATTTGCGCATTAGAACTTACTTTGAATCGGTGCAATTTCTAGGAAATTGCTATACTTTCGCAATGTCTCGCATCGGTGCATGGAACCAGCGAAAAAATAAGCGACAATAACCTGAATGAACGGAGCGATCAATTGCAAACGCCGGTACCGCAGCTTATCAAATCCGCTGAACGGCTCAAGCCACTAGACAACACTAAACCAAAGAATGGGATTTCTGAGCCCAAAGTCATTCCCTCCAGGACAACTGGTCAGCAGTTAGCGCAGGCACGCGAGAAACTCGGACTGAGCGTTGAGGATATCGCAGAAAAGATGCTCTTGTCAGACACAGTCATTCTGGCACTGGAAAATCAAGAATACGAATCCCTGAATGGCAAGGCCTACGCCACTGGCTACGTTCGTTCTTATGCATCCTTAGTCAATCTGGATGCTGATACACTGATCGCAGCCGATCCGGATCTCGGCGTCGTCGCAGTCTTTGAAGACGCAAACAACCCCGCACACAGCGGCACAATCGCGATGCGTGAATTGGGCTCTTTGGACTGGAGACTCATTTGGACAACCGTTCTATCCGTGATCGCATTCGTCGCGATTGTCACCATTGCATGGCAAAACAGAGATAGTCTCGGTTTGTGGTGGAGTGACTCGACACCGGAGCCAACCCTCCCGAACTCACAAAGTCTTGAATCGCCGCTGTACAACGACACACAAGTAGGAACAGATCAAATTGTTGGATAATTAAGTTTAAGATTCATCAATAACAGTTTGATTCATATCAATTGATTTTCTACGCTTCCGATTTCGACGATTTTCAACTGAAACCACAACAATCGCTGCCAGCGGCGGCACCATGAACAGTGTCAGCAAGGCAGACATTGACAGACCACCGACTACAACTGAGCCGAGACCTCGATAGAGCTCTGACCCGGCGCCGGGAAAAAGAACCAGTGGCAGCATGCCGAAAACACTGGTCAGCGTGGACATGAAAATAGGCCTGATTCGATTGCGAGTAGCAGTCAGAATCGCCTCGCGAGGCGAGACATTGTCTCGTCGTAAATTGTTGATTGACTGGTGCACAAGCAAAATCGCATTGTTCACGACGATACCAATCAGAATCACAAACCCGAGCATCGTCAGCATGTCCAGCGGCTGATGCACATACAGATTCAATACCGCCAGGCCGGCGATGCCCCCGGCCGCTGCGACCGGCACCGACAGCAGAATGATGAGCGGATAGATGAAACTTTCAAACAAAATAGCCAGCACTAAATATACGATGACAAGCGCGATAAGAAGCTGCACGACCATTGAGTCCCAAGTCTTCTGCAGCGCATCTGCAGTGCCTGAAATACGGAGGGTCACGCCATCTGGCAATCCCTCTTCTTTCAGAGGTTCAACAATCTCTCGTGAAATCAAGTTGACCGCTTCTTCAATGGTCACTCCCGGGGCAGGTCGAATTTCGAGTGTTATGGTTCGCAGTCGCTCACGGTGACGAATGGCAGTCGGCCCTGCCGTCATATCAATTGCCGCAACCGTCTTGACTGGAATAATTTCTCCATCTGGCGTTACGATTGGAATGTTCTGAATATTCTGCGTCTCTTGATTGGCATCGCGCGGACCCAAAAGAGTGATGTCAGTCGCTTCGCCTCTGTATATGGTCTCATCAACTCGCAAACCGTCATTGAATACATCCAGTGCAATACTCAGATCTGAAGCCGTCAGGTTATTGTCTGCAAGCCGCACCCGGTCGGGAATAATACGCACTTCGGGCACGCCCAGCTCGAGTCCTGGATTGGGGCGAAACTGATGCCCTTCAGAACGCGGGAAAGTGGCAAATACCTTGCCGGCCGCCTGTCCGGCAACGAATAATATTTCGTCAAGCGTATTGCCGGATACATCAAGATCAATTTTTCGGCCAGAACCGATGCCTCGCCCGAAAATCGAGGGCTGACTCATGAACCCAAAAGTGCCTGGCTCACGAAATACGGGACCTTGCATAATGGGCAGAAGTTCGGAGATCCGGCTCGGATCCTCAGCGATGGCGCCGACAAACATATTGGACCGGGTGGATACAAAGAAAAACCGATCGATTCTAGGCGCGTTCAAGTCTGCAGGAGAAGATTCATTATCCGCGCCGACCCAATACGGCCGGATCGCTGACTCAATGTTGTTTGCGATGCCCGTCATCGTTTCAAGATTGTAGCCGGGCGGCGGCACAATCAGCCCGAAGATCAAGTTGTTGTTGCCTTCCGGCAAATATTCCAGACTCGGCAGAAATCGAATGGCGAACATAACTGCGCCGGCTGTAATCATAGAAACCCAGGCAAACGCCAAAAATCTGCGCTCAATCAATTTGCGTGTGAACCAAATAATCAGCCGAAACAATGCATCAGCCGCGTGATCGATCACTGGAATTCGAAGTCGCACAATACTGTACTGACCAGAAGCGCCACCGGCAAGAAAGCGCTTTGACAGTGCCGGTATGACTGTAATTGAGGCAATCAGGGACAAGACCACCGCGACAGATATCGCCACCGCAATATCACGAAACAATTGCCCTATCTCAAGCTGCGACACCAGCACTGGCACAAACACCAGAATTGTCGTCAGTACCGAAACCAAAACCGCGCCCCAGACTTCCTGGGCGCCTTCGACCGCGGCCTGTCGAGCGGGCTTGCCCGATTCTCGCATGCGGTAAATGTTTTCCAAAATGACAATAGCCGCATCGACAACCATGCCAACAGCGAATGCCAGGCCTGCCAGAGAGATGACATTGATCGAGCGTCCAAGAAAGGACATGGCGACGAACGCACCGACAATCGAGACCGGTATCGCTATCGAGACGATTAGCGTTGCTGCGAACGACCGTAAAAACAGCAAAATAACGAAGGCAGCCAGAATACCACCGACCCAGATGTTTTGCTGCACCAGCTCAATTGCAGAATTGATATATACGGTTTCGTCGTATACCTGATCCAGCTCCAACCCGCTGCCGGGCATCACGGTCGCGTTCAAATCATCAACCACTTTTCGGATACCCGCCATGGTTTCAATGACGTTTGCGCCGACCTCTCGTGTCACGTTGAACGGAATCGCAGGCTCCGCCGAGGCTCGGATGATCGCGCCGGGCCGTTTATAGCCAAGCTCAACACTCGCAATATCCTCGATTCTAATGCGGCCAGCGCCGCCGTTTTGAACGCTCGCATCTGAGCGCACGACAATCTGCCGGATGCTTTCCAGGCTATTGAGCCCGCCCTCAGAGCGAACCACATAGCGTCGCTTGCCCTCATCCACGTCACCCACAGATGATGATACGTTGGCGCGGCGCAATGCGCTGATCACTTCCTGTGCAGTCAGCTCAAATCGCGCCAGCTCGACTGGATCAACCACAATTTGTATTTCCGGATCGCTGCCGCCGAAAACATTCACTTCACCGACACCAGAGACGCGCTCAATCCGTTCCTTGATGAAGTTTTCGACAAAAGTTCCGTATTCATGTACCGGGCGGCTGTTGCCGGGCGTACGGACGACCCTAAACCATGCAATGGCATTGTCTTCGCTGCCGGAGGTGCTCAGCTGCGGTGAATCAGCTTCTTCGGGATAATTCGAAACGCGATCCAAGCGATTCGACACCAGCAGCATTGCCTTATCCATGTTGGTGCCGACATCGAACTCCAGCGTAATGCGAGACCTCCCCTGCTGCGCGTTGCCCGTAATGGTGTTTAGGTTTTCCAGCCCTGAGAGTTCCTGTTCCTGAATATTCATGATTTCACGCTCAACCTCAACCGGAGCTGCACCTGGCCAGTGCGTAGTGATCGTAATGACCGGGCGATTGACATCGGGCGCGAGCTGAATAGGAATGGTCTGCAATGCAACCATCCCAAACAGGATCACCATAAACACAAATGCAACAACCGCAATCGGGCGATCGACCGCTTTGGAAATCAAACCTGAAGAGGCGGACATGGTAGGCTTGTTAAAGAAGTGATTTGAGAACAGCTGAGGGCCGATTGCTGCCGCAACGGAGATACAAAGCACAAAATAAATTATAGAGTTATCGAAAAATTCTGTTGCAAACTAAACATTCATGATTCCTCGCTCAACCATCTCGCAGCATGAAATATACCTCTTCGTCACCCACCCGCCGTACTGCTTGTTGATCCAGCGCAGCTAGCGTCGAACGCAGAAACAAGTGCATGCATACCGCTGGACACTCCGAAGTCTTATACTTTTCTGTTTGACAGCAAATCAGTGATTTTCGCGGGGAGCAACCTCGAATCAAGACGATATTTGAGGAAGAATATAGAAGTCTACGTGAAAATATTTTACAAGAAACGACTGATGAAGATTATCGTTCATGGTTAGAAAGGGACTATGATGATAATGGCAGATTATGCGTGCATGAAGGCTATTTTTCTGGGGATAGGGGAAACAGGGAAGAAAAGGAACGTCAGGGCATTGACCTGATCCCCAACGACAAGGAAAAACTGCTGTCATTCGACACCCCACTGCGTTTTGTGTTTTCCGTGTGGGCATTGCAGGAGGGCTGGGACAACCCGAATATCTTTACCATCTGCAAGCTGAAGGCCAGCGACAAGGACACAACGCGTCGCCAACAGGTTGGTCGTGGCTTGCGCCTTGCCGTAAACCAGGAAGGCAAGCGGCTGACGGAAGGCTATATGAATGGCGATGAAAATGCCTTTTATGCAGTAAACGCAGTGGATATGGTTGTTTCGGGGAAGGAACATACCTTCATTCATCAGATTCAAAATGAAATCAACGAGGCCAGCCATGCGTATGCGGGGGAAACTCTGACACTGGAAATTTTGAAGGAAAAGGGCTTGACGGATAATGAGGCAGCAAGATTGTATTCTGCTTTATCGGAAGCAGGCATTCTCAATGATGAAGGAGAAATACAAGCTCCGATCATCGACTTTTTGAGAGCTAACCGCACACTGTTTGGAGGCATGGAAGATGCTCGTTACGCTGAAATCTGCTCTATTTTCAGCAAATCGCACCGCCCCGCTGTCAGCGACAACAACCGCAAGAAGCGCTCGGTGCAAATCAGGCCCGGCAAATGGCAGGAATTCAGGGAATTCTGGGAGTTGATCAACCGCAAGGCGAAATTCGTCTATCGGGGCATTGACGAGGAGCAGCCAGTCAAGGGCGTCAGCGATAAATTCAACCAAGAGGAAGTCGCTCCCAATGCGGCTTGCATCAGGGGCGAATTGCAGGATACTCATGACAATACGGCTAAGACCGCGAGTGAAAATACCACGACTTGTCAGGCGGCAACGACCTTTGATCCAGGTGTATTTGCCTCTGGGCTTGCGCGAGATGAAAGGCTTCCGATTGCATTCGTCTGCAGGCTGGCCTCCCGATTGAAGCGCGAATGGCTTGTCAATGACCGGGCAAAAGCGAGAGAGAGCCTGCTGAAGCTCATGCAGCAGGAAATCCATGCTGGCATCCTGCAGGGGATCGACTATCATCTCACCGAGACAGCCACTCATCCCAATTCCCTGCAGAATCAGGACAAGCCGGGAATAACGAAACTGACTCATGCTGAACTGGGCGGATGGACATGCGATGAGGATCCTCCCTGCCATTTCCTGTACGACAGGATTGCTTATGATTCAGCAATAGAGCAGGAATCAGCGGCTAGCGGTCCTCAGGATATTGGCGGCAGTGAGATAACGGTGTTTGCCAAGCTGCCCAGAATCAACATTCCGACACCATACAAAAACTACAGCCCTGATTTTGCGTATTTGATCAGAAAGCCGGATGGCCGGACACTGCATCTGGCAGTGGAAACCAAGGGATGCGACCGGGAAGCGGACATCCCAGAGGATGAAAGTCAAAAGATAGGCTACGGGCAGAAATTCTTCGAAAAACTGAGCAGGGAATGTCCGGATGTCAATGCGGTGCACAAGACCCGCATCAATCGTCAGCAGCTGCATGAATGGCTGAGGCCGGCGGCTGGCAGTAGATAGTGATGATCATCTCCAGGCCGATGCATCTGCAAGCATGTCAAGGCAGAGATGTCATGAGAGCCAGGGAGACTTGCTGATGTCCTCGAGCAGGAGTCTGAGCAAGGCGAGACTGGACGAGTTCCAGACACTCAAGCGGAAGACCGCTGGCTGCAGCTGCGGTGATCGCAGGGCCAGCAATTTACCAGTGTTCAGGTTTGGAAATGACTCTTTTCCGAGTCTGTACCGTATCCGGGAGCTGCGAGGATTCCAAGTCATCATTGCCAATCCCGTCACGCGTCCGGTCCGCACTTTGTTTAGATCTGCACTTGACTGCCTTCCCTTTCCGCGAATAGGAGCAGCGGCCCCTATGACTTTGCCCGGCCAACGCACCCTGACCGCTTTCAAAGCCGGCGCCAGGCCGCTGTCATTTGAAAAGACAGCGGCCTGGCCACAAGCATCATCCATCACATCGCAAAGCAGGTCGACAGCAATCGCAGCATCGGTGTGTTTTTCTTCCGAGACCCAGACCGATGGTTTTTCATCAAAGTGCACCGGCTTCTGGCATGCGCGATACTCCTTGCGACGGCTATTGCACTTGCCTTTGATGACCGCAAATTCAAGGCCCCGAGCGCTGTTGCAGGCTTGAAGGGACAAATGACAGTCATTCTGCGCTTTGCAGGAGACATCCCTCCTGGAAGGCAGTTTGGCTTTGGCGTCAGCCGCGCAGTATTTAACTGCAGCCCGTTCCCAACAGGGATTTTGCTCATTGCATATTCGTTTGGCCGGCGCAGGAATATCGAGCCAACGGCATGCTGTTCCCCTCAGACTGCCAAAGTACAGGTTAAAGCCATCAATGTACTATCATCCCCCCGCACACACACACTTGGCTTCGCAAATTCCCAAAACTCCAAATAGAGTGTCCTGCGATGGGTACAACCCCATATCTGTCGCAGGTTTCAACTCTGGAACTGCGATCATCCACCGGGCAAAACGCAGACCCCCTCAGAACCACGATACCTGGAACTCCGGAGATGCTTTCCTGATTTTACTTGAGGATCAGGAGAATTCATCATGCCCATTTCCCCGGCATCCTTAATTCACGAAGTCAAGTGTGGATTGATGATAGACCCCGGACCAGCCCGCCAAGACGGTCTGATCCGGCAAGAGGAAGATCCTGTTGCAGGATCAGTCATCGTCCTGAATGGGGATCCTCAGGAAACGAACCGGATCGTACGCTGTCACAATGAGGTAGTTCTGCCGGTCTGCCCGAACACTGTCGTCTGGAATGTAAACGATAAACCGTGCCGTATTCGTTATGATGGGAACGCCGCCGACCTCATGCTCATTGCCAAAGTCCGGATTGCAGATCATCCTGCCGCTTTTCACCCATCTTCCTGACAGCTGTACGGCTTTGTTGCCGCGCACACTGCCCTCGCACTGCAGCCCGCCCGGAGGGCATGCGGTCGTGTTCCACAAGTCCAGGCAGATCGTCTGAGGCTTGCGCACCGGGCAATCGGTGGGCACTGAGAATCCAATGATTGCATGGTTGTTGGAAATGTCACCCTCTATGAGGTCGCCGCTCGGGTAGAGCTTTTCGAGCTGGCCGTCGCTAATGTCGCATCGGGCCAGCGCTGCATTTGGCAACACGGCAGTGAGGGTTAGCAGAGCTAGCAGCAGGAGGGTGGTTAATCTAGCGAGGGGGGGGGTGATTTGGTTAGATTTTTCATTTTTTTTATCCGAAGATAGTGCAACATGCCTGTAATTATACCAGTTTCAACCTGTAGAATGGGACGATTTCCAAACTGAGTCGCTACCGGTTGCCTGAACTTTTTTACATATGATTCCCAAACCTGTATCGATCATCAGTTACTCCTGATTCAATTAGGGCCTGTTAACACAATTTGATCTGGATATGATACAATTATCACCCGTGATTGTCGTCTGGAACAGAGCGGAGGAACCGGCAATGGAACTTACACGGGCACAGTACGAGCGCATTGCCCCGCTGCTGCCGAGGCAGCGGGGCAATGTCAGCCTCTCGAGCCTGCAGGTGCTGAACGCCATTCTCTACGTGGCCGAGCACGGCTGCAAGTGGCGCGGCCTGCCGGAGCGTTTCGGCAACTGGCACACCATCTACACGCGCATGAGCCGGTGGTCGAGGAACGGGGTCCTGGACCGCGTGTTCGAGCACCTGCAGCGGGAGCGGATGATCCGCATCCGGGTCGAGGTCCTGAGCCTTGACAGCACTAGCATCAAGGTGCATCCCGACGGCACGGGGGCGCTAAAAAAAACGGCGCCCAGTGCATCGGCAAGTCCCGGGGCGGGTGGAACACCAAGCTTCATCTGGCTGCCGCGGATGATCGGACCGCCGTGGCCTTCGCGCTCTCTCCCGGCAACGCGCACGATGCCCCGGAGGGGCGGAAGCTCCTGAAGCGGCTGGAGAGGCCGTCGAGCCGCCCGGCGCTCGTCATGGATCGGGCCTATGAGGACGATGAGACCCGCCGGCTGGCATCCGACCTCGGCTTCACACCCGTGGTGCCGCCGAAGAGCAGCCGCATCTCTCCCTGGGAATACGACCGGAAAATGTACCGGCGGCGCAACGAGGTGGAACGCCTGTTCCGGCGGCTCAAGGGCTTCCGCAGAGTGTTCTCGCGCTTCGACAAGCTTGATGTCATGTACCTCGGATTCGTCGTCTTCGCGCTGATCATCGATGCGCTGCGTAGCGTTAACACACCCTAGTTTCAAGGCACATCGAAGGTTGCCTCTCACCTCGTGAGAATCACCCTCCAGACAACGCCATTCCCATTGCCTGCACAACACATGAACAAAAGGCTATATCACGTGAAGCTTGATTGGGATTATCCTCTGATAAATCTTGCGTGCCTCATAAACCAAGCATGATCATGAGGAAATCATGCAGGCAGAATCTATTCACATCTCAATTGTCGCACTTGATCACTTCATCGACTTTGATGAGCTAGGCTATTTTCGATAAGCATATCAGGAATCATTTGATAACCACTGCTCAATTGTTAATGTCCTGTGCTGTTATTCTCTCCCGATCTTGTGAGTCAGCGGCTCAATACCCTGATCACGATAATAGCGATAACGTTGCCTGCCGCGGTCTCTGTCTCCCCGATCATTGCTAACCAGTTCAACCACCCGGTCATACTTGAGATTCTGCGCACTTGCGTGATCATTCAGATTCACCAATACTTCTGCTTGGTCATGACAATGAGTGTCATGACTAATCAGACGGTCGAGAACCTGCTCAAACAGCACCGCATCCGCCGGATGAATGCCCATCAGGTATTGCAAATACTAAAAACCCCTGGCTTTCCGGTTGCCGATGGCACCGTACAGGCGGCGTGTGCCAACCTGGAAATCGCGTTCCAGCAACTGGAATTGATCCAGCAGCAACATCGCAAGATCAACCGAAAGATCGAAACGGTGATTGAGCGCCTATGCGAGTCAGCTGAGGATGAGAGCGGCCATTCATGGCAGCGTGACGTGAACCTGTTGTCTTCAATTCCAGGTATCGGACACAAAATCCTCGCCACGCTGCTTTCCGAAGCACCGGACGCATGGCAACGCCGCGATTTACCAGCCCTGCGATGTCTATGCGGGATTGCTCCGATTACCAAACAGTCGGGGAAATCGCGGCTGGTGATACGTCGACTGGCCTGTAACGGCTTACTCCGTAACGCATCGTATCACTGGGCCAATATCGCCATCCGTCGCCAATATCGCCATCCGTCATGATCCGGTGAGTCAAGACAAGTATACTGCATTACGTGATAAAGGTCATTCACATGCAAGGGCGTTACGCGGTGTTGGTGATCGGTTGTTGCAGGTCGCTGTCAAGATGCTGGAACGGCAATGTGCATTCGATCCACAATACCGTTCTTGTCGGCAAGTCGCTTGAGTGGATCCGAGAAACAGAGGAACCGTAAGCGGGGCTTGTTTATCCTGAGTGATACTTGTTTCAAGCCGAATACTCTGCCCAGTTTGGATGATCGGCCGATTACCCGGTTCGGCTGGAGCAACTCACAACGAGAGCACAGCCTGCCACGGGCCATTGACAATCCAAATTAAGAGTCTGTTAAAGGAGCAAATTACAGTGTTTGAAAAAAGGCGAAAAAAGTCCTGAAAAAGACTTGCTAACTGGTGGGTAGTCCCCCCCCCGCACTTGATTCCGAGGAGGGATGACAGGCATGGGGCGGCGGGCGGCTTTCTTTCTCTCCGGTTCATTGGTCCGGGTCACCAGCGCTCTGGCCCTGAAGCAGGATGGCCTGGCCTTGGAGACTGCAAAATGACGGCTGCGATTGGAGCATGACTGGGCTGGGAAAGGCTCATTGCGACCATTGCGACCGCGGTCATCTTTCGCCTTGCTTTTTCTCCGGCTCTCATCAAGGCGGAGCAACATGTCGGCCTTGCGCGTTTCGCTTCCGGTCTTTTTTGGCAGCTGGGGCTTTGGCCGTTATTGGCTGGGGCAATTGGCAGCATGCAAAAATCCGGCTGCAACAGGCGATAAGCTTCCGTGTTCAGCAGACCGGTTTGAAAATTCCCTTGCTCCGCAGTCTGAAAGCGGTATAATCGCCGGAATGCATTTCCAGCTTTGGAAGGAGAGCCATGAAGCCATTCCAGAAATCACCCCCCCCCAATGTCATCAGCTTTAGGAATCATTGTTTCCTTGGGTATGGCTTTGGCGGTTAAAAATGCGCAGATTGGACGAAAAACAGAGCCATGCTGGCATGCAATACCTCAATCTGCAACTGTCTGGAGATGAAAAATGCTTAAGTTAATGACATCCCCCCCCCTCAGAATAGAACACATCTTGAGCGCCTGACAGCGCTCATCGCCGCATTGGCGGCCCTGCTGCTGGCCCTGCCATCGGCGGTGCTGGCGCAGAACGCCTGTACAACTGGGACATGCACGGTGTCCGTCACCGGCAACATCAACGGCTACCACGTGGGCGGCTGCGGCGGCGACCACTTGCGCTGGCATTTGCGCCTGTCGTCCACCAATCCCGCCGTCGGCTACAGAGACTTTGGCGCAGCAACCGTCAGAATTGAAGTCAAAACCCAGCCAGCCACTGAATGGAACCAGCTGGAATGGCGGCGCGAGGGTGGAGTGTGGCAAAATCTCGCCCCGAGTCGAGAAGGCGGTTATGCTACTTTTGGAACCGGAGCCTTAGACTATGACTACACCCTGGATATCCGGCCCAAGGCCGGAGCCGTGATCAAGGGCTTTGGCGGGGGCATCGGCAGCGGCATGATGGCCTTCTGGGTTGATGGAATTAACAACACCCCCCAGCCGTTTGCAGTCAGGAAAGCCCGCAGCGCCGCCTTCTTCTCGAGTGGCGAGGGCTGCGGCCGCAGCCTGCCCTCCGGCTATAACGAGCCGGACGGCCATGTCTATGAGGACGGGGTGCGCATCCGCTGACCAAGGGGCGCCGGTCCCACAGGCCGCCCCTGGCCCGCGGGACCGGCTGGCCCATGCCGGCAGGCACGATCCTCGAGCCAAGCCGCCGCCGTGATTTTCAAACTGGGACAGTACCATAAAACCCCTGCAATCGCCAATTCGCCTGTGGTAGATTCATGGTCACAAGGGTCGCAGCACCTCACGCTGCCAGAGCCGCCCAATTGAAATCGCGCTAGCGACCGCAGCATCGGCAGCCGGCGGCAACCAGTAGCCGGCAGCAAGCCGGCCGCGGCGCCCTTGCAGGAACGAGGGCGCTGGCCGCACGTCCGGAAGGCTTCCCGGAATCATGGCCCTGTTCATCGGGCCGGCCGCAATTCGGGCGGGAGAAGCTCCATGAGCGCGGTTCGGGGCCGGGTGATACCGGGCAGCCGCCCCTGAAATCAGGGCAGACGGCCAGCAACCGGAAGGTTCGCCTGGCCGTCCTGTTCAGGCACCGCACTGGTTGCTGCAATAGCAGCAGCATCCCCCCGATGAACCCGATATCCCGCAAATCAGGTCACCGGGACAGTTGCAATCTCCCGCACCATCACCGCTGCACGCCCCACCGGCACTGCCGGCACTCGGCGCGGGTGGATCCGGAAGCGCGGAACAGCGGGCCACACCCCCCGAGACGGTCACTCGTTCATTGCTCGAGCAGTTCAGCCTGGACAGATCTTTCGGGGTTTTGAAGTGAGAATGAAAAATGGTTGTCGAATTTGTACCCGCTTGGATTTCCAGCTGATTCTTGGCGACTACTTTTCGCCCGGCCACGACATCACCGACTACCTGCTGGTTGGACTGGATGAGTTCAGTCGGGATGGGCAACCACAAAAGGTAACCTTGCGCAAGGGTCATGATGTGGGAGCGAAAGGCGGCTGGGATACTTATAAAGGAAGGATCGTCACTCGCATTTCCTCCAGCAAAGCTGCCTTGAGTAACGGGCAAACATTACAGGCAAGAATCGATTACATCCTAGATGATACAGAAATCAGGTTAATGGTACATGCGGCGATAAAACTTCACTTTGAAAAAGAGGAGTGTTTATTTCGGCAAAACCTCAAGGCACTAACCTTGATATTTACACCTCAAATCAGGCAACGGAGATCGAGTGCGACAGAATTTTTCATTCTGAGCCTAAGTTTTTGCTGTTTTTTTTCTGTTTCGGAGCTGAATTGATTTCAAGACAAAGCGCCATGTCTGCTGGCATTAATATTCTCTCTGAGCGAACTGGCATGGCATAAAAATCACTCTCAGCTGCGCAATGACTGAACAAACGAATATCTTTTCCTGCAATCATTGCTTGACAGCATACAAAAAAATTCACTGTCGACTCTTCGTTATTTCGAAAATCCAAGGCCTTGTGGAATAGAGCAATAAGCTGGAATCTTGCAGCTGTTTGCAACCCCTCTATGTCCATATTTTCTCACTTCTTGAAGATTTCATCGGTATTGATTATTGAATTAGCCATCTCCGTAATCGTGACTTGCTTGCTCATTGCTTCGGTTCGAATCATTGCGTATGCATGATCTTCAGTTATGCTTTGATGTTCTGCCAAAATACGAGTAGCGCGCTCTACCATCCTTCTAGCTTTCAATGTTTCATCTAGTTTTGCAATTCTAGCATTGAGACGCCCTTCGTATTTGAAAATACTGAGAGCGGTAATCAAATTTGCAAAAACACCGATTGAGCGTACCGGTTTTGTAACCACTCCATGTACGCCGATATTGGTGATTGCCTGCAGAACCAGCGGGCTTTCATAGGATACCACCGCAATCAATGCCGAATCATGCTTGTCAGAAAGACGCTTTAAATCGGGCGATTGATCTGGATTAGCCAAGAAATAGATGGCATCCGCCTCATTAAGCGATGCGTCTTCGACTGACCAGGTTTCACTGACCCGACATCCGATTCGCCGAAGCTGATGGGATAAAACTACTCTGTCATCATCCGGAGGATGCAAAACCACAACCTTGCAATCCCGAATTTCACGGATTAATCTGTCTCCTTCTGTCATATTTTTAGATTTGCAAATGCTGATCTGCAAAAAATTGCAACTGATAAAGTGAGATTAGACGAAGGCTTGCTCAAAAATCTAATCCTAATTCCCCCATCTCGGTTGTAGCAATCGTCCTGTCGTACGCAACGAGATATGGATCAGGTTTTACTGGTTCTGGAGCTTGCCAGACAATCTCAAACGTTCCTTCTGCTGTCGATTGTCCTATTCTAGGCGTAAGGTAGGTATGATTGTTGTCTGGATCAATCAGGATGCGCCCTTGCGGTGCATTAAATTGAATGCCCTCGATCGCGCTTAACAGAGCCTCAGGTGCAAGCTTCGATACGCGTGAAAGCGCCTGGGAAAGAATGTGAACTTGTGAATAAGTTGTTTCAGAGTAAACACAAGGCAAATCATCCAAACCATACTTGGACTGATGCAGAGATTGAAATTTAATATTTTCATCTGTTGTAACTGACTGAAAGTAGGACAGTGCCGTAATGTGCCCGCATCTGGATGCTTCGTCCATGCTTGCAAGCTCACTTTCGCTTGTGGTTAAACTAGCGATAGGACAATTTTTCGCTTCAATGCCTTCCTCATAACATGAATCGTAAAGTTTCGCGGTGTCTGCACCGACCACTGTCGAGAATATGATGTCATGTGAAAGCATTGCAAGTTTTTTCGCAGCCATTTTGAAGTGCTCCTTCTCGGCTCCTTGCTGAACATAAAGCTCAGTCACAACTGATCCACCGCTTTCTATCAGAAACTCCTTGACAATTCGATTGATTTCATGCGCATATATGTAATCGGAACCGACCATGGCGAATCGTTTTCCGTACTTGTTGAAAAGCATCTCCACGAGTGGAATCACAGTTTGGTTAGGTGTTGCACCGGTATACACAATATTGGGAGAATACTCGAATCCCTCGTAAAATGAGGGGTAAAACAGCAAAGCACCATAACGTTCAATTATCGGAAGTACCGCTTTACGGATACTTGAGGAACAGCATCCGAAAATCACTGACACTTGATCTTGTGTCAACAGCTTGGCTGCCAGCTTGCGAGCTGTAATGGCATCTGATTTTGGGTCATCAATAATCGGTTGGAGCAACATTCCGTTAACCCCTCCGCTTCTATTGATTTCCTCAATTGCAATCAGTGTTCCCTTTAGGTGTGCCAGTTCAGTTACCGACATGGGTCCACTTTGAGAGAACAACACTCCAATAGGAATGCAAGCATTGCGATCAGTCTCGCATAATGTATTTTTCAGATCAGGCATCTCAAGTTTTGCTGATTGCTGCTAAACTCTCGCTTAATTTCCTCAGGCATTTAGCCAATTGATGCAGCAAGAGTGATTTATATATCTGACAACTATATGCTATATACCACGAAACAAAATTCTGTCCGGCTCAGGACAAGATTCCGTTTCAATGCTCGTGCATCTGCGATCGATTTGCAACGCTTCTATGCCATGGATGAAGTCTGATATGCCATGAGGTAACGCTAGCAGAATTCGGCATGTCGTCGAAAATCACAGTTTATATAGAGATATAGAGTCAGTATCATTTTGGACAATCTAATGTAATGACTCACCTGAATCGCCCCTATCCGAAAACCAAAATAAAAGAGCATAATCGGAATATAGTAACACTTAAATTGAACTCGGCGCCAAGTTATGCCAATGGGTAATTGATTGATATCTTTCAGCAGCTGAAAGAATGGTTTTCTCACCAAACGGATGCCCTACGAACATCAATCCCACTGGAAGTCGTCGATCATCAAATCCACATGGGATAGAGATAGCCGGCAGGCCAGTAAAATTTGCAATCCATGCGATTGAAGTCATGGCGTCTTGTGAGGTTATTGTTGAATTTTTCACTTCAACCTCGAATTGACCGATTCGCGGTGCGGTTACTGGAAGAGTTGGCATTGCAATCAGATCATATTGATTGGCAAGTTGACTGAATCTTTGATTAAATACTGCACGATACTGCTGAGCTTTAAGGTATGCTGATGAAGACAGACAGCGTCCAGCTTCAACTTGAACTCTGACATTGTCAGAATACCTATCAGCAGATTCCGAAAGAAATTTTGCATGATAGGCAGCAGCTTCACAGTGAAGTATGATTTTCCAAGCGCCAAAGCCAGTCTCTAATCCTGTGAAGCTCACCTCGTTCACAACGGCTCCATCATCACGCAATATTTCAACTGCCTGCTCCACTGATTCCGTGACAGCATCATTACAAAGAATTTCGCTGCTGCGAAACACAGCGATGCGCAGATCACGGCTTAAATTATTTGCTTTGTTATTGGAGTAAATTTCATATGTAACTGAACGCTCGGGATCAGGGCTCGAAATGACATCAAACAGAATACTAAGATCTTCTGCCGACCGAGCCATAGGCCCTCCAACGTCGAGGGTCCATGACAACGGCAGAATTCCAGTACGACTGACACGTCCCGCGGTAGGCTTCAAGCCGCTGACACCGCAGGCAGACGATGGAATTCGAATGGAGCCGCCCGTGTCGCTTCCGAGAGCTGCCGGTACCATTCTAGCCGCCAAAGCGGCACCAGAACCGCCACTAGATCCGCCAGTGATGTGCTGATCGTTCCAAGGGTTTCGGGTGGTTCCAAATGCAGATTCTTCATTAGTCGCGCCATATGCCCATTCGTGCATATTGGTTTTGCCAATGACAATTGCACCAGCTCTTCGCAATTTTGCAACCATTGCCGAATCAAGCCCGACGGGATTATCCGGATAGATTCTGGAGCAGGCTGTAGTCGGATAATCTGCAGTCAGATAATTGTCCTTGACTGCAACTGGAATGCCATGCAGCGACCCGATGATTTGACCTTGCATAAAGTGCAAATCCAGCTTTCGAGCAGTTTCCAACGCCAATTCAGGATTGTACGCCACAAAGGCATTCGTAGTTGATTGCGTCTTTTCGATTCTTTCAAGACATGAGCCTACCAGTTCCGTCGCGGAAATCTCACCGTAAAAAAGTTTGCGGCTTAGTTCAGCGATTGTGAGCTCATATAAATTGCTATTGTCCACTTCGGTCACGCTTGACTTTAATGCTGAACCCGATGTCTGGCTCCACCCAAGAGACTCCATCAAGAGATTTCAAGGTAGTATGGGCGCTATTCAATATCGCCAAGACCTGATCCAACTGTTCATCATTCAAATCGTCCCATTCCATTAGTTTTCGATACTGTACCAGTTGATCTTTTGTCCACATTGCCGCGTTCTGCTCCCTTCATACTCCAAGCAATTCATGAAGAATTGTCTTGTTTCCAAGCAATTCATCTCTTGTGCTTTCATGCGAAATAAAGCCATTGTTCAATATGTATGCGCGGCTTGCGATCGAAAGACAAAAATCAAGGTTCTGCTCTGCAATCAATATAGAAATTACCCCTTGCTCGTTCAGCCGTTTCAATTTTTCACGAATCTCTTCAATGATGGATGGCTGAACACCTTCGGTCGGTTCATCAAGCAGAAGTACTCGGGGCTTGGTTGCCAAAGCTCGCGCGATCGAAAGAATTTGTTGCTGTCCTCCGCTTAAGGTACCGGCTAAAGATTCTTTTTTTTCTGCCAATACTGGAAATTCCTCAAATGCATTTTCTATTGATTCATGGCGATCATGTCCGCAGGCCACCGCTGCTACCGCGATATTCTCAGACACACTTAACCGGGGAAATACATAACGTCCCTGCGGTACATATCCGAGGCCCATCTTTACTCGCTTGGAAGTGGATTGCGGCAACGCGTTTCCGTCAATGAGCACTGAACCGCTGAATACGTCTACCAGTCCCATTGTGTATTTCAGCATGGTAGATTTGCCTGCACCATTGCGACCTAAAAGAGCCACAATCTCTCCTTGTGCCACCTGTAATGAACAGTTACGAATGATGGTGACTCTTTTGTAGCCGCCATTTGCATTAGAAATTCGCAACACTCTCTCGCCTTCCAAGGTAAATGTCCAAAATTCGATCATCTTTCCGCAGCTCATCAATGTCCGCTTGAGCAAATACCGCACCCTGATGGAGAACAGTGATTTCCGCATCCAGTGTTCGCACAAAATCCATGTCATGATCAACAACCACAACAGCAGTTTTTTTTGGGGAATTATAACGAATAGTGCCCAAACCGCGCCGCCGCCAATCCGGTCAGCGAACTCTCTGCTTGTGAATTGACGCCGCTTTTCTCTGCCGCGGCGCGCCACCGCGAACCAGCGCAGCCCTCACCTGCTCCGGCGTGGCATTGATGCGCAGGTCAGTCTTGGATTTTTTCAAGTCGGGTTTGGATTTTTTCATCATGGCTGCCGCCTGCTGCGCGGGACAATTCATTTTCAGTTTGCCCAGCTGTACACAGGCATCTGAAACAGCAGACGCTTCCAAAGGGCGGGCCAGCATAATTCACACCCTGTCAGCTTTCAGATCCCTGCAAGTCAGCCGCTTGCCCTCCATGCCCCTGACGATGCCGGTCATCTGGTCGATGGTATCCAGCGACCGGATATTGTGCTTGCCCGCAAACTCGGACACATAGCGGTGCAGGTGCTGGCGGCTGATCTTGTGGAATGTGCCTTTATGCGCCCGTTTCAGAACTGCCCAGAACGACTCAATGCCGTTGATATGCGCCTGTCCTTTGACATACTCGCCGACCGAGTGCTTGACAGTGTCATGCTCGAAATCGACCATGCCCTCGTAGCTTTTGTGATCGTCTGTGTAGACTGTAGAATTCGGCTTGGCATTGTCCGCCACAAATCCTTGCAAAGTCGCCCGCTTGGTATTCTCAATCACTCTGGCGGACACCTGGTTTGATTCCCGCTCTTTCATTCCGATTACAGCAGTCTTGCCAACCCCGCCGCGTCCGGCATTCAGCTTTTTGCTGGAATGCTTGCTGGTCTCTTTCCCGCCCATGTAAGTCTCATCCACTTCCACTGTGCCGCTGAACATGGCTGTATCGCCCTGCTCATAGGCCTTGCGGATCCGGTGTGCCAGCCGCCAAGCTGAGGGCTGCGCAATTTTCAGGTCGCGTCGCAGTTTCATGGACGATACACTTTTCAGGCTGGTGGTCATCAGGTAAGTGGCAATCGCCCAAGTTCGATAATCAAGGTTCGAGCTTTCCATGACTGTGCCGGTCTTGACGCTGAACCGCTTGCCGCAGACTTTGCGATTCCGGCAGCGAAACGGCATTGTCTTGTGCCTTGCGCCGGTCAGCACATTCTCTGATCCGCAGTGCGGGCAGTAGATGCCGTCTTTCCAGCGGGCTTCAATGAACCATTTCTCAGCTGTCTCATTGTTGGAAAACATATCCATAATCTCAATCAGCGACAGTCCTTTGCGGTAGCTTTTTCCGGGCGCAGTCTGCATTGCTCTTTACCTTTATAGTAATTCTGTCAGTTTTTTGTCAAAATCCTGCCAGGTATTATACACTATTTTGGGCACTATTCGTTATAATTCCCTTTTTTTGCCATCAGCCGCACCAGTTCAGAGAGTTGCCGTTTTTCCTCCATTGACATGCCAGCGGCGGGCTCATCTAGCAGAATAACTGATGGCGCGAGACACAGAACCATTCCAATATCCAGCCACTGCTGCTCTCCGTGAGAAAGCGCAGAAGCCTGGCGATCGGATATATCGCGCATATTGAGAATGTCCAAAAATTTGTCAGAAAGTTGATCTGCTCTTTGTTTATTCAACTCCTTCCCGTAACTCGCAATCCACAGATTTTGCTTGACACTTAGCTCATCAAATACTTGTGCTGTTTGCATCTTAATGCCAAGACCCAGCTTAACGCGCTCAAACGGATTCATTTTTGTAATATCTTGATCCGAATACGATACTATACCGGAATCCGGTACATATGCACCAGTACAGGCTTTTAGAAAGGAACTCTTGCCCGCACCGTTCGGACCAATAATGCACCGCACCTTCCCTGGCTCAAAAATCTGACTTACTGAATCGACGGCCTGCACACCGCCAAATCTCTTCGACATGTTGACAGTCTTAAGGATTGCGCATGTTCGCATCTTCGCTGAAGCCTGCTGCTTTTCAAGCAGATCTAAATTGACGCGAATCTGTGATGCCTGCTGCGGATGATGACTTTGAGCCACTGAATTGCCAAATATTCTCGCGAGAAGCATTTGGATCCCACCCACAATCCCTCTGCGCAAAAATAGTACAAGAACGATCAGGCAACCACCCATAACAAGAGTGGTTTGTCCGCCGATAACACCGCCTCCCAGCCAAAATGAAAGACCACCCACTGTGAGCGCGCCAACAAATGGACCGATGAGTGTGCCCAATCCGCCCACGAGAACATATATTGGCACCAGCAAAGCTTCCTGAACGCTAAAAATTGATGGATTGAGGTAATTTGCCCACGCACCATACAAGCTTCCGGCAATGCCGGCTATCGCGCCTGCCAGCATAAACGTTATGGTTTGGAACAAACGGACATCCAATCCAAGCAGTTCCGCTTTTACGGGATCCAGCCGAATTGAATCAACAGCGATTCCGAACGGCGAACGAACAATAAGCGCAACAATCAGATAAATCATCGCCGAGAACACGATAACTGTGAGAAACATCATGTTTGGAGAAAGCAGCGAAGCATTTTTGCCAAAACCCAGCGCAAATCCCGGGATGTTTGACATGCCATTATCTCCGCCAACAACAGCTTCTCCAATCTCAGCGGTGAACGAAAGCGTGACCGTCCAAACAATCAAGGTTAGCGTGTAAGTCAAAATCGTACTCTGAAGAGATCCCATTCTTCCATAAAAAATGAACCATCCGACCAGAGCGGCGAGAACAGCACCCGATATTGCTCCAAAGGGCAGCGCCCAAATCAATGGGTTTCCCGATAATGAAGAAAAGTTGATCGCGGCGATGCTTCCAACATAGCCGCCAATTCCGTAGAACGCGGTCTGTCCCAGACTCAATAATCCGCCTCGACCCCAGACTAAATCCAGACTCAGGCCCAACAGCCCAAAAATTATCCAGGAAGTTCCTACATACGCTAAATAAGGATCAATCCAAAAAGAAGAAAGAGCCAGTGAGGTCGCGAGCAACAGTGCAAAATAAATACTGGAGTTACTTGTGCGCAATTTCAAATCGCGAAGCAAGGATGAGACGGGTCGGGTTAAACTGTCCATAGTGAAGATTTTCAAAGCTTCAATCGCCAGCGACCTGATATTCCGAGAGGAAATACGCGTAGAATGATAATTGTGAGCAGAAAGAAAACGATGTCGCCAACTACGCTAGTCCAGAAACTTGCAGTGATATTTCCGACCATGCCAAGAGCGCTGCCTACTGCGACAGTCCCGGACAAGGTGACAGGTCCGGCAGCAACAACAGCCAAGAACGCTTTGATGACGAATGCAAATCCCATATTTGGTGTGGCGGGAATTGCGGGCAGTAGTATTGCCCCTGCGAATCCGCCTAAACCAGAGCCTAGAGCGAAAGTCATCGTATTGATGCGAGCTGATTCGACTCCCATGGCTGATGCTGTTTCTCTATCTTGGATTGCGGCTCGCGCGGTGATCCCATAGCTCGTTTTGGTCAGCAGCCAGTAAAGGCTGCCGATTAAGGTTGCAGCCACGAAAATGAGGAACAGCAAATACACGGATAAGGAGTAATCCCCAATTTGAACATTGGAGATTGGCAAGCCAATGCCGGGCGTAACCGTTCCGAAAATCAGGACTGCGGATTGATAAAGCACTAGGCTGAGCCCCCAAGTCGCAAGCAACGTGTCAAATATGCGTCCATACAAGCGACGGATAATAAGAACTTCGACAGCACCTCCGAAAACCGCAGTTGCGAGAGTTGCGAAAACAACAGCCAGGGGATATGGAATGCCAATTTGAGTAGCAAATAAAGCGGCGTATGCCCCGAACATGATGAATTCACCATGTGCGAGGTTGATGACGCCCATCAGACCAAACATAACAGCCAAGCCTAATGTTGCAATCAATAAAATCGCCGCACTCGAGAGCGAGGATAAAAGCAGAGCTGCTAGAAAATCAAATTCCATCGAAACTGAAGTTCCGAAGTTGTCAAGGCAGAAAATCAGAAGGCGCGAGTAAACTCATCAGAAACTCACTCGCGCCTCAGACCTAGCGATTTTTCTATCTTTGATCAGAGATCTGCAGGGGTAAAATGCTCCGCTGTAGCGGGATTTTCTATCAAGTCGCAAACTTGATCTTCGAAACTTGGCGCCACCGACTCAAACTTCTCAATCACATCAAACCCATGGGTTCGATTTCCACGCACAATATAAATGTTTTGCTTTAAGTGATGCGACCCGGGCTGCATGGTGACTGTTCCGTTTGGCCCGTCAAATGAGATTCCACTCTCCAGTGCTGCGATTACAGCATCGCTGTCTGTAGTTCCGGCTAGTTCCACTGCCTTCGCCCAAATATGAACAGCATTCCAAACATCAGCCGCTTCGGAAATGATCGGCTCGTCAAGACCGTAGGCGGCCTCCCACTTTGCCTTAAAAGATTCATTACCTGGCTCATCAATCCACATGAAGTATTCTTGCGAAGCAACAATGCCTTCACCGGCATCAGGCGAAACAACCACCTGTTGGTTTCCTGATCCATAGTTGGTTGAAACGATCCCCATTCTTTCTTTCAAACCCGCCGCGGCAAATTGCTCCAAGAACCCGGTTTGGTTGGCGCCAACGGGCAATGCAACTACAAAATCAGGTTTGGCGGCCTGAATCTTTTGAATTGTTGGCGAATAGTCAGTCACAGTTAAAGCGAGAAAGTCAGAACCGACAACTTCTCCACCGTATTCTTTCGCATAATGCTCAATCCAATGCGCAGAAATAGTTCCAAAATTGTAGTCTGGCGCCATAATGTAAATCTTTGGACCGTATTCCTTTACTGCCCACTCAATTAGCACACTCATTTGCTGAGAGGCCGATGCGCCTGTGATGAAAGTTTGCTTGTCGCACGCGCCGCCTTCGTAAAGCGCACTATAAAAGTAGGGAATGTTATTCTTGCGAACGATCGGACGGATCGCTTCACGAGATGAACTCGTCAATCCTGCAAAGAGAACATCGATTTTGTCGCGCAGAATAATTGTATTTGTGTACTGGGTGATTTTAGCCAATTCCGATTGCGCGTCATATTCAACAACCTGCAGCGATTCTCCCAGCACTCCCCCATTGCCATTAATGTTGTTCACGGCCAAGTGCAATGCCTGGCTTTGCTGAATGCCGTAAATATTCAATCCGCCAGTAAGATCAAAAATCGAACCAACTTTAATTTCATCATCCGCCCGTACTTGAGCTATTGCAAATAAAGAAATTGCAATAGCAAGCACTGCCAGACAGATAAGTTTGCGCTTCCGAGAACTGATAACTTTCTCAGACTCTGGATTCATAAAAATTGTCATAGCTTGCACCTACAGAATACTAACTCATAGTCTTGGGTCTAAACAAGGTCGCTTAGCAACGCGGGACGTCAAAGTATCGAGATCAAAAATACGATACCTGTCAGTCTGTCTGTAGATTAGGCGGGCAGGCGGAGAGAAAGCAACAAATCAGCCTCAGCACACGTCCACAAAATTGAACAGCCGCTGGCCACTTTGCCACTTGTTTTTTTTCGATGGCAATTTTGCCACCAAAATAACCTTCATCGGTTATGGATTTTGAAGTATAGCAAAACTTCTTGTCTAAATCAAGGTTTTTTCGTTGAAGCATTTTTTGTCACGCCGCCGCCAGCGACACCGTCGGGTGAAACACAATCGTGGATCGCCCGCACCGGTCTCGTCCTCAAGTTTCACCAGGCTCGCTCCGATGGCGAAAAATGACGCGACCATCGATGCGGCCGGCCTGGCGGCCGCTGTCGCGGCGCCGCACTTGGTCGGCGAGGTATTGCAGCTGGTCGAGCAGCCGGTCACAGATCACTGTGCTTGCAACAGCCGTGCCAGAGCAAGTCGCATTGAATGTCAGTTTTCATGGATTGCCTCCTCTTGGAGCAGGGGTTTTATCTATGGATACCCCGCTGATGCCAGCTCTAAATTTCTTGGCTCGCAATTCCCTCCTAACGCACTGTCTAGACGGCTGATTTCTCACGCATTCGCTGTCTTTGCGCTCAAGGCCTGCGACCGATGGCACGGAAAACTGTGCACAGATCTATTCGACCGCATGGCTGCACCTTTTCAAGCGGTGCGGGCCTGGATGAAATCCGCGGGCCGGCTCCCGATTAAAATAACGGTCTGCATGGCCTTAAGCCTTGATGGGTTTGGCCGGCCCCGGTTTTGAGCCTGTCATGTCATCCGTGTCGGTCAATCCCGGCACTGTCGAGTTCTGCATGATGTCTCAATCGTCTGGAACGCGGTGCCGGTCCCGGCCGCTCTGGCGGCGGCCGCAGGCACCCGGCCGGCATAGTGGCGTTCACAGCACTCGCCGAACATCAGCATCTTCCACACAATCCAGGCATGGCATTGGCGCTGACCATGGCCGCCTCTGCCACATTGATTTTCTTGTGCTGGTCAGCCAGCCGCCGCCTGAGCTTGCTCGGACAGTGCGGCTACCAGGCCGGTGCCCGGCACCTCGGCCAATTTCTGGCACGCCTCGCTGTTCTCGAAATACTCCTCAATCTGCCACTCGGCCAAGGCCATCCTGTCATTGAGATCGCCCAGCTGCCGGCTCGGCAGCACCGGCAGTGCCGTCACCTGTGGGGCGGCGAGTGTCATCAGTCGCTTAAGGTGGAGGGGGGGTGAATCTTTTTGAATACTTCATTTTGGTCTGCTCCATGGTTAAATCAGATTCAGCCGTTGTACTGGTTTTTGTTTCTGTAAAATGGGCTAACCTTCAAATTGGACCTCTGCCCGGCATTTAAGTGCATCTGGTCCGCACAGTTTCATGGGAAATTTAAATCGACATGAATCAACGGCCGTTTCCCAGGCCGCTGCCAGCCAAGCCTTTGCCAGAGAAAGTCTGGCTGGGCAGAACTGATCGTTCCGAAGTGGGCCGCGAGCCATTTTTTTTCGGGCGAGATAGCGAATACGATATCTTTCGAGAAGCTGCAGACAGTCTTTTTTCAGGGCTTGCGGGCGGCGGCACACTAATATTCCAAGGCGCGCCAGGTTCTGGAAAAACTGCACTGATGCTGGAATGCATGGAAGCGGTCAGGCGGCATTCAACCCCAAATGATTCCTGGGCGGCGGTTAATCTTCATCCTGGAACTTTGAAGTCCCCGGTCGATGCCATGATGGAGTTGATTCATGCGGCTAACAAGGAATGCGAGCGGCTTTCTGAGATGGCTTCAGATGGAATGGCGCTGAAATTCAGGAAGTTCATCAAAAAAGGAAGAAAACTGTATGCAGAACTGTCTGCACGGGGCGGCGGCGTGGCAGGCATATCAATAGGCGGCAAAGCGCAAAGCAGCGCTCGCTTGGACATGCCCCTGACATCAGCGCGAGTATTTCGAAGCGCTGCCCCTTTGCTCGAACAGATCCATCTGGTTGTGTTTGCAGATGAAGCACAGAACATTCCGGTAACCAGAACGACGCGGGATTTGCTTGATTGCCTGCACCGGGACTCCCAAGGAATTCCCCTTGTAGCCATCTTTTTCGGTCTGAGTGACACGCTTGACGTATTGCGTCAGTGCGGTTTTTCGAGATTTGCCGCCGACCGGGTTGTGAACCTGGAACCGCTTTCCATGGCAGAAGCAGTCAGCTCTTTTCGCCGCTTGCTGGACAGCTATTACACTGGCAGCCAGGAGCAAAAATCTGATTGGGCAAGCGCTTTAGCGAAACTGTCACAGGGCTGGCCGCAGCATGTGAGCCGTATAGGCGTGGCTGCAGGCCGGGTGATACGCGCCAACCAGGGGCAGCTGATGCCGTCTTTGCTCGAGCAGGCGCTTGCAAAGGGAGAGGAGCAGAAAAATGCCTATTACAGCAGTCGGATAGAAGCCGGATCCAGCCGTTCTTGGGTCTATAAACAGCTAGCAGTGACGGCGGGCAGCAAGAAAGGGGAATTGGCTGGCACACTGTCATGCGATGAAATCGATTTGCTGACAGAAGCCGTGCGCGAAAGAAAAAACGAGACTGTTGAAGAGTTTCTGAGCAATGCGCTGCACGCTGGAATTCTGGCTCCGGTGCAAGGAATGCCGGATCAGTATAAAATTCCAATTCCTTCTCTCGCAGACTACCTGCGCTCATTGCCAGTGGAACTGCCGCAAGCTGCTTGAATTGGAGCTGCGTTATATTTTTTGGTAATTTCTAGACTTTAGAGCACGCCTGTTTTTGTGTTGATTCCGTATTCGACTCGCTTCATCTTCATCCGTTCGTCAATTCGATCTGCAAGACTGCTGAATTGAGCTGCGATGCGACTCAATGGTTTTGTGTTCTCCTTCTATTCCAGGTCAATGTCAATTTTGATCCGGCAGTGATCACTTGAACCCCGCGCCTCAGGGCTGTCAAGCGCAAACACGCTTGCTTTTTCATGCAATCCTCGCGAGGCAAACACATAATCCAGCGGGCGGCTTGCCGTCCCGGCGTTTTGTGCTGACGTATGAAATGTCGGTACATTTTTACTGTCAGCCGCTGCATCCAGCTGATCTTCCGACATCCTGCAGGCATACGGTCCCACACAGTCTGCTCACGCTCAGGAATCGAAAGCTTGTCACCCACAACTTCAAAAGACATGTTGAGGTCCCCGGCCGCCAGGATTCGGCGCTTTACCGGATCCCGGTGACCGATAAACGCTGACAGGTCAGAGATAATTCGATGCGCCGGCGTATCGGCCATGCCAACCCTCCATGCAGAGCGGGCAAGCGGATGCGGTTTCATCCATCGCGCGTACATCGACACCGCAATAAAGCAACTCTCTGGCACTTCACAAAGCGATATTTTGGCAGCCGCGGTCGTTTCAATGCCACTGACACCAGTATCGTCCTCCCCGACTTCGCTCAGCGGGGGAACCTGCCGCAATGACTGAACGGCAATTCGGTCAGAAAGCGGCAAGACCAAGCACCAGCGGTCATACAGACCGTGGTTCCAAAATACGTCATTCTGATACGCAATCAAGTCAGCAAGCTCACCGGGCGGTGAGCCCGCTTCCTGCAAAAGCGCAACATCCGCCTCGCCGCGCTGTTTCATTTCCAGAAGCTCACGCCAAGGATCCTGACGCTTCGCGATATTCCAAGAAGCGACTTTAATTATTTTATTTATCTATCTGGTTTTGAAATTTTTATTTTAGATTAAACAAGCGTTCAGATTCATCGGAACTTTGGAGTCAGATCAAGGCACAGTACTCCAAGCGCTGTCTTGCATACACCGCATAACTTCGCTCAATGTACAAGCAATACGAGCTGCTCGACTTGGCGACAACGATTGCCGGCAGCGAAAAGACTTCGGTCGCCGCGACGGTCTCGATTGATAAATTCATTAAATTCAGCGGTGTCGCCTGGCTCAAGACGACAGCGGCATCTTCACCGCACACCGCAAACCCGGCATACAGGTCTGAAATGTTGGTGCAGACAACACCGCAATCGGTCAGGTCGCTTTTGAGCCGTGCATCCAGCTCATCTTCATAGCGCAGCTCGCTGTCCAAAACGTAGTGCTCGGGCCCGATCGGGTAAAGATTCAAATGATCTGTCGCATCGATTTTCTGAGTCCAGCCAGAGCGTGAGAAATTCAGCGCAGCGAGAGCGGACTGCAGCGCATCGCCGCGTCCGCGGATGCTGAACCAAGCCCTTTGCTCCAAGGGAAGAATCTTGACGCGATAGCCCATTTCTAGGATCGCAGCTTGTGGCCCTGCGGATCGTAAAAGACCGGGCTGCCGACCTGAGCAGGCACAAATTTCTTGCCAGACTGAACGGTGATCACCTCACCGTGACGGTTTTTTCCGTTTTGCAGCAATCCCAAGGCGATGACACGGTCGCAAGCTCCGCTCCAGACACAGGCGGATACAAATCCTTCCGAAGATTTTGCGTGACTGCCTGGCACGATCGGCGCCCCCTCCTCTATCGCTGTGCGCTGATCCTGAGGCAGCAGCCCGACAAGCTCATATCGCGGAATTGAGCTGCGGCGTCGAATTTCGACAGCGCGCTTGCCGATAAAGTCCGCTTTGGTCTTCGACATCAGCCGCTCCAAGCCAAGATCAATGGGATCAACTGTGCCATCCACCTCGTGCCCCAGAGACAGAAAACCCTTTTCAACCCGCAGCACATGGCTCGCTTCGGACCCGACCGGGCAAATCTTGTCAAACTGGCCAATCTCAAACAGATATTCCCAAAGCTGTCTGCCGTAGCGGCTGGGCACATTCACCTCAAAACTCAGCTCGCCGGTAAAACTGACCCGAGCGATGCGCGCCGGCATATCGGCGATGATGCCTTCTCGCAAATGCATAAACGGAAAATCTTCACGTTCAAAATTGAAACTGCTCTCGCAGGCACGAAGCAAATCGCGAGCCAGCGGACCGCATACCGTCGCGTTCGCCCACTGCGACGTGCACGGCACCAGCGTCACGTCCAGGTCGGGCTGATCCACATGGATGAGCCGCTCGAGTTTCTGCTCGACCTGATGCGCACCGCCGGTTGAGCAGGTCATCAGATATCGATTCTGGCCAAGCCTGAATGTCACACCATCATCGAATATCAATCCATCCTCGCTGAGCATGATGCCATACCGGCCTTGCCCAGCCGCAAGATTGTCAAAACGATTGGTATAGACCAGATTGAGCAGGCGGACCGCATCGGGTCCGGCCAATTCAAATTTTCCCAGCGGCGAGCCGTCGTAAATGCCAGCCTGATTGCGTACGCTTCGACATTCACGGTCAATCGCCTGCTGCATGGTCTCGCCATGCTGCGGATAATATGCAGGCCGCTGCCAGCGCAAGCCAGCTTCGAACATCACGGCACCGTGTGCAACGTGCCAGGCGGTCAGGGGCGTGTGGCGATAAGGCAAAATATGATCACCGGTGCGACTGCCGGCGATCGCCCCGAATTCAACCGGCGTATACGGCGGCCGATAAGTGGTGCTGCCGACGCTGCCAGGATGCCGCCCCGATAAAGCCGCGGCCAGTCCAATCGCATTCATGTTCGCGGTTTTGCCCTGATCCAAGCCCATGCCGGTGGTCGTGTAGCGCTTGAGGTGCTCAATCGACTCATATCCCTCCTGAAGAGCCAAGCGCAAATCAAATGTCGTTACATCGCCGGCAAAATCGATAAACGCTTTGGATCTTCTCTCACCCGAATCAGTGCTCCAGAGCGGTTCAATTTGCAGCTCGCACTGCAATGACTCTGCGACCTGGGGCAGCTCAATCTGCGCTGACGCATGGCCCAGCGACCGGATCGCGCTCAATCCGGCGCGCGCGCCATCGGAGATTGAATCTGCCAGTGAGAAAACACCTCGTACTGAGCCGGCCACAAGTGTTGCCAGCTGCGGCTGATCCGGGCAAAAGGACGCTATCTCGTCGCTGTAAGCCAGTGATCCGCGAGATTGCGAGAACAGATGCACAGAGGGCGTCCAGCCGCCAGACACGCCAAGCAGGTCACATTCGATCACACGGGTGCGACCAGTCGCCCGCTCGGCAATCGTGACACTGCCGACACGCCGACGCCTCATCGACGCTTTGGAAACGACCGCACTGGTGACGATCTCCGAAACGTAGCGATGAGCGAACTCCATCGCTTGCTCGCTGATTTGGCTTCGAACATCGACTAGCGCCTTCATTTGAATCCCGGCAGCCGCGAGGTGTTCCAGGGCGCTGTAGGCGCGATTGTTATTGGCAAAAAGGACGGCTTGCCGGCCCGGCGCCACCGCATAGGAGCGAATCATGGAGCAAATTGCATCCGTACTCATCACCCCCGGCCTGTCATTGCCGGCAAAAGCAATGCCTCTTTCAATCGCCCCTGTCGCGATGATGACTTGCTTGGCCCAGATTTTCCAGTTTCTCATCGCGATTTCAGGCGGATTCGGATTGCGCTCGACAACACAGACCATATTGCCCTCAAGATAGCTCCATGCAACGGCATCAGACAATATCTGCACATTGTCTTGAGCGGCCAGCCAGTCAGCCGCCTGAGAAGCCCAGTCGCTCGCAGCCAGGCCACCGATCTTGGCCGTGCTGAACCGCAGCCGGCCACCGGCGGCCGGCTGCTCGTCGACCACGATCACTCGCGCAGCGCTTTGCGCAGCCGCTCTGGCTGCCATCAGGCCGGCGGGACCAGCGCCGACGATCAAGACATCACAATGCCAGAAACGGGTTTCAAAAAGGTCGTCACTCGACTGCCTTGGGGCGCGTCCGAATCCAGCGAGCTTGCGGATCTTGGGCTCGTAGACATGCCAATGCGGCCACATGAATGTCTTGTAATAGAATCCTGCCGGGATGATCGGCGAAAGCAGGCGCAATGCCGCACCGAAATCAAAATTCACGCTGGGCCAGCAGTTGACACTGCGAGCGCACAGTCCATCTTGCAAAGCAGTCGTGCTGGCCAGTACATTCGGCGCCTCTGATCGGCCCTCGATCTGCACCATTGAGCCGACATCAGCGCAGCCAAGCTGCTGGATGCCGCGCGGCCGATGATACTTGAAGCTCCTGGAGATGACATCGACACCGCTGGCCATCAGCGCAGAGGCCAGCGTATCACCGGCAAAACCGCTGCAGGCTTTGCCATTGAAAGTGAAATTGAGCGGCACTGACCGATCAATCAAGCCGCCTTGTGCCAATCTTCGATCCAAAATCCTGCCCCGATCGTCTGCGTCAGCAAAATTTGTGAGTGACGGTATCGCGGCGCAGCCGAAACCACTGTCCGCACCCCTTCTCATGCTGCCAGTATTCCTCCACTGCACCCCTTTTACATTCAATCTGCGTAACATAAGCCAGCCACTCAGCATCACTTTGGCCGATCATTGCCGAGCGTACCGGCCGCACGGGCCCAGCACAGCGAAATTCAGACTCGGAGCGCTCGCCGCACCACGGACAAGGGATCAAAAGCAAAACTGCACCTTAAATTCGAAACACAAGACTCACGGCTGCAGCCGGATCATTCAAAACGCGGGCACAGTGGTGCCGCCCTCAAGCAGGAAATTCATGGAATCAAAGCGATTCAATCCATAGCATGCGCTCAGCGGATGCGGCTCTTCCCGAGCGATGGTGTGCGCCAAAGTCATTCCGCCGGCGGGAATCGCCTTGAATCCGCCCCACCAGCCCGCACTGACATAGAAACCTGGAATGGAAGTGGCCGAGAGGATCGGACTGGCATCATAGGCAAATTCCAGCGCCCCGCCCCATTGACGCAGCAGTTTCAGGCGGCGAAATGCTGGGAACAGCTCCAGCAGCCCGGCGACGGTCTCTTCAAGAATCTCCAGCTTGCCGCCTTTGCGGTATGAAATCTGCTGCGGATCCGTTGCACCGCCGATGACGAGCTCGCCCTTGTCAGAGTGACTGGCATAAACCCCTAAGTCCGGGCAATTGACCACAACATCCAATACCGGCTTGACGGGCTCAGAGACAAACGCCTGCAAGTTGAATACCCGCAGCGGAAGCTGAAGTCCAGCCATCTCCGCAATCGCAGAATTGTCGCTGCCGGCAGCCGCTGCCACTTTTGCGGTCTCAATGCAGCCGCGACTGGTCTCCACCGCAGCGATCTGCCCGTTCTCTCTGCGCCGAATGGCCGTCACCGCAGTATCCTGCGCAATGTCAACGCCATAAGCGCTGGCGGCTCGCGCATAGCCCCAGACGATTGCATCATGCCGAGCAATGCCAGCCCGCTCTTGAATCGCACCGCCCAGAATTGGCAGCCGGCAGTCTCGCATAGGCGCCAGAATCGGTATGCGGCGACGCACTTCAGCAGCAGAAATCAAAGAGAATTCCACGCCGCACCTATTCATATTCAGCGCTCGGCGCCGCATATTGCGCAGGCTTGTGTTTGTCAGCAGCACATCGACTTCGCTGCGCTGGCTGAACATGATGTTGAAGTTCAAGTCACGGCTGAGCCCCTCATACAGCCGGACGGACTGATCAAAAAACCGTATGCTGTGCTCACGCAGGTAATTCGAGCGGATCACGGCTGTATTTCGGCCGCTGTTGCCGCCGCCGATCCAATTGCGCTCCACCACCAGAGTGTTGTGAATACCGTGATTTCTGGCCAGGTAGTAAGCGGTTGCCAAGCCGTGACCGCCGCCGCCGATAATGACGACGTCATACTTTTTTTTCAGTGCCGGAGCGGGCCATGCGCGCTGCCAGTTGCGGTGTCCGGCGGCCGCGCCCTGCAGCAGTGAGAACAGGGAGTATCTCGGTTTGATTTTCAACGGCTCAGAAGGTTTGATGACCGGAATCAAGCCGTGTGATCAGTGAGAGAGAATCTGACTGAGAAACAGCTGGGTTCGCTCGCTTTCGGGACTGCTGAAGAATTTTTTCGGCGGCGCGACCTCAACGATCTCGCCATGATCCATAAACACCATCGTGTCAGCGACCTGTTTCGCGAACCCCATTTCGTGGGTCACAACCACCATGGTCATGCCGCCCTCAGCCAGCTCAACCATGATGTCCAGCACCCCGGAAATCATTTCTGGATCCAGCGCCGAGGTCGGCTCATCGAACAGCATCATTTCAGGCTGCATGCACAGCGCGCGAGCGATGGCAACACGCTGCTGCTGTCCGCCTGAGAGCTGGCTTGGATACTTGCCGGCCTGCTCTGCGATCCGTACTTTTTCCAAATACTGCAGCGCTGTGTCCCGGGCCTCATTCTTGGAAACTTTCAGGTTGCGGATCGGCCCTAGCATCAAGTTCTGCAGCACTGTGATGTGCGGAAAGAGGTTGAAACTCTGAAACACCATGCCAACTTTGCGGCGAATCGCTTGGATTGACCTCGCCGCTTCAACGACCTTTTCACCATCAACCCGGATTTCACCAGCCTCAAATGTCTCAAGCAGATTGACACAGCGAATCATAGTGGACTTGCCCGACCCGGATGGACCGCAGACAACCACCCTCTCGCCAGACTTAACTTTCAGGCTGACATCCCATAAGGCGCAGAACTCGCCGTACCATTTGCCCAGCCCATTAATCTCCAGGTAAACTTTTTCTGCGCTCGGCGCAGTGCATGCTGGCATAGATTCATTCATGTTGCAAGCTCCTCAGTTCTTCTGTATGCCAAGACCTCGCCGCTCAAATCTCTGGAAGATGACAGCAAGCGGGAAGCACATCATGAAATACAGCGCGGCAGTGATCATCCATGCCTCAAAAAAGTGGGTGGTTGTATTGGACACATCCTGGGTCAGAAACGTCAGTTCCTGGACCGAGATCAGTGACACGATACTTGAATCCTTGATCAGCGTAATGAACTGTCCTGCGAGCGGCGGCAATATGGTTTTAAGCGCCTGCGGAAGAATCACATCGCGCAGCACGAAGAATTTTGACAGCCCGACCGCGCGCGCCGCCTCCCACTGCCCTTTGCTGATCGATTGGATCCCAGCGCGAACAATCTCGGTAATGTAGGCGCCCTCAAAAACCGCCAGACAAATCAGTCCAGCAAGGAAATTCTCAAACAGCTCCGGCGGCCCAAACAGCAGCTCAAGAACTGCCGCAGCCGCCGGCGATGCGTCCTTGCCCACGTTCTGAAGTCCCAGCAGCGGGATCAGCTGACTGCTGATAAAGAAGTAAAAAACGAAGATAAAGACAACTGGTGGAATATTGCGGATCAGCTCAACATACAGCCTGCTTCCGACCCGCAGAAACAAATTGCTGCTGACCCGGCAAAGGCCCATCACAATGCCGATCACGGCTGCGATCACGGTGCCCCAGAATGCCAGCCGCAGGGTCATCGCCACGCCTTTGAGAAACAAGTTCGGCAGCACTTCGCCGGTCACCTCGTCAATGTGGATCATATAACTCATCACCAGCGGCCAGTCCCAGTTGTAGACCAGCACGTGCTCAACCCGATAGTAAACGGCGATCACCATCGCGATGACGACACTGATGATCGCGATATCCAGCGGCCTTATCCGGCTTTTGCGCACCACCGGCGGAGCTTTGCGGTATTCCGGCATGATGATTTGAAGAGCTGGCCAAGCTCGGGCATCGGCGCTTATGTACGGAGATGCCCGAGTGCGTATCGAGGCTCTACTGCTCTTCTACCTGATCGGCCCAGGTTTGCGTCGTAAACCAGAAGTCATGCCGCTCTTTGAGCCAGCCGTTGCTTTTGTGAACCAGTATCCAGTTGCTGAAAAAATTCACGGCATCCGGATCGCCCTTGCGCAAGGCAAAGGCCTCATCACCGGTAGTGAGATTGTCTTCGGTCGGCATGAATAATTTTTCCGGATAGCGGCTCATCCAAAAACGCGGCTTCGGCGCCGATGAGATCATCGCATGCGCATTGGAATTGACCACTTCCTGGAAAGCCTGGGCATCATCATCAAAGCGGGCGACGTTCGCTTTAGGGAACATTTTCTGCGCAACGTTGCATGGCGTGGCGCCGCGGCGGCAGGCAATCGTCACATCTGATGCGTTGAAATCCGGCACGCCGAAGCCGTCTGCAAGCGCCTTGCTAGCCACCATCTGCTGTCCTGAATGGGCGTAGGGAGCAGTGAAGTTGACCGTCAGGTTGCGGCCGGGTGTAATGGACATGCCGCCGATAATGACATCAAATTTGCGAGCAATCAATGCCGGAATAATACCGGACCAGGCGGTTGGAATAAATTCAACCTCGACCCCCATATCTGCCGCTACTTTCGTTGCGACATCAATCTCAAAACCAATCAGGTCGCCCTGCTTGTCGCGCATTGCCCAAGGGACAAAGGTCGACATGCCGACCCGCAGTGTGCCTCTTTTTTTGATTTCCTCGAGCACACTGCTCGCCGCCAGATCTTGATCTGCTGCACCCGCGGCGCCGGCAAAAGCCAGCGCGCAGGTCATGAGCGCAGCGCTCAATATAGACTTGATTTTCATAGTTGCTATTCTCCAATGAATAAAATGAACGCTATCGGCCTCGCCTGGCTCTGGATTCAAGCCACGAGACAAACAGCGAAAGTGACACGGTTACGACAAGGTAAATTGCCGCCACCGTAAACCAGATTTCGAAAGCCATGAAAGTTTCCGAAATAATGTTCAGTCCCTCAGTGGTCAGATCCGCCACCGCAATGACACTGACAATCGCTGAGTGCTTGATCAAGTTGATGATCAAGCCCGTCATCGGCGGCAGAATCAAAGGCACGGACTGAGGCAGAATAATATCGCGAAACCGATCGAATCGATTGAAGCCCAGTGCACTGGCCGCCTCGGTCTGGCCGCGCGGCACTGACTGGATGCCAGCTCGGATGATTTCCGCAGCGAACGAGCCCTCAAAAAAACTCAGGCACAAGACTCCAGTCCAGAATCGATCGATGCCGGCAATCGGCGCAACGATAAAGTAGAACAGAAACAGCTGCACTAAAAGCGGTGTATTGCGAATCGACTCCAAGTAAATGTTGGCCAGCAATTTGCCTGAGAACGAATTCGACATGCGCAGCAATGCGGTAATCAGCCCGATCAAGAGTGTCAGCCCCATGCTGAACAGGGTAATCTCGAAGGTCACGGTCAAGCCGCGCAGCAGCTGCCCCGCAATGAATTCCCCGTCGACAATCCGATACAAGAACTGATCAACTCGATACCACTGCCAGTTGTACCGCATCGCTTGAGCGCCTTCGAATATGAACCAGGCCACAACACCCGTGAAAATCACCAGCTGCGCGATATCAATCAGCGGCGATCTTCTCGTGAAAATCACACTCTGTTCAGGCGGGCGCTTTCTTGCTGCTGACTGATTCATTGCAGAGACCATCGAATCGGCAGCTGCATGAATGCTTTTTGATGCGGGCACATGACAGATCCAGATGATTGCCGTTGCGCAGTTGTAGTCATTTGCACTGGCAAAACGGCGGTCATTTGCTGATTCGGGCAGATGCTGGCTTTATCCAGAAACTGAAGATGCGCGCATTCGCGCCTGCAGTGCGGTGCGAAACCGGTCGCGTGTGCCAGCGGCATGAATAATCCCATAATCACGCTCGTAGCGCTGTCCGGGCTTGATCTTCAGACAAACGAATACGGGGCCTGTCAATTGCAGAATTTTACCAATCTGCGCGCGAAAATCGGATTCCTCATCCAGCGTAACGGCATGCCTGTAGCCTGCCGCCTGCGCCATAGCGGCGAAGTCGATCCGGGCGGCATTGGGAATTGGAAACTCGCCGTTGACCTCGTAGATGCCATTCTGCCCGACAAAATGGATGAGATTAGGCGGCGCCATGTTGGCGATTGTGACCAGACTGCCTAAATTCATCAGCAAACTCCCATCGCCGTCAAGCACGACAACTTTCTCATGCGGCACACCAACAGCCAGCCCCAGGGCGTGCGAAGATGCCTGTCCCATGGCCCCCGTACACAGGTAATTCAGCGGATGCGGACGAATTTGCATCCAGTCAAATGCCATCTGGTAAACGGCCACAGCGATTCCGTCCGGATAATGCTGAGCCAGAATTTTCAAAATGGAATCACGCTTCATCATGCGCCCGACCGAGTGCAGAACTAATGCAAAAAGAATACATGCGGCACTGACTGCGCATAGCAGTCGCGGATACGCGCCACAACGGCTGCCTGCAGAACATTGGCCGCAGCTGCACGAACTTCCTCAAAGCCAAGATCAAGCGCTCTGCATATTTCCGGCAGGCTGCGAATGCCAATACTGCGCGAGTGATGCATCTCGATATCGGACTCGACACCCTGCAAACCGACCATCATCACGATCGGCAGTCGATAGTCGATCGCAATGGCGCGAATCGCGTTGATGGAATCCAAAAAACCTGTGTTCTGCATCAGCAGAATCGCTCGCTCATTGCAGTAGGAAAGACCGGCGCAGATGGATATGCCCTCATCTTCCTTGCAGACTGGGACCAGGTGGAAATCTCGATCGCTGGAAATCGGCCAGAGCATGCTGGCGCAGGTCACAATGTCTGGAAGAGCGACTACCGTGCGAACTTCGGCGCACTTCAGAGCATTGATAATCGCGCTGCCGCTCGCTTGCATGGAAAGATTCTTTTCAGCGAAGCGCTTGCTTCTGCAGCTGCTTCAATATTTTGCTTAGGAATCTGGCAACAACTCTCATTTCGGACTGGCGGCCAATCGTAAAGCGGATGCAATTCTCAAACGCACTTGAGTTCAATCTGCATGTCGCAATACGGTACTCAAGCAGCTGATCGTACACCTGCTGCGCCTGAATCCCGGTGGTCGAAAAATCTGCCAGTACAAAATTCGCCTGGCTGGGATAGGCCTGAATGCCAAGATTTGTCAAATTTTTTACAAATCCATCTCTGGATTCAGCGTTGCTGGTGCGCACATATTTCTGATGCGCAGTGTCATTGAGCGCGGCTCGCGCGCAATTCGCGGCAAGGCTGGAAATTGGAAAAGTGGCGCCGATTTTTCGAATGTTGCTCGCGATTTCTTGCGAGGCATAAAGCCAACCAATCCGCAAGCCAGCCAATCCAAATAATTTTGAGAAGGTACGCGTCATTACGACATTATCAAACTCCTCAACCAGATTTTTCGGGTTCTCATACGCGGGATCTTCCATATATTCAAAATAGGCTGAATCCAGTGCCAACAGCACCGATGACGGCAAACTTGAAGCCAAGTGCCGCACTTCCTCTCCTGTCAGCCAGCTGCCAGTCGGATTATCAGGGTTGGCCAGCATCACCATACGGGTGCTGCTGCACACATTGGAGAGGATCTGCTCCACATCGGCTCTGAAATTTTGATCAGGCGCAAGCACAGGCAGCGCTTCGTTGGCGAAAGCATAATTGGGAAACTTTTTGTAACCGTTCACACTGCAAATCATCTGGTCGCCGGCACGCAGGTAGGCTCGCGCCAGCCGCGAGAGCAGATCGTCTGAGCCGTGTCCGCAGACTACGCCCTCTGTCTGCAATTGATAATGACGGGCAATCTCAGCACATAGATCATATTCGGCGCCAGCGGGATATCGCTCATAATTTCGGGAGCTGTGGTGCAGCAATACCAGCCTTGCGTCATGACCGGGACCAAAGACGCTCTCATTGGATCCGATATAGATAACGGCATCGGCAAAAAGCGACTGATCCGGCGTCACCATGTGCGCCTCAATACTGCTTAGTCCTGGACGTTCAGTGAGTTTGCTCATAATCGGTATTCTGCGGAGTTTTGAATTGGAAGGTGGACTGTGTTTCTGACGGGACAGCTTCACTAATGAATGATTCTAAGACTTCAGCGCCCTGCAAAGATGACATCAATTGAACCTGAGATCAATGCAGCCATCTCATCCGACAGCTCAAGCACGTGCAATAGACTTATCAAGTGCATTGGGGCTGAACTCACCCCCAATAATATAGTACGATTATCCACAAAATCGCATTGAATATGTGAACAAGTATTCCTTCAGCAAGAATTTTACCCTGCGTGAGCTGAATTGACAGGACAAATTATTCGAAGCTTCTGCCAGCTGTGACCGCAACCCATGCCGAATTGCCTGAACCGGCAAGAATCTGATATTCATTCACTCCTGATTCGACGAAGATACGAAGATACATTCCGCTGAAAATGTCTGAGCTTGCTGATCGAAAAGCCGTGCACAGCCTCGTGCGCACCGTGCCGCTTTGGCAACGCAATTGCCTGGCAGCAGAAGCACTGAACCTGGATCAAAACACCATTTTGCATGCCGGACCGCCCTTTGCCTCGGCGGCACAGATCCCAGCCGCGATACTCAATTCTGCTTGCGCAGCTCTCTGCTTTGAGGGACGGGCGAGTGAGCGAGACGCGGCTGCAGAGATGATTCGCAACGGCGCCGTTGCGCTCAAACCGGCACAGGACTTCAATACCGTAGTGCCGCTCGCAGGCGTTGTCTCGGCGTCCATGTGGCTGCATGAGGTCATCAGCTTGCCTGATCGCAGCAATGCTGCGTATGCTCCGCTGAACGGCGGCAACGGGCCGGCGATACGATTGGGCAGATTTGGACCTGAAGTTGTCGAGCACCTGCATTGGATCAATACTGAGCTTGCTGACTTTCTGAATCACAACCTCAAGTGTCCTGTCTGGCCGATCCAGATTGCGCGGCGCTCACTGCGCAAAGGCGATGACTGCCACGGCCGTACAGCCGCGGCAACAGCAGAGCTGGTTGATCGGAGTTTTTCTCAGGCCCTCGTCAGGCACGAGAGAATTCGGGAATTTCTTGCAGAAAGCCCCAGTTTTTTTCTCAATCTCTGGATGGCGGCATGCAAGTGCATGGTCACTGCACATGAGGGCATTCAAGACTGCAGTCTCATCACAGCCGCTGCCGGCAATGGCGATGAGGTTGGCATCAAAATCTCGGGACTGCCAAACCGCTGGTTTACTGCCGCGGCAGTTCCGCCAGCGGGTGATCTGGGCAATTACCCTGCGAGCCGTGCCTTGGGTGCGGTCGGTGACAGCGCGATTGTTGACGCGCTCGGATTTGGCGCGATGGCAGTCTCTTATTCCAAGCCGCAGCGCACAGCATTGGAACACAATCTGCCTGATGACTTTTCGGAATTGCCCGGCAAGCTCCTGCTTGCGGAGAATGATCAGTTCGGAACGCTGCAGCTGCGCTCCGGCTTGTGCGCCGCAACGGTCGTGAACACACAAACCACGCCGATCGTCAGTCTGGGCATTATCGATCGCCAAGGCACCGACGGACGACTGGGCGGAGGGATCTATCGCTATCCGCTTGCGCCTTTCGAAGCCGCTGTAAATGAATTGAGCAAATCCGCGGCGACCGGATAAAAGGCCAATAGGACCCATTGATCGACGGACCGCTTGACGAGCAATATCGCTGGCTTGCGCTTCGTATTGCAACCCGCGAATCACCTAAAATACACAGTACGGCAAGAAAAAATGAGCAACTTTCTTGATATTGACTGGAAACGGACGCGGCTGTACAGCAATGTCGACTTCGTTGCCGACGGCCAGCGCTGCGGCGACGTGATGTTCAAGCATTCGGACAATCAAATCGCGCTCGGCAACATCAATGTGCCTGTCGGGGTAATGATCAATGGGAAGGGCCCGACGGTACTGATGACAGCCGGTGTGCACGGGGATGAGTTTGAGGGCCCGGTTGCATTGATGAAATTTTTGCAGCGGACCCGCTGCGAGGACATTCAGGGGCGGCTGATTGTATTCCCAGCGCTGAACTCGCCGGCAGTGCGAGCTTCTGCGCGGGTGTCGCCGCTGGACAATGCGAACCTGAACCGAGCTTTTCCAGGCGATTGCGCCGGCACGCCGACACAGTTGATTGCAGACTTTATCGAAAACTCTGTCATGCCAGTCTGCGATGCTGTCATTGATCTGCATGCGGGCGGCAAGGCCTCCTGGTTTGAGCCTTGTGCGATGGCGATGAATGTCGAAAAAAATCTGCAGCTGACACAGAGCAATTTTGATTTGGCTGACGCTTTCGGCTGCCCGCTTGTCTGGGTGATGGGCCAGCTCAATGACCGAGGCAGTGTCAATGCCGCGGCGTTTCGCAACAAGATTCCATCGGTAGCCGCTGAATTGGGAGGCGGCGGTCAGGTCTCACCGCAAACGCTCGGGATTGGCGAGCGCGGAATCACGAACTGCCTGCAGCACCTCGGCATGCTTGCAGGCTCTCCCGCCGCGCCGGCGCTGCCCATTCAGTACGTGGAGATACAGGCGCGCCAGCAGCAGATCCACTCACCGGCAAGCGGAATCTTTGAACCTGTTTTTGAGCCGGGCGACCACGTGTCCGCAGGCGATCGTCTAGGCTGGATACATGATATCGAGGAAATCAAAAATCCGCCGCGCCCAGTGTCTTTCACTTGCGATGGGATTGCGTTCATTCGCGGGCACCGCGGGCTCGTGACCAGAGGAGAGCTGCTGGCGGTCGTCGGAAAAGTTCTGACAGCCGAGCAGCTCGCAAAGATCAGATCCTAATCAGCGGATGGGGTTATCCAGGTTTCAGACAGTGCGATAAACGCGGCGCTCATTTCCCGACCGAGAAAGTTTCGTGTGGTCACTAAACCTGGAAACGGCTGACCATTGACACTGATGGATGCCTGCTTGGCTTCCAAGAAAACACTGTACATCTCATGCTCGCCGGTAGCGGATGCCTCGACCGCAACTTCCGCTGCAAACGGCTCCCCCATTTCGCTCCATGACATGGTCACTTCTGTGTCTTGGGCAATGATGGATTCGGTGCGGTGGTCGGTAAAGTGCCCGCGGCTGATCACCTCGTCAATCTCAAGATAGGTCATTGCCTGCAGTCCCAGCTTGCCGCGGAAGGATGGAAATTTTGACATGAAGTCCCGAACCAGATAGTCCGTCAGCGCACGATTGTCGGTGAGGCAAAGATTGCTGCAATCCGGATAACCCTTCGCCTCATCCGGATTTTCAAGAACAATCATCGTGATGCCGGAGCCGTGCGGCGACAGTGTGACTCTAAAAAATATGCCAAGTGATGACCAGTCTCCGTCGGGGTCGACTTTCAAGTAAATGCCGGGGTTTTCGCCCGACCATTCAACTCGACCGGGATTTCTTGGTTTGTTGGGATCCATAATTTTCGCTTCGGTGAATGATAAACAAGAGATTGCGGACATTATAGTCGCCAGCCCCGCGAGACAGGGATACCATTGTTTGAAGAAAAAAATATTTTTCTAATATTATCATTTACTTATAATTTTATTTTCTAAAAAGGCCGGGGCAGGCGGTATGGGCATGGCAAGGATGATGCCGTGTTCTGACCAGCAGCAATCAATCGCTCATAAAAGATTCCGGACTGTGTCCGAGGTTGTGCGGATACGTCTTCAGGTAGTCGCGCATAGATGGAATTGGGAAACGGAATTGGTGCGAATCATTCATCAAGGGAGCAAGCAAGCCTGCGTGAATAACTTGAGTCATGAAATCGTCGAATGAGCGCTGATTTTGATTCAGTTCCGAAGCGACGATACTTCTGATTTCATTACGATTCAGTACCCCGCCTTCGTTTCCAGAGGCAGCAATGGCGAGCCGTTTATACAGCTCAGGATCATGTGACCCGGCATCACGCCTTTCTGCATAGTAAGCTGATTTACACTCCATTCCATGGGCAATCGCCTGCCCAAGCAAATGCCTTTCCAGGCAGTCGCCATTGGAGCGAATTACAGATCCCGCGGCGCTCCCGATGCGGTTGATATGCTGAGGCCAGCCTTGCGACAACTCAGCCAATTGATGAGCCCAATGCGTTTTCTCTGCATCTGTTCCCTGATAATAGGTGTCGAGAATTTTTCGCAATGATCCCCTCGCGTCATTCATCGAAAGCGGCTCTTAGATTTGCAGCTCTTTTATCAGGAAGCCTTGACAGGTTGCAATCACGCATCACCTGTTTGGAGTCACTCAACCCAAAAAAAAAGCGGCAATGAGAGGAATATTCTCTGGCGGATTATGGAGGCAGCTCATCACCCCTTTAGTCGACTCTTCAACTGGCATACTCTGCGCCTCATCCACAAACACAACCAGATTAAATCTCTTCAGCAGCGGGGCAGCTTGTGTAAAAGCGGGCTGGGCAAGCAGCCTTGTGTCCAGATTGCTTCTCGGCTTTCCACCGGCTGAGAAACCACCTATTGCCACCCCTCGCTCAGATAATGCGGCATACAGGCTCTGCCCCAGCTTCAAGCACTCTCTTATCATTCCAGAGGCGGTCTCAGGCGCCGTCTGCAAGAGACGCTGGCTCTCCTTATTGACAGCGTCCAGAATAATCTCCATAACCTGAGCGGCTGACATCAGTGTCTCAGGCATCAACGGAATGCATACCCAAGGATCAGAGTGGCTGGAATGCCGCCTGACGGCTTCCATACACCCTTGCATAAGAGCAGTTTTGCCTGCTCCTGGGGCACCTTGAAAGATCACCGTGCCGCCGCCGATTTCACCTTCTTGAAGTGAAGTCGCGGCGGATCGAAAAATCTCATACTCACGATCTCTCCCAAAAAAGAAAGGCTCGCGCTTCCCGTCTGAACGATCGGTTCGCCTCAACCAGGCTGACTCGAGTTTTGGCTGAGCGGGAGGCGGCTTGGCGAAAAGCTTTCGACTCATAGAAATTGCTGTTATCAATCGACTGAAGCAAATTTTATCATGACGGCTGTATCGTTTCGATTTGCGTGCTGCGTTCTCTCAATAATGCGCAGAGTGCCTGCGACCTATCAGGCAGACCAGCCTGAGAGATCGAATTTCAGTTTTTCAGAGGAGGTTTTCAGAGGAGGTCCATAGCATTTTTAAGGGGAATTATCGCGATGGGCGAGATGTGAAACGCATTGCCTGAAAATGGCTTTGGATGCAGCATCATGCATGAGTGAACTCAAGCAGCAGAAAGCGCCGTTTACTTTTTGACTGATATGCCGTGCATGAAATTTTCAAGTCGAAAGCCTCCGTTATTTTCCGCCTGGCTGAATCTGCCGCAAGCAAGACTTGCAGCAACCTGTGAGGCCATTTTCAACGGCGTTTTTTGGAAAGGTGTTGATTTGTGCTTTCAAGACAATTGTCGCACACAATGTTCAGAGACATCTGGCAGCGTGCTGCGACAGCCCTTGATCACCGATCGATTTTTGACACTCAAGCCGTGGCAGCTGAGATGATGGCTTTCAAAAATTTCCCCGATGATGCATTGCAAGCGCGCAATGCTCATGTCCAGCAGAGGTGTCAATCGAATCCAGTTCAGGAATACAGGATTATGCGGATTTTTTACCCGTCACAAATGCGGCTCCAACCCGTCAAAAACATCGGCTGCGGTGCATCATCACCCGAATAGCAACAGCAAAAACCGGGTGTTTACAGTGTAAACACCTATTTTTCGTAACGCAGAAACTCTTATCTGGCGAATATTGAATTTTTTCTTGCCAGTCTGAAACCTGACCGGCTATTGTATCGCCTGCTGCCGAGCAGTGTGATTGATTTTGCGCCCAGAGGATACAATGACTGGCCGAAAAGACCTTGACTCCCCTTACCGGATTATCTACGCAAAGCTGTGGTTCATCCGGCAGTTTGTCCGATTCGCGCTGCCCGCGGAGGTAATCAAGGAGATTGACTTTGACTCTTTTGAGCTGCATCCGACCGAGACAGTGGCGCCGGAACGCTGCTGCCGCTGATCTTGCCGGTGGTGGTCTACAGCGGCGAGCAGCCGTGGCGGGCTCCGGTACGCCTCAGCGAGATGATTGAGCAGCCGCCTGTGTTCCGGCAGCTGGGCATCGGGATAGAAAGCGGGTTTGTGCTGTTCGACGAGCGCCAGCTGTATCTTTCCGGCAACTTGCCGCGAAAGCACTTTCTCAGCGCACTGCTGGCAGCGCTGCACACCAATGCTGCCGAAGAGTTTAAAGACAATGTTACGGCGATGTTGCAGGCGCTGGAAGATTTCGGCAGCGCAGCGGAGATCAAGGCACAGGCCAAAGATTTTATAATGGCAATCAAAAGACGCGGCAGCGGTGCCGACAGCGTGATAGAGCAATGGGTACAACAGCAAGGTGAAGATAATATGATGTCCTTTGAAGAGTTTTCGAATCAGTGTATGGCGAAATACATAAGCCAAGGCAGGGAGGATGGCATGCAGGCGGCAAAGCGTGAATTTGCGCGCCTGCTGCTCGGCGATGGCAAGTCAGAACAGGAAATTCAGCGCTACACAGGGCTGTCAGCCGAAGATATCCAGCTGATCAAGCGTGACGACAATCATGACCCAAATCCAATGTGATTCACTCCCGAGCAAGGGTCATGAATTCTGCCGGCGGCTTGTCATGATACCAAGCTTGCCGGCAACACCGGTACACTGAAACCACGGGGACAAAAGACACATGCACAGCTCCCTGCCCCTTCGGGCAGTGACAGCCATTGCACAATGGTCAAACCTTCATTCTCGGATCAGCCGCGATAACGCTGCATACTGCAATTTCGCCTGCAGTGCGAATGATAACTTTTGTAACGGGCGATTGAGTTCAATGGATGCAGTATTCGCCCTATTTGCGTCGCAGCATCGGCTCCAATGCCGGATTTGAGACCTGTGCCGAGATGTCCTGCTGGCAGCGGCTTCTTGTGCCTTGCAGTCAGCAAACAAGCCGTGAGATTCACTCAAGCAATGCCTGCATCCTGTTCCCGCGCCGCTGCGGACTCTCGCAGAAAATTGGCTCCAGCAGGAAATTTTCGTCTTGCTCAATGGCATCAGCGGTCGATGGCCGCGCACCGGCGATCAGCTCGTTTCGAAAATAAAAATGCAGTCACGCTTGCCAAAATGTTTCCCTGTGATTTGAAAGCACTGATTCTGCCAAGTCGTGAATACACAGCTGAGTGAACTGACAACCGATCGGTTTTTTCCAATCGACCGGCAGCAGTCTCAAGACTGGAAAAAACTTGAGTCTTATCTTGCCGAAAGGGACTTGCATTTCTCATCCACTCCAGCGCCGCGCCAGTTTGCTGGAGGTTTTGGAAATCTGAACTATCTGCTGACAATTGACGGCGAACCCTGTGTCTTGCGCCGTCCTCCGCTGGGCAGATTGCCGCCCGGAGCCAACGACATGACACGCGAGTATCGGGTGACATCACAGCTTTGGCAGCGGTTTCCGCTGGCGCCCCGCGCCATCTTGCTGTGTGAGCAAACCGACGTTTTGGGCGCCAAGTTTCTGATCATGCAGTATCGAAAAGGTGCCGTCATTCATCAGGATCTGCCGACCGCCCTGCATCCGTGCACGGATTCGCTGTCGCGCATGCTGATTGATGTGCTGCATCAGTTGCAGTCGGTGAATCCAGCAAGTGCAGGGCTGGATGAGCTGGGAACGCCCGATGGCTTTCTCATCCGCGCTGTCCAAGGCTGGACCAAGCGATACCACTTTGCAGCCAAGGATGTCTATGCGGACCGCAAGCCCCCCAAGACTGCATTGGAAATTATTCAATGGCTGTCCAAGCAGAAAACTCCGAGCGGCGAGGTGACATTGCTGCACAATGACTTCAAGCTGAACAACGTGGTGCTGGATGCAACTGACTTTGTCACACCAGTCGCGTTGCTGGACTGGGACATGTGCACCCGCGGCGACGCTTTGTTTGATTTCGCCACACTGCTCAGCTACTGGATCGAGCCAAGCGACCCGCCGGCACTGAGCGCAATCGGCCAGATGCCCACCGCCTCTTCACCAGGCTGGATGTCACGAACGGAACTGGTGCACTACTATGCGCAGGCGAGCGGCAAAGACGTCTCCGACATCCATTATTACCGTGTACTCACCGCATTCAAGCACTGCATCATCTTCATGCAGATTTATGCGCGCTATCTCAATGGCACAACATCCGATCCGCGAATTGCAAAATTGGGTCTGGAACTCGACGGCTTATTCGAATTCACCCATGACCTCATGCATCAGCGCATATTCTAGACCCTAGGCCGCCTGCCACCAGTCATCCAGAGGATAGGAGGTCAGCATTTCACAGCCGGTGTCCGTGATAAGGACCTGCTCTTCGATTTTCACCCCCTCTCCGCCATATTTCGATCCAATATAGGATTCAACGCACACGGTCATTCCAGCCTCCAGTACGCCATCATAGCCTTTGCTCTCAAAGTCGATACCATGCTTGATGCTGGGATACTCGTCGGCCAGCCCGACACCGTGCATGATCACCCCGTAGCGGGCGGGCTCGAACTCTTCTGGAATCGGCCAAGCTTTTTCGGCCAGCTCTCTGAAACTCACGCCAGCCTTGAGAAGCCCCGTATTGTGCTGGATCTGCTCAACCGACAAATTGTAGATTCGAGACTGCTCTTCAGTGGGTTTCACATCACCGCAAATCCATGAGCGCGACATATCACAGCAATAGCCGTACGGACCGATCATATCTGTGTCGAAACTCATCATATCGCCTTTTTCAATCTTGCGCATCGAAGATTCCCGCATCCACGGATTGGTGCGCGGGCCCGACGACAGCAAGCGCGTTTCAATCCACTCGCCGCCAAGCGCAATATTGGTCTCGTGGAGCTTTGCCCAAAGCGCGTTCTCTGTAATGCCGGGCTCCACTGCGGTGCGCATATTGGTCACCGCCTGCTCACAGACCTGGACGGCATAACGCATCAGCTCAAGCTCCTCGCTCGACTTGATCATACGAGCCACTTCCATGATGTCCTGTCCCTCAATCATTTCCAATCCGCTGGCCGCCAGAGACTGCAGTCCCAAAGCACTGCAGCGGTCAATTGCAACTCTGCAGTTGCCGCCTCCGTATTGATGAACCAGATCCGCTATTTCACGGGCAAAAATCTTGGCGTTTTCTGCGCAACGAGTACCAGCCCCGAAGAAATAGAACGGTTTCATCACACGATACTCATCAACGGTCGGCAAATCCTCTGCGAGATGCGGCAAATTGCTGAAGTCCCACAATATGACCGGACCTTCTGCCGAGATGAAGACACAGCGAGCCTCGTAGTGCGAGCACCAGATCTGCATGTTCGTTGCATCGGTGATATATCGCGTGTTCAGTTGATCAAATACCAAAGCGCCGGCAAGGTCTCGCTGCAACAGCTGCTCGCGCACACGATTGGCGCGATAACGCCTGACCTTATCAAGATCAACCGGCGCTGTGCTGTATTCCATCGCGCCATGCTGACGGTTCTGAGTCCTGGCCATCAACTCTTTCCTCTAATCTGTAAAGGCACTGAAATCATCCATCGCAAACAGTTCTGTTCGAATTTGGACTATGTCTTGCAAATTCCCCAGGTGGATGCGCACACAACCCTTGCTGCAAGACAGCAGAGCCGGCAAAACTGCAACGATGTGGAAAAAATATTTTTTTGCAATGATTTTTGGTATAGTGTACAGCAATGCGAGGTTTGCAGTGGACTTTTCTAGAGAACTGCTTGACTTGCTTGACTTAAATTGTATTTTGGAGAAATTCAATGAAAACAAAAAATAAGGTGAGCTTTCTTGCGAAAGCAGCAGGCTTTGCTGGAACTGCCGCACTGGCACTGGCAAGCAGCGGAAATGCGCTCGCACAGAGCAAAGATCTGATCGTTGTCTCTTGGGGCGGAGCTTATACAGCGAGCCAGCAAAACGCATACCATGCCCCCTACATGGCCGCCAATCCCGGTATCAACATCGTCAACGAGGATGCCTCAAATGAGGCGGTCGCCAAGTTGCGGGCACAATCTGAGGCGGGCAATATCAGCTGGTCTTTAGTCGATGTCATTGCATCTGATGGCATCCGATTATGCGACGAGGGGCTGGTGGAAGAGATTGATCACGATGCGATTCTGGCGCCGGCACCAGACGGAACACCAGCATCAGTCGACTTCGGCGACTTGATTGTGTCGCCGTGCTTCATCCCGCAGATCGTTTACTCAACGACTTTCGGCTACAGAACAGATTTGGTCAAAGTGCCGCCGACCTCGATTGCGGATGTGTTTGATCTTGAAAAAATTCCAGGCAAACGATCGCTTGAGAAACGCCCCATTGTGAACTTGGAATGGGCTTTGCTGGCAGATGGCGTATCTGCGGACAAGATTTATGAAACACTTGACACCCCCGAGGGTTTAGCGCGCGCATTTGCGAAGCTGGATACCATTAAAGACAGCGTGATCTGGTGGTCGACCGGCGCACAGACTCCGCAGCTGCTGGCAGATGGAGAAGTCGTTATAGGCTCAACCTACAATGGCAGGCTCTTTTCTTTGATTGAAGAGGAAAAAGCGCCGGTTGCGATGATGTGGGACTGGCAGGTCTTTGATCTTGATGGCTGGGTGATTCCTATCGGCGCTCCGCATCGCGACGAAGTATTGGATCTGGTCCGGTTCGCGACTGACACACAGCGCTTGGCAGATCAGGCGAAGTACATCTCCTACGGTCCGGCTCGCGCCTCGTCAGCGCCACTAATTGGAAAACATGCGACGCTGGGCATTGATATGGCGCCGCATATGCCAACGGACCCGGAAAATTCAAAAACGACATTGCTCTACAACTATGAATGGTGGGCAGACAACCAAGATGATTTGACCGAGCAGTTCAACTCTTGGCTTGCAAACTGACCACGATTTCTGCTGAAGCAATCAAACAGTCAATGCTGAATGCAGGGCACTGTGTGCCCTGCATTCAAGCTGCACCCAATATCACCTGACCTTTTGAATACTGCACCGGCCAGCACAGGACCGCTGACCACGGTCGATGGGAAGCCGCTGAAAGTCAGTCTCGCGCGCGCATTGCGGCGGGAGAAAATTAAATCTCTGGTCCTGATTGCCCCGCTTTTTTTATTTTTGCTGGTCTCGTTTATCATTCCAATCGCCGATATGCTGTGGCGGGGTGTGGAGGACCCCATCGTATCGACATACCTGCCCCGCACCACTGAGGCGCTGAAACGATGGGATGCGCTGTCAGACGAGTTGCCAGACGAAAGCGTTTTTGCGGCACTGGTGATTGATATACAGGAGGGTGCGAAGCAAAAACTGATTACACGTGTCGGCAAACGCTTGAATTATGAGCGTCCAGGCATGTCAAGCCTGTTCAGAAAGTCTCAACGGGCCATTCCAAAGATTGAAAGTGGAGTCGATTCTTATAAAGAGGCGGCGATTGATATCGATAAAAAGTGGGGGCAGATCGAAACATGGCAGACCATCAAAACATTCAGCGCACCCATTACGGCTGGCTATTTTTATGCGGCTTTGGATTTGCGAGTCACGCCGAGCGGCGATGTCGAGCTGTTGCCGGCCGAAAATAGAATTTACATCAAGCTCTTCTGGAGAACCATTTATCTAAGCCTGTTTATTACCTTTGTCACGCTGGTGCTGGGGTTTCCAGTCGCTTACCTGCTCGCGACTTTGCCGGTCAAGACCAGCAACATGCTGCTGATGCTGGTACTGCTACCTTTTTGGACATCATTGCTGGTGCGCACCACTGCCTGGATTGCACTGCTGCAAAGAGAAGGCGTCATCAATGACGTACTTGTCGGCATCGGCTTGCTGGATCATGACAATCGACTGACCATGATCCACAACGCAACGGGAACGGTTGTCGCGATGACACACATTCTGCTGCCTTTCATGGTGCTGCCGCTGTACAGCGTGATGAAAACCATTCCCCCAAGCTACATGCGAGCTGCGATCTCAATGGGAGCACATCCGTTTCAAGCTTTTCTGAAAGTCTATGCGCCCAACACTGTGCCCGGCATTGGAGCGGGTGCAATCTTGGTTTTTATCTTGGCGATCGGGTATTACATTACGCCGGCGCTGGTTGGCGGAACTTCAGGCACATTCATCAGCAATTTTATCGCCTATCATGTGTCTTCGTCTCTGAATTGGGGGCTGGCGGCGGCACTTGGCGTGATTCTTCTCGGACTGGTCGTGGCGCTGTACCTCCTGTATGACCGGATCGTCGGTGTCGACAATATGAAACTGGGGTGACAGGGGCACTATGAAAAACAAACTTCCAGCCTACACGACTCCGCTGGAAAGAACATGGCATTATCTGTTTCGTGTGATTTGCGGACTGATTTTTTTCTTTCTGATCGCTCCGATTCTGGTTATTATCCCGCTGTCTTTCAATGCTGTGCCCTTCTTTACGTTTACACCCGAAATGCTGGCGCTTGATCCGGCCGGCTATTCCTTGCGCTGGTATGAAGACTTCTTCACCAATCTGAACTGGCGCGGTGCGGTCAACAACAGTGTCATCATTGCCTTTTTCTCGACCTTAATCGCAACAGCGCTGGGCACAATCGCGGCTTTAGGACTCAGTCGAGAGAATGTTCCATACCGCACGACCATGATGGCCATCCTGATCTCGCCGATGATCGTGCCGCTGATTATTTCCGCTTGCGGAATGTTTTTTTTCTATTCGCGCATCAATCTTCAAGGCACACATCTTGGTGTGATCTTGGCGCATGCGGCCCTCGGAACACCTTTTGTTGTGATCACAGTCACAGCAACCCTTGTGGGGTTTGACCGCAGCTTGATCAGAGCCGCGAACAGCTTAGGGGCGGATGGCGTCACCACGTTCTTCAAGATTATCGTCCCTTTGATTCTGCCCGGGGTGATTTCTGGCGCACTGTTCGCATTCATCACGTCATTTGATGAGGTGGTGGTTGTCTTATTTGTCGGCAGCTTCAATCAGCGCACCATTCCTTGGCAGATGTTTTCTGGCATTCGCGAACAAATCAGCCCAACAATTCTTGCGGTTGCGACCCTATTGGTGATTGTCTCGATTCTGCTGCTGACCACAGTTGAGATGCTGCGGCGGCGCAACGAAAAATTTCGCGGCATACGAACCTAGGGGCATTACAAGATTACGATCAAGCAGGCAATCTCACTGCTCACACGGGCTCGCTGCGCGGCAGGGGCGCCGCTTCAGATGACTGTTTCGATACCCTGCAAAGCATAAGCCGGTCGCTTGTCTTCCATGATTTCCAGCGAGTTTGACTACATTGTCGTGGGCGCAGGTACTGCCGGCTGTGTTCTCGCAAATCGACTGTCGGAAAATGCACAGCACTCGGTGCTGCTTTTGGAAGCTGGACCGCAAGACACCAGCCCATGGATCCATATTCCGGTCGGCTACTTCAAAACCATGCACAATCCAGCCACCGATTGGTGTTACAGGACGGAGCCCGACCCGGGACTGAACAATCGCACCATCCGCTGGCCGCGCGGCCGGGTCCTCGGCGGCTCAAGCTCAATCAATGGCTTGATCTACATACGCGGCCAAAGCCAAGATTTTAATGAATGGGAAGCAGCCGGAAACGAAGGCTGGGGTTACGACAGCATTCTCCACTACTTCAAAAAATGCGAAAATCAAGAACGCGGCCCCAGCCAATACCACAGCGTCGGCGGTCCCTTGCGAGTTTCCGACATGCGGATTGTCCGCGATGTCGGCGAGGCTTTCATTCGAGGCGCCCAGGAACTGGGGATTCCCCGCACCCGGGATTTCAATGGCGAGAGTCAGCACGGTGTCGGCTACTACCAGCTCACTGCATGGAACGGCCGGCGCTGCAGTTCTGCGGTGGCTTATCTCAAACCCATTCGCCAGCGCACCAACTTGCAAGTCATTACGAATGCGGTTGCTGAAAAAATTGAATTCCAAAACAAGCGGGCAGCAGGCATCTGGGCGACACGAGATGGCGTCACACAGCTTTTTCACGCGAACCGTGAAGTCATTCTCAGTGCCGGCGCGATCAATTCACCGCATCTGCTGATGCTCTCGGGGATTGGAGATCATGAAAAACTGCGGCCGCATCAGATCCCCATAGTGCGCCATCTGCCGGGAGTCGGATTGAATTTGCAGGATCACTTGCAAATTCGGTCCGTCTACAGCTGTACGACACCGACATTGAATGATGAGGTTCGCAAGCTGCCGCAGCGAATCATGATTGGTTTGCGCTACATTCTGTCCCGCACAGGACCGATGTCAATGGCCGCGAGCCAAATCGGACTCTTTACTGAGTCTTCTGTGCAGGCCGCCCGACCTGATATACAGTTTCACTTCCAGCCTTTGAGCTCAGACAGTCCCGGCCAGGGTGTGAACGATTTTTCTGGCATCACCCTCTCAATCACCCAGTTGCGCCCGACCAGCCGCGGTTTGCTGAAGCTGCGCTCGCGCAACTCTCGAGACTACCTGGAAATCCATCCGAACTATCTTTCGACCGTACACGACCAAGCCACCACAATACAGGGAATGCGTCTGGCGCGCAGCATTGCAGACAGTGAGGCGATGAGGCCGTTCATTCGCTCTGAGGTATTGCCCGGCCGCGAGGTGCAGACCGACGATGAATTTTTGCAATGCGCTCGCAATATCGGAGAAACCATCTATCACCCGGTAGGCACTTGCAAGATGGGGCCGCGCTCCGATGCGCTGGCGGTGGTCGATCCGAAACTGCGGGTACACGGATTAAGCGGAATCAGAGTGGCTGACGCCTCCATCATGCCAGCCATCACGTCAGGCAACACCAATGCGCCGACTTATGCAATCGCCGAAAAAGCGGCCGATCTGATTTTGGCCGATGAATCCCGATTGCATCGAATGCAGCGCTGATTGTCACGACCTTGACGACCTGGCCTCGCAGTCAGTGCGCCGCAATCTAAGAACACAGCCAAGGATCGTCTTCGCGGACAACCAGAAGCGACGGCCCAGGATGCAAGAGAGCTGTCTGCAGCAGGTCGACAAATGATTCTCGACTGTCCGCATAGGTTCCCGGACAGCCAAAGGCCTCTGCCAGCTTGATGAAGTCTGGAGCGAGGGGATTGACTCCGATTTGCGGGATGCCGCGCTTGATCATGCCGTCTCGGATCATCGCATAGCTGTGGTTATGCCAGACAATAATCGGAATACACAATTGCTCTTCCACTGCTGTAGCCAGCTCATTGACAGTAAACATCAAGCCCCCGTCGCCCGCCAGCGCCACCACTGCGGTCTCAGGCTGGGCCAGCTTGGCGCCGATCGCGCCCGGCAGCGCACACCCAAGGGTGCCGAATCCTGCCGGATAAAACCAGGTGCGCGGCAATTCTGTCTGCATTGCGGCCGTGCCGGTATAGACCAATTGCGCAATGTCGCCCATGATGACTGCCTCTGGCGGCAGCACTGAGCGCAGCGCATCCAGCAAGATGATGTGCTGGCGCTCAAGGTCGGTGTATTCCGCCCTTTGCGCAGCGCGCACCTGCTCGAGCTCAGATTCAACCTGCTCATTCAGATTGCTGAGCTGCCGCTCCTCGCATTGCTTGATGAGCATTTCACAGGCGTTTTTGGCATCACCCAGGATCGCAACATCGGCTGGAAACGCATCGCTGAAGCGATCCGAATCAATATCAATTCGAATGACCTTGCCATGAATCGGCAAATCATAGATGAAACTGTCCGCTTCAGCCAGCTCAGTCCCGATCGCAATCACAACATCGGCCCGGCCAAGATAGCGCTGCACCGCTGGATTGATGAGGCCGCCCCCCAAGCTGAGCGGATTCGAATCCGGCACAATGCCTTTGCCAGCGTTGGATGCGATCACCGCGCTGCTGAGCAATTGCGCCAATGCAGTGACTGGCTTTGATGCTTGCTGCGCACCGCCGCCCACCACCATGACCGGTCGTCTGGCGGCGGCCAGCAGATCTGCGGCAGCAGCAATCGACGATTGCAGCGGCGGCGATCGCGATGCAGTCGCGCACACCGCCCAGCTGGCCGTTACCGGCGATTCCATGATGTCAATCGGAATCGCAATGTGTACGGGCCTTGGCCGCTGTGAATGGAACAGGGTAAATGCCCGTGCGATCAGGCTTGGAATTTCCTCACAATCGCGCACCATTGTGCTGAATGCTGTGACTGGACGTGTGATGGCGCATAAATCAGTCGTCTCATGCAGCCTGCCCCAGCCCTTCCCCAGCGATGCGGAATCGTTGGCGCTGGATATGACCAGCATCGGGATTGAATCAGCGTAAGCCTGACCGATTCCGGTGAGCGCATTGGTCACGCCGGGACCAGTGATCAGAGTGCATACGCCAGGCTGACCAGCCACTCTGGCGTAGCCGTCGGCCATAAAACTGGCACCTTGCTCATTGCGCGGCGCAACCGCTTTCACCCCGCTGCGCTCAATGCCGCGATACAATTCGAGTGTATGCTCCCCGGGAATGCCGAACACGACGCGAACGCCATATCGGACAAGCAGATCCAGCAATGCCTCGCCGCACGTCAAGCCGCCTTGCATCGTCGACATCAAACGCTGCTGTATGCAATAGGAAACTTATCGCTGTCAAGCGATTGCCCGTTGCGAAGATCGGCATTGATGAGAAAAGGGTTGATCTCACCTTGTGAAAAGTAAGTCATGCAATGATCGGCATAACGGACTGCGTAACCTCGCCGGATTGCCGACGAGGTGTTGGGTTTCGCACAATGAACGCTCAGACCGTCAAAAACGATGACATCGCCTGCATCCATTTCCCAGCACAAAATCTGATGCGCACCGCGCTGGCTGTCGAAATCCGGCAGCGGATCAAATGCCAATTCGGTCCCGCTGTAGTATTCGGTCTGCGCCCCGTCCAGTGCAGTGGCAAAAGGCTTGAACCATTTATCCCACAAATGCGAGCCGGCGATAAACTCCAGCGGCCCGGAATCAAGACGGATCGGATCCAGCGCCAGCCAGACTGTCAATGCGCGGCCATTGCGGACCGGCCAGTACGGCAGGTCGTTATGCCAAGGCGTCTGCGGGGCTCCGGGAGTTTTCGCGAACACCTGATCATAAAGCAGATTGACTTTTGGCGAGTTCAGGAACAGCGCTGCCAGATGCGAGGCCATTGAATTGATGCAGTAGTCTCTGCATGCCTTGTCCTCGCGCCAAATCATTTGGCGCCAGAAGTATTTTTCCGATTGCCCTAGGGCCCGATCGGCTGCATCACGCAATTGAGCGATGCAAGCTGAATCAAAAACTGACTTCAGCAGTACTGCTCCATCACGATTGAAAGCGCTCAGCTCGGACTGATCAATCTGGAGCGGCGGCGCAGAGTTGATTTCAAATTTTGCTGGAACGGGCATGGCCGCCGCGAAAAACTTTAAAACAAGGCAAACAGTCGATTGACAGAGTTCTAATCTCGTAAAACAGTCATTATAATCGAGCATGCATTTTCTATGAACGCACTGCACTTACAGGCATTTTATAGGTGCCCTGCCTGGAAACGACCGACTTGGGTTCAATTGAGTGCTTGATTGATTTATAATTCATCATACATTGTCAGGCGCAATCAGCACGAGAATGAAGGCAAATAGTCAGTATTACTGTTGCTTGACGCTGGCGATTTGCGATGATTGGGTATTTTGTGCAAATCCGATCTGCGCACAGATAAACGAGAATTTTAATCCAATAATATACATGCGCGACAATCTGCTCAGCGATCAGGTCGCGTTAAAAGAGCGATACAACTTGTCCACGATTAGTTGAGTATCATTGCATCAATCAAATGCGAACGTGCAACAGGAGGCCCAAATTGAATTCGATGTCGAATCCCCCACCGAGTTTTGAACAAGCCGCTAACTTGCGACAGAAAGTGCGCGCAACAGGCATGGATCCGGACTATTGGTATGCGGTCGAAGAGGTTTCTAACATCAAACCAGGCAAAGTGGTTGAGGTCATTTTCTGGAAACGCTCGATTGCCCTGTACCGTGCGCAAGACGGATCATTTCATGCACTTGAAAACCGTTGCGCACATCGCCAGCTCAAGCTTTCGCTTGGCGATGTCGACGGCTGCAATCTCGTATGCGCGTACCATGGATGGAAATACGACCAAACTGGACGACGAGCCGATATTGAGGTCGCGGCCGCCTCAAACAAAGGTGTCAAGCCTTCGATCAAAAGCTATCCCGTCAAAGTTCGCTATGGACTGGTTTGGCTGTTTCCCGGCAATCCAGAACGCGCTGAAGAACAAAAAATTCCAGAAATTCCTGAGCTGGAGGGGCCGAACCGATGGGCTTGCGAGCCAATCGTCTTCACTTTCGCAGCCCACCATTCGATGGTGATTGACAACGTCAGTGACTTCACGCATGCCTATCTTCACCGCAAGTACGCCCCTTTCCAAGACGCCAAGCTCACCAGCTATGAAACAATCGGCGATGATGTCCACCTTTCTTATGATACGAAAGTTGGCCGTGGACGATTTTCCAGCCTTTTCGTCGAGCACGACAAGATCGACACCGATAGTATGAAGCTTTGCTTTCAATATCCCTACCAGTGGTCAAACACAGACGAGTCAATCAAGCATTGGCTGTTCGTTCTGCCCATTGACGAGCGCACGACTCGTGCATTTTTTCTTTTCTATTTCAAATCTTTGAAAATTCCTCTAACACCCATACGCTTTCCACGCTTTGCCATGAGTGCGGTGATGAAGATCTCGAATCGTGTACTGATTCGACCCTTGCTGGATCAAGACAAGATCGCTGTTGAGGCCGAGCAAATCGGCTATGAGGAATATTGGGATGAGCCGCCTGTCGAATTCAACCCGGTAGTGCGGGAATTTCAGAAAGTGACGATCCGCAAGTGGGAAGAGCATCTTTCACGTGAAGCCCAAAATGATCGTTTAGATGCCGCCTGAGCTCGACTTCAATTCGGTATGGATATCGCTGCCCCAGGCGGCGATCATGCTTATCGTATTCACTGGTGCGCTGTTCATCGGTTCAATAGTCGTTCCTGGACGCAAGATCAAGGGACCAAGTATTGAGGGCAACACCCCGGTTTACAAACTCAACGGACTGGCTCTGTTTTTGATTACAGGCCTTGTGGCGGGATTAGCACATCTGCTCGACTGGTTTTCGCTCTCGACGCTGCTGTCACACTTCCTCGGTCTGTTCATCGTAACAAACGTGTTCGCTTTTTTACTGTCTGGCTGGTTTTACTGGCGATCAAATCGCGAGGAAAGGGCAGCCATGAGTTTTCTATCGGGCTATTTTTATGGTGTAACGACCAACCCGCGCTGGTTCGGGGTCGACGTTAAATTCTTCAGTTACCGCCCTTCATTAATCGGTCTCGCATTGCTGAATGCTTCTTTTGCCGTAACCCAATACGAGCAGCATGGCGGGCTGACACTCGCCATGGTGCTTTATCAGGCATTCACATTCATCTACGTATTCAACTACTTCCAGTTCGAATACGGCATGGTTCACACTTGGGATCTGATCAGCGAGCGTTTCGGGTGGATGCTGATTTGGGGTGATTATGTTTTGGTCCCGTTTTTCTATTGCTGGGTCGGCTGGTGGCTGGTACATTCATCCGCGGAGCCGTCCCCCGCGTCTGCGGCAGCGCTTGTCGCGCTATTCGTCCTCGGTTTCTGCTTGTTCCGCGGAGCCAATCAGCAGAAGCATAACTTCAAGCGCAACCCCAATGTCAAAATTTGGGGCCAGCCTGCTCGCAGCCTTGATGGTCGTCTGCTCATCTCAGGATTTTGGGGCATTGGCCGCCATCTCAATTACACCGGTGAGATTCTGATCTACTGTTCGTTTGCGCTGACTGCCGGATTCCAATCTTGGTGGCCATATTTATTGCCTTTATGGCTAGGCATTCTGCTTTGCCATCGTTCTCTTCGCGATGAGAAGCGCTGTCGGGCTAAATATGGAGAGTTATGGGAACGCTACTCACAGCGTGTACGTTATTCAATGCTGCCGTTGGTCTATTAGCGCAAAAAATCAATTATCAAGGTTTTATCATGACTACGATCTCCTCGACACATCAAACACCGCCTCCGATGAACAAAATTCCAAGCTTAGCAGGCGGATGGCCTTTAGTGGGGCATCTGACCGAGTTTTTGCAAGACCCAGTCTCAATGCTGATGCGCGGCTGGCACGAGCAGGGCGAATTGTTTCAATTTCGTCTGGGGCCGAAAAGGTTTTATCTCTTTATGGGACCTGATGCCCACGACCGTTATTTCAGAGCGCCGCGGGACTGCCTGAGCGCCAAGGATGTCTATCAGTTCACGATTCCAATTTTCGGTCGCGGTGTTGCCTATGATGTCTCTCCGCAGCTGATGGATGAGCAGCTCGGATTTCTCTATCCAGAATTGCGGGAATCCGCTCTGCGCAAGTTTTCAGAGATTATGTTTATGGAGGCGATGAAATTCGCTGACTCCATGGGCGAGCACGGGGAGCTTGATCTGCCCTATGCGATGAATCAACTGACCATCAATATAGCTAGCCATTGTCTAATCAGTCGACAGCTTCGCGACCAGCTGGATGCCGGATTTGCCGAGAGTTATCACGAACTTCAAAACGGAATCAATACTTTGGGATTTTTTCTCCCCAATATACCGATTGCGGCGCACCGCGCCCGTGATCAGGCCAGAAAAGAAATCTCTAAGATGTTTTCAAAATTAATGGCCGAACGGCGCCAAACCGGTGACAAGCCAGACGACTTCATGCAGAAAGTCATGGACAGCCGCTATAAGGACGGCCGCAGTCTGACCGATGATGAGGTCACTGGAATTCTGCTGACCGTATTGTTCGCGGGCCAGCATACGAGTGCAGTGCTGTCGGCGTGGACCTGTCTAGAGCTCCTGAGAGCGCCGTCCTACATTGACAAGCTGCGCGCCGAGATGCAACAGGTTTACAGCAATGAAAACGCAGCGAATATTGATACTATAAAAAAACAAGCCCTGATGGAATATACAATTCGTGAGAATGAGCGACTGCACCCGCCGCTGATCATACTGATCAGAAAAGTACTCAAGCCTTTTGAATACAACAGCTATACCGTACCGGCGGGAACCTTGGCCATGGTGTCGCCAGCGGCAGCCCACCGTCTGCCGCATCTGTTCAGCGACCCCGATCAGTTTAATCCTGAACGATTTGCACCGCCCGCTCGCGAGGACAAGCGACATCGGTATACCTTGATTGGCTTCGGCGGCGGCAAGCACATGTGCATGGGCAAGCATTTTGCTTATATGCAGCTCAAAACAATCTGGTCTGTATTGCTGGATCGTTTTGACTTTGCGATTGACGGCCCCATCCCGGCTCCCAACTACGGCAGCTGGGTGACGGGTCCAAAAGAGCCTGTTCGGGTCCGCTATCAGGCTCGATCAGAGCCAGGCGTATTTGCAAGAGCCAGCAGCTAGCGCACCCGATTCCGCAAAAAAATGGCATTCGATTCGGTGTCTATGCATTGACGAAGGTTCGCATGACTGCGTGACAGCTATGATTAAGGATGGCACACTTTTTGCTGAAAGGCCAATCTAGCTGAGCCGACTGCAAATCGCAAATGGAACACTAATTCTCTGTCGTGCAACCTCATTGTCAATGACAAGATAATGCAGTCTTGGAAGATCTGCGAAGCCATTCCTAAGGCTTTCATTTTTGACTCTCCAAGATGACTGCCAACTTGCAGAACCGCATCCTGTTTCGTGGCGGCAATCTGAAGTTCCTGCGCGCCATGAATTCAGAATCCGTGGACCTGATCGCCACGGATCCGCCGTTCAACAAGGGGCGTGACTTTCATGCCATGCCCGACAGCTTGGCCGCCGGCGCAAAGTTTCAGGATCGCTGGTCATGGGAGGGCGATGTGCACGAGTCGTGGACGGATCAGGTCACCGATGACTATCCGAAGCTGATGGAAGCTATTGAAGCGGCCCGCTATGCGCACTCTGATGGCATGGGTGCGTACATGCGCTTCATGGCGGTTCGGCTTCCGGCTTATGCATCGGGTGCTCAAGCCGACCGGCCCGATCTGTCTGCATTGCAACCCGACTGCAAGCCATTATCTCAAGGCAGTCATGGATGCGATATTCGGGTGGCGGCAACTCAGGAATCAGATCACCTGGCAGCGCAGCAACAGCCACAATACTGCCAATCGCTATGCCAACGTTTCAGAAGTCATCCTGTATCACACAAAGTCCAATGATTTCTCATGGAATCAGCAATATCAGATCTACGGCGAATCTCAATTGAGCCGGTTTCGGCACAAGGATGTGGATGGAAGACTTTACAAGGGGAATTATATACCTAACTTGATGTATGCAAAATCTATCACTTGAACACACTTAACAAACAGATTGCAATGCTTTCTAATGTTACGGCTAGTGAATCCACTGCATTGGCCTTCACTAGCCGTAACATTAGTTGATAAGAATCAGTACATTATTCTTAAATCACTGTCTATGGGCACAGGTTTTTTATATTATTGGCTATATTGAGGATCAATTAGGAAATTGGGCGCTTAAGTATATAAGCCCCTTTTTAGGCTGAGCACAGTTTTGAACACTAGTGCACGGGATTGAGGCAGATGTTCTTGATCGGCAATCAACTTTTTATGTGAGAATTCAGTTTTCCGGGACCTTGAGGCCGGCCGACTTTGTTTCAGTTTTCCACGTAGTCGCAGAATCCGGCAAAGTGCGGAGTCTCACAATACTTTTCAAGTACTACTGGACGAATGCAATACAGTTGACACCAGTCTCCAGGTGAGCACTTTTCGGAGTCAGCTTGAATCTACAAGGCGAGATCGAGGGTATCAATTCATGGCAAGGATCAAGCATCTTGCACTATTGTCGACCAGCGACAGATTTTTGCTCGCACAACTGCTCAATTTCTGCTTGCAGCTCAAAAAGACTGCTGTAAACCTTGTATATCTGGATATAGTATCTTATTATACAAGATATGATTGATCGACATCTGCTATCAACAATACATGACAGACTGGATAGAGTACCCGCTGTAGGCCTTTTAGGTGCACGTCAAGTCGGGAAAACAACGCTCGCCAAGAAGTTATCCACAACTTGGGATTCAGTCTATCTTGATCTCGAAAGCCCAGAAGATCTCTATAAGCTCAGCGATCCTGTTGACTATTTGCGCGGACACTTCGACAAGCTCACTATTCTGGATGAAATTCAGTGTGCTCCTGATTTGTTTCCAATACTTCGCGGACTGATTGATCAAAATATCCAAAACGCCAAATCAACTGGCATGTACCTTTTGCTTGGCTCAGCTTCATTAGATTTGCTGCGCCAATCGTCACAGAGTCTTGCCGGACGGATTACTTATCTTGAGCTTCCTGTATTGAACGTATTGGAAACAGCGCAAGATCAAAAGACCCATAAACAGCTATGGCTGCGGGGCGGATTTCCAAAAAGTTATCTTGCACCTGATCAAATATCAAGCAAACTGTGGCTTGATGACTTGATCAGCAGCTATCTGGAACATGAAGTCCCAAAATTCGGCTTTCGCATACCGTCCAGCCGATTGAGACGATTATGGACAATGCTGGCACACTTGCAAGGCGAAACAGTGAATATCGCAAAGCTGGCTGCCAACCTGGAAGTTGATAGCAAAACAATCAGTCACTATATCGATATTCTGGTCGATATGCTATTGGTCCGACGACTGGAGCCTTGGTTCAGCAACGTCAAGAAAAGACTGATCAAATCACCGAGGGTTTATATTCGTGACAGCGGCATATTGCACCGACTGCTCGGCATTGCAGATCATGAGGCGCTGTTATCACACCCTGTATTAGGGAAAAGCTGGGAAGGCTTTGTCATTGAAAATGTGCATTCGGCATTGCCGCGGCCAGCACAAACTTTTTTCTACCGCTCTGCGGCCGGTGCGGAAATCGATTTGGTTATTCATCTGCCATCTGGGCAAACACTCGCAGTTGAAATCAAATACGGCTCATTTCCAAAACCAGCCAAACACTTTGCTCGCACTTGCGGAGATGTGAATGCATCGCAAAAGTTCATTGTCTATTCCGGCGATGATGAATTTCGCATCGCAGATGATGTCATCGTGATCTCGCTTCCTAAAATGCTGGAGAGATTAAAGTCTCTTGAAAAAACCGAATATTAATCGAGGCAAATAGCTTGACCGCGACCTGCGATCGATCTGTCATGGCAGAAGATGTGCATGCTTTCGAAATGGGCTGATATAGATGACTTGACAGAAATTCTTATTCACGTTGACAGTCTGCTGACTTTTCCAGTGATCTGTTCTTTGCGTACCGCCACATAAGCCTGCAGCTGCTCTTCAATGGATGGATCGATGGGCGGCTTTTCGTATTCACGCAATAACTGTTTCCAAATTCTGTTCGCTCTTTCCAGCGCAGATTGGGCGCCATCGTCTCGCCAAGTCTCAAAATTGCGCCAGTCCGAAAGGATCGGCTCATAAAACGCGTTCTGATAACGTTCCAAAGTATGATTGGTGCCGAAAAAATGTCCGCCAATTCCCGCTTCTTCGATAGCATCCAGTCCGAATGAATCCTCGTCGAAAACAACGGGATCAAGAAAAGCAGCCTGCATCTGCAAGATCTCCGCATCCAATATCAGTTTCTCGAATGAGCAAGTCAAGCCTCCCTCAAGCCAGCCGCCAGCATGCATCACATAATTGACATGCGACTGAATGCAGGCATAGACTGACATATCGCTTTCGTAGGCGGCTTGCAAATCAACACATGCCGAAGCCGTGGTATTGGATGAGCGCAAAGGCAGATCATAGCGTCTGGCCAGCTGTCCGGAAATAATCACAGATTGAGCATATTCGGGCGTTCCGAATGCCGGCGAGCCGCTGCGCATGTCAACATTGGAGGTAAAATGCCCGTAAAAAGTCGGTGCGCCGCGCACCGCGGCTTGCGTAAGCGCGATGCATCCCAAAACTTCGGCATTCTGCTGTGTGACCGCGCCTGCGACTGTCGCCGGCGCCATCGCACCGGCCAGCGTAAATGGCGTAGCATGCACCGGCTGGCCTGCGAGTGCAAACTCTCGCATGCCGTCTGCCTGTCCATCATCAAACAGCAAGGGTGAATTGGTGTTGATTCCGCCGATAATCCCGGGTCGTTTCTTAAGTCCCTCATCATCCGTTTGCAAGGCGATCTTCGCCATTTCGATGCAATCACGCGCACGCTCACCGGTATTCATCCACATGGGCTGCCAGCCTTTGTCCATCAGGGTGATTTGGGCATACAGCATATCCAAATGGCGAGTTTCAGGAGGCAGATCCAGCGGTTCTACACCGCTTCCACCGTCATGATGAAAAATATTCAGTGAGCCGGCCACTTTTGTGAAATTTTCCATGTCCTCAAGCGTTCCATCACGGCGGCCGCGATCCAGATCTGAAACAAAAGGCGGTCCGCAAACTGTGGCAAAAACAATTGAATCTCCACCCAGCTTGACTGATTTGGCAGGATTGCGGGCGTGAATGGTCATTTCACTCGGAATTCCCGTCAGCATCTCTTCAATGAACTCTGGATCAAACCGCACAATCCCAGTCTCATGATCAACTTCGGCTCTTGAATCTTCGAGCATCTTCAGCGCCGTCTTGCTTTTCACGCACAGCCCCAAGTCGCGAAGAATCTTCAGGCTCGCCTGATGAATCGATTCGATCTGATCAGCCGAAACAATTTCCATTGGCTTGTATGGATTGCGCAGAGTCCTGAAATCCCTTTGCGTGAACTTTTTTTCTTGCAGAACCCTTCGGTCTCTGCGAGTTCTGGATTGACGGCGATTCATTCGTTGCTCCAAACCCTTTGCCTTGCAGCTCTCAGCCGCGCATTCGCAAGCCTTTTGGGTCATACACAGGCTCGGTGCAAATCTGCGCTGGAATCAAATCTCCTAAAATCTCTACAGAGAAGCCATCAGCAGCAAGATCAGCACTGCTGTCAACATAACCCAGCGCGATATGTCGCTCTGTATGCGGACCAAATCCGCCGGAAGTGACATACCCAACAGCCGTGCTGTCGAGAAAGATTGCCTCATCTCCCCAAACTGCATGATGTCCATCATCAACCGTCATGCAGACAATGCTTTCACGCGGCGATTTGTTTCTCAAAACTGCTTCCTTGCCGACAAAATCGTTCTTGTCCATATCGACAAAGCGGCTCAAGCCAGCTTCTTTTGCGGTATAGTCCGATGACAGCTCAAGTCCCCAGGCAGGAAAATTCTTTTCGAGACGCGTTTGCATCAGGCATCGTGATCCAACCAAACCAATACCCAGGCTTCGGCCCTCGCTCAAGAGCAGCTCAAACAGCGGAATCTGATGCTGCGGCTGCATATAGATTTCATAGCCAGTCTCGCCTGTATACGAAATGCGCAACACGGTGACATCATCGATTCCGCCCATAGAAATGCGCTGTGCATGCAAAAAAGGAAAACTGAATGAATCCATATCAAACGCGGCCACTTTTGCGATCAGCTGCTGCGCCTGCGGGCCGCAGATATGCAGTCCGCAATAGTGATTCGACACGTTGCAGACCTGAACGCCATCACAGGGCAAATGACGGCGAAAATAACGCATATATGCCAGTTGCATATAGTCTGAAGCAAAAGCCAAGTAAGAGTCTGGCTCAATCTGCGCAACTGAAAAATCCCCGATCAGCCGACCCTGCGGCGACAGCATCGGCGTCAGCGCGATTTTGTTTGCGGCCGGCATGGAGTTGGCCATAATCCGATTGAGCCACTGCGCTGCGCCACAGCCGCTGATCTGGAATACCGCCATCCCGGAAAATTCCATCAAGCCGACTTCATTGCGAACCCGCTTGCCTTCATCCATGACGACCTGCCACCAATTCGGCTGCCGATAAGTCAGCGTGTCTCTAGGCTCTGCCTTCGGCGGCGCAAACCAATTTGGATGCTCAAGACCGAAAGATGCACCGAACACGCCTCCGGCTTGTTTCAAATGCTCATAAATCGGCGTTGTCTTGATCGGTCTGCCCGCTTCAAACTCCTGATAGGGGTAGGTTTTCTCTGATCGGTTTTCATAAAAATAACGAGTTGATTTCAGCGCGTAGTCCTTTGAAGCCCAATCGCCAAAACGTGCGACATCCCAGCAGGAAAGATCAAACTCCGGCTCTCCCTGAATCATCCATTCAGCAAGCGCTTTGCCGATGCCAGGGCCTTGATTGAAGCCCGCCATAGCGCCATTGGCACAAAAATAATTCCTCAATCGCGGGTGAGGCCCGAGCAAAGGCCCTAAATCCGGTGAGAAAATCATCGGGCCATTGATCACCCGCTTGACGCCTGCAGTCGCAATGCATGGCATGACCTCAGCAGCTTTTTGGAAATTCCATTCCATACGCGACAGATCATCGGGCAACAGCTCATGATCGAAATCGGCGGGCGTTTCATCAACAGACCAATGCGTACAGGTTTTTTCATAAGCGCCGAGCAGCATACCGCACCCTTCCTGACGCGCGTAGCAACCCGTTTCATTATCATTAATCTGCGGCAGCTCGAAATCCAACTGAGCAATTTGAGGAATTTCTTCGGTCACCAGATAATGATGCTCCACGGGTACCAATGGCAAATCAATGCCTGCAAGTTTAGCAACCTCCCGACCCCACAAGCCGGCCGCATTGACCAGATATTCGCATTGAATCGACCCATTGCTTGTGCCGACACGCCACCCGCCATCGGGCAGCTGAGCAGTTTCCAGCACCGGGGCATGCCTTAAAATCGTCACGCCGAGCTTTCTCGCGGCCGCGGCGAAAGCTTGTGTCGCAGAGGCTGGATCGACATGTCCGCCTTCGACCTCCCAAAAAGCCAATCGAAATCCTGATGAATCCAGTATCGGCGCTTTTTCGCGAACTTCTGCTTCAGTCAAAGGGTAGCTTTCAATGCCAAGGCGCCGGCACGCACTTTGCATCCTCAAGTTGCTGTCCACCTCCTCAGCAGTACGGCATAAATTGATGCCGCCGGTGAAATGGAATCCACATGACTGTCCACTTTCGGCTGCAATCTCACTGTAGGCATCGAATGTGTATTTGTGGATTTGAGCCGCTGCATTCGGTCGAGTCAGCGTAAACAATCCGCCCGCTGCATGCCAGCTTGAGCCGGATGTCAATTCCTTGCGCTCAACAAGCGTCACGCTGCTCCAGCCGCTTTTGGCAAGGTGGTATGCGACTGAGCAGCCGACAATGCCGCCGCCGATTACAACAACTTGTGCTGCATCATTCACAGCGACTTGAAAAGCCGAATGTCTGCAATTCTTTCGACACTGCTAATATCGAAAGAATGAAAGATGATCTGCCTTGATTCGATTATCTGCACATTCGCTCAAAACAAATTCCAGCCAGTGCCGCGCGATCGGCTAATGCTTGTAGTAGGGATGATCACCCGCTATGGTGACTCGATTCATGATTCTGTGTGCAGCGCCATAATCATGCGACGCATAATGCTGCGTGCAGCGATTGTCCCAAAATGCGACATCACCCACATTCCAGCGGTGCCGCACCTGAAATTCAGGCAGTTGAGAATGATTGAACAGCAAGCGCAGCAGTCCCTCGCTCTCCGGTTCTGACAGCTCATTGATGCGGGAGGTGTAGTATTCGTTCACATACAGCGCTGTGCGGCCAGTTTCTGGATGAGTCCGCAGCACTGGATGGGTCATCAGGGGAAATGCTTCTTTCAATTTTTGAACACGCTTTTCACCATCGGGCTGCATCCGAAGCGAAGTGCCCCAGCCGCGCTCGATCGAATGCTGAGCAGTCAGTGACTCCAGCATTTTCCTGATTGGCTCTGACAAAGTCTCATACGCTGAATACATGCAGGCAAACAGCGTATCGCCGCCGACTTCCGGAATTTTTCTAGCGATCAGAATTGAGCCCATCGACGGAGCTTCTTGATAGGTCACATCGCTATGCCAGTAGTGTTCTGCATCGTGAGCCCGTCCTTTCGATTCAATGATCGTCAATCGCGGATCATCCTGATTGCAATCAAAGACAGGGTGTGGCAAATCCAGCGTGCCAAATCGCTCGCCGAGACGAATATGCTGCTTTTCGCTGAGAGACTGATTGGAGAAAAACAGCACACCGAACTGCAGCAGCGCAGCTCGAATTTCTTCGATAGCAGAGTCTGGCAAATCCTCTCCAAGATCAACCCCGGACACGAATGCACCTAAATTCGGTGAGCGGCGAGCCACCTCGATTTTCTGATACTCCATTGTCTAATACCTCTTGCTCTCGTCTAGTCGGTAAACTTTGTGAGATTTGGCTTGTCGATGCCGTGTATTGTAGCAGTAATCCTTCAAGTCACAGCCTCACCCGGCGGTACATCAGATTACCCTTTTGTCAAGCCGGCTGGCGCGAAGTCAGAAAACTGCTGCAAACACCGCTTGATAATACCGCTGCTTGGATGGGGACAGTGCAATACGAAAGCCGTCGCCCGACTGTGCTTTCACCTTGCGCTTCGCACCTGGCATCCTGTATCAGAAGCTCATTTACAGCAGATTTTCAATGACTCCAGTATCTCATCCGCACTCTTGGTGCAGATGAACAGCTTGGGATTCTCATTGTACACCTCAAGGCACTGCCGGATGGCCGCCTCAAGGTTCCCGGCGCTGCTGAACGACCCGCGCCGGATCTGCTTGCTCGTGATCTGCGCAAACCACCGCTCCACCAGAGCGACGGCGGCCATCGCCTGCCAGATGGCTCGCATCAGCTGGGCGGTTTTGTCCCAAGGCGCTGAATATGATCCGCGACGCTTTGCGGGCGGGTCATCGAGATAAAAAGATGGCTGCGCCGGCTTGGCGGCCGGCGCAGTGAAACGGCTGACCGGTCAAGGGAGCTGCATGGGTGAGATTGTGAGCGGATGACAAAAAGGGCGATGCCGGCACAGGAAGAGCCTGGCTCGGCCTGCGGCAGCCTGCAGGCCGGACCGCAGACAAGGAGTCCTGTGCGCGAAAATCATCATGGCGCGAGGACGGCCTTCATGCCCTCCTCAACAGCAGGCCGGATCTAAGACCGCACCCCGTCTTTTGCTCATCGACTCGCAGAACCGCACTTGCAATCGGAGAGGTTTCCATATCAGCTTAAGCAACCGTTTGCGTTCTTAAAAATCTGATATCGATAACAAACAACCAGTCTTATTTCCTCTAAAGGCTGTCGCGCACTATGAAAACCCATAATACAAACTTACGCCTGCTGGTGTCATTGAGGCTATCAATGGCAGAGCGTGTAACTTACAATCAGCGAGTGTCGCTTGACCGATCAACGATCAAACCAAAAACAGGAATTTTCGTAACTTTGGGAATTTTATTTCAGCATCTGCAAAAAGGTGTGACCTTTGGAAATCAAGAATAGAACAATATGGCAACAAGCTTGCGGAGATGGCGACAGAACTTATGGAAAGGTGCGCATTGATTGGGATGTTATTCTGAATGGCCCTGCTCAAGTAGGGGCCTGGACAAATAGACAAGAATATTCGCAGAAATTACCAGGTTGATCAGAAAAAAAATATCTGACTTGGAGCGTTTTTGCAAAGAAATTCAAGATTCCGATTTGGTCATATTACGCCAAGGAACAAACGTGGCCGGCGCTGTAGGTCAGATTGTGGGAGGGCATGAATATCACGACCCGTTTAATGGTGTAGATGGTTGGGATATTGCTCATGTGCGACGTGTTCGCTGGTTATGTTCAGATGTTAAAAATTTTGACACTTATACGTTTAAACAGAGTGACACAACTCAGCCGCTAAGCGAACGCAATCCAAGCAAATAGGTGAAAGGAAGCGAATAGATGTTGCATTGTTTTCAAGTCTTCCTATGAAATCAGGAATCTCTTACTGCGTTAGTTGAAGTCAAAAAATGGACAATTCCTGTCTAACAGCATTCGACCAAGTCCAAAATTACGCAATGAATTCATAAAAATGCGAGAGAATCATTGTAACTGATGGTATGCGATATGGCGTATTCATCAGAGAATCTCAATCTCAATTTGTTCTCCATGCTTATATGAATTTGCTTAGACCTCGCAACATTGCTCTATCTACGATTGTAAAGGTGCTCAAGATGCAATTTTGGCGATGTCTGCTGACTTCAAAGTGAAGCTTGGAATCTGAATAAAGTTTTAGATGCCCTGACAATCTTTATTTTCATTCGTATTCTCGGAAATAATGTTTCAAAGAAATCTAAAAGCACAAATACCATGGCCTAATAGTGCACGAAATGCCCGGCGCAGGAAATGTGGAAAGAACTGAAGTTGTACAAAACTAAGGTGTCGAAATATGAAAAAATAATTAAAAAGTAACAAACACTACAAGCATCCTCCGATAGAGGAAGCGCTATGTGAGTTTCGCTTTGTTGCAGATTCAAATTGGGATTTGACAATTCCAGGCAAACTGCAAAGTGAGCTTGGAGAAGAATATACCGGCAAGCCAAGAGAGCAAAGAGCTGTGGAGTTAAATCTGCAAATGAAAGAGGGTAATCTATCAAGAATTCAACACGATGACGGCTTACTCAAGGTTCAATTGGTCTCGAAAGACAGCAAACGGCTAATTGGAGTCGGTGCGAACGTTATGAGCGTTCATATGTTGCATCCGTATCAAAGTAAAGATAATATCGAGGGTGCCGGATGGGATGAATTTCGTCTTCGTATACAAAAAGCACTCAATGCATATAGAAAGGTCACGGATGCCGAGTCAGTTGTGCGTGTTGGTGTTCGTTACATTAATAGAATCACTATTCCCGAAACAAGTTCGAGGATTAAAGATTACCTCAGGTGCATCAATTTAAAATTAGAAGGGTTGCCAGAGAATTATGGGAACTTTTATGGTCGGGTCGAATACAAATATGAAGACGATGTGCAATTGAATTTAATTTATGGATTACTCAATTCTTCATCTAACAAAGTGGAGTGTCTCCTTGATCTTGATGCTTTTTGGCAATATGAAACATCAATTGACTGTGACGAGTCAATGAAAGCAACTGCCCTAAAATCGCGTTAGAGCAATATTTGCGCATCAATCGGCTGGTTCTGGCATGTTTCGGGGCCGATTTTTCTGTGTTGAGCAGCAGCCGTGAGAAAAATCGGGAATCGAGCTTGCCCAAACGGCGCACTGGCGCCGCCTGGACAGCCTTTCGGCCGATTCAGTACAGGCGCAGCCCTCAGCGGAGCGCTGACACCTGCCAGATTGAAAGCGCCGCCGGCGGCGGCGCCGGTCAGGCGGCCGGCAGCCGCCGGTCAATGCCAGCCATCACCCGATCCGGCAGCAGCCGGTGACGATGCCGCATCCGCAGCGCCGTCTGGCGGGCGTGATGCGCAATCCGTCCGCTGATCGCAAACAGCCGGCAGCGCACCGTCGAGGCCCGTGCGCTCCCAAGCCCCTGCGGCAGCGTGTGCCGAAACAGCACAGACACGCTGCATGCAAGCGCACTGAGCGACAGCCGCAGCGCATTGGCCTGATGATCGCTGCACGGCATCCGCCCGCTGGCAAAATCCTGCCTCATCTCCCGGAGCCGATTCTCGCTGCGGCCGCCGCGCCGGCTGTGCCAGCGCACAATGCCGCTGTCGTCCCAGCCGTCCAATACATCCAGATGGGTCCCGATCGCGCGATACACATGCCGGTCGCAGTCAATCGTCTGATCGTCCGCCTCGCACCGCATCTCCAGCCGCTGCCAGTCGCTTTCGCGGCTGCTCGCAATCGCATGCCGGATGTCATCGCAGCTTCTCGCCCGGATCGCACAGCCAATGCCGTGATCCTGACAATGCCTGATGACCGGCTTGGGCCAGCCGGCTGCATCAATGCGCAGCCGGGTCACCTTCACCCCCGATGGCAAGGCCCTGATACAGCGCTTGACAAAGCCTAAATTGTCCTAGGGTGTGTTAACGCTACGCAGCGCATCGATGATCAGCGCGAAGACGACGAATCCGAGGTACATGACATCAAGCTTGTCGAAGCGCGAGAACACTCTGCGGAAGCCCTTGAGCCGCCGGAACAGGCGTTCCACCTCGTTGCGCCGCCGGTACATTTTCCGGTCGTATTCCCAGGGAGAGATGCGGCTGCTCTTCGGCGGCACCACGGGTGTGAAGCCGAGGTCGGATGCCAGCCGGCGGGTCTCATCGTCCTCATAGGCCCGATCCATGACGAGCGCCGGGCGGCTCGACGGCCTCTCCAGCCGCTTCAGGAGCTTCCGCCCCTCCGGGGCATCGTGCGCGTTGCCGGGAGAGAGCGCGAAGGCCACGGCGGTCCGATCATCCGCGGCAGCCAGATGAAGCTTGGTGTTCCACCCGCCCCGGGACTTGCCGATGCACTGGGCGCCGTTTTTTTTAGCGCCCCCGTGCCGTCGGGATGCACCTTGATGCTAGTGCTGTCAAGGCTCAGGACCTCGACCCGGATGCGGATCATCCGCTCCCGCTGCAGGCGCTTGAGCACGCGGTCCAGGACCCCGTTCCTCGACCACCGGCTCATGCGCGTGTAGATGGTGTGCCAGTTGCCGAAACGCTCCGGCAGGCCGCGCCACTTGCAGCCGTGCTCGGCCACGTAGAGAATGGCGTTCAGCACCTGCAGGCTCGAGAGGCTGACATTGCCCCGCTGCCTCGGCAGCAGCGGGGCAATGCGCTCGTACTGTGCCCGTGTAAGTTCCATTGCCGGTTCCTCCGCTCTGTTCCAGACGACAATCACGGGTGATAATTGTATCATATCCAGATCAAATTGTGTTAACAGGCCCTAGTTCGGCGGGCGGCTGCCGCGGCGAAAATCACTCGCCGCCACCTGTCCGGTCTCCGCAATGTGGCCGACCATCTGGATGACTCTCGCATTGAGCCGCTCCAGCAGCTTGCGGCCCCCGCACCGCAGCGCCCCAGCCGCCGCTCGCTGAGCCCCAGCTTGCTCATGAAATGCGCCAATGCCGTCAGTCCGGCTCGGGAGGTGAATTTCGCGCCGGTCGATTCGCGCCGGTGCGGTACAATCTTCATCAGCCTTGCTCCGTATTCTGGTTCAGTTTCACCCAATGGGTAAAACGCTTTTGGTTTTCAACCCGTTATACTGGCAGGGCTTTTCTTGTTTTCGGCTTCTCTAAAGCGGATTTAGGGAACTGGGAATTTACATGAGCGAGTCAGTGAAACATTCGAATCGATAGTAACTGATAAAGCGAGGGAACTTTTCGATGTTGAATAGTAGATGAGACGAATCAATCAAACCCTTTATTTTCCCAGAAAATTTTATTGACCCTGACGGTTCCGGCGTGTTTAGCGGCTCACATTACCTGCCAGGCGCCGATCAGGAATCTTGGGCAAGTACAAGCATCCAGAAGCGGGAATAACTAAGAATTCTACGGCACCACTTAAGTTTTGTGCTGCCGCATCAGGAGACCTTGCCGTCAAGCCTCAAAACACTAAAAAGTTTGTTCCCGTTAATTGTCGATTCTTCATGTTTGGAAATAGAAAGACGCGAGCAAGAGAAATTCGCCTTGAAATTGAGAATTGTATTTGAGAGCGAACCAGTCGAAGATGGTGTTTGTCACCCAGCGGAACAAATCATTGATAAAGCGCTGAATTCCACGAACAGACTGGATGCGTATAGGTGGCTCGGCGAGTTAGCTGCAGATGCTAACCACCCTGGTATAGCAGCCTCGGCAATCCGTTGCTTGAGCCGACGAGAGTCTGACCCGATTGCGTGGCGTGTCAAAATTGCAGCGGATGCACTCAAACTTGATTCTGTGGAAATAAGAGATGCCGCCGTTCAAGCTGTAGAAGCTTGGGGGAGTCAGAAGTTCGCAAAGTACTCGAACTTCATTCAGAAGATGTTGCATGGCTGCGAACCTGCATAGAAGATGTTATTGATGATCTTGGAGAGTTGGATTAGTCTGTGCTTCTAGTCAGAAAGATATCCCGTGCAAAATGGGACTCGGAATTCAATGTTCAGCATGGCCTGACGAAAGAGGTGATTTCAGCAGATGCTCTAACAAGTGATCTTCGAACTCAGAGTAACACTTTATCGTTTTGGCAATGCAATACTGATAAGAGCAGCAGTATTGGCAATTGCAGTATTGGCAATTGCAGCAGCCGGTGACCGGTTAGATGACCATTGGCATCGTTTTAAAAAATTAGAGGTCCAAAAGCTTTTGGAATCAGCGATTATTCAAGGACGTATTCTTCCAGAAAACTGACGTGAAAAATCAGAAACGAAGTTAGCAAACATATTGAGAAAAATTGATTTTGCTTCACTTGCAAGGAGGCACATCTGGTTATTGACAGATCTGTGAGCCAAACACGACGCAAACCAGTTAGTTGCTATCTGCTACAGGCTTCGCGTCAACTCTCTGATAGCCACTTTCAATACGTTGTCTCGCCAATTTTGAATCCTATCCAGCAGACTGTCCTTCTCCTCCGTGTAGAAGAAGACAAATCCATCTTCAGCTATCGGAACAAATGTCGTTTGAACCTCTTCGTCATCTTTATCTCGAAAATCCAAAAATGGAGAGCAAATTAAACTTCCATTAAACGGTTTACCCAGTCCATGTATCGTAAAAACAAGCCGTGCCTGTCGCGAAGACCACTTAATGTTCATTGCTACCCATGAGCGATACTCGGATGTTTCTACAAAATAGTCTAAATATTCATTTGCATTTTTTATGATTTGATATCTATAGTAATAGTCATTAGATGAATCTGAGCGATTCACGAAGACTGATGCATTTCCGGCAATCTGACTCAGAGGATCTTGAACTTTCTGTCTTATCTCCTCTAATCGGTCCTGCAGATTTGATTCCACTGCATTTGCAAGAGAGAAAACTTTTTTGTATTCTTCCGAGCGTTTTTGCAAAATCTCTTGCGCTTTCTCGCTGAGGCCTTCCAATACATTGGTAACGCTATCTTCGGCGAGCAACGACTCAGAAATGTAGGTTGCTTTTCTAAACTGAACCTTCTGCAGACTGACAAACAGTTCGACCAATGGCATGAGATTTCCATCATCTGCCGCCTCCAGTGCGTTGATGTATTTAACCCTGTCATCTCTGTGAACAACAAGTGGAAACAGGCTGTCTTGCATTAGCACAAGCGAGGCCAATGCTCTTGCCACCCTTCCGTTGCCATCTTGAAATGGATGGATTTGCGTAAAACGATGATGAAGCCAAGCTGCCATAACATGGCTTTGAACACCTTTCGAAAGGGAATTATAACGAATAGTGCCCAAAATAGTGTATAATACCTGGCAGGATTTTGACAAAAAACTGACAGAATTACTATAAAGGTAAAGAGCAATGCAGACTGCGCCCGGAAAAAGCTACCGCAAAGGACTGTCGCTGATTGAGATTATGGATATGTTTTCCAACAATGAGACAGCTGAGAAATGGTTCATTGAAGCCCGCTGGAAAGACGGCATCTACTGCCCGCACTGCGGATCAGAGAATGTGCTGACCGGCGCAAGGCACAAGACAATGCCGTTTCGCTGCCGGAATCGCAAAGTCTGCGGCAAGCGGTTCAGCGTCAAGACCGGCACAGTCATGGAAAGCTCGAACCTTGATTATCGAACTTGGGCGATTGCCACTTACCTGATGACCACCAGCCTGAAAAGTGTATCGTCCATGAAACTGCGACGCGACCTGAAAATTGCGCAGCCCTCAGCTTGGCGGCTGGCACACCGGATCCGCAAGGCCTATGAGCAGGGCGATACAGCCATGTTCAGCGGCACAGTGGAAGTGGATGAGACTTACATGGGCGGGAAAGAGACCAGCAAGCATTCCAGCAAAAAGCTGAATGCCGGACGCGGCGGGGTTGGCAAGACTGCTGTAATCGGAATGAAAGAGCGGGAATCAAACCAGGTGTCCGCCAGAGTGATTGAGAATACCAAGCGGGCGACTTTGCAAGGATTTGTGGCGGACAATGCCAAGCCGAATTCTACAGTCTACACAGACGATCACAAAAGCTACGAGGGCATGGTCGATTTCGAGCATGACACTGTCAAGCACTCGGTCGGCGAGTATGTCAAAGGACAGGCGCATATCAACGGCATTGAGTCGTTCTGGGCAGTTCTGAAACGGGCGCATAAAGGCACATTCCACAAGATCAGCCGCCAGCACCTGCACCGCTATGTGTCCGAGTTTGCGGGCAAGCACAATATCCGGTCGCTGGATACCATCGACCAGATGACCGGCATCGTCAGGGGCATGGAGGGCAAGCGGCTGACTTGCAGGGATCTGAAAGCTGACAGGGTGTGAATTATGCTGGCCCGCCCTTTGGAAGCGTCTGCTGTTTCAGATGCCTGTGTACAGCTGGGCAAACTGAAAATGAATTGTCCCGCGCAGCAGGCGGCAGCCATGATGAAAAAATCCAAACCCGACTTGAAAAAATCCAAGACTGACCTGCGCATCAATGCCACGCCGGAGCAGGTGAGGGCTGCGCTGGTTCGCGGTGGCGCGCCGCGGCAGAGAAAAGCGGCGTCAATTCACAAGCAGAGAGTTCGCTGACCGGATTGGCGGCGGGGCGGTTTGGGCACTATTCGTTATAATTCCCTTTCGAAACATGGTTTGAGTGAAAATCAATTAAGCGTTCCATCTCCCCTGCGACCTGAAGAGGGTCACAATATTCGTAGGTAACGCCATCGCATGTTGGGAAATTAGCCTGCCGCTTCCACTCGCCCTTGATCAGCTCAACTTCAACCGCCCGTCCCAGTGAATCCACTGCTTCAGTTGTCTTTTGACTTCTCAGCAATATAGAGTGCAACTCTTTGATGTATGAATTGGAAAGTTCGCGATTCCCTTTGACAAAATCGAAAACACCATCTAGTGCAGCCTTTTGGTCGTGTAGCAAACGTAGTACATACTCTTTCGGCGTTCCATTTGAGTCAAATCTAGGGATATCCGCTTTGAACCCTTGCTCAATGAGCGTTTGTGTGATTCCGCGATCAATGTCGTATAGGTTTTCAATGATGCCTGTTTCGATTGACCACTCTCGAGATACTCACTCAATAAACTCCGCTAACTGTGTCGTATCTTTGAGTCTCTCCTGCTGATCCTTCCAAATAGTCCGAATTCCCTGTATCTCAGGCGACTTATGCAGATAGAGAGAATCGTCTATATCTGCAATGCCTGCAGCAGAATTCCAGATTTGCTGTGTGGATGCGCTATTCACTTTTTTTTTCGCATATTGAAAGTGTAATTGAGATTCTAAATGGCAAAATTGCAAGCTATTTTTATCATCTAATTTTGATTTTACTGAAATAACTTTAACATCATGGTGATAGTATATGCAAGTTTTCTCAAATAGAATATCCTCAAATCGGCAATTAAAATGCTAAAAAAAGAAATTATCCCTAATCCTAACCAGCTGTAATGAAATTCGGCGGAGTTGACAGATGACAGAAAAAATTATTCCGAATACGAATCAATCTGATTGGCAACATTACATATACGTAGCTCTGCGGCAAGACCACGCTGAATTCGAGTTATGGTTAGGATTAGGATTAGGATTAGGGATAATTCCTCAAAATAAAAGATTGAGTGCCTGATTTATTCGAATTTCCAGTGCCAACATAGAAGGTCTCGGAAATATAAATGTCGGTTTCTTCAATTTTGGCTGATCTGCGAAACGACTCAGCATTTGTGTACGACTCTTGACAACACTTTACGGCTGGCTGATCTATAGAGAGGATATGCGGGCGGAAGAACGTCGCAAAATTGTGACACTTTGCACTCTACTGCCGGGAAATCAACATGGCATCCCCGTAACTGTAGAAACGAAATGCTCCCGCTATGGCATGGCGATAAGCCGCCTGCACTCGCATACTGCCTGCAAACGCACACACCAGCATCAGCAGCGTCGAGCGTGGCAGATGAAAATTTGTGATCATGGCATCGACTATCTTGAATTGGAATCCAGGCTTGATGAAAAGAGAAGTCTCTCCGCTGGCGGGTCTGACGCTTCCATCGGCCATTGCCGCATGTTCCAAAGTGCGGACCACCGTTGTTCCAACCGCAATCACACGACCGCCTCTGGCCTTGCAGCGATCAATGGATTCACACAGTGCCGGCGTGATTTCAAAGCGCTCGCTGTGCAAGACATGCTGATTGACTTGATTCTCACGGATCGGCGCGAATGTACCAGCCCCCACATGCAAAGTCAGATAGGACACCTCAATGTCCTGGCAATGGATGTCATCCAGCAATTTTTCACTGAAATGAAGACCTGCCGTGGGCGCGGCTACTGAACCTGGCCGCTTGGCATACACGGTCTGATAGCGAGCGGTGTCCAAGTCTTCAGTTGCGCGTCGAATATAAGGTGGCAGTGGGATGCGACCGAATCTTTCGGCCATCTCCCACGCGGAAATTGTCCCATCGGCAGCAAGCACAAACAAGTCTCTGCGACGTCCCGTAACGGTCAAGACATGCCGCTGTCCAACGACAATCTGGTCACCTGTCTTAATCGGTCGGCTCGCGCTTGCCTGCGCCCAGATGCAGTCGGCATCAATAATCCGCTCAATGAAAACTTCCACCCGCCCCCCGGTTGGCTTTCGGCCTTCCATGCGCGCAGCGATCACCCGCGAATCGTTGCATACAACCAAGTCATCCGGTGAAAGCAGCTGACACAAATCAGCAAATTTGACCTCATCGAACTGATTTGGCTGCTCACCGACCACAAGCAGCCGGCTTCGAGTGCGCTCGCTGCTGGGGTATTGCGCAATCAGGTTTGCCGGCAGCTCAAAATCAATCCATGCAACTGCATCATCACCGCTCATGGATGCTACAGACGGACAAGGCTTATCGCGGGCTGTCGGGGTTCAGCGCCCACTCAGTCCATGAGCCATCGTACAGGCGCATTTCATGCTGGCGGACTTGATACAGCGACAGCAGCAGTATCGCAGCCGTGACGCCGGAACCGCAGGTCGCAACAATCGGGGCGTCAATGTCAATGAATTTGGACTCAATCAGACTGCAAACTGCCGGAGCCTGTTTTATCAGCCCTTCATCATCCATCAGATCGCCATAGTAGACATTCTTGCTGTGCGGGATATGTCCGCCGCGAAGATGGGGCCGCGGTTCCGGCTCAATCCCATTGAACCTTGCAGGAGAGCGGGCATCTATCACTGCCGTAGAACCGTCATTGTAAGTTGCCAGCATTTCATTCCATGAAATGACCATTCGCTTGTCAAAACGTGCTGTGTATCGAACAGGTTCAAACTTTGGCATATCCGCATCAACCGCGCCCCCTTCTCTCTTCCACGCATTCAGCCCGCCATTGAGCACTTGCACCCGAGCATGCCCAAAAGACAGCAGCATCCACCAGGCCCGTGCTGAGGCCACACAGCGGCTGCGATCGTAAACAATAATTCGATCAGCATTGGAAATGCCCATCTCACCGATACAGGCAGAAAACTGATTTGCTGTCGGGAACATATGCGGCAGTTCGCTGGCCGAGTCTGCTACTTTGTCAATATCAAAATGAACCGCACCGGGGATGTGCTCCTCGGCATAAACTGCACTGGCATCTTTGGGCACATTGGGCAGATACCAAGTGGCATCAATGAACCGAACGTCAGATTCGCGATGCAGCTGTATCGCTTCAGCCGCGGACACTAATGGTGACTGCTCCATAATGTATTGCGCCTTCAGTAAGTTTCGGATTGAGAAGAACCGCTCGCCGCAAATGAGTCATCTGACTGCAATATCATCTGTGGAAAGGCCCTTTTTGCCATGATTTTATTCAAGATCAATTCAGTCAGTTGAAAAAGTATGCAAATCGCAAAACAGATCCGTCATGACGCCATCTCAACTTTCGCGGCAATCTTCGGATACCACAGCCCAAGCGTCAGGCCCCGAGCAACCATGAGGGTCATAATGCCAAACCATAAGCCGTGATTGCCCCACAGCGCCGACAGCCAGGTTGCGACTGCGAAGAAGCATGCAACTGCAATCAGCATGCCGTTCCTCATCTCAACGGTGCGGGTCATGCCGATATAAACCCCGTCAAACAGATAAGGCCAGACACAGAAAAATGGAGCGATCACCAGCCAGAACATGTAGTCTGAGCAGAATTGCCGCACTTCGTCGATGCCGGTCAGCAAACCGACAATGAATGCCCCGCCAGCGAGATATCCAAGTGAGAATAATGCGGCGACTGCCAGTGACCAAAACAGGCATACCGCCACAACAGCATTAAGCTTTTTGCGGTTTTTCGCTCCATAGGCGTTTCCCGCCAGAGCCTCAGCGGCATGAGCGAATCCATCCAGTCCAAAAGATAGAAAGTGCAGCAAGTGCAGCAAGACCGCATTTGCAGCAAGAGCCACATCCCCCTGCTTGGCGCTGGCCCACATGAAATAAATGAATACGGATTCCAGGCACAGTGTTCGAATCAGGATATTGACATTGACCTGCATCAAGCGAGCAAATCGGTCGCGCTGGAATATTTTCAGATGCCGAACGCGCCCGAGGGAGATGCCCGTCAAGCGGCAGCAGATCCAAAGCCCGACCGTTGCCGCAGACACCTCGCTGATCAGCGTGGCGGCTGCCACCCCGGCAACCGACCAGCCGAATCCCAGCACAAAGACCAGGTCAAGCACAATATTCATCCCGTTCAGCAAGATTTGAAGACCAAGTGCAATCCGCATTTTCTGCAGCCCGAACAGCAAGCCCAGATTCACGAGATTCAAGAATCCGAACACAATGCCCCATGACCGGATCTGGTAATAGACCAAACCCTGCTTCTCAACCGGTTCTGTGCCGTCGAAAAACCAGAATATGACGGAGCCGACTGGATTGCGCGACAGCACAATCACCAGACCGATCGCAATGGCAACCGCCAGAGCTCGCAGATAAGCGTCGCGCACCTCATGCTGCTCGTCTGAGCCGAAATACTGTGCGACAATGCCAGTAGTGCCCATGCGCAAAAAGCCCATGAGCCACAGCATTGCGCTGAATATCAATGCTCCTAAAGCCACCGCGCCGATATAAACCGGGCTGTCGAGATGCCCAACGACCGCGGTATCCACCGCGCCGGCCAGCGGCAGGCTCAAGTTCGCAATCACGACCGGCCAAGTCAGCGCCAGCACCGTTTGATGCAACGAGCGGTGCGAGCGTATAAATTGACGGAGAAAACTCATCTGACCTGGAACTGGTTCTGCTGCCTGCAATTGCCTTATCTCATGTCAAGGGGAACGCCGCGAAACGCTTGAATTTGAACCTTGGCCAATAGGCGACTGTTATACAATTGCCGCATCGTCCATCCATTGCCGAGGTGGCGAAATTGGCAGACGCGCCGGACTCAAAATCCGGTGGTGGTGACACCGTGAGAGTTCGAGTCTCTCCCTCGGCACCAAACCTTCAAATACAGCTTGATCATGAAGTTTCTATACGATCTTTTTCCACTTATTTTGTTTTTTATCAGCTACAAGCTGTATGACATCTATGTGGCGACCGGTGTCGCCATCGTGTCGTCATTCGTCCAGATCAGTGTGTTTTGGCTGTATACGAAAAGATTTGAGAAGATTCAGGTGGTGACGCTCATTCTGCTTGTCGTGTTTGGCGGACTCACAATATTGCTTCGAGATCCGCTGTTTATCAAATGGAAGACAACAATCGTCAACTGGCTTCTCGCGGCAGTCTTTTTTCTCACCCAATTCGGCACCAAGCGCACCATTTTCGAAATGATTGGGGACTCAAAAGTTGCATTGCCCAAACACGTATGGAAGTCCATGAATCTGCACTGGGCATGGTTTTTCACATTTATCGGCACCCTGAACATTTATGTCGCTTTCTATTACAAACCTGAACTCAGCGAGGCAGTGCGCGAGGAGATCTGGGTGAATTTCAAGGTTTTTGGTGTTTTAGGGCTGACTTTCGTATTCCTGATTCTGCAGATGATTCTGGTTGGCCGCAAACTGTCGAATGAAGACAAAGCTGCACTGGAACAAAAAGAGCTGAAATAAAAAACATCATCTGCAGGCAGGCGATCCCCTCGCTGCCTGCAGGTGACTGGACCGGATGGGCCTGCTCGACAGACCGACTCAGCTGGCGCGCTTGGCGACCCCCGCTTGTGTCAGATTTCTCAGGACATATTGCAAAATGCCCTGATTCTCATAATATTCCCATTCTCGCGGTGTATCGATGCGCACAATGACGTTGAAGTTCTGATGGCTCCCATCGTTGCGCGTTGCGTTGACCTGCACGTGTTTCGCACCTTTCGCCAAGCCGCTGAAGTGAAACACCTCCTCGCCGGTCAGCTCCAGAGTTTTACGAGTCTCGCCAGCCTCAAACTGCAATGGCAGGATGCCCATGCCAACCAAATTCGAGCGATGGATTCGCTCGTAGCTCTCGACGATTACTGCACGCACACCAAGCAGCAGCGGCCCTTTGGCGGCCCAGTCGCGTGAAGATCCGGAGCCGTACTCCGCGCCGGCAATCACAATCAAGGGCGTTCGCTCTTTCCGATAACGGACTGAGGCATCGTAGATTGTCATCTGCTCTCCAGAAGGCATATGACGGGTCCAGCCGCCTTCGGTGCCCGGGGCAATTTCATTGCGCAACCGCACATTCGCAAAAGTGCCTCTGACCATAACCTCATGGTTGCCGCGCCTGGAGCCGTAGGAATTGAATTCAGACCGGCTCACGCCATGGTGAATAAGATACGCACCCGCGGGACTATCTGGCATGATGGGACCGGCTGGCGAAATATGATCAGTGGTAACGCTGTCGCCTAGGATCGCCAGGGCTCGTGCGCCTGTGATCGGCTTGATGTTGCTTTCAAATTTCCTGATATCTTCGAAATATGGCGCTTTTCGGATATAGGTTGAGGAATCTTCCCAGTCATACAAGCTGGAATGCTTGACGGGAATTTTGGCCCAATGGCTGTCGCCTTTGAATACATCTACATATTTCGACTGGAAAATGCTGTTGGTTACATGCTGGTCAATGACCTCATGAATCTGCTCGCTGGTCGGCCATACATCCTTAAGATAAATTTCCTTGCCGTCTGCGCTGGTTCCCAGCGGCTCACCCGTCAGATTGATGCGCATGGATCCAGCCAGGGCATAAGCGACCACCAGCGGCGGTGAAGCGAGAAAATTCATGCGAACGGCAGGATGCACGCGGCCTTCAAAATTGCGATTGCCAGACAGCACTGAGCAGACCGTCAGGTCACTTGTCTTGATGCCTTCGGCAACGGGCTCCGGCAGCGGCCCGGTATTGCCGATACAGGTGGTGCAGCCATACCCCACAATCGCAAAACCAAGCTGCTCCAGGGGTTCGAGCAGATTCGAATTTTTCAGATATTCGGTCACCACCTTCGAGCCGGGCGCCAGTGAGGTTTTTACCCATGGTTTCACCGCCAGACCCGCGGCAACCGCATTTCGGGCCAGCAGGCCGGCGCCGACAATGACTGCAGGATTGGACGTATTGGTGCAGCTGGTGATGGCTGCGACCACAATATCGCCGTCACTCAGCTCCACCGACTCCCCGTCGATCTCAATTTTTGCGGTGCGATCTGTGCCGCCCGCCTGATCACGCGCAGACAGATGCTCTTTTACCGCGGCACTCGCGCGGCGCAGCAGCACACGATCTTGCGGACGTTTCGGCCCCGCAAGACTCGGCTCGATTCCGCTCATGTCAATCTCAACCAGCTCATTGAACTGATAGTCAGCTTCTGCGGACGGCTCGCGAAACATGCCTTGATGCTTTGCGTATGCCTCGACCAGGGCGATGGTGCGATCTGAGCGGCCTGTCAGTCGCAAATAGTCGATGGTTGACTTGTCAATCGGAAAAACGCCGCAGGTCGCGCCGTACTCAGGCGCCATATTCGACAGAGTCGCCTGATCGGAGACTGACAGATGGTTGAGTCCATCGCCAAAAAATTCGACAAACTTGCCGACAACACCGTGCCTGCGCAATGCCTCAACCACGGTCAGTACCAGGTCGGTTGCAGTCGCGCCTTCCGGCAGCGACCCCTGCAAGCGACAGCCGACAATCTTCGGGAGCAGCATGGCGATCGATTCACCCAGCATTGCAGCTTCCGCCTCAATGCCGCCGACACCCCAGCCGAGAACACCGATGCCATTGATCATGGTGGTGTGCGAGTCGGTACCCACCACCGTATCTGGATAAGCATGCCACTTGCCATCGACCTGCTGCTCGGCAATCACGGATGCCAAGTATTCAAGGTTGACCTGATGCACAATACCCGTTGACGGCGGCACCACAGAAAAGCGGTTGAACGAATTCTGCCCCCAGCGCAGGAATGCGTAGCGCTCGGCATTGCGGCGGTATTCCAGCGCAGTATTGAGGTCGATCGCATTCTCACTGCCGAAATGATCCACCATCACCGAGTGGTCAATGACCAGATCGGTGCGAATCAGTGGATTGACGGCTTTAGGATCGTAGCCGATTTCGTCAATTGCAGCGCGCATGGCAGCCAGATCAACGATCGCTGGCACACCGGTGAAATCCTGCATGAGCACTCTGGACGGTGAATAGCCGATATCGATCTCAGGATGATTGTCTGCATCCCAGTTCGCAAGCGTACGAATTTGATCAGCGGTGACATCCACGCCATTTTCGTTGCGGAGCAAATTCTCAAGCAGCACCTTGAATGAATACGGCAGCCTGGCGAGGCTGAACTGATCTGAAAGTTTCTGCAAAGAGAATATTTCGTAAGTCCGATCGCCTACCTGCAGACTGCTTTTGGTTTCGAAGCTGTTTTCCATTTCAATATATCGGTCGGTTTAAGTTGGCGCAGCAGTGGTCAATGCGAGTCGCTGGCATGGTTCGGCTTCAATCAGCCTAAATAAGGCTCGTCAGCGGTCTGATCGAGATTCGAGATCGCCCGCACAAACAAATTGATCATGCAGCAAAGATAGCAGAAGCACAAGGGGCTTTGCAACTGAATGAATCATCATAAAATCAGCGATTTTTCAGTTGCTTTATTGCTTTGCAAACGACTTTGAAGCGGTCGTGTATTATAAATGAACCGTCAGTGAAGAATTGGAACTTTCGGCACCTGCACTCCGCACTGTTGCGCACCAAACCCCTGTTCTTAGAAATTGATGGTTTTGCTTCTTAAATAATTGATATAGATGTACTGCATAAATCTGCAAGATCAATGATGCAGAGCAAGATTACGTCAAAAAACCAAATCACCCTGCCCAAGTCAATTCGCGAGGCGCTGGCTGTAAAGCCTGGAGATCGCGTGAGGTTTTCCATATCGAACAATGGTGAAATCCGGATGGCAGCTGTACGCCCGTTATCAGAACTGCGTGGAATCTTGAAATATGACGGACCGCCCAAATCACTCGAGGATATGGAAAAAGCAATCGCAGAGAGCGCATTAGAATAATGGCAGCAGCTGCCAGAAAAACTTCAGTGAGGCGTTGCGCAGATGCACCGATCAGCTCTTGTCGGCCACAGAATGCTCGACGCAAGCAAGTCTATCTGACGGCACATGCAGCCGCATTCAAATCGACGCATTGCAATAATCCATAAACTCAGCTGCCGCTCGCTTTGCATAGCTGCGATAGCTCATCGTGCTGTACATCGGATTCTTGTCATCCAGCAGGCCCTGAAATACTCGCATATAGGTGTCAGGAAAAAACTTCAGCTCAGTCTCGCAAAGATATGGATTTCCGGTGTTCTTGTCAAGCACAATATCGTGCGCATAAAACCCCGGGCCGTAGACTGATTCAATATCTTCGACCATTGCAAGCAATCTATCTTGGCTGCTGACGACCATCTTTTGATAAAGATGGTCAATCAGATTCGGGTCCCGCGGTGTGTTCCGATCCCGTGCCTCGGGCCTGCCCTCCTTGCAATCGCGCGCTCTGATAATGAATTTGATGACTCTGGAGCCGATGCACATGATTCGCAGTGATGTGACATACGTCTTGCCCTGAAACGCCATGCGCGTGTCAATAAATTCTACATTGTATCGGCCGCTTTCGAGCTCTTGATACGAGTCGGCGATGGTCGCGGAGTTGGGATAACCGCCGCCCAGACTGAAAATCTTGCGCTTGCCAGAGGTCAGCGGATTTCGTCTGGGCACAGAAACACCATGCTCTGCCAGCAAGGTGTTGGTTGTTTTTCTGCAGCCGACAATATCACCCAAACGGCGAGAATTGAATATCAGGGAAATAGAATTTTCCAGATGCGGCGGCAGAGCATAAATCCGATTGTCTGCGCCTTCGCCAAGCAAATTGATCAGGATATTGGGCATGCCATCCGTGCGCAGCTTTCGCTGCAAGGATTCCGGGTCATGCACAAAGACAGAAGCAAAGCCATTGCGACCGAGCTGCTGGCAGAAATGTGGAAAAAAGAGATCAACCCGCACTTTGTTGCGATTGCGAAGCGGGGGGGGGTAACGCGAAAAATCTGCAATCAAAACGTTTGCTTTTGGATTTCTCGGCTGATTGAAGCGGATCAGGCTATTCGCCAGCCATATATTGAAACGCGCTTTCTTTTCAGCATTCATCCGAGCGGTTTGGCAGTGTATAAAGATTTCATCGAAACCTTTGAATTTACAAGCTCTTTGGAAAATAAAATCTCTTTATTCAAGCTCAATGACACCCGTCTGCGTATTCAGCGGTAGAAATTACAGTATCGATCTCCGCTTGAGTTCGTGTAATGCTCGATTCATTTGACTTTGGTATAAGATCAGTATGGGATTTGCTATCCAAGAGAAAATCGATATGATGAATTCCGAGGTTTGCTTGAAAGCCTACTGACTTGCTAGCAAACACAAAATTAAGTTATATCGAAACAATCAACCCAGATCGCTGAGCATCGTTTGATTGACCAGCTGCGTGACCGAGGCATCCATCACTTCAAGCAGCAGCAGCGGCCAAATACCTATAGAGGACTTCGATCAGTGATCAAATCGACGATTACTGGTATGATCGAACTCCGAATTCCGGATTCTGTGATTTTGCCAATAGTTTAACACGCACCCATTTTTGCGCCAATCCTTAGCTAACTGAAATTACCTTAAGTTTGTCTTCGACAGCCGTTATACCAACTTTCACCTGATCCAATATCGATACGATTTCGTTCAGTTCTCCATTTTGATTCTCTAATTTACTTTTCGCCCGCTGCTCCGCCGCTACGTTATGAACAGGCCACCGAACCCTAGTCGAAATCCACGGTTCTAGTTCCACAATCAAACTGCCTGAAATATCTGTTTTATATCCCTCTTCAAAACTTCCGCCTTGAGCCAGCACACGAAGCTCTCTCAATCCGATATCGCTTCTCGGACGAGAAAAATAACTCTGTCTATTCCCCAATTCTTTCCATATCTTTCTTCCGATGCTACTTGAGCTTAACTGCTCTTTCTCGTTCAAGCTAGCTAAAATCCCTAACCACAAAATAGAACTTGGAAATAAATCTAACTCACTCTGCAACATACTTGCTTGATCAAAAGTGCCTGGAGATATTCTGCTCGCTAGATACCCCGCTATAAAGGAAAACTCTTGAGTATCCTTGTACATCGCCGAACGCATATCTTTAACAAAATTTTCAAAAACATTGACTCGATTTTCCCGATTGCCATGCATTAGCTCCGCAGCATCAGCCGCAGCTTTACAGTTTCTTGTCATTCCTCGCCAGACTTCTGTGCTGATCTCTCCTCTGTGCATAACCTCAAAAAGGCATGCGACAAATATCGACTGCACTAAATTGCTAACTTGACTGCTTTTTCCATTTTGGCATTCGACTGCGTAAAGCAGTGTTCGCCAAGGCTGAAGTAAATTTCCGACATCTAAACTCAGCGCGGATTGATTAGTCAACTTTCGACACTCTAACCACTTCTCTGCCAAAGAATCCAGCTTATCCGCAGTTTTTGCTCCTTGAGCGGCTACGAACGAAAAAGTCGCTAAGCACCAGTTCGAAGGTATCTGACCCACCCGATATACTCTTTCTGAGTAAGTAAGCGCCTCCGCTATAATCAATCCCAAAGATGCTAATTCTATTGACTTCTCTGGCACTGATGAACATGTTTTGTCTGAATCGATTTGCTCTCCCTCAGTTAAAACGCGAAAGTAGGCTGATATTGGAGACCAACTAGTCAAATAAGTATTCGCCCATGCAAAGAAGTCGTCTATCTCTGAGTCCCTCACAACGATAATCTGAGGGATTTCTCCATTAAGCGGCTTGTCAGACCAAAGAAGGCGAACCTCTCTCTTTCGTACTCGCTTAAGTGTGGATTTATTATTTGTCGCAAATTTTCCTACAATGCACTGACTTCTGAATCCACTATGAAGAATCTCGATAAATTGTTCTCTGCTAGCGTCTGTGCTCCACATCTTAAACCAGCCTCCTCACTTGAATAGTTGATCTACAGTTGGTAATTTCGCCTCAGGGTCTAACGCCCCTATTGCTTCATCTAAAAAGCCCAGCATAGTATCAGACGAATACAAATACAAAGATGTTTTAGCTCGCGTTATCGCTGTAAATGCAAGGGATCTTGGCAGAGGTCGCTTCGCGAATTTCTCACAACTGAGAACATGCAACACCCTGTATTCCAAACCTTTTGCAGCATGCAAAGTGCTGATACAGATTCGAATATTCTCGTTTAGGCTTAGGACTTCATCCTCACTATGACGTGTGGCCACGTCTGCAAACTTGCTCTGGCAAACCTGATTCCATACATGCTGAACTACATCCTTGCTTGGTGATATGATGCCGATCAACTCAGCTGGGTAAGCTTTGATTTGAGTATCAAGTTTCGAAATTACCAATTTTATTTCTTCATCCAAGGAATCACATTTTTCATATTTTGCAGTGGAAGGCCGATAGTTCTCGTCATAATTACATGATGGAGCAATTTTCTCGAAGTCAGTTTTGTAATTTCCCACGTTGTCTGCCAGCTTGCATATATTCAGCCCATTTCTGTAGTGGTGCGTCAATTCGATTTTCTCTTCAACCAAACTTTCCAGAACAGAAAAAGGCTCCTCTCCGCTGTATATCTTTTGCCTTCTGTCGACAACAGCAAATATCGTCCGAGCAAGTTTCGAAAACAATTCCACTTCTTCCGGCCAGTAATCATGAGCTTCATCAAGCAGTATCTCGTCATACATTGGTTGCAATTTTCTCTCTTGTACAATTTTTGCAACTTGTTCAACGAGTAAGCGCCGTTGCTTTGAAAAATTCTCGGCATTCGGTGGACGTATATCATGCTCACGCAATATCTCTCTAAAAAATGCGTGTGACGTTTGTATTTTATTGCTTGGAATACGGTATTTGTGTGTGCCAGCGACAATAAACTCTCGCAATGCTCGTGTGAATACAATCAACTTAAAGTTTGGACGCTTCGCAAGGGTTCTGTACTTCCCTCTCAAGACGAGCAAATTTGTCTTGCCAGACCCTGGTGGGCCAACGATTAGGTGCGCCTGATTAAGCGGAAGAGAAATTATGTGTCTTTGCTTATCATCCAATTGAGATTCACTGACCCACCAAGTTTCGTTCATACTGGCAAACCTTCATCTATGTCAACGATGCAATTCAACGTATCGCATTTATCGCGTAAATTTTGCAGCGATAAAGCTTTGGCGAAAGCCATCAATGCAAATTTCTGAACTGCTTCTCCGATTTCATCATTGTCGAATACTCCGCCGTAAACGTTGTGGAAGCACTTGAGATCGTAAGAATGAGCTGATTCTTTTGCGCCAATCCACGCTATCGCATCTATTTTGACTGTTTGTTCTTGGACATCAAGCACAGTAAGCAAAAAACAAATATGGAAATAAACCTTAAGCCTGAATTTTTCGCTTGTTGTGAATGAGACCGAAAATTGCCCCCTGTTTGATTGAATATCTAGCTCATTTGCTGTTAATGGTGGAAGTGAAGGTTCAGAAATAAATACTTGCTGCACAGTTGTATGAATTTTACGAAAAAGAATTTCAGCACCTGTTCGCTTCTCGTATCGCCGAGCAATCGGATTCGTCGCAAAATCGTGTTCAGCAGCCATAACTGCTTTGATATTTTCTCGCGCTAAGTCAACAGAATCATTATGCTGAGTTATCTGCATGAAGTGATTCCACGTTACGAGATTCAATCTCGCCAGTGGATCTTTGATTAGGCAGTTCTTAGCCAAATTGATTAAATCAAATGGGACATCGTTGGCGGAAAAATCAGGTTTAACGCGCTGAACTGCATTGACCATCTTTGCATACGGTTCTTGATGTTCAGAAAATATCGGCTTTTGCTCGATAAGATCATAAAGCACAGCCCCCAACTGGTAAAAAGTTACTGCTCTCCAGCCATCAATTGAATCCTCTTCGGTTCGAAGCAAAAATTCTGGGGAACTGTACTGAAGTGTTCCTACGAAAAGTTTCGCATCAGCATCGGTATCGCCTGGACTTGCAATTGCCCTTAATACGCCGAGGTCAAGTAGAACTGCTTGATTGACATCATTGATTGCAATATTTGCTGGCTTTATGTCTCGATGAGCTATACCCTCGGATTCCAGATAATGTGCGGCACAAGCAACGTCTCGAATGACATCTCTAATCTTGTCTCGAGAAATCGATTGAATTTTTTCATCAAGCGATGTTGCTTCAATGAACTCCATTGATACGTACAAATGGCCTGTTTCCTCGCAATGTCCGCCTCCATAGATTTTGACTAGATTTGGATGTCCTTTTTTCTCCGACAGAGCAACTTCACGTTTGATTCGGTTTAGTTGCGTTACACGACCATAGCGTTCGATCAATTCAGAATCAAAAATCTTTAAAGCCGATTCTTGCCTTCCATTTCTCGCTCTGAATACTGCGGCAGATTTTCCATAGCCAACCAGTTTAACAATTGTCCAGCCCCCAACAACCCTCCCCTTTAAGTTTTCTTCCAATATTCGGGCATAATTTGCGTTCATTCCAACCTCCCGAGCATCTCAACTCAACTTTTCACATTATGCCGCTCTGTCGTGCTATCGCAACGCCGCCTCATCGTTTATCTTCTTTCAAAAATATCTTTATTTTTTGTTATTTTTTGTGCATTGTTTGAGAAATATTCCACATAGAATAATTTTGCTGCCATTTTGATCTCTTCTATTTTTGAGAGTTGATTATTCTTCTAGATTGAGCATCTCAAGAGATTTAGAATTTTGAATCTTCTCTACCTTAGTAGCTATATCTTAACTGGATTTCCATACATGTGGGGCAATAACTATAGCAGACACGTTCAGTTTCAATCTTAGACTCTGGATGAATATATTATCGATATCAATCGTAAAAAACTATAGCCAATAATGATCTAAAACGATGAAGTTTTGAATTTCTATCTAAATCTGCCTAAAAAAGATATGAATGGGTTGCACGATTGCGTCTTGAACCAAAGGAGTTTCTCAGGGTAGATTAACCTAAGTGGCTTCGCAATATTGTTCAATAGTTTTCCTAATTACCACTTAACATAAGCCATGTTTCAGGAGTCTCTCGGGCATCGGCGGCGTTCTCAGGGCGACGAAGGCGAGCCTCGGCACCATGTCCGCCAGGCGGTATCGGCGGTTGAATCGGTATTCGAATTCCGCCAGGCAGCGCTGCGCATATTTCGCATCGAACGAGTGGCAGCTGGAGCGCAGCCCCGTCTTCAGGTTGCCGAGCACCGTGTTGACCCAGTAGAACTCGTCTTTTTCCACCGCGGCGCGCCCGCCGCCGCTGACGATGGCCTCGTGGGTGCACCCGGCCGCGGCGACAGCGTCGAAGCACCGCAGCCCGTCGGACACCGCATGGGTGCCGGCGGCCAGATGCCGCTCCGCCCATTTTCTGATCTCCGACTTGCGGAAGCCCTTGACCGCGGAAAGCTTGCCGCCCAGATACGCGTCGTCCATCTGCACCAGTCCCGACAGGCGCTTTTGCCCGTCGCGCTCGAGCATCACCTGCATCCGCTTGTGCCTCAGGCGCCAGGCCGCATTGCAGGGGATTCCCAGCTGGCGGTGCAGATGCATCGCCGAAACGCCCTTTTTGCTCTGCGTCAGCAGACAGACCGCCTGGAACCACACGGTCAGCGGCAGCTTGGACGACTCGAAGAGGGCGCCGGCGGTCACCGAGGCCTGGCGCTGGCAGCGGCAGCGCTGGCGCAGCTGGCGGGTGTTCAGGCGGCCGCTCTTGTCGTGCCCGCAGTTCGGGCAGACGAAGCCGTCCGGCCAGCGCAGCCGGAACAGCGCGTCGAAGCACTTGTCCTCGTCGCCGCATGCTTGAGGGAATTCGTTCAGGCTGAGGCCTTTCTGGAATTGGACAGCATTTCGTCTCATGGCATATGCTCGTTTTTAATCAAATATTTAGAATGATCTTATTCTGCCGTAAAATGAGCTTATAATTAGTGGTGATTAGGATAGTTTTTACCGAAATGTTAGTCAATGCTTGCGCTTTCGAGTACGGCTAACGCACGCTGTCGGTTCAGTTGCGAGTGGGCAAACTGATTGCGGTAGCTCCTAAGGCAACCGTAGCAACTTGAGTCACAACCACAATTTCCTTGAACTCGTCTTCTTGCGGTGCGAATGACTCTAGCGAAAGTTTCTTGATCCTCAAGCTGCTCAACCAACCCGGCACCGCCAGGAACATTGTCGTAAAGTATGATAGCTATTTCTTCTGTACCAATATTGCCTGTTATTGTGGCATTCAAATCGGTTTGAGGCACTTCCAGCGCTTCGGCTGCACCAAGCAGCATTGCATAGGCTACAGAATATGCATCCCACTCGTCTCTTAAGCCTTGAAATTGCAATTGTATGACGGCTGTGACCAGCTCATGGCCGAGGGAAAAATTCTCTAATGTGCCTGTGCAGTTCTGATTCGATGGTGACTTGTGTGTAGCTTTACGTTCAGTCATGTGACTGCCACATGAGCGACATATATAGAATCCTTGGCGGTTCCTGCCCTCGCACAGGATAATCAACTCACCTCGAATGGCTTTGGTTACCTGGACTCCGTGAATTGTCAATACCTCAGGCTGATCGTTAAATCCAGGGAAGAACGGGCGTGTCGTGTATAACCGCCGCGCTCGACCCTTTGGAGGGAGCGGCTTCTCAAACAGACGAGTTACGAACCCGAAGCGAGGTATTAGGAATTTCTTCGATTGTGGCGGGCAGTTCTGGTCGCTCTCGTTCCATTTCGTAAAATTGCGATCATCATACTGATAATAGCTCACTGGCCATGCCTTGCCCGGCACCGCTTTTATACCGCATGATTCCCACTCTAATTTGTTTGCTACAACCTTGCCTCCAGGCGCATATTCAGCTATTGCTTGGGATAAATCCCGCTTAAGCTCTACCCCACTACCGAGATCAGATCGAACTTCAAGTTCTACAACATCCACCGGAAATCCATACTTAGGAATCACAGCCTTTCTAGACAGGAAAATCAGAGTCTTTTCGTCCTCAATAGTCCTCATACGTCGTCCAATGCTAGCAATTTTGGTGTCTTTACGACTTTTGAAACATTCTTCACGAAGTGTTTCCATTTCAGCATGATCAGCACACACTTCTGCTTCTACCAAAGATAAACGACTTTCCGGACCGGTAATTTTATCGATCCAAGTCTCATCTTCAAGCCCAAGTCCGCTATGCATTTTGCGAGGAACGATGTTGAGCAATGAACACTTCAGTTCTTGATTTTCGCAACAGAACATGCGCAAGTCGCGCGTCGCTTGAGGATTCTGCCAATCACCAATAAAGTTCTGGACCTTCTCAAATCGCATACCGTTGTTCTTGAAAAATACCGATAATGCGACAGCAACCATATGACGCAACACAATAGTCTCATTTGAGATGTGCAAGCGCGGTGGTTGGATCGAGCTATTAATTATTCGATTCCAGGGATCTTCATAGTGGTAGAGGTCATGTGGATTCCGGCGACAGTAAGTCACCACGAGCCCTGGAGTATCGCGGCGCCCAGCCCGTCCAGCTCGCTGAGTGTAGTTGAATCCCTCGGGTGGTACGTTCCGGAGAAACACAGACTCTAGATCGCCTAGATCAACTCCAACCTCAAACGTCGTAGAGGAGCTTAGTAAGTGGATATCGCCGCTTTTGAATTCCTCTTGCCTGTGTCGAGCACTATCTGCATCGATTTGTGCGGTATGTTCTCTCGCTTTCAGTTCAGGAGGCAGATCGGGACTCTCATAAAGAATCCTGTAGTGGTTCGCTTTCAAGTGTTCCACATTAACAGTTGACAATATGCCCGGACATCTATTTCGAGGGCAAATCCCGCGAATGTTATAGCCGCTGAGAGTGGCACAGGTATCGCATTCCCATATTTCCTCACTCTTAACCGACTTGACTCGCAACCAGCGAGAATTCAGATAAAATGCGCCATCGTAATTGTCACTTTCAATTAGCAATGGTTGATTAGATTGTTTGATCAAAGCTAACCAAATTTTCTCCATAAGTTCTTTTGCCAAATGAATTTTCTCATCATCGCGCATGACTTCGGAAGATAACATGCCATAAAGAAAATGCTTTACAGCGGCTGACGATGAACTAGCCCAACGCACTAGATTTTTCCTGCCGCCAGATGGAAAGTTTGCAAATGCTTGCTGCGGCCACTGCGAAATATCGCCCCAAGCAGGAGTTGCCACGTCCTCTGGCAGACTTACAGCACGACGGCGGCACATTTCTCCAAGCAGATATGCCACGATGTCGTGTGCCTGTTCTTCTGTAAAATTCCAAGGTGATCGTCCAAGAGCATCCGGCAAATCGATGTCTGGCGGAATCTTGACAAACCACTTGACAAGCCCGACACCAGCCAAAGACAGTCTCTTTTCGTCAGTTACCACTTCCCGTAAAATTGATGTCAGTGCGCGACGTCTTCTATGTTCGTTGGTTTCAGCATCACTGAAAATTCCCGTGTCCTCCCACTGCTTAAGCAGACGATTGCACAAATCGTCGATTGATAGCCCTTCTATTGATTCGGATCCAGAATTAATTGCTCTCAGAATGAAATTTCGATCGCGAATTTTTTGATAGGAATCTTCCACATACCAAGCAAAAAATGCCGCTTCCTGTCGACTGTCGGCAAATGTCAGGACTTTGCTGCGACCTGCCGAATGCAGCAACTCATGGAGTGCGGTTGCAATTACCGAGTTTGGTCCATCAGACCCATGCACGATCTCTTGAACTGGATCTCCTATTCCTCCACGACGATAGTCGCAAATCTCGCACTTGATCAATTGATCTGGATTTTGTTCGTGAGAAGCACACTTTTTGACAGCAATTGAGGCATTACAATCGCACGTTAACTTAAACTTCCCGAGGTTACCGCAATTTTTACACAAAATCTCATCACCAGTATCAGTCGGAAGATAGTAATCCAAACCGAAATTTGGATGGCTAGGATCGCGAATACCCTCTCTCAATTTTCCGTTTCGATTGACACCGACGTAATAGTGCTGACCACACTCACGACAAAGAGCGATTTCAATAGACTGCTTTCCCGCGTGATCGCCCTGCTCCTGTTTACGGTTAAGTACGACCTCATCCTTGCCGTTACTGTGCATAAGAAATGCACCTTCAAGCGCACGTATAAACGCATGATACCGGCGTGGAATGTCTGTCTTTGTCATTTTTTCCATCGTACCAAACACTATTCCGAACGAAGCAAACGGCTCATCAAACAGCACCTCTGCGAAATTGGCAATCATCATCTTATCCGAATCACTTTCGCCAGATGATATTGTCGCGCTGGTAGCGATGCATCTGAAAGGACCTTGCCGTCCGCCGTCTCTCAATCTTTGCTTAAGGCGTCGAATCAGCATCCCCATTTCCATACCTTTCGCTCCGCGATACTGATGCGCTTCGTCGAGTACAAGAAATTGCCAGTGTTGACCAAGCCCACCGTCGAACAGCGGGCTGTCTTCGGGGCGTATCAGCAAATATTCCAGCATAGAGTAATTTGTCAGCAGAATATGTGGAGGTGTTAGACGCATCTCCTCGCGAAAGACGAGCTCACCAGATAGTCTTTCTTTTGCACGGGTTTCCGCGTTACGATAACTATCTTTGACATCATTCGGAGTCTGTCCAATGTACTGACCAAATGTCGGTTTAAATTCAGAGCCTTGATCACTCAATTTCTTACAAATATTGCCCAGTCGATTGCGTTGATCGTTTGCAAGTGCGTTCATTGGATATAGAATCATCGCACGTACTCCAGGCCCATCCAATTCACCTCCAAGATGCTGACGATACAACTCGAATAGAATCGGATAAAGAAAACATTCGGTTTTCCCGCTAGCGGTTCCGGTAGCAACAACAATGTTCGATTTATCAGCATAAGCCGTGCGAACAGCTTGTTCCTGATGAGCATACAGTTCACCATCGATCAGTGCGGGAAGCAGACCGATGCTCTTATCGGGAAATTCCTCTTCTGCCAGCTCGCTTGCGTGAATACTTTTCTTGAATCCTTGAGGTGATTCTGGAAAGGGACCTTTCAATAAATTACCTTCCTCACGGAGTGCTGTCTCAAAGGATGCTCTTAGTTCAGAGTCAGAAAAGAAAAACGAAGTTTTCAAATAGTTCTCGTAACGTTGGCGAATTCTCTCTGGCCAATCCTGAATATTCATTGAATCAGGCATTAATATTTCTCCGAATTGTCTGAATATTCTTCGTATGTACGCTTTTTCTGCGCTGATCAATGGGCATGGAACGTTTCTTAGCCTCTCGAAACGTTAAACCAGCTTCCATTAATTCAAGAAAACTAAATCCCTTCCCTACCCTCCATGCTCCTCGAGCCGATATCAGTGCCGCCAATCCACTGTCATGATCTTGGAGCAAAACTGTTACCAGAGTGTTTTGGCTATCGCGCAAATTGAGATCGGAAAATGTCAAATTGTAAGTCGTAGTTTGGCGGGGGCGAACAATGCAACTGCCATTGGCCTCTACGGAGCCGACTGCGGGATCAATTCGAATATCAGCCGAATCCGTATTTCGAGTGGTCCAGGAGAGAACTACTTCTGATCCAGCGAAAACGGTTTCCGGCTCGGACTTGAATGATTCGATTTTCGGCAAAGGGTCGGCTAAAACTCTTATCAAAGGCAATGACACATCACCTAAAATTAAACTTAAATAATTGTCTTCATAAGACTTTTTGCGAATTTGCGGAAACCCTGCAAAGTCAATCAGAGGAATAACAATTACATCGTCATCCTGTTTTCTTTTGTAGATCAGAGAATCGCTTTCGCCAATGCTAGCGCTTACAGATTTATTTCTTGTAGATCGGAGGTGTATTGCCTTGTTTGCATGGATACGCTCAAGGAAATCTTCACGAGTCATGTCAAATTGCTTGTCCAACCATTCGTCTGGAGAACGATCGCGATTTGACATTCCCCACCAAATATGAGGTAGTTGCAAAACTATATTTACTTTGTTTTTCTTCGATTTGACACAGTAACGCTGACATCCATCTTTCCCCGGAATCGGCGTTACTTTCATAACACCTGTCTGCGCTTCTGCTCTTGAACTCTCGTCTAGGTTGACTTGCTGGACGGAACCCCTGCTAATGCCATCAAAGCATACTGTTGTTTCGATATGGCCCGTCAATTTCGGTTTGATTACCAAATCATGCGTATATGGTGTGTCGTTGACAAGTATCTGTTTCAGTCTCCTCAAATATCGAAACTCCATGCTGTCAAGCATATTGACATCTGAATCATAAACACGAAGAAAAAAATGACCCTCGCGGCCTTTCAGTACTTGAGAAATAGTTTTATCTTGAGAAAAGTTGCACCCCCAACCGTTTTTGGCTTCTTCCCCTATCCGTACCCAAGATATTGCATCCGTCTCCTTTAAGGATGGAGGGTTGCCAACAAACAAAACTCCCTCATCAGCATCGTCAAACACATGGGTACCTTCCAAAGAGATGCCTGGAAAGGGGCACATGTCAAACTTATCAAATCCACTTTCCATATTATGATCCAAATCAACTGAGTGGAAATAGTGGACAAGAAAGTTTACGTCATCGCATGCGGCCGTCTCAATGCGAGGGTGGCATTTTCTTTTCCATTCTACTGGTGCAAAAACAATGAAATATCCATTGGTAATATTCTTTATTCTGCGCCCATCACCAGACCAGTCTTTTTTCAATTTGAAGATAAGCGGCTTGTCGGAAACTAACGGAACTTCGCACTTTTCTCCATTATCATAAATAACTTTCAAGCGTCCATCAAGTGTCGGAATAAGCCATTCATTCTCCGACGAATTCAGTTTTTCGCCATTTAGTTCAACAGTTTTAAGATCACAATCAGCATTCGCAACTAGAACAATTTCCCACACCTGGGAACCAGGCTTCCAGCGGCATTTCAGATCAGGACGAGACATTTGGCGCCGTTGATATTTATTCGATAATTTCGAATAATTGTTATACCGCCGCTTTCCTCCAAAAGCCCCCGGTTCACTCCTCTTTACTTTCGGGATAGTTTGAGCCGCTTCCCTGGACTTGTTTTTCACGGATGGACTAATTGTGCGAGAATCACAATTCGAGTTTTCTTTGACTTCGATGTTTGTCTCAGATACGCTCTGCCCTGTCTTTGATTCATCCGATTCTTTTTTTGAATCGTTGATTTTTGAGTCTTTCGAGTTTTTGGATTCTACGAAATCTGAAGATTGATTTACCTCAGTTTCTGTTGAGCTGAATTTTGATAAACCTCCACTTCTTAAGTTTTCCCACCATCGGCCGCAATATATTGAGCATTTTTTTATTGCTAGCCGGAATATTTCGCTAACAGTTTGTAGGTATTTCATCAAGCCGTGATTTTGATCGTGAGCTGTTTCGCTGTGCACACCCAGTTTATGATTATCTTCTAGAAACAACTGCAATTGGATTTTTTTTACACCCGGTCAGTTTGCCCTATTCGCGGCATGAAGATTTCGATAAGCAGTTAATTGAAGGCAGAGGATAAGCCATGGATAAGAATCGAATGAATTACGTACTGCTAATATTGAGAGAAACATTAGGTCGAGTATTTTCTAAAATTTTTTCGATTAATACATCGAATTGACAGGCTCAAGACGCAAAACGCCTTAGAAAAAGCCCCAAGCTTCAACGCTCTATTGCTTTATTGCGTCGACAGGAAAAGAATATCCCCCTGGTGCTTGCTGAGCATCGTTTGATTGACCAATTGCGTGACCGAAGCATCCATCACTTCAAGCAGCGGCAGCGGCCAAATTCCTAGAACAAGCACAAATACTGCCAACACACCCAAGGTGATTATCTCTGCGCGGTTCAGATCTTTGAGCGAAGCCACCGCTTGGTTGGCAATCTTGCCATAAATGACTCGCTTGTACATACGCAGTGTATACGCAGCGCCCAGAATCAGCGTGAGCGCCGCAATCGCGGCAACCAGAGTGCTTTCCTGAAATGCGCCAATAATCACCAGCAGCTCGCCGACAAACCCGGAAGTTCCCGGCAAGCCGACATTGGCCAGCGTAAACAGCATCATCAATGCGGCAAATTGAGGCATGCTGTGCGCCACACCGCCATAGGCATCCAGCTTTCTTGAATGCAATCGATCATACAATACGCCCACGCACAGAAACAGCGCACCCGAGACAAACCCGTGAGATATCATCTGCACGATCGCGCCGTTGATCGCATGCTCGTTGAATAAAAAGAATCCCAAAGTCACAAATCCCATATGAGAAATTGACGAGTAGGCAATCAGCTTCTTCATATCCGTCTGTGCCAGCGCCACCAAGGCAATATAGACAACCGCAATCAACGACAGCACAATGACAGGCCACGCGAAATAATGGGAGGCATCCGGTAAAATCGGCAGCGAGAATCGCAGAAAACCGTAAGCGCCCATCTTCAGCATCACCGCTGCCAATATCACTGAACCGCCGGTCGGCGCCTCCACATGCGCATCCGGCAGCCAGGTATGCACCGGAAACATCGGAACCTTGACGGCAAAGGCAGCGAAAAATCCAACAAACAGCAAAGCCTGCGGCAGCAGCGGCAGATACAGTCCATGCCACTCGCGAATATCGAAACTAGAGCCGCCAGCGTTATAGAGATACAAGAAGGCCACCAGCATCAGCAGCGATCCAAGCAGCGTATACAGGAAAAACTTGATCGTAGCGTAAACCCGATTGTCACCGCCCCAAATGCCGATAATCAGAAACATCGGAATGAGCATGCCTTCCCAGAAGATGTAGAACAGCACCGCATCAAGCGCTGAGAACACGCCGATCATAAAGCCTTCGAGCAGCAGGAAAGCCGCCATATAGTGCGCTGTACGATACTGGACGTTGTGCCAAGCCGCGATCACCACCAGGACCGTCAGCAGAGTCGTCAGCAGTATCAGCGGCAGTGAGATGCCATCAATCCCCACGGCATAATGAATATTGAATGCCTCAACCCACTCCAGTTGCTCCAGAAACTGATACTCGGCTGTGCTCTTGTCGAAACCCAGATACAGCGGAATGCTCGACACAAAGGTTGCCGCTGAGAACCCCAATGCCAGCTTCTTGGCGGTCTGCGTTCGCCGCGTCCCGGCCACCAGAATCAGAAGCCCGCCGACAATCGGCAGCCAGATGACCAGACTTAACTGTCCAAAAGATGTCAGCATCGTCGAACCGCTAGCGAGCGATAAACCAGGTAATCAGCAGAAACAGCCCAATAATCATGGCAAATGCATAGTGGTAGACGAATCCTGTCTGCACAACCCGCAAGCGGGCCGCAATGCGTTTGACGGTGTGCGCCAGGCCATTGACAATCCAGCCATCAATGACGCGATCGTCCATCACGCGCCACAGCAGGCTGCCCAAAGAGCGGGTGCCGCCGCAGATGATCGTCTCGTTGAACTCATCGAACCCATATTTGCGATCCAGTACAGCCCACAAGCGGTGCAGCCGGTTTTGCAGGCGCCCTGGCAAATCAGGCCGCCGCATATACAGATACCAGGCCGTCCCGATTCCGGCGACGGCCAGCCAGAAGGCAGGCGTAAAAATGGCATGCGCTACCATATGCTGTATCAGTCCGAGTCCAGAATATTCCGCCAGCTCGCTGCCCATCAGCGCGACGGGATCATTTTGCGGGGACACAAAGATCGACTGGCGATAGAAATCTCCAAACAGCAGCGGCTCGAACAGCAGCGCTCCAGCGACAACCGACGGGATCGCCAGCGCCAGCAGCGGCAGCGTAATCACCCAAGGCGATTCTCTTACATGCTGAAGCTGCTCAGCAGACATGCGCGGCTGTCCGTGGAAAACCACAAACAGCAGACGGAAAGAATAAACTGCCGTGACAAAAACCCCGAGACTGACTGCGAAATAAGCAAAACCGCTGCCCGGCACACTGCTCAGGTGGACCGTGTGAATGATGGAGTCCTTGGAGAAGAATCCGGCAAACGGCGGCACTCCCGCCAGCGCCAGCGAGCCGATCAACGCGGTCCAGTAGGTAATCGGCATGTATTTCTTCAGTCCGCCCATCTGCCGAATATCCTGACAGTGATGCAAGGCAACAATCACCGAACCTGCGGCTAAAAACAGCAAGGCTTTGAAAAACGCATGCGTAGTCAGGTGAAAAATTCCGGCAGCATAGGCCGAGGCGCCAAGCGCGACGGTCATATAGCCGAGCTGAGACAAGGTCGAGTATGCCACAATTCGCTTGATGTCATTTTGCACCAGCCCGATCAAGGCCATTGACAGCGCGGTGATGGCGCCGATGGTGATCACCGCCGTCAGCGCAATTTGCGACAGCTCAAAGATCGGCGACATGCGCGCCACCATGAAAATGCCGGCAGTGACCATGGTGGCCGCATGAATCAGCGCCGAAATCGGCGTGGGACCTTCCATCGAATCCGGCAGCCAGACATGCAGCGGCACCTGCGCGGATTTGCCCATGGCGCCCACAAACAGCAGCAGCGCAATAATCGTCACCCAGTGCCAGTGCACGCCATCGAACGCCTCCACGGTCATATTGGCCACTTGCGGCAGGACTTCAAACGCGGCTTCGTATTCAAGCGAGCCGACAACATAGAACACGGCCGCAATCGCCAGAATAAATCCGAAATCACCGACCCGGTTGACTAAAAAGGCTTTCATATTGGCATAGATCGCCGTATCACGATCAAACCAGAAACCAATCAGCAGATAGGAAACGACCCCGACTCCCTCCCAGCCGAAGAACAGCTGAACAAAGTTGTTCGCCATCACCAGCATCAGCATCGCGAAGGTGAACAGGGCGATATAGCAGAAAAACCGCTGATAGCCGGGGTCATCGTGCATATAGCCGATCGTGTAGATATGCACCATCAGCGAGACAAACGTAACCACCACCGCCATGCCGGCAGACAGCTCATCAAGCATAAAGCCGATTTGAATGCTCAGCGAGCCGCTCTGGCCCCAAACATAGAGCGTCTCATTGAAGGACTGTCCGTCCAGCACGTTGAGCAAGGCAACCAGCGACAGCGCCAGAGAGAGCCCGATGCCGCCAATGCAGATGCGATGGGTCGCGGTGCGACCGAGCTTCTTGCCGAACAGCCCGGCGATGACGGCAGCTGCCAGACAGCTGAAAGGAATCATTGAATACCAAAATAACATCGAGACAGGCTGCTGCGCTTGCGCTGTGAATTAAGCTCTAGCCGCTGAGCTGATTGAGATCATCGACGTTGATGGTGCGGCGATTGCGAAACAGAACAATCAGTATCGCGAGCCCGATGGCTGCCTCGGCTGCTGCCACAGTCAGAATGAAAAAGACAAAGACCTGACCGGCGATATCCTGCAAGTAGTGCGAAAAAGCGACAAAATTGATGTTCACCGCCAGCAGCAGCAGCTCAATGGCCATCAGCAGTATCACAACATTTTTTCGATTCAGAAAGATTCCGACCACCGACAGGGAAAACAAGACAGCCGCCAGAATCAGATAGTGTGACAGCGGAATCATGACTTCTCACCCTTTACGTCAGCCGGCGGCTCGCTGTCCATGGACACAATCCGCAGCCGCTCTTCCTTGCGCACCGCGATTTGCTTGTGCGGTTTCTGATAGCGCGTGTCGGGACGCTTGCGCAAGGTCAGCGAGATAGCCGCGATAATCGCAACCAGCAAAATCACGCCGGCAATCTCAAAAGGAAAAACATATTCGGTATACAGCACCTCGCCTAAATGCTGCGTATTCGAATAGGTCTCGCTCTGACCCGGCGGTCGCGGCAGCGTCGCCGCGCTGAATTCATGCGCCTTGAGAATGAAGACCATCTCCAATACCAGCAGCACGGCCACGATGCCGCCAATCGGCAAATACTCGCCAAAGCCTTCTTTAAGGCGGGTCAGATTGACATCCAGCATCATCACTACAAACAGAAACAGCACCATCACAGCGCCGACATAGACCAGCACCAGAACAATGGCTAAAAATTCCGCCTCCAGCGTAATCCAGATCGCCGCAGCGCTGAAGAATGCCAGAACCAGAAACAAGGCTGCCTTGACCGGATTGCGTATGGTGATCACCATGCAGGCGGCGAACAGCAGAACTGCGGCAAAAAAGTAAAAACTGAACTGCAAAAACGTCATTGAGCTGTTTCCGATTCCAGCCTAGCGATACGCGGAGTCGGCCTGCCTCGCTTGCGCAATCCGCGCTTCGTATTCATCGCCGACTGCCAGCAGCATCTCCTTCGTCATGATGTTGTCACCCCGATTCTCAAAGTGAAACTCATGAATGTCGGTTTCAACAATGGAATCCACCGGACAGGCTTCCTCGCAAAATCCGCAATAAATGCACTTGAACATGTCAATGTCATAGCGCGTAGTCCGGCGGGTCCCGTCGCTGCGCTCTTGCGACTCAATGGTGATCGCCAGCGCCGGACAGACCGCCTCGCACAGCTTGCAGGCAATGCATCGCTCCTCGCCGTTCGGATACCTGCGAAGCGCGTGCAGGCCGCGAAAGCGCGGCGACTTTGGCGTTTTCTCCTCCGGATAGAACACCGTAATCTTGTCCTTGAACAAATGCCGCCCGGTGAGACGCAAGCCGCGAAACAGCTCAAGCAATAAAAATGTCTTCAGATGATGCCTGATCCAGCTGCCCATAATGCATGCCTGTCATTCAAAAATGAAACCCAGCGGCGTATAGAACTGAAACGCGCCAATCACGAAAATCCAGAAAATCGTCACCGGAATGAACACTTTCCAGCCCAAGCGCATGATCTGGTCATAGCGATATCGAGGAAAAGTCGCCCGCAGCCATAAAAACACGAACATCAACAGTGCGACCTTGCCAAACAGCCAGAAAAACGGCGGAATCCACGTAAACGGAGCCACATCAAACGGCGCATGCCAGCCCCCTAGAAACAAAATCGCCGCCAGCGCTGAAATCAGCACCATATTGGCATATTCAGCCAGAAAGAACACCGTGAAGGTCATCCCGGAATACTCCACATGGAAGCCTGCGACAATTTCGGATTCCCCCTCTGCCACATCAAACGGCGCTCGATTGGTCTCGGCCACGCCTGAGATGAAATAAACGGCGAACAGCGGCAGCAAAGGCCACACATACCACTGATGGATGCCGCCGGTCTGTGCGGTGACGATCTGCACCAGATTCAGGGAGCCGGCCACCATCAGCAGTCCGACCAGCGCGAAGCCCATAGCAATCTCATACGCTACAATCTGCGCCGCAGAGCGCATGGCGCCCAAAAAGGCATACTTGGAATTGGATGCCCACCCGGCAACGATCACACCGTAGACGCCCAGTGAGGTCAGCGCCAGAATATACAGCAGTCCGGCATCGATATTTGCCAGTACCAGCGTATCGGCAAACGGCACCACCGCCCAGGCCGCCAGCGCCGGCGCGAGGGACAGGATCGGCGCCGACAGAAACAGAAAGCGGTTGGCATTCGACGGGATAACAATTTCCTTGAATGCCAGTTTCAGCGCATCAGCAATGGGCTGCAGCCAGCCTTTGGGACCGACGCGATTGGGACCGACGCGCACCTGGATGTAGCCAATGATCTTGCGCTCTGCGTAAGTCACATAGGCCACGCACAAAAGAAGCGGAACCAAAATGGCAGCGATTTTGGCCAGATTCTCAAGCAAAAACTGAAAACCGCCGGGCAAACTGCCCCAGATCGACAGTGCCCAGCTCATGCGCGCTCCCGCGGCTCAACCCGCACTTCCGCCCCCAGCGCCGCTGACGGCGCACAGGCGACACCGGCCGGAAAGTAGACACAGCCCGGCACGACCCGACGATCCACAGCCGCTGTGCCATGGATGCAGTGCAGCTCATGACACAGCGTGACCGCAGCCCCATCCTCGATGCCCAGCGCACCTGAATCTTCCGGGTGCAGTCGAATCTGCGTCTGGGCTGCATCGGCCGTTTTTTGCAGCGGCCGGCAGCGCCGCACAATTGAATCGGCGCTGTAGATCAGCGGCTCAGAAATCAGCTCATAGCGCCCGGGCTCTCGCACACTGGCGGTCTGGGCGCAGGGAATCTTATTTGGGTCAATTGCCGCTGGCCGATAGCTCGCAATTCCCTGCAGCGGCTTCGCCTGCGCCACAATATCTTGAGCGGTGATGTAATCAAAACCCGGCAGCTCGAACAGATTGCCCAGCACCCGCAGGATTTTCCAGCCCGGGCGGCTCTCGCCGCGCGGCGGTGCAGCCGCCATTGACGGCTGGATCACCCCTTCATAATTGATCATAGTGCCGGTATTTTCAGTAAACGGCGCGATCGGCAGCGCTACATCAATATAGTCAGGCATATCATCGTGCCACTGCAGGCTGACGACAAAGTCCGCCTTGCCAATCGCATCACGCGCATGCAAGCCGTCAGCCATATCCTTGTCCGGCTCAACATCAAACAGCAAATAGCCAGCTCGTCGATTGTGGATCATTTGCCGGGCATTGAGGCCAGTGCTGGCCGTCGCGCCAGCGTTGTGCTCGCGGTGCGGAATGCAGCCCGCAACCCAGGCAGCAGCGCTGTTTGCCGGCGGCAAGGTCACCAGCGCTGCTTCAGCCAGCTGCGCGATGTGCGCCGCCAGCCGCTCGATACAGCTGTACATTGAATGCGAAAGAACCGTCTGCCCCAAGACAATAGCGCTTGTGCCGTCGCGCTCGCAGAGCAGTCTCGCCGTCTTTCGACACTCGTCGCTGAGCGGAAAATCTTCGGCTCCGCTGAGAAACTTTTCAGAAACATCGGCTGGGAAATCCGCCTGCTTGAATTCGCAGACTGCCTGCAATACCCGCGCCAGCGCATAGGGCATCAGACTCGGCGCCACATGAATGCCCGCATCCATCGGAAAATTCTGCTCCCAGTCCATCGGACTGAGCATTGCGACTGCGGCTCCATTTTGAACCGCTTTGCGGATGCGAACACCGAGCAACGGCTGTTCCTTGCGGATATTCGAGCCGATCAGAAAAACCGACTTTACGGACGCAAACGAGGCAATTGAAAATTCCGATCCCGGATGCATCGGCGCCTGGTCTTGGGCTGAGAAATCGATCTGCCGCAGACGATGATCAACATTGGGGCTGCCCAATGAGCGCATCAGTCTCTGCAGCAGATAAAACTCTTCAAATGTGGCAGTCGGTGAGATCAGCGCCCCCAGCTGCGACGCACCCTGCGTCTCGATAATCTTGCGGAATCCTGCCACTGCGGCTTCCAGCGCCTGCGGCCAGGGGACGGGCAGCATCGCCCCGGACAGCGATCGCACATGCGGCTGCAGCAGGCGATTGTCGCCCACCAGCGCATCGTAGCTGAAGCGGTCCCGGTCGGAAATCCAGCATTCATTGATTGACTCATTGTCTCTGGGCAAGACCCGCTTGACCTCATTGCGCAGGGTTTGCACTGCGATATTGGTGCCCAGGCAGTCATGCGGACTGATCGCATCATGGCTGACCAGTTCCCAGGAACGGGCCGCGAACCGGTAAGGCTTTGAGGTCAGGGCTCCGACTGGACAGAGGTCAATGATATTGCCGGAGACTTCTGAATTGACTGCGCCGTGCAAAAAAGTATCGATTTTCATGTGCTCGCCGCGGCCGGTGATGCCAAATTCCATCATGCCGCCGATTTCCTCGCCAAACCGCACGCAGCGGGTGCAGTGAATGCAGCGCGTCATCTCAGTTGCGATCAGCGGTCCGATATCATGATCGGCCACAACCCGTTTTTTCTCCTCAAAGCGCGACTGATGGCCGCCGTATCCCATCGAATGGTCCTGCAGCGGACACTCGCCGCCCTGGTCGCAGATCGGACAGTCCAGCGGATGATTGATCAGCAAGAACTCCAGTGTATCCTTCTGTGCCGCCACAGCATTGGCTGACATGGTTTGCACTTTCATGCCTTCCATCACGGGCGTTGCGCAGGCAGGCAGCGGTTTGGGGGCCCGATCGACCTCAACGAGGCACATGCGGCAGTTGGCAGCGACCGACAGCTTGTGATGGTAGCAGAAGCGAGGGATATAAATGCCCGCCGCGTCTGCGACTTCGATGATCATGGAGCCCGGCGGCGCCGCCAATTCCTGTCCATCGATTTCAACAGTCACACTGTCAATCGTTTCTATCGCGGTTTCTGTCATTGTTTTTTCGCTTACGCCGCCAATTGTGACGCCGCAATTTTGGCCTCGAATTCATGGCGATAATGCTTGACAAAACTTTGCACTGGCCAGGCGGCCGCATCGCCGAGCGCACAGATTGTACGCCCTTCTATGCGATTGGCGATATCCACTAGCTGATCAATGTCCTCCAGCTGCGCTCGCCCCTCGCGGATGCGCCTGACGATGCGATACAGCCAGCCGGTACCCTCTCGGCACGGCGTGCACTGCCCGCAAGATTCCTCCCAGTAAAAGAAAGAGATGCGTTCCAGCACCTCCACCATGCAGGTCGACTCGTCCATGACAATCACCGAGCCGGCGCCCAGCATCGAGCCGGCCTGGGACAGCGAATCGTAGTCCATGCTGCAATTCATGATGATCTCACCCGGCAGTACAGGCACCGACGATCCGCCGGGAATGACAGCTTTCAATTGTGCGCCGTTGAGCATGCCGCCCGCCATTTCAAGCAGCTCGGCAAACGGTGTCCCCAGCGGCACCTCAAAGTTGCCCGGCTTGGAGACGTGACCGGATACTGAAAAAATCTTCGTCCCGGCATTGTTTTTCGGCCCCAAATCGACGAACCACTGTGCGCCTTCGCGCATAATGCGCGGCACTGAGGCAAAGGTCTCGGTGTTGTTGATGGTTGTCGGCTGGCCGAAAGCGCCGCATTGAGCTGGAAACGGCGGCTTGAAGCGCGGCTGCCCGGCTTTGCCCTCAAGCGATTCGAGCAGGCCCGTCTCCTCGCCGCAGATATAAGCCCCAGCGCCGAGATGGTTGTGAATCTCAAAATCAAAGCCGCTGCCGAGAATATCCTGCCCCAAAAGTCCGGCGGTCCGCGCTTCCTTGAGCGCCTGCTCAAGACGCGCATAAGGCTCGGCAAACTCCCCGCGCAGGTAGTTGTAGCCGATTGAGGCGCCCATGGCATAACCGCCGATGGCCATGCCCTCGATCAGCGCATGCGGGTTGTAGCGAATGATGTCGCGATCCTTGAAAGTGCCGGGCTCGCCTTCGTCAGAATTGCAGACCAGGTACTTCTGACCCTCGTAGCCGGATGGCATGAAACTCCATTTCAAGCCGGTCGGAAATCCAGCGCCGCCGCGACCGCGCAGTCCCGATGCCTTGACTTCATTGATGACATCCTGGGGCGGCATCCTGTCGGTGAGAATCTTTCTCAATGCCTGATAGCCGCCAGTCGATTCATAGGCTGACAAAGTCCATGGATCTTTCAGGTCATGCGGCGGCAGGCATACTCGAACTTCTTTCATACTCACTCCAGCACATCCAAAATCTCATCAATTCGCTCCGGTGTCAGATTCTCGCAGTAGTCGGTGCCGATCAGCGCGGCCGGGGCGCCGCCGCAGGCGGCCAGGCACTCAACTTCCTTGAGGGTAAACTTGCCATCTGCGGTGGTCTCGCCAAACTGAATGCCCAGCTTGTCACACAAGTGCCTGGCAATCTGCCCGGAACCGCGCAATGCGCATGAGATATTCGTACACAGGCTGATCTTGTAGCGACCGACCGGCTCGCGGTCATACATGGTGTAGAACGTTGCGACCTCTGCGACCTTGATCGGCTCAATCTCAAGCAGCTCAGCCACATAGCTCATCAACTCACCGCTGAGCCAGCCATGCTCATGCTGTGCGATGCGCAGCGCCGCCATGACCGCAGCGCGCTTGTGCGGCGGCGGATATTTCTCAATCTCGCTTTGTATCTGCGCCAGCCCGGCCTTCGAAAGCATCACCGATCGACCTCGCCGAATACAATATCCTGTGTGCCGATCACTGCCACCACATCGGCCAGCATATGTCCGCGGCACATCTCATCAAGCGCCGACAGATGGACAAAGCCGGGGGCGCGAATCTTGAGACGATACGGCTTGTTCGCCCCGTCAGAAATCAGATAGATGCCGAATTCACCTTTAGGCGCCTCCACCGCGGCATAGGCCTCGCCCTCAGGCACACAGTAACCTTCGGTAAACAGCTTGAAGTGGTGAATCAAGGCTTCCATATCGCGTTTCATCGTCTCGCGGCGCGGAGCAATCAGCTTGGCATCATCAATCATGACCGGTCCGGGATTGTCCCGCAGCCACCGGACACACTGGCGGATCATGCGATTGGACTGGCGCATTTCCTCGACCCGGCACAGATAACGGTCATAGCAGTCTCCGTTGGTCCCCACGGGGATATCAAAATCCATTCGATGATAGACCTCATAGGGCTGTTTTTTGCGCAAATCCCACTCCACGCCGGAACCGCGAAGCATCGGTCCGGTAAAGCCGCGCGCGAGACAGGTCTCGGGCGAGACAATGCCAATATCGACCGTACGCTGCTTCCAGATTCGATTCTCTGTCAGCAGCGTCTCATACTCGTCGACCCGCCTCGGGAAGCGCTCTGTAAATGCCCAGATGAAATCCAGCAATGAGCCCTGCCGGTCCTCATTGAGCTGCGCCAGGCGCTTGGCGCTGCGATGTTTTGAAGGCGCGTACTGCGGCATGGTCTCCGGCAGGTCGCGGTAGACGCCGCCCGGCCGGTAGTATGTGGCATGCATTCTGGCGCCGGAGGCCGCTTCATAGCAGTCGAGCAAATCCTCGCGCTCGCGGAAACAATACAGAAACATGCTCATCGCTCCGATATCCAGACCATGCGCACCGAGCCACAGCAAGTGATTGAGAATGCGCGTGATCTCATCGAACATCACGCGAATGTATTGGGCCCGGGGCGGAATTTCGATTGCAAGCAGCTTCTCGATCGCAAGCACATAAGCATGCTCGTTGCACATCATGGAAACATAGTCAAGCCGGTCCATATAGCCGATGCTCTGATTGAACGGCTTGGACTCAGCGAGCTTTTCAGTTGCCCGATGCAGCAGCCCGATGTGCGGGTCAATGCGCTCCACGACCTCGCCATCCATTTCCATGACCAGCCGCAGCACACCGTGCGCGGCCGGGTGCTGCGGGCCGAAGTTCATGGTATAGCTACGAATTTCGGTCGCCAAAACTGTCCTCTCGAATGACGCGCGGCACCAAAGTTCGCGGTTCTATCCTGACCGGCTCATAGACGACGCGGCCTTTGTCCGGGTCATACCGCATCTCAACATAGCCAGAAAGCGGGAAATCCTTGCGAAACGGATGACCGATAAAACCGTAATCGGTGAGAATTCTGCGAAGATCCGGATGCCCTTGAAAAATAATCCCGAAAAGGTCAAACGCCTCGCGCTCAAACCAATCCGCCGCCGGCCACACTGCGGTAACCGAGGCAATGATCGGATGATCATCATCGGCAAGATAAGCCTTGATCCGCAAGCGATGATTGTGTCGCACCGAAAGCAGATGGTAGACCACTGCGTAGCGTCGGCCAGGCCAGGTGCGCGCCGGGTCCTCGGCGCCATAAGTACTGTAGTCGACACCGCACAAATCAATGAGCTGCTCGAAGGCGGTGCTCGCACTGTCTCGAAGTGCAGTACAGGCCGCAACAACCGACTGGGCGGGAATCTCGGCGGTCAGCTCGCCATTTCGCACCTGCAGATGCGAATCGCCGATCAATTCTTGAATGGACTGCTGTAGTGCTGCGATTGAGGCCATATTCGCACAAATGCGATTACTTTGCAATGGTGTGGGTCTTGTGAATCTTTCGCTGCAATTGCAAAATTCCATAAACTAGGGCTTCCGCAGTCGGCGGGCATCCGGGCACATAAATATCCACTGGAACGATGCGGTCGCAGCCGCGGACAACGGAATATGAATAGTGATAGTAGCCGCCGCCGTTGGCACATGAACCCATGGAAATCACCCATCGCGGCTCAGGCATCTGATCATAGACCTTGCGCAATGCCGGCGCCATCTTGTTGACCAAAGTGCCGGCCACAATCATGACATCCGACTGTCGGGGACTCGGCCTGAAAAGCATGCCAAATCGATCCAAGTCATAGCGCGCCGCACCGGCATGCATCATTTCAACGCCGCAGCAGGCCAATCCGAACGTCATCGGCCACATCGCGCCAGTGCGCGCCCAGTTGATCAGCTTATCCATGGTCGTGGTGACCATGCCTTGATTCATAATGCCCTCAATTGACATGGCTTACTCCCACTCCAGCGCGCCTTTTTTCCATTCGTAAATGAACCCGATCACCAGCACCGCAAGAAAAACCATCATGGCATGGAAACCGAACAGACCGATCTGATCCAGCGCTACGGCCCATGGAAACAGGAATGCGATCTCAAGATCAAAAATAATAAACAGGATGGCAACCAGGTAATAACGGACATCAAATTTCATGCGGCTGTCTTCGAATGCCTCAAAACCACACTCGTACGGAGACAGTTTTTCTTTATCCGGGTTGTGCGGCCCCAAAACCTTGCCGGCGGCGATCATGGCGATGCCCATGCCCAGCGCGACCAGCATAAAAATCAAAATGGGAACATAATGGGTCAGCATGGATCAGCGCCACAGCATATTTTGTTTCGAATTCTCACTTGCCAATTCATCAATATGGTGCCGAAGGCCGGACTCGAACCGGCACGGCTTGCGCCACCGCCCCCTCAAGACGGCGTGTCTACCAATTCCACCACTTCGGCTGAATTCCACAAATCGCTGCGCGCTATTGCGGAAGCTGAGGCAAATCACTTTCACTTGCATCACCCGAGTCGCCCGGCAATGATGGCAGATCACTGACGCTTTGACTCTCAAGTATTGTATCGGTCACGCTTTGCGGAGTGTGCTGACCGGTGTAGATAAACGCCAGTCCTAAAGCAATGCCGAAAAACAGCGTTGCCAGAACCGCCGTTATGCGCGACAGAAAATTCGCGGAGCCGCGTGACCCGAACACAGACTGCGAGCCGCCGCCGAACACAGCGCCCAAATCGGAGCCTTTGCCTCTTTGCAAAAGAATAAGAACAACCATCGCAATGGCGATGAAGAAAAACAGTCCCAATAAGATTTTTGTCAGTAATTCCATAAATCACGCTGCCGCTCGGCAGATGTTCAAAAACGCTTGTGATTGCAGTGATGCTCCGCCTACCAGACAGCCATCCACGTCCGGCTGATCAATCACACCTGCTACATTATCTTCGTTTACGCTGCCGCCGTAAAGGATTCTGCATGACTGCGCAGCATGCGGGTCTTTCCTGCCAAGCGCGGATCGAATCCATGCATGCACCTGCTGCGCCTGATGCGGCGTCGCAACCTGCCCCGTCCCTATCGCCCATACCGGCTCATAGGCAAAAACAATCTGCGCGAGCTGATCTTCGCTGACTGCGTCGAGAATCGTCTGCACCTGCCGCTCGACGGTCATGCGAGTCTGCTCGGCCTGACGCTGCTCCAAGGTTTCCCCGACACACGCGATCGGCAGCAGATTTTCCCTGATTACAGCATTGACCTTGGCTGCGACCTGCGCATCGCTCTCGCGGTGATGGCTGCGCCGCTCGGAGTGACCAACAATCGCATGACTGCAGCCGAGATCGAACAGCATGGCGGCCGAAATCTCACCTGTAAATGCCCCCTGCTTATGCTGACTGGCATCTTGCGCCCCGACTGACACCGCACCGGCGCTTGCAGTCGCTGCCATGACCGCAGGCAAATAGACGCTCGGCGGGCACAGTACGATGTCGACTGACGGCAAATCTGCACTGCCTTCTGCCACCTCTCCTGCCAGCTGTTCAGCCAGTGCCGAAGTGCCATGCATCTTCCAGTTCCCTACAATTAAATTTTTTGGCATGAATTTGATTGCATTGATTAAATTTTCATTACGCTACAATCTTCAAAAGCCTTGCGCCTGAACAGGCCTCAACTGCAGAAATTGCAATGGATAACGCGCGTTATTGTAGACAATCGCCAGGTTCGAATGGCCGATTTTTGGCACCGAGGCAATCTTCGATAAGATTCGAATATCAGCGATCCATTGCGTTTGCAAAACATACAATACTCAGGCTATCGAAATATCATTTGAGTCCGTCATGCCAAACTGCACCAGCCGCTTGTCAGCATAATCTTACGATGGAGCAGCACTACTGGATGAATTGCTGGGATGAGAATCAAATTGGCTTTCATCAAAACAGCTTTAATCGCCTGCTGGAGAGATACTGGACATCGCTGTCGATTCCTCAGGGCGGATCCGTCTTCGTGCCGCTTTGCGGAAAATCCAGGGACATGATCTACCTTGCTCAGAGCGGATACAGGGTGATCGGAGCTGAATTGAGTGAATTTGCCATTCAGTCTTTCTTGTCCGAAAACGGGATTGCGGCCGATCGCGCCTCGACTCCTGAGTATGTAGCCTACCAATCACAAGACTATGCGCTTTATGTCGGCGATGTATTTGATATTTTCGAGCAGTGTACCTCAGGCATCTCAGCGGTATACGACCGCGCGTCGCTGGTTGCGCTTCCAGAACCGATGCGGTCTCGGTTTGTGGCTTGCCAGAGACGCTTTTTTCCGCCGGGCTGCGCAATGCTTCTGGTGGCATTGGAATATGCGCCCGGCACAGTCAATCCCCCGCCATTTGCAATTGAGCACAGCGAGATTGAGCGCCATTACGCGAGCTGGTGCGAAGTGCAGCGGCTGGAAACGATTTCGGCGCAGATCAAGGGCTTTCCCGGTTTGGAATCAGCCTATCGAATCATTGTTGGAGATCAGGCAGATTCGAAACCTGCTTGAATTCAGGCGCACATTGCCGACTTTACAGACGATTCGGCTGGAGCTGTAAGCGAGTCCTTGGGATCCGCCGCCTGAACTGCAAAATCGGCATGAAGAATGCAACTCAAAAAGCTGAGAGGGATTTGAGCCTTTCTGATTCAGATAAACTCCTCGATTTCGAGATGCCAGAACTGCAATCAACTCGGCCGCTCTTTGCTGATTGATCGGCTGACGCAATATGCGATCAAGCGTATGGACGGCGGTGGATTTAATCCGAGATCGCAATGATGCGCGGCTTGGTTTCAGACTCGCAGCTGCACTGACGGTTTTTGCCTTTGGATTATGGGATATGAACGGTTCCATTGCGGCCAATCAATGCCAGCTCTCGTTTCAGAGGTTCTTGAAAACTCAAAATAAAAGGTATCTTTTCGATAAGGGTTTCAGGCCACGATTTCACCATCCCAGAGTCTTTGCAAAAACTCCGTGATCGGCAGCACCCGCACATCATCCCAGATGGCGCTGCGCTCGCCGCGGTAGATTCCGTAGCAATGAGTCTTGCCGCGCCCCAATTCATGGGCGACACGCCTCAAGCCTCGATTGAAGCGTTTTTCCCACCGGACAGCTGCTTTGACCTCAATGGCCACAAAACCTTCAGCGGTCTCAATCAAGATATCCGCCTCCGCACCATCGTAGGAGCGCCAGTAGTGCGGAATATAGTTGAGTTTGCAGTACGCGAGATAGGCGCGCAGCTCGTTGAGAACCAAAGTCTCAATTTGCGGCCCAAGCTCCTCGGCTGTGGGCGGATAAGGCAGACGTCCGGTCAAAGCGCGGGCAACGCCGCAGTCAAAGAAAAAGAATTTGCTGCGCTGCAGCTGGCGGGTGGCGGACTTCAAGCGCCATGCGGGCAGCCAGCAACCGATTAGGGTATCCACAAGAATTTGGAAATGACCCTCCACCGTGCGTCGATTGACACCGGTGTCACGCGCAATACTCGTGGCGTTGGTGACCTGAGCGCTTTGACGTGCCGCCACCTCGAGAAAGCGGGCAAAAGCGCCAATGCTGCGAGTCAGCGCCTCGGCTTGGATTTCATGCACCAGATAGGTTTCAACATAGCTTCGCAGATAATCCTGCGCCGCCTCGACATCAAGCGCTAAAGGCAGAGTGCCGTACTGAAGGGCGGAATCGCTGTCAAAGTCAGCGGACAGCTCGGCAGAAGTCAGCGGGAATAGATTGGTGGTGACGGCGCGTCCAGCAAGCAGATTCACCCCGCCGCGCCGCAATTTGCGAGCGCTTGAGCCCGAAAGAATAAAGCGCAGACCCTTGCCTTCCATCAGTCGGTGCACCTCATTGAGCAGCGCCGGCACCTTCTGCACCTCGTCAATCACCGCCCAGCTGCCCGATGGGCACTGCGCAAGCTCCCGGTACAGGGCTTGAGGATCGGCTGCAAGGCGCAAAGCCTCACCCGTGTCGAGGAGATCGTACAGCGGCGCTTGTGGCAGCCGCTGCCGAATCCAAGTCGATTTTCCAGTGCCTCGAGGCCCAAACAAGAAGGCGGATCGCACTGGATCTTGCAGTAATCTGGCATACATACATGCCAATTTTACGCGAATTTTGGTTTATTCGATCAAACTGTCATGGATTGCGGAGTACAGCTCAGCCGCATCTGTCTTGTCTCCGCTGGCGAATGCGGCAGAGCAATTTGCCTGGCAGTGAGCCTGAGACAATCCCCAAACAGCAGATCAGACCGAACCCATAAATTCAGAGAGGAACTCATCCAGACCGATGGCTTCAATATCGGCACCCATTGAGAATCGCTCCTCGCCGGCGTAAATCACAAGCTTTCTAGTCGGCTTGATATCCTCGCAAGCTACATGAAACTGCTTTGAGACTTTAGGTGAGGACGAGCGTTTGATTTCTATGGCAAAAGTCGAATTCTTCGGACCTTGCATGACCAGATCAATTTCCGCACCGCCAGAGTTTCTGTAATAGCTGAATTGCCATGTATCAGGTAGATTTGTGATGATATTCTCAATGACAAACCCTTCCCAGCTGGCGCCGATGCCCGGGTGTCCAAGCAAAGTTTCAACATCTGCAATGTTCAGCAAACGATGCAGCAGCCCGCTGTCTCGCAAGTAAACCTTCGGCGACTTGACCAATCGCTTCTTGGAATTTCCAGACCATGGCGGCAGATAGCGAACCATGTAGAAGTTCGAGAGCAGATCGATATAGGAACGAATCGTTTTATGATCAACCTCAAGGCTTTTTCCCAAGCTTGAGAAATTGACTGACTGACCATTGAAGTGGGCAAGCATGCTCCAGATACGCCTCATTCTTGCAGACGAGACCCGCGGACCCATGATTGGAATATCGCGCTCGACATACGAGGCAATGAAATTTGCTCGCCAATTCCAGCTTTCGTCACCGTCCCGCGCCAAGAAACTGTCTGGAAAGCCGCCTCTGAGCCACAGCTGACCGACCTCGAGCTGCTGCGGATATGCTTGACGGAGCTCGGGAATCGAAAAAGGACAGAGTTCCAAATACTGAATTCTTCCGGCCAGTGTTTCAGTTGAATGCTGAATCAGGTCCCGCGAGACTGAACCCAGCAATATAAAATGCCCGCCCCGCTCTCCGTCTCGTCGTCTCTCGTCGACCAGACTTCGCAACGCTGCAAACAAGTCAGTCTTTCTTTGAACTTCGTCAATGATCAGCAACTTGTTCTTGTAGCCAGCCAGATAGTCCTGCGGCTCGATGAGTTTAGCCAGGTCGGAGTCGCGTTCCAAATCGAGGTAGTGCGATTCTTTTGCGACAAATCGGTCGGCGATCGCGCGAGCAAGTGTTGTCTTGCCAACTTGTCGCGGTCCCAAAATTGCAACCGCCGGTACAGTTGCCAGAGCCTTGACAATCCGACTTTCGAGCGATCTGGAAATCATTGAAGATTTATGAGTGCATTGATGCACACAGGGCAAAAAGTCGAATTAGACTGGATCTTTTTAAATGCCATCTTACATACGCCAAGACAATTATTATGCATTCTGGGAATTATATTCCCAGAATGCATAAGTTTTTTGTTTTTGCATATGGGCACAATGGTCTGATCCGCCGTCCTCCAAAGCCTGCCTTTTCAGTTTCAGTCACGGCATCCAGAAAACAAGATCGCCGCAATCTCGCCATTGGCTCAACCTCAATGATCGACACGAGGATGATGCGTAGAGTGGCAAAAGTCGGCTCGGATACAGCCTAAGCCAAAGCCTGCTGGTTTGGCGCCGCATCAACGGGCAAAGCGCTGGATTCCGGAATTCTTTGGAGCGCGATGATGCTGGAGATGATTTTGGAGCAAATGAGTCAATAGGCTCTTGAGCGCTCAACGATGCCGGGCACTGACTGGCCGTTTTCAAATGCGCAAATATTCCGCAAGATAACTTGACTGGCCGTTTCTACATTGGGCTTGCTGGCACAATGGGGACTGATCGTGATGTTCGGCTCATCCCAGAAAGGATGGCTATCTGGCAGCGGCTCCTTGCGAAAAACATCCAGCACCGCATGTGCGATATGCCCGCTGCGGACAAACTCAAGCAGATCATCGTCATGAATTGAGTCGCCGCGGCCGCAGTTGATAACCGCCGCACCCTGCGGCAGTTGCTTGAGTGCATTTCGATCGACAAGATTGTCCGTCTGCGGAGTTTTGGGCAAAATGCAAACCAAAATCTGCGTTTGAGACAGAAATTCACCAAACTCTGCGGCACCGCAATACGATGTCACGCTTTCGAGTTGCTTGCGCCGGCTGCTGAAGCCGATCACTCGAAAATCAAGGTGAGCCAGCGCACGGGCACAGGCAGCGCCGAGATTGCCAAGTCCCAGAATTCCAACGGTCGTCGCCTGCGGCGGAATAAACCGTTTTTGAAACGGGTGATACCATTGTTTTGAGTTGTAGTATGCAGCCTGATTATGGAGGCCCGTTACGTGATGGACAACATACAGTACGATCCCATTCGTCAGCCCAGGCTCAACCATCCTGTAGATCGGCAAATGCTGAACAGCGGGATCTGCAATCAAATCCTCAACACCCGCCCACATCGAAAAGATCGCTTTCAGATTCGGACATTGTGCGAGCGCGCCCGCTGGCGGGCGCGCGACGATCGCATACTCAATCTCTTCGGTGTGCCCGATAGCGGGCCAGACCCGCAGCTCAAGCTCTGGATCCTGGCGGCGCAGCTCCGCCAGCCAGTGGCTCGGGTCCTCCTCAGCCGTCGCAAACAAAGCAACCCGCTGCATACCGAAATCTCCCTGAAGCGATAACTTCTGCGTGTTATTTGATTGACAGCAGCTCGATTTCAAATACTAAAGTCGAATGCGGCGGAATCGCAGGCGGGGCTCCCGACTCGCCATATGCAAGGCTCGGCGGAATGACCACTTCCCATTTGGAACCGACTGGCATCAGCTGCAGGATTTCACTCCAGCCCGGAATAATCCCCCCAAGACCGAATTCGGCGGGCTGACCTCGGCTGTAGGAGCTGTCAAACTCCGTGCCATCGATCAGAGTGCCGCGATAGTGAACCTCAACTGTATTTTGAGCAAGCGGCTTCTCACCGGTTCCTGTCTCAAGGACTTTATAGAGCAGACCGCTTTCGGTCGACTGTATGCCATCTTGATTCGCGTAATCGTCACGAAATCCGTCTCCAAGTGCAATATTCTGCTCGGCAAGCGCCATTTGCTGTTCCTCCGCGCGTTGTTGAAATTCATTGGATGCGGCTTCCATCTCTTCGGGTGTCAGCCGCAAGTCAGCGCCGGCGAATATGTCGGCAATCCCCAAACCGACTGCATCCTCATCCAGAGTTGACGACGCGCCGCGCAACTGCTGCAAGATCTGATAGCCAAACTGTACGCCGAGAACATAGCTGAATCTTGAATCCAGCGATTCAAGCTCAGTTTCCTGCGCCCGGGCAGGTGCGGTGAAAACAATTGATGCAGTCAGCACCAGCACCAGCGCCACTGGCAAAAGAAAATGTGATCTGTTCGTTTTCATGGAATTGCCGTCCTCAGATGCGTTCATTCAACAGGTCTTCTTGGTGCGGAATTTCGAAGAAAAATCATGTCACTGCGCAAACGACGCGATGCTTGATGAACCTGCAATACGTCAACACCGGTGAATACACCAAACTCATGCGAACATAATATATATTGCTTGCGGGAGCCGGCGGCGATTTTATTGAGCAATCGGGCCGGGGCCATTTTGGAAATACACTTCCCGCACGAGAGAATACCTTGTCAATCAGCCCCAAGCTTATCGAGATACTGCGCTGTCCGGTATCGCAGCAGGAACTGCGCCTGCTTTCCAAGGCGCAGCTTGAGCGCATCAATGCCGAAGTCTCAAAAGGAACGCTGCTTTACGAAGACGGCACAGCTGTTGCCGAGCGGATTGAAGCAGCTTTGGTTACAGCCAGCGGTGACCGCGCATATCAGATCGACGCCAGCATCCCAATCATGCTCGCCGGCCAAAGCATCCCGCTGAAAGTCGATTTGCAGGACTAGCCGCGATAGTGGTCCATCAAGATCTGTGCAACTTCGGGCCTTGAAAATTCAGGAGGCAGCGCTTCTCCGGCGCTGAGCATCTCACGCACACGAGTTCCCGACAGCAGAACAAAGTCATTCAGCTCGTGATCAGGGGCATCGCGCATCATCACAACCTCGCCCAATTTTTTTGACCACGCGGTATGGTCAGCTTCAAAAATCTCAATGTCAAGCACACCTGCAGGCACTTGGCTGCGAAAGATTTCTTGCGCATCAAACGCGCCGTAGTAATCTCCGACCCCGGCATGATCGCGACCGACAATCATGCACGAAGCCCCCATATTCTGGCGAAAAATCGCATGCAGCACTGCTTCTCGAGGTCCAGCATACAGCATGTCAAACCCATAACCTGAAATAATCACCGAGTTCGGCGGAAAATACAGCTCCACCATCTTTCTGATCGCGGCATCGCGCACCTGTGCAGGAATGTCCCCCGGCTTGAGCTTGCCCAGCAGCATGTGAATTACAACGCCATCCGAATCCGTTCGGTCCAGCGCAATCTTGCATAGCTCTTCGTGCGCCCGATGCATGGGATTTCGGGTCTGAAACGCAACTGCTTTTTTCCAGCCCCGCTCATTGATTGCATTGCGAATCTGTGTGGCAGTCCGAAACGTATCTGGAAACTGCCGATCAAAATAACTGTAGTTGAGCACCTCCAGCGGCCCAGCGATGATGTATTCGCCCTGCCCCATAAAAGTCTTGACGCCGGGATGCTGAACATTGTCAGTGGCGAACACCTTTCGCGCCAGGTGGCCCGCTTCACTTGAGCTCAATCGATCAATGCTTTCGACCGATTGAACTGCGAGAATCGGATTCCCATCGACTTGAGAATCGGTCAGTGCGATTTGATCCCCCGGTCTGATCTTGGATGCATCCTGTGTGCGATGCAGAATCGGTACCGGCCAAAAAAGCCCATCTGCGGTTCGCATCTCGTCGGCAATGGCAAGCGCATCCGCTTTGCTCATGAAGCCGCGAAGCGGTGTGAAATAACCGGCGCCCAGCATCACTGCACTTGACGCAGAGGATGAGTCCAGACACAGACGCTCCAGTGACTGCACCTGCTGATTCAGGTGTGCCCGCTGTCCGGGGTCATCGACAAAAAGCGGATTGAGGCGGTCGGCCTGATAGGGCTTGATCAAGCTCAATCTCCTGCGTCTGGATTGATCTTTCAGACCGCAGACTTCAATGCCGGCAAGCTCTCCAGCACACTGCGCCGGCGCTCAACTGCATCGCTGAGCGCCAGCAACAGGACTTCAGTGTCGCTCCAGCCGATGCAGGCATCAGTGATGCTCTGGCCATAGACAAGCGACTGGCCCTCAACGAAATCCTGGCGCCCCTCAACCAGATTGCTTTCCACCATCACACCTTTGATTCGACTGTCACCGGCGGCGATCTGCGCCCCCACGTCTTTGCCGACCTCAATCTGGCGCTTGAACTGCTTCGAGCTGTTCGCATGACTGAAATCGATCATGATCGATTGCGGCAGATTGCGCTCAAAGAGAAGGCTTGCCGCAGAGTCAACATCTTGAGCTGTGTAGTTTGGCTGCTTTCCGCCTCTGAGGATGACGTGGCAGTCAGTATTGCCGGCAGTCTCAAAAATCGCCGTTTGTCCATCTTTCTTGATCGACAGAAAACGGTGGGTTTTTGATGCGGCCGCGACACCGTCAACGGCGATTTTCACATTGCCTTCAGTGCCGTTTTTCAGTCCCACCGGACACGACAGGCCCGAAACAAGCTGACGATGCACCTGACTTTCAGTAGTGCGGGCTCCAATCGCGCCCCAGCTGACCAGATCGGCGATGTACTGCGGGGTAATGATGTCCAAAAACTCTACCCCGGCCGGCAGCCCCGCCTCGTTGATTTCGAGCAGCAGCTGACGGGCGGAGCGCAATCCTTTGTTAATATCAAAAGTGCCGTTGAGATCTGGATCATTGATCAGGCCTTTCCAGCCAATTGTGGTGCGCGGCTTTTCAAAGTAGACCCGCATCACCAGCAGCAGATTGCCAGCCAGCTGCGGCTTGATCGCTTGGAGCCGCTCGGCGTACTCCATTGCGGCTTGGGCATCGTTGATGGAACAGGGTCCAACCACCACGATCAGACGGTCATCGTGATCGAAGAGGATTCGATGAATATCGTTTCTTGCCTCGCGAACAGTTGCCGAAGCTCTGCCCGAGGCAGGTATCTCAGCCATCACTTCTTCGGGAAATGCCACATCGCTGATGGAGGCAATGCGAATATCCTCAATGGCCGGATTTAAACTATCTTTTACTTCAGTCATAACGAATAAGGGGTGCTGCAACTCAATTTAGATTGAAATTCATTGGATAAAGCAATCAAGCGACAGCTTCAAAAAAGTCGTTGTAGTTCGATAAAAATGATAACGATCTGCCTTCCGCCAGCCGGAAAAACCGGCATTCGCGCTCAAGCATTGCTGTTCGGCCTCAAACTTCCCTGTGCGCATTCACACACAAGAGCCGCCAATTATATGTTTATCGCAAACTCTGAGGACATCTCAATCGCCCGGCGGCATTCGCAGGCAGAGAAAAAATGCACCTTGCCAGCTTGGCGGCAATCACAATTCGCGCACTTTGCACTTCAGCAAAATCATGCGACAGGTCCTGGAATTCCAACTCCTGCAGTCAGGCCGCAATGCAGCGACCGCCTTCATTCATGCTGGCAGGCCAGCGCATCTGCTTCCGTTTTAGATCCTATGAATAGGCTGACAGCTTTTAACGCAGGCGACGGGCTGCAGCGCCGGCTTGCAAGCATTTTGCCGGCCGTTTTTGGTGCGCCTGCGGAACCGTACGAAGTGCCGCTAGCTTACGCTTGCGGAGGCGACTCCCGCTGCTTGCTTTCCCATTGATCAGCTTTGAAAACTGGCGCACTTGACGGAGACAGCGGCACTTTGCCAAGTATTGCATCGGCCAGCTTCTCCGCCATCATGATCACCGGGGCGTTGAGGTTGCCGCTGACAATGCTGGGCATGATGGACGCATCAACAACACGCAGGCTCTCGATACCATGCACCCGGCCCTGTGAATCCACAGCGGAGGTCTCATCGGCGCCCATCTTGCAAGTGCCGGACGGGTGATAGGCGCTTTCACCGCGAGCTCTGACAAAAGCATCAATCTCTGCGTCGCTTTGGATGCTCGGACCCGGAGTCAATTCTTCACCGCGAAACCGGTCAAACGCCGGTTGTCTGAATATCTCCCGGGTCAGCCGCACGCCATCACGCATTTCCTGCCGGTCGCCAGGCGTCTGCATGTAATTGAACTGAATCTGGGGCGCGACGCGCGGGTTGGCTGAAACAGTCTTGACAAAGCCCGAGCTGGTCGGCCGCATTGGCCCCATATGAGCCTGGAAACCATGCCCTTTGGCAGGCGATCGACCATCGTAATTGGCCGCGACCGGGAAAAAATGATATTGGATATCCGGATGGAGAACACCCGCACGAGTTCGAATAAAGCCGCCAGATTCAAAATGGTTGGATGCACCCCAGCCTTGCTTGCGCATCATCCACTGCAGCAGAACTTTCGCTTGCACGTGAAATTTCAATGCTGGATAAATTGAGATCGGCTCTTTGCAGGCGTGCTGCAGGTAAACCTCAAGATGATCCTGCAGATTGCGGCCCACCGCCGGCAAGTGCGCTACACAAGCCAGCTCCAGTGACTTGAGATGATCGGCATCACCAATTCCTGACAGATTCAGCAGCTGCGGCGAGTTGATTGCACCTGCACAAACAATCACCTCTCGCTCACAGCGAGCAATCTCGGTTTTGCCGCTGACAGACAGTTCTGCACCGATGGCTTTTACGCCTTCAAAGACAATCCGATTCACAAACGTGTTTCTTTGCACAGTTAAATTCGGTCGTGCCATGGCGGGTTCAAGATAAGCTTTCGCAGCACTCCATCGGACACCATTTTTGACCGTCATGAACATAGGACCAAATCCTTCCTGTCGAAAACCGTTCATATCTTCGGTATATCCATAGCCTGCTTGAACGCCGGCCTCGATAAATACCTGATGCAGTGGATTTTCACATGATCCCGGCGTGACCGTCAATGGCCCATCGCTGGAGTGATAGTCCTGCGATGCTGCAGGCAGGCAATCGGCCTTTCGAAAATATGGCAGACAGCGGGCATAGGACCAGGCTAAATCTGCGGTCTGCTCGGCCCAGCGATCATAGTCAAAGGCGTGACCGCGCACATAACACATGCCGTTGATGGATGAGGAGCCGCCAATGACCCGGCCCCGCGGGCAGTCCATGACACGCTGATCCATATAGGGTTCGGGCAGTGTTCGGTAGGCCCAATTGAATCGGTCATTCATCAGCGGACGGGAAAAGGCGGCTGGCATCTGAATCTGCCAGTTCCGATCCAGTGGTCCGGTCTCGATCAGGTGAACCCGAACATCGGGGCTTTCCGTCAGGCGATTGGCGAGTACGCAGCCGGCCGAACCGGCTCCGACAATAATGTAGTCAGGCATGCTGCTCATCGATCTGTACCCCGCTCAGAGCCCGCGCAAGTCACAATACGAACTGTTTCTGGCTGTTGAATTGATGTCTTTCAAGCCCAAGCGCAACCAGACGGTCAAGCAGCTCGGTAAAGCCGATACCGCTGGCTTGCCACAGTTTCGGATACATGCTGATGGGTGTAAACCCTGGCATTGTATTGATCTCATTTATGCATATAGAATAATCATCACGGCCGACCAAAAAATCCACGCGCGCCAGTCCGGCTGCATCAACTGCGAGAAACGCTTTTTTGGCGTATTCTTGTACCGTATGCGCCACGCTGTCTGGAAGCGGTGCAGGAATCACGGATTCGGATATCCCGTTCACATACTTGTCGTTGTAATCATAAAACTCACTGCCCGGGATAATCTCGCCCGGCACCGACACGGCTGCCGCATCATTTCCAAGAACCGCCACCTCTATTTCATGACAATTTTCAAGACCTTCCTCAACCACGATCTTGTTGTCAAACCTGCAAGCAAAATCAATCGCTGCCGGCAGCGCATCCCTTGTGTGCACTTTGGTGATGCCCACGCTTGACCCTAGGCTGGCGGGCTTGATAAACAGCGGAAAGTGCAGACTCCCGGCAATTGCGTCTATCACTTCTTCTTGCTTTTGCATCCACTGCGCTTTGCGAAACACCCGGTAAAGCACTTGCGGAATCTCATGTGCCTTGCAGATTGATTTGGCTACTGCCTTATCCATACACACTGCTGAACCGGTAACACCTGAGCCCACATAGGGCGTTCCGGCAAGCTCCAGCAGTCCCTGCACAATGCCGTCCTCACCGAACGGTCCATGCAGAACCGGAAATATCACATCCAGCGGAGCGCCGGCAGTTCTGCGGATTCCATCGTCATCCAGGAATCGCAAACAGCGAGACTCCTGATGGTCCAGAGCAACCGGTATCCAATTGTCCTCGGCAATGACATTGTTTTCACCAGCAAATATAGACTCGTCTGCCAGCACCCACTGTCCTGACTTCAGTATGCCGATCAAGGAAATCTTGTAGCATTTCCGGTCCAGGGCCTCGAAGATGCACCTCGCGGATGCCAGCGATACCTCATGCTCGCAGGAGCGACCGCCGAACACAAGGCCAAGATGAATTCTCTCTTTACTGCGCAAATCAGTGACAACCGAAACGAAAAGATGGGCGCATCAGCGCCGCACGGCAAAGGAAGAGCGAATTAAAACCGAATCGGCGACCGAGACTTGGCCAAATTCGAGCCTTGCTACCATAATGCCTACCAAAATATTTTTTATTATCCACTTGAAATAATAATTATACTCTAATGTTAATATTGATATTTATTCAATATTAATCTCAATCGACAAACAGGGAATCGGATGCATGCGCATTGAGATAGCTCTCAACCGTTGTACGGTAGAGCGCCTGAATCTCCCGAGTCTTGGCTCCGCCTCCTTTGGGAAAATGCACAAAACTTCCAGCAGAGAGCTCAAGGCGATACACTGGCATCGCTTCCCGCGTCGCACTGGTGACAAAACATTCCGTCGCATCTTTGAGCTCATCAACATGCACATCCCGCTGCTGAACCTCAATATTGTTCTTTTGGCAAGCGTTCAGAATCGCCTCTTTGGTCAGTCCGCGCAAATTGCCGCCGGCTGGCGTCGCAATCACATCGTTGATTACAAACCAGACATTGCTGTTGGAGGCTTCAGTCACATTGCCATTGGCGGCGAGAATCAGACTCTCATCCGCACCGCGCTGCCTCGCCTGCATGATAGCAATCACATTGTTCAAATAATTGCCGCCTTTGATATTCGGATCCAAGGCATCAGCTGGATTGCGGCGCACCTCAGGAATCGCCATCGTCATCCCGACTGCATAGTGCTGAGGGTTCCATACTTTCAAGGGCGCCACAATAATTACATAGCGCGTTGGCAGGCTTGCATCAGGATAGAGGTCAATCGGACCCTCGCCCCGGGTAATCTGATAGCGAACGTAGACATCGTCATCGGGCGTTGCACCGGCAAATCGAACGGTGCGCTTGATTTCTTCTGTCAGCTCCTGCCGAGACTGCGTAATCCGCATATGAACAAGTTTTGCTGAATTGTCCAGACGGTCAAAGTGCTCCTCCAAAAATAAGGGAATCCCGCGATAGGTACGAAACACCTCATACACCGAATCTCCGTAAAGGAAACCCCGATCCATGACCGGAATGGCCGCCTCAGCAGTGGATGTAATGACTCCGTCTATATTGGTTGTTGGCTGACAGTTGCTGCTCATTGATAACTCTTATGGGTGATAAAAATACGTAATTCGTTTTCGACCGGCGAAGCCGATCTCTTGCAAGACTTTCTGATCATGTCGCGCTTCATAAAACAATCCTCGTCTGGCACAATTCTGCGTCGAGACCGCAGAAACGCTCCTGTCTGAAATGCATGCACTGGGCGGCGAGTGCCTTGAGCCTCGATGCGCATTGTCTCACAGCACTGAACTATTCGTCATGCTCAAATTTGTCCAGCGTGTACAAATCTTGTGATTGAACAGATTTGTATGTTTTTATTTCGCCGATTATTTCTTTCAGATTGCCTTGCACCCATTCATGTTTGTTTTCAAACTTTTGATGGATATAAGATTCAGTCTCGCGAAAATAGGGAGTTTCCAATGCAAACTCGATTTCGTATCTGCGGTCTGGATCCGATGTCTGGTACGCGTTCAGCCTTGATTTCCAGTCTTTGGCAATTCCAACTTTGTATTCACCTGGATACTTCGGATGCGAAATGACATAAACAAACTTCCTCTCCCGATACTCTTTCCCCAAATCCGTCCGCATGGGCGGATCAGTATGCAGATGTATCTCATTGTGATACTTGAATAGGTCCTCGGCATCCGCTGCCTCTTTGGTCAATCGTTCTTTGACCAGCTCGTATGCCTTGATCGACACATCGACCCCGATCCACTGCCGGCCGAGGCGCTCAGCCGACACACAAGCGGTCGCACAGCCGCAAAATGGATCTAGCACAATATCGTCCTGCTTGCTGGATGCTTTGATAATCCGGTCCAGCAGCGCAATCGGTTTTTGGGTCGGATAGCCCACGGCTTCGTCACCGAGCACAAAGTTGATGTCATCCCAAAAGTTACCGAACGTAAATCCGCGATAATCAGACTCATATTTTCTTCTTTGCAGTCTGCCATTTGGCAATATCACAAAGTTACCTTTTTTGTACTCTTCCTCAAGCCTTTCCTTGCTCAATCTCCAGCCAGAGGGATGAGGATTTTTAAAGCCTCGCCATTCATAGCAAAGATTGGGTCGGGCGCCCAAGCTGGGATTTCTCCAAATATGTGCACTGTCGTCATAATATCGCTTGCCATTGTCATCAACACGATCAAATTTCAATACCCGCTCACGCTCGGCAAGCTCCCGGTACGGATTCAGTTCTGTATGTTTTGACTTTGAGTAATAGAGGATGATATCCGTATTGTTTCCCCATCGCTTACTGGCATGCTGCGAGCCTTTCTGTGCTGAGGTCGACCGTTTCCATGCGATCTGACTTCGATAGTTTTCTTCCGAGAATATTGCATCCATCACAAGCTTGAGATGGTTGCTCATGGTCGTGTCGCAGTGCAGATAAAGACTGCCGGTTTGCTTGAGCACTCTGCAGCACTCAATTATCCGTATCGACATGTATGCCACGTAAGCAAAATTGTAGGCGTGCCCTACCCCTTTGGCGCCCTCGAGAAAACTGTAAAGCTGCGGGTAATCTTGCTTGATCGTGGGCAGCCATTCTTCCTTTACATCTTCGTTGCGAAATATATCTTTGAATTGCGCGCCTTCGGCGCTCGATCCAATCGGCGCAGTGAATTCCTTATTTTTATTAAAAGGCGGATCAAGATAGATCAGATCAATGCATTCCGAATTAATGCCACGCAAAACATCTAAATTGTCATGACAGTAAACGGTACGATTTGGAACATTGCATTCGGTCATAATTCTCTCATAAGTCGCTTCATCTGAGCAAGATCTCTGGACCAAAGAATCACCTCAAAATCTCAAAGGTTTCCAAGAAAATCACGCGGAGCCATCTGCGCCAAGCATCAGCGAGCATTTCTCAAAACTATTCCGCCGGCCCGATCTGCGCATATTATCTAAAGCCGATTTGGATTTTTTTTACAATATGCGGTCTTTGCAAACTGAAAGACTCTCGATCCCTGTAAATATAAACCAATACGCACATACAGCAGCGTATTCCGCCTGCAGATTCTCAATGAAACTGGAAAAGCCTTACCTCCTTTTTGTCGGCGATGCTCACGACGATCTCGCCGCCAAAACTGCTTACGGCATCCTTGATTGGTGCGCGCGCGACTGCGCTGGACAGTTCAGGCTGCCCGCCTGCAAGCCGCAGCTGAATCTGCCTGAATTGACCATGCGCGAGGCTGCAAAACGAGGCGTACGGACGGTCGTGATCGGAGTTGCCGTTCGCGGCGGCACGATACCAGATTCCTGGATTCCGCATCTGGTCGACGCGCTGGACAACAATATGTCACTTGCCAATGGCTTGCACACACCGCTGGCCTCCATCCGCGAAATCGCTGCCGCAGCTGAACGCAGCTCAGGCCAGATTCACGAAGTACGCAAGCCGAGCGGTCCGAACCGCGTCGCCACTGGAGAGAAAAGATCAGGGTTGCGATTGCTGACCGTCGGCACAGACTGCTCAGTCGGGAAAAAATATACAGCCCTGTCAATTGCCAGGCAAATGCGCGACTGTGAAATCGATGCAGATTATCGCGCGACTGGACAGACCGGCATCTTTATCGCTGGCTCCGGCGTGCCTGTTGACGCTGTCACCGCTGACTTTATCTCGGGATCCATCGAAACATTGTGCCCGGCGGCGCCCGCTCATCACTGGGATGTCATTGAAGGGCAAGGATCGCTGCATCATCCGTCCTTTTCGGGTGTCTCGATGGGATTGATGCACGGCGCGCAGCCTGACGCGCTGGTGCTGTGTCATGAGCCGACCCGAACCAGCATGCGCGGTTTGCCGAATCAGCCGCTGCCCTCGATCGAGGATTCGATCGCGCTGAACCTTGCGGCGGCGAAGATCGTGAATCCGAATACGCGATTTGCCGGCGCCTCGTTCAACACCAAGCATCTGCCAGAACATGAGCGTTCAAAATACCTGGCCGCGATGGAACAGCGAATCGGGCTCGTCTGCATCGATCCTTTCGTCACCGGATCGCAGCGCATTGTTGAGCATATTCGCCAGGCATTTCATGCGCGATGAGAGCCATTGCGATGCACGGCGCCTGCGGCGGCCGGCGCTTGCACTATGAGTTTTGCCCAAATCTCTATTCGGGACGAAAAGTATCCGCTGCGCGACACTTTCCGCATCTCAAGAGGAAGCAAAAGTGAAGCTCATGTCTTGACGCTCGCTATCACGGACAGCAACGGCATCACCGGCATAGGAGAATGTGTGCCCTACCCGCGCTACGGTGAAAGTGTTGAATCCACCGGGCAGCAATGCCGCCAGGTCATGCAGCAGCTCGGAGACCGGCTGAATCAGCAGATTTTGCGAGACCAATATCCAGCAGGCGCGTATCGCAATGCAATCGACTGCGCGCTTTGGGATCTGCAGGCCAAGCAGTCGCGCCGCAGCGTCTGGCAGCTGGCGAATCTGCCGCCGCCGAAACCGGTCCTAGGCGCCTGCTCGCTGAGCATCGACACCCCTGAGCGACTTGCTGCAGCCGCATTTGAGCGGCGCAACTTTCCACTGCTGAAAATCAAGCTCAATGACTGCCAGGTCATTGAGAGCATTGAGCGGGTGCGTGAAACTTGTCCAGACAGCCGAATATTCGTCGATGCCAATGAAGCGTGGTCGCCGCAGTCCCTGGAGCAGTATCTGCCCAAACTCATCGCACTGGGTGTCGAGATGATCGAGCAGCCGCTGCCTGCAGCGGCTGATGAGGCACTGCAAGAATTTGTCTGCGATGAGATGCTGCTGTGCGCCGATGAGTCATTCCATAAAGGGGATGACATCGAGCGGCTGGCAAATCGCTATGATGTGTTCAACATCAAACTGGACAAGACGGGCGGCTTGACAGAGGCGATCGAGGTGGCCCGGCGCATTGAATCGGCCGGCAAGCAAATCATGATCGGCTCCATGATGGCCACCTCCCTGAGTCTTGCGCCAGCCATGCTGCTGGCCTATAACGCCAGCTATGTTGATCTTGACTCGCAGCTGTGGATCAGGCAAGACCGCCAAGGCGGTGTCGCTTTCGTCGACGGGATGCTCTCTGCGGCCAGCCGATCGCTGTGGGGGTAATGCTGGACTTTCACTGTACTGATTGATATGGATATAGAAAAACTGCACGCGCAATCGATTCGCAGCATCGCGCTGGCCTTGCGGAACAGGCAAGCCAGTGTGCGAGAACTCACTGAATACTGCATAGCCCGTCATCAAGAGTCCGGCCGCAAGCTGAATGCTTACATCCACTTCGATGCGGCCAGCGCGCTGGCCGCGGCAGACAGGATCGATCAAAAAGAATCATCCAGCGAGTCGAGCAGCAAAGCGCTGTATGGCATACCCGTCTCCATCAAGGACATCTACGGTGTGCCGCAGCTCCCGATTTACGCCGGCAGCAAAAGGCAGCTGCCGCCTAAATGGCAAAAGCCGGGGCCGATTGTTTCCGATCTCATCCATCAGAACGCCATCATTATCGGCAAAACCCATACAGTGGAATTTGCCTACGGCGGACTCGGTGTCAACAATCACTGGGGCACCCCTGCCAATCCCTGGGACAGCCGCGCGCATCGAGCGCCGGGCGGCAGCAGTTCCGGTGCAGGCGTCAGCCTTTGCGAGGGATCAGCCCTGGCCGCATTCGGTACCGATACCGCCGGGTCCGTTCGCATTCCAGCCAGCTACACCGGCAATGTGGGGCTCAAGTCGACCTATGGCTGCCTGTCAACGCAAGGAATTGTACCGCTGAGTCCGTATTTGGATACCGCGGGCGCCTTGACTCGGAACGTAGAGGATGCTGCCTATGTGCATGCAGCGGTGAATCCAGAGATTGACGGATTGAAGGGGGTTATCAAATTCTGCGATTCAGTCAATGCGCTGCAAGGCATGAACTTTACGATGGGTCTGCCCGGCGGAATCATGTGGGATCGCGCATCTGCTGCCATCACGGCTGCGTGCATGCGCGCGATTGACACCTTAGGCGCGGCTGGATGCAAGATATTGCCCATCGAGTTTGCCGATGCCGATACCGCTGTCGCACTCCGGGATGCGGGCGGCTCGACTTCGGTCGAGCTGATCGAATTTCTCCAGGCAGAGCTGCCGGACTGGATTGATGAGCTCGATCCTGTGATTCGCGAGCGCGTCAAAATCGGCGGTGACATCTCCGCAGTCGAGCTTTTGCGGCGTTTTCGCAAAACCAATGAAGCCAGATCTCATGCATTGCGTCACTTCGAGAGCTGCGATGTCATCGTCTCGCCGACGGTGGTTCTGTCACCGCCGCTGATGAATGAGATTTCCGACCCAGCCGATTACATGCCCAAAAACCTGCTAGCGCTGCAAAATACGGGAATCGTCAGTTACCTGAACCTGTGCGCGCTGACAGTGCCGGTTGGCGTGGATGAATTGGGACTGCCAGTCGGGCTGCAGCTCATTGGACCGCCGCAATCCGAGCCAAAGCTGCTTGCAATCGGCCAGCGGCTTGAATCCCTGCTGGAAAAACCGCTCCTGAACCAATGACCTCGCATCTGTCACAACTGGATTCAAGCGTACCGCTTGAATTGCATCAAGCCACTGTTGTAAATGAATGGCTGGACGAGTATGAGCATATGAATCTCGCCTACTATGTCATGATCTGCGATCAGGCAACTTACGCGTTCTGGGAAATGGTCAATGGTGACAGCAAGCTTGCAGACCGCAACGGACTGGAGTATGCAGTCGTGGAAACCCATGTGAACTACCTGCAGGAAGTTCAGCTGCATGACCCGCTGGCTGTCACCACACAGCTGCTTGATGTCGATGCAAAACGGTTTCACATCTATCATGAGCTGCGTCACCGAACCAAGGGATTTGTTTCCGCAACCAACGAGGTCATGGCTTTGTCTTTTAATCTGAATTCCAGAAAAGCAGTGCCATTCAAGCCGCCTGTTGCAGCGGCCTTGAACAGACTTTTTCAGCAGCAGCAATCAATCCCAAGACCCGCAAACGCAGGCCGCTCAATCGGCATGCGACGCAATCCCTGACCGCCGGCACAGTCTTTTTTCCAAAAACATTGCCGCGGCGCTTGCTGTATGGGCGCAGCAGCTGAGGGGGTCATTTGTCAGGATCGTTCTTCACTGCGCGGTCAGACGCAATCAATGTCATGAAAGCCTGCTCAGACAGAATTTCGACTTGAAGGCTTTCAGCCTTATCCAGCTTGCTGCCCGGGTTTTCGCCAGCAACCAAATAATCTGTATTTTTCGAAACGCTTGAGACGACAGCCGCTCCTCGCTGTTCCAGCTGCTCTTTGGCTTGGCTGCGGGTCATTGCCGTCAAAGTGCCGGTGAGGACAACCTTCTTGCCCGCGAGTCTCGAATTCTCGCCGCGGACATTTTTGGGACTGGATGCCTGGATTTTCATCCCCCTTTCGACCAGCTGTGCGATCACAGTACGATTGCGCTCATCACGAAAAAAAGTGTAAACGCTGTCGGCGACGATACTGCCGATATCTCGCACTTCGCATAATCTTTCGGTGCTCGCCTCCATAATCGGGTCAAGTGAGCCAAACTCGGCTGCAAGGGCCTGTGCTGTAACCTCGCCAACATGCGCAATGCCAAGAGCGATAAGGAGCTTGTGCAGCGGCGCTGCTTTGCTTTGCTCAATCGCTCGGACCAAATTCTCAGCCGACTTGTCCCCCATCCGCTCAAGCCGGCTCAAGTCTGCAACTTTCAAACTGTAAATATCGGCAACGCTCTCAACCATTTTCTGCTCAACAAGCAGGTCAGCCAGCCTGTCGCCCAGCCCCTCGATATCCATTGCATTCCTGGAGGCGAAATACGCGATTGCCCGCTTGCGCTGCGCCGAGCAGATCAGGCGGCCCGTACATCTGGAAACGGCTGTATCCTCGATTCTTTCAATGGGCGATCCGCATATCGGACAGTGGGGTGGAAATTGAAATACCGCGGCATTCTCAGGACGCTCCTTCAAGATGACCGACACCACTTCGGGAATGACATCACCCGCGCGACGCACGATGACAGTGTCGCCGACGCGCACGTCAAGCCGCTTGATCTCATCTTCATTGTGCAAAGTGGCATTGGATACGACGACACCGCCGACTTTGACAGGCTCAAGTCTGGCCACCGGCGACACTGCGCCGGTGCGTCCGATCTGGACCTCAATTGCATTGACCACAGTGGTGCGTTCCTGCGCTGGAAACTTGTGCGCGACAGCCCAGCGCGGCGCACGCGAGACAAATCCCAGTGACTGCTGCCAATCCAGCCGATTGACTTTGTAGACAATACCGTCAATCTCATACGCAAGCCGGTCACGCATCTCAAGCAGCTGCTCGCGATAAGCAAGGCACTGCTCAATTCCTGTGACCAGCCGAATTTCTTTGGAAACCTTGAAACCCAATGCGCTGAGCTGCTCGATCTGGCGCCAATGCGTGTCCGCCACGGACTGTCCCTCGCGCTGGACGATCGAATAAAACATGGCTTCCAGCGGACGCTGCGCGGTCACTGCGGAATCAAGCTGACGCAAACTGCCGGCGGCGGCATTGCGCGGATTCATGTAGGTCTTGCTGCCTGTCTCAGTCTGCTGCCGGTTAAGCTGCTTGAATCCGCTGCGGGTCATGTAGACCTCGCCGCGCACCTCAAATTCAGGCGCTGAAGGCTCCCCCTGCAGAACCAGCGGCACACTGCGTATGGTTCTGACATTATCCGTAACATTCTCTCCGACCCGTCCATCTCCGCGGGTGCTGGCGCGCACTAGTCGGCCGTGCCGATACAGCAGACTGACTGCCAGCCCGTCTATTTTCGGCTCCGCCACATACTCGACGATTCCGGCACTGACCAGCTCTCGGATTCTGCGATCAAAATCATTCGCTTCCTGTGCATCAAACACATTATTCAATGAAAGCATCGGCACGTCGTGCTGAACTTCCTCAAACGCGGAATTCGTATTTGCGCCAACCCGGCTGGTCGGCGAGTTTGCATCTTGAAATTCAGGGAATTGAGCCTCAAGCGCAAGCAGTTCCTGAAACATCCGATCATAGTCATGATCCGGTATTTCAGGCGCGTCCAATACGTAATAGGCGTGGTTATGCTGATTGATTTGGCCGGTGAGAGCTGAGATACGCTTGGCGGCTGCGGCCAAATCCACTGCCGTCATGACTGTTCGGTATCCAATAATGTCTGCTTCTTTTCTTCCGCAGGCTCTGTGGCAAGCTTGTCGAAGTCAAAAAGACGCAGCGCCACATCACCGCCTGGAGTGATATTGGCATCGCTGAGCCACTGGACGTACTCATCAACAAAGGCTTGCAGATGAGAGATAGATGCCGCATCGACACGATTGAAATCTTGGTCAAGCAGCTGGCCGTTGAGCAGATCGGCCAGTTCCATTCCAAACTCAGTCATTGAGCGAAAAGCAGCTGAGGGATTTTCAACTGTCGGCAAATTGCACTCCAGCAGGATATTGCGCCGGTCGAAAAACGGCTGGTAGAGCTGCAGCAGATCAATGTCAAGCTTCTGCATAGGAATAAAGCGAATGGCATTTGATGCCTGATCATGCTCGGAATTCGCTCCAAAATAACTGTAGGTGGATGAATCATCGTGTTTGACCAGACCAAATTCGTTGACTAGATATTCCACACTTTTATCAGACAAGGCTGCGTCTTCATGCAGCTGAACCACCAATATCGCCTTGATATCTAAATTCTCGGTACGGGCGCACAATTCAAGGGCAGATTGCAGCACATTACTAACCGTATCTGACCATTCTACCCTACGTTTCAATGACTTGGCAGTCGACTCTACACCATGCTTAAACTGCCACCAGTCTTGCTCGGCCACGGGCTGACCGTGATGAACGAGCTGCAAGGCAAAGACGATGCCACTGTACAGCTGACTCGAGCTGTCCTCCATGACTTGATACCACTTGCCGTCCTCCAAGCTTTGGCCATAAACAAAATACGGATGCTTCGTATTCAGGCCAAGGTTCCTGAGAATCGGCACCAATCGTGTGCGTTTGGTGCCGCCCCGGCTCTGCGGCAGCCAGGCGACAGCATCAATTGCAATATCCGACGAACCGCTGTAATCCGGGAATTCAACTGGGATATCGATTCTCCCCTGCTCATACTCCAGCTGATTTTGATGCGGCACCACGTCCATGTCAGGCTGCTTGGAGGTGATTTGATCAGCTGTCTCAGCCGCCGCAGCGATGATTTGCGGCTCAACCATACCGGGACGCCAATCACTTTGGGGCAACTGCTCGTCTTCAGCGAGATGCAATGCATCATGATCGCCGGTATCAAGCACTGAATGCAACTCCCGGCCTTCTTCGATCTCGTAGACAGCATAGTTGTGAGGCTCCGGCCCGCTCGCATCAGTCTCATGCAGTTCCAGACTATCGTCACGATACTCATGAAACTCTTCATTCTCGAAGAATTGAGACGGATTCTCGTATTGCGAATCAGCATCATCTTCGGTTGATTCGCAGCGATCGGCTTCAGCCTGCGAATCCATTAGAATCAGCTCAACGCCATCCTCGCGTCCCGGTTCAGATGGCAATTGAGGATCGATGGCTTCAATCCGTGCATCTGCCGGATCTTGATGCCGGATCTTCGGCTGATCATTCCTGGCAACACGCACATAGCGAGCAATCAGCCATATCGCCAGCAGCAAAAAGGCAACACTGCCAATGACTACGGCAAACTGCAGCATCAAGCAGCGTACTCTTGAGCGTCTTGCAAATCGACCGAAAGCACACGGGATACGTTTGCCTCCGGCATGGTCACGCCAATCAGTGCATCTGCCGCTTCCATTGTAATTTTGTTATGAGTAATCAAAATAACTTGCGTCGAGCCCGCCAAGTCTTTAAGACTCTGGCACAATCGGTATACATTCTCGTCATCAAGCGGCGCATCAATCTCATCGAGCAGACACAGCGGCGACGGGTTCAATTGAAAAAATGACAGCAGCAATGCCACGGCCGTCAGTGCTTTCTCGCCGCCGGAGAGAGACTGAAGGTGGCGTATCCGCTTGCCTTTGGGACGTACAAATATTCGAATGCCGGCATCCTGCGGATAGTCTCCTGTCATTTCCAGATTGCCGCTGCCGCCGCCGAACAGCAGCGGTACCAGCCGCCGGAACTCCGATTCGACCATATTGAATGTCTCGACAAACTGCTCTTCGGATTCGAGATCAATTTTGGTGATTGTGTCGCGCAGAATCTCGATCGCCCGCGTTAAATCCTCGTGCTGTCGATCCATGTATTCCTTGCGCTTGATTTCTTCCTCATACTGCTCAACAGCGATCAGATTGACCGTGCCTTCTTTTTCGATTCGGGTGTTCAATCGCTCAAGTTTGGCCACATATTCATCGTAGTCGAAATCGTCTGGCAAGGCAGCGGCCTGCTCCTCCGGAGTCGTGTTCGCTTCTGCCAGCTTATGCTGAAGGTCCTCGCGCATCACCGTGAGCTTGCTCGTTTCGATCTGATGCTTGTGAATGACATCGCCAATCTTCTCCACTTCCAGCTGCGCCGCAATTCTTTTTTTATCCAGCTCCCGGTAGCTGTCTTCAGACTCCTCGGTCGCCGCCCGAGCAGAATGCAGTTGTGATTCCCAGGTGCGAGCTTCGACGACCAGCTGCTCAAGCTGCTGGCGCAGCTCAGCCGCCGGGTCACCAGCCTGCGCCAAGCTTGCCGCTGATTCGTCCCGCTGCGCGCAGAGTGTGCGGGAGCGGTCTTGCAGATCCATGATTGATGTGCTCAGAAGATTCGCATTCGATTGCTGCTGCTGCCAGCTCAGCTCATGCTGATGGCGCACATGAATCGCCTCAGATACCGCCGCACGCTGCCGATCGACCTGATCGGCCTGCGTTTGCAAGGCGGCCGCCTTGAGGGTGAACTTTTCGCTGATCTGATCATAATTCCGCATGGCAGCAGACAATTCAGCAGTCAGCGTCTCAAGCTGCGACTTCATCTGCAGCTGCTCATCGCCGCGCTGGTGAATTTGAATTCTCAGCTGATTGACACGCTCCATCGAGCGCACCCGGTCGGAGTCGATTTCAGCCAAGCCGCGCCGCGCGACCTCAAGCTCTGCAGCCACCTCAGCAGACTGGCTGCGATACTGGGATAAATCAAGCTCCAGATTAAGGATTTCCTGCCGATTGGCAGCGATCTGGGCCCGCTTTTCTTGCTCGCGCTCACCGATGTACTGCGCCTGTTTGCGGCACTGGCGAATCAGCTGTGCGGTCTCGAGCACCCCCGGAGAGGAGTCGCTGCCGACCGCCGGTGAAAACCAATTCGGTCCGATCATTGCGCCTTCAGCTGTAACGACGCACTCGTCATTTTTCAAATCACGCTGGCGGCGCAGGGCATCCTCAATAGAATCGGCAATATACACACCACTGAGCATATTGACAATGACATGATCTTCACTGTCGACAAATCTTGTCAATGAATCAACATGCTCGCTGAACCTCGAGCCCACATTGGCATTGTCAACAAAATAGACGCGAGCGGGAAATGTTCGATTTTCTATTCGAGCCGCCAGCTGCCCGACATCATCAACCAATAATGCTGACAAGCGCTCGCCGAGCACACCATCGACCGCTCTCTCCCAGCCCTCGCGCACTGCAACTTTTTCTGAAATCTCAATGGCTTCAACCTGCACCTGCTCTTTGAGCCACTGCTTGGCAGCTTGCGTTCGCTCAGACGCATACGCCCCCTGCTGAAGGGTATTAAGCTTGACCTGCACGTCATGCATATCATTGAGAAGTGATTCGATCTCACCGGTAAATTGGTCTGCAAGGGCTCGTTTTTCAGTCAGCGCACTTTCGGATTTTTCCAGCTTCTGGCGCAGTGCATCGCCTTGATCAATCAATTCATCGAACCGCATTTGCAACGGCGCGCTTTTCGACTGCTCCATGGCAGCTTCCAAGTCATTGAGCTCGCGCTTGAGCTCAATGATTCGACTTTCGCTTTGACCCAGCCGGTTCTCGACATCGGCGCGCACCGCCTGCAGCGAATCTTTTCTGGTAATCGCATCGGTGAGCTGCTGCTTGACCTGCTCAGCCTCAGTCTGTGACACATTCAGTCCGCGCTCGGAAACACTCAAATCCCGCTGTTTCTCCGCCAGCTGCGCCTCTGCCTGCTTGCGCAGTTCCTCGGTCTGCAGAATCTCTTCGGCAAACAGCCCCTGCTTGTGCTGCAAGTCAGTAACATCGCGCTCAATCTGCTCAATCTGCGCAGACACTGCCGCCAAGTTCTCGCGCGCCTGGTTTCGTTTCTGATCAGCCTCTTTGATGCGCTGCTCCAAATTGGAAATATCCGCTTTCACGGCGTATTCTTGCATTTGAATCTCATGCACCTGATTGCGCTTCTCGATCTGGCGCTGACGAGATTGCTCAAGCTCAGTCTCGTGCCGGCGAACCGCAGTCGTCTGACTTTCTTTCTCGGTCATGCAGCTGGCGATCTCAGCTTCAAGCTTGGCTGCTGCTGCAGTCAGATGCTGCCACTCAGCCGCTAGAATCTGAGCCTGCAGGACATACGCTTTTTCTTTCAGCTTGCGGTAGCGCTTGGCTTGGTCGGCCTGGCGCTTGAGCTGCCGCAGATGATGCTCAACTTCAGTGCGCATATCATCCAGCCGCACCAAATTCTCCTGCGTTCGATTGAGTCGCAGATTGGTTTCGTGGCGACGGGCGCGAAACTTCGATACGCCCGATGCCTCCTCAATATATTGGCTTAAATCTTCCGGCTTGGCATCCACAATCCGGCTGATCATGCCCTGCTCGATGATTGAGTATGAGCGGGAGCCAAACCCGGTCCCGAGAAATATGTCGCGGATATCCGAACGCCTGCACGGTGTATTATTGATGTAGAAATCCGATGCGCCTTCGCGGGTGACCGTTCGGCGAATTGAAATTTCCGAGAAACTAGCCCATTGTCCCGGGCAGCGTCCGAGCGAGTTGTCAATCAGCAGCTCAACGGTGGCTCGGCTGGCCGCCTTGCGCACGGATGATCCGCTGAAGATCACATCATCCAGCATGCCGCCCCGCAGGCTTTTGGCTGACGACTCACCCGTGACCCAGCGCATGGCATCAATCACATTCGACTTGCCCGCGCCGTTAGGTCCAACGATTGCCGACAGCGGATGCTGAACGTGAATCGCAATCGGATCGGCAAATGACTTGAAGCCGGCAATCTTGATGCTCTTAAGCCGCATGTGCACCGCTCATGGATTGATGCTATTCGGAACTCTCAAAAATGCAATGGCCCGCCCTGCCCTAATCGTGCGGCTTGGTTGCGGTCAGCGATGGACGCGACGCGACTGACTCATGCCATTGCGCCAAGTCTGGACGGCCCTTGCGCCAATTATCCACTGAAAATCGAAAATCCAGATACTCCAGAGCCACTGCGATCGTTATCTCACCGATCCCAAAGCCGCTGCCCAAGGCATCGGCTTGGCTTTCCAGCATGTCAAGTGCGCGGCTGACTGCGCTGATATGACGCTCTGCAACGTTAAGTGACTGAAGCTCTTCCGGTCGGCGGCTTTCCAGGATGCGCCCGACTGCGGCATCCAAAATGCCATCGCCCAGCGCTTGCATCCGCAATGCCTGCCAGCGCTGCTCTCCAGCGGCCGGAACGAGCCGCGGCGGTTCGCCCAGACTGTCGAGATATTCACAAATTACAGGTGAATCAAACAGAACCTGGCCATTTTCTAAAGTCAAAGCAGGCACCTTGCACAGCGGATTGGTCAAATGCAATTCAGTCTGCGGATCCCAAGGATTGGTCATCACCCGCTCGATTTGCTCCTGCAGTCCGCATTCGATTGCGGTAACGGAAACTTTTCTCACATACGGTGAGGTGCTTGAGTAATTCAGTTTCAAAATACGTCCTTCTATGGTTGGTTTTTGAGAGTGTCAGCCGGTTGAATTTGAGCGGTCAATATGTTATACAAACGCATTTTCGCACCAAAAACTGCAACCTTCGACAGGATATGATTACAATGCAGAGTTTACCACAATGAATAGCAGCTCCGCAAACGCAGAATCAGTATCGTACTCGAATATTTTTCAGCCTTACAAGCCGGGGAAAAACGAAAAATACATGGGCGCCCGGCAGCGCAGGCACTTTATGGAAGTTCTGACGACATGGCGCGACAGTCTCATTGGCGAATCGATTCGCACCGTGGGCAATCTGCAAGATGAGACCATCAATCATCCTGATCCGACAGATCGGGCCAGCCAAGAGACTGATATGTCTATTGAACTGCGCAATCGCGACCGAGAGCGCCGACTGATTCGCAAAATTGAGGACTCGATCGCCCGGCTGGAAAACAACGATTACGGCTTCTGCGACAGCTGCGGAGTCGAGATCGGCTTGCGACGTCTGGAGGCCAGGCCGACAGCTACGATGTGTCTGGACTGCAAAACGCTTGATGAAATGCGAGAGCGCAAGATTTGAGCCGGCAATGACAGCCAGCTCAAGACCCCAGAAGCGGGGCTTGCTCTGCCCGCTGACAGCGCCGCGGCACCTCAATGCAAAACCACCGAAATTGATCAGGGGCGAACTGTGCCGGACTATGACTTGATTATCCGCGACGGCTGGGCGGCTCTGCCGGATGCGAGCGCGGCACACTGTGATATCGCTTGCAAAAACGGACTGATTGCGCGGGTCGACACCACTGTCGACGGTCATGCCAAACGCGAGATTCATGCAGCCGGCAAGCTGGTACTGCCTGGCATCATTGATGCTCAGGTGCATTTTCGCGATCCGGGTTTTACCCACAAGGAAGACCTCGCCAGCGGGTCACGCGCTGCAGTCAGCGGCGGTGTGACCAGCTTCCTGGAGATGCCCAACACCTCGCCGACAACAACCGATCAGCAGGCGCTGGATCGCAAGCTTGCCCGCGCGGCGGACTGCTCGGTCGCCAACTATGGTTTTTTTATCGGTGCGACTCGTGACAATCTCGACGCGCTCAATTCAGCCCGGCCCGCCTGCGGCATCAAAATTTTCATGGGCTCCAGCACCGGCAGCCTGCTGGTCTATGAGCAGGAGCATTTGGAAAATATATTCGCTCATGGCAGTCGGCTGATTGCCGTGCACGCCGAAGACGAGGAGCGTCTGCGCCAGCGCAAGCTGGAACTGCTGCCAGATGATTCGGCTCCCTGTCATGCTCGCTTGCACAGCAAGATTCGCGATGCTGAATGCGCCTTGATCGCAACGCGGCGGGCAACAGAGCTTTCCAGCCGATATGGACGGCGGCTGCATATCCTGCATTTAACCTCCGGCATTGAGGTCGAATACCTGCGAGAGAACAAAAACCCGCATATGACAGTCGAGGTGACTCCCAACCATTTGTTTCTGACAGTCGATGATTATGAGCGGATGGGAGCTCGGGTACAGATGAATCCGCCGATTCGCACTGCCGCCGATCAGCAGCTGCTGTGGGACGGACTGCATGACGGCACGATCGACTTCATCGCAACTGATCATGCGCCGCATACCGCCGAAGAGAAAAGCCAGCCGTATCCTCGCTCGCCCTCAGGAACACCGGGGGTGCAGACCATGCTGCCGCTGATGCTGACCGCCTGTTTTATGGAACAAAGATGCTCGCTGGAAGACATTCTGAAATGGCTTTGCTGGCGGCCGGCACAAGCTTATGGAATCGCCGGCAAAGGCAAAATTGAGGCTGGCTGTGATGCCGATCTTGCCATCTGTGATATTGAAAACACCCGGGTTGTCAACGACGCAGACATGCTCACCAAGGTGAAATGGAGTCCATTCCGAGGCCGAGCGCTGACTGGCTGGCCGGTCTGGACGATCGTCGGCGGCCAGGTTGCCTATGAGAATGCAAAGATTTGCGAAGATGCTCGCGGCACACCCATCCGATTTGCAGCGCATCCAAACCTGTGAATAACTCCAGACTTTCGTCTCTAATCTGGTCATCTGCAGACGATATTCTCAAAGGCGTATTCAAGCCCCGCGAGTAGAGCAGGATAATTCTGCCATTTGTTGTCTTGAGACGACTGGAGTGTGTTCTTGAGCCTGTGAAGGACGAAACATTTGAACTTTACGAACAATACAAGAACATCCTCCCTGATCCATCCCGAGTTATCAAAAGCAAAATAGAGTTTCCATTCTTCAACCGCTCACGGTATGATCTGTATCGGCTAAAAAGCGATCCTGATAACATTGAAATGTTCGTTTATTCATGAGAGGCGATAGTTCCGAGCTCAGCAAAAAAGAGTTTTTCACCAGACAATTTGATGAAAAGATTGTGGGATATGTGAACGACAGATTGGATTTTTACAAAATGATGAGTGACAATCCCGTCGTCAAAGAGATGATCTGCAGCGCATTTTTCAATGATTATCATAAAAGCCGCAATGCGAGAGAAGAGGCGCGAACATGAAGTGTCTGCGAACTAACGAGAATGCCTGGCTGTGGCTGCACCCATCAAAATCCCGTATTCGAAGATAACCGCCCAACAGGAAAGGAAAACAACCTCCCAGCCGTATATTTGAATCACAGAATATTGGTACCCACGGATGTAACTGGTTTGATGAGTATTCGAATTGAAAATACTCCCTAAAATGTGTTTTTTCATTTTCGTCCGAGTACACAGATTTGAAAGGGATATATATTGATTCAGCTGTCTTTTTTTATATCAACACCATGCGAAAAGAGCATTTTTCCTAAACCAAGCTCCTTTGATTTGCGGATCGAAATGACACCAAAAAGGTTCTGAATATGGTAGATGCGGTATCTTTATTTACAGGTTGCGGGGGTTCTGATGCCGGTGTGATTGAATCGGGATTCAACGTAATCTTGGCTAACGACATGCTGCGCTATGCCAAAGATACATACTTAGCAAATCTTCCCGATACTAATTTCAATTTAGGGTGCATTGAGAATATCAACAGTTTTCCGTCAGCTCCATTACTGATAGGATGCTATCCATGCCAAGGATTTAGTCAAGGCGGGACTAGGGATCCGAACCGCAGAGTTAATAGACTCTACCTTGAATTTGCAAGGGCATTGGAGCAAATTCGTCCAAAGGCGTTCGTCGTCGAGAATGTTTCCGGAATGATCCGTAAAAACTTTCAGCATCTTTTGCAAAAACAGATTAAAGTCTTTGAGAACAAAGGATATCAGTTAAAGTATGATGTGCTAAACGCTTCCGACTTTGGCGTTTCTCAGGACAGGAAAAGAATCTTTATCGTCGGCATCAGAAACGACATTGATGCTGAGTACAGGTTTCCATCACCTACCCATGGCAATGCCATGAATTATCCAAAAAAAACAATTAAACAAGCTATTGGTCAAATGCCAAAATGGCCCGAGGGTGACTTCTATGACTACGATTTTCACTGGTACTATTTATCCAGAAACCGAAGAAGGGGATGGGATGGGATGAGCAATCCAAAACCATTGTCGCAAACCCTAGACATATGCCCCTTCATCCAGTTAGCCCTGAACTAGTCAAGCACGCTCACAATGATTGGAGATTCAATGGAACTGGCAGAGCTAGACGCTTCAGTTACAGGGAGGCAGCAGCACTTCAAGGATTTAAAGACATGATTTTTCCAGACACCGAAAACAAGAGTCTTAACCGATGTTACGAGGTGGCTGGAAACGCTGTACCACCCCCTTTGTTCAAAGCAATTGTCGGTGCAATCCCCGATATCTGGTAGCATCTTCAGCTACACTTTTCAGCCAATGCCATGATTTTTTGAATACGTTCATTTACGTCATTGTTCCTGCCCATCTCCCAAATTAATTTGGTAAGTCTAGCCCTGTCAAAAACAAGTCCGCTAAGCTCGTCCATTGCTGCTAGCATTGTTTCATTGCTGCTCGTTATAAGATAAGGCATTGTGAATACTTTAACGGGATTGGCATAGGGTGAACGAAAAAATTTACTGTAACGATTCCGCTTCAATTCATTTTTGACTTTAGAGGGCCAATCATTTCCGCATGCACTTTGTCCGAAATAAAAAATTTTCCCTGTGCGAGTATCAACTAGATTTCTATAGTTGATAAAATCAAGCCCTGCATCTTTTACATTACTCAGAGATCTGGGGAAATTTGGATCTGGGTTCCACTCTAATTCTCCTGTTTTTTTTGTGAATATTTTCAATGTAGTTTCGCAATGGATCAGTTGCGCCCGCTCCGGTCCACCATGCATTCGTACATTGGAAAAACTCTTTAAGTACAAGAGCAGACAAATATTCAAAACATCCAACCAAACTGTGCCAGTTGCTGCCTTGCCCGCAGGTCGCCAATTAGAATAGATGCAGCGGCCAGACGCCTGTTTCCTTCCACAACCGTCAATCTTCCCTCTTTCTCAACCGCCACAACTGGCTCTGCATCGAAATATCCGTTTGACGACATTGAAGCCAAAAGGTCATTGACTCCATGCTGTTCGATAATCGATTCAAGTAATAAGCTTTGGTTTTCGGATGCGCACAAGTTGCCTCCAAATCGCGGATTTCCTGCATCTAAAAGCAAGTCACTCACCGGTACTCGATCAGTTTTATTTGTTGTTGTCATTTTTCCCTCTCGCAAAAATACCTGAAACTCAAAGAATCATACGATGTTTATTAATCAATCTTCAGCAGGCGCAGGCAATTCATTGCCGCAGGCTTTGTGAGCAATTAAGACAAGGTTATTGTGTCGTCAGCTTTGGCGACACTCAGCTTGCAGCACTGGTCAGTGAAACTTATCCGACTTCATTGTGCCGCGAGCAAGCTCAAGCTGCATCAGGAAAAAAGGCGGATGCGGCCCCGGCACCTCTCTTCGATGCCGACTTCCGTCTGCTGATTTTTTCGCAATGCCGATCTCATAATCAAACTCAAATGTGGATGGCGGCACAGACAGCTCAAAAATAGTGCTTCCGTACGTAATCAAATGTATCCCTGAATTCCATACCTTTCGCTGCTGCTCCTTGCTGATCGAGGCGGCTAGAAGATACACATAGATGGGACATTCGCGCAACTTCGGCACCGCCTTGCGAAGCGCGGCGACACTGTCCCGGATTTGCCTGATATGCTTGTCTTTGTATTTTCTCTTGATCTCAAATACAAAAGCTTCCAGCGGCTCACTGCTCCCTTGCTCCGGTCGGGTGACAGCGAATGCATCCAATTCCCGCGGTGTCAGATCCGCATCGCAAAAAGCAAACGGCGCCTTGAACTCAACTGGATGCTTTGAGGTGATGATCCTTTCCAGGGACGGAATCGATATCTCCTCTACAAAAGCGCCAATGCTGTTGCCAACCTGTCCTATCTTGCGTTCCAGTCTTGCAAACCCCCCATCCATCTTGCCTTCAAGCCTAGAAACTTCCTCATCCATCTTGCGTTCCAGTCTTGCAAACCCCCCATCCATCTTGCCTTCAAGCCTAGAAACTTCCTCATCCATCTTGCGTTCCAGTCTTGCAAACCCCCCATCCATCTTGCCTTCAAGCCTAGAAACTTCCTCATCCATCTTGTCTTCCAGTCTCGAAACTTCCTCATCTATCTTGTTTTCCAGCCTCGAAAACCCTTCATCCATCTTGCCTTCCAGCCTCGCAAATTCCGATAGCATTTCGAGTCGCAATTGTTCCACTGAAACACTGAGCGTCTCATGATCACTCTTCAGTCGACTTAATTCGAGCTGATGGCTTTTCAACTCCAAGCGAAAGCCTTCCAAAGATTTCTCGATATTCTCGAACCGATTCTCTACCTCGAATCTAAACTGATCAATCTCGGCTCGCAACTCCAGATCCAACCTGTCCAATCCTAGCCGGAGCGCCTGAATCTCATCGCGGAGTCCCCTCGCGTCTGCTGCCGCTGCCCTTGCCGCCGCCTGCAGAGACTTTACCGCCGCCTGCAGATCTCTCACATCGACCCGAAGCTCTCTTTGCTCCTCTGCGAGCTCTGCAATCGCTTTCTCCAGCGTCTCAAATCGGCGACTGGACTCGTGATGGCGCACACCGCAGGTTCGGGAAAGACCTTGCAGTTCAAGATGGACATTTTCAAACAGCCGGCCAGCATCCTCAAATGACTGAATGACATTCTTCTCACGCATGGTCCTGCACCTCGGGACAGGTTTAGTTCAATTTAGGGCGGATCAGATTCAATGCACTTCAATCTTAACAGAATAGATTTGAATTTCAAAATTTCCGGCGAAATTAGGGTGTGTTAACGCTACGCAGCGCATCGATGATCAGCGCGAAGACGACGAATCCGAGGTACATGACATCAAGCTTGTCGAAGCGCGAGAACACTCTGCGGAAGCCCTTGAGCCGCCGGAACAGGCGTTCCACCTCGTTGCGCCGCCGGTACATTTTCCGGTCGTATTCCCAGGGAGAGATGCGGCTGCTCTTCGGCGGCACCACGGGTGTGAAGCCGAGGTCGGATGCCAGCCGGCGGGTCTCATCGTCCTCATAGGCCCGATCCATGACGAGCGCCGGGCGGCTCGACGGCCTCTCCAGCCGCTTCAGGAGCTTCCGCCCCTCCGGGGCATCGTGCGCGTTGCCGGGAGAGAGCGCGAAGGCCACGGCGGTCCGATCATCCGCGGCAGCCAGATGAAGCTTGGTGTTCCACCCGCCCCGGGACTTGCCGATGCACTGGGCGCCGTTTTTTTTAGCGCCCCCGTGCCGTCGGGATGCACCTTGATGCTAGTGCTGTCAAGGCTCAGGACCTCGACCCGGATGCGGATCATCCGCTCCCGCTGCAGGCGCTTGAGCACGCGGTCCAGGACCCCGTTCCTCGACCACCGGCTCATGCGCGTGTAGATGGTGTGCCAGTTGCCGAAACGCTCCGGCAGGCCGCGCCACTTGCAGCCGTGCTCGGCCACGTAGAGAATGGCGTTCAGCACCTGCAGGCTCGAGAGGCTGACATTGCCCCGCTGCCTCGGCAGCAGCGGGGCAATGCGCTCGTACTGTGCCCGTGTAAGTTCCATTGCCGGTTCCTCCGCTCTGTTCCAGACGACAATCACGGGTGATAATTGTATCATATCCAGATCAAATTGTGTTAACAGGCCCTAGTCTCAGGTTCCACAGATGGGCTGCGGAATTGACTGACGATACCTGTTTGCTGTTTTACCTGGCACACGCCGCTTTCAGCGCACACCAAAATATGACAAACTGAGACCTTGCGCCACGCCTTGGCAAAATAGCTGCGCCTTTCCAGCGCAGCGGATAAGATTACAGCAGCTGCGATGGCAGCCAAAGCACAATAACGGGAAAGGCAACCAGCAAACCGACGGTGATGGCGTCAGCAATGAAAAAAGGCGTAACGCCCTTGAAGACATCTTGAACCGACAGGTCCGTCCGTACACCGGCGACGACAAAGCAGTTCAAGCCAATCGGCGGAGTAATGAGACAAAGCTCGGCCATTTTTACGACCAGAATTCCAAACCAGATGGCACAGGCCGTGCCGGACATGCCGAACGTACTGTCGGCCGCTGAGACGAATTCACCGCCGTTGAGCGCCATGACCGCTGGGTAGACAACAGGCAAGGTCAAAAGCAGCATGCCGATCGCATCCATAAACATGCCGAGTACTGCATAAGCCAGCAGAATCAAGACCAGGGTCAGCAGCGGGCTTTGATCCAGAGAAGTAATCCAGTTCGCGAACGCATCCGGAAGGTTTGCAAATCCTAGAAACCTGACATAAATCAATACCCCCCAGATAATGGTGAAAATCATGACCACCAGTTTCGCTGTATCAACGAGTGCCCGCTTAAACTCAGGCCAGCGCATCCCCTTGTACAGCGCAAAGCAGAACACGACAAACGCGCCGAGTGCACCGCCTTCTGTAGGTGTGCCCCAGGCATCGCCGCCAAGCGGGTTGTAGATAAAGAAAATAATGATTACGACAACCATTACACAGGGCATGGCAGGCGGCAGCGAAGTCAGCCGCTCACGCCAGCTGAAACCGGTAACAGGCGGCCCTATGGTTCGCAGAAAAACTGCCATGCCCACGATCAGCAGGGCGTAAATGATCGCCGAAAATGCGCCTGGCAAAAAACCTGCAAGCAGCAGTTTGCCAACATCCTGCTCGACGATAATCGCATAAACCACCAGAATCGCCGACGGCGGAATCAACGATGCCAATGTTCCGCCGGCCGCGACAACGCCGGCCGCAAACTGCTTGTTGTAACCGATCCTCAGCATTTCTGGGATGGCAACCCGGGCAAATACTGCGGAAGTGGCGACAGAGGCGCCCGAGACAGCCGCAAATCCTGCGGTTGCAAATACCGTTGAGACAGCCAGCCCGCCCGGCAGCCAGCCGACCCAGCGCTTGGCCGCCTCAAACAGCGCTCGGGTCAGTCCAGCGTGATAAGCCAAAAATCCAATAAGAATAAAGGTCGGGATCAGCGAAAGCGCCTGACTGGAGATTTTCGAATGCGGCACCTGTCCCGCAGTTTTAGCAGCCACACTCAGCGCCCAGAGAAATTCACTGGGGTCGTAGCCCTTTTTTGCCCAGAAGATCCAGATCAGCCCCAATAATCCGGCAAGAGCGGCTGCAAAAGCCACTCGCATGCCTAAGAATACCAGCACCAGCAGCAGCGCGGATATGGCAATGCCAATATCAATCGCTTCCATTGTTTTTGCCTTGAATTGCCTCAGTTCTGCCTGGAAAATCAAAGCTTTCACTGATTTGCGCCGCTTCGCGGGCTGCCTGTGCGGCCATCGTCTCAACAAGCGGCACCGCGACTGGCGACTCGCGATTCTGAGTGAATGCAAGCGCATAGCCGACGAGCTGCATGACAAGGCGAATGCATAGCACCGAGAAAGAGACGGGAACCAGCAGTTTCGCAGGCCAAAGCGGCAATGCGATATCAATAGAGCTGTCTCGGCTCCATAAGACTGCGCTAAAGTCAAAACTTCTCTGAAAATGTTCCCAAGAGCCCCAGACAATGAGCGCCATGAGAACCAGAATTCCTAAAACAGTGACAAACTCGGTTGCCCAGAGCACACGCCCTTTGAGCTGTCCGACAATAATATCCATGCGAATATGACTTCCATTTCTCTGCACATAGGCAATGCCCATGAAGGCGATCAATGGCATAATCTGCTCAATCCAGTCCACATATCCGGCCAGCGGCTGATTGAAGAAGTTCCGGCCGCCCACCGATATCACTGCCAGCACCATCAGTGCGAACACTGCAATGCCGCTGATGAAGGCAAGCTGCAATTCGAGCGCATGAAACCGGCGGTCCAGCCGACTCAGCCGGGAGTCATCTGAGAGAACTGAGGAGGATTGCGCCAACTTAAACGTCCATAAGCCGCCCGGTTCAGCTTCAGCCTGAGCCGGGCGGCAAGTTGCGAATTTTCTGTCTGATACAGGCTGTAATCAGGTGATTACAGCCGGGGGAACAAGCTAGTTTCCGATCATGCCGGTGACGAAGTCATACAGCTCCTGTGCCGGCAATCCGTTTGCGGTCATATCGGCAATCCAAGCCGCGGCAGCCGGACCGGCAACCGCTTCGCGAAACGCTGCAAGCTCACCTGCTCCGTATGTGACACGCTGGATTCCTTTCTCCTCAAGCAGCGGTCCCCATCGATCCATTGTTTTGCCGTTGTAATTGGCAATGTAGTGATCCAGTGCCTCATCCACAGATCCAAGCAATGCCTCTCGATGGCTGTCTGACAATGCGTTCAATGCATCTGTATTGACCACAACGGGACAATTGACGGTACCTGGATTCAGGTTTGTGGTCCACCACTTGCCCCTTTCTACCGTGCCGAATGACATATGCGCATGCGGCGCAAAGGCAACTGCCTGAACGATCTTGTTGTCAAGAGCCTGTGCCACTTCGCTTGCCGTCATCGAGGTCGGAACAGCGCCGACAGCTGACATGGCTTTGCCAATCCCGCCGGTCGCACGTACCGTCAGATTCGTATAATCGGCCAGAGTTGCCGGCGCCGTGCCGACACCCACCAGATTGTATTGCGGCAAAGGCGATGGCATTAGCAGGGTAGCATTCCAGCGCGCCAGATCAGCCACTGCTGCCGGGTGCTGATAGAGCGCCTGACTGATTTTTCTCTCCTCTTCCAGACTGGAAACACCCAGAAAAGGAAGCTCAAGGACTGTGATGGAAGGATTCTTGTCGCGATGATATCCAGCGCAGAATTGAGCCATTTCAAATGCCCCGATCGAGATTCCATCCAGATTCTCACGATTCTTCGACAAGCCGCCGTAGGACAAATTCAGTGTAAACTCGCCGCCCGTTTTTTGTGAAACGAGCTCTGCCAGCTTTTCAACATGCTCCGTAAATGCTCTTTTTTTGCCCCACAAGGATACATTCCATTCAACCGCAAAAGTTTCTGCAGAGAATGCAGTCAAAAAGACACTCAGCATTAACGCATTGATTTTCTTAAATTTCATAAATCAAACTCCAATGTAATGAATTTATTATGTTTCACTGGACTAACCTAGTAAACTGCTTATTCTATACTACACCATCAAGCTTTTTGGAAAATATCAGCCGTAATTCTCTGATTCTTTGAAAACAGGCCAGTCGGCTCATTTACCCGGACTTGAATGAGCCGTTCAGAGCGATGAATGAAAGTGTGCGCTTGGCTGCGACGTACGATCGCATGCGATGCTGCGACTGTCGCGCGCACTCAATGCGCCTGTACGCCTCCTGCAGAAATGCCTGACAGCGGAATCAATGGTTGCTATCAGGCGCAGCGGAACCGGATTGTTCGACTGCGGGCCGGTTCCGGCTGCTCAATCAATACCAATGCGGCTTATCGTGCTGCTTCAGGGACACCAGTCGCGGCAGAGCGTTCCAGCTGCATGGTGAAAGGGCCGTCATTGCACAATGTAACTGACATTTCAGCCCCAAAGCGGCCTGTTTCAATTCTCCGGCTCATCAGCTGCGAAAGGACATCCGCAAATTCCATAAACAATGCTCGCGCCTGCTCAGAGGGCAATGCCTGAGTGAAATCGGGCCGGCGACCGCGGTTCGCCGAGGCGTACAAGGTAAATTGCGGAACCGCAAGAATCTCCAGACTCAAGTCAGCAACTGAATGCTGCAGCCGCTTTGAATCGTCCGGGAATACGCGCAAATTGACAATTTTTTCAGCCAATTTGCGCAATACAGTATCGTCATCTCCCGCTGCAAAACCGACAAACAGCAGCAAGCCAGACTTGATTGCTCCGACGCTCTTGCCACTGACCTCAACTTTCGCGTGGGCAACCCGCTGCAGCAGAACCCTCATCCGGACAGATAGATCCGAAAAAATCAGATTTACGCGGCGCTGATGGCCTTCATGCTCAGGCGAATTCGATTCTGCTTGTCCACCTCAAGAACCTTGACGTCCACGACATCCCCCTCTGCAAGCACATCGGACACCTGATTGACACGAGTTTTGGAAATCTGTGAAATATGCACCAGCCCATCTCGACCTGGCAAAATGTTCACGAATGCGCCAAAGTCCATGAGCTTGACAACGGTACCTCGATAAATCTTGCCGACCTCGACTTCAGAAATAATTTCCTTTATCCGCTTTTTAGCTGTCATGCCGCATTCCTTGTCAACCGAAGCGATGCTGACTACACCATCATCGGCAACATCAATGGTTGCACCGGTCTCCTCAGTCAGTGCGCGAATGGTTGCACCGCCTTTCCCGATGACATCGCGAATCTTGCTCGGATCAATTTTCATGGTGATGATCCTTGGCGCAAAATCCGACATTTCCTCACGCGGCGCCGCCAGAGCTTTGCTCATCTCGCTGAGCACATGCAAACGAGCCTCTTTAGCCTGTGCAAGCGCAGCTTGCATGATCTCTTCGGTGATACCGTCAATCTTGATATCCATCTGCAGCGCGGTAATTCCCTGCTCAGTGCCTGCGACCTTAAAATCCATGTCACCCAGATGATCTTCATCGCCAAGGATGTCGGTCAGGACTTTATAGTTGTCACCGTCCTTGATCAACCCCATGGCGACACCGGAAACCGGTGCCGAAATATTCACACCCGCATCCATCAGCGACAGGCTGGTGCCGCAAACCGTCGCCATGGAACTTGAGCCGTTGGATTCCGTAATCTCAGATACAACGCGAATCACGTAAGGACATTCCTCACGCTTCGGCAATACTGCGGCGATGGCGCGCTTGGCGAGCCTTCCATGACCGACCTCGCGCCGTTTGGGAGAGCCGACCCGCCCCGTCTCGCCGACACAGAACGGCGGAAAGTTGTAATGCAGCAAAAATGGATCGCGATGCTCGCCCTCAAGCGCATCGATGATTTGCGCATCCCGGTCAGTACCGAGCGTGGTCATCACCATGGCTTGCGTCTCGCCGCGGGTAAAAACCGCCGAGCCATGCGTTCTAGGAAATACGCTGGTGCGAATATCGATTGGCCGCACGGTCTTGGTATCGCGTCCATCAATTCGGGGCTGGCCCGCCAGTATCCGATCGCGTACTGTTTTAGATTCCAGCTTCTTGAAGATTTTTTCCACCTCGCTGGAAACCGTATCGTCATCTGGCGAAGCCTCCGCCAGCTGGGCGCAGACATCGGCACGTATGTCAGCCAGCTGTTTTTGCCGTTCCTGTTTTTCGACCAGCTGATAGGCCTGCGCAATCGCGTCTCCTGCCCGCGATTCGACCTGTGCCTTGAGGTCCTCGCGCTCTGGCTGCGGTTCCCAGTCCCAAGCAGGCTTGCCCGCTTTTTGGACAAGCTCCTCAATCGCGCTGATGGCGATCTGAATTTTTTCATGCCCGAACATCACCGCGCCGAGCATCTGCTCCTCAGACAGGCTGCTGGCCTCAGATTCAACCATCAAAACTGCATTTTCCGTACCGGCGACGACCAGGTCAAGCATTGAGCTGGACTGCAGTTCATCCGCCTTGGGATTGAGTACATACTCACCGTCAACGTACCCGACTCTAGCGCCCGCAATCGTGGCGCCAAAAGGCACACCCGAAATTTTGACGGCTGCAGAGGCGCCAATCATCGCAATAATGTCTGGATCAATAGCCGGATCAACCGACATGACTGTGGCGATAATCTGAATATCGTTGTTGAATCCCTTTGGAAACATCGGCCGCATGGGTCGATCAATCAATCTGCAGGTCAAAATTGCTTTTTCTGACGGCCGACCCTCACGCTTGAAAAAACCGCCGGGAATCTTGCCGGCGGCATAGGTGCGCTCTTCGTACTCAACGGTCAGCGGCAAAAAATCAAATCCCTTGGGCTCAGTGCCGACAACAACCGTCACCAGCACTGAAGTGTCACCCATGCTGGCCAGGACCGAACCGGTTGCCTGTCTTGCAATGCGTCCTGACTCAAGCCTAACCTGATGCGGTCCGTACTCAAAGGAGACCTCCGCGAAATCACTCATTTATTTTTCTCCTGTTTGGAACTCAAACTTTATTTTCTTAACTGCAAACTGCCAATCAATTCCTGGTAGCGCTGCGGCGATTCAGACTTTAGGTAATCCAGCAGCTTGCGCCGCCGACTGACCATGCGCAGCAGGCCTTGCCGAGAGTGGAAATCCTGCTTGTGGTCCTTAAAGTGCGCACTCAAATCATTGATGCGCTTGGTCAGCAGAGCAACCTGTACCTCCGGCGAGCCGGTATCGTTGTCACTGCGCCCGTATTCGCTGGCAATGCTTGCTTTTTCAGCAACCGATAAACTCATTGTCAAACCTGTCTTGTGTGAAGTAAAAATTCGAGCGGATGAATCCCTGTGCTTTGTGCGCGCAAGGATTATTGGAACTCGTGCAGGGCTCATCGAGGCTAATTTGATCATCCACAAACGACACGCCGCAAAAACGTCACCCGACGCATGCAGCGAAACTTTAATCGAAAGTGTATTTAGTTGAGTTGAACAATCCCTGCAACAAATGAATGCCATATGTTACCGTAGTTTGCGACCGAAGATGCAATTCATTTCGATTTGCATTGAACGGCCTTTCGCCTTTGCAGCGCGGCATCAGTTGGCCTGCACGCTGCTAAACAGCCTTTTTGGCGCCACTCGACCATCGCCCAGCGACCGGCCAATCCCCAGAAACCCGGCTGACTTTTCGTAGAGACGCACTTGTCCTGACGGGGGCAGATTCCCGGCTCGCACCGCCTGGCCGCGACATAGATAAAAAGCGGCATCAGCCGACAGGCTGATCGCTGGCAAATGCGCCAGGGTCTGGTCACCTGGAATCAGCAGCCGCTGCCTGGCCGCAACCGGCTCAATCGCCTCAATCTGCTCCAGGGTGCAGCTGTCCTCGATTTTCAAGGCGCCGACCTGCAAGCGGCGCAGCGACTTGACATGGCCGCCGCAACCGAGCCGCTCGCCTATCTCATGCGCCAGTACCCGCACATAAAAGCCATGCGAGCAGCTCAGCTCAATCTCAAGATAAGCTTCTGTCAGCTGCAGCATCTTGATTCCATAGACTTCGACCTGACGCGGCTTGCGCTCGATCTGGAGGCCTTTTCTGGCGTATTTATAAAGGGGCTGGCCGTTCATTTTCAGCGCCGAATACATTGGCGGCACTTGACTGAGCATACCGACAAAGTCCGCGAGCGTCTGCTCAACCGCACTGGCGGAAACATTCACCGGCTTGCGCTCCAGGATCGCGCCCTCGCAATCGCCGGTGGCGGTTGATGCGCCAAACTGGATGCCGGTGCGATAACGTTTATCTGCGTCCAGAAAATACCCGGCAACTTTGGTTGCCTGCCCCAGACAGATCGGCAGCAGACCCGTTGCAATCGGGTCCAGGTTGCCAGTATGTCCGGCTTTGCGTATTCCAAGCAGAGCTTTAGTCTTGCCCAAAGCTGCGTTCGACGTGATGCCGCCCGGCTTGTCAAGCAGCAGCACGCCGCTGGCCGATGCGGCCGCATGGGAATGAATCATGACTGCCGGCTCAGCGCTCGAATGACTCCGACACATGATCGATCAGGCTCAGCACTCGATTGGCGCGCTCAAGAATTCGGTCGGGATAGAAATGAAGATCGGGCGTGTGCCTGAGACTCACCTTGCTGCTGAGCAGGCTGCGAATATACCCTTTGGCACGGTTGAGGCATTCCATACTGGCATCAAGCGACTCATTGGCGCTTGAGGTAGCATACACCTTTGCGAACTTCAAGTCGCGCGAGACAACCACTTCGACAATTGTGATGGGTGCAATTCTTGGATCGGCAAGCTTGAACTGGACAATCGATGTCAATTCGCGATGCAGCACTGAAGCGATTTTCCGCTGTCTCTCGCTCACGGGCCCATACGGCGTGTCGGCTGGCATGCAGAGACTCCCAAGGTCTGAATTCAGACGTTCAAACTGCGATTGGTCAAAATAGCCGCGGCGGATCAGCTCATCTCAACAACTTGATAGACTTCCAGCAGATCCTCATGAATAACATCGTTAAAGTTCTTGATCTGGATACCGCACTCATTGCCTGCCTTGACCTCCGCAACATCACGCGCAAACCTCTTCAGCGAGTTGATCATGCCCTCATGCACCACGATATTGTTTCGCACTACTCGAACTTGAGCGTTGTTGCGCACCGTACCATCCTCCACATAGCTGCCAGCGACAGTGCCGATGCGGGATAGATTGAAAACCTCTCTGACTTTGACTTTGGCGATGATTTCCTCGACCATTTTAGGCATCGACATCGATTCGATTGCCGCCGCCACCTCATCCAGCGCGTGATAAATCACATTGGCATAAATCACTTTCACTTGACTTTCAGCGATCGAGCTGCGCGCTGTCGCGTCCGCTTTGGCGTTGAATGCAATAATCATCGCATCGGATGCCACTGCCAGGTCAACATCCGACTGACTGACACCGCCAACCATGCTCTGAATAACCTTGACATTGACCTCGTCAGTTCCCAAGTCTTCCAGCGCGGAAGCCAAAGCCTCAGCCGAGCCTTGGACATCCGCCTTGATGATCGCATTGAGCACCCGCGGTTCATCCGCACCGAACCTTACGGCCGTCGGCGCGCGCACTCCGGTTTTATTCTTGCCTGCCCGAAACTCGACCAGCTGCTGTGCAACGCGCTCATCGGCAACACATAAAAACTCATCCCCTACCAAAGGCAGATCCTTAAAGCCCTCAATCTCGATCGGGGTGGACGGCAGCGCGGACTTCACGCGCTTGCCTTGAGCATCCGCCAAGGCCCTGATCTTGCCCCACTGGGTGCCCGCGGTGATGACATCTTTGATTTTCAGCTGCCCTTTTTGCACCAGCACCGTCACCACCTTGCCGCGGCCGCGATCAACGTGCGCCTCGATGACAACTCCGCTGGCTGGACCATGATCAGGGGCTTTGAGTTCCAAGATCTCAGACTCAAGCCCAATCAGTTCCAGCAGGGCGTCGATGCCGTGCTGCCGAAGCGCTGAGATTTCCACCACCTGCACATCGCCGCCGAGCGATTCAGCCACAATCTCGTGCTCGGTCAGCTCACGCAGCACCCGCTGGGGATCGGCCTTCTCCTTGTCCATCTTGTTGATCGCGATGATGATCGGAACTTTGGCGGCTTTGGCATGACTGATGGCCTCGACAGTTTGCGGCTTGACACCGTCATCGGCGGCCACAACCAAGACCACAATATCAGTCGCCTCGGCGCCGCGAATCCGCATTTTGGTAAAGGCCTCATGTCCCGGAGTGTCAAAAAACGTAATCTTGCCCTTGTCTGTGCTCACCACGTAAGCGCCAATATGCTGAGTGATGCCGCCCTTCTCTCCCGCCGCAACCTTGGTCGAGCGGATGCTGTCCAGCAATGTTGTCTTGCCATGATCGACATGCCCCATGACCGCAACTACCGCATGCCGCGCCACACTCTCGCGCTTTTCTTCCTGCGCAATCAGAATCTCAGATTCCAGATCCGAAGTCGAGACCTCAACGGGAGTATGTCCGATTTCCTCGACCAGCAAATAAGCGGTATCCTTGTCTATAGGCGCATTGATCTGATGCAGCGTACCCGTCAGCTCAAACAGCTTTGTGGTCAGCACAGTCGTTTTGACGGACATGGCTTTAGCAAGATCAGAAAGCTGGTTCGACTCAGCGACTGTGACTTTAAGGTTTTTGCGAGCCAGCGGCTGCGTGAAAGCATGCTGGTTATGCTCCTGATCCGAAAACCTTGGCTTGGCTTTTTTGGTTCTTTCCCGGCGCAAGCGACTTTTGCCTTCGGGAACACGCAATTTCTCACGCTGAAAACCCTTCTCTGACCGGCGGCTGGAACGACGCTGCTTGGCGCCTTTGCGAGCCCCTGCATCCCCTTCACTCTCCTTGCTGGCCGGCGCCTTCTTATGGATGTCTGGCTCGGCGGCCTTGATCGCAGGCGGCCGCGCGGCCTCATTGTCCGCATCAGCCGTTTCGATCGGCTCCGGCTCGACTGCAGTCTCATCCACACCAGCTTCTTCGGCCGCCGCCGGCTGCGCGTCGAGCGCATTAGCCGGGGGCATTTCGCCGGGCGCGTCATCGGACGGCTCATCGGCTTGCTCGACACTTTCCAGCGGCGGCGTCTCCAGATGCCGCGGCGCGAGCCGGCGGCCGCCGCGAGTCGATACGGTAATCTCATACTCGCTCTTTTGCCGATCCACATTGGAAGCCACTTTGAAAGTGCCTTCCTCAACTTGCTGAACGCGTCCGCTGATGCGGGCATTCAGCAGCGTTTTCATGTCATCGCTTGTGAACTCACTGTCGGCGGTTTTGCCATGGATGCCGGCGCGCTCAAGATCGCTGATGATATCCTCGATTGATTTATTTGCCGTTTCTGCAAACTGCTTGAGTTTCATTTTTCGCGTCTCATTGATTGAATAGTCTGCGGCTCAGCTGATGCGTCTCGCAGGTCGACTGCCTGCAGGCCGCCAAACCGCTGCGAGGTGCAGGTTTTCCTCGCTGAATCTGTCTTCATTTCGATGGTCAGCCGCTCGCTCTCAGCGTATTTGCGCTTGGATCACTGGCGTTACGGAGTCTGCGCATCCAGACGATCCAGCAGCGGCTGGCGCGCTGTCATGATGAGCGTTTTAGCCCGCTCCTCAGACAGATCTGGAATCTGAAAGTCCATCAGCTCGTCAGTCGCGCAGTCAGCCAGATCCTCGGCGGTGACTACTTTGTTGGCGGCCAGATACCAAGCCACCGATGTATCCATGCCGTCTACATCCAGCAGCGACTGATCAGGCGGGGTATCGAAGCTGATTTCCTCAGCATATTCATCCAGCAGCAGTTTCTGCATCGCCCGCGAAGTGATGCGCTCGACGATTTCAGGATCAAAATGCTTGGCGAGCACTTTTTCCCCATCCAAATGCACATCAAGCACTTCTTTGAGGTTTTCCTCTACCAGCACATAGGCGATCTCCTCGTCGACATCCAAGTCTGCCATCAGCTTCGCTCGATAGATGGCCGCGTCTTCTGCCTGCTTTTCCTCGAACTGCTCCGAAGTCAGAATATTCAGCTCCCAGCCCATCAGCTGCGAGGCGAGCCGTACATTCTGGCCGCGGCTCCCGATCGCCTGCGACAGCTGCGATTCGAGCACCTCGACATTCAGGCAGCGCTTGACAGGATCCTGCTGCACCTGCTTGACCTTGGCCGGCGCAAGCGCGTTCACCGCATATTGGCTGATATTCTCCGACCATTCGACAACATCGACCCGCTCGCCGTTGACCTCATTCGATACGGTTTGCACTCTGGCTCCGCGCATCCCCACACAGGCGCCGATCGGATCGACTTTCGGGTCTGCCGAATAGACTGCAATCTTGGCTCGCAGTCCGGGGTCGCGAGCGGCGCTGCGGATCTCAACCAATCCCTCCCGTGACTCAGGCACCTCAAGCTTGAACATCTCGATCAGCAGCTCATTGCAAACGCGATCGAGGACCAGCTGCGGACCGCGGGATTCAGTTCTGACCTCCCGCAAAATCGCTCGAATGCGATCCCCCTGCCGCAGGCCGTCTTTCGGGATACTGCAGCTTCTTGGCAATACGGCCTCAACGCCGCCGATATCAACAATGGCATCGCCGCGCTCAACCCGCCGCACCACGCCAAACACCATGGCGCCCTTGAGCGGACCATACTCTTCCAGCACCCGAGCCCGCTCGGCCTCACGCACTTTCTGCACGACCACCTGCCGCGCGGCCTGGGCGGATATGCGGCCGATTTTGGTCGAAGGAATCTCTTCCTCGATAGTGCCGCCGACCGCGACCTCAGGGTCCTTCTCGCGGGCCGCGCTCAATGCCATCTGCTGCTCTTCGTTCTCAATTTCGATATCGTCATCGACGACCTCCCAGCAGCGGAAGGTGTCAAAGTCACCGGATTCTCGATCAATGGACACACGCACCAGGATATCATCGCGATGCGCACGCTTGGTTGCCGCTGCCAGCGCGAGCTCAACGAGCTCAAAAATGACATCTCGCTCTAAGTTCTTCTCATCCGAAAGAGATTGGACGATTTGCGGAATATTACTGATTTTCATGCTTTCTTGTCTCAGTTCAAGACGTTTCATAAAGATCCGGCTTGAGGCGGGCTCGCCGAATACTGCTCAGCTCAATTGCATACGAATGCCCGTCTACTCGCATTTCAATAACGCCATTCTCAACCCTTGTCAGCTGTCCCAGAAAATTCCTGCGACCCTCGATTTTTTTCATCGTTGCCACTTCAATATTCTGATCGACAGCGCTCTCAAAGTGCTCCTGCTTGACCAGCGGTCTCTCAATTCCAGGCGATGAAACTTCCAGGATGTAGTTGCCTGCAATCGGATCCTCAACGTCCAGCAGCCGACCGATCTGGCGGCTGACAAAAGCACAGTCATCAACCGATATGCCTCCAGGCGCATCAATATACAGCCGCAGAACCCGATTCTTGTCACGCCCGGCCAGCTCCATGCAGACTAATTCATAGCCATAGCTGTAGAGGGTGTCTTCCAGCAGGCTCTGCAAATTCGGGCTCTGCCCTGAAACTGGAGCCGCGGTCTCAGCCATTGATGCTCACCGTATTGCGCGCCACACGCCTGTGCAATAAAATCTCTGTCAGTCCAATTAACTCAAAACCCCGCATGAGCGAGGCTTTGCGATTCGCAAAAAAGCGAGAATTCTCAACTCGGCAGATGCCTTTCGGTCAATCTGTGGACTGCGAGATTCCGTGCCAAAAACTTCCCTTGTATTTGCGATATTATAGCATCTTCGATGCTGGACTCTGGAATAATTGAGCGACGATGACTGCCCAGCCGCAGGCGACCCTCTTCCACCGAGTCAATCAGTACCGGAACCGCGACAGTTGATGATCAAAAACATTGCGCTCCTGCTCGCTGCAATCGCGGCCATCTACATGCTGATCGCGCTTGCCGTATCCGCTTATCAGAAGAACCTCATTCATATTCCTTATCAGGAACGGACTGAGACGCCGCTTGATCGCGGCCTGCCATTTGAGACGGTCAGGCTGATCAATGCATTGGGAAACGGCGAGATTCACGGCTGGTTTGTGCCCAACGACCGCTCGCAGCTCACCGCCTATATGTTCAGCGGCAATGCTGGAAACATTTCCTACATGCTTGACAATATCGAAATTCTGCATCAGCTTGACCTGTCCGTCTTCATTTACGACTATCGGAGTTTCGGGCCGAGCACCGGCAAGCTGACCGAAGATACGATGTACAGCGATGCGGAGGCGGGCTGGCAGTACCTGACCGAGACGCGGCAGATTCCGAGTCACCGCATCATTGTCTACGGCCGGTCGCTTGGCGGCGCGATGGCTACTGCGGTGGCTGCGAAAAACGAGCCGGCCGCAGTCATTTTGGAATCCACCTTCACCTCCATGGAAGCGATGGCAAAACGGATCTACCCGTGGCTGCCTGCGAGACTCCTGCTGCGCTGGCGCTATGACAATTTAAGCCGCATCACACAAATTCAGGCACCTGTTCTGCTGATTCACAGCCCGGATGATGAGCTGGTTCCGTATGCGCACAGCGAGGCGCTGTATGCGGCGGCGCGGGCGCCGAAGACATTGGCCGCAATTTCGGGCGGCCACATTCGCGGATTCTTAGAAAGCGGCGAGATCTACATTGAAAGCATCCGCAGTTTCATCGCCGCTCATACTGAGTAGGCGGTATCTGCCTGGGAGTTCAGTAGCGATTCCAGGCGCAGACTGCTGAAAGGTGCAAAATCGCGTTAGAGCAATATTTGCGCATCAATCGGCTGGTTCTGGCATGTTTCGGGGCCGATTTCTCTGTGTCGAGCAGCAGCTGTGAGAAAAATCGGGAATCGGCTTGCCCAAACGGCGCGCTGGCGCCGCTTGGACAGCCTTTCGGCCAATTCAGTACACGCGCAGTCCTCAGCGGAGCGCTGATGCCTGTCAGATTGGAAGCGCCGCCGGCAGCGGCGCCGAGTCAGGCGGCCGACATCAGCCGGTCAATGCCATCCATCACCCGATCAAGCAAGCAGCCGGTGACGATGCCGCATTGCCGTCTGGCGGGCACGATGCGCAATCCGGCCACAAATCGCAAACAGTGCGCTGCTTGATCAGCTGATCCTTGACCTCATCACTCATGCTCATCAGGATGCGGCCCCAGCTGTGCGCCCCGCTGCAGGTCTCAATGCCAATCATGCTCGGACTCATCTGCTCCAACACCTCCAGCGCCTTGGCTCTTGAAAACCGACGGCTCATCACCTTCCTGCCTTCTTGGTCAGCCGCATAGATCTGAATCACGTTCTGGGCCAGATCCACACCGGCCTGGCGGATTTTTTGTATATTCTTCATCTGGACACTCCTGATTGATGTTTTTGCTTGACTGAACCATTTCAGTCTGGCACATGATGATGCCGTCAGTCACCCGAGGGGTATCCATTTCATTACAAGGCTTTCCTATCAAAATAGAGTGGCAACTTGCCGATCAAGGGATTGAAAGTGAAGCACAAAGTTTAAAATACAGGGACAATATCCATCAGCGATGGGTTTTGTGCGATGAAGACATCGGTATCGGACAGGCAGGCGAGATTCAGCCAGTTTTGTGATTTTTGTGACGGGCATCCGGCGATGGCGGGCCGTTTTGAGGAGATCGTGGACCGGATGGGCAGCACCGGCGATGCGATCGGCACTGTGGATGAGGCGGAGGATCGGATCATTGAGATGTCCAGGGGATTCAATGCGCAGATGCTCCGCGAGTGGGCGGCGGCGCAGCAGGACCCGGCGCTGCGCCGTGCCGGTAAAAAAACTTTGGCGGTTCACCGCCTTCGGCGTGATCGGCATTGAGGAGACACTGTATCGGCGGGGGTACACAGACGGTGTGCGCGTTCTCGGCGCGTTTCCGGGTGTCGTGCCGGGGCGGGCGGTGACGGATCCCGCCGGGCTCAAAAACTGGCTGCGCTGGTAACAAGGCTCCGTCTCAGCGTCGCGCCCCTCGATATCTGCAGGAAAAACCCCAAGCCTTGCGACATTCATCAATGCCGCTGCAGACCGCACCTAATTCAGGTTGCTCAATACCTGAACAGCAAATCAAGCAACCGAGAATACGATCTTCAGCGCATTGCTGAATGCATCTATAGATGCTGTCCTCCATTGATGTGTATTTCAGAACCCGTCACATAGCTTGATTCTTCAGCGCACAAAAAATAGATGGTCTCAGCCACTTCGTCCGGCGTGCCAAGGCGCTGCAGCGGAATCTCAGGAAGCAGCTTATTGGTCTTCGGCGATAGAATCGGCGTGTCAATCTCGCCCGGCGCAATCGCATTGACCCGAATCCCTTTCGCGCCGAAATCAGCCGCCATTTCTCGAGTCAATGCCGCCAAAGCCGCTTTGGATGTTGAGTAGGCGGTGCCGGCAAACGGATGGACGCGGGTGCCGGCGATGGAAGTCACATTGACAATGGAGCCTCGTCCTTGGGTCAATTCATCCATGAGCCCGCGCGCCAGCACGATGGGAGCAAAAAAGTTCACCTCAAACACCAGTCGCCAGGTGGCCATGCCGGTATCGAATGGCCCGAGCCGGTCGCCGGTCCGGCTTTTAGGCGAGATGCCAGCGTTATTGACCAGCGCGTGCAGCGGTCCGCCAGCCAGGCGCTTTTTCAGCTCAGCCAATCCAATCGAGCGATGATCCGGATCACCGAGATCAATCTGGATATGGTCATCTGGTCCTGCCTGCCACGGACACTGTTTTGAAAACGCACGCCGCGAGCAGGTGATCACACGCCAGCCTTTCTCCTCAAAGAGCCGTGCGGTCGCATGCCCGATGCCCTGGCTCGCACCCGTCAGTACCAAGGTGCGCGGCGCCCCGCTATTGTTCGCAGCAGCGGCGGGCGCCTTGACCTGATCGCCTGTCACCGGGCACACTTGGGCATCGCTTGGCTTGGCATCGGCGCGGTTCATAGAAGTGACCCTGAAAATTGCAGCGGGCGCTGCCCCCTATTCATCCTCTGGCTGCGTAAACTCAGCGCACAGTTTCTTCTGAATATCGGCGGGCGCCTGCTCATAGGAGCCAAAGTCCATAAGAAACGTTCCCTCACCGCCGGTGATCGCATTCAGCTTGGCCTGGAAGTCTGACATTTCAGCCAGCGGCGCTGATCCGGTGATGCGAACCTGCCCGGATGCAAGGCTGTCCGAATTGCTGATGCGACCGCGTCGCGACGACAGCTCGCCGGCAATATCACCCATGTTCTCATTCGGCACCGTAATCGACACATCCGCAATCGGTTCCAGAACAACGGGATTGGCTTTGGATACGGCATCAATGAATGCCTTCTTGCCAGCTGTGATGAACGCAATTTCCTTTGAATCAACCGAATGATACTTGCCATCGTAGACCACAACTCGAATGTCCTGCATCTCAAAGCCGGCGAAAGCGCCGGTTTCAAGCACCTGCCTTACGCCCTTTTCAACTGCCGGTATGAATTGTGCCGGAATCACGCCGCCAACGATATTGTCGACGAATTCAAAGCCCTCACCGCGACCTTTGGGCTCCACTCGCAAAAAGACCTCGCCAAACTGCCCGGCGCCGCCACTTTGCTTTTTGTGCCGGCAATGGCCTTCAGCAGATTTATTGATCGTCTCCTTGTAGGGGATCGTGGGCACCGATGTCTCCACCTCGACACTGTAGGCATCCTTGAGCCGCTCCAGAGCAATACGAATATGCATATCGCCGAGACCGCGCAAAATCGTCTCATTGGCAGCTGGATTCCGCTCCAGCCGCACACAGGGATCCTCAGCCGCGATTTTCTGCAGGGCCTCAGCAACCTTCTGCTCATCACCGCGATTGGCCGGCGCAATGGCCAAGCCAACCATGGGACTCGGCCGCGCGATGCGCTGAACGCGCGGCGGCTGATCGTTTTGGGTCTCCGTCATGAGACTGTCTTGGCTCAGCTCGTCCAGTTTCGAGACGCCCAGTATGTCACCCGCCACCGCCGCACTGACATCCGCATGCTGCTTGCCCAGCAGCGAGAAAATGTTCGCCAGCCGCGATGCCTTGCGGGCATCGTCGACATAAACCGACAGGTCTTTCCTGCAAGTGCCCTGCAGCACTTTGAATACGGAAATTTTGCCTACAAACGGATCGAATGCGATTTTAAACACATGAGCTACGAACTCATCACTGGAATCGGCGGTCGGCTCTTGAGTCTGCGCGCCATTTTCTGCTGCCGTGACCAAAACAGTGCCGCGCCCCTGCTTTGGGTTTGGGAAAAGATTCTCATACAGCGCCAATTGCTGATTGACACCTACATTATTCGCCGCAGTCACAAAACTGACCGGGATCAGGTGACCCTCCCGCATTGCCTGCTTGAACGAGGGCTCGATTTGGTCTTGCGCGATCCGTCCAGTTTCCAGATACTGCTCCAGCAGCTCCTCATCCAGCTCTACAATCTGATCAATGATGGCGGTATTGGCATCAGCGACACTGGAAAAATCCGCCTCGCCCCCGTCGTTGAACAGGCATCCGACAACCGCAGTGCCGCCGCCTGAAGGCAGATTGACTGCCAGGCACTCGCGGCCAAACTCATCCTGAATGGCTTTATAGACACTCTCAAGATCCGCCTCTTGCGCATCAATTTTATTAATCGTGATTGCGATGCAGATATTGGATTGCCGAGCCCATTCCATAAAGCGGCGGGTCATGGTCTCGATGCCATTGACCGCGCTGATTACGATCACAGCTGTCTCAACAGCCGCCATTGCCGCCAAAGATGTGCCGGCAAAGTCAGAGTAGCCGGGGGTGTCGATCAGATTGACATGCACATTGCCGTGATCAAACGACAAAACCGAGGAAGTCAGCGAGCGCTGATGCTGTTTTTCGAGAGGATCGAAGTCGCTGACAGTGCTGCTGCGCTCGACTTGTCCCGGCGCCTGGATCACGCCTGCGGCGTGCAGCAGCGCCTCACTTAAAGTCGTCTTGCCAGCGCCGGCCTGCCCAAGCAGCACAACGTTGCGAATGTTATCGGTGGTATAGGCCATGAGTCCTCCAGAGCTTTGCGGATCAATTCGGTTGGTTCCTCCCGAATTTAGGGTGCCTCTCGCCGCGAGCGAAAATCTGCGATTATAGAGTACGGTTCAGGGAGTTCAATTTCATTCGTATTGGCATCCGGATCGCTGCGATCAATGACTGCGAAATCCTGTTCCTGATCGATCGACAAGAGAAAATGATGCCATACCCCGCGCTTGAAGTTAATGCCCTGATGCCCATTGGTGACAAACACGCGCAAAGTACTGGCGCTCGGCGGCTCCGCGCCGCTTGCAGCGACGATGGCAAATCGTCCGCTTCCCAGGGGAATGAATGCCTGGCTCGATCGGGGGTGACGCTCCATTTTTACGATGGCAAAAGGCAAAGGGACCGGGCGCGCATGAAAAATGCTCAGCGCCGGCTCGCCGCCGTCTGTAATATCCAGTTCCGCCAGACGCTCAAAGCGATCGGCAAATCCATTATTGATCACACGTGACAGACTGCCTTGGGTCTCAATGACCTGCCCGAACGGTGCAAAACTTTCTCTGGTCAGCGGCTGGGGCATGAGCATGGCGTGAGTGATCATGTTGTGGCTGAACCGCGGATGCGCAGCCGCCCGACTCCGCCATCGGGGTGCATTTCAAGCATCACATGGGAGACTTTCTCCGTGTGCAGCAGCTGCTCATTGAAAACATGATTCACATCAGGACGCATCGCGGCTCGCTCGAGCAGAGTGTCCCACTCCAGCTTCGAATCCGCAAGCTGATCGACACTGGCCTGCGGTGCGAAAATGCTGCGCACTGCACAGGCTGCGGGGAAGTTGCCCTTGAAATGCAGCGTGTCGATCTCGATGGATTGAACAATGCCGCTGCGCCCAAGCCGAATGATCGCCCAGTCATGGCCGGCGCCGCGGCGGCGGCCGGTCTCCCAGCCATCGCCCATGTTAACGGCACGCCCTGGGCTGAGCAAATTCCACATGCTGCCAAAATGCATATCGCTGCAGGCCACAGCAGTACCGCCGTTGATGACTGCGGCCAGATCAACAACCTCGCTGCTCGCAACCTGCGACCAGTCTTTATAGACCTCGCCGTAGACTCGCAGGCGGGCGACGCCGCCATCGGGGTAGATATGCAGTTTCAAGTGGCTCCATTTCGCATCCGAATGCACCATAAATATATTGTGAGAATCCCCTTTGAGCGGCGACTGCTGAACAATGCTCACCCATTCAGTCGCATCATCCGGATCGCCAGCTGTATCACACGCCTGCAGACTTGCCGACTGTGGAAAATTTCCCGTAAAGAATGAGGTGTCAATGTCCACTCCGAAAATTTTGCCGCGACAAATGCGCAGCACACAGTGATCATGTCCGGGCTCGCGCTTGCGGCGTGACTCCCAGCCGTCCATCCATTTGCCGCGATCGGTGAACTTGTCGGCAACGAACACCGGGACATCCGGCTTGATCAGATTCTCTTTCTCTGCAAAGAAGTCATCCGTTGCATCCAGCACACAGGCGCCGAGACGCGGCTGCGCCAGATTGACAAATGCTTGCAGTTTTTCCAGAGCGCTCATGCAGGAACCTCGCTCAGACTTGGAACCGCAAAGCTCGCTCGCCAGTGATTTGCAATATCAATGCGCCGACACAGCCAGATATCATCGAAGGAGCGCAGATACTCCAAGAAACGGGCGACTGCCGTGGCCCGTCCAGGACGCCCTGCCAAGCGGCAGTGAAGTCCGACCGACATCATTTTCGGCGCTGCTTTGCCTTCTGAATACAGCAAGTCAAAACTGTCCTTGAGGTAGGTGAAAAACTGCTCGCCGCAGTTAAATCCCTGGGCGGTCGCGAAGCGCATGTCGTTGCAATCCAAAGTGTAGGGAATAACCAGATGCGGCACACCGAACTGATCATCCCAAAACGGCAGCTCATCGCTGTAGTCATCAGCATCGTAGACAAAACCGCCATCCTCAACGACCAGCCGCCGGGTATTCGGACTGGTGCGGCCCGTATACCAGCCTTCGGGGCGCTTGCCCGTCACATTCTCAATGGCGGCAGCGGCAAGTCCAATATGCTCGCGCTCAACTTCCTCGCTGACATACTGGTAGTCGATCCATCGGTAGCCATGACTGCAGATCTCATGGCCGGCTGCGAACATCGTCTCAATCGCCGCCGGGTTGCGTTCCACCGCCATGCCCACCGCGAAGACTGTCAAGGGTATCTCAAATTCTTTGAACATGCGCAGCAGCCGCCACACCCCGGCACGAGAGCCATATTCATAAATCGATTCCATGCTCATATGCCGCATGCCCGGGCGCGGCTGAGCGCCGACAATTTCAGATAAGAAGCTTTCGGATGCCGCATCGCCGTGCAGTATGCAATTTTCACCGCCCTCCTCATAATTGAGCACGAACTGAACGGCAACCCGCGCTTTGTGGGGCCACATTGGATCCGGGGGCGTTTCTCCGTAGCCGACTAAATCGCGTGGATACTGCGCAGCTTGCCTGAGTTGATCATTCATGTTTTTGAGAGCAATTTGATTGACTGATTCAAAAAATAGAGTGCCTGCAGATTGCAAATTATGAGGGTCCAAGTATATCTGCAAGCAGTCTGTGTGAAATAAAATTCCACGCCGCCGCATTCAGTATATTGCCGGGGATGCAGACCTGCCAGTTCGATTGGCAATTCGAGCACGCTGCCTGGTGCTGTTGTTCAGTCTCGAAGCTTCAGAATGATTGATAATGAGTTCTGCCGAATGAACCACCGCTGATGCTGAGGATATCTTGAACATTGACCTGACCTCCGTCCTTGCCGGCTTGCTGCTCGGCATCGCAATCGCGGTGCCACTGACTCTTGTATTGGATAAACGCGCGACCAGGCTTCGACACCGAAACGATGAGCTCGAACGCGAGATCTTCAAACTGGAGTCAGCCCGCAATGCCCAGGAACAATTCGCACAGAAACATGACGAGCAGATTGAAGCGCTTCAGACCGCGCTCAAAAGCAAATTCCAAGATCTGGCAAACGACGCACTGAGACAGAACAGCGAGACTTTTCTTGAGCTGGCAGATCAGAAACACACACAATTCACTGAAAGAACAAAGAATCTGGTCGAGCCGCTGGCTCGACATCTGGACAAAGTTGAAGACAGCGTCCGAAAGCTTGATAAGGAGCGCGTCAGCGCATACGCATCCTTGGTCGAGCAAATCAAAACGATGCATGAGTCTCAAATCAGCCTGCGCAATGAGACGAATCGACTGGTCAGCGCCTTGCGCCAGCCCAAAACCCGCGGCCGATGGGGCGAGATTCAGCTGCGCAATGTGCTTGAGCTGGTCGGCATGACTCAATACGTCGACTTTGTCACTGAGCACAGCGTCAAGGACGACAGCGGCGCTCGCAAGCGGCCGGATGTGGTGGTTCGGCTGCCGGGCGAAAAGCACATCATCATTGATGCAAAAACACCCTTGGATGCTTATCTGCAAGCGGTTGGCGCAGACGATGAAGCAGAACGAGAAGAGTACCTCAAAGCGCACGCCAGACAGCTCAGGATGCAAGTTGACAGCTTGGCTAAAACCGGATACCAGGATGCGGTTCCTGAGTCGTTCGATTTTGTGGTGATGTTTATTCCGGGTGAATCGTTTTATTCCGTTGCACTTGAGTATGATGCCAATCTGTTTGAGTATGCCGTGAAAAAACAAGTTCTGATTACGACCCCCATGTCCCTAATACTGCTTCTGAAAGTTATTGTTCTCAGCTGGCAGCAGGAACAGATTTCCGCAAATTCGAAGAAAATCGCCAAGATCGGCCGTCAGCTCTACGAGCGACTGGGCATATTCAATCAGCATATCAATGCCCACGGCAAATCGCTGGCCAATGCAGTCAATACCTTCAATAAAGCAATCGGCTCAATGCAATCGCGGGTATTGCCCTCGGCACGGGATCTGGAGAGCCTTGAAGTAGCAAGCCCTGAAAAGAAAATCGATACTCCGGAAACAATTGAGAAGATCCCTCGGGAAATTTGATTCTGCACCAGTTTGCGACAAGAAAGCCGCAGGCCTGAGCATCGCTGAATCGGCGCCCAAACATGCCAAGCATGATGGCATAATTGGATCCTCCGAGCGACTTGGGGACAACGAGAAGCGAGCGCCCTATTCTGGCGATTTGAAACAAGCAAAACAGCACTGAGCATGACTGAGAATCAGAACGCAGAGTGGAAGACCTCATGGCATGATGAATATCTGAAGTGGCTGTGCGGCTTCGCCAATGCGCAGGGCGGCGTCTTGGAGATAGGCCGCAATGATGACGGCGAGATCGTGGGGCTTGATGATGCTGAACGCCTGCTGGAAGTATTGCCAAACAAACTGCGCAACTCACTCGGAATCGTGGGAAAAGTTGAGCTGCTGAAAGAAGGCAGCCATTCATATCTGCGAATCGAAATAGACCCCTATCCAGTGCCAATCAGTTTCAGAGGCGAATATCACTACCGAAGCGGCAGTACCAAGCAGGTCCTTGCAGGCGCAGCTCTTGATCGCTTCCTTTTGGGCAAAACAGGCAGATGCTGGGATGCAGCTCCAATACCGGGAGTTGAAATCAGTGACCTGGATACAAAGACTTTTGATGACTTCCGTGCACTTGGAAGACGGTCTGGTCGCTTGAGTGCCAGCGCATTAGAAGACAATAAGCTCAATCTCGCAGAAAAACTGCACCTTACGGAAAACGGATATTTAAAACGCGCAGCTGTTCTTTTGTTCCATCCGGACCCTGAGAAATATTTTACTGGCGCATCGATAAAAATCGGCTATTTTGCCAGCGTTTCAGACCTTCGCTACCAAGACGAGGTTTGCGGCAATCTGTTTGCCCAAGTGAGCAAGACGATGGACTTGCTGACAACCAAGTACATGAAAGCGATGATCAGTTATGAGGGGATTCAGCGCATTGAAACCTTTCCGGTGCCGCGTGAAGCACTCCGGGAAACGTTGCTGAATGCTGTGATTCATCGCGATTATGGGTCGTCAGCACAAATTCAGATCAGAGTGTATGCCAATCGGCTGAAGATTTGGAACCCTGGCAGCCTGCCGGCAGGCTGGTCTTTAGAAAAACTGCTTGGCGAGCATCCTTCTCAGCCTCCAAATCCAGATATTGCGAATGCTTTTTTCAGAGCGGGCGAAATAGAATCTTGGGGACGCGGCATCAAGCGCATCTTTGATGCCTGCCGAGAATCGGGAACACCCGAGCCGGCCATAGAGGTCTATCCAGAGATCAGCATGGAATTCAAGTTTTCTCAATCATATCTGGAAAGTACTCGCTTTGGCGGCGCGAATGACGGCTTTGGAAATAACCAGGCGCGCGCCATAGAGAGCAGCGACATTCAAGAAAAAATTCTGACTTTATTGCGCGATAAACCTGAACTCACCCGAAAGTCAGTCGCAGAACTTATCGGGATCACTCTGGGCAGTACAAGGTATCACTTTGAAAGCTTAAGAGAAACAGGTCGTATCCAGCGGGTCGGCTCGAAAAAAAATGGGCGCTGGGAAGTTGTGGCAAACCATCCAAATCGTGATGTCCATTAAGGTCTGTCATTAAATCTGTCATTAAACCTGTCATTAAACCTGTCATTAAATTGTCCAGCTGCTTGATGACTCAAACTTGCCGGACACAACTGCGGCAGCTCTTGTCAGTCTCATCAGTCTCGCTCCAACAGCCTGCATTGGCGCCTCACCAGCTTGGAGAAAACTGAGCGCATCCATGGCATCAGATTGAAATGAAAGGAAAACTGGGAAGTTACAGCGGATAATCTCAATTTTAATGACTGAAACCGCCCAATAAACCGCCCAATAAACTGTGCAGATCAGCCTCGCTTCAGTTCAATTCGGAAATCGCAGCACGCAGGTAGGCCTGCCGCTCGGCGCCGGATGGATGCGTAGACAGCCAATCTGGAATCTGCGGTCCGCAATCATCCACAGTCCGCCCGTCTTCGGAGGCTGTGCATTGACTGTCAGTCAGCGTGTCTAGTGCCTCAATCAGGTGTATCGGATCAATGCCGGCATCGCGCAGGTACTCAACTGCGACCAGATCGGCCTCGCGTTCTGATTCCCGGCTCTGACTGAAGCCCCAGATATACAGCGCCAGCGCAACCAGCTCCTCCGATACGGTCTCATCGACCCCAAACACCAGATATCCCAGCAAAGAAACGCCGATCAGCTCGGCAATATTCTCAAGATGATGCCGCTGCATGATGTGCGCATACTCGTGCGCCAGCACCGCTAGAATCTGCTCTCGGCTCAATAAATGCACCAGATCGTCCGTGATGATGATCGGGCCGCCCGGCAATGCCAGAGCATTGGCTCCGAACTCATCCGATTGATGAAAAAGAATATCAATATGCTCGCCATCCTTGATCGCATTTGTGATCTGTCCTGCGTCCGACAGGATCGAAGCCTGTACAGATTGCGGCAATTGACTCTCAGAGAAAAAAATGGGACTGACCGTCTGGTAAACGCTTTCGCCGAACTGCTGTTCCCAAGTCGACGGAACCATCGCAGCAATGATATGACTGGCGGATGACAGACCGACTCGAAACCCGATCAAAAACAAAAACAGCGCCGCAAGCAGCGCCAGCCCCTTATACCAAGTCAGCTTCTCAAGCCAGCTGACCAGGCGTTTTGCTCTTGACTGATGCGCCTGCAGAAATTCCGGCGGCAATGGGTGGTCGGCGACAAAACTGCTGCCGGCCCGAAACAGCACAATGTGTCCATCCTGTATCGATGCAACTTCCAGCACCAAAGTCGTCTGGCCATCCGTCGATTCGAACTGAACCTCTCCCCCTCGGACAAAGACCGTACCGGCTGTGCTTTTTGAAGAGCTGGCCTGGAAGAACTGACCTGAAATGCCTGCGCTGTTCATCAGATTGATATGTCAATTCCTTCAAAATCCGCAAACTCCTCGCCGAAAGAGCCTACCTTTTTCTGCACGTCATCAATGAACGCATCCACATCGCAATCAATCGCATACTCAGTGCAATGCGCCAGATAGGCATAATATCGCACTGCCGCCCATGGGATAAGCAGACCCAGCGTGACAATAATGGCGAAGAAGTTGGATGTGACAATCCACAGCAGTCGCAGCGGCTTGACTTTGGACTGGAATCGAGCCGCACCGATCAGAACTAAAGCATTGACCAAAATATTGCGACAAAGGGTTCGAAAAATGAACCACAGCAAAAATACAACAAGTACAAGCAGCGCCGGGAGCGCCGAAACGGCTAATTCGAAGCTCGTTTCACTCGCTAGCCCCACGCCATGCACCGCAGCCAGAAATCCCGCCATGACACAAAAAAACAGCAGAATAATGACAGATGACAAGGCAATCGAAACCAAAAAAGCGCGGTAGTAGCTTGACACACCGCTGTCGGCTGAGAACCTCGTATAGCCGAAAGCGTAATTGTTCCCGTAGTACTGATAGTACAGCTTGGTGAAATACGGAATCAGCAGCCCCAGCGATACAATTCCAAGAACGGGACAGATCACGAAGAACCACAGCGTCTTCCAATAGGTTCCATGCCAGACGAAGCGAACATTGCGCCAGGTCATCATCGCCGCGTTGAAGCGCATTGATCGATTGATAATCCATGGCAGAGCAAAAAAGATGACTGGCGATGACAAAGCGCTCAATACCGGCAAGAGGGCCGTCGCTGCACTGTAGGCGATAACAATCCCGAATACGATCACGCGGCTGAGGAACAGCTGCAATCCAGTCGCGTGATAAACCAGACCGAAACCGTCAATGACGGTGTTGCAGCTGAAATATTGAATCCGTCTGACTTTTGCCCAAGCTGCGTAGACACCCAGTGTGACCAGCGTCAGCACCAAGTTTGAGAGCCAGATGCCAAAATACTCTTTCGCGCGGCTGGTGAACTCGATAGATCTAAACTCTGCGCGGGCGGAATATAAATTGCTGTTTTTGTCGGGACCGGTTGAATAATACCCTTGGTATTCCACGTTTCACCTCAACCAGTGAAAAAACGAGGCTGAACTTGCCAGGATTCGAGCGCAACGCAGCTCAAGCATTGCAATGTTTGCATTCGGTACTGTGTACGATTGGATTTAGAACTATAATTCCGCCGTCATTTCGAACAATTCATAATGAACACCCGGACTTGAAATTACGGATATCATCATAATGGTTTATATCAAAAGTACGTTGCTGGCATTATTGAGTCTTGTTTTTTTCACACAGGCTCTGGCCGAAGGCGATCCGCAGCAAGGCAGAGAAACCGCCTTCACTTGCAGCGGCTGTCATTCCTCGCCCGGTTACAGAAATGCCTATCCTGTTTATACAGTCCCAAAGATCGGCGGACAGAAGGCAGACTATCTTGAGGCTGCGTTGAGAGCCTACCGCTCCGGCGAGCGCGCGCATGATACCATGCACGCACAGATCGCGCAGATGACCGATCAGCAGATCGCGGATATCGCCGCATACTTTTCTTCACTGCGAAATGAGAAATGAGTGACGATCAATATGAGCAACACAAAAATCTTTTCCATTGTTCTTGCCACCGCCCTGGCAATGTCATTTTCAACGGCTGGAATCGCCTCAGGCAATGCGGCGGCGGGTGCCGAAAAAGCAGCGGTCTGCCTGACCTGCCACGGGCAGGGTGATCAGGTGACTGGAGTGAATACCCCTATTATCGCCGGTCAGTACGACGACTACCTGATCTATGCGTTGCAAAGCTATCGCTCCGGCGAGCGCGCCAACGCGATCATGGGCGGTTTTGCCAGCGCCCTGAGTGATCAGGATATTGAGGACTTGGCCGCATTTTATGCGTCAATGGAGTCTTCTCTGTTTACACCGATAGAATAGTCCCTTCGAGGTGACTGCACAGATCGTCAGTCACATCTGTCCCGTGCGGGCTGATCGAATGTCTAGCTTGCACCGCAAGCTGGCAATCATTTTGCCCGCCCTCTATGCCGGTCGAATTGAGGCCTGAGATGGAGTGCGCATTCCTGCACCCGCCCGATGCGCCCTTTGAGCTCTTTGCGCACTGGCTTGATGAGGCCCGCGCGGCCGAGATCCTGGAGCCGAATGCGATGACTCTGGCGACCGTCGGTGCCGATGGCAGGCCTTCGGCACGCCAGGTGCTGCTGAAAGGTTACGGGGCGACAGGCTTTGAGTTTTACACCAGCTACAAAAGCCGCAAAGGCTTGGAGCTGGCCGCCAATCCCCAAGTCAGCGCCGTGATGTTCTGGGACCGGCTGTATCGGCAGGTGCGAATTGAGGGACAGGTGGAAAAACTCAGTGCCGCGGTGTCGGACCGTTACTTTGCATCGCGGCCGCGCGGCAGTCAGATCAGCGCTTGCGCCTCGGCGCAAAGCGCGCCGATTGGCAGCTATGAGGGCCTCAGGGAGCGTGCGGCGAAGCTTGAGCGCCAGTATGCGGGCCGGCCGGTGCCGCGGCCGGGGCATTGGGGCGGGTATCGGATCCGGGCCGATCGCATCGAGTTCTGGCAGGGGCGGCGCGACCGGCTGCATGAGCGGCTGTGCTACTGCCTGGCGGACGGGCAGTGGGACTGGCATTATCTGGCGCCGTGAGCACTGGAGCCATTCAAGCGACAGATTCAACCCGGATCCAGGTGGAAGAACACGCTTGGCCTGCGCAATACGTCAGCCACTCGTTGACCGTGAACAGATTGCATGCCAAAACACTGCAGACTTGACTCGACACCAGGCATTCAAATCCATCATCAGATTGGCTGCTCACGTCAAAGGCAGCGGCTGAGAGCGTCTTGATTTGCTGACCATGACATTGACTAGATGGCCGTTTCGGTATGCAAGATAGCCTTTTGAGTGTGCCGCCACTTTTCGATTTGAGTCAGTCACACCGCTTAAGTTGACAGGGTCTGACGGATGAATCAGCACCGTACTGCTCTGCGCTTTGCGGCTGGCAACATCCCGCAGCAATCCAAGCGCCTCAGGTAGAGCAAACTGCTCTCCTGCAACGGATTCGACAAACCGGCCGCCTCGAACCTCACCGCGGTCCTCCAAACGTCGCAGCTCTCTGAGCAGCTCGCCCCAAGGCGGCAGATACCGTCCTTCATTCAGCATCAGGTCGCGAAAAACAACACCATAGCGATTGAGCAGAGCCTGCACCGCGTATTGAGCTGGAGTAACAGTCGCGGATGGCGCTTGGCTCATTTTTGAGCGCTGCAATAGCAATGACCATCGGCCTGAAACCTGAACGCCGTGATTGAACAGACGCCCTGCCCTTGTGCGCCGGCGCCGATAGCGCACAGGTGTCAGGAGCGCACGAATGCCGCCAAAGTGATCGCAAGTCACCACACCGAGTGCAAACAGTTCGACCAGCGCTGATTCCACGTGGCTCGGCAGCTGATTGACTTGCTCAATGATTTCATCAAAAAACAAAGGGCCAAGCTCATTGAGAGATTCGACGATCTGCTGCGCAGCAGCAGTCAGCTTGAGAGATTCATCGGCATTGGGCGCTGCAATCTCAAGCCACATGGGAAGCGCGCGCCGGCTGATGAAAGTCAGCGGCACGGTCTTGATGGAGCCTCGAAACTTCCGTTCCCGCTTGGGTGATGCTGCGCTTGTCGCGGCCATTTCAGGCCTGGACAAGCGACACCAGACAATACGGCCTGAAGCGCTGAGGTAATCAAGCATTTCTGGCATGTAGCCGGATATCCGGGCCGGCAGCAGCTCGGCTTCCCAAGCGGATGCAGGGGCCTCGTAGCCCTCAAACTGTCCAATCACCTGATCCAGCGCTTCGACACCCTCGCCTGTGTCGTGCGGATTGACTCGCATCCAAGCCATGAGGTATTCGACAAACTGCGAACCTGCCACTGGCTTGATTTGGGCTCTTCGCTTCAGAATACTGTTTTTGTGCACACGCGCCAGAAATCTCCGATCACACCATTGCTGACCTTCAGCATCGGGATCAAACCTCCCGCGCATCAGATTGCCCTCGGCTTCAAGCGCGAGCAATGCAGTCTCAATTTTGCCCAACGGCAGATCAAGACTGCCGGCGATTTGATCTGCCTGGCACAAGCCCGCGAATTCCATGCGGCTGCGGATGATCGCAATCAGCGAGCTGTCAAAATCATCTGGACAATGCTCGCTTAACGAGGCCGGCTCAATCACTGGATCGAGGGATGCGTGCGGATGGATCGCTTGCATTTGCGCCAGGCGCTCTGCACAGACCCAATACGATGCCTTGGCTGTGCTCAGGCGCGTCACTCTTTTGGCTTCCTGCAGTTCCACAAACCACCGCTGATGCGCCAGCTGCCGGCTCAGGTCTGGCGCTTCCGCACTTGCAATGCGCCATTCATCAGGCAGCATGAATCCCATGTGAACCAGCGCATCATGCAGCTCTTCTGCATCTCGGGGCTGCGGCCAATTTTGCAAGCGCAGCTGTCGAATCAGGTCAGAATCCAGCTCGCTGCCCGCTTGCATGTCGGCCGGCTGCGCATAGCGCCGCGACTGCACTGCCCGAGTGCGGCGCTCTTCAGCAGGAACATCATCAAGAAACGCATAGGGCCTGGCAGTCAGCACCTCCTGCGCCAAAACAGATGGCTCAGGGGTGTCTTTGCAGACTATTGCAATCTCTTTGTGCTCAATGCGCTGCAGCAGCTGCCGCAATCCATTGGTATCCATCAGCTCATGCAGACAATCGTATAAGGTCTGATCGATCAGCGGATGCGAGGGAATTTCAATGGGACCGGTAATATTTTCCTGACAGGCAAGCTGCGCTGGAAAAATCAGTGACAGCAAATCTTCGGCATCATTGCGCTGAAACGGAGGCGGCACTTTCTTGCCGCCTCGAAATCGAAGCACAGCCAGCGCGATATTCGCAGCCCAGCGCCAGCGCGTGGCAAACATCGGTGCGCCTAAAACCGCTTGCCGCAGCACCTCCTCAAGCGATTGGCTGGTGACGTATTTTTGCACTTCATCCAATGCGAAACTGTGTGTGGGACCCAAGGAAAGAATGAAACAGTCATCCAGCGCTGCCGCCTGCAGCTCAAAATTGAAGCGCACACAAAATTTCTTTCTGAGCGCAAGACCCCAAGCGCGATTCAAACGTGAGCCAAACACACTGTGCACCACTAGATGCGCATCACCTGTCTCATCGAAAAAACGCTCAAAAACGATTGCTTTGCTTGAGGGGATCATGCCCAGCGATTTTTGTGCCAGCGCCAGATAATTGACAATCTGCTCAGCAGCTTGGGCATCTACCGGATACATGTCTGCGAATTTCTCCATCACCGCCTTGCGCTCAGTCTTTTGCAGCTCAGCGCCCACAAACTCACGCAGCTGCGATACGGCAGCACTCAATTCAGCACTGCGCCCCCGGCCCTCGCCGAACCAGAATGGAATGTTCGGCGGCACTCCCTGTGCATCTGCCACTCGCACACTGCCTTTATCAACTCGAATGATGCGGTAGGATGCATTGCCGAGCTGAAATACATCGCCAATCAAACTTTCAAAAGCAAATTCCTCATTCACAGTGCCAATGCGGATATCCTCAGGTTCCAAGATGACCTCAAAATCAAACATATCGGGTATTGCGCCGGCATTGGTAGTCGCTGTCATCTTGGCGCCGCGCCGTCCGCGAACAATCTTGTTAACTGCGTCAAGATGCAGATAAGCGCCGCGCCGTCCGCGGCGCAAGGTGAAGCCATCGGTCAGCATCTGCACAATTTCACTCAAGGTTTCTCGCTTCAGCTGCGCATAAGGGAGCGCCGAGGAAAACTGCGCGTGCAATTCATCAATCGAGCATTCCCGCACACTCGATTCTGCCACAATCTGCTGGGCCAGAACATCCGCGCTGAATGGAGCGAGCTGCAATGCCTCAAGGTCGCCGGCGGCAACGGCTTTGAGCAACGCTGCGGATTCAACCAGCTCATCACGAGTGGTTGGAAAAAGCCGCCCCTTCGGAACTTGCCCGACTGCGTGACCGGAACGGCCAATACGCTGCAAAAAGACTGCGATTGAATGCGGGGAGCATAGCTGGCAAACTAGATCTACATCACCGATGTCAATGCCCAGTTCCAGTGATGCGGTTGCAACAATGGCTTGCAGCTGACCTGCCTTGAGTTTTTGTTCGGTATCATGGCGATGGTCTTTGGAGAGACTCCCGTGATGAGCTGCGATGTTCTGCTCGCCGACCATTTCTGCAAGATAGCGAGTGGCACGTTCCGCATGGCGGCGCGTGTTGACAAAAATCAATGTGGTGCGGTGCTCGCGAACGAGTCCTGCCAGCTTTTGATAGAGCTCAAGCCACGCTTCGGTGGACAGCACTGCTTGCAAGGGTGCCGACGGCAAGGAAAGGGCCAGATCCCATTGGCGGACATGGCCCGCATCGACAATCAAGCAGTCAGATGTCTGATTGCCAGACAGAAATGATGCGATAAGACTGAGAGGTTTCTGCGTTGCAGACAGACCCGTTTTCTTCGGCGCATAGCCGAGCAGCCACTCCAGCCGTGCAATTGAAAGACTCAAGTGGGAACCGCGCTTGTTATCCGCCAGGGCGTGAATTTCATCGACAATCAGCCGCTTCACGGATTGCAGCATCCGCCGCCCAGATACCGAGGTCAAAAGCAGATAAAGCGACTCAGGGGTCGTCACCAGAATATGCGGCGGCTTGCGCGCCATTTTCTGGCGTTCCGAATAGCTGGTGTCACCAGTGCGGACTCCGACCCGCAGTTCAACATCCGCGTATCCTCCGCTGACGAGATATTCGCGGATGCCGGCAAGCGGTCCTCGCAGGTTGCGCTCAATATCGTAAGAAAGCGCCTTCAGAGGCGAGACATAAACGATATAGACCTGATCGGCAAGCGGCTGTTGCTGCAAACCGATCTGGATCAGCTCGTCTATCGCGGCCAGAAACGCCGCCAGTGTCTTGCCCGATCCTGTCGGTGCGGCCACCAGTACATTCTGCTCGTTTTGGATGGCTGGCCATGCCTGGCGCTGACATTCTGTCGGATACGCGTAGTTTTTATCAAACCATCCTTGCACCCCGGGATGAAAAGTTGCCTGATGCAAAGTTTCAGGCATTGACACGCTGACCTGATTCAGAAAAACCGATGAATACTGCGAACACTTGCAGCGAATGACCGCAAACTGGCGGGCAAATAGGCAAGCAGGTCCTCATGATTTGTCTATTACAGATCACTTCTACACCAGCGGCAAATAAGCGCAGCAATAATCAAGGTCAATTCGCAGCAGGAGCATGGAGTCTCATGAATGCGCGATCCATATGATTTTCAAAAATTTTTATGACCGTTGAATGTGTAAAGGCATGTGCAGTTGCATTTACCTCAAGATTATTTGAAGCTGTCGAAGAAGCAACTCTGGCTTTTCCTTCCGGCTCTGTAAAATGAGACTGGGAAGTGTCCGCTTTCTTATTTCGCTCTTGCAAACTACGATACTTCTCATAGACTTCCATTGCTTCACGCACTCCTGGACGCGAGAGTGCTTCCTCAAGCATTTTTGCACACTCTATTTGGCGCTTGGATTGTTGATTTTTCAGCATGATCATCTCCATTAAACCAATTAAAAGGTTTCTCTATATCCCGTGTTTGCTGCAAATTGTCATATCCAGTTTTGAGCTTTTAATTTCATTCTTCAACGGGAGCCTTAAGGGATTCGGTTTCGTGTTTCAGAACAGCCATTACCTGCCACTCCTCCACCCCGGGATACCACTCAAGAAAGTCTTTTACGGTGGCTCCGCTTTGGATATTCTCGAAAAGAGCATATACCGGCACCCGAGTTCCTGTAAAGGCCCAGTCACCGCTGATCTTGCGGGGATTGCGTTCCACCGCTGGGCAGTTCGTCCAGTGTGTCATGGGGTTATCTCCATTTATCAGGTTGTGTTGCTTTGTTTGGGTTCAAAAGCGAGTTGGGCTGTTCCGCCTCTTTCATCTATTGTCGCTGGGTTCCGGTAGCTGAGTCGCTGAACCAAGTACATCAATCTTGCCAGATGACTGCATCAGCAATTAAGCGAGTACGGCATTTGCGCAGGGACAATGCTCACTGCAAGTTGAAATACGCTATTCATGGCATTTTTTGCAAAGTATAAATTTTGCCGAGTGAAAAAGTTGCCCGCAGTGCTGGACAATACAGATCCAATCTGTTGCGATAGGGGCTCATGCATCAGACTTGGGATCAATCCACCGCTGCTGCAGGGACCTCATGCGATGCAGATGCCGGTGATGTGCATAAGGCGAATCAAGATGCGCTTCTGGCCCGCTCGCAACAGTGCCGCTTGTGCACTGCAGAGCTGAAGCTGCAAGTGTTGCACTATGGCTTTGCGGCAGCTATTAATTGACGCTTTTCTTACTGCCCTGCCCGTGCCGCCCTTTCCGAAATAGAAATTCATGCTCCATATTGAAATATGTGAAAATATCTCCGTAGAATTTTTACGCGATGCAAAAAGCCTGTGCCCCGTCCCTATCGAGTGTATGGCATCTGACACCCCATCAGGTCGAAAAAAACTTGAAGATTCGCCAAATGGAACACGGAAAGCTCGTCGGACGCAAGAAATCTCACCTCCAGCAAAGGTGAGCAAGAATATGCACTTCCAGCAAAATATTGCTTGCCGGCAGCGCAGTCACGCAACAAGAGAACTCAGACATGGCTGACTTGATTCGCTGCAGCTGGTGCACAGACAGCCCGCTCAATCAGGAGTATCATGACCTTGAGTGGGGCGTTCCCACGACAGACAGCGCCAAACTGTTTGAAATGCTGTGCCTGGAAGGCGCCCAAGCCGGACTGAGCTGGATTACGATTCTGCGCAAGCGAGAACACTATCGAAAAGTGTTCGACCAATTCGATCCTGACCTGATCGCCCGCTACGGCGACGATAAAGTGAGCGCTCTGCTCAGCGACCCGGGTATCGTTCGCAACCGACTCAAAGTGCATGCTTTCATCAGCAATGCCTGCGCTTTCATTCAGATGCGCGACGCCGGGCTTTCGCTGGGCAGCTATCTCTGGAACTATGTCGACGGCGAGCCCATTCAAAATGCCTGGACAGCTCTCAATGAGGTGCCAGGCAGTACGCCGCTGTCCGACCGCATCAGCAAAGATTTGAAAAAAAGAGGCTTCAGCTTCGTCGGCAGCACCATCTGCTACGCTTTCATGCAGGCATCAGGCATGGTCAATGATCATCTTGTACATTGTTTTCGGCATGAGCAGATTCTGCGTTTGAAGCCGGATTTCAGCAGCTGAAATAACGATATCTCAAAAGGTGCGAAAGCAATATACTTGCACATCAGGGCAAAGGCATGAAGAACAGAAATCGATGCCGTTTTGCGCCTGCTTGATTGTCTTTCAAATACCGGCCACTGCTGCAAGCAGTGAACTCACAGGGCCGCATATTCGGAAAGATTAATTCTGAGTCGAGTGTATCTCGCGAACTGTACAGACTTGCCAATGTGTCATGCGTCATCTATATCGATCAATCAGCTTGATTATGATTTGCATTCCGCTCATGCTGCCCGCAGCGCTGGGCAGTGAGAAGGCAAATATTTATGTTGAGCTCAACAAACTGGAAAATGTCAATGACCATTGCCAGTCATACTTTGTGACAGAAAATCATACTTCATACCACTATTCGTCCCTTGTATTGGACCTCGTGATTTTCGATATTGATGGGATCGTCGACCGCAGGCTGAGGATTCAGCTGGCGCCGCTGCCGCCCGGCAAAACCAGTTTGCAAGCATATGTTTTTACAAATCTGAGCTGTGCCGGCATCGGACGCATTCTCATCAATAATGTTCTTGAATGCGTTGCTGAAAGCATGGAAACAGACAACTGCATATCGATTATTTCTGCCTCGTCCCGCACAAACGCCGCCTTGATCATTTAGTGGCCTGCGCTCAAGGAGCAAACAATTCACCGCTTGAGGACAATCCGGGATTTGGCAAAAAAAATCGAACTGAGCACATAATCAATCAGTTCGATCGTTTGCTGCTGCATCATGAACGCTTGCACAAGTCACCCGAAACGCCGCCTGCTCGTCTGCCGCACTCACCTGATGCAAGCGGATATCGGCGGCTTTGGCGAGCGCAATGCAATATCCAGATTATTCCGCTTTATCTGAGATGCATTCTCTCGATTCGATTCCCGATCTGATTCAGCTGGGCGGACCCGTTGCAGTCGGCCTCATGCTGCTCTCGATCTGCGCGCTCACCATCATCGCCGCCAAAATCTGGCAATTCCACAGGATCAGAATTGGCCAGCTGAAACTGCCGCAAGAAGCGCTTGAGCTGCAGCGGCAGCAAAAATCCTCGGCGGCGCTGCAACTGGCAAAACAATCCGTTAATCCAGCTGCCTCGGCACTCGTACAAGCCATTGTCGGCAGACAAAGCAAACTGGCCGATTCAGTCATACGCGAGGAAGTCATGCGCTATGGAACCGATTGCCTCGAATCTTTGCGAGGCGGATTCCGTGCGCTTGAGATTATCGCTTCGCTGGCGCCTTTGCTCGGGCTTTTCGGCACAGTTTTAGGGATGATTGACGCGTTTCACGCCATGGAGCAAGCTGGAAGACAGGTAGATCCGGCGGTCTTGTCCGGCGGCATCTGGGAGGCGCTGCTTACCACCGCTCTGGGAATCGGCATTGCGATCCCGGTTGTTCTCATGCTTGGCTGGCTGGAAAGACGCGTTGATCGACTCTCGCATGTCATGGGGCATGTCGTTTCGGGAGTATTTACGATTGATCTGTTGAAGATTGCCGCAACGGACCGCCACGATGAAGACGCAAGCCAGTCTTGATCGTATCGATCAGCCGCTCATCACTGCATCAAGGCGGCATCGATCGCTGATCAGCCTCACGCCGCTGATCGATGTGGTATTTATTTTGCTAGTCTTTTTTATGCTCGTGTCCAGTTTTGAGAATTGGCAAGCAATTGAGTTTGATGTGCCTGGAAATGCGGCCCGAGACACTGCATCGATAGAACTTCAAGGCGCGATGCTAGTCGAGATTCACTCCGACGGAATTCGACTGTCAGGCTTGTCGGCTACGCTTGCAAGCCTCAGCGATGAGCTGGCGCTGCAAGTCTCCAAGCATTCTGGCCTGCGTGTACTGATCCAGCCAGAGCCATCTGTCTCATTGCAAGACACAGTGAATGTAATTGATGCAGTCAAGCTCGCGGGCGTCGCGAACATTGCATTGATTCGAGATGCAAATCCCTGAGCGGCGAATAATGCAGTTTCCAAAATCGCAATCAGTCGATCGCGACAATCAGCTGCTGCCGCTGGTAAACATCGTATTTCTGCTGCTGATATTCTTTTTGATCGCCGGCCAAATCACTAGATTTGAGCCGATTGCAACGCATCCGCCTGAATCCTCAAGCGATACCGCCGCTCACGATGATGAGCTGATTGTTTCCATGGATGCGGACGGAAAACTGGCACTGAACGGTGAGATAATGAGTGCGCCCGCTGTCATCGAGGCAATTGAGCTCAGCCCTCAGCAGGCAAGTGTCGTGCGCATTAAAGCCGACGCGCAAGTCAAGGCCGTCCGAGTGATTGAAATGATGGAGCAGCTCAGAAACGCTGGCTCCCAGCAGATCAATCTTCTGACAGCAAGACGCTCGCCAGACGAGCAACTTGATGAACGGTTCTGAATCTGGCTTTCACAATCGCGGAAGCAGCCTTTGCTCGCGGAGTCGCTAGTGCAAGTCACAAATTTCCAGTGGATGATCGCTTTGTTTTTCTCAAGTGCGCTGCATATGGGCGCAATCATTGCGGCAGTATGGAATGAAACAAATGAGGCAACAGGGACAGCCGTAACCGAAATGACCAGCAATCCACCGATTGAGATCGGTGTGGCGACTATCGGCGGAGCGCTGACCGCACAGGCGCTGCCGGCCAGCGATATGTTTCCAGCATCCGAGATGCTGCACATTGAGCCAGCAAGCGCCCTGAACCCGGCTGAAGTCTCTTTGGTTCTGTCTGCAATGAATTTTTCCAAGGCCGCAGCCAAGCCGCTGAAGCCAGCAATCGCCAGACAGCCAGAGGCGCAAGCGAATGTCACTGAACAGGATACTTCGCTGATCCATAGGATTCCCAAAACTGCGCCTCTTGCGAGCATTGATCCGACTGTTCACGCGCCTCAGGCAGAGATGGCAAATCCGCCAGCTGCTGTCTCTCAAGATTTTGGACGCATTGAAACGATTCAAGCTGCGGCCAATCCAGATGCAATGCAGCAATCCGTGCTGATGCAAAAACCGGAGCTGAGCCTCAATAATTCGGCATACAAGGCTATCAAACAGCCGGCAAAGGCAGTCAGAGCTGACGATAAAACGGTGAAGCATGATGTTATGGAATGGATCGACGCAACTCAGCCAGAGGTTTCGACGCAAGCCCCAAAGCTCAAGAGAACAGATGACTCATCCAGCAAAAAGCCTCTTTCAAACACTGCAGTCGAGTCTCTTGCTCAAACTGATCCAACTGATGAAATAAGTGTTGCCCGCGCCGGATCGAGCGCTGCAGCAGATGATTTTGAATTTAAAGCGACCCGCGCGTCATACCTCAGATCAGTCTACAAGCAGATTGTGCGTCACAAGCGTTATCCGCAAAGTGCCCGACACGACCGTGCAACCGGCAAAGTGCTTGTGCGCTTTTCGATTCTCTCGGAGGGTAATTTGCATGAACCAATTGTGGTAAAGAGCTCCGGCGATGACCGTCTTGATCAGGCTGCAATCGACATTCTTTTGAAGGCAAGCCCTTTTGCACCAATTCCAAAAAGCATGAAAGTCAGCGAGTTAAGCATTAAATTGCCGATCAGCTTCTCGCTTGTCCATTAGCCGAAATCGCACTGGCCGGCACTGCGTCTGGCGCATCTTTATTGGACCGTCGCGAAGTGGAGTTGCGATAGCGGCTCGATTCCCGCAAAGAGCACAATTCGAATACAGTTTCGGCCTTTTCAAAGTGCCTTAATCGACTGTCTCAAGTCGAATCAAGCTGAGCTTGCAGGTTTGAGCGGCACGAAGAATACTTCCTGTGATAACAATCACTGATTAAGAATACTTCCTGTGATAACAATCACTGATTTCGAATAATGGACTGAACCGGTTCCAAACTCGACTGGAATCATCAAAAATGTCCATGAAGCGGGAAAGATAATGCTCCATGAATTGGTGGGCCGTCAGGGATTCGAACCCCGGACCAATTGATTAAGAGTCAACTGCTCTGCCAACTGAGCTAACGGCCCTAACTGCACAAGTTTTCTAACTGCCCGTATCGGGCGCCTTGCATCTTAATTCGCAGTCGCATCGTTGCCGAGCCGACCGCCCCGAAAACCGATGCTTTTATAGCATAGAACTCGATTCCTGGAGCAAAAATGAGGTGATTGTGCAGCAACGATTATCGACGAGATAAAACTTTCTCTTTTTCTCGAATTATTTCAAAATTAATCAAATCTGAAAAGATAAAATTTGCTCACTTTTCGACCTCACAGGCACTACGCTATGGTCAAGACGCTGCTGTCAGTTTCCTACCTGCTCGCGGGTTACGCCTCGCTTTTCATCGGCAACTCGCTGCTGACCACCCTGATCTCCTTGCGCGCCCAGCAAGAGATGTTCCCGCTGCTTACGATCGGCTTCATTTCAGCCGCTTACTTTATCGGTCTATTCTTGGGCGCACGCTCAGCAAACACAATCGTCTCCCGTCTTGGACATGCCCGGGCCTATGCTGTACTGGCAAGCGCCGGTGCGATTCTGTCACTGATGCATGCACTGATCGTGAACCCGTACGCCTGGATAGCAATCCGCATCGGTACTGGCCTAAGTATCGCTGGATTGGTATCAATCACCGAAAGCTGGCTCAATTCACGCGCCACCCGAACCACCCGCGGACAAATCCTTTCGACCTACATGATTACACATTATGTCGCCGCTGGATTCGGACAGCTGCTCATACCGTTTGCAGATCCAAGCGGGTTCGAGCTGTTTTCCATTGCCGCGATCGGTTTTGCACTCTCGCTTTCGCCAGTATTGATTACGCGCCTGATTGTACCGCAAATTCCAGAACGCCAAACATTCCGGTTGCGAGAGGTATTCAATTACTCACCCGCTGCCATGTGCGGCTCGGTCTGCCTTGGCATGGTCGGCGGCGCACTGTTCGGACTTGCACCGCTGTACAGCCAAGGTATCGGCATGACCAGCACCACAACCGCTTATTTCATGGCGCTTATTGTAATGGGCGGCGCATTGCTCCAATGGCCTGTGGGAAAATTATCGGACCGCATCGATCGAAGGAAACTGATGATGGGGTTGTGCATAGTCAGTAGTGTGTCCTCCATATCGGTGCTCTTTGCCTCTGCCCATCACCTGATTCTTTTTCTCATCGCAGCCGGCATCTATGGAGCGCTTTCCTTCACCATCTATCCGGTCGCGCTCGCTTATATGAACGATTCAGCCCCGGAAGGCAAGCTCATTGAGGCGGCAGCCGGCATGCTGACTACTTTCAGTATCGGTGCCATTTTCGGACCTGTCATCGCAACGAGCGCAATGGAATACTTTGGCCTGCAGGCTTTGTTCATTTATATGGCTGCGGTGTTCAGCCTGTATGCGCTGTTTCTTATCTGGCGCCTGAATGTCAACCCGGACGCGCCCATCCGCAAAAAGTTCCGACGCTTCTTTCGGGTCTCAAAGCGCCGCCGTACAAAGGCTTCCAAAAAAGCCCTGCTGCGAGCTGCAAACAAATCGAACAACTCCTGAGCAGGCATTGCAAATCATTGCCCCTGCGCCCGGCCTGTCTGCAATGGATCTTGCACTGGCAAGCAATCAAGGGTTGCGCAGCAATCGAATCAGGCTGGAAGTATCCCACCTTGCGCCATCCATCGCCTGCACTTCAGCATAGAACTGATCCACCAAAGCGGTAACCGGCAATCGAGCGCCAATCCGGTTGCCTTCTTCAAGGCAAATTCCCAGATCCTTGCGCATCCACTCGACGGCAAAGCCGAAATCAAACTGATCATCGACCATGGTGCGGCCTCGATTTTCCATCTGCCAGGACTGTGCTGCGCCTTTTGAAATCACATCCAGCACAAGTTTCTCGTCAAGGCCGCTGCGAGCTGCAAAATTGATGCCCTCAGAAAGACCTTGCACTAATCCTGCAATACAGATCTGATTGACCATCTTGGTCAGCTGTCCAGCGCCGACCGATCCCATCAGTGTGACCGCACGTCCATAACTTTCCATCACTGGTGATGCCGCATCAAACACAGACTGCTCGCCGCCGACCATGATCGTCAATACACCGTTTTCGGCGCCGGCCTGGCCGCCCGAAACGGGAGCATCCAAAAAATGGATTCCGCTGTCAGCTGAGATTTGCGCGAGCTGGCGCGCGATGCTGGCTGATGCAGTCGTGTGATCAATGAATATTGCATCTTTTCGCATACTTGAAAAAGCGCCGTCTGCACCGCAGCTGATCTGCTCTACATCGGCATCATTGCCGACACAGGCAAAAACGATGTCCGCATTTTTAGCCGCAGCCGCGGGAGTCTGCGCACTGGTTCCGGCATATTCGCTCGTCCACTTCTCGGCGCGCGCTTGAGTCCGGTTGTAGACGCAAACGTCATAATCTTTTGCCAGATGACCGGCCATGGGATAGCCCATGGCGCCAAGTCCTATAAAGGCGAGTTTATGTTTCTCGTTGGTAGCCATTGATTCCCTCAAGCGGTTATAGATGATTGCGGTTCGGCTGACAAGATAGATAACAGTCGCCGTCGATGCAGACTGTCGTAAATTCAGAATAAATCCCTGAACACTTTGGCCAGATAAAATTCTCGTCTGAAGAGGTTGAGAAAGGATTTCGAAATCATTAGAAAAAATAAAGACGACCGGCAAAGATAAAACTAAGTGCCGCTCAGATTAATGTTTTGTTCCTTAGGAAGCAATACTTGGCTTTTCGAAATGACTAAAACACGCTCTGCACGACGAAGCAAATCCATCCCGATCAAACAAGGCGCACCCTGTCTCAGGGGAAATTGACATGTTCCGGTAATCGTATCAGACTCTATTTCTACAGGCGAATTGAACAATCCGACAGGTATCACTTTGCCAGCAGCTATCTGAGTCACACCTGCATTGGTTTGAGGGCCAAACCATCCTAAAGCAGCAGCTATCTGAAAATCGACTTGAACAAATCCGTCAAATCCAGTATCGATAATTGCAGGAATATCAAAAAATTTAATCCTGTTCGACTCTTGCGCAGCCTCAGTTGCATAGATTTTCAACCTTAAGCATGCTCTATGCTGATTGAAATAACCCTTCCACATCCATTTCTCCTGTATAGCTCACATGAAATGTTGCTTTCGCCCCAATGCGTTTTAGGTAAAATTGTCCGTTGGGATTCTTCTTCTGCGCAATCTCAAGTGCAATTTCAGGGTATTGTCCAAGATGCCCTCGCTTCGTTACAACATCTATAGCCAAAAACTTTTCGTTGTGCTTGCTTTCATATTTTTGCTTTAGGTCCTTTTCGTAAATTTGCTCACCAAGCTTGGCTACCGCATCCATTGTAAGAACTTCCGTCATGGCAACCTCCTTCGAAATAAATCTGCTCCGCTTAAACACCTGATAGATGAACATCAGAAGTATATTGTTATTTATATTTTACTGGTTAAAATTAGCGATAGTCGGATAATCCTCAAGTCATAAGTTCTGCGAATAGCGAGAATATGATTCTCGGGCGAATTCGCAGCCATAGAAAGGTCACACTCTGGCTCAGAGTCGAGCTTCGCAAGACAGATGGATTAAACGCCGCTCGAGTTATTTGGCAACTGCATAAAAAGCGCAGTGAATTCATGATTGACAGCAGCATGGCAAGGCAATCGCGGAACTCAATCAAGAGCAGACGGAAGCTATGCTGATTCAAACAAGCATGACAAGCATCGCTGACCGCAATTTCGACTGCACCGCCTATCAGCGGTTTTATCCGTCTTTGACCGTCAGCGCGGCAACGAGATGACGGCTCTTGGCCAGCTGCTCCTCGCCAAGCTCGGTGTATTGCGCGTGACTTGCGCTGCGAAAGACCTCAACTGCCAGCTGAACCTCCATCACAGCCTGCCTCGCCGTTTCCAGATCAGCAGTGATTTCAGCCAGCTCGCGACGCGCCACACTCAGATTCGCCATGGTCATTGCCCAAGTTATCGGCACTTTGTCTTGCGTCCACTGCACAAGTGCATTTTCATAGGCTTCAGTCGCCCTTTGCATAGTTTCTGCACTGTCTTCTCGCTGTGCAAGCTTTTGCAATGCCGCACCCATGTTATTGTTCGTCAAGGCCCATTGCTCGGGATATTCTGTCTGTGTGCGCTCGGTCAATGCGGACTCAAATGCCGCCACTGACTGGCGCAAGGTGCGTGCGCCGCGACGCTGCTCGCCCAATGCCCGCAGCGCCGTGCCCAGACTGTTCATCGTCGCTGCCCACTCAAAAGGCAGACGGGCTCGAGTCCAGATTTGAAGCACATCTTTGTAGGATTCTACAGCCTGCTTGAGCATTTTTGCATCCTGGTTCCTCATGCCCAGATGCAGCAGCATGGCGGCTCTGTTGTTCATGATTGAGGCACAGATCATCGGCGAATTGTCCGCATCTGCGCAAGCAAGCGCCTGATCAAACTGTTGCAGAGACTCTTTGAGCAGGTCATCGTCTCCCGAACGCTGCCCCAGTGCACCCAGAGCGTTGGCCAAGTGATTGTGAATCAGCGACATCTCGCCGCGATGGGGGGCACTCGTGTATAAACACAGCGCCTGGCGAAAAGCGGCAATCGATTCCTCAAGATATCGAACCCCGCTCTTTCGCAGGCCGATCACAGCCAGCGCCTCAGCAAGCAGGCCCTTGCTGGCCGCCCTCGCAACTGCATCGCCAGTCGCTTCAGCCAGTGGCATCACATGGCTGCGTATCACAGCAATAGCCGCTTGCAGTGTCGCGTCCTCGCCAAACACCCGCCCCTGCTCCATAGTGAATGCAGCAGCAAGGCGAGAAAACTCCCATTGCCGCATGGCGGGAAGAGAATTTATCTGACGGGCGCTTGCGCAATGATCGGCCGCACTGCGAAAATCCAGCTGAATTCCCGCCGCCAGCGCCTTGCACTGCGTCACTGCCGCGACTGCAAGCCATGAGTCGGCTGCGATCTGGCTGTCAAGCTCAGCAATACAGGCCTGAAGTCTGATCAGCAGGCATGAATCATCTCGCTCCAACTTGTCAGCAATTGAAACTGCAAGCTGCGCTGCACCTTCACCCAGCGCGGCATTGCTGCTTAGATCTCTTAAGATCAGGCACACTGCCGCGATGTGCTCCGTGGCGCTCTGCAGCTGCTCAGATACCTGCTCGGGGCGAAGCCGCGATGCAAAGGCCGTCTGCAGGTGGCGGGTCATGGCCGGCCATTTTGCCACATAATCGCCAGCGACCCTGCTCGGCCCAACTCCGGCATCGACAGCAAGCGAAGACAAGGCTCTGCCGGAAGATGAATCGGATGTTTTCGCTGGACTTGTGGCGCCGGCCGTTTCTTGACCCGCGCTAAAGTATGCCTTTACTTAATCAACGATATGATAAACCGGCGCTTTTTCCAGCGTCCACTCTCCAGTATCCGGGTCACGGCGTGACACCGTCAGCGCATGCCAGTTGTCATCGTCAAGCTTCATGTAGTCACCGCGATAGTAATACCCCGGCCAGCGCGTCTCCTGGCGGAATAATGTATGCCGAATCACACTCTCTGAAGCAATGATGCGATGCGAAAGTTCCCAGGCCCGCTGCAGCTGATGCAAGTCTTCGGCGCCGATGCTGTCCATATCTTCCTGCAGCGTGTGCAGCAGATGCAATCCGCGCAGCAGCAGAGGCTCGTTCGTCATATAGTTGTTCGTAATGCCGCCGGCATACTCATCCATCAGTTTCTCAAGGCGCTGCAAGCCATGAATCGGCAGAATATAGCTCGGCGAGACAGTGCCGGCGACGATCTCATTGCGCCCGACCTTGAAGTTCTCAAGCGGCTTATAGACTTGTCGCCGCAGATCCTCACACTGCTTTTCCGAAATCCGAATCTGCTCGCTTGCATGATCGCGGATGAACTTGACTGCCGCTTTGGCGGCAAGGCGCCCTTCCGTAAATGAGCCAGACGAGAATGCATGGGCAGTGCCGCCCAATGCGTCGCCGGCGCCGAACAGGCCATCGACCGTCATCATGCGGTTGTAGCCCCAGTAATACTCATCTGGCGATACATCCTCCGGACCGCTGGCCCACGCCCCCGAGCAGGTGGCATGCGAGCCCATCACATACGGCTCAGAAGTGGTCAGTTCCGGATTGGTGTATTTCGGGTCAATATCCTGTGATGCCCAGACAACGGCTTGACCGACGGTCATGCCAAGGAAGTTTTCCCAGCCGATCACCTCTTTGTGCGGATCCTGAAAAGCCTCTTTGGTCACCATGTGAATCGGTCCGCGGCCCGCTTTCATCTCCTCAATAAAAGCATGATTGCGCAGACATGTCGGCGTGGGATGGTGATCGATATACTCGCCGACCAGATTCTTGGTGTGCTCGTACCATTTGGACTCGTATTCTTCGCCATAGGCATTTTGCGTATAGGTCTTCAAGTGCAGAAAATAGGCGCCCACCGGACCGTAGCCGTCTTTGAAACGGCATAGGACAATGCGATTTTCCATCTGTGTCATTTTGGCGCCGACCATAATCGGCAGGGCGTATGCAGAGGCTGAGCTCCACGGAGCATACCAGGTGCGGCCCATGCCTTCGCCGACTGAGCGCGGCTTGAAGATGTGCGAGGCGCCGCCCGCGCCGACAATAACCGCCTTCGCCCGAAACACATAAAAGTCTCCGGTTCGCACGTTGAAGCCGACCGCTCCGCCGACCCGGTTGGGATGGTTCTCATCGCGCAGCAGATGGGTGACCATGATCCGATTGTGAATCTCATCCGCGCTCTTGCGGGCAGCCTCCGCGACAATGGGCTTGTAGCTCTCGCCGTGAATCATGATCTGCCACTTGCCCTCGCGCTGGTAGCGACCGGTTTCGGGGTCGCGCATCAGCGGCAGTCCCCACTCCTCAAATTTATGCACAGTCGAGTCCACATGCCGGGCCATGTCATAAGCCAGATCCTCGCGCACCATGCCCATCAGATCGTTGCGCGCATAGCGCACATGGTCCTCAGGCTGGTTCTCGTTCCACTGCATGCCCATATAGCAGTTGATGGCATACAAACCCTGCGCGACGGCCCCAGAACGATCAATATTGGCTTTTTCGGCCACCACAATCTTCAGATCCCGGCCCCAGTAGCGCGCCTCGTAGGCAGCACCCGTACCGCCCATACCCCCGCCGACAACCAAGATGTCACAGTCGACGAATTTAGTTTTGTATTTCATCAGTAGTAGACTCCCTGCTTGAACTTTGCCTTGTCAATCACAGGCAGGCCCTCATCAATATTCAAAGCGTCGGGCTCATAGCACAACAGCTGCGACTTGAACTCCTCCTCATCCGGCGGCGGCAGATCAGCCAGACGCGGAATGGCTTCACCCCAAGGTTTGGTGGTGATTGGCGAGACGAAGTTTTTCTCGCGCCCGTCACGAAATTTGATGCGCCACGAAATCGTACCTTTCTCCTCTTCACGCAACACCCGCACACTATGGCCCAGCGGCGCAAAATCCGCATAGCCGCGCGCATCGATCGCGTTTTGAGGGCAGGCCTTGACACACGAATAGCACTCCCAGCACATATTCGGCTCAATATTCACTGCCCGCCGGTAGGTTTTGTCGATGTGCATGATATCAGAGGGGCAGATGTCTACGCAATGTCCGCAGCCATCACAACGAGTCATATATACGAAAGTCGGCATGGTGTTGTCGTCCGTTTCTAAACAAGGTTAAGCGTGAAAATAAATAATAGGCTGTGCCCGTCCGCAAAAGCTGGCGGCGGCGGATGAGACCATCAGCCGTCAGTAATTGCGCGGCACACTGCGCTTGATGCCCAGGCCATACTGCGCTGGCTGATCCGCAGGCTCCGGCAGGTTGTTGCGCGAGCCCTCGGCTTCTGAGACACGCTTTTCGTAGGCCGCGGCCGGCTTGAAGAACATATGTGCAAACTTCGACCACGGCACACCCGCAAACAGCACGATCGCAGAGGCGACAAACAGCACGAAAAACAGCCACGCGGCAATCGTGGCGCCAGCGCTTTGAAACAGCGACCACAGCAGCGCAAAGGTGGTGCAGCCGACCAGCGACACGACAAAAAGGTCAGCGGGGATGAGTCGAAATGGCGACTGACCCTCAGCGGCCACATCAGCGCGAATAAAAAACCAGAACCAGCAGCCTCCGGCACAAACCATCGCCGCGCCCAAATGCCAGATCAGCGGCAGGATCGGCGGTGTGAGCGATGCACTGGCGCTGAAGCGCGCAACCATGATGGCCGTGGCGGCCATGAAAGCGATGAATCCGTACATGGTCAGCAAGTGCGCGGCGCGGCGCCTGGCATTGCAAAATTCACCGGATGCGAGCACATCATGGGCGGCAGTGACACACGCGATCTTGACTTTCTCACCGCCGCCGATGCTGCGAATCGCGTTGGCCTTGGACTTTTTCATATTTTCAAAAAAGTAGCGGGCGCTTTTTTTGTGAATGACATCAAAGATTGTTCCGCCAGCTACACAGGCGATCATGACGAAGACGAAAATCTTCATCGCGGCGGGCGGAATAACTGCCGAAATCTCAATAAATGGATTTGTAGTCAACATAAATTCTCAGATCTCCTTTATGCTTGGAGTCGGCTGGTGCAAGCGGCTAGCTGCCTGCAAACGTGCGCAAACTAAATTTGCTATATTTTGCTCGAATTTTAGCATATTTTTACCACAGGCAGAGTTGCAGTATTTTTTCGTGCTCCAATCCTTCAAAACGTTGCAAAATAACTGCAGCCGACTGCTCTGCCTGCCGCCTCGGGCGAGCTGAGTCAAGACAGCCGCCGGGTGCAGACTGCCTGCTGTCTGAGAAGCCTTCACTTGCGTACAAACAATAAAGCAGTCAGTGCAATGGGCATGGTCACCATCGCAATGCTGCTGATTCCAGGCATTGACGCCATCGCCAAGTGGCTCGCGGGAACTGTTTCACCGGCACAGATTGCGCTGGCGAGGTTTGTATTTCAGACCCTGTTCATGCTGCCGTTCGTGCTGCACGCCCGAGACCGGCTGATGACGCCGTATCTGCACTATCATGCCCTGCGCGGCACCATGATCGCGCTGGCCACTGTATTTTTCTTTACCGGCCTGATCTATCTGCCCATTGCCGATGCAATCGCCATATTCTTTATCGAACCGCTGCTGGTCACACTGCTTTCGATGCTCTTTTTCAGAGAAATTGTCGGCTGGCGGCGCATCAGCGCCATCGTGATCGGATTCACTGGCGCTCTGATCGTGATCCGCCCGTCGTTTGTCTATGTCGGCTGGGCAGTGCTTTATCCAGTCAGCGCCGCATTGTGCTTTGCTTTCTATATCCTGCTCACCCGTCGCCTGGCACTGGCCGAGCACCCGATTCGACTGCACTTTTTGGCCGGCATATTCGGTTCGCTGGTACTGACTCTGGCATTGGCGGTCGGCGCTTTCCACACGACGGTGATGTTTTCATTTGTCATTCCGACCGCGCATCAGTTTCTGCTTCTGGTCTGTTTGGGACTGATTGCGACCTTCGCTCACCTGCTGATCATATTCGCCTATCGCCAGGCTCCGATCAGCATCCTCGCGCCATTTCAGTATATTGAGATCATCGGAGCGACAATCCTGGGGGTAGTGATTTTTGATGATTTTCCGCAGCTCGGCACTTGGATTGGGATCGCACTCATTGTCGGCTCGGGAATTTACGTCTTTCATCGCGAGGCAAAAAGCCGATAATCCTATTTGCCGCGCAATGCAATGCTGACTTCATCTGCGGATCAAGCCATGACTGAATCTTGTCGAGCCCCGATTGAAATTCGCCGCGCCCGGGTATCGGATGCGCCAGCGATCGCCCGCTTCACCCGGGCGATCGCTCTGGAGACAGAAAATCTTTGCCTGGATGCGAGCCAGGTCATGCAGGGTGTCACATCGGTTTTCGAAGATCACAGCCATGGCTTCTATGCTGTGGCGCTCAGTGCAAGCGCTGTCGTCGGATGCCTGATGGTGACCTATGAATGGAGCGACTGGCGCAATGGCGCGCAATGGTGGCTCCAAAGTGTCTATGTCGATCCAAAATTTCGAAGAAAAGGCATATTCTCGAAACTGTATAGTTTTACAATTGACGTTGCACTGCAACATGATGATGTGCGTGGAATACGCCTGTATGCTGACCGGCGCAATCAGGCTGCGATAGAGGCCTACACCAGATTAGGGATGAATCGAACTGAATACCAGGTTTTCGAAATCGAACGAGAATCACTCATGCTCAACCAGCACTCAAACCAAGGAGAATCAAGTTGAATATCAAAAATGTAGTCCTGCTCGATGGCGTTCGCACCGCAATCGGCGATTACGGCGGCTCGCTGAAATCATTCTCTGCCTGTGAGCTCGGTGCCATTGCCGTTCGCGGCGTGCTTGAGCGAACCGGCATTGACCCGCAATCCGTTGGGCACTGCGTGATCGGCAATGTGCTTCATTCCGACAAGCGCGACATGTATATCTCAAGGTATGCCGCAATCGAGGGCGGCTTGCCGATCGAGACCCCCGCCCTCACTGTCAACCGCCTCTGCGGCAGCGGCTTGCAGTCAGTCGTCAGCGCCGCACAGTATGTTCAGCTGGGCGACGCGGATACTGTCATTGCCGGCGGCGCCGAGTCGATGAGCGGCGCCCCGTACTGGTCGCCGGGCATGCGCTGGGGCCAGCGCATGGGCAATGCTGAATTGATTGATGTCATGGTCGGTGCGCTCAGCGACCCGTTCAAGGAATGCCACATGGGCATTACGGCTGAGAACATCGCAGAAAAATGGAATATCAGCCGCGATGAGCAGGACGAGCTGGCGGTCGAAAGCCACCGCCGCGCCGCACAGGCAGCGGCTGAGGGCCGCTTCGACGAGCAGATTATTCCAGTTGAGATCAAATCCCGCAAAGGCACCGTGACCTTCGCGACTGACGAGCACGTTCGCGCTGACTGTTCCTTGGAGTCGCTGGGAAAAATGCGCACCGTATTCAAAAAAGACGGTTCCGTCACAGCCGGCAACGCCTCCGGCATCAATGATGCGGCCGCCGCAGTCGTGATGATGGAGGAGAAAGCCGCCGAGCGGGCTGGACACCAGCCCATGGCACGACTGGTCGGTTACGCCCATGCGGGCGTTGAGCCTGACTACATGGGCATCGGTCCAGTGCCGGCGATTCGCAATCTGCTCAGCAAGACGGGCTTGAAACTCGACGATGTCGAGGTCATTGAGCTGAACGAGGCGTTCGCAGTTCAAGCGCTGGCCGTGATGCAAGACCTGGGCCTTGATCCGCAATCTGCCAATCCAAACGGCAGCGGCATTTCCTTAGGGCATCCGATCGGCGCGACCGGCACGATTCTGACGGTCAAGGCAATGTATGAGCTCAAGCGCAGCAAGGCAAAGCATGCTATCGTGTCGATGTGCATCGGCGGCGGTCAGGGCATCGCAGCGGCTTTTGAACTTCTGTAGCGCAATTGTGTCTAACCCGTAAAACAATCTTGTTCACTAACTCAGCGGTGACAATGCATGCCTTTCCTAATCCAAAACAAGGCCGATATACGGCCGAGCGAAATCACCCCGCAAGACGTTTATCGCAATCGGCGGAAGTTTCTTCAGTCTACTGCCGCTTTGGCGATCGGCGGCTCGGTACCGATGCTGTCGCTGCCGGCCAAATCAGCCGCGGCGGCGGTGAAATTTGAAAATCTTGGCAGCAGTGAGTTTTCAACCGATGACAAGCAGACCAGCTACGATGATGTCACTTCCTACAACAACTTCTATGAATTCGGGACCGGCAAGAACGACCCGGCAGCCGAAGCGCACCGACTGACCACTCGGCCGTGGAGCTTGTCCGTATCCGGCGAGTGCGAGGCGCCGAAAGACTGGGACATTGAGGATATCCTCAAGCAGTTTCCGCTTGAGGAGCGCATTTATCGTCATCGCTGTGTCGAGGCATGGTCCATGGTTGTGCCGTGGGCAGGTTTCTCCCTGGGGGATTTTCTGAAAGTCCACAAGCCCACCTCAAAAGCCAAATACATCGAAATGACAACACTCGTTCGCCCCGAGGAGATGGTTGGACAAAAGTCGGGCCTGTTCGGCTCGGTGCTTGACTGGCCCTATCTCGAGGGTTTGCGCATTGATGAGGCCACCAACCCGCTGAGCCTGTTTGCGGTGGGACTGTACGGCGAGCATATGCCGAACCAGAACGGCGCCCCGATTCGTCTGATCACACCTTGGAAGTATGGCTTCAAAGGCATCAAGTCGATCGTCTCAGTGCGCTTCGTCGAGGAGCAGCCAGTCAATACCTGGCAAGTGCAAGCGGCACATGAATACGGTTTTTATGCAAATGTAAATCCTGAGGTTGATCATCCCCGCTGGAGCCAGAAGACCGAGCGACGGGTCGGCAACCTGTTCGGGCGCATTCCCACACTCATGTTCAACGGCTACGCTGAGCAAGTTGCCAGCATGTACTCTGGCATGGACCTGTCGGTTCACTACTGACAGGAACACCTGTCTATTGAGCTTTGCATACATTAGAATGCACACGCGATTTCAGATGCAGCGTCTGGAATCGCGTTCTTTATTGTTTGTCAGCAAAAGGCCTGCGGCCGCAGCTGATCCGCAAGCGAAGACTTGATGCAGATTACTTCAAGACAGTGGTCGACGGGAATACGGCGTTCCAAACCTGCCGTTTTTGCCCTGTGCCTGCTGCCAGCCGCCCTGCTCGTCTACGATGTCTTTGCTGGCAATATCAGCGCGGATCCGATTGAGGACCTGACCCGTGTAACCGGCATTTGGGCCGTACGGCTGCTGCTCGTCACACTGGCAATCACACCGCTGCGGCTGCTCACTGGGATCAATCCGCTCGTACAATTGCGAAGAATGATCGGTGTGTTCGCTTTCTTCTACGTTGTCCTGCATTTCCTGACTTGGCTGGTGATTGACAACTTCTTTGATTTTCAGAGAATCATCGAGGATATCATTGAGCGCTGGTACATTCTGGTCGGATCGGTTGCTTTTTTGGCGCTGATTCCGCTTGCGATTACGTCAACCAACCGCATGGTAAAAATGCTGGGCGGAAAGCGCTGGAGGAATCTGCATAAGCTTGTGTATCTGATCGCGATACTTGGAATTTTGCATTTCTACCTGCAGGTCAAGGCCGATATTACAGAACCCGTCATTTACGGCGCCATACTTGCAGTCCTGCTCGGTTTTCGCATTCACAAGTGGCGCCAGACCCAATCTTCGAAAAGCTGACTGGGCAGCTTTAAAACCTCTCGCTGCAGGACGCGCAGCGCCGATGCTCAATTTTTATGCACGAAAACGGTCTTGAGGTGCGCAGCGAATCGAGCCAGCGCACGAAGATTTGGCATACCCTGCGGATGCTGATCGGATATCTGGCAGAGTTTCGCATGCGCATTGCTTTCGCCTGCCTGTTTCTGGTTGTCGCCAAATTGTCCGTCATTTTGGTTCCAATCGCGCTTAAAGGCATCGTCGACGAGTTCGACGCCTCTGTCAACCCTGATCTGCTGGTTGCGGTGCCGATTGCACTGATTCTGGCCTACGGACTGCTGAGTCTGCTGGGCACCTTGTTCGAGGAGCTGCGCAATGCCTTGTTCTCCCGAGCGTCCCAGAGAGCCGTCCGCAATGTCGGTCTGCAGGTGTTTGAGCATTTGCACAAACTGTCACATGCTTTCCATCAAGATCGTGAGACCGGCGGCATCTCCAGAGATATCGAGCGCGGCACCCGCGGCATCAACTTTCTGCTGTGGTATGTGGTGTTCAGCATTGTGCCGACAATGTTTGAGATCTTTGTAATCTGCATATTTCTAGGACTGAACTTCGATTTCGTCTATGTTGTGATCGCCGGCGGGTCCATCGCGCTTTACTGTACCTTTACCTATTACGTCACTCGCTGGCGCACCAAATTTCGCGTGCGGATGAACAATGCGGAGACACGCGCCAATTCAGTGAGCGTGGATGCGCTGCTCAACTATGAAACAGTCAAATATTTCGGCAATGAAAAACATGAGCATGGACGTTTCGATACGCATATGCGCGAGTGGGAGCGTCAATCTGTCATCAGCGAGCAGACGCTTGCGCTGCTCAATATTGGACAGGGCCTGATTATTTCCGCCGCGCTCATCGCTTTGCTGCTGATGGCTGGCCAAGATGTAGTCGCAGGCGTGCTGACTCTGGGTGACTTTGTCATGCTCAACGCTTTTTTGATGCAGATGTTTATCCCGCTTCGATTTCTCGGCACCACCTTTCGGGAAATCAATCATTCGCTGACCGATATGGAGCGCATGTTCAATCTGCTGCATATCAGAGACTTCCTGCCCGAACCTGACAATGCGCCGGCATTGGCGATTGGCAAGGCCAGCATCCGCTTCGAGAATGTCAGCTTCGGCTATTCACCGCAACGCACAATTCTCAAGAACCTGAGTTTTGAAATTCCTTCAGGCTGCAAAGTTGCAGTGGTTGGCAAAAGCGGCTCTGGCAAATCGACAATCGTGCGTCTGCTGTTTCGATTCTACGATACCGACAGCGGCCGCATTACCATTGACGGGCAGGATACTCGCGATGTGTCGGCTGAATCCTTGCATGCGGCAATCGGCATTGTGCCTCAGGACACAGTTCTGTTCAATGATACGATTGCCTACAACATTCGCTATGGACAGCCGCAAAGCACCGAAATGCAATTCGCTGAAGCTGTCGAACAGGCCAATCTGAAAGACTTTATTGAAAATCTGCCAGAAAAATTCGAGACTGTTGTGGGCGAGCGCGGTCTGAAGCTCTCCGGCGGTGAGAAGCAGCGTGTCTCCATTGCGCGAACAATCCTGAAAGATCCGCCGATTCTGGTACTGGACGAGGCCACATCCTCGCTTGACTCAAAATCAGAGCGGCACATACAGAACGCACTCGACATCGTCGCCAAGAATCGAACGACATTAGTCATCGCCCACCGCCTATCGACGATTGCGGATGCCGATGATATCCTGGTACTTGACAGCGGCGAGATTGCCGAGCGCGGCACCCATCGAGAACTGCTTGAGAGAAAAGGCCTGTTTGCCGAAATGTGGTGGCTCCAGCAGGTGGAAGAAACTGAAGCCAAACTGACTGAAATGGCGCAGTCATCGCCACTGGCATCGGCATGAGAATAGCGGCAGTCATTCTTGATCTGGACGGTACCTTGATCAATACCGAGGCGGTCTCGAAACGCAGCTGGGAGCAGGCAGCTGAAGAATTTGGATTCGAATTCAGTGCGCAGCTGTATCAGAAAATTGCCGGCGGCACCATTCGCAATGCGCACAGAGAGATCAATCAGTTTACGGGCTCTGCGATTGAAATCGACCAATTCATGAGCCGCGCCCGGGAGTTCTATCTTGCAACGCTGGAACGCGATGGAGTGGAGCTCATGGATGGAACACTCGAACTGCTCGCGTATCTGGACAAATCGAATCTGCAATACATAGTCGCGACATCAACGGAGCGACGCTATGTGGACTTCAAGCTGAGACTCTCAGGACTGCTCGGAAAAGTTGATGTGGCTGTCACCGGCGATGAAGTCGGCCAAAGCAAGCCGGCGCCGGATATCTATCTCAGAGCGGCGGAAGCGCTGGGACTGCGCAATGAAACAAAATCTTGTGTGGCCGTCGAAGACGCAGCTCTGGGAATCGAAGCCGCCTGGAGTGCCGGCATGATCACCATTATGGTGCCGGGCACAGTCTCACCTTCCCCCTTGACTCGTGCAAAGACAAAGGTACTGGCTTCTACCCTTCATGAGGTGATCCGGGAACTCGGCACTATGCAGCAGTGCGCTGACTGAGGCAAAACCATTGACAGCAGCTGTCAGAGGGCGGCGGCTGATTTCAGATTCTCAATGACAGGAAGATGACGAAACCTAAATGATTCATTTTCGATCATCGCAAAGTCAGCACTGAATTTTCAGTCTTGCCGGATGCTGCCAGCAGTTCTGCAGCACTCTCAGAATCCGCCGACATCGCAGTTGCCGGCAATGGCAAACGCTCCAAGATTAATTCCTGGAGAGTGTCGGACCTGCGCTCAAGCTTCGCATCCAGCACCTCAAGCTTTCGCTCAAGCTTCGTGTCCAGCACCTCAAGCTTGCTTTCAAATTTTGCGTCCAGCGCGTCAAAACGTGATTTGACTGCGAAAAACGTCGCACCCATCAAAGCTGTGAGAATCAGGGTCCAGCCGATTGATGCGAGTCTCTTCGCTCATAGCATATCTCACTCGTCACCTGCGTGTAATCTGAGTCGAGATACACCTTTCTCAAGGGGTATACAGTATCAATTGCAATCCATTGCAACAGCTTGACGCAACGGCTATAACCTTGAAATCTTGATCCAATCCGATGCTGACGGCCTGAACACTCGAAGTTTAGTCCCCGACCCATCGGCGCACATTGTAAAACATCTGCATCCATGGACTATCGTCGTGCTCCGTGCTCGGCGCCCATGAATACTGCAGCGATCGAAATACCCGCTCTGGATGCGGCATCATCGCCGTGATGCGCCCATCGGCATTAGACACCGCAGCAACTCCATGCTGAGACCCATTGGGATTGTATGGGTAAGTATTGCTGACCTGCAAGCGATTGTCAGCATAGCGAAGCACAATCTGCTCGCTGCCGAGCAGCTCCTGCGCGTGATCGTCCGCCGCAAATGCCGCCCGACCCTCACCATGCGCCACCGCCACAGGCAGGTATGAACCATGACAATTATCGGTGAATATTGAATTGCTGGGCGTCACCTCAACCATCACCAGCCGTGCCTCAAACTGCTCGGAGGCATTGCGCCTGAACGCAGGCCAATGCGCAGCGCCAGAAATAATATCTCTCAAAGCCGCCAGCACCTGGCAGCCATTGCATACACCCAAGACAAATTTAGATCGGTTATCAAAAAACTTCGCAAAAAGATCCCGCAGCCGATCCTGATACACAATTGTTGACGCCCAGCCCTTGCCCGCGCCGAGGACATCGCCAAAAGAAAAGCCGCCGCACATCACGATCCCTTCATACAGATTGAGCTCTGAGCCGGCTGAATCCAAGTCTGACATGACCAGATCTACCGCATCGAAACCCGCCCGATCAAAAGCCGCCGCCATCTCCATGTGTCCATTGACCCCCTGCTCACGAAGAATCGCCACTTTGGGCTTGTGCCGGCGGGTCAGTGCCGCATACCCCGGCGACACTTCGAAGATATGCCGAAGACCGGGATCATCCTCATCCAGTATCCGGTCATATTCTTGCCGGGCGCAATCAGGGTTGTCACGCAACGACTGCATCTTCCACGTGAGCTCAGACCACTTTCTGTGCAGTTCAGATCTTGTCTGATCATAAATCCGCTCGCCGCCCACACAGATCTGCACCCGATTCGAAAGCTCAACGGAGCCCAATGCCGTAACCAAATGTCCGATCTCAAAGCTCTGCAATACCTCGATCACCCGATCGATCTGATCCGAACCAACCTGAATCACAGCGCCAAGCTCTTCGTTAAAGAAAAATTCAATCGGGCGGACATCCGCCGGCAGCTGAATACTCAATCCGCAGCGTCCGGCAAAAGCCATCTCTGCCAGTACAGCAAACAGTCCGCCATCCGATCGGTCATGGTACGCCAGCAGCAGTTCCTCGTGTATCAATTCACCGACCGCTTCGAAAAAACGTGAGAATTCACTCAAATTATGCAAATCCGGTACGGCATCGCCGACTTGATTGGAGCATTGGCGCAGCGCCGACATGCCCATCCGATTTTTTCCATTGCCGAGATCGATCAGCAGCAGCTTTGTATCGGCTTGGCGCTGCAGCTGCGGTGTCAGTGATCTGCGCACATCATTGATCGGACTGAAAGCCGTCACAATCAGTGAGACAGGTGACAGGACTTTGCAATCACGCCCGCTGCTGTCCGTCCATTGCGTCGACATGGACATTGAATCCTTGCCGACTGGAATCGCAAGCTGCAGCTGCCGGCACAGATCAACAGAAGCGGTTTCGACTGCCGCATACAGCTGCGCAGACATGCCGGGCTCGCCGGCCGCAGCCATCCAGTTCGCACACAGCTTAATTTCACTCATCCGAGCGACCGGGACCGCGCGAATGTTGGTTAGAGCCTCGCCGATTGCCATCCGAGCGCTCGCCGCCGCGTCACAGACCGCGATGGGGGCCCGCTCTCCAACTGCCATGGATTCGCCGCAGACAGTCTGAAAAGAGCTCAGCGTCACAGCTGCGTCAGCCACTGGCACCTGCCAGGGTCCAACCATCTGGTCGCGATGGATGAGTCCAGTGACGGTTCGGTCGCCGATGGTGATCAGGAAAGTCTTGTCAGCGACACTCGGAAAGCGCAGCACCTGGTCGACACATTCTGCAAAGGTCCATGGCAGCGGCGCAACGGGCTCTGACTGTGCGGCGATACGGACATCGTGTTTCTGCGGCCGCAAGAAACCAGCCATCAGAAACTCCAAATCGATATCAACCGGGTGCGCTCCTGAATTTATTTTGGACTGACTGTCGATGACTTTCAGGCGACTGCCGCTTGCCACGGTGCCGATCACCGAGCAAGGACACCTTTCCCGCTCGCAGATGGCAGTGAATCGTCCCAGATTTGCCTCCGAGACCGCAACCACGTAGCGCTCCTGCGCCTCGTTGCACCAGATTTGCATGGGAGACAGTGCCGGATCTGCACAATCAACTGCGCTTAAATCAATGCAAGCTCCGCGTTTCGATGCATGCACAATTTCTGGCACTGCATTCGAAAGTCCGCCAGCGCCGACATCATGAATGGAAAGGATCGGAGTTTCGGCGCCCAGCTCGCAGCAGCGGTCGATCACTTCCTGACAGCGGCGCTGCATTTCCGCGCTGGCCCGCTGCACTGAGGCGAAATCCAGCTCTTCTTCAGAGCATCCTTGATCGATGCTGGATGCGGCCCCGCCGCCCAAGCCAATCAGCATGGCCGGCCCCCCGATCACCAGCAGATGATCGCCGGGCTCAAGCGCTGACTTTTGCAGGTGCATGGGGCGGATATTGCCAAGTCCGCCTGCAAACATGATAGGTTTGTGGTATCCATACCATTGATCAGCGCCCGGACTGGCGGTTTCGAAGGTCCGAAAATAGCCGCCGATATTCGGACGACCGAATTCATTATTGAAAGAAGCCGCACCGATCGGCGCTTCCAGCATGATTTCAAGCGGCGATGCGATTCTCTGGGGCTTGCGCTGCTGCGTCTCCCAGTGCTGAGGATAGTCAGGTATGTGCAGCGCTGACACCGAGTACCCGCAAAGGCCGGCTTTCGGCTTGCCGCCAATGCCCGTCGCCCCTTCGTCTCGAATTTCGCCGCCGGCGCCGGTGGCAGCCCCCGGATGCGGAGAGATTGCAGTCGGGTGATTGTGCGTTTCTGCCTTGTAGACAATGTGTGCCGGCTCCATTGCAAAGCGATAAACACGATCTTCCGGAGACGGAAACAGTCGCGCAGACTGGCAGCCCTCAATCACCGCGGCATTGTCTTCATAAGCGACAAGGGTGCCGTCTGGATAATCGCGGTGCGTTGCACGAATCATCGAAAACATCGATTCGCGCTGCAATTGTCCGTCGATGCTCCATGAGGCGTTGAATATTTTGTGGCGGCAATGCTCAGAATTGACTTGCGAGAACATCACCAGCTCGGCATCGGTTGGATTGCGCCTTTCGGATTGGTACCAGCTGAGGAGACAGTCGATTTCGGGTTCTGACAGAGCCAGTCCCATCTCCAGGCTGACTTTGATGAGGCGCTCTCTGCCGTCTTTCCGCAAATCAATTTCAGTTGTTTGAGTGCGTGGCGGCTCTGCGAAAATCTGCTGAACCGCATTTGCATCGGTCAAAACCGATTCAGTCATGCGGTCATGCAGCTGTGCATGGACCGCATGCGTTTGCGAAGTCTCTAGACTCTCGGTCGCGCTTACGGTCCATGCAATGCCTTTTTCAATTCTGCTGACCGCATCAAGACCGCATCGATGGATAATTTCAACAGCTTTTGAGCTCCAAGGCGAGAGTGTGCCTAGACGCGGCATCACCACCACCGCCTGTCTGGCAAACAGCTCGCTGCTCGTCACGGGTTCAGCGTCAATCAGCTGTGCAAGTGTTTGTCGGTGTGTGCCAGAGAATTCATGGCTGACCTGCGCGACATAGATCCAGTGCGCATGGAGCTCTGAGATTGCGGGCACTCGAGACTGAATGTCCGCTAAAAACTTGCGGAGGCGAAAGGCTGAGAAAGCAGGACCGCCCCCGAACAGCAGCGGTTTATCGGATCGCGAATATCCTCTCAAGCTGCTCACAGCGGCACTCCAGTCATGGGCGCCGACTGCATATGTGAAGCGGCGGCTACAGTCCGCTTCGAGCTCAAGCCCAAGAACTGGTTACGAAATCGATATTCCAAGTCGGCTGGCAGCGATCTCATAGGACTCGACGACATCTCCCAGCCCCTGCCGAAATCGATCTTTGTCCAGCTTCTCGCGCGTTTCCAAATCCCACAGCCGGCAGCCGTCCGGAGTAAACTCATCACCGAGCAGCAGATCATCTTCAAAACGGCCGTACTCCAGCTTGAAGTCGACCAGGATGATGCCTGCCTGGCGAAACAGCGGAACCAGAACTTCGTTGGTGGCAAATGTCAGCTCGGTCATGCGATCAATCTCGGCATCACTGGCCCAGCCGAACGAGCGAATGTGGTATTCGTTGATCATCGGATCATGCAGCTCATCATTTTTCAGGAAGAACTCAAAGGTGGGCTTTTCCAGTTCCATGTTCTCTGCAATGCCCAGGCGCTTGCAGATTGAGCCGGTGGTGATGTTGCGAATCACACACTCGACTGGAATCATGTCGAGATGCTTGACCATCGAGGAGCTGTCGCTGAGCAGTGAATCGAAATGCGTACCGATGCCAGCTGCCTCAAGCTTGCCCATGATGAACGCATTGAACTGATTATTGACTTTGCCCTTGCGCGACAGCGCCTGCATCTTGCGTCCGTCAAATGCGGATGTATCATCGCGAAACTCCATCAATAGACGCGTTTCGTCATCGGTTCGGAAAATGGATTTCGCTTTGCCCGAATAGAGCAATTCACCTTTGTTCATGGCTCACCTATCAAATTTACGGCGAATGAAAACAGTACAGCCGCTGCTGAAAAAACAATCAGGCCACTCCGGCATGGCTCATGGCGGAGCGAACTTGCTCCTTAGAGCTGTCAGTCAGCGGAACCAGCGGCAGCCGCAGATGATTCTTGATCAGCCCCTGCTGCGCGACCGCCCACTTGGCAGGAATCGGATTGGATTCGACGAACATGGCATGGTGCAGCGGCATCAGCCTGTCATTGAGCTCACGGGCGCGGGCGGCATTGCCGGCGACGGCGGCAACGCACATCTCGTGCATGAGTTCGGGCGCTGCGTTCGCCGTTACTGAGATGGTGCCGCGGGCGCCCGCCAGCATCAAATCCATGGCATCTGTATCCTGCCCCGAATAGGATGCAAAATGATCCGCGGTTTCCTCAATCAGCCGCCGGCCGCGCTCAATATCGGCGGTGGCATCCTTAATGCCAATGATGTTGTCAATCCGGCTGAGACGCAGCGCAGTTGCATGGTCGAGATCCGCCGCAGTTCGCCCGGGAACGTTGTAGAGGATCTGCGGGATCGGCACTGATTCAGCAATCCGCTTGAAGTGCTGATACAAGCCTTCCTGGGTGGGCTTATTGTAGTATGGCACTACCAGCAGGCAGGCGTCAGCGCCCAGCTCATGAGCCGCTTTCGTCAGTTCCAAGGCTTCCTGCGTGCTGTTTGATCCGGTCCCGGCAATCACCGGAACTCGCTGCTTGGCGGCCTTGATGGTTCTGGCAATGACCAGCTGATGCTCGTCATGCGTCAAAGTGGCCGATTCACCGGTCGTTCCAACCGAGACAATTGCATCGGTACCGGATTCAATATGGTGTTCAACCAGCCTGGACAAAGCATCCAAATCGACTGATCCATCTTCGTGCATGGGTGTCACAATGGCAACAATACTGCCCGTAATCATCGCATTAACTGCTCCAAAATTGCCACTGAAAACTGACGGGAAACGAAACCGCTGCGCCTGGATTTTGATGTCCGCACAAACCGGCGGACTCAACCTTTATGGAATAAGCTTGAATTATCTTTGAAATAAAAATTTTTGTCAAAATTATCGGTTGTACAAATTGGTTAAAATGCCGTATCACGCAACGTGCCGGAAAAACTCTCACACACAAGCTGATTATTATGGGAAATCGTTTATCAAAAATATACACTCGCCAAGGCGATGACGGAACGACCGGGCTTGGCGACGGATCCAGAGTCGGCAAAGACAGTCGCCGGGTGCACGCGATGGGCGATGTTGACGAGCTCAACAGCGCAATTGGAGTTGTACTGACACATGATTTGCCGGAGGCAGTCCGTGAATGTCTTGTCAGTGTCCAGCATACGCTGTTTGACATCGGCGGGGAAATCTGCATCCCTGGGTTCACCCTGGTCGACGCGGATCGAGTTAAGTTTCTGGAAGCCGCATTAGACCAGCTCAATGCCGATTTGCAGCCTCTGAAAGACTTTATCCTGCCCGGCGGCAGCGCAGTGGCCGCCGCCTTGCACGTCGCCCGCAGCGTCTGCCGGCGTGCTGAGAGAGCGCTCCATTGCTTGGCTCGAGAAGAGGAAGTCACCGAGGTATCGAGGAAATATCTCAATCGACTGTCCGACTTGCTGTTTGTCATGGCGCGATTCATGAATCACAGCGCCGGCGGACTGGATGTCTTGTGGGATCACGACCGCAACAAAAAGAATACAGCCTGAGACAGCATTCCCGACCCGAAAATACAATCGAATGACTCTGAGCGCCTCGTCATGCCGCTTCAATTGAATTTCAGATATGGCACGCTGTCGCGAATAAAAGCCGCATCTCACTGACCTTGTTTTTAGCTTACATTGAAAGAAAGGATTGAGAGGCAGTGGCGCAGTTTGGAAATGCGCCCGTTTTGCAGCAAGAAAAACTAGTACAATGGCCGCATCTCACTCAACCATGAAGGAAATCAAAATGAAACATTCAGCGAAACTTAGTTCACCCCCCCCCTCCTTGCTAGATTAACGACTGTTCTGCTACTGGCCCTGCTGGCCGCGCCTGCGGCGGCGCAGGTGGACTGGTCCATTCTGGGGGGAACAGGGACTGGGACATGCACCAGCCTTCAGGAGGCAAGGGCCGGGAGACTGACCGTATCGGCCGGGCCGACCGAAGACAGCATAGGCATTTCCTGGCCTGAAAGATCAATTGAAGCCTTGTTGGCAGGGCTGGGGTTTAGTATTGGGACTGGCTTCCCGGTTTTCCTGGCGGTGCTTGAAAACCAGCCGTCGCCGTCTTTGGCGAATAATCGAAATCTCGGCACTGTTACTTCTGCAAGTCCCCTGGCGGCAGGCAGCCGTACGTTCACCGGCCTCAAGCAGAACACGCCCTATGTCGCCGTTCTCCACACAACCAGACTTTTCAACAGCTGGAAAAACAATAACGCTTTAGCGCGGCTGTGCTTCCGCACGGCGGCCGACCTGGAGATCCCCTTCGGCTCGGGTCGCGGCGGCGCCGGTCCCGGCGATTCGTGGTCGAGCGGGTGCTATGCCTTCAGCAAGGACCCGAATCAGATCCGGGCCTGCTTTTGCGGAGCCCGGAACTCGTCGGGCAGCTGGGCGCGCACGGATGCCGAAGACGGCTACGAGTATATGATGGACGCCGCCTGGAGACAGAACGTGGGCTGCACGACGAACTGACGGCGCTGCGGGCGGTTGCCGTCAGGCGGCTTTCGCCTGCGGCAGCGGCCAGACTGGCTGAGGCAGACCGGCAGCCTGATGACCGGAGGCGGCCTGCGGGCCGCCTCTGTTTTCAGTCCTGTCCGGCCGTTTTCTAACTGGGGTGCTGCCGATTGAGGAGCAAAATTGATTTTCAAATCAATAATCCCTAAAATCACATTGATGACAAAATCAAGCAAAAATTTTGCGGCCGCGGGCACAGACTCACTGCGGCAACTCGAAATGATCGTGTCTGCCAAAAGCGACTCTTTCACAGCTGCGAGGCCGCGATAATTATGAGCTCAGGACGATCATGTCTATAGCAGACGCAGTGGATGCCAGCATCTGTATCGCCGACATAAAATGGTCAAAGCTCACTCCTGACGGACTTTTTCCTGCTGAAATCGATCGGCAGTACGAGAGAAGCCTGCTTCAGCTTTGCGCGTCTCGCTCATTGTCCGTGCAGCAGTGGACAGCAGCCGGCCCTCACTTTTTCACCGCCGGACTAGCCGTTATGCTCGCCAGTACAACTGAATTCGACCGACGCGAATTTCTCCTGCTGGCAGAGAAGCTCAGCCCGGGCATCAGCCAGCCAGAAATATTTCAGCAATGGCTGAGAGGGAGTCCATTGCGACCGTCACGATTCTTGCCAATGCTAAAACATGCACTGACTCATGCAAGCTGACGCAAGAGCTGATGCGAGTTTTGCCAGTGCATTTGGACAAATTGTCAAACGCATCACTGAATCACTGCGCAAAACCCCTGCAAGCACACTGCCGATCAGGATGTTCGTTTTCGGCGGGGCAGCGATGCACTTCTATACCGGAGAGCGAGTTTCCAACGATATCGATGCCACATTTTCCCATCGAATTCTTTTGCCGGATGACTTGGAATTCGCCTACCGCAGTCCCGATGGCGCTGCGAGACTGCTGTACTTTGATCGTCAGTTCAGCGATACCTTTTCGCTTTTGCATGAGGATGCCTACGACGAATCGGTTGCACTTGAGCTGACTGATATCGATTCCAGCATATTGGATGTGCGCTTGCTCAGCGCTCTTGATCTGGCCGTCAGCAAGATCAGTCGTCTAGCTGGCCACGACTGTGACGATATTGCGGCTTTGGCACGGCATAACCTGATCGAGAGCGAGGCTTTGCGGCGCAGAGCCGAAGAAGCTGCCAAAAATTACATGGAAACCTGGACAGGCTCAAGACATCGATTGAACTCGCTGCAGGCATTGTGGCTGACATCCAAGGCAAGCAGACAGAGCCCATTTGAAAACAGCTCTCCATTTGCTTGCTGCGGCCTGGTCATTCGCGAACCCCAGACCAGTCAAAATGAGGGCCCGGGTCTGTCTTGCGTCCCGGTGCGATCTCAGAGTGACCGAATATATTGCTGCGGCTGATCTTGGGAAACCGGCCGATGATCAAATTGATCAATTCGTTCAGCTGATCATATTGAATCGGCTCGAAACAATCTTCATCGCACCCTTCCAGCTCAATGCCAATCGAAAAGTCATTTACGGCGCTGCGGCCCAAGCAAACTGATCGGCCGGCATGCCAGGCGCGATCCATCAGGCTGACAAATTGGATGACCTGTCCGTCCCGTCTCACTAGCAGATGTGCTGAAACTTTAAGTCCAATCAGATTTTGGAAATACGGATGCCCGTCGGGGTCCAGCCGATTGCAGAACAGGTCAATAATTTCATTGCCGCCGTACTGGCCGGGCGGCAGACTGATCGCATGAATAATAATGACTTCAGGAGCAACGCCGGGAGGCCGCTGGTCGTAATTCGGAGAATAGAATTGCTGCGCAGATTCTACGAACCCAATCTCGCGGTCTTTCGACTTTACGCGAGGAGATGAGACTTTCGATTGCATGGCAGCTTAATCATCCCATCCGAATGCATATCGGTAAGAAAAGTGTTTTCCAGAAAATAATGGATCTGAGGCGCATCGGCATCAGCAAAATTCTATTTTTTAATCTGGGTTGATCACACATACTTTACTTTTCGACCTTCTAGCTTGGCCAGCAAATATTCCTGTCCGCGATTGCCTTTAACTCGGTTGCAGTTGCTGCGGAGATGATCCGATGAAGCAGCGATAGGGGTTTTTGGGTCGGATATCCAGTGCGCTCTCTGGCATGAGATTGCACCGGCGGGATATCTGCAATCAGATCGCTGACATACAAGCCATCAAGCGCAGACAAATATTTCTTGTATCGCGGTTTGCCACCGATCTTTTTCGGCCAATGAATCAAACCGGCCGTGTCAAGCGCATAGCACTTTTCAATCTGGCTGAGTTTCTCATAATTTTCTGGAAGCCGAGCTTGCGCTTCTGGCGGGAATTTGCCTCTGACAGGCGGTGCCCACGCGCGCCCGGAAGCTGGAAAAACACCATTGAATGCCTCGTACGCCGATTCCCCGCCTGCCTTGCCTCCAGCCAAATCCCCCGGTTGAAACGGTCCGATGCTGTCAGAATCCCAGTCGCTTCCATACCCTTGTTCAAAAGCCACATACTGCTGGTTCCAAGTTGCGCCTTTCCCAGCGTAGAACAGAATCCGGTCACAATTGCTGACATATTTTCGCGGATTAAGTCCCTTGCCTCTCGCCCGAGCCCAGGTCAGCTCATTACGGAATTGTCCACGCCCGAATATGGCATCCATAAGCAGCTTGAGATACGCTCCCATCGTTGGATCACAATGAAGGTAAATGCTGCCGGCTGGCTTTAGCAGCCGATGCATTTCTAAGCAATCGCACCGCCATATAAATGAGATAGGATTTATCGCTGTCTGTCATTGCCGCCTGGATTACCCGATTCAATGCCGGATGCTTGGACTCAATGAGATCAAGCCATGCAATATCCAGATCATTCAGCGACCATGTATCTTTGAACTCAGCGCCCGCGGCCGATGATCCAATCGGAGCCGCATAGTTGACCTTGGAGTTAAATGGGGGATCAAGATAGATCAGATCGACACAATTCGAATTCATGCCGCGCATGATTGGCAAATTATCACCCGTCCATACGGTTTTGTTTTGCCAGTCGGAAGCCGTCATGCCAGATTAAAAGCGATGTAATTTGGTTCATGTATGGCAATATGCCGAGCTAAATTTAATCGGTTGTCAGATGGTTCATATGATTCGCATTATAAAAGTCGAACGACTTAACATCACTTGGATACGCCAAAGCACGATCAAATCGGATTAATGTCTGATGGATCGGATTAACTTCGCTGGCAGCATGCAATCAAGACAGCGATGCCTTTGAAAACCCCATCTCTTTCGCAAACCAAAAGTGTTTGCAGATTTCGGTCTGCTGACGAAAATATTTTTGTATATACTTACAGTATATGGCAATACTGAATGTATGAATTTCTGCGAGGAGTGTACCGATGCTGATTGGTTCAGTTTTTCTAAATAATCGTACGCAGGCGGTGCGCTTGCCAGCCGAAGCTCGTTTTCCAAGCGAGGTAAAGAATGTCACTGTCAGAGTGGCGGGCAACGACCGAATCTTGTCGCCCGTTGAAAAATCATGGGACAGCTTCTTTTACTCTCCCGAACGCATGAGCGATGATTTTATGAATGCACGGGCATCCCAGACACAGCGAGATCGAGAGGACCTCTGATGCCAGCCTATATGCTGGACACCAACATCGTGATTTACATACTGAAGAACCGCCCACAAAACGCTCTGCAGTCATTTAATCAATATGCAAAACAAATATGCATCAGCTCAATCACTTTAGCTGAGCTGATGCATGGTGCGGAAAAAAGTATCCGCTGCGAGCACAATATGCGCCAGATTGATGATTTTGTCTCTCGAGTCTGCACTCTTGAGTACGGAACTAGTGCTGCCTCTCATTACGGCAATATCCGAGCAGAACTTGAGCGACAAGGCACTCCGATTGGTGTGAACGATCTTCATATAGCTGGTCATGCCCGAAGCGAAGAACTAGTGCTTGTGACCAACAATCTCGCTGAATTTGAACGCATAGAGGGATTGCAACTGGAAAACTGGGTTTGACTTGCCACTGGCATAGAAAACCGCAGTGCGGCCGATCTTGATTGCAAAACACCGAATTTCGTTAAGAGATTCCAGCCGACAGTGAACATTTGCCCAAGGATTTTTCTGAGGCGTACGCCATGCGCCACACTGTTGGTTTGAAGCGAATTTGTGCGGCAAAAGATAAAGTGCGGCAACAGGCTGCCCGCGGCATGTTGCCGCAGCTCAATGACAATTTCTGGCCGCTCGAATCGCCGCCGTTATGTCCTGGCAGACACTGTCAACGCAAAATTTATTCCTATTTGAAAATGAATTAAATCAAAGCCAGAGTCTGGAAACCAAGAGCCGCAGCAGCGTTTTCTTGTTTGTTGTCGAGTGTTGCAAAAGCTGCATTGCTTGGCTCTAACAGTGCAAACAAAGCTATAGCAAGATGCAAAAGATCTGCGCCCCGAAGGTAGTATGATTCCAAAACACGAGTGATTTCTCTTGCCACTCTGCTCTCCGGCATCACGAAGCGAACACTGGAAAAAAGTCGTCGGGAAAATCAATCTTTTCTCGGGCAAATACTGGTCTTGCTTCAGCCTCCAACAGATTGGAAGATATGAATTGCATGTCGGATGGCAACCGATGCGACCGCTTGACAGCTTCCGCATCACCAGTGGCCAACCCAATGAAATACGACATGTCAATGCAAGTGATGATCAATTGTTCCGGTCCCGCAAAAATTCCTTCAATATCAAGGGATTCAAGGCTCGAAGAGAATTGGCAAGCGGAAAAAGTGGATTTTTTGCTGGAATGCAGGCTCCACGCTTTTCCAAGTCGGACAGCCGCTGTTCATTTGATGTGATTTTTTGCGACAGAGGACGAACTTCGGCAACGGGCTGTCCATGATATGTTACGGTAACCGAGTGGCCATTTATGACTGCTCGCATCACTTCCGAAAATTTAGTTTTCGGTTCAAATGTTGAATAAGTCTTTTGCATAGTCTTCACTATAAACCAGTCTGACTGGTTAAATTTTATACTCAAATGCATTGAAGCACAATTGAATCGGATTCGTTTTTGTGGATTTAATTGGTTTTGATTCCACTGAAAAAATCCATCCCAAGTCCGCAGCGGTTCTCGTAAAAAAGTTAACTGCGTACACGGATAAAACTGCTCTTGATGCATTAGGCCAGTCTTCGATGTACACAATCAAATCATCTGTTTTATGTCCCGTCCCGAGGCCGTCACGCCAATGCTGGGGGCATTACCCGGGCTTTATGCCACCCGATAGCGCTGTCAATCAAGCAAGAAGACGTTTTGATCGATGAGGCGCACTGATTCGTGAAGGTGGGTTTCTGGAACAAGAAACCACGAATTGATTTACTATGGCGCCCTGCCGGGTCCCAGTGTAAAGTGAAATCTCACCGATATTCATCCTCAAGCGGCAATCAGCGAAAAAAGTGTGCAGAAGCTGCGCTCAACTGTCGCGCACTTTGGTCGATGATGTCAACCCTGATGAAGGAAATCTGCCTCAATCCCATTCATCTCCATGATTCCAGAAAGTCGCCGGCTCAAGCCCGATTTCCCGGCGGCCGTCGTGGCCGGCAACGCTGAGCATCATCAGTATCAGGAGACCGCATGCACCGGTTCGGGATTCGGTTCGAATTTCGATGATTGTAACGCAGTGCACACACACATGACAAACACCAAGATGACAGGCTCATAAGCACTTGATTGGCACTTCCCGATACGGCTTGAGAGTTTCTCAATCCAGCACATCAGCGGTGAAGACGGTCGACACAAAGGAGGCAGTGACCTGCTTCTCAAAATGTGATTTCTAAACCACATGACTGTTGCTATTCTATCCGGTCAGCGACATATTCCACCTGACAGTATAGTTGGTAAAAAATTTTATTTATTTTTTTAATAACAAACTAATAAGAATTAATGATAAGATTAATTACTGAAGTTATACAGATCGAACTGAGATCCAAATAAACGATATTTTTGGAATCGAAACTCCAGGTGGCAGCAGCTTTTGAGAACCTCAGAAGCAGGCGAATTTTGATGATATTCATACGATTCATATCCTGCCGCCAAACGGCTCTTATCCGCTTGGAACAAACATTCATGACTCTCAGCAAAGATTCTGTTTGGGCATAAGTTATGCGCAATGATTGTGCAACTGCACATTTGCTATCGCGTCAGCACTTTCAATGTAATATACTAATCGACTGCTGTCTTTTTCGCTAAGGCTGGCTTCTGCTTTTGTTTTTTGTTTCGCAATTGGAGCATCCATAATGACTCAACTGCCCAACGGCTCATATACGTGGCCGACAAATCGTTCTGAGAACATCGATAACTTCCCCGCTCCCCATTATGACCCCAACCGCTGGGACGGCATCGAAAGAGGCTACGGCTGGACAGATGTCGAACGCTTGCGCGGGTCCGTCTGTGTTCGCAACACACTCGCCGAAATGGGGTCAGAAAAATTATGGAAAATGCTTCACAGCGAAGACTTCGTAGCCGCCTTAGGCGCTTATTCTGGCTGCCAGGCCGTTCAGCAGGTTCGAGCCGGCTTGAAATCAATTTATCTTTCCGGCTGGCAAGTCGCCGCCGACGCAAACAATGCAGCACAAACCTACCCTGATCAATCACTGTATCCGGCCAGTTCTGTGCCGCAGGTCATTGAGCGCATCAATAATGCTTTCGTTCGACAGGATCAGATCCAAACAATGGAGCGACTCAAAGGAGAGGCAACGACCGATATAGACTGGTTCATGCCAATCGTGGCCGATGCCGAAGCAGGATTCGGCGGTCCGCTGAATGTGTTTGAGCTCACCAAAGCCATGATCAAAGCCGGAGCAGCCGGAATTCATTACGAAGATCAGTTGTCTTCTGAGAAAAAGTGCGGGCATTTGGGCGGCAAAGTGCTGCTGTCAACTGCCAGCGGAATTCGCAACCTCAACTCAGCACGTCTGGCGGCTGATGTCTTGGGTGTTCCAACGATCATCATTGCACGAACAGACGCAGAAGCCGCACGGCTGCTGATTTCTGATATCGATGAGCGTGATCAGGAGTTCATCACTGGCGAGCGTACGGCTGAAGGCTTCTATCGCATTACTGGCGGCATTGACATGTGCATTGCGCGTGGGCTGGCGTATGCACCTTACGCCGATTTGATCTGGATGGAGACCTCTACCCCAAATCTTGATGATGCACGACGTTTTGCCGATGCGGTTCACGAAAAATTTCCAGGAAAAATGCTGGCTTACAACTGCTCTCCTTCATTCAATTGGCGAAAGCATTTGGAGCAGGCAGAGCTTGCAAATTTCCAGAAGAGTCTTGGCGCAATGGGCTTCAAGTACCAGTTCGTGACCTTGGCGAGCTTCCATAGCGTGAACTACTCGAGTTTTGACATTGCGCACAAGTATCTCAATCGCGGCATGGAAGGATACTCGGACCTGCAGCAAGCTGAATTTGCCGCAGAATCGATTGGCTTTTCCGCGACTCGGCACCAGCATGAAGTCGGGGTCAGCTACTTCGATGCGGTCAACGAGGCGACCGCCGGATCCGTTGAGAGTTCGACAGTTGCGATGGCGGATTCAACCGAGACATCTCAGTTTTAGAGTTGGTGGCCTCGAATGCTCAGTTCGGAAAATGTACAGCTTCAATGTTGTGGACGTTATAATCGATAGACACTTCGAGTCGTCGATATCACCGTTGGTGGTGTCAATTCTGGCCGTTTTATCACATTTTCGATGCGACTAATGAACGAAGCGATTGCCTTTGATACCCACCGCTATGTCAAGCGTCTGACTAAAAACGGTTTCAGCGAGCAACAAGCGGAAGTGTTGGCTGAGGAGCAGGTTGCTTTTCTCAATGCAAATCTTGCAACCAAGATCGATATAGCTGAAATCCATGCAAGTATAGCTGAAATCCATGCAAAGCTTGACACGATTAACGCAGATATTGAAAATCTGCGTGCCGAAACCAAGTCAGGTATTGAAAATCTGCGCGCCGAAACCAAGTCGGAAATCGAAAAACTTCGTGCCGAAACCAAGTCGGAAATCGAAAAATGCAAATCAGATCTGATTAAGTGGGTGGTTGGAGCAATAATTGCTCAAGGTGGATTGATTGTCGCTCTTGTAAGTGTTTTCTCTCTTCCTGCCACATAATTTTTCAGGCATCACGCACCGATCGAAGCCAGTCCATCTCACTTGTTTTTTTAGAGCTGAAAACACCAACTGCTCTTGCTCTCACCGGCCGGTCGCGATTCCTTGCAATCTGGCTCGATTCACGGATGACTCGCCCATAGGGAATCAGGTTTTCGGAACGCAGCTCAGTTCAACGATTTTATTTGGCTGCTCATCACGCACATCAAATAAAAGCTTCTTTATGCGGCTTGCCAGTAATGTTTGTGCCGACAATGATTTTTTTCAATTTTTAGCTATCAACAGTTCTGACGCGGAAACAGTCGCAAACAGAGATTAATGCGCACTTCATCTGCTATTGCTTGGAAGCGATGGCAACCAAATTTGCAACTCATCTCCGACCCGAATTTGCCTCCCATCTTTCGTTTCGACATTTTCGCATAATTCCTGAATCAATTTCTTGCGGGACTCATTTCCCAGCTTCGCTACCATCCAAACATCCAAGTCAGGCTCAACTTTACTGAAACGATTTAGTTTATCAGACTGATGCTCCATCAGAAACTGTTCAGAAAAGAATTTTTGGCTTTTGAATTTTCTGTTAACCGTGTCATAAAAAGCTTTCTTTCCTCTTCCGTCCTGCGATGCCAAATACCGCACAACCGCAATCTGCAATTCCTGACTTGACTTGGCTCGCTGCCAAGCACTTCCTCTAATCCGCCAGGCCCGTTCGAGCTTGCTAGATGTCAGTAGTTCTCCGTCATCGTTCAAGTCGATTTCTGACTCCTCTTGAAAACCTGCCTCGGATGCTGGTTCAATATCAATTTTTTCTTTGTTTTGTCTTTCTTCTCGACTATCTCTGACTGCATCTAAAAGACGGTCTGTTTCTCCAGAAATAAAATTTTCGAACGTTACGATAAATCGTTCTTTGGCTGATTGAACTCGAGACGCAGTCGCTATTCCAAGTTCAGTCTCTCTAATCAATAGCCTTATAAATAAATCGCTGGGATTATGCCGCGTACGCACTATCCATTCATAGAATACCGAGTCCATCCGTGATTCATCTGCTCGCTTTTTCGCCTCTATACCGCTGAAACTGGGACCTGAAATAGTCAACAGCCACCCAATCTCAAAGTCGCTTGGATAACGAACATCATGAGTCAAAAACGGGGATTGTTCCAGTTTATGATTTCCAACGACTGCATTTTGGCGATACCAACGCCATTCTAATCCATTGGTAAATACAGCATATTCAGCCCCTGAGTCCAAAAAATATCGCTGAAGTTGATGGGGAACTTTTTGTCCAGCCAAATTTTGCTTGGCCGCTTTTGCTTCAATCAAAACTGCGGGTTTATCAGCCTGCATAATTGCATAATCGACTTTCTCTCCTTCTTTGCCGATATCAGTTGTAAATTCAAGCCGGCAGATTCTAGGATCTCGAACATCATAACCTAGTGATCTCCAAATATGGATTCACCAAGGATATTTGGGTCTGCTCTTCATTTACACAATACTCAGCGTTGCGGCGCGCTACACTGGCAAAAGCGTCAAGTTTTTCCATTAATCGAGTCTTATTATCATCTCTCATTGCTAATTGTTTTGGTTTGGGTTGCTAAATAAACAAGACATATTTCATTATTTAGTGTCTGTCAGAAAACTCTATTTCCTTATCAAAATAATTGTTTTTGTTAATAATATTTCAATATTGATTTTCCGAAGATTCAGCTTTGAGCACCGTTTAGAATTGATTTCGACAGCATCTTGCGTCTGAAAGCCGCTTTTCCGAAAATCTTCGTTTTCAGCTCTGGTTTTCAAGCCATTGCTATGATTGGTTTATGTCGCGATATGTGACTTTTCTGACAGACACTATTTAAGCAGATAATCCTTTTACCTGCCTACACAATCACTTCGAAGAATAAAGAATCTGCGTTAATTGGAAAAAACTATCTTGCCGTATCGAAGTGATTGTTGTGATCAAGATTTCGATTATTGAGTAGACGTACGCTCGTTTCCGTTCAAATCAATTTGGACTATATTTGACGATTGAAAGACTTGTCTCCGACAACCTACGCATTTGAATCAGACTTTCATTCTATTGCTATTGCATATTTATTTATCAACACATGAAACTTCCAGCAAACACGAATTATGTCTTGATCCAGCTACAGGGAGATGAACGATTAAACTCTCAGCTGTCCCCTAGAGCAGCATCCAATTCCGGAATGGCTGTAAATAGATCAGCGGCCCAGCCATAATCCGCAACCTGAAAAATCGGCGCCTCTTCGTCTTTATTGATCGCGACAATCACTTTGGAATCTTTCATTCCTGCCAAGTGCTGGATTGCCCCGGAAATACCGACTGCAATATACAAATCCGGCGCCACCACTTTGCCCGTCTGTCCGACCTGATAGTCATTCGGCACATAACCGGCATCCACCGCCGCGCGCGATGCCCCGACCGCTGCCCCAAGCTTGTCGGCAACACTTTCCAGCATGGCAAAGTTGTCGCCGCTCTGCATGCCGCGTCCGCCGGATATGACAATGCTGGCCGTGGTCAATTCAGGTCGCTCGCTGCGGGTGAGGTCATGCTTCACAAAACTCGATTTCCCTTCATTGTGTGACCGCTCCAGTGTCTCAACGCTGGCAGCGCCGCCCTGGTCTGGAGCCGCATCAAAAGCAGTGGTCCGCACCGTAATCAGTTTCAGGCTGTCATGCGACTGCACTCGCGCAAGCGCGTTGCCGGCGTAAATCGGACGAATGAAAGTATCATCACTGACAATCTCGGTGATATCCGAAATCTGCTGCACATCCAGTTTCGCTGCCGCACGCGGCATCAAGCCTTTGCCGAATGTTGAGGCCGGCGCCAAGACGTGCGAGTAATTCGGCGCAAGGTCCTCGACTACGGGCGCCACATTCTCAACCAAGCCGTATTCAAAATCGGCGTGATCAGCTGCCAGCACTTTTTGAACGCTGCAGATTCGAGCCGCCTGCTCAGCCACACCCGCGCAATTATGGCCGACGACCAATGCATGAACCTCATCGGCGAGCTGCGTCGCCGCAGTTACCGTGTTCAAGGTCGATGCCTTGACCTCGTGATTGTCGTGCTCGACTAAAACCAGTACGCTCATTACAAAACCTTCGCTTCTGTTTGCAGTTTCTCGATTAATTCAGCGGCGCTCGCAACACGAACGCCCTCTTGCCGTGCCGGCGGCTCATTGACCTCGAGAACTGTGACCCGCGGCGTCACGTCCACCCCAAGCTCATCCGGAGACAAGGTTTCAATCGGTTTTTGCCGAGCCTTCATAATATTGGGCAGCGATGCATAGCGCGGCTCATTGAGTCGCAAATCTACCGTGATGATGCTTGGCGGTGTCAGCGCCACCGTTTCCAGACCGCCATCCACTTCCCGAACAACCTCAATGACATCATCTTGGACCTCAATCTTCGACACAAATGTGCCCAGCGACCAGCCTAGCAGCGCTGACAGCATTTGCCCCGTCTGATTGTGATCGTTGTCCACCGCCTGCTTGCCCAATATGACCAGCTGCGGCTCCTCGCGCTGCACCACAACCTGCAGCAGCTTGGCAATCGACAGCGGCTCAAGCTGCGTATCGGTCTCGATCAGAATGCCGCGATCAGCTCCCATCGCGAGCGCCGTGCGAATCGTCTCCTGGCTTTTCTGCGGACCGGCGGCCACCGCGATAATTTCCTCAACAATACCCGCCTCGCGCATGCGGATGGATTCTTCGACCGCAATCTCACAAAATGGATTCATCGCCATTTTGACGTTCTCCAGCTCAACGCCGGAACGGTCCGATTTAACTCTGACTTTGATGTTCGCGTCGATGACCCGCTTGACAGGAACAAGAACTTTCATACCGCCTCTCGGTGCTCAAAAAAAGAAATGACTACGATTTGAGTCTGGTGTTGTTCGGGTCGTGAGGTGAATTCTCAACGACCGTGCAATTATAGCGATTCCCAAGAATCTCAATTTCCATTTGAGTGCCGACTTCTCCGTAACCGCTGCGAACATAACCAAGCGCAATACTGCATCCGACAAAGTGCCCATAGGCACCTGCCGTCGCTCTGCCGATCATGCTGTCACCATCCCACAGCGGCTCATTGCCGAGCGGATCGGCATCATCGATTCCATCGACCTGCAACGTCACAAACTCCTGCGGAATTCCGTTTTTGAGCTGCCGCTGAAGAGCCTCGCGGCCGGTGAACTCACCTTTGTCCAAATGCACAAAATGCGCCAGTCCCGCCTCCAGCATCGAATACTCCCGCGTCAGATCCTGCCCCCACATGCGATACGACTTCTCAATCCGCAGCGAATCCATCGCCCGCATGCCGCATTGCCCGATATCGAACTCGCTGCCGGCATCCATCAAGGCCTCAAAAATATGCCGCTGATACTCAATTGGATGATGCAGCTCCCAGCCCAACTCGCCGACAAAATTCACGCGCATTGCGAGCAGCGGGGCTAAACCGATGTGCAATTTGCGAGCGCTGAGCCACGGAAAAGCGCTGTTTGACAAATCCGCCTCAGTCAGCTTCTGCAGCACTGCGCGGGAGTTGGGGCCGGCGACAACCAGCGTTGCATACTGCGTAGTCAGGTTCTCGACCTGCACTGAATTGTCACTGGGCTTGTGAGCTTGCAGAAAACTCCAGTCGAATTTTTCTGCGGCGCCTGAGCTGACCAGGTAAAACGATCCGTCCAGATTGCGAGTGATGGTAAACTCACTGCGCACCCCGCCCGTCTGCGTCAGCGCATGGGCCAGCTGCACCCGGCCTGCTGATTTCGGCAAGCGCCGCGCGACCAGCCGGTTCAGATAGTCTTCCGCACCCGATCCAGATACCCGAAATTTCGAGAAGCTGGTGATATCAATGATGCCGACGTTGTTGCGGATGTTGTTGTGCTCATTGCCGACATGCTCAAAGTAGCTTGAGCGACGAAAGCTCCAGTGATCAGCTGCCTCAACGCCAGCCGGGGCAAACCAGTTGGGACGCTCCCAGCCGTAGCGCTGCCCCCATACCGCACCCAGCTGATGGAGCCGGTCATGAATGGGACTGGTTTTGGCCGGCCTGGCCGCGGGGCGCTCTTCATCCGGGTAATGAACAGTGAACACGTTGGCATAGGCTTCCTCGTTTTTCTGCACCAGATAGGCGCCTCGGGCATAATCGCCATAGCGGCGCGGATCCACTGCCAGCAGATCAATGCCCGGCTCGCCCTCCGCCATCCACTCGGCCAGCTGCCAGCCGGCACCGCCGGCCGCGGTCACACCGAAACTGTGGCCTTCATTGAGCCATACATTGGGCAAATCGCCCGCCGGGCCGATCAGCGGGCTGCCGTCAGGCGTGTACGCGATGGGTCCATTGACTATATCCTTGATGCCGGCAGTGCTGAACGAAGGCACCCGATTGATGGCGGCCTCTACATGCGGCATCAGCCGATCCAGATCGCCCGGGAACAGGTCTTTTTCGAACGATGCCGGCACTCCATCGGCAAACACCGCAGGCGCACCCTTCTCGTAAGGCCCGAGTATGTAGCCCATCCGCTCCTCGCGCAAGTAATACGAGGCATCGGACTCACGCAGCACCGCCAGCTCCGCGCCGCCGCCGTCCCGATAGGCTTGCAGCTCGTCAACCACATCGGTAACGATGTACTGATGCTGAACCGGAATCGACGGGATGCTGATTCCCAGAAGCCGTGCGGTATCCTGCGAGTAATTGCCGCTCGCGCAGACGATATGCTCGCAGACAATCTCGCCGGCAGAAGTGGTGACTTTCCATTCGCCGCCTGCGGTTCTGGAAATTGCGGTCACCTCGGTATTCTGACAGATCGCTGCGCCCAGCGCGCGCGCGCCCTTCGCGAGGGCGGTCGTCAGATCAACCGGCGCGATATGCCCGTCATCGGGATGATACAAGGCGCCGATCAATCCGTCGGTATTGATCAGCGGCCACAGGCTTTTGACTTCAGACGGCGTGATCAGCTCAAACGGCACGCCGATGGTGTTGGCTGTGCCGCAGTATTTTCTGTATTCGTCCATGCGGTCCGATGTGCAGGCCAAGCGCAAATTGCCTGTCACATGAAAGCCGACATCCTGACCGGTCTCCTGCTCAAGGCTTTTGTACAAATCGACCGAATACTTGTGCAGCTGACCGACCGCATAGCTCATATTGAACAGTGGCAGCAGGCCCGCTGCATGCCAGGTCGACCCGGCTGTCAACTCAGTACGCTCGCAAAGCACCGCATCGTGCCAGCCTTTTTTGGCTAGATGATACAAAGTGCTGACACCGACAACACCGCCCCCGATGACAACGACTCGTGCATGATTTTGCATTATGGAAACATCACCCTCAACTAACTTCTATGGTAATACGCTTCAAAGCTGTGGCAAGAGGTCCCACAGTCTCGGTTATTCATGCGCTGAATATACAATGAAGCTGTGCTTGGTAAAATAAAATGTGCAGGCTTTACCGCAAGCGCATATTTTAATCGACCCAGCCAGCCGAATTCCCACTCCTGCAGCCAGTGAATGCTACCGCTATGAAGCCCGCCAATGAGAAGCGCCCGGCTGCAGTCAGCCTGCGGGATCATGAACGCAAACGAATCGCCAAAAATATCGCGCGCACCATGCTGGACGGTTTCGAGAATCACTTCAAGCTGTTTCAGGAAATTACAGCTGGCGCCCAGTATCGATTCGAGAACGCACTGTGGAGAGAAGCGCACGAGGCCGCCCGGCAGCGCATCCACTTCTACGATAAAAGAGTCAAGGAAACCTGCCAGCGCCTGAGCGAGGAGCTGAGCATCACAACGCTGAACGAAGACCTGTGGACTGAAGTCAAGATCCGCTACATTCGATTGCTGCTGGAGCACCGCCAGCCGGAGCTGGCCGAAAGTTTTTTCAACAGCGTTTTTTGCCGCCTGTTTCATCGCCGCTACTACAACAACTCGCATATCTTCGTCCGCTCATCAGTCTCGACCGACTATCTGGAAGGCAGTGACCCGATCTATCGATCCTATTACCCGGCGCAGAACGGGCTGCGAAATGCCGTCTGCGAAATTCTCGAGGCTTTGCCGTTCGAGCTGCCGTATGAGGATCTCAATCGCGATGTGCGCAATATTCTGCGCCGCCTGAGCCAGGTTATTCCCCGGCAGCGGCGATTTGTCTCGCTCAACTATCGAATAGACGTGCTGAACTCGCTTTTCTTTCGCAACAAGGGCGCATACCTGATCGGACGGGTCATCAATGACTATCATACAACGCCGTTCATGCTGCCGATTCTGAACAATGAGCAAGGCGGTCTCTACGTCGACGCCCTCATTCTCGAGCCGGCTGACCTCGACGGCGTGTTCGGCTTCTTTCGCGCCTATTTCATGGTCGAGACGCCAGTGCCCTCGGCGACTGTGCGTTTTTTGATGGAAATCATGCCGAGCAAGAGTCAAGCCGATCTGTATTCAGCGATCGGCTTTCACAAGCAAGGCAAAACAGCTTTCTATCGAGATTTTCTCAACCATCTGACGCATTCCACCGACCATTTTATCGAGGCGCCCGGAACCCGCGGGATGGTGATGATGGTGTTCACCCTGCCGTCTTATCGCTATGTATTCAAAATCATCAAGGATAAATTCGAGCCGCCGAAGAGCGTTTCGCGCGAGACGGTGCTCGCCAAATACCAGCTGGTCAAGCAGCATGACCGTGTCGGCCGCCTCGCAGACACGATGGAATACTCACAAGTTGCACTGCCGCGTGATCGGTTCAGCGATGAGCTGCTGGATGTACTGGGCAGCACCTGCGCTCGGTCAGTCGAAATCGATGCGGAGGCCGTCGTCCTCAATCACGTTTATATCGAGCACCGCATGAAACCGCTGAATCTGCACCTGCAGACCGTGACTGATGAGGAGGAGGCGCGGTATTTTGCCATCGGCTATGGAGATGCGATCAAGGAAATGGCAGCCGGCAATATCTTCCCAGGCGACATGCTGCTGAAAAATTTTGGCGTCACCCGCAATAACCGGGTGGTGTTCTACGACTATGATGAGATCCGCTACTTGCACGAGTGCAACTTTCGTAAAATTCCGCCGCCGCGGCAGGCAGAGGATGAGATGTCGGTCGGACCGTGGTTCTCGGTCAGTGAAGATGACGTGTTCCCCGAAGAGTTTCGCAATTACTTTCTGGTCCACCCTCTCATTCGCAAGCACTTTGAGGAGATACACGGCGAGTTGATGACTGTGGAATTCTGGAAACAGAAACAGGTGCTGACACAATCGGGCGTGATGGAAGATATTTTTCCGTACCGGCGCAAGATCCAGTTTTCCAGAACATAAACATAACGATGCTGAGCCGGCAAACCTGTCCTCAGCATTGACATCGTATTATTGTATTGGTACTGTTGGGAAAGATGATATGACACGCGAGCGAAGAGCAAGATCCGGCGGGCGGGTCGCCCGGCAGGCACAGCGGGCCGGTGCGCAAGCACAGGCAACCGCCTATATTGAGCGCAAAGTTCCCGTATACGAGCTGGCCAGCGAAGACACCCTGTCACTGATCGAAATGAACGCCGATGCCTTGCTTGAAGATATCGGCATTGATTTTGTCGACGATCCCGAGGCGCTCCAAATCTGGAAAAAGGCTGGCGCGATGATCGACGGTCAGCGTGTTCGCTTTGAGCGCGGAATGCTTCGTCAAATCGTGCATACTCATGCGCCGGCTGAGTTTATCCAGCATGCCCGAAACCCCGCTCGCAGCATTCGTATCGCCAAAGATACAGCCGTTTTCGCGCCGGCTTACGGGCCACCGTTCATCCGCAGCCTGGATGAGGGACGGCGCTATGCAACCCTCAGTGATTTTCAGAATTTTGTGAAACTGGCCTATATGTCCGCCTCGCTTCATCATTCGGGCGGCACTGTCTGCGAGCCGGTTGACCTGCCGGTCAACAAGCGCCACTTCGATATGGTCTACAGTCATCTGAAATACTCCGACAAGCCGTTCATGGGCTCCGTCACCAGCGGCGAGCGCGCCCAGGACAGCGTGGACATGGCGAAGATCGTATTCGGGGATGCCTTCGTCACCGAAAATACCTGCATCGTTTCGCTGATCAATGTCAATTCGCCGCTCACCTACGATGCCACTATGCTGGGCGCACTGAAAACATACGCTAGAAATCTGCAAGGCACAGTCATCTCGCCGTTCATTCTGGCTGGCGCTATGTCACCTGTCACGGTTGTCGGCACGTGCACTCAGATTCTCGCAGAGGCGCTGGCCGGTCTGGCTTTCGCACAGCTTGTTCGACCGGGAGCGCCGGTTGTCTTCGGCACATTCAGCAGCTCGATTTCAATGCAGTCGGGCGCACCGACCTTCGGCACGCCTGAACCGTCTCAGGTGCTGTTCATCTGTGCCGCCCTGGCGCGGCGGCTGAACGTTCCATTTCGCAGCGGCGGCGGACTGTGCAGCTCAAAAGTTCCCGATGCGCAGGCTGCCTATGAGTCTGCGAACACCCTGCAAGCCGGGATGCTGGCCGGGGTCAACTTTATGCTGCATACCGCCGGCTGGCTGGAGGGCGGGCTGGTTATGGGCTACGAAAAGTTCATGATGGATGCCGACCAGGCCGGTATTTTGCAAACTTTTCTCGGCGGTGTGGACGACTCTGCAAATGGGCAGGCGCTGGATGCGCTGCACGAGGTCGGGCCGGGCAATCACTTTCTGGGATGCGGCCATACACAGCGCAATTTTGAAACAGCCTTCTATCGCTCATCGATCGCGGACAATAACAGTTTTGAGCAATGGGCGGCGGACGGCTCCAAATCGGCCGCAGAGCGGGCCAACGCAATGTGGAAAAAGATGCTGGCAGACTATCAGCCCCCGCCGATGGATGCAGCTGTGGATACGGCATTGAAAGCTTTCATTCAACAGCGCAAGGATTCGTTTCCAGACGCATCGGAGTAGCTGCAGGCTGTTGCTTATAATCCATCTGTCCAAACGATCAGCCGATACACCGAGGAAACCGCATGTCCAGTCGAACTCTTGCTGAAAAAGACATTCAGGCGAATTTGCATCCTTATACCAATCATCGCGCCCACGAACAGGCGGGGCCGCGTACTTATACGCATGGCGAGGGCATCTACATCTTCGACGCGCAGGGCAACAAATACCTTGAGGGTCTGGCAGGCCTCTGGTGCACCTCACTTGGATTCAGCGAGACGCGACTGGTGGAAGCGGCCAAGCACCAGCTTGAGACGCTGCCCTACAACCACAGTTTCGCCGGTCGCACCGCACCGGCGGTGACCGAGCTGGCAGATCGCCTGATTCAGCTGGCCCCAGCCTCCATGTCAAAAGCGTTTTTTGTTACATCCGGTTCTGAAGCCGTTGACTCAGCAGTCAAATTTGCCTGGTATTACAACAACGCGCTGGGCCGCGAGAAGAAAAAGAAAATCATCTCCCGCAAGCGGGGATATCACGGCGTCACCATCGCCTGCACCAGCCTGACGGCCATTCCAGTCATCCAGGAAGCATTTGACGCACCGCTCTCGAGATTCAAGCAAACCGCAACACCGCACTACTATCGCTATGGCCTTGAGGGCGAATCCGAAGAGGAGTTCGCGACCCGCCTGGCCAAGGAACTGGATCAGCTGATCACCGCGGAGGGACCTGAAACGGTCGCTGCATTCATTGCTGAACCCATGATGGGTGCGGGCGGAGTGATACCGCCGCCGAAGACCTACTTTGAGAAAATCCAAGAGGTACTCAAGGAGCATGATGTGCTGCTGATTGCCGACGAGGTGATCAACGGCTTTGGCCGCACTGGCAACCTGTGGGGCTGCGATACATTCGGCATTCAGAATCCCGACATGGTCACCTGCGCAAAACAACTGTCATCTGCATACATTCCAATTGGCGCCACAATGATTTCTGAGCCAATCTATCAGACGATTGCCGAGGCCAGCGCCCGGCTGGGCGTCATGGGCACTGGCTATACCTATGGCGGCCATCCAGTCGGCGCGGCAGTCGCGCTGGAGACTCTGAACATTTACGAAGAGCGCGGCATTCTGAACCATGTGCGCGAGGTGATGCCCGCTTTTGAGGAGCGGCTGCATCAGCTCAGTTTCCACCCGCTGGTTGGCGAGGCGCGCGGCCGTGGACTGCTTGGAGCAGTGGAGCTGGTGGAGAATAAAGCAACTCGACAATCATTCGATCCTGGCCGCAAAGTGGCCAATCAAGTCTTTTTGAAATGTCTTGACAACGGCCTGATCTTGAGAGCGCTGCCGTCTGGCGATACGGTTGGAATCTGTCCGCCGCTGATCATTACCGAGCCGCAGATCCATGAGCTCTTCGATGCACTGAAGCTTTCGCTGGATACAGTGCATGCGGAACTTCGATAATCTCTTGCTCAGGGCGTGAAAAAAAACTGAAAACGAAACTCAGCTCGCAATCCAAACAGTCGAGCAAGCGCAGCCTTCTCAAAAAATATCCATTGCAATCCAGGTTGAAATGTGCATAATGAAAAATAAAGGCGGATGATTTCGCGCCTGCTCATCCGAATTGCTTTATTGCAGGCAAGCAACACATAGGAGATTTAACCAACCATGAAAAATGACAAAGTTTTCCCGCGGATGAAGACTGGAGAGCTGAGCTATTCCAGCTTGTCTGCGTACGAAAAAGAACTGGTCGACAAGACCATCAAAGGCGGCTTCAGCCGCCGCGATGTGCTGAAAATCATGGCCGTAACCGGCGTTTCTTTAGCAGCGGCGCAGAATCTGCTGTTTACTGGCAATGCCGCCTACGCATCCACCCCGAAGCGCGGGGGCTCACTGCGCATGTCATCCAATCTGCATGGGCCAGACGATCAGCTTGATCCGCCGCTGTTCACATCAACGATTGACTATACGCGCGGCCGGGCAACCTACAACGGTCTGGTCCAGCATCGCGACAATCTGGCGCTTGAGCCAGAGCTGGCAGAATCCTACGAAGCCAACGCGGATGCGACTGAATGGACTTTCAAGCTGCGCAAAGGTGTAGAGTTCCACGATGGCACGCCGTTCACAGCGGATGATGTCGTCTACAGCATGAATCGGCATTTGGGCGAAGACTCCACTTCAGTCGTAAAATCCGTGCTGTCAACAATCAAGGAATGGCAAAAAATCAATTCCCACGAAGTCAAGGCGGTTTTGCATTCGCCCAACTCCGACCTTCCGATTCTGCTCGGACTTTTTCAAACCAAAATTGTCAAGAATGGCTCAACAGGCGATGGAATCGGCACTGGTCCTTATGTGCTGGAATCCTTTGAGCCTGGAGTGAAATCGGTGCATACCCGAAATGAAAACTACTGGCGTGATGGACCGAATCTGGATGCGATTGAAATTACCGCGATCACAGATCCTGTCGCCCGCGTCAACGCACTGATTGCCGGGGACGTTCAAATGGCCACAGCGCTGGATCCGTCAGCGTTCAGGCAGGTTGAAGAAGCCGATGGGGTCACCCTGCTCTCCACACCAGCCGCCCTGCAGCTGGGCATTTGCTGCCTGAAAAATGGCGAGCCTGGGTCGAATGATGATTTCGTCAAGGGCATGCAGTACATCCAAGACCGCGAGCGCATTGTCAAGCGTGTTCTTAAAGGCAGAGGCACAGTCGGCAACGACACGCCCATCTCCGCGGCGCATGGCCCAGATTTCTGCAGCACACTGCCCCAGCGTGAGTTCGATCCGGACAAAGCCAAATTCCACTTCGAGAAATCCGGCTACAGCAGCGCCGAAATTTTCGTTGCGCCAGTCATTTCTGGAATCGAAGAGGCAATCTTGCTGATGCAAACGAATTGCGCCAAAATCGGCTTCGATCTGCAAGTGAAAAAAGTTCCGACCGACGGTTACTGGGGTGCAGTCTGGATGAAAGAGCCCGTCAACGTTGTGACTTGGAACATGCGTCCAACCGCGCAAAGCCAGATGGCCATTCAGTTTGCGCCGGGCGCCGCGTGGAACGACACCTATTGGAACAACGAGCGCATGGGGCAATTGCTCAATGAGGTGCTTGCTGTAACGGATGCGAATCTGCGCCATGAAATGATGTGCGAGATGCAAATGCTGATTCACGAGGGCAGCGGCATGGTGATTCCAGCGTTTACCAACATCAACGATGGCACTGCGAGCAATGTCATGGGTGTGCCCAATGTGCCTACCGGCCAGCTAGGGGGAAACGAATGGCCTGAGTTTGCCTGGCTAGCGTGATCATAGCTTAGGGACACAATCGCCTGCAGTACTGCAGGCGATTGTGTCCGCCTACCTCAATATAATGTTGACATGCGAGGGCTGAAGCTATGATGCTGAGTATGGTTTTGCGGCGATTCTGGATTGGAATCGCGACAATGGCAGTGGTCTCAGTCATCGTGTTTGTGATGACGAGCATCTTGCCCGGAGATGTCGCTCAGATCGTGCTCGGACAGAGCGCAACCCCGGAAACACTGGCCGCACTTCGAAGCGAGCTGGGACTGGATCAGCCCGCCTATATCCGCTATTTTCTGTGGGTCGGCGATATGGCGACCGGCGATCTGGGCACTTCGAAAGCTGGCGGTGCCGCGATCTCAGACCTGATCGGCGGACGATTCTATAACACGATGCTGCTGGCCGGCTTGGTGGCAGCCATTTCCATCCCCATCTCGATATTCCTGGGACTCTGGGCTGCAATGCATCCAGGCACCTGGCTTGACCGCATCGTAACCTTCGGCACTCTGGCAACAATCTCAGTTCCGGAATTCTTTGTGGCCACCATCATGGTGCTTGTCTTGGCAGTCAACCTTCACTGGCTGCCGTCGACTGCACTGCTGCGCGATGAGATGACCTTCGCCGAGCTGATGCTGGGGCTGGCAATGCCAATCATCACCTTGGTGATTGTCGTGTCCGCACAGATGATTCGCATGACCCGCGCAGGCATACTCAATGTAATGAGCTCGCCATATATCGAAATGGCCATACTGAAAGGCGTTCCGAGAGGCAGAATTATTCTGCGGCATGCCTTCTTCAATGCGATTGGTCCGATCATCAACGTAATCGCCCTCAATCTCGCTTATCTTGTGAGCGGTGTCGTTATTGTTGAGACGATCTTTGCCTATCCAGGTCTCGCAAAGCTCATGATCGACGGGGTGCAAACACGTGACTTGCCGCTGGTACAGGCATGCGCGATGATTTTCTGCGGCACTTACGTCATTCTAATTCTCATTGCGGACATCGGGTCGATTGTGTCGAATCCGCGCCTTCGACATCCAAAATAAACGGAGCCGCTCATGAACAGGCCGGAACATCAGGCTGAAGATCTCGGCAAAGACGTCATCGATCAAATTGACAAGTTCGACGAGCTGCCGGACGCACCGCCGAAGCGCAAGCTCAAACTGTCGCTTGTCGGAAAAATCGCTTCCGCAATCGTCGTATTCTGGCTGGTGATTGCGGTGGTCGGTCCCTATCTCGCCCCATTTCATGAAATGGATATGGATGGCGACGACAGTTTCTTGGACGCGCACTCAAATGAGTATGGAACGTTTTTGCTGGGCACCGACTACTTAGGACGAGACACCTTGTCTCGCATTATGTGGGGCGCGCGCATGACGATTGGCATTTCTCTGGCCGCAACACTCCTTGCCTACCTGGTCGGAATCACCTTGGGCATCGCGGCGGCTGTCAAAGGCGGCTGGACTGACATGATCATCAGCCGCATCAATGACGCGATCTTATCATTGCCCACCATCATGCTGGGCTTGATCGCGATCGCAGCATTCGGCTCATCCATTCCGATTCTGGTCATCATTGCGGGCATCATTTATGCGTCCAGCGTCTTTCGAATCGCACGGGCCCTCGGACTTGACATCATGGTACAGGACTATGTCGAGGCCGCCCGAGTGCGCGGCGAGAATGTATGGTGGATTGTTCGCGCCGAGGTCCTGCCCAACGCCGCCATGCCGCTGGCAACAGACTTTGGCTTGCGTCTCGTTTTTGTCGTACTGTTCATTTCCAGCCTGAGTTTCTTGGGCCTCGGCGTACAGCCGCCCCAAGCTGACTGGGGGAGCATGGTCCGCGAAAACTTGGCCGGACTGACCTACAACTCATGGGCCGCTGTGTGGCCGGCATTTGCCATCGCCAGTTTCACCATTGCCATTAATTTGATTGTCGATGACATCTCTGCGAAGTCCGGTGGCAGTCTAGCCAAGAAAATGGTATAGAGCCATGAACACAAAATCATCCGAAAAACTGCTGGAAGTCAAAGACCTCAGAATCAGCGCCTTCAACGACGAAAAAAAAGAAATCCCGATCGTCAAGGGAGTCACATTTGATTTGTACCGCGGGCAGGTCGCCGCCCTGATCGGCGAGTCCGGATCTGGAAAAACAACGATCTCTCTGGCCTCGCTGTCATACACCAAGCCTGGACTGGAATTCACCGGCGGCGAGGTCCTGCTCAATGGCGAGGATGTGCTGACGGCCCCGCCGCTGCGGCAGCGGGAAATCAGAGGGGCCAACGTCGCCTATCTGGCACAAAGCGCTGCAGCCACATTCAATCCTGCGATCACGATCAATGAGCAGGTCACAGAATCTGCGGTACTGCACGGCATTCTGAATCAGGAAGATGCCATCTCCCGAGCAGTCGAGCTGTATCGTGCGCTTGAATTGCCTGATCCCGATCGAATTGGCTTCCGGTATCCGCATCAAGTCTCCGGCGGACAGCTGCAGCGCCTGATGGCGGCGATGGCGCTATGCGGAAAACCCGATCTGATGGTTCTGGATGAGCCAACGACTGCACTGGATGTCACGACACAGATTGAGGTGCTCAAAGCCTTCAAGAAAGTCATTCACGAAGAAAATTCCGCCGCCATTTATGTGACCCATGACCTCGCAGTCGTGGCGCAGATTGCGGATTACATCGTGGTGCTGTACGGCGGCGAGATCATGGAGCAAGGCACGGCCGAGCAAGTCATTAACAATCCAGCGCATGCCTATACCAGGCGGCTGATGGATGCCGTGCGTCCCAAACCCGCATCAGGCCTCGGCTCCTCAGTAGGTGCAGAGCATGCCCAAGAGCTTCCCGCTGTCACCGTCGATGATGTAACCGCCGGTTATGGCGGCATTGTCAACGGCGAGCCCGCAGTTACGATCCTGCGCGATATCAAAATGGAGGTGCAAAACGCCCATGTAGTCGGTGTCATTGGCGAATCAGGCTGCGGCAAGTCAACGCTGGCGCGCGTGGTCGCTGGAATCCTGCCGCAAGCGAGGGGAAAGGTCATACTTGAGGAAAAAGAACTCAAAGGCGACTTGCGAAACCGCAGCCTTGAGGAATTGCAAAAAATCCAATTCGTATTCCAAATGGCTGACACTGCACTGAATCCAAAACAGACCATCAGCCAGATACTGGGACGTCCGCTTGAGTTCTACCATGGACTCAAAGGCAAGAAGAAACACGCGAAAGTCGCTGAGATCCTGCAGATGGTCGAGCTTCCGCCCGAGTTCGCCAGCCGCTATCCGATGGAACTGTCGGGCGGCCAAAAACAGCGCATCAATATGGCACGCTCGCTTGCAGCCAATCCGGAAGTGCTGCTGTGCGACGAGGTAACCTCCGCACTGGACAGCATTGTCGGCGCCAATGTGATCAAGCTGCTGACCGCGCTGCGAGACAAGACAGGGGTGTCATTCGTGTTTATCAGCCATGACCTGTCAACAGTCGCCTCTTTTGCTGACGATATCGTCGTTTTGTATGCAGGCCGCATTGTCGAGCAAGGCCCCACAGATGAGGTGCTTGAACCCCCGTTTCATCCCTATACCCGTTTGTTGATCAGCTCAGTGCCGGAACTTCGGATCGGCTGGCTTGAAGACACCATGCAAAAGCGAGAAATGGCGGTCGGCATTGCCAAAGACGTAGAGATCACTGCAGTCGGCTGCCCGTTCTACAATCGCTGTCCAATGGGGATTGAGGACACCTGCAGCAAAATAACACCGCCAATCCGGGAATTAGAGAACGGACATCAGATCGCCTGTCACTTGACTGTTGATCAGCTCAATGAATCAGAAATGCAAACGCAAAGGATTCTGCGCGGGTATGAAGTGCTGAAAGACGACTCTGCCAATATGCGGCACTAGGGGTCAGATCGCAAAAAACTGGTCAAGACCCCGGTTCCCTGACTGTTTCTGCACGAAATCAATCGCGATTGATTAGATTCAGGAGAGTCGTCCACATCATATGCAGATTCACCGAGAGTCAATCTAGCCCTTCTCGGCGCAGACTCACAGATTACATCACCGCGGCGAACGACATAAAGCCGAGCTGATCGAAGCCGAATTGCCGGCGCTGAGCGTGGAATCCAGGTGAAAGTGAGGATTAACAAAAGGCGTGTAACCAGCCAATTATCGAGTTCCATGGTTCGTCTCGCCTGACAGTCAAGCGAGAATCCAATCTCCGCAGTCTTGGCATTTCGAATCGCAATGTCGACACCCGCTCGACCATCTTCGACCGTCTGCAAGATTGGCATTGCGGAGAACGAGATCAGGCATCAGCCGGCGGCTCCTGCATCCTCATTTGCTCGATGCGCTTGCGATCATTCAATGAGCAGCATGCGGCAGCCTGTAAATCATGCCAGACTCGCTCAACGGATGATGTTGTGCTCTGGACCGAATGGGAAACGAGTGATGTTTTCGCTGCCACCTTCAGTGACAGTCAGAATATCGTGCTCTTGATAGCCGCCAGCGCTTTCCATGCCTTCAGGCAAGGTGATCATCGGCTTGATTGAGACCGCCATATTCGGTGCCAGCACGGTCTCAATGTCCTCGCGCAGTTCCAGCCCCGCCTCGCGACCTTAATAATGCGGAAGCGATCCGAAAGAATGGCCATAGCCAAAAGTGCGGTACTGAAGCAGATCATATCGCAGGAAAATTTCATTGGGCTCCGCTGCAATTTCGCTGCATTTGATGCCAGGCTTGATCAGGCTCAGCCCCTTACGATGCACCTCGCAGTTGATCTCCCATAATTCCAGTGTGCGAGCTGAGGCATGGTCACAGAATAAAATGCGCTCCAGCAGCTTGGTAATATCTGGATATCATTGAAAAAAATTCAAACTAAGAATATCGCCTTTTTCAATGCAGCGGGTTGTCACTGGATTGTGAGCGCCATCCGTATTCAGACTGGACTGAAGCCAGGTCCAAGCGTCCATCAATTCAGTGTGGGGATAAGCCTTGGCAATCGCCCGCACCATGGCCTGGGTCGAATGCAAGGCCACTTCATGCTCCGGCGCCCCTTCACTGATGTGATGGCCTCGACACAGGCGGCGGCGCCAATATCTGATATACGTGCGCCTTGCCGAATCAATGCATGCTCCTCAGCAGACTTGATCATGCGCAGCTGCATGGTCGGCACGCCGAGATCCATAAATTCAGCATCGGGCAGGAATTGTGCCAGCTTCTCGCGCCTTTCCAAGGTGATATGGCCGTATTCAATGCCCACCCGCACTTTGCCATCAATCAGCTTGCGCAAAACTCGAAAATAGTTGTCGCGCTGCCAATCGGTGTAAACAATGTTGTCTGCCAGACTCTGGCGCCAAGGCTGTCCGCCGTCAATGTTGGCGCTGACTGTTGTATGCGAATCATGCATCACAACCAACCCATAAGGCCGCCCGAATGAGCAATAGACAAAATCCGCATAGTAGTTGATGTTATGAATAGACGTGAAGAGCGCGACCTCAACATTATGCTGCGCCATGCAGGCTCGCAGTGTGCTGATGCGGCTGCTCATCTCAGCTGCGGAAAAGTCGGCTTGGCTTTCTCGCCGTTTTCAAAATGAATAATTTGCGGTCTTTCCATCTTTCTCATCAAATGCTCTCCCTGTTGAATGCTGTTGAAATCAATACTTTTCATGTGAATCCACCCAGCCGTCCGAATCAACTGCTCTGCCTTACCGCGCTCTTCATTCAATTCCTTGCGGCTTGGCTGGCAGCTGCTCGGCTTGATATTCATTTGACTGAATTCAGATGTCCCGATTGGTTTCTACTTCACTTTCATTGCATTGATCCTCGTTTTGAACGGCAAGTATCTTCACGGCAGCACCCGCCACTGCGCCATTGTCTTGGTTCCCTTGCTTCGGCTGGATTCTGCGCAAATTCCCTCCTGCTCGCTATAGATACAGCGCTGGTGTGTTCGATAGTTTGGCAGTCCCAGATCGGTTCTTTTGAGCGGGTCTGCAAGTGCGTTGGCATTGCCTCATAACGGACCGCGATCCTCAACGACTCAAATAATGATCATTAACCGCAAAATGTGCTTTTCTCATATCATACGAATGCACAGCAGCCATCTCAGCCGCAAGCGCTTCACTGGCAGGCCAGCACATTGCATAAAATGCACGGTGGGTTTCATCATTTCGCCAGCCGTCCAGGGCAACACCAGAACCAAGCAGCTGAGTAAACCAGTCGCAAACCTCAAGCAGCCTGTTATATATGGACACGACAGCCCATATCGTCACCAATCTCCTCGTCCAAAATCGCGCATCCAGACCGCAGCTTTTTCTGCTCATCGTCGCCGGCGCCATTATCCCTGATTTGCCGATCATCATCTTCTATGCGTGGGAATCGTGGTTTGCTGGCAGCTCAGAGCTGGAGATCTGGACTTCGCGCTACTATCTGCCAGGCTGGCAAAATTTCATTGATCTATTCAATTCAATACCGCTCATTGCCGCCGGCCTGCTCGGCAGCCTGTACTTCAGGCTGCAGTGGCCGCTGGTGATGCTCTCCGGCATGGCGCTGCACGTGCTGTTTGACCTGCCACTGCACAATGATGACGCTCACCGGCATTTCTTTCCTTTTTCAGACTGGCGTTTCATCAGTCCAATTTCATATTGGGACCCGAATCATCATGGCGACATCATGCGATTGGCGCAAATCGTATTGGTGACATGCGGCTTGATTTGGCTTTGGATCAAGAATGCCTGTCACGGCATTCGCGCAGGCGTGCTCACACTTGGATTCATCTATGCGGGATATAGAATTTTTGTATATCTGGTCTGGATGTAGGGCGGCCTGAACGCATGCCAAAGACCGGCGCAGCGCATTTTACGAATGTTCTCGGACAACCGAAGCAGGCGCCAAATTTTTTCACTGCCTACTGCCAGAGATGAACTGGAGATGCGGAATCGCTGGTGCGGCCGACTGCATTATCTGACACTGCAGAGCACTGACTCAAATCAGTCCCAGTCAGGTGTGACACACGCGTACGGCGACCTTGCGAACGGCTTGTGACTGCAGCAAAAACCTCAATTCCTTGGCTGCTTTTTAGAAAGCAAATCATAAGTAATGAAATGAAAATCAAAGACAGTTTCTTGTTTTTTCAAGCGGAGGCGCTCTCGCCGCGCGGAGCATGCTGCTCTAATCTGAGCATGGCATACAACTTATTGCAGGCACAAAAAAACGCCGCACCGACGCTTCCACAAGCCTTGCGTATTGGCAAGGCGCCTGGATGCGCTCATCTCAATTTGAGAAAAAATTCCCGTTGAAAATACCGTGCATTGTGTGTTAAAATTGGGAGTCTACAAATTAAAACTCTTTCGTTTTTTAAGCTTTTGAGAAATTGAATCCAATTTGGCTTGCAGGTAGATTTCCGCCATGATGACAAACATTGATCTAGATACCTATTTGCGTGATAATGGAATTATGCCGTCTCAGCAGCGATTGCGGATCGCTCGCGTAATTCTGGACAAGCCTGACGAAATGTCGGCAGAGGAAATTTACAGAAACGTCAATGGTCCCTGGCCTCCTGTTTCCAGGGCTACTGTAAACAATACGCTGCGGCTGTTTGTAGAAAAGGGCTTGTTGCGCCAAAGCGATGCTGCCGCAGAAATCTACATCAACGCAAGCACCTCATCCGCCTGATTCATTTTTCGATAACCGTCCGTATTATCGCGCACACCGCTTTAAGCCGCGCCTTTTCATACAATCCGAATGCCAGTGACTAAATTCGGACGATTTTCCCCGGATTCATGATATTGGCAGGATCAAGCGACTGCTTGATCGCTCGCATCACGCTGACCGCCTCGCCATGCTCGGCAATCAGAAAGTCCAGTTTGCCGTAACCGATTCCATGCTCACCGGTACAGGTGCCATCCATTTTTAGCGAGCGCAGCACCATCTTTTCGTGCAACTCCTGTGCTCGTCTGACCTCGTCCTGATCAGTGTGATCGACTAGCAGCACTAGATGAAAATTGCCGTCACCGACATGGCCGACTATGGGTGCGACCAATTCCATCTCCTTGATATCGCGCTGGGTCTCAACGATGCATTCAGCCAATCTTGAAATCGGCACACATACATCAGTCGCCCAGATCTGAGCATTCGGACGCATCGCCTTGGCCGCATAAGCAGCGTCATGGCGAGCTTGCCATAAGCGGCTGCGCTCCTCAGCATGCACCGTCCATTGGAAATTTCCACCGCCATTTTCCTGACAAATCATCTCGACCAGCTCAACTTGTTCTTGCACGTTTTTTTCAGTTCCGTGAAACTCAAGGAAAAGGGTATGCTGTTCCGGATAGTCCATAGATGAATAGCGATTCAGCGCGGTCATCATGGCCTCATCAAGAAGCTCAATGCGGGCGATGGGAATGCCCATCTGTATTGTCATGATGACCGATTCGACTGCTTTGGCCAAATCCGAAAATGCCACCACCGCGGACGAAATCTTTTCTGGAATTCCATATACCCGCAAAGTGATTTCAGTAATCACACCCAAAGTGCCTTCTGAACCGACGAAAAGTCGCGTCAGGTCGTATCCGGCCGAAGATTTTCGAGAGCGCTTGGCTGTTTGGATAATCCGGCCATCGGCCAGCACAACTGTCAGGCACAATACATTCTCGCGCATTGTGCCATAACGCACTGCGTTGGTGCCAGAAGCGCGTGTGGCGGTCATGCCGCCAAGAGAGGCATCCGCACCCGGATCAATCGGAAAAAACAGTCCTGTATCTTTGAGATGCTGGTTGAGCTGCTTGCGCGTCACGCCGGGCTGGACGACGACATCCAAGTCATCAGCGTTCACCTCAAGCACCTGATTCATTTCCATCATGTTCAGCGATAATCCGCCATGCAGAGCACAGATGTGTCCTTCCAATGAAGTTCCCGTACCATATGGAATGACCGGAAAATCGTATTGCGCACAGATCTGAACCGCTGTCACAACCTCTTCGGTATTGCGGGGCGCAAACACAGCATCGGGCGGGTAGCTGCCGTGAAACGACTCATCTTTCCCATACTCCTGACACGCACTGGGGGAGGTAATCACCCGCTCTCCAAAGACCTCAAGCAGGTGTGCAACCGCAGGAAATGCCTCTGCGGTTTTTTCCATAAGTGAAACTGACATAATGAACGGTCCTTATAGAGTTGCAGGTTTTTTCAATGGATCGCAATCCAGTTATAGCACTTGCATCGCTAAAACAAAAATGAAAATCGCTGCTGCCCGAGAGAAAATCAGGTCGGCACACGCTGTCGGAATTGGCTGAAGCGGTCGCTGAGGTCCAGCAAGGTCATTGTCAGTACATGAATCGGCCAGTGCAGCAATCGGCCGCCTGGAAACTTTCGATGCCGTATCGAAGCGAACAGATCGAATCTTTCTGCGTTTCCTGAGATGATCTCTGCGAGTATTTTTCCTGTCAGACTGGTGAGCGCTACACCATGGCCAGAAAACCCCTGAGCATAGTAGATTTCAGGTGCAATGCGGCCAATACTGGGCAAACGATTGACCGTCACCGCGATTTTTCCACCCCAGACATAGTCGATTCCGATATCTTTCAGTTCTGGCCAAAGCCAGAGCACTTTCGACTTCGCATGAATTGCGATATTGCGGCTCTCAAACGGCAGGTAGGTTTCAGGGCCGCCGAACAGCAGCCTTCGGTCAGCCGACAGGCGGTAATAGTCGAGGCAAAACTTGGAATCGTAAACAGCAATATCGTCACGGTTGATCCGCCGCGCAACAGTTTCATTCAAAGGTTCTGTGGCAATGATATAGCTGTTGACCGGCATAATGAAACGACTGAACGCAGGTGCAATTCGACCGATATACGCGTTGCATGCAAACACCGCATATGCCGCCTTCACACGAGGCCCAGATTGGATTTTGATCTCGATGCCGCCATCGACTTTGGTGCAGCTTGCTGCAGCGCAATGCTCATAAATTTCTACGCCTGACTGCGCTACCGCCTGCGCCAGGCCCAATGCGTAGTTGAGCGGATGCAGGTGACCGCCGGTTAAATCCAGCGTACCGCCGAAATAGCGTTCTGTCCCCAATCGATCTGTCATTTCAGATGATGGCAGGTAACAAACTGACTGGCAGTCGTAGGCGGTTTGCAAGTGCTCAGCATTGCGGGCGAATTGTTCCGCAGCGTGACGCGTGACAGCTGCAGCCAATACTCCAGATTTCAGATCACATTCGATGCCGTAGCGGCGAATGTTCTCTTTGACCTCGTCTTTTGCAGCTTCGCAGCATTCCCAGAAACGGCGCGCCTGCTCAATTCCGAATTCGCTCTCAAGCTCTCGCTGAGACCAGCTCATTCCAGACCCGAGCTGCCCGCCGTTTCGCCCTGAGGCGCCCCATCCGACCCGCTGCGCTTCCAGCACAACGACGCGATAGCCGCGCTGGCACAAATTCAAAGCTGTCGTCAATCCCGTGTATCCCGCTCCGACAACGCAGACATCGCAGTCGACCGAAGCCTCAAGCTGCGGAAACTGCAATTCCTGATTGACGCTGGCAGCGTAGTATGAATCGGCGTGCCTGCCGGGGTATTTGACTGCGGGATTCAAATCTGCACCAATTCCTGGGCAGCATCTTCGATTATGCTACGTATCCGTTCCAGATCAGAATCGTTCAAAGCCAGTGAGACGTAGAACTTGTTCGGCGTCTTGAAAAGACCTTTTTCCAGCAGCGATTGATTGAAGATTCTGGCCAGCTTCAGATCGCCTGTCGCGTAAGTACGGTAGTCCTTGACCGGAGTGTCCGTAAACACCACATCAAAGGCGGCCGGCAAGCCGACAACCTGATGCGCCACACCGACAGCATCGAGGCTGTCTGAAAACATCTGCATAATGGTCTCGCCGCTGGCTTGAAGTTTTTCGTACTGGCCGGGTCGATTTAGAATTTCCATGGTCTTGAGACCGGCTGCACAAGCAACCGGATTGCCGCTGAGGGTGCCGATCTGCATCAAGAAACCCTCCTTGCCAACCTTTCCCTTGTCAAAGTGAGCCATGATGTCTGCCTTTCCCGCTACGATTGCCAGCGGGAATCCGCCTCCGACAATCTTGCCCAAGGTACACAAATCTGGCACTACATCATACATTTCCTGCGCACCGCCGTATGCGACCCGGTACCCGGTGACAACCTCATCGAAAATCAGCACAATATCGCTGCGGTCACAAATCTCCCTCAACTTCTGAAGGAATCCAGGCATCGCAGGAATCGTGCGCTGCATAGGCTCAACAATAATCGCTGCGACATCTTGTGAATACTGCTCAACAAGTTCCTCTAGAACCTCAGTCTCATTGAACGGCGCAACCAGCACCTCATTTCGCACCGCTTGCGGAATGCCCGCTGAGTCTGGAACGGGTATGGGAAAGGGCGTGAATTTCGACGGAGCCAGGCTCATTTGCGCTTCTGAGGACATGCCGTGGTAACCGCCTTCGAATTTGATAATCTTGTTGCGCTGCGTGAATGCGCGCGCCAGGCGCATGGCATACATATCGGCCTCGCCGCCGGTAGAGAGGTAGCGCACCTGCTGTGCACACCGAACCGAGCGGCAGACTTCCTCAGCCAGCTCAATGGCGGGTTCGTTGTTGGTAAAAAAAGTAACCCCTTTTGCCAGCTGTTCGTTGACCGCCGCGAGCACCTCCGGGTGCCCATGCCCTAAAATCAATGGCCCTGAGCCCAGCAGTCCATCAATATACTGCTTGCCATCCACATCCCATAGCCTCGACCCCTGCGCATTGCGTACCACAATGGGTGAATCAAAATTGCCGAAATGCCCGCCGGGCAGTACCGCATCCGCGCGCTTTTTAAGTTGTGATGATTGCATTGCTGTAATTTCCGTTTCTGCAAGCACAGGGCATTATGATCAGAGAATTGGCGTGGCAAGCACTTTCGCTGGACGCAGCTCGCCGCCAATGCAGACGTGCAGCTGCGTTCCAGGCTGTGCCGCGGCTGGATCAAGGTAGGCGAACGCCACAATCGTGCCGGCGTATTCGCTAAACACTATCGAAGTCGTTGAACCGACAACTTGGCCCTCATGAAAAACAGCCTCGCCGCCATTGCCGTCGTTATGCCCGTCAGGCTCAATCGCAAGATAGGCGCAAAGCCAAGGCAAAGGAGAGTCACTGGCGATAAGCGCAGCATCGCGGCCAACAAATTCTTTTGCTGAGAACGCAGATGGCGGCATGACGCTCGCCTCGCTCAGCGTGACCTCATTGGTCAGCTCGCTGGCTCCCTTGAAGCCTTTTTCCATACGCATCACATTCATTGCAAATGAGCCGTAGTTGATTATTTGATACCGCTGACCGGCTTCCCATAGAGTTTCATAAACACCGAGCATCAGCTCACGCGGTCCATGCAGCTCAAAGCCAAGCTCACCGGTATAGGACAGCCGCAGCGCCCAGATGCGGTGTCCGCGAATATTGATTTCCTGAGCGCTGAAACGGCGAAACGAATGATCGTCGAGTCTCGCATCAGTACATGCACTGAGGACTTTTCGCGCCATCGGTCCCTGCAGCGCCAGTCCAGCCCAGGCATCGGAACGATTGACAACATCAATTGACATGGCCTCGCAGTGCATTCGAATGTGATCCAGCAGACGCCGTTCGTAAAAGGGCGCGCAAATCATGACAAATTGATCGCTTCTGAGCTTTGCGACAATCGCCTCAACTTCAATTCGACCCCGCCGATTGAGCAGATACGTCAAGCAGATCTGACCCGCTGGCCCATCCATTTCTCGGACTGACAATTTGTCGAGGGCACGCTTGGCATCCGCGCCGCCGATCTCGACTTTCGCAAACGCACTGATGTCCATCACACCGCAGCGCTTGCGTACCGCAGACACTTCGGCCGCAACCAGTGCGTCAATGCGGTTGCGAGTAAACGCATATTGATCAGCCGGATCAGCCTCATCGGCAGCAAACCAGCGCGGCCGCTCGTGTCCGTAAACCTCCTCAAAGACAGCTCCCTGAGATTTGAGAACCTCATACAGAGGACTCGGCTTGACAGGCCGGCCGGCCAGGCGGTTGAAATGGGGATACGGTATTTCATGGCGCAGACAGTAGTCTTCTTTTGCCTTGATCAGCTGCCACTTGCGGTCAGCATAAGGACCAAATCTGCGCGGATCAAACTCACGCATGGAAATATCAGCGCTGCCATGCACGATCCATCGTGCCAATTCGCGTGTCAGTCCCGGACCCCATGATATCCCGATCTGCGTACCGCAGCAGCACCAGTAGTTTTTCACTCCAAAAACAGGACCGAGCAGTGGATTGCCATCCGGGGGATGTGAAATTGCGCCATGAACAGCGCTCTTGATGCCCAGTCGTGACAGTACTGGCATACGCTTCATCGCGTTGCCCAGCCACGGCATTACACGCTCATAGTCTGCTTCAAAAAGCTCGTGCTCACTGTCCCACGGACAACCCTCTTCCCAGACAGCATTAGCGTTGACTTTTTCGTAAATGCCAATAAGCCCTGACTGCTGCTCCATTCGCACATATCCCGATACTTCCACATCATCCCGAATCACCGGCAGCTCATGCGACAGAGATCGGAAGTCATCGACTGAATCGGTGACAAAATAATGGTGGGTCATCGAAACCATGGGCAATTGGAGTTCATTCCAATCACCTATTTGCCGGGCCCAGGGACCTGCTGCGTTGACGACATGCTCAGCAGCCAAAGCACCTTTTTCAGTCATGACTGCCCATTCGCCGGCGGCAGTACGGGCCAAAGATGTGACGCGGCAGCGCTGAATAACCGCAACACCCATTCTCACCGCGGCTGCCGCAAACGCAAATGTTGCCCCAGCCGGATCTACGTGTCCATCATCAGGGGTGTGGATACCGCCAACAATCCCCCGAGTGTTGTAGAACGGATGCAGCTGGCGAATCTTTTCCACATCAATCAATTCAATAGCGACTTGCAAAGCACGGCCGACGCTGAGCATATGCCGGAACCAATCCATCTCTTCATTGGAATACGCGACCCGTATGGAGCCGCAGCCATGCCAGCTGATCGACTGGCCGGACACTTGTTCCAATTTGCCGCTGTACATGTCGATGCTGTGGTCGACACATTTGCCAAGACCGAAGCTTGAGACTGCACGTGTTACTTGGCCGGCAGCATGCCAAGTGGAGCCGGATGTCAATTCTGCCTTTTCAAGCAGCACTACATCACGGAGACCTTCCTCGGCCAAGTGATAGGCAAGAGAGCAGCCCATGATGCCGCCGCCGATAATGACAACTTGAGCGCTGCCGGGCAATTCGGATTTTCTCATCCGTCAAATCACGCGAAATTCTTTTGCGTCGATGGCAATTGTGATTTAGAATGAGTGCGAATTTTACTGATTTCATTGAATCGCAAAACGAGTATTTTCAAGTGACAGTACATCCGCATGCAGCGCACGAAACATCGATCTCACGAACACTGGAACCCTGGTATTACACTGCCGCCTCGGTCTTGCGTCATGAGCGCAACGGCGGTCTTGTCAGAACGTGGCATTATGCCGGGCACGCCTCGCAGCTGAGCCGAGCCGGTGATTACTTCACCTTCTCTATCGCCGGTCAGAATTTATTCTGCATACGCGGCAAAGACAGCAAAATCAGAGCCTTTTACAATGTCTGTCAGCACCGCGCACACGAATTGCTCGAAGGCAAAGGCAACAAAAAAATTATCACCTGTCCTTACCATGCCTGGGCCTATGATCTTTGCGGCCAACTTCGCGGCGGACCGAATCTCAAAGCCGTCGCTGGGCTTGACCCGTCCAAGATTTGCTTGAAATCCGTCCGTATAGAGAATTTTCATGAATTTATTTTTGCCAACCTGGATGATGATGCTGAGCCCATGGACCTGTGGTATCCGCAAGTTCGGGAGCAGCTGTCTGAGTACTTGCCTGACATCGTGCGCATGCAGCCGCTCGAAACTTATACGATCATTGAAAAATGCAACTGGAAAATCTCAGTCGAAAACTATTCGGAATGCTATCACTGCAAAATCAACCATCAAAGCTTGTCAACCGGCGTGATCGACGCTAACACCTATGACATTCAGCCGCAGGGACATTGCTTGCGCCATACGGCAAAAACACAGAATATTGAAAGACTCAGTTACGCCATTCGTGAAGATGATGGCTCAATGGCAGACCAGTACTCTAATTGGTATCTATGGCCCATGTTCGCATTTCAGATCTATCCAGGCAATGTGCTCAACACCTATTGCTGGAGAGAAATTGATGAAAACAGAGTTGAGCTAATCCGTGACTGGTACACACGCGATGGCGAAGACTGTGCAACTATCAAAGAGCTCGCCAAGCTGGACTGGGAAACCACAGTGGCTGAAGATATCCGACTGGTTGAGTCCGTGCAAAGGGGCATTGCCAGTCGCGGCTATACACCTGGCCAGCTTGTACTGGACCCGCAAAACGGGGTTGACTCAGAGCATTCCCTGAAAATCCTGCAGCAGTGGATGAGGGACAGTGCTCAGCCCGCAAAGCAAGCAGAAACGACGCTCGCTTGATCTCGGCCCAGAGCGGCCGCTTTGTGATCACAGATAGAGCTGATATTCCCGGTCCGTGATGCAACGGCTGTACTGCGCAATCTCATCCTGCTTGATTGCGCAGTAGAGATCAACATAATCAGGAGTCAGATATTTTCTCGCCAGTTCAGACTCACGGAGTCTCTGGATCGCAGCCCGCCACTCCAGCGGCAGCTGAGGATCAATATTGCAACTGGCATTGACCAATGGTGTCGGCTTGCCGGGATCAATTTTCTCAGTCAGGCCGTGATAGATCCCTGCAAGCAGGCAGGCCAGCACAAGATACGGATTGGCATCTGCACCTGCCACTCGAAACTCAAATCGTCTTGACTCATCGGGCCCCGATGGAATGCGGATCGTAACCGAACGGTTGTTGAATCCCCAAGTCCGGTTGACAGGAACAAACATATTGGGCTCGAACCTGCGGTAGGAATTGCGTCCAGGCGCGAATATTCCAAACATATCGGGCATCAATGCAAAAATACCGCCTATCGCGTAGTGCAGCTGCTCGCTGCCCAAGTTTGATTGCCCTTGAAACAAGTTTTCACCTTGCTGGTTCATAAGGCTCAAGTGAATGTGCATCCCGTTGCCGTTGAACTGCATAAAAGGCTTGGCCATGAACGTAGCGCGCATGTCCATGGCCTTCGCTACTTCCTGAACAACGCGCTTGAGCAATACACACTGATCGGCGGCCTTAAGCGGGTCGGCAACATGACGCAGATTGATCTCGAACTGAGACGGTGCATACTCAGAAATCACAACCGATGACGGGATATTTTGAACTGCGCAGCAGCGATGAATCCGGTGCAGAAAATCATCATGAAAATCCAGATCACTGAGTGAATAAACCTGCATTGCATCCACTTCATTCACCCCTGGGCCTCTGCTCAAGAGCTGCGGGCGACCTGTCGCGTCCGTCTGCCTGTCAATCAAATAGAATTCCAGCTCAAATGCGAGATTGACCTCATGTTCAAGCTCATTGAATTGGTCCAGCACTCTCTGGGCTATATTCCGGGGTTCTGTCAAGCATGGAGCGCCCTCATCAGTAAACAGTTGCATTAATGCCTGAGCGCGGTTGGCTTTGCCCCATGGAACATAAACTGTGGTGCCGGGTATCGGAAACATTGTTCCATCAGGATCGCCATCAGAAAACCCTCGGCCGCATGGGTCATTGCTTGCACCCTCATAATCCAAAAGGTATGAGCTTTCGGGGATCTGCATGCCGTCCCGGTAAAGCTTGTTCGCTTCATCGACAGGAATCCTTTTGCCCCGAATATAGTTATTCATATCCGGGAAAATTGCATCAAGATACTCAATCTCGGGGTGTTTAGCCCGCAATTGATCTAATTCAGTACTGGATGATAGCGACATTGATGCTCGCACGTGCGCGATTCGGATTTACCGGATGCAATGAATATTGACCGGCGGCTGATACTTGCGAGCATACTGCATCCAGGTCAGTCAAGGATTCTCTTGACAATCCTGTCTTTTATCTCTGCTAGCTTTGCAACTGGTTGATTTGCGACTCACTCAGATCACAAAATCGAAGAATTTCATCCAGCCGGCAACCTGCCTCGAGCATTTTTCGGGCGATTTCCTCACGTGCTTCCTCACGTCCGTCCTTTCTTATATTCTTCCTGACGAATAGCTTCACGTGCTTCCTCGTATCCTTCCTCACGAAAGACTTCCGCCAGTGCCATTGCAACATCAACTATTTTGCTTTGCTCTGTCTTGAGCATTCACGAATCTGATCGTCTCAGATATGCTTTACGCTTTGAGTTTGGACTGCCAGTATGAGCGGTACATAACATAACCAGATACAAACAAAGAGAATAACAGCGACGACTGACCGCTGCATACAGCTCGGTCAAACACTCGCTTGAAGACTTTCATCGTTGTCTCTATGGGCTACGCAGCCGGCTGACATGCTCCTCGCTCAGCTCGCAAAGCTCACAAATCTGCTCCAGCCCATAACCCGCCGCCAGCATTCTTCTGGCGGTCTCCATCCGTCCTTCCTGGCGATAGGCTTCCGCCAGCTCCATTGTCTCCATCCGTCCTTCCTGGCGATAGGCTTCCGCCAGCTCCATTGTCTCCATCCGCCCTTCCTGGCGATAGGCTTCCGCCAGCTCCATTGCAACATCCACCATTTTACTTTGCCCCGTCTGCTTGATCTCAATCGACTGCCAGTCCTCCATTGTAAGCCCCCAGCCATAAGAATTCAAATACTTTGTCGTTTGCAACAGCACACCCTGGCGCACCGCCCCCTCATCGAGGCACAGCACCTTCGCCATGATCCTGTCCAGCACCGGCTCCGCGGCCGGCTCACAGACGACGCTCATCGCATACAGGCCGACCGAGCTGGCGGTCGCCGACGCTGCCAGGCGCCGGCGCACCGGCACCTCCTGCAGATTCACCACCCGAATCCTCACGCTTGACACATACGCGCCGAACACCGCCCAGAACCGCTCGCCGGGATCGGCCAGCCAGTCGCGAAACTCCATCACCGTGCCGCCCGGCCAGGGCGGCCCGGCATTGATCAGCACCATCACAACCGGCTCATTGCCTTGCAGGTACAGGCCGGTCTCATAGCGCCGCAGCTGCGCCATGAGCTCATCTTGCCGAATGCGGTCCTTGGCCTCAAGCAAGACGCGAAACCGCGCACAGTGACCACTCGCCCCCAGAAGCGGCACCCGGATGACCGCATCGGCATCCTGCAAAGCCTGATTCGGGGCACTAGAGCGCGTTGGGGCCAGCTCTGCACGCGGCAGATCAACAATCCCGATCATGGAGTCGGTCAGCATGTCCTGCAAAGCCTCAGACGGACCCGCGGCGGCACCGATCATCTGATTGAACAGCCAGTTATGGTTCACACGGGGTTCCTTCAGCGCCCGGTCCCGTAACCGATCGGCTGCCTTTCCCCATCGCTTCTTCGTCATTCAGGTCCCTCTGATTTTTATCATGATTTCATCAATATCGATAGTAAATCAACACTGTCAGCGGAGAATCCAAACGCATCCATATATCCCAAGATGCAGTATTCCGCAGTATTCCAGATATTCTGCAATAGTGCGGCTGATATACTAAGACGCAGTTGAGACTTTTTCGAAGACGCGCCGCCGGCGCGGATAGTGCCAGCTACCTTACCCCTAATTTTTTTTCAATCAGGATTTATCAATATGAGTATATCAGTAGGCGATCAAATTCCACCGGCAGATCTGTATCACATGACCGAAAAGGGACCTGAAAAGATTTCAACAACTGACCTTTTCGCAGGAAAAAAAGTGGTTCTGTTTGCTGTTCCAGGTGCATTTACACCGACATGCTCAGTCTCTCACCTGCCAAGCTATGTGATCAATGCAGACAAGATCAAAGCCAAAGGTGTCGACACAATTGCCTGCGTTTCCGTTAATGATGTGTTTGTCATGGATGCATGGGGCGATTCTCAAAACGCCAGTGAAATTCTAATGCTGGCGGACGGCAGCGGGATATTCACTCAGGCGATAGGGATTGAGCTTGATCTGACCGACCGCGGACTGGGGGTTCGCTCGGACCGCTATGCCATGATCGTGGAAGACGGCAAAGTCACAACCTTGAATCGTGAAGCGCCAGGAAAATATGAGGTCAGCGATGCTGAGACAATTCTGAACGAGCTGTGACCTCAAGTCGTTGATGCACTGTCCGGTATCGGCCGGCAATAATCAATCCGGCCGATACGGCTTGCAGCAGGCTAACGCCGTCCTCCAATGTGCTGTATGACCCGCGCCGCCAGATCAGAACCGCTTTTCATGCAATCGGGAACTGGCAGATTTTTTGACAATCCATGCAGAAAGCCGGCTGCATACGCGTCCCCTGCCCCGGTTGTATCCCTGACTCGAGAGACTTTAGCGGCCTCACAGACATACTTTTGATCATCCCTTGCGGCTTCTGATCCTTGGGCGCCGCGGGTAATGACTGCAATCGAAACTTTCGTGCGAAGCATGCCCATTGCTTCCCTCAGGCTTGCTGACCGGTACAGTTGCAAAGCCTCCTGCTCGTTGCAGATCAGTATATCAACATAGTTCTCAACGTATGCCTGCAGCAAGCTGCGATGCCGCTCCACTAAAAGCGGATCCGATAGAGTCAGCGCAATTCGGGTAGCATTCTCAATCGCAATCGAAGTCTGTGCCTCAATCAATTTGACGGCATCGCCTGAGTCCCACAAATACCCCTCCACCAGCAGACAGTGTGCGTTTGCAATCGACCGGGCATCGACATCATGGACGGACAGATCTGTCGCGGCGCCTAGGTGAGTGCACATGGTGCGCTGCGCATCTTTTGAAATCAGTACGCAGCATTGACCCGAGGGTTTCGATGACTGCGTCGCGTCTGCTGCAAACCTTACGCCCGCACTCGTCATATCGTGCCTGAACCTTTCACCGGCTTGATCATCGGCAATCTTGCCGATGAACTCGCAGCAACTGCCAAGAGCGGCCATTTGCACGATGGTATTGGCAACCGAGCCGCCTGATTGAATTGTGTCGGGCACTATCTGGCCGCAAATACGCTGCAATTGGGCATGATCAATCAGCTGCATTGTCCCTTTGATCAAACCCATGGACTCCAGCTGCTGATCACCTACATACGCCAGATTGTCAACCAGTGCAACACCGACACCGACAACATCAACTGTTTTCATGCTGGGCTGACGCCCGCTTTTGCCAAGACCGCCTGCAGCAAGACATTTGCGCCAGCTTCGGCAAATGCCTTTGATGTATTTTCTCTCTCGTTATGGCTGACACCGCCATCACAGGGAATGAAGATCATGGAGGTCGGAGCGACTTTTGAGATGTGTACCGAGTCGTGTCCGGCGCCGCTGAACATTTCGCGAAAGTCATAGCGACATGCCTGTGCGCCCGAGCGAACCGCCTCGATGCAATCAAGATCAAACTGAACGGGCGGCGAGCGCCAAATTCTCTTGATTTGCGCCTCTACATTTGCAACTGCATTGAATCGCTCAACAGTCTGCATAACGGCCTGATCATAGCGGTCGAATTCCGTCAGAACAGGATGCCGAATATCAATTGTAAACTCTGCACGTGACGGAACCGTATTGCGCGATCCCGGATATGTGCGAAACTCACCGATTGTGATTCGTGCATCATCGCCAAAATCCTCAGCGAGCTCATAAAGACTCGGCAGCAGCTCGCTGGCGCCGCGCAGGGCGTCACGGCGTGTTTTCATGGGTGCGGGGCCTGCATGCGCCTCTTCGCCTGAGATAACAGCATCATACCAAACCGAGCCTTGAACTCCAGTGACTACACCAATCGACATGTTGTGGTCCTCAAGTATCGGGCCTTGCTCGATGTGAGCTTCAAAAAATGCGGAGAACCCATGATCCGCCGGCAACGTATCGCCTAAATATCCGATACGCCTCAGCTCGCTGCCTATCGTTGCCCCGTCATGCGCTTGCCGACTGTGTCCGTATTCCAGATCGAATGCACCCGCATACACCGCCGAACCAATCATCGCCGGCGGAAAGCGAGCGCCCTCCTCATTGGTCCACACAACCAGCTCGACAGGCAGCTGTGTCTGAAGATTGGCATCATGCAGCGTTCTCAGAACTTCAAGTCCGGCAAGAACGCCATAGGCGCCGTCAAACTTGCCGCCGGTGGGCTGCGAATCCAGATGACTGCCTGTTCCGACTGCCTTTTCATCATCGACCAGTCCTGCACGGCGGAAAAACATGTTGCCCATTGGATCGACATAGCGCGTACAGCCCAGCTCAGCGCACCATTGAGACAGCAGCTCGCGACTTTCCCGATCAAGGTCAGTCAGCGCCAGTCGACAGACACCGCCGTTATCGGTTGCGCCGATTTGCGCCATGCGCATCAGCGAATTCCACAGCCGATCACCGTCAACTGCCAGATTTATAGAAGAATTCATCTGATTGCACACGCCGATCAATTGTTTTCTTCGGTGAATTCGGCGTAGTGCTTGCCAAACAGTTGGCGGTGCCTCACAATGTTCATGGCAATCGTAATCAGCCCCAGTGAAATCAGGATGCCGCTGATCGGCTTGGTAAAAAATGCAAAGACATTGTAGTCCAGCAGCACCATTGATCGGGAAAACGTATCTTCTCCAATCTGGCCGAGAATCACACCCATCACCAAGGCAGGTATCGAGTAGTCGCCCTTGCGCATCAAGAATCCCAGCACACCGGCCGCAAACATGGTATAGACATCCACAATGTTGCCACGCAACGCGAACGCGCCGATGGTTGCAAATATCAATATCGTTGGCGCCAGGATCGGAAACGGAATGCGCAGCAGATTGACAATGCCTTTGGCCTCGACAACACCGACCGCTAAAATGGCCACTGATGCCCAGAACATCGATGCGAAAAGCACCCACACAAGATCATGCGCCTCGATCATGATCAAAGGACCGACATCCATATCATGCAAATTGAAAACACTGATCATCATGGCAGTCAGCGCGCCGCCTGGCAAACCCAGCGCGAGCAGCGGAATCATCGCTGCACCCGTGGCAGCATTATTGGCGGTTTCCGGGGCAACCACGCCCTCGGGATTGCCCTTGCCAAACTTTTCAGGCGTTTTGGACCAGCGCACGGCTTCGTTGTATGACATAAACGCCGCCAGCGTGGCGCCGATGCCCGGGAGCACACCGCAGAAAAAACCAATTACGGCAGAGCGCACGACTATGAATTTCATTTTCCAGAATTCGAAAAATGTGGGGTAAGCCACCGAAATCTTTGGCCTGTCATATTCTCCGCGGGCTAGTTTGAGTCCTTGGGTAAAAACTTCGGCAACTGCAAAAAAACCAAGAATCAGCGGCACGAAATGAAAACCGCCGTGCAGATACAGCGTGCCGAAATTAAATCGGGGAATACCGCCGACGGGATCGCTGCCAATTGAGCCGATCAGCAGTCCAGCCAGCAGGGACAGCCAGCCTTTCGCGATGGATTGAGTGCCAATGCCAGCGACAACCGCCAAGCCGAAAAAAATTAGAGCAAATATTTCGACCGGGCCAAAGTTGCGAATCGCAAAATCCGCGACTGGACCGGTAAACGCCATCATGGCAATGGCAGCGCAAGTGCCGCCAAATGCCGAGCACGTTACGGCATATCCGATTGCCTTGCCGGATTGACCTTTGCGGGTCATCGCATAGCCATCGAAAGCAGTCGGGGCATTCTCCACGGACCCAGGAATATTGAACAGGATCGCCGTGATCGCGCCGCCATATACGCCCGCCACATAAAGCACTCCATAAAGCATGATAGCGTGCGTTGACGACATCCAAGCGGTAAATGGCAGCAGGACTGCAGCCAAAGTCAGCAGACTGAGGCCTGGAACCGCGCCAAAAACCAGTCCGCCGATCAGTGCGGCGATAAAAATGACAATGCCAATTGGATCGGTAAACAGCTGCTGCGTACCGACGAGGAATTCTCCCATTACGTCAGCAATCCTATGATATGGCCGTTGATGGTGTTGAATATGCCGGCGCCCGGCGGCAGGTAGGTGAAGATGACCACCACGAATACCAGCACCAGCGCGGTGTAAATGCATACTGTCATAATCAGCAGAGTGCGCAGCCGCTTGACCCCCATCAGCCACATGTAGCTGAACAAAAAGAACGGTGTGACAAGCAAAAATCCCATCTTGTGAATCAGATAGGTATAAAGGACGGGCAGAGTAAAAAGCAGCACGACTCGAAACTGCGCTGAGCGATCCAAGGCGGAAAGGTCATCACTGACGGATGCTTTTATCTGCTCCGCTGACGGCGTTGAAGATGTCCGCCAGATGCTGAAAAAGAGCCAGCCTGCGAACAGCAGCATGCCGATCAATACCATCCGCGGCCAGTGCGCAGGCCCCCATTCGTAAACCGGCAGCGGATCGTCAAACTGAAAAGTATAAATCAGTGCGCCAATTGTCAGAATGAGCCAAGTGCCTGATTCAGCGAAGGAAGGCCAAGGACGGCGACTCGAGGCGAGCATATTCATACCTTGGAAATCAGTTTGCATCGAAAACTGCCGGCGACCCGCTTGGATCGCCGGCAGCTCTCTTGCCCGGGCAGAACGACTTACAGGCCGTCGCGAACTTCAAGGCCTAATTCTTTCGAGGCGCTGGCGTAAACTCCCAGTGAATCTTCAAGAATCTTGATCGTATCCTCACGGCTGCGGAATGAGTCAACGATGTCAAGGCTTTTACGTACGACAAACTCCTGATGCTCTTCTGATCGATAGGCTTGCGCGAAGACTTCCGCCAGATACTCAATAATTTCTTGCGGCGCGCCTTTCTTGATGAACATTCCTCGGAAGCGCAGCAGCGGATCCCAATCTAAACCATAGTCTTGCCCCAATGCCGGCGTATCCGGAAAGTTTTCAAAGCGCGTTGGCCAAAGCGCCAGTATCGGCTTGAGCGACCCGCCTTCAACGAACTTCGATACGTCCCCCGGCTGTTCCATCAGCAGATCCAGCTGTCCGCCGACGACGGCGCCGAAACGCTCGCCTGATTTGCCAGTCAGCACTTGCCTTGACTTGAATCCGAAGTGATTCTCAACCACGGCCATGCTGATCAGCTCAAGCGGAATATTAATATTTGACACGGTCAGCTTGCCTTCTTCCTGCTGCGCATAGGCAACGAGCTTGTCCCAATCCGGCACACCATCGGTCTGAAACCGCTGGTCCTCAGCATTGATGAACAGCATTGTCGGTGCGACATTCATAATCACCAGCGGCTCCAGGTCGGTCACTGGATTCAAATCGATGCGGCCTTCGACATAACGGGACGCAACAGTATCGATATGCTGCAGCAGCGTATAGCCGTCAGCCGGCGCTTGCAGAAATTCCGGCAAGCAGTTGAGTCCTCCACCACCGACAATGTTGATTTTATTAATCTTTGCATTCATAATTTTAGCGGCAGGCCCGGCAATGGCATCCACTGCCTGATCGGAACCGCCCCCTTTTCCGTAGCAGCAAATGACGGTGATAGGACGGTTTGGATAGCCGTCAGGTCCAGCCGCACTGGCTGGCAGTGACGCTAGCATCCCAATGCCGGCAACTGCCAAGCCGCAGACAGAAGTCAAAACTTTTCCTAAATAAGATTTCATATTGGCATTACTCCATAGTTTGAATCGAATACTTGCCGGCTCCTGCGGTCAGTTCCCAAGGCCGGCAAGTTATCTCAGCTGCGATTTATAACCGAAATTCAGTTTTGAATTGAAAAATTCAGTTCATTTTTGCATACCAATGCGGCATCACTCGTGCAGCCTCGACAGAATTCGATCGATCTTGGCCGCAGCGCCTGCCCGCGGACTTCTATCAAACTTGACTCTTGCACCGCGAGGCGAGAGACTCTGCATGACTGTCAACCGACAAAGTTTGCCCGCTAGCAATCACACGATCCATTCGCAGCCCGCTGACTGTGCCGGGCAGATTGCATCGACGCAAATCCCATATTCTCCGGCCTCTGTCGCGAGTGACCTGGCGCGCCCGGTCACGCTCCGCCTCGCGGACGCGCAGGGCGACCGCAACGGGCCGCCATGCATTTCTGCGGTCGACGATAGATTCACAATTGAGCCGCAGCGTCTCGGTCCAATCTCGCAGTGTCAGGTCCTCGAGCCTGCTGCTGCTCGGCCTAGCAACTCCGGCATTATCGACCAGCATGCCGGGCACAACGCATGTTTCATCCAGTACGTGATCAAGCTGCATATCCATATCGGCATCGCAACAGACAGCAGCTGTGCAGTGTTTCAGCCGATGCCAGCTGCCGCCCCTGTTACCAGTGCGTATTGACTCTCAAGATTCATTCATCTCACCTCTGCATCGGGATTCTATAAATCCAGAATCAACTGCGTTTCCCCCTTCAAGGCGCGCGATACGCAAATCATCATCTGATTCTGTCTCTGCTTTTCCGAATCGCTGAGTACCCAATCACGATGCTCGACCTGACCATGCAGCACAGCAGTCCGGCAGGCGCCGCACAAGCCTTCAGCGCACGAAAAGTCGAGAGCCAGATCTGCTTCGCGCAAGGCATCTAGAATGCTTTGGCTGGCTGATACCTGAATCGTTTGCTGGCGCCGTGCAAGCACCACCTTGAATTCATTATTCTCAAAATCCTGTTCTGTCGCACTGTGGAAGGCCTCGCAATGCTTCGCTGAATCTGGCCAGTGCGAGCAATGATGGAGTGCCGCATCCATCAGTCCAGAAGGCCCGCAGACGTACAGGTGAGTTCCATCGCGACAATCGCGAACAACATGCGCTAAATTGATCCAGCGATGCGGCCTGCCATCATCAAAATGCAATGTCAGGCGATCACCGCAAACAGCTTGCAGCTGTTCAAGAAACGGTGCACTTTGTTTTGACCTGGCACAGTAGTGCACACTGAATTCGGCCTCGATTTGCCGCAGGCGATAACACATGGACAAAATGGGCGCCACGCCGATTCCGCCCGCAATGAGCAGATGCGATGCGGCGGATTCATCCAGTCCAAAATTATTGCTTGGGCAACTTGATTGCACAACATCGCCGACTCGCAGGTTTTCGTGCAGCCATTGAGAGCCGCCGCGACCGTCTCGCTCGTTCAGCACACCGATGACATAGCGATGGGTTTCCTGACTGTTGCCAGCCAGAGAATAGGAGCGGCGCAAGGACGGATTGCCGATTTGCAGATCAATGTGAGCGCCTGCAGTAAATTCTGGCAAAGCGCCGCCTTTGGCATCTGCAAACTCGATCCGCAGCGTATCTGCGGTCATCTGCTCAATCGCAGCCGTCTTCAGCTGCAGGCGCAAAAAGCCGACAGTACTGGGAAATTGCTGTCCGTCCTTGAGCAGCAAGCGCTCAACGGGCTGATCCTCAATGACATCACGCTGGAGAATTTCATCAACGTCCCTTGTTGATGCATAGTGATACCAGCGACCCTGTGGATAGATGACCATCGTCGGCCCCAGCTCGCAGCGCTCCAGGCAGCCTGCATTATTGACCCGGATATCCTTGAGTCCCAGCTCGCGCGCCCGCTTTTTCATGTAAGTGCGCAATTTTGCCGAACCGCGCGCCGCGCAGCAGCTGCGCGGATGATCGGCAGGACGCGCGTTAATGCAGCAGAAGATGTGCTTGCGGTAGTGCAACCGTATCCCCTATCCGAATGCCGGCAAACAGCGCCGGTACTGATCGGGACATTCAAAATCAACGTTCAGAGCGCGCGCAGCGTGCCACGGCCAGCGCGGGTTGTAAAGCATCGCCCTAGCCAGCGCGACCACGTCCGCACTGCCGCTTTGAACGATATGCTCGGCCTGCAGAGGCTCGGTAATCAAGCCGACTGCAACTACTGGAATATCAGCTTGCGCTCGAATTTCAGCGGCCAGCGGCACCTGATATGCAGGTGACGCAACAACATCCTGATGCTGAATCAAGCCGCCGCTTGAAACATCAATCCAATCGCAGCCGAGACTTTTCAGCTCTTGGGACAAGCGCACTGAATCGCCGACATTCCAGCCGCCCGCAGCCCAATCGGTGGCGGAGACGCGCACCCCGACCGGCTTGTCCGCAGGCCATGCATCTCTGACCGCCGCAAAAACATCAAGCACCAGCCGCATGCGATTTTTCAGCGAGCCGCCGAACGCATCGTTTCTTCGGTTCGACAGCGGCGAGAGGAACTGATGCAGCAGATATCCATGCGCGGCATGCAGTTCGATGGCAGCAAAGCCGGCCCGATGTGCACGTGCGGCAGAATCTGCAAACGCCTCGATGAGTTTGATTACTTCGCTGTACATCAGCTCGCGGGGCACTGGCGCCGCATCGTGCGGCGCAAGCGGTGACGGCGCCACAGGCTGCCAGCCGCCATCGTGCGGTGCGATGTAATTCCGACCCATCCAGGGCGGCTGCGTGGATGCCTTGCGGCCGGCATGCGCCAGCTGCACCCCGATCGAAACATTGCCATATTGATGACAAAAATCAACGACCTTGGAGACTGCGCGCTCATTTTCATCATTGTACAAGCCAACGCAATGAGGCGATATGCGACCGATCGCCTCGACGTTGGTCATTTCCATCATCAGCAAGCCGGCGCCGCTGACCGAGAGTTGCCCCAGATGCATGAGATGCCAGTCCGAAACACTGCCGCCAGTCGCGGAATACTGGCACATCGGCGAAATCATGATGCGATTTCTCATTTCGAAACTGCGAAATGAAATTGGCGAGAAAAGGACAGATTTCGGTGAATTCATAATGAGTCAATCCCTTGGAGATGCAGCACATCTGCGGTATTGTAGTGACTCAGCACGGCTGCTGCTGCGAGAATTTCACAGGCGCTGCATAAATCCCATCGTGCTCTGCCCGACCTCGGACAGCGCCAAATCCTCAACCCGCGATGATCGAATAAAAGATAATTGGCATCAACTTCACCAAGCAACATGCTGACTCTCTCAGTCGATGCAAAGCGCCGCAATAATCGCACTGGAAGGTCCAGGCAAACAAGCCACGACAGCAGTCAAAGCCCATTGATGGACACCCAAAAGTTCCCAGATCAGGATACTCTGCTTGCATTTTTGCAGCTGGCCAACCTCATGGCCGATCATGCACGGACCATCGCTCTGCAATATTTTCGCAATTCCATGCCAAACTGGAGAAAATCTGACTCCACACCTGTCACGGAAGCAGATCTGCGCATCGAAAAACGCATACGAGAAATTGCGGCCGAGCACTATCCTCAACACGGATTTATCGGGGAGGAGGACGGCGCCACAAATGCTCACTCGAGGCTTCGCTGGTGCGTGGACCCGATTGATGGCACCAAGTCTTTTCTGTATGGTGTGCCCACTTTCGGCACCCTGATCTCATTGACGTATGATGCAGCGCCGATCGTGGGGGTTATTGAGCATCCCGCGCTGCAGGAGCGCTGGTGCGCTGTGCGCGGAGGCACAACCACATATCAGGGCAAGCCGTGTCGCTGCAGTCAGCAGACGGATTTGAATGAAGCCGTTGTCTATGCAACCTCAATCGATATGTTCAATGCCAGGGAGCGGCGGCAATTCGACCGCGTTACCAAGCAAGCCAGGCGGCGGCAATTCGGAGTCGACTGCTACGCGTACAGCCTGCTGAGCTCCGGGTTCATTGACATCGTGATGGAGGCCGACATGAAATCATTCGACATGATGGCTTTGGTTCCTGTGATCGAAGGCGCAGGCGGTATTGTCTCTACCTGGCGCGGCGAGCCGCTGACGCTCAGCTCGGGGTCACAAATCCTCGCAACCGCTAACGAACATCTGCACCGTCAGTGCCTGGATATTATTTCGGCGAAAGGGCCTTGAGACTTACTCGTCACCCGGCACTCCGAACGACGGCGCCTGCGCCGGGGACACTGCGCGCGTAATGTAATCATCAGCCTGCGGCTGATAGGCTTTCCAGAGCTTGAAGAGCCCATCCAGCGGGGCATCATCCCAATCAATGCGCAGGTCAACTTCCGGCCATGAACAGTCTCTCGCGACTGCGACGGCAGCCGAGCGCAATGGACCGACCTCCCCTCCGGCCGCCAGTCCGGCTTGCAACGCTCCGATCAACGCCTCAGCGAGGTGCAAGTCATCATTGCGGCAAGCATAAGCTTCAACGACTGCCTCCACGACAGATTCTGCAGCGAGCAGATTGCCGGCCGCGATGCAATCCTCGCTCTCGAGGACTGCGTTGACGCCCAGTATGTGCTGACCGGTAAAGTGTGCTTTGCTTCCATCGAACGCGATCACCGTCAATTGCCGGTATTCGATATCAGCGCTTGACTGGACAACCTGATCTAACGCGCCCTTGGCGGACACACCGGTCTCAAGCAGGTCTAGCAACTCGATTCCAAGTGCCGGATCAGTAATATTTTGAGTCACGACCGCACCGACTCGGGCGCGCGTCCATGGACAGCGGCTGCCCACTGCAATGCTGGATGTCGTTACTGCCGCACCGATGCGATTTGTTGCCCGGTCTCTCGCGACGATCGAAAAAGTCAAGCCGCACTCCTCAAGCTAACAGAACGTTTTCAAACTTTGTGACGGAACCAAAACGAGCGGGATTCGATCCATGCGAATACTCAGGCATAAACGGCGAGCCATGATGCAGTGCGACTGAGCCAGGCGTGCAATCAGGCGATCGTATCGCGAGCCGTGCCAGAGCTTTGCATGACTGGAATCTCGCGGCGCCTTATTGTAACGCGAAAGGCATTGCCGTCCCGATCATCTGTAAATTCGATGTGCGGGTAGGTTTTAAGCGCCCGCTGGATGCCGCTCGCGAGCCCGCGATACGGCAAAAGTTTCGGCGCAAATGAAGCCAAAATTGGATTTCTGATATTCGAATTGCCCATTTTGATATTCTCCACAGTCAGATTATTAGGCAAACTGCCGGGGCTTATGATTTCGACGCGATCGGCAAATACCAGCACTCTCACCGGAGCTGAAACAAAGTAATCACGGTGAATCAGTGCGTTTGCAATAAGCTCTTGAAAGACGATTCTCGGAATTTCCGGCTCGCCAATGGAGTTTACATTCTGATTATTTTGAATATGCCGAATATTCGCCAGCGCGAATATCAGCGCTTCTTGAAACATTTCGGAAAGCTTGCCATTTATTTCTCGACTGTCGATGTAGTGCGTGTCGGCAATATCGACTCCGGGAAACGAAACTGCCTTCAAATTGAAAACTGGAAGATGTACCTGCGGCCGAGCGGCGAATAGCAATGTGCCGGCCCTATTCAATCTTCCCGCTCGCGCCAAATTCATATTTTCAAGCAATTCAGCGAGTGAAGCTGTTTGATCTTCGCAGCTTTCACCGAACTCTTTCTCAAAGAAACTGCCAAAGAACTTTTCGTCAATGTTTGCCGCTGATGCACCGTCAACAGGCAGACTGTCCGCATGCACCAGAGCTGCAGACTGAAACATTCGCAGCAGCTCTTCGCGCGCCGTCACTTTGCGTTTATCTGCACCGCTTTTGACATACACATGCAGATTCTTGTCCATATAAGGCTTGCTGACCCCTTCCGCGACCGAAACGACGATCACGAGGCCTTCGGACAAAGGAACATTGATCGTCATCGGCGAGATCGATGGTCGGACGTGATCTGTTGCTGCATTGGACACAAGCTGATTCAAGCGTCCTATATCTGAACGGGAAAGTCCTGCGATTTCACCTGTGTCGGTCACTCCAATAAAGATTGAGCCGCCTTGAGAGTTGCTCAAAGCGACCATTTCTTGCGCCAGGCTTTCTGGGCGGGCGATATCCGCCTTGAATTGATTCTTCGAATCTTCTCCAGCCGCAATGATGCTCAATAATTCTTGCGCTTCCATAACAATGCGTTTACCGCCCACAAATAGTGCAACAAAAAGTGGAAGGCAGACTTGCGTTTAGAAAACAGGCTATGGGTTTACTCTGTACCGCGGCCCATGTTATAGAACTCTTCGTTCGGCCGCATCTGCAAAGCGCTGGCCAGTCGATTGCTCATGCCATAAAATGCAACGATTGCAACGATGTCCCAAACATCTTCCTCACTGAATCCTGCCTGCATCACACAGCGGTAGTCTTCCTCTCCAATCGCACTTGAATGGTTGCAGACTTTGATTGCGAAATCCAGCATCGCACGCTGCCGAGGCGTAATATCCGCCTTGTGATAGTTGACTGCGACCTGATCGGCAATAAGCGGATTTTTACTCTGCACTCTGAGTGCCGCGCCATGTGAGACCACGCAATACAGACAGTCATTCTCACTGGAAGTTGCCACCACAATCATTTCCTTATCTGCTTTGCTCAGGCCGCTTTGTTTCTCCATCAAAGCATCGCGATAGTCAAAAAACAGCTGGCACTCAGCGGGACGATGCGCCAATGCCAGAATGACATTGGGCACAAAGCCGAATTTGCTCTGATAATCCCGAATTCGCTGCTGAATATCTTCCGGGAGAGTCTCAAGCTCAGGGATTTTGAATCGGCTGGGCGGATTCTTGGTCATGGTCATATTCCTCCTCACTTTGGCCAATGCATCTATCAATCAGTCTTAGATTACTGTGTGCGCTACCGCTTGTTAAGGATATAGCCACGGTTGCAGTGAAAAAATTGATCAAATTCAAATCAAAAAATAAAACAGGCATCTTGACTGCTCAAAGCTGATATATCGACTTTTGGATACTCAATATGCGCCATACAGCTTGCTTGACTTTAATCTTCGAGTCCTAGACAAGTTGAATCTGGCAAGAAAGTATGGCATATCTTTCTATTGCAATTGAGCACAGATGCATTACTTGCATCTTTTGGTCATAGATCACATTCAATGACTCAATGCAATGCGAATTTTACCAAATGCGACCACACAACTGCGCATGTCACAGTTCAGATTGAATACAATCAAAGCATTCACAATGAATTAACCAATCGACACCGGAAAACCATCGCATGAAAGCGTCTGACCTTTTTGTCAAGTGCCTGGAAGAAGAAGGCATCGAATATATCTTCGGCGTACCTGGAGAGGAGAACGCCCACTTCATGATCTCGCTCGAGCAGTCCGAGAAAATCAAGTTTATTTTGTGTCGGCATGAGCAGGGGGCGGCTTTCATGGCAGAGGTTTACGGGCGTCTGACTGGACGGGTAGCCGGCTGTCTCGGCACTCTTGGACCGGGCGCCACCAACCTTATCACAGGTGTGGCTGACGGCAATATGGACCGTGCCCCCATGCTGGTGCTGACTGGGCAGGGCGCTTCAACCAGACTGCACAAAGAATCACACCAAATCATGGATGTTGTTGCCATGTACCGTCCGGTTACGAAGTGGGCACAGCAAATTCATCATCCCGATAATGTTCCTGAGGTCATTCGCAAAGCCGTCCGAACCGCGCAAGTCGAAAAGCCCGGCGCAACCCTCGTTGAGCTGCCAGAAGACATTGCCCATATGGAGGCATCCACTAAGCCTTTAGCGCCACAGCGACTGCGACGAGCGGTTCCCGATGACAAAATCATCGACCGGGCATTCGACCTGCTGACGAATGCCCGGCGTCCCATTATTCTTGCTGGCAACGGCTGCATTCGAAGGCGCGCCTCTCAGCAGCTTCGAGCATTGTGCGAGAAAACCGGCATCGGAGCAGTCAGCACTTTTATGGCCAAAGGCTGCGTTGACATGGATTCAGATTACTGCCTGTACACAATCGGCCTGGGTTCAAAAGATTTAGTGGCATGCGCATTGGACGCATCCGACCTGATTATCACTCTTGGCTACGACATGGTCGAATACCATCCACATCTTTGGAATCCAAATCAGGACAAGAATATCCTCCATATCGATTTTCTTCCGGCAGAAATCGATCAGTGCTACAAGCCGCAGCTTGAAGTGGTCGGTGACCTGGCGCACACTCTTTGGATGCTCAATTCAAGGATTGATGCCAATGACCGCCCGCTGTCATTCAACCTGTCGCAGCAAGCGGCAACTCGCAGAGAGATGGCGGCGGATTTTGCAATGCATGCAGAAGACAGCACATCCGGAAGCATACGGCCCCAGAAAGCATTATGGGATGTACGCGCCGTCATGGGGCCGTCCGACATTCTGCTCTCAGATGTCGGCGCCCATAAAATGTGGATTGCCAGACACTATCACTGTCATGAACCCAACACCTGTCTGATCCCGAATGGATTTTGCTCGATGGGATTTGCGCTTCCCGGCGCCATCGCTGCAAGTCTGCTGCACCCGGAGCGCAAAATACTCGCGATCTGCGGCGACGCAGGTTTCATGATGAACGTGCAGGAAATGGAAACGGCTACCCGACTCAATGTCAATTCTGTCGTCATGGTCTGGGAAGATAACGCCTACGGGCTGATTGCATGGAAACAGCACAATCAGTTCGGACGCCATACAGACCTGAGCTTTGGCAATCCTGACTGGCTGAAACTCGCTGAATCTTTTGGCTGGAACGGGCACCGAGTTGAGCATTCGAAAGATCTGCAGACAGTGCTGAGCGCCGCTTTCGAGGAATCGGGGCCTAGTCTTGTCGTTGTGCCAATCGACTACAGCGAAAATGCAAAACTAACCCAGCGTTTAGGTGACATCGTTTGTCCACTCTAGCAAATCGCGAATGTGTCCGAAAGTTTCTCATGACAATCCGCTTGATTGCTGCGGCCGCCTGGAACTGCGGGAAGCTGGCTCAACCGATTTGTCGGGCAGCAAAAAGAGTCACTGATCTGCCGCGGCCCGCTCAGGAACGGAATTCTTTCTTTGGATGTCTTCGTCTGCAGCGCACCTCATGCCGAAAGCCTCTCGCGAACAGAGGCGCCAGTGGCCGGGACTTTCCAGAATGTTGGATGCAAGCGGACATGACAGGGATGATTTTCGGTCTCAACAAGGACGTTCCTGCACTTGACACTAATCAATAATCAAGTCACGGCGGACTTTCACAATCGCTCAATGCACTGGTCCGTGACAGACTGATGAGCCGACCTCAGTGAGCAGCGCAGCGCTCTGGCAGTGAACTCTTGATGCCGCTGTTGCCGGCATGTTCACACAGTTTTTTTCATCTGTTTTTCCTCTAGTTCCAAGGTGCCATCATGCCAAAGTCAGAAACCTCATCTGCCAGTGACAAAACAGCCGCCAACATCCACGATGACTTCTTTCCCTGAATCCGCTTTAGAGAAGCCAGAAACAAGAAAAGCCCTGCCAGCATGACAGGCTGGAACCTAAACCCGTCTCGCCCATTGGGTGAAACTGAACCAGAATACGGAGCAAGGCTGATGAGGATTGTACCGCACTGCCGCGAATCGACCGGCGCGAAATTCACCTCCCGAGCCGGACTGACGGCATTGGCGCATTTCATGAGCAAGCTGGGGCTCAGCGAGCGGCGCGAGCAGCGGTTTCCGGCCGCCGGCAGCCACCGGGGCTGTCGCGCCAGCGAGTTTCTCCATGTGCTTGTGCTGCTGCTCATGGAGGGCGGGCGGTGTCTGGAGGATGTGCGTAATCTGCACGCCGAGCGGGGGCTGATGGCGCTGCCGGGCATCCGGCGGATGCCCCAAGCCGACGCCCTGGGCCGCTGGCTGCGGCGGCTGGGGCGCTGCGGCTCAGGCCGCAAGCGACTGGAGCGGCTCAATGCGAGAGTCATCCAGATGGCGCTGGGCGACCGGCGGCAGGTGACGCTGGATCTTGATGCAACCGCGGCGCTGTGCGGCAAAAGGCATGCGAGGCGGACTTGTCTTGGACAGCGCGGCTATATGCCGATGGTCGGACACATGGCTGAGACCGGGCCGGTGGCGGCCTCTGATTTTCGCCGCGGCAATCGCCCGCCGGACTATGACAATTTAGGTTTTATCAAGCGCTGCATCCGGGCCTTGCCGCCGGGGGTGAAGGTGACCCGGGTGCGCATTGATGCGGCGGGCTGGTCCCAGAAAGTCATCGGGTATTGCCAGGATCACGGCATTGGCTGTGCGATCCGGGCGAGAAGCTGCGATGACATCCGGCATGCGACTGCGAGCAGCCGCGAAAGCGACTGGCAGCCGCTGCGGCGGCGCGGCGGCGCGCTGTCACAGAAAGAATCGACGATGCGCATGCTGCCTGTGACGGGCGGCGCTGAGGCGGCGCTCGCTGTGGTGATCCAGCGCCGCCTGAAAGACGAGGCCGATGACGGCGGGGCGGCTCAGCAGCGGCTGGAGATGCGGTGCGGGGCGGACGATCAGACGATTGACTGCGACCGGCATGTGTATCGCGCGATCGGGACCCATCTGGATGTGCTGGACGGCTGGGACGGCAGCGGCATTGTGCGCTGGCACAGCCGGCGCGGCGACCGCAGCGAGAATCGGCTCCGCGAGATGAGGCAGGATTTTGCCAGCGGGCGGATGCCGTGCAGCGATCATCAGGCCCATGCGCTGCGGCTGTCGCTCAGCGCGTTTGCGTACAGCCTGTCTGTGCTGTTTCGGTACACGCTGCCGCAGGAGTCTGAGAGCGCCCGCGCCTCGACGGTGCGCTGCCGGCTGTTTGCGATCAGCGGCCGGATTGCGCATCACGCCCGCCAGACGGCGCTGCGGATGCGGCATCGTCACCGGCTGCGGCTGGATCGGGTGATGGCTGGCATTGACCGGCTGCTGCCGGCCGCCTGACTCGGCGCCGCTGCCGGCGGCGCTTTCAATCTGACAGATAGCAGCGCTCCGCTGAGGGCTGCGCCTGTACTGAATCGGCCGAAAGGCTGTCCAGGCGGCGCCAGTACGCCGCTTGGACAAGCCGATTCCCAATTTTTCTCACCGCGGCCGATCGACATGTCAAAATCGGGCTCGAAAAAGGTCGAAATCGACCCATCGATGCGAAAATGCCGCTCTAGCGCGGATTTAGGGCAAATCATTATTCGATCGGGATGACAATGGATCGGGCCGGCTCGTACATGATGATAGAGAGATGATGGCCTGAACCCACATCCTCGCCGCGACCAGTACTGATCAGCAGATTCACTTCATTCAGCACCTGTCCAGGAAACACCCCATGTTCAGCAAGCAACCCCGCATTGCAGAATTCCGCACGGCCTTTCTCTGTCCACCCGCTGCCCAAATTTACTCCGGCGCCCCCCACATAATCCCCATCGCATCGATTATCAGTGTTCAAACTCTGATCGCATGGACTTCCATCCCAGACAACGGCGCAAACCTCCAGAGGCGGATTGGTGATCGCGCAATCGGAGGGCAGTTGGAATCTGATGATGACTTGGTCATTGGGACTGAATCTACTCGGATTCCCAATTGCTGGCCAGGCCTTGGTAATCTTGACATCACTGAGTGTGCACCGGGCCTCTGCCGTTCCGGCGGCCAGAGTCAAAGCCGCCAGCACAAAGGCGATCAGCGCTGTTAATTGTCGGGGGGGGAGGAGATAAGTAAAGTGCGCATTTTCTTATTACTCAAAGCGAAAGACTATTAAAATTATATTCTAACTGAACTTCGCGGGTTGTGTCAAATCAGCAATTCTAATTTTGGCGTGCGGGTCAGTTCATTGGATATTCGGGTGATTTTAAAAATTCGGGTTCTTCTCAGTGCGGCGGGCTCTCGTTGCGGCGGGGCGGCGAGCTGCTGGGGCCGGGCCACCGTCTTGAGCAGCTCGGACCAGCTCTTGAAATAGATGTATTCGGTCAGCAGATCCAAGGCGGCAAAGAAGCGCTTTCTGCGAAAACACTGGTGATGCGCGATTTTCCACAGCGTGCACAGCGGGTCGCACACGCCATGGAACGCAAAGGCCAGCAGGTTGAGCGTGAGCAGCGTATTGGACAGGCCGTTTTTGCCATCGCCGAAATTGTGCTCCATGTGACAGCCTTGGTTCTTGAGCAGGCTGGAGCCCTCGTTCTCGCATTTCCAGCGGGCGCGCCCGGCGGCGATGAGGGTCTCGATATTGCTCTCATCGAGCTTGATGGAGGCGATGAGGCGGAACGTCTGTCCCGCGCGGCGCGCGCCGGCCTGGCGGATCTCAAGCTCGATCTAGCAGGCTTGCAAGGGTTTTTCCTGGCCGTCAGCGGCAGGCGGTGATAAGTCCACCGCCAGCGCTGCTGCCGGTTGGGCTTGCGCCGGCCCGGGGTCTTGACCATGCGCTCCCGGTGCGGCCAGTCGATGCCGTCGACATAGCTGAACAGCGTGGTGTGGCCATCGGTTTTCACGCGCAGGATGAAGTCGGCGCCGGCCGCCAGGATCTTTCTGCACATCGGCTCTTTGGCGTAGAGGTCATCGCCGAGACAGATCGGCCTGAGGCCGGCATGGCGCGCGGCGTTGCGGTCCAGCCAGCGGCAGGCGGCCTTGGTCTCGCAGTCCTGCTTGGCGTCGCCGTCCTGCGGGGTGATGAATTCCGGGCGCAGCGGCACCGCATGCGGGTGGCCGATCCCGACCAGGACCGCCGCCAGCACGCTGTGACAGTATTCGGTGTACTGGGTGTCCTTGCCTTTGTTCTTGACGCGGGTCTGGCAGTGCTGGCAGTGGATCTCGCGCGAGTTTGAAACTCAGAGCCGTCGAGCGCGATCGGCGTGCGTCCGCCCAGGGCCTGATAGGGCCCGAGAGCGCTGAAGGTCTGCAGCTGCTCGAACGCCAGGTCGAAGCCGTCATGCAGGTCGGCGCTGTCGATGCGGTCGAGCTGGGCGCGGATGTGAATGTCAGTCGGCAGGCGCGCGATGCCGAACAGCGAGCCGGCGGCGCTTTTGCCGTTCGCCTTGTGGAACACCCGCTGGTGGTCCAGAAACGACGGCGACTGGATGAAAAAGCACGAAAACGCGCTCATGACAATATCGTCAAAGCGGTACTGCTTGTTTCGGCCCCGGCGCGGGTCGGGCACCCGGGCGAACACGGCGACGCGCTCGGCGTGCGGCAGCGCCCGGCAGCGCCGCCCCCAGTTTTGCGCCTTGCGCTTGATGCGCTGGCGGTCGGTGAAGTTTTTCCCCGCGCAGCGCCACCAGTGGACGCGGTCCGGCGTGAAGCTGAACCACACCCTTTCGGTGACCACCCCGGCCTGGTTCATGACCTGCAGCGCCAGGGTGTTCCAGTCACTGAGGGCGTCGTCATACAGCGCCGAGCTGCAGCCGCAGATCATCACCGCGCAGGGCAGGCGCCGCACAATCTCAAGCAGCTCCAGGGGGTCGGATTCCTCATAGTCACAGCGGCAGCGGCAGCGCTCAGGAGCCTTGCGGGCGGAGGCCAGATAGGGCGGGTCGCAAAACACCAGCTCGGTGCCGTCCCAGTCAAACTGCGCCAGATACGCATGGCAGCAGCCGTGGACCAGCTCCACCGGACAGTGGCGCTCAAATGCCTTGATGGCGCGCCGGTCCAGATCGATGCCGATGCTGCGCAGCGCCGCCGGCTTTCTCTGCATGATGCGCCCGTTGCCCAGGTGCGACTCGATGAAAGTCGCATGGGGCGGCATCAGGGCGATCAGCGGCTGGCACAGTCCTGAGGTGGCTTTGGAGCCGAAAAAAAGGTTGCCCATGGGCCTGAGATCCGCGGTCTGAGATGCAATGGCGGAAAAGAACAGCGGAGCCGGGCTGTTTTGTCAAGCGCGGCGGGCGGAAAAAACGCCCGCCGCCGGCAGACAAGGCCTGCATGGAGGTGCAGCCGTAAATCCGGGCCTGCGGCGCGTGAAAAAAACTTGGTGCTGGCGATTCTAAGTCTTTCAGCTTTTCAAATAAAAATAGCTGTTACAGCAGCTTGATGCGCTGCAGGCGGTGAGGAGACTGGGCAGTCAAGCCAAAATTAGAACTGCTGGGCGGCCAGTCAGACGGATAGTTTTTCGGAGAGTTTTCAGCAAATGCACTGGTGCGGTGGCGCACGGGTGAAAATACAGTGGCAGGCAGGACTGGCATGAGCATCATATCAGCAGCCATGCAAGCATAGTCTGGATTTTCACCCAGCTACGAGTTGCGGCTTGCGGAAAGGATTGACACACCCAAATGGCGATACGCAATCAACCTCAATGAACCGGCCTTGCCTGCAACTCGATTCGTGAGAAAAAATCATAAAAGCAGAACTTTTAGCCATCTGCGCTCGCAGCTGAACTGTTTCGAATTCGATCATATCCTGTCCAGCTGTTGATCAGTTTCAGAAAAAACTTGAGACAACCTGCCCGGCAAGAATCAGACCCAGTGCGAGCAGAATCAATTTAATTATTTTTCGAAACAGCGCCAAGTCAATTCTGGCATGTACCGCCTGCCCCAAAATCAAACCGGCCGCTGCCACCGCTGCCAGCGGCAGCGTTGCAATCGCTACCCGATAGTCAAAACTGCCAGCAGCTGTGAATACCGCCACCTGTGCAGCTTTCCCAGATAGAAAGCACATATTGAATACCTGTACCATCATCGTTTTCCCCCATCCAGCCTCGAGAGAATAAATCACCAGAATCGGTACCATGGTGTTGGTCGAGCCAGCTGAAAATCCTGCTGTCATGCCGAACCCGAATTTGGACAGTCGCGGATAATGATTGACGATGGAAAGAAATCCGCGATAGGAATGCTCGATCGCAAGATACAGGAAAATCAGCAATGCCAGAAGCATTTTGAATGGAGTCGGGTCGCTGACGACGATAAAGTAGGCGCCCGCCACTGAACCGAGCAGGCACCACACAGCCAGCGGCCAGAATTTGCCTAAACTTGCGCTCCAGTTGCCGCCCTTCGCGATGCTGATCAAATTCACCGTGATGGTAGGCAAAAGCGTGACCAGTATCGCAAGTCTGAGGTCGATGAAAGTTGAGAGAATAGCTGTCGAAAGAAGCGGAAATCCCAGACCGATAGAGCCATGAACAAAGCCTGCGAACAGCGCAGTTACAATGATTATCGCAAAATTCAGGTAAGTGATTCCTTCAAGCATCGCGGTCAAGTTTACATCACTCAGCGGACTGATTCGCGAAGTTTGAATGCCTTGAGCGCTGACCGTGCCACGACGCAGGCGAACGTAAGCAGCAACCGACTTCAGCGGCTGACGGCTAGTTGCCGACTATTAAACCTCGAAGCCTGAACGATTTGCTCGTTTGAAACTCAGATAGGGCCAGGATGAAATCCTGCATGGACTTACAGGGTCAAGCCGCCAATGACTGAAAACTTCAATCGTTGTATCGCATCAATTGCGGATAAACCGCTCTTTAATGAAATGCTTGACGGAATCACGCTGATATCTTTTCAAATTCTTGCCAATCCTACCATCGCGTTTCAAGTCCTTGCGAATCGACGGCCAAGCCTCCTTTACGCTTTCTGCGCTGAGCACTAAATCCGGGTAGATGCAGGTGTCACAGACAACATTACGATGAAAAATTTTCTTTCCTCGCTCATACATGACCTCTGCATGAATGCTCACACTGCCACCGCCGCCCTCACCAGACCCGCCGTTCCCTCCCCCGGAGCCGCTGTTTCCTCCGCTAGAACTGCCGCTGCCAGAGCTACTGCCGCTGCCAGCATAGCTATTGGCATCAAAGCCAATTGGCATCGCAAGAAGAATCACAAAACTACAAGCTAAAATCTTACCCGCAAGTGTGCCTGACATTTCTCCTACCCAATCTCAAACGATTATTGAACAATGAACACAGGGGAAACTGCAGCCTTAAGTTAAAACACTCGACTGCCAAAAATGATTGCCCTGCCGCATCAGGAGCGAAAAAAAAACTACCTGACTTTGTAACGCTGTTTGATGTATTTTCTCAATGAAGTACGCTGATATCGCTTCAGGTTTTTGCCGATCTCTCCATCGCGCCTAAGATCCGATTGCAAATCGGGCCAAATCGCAGCGACCGCATCCGCTTCAAGACTTAAATCCGCATAGGGACAGGTTTCGCACACAACGTGCTTGCCAAACAGTTTTTTGCCGCGCTCATACAGCATCTCCTCGTGGACACTGCTGCCAGCGCCGCCGCCGGAACCTCCGCCGGAAGCGAATGCCAATGGCGCAGCGAGCAGCAGTGTCGCCAAGGCGGTTGATGAAAAGCGGATAAATGACTTGCATGCGGAATGAATCACTTGAATAATCCTCGTAAAGCTACGCACTGAGTGAATAATTTCTCATTGACTTCACTGACTGGGTGCAACGCTGATCCTTGCGCAGCATGGCGTATTTTTTTGAAGCCTGCCATGAAACAAAAATTATAGTAACCCCAAAGTCAATATAGAAGATCTGACCGATATATGAGTACATTAGACTATCGCTGCCGTATAAAGTTATCCCATTCGTGAAAACGCATCTTGCCGGAAGATCGGCCCAAAAATTCATCTATTTCCTCGCTGGGCCACTCATTGCGATTGTCTTGATTCTGGTCGCCGGCGCCTCAAGAATGCCGGCTGGCATTGAGCTGGCACCTTTTCTGACTGGACATTTTCTATGCGCTGCGATTGTACTCGCCTATTGGCAGTGGCTGCGCCGCAATCAAATCGCGATCACCTCAGCCATGGTCATCACCTGGGCCATCGTGTTCCGGCTGATTGGCATCTGGGGAGAGCCTATTCTGGAAGATGACTACTTTCGGTTCATACTGGATGGCTGCAATTTTGTCCTGAGCGGCACACCCTATGGCATCGTGCCGTCATCTTTATTTGCCGACAGCTCAATGCCACCCGAGTGTCAAGAAGCATTGACTTGGATGAACAATCCAGATCTGCCAACCATCTATGCGCCTGCACTCCAGTATCTTTTTGCATTGGCTTATCTGGCAGCGCCGGGAAGCATTGATGTTCTGCAGGCAGCGATAGCGAGTTTCGATCTCGCAATTATCGTTCTGCTCGTTAGACTCGCTCCAGCCAAAAATGTTCTTCTCTATGCATGGTGTCCGCTCATCCTGAAAGAATTTGCCTTTACCGCGCACCCGGATGTGATTGGCGTACTGGCCTTGCTCGCAGCGTTTTATGCACATCGCAACTCATCACAAGCCGCAGCCTCGGTGTTGCTTGGCATCGCCTGCTGCGTCAAGGTGTTTGCAGTACTGGCCCTGCCCTTCATTCTCTTGCGCTATGCGCCAAAATACTGGCTCATGACGCTGGCAACCATCGGTTTGCTGTATCTGCCGTTTGTCATTCAAGGGGCGACAGATCTGGCAATTCTCGGCCACTTCGCATACCATTGGAACTTCAATGGGTTTTTCTTCAACGGGGTTGCCGCATGGACAGGCGATGCAGTCGCTCGTTACGTATGCGGCGCCTTGTTTGCCGGATGGTTTGTGTTCTATCTGAGGCATTTCAGCATGAATGCATCTGCGACCGACTGGCCGCGCATGGACTGGGTATTCGGACTGCTCCTGTTTGTCTCTCCCGTAATCAACCCGTGGTATCTGGCTTGGATTCTCCCGTTTGCAGTCATTCGTCCAAGTTGCTGGGCTTGGACAGCGGCGACTGTCAGCGTTCTTTCGTATATCACAGGACTCAACCTCTTCGACGACAATCTTCTGCCGTATGAAGTGGCCAAGTCGGCTTGGCTGATCGAGTATGGCTGTATCGCCTTGGCTCTGGCTTTCGATTGCCGCAGCTACCGAAAGCAGCAAAAAGTCGGGGAAAGCGTCTGAAATATCCTAGCGTCTGAAAAAGAAAAGCCGGAATATCCAATAAAACATCTTGGAGCCGGCCAGCAGGGAGCCTTTCACCGTCCCGGATATCTTCGATCTGCCGATGCGCTTGCGATACTGAACAGGCACTTGGTCAATGAGCCTGCCCTGTAAATGGGCTTTGAGCTGCATCTCAACAGTCCAGCCATAGTTTGTATCCTGCATATTGAGCTCACGCAGCGTCTGCGCCCGAATGCAGCGCATCGGTCCCAAATCATCAAACTTCACCCGAAACAGCGCCCATATCACCCAGCACACCAGTTGAGTACCCAATCTTTGGTGCGCAAATCTTCCTTTTGCCTCACCTTCGGCATCCGCTCGACAGCCGATTGCAAGCTCGCAGCGCTGGGCCGATACCGGCTCAATCACACGGATGGCTTCATGCGGATAGTCACTGAAACCTGCGCCAATGAATACGATGATTTGCGCATCTTCGGCGGCACGGATGCCCGCCAGACAAGCTGCGCCATAACCGCTTTGACTTTCACGAACAACAGCCGCACCTGCGGCCTGCGCAAGCTTGACTGTTGCATCGGCAGAATCTTTATCGACTACGATGATTTGATCCACACATTCTGGAAGACCATCAATGACTCTGGTGATGGAACGTTCTTCGTTAAAAGCTGGAATAATGACCGTAACCTGCTGCTGATTATGCATTGTCGGGTTCATTCAAATTCCAGTTGTACTCGTAATCGTCGATTGCATCGCGCGACTTGAGCCGCACATCCAGCTCATCGTCCGCATACTCCCGAAGGTGCTCAATCACTTGTGCCTCATTCTCGCCAAAATCACGCCTGTACCAGTCAAATATAGAGGAAACAATCAGCTCTCCATCCTCGAAACGCACCCCTCGCGGGTGATTGATGAATTGCTGTGCCGCTTGTTCAAGCAATGACTCAAGATTGGCTGCGGTAAACGCACGGCGCTGCAGATTCGGGCAGCCGATCGACGCGCAATTGACGGCATAGTGGATGCGAGGATCCGCGAAGATCGGCCTCAGTATGTCGTGTTCAATATTGTCCAGCGACAGCTCTCTGCCCTCGACCTGAACCAGCGGCTCTTTCCACGGCCCGCGAGACAGGAGACTGTATGAGATGTCCCGAATGCTTGCAATCGGGTAATGCTCCAAAACAACCCAGATCGTCAGCGCGTTGTAAAGGTTGACCCAATAGGCGAATTGCTCATCTTCACCGAGATCAACCACCGTCACCGACTCAAGCATCTGAAGATAGGCGTCCAGCGCCACTTGATCCGCGGCCGCGACTTGCGAATACTTGAAGTAGCTCAAGCCCTGCACCTCAATGAGATAGGCATCCAGGATGCGGTCCCACTCGCTGTGATCAATCTCAGCGGTACTGGCAGAGTTGGATTGGCTCCAATGCACGGCCAAATCATCGCTGCCCTGTACGGTAAAACCGGCAATCAGCAGCAGACCGCAAATCAAAACAGATCGACTCCAATTCATAACTCGCTTAAATTCATTGCCATGCGGCACTGCCTGTCAGCGCCAAGAAACGCCGAACCGACGCGAATGCGGCCTGGCGATCGACTTTGGCTTCAGATTGCCGCTTGAGATTTTTACACATTTCGATGGCGAACCTGATCTTAAAAGTGATAGGCAAAAACCAGCTCGATATAGTCATCCTGACGAGTTGGATACTGTACAGTATCGTTTGGATCTGTGTTGATGAAACCCGTGGCATTCACTTCCACTGACCATTCGTCATCAAGACGCCGACTGAATTCGAATGTAAGCGTCTCCGAGTCGTAATCGAAGTCCTGAATCAGTCCGAAAACAAACTGCGTCCCCTCCACGTCATTCAGATCCAGCCGCAGTGCCGTAAACAAATCATCCTGGTTCGGATTCGCGGCCCGCTCTTCGCGCTCATCACGATACCATTCGCCGATGAAGTCGACACTCACTTCAGAGTCAAAAACTTCGAAAAAAGTGTACTCCGCACCCAGCATGTAAGCGAGATAATCTTCTTTTCTAATGATAGGATTTTTTACAGGATGCCAATTATTCGAGAAATTTTCACGCTTTATCGCCTCAGCCTTGATCAGAAAATCACCTGCAACAATACTCATATCAAGTCCATACTGTCGAATCTGCTCGTACACCTGAACCAACTGAGCCTTCTTTGGGCGCATTTGTATCGAGGGCTCGCGCGCAGTGCCCTTGAACGCACTGAGCGCAAAGTCGACAGCACCGACACTGTTGCTGTATCGCGCTGCGAAATCAACGTGATCATCACCCTTTCTGTCTTCGTATTCTACCGCGTCATTATCGATTGAGGGCTCAGCGCGCAGCCGGCCTTTGGCACCCGGATAGACACGGCTGCGATGATTGGGCAATATGAAGAATTCCGACACGCCCCAGTCACTCGCAAAGACCAGCTGAACCATGGATTGTCCCAGGTTGATTTTGCCGAAAAAATCCTCGCCAATATCATCCTGATTGACAATATCAACCAGCGTAGTGAGCTCTCCAACGCCCCAGAGGACGTGATCAATGCCAATCTTAAACTCCCACTCGCCGTTGCCGACATCGCCATAATTCGCAAAATAAGCCTCGCGGATATCCGCATGCCGGCGCTGATCATCACTATTGTCGTAGCGGTAAAATGGCGCAAACTTGAAAACCGCCCCCTGATCGGTCTCGACGTAGAATTCAGGCTCAATTACAAAGCCGGTTGCTTGCTGGGCCTGTTTCGGATACGCGCCGGTCTTGACATACCCGCGTGATTCAAATCTCACCTCGCCGGAAAGCTCGACTGTCGATTCGGCATTAGAGGCGCCTGCCACGAAGCCGAGCACCAGTGCACTCAGATAACGTGCCATTCGAATCGCACTCAGAAATATTCCGCAAGCAGTCGATCTCTGGGGGATCAGCTTTGTCATTTGCACGACGCTTGGACTTTGTTTGACAGATTGCAGGAACCACAGCGGCACCTATATCGGCAGCTGCAAATGATCCATTATATTGATCGAAGGCAATGGCCCAGTTTGAAAATCATCCCATTCTGCGGGCTGGAATTGGTATACTTTACCGGAAGTGTATTCAACTTTGGCAGAGCAAAAATGAAGCATTCAGCAAAATTCAATTCACCCCCCCCCTCCTCATCATAAGCGGCTGACGGCCCTCGCCGCGGCACTGCTGGCGCTGCCTGCGGCTGCGCAGGTGGACTGGTCGATTGTGGGTGGGACAGGACCCGGTTTCTGCACCGGGGGCAAGACTGAGATGCAAGCCACCCTTTTTACCGTAACGAGCACTCCCGATAAAAACAGCATAGGATTGGGCACGTCGGCGCTTACATCCAATCAGGTCAGAGGCTTTATCGGCGGCGGCAGTTTTTCAAAGGTCGCTCTGAGAGTGCTGGAAAGCGAGACGAACCGGGAGGTTCGCAGCATAAACCTCGGAGAAGTCAATTTTCCCTCCCCCAGCATAGCGGCGAAGACCCACAACATTGCCGGCCTCAAGCAGAACCGGGCCTATGTCACCGTTCTTTCTGCCGGGAATCCGGACCCCAAAAACCGGACTTTCGCGAGGCTGTGCTTCCGCACGGCGGCCGATCTGGAGATCCCCCTTGGCTCGGGTCGCGGCGACGCCGGTCCCGGCGATTCGTTTTCGAGCGGGTGCTACGCCTTCAGCAAGGACCCGAATCAGATCCGGGCCTGCTTTTGCGGAGCCCGGAACTCGTCAGGCAGCTGGGCGCGCACGGATGCCGAAGACGGCTACGAGTATATGCTGGGCGCCGCCTGGAGACAAAACGTGGGCTGCACGACGAACTGACGGCGCTGCGGGCGATTGCCGTCAGGCGGCTTTCGGCCGGCGGCGGCATCTGCCGGACTGGCTGAGGCAGACCGGCAGCCTGATGACCGGAGGCGGCCTGCGGGCCGCCTCCGGTCCGGCAGTTTCAGGCTGAGGCGCTGCCTGATCGAGCATGTGCGCCGCATCGGTTCAGCCAATCCCTACAATTGGCAGCAGCTCCCGCAAATTCTTGATTTCAGCCTGCGGAATTCTCGGAAGACGATCAAGCGGCTGCTCGAATCGATTGCACCAGGCAACTTGATAGCCAAAGTTTGCGCCGCCTATAGCATCCCAGCAGTTAGACGATTGAAAACTGATCTGGAAAGGCTTGATTCCAAACAAGTCACAGGGTATCTGATAAACGGTGCTGGCGGGCTTGTAGATTTTTTTCTCGTCAGCCGACAGGCACGCGTCGAGATGCTCGGCAATGCCCGTATAACGGACCACCGACTCCAGCATCGCAGGTGAGCCATTGGACAAGACAGCAGTTTTGATGCCGTGCGCCCGCAACGCCTTCAGCACCTCAATGACCTCTTCGTAGCAGCTTAGACGCAGATAGGCATTCATCAGATCATCCCGAAGCTCCGCATCCTGGATGCCACACGAAGCCAGTGAATAATCCAGTGCGTTCTGCGTGACTGTCCAAAAATCCTCATAGACATTCATCAGACTGAGCAGCCACGTGTATTGCAGTTGCTTGGCGCGCCATAACTCAGAGACCGCACTCTCATGCTCGCCCAGTCGGCCGGTGTGCGCTGCGGCGGCGGAGTGCACGTCAAACAATGTTCCGTATGCATCAAACACGCAGACACGAATATCTTTAAAAAGAGCTGGCATCAGCCTGTCCCCGAAAAAACCGATTGCGGGGGCGGCAGCGAATAAGTGCAGGTGACATGCGCCACCAGGTCTTTGGCCTCATTGCCAGTCAGATCTACCTCTCCGACTGCCAGTCGCTTGCCGAATTTGAAAAGTTTGGCAACTGCGACGATGTCACCGGGCTGCGGCCGAATCAAAAAGTTGATGTTCAGATTGGTGGTCAGCGCCATTTGCACATGTCCGGCCCGCGACATAATGGCGCCAAACATCGCAAAATCAGCCAATGCCATCATCACCGGTCCCGAAATCGTACCGCCGGGTCTGAGATAGTCATCCCGATATACTGCTCGTGCAACGCACTGCCCGGCAGCCAGATCTTCGACCACAAACCCGAGCGACTCAGCCAGCGGCAAGTGCTCTTTCGTCACTTGATTGAACTGCTCCACCGTGATGGTCATGACAATAAACAATTATTCCTGTCTTTTTATTTGTAAAATAAAAGACTTATAAACTTACTTCAATTTGACTCTATGACTGAGCACCATATCACCCATCCGCCGAGCGCCGCATCTGCCTTAGTACTCCGGGAAAACTTCGGCACCATCGCCAAATTGACCTTGAATCGGCCTCATCAGTATAACCCGCTGTCTGATGGCATGCTGACAGAACTGCAAGCTTCACTGGATGACCTGTCCACTGACAAATCCATACATACAGTCATCATCGCAGCAGCTGGAAAAGCTTTCTGCGCTGGGCACGACCTAAAGGAAATTCGCAGTCACGATGTGGATTTCGCACGCCAGCTGTTCGCGAAGTGCAGTGCAATGATGATGTCAATTTTGCGTTTGCCGCAGCCCGTCATCGCGCAAGTGCAGGGGATTGCAACCGCTGCGGGCTGTCAGCTGGTCGCCAGCTGCGACCTGGCGATGGCCTCGAGCGAAGCTGAGTTTGCCGTTTCTGGCGCAAATCTGGGACTGTTCTGCTCAACGCCCGCCGTTGCGCTGAGCCGCAGCGTATCTCGCAAAACTGCATTGGAGATGCTATTTACCGGCGAATTTATAGACGCTGATACAGCCGTCGCCAAAGGCTTGGTGAATCGTGCAGTCGATGCCGTCGAGCTGGAAAACTGCACTATGCAGCTCGCCCGGTCGATTGCGGAAAAGCCGCGAGAGGCGCTGGCACTAGGCAAGCGCGTTTTCTATGAGCAGATCGAGCAAGGCGTTTCGCGCGCATATGCAACGGCCAGTGACGGGATGGTGTGCAACTTGAGGTATCCAGAGACCGCTGAAGGCATTGATGCCTTTATACAGAAACGCAAGCCCTCGTGGCTGACTGTGGATCATCTGGCATAGACCCAGTCATCCTCTGGCATCCGCTTGCCAATCTGAATCCAGCTGCCAGCGACTACAGCTTTACATACGTGCCGGGCGCATCCGCCAGCGGCATGAATGCATCGCTGCCCGCCTGGCGGGCGGGCACCTTCTCACCACTGAATCTTGCATTCCACTCAGCCCATTCCGGCCACCAGGAGCCGCTCTTGTAGACCGCTCGGCTGCGCCATTGATCAGGCGAGTTCGCGAGACGATAGCGATGGGTCCAATAGCCGTACTTTTTCCTAGCGGGCGGATTGATAATGCCAGCGATATGTCCGGACTCACCTAAAAGAAACTTTTTGTTGCCTGAGAATTGCCGAGTGCCGGCATAGGCAGATTTCCACGGTGCGATGTGGTCCTGCTCCGTAGCTACGAAACAGGTCGGAATATCAACTTTGGATAAATCGATCGCCACATCAAGCACTTCCAGCCCGCCGGGCTGCACGAGGCGATTTTCCAGATACATTTTTCGCAAATACTGGCTGTGCATGACAGCGGGCATCCGAGTCGAGTCAGAATTCCAATGCAGCAGATCGAACTTGCCAGGCGATTTGCCCAGCATGTAATTATTGATGACGAAGTGCCATATCAAATCATTCGCGCGCATCATGCTGAACGCTGATGCCATTGACTTTCCATCAAGATAGCCAGTTTGCTGCATGGTTTTTTCCAGTTCTGCGACACTGTTCTCGTCGACAAAGACACCCAAATCACCCGGCTCCGAAAAATCGATCATGGTCGTGAAAAAAGTTGCGCATTGAACACAGCGAGCGCTTTCGGGCTGCTGAGCCAGATAGCCCAGATAAGTCGCCAGCAGCGTGCCGCCGAGGCAATATCCAATCGCGCTGATTTTCGGTGACGCGGCAACTGACCGAATGATGTCAGCCGCCCAAACAGGACCCAAGCGCAGATAATCCTGATATTCCATGTCTTTGTATGACTCGTCAGGATTCATCCATGACAAGACAAAAACCGTAAAACCCTGTTCCACAGCCCACCGGATAAATGAATTTTTCTCAGACAGATCTAAAATGTAGTACTTGTTGATCCATGGCGGTATGATCATCAGCGGAACCTCGCTGACCTCATCAGTACTCGGTGAGTATTGAATCAGCTCAACGAGCTCATTGCGGGCGATGACTTTGCCAGGTGCGGTCGCAATGTTCTCCCCAAGCCTGAAAGCCTGGTCTTCGACCATCCGCACACCCCTGCCCCGCTCAAGATCGTCCGCAAAATTCTTCAGCCCGCTGACCAGACTGCGTCCTTCTGTCGCCTTCAGCTCCTCCAGCACCACTGGATTGGTCAGAACGCTGTTGGTCGGCGCCAGAGCATCAATCCACTGCTGTTTGAAAAACTCAAGCTTGTGCTGCTCTTTCTCTGACAGGTTTGCCGGGTTTGCAAAAATACGGTCTAGGAATTCGGACTGAATCAGATAGAATTGCTTAAGCACATCAAACCAGAGGTTGTCACGCCACTGCGGCGCTGTGAATCTCGCATCATTCACTGCGGGCTGGATGACCGGCTCAGCCTCCAAACCTTGATTTTTCAGCAATGCGTAGCGCGTCAATTGCGCCAGATGCCCGAAGCCTTGCGCATAAGACTGTGAAATTTGCTCCAGATTCTGTCCGAATGCCGCCTTGAGAAAAAGAGTGCTTAATTCCATCGAATGCAAGGTGGCATCAGATTGTGATGAGCTCTTGCTGATTGCGGCGGCAACACGTGCATACTGTCGATGAAACTCTTGCACTGCCTCAGCCTGCCGCTCAGTTGGCGCCTGCGGTTGTGAATGCATCATTGTCGAACTCTCCGAATATTCTTGCCCTTGGCTGAGCCTTGGTCGACTCCATTTGCGGTGACTTTTTGCCGTGCCTTGAAGCGGCCGTTCTTGCAGGGAACTTTGACTTTCGCCTCACCGGTCAATACGACCTCGTCGCCCACCAAGCAGGCTGTCTCAAGCGTTGCAAACGGACGCTCTTCATCCAGCTTGACAATCTTGACCCGGGCTGTCACCGTATCTCCGACTTTCACCGGATGGGTAAACTTCAAGCTTTGATCCATATAAATGCACCCTGGGCCCGGCAGCCTCGTACCGATTAGAGTTGAAATCAAGCTCGCAGTCAGCATACCGTGCACAATCGGTTCACCGAATTTCGTTCGGCTGGCAAATTCATGGTTCTGGTGCAGGGGATTGGTATCTCCCGAAACACCGGTGAACATCAAAACATCCGCATCAGTCAGAGTCTTGCCGTAGTATGCCGACATGCCAACACGCAAATCTTCGTAATAGTAGCCATGCAAATCAGAGATTGTCTGCTCGTCAACCATAATTCAACCTATAGTCCCTTCATTTTGTGGTACAAGTAAATTTCAATCATCAATTCATTCAATATAATCTTGCATCGCTTGCATGGGCGCTTGGCGGCTGCAGGCATAAAGGCAAATCGCATCCGCAGTATCGTTCATTCACTTGATATGCACTCTCAATTCAACCCTCGCGAACAGCATCTCGGGAAAAACGCCGCCAACTGTGTTCCGCTTTCGCCGCTGAGTTTTCTGGAACGCAGCGCAGCAGTTTATCCGCAGCGCGCATCGGTTGTTTATCGCCAGACGCGGCATACATGGGCACAGACTTACCGGCGCTGCCGCCAACTGGCCAGCTCATTGGTCGGCTTGGGGGCAGCACGGCAAGATACCGTTTCTGTGATCGCACCGAATATACCGGCATTGTATGAGATGCATTTCGCAGTTCCGATGGCCGGCGCTGTGCTCAACACCATCAACACCCGACTGGATGCGAAAACAATCGCTTTCATGCTGAACCATGCCGATACAAAAGTCTTATTCGCAGACACTGAATTTGCCGAGGTTGCTGCCAGCGCCCTGAAGGATGTTAGCCATGATATCCATATTGTATACATTCAAGATGACGCAGTGCAATATATTTTGCCCAATGGCGCACTTGAATACGAGACATTGATCGCTCAGGGCGATGCGAATTTTCTCTGGTCACAGCCTGAAGACGAGTGGGATGCAATCTCATTGAACTACACTTCAGGTACGACAGGTAATCCAAAAGGTGTGGTCTACCATTATCGCGGCGCATATCTTAACTCTCTAAGTAACGCATTAAATTGGAATATTTCAGGATTTCCAATATATCTTTGGACATTGCCGATGTTTCATTGCAACGGCTGGTGCTTTCCCTGGACCCTCGCCATGCTTGGCGGAACAAGCATTTGCCTGCGCAAAGTGGATGCTGCAAGTATTTTTCAGGCCATAGAGAAATATCAGGTTACCCATTTTTGCGGTGCGCCAATCATACTCGGAATGATTGTCAATGCCACTGCATCCGAGCGACGATCTCTCAACCGCACAATTGAGGTCATGACAGCCGCTGCGCCGCCGCCGTGCGCAGTCCTTGAGCGCATGGAAAAAGCCGGTTTCAATATGACCCACGTCTATGGACTGACTGAAACGTATGGACCGGCCGTCATCTGCGAATGGAAAGATGACTGGAATCAGCTGTCTGATTCTGAGCGAGCTCAATATAAATCGCGGCAGGGCGTGCCCTATTCCGTACTCGAAGACCTGGAGGTGATAGACAGCGCTGACCTGTCTTGGGTGGCCGCCGACAGCGTCAGTCTCGGGGAAGTGATGTTTCGCGGCAATAATGTGATGAAGGGCTACCTCAAGGATCCAGCTGCTACCCAAGAGGCTTTTGCAGGCGGCTGGTTTCGCTCAGGTGATCTTGGGGTCATGCATCCCGATCGCTACATCCAGCTTAAAGACCGCTCCAAGGACATTATCATCTCTGGCGGTGAAAATATTTCTTCCATCGAGGTCGAAGATGCACTGTTCTCTCACCCGGCCGTGATTGAGGCTGCGGTCGTTGCGAAACAAGATAAAAAATGGGGCGAGACACCATGCGCATTTGTCAAACTCAATCCCGACTGCCAGCCTCAGCCGACACAGCAGGATTTGATCGAGCACTGCAAGAATACGATCGCTCGCTTCAAGGCGCCAAAGGAAGTGATTTTCGGCGAGCTGCCCAAAACCTCGACTGGAAAAATTCAGAAGTATCTGCTTCGCGAAAGAGCCAATGCGCTTCCCGCGCATATTCAAAAATGAAATCAGTTGACTTTTACTTCGATTACGTTTCGCCGTTTGCCTATCTGCTGTATAAACAGCTGGATCAGCTTCCCTCAGGTACCCAGATCAACTTCATTCCCGTTTTATTTGCCGGCTTGCTCAAACACTGGGGACATTTGGGACCGGCAGAAATTGATCGAAAAAAATTGTTCACCTACCAGCACACGACCTGGCTGGCGGCAAGAATGAATATTCCGTTTCGCATTCCGGATACTCACCCGTTTGTCCCGTTGCCCTATCTGCGGCTGACACTCGCCAAAGACTGCGACCCGCAGCTGATTTCGCAGCTTTTTGATGCAATCTGGACAGAAAATCTCGACCCGGGCACCGATGCAGGGCGCTGGCAAATATTCAGCCAAATCGGATTGGACGATGCTGAAGCATTAATCCATGATTCAGCAATCAAGGCCCAGCTCATCAGCAACACCCAAAAAGCCGCTGCAAGCGGCATTTTCGGAGTGCCAACGATGACTGCGGATGGACATCTTTTTTGGGGGTTGGACTCTCTCGAAATGCTCTCTGACTACCTCAGCAGCCCCTCGATTCTATCAACCCAGGCCATGCAAAGACTGGCCGGCATTTGACTGCAAGGACATGGAACTGAATCCGACGGATTTCGTGCCCTTTCTTGCAGAATGCGTCTTCCCTTGCTGATCAGCGCGGCTGCATGCGGATTGCGCCATCCAAGCGGATCACTTCCCCATTGAGCATCTGGTTTGCAATGATGTGCCCAACCAGTTGCGCAAACTCTTGGGGCTGTCCGAGTCGCTTGGGAAACGGCACCTGACGCGCCAAGCTCTCTTGCACCTCGTCAGGCATGCCGAGCAGCATAGGGGTCGCAATCAGCCCCGGCGCGACCGTCATCACCCGAATGCCGGCACTTGAGAATTCCCGCGCGGCCTGAAGGGTCAGCGCGACAATTGCCCCTTTGGACGCGCTGTAGGCAGCCTGCCCAATCTGCCCCTCGAATGCCGAAACCGACGCGGCATTGACAATCACACCGCGCTCGCCGGCATCGTCCAGGACCGGTGCATTGCGTAATGCGGCCGCCATCACCCGAATTGCGTTGAAGGTGCCATTCAAATTGACATCGATCACATGCTTGAACTCCTCAAGCGGCATCGGTCCGTCGCGTCCGACTATACGTCTGGCGGGTGCGATTCCAGCGCAATTCACGAGAATTCTCGCCACTCCATTCGCATTCTGCGCTCTGGACACTGCGTCTTCCATCGACTGTGCTGAAGTGACATCGACAGCGACTGCTGTCATGCTGTGCTCGATTGCGATTTTATTGACTGCATCCTCATTGATATCCAGCAGCGTCACTTTGGCGCCGTTTGCCGCGAGAAACTCGGCAGTCGCCTTGCCCATGCCAGAGGCAGCGCCCGTAACCAGTGCGGCCTGTCCTTTAATTTTCATATCCGCAACATCACATCCCAGTTGTCATTCTAAAACCAAACAAAACTCTGTTTATACTCAACCTCGCATAGGCTGGAAGCAATTAATCGAATAGGATTTGATCCGCTGAGCGCTTTGCTCAAGTCGTGTCGCGCCATATGCCGAGCAATGCCTGCGGCGGACAGAAAGCCGAGCAGAGCCAGCGGCATTCAAGCGAGATTCAATGCTGCTCATAGAAGAACTCGCGATTCAAATTGCGAAATGGAAAACGATAGCAGCCTGCCTCAGCTGACAGCGCAGAATACCCAATCTGCTTGCCAAATCAACTCAGGCCCTGTACAGTCGGAAAATCGGTGTCTGAGCAAATTGGGACAGCTGCGGTATCAGTAAAGTCTTAATTTAAAATGCAGGCGATGATGCAAATTCTTGCCGTCCAAATCCATTGCGCCTCAATTTATTTGAGCCATCCTGATTCCGCATGGCTCCGCCCAATGCTCTGATCAGCTCCTCAACACCCAATCGAATCGCCGCCTGATCTCATTTCGCGGCACTTCCACAGTTCCAGACCAGATTCGCTGTACTTTTCACGCAAATTACTTGCACCGCTATCTACCCGAGTTGGATACAATGGAAATCATGAGACCGAAGGTTAAGTACCTGGAATGCGACCCGAGTTGATGCCAAAGCAAGAGCCGCGGAATAGTACGACGCATGAAACTTGCCAGCGGCGGAGTGATAAACCCGGTCTTTCGATCTTCAGCCGATTAAATGGCTGCCGACTTGAACGAAGCACGGCATTCGGCAAATGGCTTCATGAAATCAGTCGAAGCATTGCCCGCTGTGTCAGTTGCACACGGAATACTTGGCACCCCGGAAATCCAATCTAAAAAACGAGATCTCTTCGCTGCCAAGTTCATAATACGGATTTCAGAATTTCAATAGACATTTGGCCTGCAGCAGGTCAGCAGGATCTGTTTGCCCTAATTCCCAACCGGTATGATTCATGACCTCAGAACGCGACACCCTCGAATATGATGTAATCATTGTCGGAGCCGGTCCCTCCGGGCTTGCAGCCGCCATCCGCCTGCGTCAAATGTCTATCAAGCACGAAAAAGACATATCAATCTGCGTTCTGGAAAAAGGCTCCGAAGTCGGCGCCCACATCCTGTCAGGCGCAGTCCTGCAGCCAACGGCTCTGAACGAATTGCTGCCCGACTGGAAAGATAAAGACGCCCCGCTGAAGACACCGGCAACCCGCGATTCGATGATGTTTCTGACCGCGAAGTCAGCGATTCGTCTGCCGACTCTGCCGCAGATGAAAAACCATGGCAACTACATTATATCCCTTGGCAATCTGTGTCGCTGGCTGGCGGACCAAGCCACCGCAATCGGAGTCGATATTTTTCCCGGCTTCGCGGCCGCCGAGGTACTGTATGACGATAATCGTGTCGCAGGCGTGGCGACTGGAGATATGGGAATTGGCAAAGACGGAGAGCAGACCGCCAATTTTACCCGCGGCGTTGAGCTGCGCTCTCGCTATACCCTGTTTGCAGAAGGCTGCCGAGGATCGCTCACCAAAATGCTTTTCGAAAAGTACCGCCTGAGAGACAATGTCGATCCGCAGACTTTCGGAATTGGAATCAAGGAATTATGGGAAATCAATCCTGACCGGCACGAACCGGGCCATGTCTGGCACAGCATCGGCTGGCCGCTTGACCGCCGGACCTACGGCGGCTCATTCATCTATCACCTCGAAAACAATCAGGTGGCGCTCGGATTTGTGGTCGGCCTTGATTATCAAAATCCGCATCTCAGTCCGTTCCAAGAGCTGCAAAGATTCAAGCACCACCCTTGTGTGCAGCCGCTCCTTGAGGACGGCCAGCGAATTGTCTACGGCGCCCGGGCTCTGAACGAGGGCGGTTTCCAATCGATACCGAAGTTAACATTTCCAGGCGGCGCTCTGATTGGCGACTGCGCTGGCTTTCTGAACACGCCGAAAATCAAAGGCACTCATACAAGCATGAAATCCGGCATGCTGGCGGCGGAGGCGGTTTTCAGCAAGTTTGCCGACGGCAGCGACAGCGAACTGACTGACTATCCGGAAAAACTGAAAAACTCATGGGTCTGGGACGAGCTGTATCGGGCACGAAATATTCGACCCGCCTTTCAAAAGGGCTTGTGGGCCGGGATGATGCATGCCGGACTGGATACATTCGTTTTTCGCGGCCGCGCGCCCTGGACAATGCATCACCACGAGGATCACAAGGCGACCAAGAAAGCATCGCAATGCACTCCGATTGAGTATCCAAAGCCTGATGGCATCATTAGTTTCGATAGAAATTCTTCTGTCTATCTGTCCAACACCAATCATGAAGAGAATCAGCCTGCTCATTTGACACTGAAAGATCATGCGGTGCCGATCGAAGTCAACCTGAAAGACTACGATGCGCCCGAGCAGCGCTACTGTCCCGCCGGGGTCTATGAGATTGTGCGTGAGAACGAAAGCGCCAAGCTTGTGATCAATGCGCAAAACTGTGTGCACTGCAAGACTTGTGATATCAAAGATATGACGCAAAACATCAACTGGGTGGTTCCAGAAGGCGGCGGCGGACCGAATTACCCCAATATGTAGACACTGCTGGATGCCAGCATCGCAGTTGCAACGATCCGCTCGGGAGCGCCACATGAGATTGGCGAATCATGCTTGAGGGTTTGCGAAAACAATTGAACCTGCTGCGGTGTCGGATGGGGATTCATCAATTCGAGACGATTGAGGTTAAATTTTCATTCGGATCAGCCGGTCGCGTAGAAATAGTCGAATGCAAGCACTGCAAACTGAAGCTATCCCGGCAGCTGCAAGAAAATTCCTAAGCAAATAACTCAAACCTCGCGCCTTTGGCGAATGAGCCATGCACTTTACAATCTCGCTCACTCAACAGCCCGAGTATCAGCTGATAACGCTCAAGCATGACACCAGATGAAACCAGCCAGTCAACCGCCCCATATGTCATCCGAAGAATTTCGGCTCTCCGGTCATGAGACAATCGATTTTATCAGCCGCTACATGGATCAGATTGAATCGTATCCCGTTCTCTCACCCGTTGCACCCGGCAGTGTTTACCAAAGCTTTCCAGCCCACCCGCCCCAGTATGGAGAATCTTATGCGGACGTTCTCAAAGACCTTGAGGATAAAATTATTCCAGGTTTGACGCACTGGCAGTCACCGAATTTTTATGCCTATTTCCCGACCCATGCATCAGGTCCGTCAATTTTGGGTGATCTGCTTTCGTCCGGCTTTGGCATACAGGGAATGCTGTGGTCAACCAGCCCGGCCTGCACCGAGCTCGAAACACTGGTATTGGACTGGATGGTGGAAATTGCCGGCTTGCCAGAGCACTTTCACTCCGCTCACTCAGGCGGCGGCGTCATTCAGGATTCAGCTTCTTCCGCTTGCCTATGCGCGGTCGTCGCAGCCCGCGAAAAAGTTTTCACTGCAAAGCCGCACCTGCACCTGCCTGACCTTACGGCCTATATCTCCGATCAGACTCACTCATCCGGCGAGAAAGGACTGAAGATCGCGGGCTTTCGTGATGATCAGATTCGCAAAATTGATGTGGATGAACGTTTCCGAATGCGCTTCGATCGACTCGCAGGCGCAATCGCCGCGGATATCGCGGCCGGCAAGCAGCCAGCGTTTGTGTGTGCAACTATCGGCACGACATCCTCGCTGGCCGTTGATCCAATCGCCGAAATCGCGGCACTCGCACGGCAGCATGACATCTGGCTTCATGTCGATGCTGCGCACAGCGGCAGTGCGACAGTCTGCCCGGAATACCGGTATTTGCTAGACGGCCTTGAGCACGCAAACAGCTATTGCTTCAATCCACACAAGTGGCTTCTGACCAACTTTGACTGCGACTTGTTTTACGTCGCGCACAAGCAAGACCTGGTTGACGCGCTGACTTTCTCTCCAGAATACCTGAAAAACAAAGCCACTGATTCCGGTCATGTGTTTGACTACAGCGGCTGGCAGGTTTCACTTGGCAGACGCTTTCGCTCCCTTAAGCTTTGGCTCGTCATCCGGCATTATGGCATCGAAGGACTGCGGGCTCATATCCGCAAGCACACTGAGCTGGCAGCATATCTCACCGACTGGATCAAGCAGGATGACGAATTCGAGCTGTTTCAGCCCACCAGCCTCAACCTAGTCTGTTTCAGGCACAAGCAGGGCAACGCAAAAACCAAGCAGGTGGCAGATCAGGTCAACTCTTCTGGGAAAGCGTTTATCACGCACACGATACTCGACGGTGTCTATGTGATTCGTCTTGCCGTCGGCGCAATCCGAACCGAGCTGAGCCATCTGGAGGAGACTTGGCGGGTCATCAAGCTCGCGGCGCGCGACTGACAGCAGCACGGCAGCTTGACCGATCGAAGGCGCTCAGCGGCTGGCCGACATTTGCGCAATGATCGTATTGGCAACCTGCAGTCTTTGTATCTTGCCGGACGGCCCCTTGGGCAGATCATCCATAAAGAAGATTCGCTTCGGACTTCGAAACTGTCCCAGTTCTGCGTTGCAAAATTCTATCAATTCTGATTCTGAGCAGCTCTGTCCGTCCTTGAGCGCTACCGCAACCGCGATCTCCTGACCATAGGCTTCGTCTGGAAAGCCGAACGCCCCAGCTTCCCGCACGGCAGAATGGTGATATAAGACATCATCGATTTCGCGCGGTGAGATGTTTTCTCCGCCTTTGATGATGAGCTCCTTGATTCGGCCGGTGATAAAAAAGTATCCATTTTCATCCTGATAGCCAAGATCTCCAGTTGCAAACCAGCCGTCTTCAGTAAATGCAGACTGTGTTGCTTCGGTATCGTTATAGTATTCACGGATGACATTGTCGCCTTTGACGACAATCTGACCCGCTTGCCCGACTGGCATCTCAAGATTCTTTTCATCGACAACTTTCACTTGATTGCCAAAAGCGATCCCGACTGAACCTGCAATACGTTTTGCAGGCGGCAGGGGATTTGCCAGTATCGGAGCCGCTGTTTCGGTGAGTCCCATGGTTTCAAGCATTGGAATGTTGAACGTTTTTTCGAAATCAGCATGCATGCCGGCCGGCATTGCAGAGGATGCCGAGCGTCCCATGCGCAATCGCTGCAAGTCCGAGGAATCGACTGCAAAACCATTTTTATGCGCATGATCAAGCAGATATTTTGCCATCGTTGGCACGATACTGATCCAGCTGCATTGATACTGCTTGACGTGCGTCCAGAATTGCCGGGCACTGAACTTATGCGGCATAACGACCGCTGAGCCGCTGACCAGCGGCGCGATGCAAGTGACAATCTGACCGTTGATGTGATATAGCGGCAAAACACAATAGGCAATGTCTTCTTTTGCAAGCTGATGCGCCAAAGCCACATTGTGACCGCCAGCAATCATGTTGGCATGAGTCAGAACGGCGCCTTTTGGCAGCCCGACCGTGCCGGAAGTATGCAAAATCATGCCAGTCGAACTGCCGCTGAGCGACTTGAGCGGTCTGGGTTCAATCTCGCGCGGCGCATCAATGCCGTCTATCCCGTCCACCGAATGCACAGCAATCTCGCGAATGCTTGACTTCAAATTTTCACCGCCGAGTATGTCTGCAAGCAATTCGCGGTAATTTTCACTCACAAATACAATTTCAACCTGCGCATTTCTCAAAGCATGGCGCAAATTGGCTTTACTGGCCACGGCGTTCAGCGGCACAGTCACGTGGCCGCTGTAAATCGTCCCAAGCATGACTACCGCGGTCCAGTAGCCGTTATCCATAAGAAACCCGACTTTCGCAGGCTCGTCCAAGCCGGCTTTTGAAAGAAAATCGCTCAGCTGCTGGCAGCGGGTGCGCAGGCCGCCGAACGTCAGCGATAAATTTGAATCCGGATCAATCAGATAAGTTCGCTCGCCGTGGACAGCTGCGCTGTGATCAACAAGTGACCGAACTGACTGAGACATAAAAAAACTCCTCAGACGGAGGCAGATGGGTGATACTTCTGAAGATACTGGCCAAAAAGGCTTTTCTCGGAAGGCTTGTCTTCGGGGATTTCAGTCGACAGGTGAGTAATGTTCAGAAAATGCCGATAGTTTAAGTTTTCGGTAATGCTGTTGCCGCCCCAGGTGCCGCAGCCCATGCTCAGCGTGAAATTCAATCCACTGGCAAAACCGCCCCCGTTACCAAATGTATGCGCCTGATTGACCAGCACTCGAACAACATCTATGTTTTGAGCCATGTAACGCGCCTGCTTGAGGTCTGTGGTATGAATGCCGCAGGAATGGCCCGCCCCTTGGTAATTCAGGATTGCTTTGACCTTGCTGACCGCAGCATCGAAGTCACCGGCACGATAAACAGTCAGGATTACGCTGAGTTTCTCCCCTGAAAGCGGATGCTCAGGCCCAATCCCGTCCTCCTCAACCATAATGAACCGAGTGTCGGCCGGCGCATCATCAAGCTGAAAATGCTGTGTCAGGACTTGAGGGTCTTTGGCAATCAGCTCACGATTCAAAGAGCCTGGCTTGGACCACAGCTGCTGCTCAATTCGCTTTTTCTCAGCAGCGGTCGCGAGATAGCCGCCCTGATTGGCGAATTCACGCAGCATCGCATCATAAACAGCATCCACAATGATCACTGAATTTTCAGATGAGCATGATGTGCCGTTGTCAAATGTCTTGGACATGCGAATGCATTCGGCCGCCTTGCCAAGATTGGCGCTCGCATCAATGACAACCGGGACATTGCCGACCCCCACCCCGATTGCAGGCTTGCCGCTTGAGTAGGCGCCCCGAACATTATTCTGAGAACCAGTGACGACGATCAAGTCTACCGCCTGCATCAGTGCTTGCGTTGCCTCGCGGCTGACAGGCGCTGGCAGTATCTGCACCAGATTCTCGGGCACACCGATGACCGCCAGCTCAGCTCGAATCAAATCGATCGCGAGATTGGTCGCATTCCAGCCTGCAGGCGATGGCGCCACGATGATGGCGTTGCGCCCTTTGACTGCCATCATGCATTTATTGATCGGTGTTGCGGCCGGGTTGGTTGACGGAGTGACCGCACCGACAATGCCAACGGGCTTGGCATACTTGACCAGTCCACGCTCTCGATTGTCTTCAATCACCCCTACCGTCTGAACCCGCATCAGGTCGCGCAGTGTGCCGAAAGTCTTGCGCTTGTTTTTGATAATCTTATCGGCAACATTGCCTAACGCAGTATCACTGACCGCCAGCTCGGCCAGACGAACTGCATTGCAGTTTTGGTAAAGCGACCAGGCGATGGCCGTCACTGCTTCATCAACACGCTGCTGATCGGCATCGCGAAACTCATCAAACGCTTCGCGAGCTTGGTCCACAACCGCATGGACACTGGACTGGGGGCTTGTCATATTTATATTTGCATTCTTGGGCATCTAAGCTCTGCAGCAGATCGGCTGCTCATTATAATTGGCAAACTTTTGCGCATAGGCAATTCAAGCGGAAGACAAATGAATCAGATTCAATGGCATGATTTCGAAAAGATTGAGCTTCGGGTCGGCACGGTTACGGAAGTAGAGGCGTTTCCGCAGGCACGACGGCCAGCGTATAAAGTATATGCCGATTTCGGATCGGAAATTGGTACACTCAAATCCAGTGCACAAATTACAGATCTATACCAGCCTGATGATTTGGTTGGCCAGCAGATTGTTGCGGTTGTCAATTTTCCAGTCAAGCAGATCGGTCCATTCATGTCGCAATTTCTGCTGACTGGATTTACTCAGGAAAATGGCTCAGTCGTCATCGTCAAGCCTGAGCGCCCGGTCGCCAATGGGCTGAAACTGGGGTGACACAGCATCAACGCTGCATCTGCTCATCGCTTAGCGCCATCACGTTCGAAACACAGGATTGAATCGTTTCCGCATAACACCTTGAGCGAGGCATAATCTCACCGGCGAAGAATCTGGCGGTCGCAACTTTGGCTTCCAGAAAACTCCTGTCGAATTGGTCCGAATCGAACAGGCGGACGGCTCGCGCCGCCGATAAAGCCATCAGCCAGCCTGCCACCGTCAGTGAAAACAAGTGCATATACGCCACGCTGGCAGCTGTAATATTGGGATCTTCTCCACCCGTTTCATAAATCCAGTCTGTCGCCGACTTGAGCTGTCTCAGACTTTTCTTTGCTGCTTTGACAATGCCGGCACTCAATGCAGTACCGCTGCATTCGCAGCGCAGTGACTCGGCAATCTTCTCGACCATGAAATAAATCGCTTTGTCATCATCTTTCAGAATTTTGCGACTGATCAGATCGTTTGCCTGAATTCCTGTGGTCCCTTCGTAAATCGGCGTAATGCGCGCGTCACGCATATGCTGCGCCGCCCCCGTTTCCTCAATAAAGCCCATGCCGCCATGCACCTGCACCCCAATGTAGGTCACCTCATTGCCAATTTCGGCACACCAGCCTTTGACCAGCGGGATCAGCAGACCTAAATCTTTTTGAGCATTTTCACGAATCCGCGCATCTGGATGAGAGTTGGACAAATCGAAAACGCTGGACGCATAATATGCCAGACAGCGCATTGATTCATTCAGTGACTTCATCGTCATCAGCATGCGCCGCACATCCGGATGATGCATGATCGCCACTTTTTCGCGCGACCCCGGCATACTGCCTTGAACTCTGCCTCTGGCATAATCAAGAGCTTGCTGATACGCGCGCTCGCCGACCGCCAGGCCTTCGACACCTACAGCATGACGCGCCAGGTTCATCATTGTGAACATATACTCCAGACCGCGGTTTTTCTCACCGACCAGATAACCGATCGCACCGCCATTGTCACCGTATGACATCACCGCTGTCGGACTGGCGCGAATGCCCAGCTTGTGTTCCAGTGACACGCAGCGGAGATCGTTTCTCTCGCCGAGACTGCCATCTGGGTTCACCAGGAATTTCGGCACAATGAACAAGGAAATCCCTTTCACCCCTGCGGGTGAATCAGTACAGCGTGCAAGAACAAAGTGAATAATATTTTCGGTCAGGTCATGCTCGCCATAGGTGATGAATATTTTCTGCCCGGCAATGCGATAGCAGTCACCGTGCGGCTCGGCTTTGGTGCGTATCGCAGCTAAATCCGAACCTGCATGCGACTCGGTTAGATTCATGGTTCCAGACCATTGGCCAGAGACCAATTTCTGCATGTACTTCTCGCACTGCTCAGGCGAGCCGTGTGACTCCAAGGCGCGAACCGCACCTTGGGTAAGCAATGGACACAGCCCGAATGACATATTGGCAGAGTGCCACATTTCCTGTACCGGTGTGGCAACCGACCAGGGCAATCCTTGTCCGCCGATCTGCGAGCTGAAAGCCAGGCCATTCCAGCCGCCATCAATGAATTGCTGGTAGGCGTTTTTCCAGCCGGGCGGAGTCGACACCTCGCCCTCAATACAAGTTGAGCTGACCTGATCACCGACCTTGTTCAGAGGTGCGAGAACCTCAGCGGTAAACTTTGCAGATTCTTCCAAGATTGCACTGACCAATGAATCGTCAATATCTGCATAGACCTCCAAAGAGAGAATATGAGCAAGATCGACAACATGGTTCAGAACGAACCGCATATCGGTGATTGGGGCGCGATAGTCTGGCATGGCGGCGGTAAAGTCTCAGGTGTCAATCGGCGCAGACAAAACTAGTCAGGATTGTATTTGAGCTGCACAGACTGACATAAAAATAAGTACAAGCTGAAACGCGATTCAATTTACCGTATTCATGCACCTTGCCCACAAAATTTCCGCATATGGAGTATACCGTCAAATTGCAGTGGGGTATCTTTCATTGATTTCGATTTTGATTTGCTGGTTTCGCTGATCTGGCTCAAGTGAGGCGGCTGCGAGGTGAATGTCAGTAACAGTCTCAATGACACTCGCCAAAAAGCCGGCATCGTCTTGGGGATCAGGCGGCAGCCGCAGCACTGTGTCTCCGCCGAAAGTCGGGACCGGACTGCGCTCAGTACCTTGTGGCATTACAATCGACTCACCCTTTGCGATACGCTTGATATCACGCCGCAGACGCGATCGAAGCAAAACGATGCCCGCATCTGTCTGTCCCAGATATTCACGCTGATGAGCATTCATGGCGCCCTGACTGGTCCATGCCTCCCAGTCACCAGGATTTTCTTGCCGCTCTTCATAACTGCGATGCCCCGTCTGCCCGTAGAAATCAACACTTTCCCAGCCGACTGACTCTCGGCTGCCCTGACGCAGCACTTCGTCGGCATCGTTAAAATGGCGCCACCCGAACTTGCGGCTGTTGGTGTCATCTAAAGGTACCACCCACTTCGTCAGGCTGGTGCGCCCAAATGCCTTGGGCTTGTCCATGACTTGGAACATCCCGCCGTTCTGCGCCAAATTCGGATACAGATAATCGTGAAAGCGCAAGCGGACCAAGTCATCGGTTCCGCTGCGTCGTGCGTGTGCGTACACAATGCCGCCATCTCGCTCGCGGTAACGGACGACCGGCAGATCAACAAAATGCTCAAGGCCTGGAAACTGCGGTCCGCTGATGCGGCCGTGAAGAAACACACTGTGAAAAGGATCGATTGCGTTTTCCGTCTCCTGCAGCCAGTTGTTCGGCGAATGAATTGAATAGGGCACGAGCTCGTGGCCTTCAATCTGCATAGAGTCCAGGCAGGGAAAATCTGGCATTTCAGCAGGCGGCCCCATGTAGCAGAATACAAGCCCATGCAGTTCTTTTGCGGGATAGGCCCCTTGGCAAATCTGGCGGCGGATTTGGCTGTCTTGCGGCTCTCCAGGTGTATCCAGAATTGTGCCATCGACATCAAAGTGCCAGCCGTGATAGCAGCATCGGATGCCGTGCGTTTCGATGCGGCCGAATTCAAGTGACGCGCGTCGATGAGCGCAGTGCCTGTGCAGCACACCGACTGAGCCGCTCAGGTCCCGAAAGACAACCAAGTCTTCACATAAAATACGGATCGCGACAGGTTTGCCGGTATCAAGCTGAGTCGACATAGCGACCGGATGCCAGAAACGGCGGAAGTACTCGCCCGCAGAGGTAGCGGGCCCCACTTTGAGAAACTCTTCATCTGGCTTTGCTGGCTCTCGAATCGCATAGCCATCGTACGGGCGCGTTGCCCATCGAACCTGCTTCATTGCCATATGCTTTCCCGTCTTTGCTTCTGGTTTATATGCTGTGCCCGCTGCATATTATATGAACAGCAAAGCAGCCACCCTAGCAGGGGCACCGAATATCGATCAATATGGAATTTTCAAAAAACCGCATTGAATCTTTAAAATCACAAAACAGGGCGCAATTCTCGACTGAAAGCCAGCAGCACTTGATTCAAGCTTACGCGTATTGAACCAGCATAAGACATGCTCACATCCGCCGGCACCTTTTGCTTTGCCATTTTTCCACCAAAGTGACTGTGTGCGGTGATTTCCTAAGAGCTGTCGAACTTCAAGAGTCGCTTTGGGCATGCATCGCTGCCGTAAACCCCTCACAGTTCGGATATGATCTGCCGCTAGACCGGCAAGTCCCGCAGATAATCGCAAAAAGATGGAATTGGAAACTGATAGTGGTATGGCAAATCCGTCATGGGAGCGAGCAGACCCGCGTACAGGGCGTTTGCCATAAAATCATCAAACGATTCCTGTGAATCCTCCAGCGCAGGCGAAACAAGAAGCCGCAATTGCTTGCGACTCAAAATTCCGTTTGGTCTCTCAAATGCTGCCAGAGCAATTTGTCTATATAAAGCAGGGTCCTGAGAGCCCACAGCGAGGCGGCCTGCATAATAGTCTTTTTTTCTCTCCGCCCCTTTTGCCAGCACTTGCTCGAGCAGATGGCTTTGCAAATGACTGTTGTTTAAACGCAGCATCCGACCAGCGGCCACCCCAACTCGGCTGATGTGCTGTGGCCAGCCTTGGGAAAGCTCTCCAAGCGCACTGGCCCAAGCCGCTTTATCCTCGCCTGCACCCTCATAGTAAGTGTCTAGCATGCAGCGCAGAGCGCCCACTGCATGCAATTTCGAAAGTCGCTTGAGAGTGATGACCCGCTCATCTGCAAATCTCGAAATTCCGCACTGATGCAGCACGCCAAGTGTATTGCTCAATCCGAAAAACAATGCCACCAAGGGGATCTTGCAAGGCGGATTATGCAAGCAGTCCATAACGCCGCGAGTCGTTTTCTCTACAGGGGTATTTTGGGCCTCATCCACAAATACAACTATGCGGCATTCTTTGAGCAGAGACGCTGCCGCGCCAAAGAGTCTTCCTGCCGATGCGGACGATGCCAACTGACTATCGATTTTCGGTCTGGCTCCCAGTGAGAATCCTGCAATTCCAAAGCCACGACGCGCGAGCTCTTCATGGAGACTTGAGCCTAACGCTGCCATTTTGTTGATTTTTTCTGCCTTGGTTTTGGGCGCGATTTCTGCAAGCCTGCTGCTCTCAGCGTTGACAGCATCAATCAAAGTTGCGACTGTGTCAATCGGGGATGCCAATGCTTCAGGTCGAATCTGAACTGCAACCCAAGCATCATCTGGACTTGAGTGGCGCCTTACGGCTTCCATGCACTCCAGCATCAAAGCGGATTTTCCGGCTCCAGGAGCACCTTGAACAATGATTGTGCCGCCGCCAATATGCCCTGAATTGAGGCTGTTCACCGCTCTTTGAAAGATCTCATATTCGCTATCACGGCCGTGGAAGAAAGGTTCCCGCCCAACTTCAGCGCGATCAGCCAAATCCAGCCATTCATCCAAAGGCGGAGGAGTCGCAGGTTTCGGTTTTGGAAAAATACTTGGATTCATGCAAGTCAATTTTACCCAATAGACCTTGGTACAACTTATCTAATGATGGGGTTGTCGGCGTTGGTCGAAAAATGGTTCCGGCGAATAAAGGCGAGTAAAAAAAGAAAAAGTACCGAAGCACACTATCAATTCAATCTAGAATAAACTGCGCAGTGGTATCGAAATCTGCGTAAAACTTAATCGCTATAGGCACCTGAACGCCTGCAAGTGTAGAAATGGCTCACCAGAAACGTATCAGTTTCCAGCTCTCGAATGATGCTATTTGGGAAAGATCGCTCTCCCGCCTGATTGCGATACAGCACAATAGCATCAATTCCCCCGGCAGAAGGAAAGTGAATTGATCTGCTCTACTCGTTTGAATGAATCTCCAGAACTGGCAGACCGGTCATCAAATTGATCTCGCCCCAAAGCAGTGCGATCTGATAGCGGATACGATTCATCTGATAGACAGCATGCAGCTGTTCAGCCTGCGCATCCCCCAAGTCGGCCGCCTCCTCCAGCTCATACAGCGCACGGCTGCGGTCCATGTAGTGGTCTCGATAGTCAGATTCAACCTTCGCCGCCGCAAGCTCCAAATGAAGAACCCTCAACTGACGCCATAAATCATAGGCTTTCTCGCGGATGGAGTGCTCTGTGTCTGCTAATTCAAGGTGAGCCTGCTCAACTTTGATCTGGCCAATGCGGACATCCCGGTTTTTCTGAGTGCCGGAGGCCAACGGCAGATTCAGGCGCAATCCAATCATTGCAGCATCGCGACTTCCTGTATCTTGAGCCCATTGTGTACCCTCCAGCACAGCATCCAGTTGGGGTGCAAATTTGCTTCTGGCGGCTGCCAGCTGCGACATCGACTGCCCCAGATTTAGCCTCGCCTCGGCCATCTCAATACTCTCAGCCACAATGTGTGCCATCAGTCCTTCAAATTCTGGCACCGTCTGATCCACAATGGGTGACAAGTCCGGCTCCAGCAGATCGCGCGGAACATAGCCATCAAGACTGCTCGCACCCATTGCCAGCGCAAGATTGCGCCGCGCCGCAGTTCGCTGAATGCGCGCGTCCTCTCGAATAACAAACAACTCCCGATAAAGCGTTTCCTTGGCCAATACATCTACCTGCGCATGCGCGCCGTAGGCAGCATTTTCCTCGACCATGCGGTTGTAGCGCAAAAACGCCAAAGTCATTTTCTCATCTCTGAACGCGTAGTCAAGATCCGCCAGAAGCACATCGAAATAACTTCGCATGGTCTCAAGCAGCTGGCGATTAAGCTGCAGCTGTTGCTGCAGCTGCGCACGTTCCAGAGATGCAAAAGACACTTCTGCCGCAGCAGCCGCCCGTCCAAAGTCGTAAACCGGCTGAATAATTCGCAAAGTTGCGCGGCTGTCATCAAGCGAGTCTGAGGCGGCCGGTGCTGCACGGTCTGCTCGTCTCGGCAAAACGAGCACCTCAACGGCCGGCAGATGCGGCGCACGATCAGATTCGTGACGGATATGGGCTATTGCGGTCTCAAGATCTGCATTTCTGATTGACGAGTGGTGCTCCGCCGTCCACTGCATCGCCGCACTCAGAGTCAGGGGCTCGACAGGCAATTCCTCAGCGCAAGCAACCGTCGCAACCCATACGCTGATTCCAATCGCAACAAAACTTCGCAAACCGAATCGGCTCACTGCAGCATTCCTCTGCAGCCAGATACACAATCGCGGCCAATTCGCACTGACGACAGGCCTACTGTCCTGATTGGCTTCGCTTGTATTTCACGAAGTTGGTATGCTCATAATGCTTTTCGGCAACAAACTGCCCCAGCAGCATGAATTCCTCAGCGTTTTTTGTAGCGCCAGTAAATCGGGCCACAGGATTGCCTTCAAGATCAAGGAATAAAAATACAGGAGTCGCCCGAATCCGATTGTGCCTGAGAGCAAAATCTTTTTCCAGCACATCCTCGCCTGAAAAATCGGTAATGATGTTATCGCCCTCCACATTCATCATCAAGATGCGAAAATGCTGACGGAAATAATCCTGCACTTCTGACCGGTTCAAAACGGTCGCTTTCATACGCTCGCACCACGGACAGTCGTTCAATTCAAACATGACCATAATCGAAACTTGTCCCTCTTCCTGGGCAAGTTGCACTTCTTCGGTCAAATCTCCAAAGGTCTGATGAAAAAAATAATCATCCGGCGACCGAATATCGGCGATTGCAGCTGTGCCGCCAAGCATCAGACTCGCAAGCAAGCCGAACGTCCATTGGCGAGCGGCTTTCATGACTTCAGATTCCAGCTTCCTATCCCAGGATTTTTCTGTTTCAAGACAATTTTTGGAAGTGTCAGATGATCAACCCTGATCGTCTGCTCTTGACGCAGGTAGTCAGCCACCACCTCCCATACCGGCGGCCCGGGCGATACTTCACCGACCGTCGCCCATCCAGCAACCGAGTAGCTGCGATTGGCCTCAATCAATTCGCCTGAATTCAAACGCATGTCTGAGATGCGCGTGCCGAATGTCCCTTCAGGCTCAATCGTATACGACATGCCCGACAGCCTCACCATATCCCCGCCTTGCTGATAGAACGGATCTGGATTAAACGAGTTGTCTGCGACATCTTCCAAGATCAGCTTAAGAGTCTCGCCAGACATCTCGCGAACATACGTTTCTGGATACGTAGTGGCCGTCTGATTGAGCACATCCTCCATCGTAATTGCCTGACCAGGCAAAATCGAAGTTCCCCAGCGAAAGCCTGGCGACAGTGCAATCTGTGCATCCCCCATCTTCTGCAGCGCATTGCAGATCACCTCATCAAACGTGCCATTGAAATTCCCACGGCGAAAAAGCAATGAGTCAGTCAGTGCCAGCTCCTCGCCAAGCTGATCAGCATAAGGCATGCGCAACTCATCGATCAAAGCTTGCATGGCCGCATCAGGCTCAAGATAATTCGCCATGACAGGCACCAGTCGATAACGAAAATCCTGCATGCCTTTTCGGCCAAGCTTCAGGTCCAGGACACCGACAAACTTGGCGTTTGAACCCGCGTTGGTAACATAAGTGATCCCGCCCGAATTTTTCACAGCGAGCGCACCCGGGACCGCATCATGCGTATGCCCGCCCATGATGATGTCCAGTCCGCTGACAACGCTCGCCAACTTCATATCCACATCGAATCCATTATGCGACAAGAGCACAATGGCATCGGGATTGTCATCAGCGCGAATCCGCTCAATCAGTCCCTGCAGCTCGTCGGCACGAATACCGAACGACCAGTCAGGAACATTGCGGATGGGATTGGCAATCGGTGTGTAGGGAAACGCTTGTCCAATGACTGCAATATCATAGCCGCCAAGCGTTTTCAAGGTATAGGGGGGAAATGCATGACCGGTTAACTCATCATGCACTGGCTTTTCGTCGAACAGAGCTTCCTCTGTCAAAAAAATGTTCTGCGCCACAAACTCGCCAGAAAAAGCCGCAAGATTGCTGGCAACCTGCTCCGGCGCATAGGTGAATTCCCAATGACCAGTCGCAATATCAACGCCGAGCTGGTTGTTCGCTCGAATCATATCCATGCCGCGGCTCCATAATGCCGGGCCGCTGCCTTGCCAGCTGTCCCCGCCATCAAGAAGCAGGGTTCGCTCATGGCCGAATTCACCGCGCAGCCGATCTGCCAGTGTTTTCAGATGCGCGTAGCCGCCCGCTTTGCCAAACTTTTCTGAAAGCTCCGTAAAGTCAAGGTATGTAAAGGCATAGGTCTCCAGCGAATTCGCAGGCAGATCAAATTCATCCAGCAGAGCTTTGCCGACCAGGTGCGGCGCCCGTCCAAAGGCGTCTGCAAAACCTAGATTGACATGCGGCTCGCGAAAATAGATCGGATTCAGCTGCGCATGCGTATCCGTGATGTGAAGGAGGCGGACATCACCAAAATTGTCGAATTGATAAAGGTCTGAGCGACCAGCGGACGCATTCGGCAGCATGCCGCACGCACCCGCCGCCGCCAGCAGCTGCAGAAACTCCCGACGGTTCATGGAGTTCATAACTTCTGCTTGCCCAAGATATTTACGGCACGCCGAGAGTGAAACAGATCAAACCGTCTGCAGCTTGCTGCGAGTTGTCTTCCTGGTTGCTTGTCTGATCGCTCGGCGTGTCACCGAATAATGCGGCCCAGCCACAGAGTCTCTTCGCGCTCAGCCTGCACAACGCCCTGATCAGCCTGATGCTGGGCTTGCGCAACCAGCTCCATCGCTTCGACCAGTTGTCCGGCTTCAGCACTTTCTTGCGCTGTTTTCAGGATTTTTGCCGTATCACGCCACTCATGACCCAGCTCAGCCGCCATCTTGCGGGTTTCGTTGGCTTTGGTGAAAGCAGTATTGAAGTCATCCGCAGATGGATCTGAAGCCAATACTGTTCCGGCCGCTGCGAGCACAGAAGCAGCGAGCAAGTTTTTTCCAGTCAATCGTTTGATGGTCTTTTTCATCTTATTCACCGCCCCTTACTTGCGGACACCGGGTCCGTTGAATTCAAGTCCGTTGCTCATGTAAGTGAGAAAGTACTCAAGATTTCGGTATTCCGGACCTTGTGCCTTGAAAGGCTTGGCTCGCACTTGAGAATTGCAGCCGCCAATTCTGCGGTGCAGGGTGCCGATCGCTCCCCACTTGAGGCGGTACACCGGAAAATGGCTGACATGACCTAAAGCCGGACTGAGCAATTCAGTTCGAATATAACCACCCGAACCGCTCACATGGCAATCTGCACAGGCGAAATTCAACTGACCGCGTTTCGTGTAATAAAAACGCTTGCCTTCCTCATAGGCGGCCATGGCTCTGGGGTCATCTGGAATCTCCACATTGATTGGCTCGCCGCGTGACGTATACGCCATGTATGCAGAAATTTCTGCGATTGCACCGCGCTTGTACTTGAGCGGTTTCTCGCCATTGGCCTCGCGACACTGATTGATCGCCAGCTCCAGCGTGATCACCTGTCCTTGCTCGGTATCGAAATAAGGATAGTTCTGCCGAATGCCAATTCCTCCGTTATCAAAACAGTCGGCATAGGTTTTGCCATTCGCAAACGGTGTATTGAACCTTTCCTCTCCAGCGCTGATTGCCAGCTCATAGGGTGGAAACTCCTCAAGTGTCATCCATTGCTCACGCGAGGGCGCATCGATCGAGTAGACGCCATTGATGAAATCCGCTTTCGGTGTTTCCGGAAATTTCGTGAGATAAAAATTCTGAAATGCTTGCCGATCCTCTTCAGGATTGGCAAACGCCAGATACGAGATGCCGGCCAGCGCACAACCGACCGCGATTGCAATTAACTTTTTGATCATTGCTCATTCTCCTCAGCTCAATACTCAAGCGATTGTGGCCTCAATCTGGCCTGATTCTTTATGATTGTCATGCCAGTTCAGGATCAAGACATCGCCTTTTTGAGGGCCGCTCAGCTTGAACGAAAGATAGGGGTTTTTAGAAATCGCCGGGCCCCAATGGGCACGAATGACTTCTTTGCCCTGCCACTCGCAAGTGACGACATCAACGAAATGGGCAGGTATCGGCTGCCCCGTCTTGCTGTCCTTGCGCTGCCCCGTCTCCATTGGATGCTTGATCAGCATTTTGACCTCGACAGTGCCGTCGCTGAGCAGCTTAGATTTCGCTTTCATTGTCATGATTTATGTCCTCTTATCCAATTTAACCGCCGCAGCCGCCAATCGTGACTTTGACTTCCTGCGAACCGCGATAGACCTGACCGTTGGCTTTCACCAAAGCGATCACATCCGAAGTTTTGCCCATTTTGATGCGCACGGAAACATCCGGCACTGCACCCGGCTGCATATCGAAAGATGCAACCATCGGTGCGGGATTCTCCGGCACCACAATCGCAATGGACTCGACATTGTCGAGCGCTGCCGAGACCCGGATCGGCACAACAGCCCCGTTTTCTGCGATCTCAGGGCCTTTGACATTGACTTCGGGACTGTCCTGAATGCTGGTCTCGCCAAACAGAGCTTTGAGGGTGTCGTCCAGTTGATCTGCATCAAAAGCCATCTGCGGACGCGCAGCGTATGCGGACTGGCCTAGCAAGCCCCACGACGCGGCAAGTCCTGCCAGCCCCGATGCCAGAAGTCCTTTGACGACTTTTCTTCTCGGTTCAGATTTCATGAAAATACCTCGTTACAGTGTGTAAATATACTCAGTGATTTTGTCGATATCCGCATCCGACAAAATGCCATGACGGCCAAAAGGCGGCATCATCGAGTTCGGATTCAATGCGGTCGCATCATAAATCTGAGCCCGCAGCTTGGCTTTGTCGGGGAAGCGCTGTTTCATAAAAATCAGCGGCGGTCCATGCGAACCCGGGAAGGTTCCATCACCGATAATGTGGCACGAAAGGCAATTGCCTTTTTTGCGATCAACCGTAAGTTTCTTGCCTTCCGCAATCACATCGGCACTGACCTCTGCCATTCCCGCAGGCGAGTAGGCAATCGGCACCAGAAGCAACGCACAAACAGCCGTAATTGCAAATACTGACTTTTTCATGGCAATTGAATTAGACCTCCTTAAGTTTAATTTGTTATGCCCTTCTCGCGGATGCAGCAATGCATCAGTACCGCAGGCAGATGCGAACATTTATACACAAAATATTGCGCTGAATTGAAAAAAATTGACGCGCTCCTGACGGCGGGATAGCGGCGGCAAATAATAATCCTGCGGCCGGCGCGCCAGCCGTTCAGCTCAGATCCAGGCAAAGCGGCCCCTCTTCGGACAAATCGGAGACTATAATTTCGAAACAGTCGGACTGTTTTGGAATCATAATCATAGTCTCCAATGCACTATCAGCGCTCTTGCCAGATTTTTCTGCCGCCGGGTCAATCCACGTTTTTGCGGGGCGCCCGCCAGACTGGCAAATCGACTCTTCTTGCAGGCAAGTTTTTCGAACAGCGTTCGATTCGACCTGCTCGACAGCGGCATCCTGTTTCGCTTTTTGTCGCAGTCCCGAGCGCCGGGAGAGGAGCCCGAGCCATTCGGAGAAACTGCATTGGCAAATCCGCTGGTGATTGATGAAATCCAGAAAGTACCTGAGCTGATTGATGAGGTGCATCGGCTGACTGAAAGTGAAGGCACAAGTTTCATCCTTTGCCGCTCAAGCGGGCGTAAATTGAAAGCGAGCGGTGCAAACACAATCTCTGCCCCTTGACTTGGCGCGAAGCGCCCGGCTTCGGTCTGCTCACTGCAATGAGCACGGGATTGCTGCCGAGACTCTATGCAAAAAAAAACTCGACGCACAATCGGAACATACGTTCGCGACCACCTGACTCAGGAAGCGCTCAACGAGGCGCTGGTCAGGAAAAGCGCCGCGTTCTCGCGATTCTTCGACACATTGGCTTTGTGTCACGGCGAGCAGCTGAACTACTCGGCCATCGCCCGTGACTGCGGCGCGGACGCAGTACGATTGCCGCTGCGCCAAAGCTCTGCCTGTTCGATGCGGGTGTCGCAAACTATATCACCGACAATTCGATTCTAAGCCTGGATAGCATAGGTTTTGGCAGCAGTTTCGAGCCCTTATATATTCCTGGAACTGGTCGCGGCAAGCAGCTACTTGGAATGGGAAGAGAAAATCAGTACTGGTGCACAAAAAGCGGGCTTGAGGCTGATATCATCCTCAGCCGCAGACTGCTGCCCATTGCAGCAAAGAACCGAGTTCGCAATAGAGGCCTCAAAAAGCCATCAAAGCGCACAGAGGCCAGTTTCAGCCCCGACGCTCGATCATTGTTACCGCTGAGTCAGTGAATCGAGCGGCGGATGGAATTGAGGTGTTGAGCTATGAAACCTTTCATAGAAGATTTACACACCGGAAAAATAGTCTGATGCACCATGACTGGAAGCGGCAGACCGCGAAAAGGCTGATCGACCGCATCTGCAAAGCCTTGATACCGGCCGCCCCGGCGGTGCCAAGGCAGATTGATGAGCTTCGCGTCAAGTGTAAATGATCATGCCGTCAACAGCACCCGTCGCAGTCATTGCAATGGCATGCAATTTTCCCGGCGGCGCCAGCACACCCGACCAGTACTGGAAGAACATCATTGTTCGGCGCGACTGCGTCGGCCCGATTCCATCCAATCGCTGGGACAGAGCGATTTTCGACTCAATCGGACTCAGCAAAGCGACCGAGTTCGCCGAAGTCGGCGGCTTTATCGACGATATTGGCAAGTTTGATGCAGCTTTGTTTCAGATCTCGCCGAAAGAGGCCCAGCAGATCGACCCGCAGCAAAGACTTTTGCTTGAGCTGGCCTGGCAGTGCGCTGAAAATGCCGGCGTGTCGGCAAATCTTCTTTCCAACAAGAGGGCCAGCGTTCATGTAGGCGTCATCAACCATGACTACGAGCGCCTGCTGCTCGCTGACCAGCAGTCTATCTCCGCATATACTGGATTAGGCCGCTCAGCCAGCATTGCCGCCAATCGCATCTCTTATCATTTCAGCCTGACTGGCCCAAGCATGACCATTGACACCGCATGCTCTTCGTCGCTGGTCGCAGTGAACGCGGCCTGCCAGGCCTTGAGCAGTGGAAAAGCCGACTTTGCATTTGCAGGCGGAAGCAATGCGATCTTGCTGCCGGACAGCTATATTGAGTTTTCGAGAGCCTCGATGCTTTCCAAATCCGGCAGATGTCATGTCTTTGACCGGCGCGCGGACGGTTTTGTGCGCGCCGAGGGCGGCGGCATGGTATTGCTGAAACGGCTGGGGGACGCACTGGCCGATGGCGATCCTATCCATGCGGTCATTGCATCGACTGCCGTCAATCAGGATGGCAAAACCAGCGGGCTGATGTCGCCGAGCATTGGAGCCCAGATCGCCATGATGCGCGACGCATTGAAACACAGCGGCCTGACTGAAAATGATATTGGATATATCGAGGCTCATGGGACGGGAACCCAAGCGGGCGACACCGCTGAAATCACTTCGCTCAGCGAAGTCTATGGGCAATCGACACGCCATCACCCGTGTTATGTCGGCTCCGTCAAAAGCAATATCGGACACACAGAGTCAGCCGCGGGAATAGCCGGCCTGATCAAAGCGATACTGGCTGTCAGCCACAGCATTATCCCGCCGAACATTCACTTTGAGACACCGAATCCAGCGGTTGATTTCAAGCAGCTGCAAATCCCGACTGAAGCCAAGCCGTGGGGTGAGTCGATGCAGCGGCCGAGGGCGGCGGCTGTCAATTCATTCGGTTTTGGCGGAACCAATGCGCACGCCATCATCCAGCAGGCACCCGTCGATCTGCCAAGGCGGAAACCGGACACAGCCGGACACCTGCTGCTGCCGCTGTCGGCCCCCAGCCGGGCTGATCTCGGGAGTTTCCGTCTTCGGATACAAAACCGCCTGGACTTGGACAATGCTCAGAATATTGCTTGCACCATCGGTCGGCAGACACTGCACAAATTCCGGTCCGGCGCAATTGTGCGTCACGATCCGACCGCCGCCCCGCAGCTCTCCTTTGAGACGGTCAAGACCGCGACGGCGGCAGCTGTAAAAAAAGACCGGCGCCTTGCTTTTGTATTCAATGGAATGGGCTCGGAATTCGGCAAAGGCGCAGCCGAGCTGTATCACAGTTACCCGTGTTTCGCCCGCGTCGCGGATCTGTGCGATTCGATTGCGCAGCGCGAGTACGGGATCGATGCGATCAGCAGCTATGTCCAGACAGGGCAGCTTCCGCCGATCGAAAACCTAGCGGCATGCCACGCGCTTCACTTTGCGCTGCAAGTCGCTGCGTGCGAGCTTTGGAAGGACTGGGGAATTGTGCCGCAGGCCGTGGTTGGACACAGTCTGGGAGAGATCTCCGCTGCTGTCAGCGTCGGCGCAATCAGTCTGCCCGGCGGCATCAAAGTTGCGATCGAGCGCGCAGACGCGCTTTCACAGTTTGTCGGCGCACAATCGATGCTGGCCGCCGCCGCAACTCAAAAGCAGGCGCAGCGAATCATCAAAGCGAATTCCGGCGCACTGTTTATGGCTGCCGAAAACAGCCCTGATGACATCACCTTGTCCGGCTCGCCGAAAGCGATCCGCGCAGTCGCAGACCAGCTGCAAGCGCTAGGAAAATTTTACCGGCAGCTGAACATCCCAGTACCGTTTCACAGCCCGCTGATCGAGGGTGGAAAAGCTCAGTTTCAACGGTCCTGCCCTGTCCTTGAGCGCCGCCGCGGCACACACCCGTGGTTTTCTTCAGTTACCGGCAAACCCATTGATTCGAGCCAAATCGATGAATCCTTCTGGTGGGACAATTTCAGAAATCCAGTGCGATTCAAAGATGCGCTTGAGGCGGCGCTCGACTCAGGCATCGACTGCTTTGTCGAAATCGGCGCACATCCGATTCTATCGCATGCCATCAGCAATTGCCTCAAGCACAAGCAATCAGACGGACACTGTCTGCATACACTGCAGCGCGAGCAATCGGGCCTTGGCATCCTCTATGCCAATGCCGCGCAGCTGTTCAATCTCGGATTTGACTTAAATTGGGCAAAAATCAATCCGCCAGGCCAGGTGATCACGAATTTGCAGCGAACACTGCACCGAAAGTTTTACTGGCTGCAGGCGGCGCCGGATGCAATGGCGCCAAGCCAGATCGATGCCATCAGCAGCCCCTGCGGTCTGCTTGACACCCGCAATCAGAAGGCTGAAAACTGCTGGCCGCTGGCGCCGGATGCAAACGCTGCGGCCTGGCTGCGCAGTCACCGCCTGCATGATGAGGTGATTTTCCCAGCCGCCGGCTACATTGAGGCAGCGCTAGAGGCGGGTCAAATTTTGACTCGTCAATCGCCGCTGGAACTCTTTGAAGTGAAATTTGAGCGGATGTTGCATCTGCCCCGCCATAATGGCGCTCAGCCGCTCAGCCGCTGCCAGCTGCGCACGAAAAAAATCGGCGCTGCCCACCAATTCCGATTTGAGGATGCAGCCGCGACGCAGGCAACGGCCTTCTGCAGCGGGAACCTGCGGCGGGTCGAAAGCCCTGCACCCGCATTGCCAGACTGTTTCAGCGACTATCCAGATACAGAGATGGAAACTGAGGACAATGCGCTCGAACAAATTAAGCAGGGCTTGCAAAACCTGAAAATCCAAGGTGATCATGCGTCATGGTCGATCGACGCAGTTCGCCGCATAAGCGGATCTGAGCTGATCGCGCGATTGAGCCATACAGAGGCAGACACAATGCCGAATCGACGTTACTTGATCGACCCGGCCCTGCTTGACTTGTGCTTGCGTCTGCCTTTCGCTGCGCCTGATACCGCTGCAATCCATGTACCGCGCAGCTGGGGCAGCCTGCGTCTTTATGGCATCTGTTCCAAGCAGGTTTGGTGCCGAGTGCAGGCAAACTTCCATGAAAGCGGCGAGGCTGAGCTGAATCTGCAGCTGCTTGATGATAAACTGAGCTGGATTGCGAGTGCAAAACGACTGATGCTCGCACCCGCGAATGCGTCCCATCCAGCCTCGTCCGAGCGCCTGCCGCAATTGTCTGTTCCGCGCTGGGCAATGATCGACCCAATTGTCAGTCATGCGCAGTGGTTCATGGATCAGTCGCAGCGGGTGCGTCGGGTGATTCAGGCTGACATTCAAAATCGGGCGGCATATTATCAGCGCGATCAATACTACGCAGACACGACCTGCGAGCTTACGCGAATCGTGCTGGCTTTCATTGGGGACTGTTTTGCTACGCACGGCTTTTGCCAGCGCGGTGACAGCCTGCGGCTGGCGGACTTGGCGACTCAGCTGAAAACGACCGAGCGGCAGCAGCCGCTGTTTTGCTCGCTGGTTGAGCTGCTCTATCGGCATCAATTGATCGAAATCACCGGCAGCGATGAGAGCCCGCTCATGGAAAAGCGCCTGACCGCACGACGCGATTTGCCGCAAGCGGGCCGGCAAGCGGTATCTGAATTTATGCAAAATTCCAAATCATCGCAGCAACTGAGTGAATTGCTGCTGCTGGATCGCTGCGGAAAACTGCTGCCGGATGTGCTTGCAGGCGAGAAAAATGGTTTGGATGCGCTTTTTCCGAATGGGGACATGTCAGTTCTGGCGCAGTTCTATCGAGCGTCGCCCATCTGCCGCATCTATAACGAAGCGCTCAGTCGCAGCGTTTGCGAACTGCTGCGCTGCTGGCCGCTGCGCAGAAAGTGCAGAATTCTTGAAATTGGAGGCGGTACCGGCGCGCTGCTTTCCAATCTCTATCCGGCATTATCCAATCAGCGAGTCGAATACACCTTTACTGACATCGCCAGCTCTTTTGTTCGCAGCCAAAAAAAGGCCTGCCGAGACACCGAATGGCTTGCATTTGCGGAATTCGACTTCAACAGCGATCCGCTGATTCAAGGCTTTCTGGAAGGTTACTTTGACCTTGTGCTGGCGAGCGACTGCCTGCATCTGGCGCGGGACCTTGAATTCACCTTGTCAAGCTTGCAAGCCATCATGCACCCTGGCGGATTTTTGCTGTTCAGCGAATTGGCCGCAGAGCCGGATTGGGCCCGCTTGATGTTCGGCATGTCAGGCGACTGGTGGCACAGCGCGAAGAGCACCCAGCTGCACAATTCACCCTGCCGCTCAGTCGCCGCCTGGCGCCAGCAATTGGAATCGGCCGGCTTTCGAGCGCTGGAGATTTTGTCTGACCGAAACGATGGCAAACCGCCATGGCACAGCGTCTATATCTGCGAGACGAAGAAAGCATCAGCGCCGACAAGACTGCTGAATCAAACTGTTGCTCAGCAAACCTTGATTCTGTCCGACGACAGCGATTTTTCCAATGCGCTGGCGGCCGCTTTTGCTTTAGAATCAATTGAGCATGCTGTCAGCTGCGCGTCGCGTCGGTCGAGTGACTGGCGCCGCATTCGCCCTGACTGCGCTCAAGACTATGTGACTCTCATTGAGAACCTGATGGCCGCCGATCGCTTGCCAGATCGCATTATCATGCTGTGGAACTTTGGCGCTGAGCCGGCCAAATCGAAGAGTTTCGAGCAGCTGGCAGCGCAAACGCCGTTCGCGCTGAAGCTGGCCTATCTGATTCAGGCTTACGATCATCTCGCCCAGCCGCTGCCGCTGCTGACTCTTGTATCAAGTCGCACTCACCCGGCGGCGGACAGATCAATGGAGCTGTCCGACTGTTTTGACTCAGCGATCTGGGCGATCGGGCGCACCGTGCGCAACGAATATCCACACTCAAAATGCCGCATCATTGAAGTGGATCCCAAACAGACTGACAGTATCGATCAAATTGTCGCCGCCCTCGCTCAGCCGCCTCGTGAACCGGAGCTTTCGATTCGTGAATCCGGCCGGTTTGCTCCATTCATCGAACCTGTTTCAGCTGTGGAAAGTCTGAGCCACAGCGAACAGAATCTGACACTCACCTGCACCCGGCCAGGTGACCTCGGCAGTTTGATGCTGACGCCAGAGGCAATGCCGTCTTGCGCCGAGAACGAGGTCGTCATCGCGGTGATGGCTGCCTCGTTGAATTTCCGCGATGTGATGGTTGCCTTGGATGCACTGCCGAATGAAGCTGTCACACAGGGCCATGCGCAAAGCTCTGCAGGCATTGAGTGCGCAGGTACCGTTATCAAAGCCGGCACCAAGGTAACTGCCTGCAAAGCCGGCGATCAAGTGGCAGCGCTCTCAAAAAATGCAATCTCAAAATTCGTCAGCGTCAACGAGGCCTTTGTTTTTCCGATCTGCTCACGTTTATTTCATGCCGAGCAGATCAGCACGATCCCGACGGCATTGGTCACTGCGCTGCAAAGTTTCGACTGCCTTGAGAATTTCGAGAATCTTGATTCAATCCTGATCCATGCGGCTTCTGGCGGGGTGGGTGTAATGCTGGTGCACTTGGCTCGAGCCAAGGGATTCAAAATATTTGCGACCGCTGGCAGTGCGGGCAAAATTGCATTCTTGAATTCACTCGGTGTCAGTCAAGTGTCGGATTCGCGCTCGGAAAAGTTTGTCATGGATATACTGAGCTGGACAGGCGATGCGGGCGTTGACATCGTTATCAACACCTTAAGTGACGATCTGGCCGCCGCCAACCTCAGAATTCTCAAGCCTGGCGGACACTTTATTGAACTCGGAAAATATAAAAATTCAAAGCAAGTGCATCGACTGATCACAGCATCAAAACTGTCATTGGGTCTGCATGTGATTGACATTGATCGCATGTGGCATGAGCATCCTGAGCGTCTGTCGAAGATTTTCAAAAATGCGATGCGACTCGCCGCTGCGGGCAAAATAGCGCTGCCCGCATATCGGTCATTCCCCGCTCAATGCGCCGTTGAGGCGTTCAGATTCATGGCGGGCGCCAAGCACATTGGCAAAGTTGTCTTGGCACTGCAGGATTTGCACCATGCGCCATCATCACACCTGGCCAGCCCAATCACAATATCCCCCAGCGCGACCTACGTGATCAGCGGCGGCAGCCGTGGATTTGGACTGGCGACTGCAAAATGGCTGTGCGACCTGGGTGCCGCACACCTGATTGTTATCGGTCGCAATCTGAACAGATGCAGTCATATCAGCCAGCTCAAGAGTCAATTCAAAACTGCTGGAGTCTCGCTTGAGACGGTGGCATGCGATATTGCTGATTTGGAAGCGCTGCACAATAAAATCAGTCATGCGCTCGGCAAAATGCCGCCAGTGCGAGGTATTTTTCATTGTGCAATGCAAATTGATGACCGCGCATTGGTCAATCTGGACCTAGACAGCTACGCGACTGCGACTGACACCAAAATCAAAGGCGCCTGGAATCTTTACCAGGCGGTTCCGACTCAAGAACTGGATCTGTTCGTGCTGTTTTCGTCCATCACTTCGCTCATCGGACCAGCCGGGCAAGGCGCCTACAGCGCCGCCAACGCATTCATTGACTCGTTTGCAAGCTATCTGCGCACAATGGGCATCAAAGCGCTGGCCATCAACTGGGGAGCCGTTTCTGACTGTGGCCACGTCGCAGAAAGTGCGGCGGCGCAAAAAAAATATGGAGATACGGCTGCAGCTGCGGACAAGATGCTGCAGACGCTTCAGTGCGCATTGCGGGTACCGTGCGAGTCACAGTATGTAATTGCCGCTGGAAACTGGCAGCAGCAGACGCAGTATGACAGTCTCAGCGATTCATCTGCCACTGACGGTGAATGGAGCGAGAGTCCAGAGCAAGCGGCCGATCGGATGACAGAAACAGGTGGAAGCGAAGCTCATGTGCTGAAATGTATTGCGGAGGTTGTCGGGGTTGCGAGACAAGAAATTGACTTGCAGGAATCACTGGCTGATCTTGGAATTGACAGCTTGCAAGCAGTTGAGCTGTCTCACCAGCTCCGACTTGAGAGCGGACTCCATATCAGCGCTACAGCGCTGCTGGAATCTTCATCGATAAAGGATATTGTCAAGCGCGCGCCTTAAGTGCGGCATTCATCAGCGAGCTTCAGGGCGAATGGCCTGCATGAGCCAGGGGACTCGCTGTCTGGCGTCGAAACAGCTCGTGAAATCCGCCAGCAAGCCAGCCCGCACGATTGATCGGCATCAACCAGCGAGCAGACTCAGCTTTGTCAAATCTACATCAAAGATTCGAATTGGCGAAACTGACATTCCGGCTTGGATTAGAATATCTGCATTTGCGCAGCTCATTGTGAGCAGATATCGGCTACTGCATCTTGCCTCAGTCTCATGGGGATTCCTCGATTTTTGAAATTTGACACGCTGGCTCTGCATGCCGGGCAAAAACCCGATGCATCAACCGGCGCGCGGGCGACACCCATCTATCAGACAGCGTCATACGTCTTTGAAGATGCGGACCAGGCCGCCGCTATCTTCAATATCGAGCGCACAGGCCATGTCTACTCACGCATCACCAACCCAACCAATGCTGTGCTTGAGGAGAGAATCTCCGCCCTGGAAGGCGGCGTTGGCGCCATCGCCGCAGCAAGCGGCCAAGCCGCTCTGCATCTGGCACTGGCCACAATTCTAGAATCTGGCGCTCACATCGTATCATCACAGTCGATTTATGGCGGCTCGCATAATCTGCTGTCGTATACGCTGCCGCGCTTCGGCATCGAGACGACTTTCGTCAATCCTCGAGACCTCGATCAGATTCGCGCCGCAATCCGCCCCGAAACCAAGCTGATTTTCGGTGAAGTCATCGGCAATCCAGGCTGCGAGATGCTTGATGTCGAGCAGGTCTCTGCCATCGCTCATGAAAATCACATTCCATTGCTGATTGACTCGACATTCACCACGCCCTATCTATGCAAGCCCTTTGACTTAGGGGCTGATATCGTATTTCATTCCGCCACCAAGTTCTTGAGCGGCCACGGGGTTGTGATCGGAGGATTGCTGGTCGACAGCGGTCAGTTCAATTGGATCGCATCCGGCAAGTTCCCAACCCTCAGCGAACCTTACGACGGTTTCCATGGTCTGGTTTTCGCCGAGGAATTCGGGCCCTCGGCCTACATTACCCGCGCGCGCAAGGAAGGGGCCAGAGATTTTGGCGCCTGCATGAGTCCCACCACTGCGTTTTTGATTCTCCAAGGTCTAGAGACTCTGCCGCTGCGCATGGACCGACATGTCGCGAATACACGCAAAATCGTTGAGTTTCTTTGCAGTCATCCAGATGTCGAATGGGTACGCTATCCTGAATTGCCAGAGCATCCGGACTACACCCTCGCGAAGAAGATTCTGCCCAAAGGCGCAGGCGCAGTGTTCTCATTCAGCGTGAAAGGCGGGCGGTCAGCCGGGTTGAGATTTATTGAGAATTTAGAGCTGTTTTCTCACTTGGCCAATGTAGGTGATGCCAAGTCAATCGCTATCCATCCAGCATCCACTACCCATCATCGCATGGATGCCAGCGCACTTGAGGCAGCCGGCATCAGCGAGGGACTTATTCGACTGTCAGTCGGATTGGAAGACTCAGACGATCAGATTGCAGATCTGAAATCCGCTCTGAAAGCGTCACAGCGCCAGCCGAAATAACACTGCACTGAGGCAAAAAATGGACTTTCCAAATATCGCAGTAGAAATATCTGCACCAATCTGTCTGACACTCAATGCCATAGCTTGAACTGGGGTTTTCTGGCAGATACCAATTACAGGCATGCTGTTGTCCCTTGCCGAGGCAGAGTTATGCAATCCCGACGAATGATGTCACGAAAGGATTCATCGATCTCCGTCCAATCGATAATATCTACCTTGAACGGCAGATCGGACTCGCCAAACTCCTCTTTGAGCGCTGCCCGCACATCAATCGCCAAAGGCTCATTGCCAAAAACAGCCAGATCAAGGTCGGAATACTCTTTCGCAGTATGTGTGGCCCGTGATCCAAAGACGAATACATCGCGGTCGGATATGTGCTTTGCCAAAATTTCCTGGACCAGCAGCAACTGCTCTGGCAGCAGATCGATCAACGGCAAAGAATCTCTCATGCCAAGCGCTCTCGCAGTTTGTCGCGCAGAAATTTAGCCTCCTCAAGGAATCGGGGAATCCCATCGACAACCTTGATGGCAACATCTTCGTCATATGTGTGGCTCGTCCTTGACCGCATTTCCCTGAAGTTTCGCCAGTCATGCCAATCGCCCAAAAGCAGTCCCTGCTCATTGGCCGTGCGGATTACATCCTGAAAAATCATCTCGCTGAATTGTTCCGGATTCGCAGAAGCATATTCGAGATACCGCTTCAGCATTTTGTGCCCAAGCTCGTATACAAACTCAAAACGATGGACTAATCCGTCTCGAATCTGCCTGTCACTCGTGTCCGCAAGGTAACGTGCCAGTCCCTCTTCAAGACGCTCGACTGCACGGTCCAAGGGCAGAATGACGGGTGGATCAGGGCTGCCGGATTTATCTTCCATAACAGCTCTGTTCGGCGGTCTCTTCAAGCTGCCCGGATTCCACGAGATGCATGTTCAACTCTGAATCCAATCGGCAGTTATTATCGGCACTGAAAAATACTGCGAATGAGCTTCTGATTGATTTTGATCACTGAATTTCCGATTCAGTTTTTCCAGTTCAGCGAGTTCAGACGAAACAGCAAAGAACTGTCAGACTTGAACTTCTCAAACTTGACTGGCAGTGCACGGTACTGTGCCACAACCCACACTCGAAACCCTTCATTCTCGCGATTTTCACGCCGCATCTCAATGCGCCACGCGTCTATTTTTGTCTCATCAATCTCAACAATATCGGGGACTACCTCGCTATAGCGAAACTCTCTGAAACGATCTCGGTCAAGAATCACAAACGGCTGATCATTGAGCGTTTCAGGTGCGTTGATCTGGAGAAAAACAAGCCAAGACTCAAGATCAAGAATAGGCTGATTGGGAATATCCTCGATCTTGTCATCTCCGAAACGAATGACATTGCGATCCCAGTCAAAAGCTGCAGATACATCAACGTCATCGCCCCGTATTTCGGTACTGATCATGCGCACATTCGTACCGGTTTTATGGAACTGCGAGATCTGGCGGTATGCTTTCTCGCCAAATATTTGAGCCATCGCATTGGGTTCTACCAGATGCGTGGAAGTAACCATATCGCCATCGCTGTCAACCGTTCTCCGGCTGCTGCCAACCTCAAGATTGTTCAAAAATATCAAGTACTCTGCTTCGTAAGCATGCAATTTCCAAACTTCAGCATAGACATTCGAACTGACCATTGAACTGACGGCAAAAATGATGAGCAATACTGGCAGGCATACTCTTTTGCCGATTTTGCTGAGGTGTGCGCTGGTACGGACTATAGATATTGAATTCGTTTTCAATTTACAACTCTCTATTGATTTTTTGCTCCCAGACCTGCCGAATTGCCTGTGGATAGATTTCATACTCGCATTCATGAACACGCTGCTTCAGGCTTTCAATTGTATCGAATGGACGAACTTTGAACTTTTTTTGCGCAACGATTGGCCCCGAGTCAAGGTCTGATGTGACAAAGTGTACTGTCGCGCCGTGATACTTGTCACCTTGCGCCAGTACTCTTGCATGCGTATCCTTGCCTTTGAGCTTAGGCAAAAGGGACGGATGAATGTTCAAAATTCGGTTTTCGTATTGGCTGACGAATTCGGCCGAGAGTATTCTCATAAAACCGGCTAGAACGATTAAATCCGGCTGCAGCGGCTCAATCTGCCTTAAGGCAGACTGATCGAACTCACAGCGCGTATTGTAATTTCGCGGGTTCAGCCAGATGGTCTTTATTTTTTCTCTTTCAGCGCGTTTCAGCGCATACGCATTCTCGTTGTCACTGAAGACCGCTGCGACTGTCACCGGCAGCTCGCCGGATTTTTGCAAATCGATGATTCGCTGCAAATTTGTGCCATTGCCCGAGACAAATACAACAATTCGCAGAATCGACCGGGTCATATCCACTGCACCGCTTGGGTCGGCTCTGCAGCGGCTTTCACCTCTCCAATACTGAAAGACTCGAGAGCACAAGCTCGCAATATTTTATGAATGGCAGCCTCGTCTTGCGGCCGCGCAAAGATGACCATGCCAATGCCGCAGTTAAACGTTCCCAGCATTTCCTCATCACTCAATTGACTCGCAGATTGCAGCCAGTCAAATATCAGCGTGGAAGGCCACGCGTTTTTTCTAAGACATGCGACTACGCCCGGCGGCAAGATGCGCTTCACGTTTGCAGTGATGCCGCCACCGGTGATATGTGCCAGTCCTGCGATCGGCAATTTATCAATCACTTCAAGCAGCGGTCGTACATAAATTCGGGTTGGCGTTAGCAGCGTCTCGCCGAATGAGCGTCTGTCCAAATAATCGCTCAATTCAACCCCGCTGTCCCTGAGCAGCTTGCGAACCAGCGAAAAGCCGTTGGAATGCACACCCGAAGAAGCAATTCCAATGACCACATTGCCGGCCTCAATCTGACTGCCATCAATGATTTCTGACTTTTCAGCGATGCCGACGCAAAATCCCGCTAAATCATATTCACCTTGAGCATACATTTCAGGCATTTCCGCTGTCTCGCCGCCAATCAATGCCGCTTGCGCCTCTTCACAGCCATGCGCAATACCCTGAATCACACCTTGCACAACGTGTTTTTGCAGTTTGCCGGTCGCAAAGTAATCCAGAAAAAATAGCGGCTTGGCGCCTTGCACCACAACATCGTTGACGCACATCGCAACCAAATCAATGCCAATCGTATCATGGCGATCGATCTCAAAGGCAATCTTCAGCTTGGTCCCGACACCATCGGTGCCGCTCACCAAAACTGGACGCTCATAACCCAATGGAAGCTCAAACTGCGCACCGAAACCAAGATCCACTTCCGCGGCGCCCGACCTGACTGTGCGCTGCATGACCGGCAGCATAGAACGGATCACCCGCTCTGCCTGCGCAATATCAACGCCTGCATCCGCATACGTTGTCTTGATTCGATGCTGTTTGGATTCTTTCATGGATTCTGTTTGCAGCGCCGATTGCAATCAAAGGGGCACAGACTGCATCGTCCACCGGTGCGCATATTGTACGTGCAACCATTTCGAGCATATGAAATTTACTGAATTCAATCGCGAATTTCATAAAATTACCGGATCAGGCAATGGCCTCCCTAAAGTGTCAAGCCAGGCTGCTGCCAGTGCCGATTCATGTATGCCCGCAATTTGATTAGACGCATCCAATGACACCCATTATTGCGCAAATTCCCAACCTACTGACACTTTCGCGAATCGCTGCAGCGCCTATTCTGATCCTGCTGCTTCGAGATCAGAACTATGAATGGGCGCTCCTCCTGTTTCTGATCGCTGGCATTACTGACGGACTGGATGGCTGGATTGCGAAACGGTTTGGTTTTGTCTCACAATTCGGAGCGCGCCTGGATCCGCTGGCTGACAAAATTATCATCTTATCGGCCTATGTGATGCTGGCCGCCTCAGGTTTGCTGCCTTTTTGGCTGGTAACCCTTGTCATCTTCCGTGATGCTGTCATCATCGGCGGCTACCTGATACTGACCGGGTTAGACGGCAACATTCCGATGCGGCCAACAAAAACCAGCAAAATCAATACTGTTTTGCAAATTACATTGGTTATTTTTGTTCTGCTGGAAAATACAATCTGGGCATTCCTGCCTCACATCAGTCTTTTCCTGCTAACCACCGTCGCACTTTTCACTGCGGCAAGCGGCATTCAGTATGTATGGGTCTGGGCAATTCGAAGAAATCTGAATCAATCTGCATGACGCAACATATCCATAAGACTGCATCGCAGGCAACGATCAAAATTGATCTGCCTGATTCCTCCAGTTTTGAAAACTTTATTGAGGATAGCAATGCGCAAGTCGTCCGGCGGCTGAAAGACTTTGTCACCTCGCGAAGCGACCGGCATCTGTGCTATCTCTGGGGCGTTTTTGGTGTCGGCAAAACACATCTGCTGTATGCAGCCTGCCATTGCATCCAGCGCAGCATTTATGTCTCACTGAAAGACTTGGATCTTTATCCAGAAGTGCTCAGCCAGATGCAGCTTTATGACTTGGTGTGCGTTGACGATGTTCACTCGATTGCAGGTCAGCCGCATTGGGAGAGGCATTTGATGGCTCTGTTCGAAAAGGTGGTCGAAAATGGCAAGCAGATGATTGTATCTGCGTCGGTACCGCCGCAGGAATTGAAGTTTATGCTGCCCGATTTGATGAACCGCTTCTGCGGCGAGCAGATGGTAAAGCTTGCCAAGCCGTCCGAACCCAGCATTGCCCGGATTTTCGCAGATAAAGCGGCCCGCCGGGGATTGATCATTGAGGACAGCGTAGTCAAGTATGTCATGAAGCGGTATTCGCATGATCTGCATTCACTCATCCGCTTGCTGGACCGCATCAGTCAGCTGTCCCTGGCAGAAAAAAGGAACGTGACAATCCCCTTTCTGAAAAACTTGAAAATTTGCGATCACTAGCTGAATATCTTGGCGGCCCAAACTTGCCAGTGCACAATTGCATCATCGCATTTTTGCTGCAGACAGGCATCAGCCGGCGGGCTGTGCAGGCAGACAATCATCCGGCAATCCATTCAGCCGAGCCAGCGGCCTTCTTCTCCCGCTTCAAATGAAGGGCATCCGCATTCCATCAATTCAAGGCTTGGCTTCAAGCATTTTAATGACTCCGCTCGAAACTGCAATTTCTGACCCGCTTACCGATTAAATCCCGACCGATGGGCCCAGCCTGTCATTCGCTTCTCCAGACCGGCCATAACCGCATACATGCCGATACCCTCTACTGCCAAGGCAATCAGGCAGGCAAATACCAGCGGCACCTCAAAATTCGCCTGTGCTGTCAGCATCATGTGTCCAATTCCAGAATTCGCTGCAATCGTTTCTGACAAGACCGAACCGATGAATGCCAAGGTAATCGCCACTTTCAGCGCTCCGAAAAAGTATGGCAGCGACCGCGGAATCCCGACTTTCGTCATCACGTCAAATTTCTTGGCGCCAAGCGCTCGAAGCACATCTTCCAATTCGGGCTCAATCGTCGCCAGACCGGTTGCAACATTCACCACAATCGGAAAAAAGGAGATCAAAAATGCGGTCAGGACCGCTGGCAGCCAGCCCGCCCCGAACCATAAAACCAAAATCGGCACCACAGCGATCTTGGGGATGGAGTTAAAGCCGATCATGAGCGGATACAGACCGGCATAAATCCGCTTGTCCCAGCCGATGAACAATCCGAGCATCAAGCCGAATCCAATGGCCAGCGCGAAACCCAGCAGGGTTGTCCATAGCGTTTGCAGGGAGTTGGTCCACAGCCCGTCGGCAAACTCATACATTGCATAGGCAACTTGCGTCGGTGCGGGCAGAATGTAGACCGGAATGCTGAACAGCCAGACACTCAATTCCCACATGGCAAACAAGCCAATCGTACACAGCCACGGCGAGGCTCTGACCCAGTCGAGCGTTGCCCGGCCATCGGTTCCGCGAATCAGCATGGATCTGATTTCTAAGCGCGAGCCTGTGCGATGTGGCTGCGAAGTTCCTGAGTGAACTCAGAAAACTCGATTTGATACGTCACCTCAATCGGACGCGGACGCGGAATCGGAATCGCGCGCTTGGCAATGATCTGACCGGGCCGCGCACTCATCACGTAGACTGTGTCAGCCAGAAAAACGGCTTCCCTCAAGTCATGAGTGACCAGAATTGTGGTGAACTGCTTTTGCTGATGCAAATCACGGATCACACACCACAGCTCTTCTCGGGTGAACGCATCCAAGGCGGCAAACGGCTCATCCAAGAGCAGCAGCTGCGGGTCATGAATCAAAGCCCGGCAAAGCGATGCCCTTTGCTGCATGCCTCCGGAAAGCTGCCAGGGATACTGATCGCCGGCGCCGCTGAGCCCAACCGATGCCAGCAGCTCATCAGCCAGACGCTCGTACTGCACCTTGTGAGTGCGCATTTTTTGCCGATGCTGTCTTACAATTTCCATCGGCAGCAGCACATTGTCACGCGTCGTGCGCCAAGGCAGCATCACCGGGTTCTGAAATGCCATCCCAGTGATTGTCACCGGTCCATCAACCGGGCAGCCATCCAGAGTCACACTGCCGGCGCTCGGAAAGTGCAGCCCGGTGGCCAGCTTCATCAGCGTCGATTTGCCGCATCCTGACGGCCCGACGACAGCGATAAATTCGCCGCGGCCGACATCAAGATTCAAATGCTCGACAGCAAGCGTGCCTTGCGTGTCCTGCCGGGCTTTGTAGACAAGCGAGACGTCTTTGATTTCAACAAAGGGGCGCAATCTGCGTTACTGCGCCATTCTTGCGCCAGCCTCGGGCAGAAAACTCGCGTCAAACACATCTGCAACCGAGGGTCGCGCCGTGAACTCATAAGTGTCTGCAATCTGATCAATTGAGCGTTCCAGCCGCGCCATGTCGACACCGCCCAGTCCATTCGCCTTGACCTCGTCGGTCAGAATATTCTGATCAATTGCCATCATCAGCCGCTCAAGCTCAACACTCTCGCGGGCGACATCATTGTGGCTGAGCACATGGCGCACCGCATCAGAAGGATCTGCCAAGGTTGTCTGAAAACCTTTGATGGTGGCGCGAATGAACCCTCTGACCGCTTCTGGATTTTCCGCGGCAAACTTTGGATTGACCAGAATAACGTTGCCATACAAGTCCAAGCCATGATCGCGCATCAGCAGCACCGAAATGTCATCTTCTTCAACTCCCTGCGCCTTGAGATTGATGAAGGAGGAAAACGCATAGCCGGTGATCGCGTCCACCTTGCCCTGCGCCAGCATGGGCTCGCGCACTGGAAAGCCGACATTCTCGATCGTCACTGCGCTCGCATCAATCCCATTCGCCTTGACGAAGGCATTCCACTGCGCATAGGCGCCATCCGGCGCCGGCGCTCCCAAAATCTTGCCCTCAAGATCTTTCGGAGAATTCACACCCAGCGACTTGCGTCCGACGATGGCGAATGGCGGCGCGTTGTAAAGCATGAATATTGCCTTGACGGGCAAGTCAGGGTTCTTGTCGCGGAATTTGATCAGGGAGTTGATGTCCGCATTGCCCATTTCATACGTCCCCGAAGCGACCCTGGGAATTGCATCCAGCGAGCCTTTGCCTGTATCCATCTGAACGTCCAGACCTTCGTCTGCATAATATCCGCGATCCCAAGCGAGCAGCAGCGGCGCAGCAGGTCCTTCCCACTTCCAGTCGTTTGCGAATTTGATGGATGTCTGTGCCGCAGCAGTGCCGCAAAAGAGCAGAAGCGCTGCTGCCAGACCTATCGTTCGTTTATTCATGTCAATAGAGCCTCTCTGAAAATATCAATACAACATATGCGAGGCATTTTATTCGAATATCAAGTGCCGCGGACAATAATTTAAGATGAGATAGATCGTGATGCAATGGCCGGTGACCCAGCAATCGCAAAATCATTTTGCCACAGCGATTAGGTTTGAAACAGTCAGCGACTAGCGGTAAAATCTGCGCTTTCTCTGCCAGTCAATCTTTGCCGCATTATCTTAATCATGCACTCGCCGATACAGTGCCTTTTCGCAATCCGCAGTGACCTTGTCATCACACTGTCCTCGCGGATACATCCGCAGCGCCGGCTCATCAGCTCCATTCGATGAAAATTGCAGTAGTCGGCACCGGTTACGTCGGGCTTGTCACCGGCGCCTGCTTCTCGGAAATCGGTGTGGATGTCGTTTGCGTTGATATCGATGCGGCAAAAGTGAGAGACTTGAGCGAGGGTGTCTGCCCGATATACGAGACAGGACTGCCTGAGCTGCTCAAAAGGAATATTGATCTTGGGCGTCTGGCCTTCACCACGCATCTGGACGCGGCTGTTGCCGACAGTGAGGTCATCTTTGTCTGCGTCAATACGCCATCGAGTGAAAATGATGCAAGCGCTGATCTCACAGATGTCTATCAAGTATGCGAGCACATCGCCTCGCTCATTGACTCGTACCGGGTTGTCGCGGTCAAGTCAACCGTACCCGTCGGCACAAGTCGCGAGGTCAAGAATATTATCGGCGCACAAATCTCGGAGAATTTGTTCGACGTGGTCTCAAATCCAGAGTTTTTGGCGGAAGGAAGCAGTGTGCATGACTTTCTCAATCCGGCACGCATTGTCATCGGTGTCGAATCGGACGGAGCGCGGGAACTGCTGCGGCAGCTTTATTTGCCGTTCTCGCTGCAGGAAGTGCCGATCGTCTATACCAGCCTGGAAACTGCCGAAATGATCAAATATGCATCCAATGCTTTCTTGGCGACCAAAGTGACTTTTATCAACGAAATCGCAGATTTATGCGAGCGCACTGGCGTCGATGTGCGCGATCTTGCTTACGGGATCGGACTGGACCAGAGAATCGGTACCGAGCATCTGCGGCCTGGACCCGGTTTTGGAGGCCTGTGCTTCCCCAAAGACACGACCGCCCTGGTGCATACAGCAATCAATGCCGGCTCGCCGGTACGGATTATTGAAACGGTCGTCGACATCAACAACAGACGGAAAATCTATATGGCCGAGCGTGTTGCCCAGGCCTGCGGAGGCTCGATTGAGGGCAAGGCAATTGCAGTTCTGGGACTGACATTCAAGTCAGGGACAGACGACTTGAGAGATAGTCCAAGCATTGCCATCATTCGTGAATTGCAAAAGCTCGGCGCCGCGATTCGAGCGCATGACCCGCTTGGCATCGCGCCGGCACAGAAGATTCTGACCGATGTGAAGTTTTTTGAGGACATTTACGCCATGGTGGAAAATTGCGATGCACTGACGATTGCAACGGCCTGGCCGCAATATGCAGAATTGGATTTGGATCGCCTCAAGCAGATTACAGCATCTCGAACCATCATCGATATGCATAATCTGTATGATGCCGCCGCGATGCGCAATCAAGGATTTGACTACATCGGCATCGGCCAAGGGGCGGTGCCCCAGAACCGTCAGGGCAGCCAGAAGATCTGAAAAACTTCGCGGCCTTCTCAGCTTGGCTTGCGCAAAGAATGACTGGCCGCCTTGGACAAAAAGCCATTGCTGACCGATGCAGAAGATATGGCGGCGATTGCAAGGCAAAGACGCAAACCCAAAACAGCGCCGCTGATATCGCGGCTTACCAGCGGCGATAGCCTCGGTGCCATTTGACGAACTGTGCAATGCCCGCTTCCAAGTCTGTCTGCGGCGCGTAACCGAGCAGTTCCCGGCTCGCGGAAAGGTCAGCAGCAGTCGCAAGCATTTCACCCCTGGGACCCTGCACAAAATTCTTGACCGCTTCCATGCCCATTTCCTTTTCGAGAATCTCAATCATGTCCATCAGCGAGCGACTGTTGTCACTGCCAATGTTGAGCGCCCGAAACGGCAGATTGTCTCCGTCGCTTGACGGCGGACAATCAAGCGCAGCAATGGTTCCCGCAACCGCATCGTCAATATAGGTGAAATCACGTTTCATGTCGCCGAAATTAAAAATCTGAATCGGCTGCTGGTCGCAGATGGCGTTGGCAAACAGAAAATACGACATGTCCGGGCGACCCCATGGACCATAAACCGTAAAGTAGCGCAGTCCGGTTTGCGGCAAGCCAAAGTTATCGCTGTAAACATGACTGATCAGCTCATCAGCCGCCTTGGTTGCCGCATAGATGGAAACTGGACGATCCGTCCTTGCCTCAAGGGAATATGGCAGCTTGCTGTCCTGCGAATAGATGCTGCTTGAGCTTGCGTAGACCAGATGCTCGAATTTATCCGTGTAGCGACAGATTTCCAAAATGTTCAAATGACCGCTGATATTGCTCTGGGCTACTTGCCGTGGAAAATTCTGCGAGTGACGAACACCCGCTTCAGCGCCGAGATGGACGACCTTGTGAAATGGGCCGAGCCTTGCGCTGACTGACTCCAGATGCTTGTAGTCGCTTAAATCCGCCCGCTCGAATGTAAAATTGTCAAATTTCCTCAATCGATCAAGCCGCGCCTGCTTCAGCTGAACATCGTAGTAATGATTGACATTGTCCAGACCGACAACGCGCTCGCCGCGCTCTAAAAGAAGCAATGCAGTCGCAGAACCGATAAATCCGGCGGCGCCGGTGACTAATATTGACATTGGCTATCCAGCATGAAAAAGGGGAAAGTGCATCCGTTCGGCCAGCGCATCGGCACAGCGGCCAGCGGTCTCAAAGACACCGAAAGCTGCTGCAAAAATGCGCAAAAAACTCCATCACTCAGTGCAGAATTGACCCATAGAAAAACTGCGGAAAATGACTTGACGAAGCGCTTGCCCATTATAACGAAGATCAATCGGGGCAAATCTGCAATGACAGCGGTTGCAATTCTTATAATGCGAGCTCGAAATCAGTTGATTGATGATGAATGCGCAGGCAGGCAGAGTTCCCGCTTCCGCGAAAATCACCATCCATGAGCACGATAATGAGCGAAACCACAAAAGTCCTGCTTCCAGATATCGGTGATTTTGCCGATGTCGAAATCATTGAGATTTTAGTCGCAGTCGGCGAGACAATCGAATTTGAACAGTCCATCCTGACTCTGGAAAGTGACAAGGCCACAATGGACGTGCCATCGTCAGCGGCTGGTGAAATCTCTGAGATAGGTGTCAGTATCGGTGACAAAATCTCCGAAGGAGATTACCTGCTCACGGTCCGCGCTCCGGCGCAGCCAGCCGCCGAACCTCAGGCGGCGCTGGAAGATGAGCCCGCTCCCGCGGCCGCATCACCCGCTGAATCCGAGGATGCCCCACCACCCTCTCCAGATACGGAGAACACCCGGGGATTTGACGTTTTGCTGCCCGACATCGGCGACTTTTCGGATGTTGAAATCATTGAAATTCACATCGCCGCCGGCGACGCCATTGAAGCCGAGGCATCGATGCTCACGCTTGAGAGCGACAAAGCCACAATGGATGTGCCCGCGCCTGACAGCGGCACCGTAACCGAGCTGCTGGTCAAAGTGGGAGACAAGGTTTCAAAAGGTGATCGCCTTGCAAAGATGGAAACCGGCGCGGCAGCTGCCGCCAAGTCTTCAATCGAGCGCGTACCTGAATCAACGGCGCCGGCGGCAGAATCAGAGCCGGCGGCGCCGCCGTCCCCATCACCAGCCTTGGGCCACTCATTTGATGTTCCACCGCCGCCGGCAACATTGCCGCCGCCGGTCGAGCGATCCAAAACATCTTTGCCGCATGCAAGCCCGAGTGTGCGCAGATTCGCGCGTGAGCTTGGCGCAGATCTCTCCCAGGTGCGCGGCACCGGGCCAAAAGGACGCATCCTGCGTGATGACATCGCTCTATACGTGAAAAAAGTTCTTCAGGAAGGCGCACAGCCTGATGCCCGCCCAAGCTTCGGACCGCCGCCAATTCCAGAAGTTGATTTTTCAAAATTTGGTTCTATCGAAACGGTCAAACTCTCTAAAATCAAAAGAATCACAGGCGAGCGGCTGCATCGGTCGTGGCTGGATATTCCCCACGTAACCCATCACGATGAAGCGGATATCACCGAGCTGGATTTGTTTCGCAAAGCAGTCGACAGCGAGCAGAAAGCCACTGGCCGCCGAGTCACAATTCTGGCATTCGTCTGCAAAGCAATCATCAACGCTTTGACACAGTTTCCAACCTTCAATGCGTCCTTGTCACCGGATGGACAGAATTTGATTCTAAAACGATATTTCAATGTCGGTGTCGCTGTCGATACGCCCAATGGACTGGTTGTTCCAGTCATTCGAGACATCCAGAAGCTCGGGGTGCTGGACATCGCCAAAACGCTGCAGGAAGTTGGACGCAAAGCCAGAGACGGTGAGCTCACGCCAGCGGATTTTCAAGGCGGCTGTTTTACGATTTCAAGTCTGGGCGGCATTGGCGGCCGCTTCTTTACGCCGATCATCAATCCGCCGGAAGTCGCCATACTCGGCGTAAGCCGAAACCATCAGGTTCCGGTGCCCGCTGACAATGGCCTGGCCTGGAAAACCATGCTCCCGCTGTCGCTATCCTATGACCATCGCGTGATTGACGGCGCCGAGGCGGCGCGCTTTGCCAAATTTGTCTGTGAGCTGCTCGTCGACTCAAGAAGAATACTGCTCTGATTCCCGACCGTACACGATCCAGCTTTGGCCAGTCCATTATGAATCCGGGCAACCAAGACATACACGCTGATGTTGTGGTCCTCGGCGCCGGACCAGGCGGCTATACCGCTGCCTTTCGCGCAGCTGACCTCGGCAAAAAGACAGTATTGATTGAGCGTTATCCGAACTTGGGCGGCGTCTGCCTGAATGTCGGCTGCATCCCTTCCAAAGCTCTGCTGCACGTTGCTAAAGTCATCAATGAGGCACAGCATGTCAAAGAGGCCGGGGTCGTGTTCAATGCGCCTGAGATTGACAAGGCGAAACTGCGCGGCTGGGTTGATAAAGTTGTCGCACAGCTGACCGGAGGCCTGGCGGCGCTCGCCAAGCAGCGCGGAATCGAGGTCGTCACCGGTCATGGGCAGTTTTCGAGTGCGGAGTCTATTCGTGTTGTCGGCGAGGAAGTGCGAAGCATATTTTTCAAAGACGCCATTATTGCCGCCGGCTCCCGCCCTTCGACGCTGCCGTTTCTGCCCGATGATGACCGCATCGTCAGTTCCACCGGCGCCTTGTCTCTCAAGGCCATACCGAAACGTCTGCTGATCATCGGCGGCGGGATTATCGGGCTAGAACTAGGTACTGTCTACCACGAGCTGGGCTCGGCGATCACCGTCGTTGAGATCATGGACAATCTGGTCGCAGAAGCCGACGCTGATATCGTCAAGCCTCTCGCCGCTCGGATCAAGAGGCAATACGAAAACATCATGCTGAAAACCAGCGTCGTTTCCGTTGATGCGCACAAAGATTATCTGACCGTCACCTTTGAGAGCAGCCAGGGTCAGTCGAAAGAAAATTTCGACATGATTCTCGCCGCAGTCGGGCGCGCCGCCAATGGACATGACATCGGTGCGAGCGCCGCCGGTGTAGCCGTCGAGAAACCGGGCACAATTCGTGTTGATCGACAGCAAAGAACAAATGTCGATGGCATTTACGCGATCGGAGACATCACCGGCCAGCCTATGCTGGCGCACCGCGCCAGTCATCAAGGCAAAGTCGCAGCTGAGGTGATCGCCGGAATGAAATCTGGATTCGATACGTCCATCATCCCGTCCGTCGCCTATACCGATCCTGAAATTGCCTGGGTCGGCCTGACCGAGACAGCAGCCAAAAAAATCAATACACCCTACAGGTCAGCGGTATTCCCCTGGCGCGCCAGCGGCAGAGCGCTCGCCACGTCGCGCGCAGAAGGATTGACCAAGCTCTTGTTTGATCCTGAGACTGATCGCCTGATTGGTGCTGGTATTGTGGGGATCAATGCAGGCGAGCTGATTGCCGAAGCGGCTCTGGCAATCGAAATGGGAGCCGATGCGCAGGACCTCGCTCTGACAATCCATCCGCATCCGACACTGTCTGAAACAGTGGGATTCACTGCTGAGGCCTATGAGGGCACCATTACCGACCTCTACATGCCAAAAAAAAAAATCAAAGTAAATGACAGCACATGACACCTGGTCATGGCCGTCGATTTCGACACCATCGGCAGGTTGGATAAATACTAATCGTTTGATACGGTTAGAGGAAACTTGCGGATGCAGACACTATGCGCGGTGACATTGATTTTATTGAACAGCGCGGCAAAGAATTGACTAGTTTCGGCAGTGTCTCACCATGAAATTCACACTTGCCTTTCGGCGGCCAATGCTGTAGAATAGAAGAATCATCACAACTGGAGAATTCCTCATGACACGCATTTTACTTTCACCCCCCCCCTCATAAATTAGCAGCCTTCTTTCTGCTTGCGTTGCTGGCGCTGCCAGCGGCCGTGACAGCGCAGACGACCGTAACCAGCAGCGGGCGAGAAGGCCCCACGGCTTGCCTTGATAAAGAAGAGGTCAATGCTGGGAATATGTCCATCACGGCCCTATCCACAACCAGTGTGACCTACATGACACCGGCTATAACATGGGACGAATACGTCGGGCGGCTTGGCGATACGCCAGCACCTGCAAGGGCGCGTGTTTTTTATGATGTTTTCAATGCCGATACAGGGCGCTCGCAAACGACGGGAAGGGATTCTCTTATCAGCGGCGGGCAGGTCAGCACCCGAAGCGTAACCGCAACTGACTTGTCTGCGAAGACTTCTTATTATGTGGAAGTTGCTGTTCAGGCACGAAATGCAGATGATAGTATTGACTCGAGTATACCGGACGACCAGGTGTTTGCCCGGCGCTGCTTCATGACGGGCGGCACCTACACCATAGCGGCCAGCCCTATCGCTTCAGGCCCAACGCAGGGGTCAACCGGCTGCTTCACGATCAGCCCCCTGACCCAGCAGCATGTCCGCAACTGCTGGTGCGGGCGCAAGACCACCCGGCCCCTGTTCAGCTCACCTCAGGACAACACCAATTGGGCGAACATGTGGGGATGCCGGTAGCGGCCAGGGCCGGACACGGGCCCGCCGCCGCTTGGGTGTCGGGCCCGCCGGCGCCGGCGCTTTTTTCACGGCCGGCGCCAGGGACACCGCCGGCCATAAGGGCGGCAGGCCGGAACGGACGGAGTGCTCGCGGATGCGCCGAAACACGCATCGGCCGGAACCTGCAAGGACATTTTCAAGCTGAGACACTGGCCTAGTTTCGCATCGCGTTTCCAAAAGCGCAACAGAGTAGCGGATAATCTTTCTCTGGACCTTACTGCAGTAATTGTTCTACCTCAAGAGCAGCTTTGTGTGCCCTCTTTATCCCATCTCCCTATTCTCTTAAGATTTGTGCTTTGCGCTCTTGTGCCAGTTCAGGTCGCACTTGTTCGCTTCTCAAGTCTTTTGCCAATGCAATCGCCAAGTCTTCACAAAATATGAAATTCATGATTGCCTCAAGTTGATGCGGCTCAATATTTGCGAAGAGTGGCAAAATTTTTCCTAATTACCACTTATCCTAAGCCGGATTTATGGCAGAGCAGTCTGATTGCAACTCATTGATATGACCAAATAATAAAATGGACTCCACGGCAGAGACGCCCGTGCCAGACGAAAAGCTCATCGGGACCAGGACTGGCGAAACGATGCCGAGGCTGGGTTCCATTTTTCAGTCCCTTGCTGATCAAGCATTCAGGTCGGGTCGGCAGCTCTCAAAATATGCTTATTATTAGTAGTAATTAGGAAATTTTTTCAGAGGTCAGTGGTTCGTTTTCAGAATATGGCACGAAAGGTGTGAATGATTCTTCGCTGTTTTCGGTCTTCGCAGCATATTGTTCTACAGATTTGGAGAAGACTTCCAGATTGGCATCGGTTCCTAATCTTCCCCACAGATATCGCGCTGTCTTGCAATAAACCAAAACATACTTGCGGGTACTACATGCTCAAGATAAACAAACAATCAATGATGTTTGATTGCGTATTGCAGACTCTTGCAGAGCGAATTCGGCGAGAACAAAGACTATAAAATTGGAAGCGTTCCGGGACCTGTATTTGCGAGAAATATCATCACTGAAGCCTAAAAAAAGAAAAATAATATAGAATTTTCGATATTTGACAAACTTCTTCTGAAAAGCGGATTTATTTATTGTAGAGCACGTTTGATTTTTGTGTTGGGAAAAACTCAACTCAAACCGGCAGCGAAAATGCTGCAGGCGCAGTCAGGTAGCCTGACCCGCCGGTTCGCCGCTCCAATCCCCGGCCCGTCAGGCCGTCCGCATCTGTATTTTCCCCACCAGCAATCCCTCGCTTGCAAGCTCTTTGCCGCCCTTGGGGTAACCGTCGTCAAGAGAGCAGCACAGGCGCCCGGATCAGCCGCCGCACTGATCACCCAGCTGGCGCACCGGCACCTTGACCGCCGCCATGTTTTGAGTGTTTTATAAAACCCGAGGGTGAGCCGCCGGAGAGCTTTCTGCGAATCCTCACTCAGCAGCTATCGACGCGCAATTTTCTTGACTCCATGCATGTACCGATGCAGCGCGTCAGGCACATTGATACTGCCGTCTTCGCATTGATAGTTTTCCAGCACTGCGATAAACGCACGGCCGACTGCGACGCCCGAGCCATTCAGCGTATGCAGAGGCTCGGGGCGGCCGGAATCTGGATTGCGCCAGCGAGCTTTCATCCGGCGCGCCTGAAACGCCTCGCAATTGCTGCATGAAGAAATTTCCCGGTATTTTTTCTGGCCGGGCAGCCAAACCTCAATATCGTATGTTTTGGCAGCGCCAAACCCCATGTCCCCCGTACACAGCACAACTACCCGATAGCTTAAGCCAAGCAATTGGAGAATTCTCTCCGCATGGGATGTCAGCTCTTCCAGGGCATCATAGGATGCCTCAGGCTTGACAATTTGAACCAGCTCTACTTTCTCGAACTGGTGCTGACGAATCATGCCACGGGTATCCTTGCCGTGCGAGCCAGCTTCTTTTCGAAAACAGGGCGTATGCGCAACAAAACGGCAGGGCAAATCTTCCGGCTCAACGATGCTGTCGCTGACAATATTGGTCAGGGGCACTTCAGCCGTGGGAATCAGGTAGAAATCCCGTGAATCTTCCAGCCGAAACTGATCTTCGGCAAATTTCGGCAGCTGTCCGGTGCCATACAGCGTGTCAGCATTGACAACAAACGGCACGTTGATCTCCTCATAGCCATGCTCAAGGGTGTGCACATCAATCATCAGCTGCGAAATAGCGCGATGCATCAAAGCCAATTCATCCCGCATCACCACAAATCTGGCGCCAGTCAGCTTCGCCGCCAGTGAAAAATCAAGCAGACCCAAATTTTCGCCCAGCGAGACATGATCCTTGGGCTCGAAGTCGAAATGAGGCGGCGCACCAACGATGCGCACCTCTTCATTGTCATCTTCAGAAAAGCCGATCGGCACCGATTCATGGGCAATATTGGGGATCTTGGATTGAAACTCAAGAATTTCACTTTGCACCTCGCTGTATTGCGCCTCAAGCCCATCCAGTCTCTCGCCGACTTTTTGCACCCGTGCCATCAGATCGGCCACATCCTCACCTTTAGATTTGGCTTGGCCGATTTGCCTCGAGAGCGTATTGCGGTCGTTTCGAGCCTGCTCGGTATCCGCCTGAATGGATTTGCGGCGGTTTTCCAAGGATTCATACTGTGCGATGTCGAACTCGTAGCCGCGCACAGCGAGTTTCTCAGCGATGCTTTGGTATTCTTTACGCAGTAATCCTGGATCCAGCATCCTCGCTCCTGATCAAAATTTAGGGAATTTCATATACGGGTTGACAGGTCAAATTTCACGCATAGCTGACTTGAAGACCGGCTAACTTTGCAATCATATCTCTTTGTCCCCGATTGAGCGCCGGATGCTTGGACTCGATCAGGTCAAGCCAAGCGATGTCGATATCACTCAATGACCAAGTATCCTTGAATACTGCACCCGCCGCGACTGAACCAATCGGTGCAGCATCGCTTGCATTGGAATTGAAAGGCGGATCCAGATAGATCAAGTCAGCTGATTCAGCGCTCATGCCGCGCATTATTGGCAAGTTGTCGCCCGTAAATACAGTTTTGTCTCGCCAGTCTGGAATTGCCATCAGAGTGTCGCCGACTATGGATGTGCTTGTCTGCATCTCAATTCATTGCATCGTTCGACAAACTGCGCAGCCGCCGGCCAATCCTGTCGGCAAGGCCTAAAATAGTATGGTCGCAGCAGTCACAGGATCAGCGGCCTGTGACTTGCATCTGGCATGATGCCTGCAAACTCAATTATAGACTGTTCGCAGCATCTCAAATCTGCTCAAATTCGAACATCATCAATCTGAATCAGCGCTTGAGCTGCTCGCATGCTCACGGATTTTTTCCATATACTGACGAATTCGCTTTTCAACACCGCGGTCAACAGGCTGATAATACTGGGCTTGCGGCATCCCATCGGGAAAGTAAACTGCACCCGACGCAACACCGTCCGGCTCATCATGCGCGTGACGATAATCACGACCGTAGCCAAGTTCTTTCATCAACGCAGTCGGTGCATTGCGCAAATGTTTCGGCACCTCCAGATGCCCATAGCGCCGCGCGTCTTCACAGGCGCTGCCGAACGCGCGATAGACGGCATTGCTTTTCGGACAGCAGGCAAGATAAGCAACGGCCTGGGCAATGGCCAGCTCGCCTTCGGGCGAGCCTAGCCGTTCGCATGCATCCCAGGCCCGCAGTGCAACATTCAAAGCGTTCGGGTCAGCATTTCCAATGTCCTCACTGGCAATGCGCACGGCTCGCCGGGCAGCATACAGAGGGTCGCAGCCCCCTGCCAGCATGCGGGCCAGCCAATACAAGGATGCATCTGGATCGGAGCCGCGAACGGACTTGTGCAGCGCTGAAATCAGCTCATAGAATACATCGCCTTGCCGATCGAATCTTGCCAGGGGCTGGCCTGCGATCTCAGCCGACATTGCGTCACTGATGGTCTGATTGCCGCTCGCATCAGTCAGACTGGCCGCAATTTCCAAAAAGTTCAGTGCGCGGCGGGCATCACCCTGTGCCGCCTCTGCGAAAATTCGCTCAGATTTCTGTGACAAGAAAAATCCATCTGGGCCGCTGTGCTCACAGCCGGCAAGCGCATGGCGAATCACTTTGCGGATATCGTCAGCTTCCAGCGCATTGAGTACATAAACTTTCAGTCGCGATAACAGAGCTCCGTTCAGCTGGAAGCTGGGGTTTTCTGTCGTAGCGCCCACAAAAATCACGTCCCCGCTCTCGATATGCGGCAAAAACGCATCCTGCTGTGTCTTGTTGAACCGGTGCACCTCATCGACAAAGACTATCGTTGCCCTGTTTTCGAGTTTCGCCTGGCAGCCTTTGTCGACCGCCCCTCGAATATCGCTGATGCCGCTGCGAACAGCAGAGAGTGAAATCAGCTGCGCCTCGAGTGAATGCGCATAGATCTGTGCCAATGTAGTCTTGCCCGTGCCGGGCGGACCCCAAAGCACCATCGATTGCGCCAGCCCTGAGTCAATGACCTCGCGCAACGGCTTGCCAGGTCCGAGCAGATGGGCCTGGCCGACAACGTCATGGAGCTGACGCGGGCGAGCGAGTTCTGCCAGCGGCGTCAGCCGAACCTCGGCAGCTGTGCGCTTGTCTGGGCGCGGCTCCACGATCACCTCGGCTCAGATTGCGCTGAAACGAACCTATTCGCGCGTGTCAATGACATCCACCTCGGGCGGCACCTCAAAGCGAAAGGTCTGATCGCTGAACTCAGAATTGATGACTGCATCATGCAGCGTCAGCCGTGTCGTATTGCTGAAGGTGTCGAGAATCTCAATGCTCTTGAGCGTACGCTCGTCAAATCCGAGACGCACAATATCAAATTGAGCCTGCTCAATGTCTTTCGGGGTGATGGAGACCCAGGCAAGCTCACCCTGCAAACCGAAGTCCTCAACCTCATAATCCTGCTCAAGGCTGTCAGCGCCTGCGAGTATCTGGGCGGCGCTTTGCCCGACCGCATCCGCGTAATGCTGTACGGTTGCCTGACGCAGTTCTTTATCGTAAATCCAGACGCTCTGACCGTCGCTGACAATCGTCTGCGGCAGCGGCTCGGCATATTCCCAGCGAAATAAATTGGGCCGCTCCAGCCACATCAGCCCAGAGGTTTCCTCAATCAAGTGAAGCCCTTCGTCCAGCACGACTTGATAAAACTCTGCAAAATAGGTTTTGTCGGTCTCAAAAAAAGCATTGAGCCGCTCGATAGACACTGATTCAGCGCGCACCGCTGTCGTGCTGAGCGCCAATGCCACCGCCGCAGAAGCCAAGATTCGAAATGCATGCGTTTTCATGCCGTTTCCAATCCCCGGTCTGACTGCCTGCGGCGACGTGCCGCGCGGCACGTCGCCGCAGCGAAAAGCTGCATGGATCGCATGTCAGTCGTCCTGCGGCGGCGGCACCAGCACCTCGCGCTTGCCTGCCCCCATCACCGCGCTGACCACGCCCGCCTCTTCCATGCTCTCAATCATGCGCGCAGCACGGTTATAGCCAATTCGCAGCTGCCGCTGTATTGATGAGATGCTGGCTCGGCGTGAGCGAATAACAAAGTCCACTGCATGGTTATACAGCTCATCCGCCTCGCCCCCCTCAGTCTCATAGACTCCGTCTGCGCTGGCTTGATCCGTCGATTCTTCCAGCGCCCGCTGCACCGCCGGGTCATAGACCGGCTCCTCAGTTACCCGGATGCTGTCGACGACGCGCTTGACCTCATCGTCGGAGACGAAAGCGCCATGAACCCGGACCATTGTGGCCTCCCCGGGCGGGATAAAGAGCATGTCTCCTGAGCCCAGCAAATTCTCGGCGCCGGTCTGATCCAGTATCGTGCGCGAATCAGCATTCGAAGCTACCCTGAATCCAATGCGGGTCGGGATATTGGCTTTCAGGACACCGCGGATGATATCAGTCGAAGGCCTTTGTGTCGCAACAATCAGATGGATGCCGGCGGCCCTGGCCCGCTGGGCAATTCGAATAATAAGCTCTTCGGCTTTTTTGCCCATAACCATAATCAAGTCTGCCAGCTCATCGATCACAAACACAATATAGGGCAGCGGCTCCAATGGCTGCGCTGCCTGCGGGTCGTACGTGGTCGGATCCATCACTGGCTCTTTAGAGTTCTGCAGAAACTCGTTGTAATTCGGCAAATTGCGCACGCCGAGCTTCGACATCAGCAGGAACCGCCGCTCCATCTCCGAGATGCACCACCGCAAAGCTCTCTCAGTTTTTGCCATGTCGGTAATGACAGGTACCAGAAGATGCGGTATGCCCTCATAGATCGAAAATTCAAGCATCTTCGGATCAATCATGATCAGACGCAGGTTCTCTGGCGTTGATTTGAACAAAAAGCTGAGCAGGATCGCATTGAGACATACCGATTTGCCTGCGCCGGTCGTGCCCGCAATCAGTAAATGCGGCATTTTGGCAAGATTCGATACGACCGTCTCGCCGCGAATGTCTTTGCCCAAAACAATCGTCAATGGATGATCGGATTCGCGGTATTTTTTCGATTCGAGACCATCGACCAAGCGCACGATTTCACGGCGCTTGTTTGGCACCTCGATGCCGACATAGGGACTGCCTTCGATATTATCGACCACACGTACGCTTTGGACCGTCAAAGTGCGTGCCAGATCAGCAGCCAGCCCCACAATCTGGCTGGCTTTGATGCCCGCTGCCGGGTCAATCTCAAATTGGGTGATGACAGGCCCCGGATGAGCGCGCTTGACTTTCACACTCACATTGAAGTCTCCCAGCGTCGATTCGATTTTATGCGCCATCATGTCAATCTCTTCTTCAGTGTAGGCATGCTGAAGAACATTTGAGCTATCCATAATTGACGTATCCGGGAATTTGCTTGCTGAGCTCTTTGACGTTTTCGCGGATGCCGGCTTTGCGGCGGACGACGTTTTTTTCCCAGCCGCTGGCAAGGTCGCTCTCACCGGCTCCGATTCTTGAGCAATCGATGTCTCGAAATCAGGCGTGAGCTGACTTGCATCGGATTCACTTTCAGATTCTGATCTGGATTCAGGCTCATTGACCTGGAGCGGCGCAATAATCGGATCTTTTTTGACCGGTCGACTTTTGCTTGGTTTGGCGCCACTTCGATTACGTGACTTCGACGCTGCTGTACGGCCAGAGTCCGCTTGCCTCGCCATGCGCTTTCGCGCCAGATCAATCGACGGTGTTTTCTCCGAAATAAATTGTCTTGCGCTGACAAGCATACTGGACTGACTGCGCTTCAGCAAAAAAGAAAACAGGTAAGCAAAACATCCGTTGACGGCGGTCCCGGTCAGCATCAAAATGCGCGTCCAAGGAAAGATTTTGAGAACCTGAGTTCCGGCCAGTGTGCAGATGAGAAAAATAGCCACGACCCATTCCATACCGACATGGCCGCGCAGCAGCCGCGTAATTTCATAGCCGACAATACCGCCATGGTGAAAACTGGTCTGATAGAATCCATACAAATTCTCGAAACCGCACAAGCTGACAAGCGTCACAATCATCATCATAAAAAACATGATTGGCGAGACCACTTGGCCGAATGCAGACCGACTCCAATTGCTCACCAGCTGCCATGCAAACTGCGCGATGCAAATTGGCACGAGAATGACCGAATATCCAAAAAGATAAAGGCCGGTATCAGCAACATAGGCGCCTGCAATTCCGCCAATGTTCGAAACTGTATCCGTCGCGTTGGAATTGTTCCAGCCGGGATCAGCCGAAGAAAACGTGACGAAAACCGCCACGGAGAAGATTGCGGCGAGCCACAGCAGCACAATTCCAGCTTGCGCCACGATGCCGAACTGTCTGAATTTCAGTTTATGGTTCAATTCGCACTGCCATTGTCTCAAGTTGAATTGTCCTGATTCCCGCATCCGCCATGGACCCCGCAGACAATCTTGCATAACTGGCTTTCAGGTCCGTATTTGCAACGCTCTAAAGAACAAACTCGGTGCCAAAATTATAAGTTAATCGGAACACTGCAATTGTGCGCCCTGTTGGATGAAGAGGCAGCTTTGCGTCGTTCGAGCACAGGCGTGTCCGGGCTGGCGAATGCAATTGAGAGACAAAATTGTGGCTTATAATCTGAATCATATGCAGGCTATGGGATGCAAAGTTGGAAAAGTGCATCAGCGTCTGTCATCTATTGAAGGCAGCAGCGCTCAAAACGAGGTGCGATGCGCTTTTTGTTCCATCTTTTATGACCGAATCAATTCGCTTGAGTTTAAGCCATGACCTCACATTGCAAACTGTTGATTCTTGGATCAGGGCCGGCAGGCTATACTGCGGCAGTGTACGCCGCGCGCGCCAACCTTTCACCCGTGATGATCACTGGCATTGAGCAGGGGGGACAATTGTCAAAAACGACTGACGTTGACAATTGGCCTGGCGATAATAATGGAGTGCAAGGCCCGGAACTGATGCTCAGAATGCTGCAGCATGCCGAGCGTTTCGACACCAAAATCATCAACGATCAGATCGATGCCGCACGATTGACTTCGCAACCCTTTCAACTGACTGGCAGCCGCGATGTGTATACCTGCGATGCTCTGATTATTGCGACCGGCGCTTCTCCCCGCTACCTGGGACTGGAGTCTGAGGCGCAGTACATGGGCCGCGGTGTATCAGCATGCGCAACTTGCGACGGTTTCTTTTACCGCAACCAGCCGGTTGCGGTCGTCGGCGGCGGCAATACCGCTGTCGAAGAAGCGCTTTACCTGTCCCAGATTGCCTCACAGGTTTTTTTAATCCATCGCCGTGACGAGCTGCGCGCCGAAGCGATTCTCGCGGATCGCCTGCTCAGCCGCAGTACCGCCAATGGGGGCAATATCAAGCTGCTTTGGAACCATGTCGTTGAGGAAATGGTCGGTGACAAAAACGGACTGACTGGATTGAAATTGCGCCACACCCGGTCGGAAACACAAAGCGATCTTTCTGCCCATGGTGTATTCATTGCCATTGGCCACGATCCGAACACCGAGATTTTCGTTAATCAGCTGGATATGCATGACGGCTACATCGTTGCCCAAAGCGGACTGAATGGCGGCGCAACTGCCACCAGCATCCCCGGTGTCTTCGCAGCCGGCGATGTGACTGACCATGTTTACCGCCAGGCGATCACCTCCGCTGGAACCGGCTGCATGGCGGCTCTCGACGCTCAAAAATACCTGGAAGCTTTGCAAAGCAAATGAGCCGCTCCGACGATACATTCACCTCCGCGATGCAGAAGCTCGGCGTGACCCGAATTGACTCTTCCGGCAAAGTGGACAAGCCGCATGTCAAGCCAGCGCCTAGCAATATACGCACTCGGCAGGGCATCGCGTCGGTGCTCAGAGAATCACTGTCGCAAAACCCGGAAGCTTCTATTCATCAGATCGAAAACGACGAGGATTTATGCAAGCCAGGCCTCGCCATGCGAGATTTCACCCGCCTCAAGCAAGGCAAATTTCATCGCGAGGACTCGATTCACGTCCGCGGTTACACCGTTGCCGAAGCGATTCGTCAGATCAATGACTTTCTGGTCAGCTCAATCCATGCCGGCTATCGCTGCGTGAAAATTGTGCATGGCAAAGGCATCAATTCACCCAATGGAATATCACCGATCAAGCTCAATACGCAAGGCATTCTGGCCAGAAGCAATCACGTACTGGCGTACTGCAAAGCGCAGCCTAGTGACGGCGGTTCCGGCGCAAAGTATGTCTTGCTGAGAAAAAAACGGCACTAGCGCCCAGGCCGGGCTCAGCCGTCTGACACGCAAAATCGGCTGGATGACAGGTTCAGCGTTACCGGGCGGCCGTCAAAAGCGTCACAGCCCACACTGCCACCCCTTCTTTTCGGCCAATAAAGCCCAAGCTTTCTGTTGTCGTCGCCTTGACATTGACACAATCGCTGGACAGCTGCAAATCCTCAGCGATGTTGCGCTCCATCTGCGTCCTGTAAGGGCTCATTTTTGGCGCCTGCGCGACAATCGTGGCATCAACGTTGGCAATAGCCAGCTGCTGCTGCTGGATTTTTTGGTGAATGTCCCGTAAAAATATTCGGCTGTCATAATTTTTATAAGCGGCGTCTGAATCTGGAAAGTGATAGCCAATATCACCCAGTCCAGCGGCGCCCAGCAGCGCATCAGCCACTGCATGAAGCAATGCATCCGCGTCTGAATGTCCAGCCAAGCCATGTGTATGGGGGATGTTAACGCCGCCTAAAATCAGCGGGCGATTCCCGGCAAATTCGTGCACATCAAATCCGAACCCAACTCTGATTGTCATGATTCCCGCTCCGGTGCCGCCTGCTGCATTGCAAGCTTGATGAATAATTTCGCGATTTCCAGATCTTCCGGTGTTGTGATCTTGATGTTCGAGGCCTGGCCCGGAATCAACAGCGGCGACAGGCCTGCGAATTTCTCGATTGCCTGCGATTCATCGGTAATCTCAGCGCCGCTGCGCAAAGCCGCCCTCAAAGCCTGCGACAATGACCCAATGGTGAACATCTGCGGTGTCTGTGCACGATAGAGATGACTGCGCGAAAGCGTTTTCGATATGCGGTCTGACTCGCTGTATTTAACTGTGTCATAAATCGGCTGACATAAAATTCCGCCGTCGCGTGTCAGCTCGACCGCGCTGATCAATGCATCGACATCGCTGAGCGCCAGCAAAGGTCGGTTCGAATCATGCACCAGAATCCAATCATCTGGACTGCTGCCGCGCTGCAGCAGGTAGTCCAGACCCTTGGCAACTGTTTCGGTGCGCGTCGCACCGCCAAGATACGTGCCGATCACCTTCGGATGCAAATCATTGAGCGCCGCATCGTCCAAATACGATTGCGAGACACCAATGCAAACCCCCTCAATCCGGTCATGCGCGCCCAGCGCAGTCACGGACATCTCCAGGATAGATTTATCGCCCAAAGGCAAAAACTGCTTGGGCACCGCGCTTTTCATGCGCAGCCCTGCGCCTGCAGACGGGATCAAGCCCCAGCACCGCGCCGTTCTGTTTTGCGGAGGCTCGCGCATGGCCGATCAGTCAGTTGTTGCCCGGGTGTGAGCCGCTTCAAGAATGGATGCCGCCCATGGCTTGCAAGTACGCAGGTCTGCCAGACTCAGCCCGCTCAGCTCATAGGGCAATACCAGCCAGTCTTCTGTCACATGCACATAGTATTGCGGTGAGCTGCGTTCAGCCACAGGACGATGCCACACTGCGGCGGCGCGGACATCATGCGGATAATTCCGGCGCAGCTTGCGCCTGAGCCTGCTCTTCACCGCCTCGATACTGTAACCGCTGCTGAATACATCGTCAACCAAAAGCAGCCGATCATCGGATTCGAGCCGATCCTCCAGATACTCAAGTCCATGCACGCCGATCGTATCGGGACTATGAACCATCTTGGCGTAATGATCCATGCCCTGATAGGATGTACGGATAGCGATATGGTCAGTCTCAACACCCAAATACTGCAGACATTCCTGAACAACGATGCCGACCGCACTGCCGCCGCGCCAGATTCCGACAATGTAGTTGGGCCGAAAGCCGCTGGCGTAAATTCTGCGCCCAAGGCGAAAGCCATCAATTATCAGCGACTGCTCATCGATGTATTTCGCGTTCGTTTTTGAGACCGTTTCCATCGCCTATAATTTTACCATGAGCGAAAAAATCTTTATCAAGGCGCAAGACCTGATTGAAGATGCCATGCAACTCGGCACAATGGTTTTTGCCAGCGGTTTTGCACCGCGGTTCATTGTAGGCATCTGGCGCGGCGGCACCCCGATCGGCATTGCGGTGCAGGAGGTTCTTGCCTGGTTCGGCCAGCATTGCGATCACATCGCAATCCGCACTTCTTCCTATGAACAGGGTATTGATCAGCGCGGACATCTGGTGCGCGTACATGGACTTCGGTATCTGATCGATCGGGTCAATGCCGAAGATGGCATGTTATTGGTTGATGATGTTTTTGATACCGGACTGACAATCGAGGCCATCGTCAATCAGCTTCAGTCCCGTGCCAAACGCAACACTCCGCGGGATATTCGAGTTGCAGTCCCCTGGTACAAGCCCACTCGCAATCAGACTCCGCGAATACCAGACTACTATCTTCATGAAACCGACCGATGGCTCAAATTTCCGCACTCGCTGGAAGGCCTGACCGACGAAGAAATTCGCACCTGCAGGCCGGAGATCTGGGCGGTAATGAATGAGCCGCTGACGCCGCAGGCAAAAAACCGCTGACCGGGAAAACTTGACGAAAGCAGTTTCAGCAAGCTGGCTGCAACCTGTCAAATGCGGCTGTCAGCGCAGACTCGCTGGCGGCTGTGACGCCCCGCTCGGTGATGAGCGCGGTCACCAGACGGGCGGGGGTCACGTCGAAAGCATAGTTCGCCGCTGCCGTGCTGTCGGGCGCGATGCGAACCCGGCCCAGAGTATTGTCGGGCAATTTTCCTGTGACGTGCGTTACCTCACCGCTGTCTCGCTGCTCAATGGGAATTTCGGACAAGCCGTCAGTGATGGTCCAGTCTATTGTTGACCCGGGCAAGCAGACATAGAAATCTACACCGTTGTCCTTTGCCGCCAATGCTTTGAGATAGGTGCCGATTTTGTTGCAGACTTCCCCGGTTCTGGCGGTTCGATCGCTGCCGACGAGACACAAGTCAACCTTGCCATGCTGCATCAGGTGCCCGCCAGCATTATCTGTAATCAAAGTATGGGCAACGCCATGCTTGCCCAGTTCCCAAGCAGTCAGATTGGCGCCTTGATTGCGGGGTCTGGTCTCGTCAACCCAGACATGAATGGGCAGGCCAGCATCGTGGGCTTTATAGATTGCCGCCGTCGCCGTACCCCAGTCTACTGTCGCCAGCCAGCCGGCATTGCAATGCGTCAGCACATTCAATCGGTCCGATGTTTCTTTCTTAGCATAAATACGCGACAACACTTCCAATCCGTTGTGCCCGATCGCTTCGCAGGTATCCACATCCTCGTCTGCCAGCTCAATGCACAGCTGTCGCGCGCACTCTGCCCGGACAGAGGGTTTTTGATGCTGCAATTCATGCCGCATTCGTCCCAGGGCCCAGTGAAGATTGACTGCCGTTGGCCGGGTGGCCAGCAGTGTCTGGCAGGCGCTGTGCAGGCGGAGGTCGCTGGCATTATCGCGCAACGCCAGATACAGGCCAAAGGCTGCCGTTGCACCGATGAGCGGCGCGCCGCGAACCACCATTTTCTCAATTGCGGTGCAGGCATCTTGCAAACTGCGCAGTTTGGCGATTTCAAACCGATGCGGCAGCCTTGTCTGGTCGATCACACTGACGGACGCTCCATCCTCGCCAAGCCAAATCGACCGGTAATGGACTCCATCAACTCTCATATCATCATCGATTCGATCTTGATCTTTCCATAGCTCTCAAAACGCTCCATCACCTGCTCCATCTCTTGATCAGTCAGCAAAATCACCTCCCCCTGCTGGCAGGCGTGCCAGTACTGTCTGGCCAATGCCTCAACCTCAACCGCCAGCCACAGGGTCGTTTCAAGATCATCATGAAAACAGATCATGCCATGGTTGGCGAGCAGACATGCTCGACGCGAATCCAGCGCTGTCAGCATTGTATCGGACAACGCCTGGGTTCCAAACAGTGCGTACCTTGAGCACCGAATGTCTTTGCCTCCGGCAACTGCGATCATATAGTGGAACGGAGGAATGGCTCTGCGCTGACAGGCAAGTGCGGTGCAGTAGGTCGGATGAGCATGGATCACAGCGCCTGCATCCCTTCGGGTTCGATAGATGTCGCGATGCAGCCGCCACTCGCTTGATGGCTGGTTTTGGCCTGTCCAATGACCTTCCATGTCCAATGCCACCAGATCTTCGGGGTGCAGGCGAGAGCAGGCGACAGCCGAAGGTGTAATCAGAAATCCGCCGCCAGTGCGAACACTCACGTTGCCGGAATTGCCCTGATTAATGCCAGTGCGGTCCAGCGTTATACAGGTTTCAATAATCTGTTCTGCGGCAGCGGTGCACATGACAATACAGCTGAATGATTTAACGACTAAGCCGTTGGCTGCCGTCTACAATATTCGCCTCAATTTTTGAAGCTCATCATATATTGTATTGAACGAATTGCAAAAAAAAAGGATTGAGTTCCCTCCCCCAATCGGAACGCTCAGCGCGGCTGGCGAAGACGGGCCGCCGAGTTCAAAGTATCGAACTGCTCCGCCGCTGCGGCTTCCGGTCCGGCCGCATTCTCAGTGCCGCATTTTCAAAAAAAACCATCGGCACGGCCTATCTTGACTCTTCAACTATATCGGGCAATGCATGGATGATCTTGCTAACAGTTTGTTCTGATGCAAATACATACAGTCAACCGGCAGCATTGCCCAGCCTATTCATAAATCCTCCAGAATTCTGTCGGCCGCAACCGCACGAATTCGCTCGCTCAGCGGGAACGACTTCTCACCTGGATAAATCACATCAATCTGACTCAATTCAAGATCATTGAGAGCGATACGCATTGACGGCGTAATAGCGGGTGCGGAGGTGCGCTTCACCTCAAATCCGCGGAGCCGACCTCCCTGCTCTACCAAAAGATCAATTTCAGCGCCCCTGTTTGTTGCCCAGAAATAACTCTCGCCGTCTTCAGCCCGCAACACCTGCAGTATGTTATCGATTATGAAACCTTCCCAAGATGCCCCGACCTTCGGGTGACTTCGCAATTCTTCCGGACGCTTGACATTCAACAGCGTATGCAGCAGACCTGGGTCACGGAAATAGACTTTTGGAGACTTCACTTGCCGCTTAGCGATATTGGCAGTCCACGGCTTAAGGCAGCGCAGCATAAATGTCGATTCCATCACGTCGAGATAGCGCCGCACGGAGGTGTGCGAAACACCGAATGCTCGTGAGAGTTCGGCGCCATTCCAAATTTGCGCATGATAGTGTGCCACCATCGTCCAAAATCGCCTCAGTGTCGAGCTCGCGATTCCAATTCCAAGCTGAGGAATGTCACGTTCCAGAAAATTTCGAATAAATTGAATTCTCCAGCGGTAACTCTCTTCGTCGCTGGCTGCCGTTAGCGACAACGGAAATCCACCGCGAGACCAAAGCGTGCCAAACTGATCACTTTTGACTTCAGACATGGATATTCCAGGCAGCTCATAATAGGCCAGCCGTCCAGCCAGTGATTCACTTCCCTGCCTCAATAAAGATGGCGCAGCGCTTCCTAGAATGAGAAAATTTGCCGGTCGGGATTGGCGGTCAGCCAGCACTCGAATCACTGGGAATATTTCGGGAAGCCTGTGAATTTCGTCAAGTATGACTAGCCCTCGCAATGGCGACAAGGCAAGCATCGGATCAGAAACTTGCGCCAAATCAAGGGGTGATTCCAAGTCAAAAAAATGCGTCTCTTCTTTCCATTGCCGCATTAGCATCTGGGCGAGTGTGGTTTTCCCAACCTGGCGAGCCCCGATGAGTGCGACAACAGGAAATTGTCTGATCAGGCTCTTTAAGTTTGCCAAGTGTGTTTCGCGTTTAATCACCTGTCGCTGCCGATTCATGAATTTCCAAGTCAATTATTGCGAGAATCAACGTCCAATTGAAACTCTCATTCCGTATAAAGCTTTTGGGGATGAAAACTGTATATTCATCAGAACCGCCTGAAAAAAATACTTTATGTTGAATTATGAACATTATATATTCATAATTCAACATTATTAAAAGCTTGTTGTGTTGCTCAGCCTCAACCAGTGTAACAAGCGATTCGGCAGCAGCAGCAAAAGATGAATTTACTCTGATATCTTCTTCAATCTCAAACTTGCTTGATTGGCAGAGGCTGGTTTTCAACTTCAATTCCGGGCGTTTCTGTCTTCCTGCTTCCATAGCTTCTCCTTCAGCTGGTTGGATGATTCATAAATTAACTGATACATGGCTTGCATCTTTACAGTTTCTAGGCAGCTTACAGTTGTTTTTTGCTCTTGGAAATTTGTTTGAAGGAGTTTTTGCGACCTCGAATTCGGGGGGCAAATTCGGCAATCGACACTTTGGCATTCTTGACAATGCTTTTCAAAGTTTCCTGTTTTGCTGCAGCGGCATGCAAAGGCATATTGTGGCGCAGTTTCATATTTTTTGATCCAATCTGGATCCGGTAATACATGATTGACAGCAAAATATGGACATTATTTTTATAAAATAATGCATTAAGTGATTATTTTGACTGTTGTTTGAACCCTGATACCTGAGCATGGACGAGTCCATCAGATTTCCGAAGGCAACTGCCAAAACTGCCGCAGTTACCCGACCTCATACAATTGCGGCAAGCCAAGCAATGCGGCCAATTCCCGAGACACATTACAGCATTTCACAGGAAGCATCATCATACAGTTCTCCTCATGACTTGCTTGCTGACGATTTTGCGAGTCTCTCTCTGCAGAGCCCTTTGCAGTCGAAATACGGCCTTTGCTTTCAGAATTGTCAAAAAGACCAAGAACGTCTTGGCTCAGAGTTTGAGGCAGTCTGGGACACATATGCGCACGAACTGCAGGCGTCTTGATCCGGTCAGTACGCAAAGGACACTGCGACTTGCCGGCCGGCAAGCTCAATCACCGCGTTAAGTTAGCACACGTCAGGCAGGTGTTTGTGATCAGTCGCATCGTCAAATAACCGAACCGCGTTGAACTTGTGCTCAGTATCACGTCTCAGCAAGCTTGCAAGACACCGCATCAGCCTAGAGCTGCAAATCAGCAGGACGCGTCGAATTCGAGAGCATCAGCGAAATTGCATGGAGGCATTTGGGCCGAATCCCCTGGCATCTCTGCATTGAGTCAATCAGTCAGCAGATGTCTTTTGGGGATTCTTTCCGATGGCTCGCATGATCAGCCCGACCGGTCCGCCCTGCCACCAGTGGCGGTGGCCACGCTCTCGGCCGCTGCGGCCCAGACCTTGGGTAATTCGATCCAAAACAATGGCCAAAACCACAATTCCGAATCCGCCAACAATGGCTTTGCCGGCATCCAGCCGCCCCATAGCGCGCAAGACTTCATTGCCCAGACCTTTCACCGCGATCAGAGAGGCAATCACCACAACTGACAGAGCCATCATAATCGTCTGATTGAGTCCAGCCATGATAGAAGGCGTCGCGAGCGGAAGCTCGACTTTGAACAGTATCTGGCGCGGCGATGCGCCAAAGGCCCGCGCGGCCTCCACCACACTGGCATTGACTTGCCGAATGCCCAGTGAAGTCAGACGGATGATTGGCGGCAATGCAAAGACAACAGTGACGATGACACCGGAAACATTGCCAATGCCGATAAGCATAACCACCGGTACCAGATAGACGAATGCCGGGATAGTCTGCATCGTGTCCAAAACCGGACGAATGAAGATTTCGAAGCGATTGCTCTTGCCGGCGAGCAAGCCCAATGGCAATCCGAAGATGACACAGATCACCACCGAGGTGGCCACCACGGCCAGTGTCGTCATCGCCAGCGACCAGGCATAGGGATCGCTGAGTCCCAGCAGTATCAGGCAGATCGACACAAACGCGGCGACCCGCAATCCTGCCGCCTGCCAGGCGATGAGGCCGATGATCCCCAGCATCGCAACCGGCGGAATGGCTTGCATGACACTCTCGACACCGACAATCAAATCATTGACGAACCATTTGATCGGCTGCACCACATCGCGATTTTCAGTCGCCCAAGTCTTGATTCCGTCGGCCCAATCCGCGATGCCGAAATCAATCGACTTGAACGGATTGAGAATATTCATGCTTTTATCTTCCGCCATAGTTAAGCCGCTCCAGCCGTGCGCTATTCGCTGTCGATATTTTCTGACAACTCGATCTTGCCTTGAATGCCGCGAAGCAGGGTGCGCTTGGTCACCACGCCGACCACTTCCTGATCATCGACAATCATGATCGGATGGTCGGTGTCAATTGACATATTCACCAGCGTGTCCAGATTATCCTCCAAATTCGCGGTCGGGCAGCTTTCGCGGTCCAAAGCGCCGCTTGTCGCTTCGTAGCTTGCAACCGGCAGCATGACTTTCTGTGCGGTTACAAGCTGCAGTTTGGAGATGCCAGCGACAAAGTCAGCGACGTAGTCATCAGCCGGCTCAGTCACAATCTCTTCGGGCGTGCCTACCTGCACCAGCTGGCCATCCTTCATGATTGCAATGCGGTCACCGATTCGAATCGCCTCGTCAAGATCGTGGGTGATAAACAAAGTGGTCTTGCGCATCTCTTCAGCCAAGAGCAGAAACTGGTCCTGGAGCTGCCGGCGAATCAGCGGGTCCAGTGCAGAGAACGGCTCATCCATGAGCAGTATGTGCGGGTCTGCTGCGATCGCCCGGGCCAGTCCCACGCGCTGCTGCATCCCGCCTGACAGCTCGTCCGGGTAGCGATTGCCCCAGCCCTCAAGCTCGACGGTTGCAATGGATTGATCTGCGATTGCGTAGCGCTGCTCGCGCGGAGTGCCGCGCACTTCAAGCGCAAAGGCGACATTGTCACGCACCGTCCGATGCGGCATCAAGGCCATGTTTTGGAAGACCATTCCAATTTTCTTCGAACGCAGCGCTCGAAGCTCAGCCGAATCCAGGCCATTGATGTCCTGCCCTTCGATCAACACCGATCCGGAAGTCGGGTCGATGAGGCGATTGACATGTCGAATCAGAGTGGATTTGCCCGACCCGGACAATCCCATGATGCAGAACACCTCACCTTCGCCAACCGCAAAGCTTGCGTCTTGCACACCTACGATACAATGGAATTTGTCTCGAACCTCGTTTTTAGACAGGCTTTCATTGGAAATCGCCTCCATAGCCTCCTGGCCGCGCTTGCCAAAGATTTTCCAAAGATTTTGGCATTCAATGACAGGCGAGCTGCCGACGAATTTTTTCTTTTGTGCAGAACTCATGATTCCAGTCCATTTTAGCCCACTTGCTTTCCACGGTGAGCACGATATCAACTGCTGTCATCCGGTACAATCTTCGCCTGTGTCAAATGATTTGAGCTGCGCTGATTGGAATCAGTTGACAAAGAGTGTTATATATTCGTTCGTAAGAAATGCGTGATTCGGCTTCCACTTGTCAGGATCTAGATTGAGTTCAAAGTTGAAGCGCCAGCGCTCTGCAGGCTTGAGCATCAAATTCACGGCGTTGTTCCAAACCCGCATCAGGGGTGCGGGCAGATTTCAGGAGATTGGCAAAGCAATCGCCGCATCCAAAGAGGATTTTCGTTAAGAAAACGAAATATTTTCAATACAGTGAAAAATAGTCAGCGCTACGATACTGTTACACAAGAGAAATCAGGAGGGATTGTCTACACTCCTGATCTCTTGGCGAATTTTGTCGCCGAAAAAATACTCGACAATGTCACTTTTGCGAACAGCAAAAGTGACATTCGCATTCTTGATCCGGCGGTCGGGCATGGTGATTTGATACTCAGTCTTCTTCGCAGTTTGAATAAAGATCATCCTCATCAGTCGATTGCTCTTTATGGTTTCGATACAGATCCAACTGCGATTGAAACAGCAAAAGCTCGGATAGAGAAGGAATTCCCTGAAACTGCGATTCACTTCCATTTCAGAAATTTTCTCGACTTTGCGCTCAACTGCGACAAGTCCAATCATTGCGAGGATTTGACTGAAAAGCATCTCCCAAATACCTACCACCTTATCATCGCGAATCCACCCTACGTAAGAACGCAAATCTTGGGTGCTAAGAAGACAGAGCTGCTACGCAAGCAATTCGGGCTCTCTGGAAGAATTGACTTGTACTATGCATTTATTCTTGGAATTGCTAAAGTTATTGATTCGAATGGAACTGCTGGATTAATTGTTTCCAATCGATTTATGACTACAAAATCAGGTGCGTGCGTTCGGCAGTGCATTTTTGACCGATTCACAGTCCAGCATGCATGGGATTTTGGGGATACCAAATTATTCGATGCGAGTGTTTTGCCGGCAGTCCTGATTCTGCACGGAAAAAAAAGGCAAATCAAAACCGAACCGGCTTTTACCTCAATTTATGAAACTTCAGATGAGTCAGACAGACATGCAACCGACCCGGTTAACGCTCTTAGCTACGAAGGTGCAGTCAAAGTCAAAGATGGAAGAAAGTTTTTTGTTCAGCATGGCACGTTGAATACAAGTGGTCAATACAATGGTATATGGCGCGTGGCTACGACTTCCAGTAACAACTGGTTGAAATCTGTTCATGCAAGTCGCTGGAAAACTTTCGGTGAAATAGGAAAAATACGGGTGGGAGTCAAAACCTGCGCTGACCAGGTGTTTATTCGCGATGACTGGCACAATATGCCGAGCATGAAAATCCCTGAACTTCTTAAACCTTTGATTACACACCAAGTCGCACGACGATTTAAACCGATCCTTGCAGAGAAGCCTAAATTTATTCTGTATCCTCATGAGGTTGTTGATGGGCACCGCCAGGCGGTGAATTTGTCGAATTATCCCTACAGCCAGAGCTATCTTCTTTCCAATAAATCTAGATTGAAAAAACGCAAATATCTCACGAAAGCGGGCCGAGAATGGTATGAGATATGGGTTCCGCAAGACCCGCAATCATGGCGCTTGCCAAAGCTTGTTTTTCGCGACATCTCAAAGGAACCGACGTTCTGGATTGATCTGGACAGTTCCGTGGTCAATGGAGATTGCTACTGGCTGGTTGCGCGAAACGAGGCACATGAAGAACTTCTATGGCTTGCACTCGCTGTAGCAAATTCTACATTCATCGAACAATACTATGATGTATGTTTTCAAAATAAACTCTATTCAGGTCGAAGAAGGTTCATGACTCAGTATGTCGAACAGTTTCCTTTACCCGACCCAAATCGAAGTATTAGTAAAGCAATCATTCAAAAGTCTAAGCTTATTTACCGACTCATTTCTCAATCTTCAACCACAAGTCTTCAAAAGAAACTGAATTCCTTAGTATGGGAAGCTTTTACAGAAAGTACGGAAAATCATTAATAGATCAAATCACTGTTATCCCAATATTTGATGTGACATTTGACTTATCTGATTGATAATACGATTGCAACAGGCGGAAAGAGAATGTCTGAGACTTCAGAGCAAAACTGTTCCTTAAGCGAATCAAGCCGCGCATTCGCATCCAGTCGCTGTGCATCTGCAGTAAAAATGCAGATATGGATTGCCGTTTCAGTCTATACGCTGGAGGGAATCATCAAAAAAACTCGAATCCGATCTGAGCAGCTGCACATTGCTGCAAAAGACGGACATAACCATTTTCGAGAAATATATTCGTAATCAACCGCTTGCAAAGCACGTTCATAAAAAGCCAAAATGACAATGCTTATATCCAATTGAATATATTTGATAAAACGTTGGGACAGTAGTAAGATCAAATAATTCAATCAAAAAAATCTTTCGGCAGTGGAATCTGAAGCTTTCTATTGACTATATTTCCTTGAAATTGCGGAAATCTTGAAAAGAACTGCTCACCAGTAACCAAGTAGAGACGACTCAGTGTAACGTTAATACCATCAGTTCGCGCAAGAAATACCGCATACCGTACATCGCAATGGCGGATATGCGTTTCAGTCAGTGAGGGAACCTCCAACCTTTCCATACTGCTGGGTTGAATGAGCCCCAAGTCTATAGTTTGCGAAGTTTGAAGCTTGATTTCCAAAAGTTGATGCAAGATGTCTGGGAATTGCCCACGGTCTCGGAAATCGCTATACCCCAATTGATCACATACCCGGCGATGCAGTAACGCACCTCTATTTCTCTCAGGATCATAATTCAGGTCGGGATATGATTCACCGACAAGGGGTCTAAGCCGTTTATAGATTTCGGCGATTGACATCAGTTCCCCGAGTTTCGGATAACTTGCCGGACTGGTTTCAAAAGAAAGCTTTACATTTGGCGCAATCAATTCACGCAGTGTTTCAGTATCTCTTTTGGTGAAAAGTTCAGAGTCAACCGTCTCCGAAAGCACCTTTGCTTGGTATTTTCGTGTGAGTGTTCCAGTCGTATCATGTCGCGCGAGTGCGCTCCCAGTAATCACCTTGACTTTAGCAATTTCATCATTCCTTCCCGCCCGAATAATGACGTAGCGCCGTTCTGGCTCTATTGATTCGTTCCAAACTTGCAGATTATTTGACTTTTGAACATAAGTGTCAAAACACTGTCCCGGAAATCGAGGTTATGTTTTTCTAAAAGCGGGAGGAACCGGGTAACCGAGCGCTCCGCATATTCTCTCCTTCACCACTTTTGAGCGAGTCCTTATCGGAAGATTCTGCAATGAAATTCCAAGCATTGAACCGCTCAAAATTCGTTCCAAACAAATCGTAGGAATCCAAAGATTCGGGTCGCCAATTTCAATACGATCATAGATTGAAAGATTACTCTTACGAATAGCTCGAACATAACGTTGCAAGTTATCTGAATTTTCAAATGAATCTATCATCTTTGTCAGTATTCTGAAAAGTCAGAAAAAGATCGTGGACCTATCAGTTTGCCGCAGATCATGTATCGCCTATAAACTCAATGACCGCATCAACTTCTCGCCAACCAAGCAGGGGTTGCAGTTGTTTAAGATATCCACGGTCTTAAGCTCTCTGCTTAATATTTTCACCCACCGAGTAAAATTCGAATCACAGTTGTGCTTTCGTCATTTCTTGAATTTACAAAAGGCTTTTGCCATGAAACCTATTTGGTCTCAGAAAAAAGACAACAAGCACCTTGCCAAAAAAGAGGAGAAATTCACCGACACTCTGTCGCTGTCATAATCTTCGGCCAAGAGAAGAAACTGGTCCTGGAGCTGTCGGAGAATCATCAGATCCAGTGCAGAGAACGGCTCATCCATGAGCAGCATGTGCGAATCTGCCGCGATCGCCCAGGCCCACGCGCTGATGCATCCCGCCTGACAGCTCATCCTGGCCGCGCTTGCCAAAGATTTTGGCATTCAATGACAAGCGATCTGCCGGAGGATTTTTTCTTTTATGCAGAACTCATGATTCCGGGCCATTTTAGCCCACTCGCTTTCCATGGTGAGCACAATATCAACTGCCGTCATCCGGTACAATCTTCTCCTGTGTCAAATATGATTTGAGCTGTACTGATTGGAATCAATCTCACCAAACAAGCCAGATGCATCGTTCCATGCGCTTCTTGACCAGCTCATGCGCACCTTGCCAGATGTCGATGCCGATCCACTGCCGATTCAGTCTTTCAGCCGCCGCACTGGTCGCAGTGCATCCAGCGAACGGGTCGAGTGCAGACACCCGTCAAACCGTGCATGGCTTCTTGCAGCTCAAGCTGTGTCATGACACTGGCTTCCAGCGCCCCGGGGCGCCGTAATCCAAATTGAAGCTCAGGCGCACCACTGGGCATGTATGGCTCCAGTCCCAGCGATCATGGATGCGCAGGCCCTCGAACAGCTCCCGCATGGCGCCGAGCAGCAGGCTCTTGCCGAAACGCCGCGGCCGCGACAGGAAGTAATACTTTCCCCGTGAAAAAAGCCGCCCGATAAAAGGGGTCTTGTCGACGTAATAGCTGTCCAGGTCGCGAATCGATCGCAAATCCGCAACGCCGATCGGAATGTTCTGTTCCTTCATTATGGGAGCCGCCACATAGAGTCATCTCACAGTTAGCAACGATTTTACTTCATGCATAGACAAAGCTTGAATACGTTGATGAAATGGAGCCCGCAGAGGGATTCGAACCCACGACCTGATGATTACAAATCAACTGCTCTGGCCAACTGAGCTATGCGGGCTTGGCTGATGTTTGCGGTTGAGCGACTTAATTGAGCGAATGAAAGGACTGGACTTCACAGAATTGGACTTTCGGATTATCTTCGCGCAGACGAACCTCCACAAATCATGTCAATTGTTCCCAAGCAATCCGATTCAACCTTGTATAGCCCCCGCCTTTGACAGAAGCAACGAATGCTTTTCAGCACGAGCTAAAAACTATCTCCCGGTCGGCAAGGTATTATTATAACAAGTCATTCACGACGAATGCCAATCGCAAATCAACAGCCATCGGTTATGTTTCTCGGATTATCCGATTGTAAAAAAGTTCCTAATTACCACTTGACATAAGCCATGTTTCAGGAGTCTCTCGGGCATCGGCGGCGTTCTCAGGGCGACGAAGGCGAGCCTCGGCACCCTGTCCGCCAGGCGGCATCGGCGGTTGAATCGGTATTCGAATTCCGCCAGGCAGCGCTGCGCGTATTTCGCATCGAACGGGTGGCAGCTGGAGCGCAGCGCCGTCTTCAGGCTGCCGAGCGCCGTGCTGACCCAGTAAAACTCGTCTTTTTCCACCGCGGCGCGCTCGCCGCCCAGATACGCGTCATCCATCTGCACCCGCCCCGACCGGCGCTGTTGCCCGCCGCGCCCGAGCATCACCTGCATCCGCTTGTGCCTCAGGCGCCAGGCCGCATTGCAGGGGATTCCCAGCTGGCGGTGCAGATGCATCGCCGAAACGCCCTTTTTGCTCTGCGTCAGCAGACAGACCGCCTGGAACCACACGGTCAGCGGCAGCTTGGACGACTCGAAGAGGGCGCCGGCGGTCACCGAGGCCTGGCGCTGGCAGCGGCAGCGCTGGCGCAGCTGGCGGGTGTTCAGGCGGCCGCTCTTGTCGTGCCCGCAGTTCGGGCACACGAAGCCGTCCGGCCAGCGCAGCCGGAACAGCGCGTCGAAGCGCTGGTCCTCGCCGCCGCATGCTTGAGGGAATTCGCTCAGGCTGAGGCCTTTCTGGAATTGGACAGCATTTCGTCTCATGGCATATACTCGTTTTTAATCAAGTATTTAGAATGATCTTATTCTACCGTAAAATGAACTTATAATTAGTGGTAATTAGGAAAAAGTTTGTCTAATTCAATGAACTTGGCAAGCTGAATCTTGTCTCTTTTTTTTCAGACAAACATCTTCGTTTAATGAAAAATTCGCCAGCTTAAAGCCATCCATTGCGGTGTTTTTGATTGGAACACCGTACAATTTATCTCATGTTCAACTGAGTACAATAAAACCGCATGCGAGCGTAACGCGCAACGTAGGGCATTTTGCCAACAATCAGCAGTATGCGGATGCATTGTGGATTGATCCAGCGTCTGTCCACCGAAGCTGCAGAAAACTTGGCTGAATGCAATACAACTGTCGAAGCCGATTTTTTATAGTCGGTCACTTGAATCGACAGTTTAGCCGTGTGCCATAGTATGACCAAACCTGAACAGCCGCACTTTATCAACCAAGAAAATCCCGATTGATGGAAAACACGAAAACCGCACTAGTCACTGGCTGCGCCAGAAGAATTGGCCAAGCCATTGCCACCTCCCTGCATCGCCGAGGATATGCCATCGCGATTCACTACCGAAATTCCGAAAAGGATGCATATAACCTGAAAGAACAATTCAATCAGGCACGACCGGCATCTGCCGAAGTATTCTGTGCTGATCTTCAGCGAGCCGAAGAAGCAATCAAGCTGGCATCTGCTGTCATCGACAGATTCGGAAAACTTGATGCGCTGATCAATAACGCTTCTATTTATCCGCCCTCACCGACCGGTGAGAACGTCGTTTCCATGTATTTTGAGCTGTACAAAATTCACATGCTAGCCCCCTACCTGCTAACAACTGCACTCGCTGAGCCGCTGGCAAAATCAAAAGGGGCGGTCGTGAATATCACAGACATCTATGCGCAGCGCCCCAAGGTGGATAACGCCATATACAGTTCGACAAAAGCGGGGCTGGAATCGCTGACGAAATCATTTGCTCAAAAGCTGGGGCCGGATGTCAGAGTCAACGCTGTAGCGCCAGGATTGATTCTCTGGCCCGAATCACAAAAACCAGACTATTCGCTGGCTGACCAGGCACCCCTGCGACAGCCGGGAGCTCCGAAAGACATCGCTGCTGCAGTCGAACACTTAATTTGTGATGCCGCCTTTACGACCGGCCAAACATTAGCCGTCGACGGCGGCCGGATGGCTAAAGCACCTTGAATTCATTCTCCGCTGTGCTCAGAGAGGCTTGCACTTGAGGAGATGCGCTCAATCACTACCCCAACATTCTGGCTTTTCTCGACTGCCCGCGGCTTGCTGACGCAGACTTTGCACCACTGAACAGGGTAATTTTTCAAGACGGTACTAGCGATTGACTCAGCCACAGCCTCAATCAGTGCAAAATGCCGTTCACTGAGCAGCTCGCAGATTTTTGATGCGACGTCTTTGTAACTGATTGAATCGTCTAAATCATCGGATCGGGCAGCGGCCCGGATATCTGTTCCGAGCTCAACGTCAACAACGATCATCTGTTTAACTTGACGCTCCCATTCCCAAACGCCAATTGATGCTGGGATTTTTAGTTTTTCAATAAAAACAATGTCCATTGCGCAACTTGTTATCCTCAGCCAATCGAATGAATACGAGACGAACTTGCTGGTGCCAGCATAAAAGAGACCTTAAGGATTTATTATAAGGACACCGCAGTGCGAGAACTATCGAAATCGGGACGACATCGCATGCATATCAAACCGACTATCGAAGTAGTCCTGTTTGACTTTCTCAAGCGCCGAAATCCGAACTGGAGACACTGCCAGCAGCCGCTGGAATCCCGAATCATTCGGCATGAGGAACGGCCTGGATGCGCTCACTGGCAATTGAAATGAGCCTATATGCATTTCGAAACTTGTGTATACAATACCCAGACCAGAGTCAATGCAACACTCAACTCAGTTCACTGATAGTCAATGGAATCGTTCATTGCATTCCTCACCGCCTACCTGATCGGGTCGATTTCTTCCGCGATTTTAGTCTGCAAAGTTTTTGGCTTGCCTGATCCTCGCTCTGCCGGGTCACGCAATCCAGGCGCAACAAATGTACTGCGTTTAAACGGCAAGTGGCCTGCGCTTGTCACCCTCATCGGTGATGTCGCCAAAGGTATTCTTCCAGTACTCTTTGCCAGTGCTGTATTTCATGATCCAAGCTCCCTCGCCGCCGCTGCAGCGGGTGCCTTCCTAGGGCACCTGTATCCTGTGTATTTTGGATTCAAAGGCGGCAAAGGTGTCGCTACTGCAATCGGCGTTTATCTTGGAATCAATCCACTAATCGGTTTGGGGTTTGTCACTGTATGGCTTCTGATCGCCGTCTTGACCCGCTATTCATCCTTGTCGTCACTCATCGCTTCGCTCTCAGCACCTGCATTGCTGTCGTTTTTTGACTTTGATGGAGCCTTGGTGCTAGCCGCAAGCCTCATATTTGCAGTGACTGTGCATCGACATGCAGCAAACATTCAGCGGCTGCGGCGCGGACAGGAAAGCAAAATCAAACTCACAAAATCATAAGCGTCACGCAGTTCGTGCGTATCCGTGAGAGCTTGCAGCGACGGCAATCACTCAGACGCTGATTGGGCTGAGGCTCTCCAGCGACCAGCGCGGAAAAATCCGGTACCCAAGCGGAAGCCGCTCACCCGACTGAAGCCTCAGCCAGCCGGCATAGGCAATCATTGCACCGTTATCGGTGCACAATTCCAAGGATGGGAAAAACACATCGACCTGCAATTCCTGCGAGAACATCGCCGCTTTTTTTCGCAGGAATTGATTGGCTCCGACACCGCCAGCGACAATCAGATGCTTGTGTCCAGTCAGCAAAAGCGCTTGCCGGCACTTGATGATCAGTGTCTCAACCGCCGCCGCCTGAAAGGCATGGGCAAGGTCAGAGCGGGTCTGATCCGTCATCGAATGTTTTTTTGCCTCGAGTATGGCATGGGTTTTCAATCCGGAAAAACTGAACTCCAAGGTATCGCGGTCCGACATCGGCCGCGGAAAGCAGAATCGACTTGGATCACCGGACTGCGCACACTTCTCGATTGCAGGTCCACCCGGGTAACCCAATCCTAGCGATTTGGCAAATTTATCAAATGCCTCCCCAACCGCGTCATCTCGAGTTTGGCCTAGAATTCGATATATGCCCGGCGCCTGTACATCGACCAGCATGGTGTGTCCTCCCGAGACAAGCAGGGACAAAAACGGATATTCCGGCATTTTGCTCTCCAGCATCGGAGACAGCAGATGACCTTCCATATGATGCACACCAACTGCGGGTCGCTGCAGCGCCATGGCGAAACTGCGAGCGACAGTCGCACCGACCAGCAAAGCGCCAGCCAGTCCGGGACCGGCGGTAAAGGCCACTGCATCAATGGCTTTCTTTTCGATTCCGGAATCATCAAGAACCGCAGAAATCAGCGGCAGCACTTTTCGAATATGATCGCGGGCTGCCAATTCAGGAACCACGCCTCCGTACAGCTTATGGATATCAATCTGTGAAGAAAATCGATTGATGAGCAGTCCCTGCTCGGAATCGTAGATTGCAACTCCCGTATCGTCACATGAGGTTTCTATGCCGAGTACTTTCATGTCTACGATAACAAATCTGTCTGCGGCGGCGATATGCGGCACTCCGCTCAGCCTCGCCTGCATTTACTGAATCTAATGCCTCATGGCCGCTTAGGTGCATTTGCATTATCGGATTTTTCGATCGCCTGCTCAATGCGTCTCAATGATTTTCGCGTCTCGGTGATTTCGTACAGAATCTCGCTGCGCAGCGAATCACCTTGCGCCATCTCGCTTTCCTGCTGTGCCTTGTGCAGATTATTGATCACCACTGCGATAAACATGTTGATGACGATGAATGCGGCGATAATCACAAAACTGACAAAAAACAGCCAAGCAAACGGGTAGAGGTCCATCGCGGTGTACATGACATCCGTCCAGTCCTCAAGTGTAAGCACCCGAAACAGCGTAATGAGCGATATGCCAAGCGAGTTCCAGTGAAACGGGTCATGCTCATGAAACATGTAGAATCCAGCAATTGCATAGATATAAAACACAATCATAAGCAGCAAAATGACATTGCCCAGACCGGGCAGCGACCTGACAAGGGTCGAAATAATCAATCGCAGCTCAGGGACTGCAGTGATCAGACGCAACACCCGCAGCAATCTGACAGTGCGGACAATCAGCGCATACTCACCGGTGAAAGGAATCAGCGAGAAAACAACGATGGTGAAATCAAAAAGATTCCAGCCATTGCCGAAATATCGCCTGAATACCGGTGCGACTGCGATGATTTTGATCATCGCTTCAAGGACAAAAACAATCAGGATGAATTTGTTGAATGCAAAGAAAAAAGTCTCGCGACTCTCCATTACGGCAGGATAAGTCTCAAGCCCCAGTACGATCGCATTGAGAATGATCAGCCCAATGATTATTTTTTCAAACCATGGCCATGCCAGGATTTTTTGGCATACCGCTCGCATTAGGCTTACTGCGCCGTTTCTGCCATTGCGACAGCGCGCAGCAGCGCTCGCGCCTTGTGCATCGTTTCATGCCACTCGGCGCTTGGAACCGAGTCAGCCACCAGGCCGGCGCCAGCCTGCACATACACCCGACCGCCTTGCAGCACCGCGGTGCGGATCGCGATGGCCGTATCAAGATTGCCGTTCCAGCCGATATACCCGACCGCACCGGCATAAATGCCGCGGCGGTGCGGCTCAATCTCATCGATGATTTCCATCGCCCGGACTTTCGGCGCTCCGCTCACAGTTCCCGCCGGCAAGGCGGCGCGCAAGACATCAACCGCATGCAGACCGTCGGCCAGCTCGCCAGCCACATTGGAAACAATATGCATGACATGCGAGTAACGCTCGACTTCCATCACATCACCGACTTTCACAGTGCCTGATTTGGCGACGCGGCCCACATCGTTGCGGCCCAAATCAACGAGCATCACATGTTCGGCACACTCTTTCTCATCGGCCAGCAATTCCGTCTCAAGCCGCAGATCCTCGACCTCATCTTTGCCCCGCGGCCGTGTTCCAGCCAGCGGGCGCACGGTTACGATACCGTCTTCGCAGCGGACCAGAATTTCCGGCGACGCGCCCACAATATGGTAGGAATCGAAATTCAGATAGTACATATACGGTGAGGGATTCAAGGTGCGCAAAGAGCGATAGACATTGATCGGATCGCCGTTGTACTGGGCTGAAAGCCGCTGCGAAATTACGACTTGGAAGACATCGCCAGCCAAAATATATTCCCGGCACTTCTCAACCGCCGCCTCATAGCCCTGCTGTCCGAACGAGGATTCAAACTCGGACTCGCGGGCCTGCTCGCCAAGTGACAGCGACGGACGGGTCTCAACCGGGGCTTTGAGCTGCTCGGTAATCTCATTGAGGCGAGTGACCCCCGCTTCCCAGTCCTCGCCCCGCCCCGCATCCACATGCACTACGATATACAAGCGGCCAGACAAATTGTCAAACACCACCACCCGCTCCGAAACCATCAGGCAGATGTCGGGGATGCCCAGCTCGCTCGGCTTTTTGCCCGCGCGCAGCTTTGGCTCAACACAGCGAACTGTGTCATAGCCAAAGAAACCTACCAGACCGCCGGTAAATTTCGGCAAATAATCAAGCTCCGGGGCGCGAAACGATTCGTGAAAGCGCTTGATGTCTGCCAGCGGGTCCCGAGTGCTCCTCTGCTTGACAACCTCGCCGGACCGGTAAACTGAAACCTGCTGATCGACAACCTCAAGACGGGTGCAGTTCGGCAGGCCGATAATCGAAAAGCGACCCCATTTCTCACCGCCTTGAACCGACTCGAACAGATACGTGTAGGGTTCACGGGCAAGCTTGTAATAGGTGCTCAGCGGCGTATCAAAGTCGGCGATCACCTCTTTGACAAACGGAATATGCGTATACCCTTGCCGCTTGTAATCGTTAAATTGCCGCTCGCTGATCACGGTCTCAACTCTGCATCAATTTACGCATGCGCCATAAAAGAATGATTGTCTCCAGGCATCGGCTGTATTTGACCTGCCTGCGCAAATCGCGGGTATTGAGCAGCATAAGCGCGCGATGCTTAGGCTGCATCAGATTTGTGCGCGGCGGCAATCGCAGCGCGCATCTCGGCAATCGTGCGGCTGTAATCTGCCGAGCGAAAAACGGCTGTGCCTGCCACAAAGGCATTCGCGCCGGCGGCGGCAACTGCGCCGATGTTGGCGGCGCTGATGCCGCCGTCGACCTCGATACGGATTCGGTCATCGATGCGCTCGCTCAGCTGAGCAATCTTGTCGATCACATAGGGGATGAATTGCTGCCCGCCAAAGCCCGGATTCACACTCATCAGGAGCACCAGATCAATGCTGTCGAGAATGTAATCCAGACAAGTTAATGAAGTTGCCGGATTGATGGCAATGCCAGGTGAAATGCCGTACTCGCGAATCAAGGCAATTGTACGGTCGACATGCTCGGTGGCTTCCGGATGAAAGGTGATGATCGAGGCTCCCGCTCTGGCAAAATCGCCGATGATAGAGTCGACCGGCGACACCATCAGATGCACATCAAGCGGAGCTGTAATGCCATAATCGAAAAGCGCTCTGCAGACCATTGGGCCGATTGTCAGATTCGGGACATAGTGATTGTCCATCACATCAAAATGAATCCAGTCCGCCCCGGCTGCCAGTACCGACTCAGCCTCCTCGCCCAGTCGGGCAAAATCCGCCGCGAGTATAGACGGCGCAATAACAGGTTTCAGCCTATTCATCGAATCAGGCAATCACAACGAAACGGCTGATGCCATCACGGTCGATTTTCAGAGCCAGCAGATGCCCTGAATCAAGCGCTTCAGTCACCGCTTTGGTCAATGCGGCAATGCTTTCGATGCGGATTCGATTGACTTCTAGAATCATGTCACCCTCGCGAATTCCCGCGTCCCACGCAGCACTGCCGCTTTCAACCGACAGAACCCGTACGCCTTTGCCCTCAACCGACGTGTCATTGCGCAGTTCCAAGCCCGTCAGCTTTTCATAGATGCGCTCTCCCTGGGCTGATACAGTCACACGGCCAGCGGCGCCGATAATGCCAGACGCGGCCAGCGTATCGCCGTCGCGGACGAACTGCAGATCCGCAGTCTGGCCTACACGAATCAGCGCAACCATGGTGCGCAAATGAGAGCCGTCCAGTATTTTTTTGCCGCTGATGTGAGTCAGAATATCGCCTTCTTTAAGCCCCGCCTCATCTGCCGCAGAACCGGCTTGAACTTCAGTGACGAGCACACCCTCAATCTTGCCGAAATTGAATGCCTGCGCCAAATCTTCGGTCACCTCTTGAAAATGAATGCCCAGCACGCCGCGCTCGACCTGTCCAAATTCAATCAATTGGGTTGCAACAACCGATGCCGTATTGATCGGAATCGCAAACGCAATGCCAATATTGCCGCCGCCGGGAGACAAGATTGCGGTGTTGATTCCGATCACCTCGCCATTGAGATTCACCAGCGCACCGCCGGAACTGCCCTGGTTGATGGCTGCATCCGTCTGAATGAATTCCTGATACTGATCCATCTGCAGGCCACTGCGGCCCAGCGCGCTCACGATTCCCGAGGTGACAGTGGCTGACAAGCCGAAGTTGTTGCCGAAAGCCAGCACAAAATCGCCTACGCGCAACCGGTCGGAATCTCCGATATCAACCGCTTGCAAGTTCTCCTCGTCGATCTTCAGCAATGCCAAGTCCATCGGCGGGTCGGAGCCGACCACCTCCGCGCTCGCAACTCTCCCGTCATGCAGCGTGACATGGATTTCAGATGCATTCTCAAGCACATGGTGATTGGTCAGCACATAACCGTTCGCGGCATCAATAATCACACCTGAGCCGAGATCCAAAGACTGACGGCGGCGGCGATTGTCAAGATCGAAAAAGCGGCGGAAAAACTCATCGCGCTGAAAGAATTCGCTCAGCTCGTTCAACTCGTTGTCGTAGCGGCGACTGCGGACAGCAGAGATGTTGACAATGCCATTTTCAACTTTCTCGACAACATGCGCCAAAGTCGGCAGCTCGCTGGACTGAAACAGCGTGCCTACCGCCGTCGCGTTAGCAGGGCTGCTCGACAGCGCTGCCAATGCGAAGACCAGCAACGATCCAAGAAGCGCTTTCTTGCGATTAAGTCGCGGCTTTGAATGACGTGTACTGAACACAGTTCTCCGCACAATGCTGTTCAACGGCAAATGAGTCAGAATTAGGGGAGAGAGGAGGCTCGTACGCCTGCAGTCCTGCGATTGATCGGACTCTTTGCGGGGAAAATCCTCTTTGGCTCCGGCAATTCAATGCTGATCTGTTCTGACCAGCCGTATTATAGGCATTTCGGCCAGTCGGGCGACCTTGAGGACGCATTGAGGTGCCGCAGCTGCAGTTGCCCGCGCGATGAGCGGAACAATGACAAAACGCCTTTCGCCGCGCCGAAACTCATTGTGGAATCTGATCTGCATCACAATCCCCTGCCAGCTCTGAAGTGTTGCCTCCCGCAGAACCTTGCTTTGCAAGACAGCTTCCAGGCTTGCTGGCCGCAATGGCATGATTAAGACCCAGGGGCTGTCAAATAAGGGGCGCCCGCAGCCAAGAGCCGCAACAGAAAATTCACAGACTCCTTGCCATCTGGCATAAATCAAGGTGAAAAACCGGAACATAACCGAGCACGGCTCACCTTGGCATTGGCAATAATAAAATCAATTCCCGGCCCTGGAAACGCCATATTCAACCGCTTCAATCTTGATTATGCGATTGACATGGTCCACACAGGCCTTGCGGACTTTTTGTATATTTTTATGTCACAACGATCTTGAAGCATCTTTATTTTAAATCTGACCGGATCCCAAAATGGCCGCAGCCAACTCAATACAACCAGGTATCAAGCTTCGCGGTGAAGAAAAACTCAACCGCATTCCGGTGCGCATCGAGCCGCAGCCGAGACAGCAGCGACTGCGCAAGCCGCCATGGATTCGAGCGAAGTTTCCCGGCACCCCCGAGGTCATGCACCTCAAGCAAATTCTGCGCCAGAACAAGCTTCATACGGTATGCGAGGAAGCTTCGTGCCCGAATATCGGCGAGTGTTTTGCAAACGGCACCGCTACTTTCATGATTCTCGGTGACATCTGCACCCGCAGATGCCCGTTCTGCGATGTCGCGCATGGCCGTCCATTGCCGCCGGATCACAGCGAGCCATCCAGTTTAGCCTCTGCGATCAAGCAGATGGCATTGCGTTATGTCGTAATCACTTCCGTGGATCGCGACGACTTGCGAGACGGCGGAGCTGGTCATTTTGCGCGATGCATCGCGGCGATTCGCTCCGCCTGCCCGGCCACTGCCGTTGAGATCCTCACACCCGACTTCCGGGCCCGCATGGACAAGGCGCTAGCCGAGCTCGCGACTGCTTTGCCCGATGTATTCAGTCACAACATCGAAACCGTGCCGCGCCTGTACAAGGCGGCGAGACCAGGCTCAGACTATCAGCATTCCCTGCGACTCCTTGAGCAATTCAAGCATAACCACCCGGACATCGAAACCAAATCCGGACTTATGCTGGGCATTGGTGAAACCGATGAAGAAGTAATCCAGGTGATGGAAGATCTGCGAGCGCACGCAGTGGCCATCGTGACCATCGGTCAATATCTGCAGCCAAGCCGGCATCACCTGCCAGTCGCCCGCTATGTGTCACTGGAAGAATTCAAGGCCTATGAGAAGATTGGCGCCAAAATGGGATTTTCCCATGTTGCATCAGGCCCGATGGTGCGCTCTTCATACCGGGCAGATCAGCAGGCACCCGGAGCGATTCAAAAAAGAAGCGCGGTCTCAGCCTAGCTCGCCGACTCCCGCTGCATCTTCCGCCCGGAAATCAGCCTGATTGCCATCTTTGACAGATTCCATTCTTGGTTCGAATGAGGATCCGCTGGTTTGCAGCGATACACCCCCCACCCCAAAAATTTACACAGTACGCCGGCGTAGACCGTGTCTTTTTGCTATCGCCGTTTGGGCCCGCCCGCTGATGCTGGCATTTTGATACAATAGAGCACAACAGCAGGCGACGTTCTTGCTGAGCCTGTTGCGCAGCCCGCTCGCACCAGGCTGTGCTGTATAATGCAGACCTGCTGCAAAGGCAGCGTAACTTAGCGCTGATATTTTTTCATACGACAACAATAAAAGAGGTAAACATGCAAATATTGAAGAGTTTTTCAATCGTTTTCGCGCTTCTGGGACTGTCATTTTCCGCTGTCAGCCATGCTGGAACGCTGGAAGACGTACGTGCCAAAGGGCATCTTCAATGCGGCATCAATACCGGCCTGACCGGATTTGCCTATGCTGACGATGCAGGCAACTGGCAAGGTTTTGATGTAGCGCTTTGCCAAGCAGTCGCCGCCGCAGTATTCGGTGATGCATCCGCAGTCAAATACACCAACCTTACCGGCAAAACCCGGTTTGAGGCGCTGAAGGCTGGCGAAATCGACATGCTTTCACGCAACACGACTTGGACCTACAGCCGCGATGTTGATCTGAAACTGACTTTCCTCGGCGTGAACTACTACGATGGTCAGGGTTTCATCGTTCCAGCTTCCCTCGGAGTCAGCAGTGCAACTGAGCTGAATGGCGCTTCAGTTTGCATCCAGACTGGCACCACGACAGAGCTGAATCTGGCAGACTTTTTCCGAAGCAACCAAATGAACTATGAGCCTGTCCCGATTGAAACAAACGAAGAAGCACGCAACAATTATCTGGCTGGCCGCTGTGATGTCTATACCACCGACCGTTCGGGACTGGCCGCCACCCGCGCAAGTCTCGATAATCCTAACGATCACGTCGTACTGCCAGAAATCATCTCGAAAGAGCCGCTGGGTCCGGTTGTTCGGCACGGTGATGACGAGTGGGGCGATGTAGTACGCTGGGCGCTCAACGTGCTGATTATTGCGGAAGAAAAAGGCATAACCAAAGCCAACGTGCGCGAAATGGCTGCCGAAACGCAAAAAGATGCGGAGCTGAACAGAATGTTCGGCACTGAGGGTGAATACGGCGCAATGCTCGGCCTGAGTGCAGACTGGGTTGTCAACGTGATCGCTGCAGTCGGCAATTACGGAGAAATATTCGAGCAATATCTTGGTGTGAATACCGATATCGGTCTCGAGCGAGGCGTCAACGCCCTGTGGACCGACGGCGGACTGATTTACGCGCCGCCATACCGGTAGAGCCCGAACCGGATTTGCAAAGGGCGGTGTTGCGATCATTTCAACGATGCGCGCCGCCCTTTGCTTTTTCTGGCAAAACATGACGATGAATCATCCTTGATAAAAAAGCGCGCTGGCGCTGGGATAAAAATTTGATCGCAGATATATGGCGAGAAAAGAAGTCGCGCGAGATCATTATCCAGATTGTTGTCATCGTCGCTCTGCTGTCATTGATTGGCTTTTTCATTCGCAACACACTCAACAATCTGGAACTGCTCGGAAGAGAAGCAGGCTACGATTTTCTTTTCACTCCCGCAAATTACGATATCAATCAGCATCTGATTGAATATTCCTCAAGAAGCAGCCATCTTCGAGCCACGATCGTCGGCATTATCAATACCGCCTTAGTTGCGGTTGTAGGCATCGCCCTGGCCACTCTGATTGGCTTTGTCATGGGCGTGGCACGGCTGTCCTCGAATTTTCTCGTCAACCGTATCGCCTACATATTCGTTGAGTTCAGCCGGAATGTTCCAATACTGCTTTGGATTCTGCTGTGGCACGGCGTCTTCGTCCACACCCTGCCGCACCCCAGGCAGGCAATCAGCCTGAGCGAGTCGATTTTTATCAGCAATCGGGGGTTCAACATTCCAAAGCCGATTTTTGAACCGGCTTTCTGGTGGGTGGCCATCGGCGCAGTCATTGCGATTGTCGGTGCGGCCCTGTTTTCACGGTATGCGAGCCAAAAGCAGGCGGAGACGGGGCAGCGCTATCCCGTCTACTGGATCAGCGCCGCACTGATCGTGCTGCTGCCATTGCTGGCGTATTTTTTCGCCGGTACACCCGCTTCCCTGCAAATTGCTGAATTCAAGGGATTTAACTTTCAAGGCGGACTGGTCCTGACACCGGAGTTTGTAGCTCTGACGCTCGCGCTTGCTGTGTATACCGGCGCCTTCATTGCAGAAATTGTGCGCGCCGGAATTCTCGCTGTAAGCCACGGCCAAAGCGAAGCTGCGTATGCTCTGGGACTGAAGCCGAACTGGACCATGAGACTGGTCGTTTTGCCGCAGGCCCTGCGAGTCATCGTGCCGCCCATGATCAGCCAATACCTGAATCTGACAAAAAATTCATCGCTGGCAATTGCAGTCGGCTATATGGACATTGTCGCCACCATCGGCGGAATCTCACTCAATCAGACCGGTCGCGCCCTTGAGTGCATGTCGATCGTACTGGTGATTTATCTGTCCATATCATTGCTCATCTCAGCGCTCATGAATCTGTACAACAAACGCATTGCGCTCGTTGAGCGCTAGAAAATGGCACAGCATCCGCAATCCGAGCAGACCTCAGCCCAGCTGCCGCCGCCGGCGGCTCAGACTGGCGCTCTCGCTTGGCTGAGAATCAATTTCTTTTCCAGCCCAAGCAACACGCTGCTGACAATTCTTTGCGCCTGCTTTCTGTACCTCATTATTCCGCCCAGCCTGAACTGGCTGTTTTTTGACGCTGTATTCAGCGGTGCAGAACATCGCAACGAATGCTATGAGCTGGGCGATGGCGCCTGCTGGGTGGTCGTCGGCGCTCGGTTTGAGCAGTTCATGTACGGATTCTATCCCGAAGAGCTTCGATGGCGCGTCAATCTCGCTTTCATACTGATGTTTGTGGCGCTGGCGCCAGTTCTTTATGACCGGATGCCGGGGCGCAGGCATCTGATCTGGTTCTCATTGGCTTTTCCGTTTCTGGCCTTTTTCATGCTGTGGGGCGGACTCGGATTCGAACCTGTTGAATCTGCAAAATTCGGCGGCTTCATGCTGACTGTGCTGATCGGCATGACCGGAATTGTGGTGTCATTGCCGCTTGGGATCGCGCTCGCTCTGGGACGTCACTCGTCGATGCCGATCGTCAAGCTGCTGAGCGTCTGGTACATCGAATTTTTCCGCGGTGTACCGCTGATTACACTTTTGTTTGTCGCTTCGACATTGCTGAATTTCTTCATGCCGCCTGGCACACACTTCGACTTGCTGCTGCGAGTGATCATCATGGTGATTTTGTTCGCCGCAGCCTACATTGCAGAAGTTGTGCGCGGCGGTCTGGCAGCTATTCCCAAAGGACAGTTTGAGGCGGCTGATGCATTGGGACTGAATTACTATCAGTCCATACGCCTGATCGTATTGCCACAGGCTTTGAAAATCTCGATTCCTGGCATCGTCAACACCTTCATCGGCCTGTACAAGGACACGACTTTGGTTGTGATTGTCGGTCTGCTTGATCCGCTTGGCATCTCCCGGGCAGCGCTGGCTGACTCCAAATGGCAAGGTTTATCCACAGAGCTTTACATCTTTATCGCACTGGGGTTTTTCATATCATGCTTTGCAATGTCGCGATACTCACTGTATCTTGAGCGCAGGCTGGATACCGGTCATAAAAACGATTAGACGGATATTTGATTATGGCAACGCAAAACAACAATTCTTCCATTGCAATCGAAATCCATGACATGAACAAATGGTTCGGTCAGTTTCATGTGCTGAAAAATATCAATCTAGAGGTTGAGCGCGGCGAGCGAATCGTCATCTGCGGTCCATCAGGTTCGGGAAAATCAACGCTGATCCGATGCATTAACCGATTGGAAGAGCATCAGCGCGGTGACATTGTCGTGGACGGCATCACTTTGACCAACAACCTGAAAAACATTGCTGATATTCGCCGTGAAGTCGGCATGGTGTTTCAGCACTTCAATCTGTTCCCGCACCTTACGGTAATTGAAAACTGCACACTGGCACCCATCTGGGTGCGCAAGCTGCCGAAAGCCGAAGCGGAACAGACCGCAATGAAATACTTGGAAAGAGTCCGCATTCCGGAGCAGGCGCACAAATATCCTGGACAATTGTCCGGCGGACAGCAGCAGCGCGTCGCAATCGCCCGCAGTCTTTGCATGAATCCCAAAATCATGTTGTTTGATGAACCCACCTCTGCGCTCGACCCTGAGATGATCAAGGAAGTGCTGGATGTGATGATTCAATTGGCGCAGGACGGCATGACGATGCTGGTCGTCACACATGAGATGGGCTTCGCCAAAACCGTGGCCAATCGTGTGATATTTATGGATGATGGCGAGATCATCGAGCAAAATAAGCCTGACAAATTTTTTGACAATCCGCAAAACGACCGCACAAAACTTTTCTTGAGCCAGATTTTGTCCCACTGACTAGAGATTTGCCGAAATAGTGTTGTGCCGGAAAAGCCCAATTCATCGCAGCTAAACATACCGCTCCCGGCAATCACGGGCGTATTCGCTAAGGGGCCGCGCTTGGTGACAGCCTGCGTTCAGCCTGTATTGCGCACCAGACAATCATTCCCAATCTGACTCTTTACGACGCGTGCGATTGACTGCAAGAGGCGGCCGCAAAATCCAGCTCGGCCGCAAAATCCTCACATTGCGGCCAATTTGAAAGACGCTCAAAGATCGCGTCCGGCAATCCTGTATTGGTAGAGAACTTCCTTGCCAGCATCGCCTCGCTCAGCGGATTTTGCAGTGTGCCCAGCGCATGCGCGCACTCTTGAGCGATCACTTCATCGCCTAGGTGAACAACAAGCTGATCAGGCAGATCCGGGTCCATATTCAAATTTGGGTTGACCGGCGGGTGTGCAGTCACCCGCGTCAGCCGCATTAAACGCTCGACTTGCGGTGCTGTCCAAAAAAACGACTCGCAATGCTGCAGCAGCAAGTCACCGGCGATCAGAATTTGCGCGACACAAGCCGGTATCGAAAACAAGGCCTGGTCGCGGCGCACAGGCGTGTCATAGGGCAGAATTTGCCGGTGAAAATCGACCAGTGCAACTTCGATGCGGGTGATTTGATCTGCTCTGCCAGCGATCTTTGGATACACCGCACTCGCAGCCGTCATGAGACGATGGATATAACTGCAAGCCGGCCAAGGCTTGATAAAAATTCCATACTCTGAGACGGCCCATGGCGCACCCAGAGTCTCAGCGTCCAAGTCAATCGCGGCACTGCACATCAAGCCGGCAAAGCCGCGCTCGCTTTCGATAATTTGCGTATGGGCGGTCGCGCCGGCTCGTGCCAGACACGCCGACTCATATCCAGCGCGCGCTGCCAGACCCGCCTGCAGCGGCTTAGCGTCGGTACCAAACTGCAGCGTGTATCCGCTCGCCTGCGAGACAGCCAGCGACAGCGCATGCATAGTTTCCGACACATTGAGCTGCAGCAGATTCGCTACCGCGGCGGATGCTCCGATCGCACCGATCGTCGCAGTTGAATGAAAGCCTCTGTTGTAGTGATCCAAATTTACCTTCTGTCCGATTCTGGCGATGACCTCAAACCCTGCAAGGTACGCGCCGAGCACTGATTGACCGGGCACTTTGCGCCCATTGCATGCGGCTGCGATGGCTGGCAGCAGCACAACAGTCGGATGCGAGTTGCCTGGATCCTCATAATCGTCGAAATCATAGGCATGACCGGCAACTGCATTGATCAGCGCCGCCATGCCCGGCGCTGTCCGCATCGTTGTTCCGTAAACCGCGGCCGATCCGCTAGAACCCACATTCAGTGCGCTTGCAACACGTTTTGCGACCTCGCTTTCAGCACCCGTCAATATGCAGCCAAAGCAATCCAGCACAGCGTCACGAACCTGTGCCCTGCCTGTGTCAGAGCCTCTGGCACGACTGACGATCTCCGCCAGCTGCTCGGTCGTGGCATTCATGTTTGATGAAGCAGGCTGTGAATCATGATACGCGGCATTTTATACTCGTCCGCTATGATTGCTGAGACCGACGCTTGGCGGTGTAAACAAGTTGAATAACAGATCAGTGATGCAGGGTTTAGGAAACACTCGCAACTCGTGCGGCAGCTGATTTGGATCATCGATATGACACCAGTGCGATCGAATGTAAGCAAACAGATGGATGGATGACAGAGAAAAAATCGGCTCGATATATCTTGCAGCCATAAAAACCAGTCCTGAAGGGAACAAAGCAATTCAGTAAATCGCTCTTTCCCCAACAAGGATATCTCAAAAATGCATTGCCATTATAGGAAGGTCCGAGCTGCTGAATTTGATCCAGCCCGAGCGCTGCAAACGCACATCTGCCGGCGATGGCGCCGAGCCGCTGCGGAAGATGTTCTGAATCAGCCTTCACAACCCGTCCATCCGCTTTGAGATGCGTCCGACCGGCAGATAGAGATATGCTTTGCTGAGGCGGGCAGTCGGCGACACCGGTCATTCCGCATGAGCCCCGCTTGGACACCCCGGTGACAGCAGGCGATTTGAACTGCGAAACCTGAGTCAAGTCCATAACAGAAGAGTAGAATAATTGCTGCGGATGAATGCGAGATAAAAAAGTGCCATTCGTCTGCATCAGCTTGGAATGAGCAGAAGAAACATATGAAAGAAAGACCCGCATCTGGCCTCATTGCGAGCGCCAGCGCCCGCATCAATCACGACCGCACCCTGAGAGGTCATTTCGGCTCCAGCGATGCCTATTGTGCCGAGTGCCTGTCGGTTTTCTTGGACCCGGCGCAGGAAACGCTGCTGCGCCTGGACCGCACCCGGCTCCTGCCGCCGGAGCACATTGACGCGGCGCATCGGGAGCGGCGCGCCGACCTGGTGGCCCAGACCGAGCTCAAAAGCACGGCCGAGCCAGTCGGCATCGTCTTTGCTGTCGAGCACAAAAGCGACCGCATCGGCTTCGCGGCGGTGCGGCAGCTGTTCGCGCAGGTGGCCGCATTCATGGCTCGCCACCCGGACCAGCTGGTGACCGGCGGCCTTCTCTGCAACGGTCCGGACCGCCGCTACCGCGGCCCGCCCAGCTATCGGGACGCCCATCCGGCGGTGCGCTGTCTGAGCGGTGCGCAGCGCGCGCTGCTGCACCCGCACCTGGTGGACTTCAAGCCGTTTTTCGTCAACCTGCACGAGGCGCAGGTGCAGCAGCGCTTCGCGGCCCTGAGTCCGGAGTCACGCGCGACCCTGGTGGCCCTGACCGCGCCGTGGGAGACCCGCCGCCGGCCCAGACAGGCCCTGATCCGCCGCATCAGCACGGCTCTGAGCCAGATTGCCGACCCGCACAAGCAGATCTCTCAGGCTTGGCTTATCCTCCGCTACTTGGTAAAATACTGGCAGGGATGCAGTGTCGACAGCATCCTTGAACTGGAACGAGCAGCGGTGCCGCCGCAGGAGAGAATCATGGGATTGCAGATAGAGATCATTGACGAGCTGGCTGCTGATTACGTGGATGCCGGCATTGAGGAAGGCATCGAGCGAGGTCTTGAGCAGGGCATCGAGGAAGGCATCAAGCAGGGCAAGCAGATGGGTGAGAAAACAGGTGAGGAGAAGGCACAGTATGCGATCGCTGAAAGATCGCTGGCCAGAGGGATTGACCTGGAGACGGTCGCTGAGATCACCGGGCTTTCGAAGCGCGACCTGCGACACATCAGGGGGGACTGAGCCGCCAGGCTGCCGGCTCGCTGCCGATCGGGTCCATGGAAATCTGGCCGATTCCTCGATACTGCTGCACGAGCTGGCCGCCCGACAGTCACAGCTATGCTGTTTCGGATCCTGGCCGCATCGGACTCGTCGCATGAGGTTGCTGTCCATCGCAGAAGTCTCATGAATGCGAGATATCAGCTGAGCGCGACTGGATTTCATCTCAGGCTCTTGGGGTCGGCGAGCCATGTGTCGTCCCAGCCTCGAGGCTCAGATTGTCTGGCACTCCAAGCCCTCAGCTGGCATGAGCGTCGGTGAAAATCCGACAAACAGCCGCGAGCCAAGCGATGATCCTCGCGCCGGCATCGATTTGCAAAGACGGCCGGACTGCCGCGGGCGGACTGCCATGCGCCAGGCTGGCTGGATCATTTTTGCCAGCTCGGGCATTGCGGCCCACCCAGACTCTCGGCAAAAAATTTGTCCCATAGGAGCTGATAGCCACAGGTTCGCTTTGGTATCTTTACAGCATTCTTGGCATTGAGCGGGTGCCGGGAATTTTTTCAGCGAGCCAGCAGTCAAATTCCAGCGGCTGTATCGTATATTATGCGTCCGATTGGGAGGACTTGGCTGCGGGGCCGGAGCCAATCGCCAGATAGATTTGATATAGCATCCCAGCGCTCGAAAAAATGAAGAAACAATCGATGAGCACCTTAATTCCTGACTTCGTGCAGCCGACGGTTGCGGTCCGGGGCAGCTGGTCAAAGTTTCCAGTGCGCAGAATTTATCTGGTCGGGCGCAATTACGCTGCCCACGCTCGCGAAATGGGTCATGATCCCGATCGCGAGCAGCCTTTCTTCTTTCAGAAACCATCCGATGCAGTGCACCTCAGCGGCTGCGAGTTTCCCTACCCGCCACAGTCCGAGAATGTCCATCATGAAATCGAAATGGTCGTCGCAATGGCTTCTGGCGGCCGTGACATTTTCACAGATGAGGCACTCAAGCATGTATTTGGCTACGCGGTCGGCATCGACTTTACCCGCCGCGACCTGCAGCAGGAGATGAAAAAACTGGGCCGACCTTGGGAAGCTGGCAAAGCATTCGATCACTCAGCGCCTGTCACAGAGATTGTCCCCGTAATGACCTGCGGACATATTCAAAGCGGCCGCATCTGGCTGACAGTCAACGACGAAGTGCGGCAAGAAGGTGATTTAAGCCAGCTGATCTGGTCGGTTCCTGAGATTATTTCAGCCCTTTCGCAATCCTATGAGATTAAAGGCGGCGACCTGATTTTCACTGGCACACCGGCCGGTGTCGGTCCCATTCAGCGCGGCGACCGCATTACCGGCGGTGTCGCTGGCATCGGCAGCATTGAAGTTTCGATCATTTAGCTGGTACTCACTGGACCTGGCACTGACACACAAAACGATAGACACCTATCCGGGCTCACCGCATCATAACCAGCATTGCGGCTGACCGCGGTCACTGAAGTCATGAAAACGTCCCGGTGAAAAAACTGCCAGCCAATATGCCTCCGCTGCGTATCGAAGGTGCCTGCCAGAATAACCTCAAGAACGTTGACCTGGAGCTCCCGCTTAATGAATTGATTGTAGTTACCGGTGTCAGCGGCTCCGGCAAATCCTCTTTGGCGTTCGATACAATCTACGCGGAAGGCCAAAGACGTTACATCGAAACCTTCTCCGCCTATGCGCGCCAATTCCTCGATCGAATGGATCGACCGCAGGTCAAGCATATCAGCGGCGTACCGGCGGCCGTTGCAATCGATCAGGTCAATCCGGTGCGCACGACGCGTTCAACCGTCGGCACCATGACCGAACTGAACGATCTGCTCAAACTGCTGTTTGCCAGATTCGGAACACTGTATTGTTCCGAATGCGGCACACCCGTTCACCGACAAAGTGCAGATCAGATTCGCGATGAGATTTTGCAGCTGTTTGGTTCGGATAAGAACAATGCCGCAATGATTCAGATTTCCTTTGACGTTGCCATACCCAAAAATTCAGATGTCAAATTTGTTGTCGAGCATTTGCAGCGTCAAGGCTATCAGAATGTGTATAAGAGCCGCGGCCGGCATCTGAGGGTCGTGCAGGATCGGCTGCGGCCGATTGATACCAATCGATCCCGTCTGGCTGAAGCCATTGAAATCAGCCTTAAGAACGGCCGTGGCACAGTTGCAGCGCAGCAGCTCAATGCCTCTCGCAAACCGACCGGAAAACTGCACCAATATTCGAACCGATTGCGCTGCGACGCTTGTGGCATCGAGTATTCACCGGCGATCCCCAACTCATTCTCGTTCAATTCCGCAGTTGGCGCTTGTGAGACTTGCCGTGGATTCGGTCGAATCATGGACATTGACTACAACTTGGTGATCCCCGACAACCGACTGACACTCGAGCAAGGTGCGGTAAAGCCACTGGCTTCCAAAACCTACCGCAATGATATGCGACAGATGGTGGAAACAGCGGCTGAGCGTGGCATCCAGACTGACATTCCGTGGAAAGACCTCAGCGAAGCAGACCGGAACTGGGTGATTGACGGCGACCCAGACTACAAGTGGCGGCGCCAGCGCACAGGACCGCAGCAATGGTATGGCATGAAACGCTTTTTTCAGTGGGAAGAGCGCCGCAGCTACAAAATGCATGTGCGAATCTTTCTTTCCAATTATCGAGGCTACTCGATTTGTCCTGCCTGCGGCGGCTCGCGCTTGAAAGCGCAGGCCCTTCGCTGGCGAATCGGCGCGGGTACAACGAGTCATCTGAATCGATTTCGCTATCCCGGCTTGCGGATCTCAGAAAAGACTTATGATGCGCTGCCTGGGCTGACAATCCATGACATTGCCACCCTTCCGCTTGTGCAACTGACCGAGTTTTTCGACGAATTCGCCGCTGCCGCACTCGACAATGCGGCCACTGAGCTGATTCTGGCTGAAATCCGCATGCGCATTGCCTATCTCAATGAGGTGGGGCTGGGGTATCTGAATCTTGACCGCCAGTCCCGTACGCTCAGCGGCGGCGAGGTGCAGCGGATCAATCTCACGACAGCACTGGGCACGACTCTGGTCAACACACTGTTCGTACTGGACGAGCCGACTATCGGTCTGCACAGTCGAGATGTGAGCCGGGTGATCCAGATTCTCATGCGGCTGCGCAGCGCAGGCAACTCACTGCTGATTGTCGAGCATGATGAGCAGGTCATTCGCTGTGCTGATCGCATTCTTGACATCGGTCCTGGGCCGGGAGAAAAAGGCGGGCGCGTCGTTCATTTCGGCACCCTGGCCACTTTGCTGAAAAAGAATAATTCAGCGACTGGCGCATGCTTGAGAGATTTTCAGTATCTGCCCGATTGCAAGTCGCTGCCGGTGCGCAGGAACACCGCTCGCCTGCGGTTCACTCAGATTGAGCATCACAATCTGCGCCGCTTGAATGTCGCGATTCCGCTGCAGCGGCTGGTTTGCGTAACGGGCGTCAGCGGCTCTGGAAAGTCAAGCCTGGTCAATGAAGTCGTGTACCGCGGCATAGTGCGGCAACTCGGACACCAGACTCAGTCCCCCGGCCAGTTCAGCAAGTTTGCCAGTGACATCCCTATTGCCGATGCAGTGCTGGTCGATCAATCGCCAATCGGCAAAAGCACTCGCTCGAATCCCGTCACCTACCTGGGCGCGCTGACGCGCATTCGAGAAAGACTGGCGGCCGAACCGCTTGCCAAACAGCGTGAGTATACGCCTGGTTATTTCAGTTTCAATTCACCTCTGGGACGCTGCCCGGAGTGTGAGGGAACCGGCTTCGAGCATGTTGAAATGCAGTTTCTCAGCGATGTTTATCTGCGCTGCGCCAAATGCGACGGATCCCGCTATCGACCAGAAATCCACGACATTAAAATCCAGCCGGCAAAAGACTGCAGCAGCGAGCCGAAGTCGATTGTTGACATCCTGGATATGACAGTTTCTGAAGCAATCGACTTCTTTGCGGATGACAATCTGATCGTCAAGGCGTTTCAGCCGCTTGTCGATGTAGGACTGGAATACCTCAAACTCGGTCAGCCGGTTCCAACCTTGAGCGGCGGCGAGGCTCAAAGACTCAAGCTCGCCTCTCATATTAGCAAAAAGCATAAACATACTGCCGCCAGCGAACCCGCGATGGTGCTGTATTTCTTTGACGAGCCGACGACCGGCTTGCATTTCACGGATGTCGCCAAGCTCATTACCGCTTTGCGGCAGCTGATTGATGCCGGCCATTCAGTGATCGTCATCGAGCATAATCTAGATCTGATCAACGCAGCTGACTGGATCATTGATTTAGGACCTGAAGGCGGAGCGCAGGGCGGGCAGCTGATTGCGCAAGGCGCCCCGGAAAAGGTCGCATCCGACTCAAACAGTCATACGGGCGCAGCATTGCGGCAGTATCGGCGCTCCAAAGTGGCGCTGAATGCCAGCTGCAAAACCAGAAAAACTAAAAAATTCACTGCCAATCCCCAGATTCAGGTGACCAACGCTCGCGAGCATAATTTGCAAGACTTGAATGTTGCGATTCCTTATCAGCAGCTCACCGTGATTACCGGCATGAGCGGCAGCGGCAAAAGCACACTGGCATTCGATATTCTGTTCAAAGAGGGCCAGCGCCGCTACCTGGAGACCTTGAATGCCTATTCGCGACAGTTTGTACAGCCCGCGAACCGAGCCGACTTTGATGCAGTCACAGGACTGCCGCCGACCATTGCCATCGAGCAGCGCACCAGCCGCGGCGGAGCTAAAAGCACCGTGGCCACGCTTACCGAATGCTATCACTATATCCGCCTGCTGTTTACCCGCTTTGGGATTCAGTATTGTCCAGACTGCCAGGTTGAAGTGGAGCGGCGCTCAGTGGACGATTTGGCCGAGCGAATCTGGAACAAGTATGCGAACCATAAATTTTTACTCCTGACCACTTTGGTCAGCGCCAAAAAAGGCATCCACACTGACATTGCCAAGTGGGCTGCAAAAAGAGGTGTCAGTCATCTCTTGGTTGATGGCCGCTGGCTGCCAACCGAACCTTGGCCGGCTCTGTCACGCTATCAAGAACATGATATCGTCATGCCGTTCAGTGAGTTGGATCTGGCACAGGCCAGCTTTGAGCAGCTGCGCACAGCGATCAGCCAAGCGACAGAGCTTACGGGCGGCTTTTTTCAGATTGGTGAATTTGAAATCGGTGACGACTCGATCGGAACAGCGATAGAAAATTATTCCGTCAAGCGCGAATGTCCGCAATGCCACCAAGGGTTTCCGGAATTAGACCCGCGACAATTTTCATTCAATTCTGCCGTGGGCTGGTGCCCGTCTTGCAAGGGTTCAGGAACAGTGCGAGCGAGCGATGACAGTCTGGAAGATGAGCTTGATGCGCCGCTGGAGAGCGCTTTCGTGTGCACTGTGTGCCAGGGCAAGCGGCTCAACCCCGAATCGCTTGCAGTGCACTTCAGATCCAAGACGGTTGATGCAGTCACACGCATGTCAATCGGCGCGGCGCAGAAGTTTTTTGCAGCAATGGATTTGTCCGTGCGTGAGCGCGAGGCGATGGGTGATATTTTTGCTGAAATGGGCTCGCGGCTTGGATTTCTGACTGCAGTCGGACTGTCATACCTGACGCTGGACCGCGCTGCCCCGACGCTGAGCGGCGGCGAGGCGCAGCGCATTCGCATCGCCTCGCAATTAGGATCGGGACTTTCAGGCGTGTGCTACATCATGGACGAGCCAACCATTGGCTTGCATCCATCCGACAACGCTCAGCTCCTCAGAGCTTTGCATCAACTGAGAGAAAAAGGCAATACTATCGTGGTGGTTGAGCATGATGAGGAGACCATTGCAAGCGCCGATTATGTGATTGACCTTGGACCAGGCGGCGGCAAAACAGGCGGTCGGGTGGTTGCCTGCGGCACAGTGAATGATATCTGCCGCAATGCCAATTCAGTCACGGGGCAGTATTTAGCCAATCCTCTTTCGCATCCTTTGCCGCGGAATCGAGAGGCGCCAGATTTAAGCCGGACACTCACAATTCAAGCAGCAAGCGCAAACAATCTGAAAAATATCAAGGTGCAAGTCCCCGTGGGCCAGCTAGTCTGCATTACAGGTGTCAGCGGCAGCGGCAAAAGCACACTGGCAGCGGACGTGATCTATGACAATGTGCATGCCCTGCTTGCTGCCAAAAGGACTCGCAATGCGCAATCCGCCCTACTCAACGGCTGCGACTCACTCGACGGCTGGGATGTGTTCCGGTCGGTATTGAAAGTTGATCAAACTCCCATCGGACGCACCCCTAGATCCTGTCCGGCAACCTACGTCAAGATATGGGATACGATTCGAAAGTTGTTTGCACAGTCACCCGAAGCTGTCATTCGAGGTTACGACCAAGGTCGGTTTTCGTTCAATCTGGCAGCCGGTCAATGCACTCAATGCAAAGGCCAAGGCGAGCGGAAAATTGAGATGAGCTTCCTGCCAAATGTAAGAGTGCTGTGCGAGACCTGCCAAGGTCAGCGTTTTAATCAGGAAACCTTGGCTGTCAAGTATCAGAAACTTTCGATCGGCGAGGCGCTGAATCTATGCGTCGAGGAAGCGGTTGAGTTTTTCGCATCCCATCAATCGATTCGGCGCGTCCTGCAATTGCTGGTCGATGTCGGACTTGGCTATCTGCGCTTGGGGCAGCCAAGTCCGACATTAAGCGGCGGTGAAGCGCAGCGCATCAAACTGGTCTGCGAACTGTCCAAAGCCACTCATGCGCTGGCGGCACAGACCATGAGCCCAAAGCGACGGTCGCCAGACAGTTCTTCAGCACTCTATATTCTTGATGAGCCGACCGTCGGACTGCATGCAGCTGATGTGGCGAGACTGCTTAAAGTCATCCACCAATTGGTGGATGCTGGCAATACAGTTGTGGCAGTCGAGCACAATTTGGATTTCATTGCCGAAGCAGACTGGATCATTGATCTGGGACCGCATGGCGGAATACAGGGGGGAGATTTGGTGGCGCAAGGCTCTGTGTCGGACTTGATGAGCTCGAAAAAATCAAAAACAGGCGCTTTCTTGCGCACTCATTTGAAGGGCCGCTTTGCTTGACGCTTTTCGAAATAACCGCTCACCTCATTCATCGCACCCAGACCATGCCTGCAACAAGATGAATAACGTTTGCGGCGCAGCTTGGCAGCAGTACAGCAATTTTGCAGTCAATGCAGAAGCGCATTTGAAAATAATTCTGCCGATTCAGCTCTGAGCTTTCGCGGGATTGTCAATACATCTTTATTCTCAGCGCGGACTTGCATCTTTCGCGCACGTAAAAATTGCAAGCGCAGCTCGCCAAAGAAAGTGCACAAAGTTGATCTCAGCCAGTACACGATGTTGTAGAATTCGGGATCGAGGCAGTGTGGCTCCGAGGATCAATTTTCCACCAGCCTTGGATTTATTTTGCGACTTTCAATCTCAGGCCAGATTCAGACAATCTGCAAAGCCGAGAGAGCAAGACTTCTCAACATTGAATGAGCGCCTGTCTGCTTATGAAAGAACGAGGCGCGCCGATCGCGCCTCAATATATCCACCCATTCAACGAGAAAGGATCAATTATGGAATCATTTCGCAGTTTTCGCATACACCTTAACGAAGACAAATCAATCGCCGCAAATTTCGAAACGATGACGATCGATGGTCTGACCGAGGGTGATGTGGTGATCCAGGTCAGTCATTCCACCATCAACTACAAAGACGCACTAGCGGCGACCGGTAAAGGACGAATTTTGAGGAAATATCCGCTCAACGGCGGCATTGACCTCGCTGGCCAAGTGGCTGCCTCGAGCGATGAGCGCTGGCAGGAAGGCGACTCAGTTCTCGTTGTTGGCTGCGGATTGTCCGAGGTCCATGATGGCGGCTACTCCGAATTTGCCAGAGTTCCCGGAGATTGTGTGGTGCCCATGCCGGCTGGACTGACCGCTTACGAAGCGATGGCATTCGGCACGGCGGGTTTTACCGCGGCAATCGCAGTCATTCGCATGGAAGACAACGGCCAAATTCCACAGCGAGGTCCGATTGTCGTTACCGGCGCAACGGGCGGTGTCGGCAGCATGGCGATCGCTATGCTCTCCAACTTGGGCTACGAGGTGACAGCGCTGTCGGGGAAGAAACAGCATGAAAGTTATTTGAAAGAACTCGGCGCCAGCGAAGTCATTGATCGCCACTCGCTGGATTTGGGTGACCGGCCGCTGGAAAAAGCGCTCTGGGGCGGCGCTGTCGACAATGTTGGCGGCGACATCCTCAACTGGCTGACTCGAACCGTCAAGCCGTGGGGCAACATCGGCTCTGTCGGGCTTGCCGGCGGGGTCGGACTGAATACAACAGTGATGCCATTCATTCTCAGAGGCGTATCGCTGCTTGGCATCAATTCGCTTGAAATGCCGCGGGCAGTCCGCGACCAGGCCTGGGAGAGAATGTGCAGCGACCTGAAGCCATCGAATATGGATTTGATTGTCAGGAATATTATCAGTTTCGACGAATTGCCCGACGCTTTCGATGCCTATATGCAAGGCGCGGTCGTCGGCAGGACAGTCGTGAAGATTTCTGAATAAGACTGACTGTCTGTGCGGCTTTAGCCTCCTGTATCCGTCCGCCGATACGATCGATCCGCATATGGATTTGCGATAGCGATTCAGTCAATAATCGACTTGACAAAAAGCATTGGAGGCCGCCGCGCGCTAAGTAGCGCAGCGCACAAACCGCCGAATTTGATTCAGCCAGCTCGAAACAGCAACCCCGCCGCCTGTCAGCCAGCTTTAATTCGTATGACCACAGCCACTGCAAACATTGTATGCATGAAGTGGGGCTCATTGTACGGACCCCACTACGTCAACAGGCTTTATGCGAGCGCAAGGCGAAATATGCGCCGCGACTTTCGTTTCGTGTGCTTTACCGATGACACCCGAGGAGTCTCGCCTGATATTGAATGCCTGCCGCTTTCTGATGTTCAGTTTTCAGCCTCAGAGAAAGATCGACGCTGGCTGAAGCTCGGTGTATTTCGAAAGAATCTTGCCGGCCTCAAGGGCGCCTGCCTTTTTCTTGACTTGGATGTCGTCATCACGTCAGCGATGGACGAAATGTTCGATTATGCGCCGAAGGGCTTTTGCATCAGTCATGACTGGTGGATGCCGCACAAGCATCTGCGAGCGAAATTGACCCGCCTTCCGAAAGTTGGCAATACCTCAGTCTTTCGGTTTGAAGCGGGGACACTCGAACAGGTCATTCATCATTTCGAGGCGAATCACGAGCAGGTGCTGTCCAATTTTACTCTCGAGCAAGAGTATGTCACGCATATGGTATCGGATCAGATTCGCTGGTGGCCGCAGACTTGGGTAAGGAGTTTCAGGCGACACTGCCGACCGGCCTTCCCCTTGAATCTGATCAGGCAACCCTCAGTTCCAAAAGGAGCCAAAATTATTGCGTTTCATGGGCTGCCAAAACTCGACGAGGCGGCAGAGGGCTATTTGACTCGATATCCACATAAGATTTGCCGGCCTTCCCCCTGGATTCGAGAGCATTGGTCAGACAGAACCACCTGATTTGGAAGGGCCCCAACAAAATGCATTGCGGACCAATGCTCAAGACGAGGATCTCTCCGACTCATCTGGCTGCTGCACTGATTCCGCTCCCGCAGCTCGCTCAAGCCGATCAGACGGCTGCACGTTTTCGGTCAGGCGCCAGATCTCCTCAATCCACGGTGTCGGCAGCGTCGTGCGATGCGGGCGCCATGAGCGATAGCCGGCGATCGCCTCATGAGGATTTGGATGCCCGTGGAATACTACAATCCGAGCCTGGTCCGGCACTTTTGATGCCCGATAGTAATTCAAGGGAACGGGCGGAATGCAGTTCCGCTTGAAACTGACGATCCAGTCTTGCGGCCACCATAAAGGTCCGCCCATCGCTTCAGTCAAGTAGCGCTGCGCCGACAATACCCGGTAACGGCTCAGCGCCGCATCTTTTTCCGAATAGAATTTCTCCAGCACATCGCCGGATTTGCCGGCTTCGAATCGAAATACAGAAGAATTTCCCGGCAGTCCATGGCGCCTGGAAATTCTCTGATGCCATCGATCCCAGTCGCGGATGATAAAACGTGCGCCGGGCTGCCAGTCAAACAGATCGTTCAGAGGTCCGGTGATGACAATATCCAGATCCAAAAACAGCGCCGGACCGCGCAAACCTGCCAATCCGTCTTCAAACAATGCGAGTTTCAGCCACGGAGTGCGCTGCCAGGGCTGCGGCACATCCAATTCAACCAGCGGCTGGATATCCACTCCATTTGAGATGCCTGCCGGATCATCGGTAAAGCAGACAAATCGAAACTGACGCCGTAAATTTCTCTTCACACAGCGATAGAGCTGATTGACATACTCTGGTCCATATTTATTGCCCCACTTCAGGGTCAGAATGTTCACTGCCATCGTTTTCATGCTCATGTTCATTTTTATGTGCCTGGCCGACCGCGCACGGCATCAGTCAGTCCAGTGGACTGATGCCCACTTCGCTGCGCGGCAGAAGCGGCGAGGATTCCAGTCGAATCGACCATTAACGGCATCAGAAGGCTTCAGCGGACCATTGAATACCACAACCCGTGCAGTTTTCGGCAGCATTGGAGGCACTGCCAGCGACAGCGGATAAAACGGCCGCCGATGCTTGAAGCTGGTCAGCCACGGGGAGGGCCACCAATTCATCCTGTTTCCCAGCACATGCGAGAGCCAATACTGCTCAAGACGGAATTGCTTTGTGATTTCGGGATCTTCGTTGAGGCGATCGACAATAAACTGCATCGTATTCGCCTCAAATCGAAAGATCGATGAATTGCCGCCGAATTGTTTGCCCAGCAATTTATTGCGCATGACTTGAGTCATGGGCAGCCACTCTCTGCAGATGCAAAACTGCCCGGGTTTGTAGTCAACAAAACAATCCAGCGATCCGACAATAATCACATCCAGATCAAAATACAGGCAAGTCCCTTCCAGTCCGCCGATGCCGCTTTGGAAGAGCTGCTGCTTCCTGCCATGCGAGAAATGTGAGATCGCTCGCTTGCTGACGGACTCAGGGATTGGATGCGTCTCAACCTCGGGCTTGATTCCGTCAATATTGTCCGTAAAACAGACAAACTTGAACTCTCTTGACAAATGGCGCTTGACACCGCTGTAAAGGCGATTGACATACTCCGGCCCATATCTTTGGCCCCATTTGATGGTAATGACGTTTAATGCCATGGTCTCAATCGAAAGCAGCGCTGCTCGGAAGCTTGAATGACACGCAAGCGCGGGGGTCAGACGCGCTCGGCATCATGCCGATAAAGCCAAATCAAGGACACACTGGCCGCCAGCGATGAAATCGCAGTGATGAAGAATGCAACCACGTAGCTTCCGGCCAGCAAAACCAGGCCCCCGAATAACGGCGGCATAACCGCGACGCCGCCGTAAATGAGAAATTGTACTCCACCTGTGCGGGTATGCGATTCGCCCGCTGGAGATTGGCTGGCCACCTCGGCTAGAAACACACCGTTCCAGCCATGACTGCTGGCGCCGACTACAAAGCTGAACCCATACAGCATGGCATGGTTCCACTCGGCTGACACCAGAAACATGCATCCGATCGAGATGGCCGACACGACACCGATGACCGTCAGCGTGCTTTGCGCTGAAAGCCATTGGTCCGCAATTCCGCCCCAGGCAAGACGGCCAAGTATGCCGCCGATATTGACAAACAAAAAGCAGACACCCGCTTCAACCAAAGTAAATCCTTGCTCAACTAAAAAGACCACAAAGAAACTGCTCACGCTGATCTGAACTCCGGCATAGGTGAATCCGACCATCGCGAAGCCGCGCAGCAGCGGAATTCGCAGCACCTCTTTCACAGGCGAGATGAACGCATCCCAAGACCAGGTGAAGCTCTCCTCAGTTTTCATATCAGCGAATTTCGGGCTCAGCAGCTGCAGCCAAATAATGGAGACAATGCCGATCGACGCAATCGTCATAATGCCAGCCTGCCAATTCCACTGCTCTGCAACCAGCGGCACGATCAACGCTGCGGCGGCGCCGCCGACGGTCACTCCCGATTGCTTGATGGAAAAAAACAGAGAACGATTGCTGGCCTTGGTGGCTCGAAGCAGGATTGGGGCATTCGCTGGATTGATCGGTCCGTAGGCAAGCCCCAGCAGCAAGGCGCACAAAAGCGTTGCCGGCGGCGAAGCCAATGTGAATGCGATCAGTCCAGCCATCGCACACAGTCCGGTATACTGGAGAATCCGAATTGGACCGTATCTGACAATGAAACCGGCACAAAAGCTGCCAGTGAACATCGCCACGAAGTACACGATACCCGTGAAGAAACCCACATAGGCAGCGCTGATACCGATTTCCGGCGCTGAATCAGGCGCGCTGACAGCGACCGACAGGATCGCCGCGCTGCCGACCGCCATGGTCAGCATCATCGACAGCGTGGCGTTCATCGCGCCTTGATTATCGCGCACTTGAGTCATGAGCCGGCTCGCTTGGATGTTGGCATTCAGGCTGGCTGCCGCGGGTTCAGCAGCCTAGCTGATCAGCCAGATCGACAAAACTGTCAGCAATGCAATCCCATGGCTCCTCAGCTGCCAAATCCATGCTCTGCTGCGGACCATGTTCCAGCGGCCGCAATACAAAAGCAGTCTTGTAGCCGCACTGGCGAGCCGCCCTTAAATCTGAGTTGTGCGCTGCGACCAGCATGCACTGACCGGCTGGAAGGTCCAGCATTGCGGCAGACTTCAGGTAGGACTCAGCCTGCGGCTTGTAGTGGCCGATCACCTCAGCCCCCAGCACCATGTCCCACGGCAAGCCGGCATGCTTGGCCATATTGACAATCAGCGAGACATTGCCGTTGGAGAGGGTCGCAATGATGAATCTGGATTTGAGGCGATGCAGTCCTTCGACTGCATCACGCCACGGGCGCAGGCGATGCCAGGCGCGGTTGAGCTCCTGCTTCGATCCATCAGACAGCGAATAGATGCCGCATTCGCTCAGCAGACTCTCCAGATTTTCGTAATGCAGGGTGTCAAGCTTGACCCAGGGACGCTGGCCGCTTCTGACCTTTTCCATCGCCGGCTGATACTTCGCCCTCCAGCGATCTGCAAATTGCTCGCCATCCACTGCGTCGAGCTCAGGAAAATTCCGCACTTCTGCGGCGATGCTTCCTCTCCAGTCGACCACGGTGCCAAAGACATCAAACAATAATGCCCGTATATCATTATTTTTCATCATGTAATTCAATTCGAATTGCAGCTCATGCCACGCCGGCACCGGCGAATGGAGGAGGCAGACCGGCTCTTGGCAGTCAAATCAGCAAAACTGATATTATCGTATAATTTGCACTCGCGGGCGATTAGCTCAGTGGGAGAGCGCTGCCTTCACACGGCAGAGGTCACTGGTTCAAGCCCAGTATCGCCCACCAGACTTCCATTGACTTGTATCTGCAGCTCTTGCATTCGGATCGATAAAGCACAGCGATTTCATATTGCCAGACCTGCTGCGTACCGAGCTTGACTTGGTGATCTGCGGGACCGCAGCGGGCAGCAAGTCGGCGCAGGCACGCGCATACTACGCTCATCCATCCAACAAATTCTGGCAGATTCTGTTTCAGACCGGATTAACCCCCGTCCAGTTCTGTCCGCATGAATTTCGGCGACTGCTGGAATTTGGAATTGGTGTTACTGATCTTGCAAAATTCTCAAGCGGCCCGGACAGCAATCTGAGCTCAGCATCGTTCGATGCAGATGCATTTCGTCAAAAAATCGAGCGCATTCAGCCTCGATTTGTTGCCTTTAACGGGAAAAAGGCTGCGAAAGTTTTCTTTGCATGCAAGCATATTGAATATGGAATGCAAAAACCGCGAATTGGCACCACTCAAACCTGGGTCGTGCCCTCAACATCACCGCTTGCGGTGAGATACTGGCATCCAAAGCATTGGCAAGATTTAGCCAGCCGGATTCAATCCACGCTCAAGTAAGTCTGTATCAGCGACTTGCCAAATATGCGCATCAAGCTGCTGCATAAACATTTCGCGGCAGCCGGCCGCATGTGACTGGCTCGACATCAATCCAATTCACCATTAAAATGAAGCGCGTCCCGTTGAATGAATCAGCGCATACGCATAAGCCAGTGAATTTCAATCGGCACTGATCTTGCGGCACGGATGCATAACAGCGATCAACTCGAATTCAAACCCCCAAAACAAGGGATAAGGCAGCATGAAACAAGAAACAAAACCTCGACCTGTGATTTTTCTAGATATTGATGGCGTGTTGCAGCCATACAACAATCAGCGCCGGTTCGAGCATGATCGGCAAGCGCTTCTGCGAGAGCTCGCCAAAAAATACGACGATGATGTGTATCTGGGGATGGACGAATACGACATCGCTGCAATCTGCTACGATTGGAACATAGAGGCGGTGGAAAGGCTGCGCAGTCTATGCATGGATTATGGCGCAAGAATCGTTGTGAGCTCCGATTGGCGAAAATATCAGACGGTGGAGGGACTCAAGGCATTTTTTCGAATTCACGGTCTGCACTGCTATATCGCAGACAAGACGGGTGAGAGGTACGAGGCGCCGCACTACCGAGCTGGAGAGGTCAAAGACTATCTTGACGCGCATCCAGAAATACAAAAATTCGTTATTATCGACGATAACTATGGAACCGAATTCAACAGCTTGTTTCCTGAGCAATTCGTCAACACGCACAACTACATGAAATTTGACGACGAAAAGCGCGCTCGCGATATTTTTGGTGAAGAATCCAAATTGAAGATATGGGAACTATGAATCATTGCCGCAAAATATGCACCTACTTCATGACCCGCAAAGATTTCGCAGATGCCCGCAAGTTGAGATAATTTCCCAACAGGATCGCTGCGCTGCCTGCTACGGTCGCCAATTCGATTGACTCGCCGTAGAGCCAGGCGCCGATCACTGCAATCATGGGCAAACGCAGGAACTCCATCGGCGCCACCGTAATGACCTCCGCGAGCATGAACGCCCGCGCCATACAGTAGTGCGCGGTCATCACACCCGCGGTAATCAGCACGATGAGGAGCAGATTCTCAACGCTGGGCCATGACAATGAGCCGCTGCTCAAAACCAGTACGGTCGAAATCGGCAGCTGCAGCCACGCCATATAAAACAAGATACAAAGCGGACTTTCAGTTCGAGTGAGCTTGCGGGTGCCCAGCATTGCTCCGGCAAAACCCATGGCCCCGATCAACATCGCCACAGCGCCCAATTCAACTTTAAAATCGAACGGCTGCACAATCATCAGCACACCGGCAAATCCAATCAAGACGCAAAAGATTTTGTCGAGCGTCAGCTTTTCCTGCAGTACCAGCGGGCCAAACAGCGCTACCCAGATCGGCACCGTAAACTCAAGTGCGAATACATGTGCGAGAGGAATGGTTGCGATGGCAAAAAACCACCCGAACTGTCCAACAAAATGCACACAGTTGCGAATGGCATGGGCACCGATTTTGTGCGTTTGAACCTGGGCCAGACCGCGGCTTGAAAACACAACAATAAGCGTTGTGAGAGCAATCGCGACCAACGAGCGAAAAAACAATATGGCCGGCGTGTCATGCTCAAACGATACCTGTCTCGTTGCGACAGCGACAATCGTGTAGCTCACGAGCGTACCCGCCATCCAGGCGAACGCTTTAATCAACGATGCAGATCTCCGGTAATCGTGCGATTAGAATCACTTCACGCCCATATCGGTCGATTTAGACCTGCTCCAGCTCACATTGACGCTTGAGCTCAATGCCAGCCGCGATACAGCTCAGCACACGGCTAAAGGGTACAACTGCGCAACAAAAATAACGAATTCGAGTCCGAGAGCTTAATGCGATACTTGGCCCGTCATTCCCGGCACAACAGCCCCCGTCTGATCTTGGAATGCAAATTCAGCCCAATACCTCATGCCGTCTTTGTGCTTGCGGTAGTAGAAGGATGACCTTTCGCCCTCAACGCCATATAAAATGCCGTTTACGTTGATTCGGCTGGGCAATCCAGATTGCCTTAGCTGAAGCCAGGTCGCTAAATCCACTTCAGATTTTAGAACAAACTGTCCGGCACTCGCCAGCCGCATCAGCGGACGCTTTCTTGCATCCGCTTTGACATTCATTCCGGCGTGTATTTTGCGCATGGTCACAACCGCATCAAAGGGCGCCTTGATTTGGGTCTGGCTCAATTGGTGCTGCGCGATTTGCAGCAGCGACTGTGCGGCAGACAGCTTCAAGCGGTGCATATTCAGCGCATCCTGCGCTGCTTCATAGGCCAAAAGTGACATCGAGCCGCGATCGAACAATTCAGTATCTCGCTCATACTGCGCCTCAATCGATTTCAGCTCGATTCGCAGTTGATCTACATCGCTTTTTCGAGCCGCGACCAATGCGGTTTGACTCGTTGAGTCCATCTCTACCAGCAGCGCCCCGCTCGCAACGGTATCGCCTGCATCCGCGTGAACATGCAAAACCTCGCCATCATGGAGAACATGAACCGGAAAATACATGAGATGGTCGATCGTTCCGGTCAACTCCTCGGCTTTGATCTGCGTAACAAAAAAAAGTATGCTGAATACAGCAAAAATTTTTGCAATGGCGCTGATGTTGGGCATAATGCTTCACCGATAGCGAATCAAATCCACTTTCGCAGTTTGATTTTACTTGATTGACGGATAGGAAAAGTTTGTCTTGAAATCTAGTTCCGTATTCAGCCCAGATTTTGCCGTAATTGAATTGCAGTTTCGATACCAGACTAACTGAATCGACACTTACGCTGTACATACCCTCGCGTTGAATTTCCCCCTTAAAACCCTCTTGACTTCCTTTGCTGTTTCGCTCAGATTACAGATTACCTGATCTTTATCCTCAATATTTTCTAAAAATCCAAAGTCAAGTTTAAAAATAACTTGATTGCCTTGAATATAGTTTCGATCATTGGTTCGAACATCGTGAGGCCATTTTGCACTATTGAGCATACATTGAATTCTTTCACGCATTGGTTCTCTGAGATCTTCTCCGAACTCTCGTTCCCAAGTGATTTTTATGTTTAGATTAAAGTCCTCGTTCACCTCCATATAGATTTTCAGCGTCTTTTCATGGTTCGTGAATTTTAGGTCGCAAAAATGGAGCACAGAGTCATGAATACTTGGAGTCCGCCTCCCCACAGGAAAAAGTTCTAGCTGACCGTAATGCTGTCTATACTTTTCGCAACTATTCCATACTTTAAGAATTTCAAACTTAGCAGGAAAAGCCCTTTCCGGACCACAATAGAGAAAGCGGTTTCGAGGAAAATCATTTTCTTCGAAATCCTGAAGCTCAAGGTATGCCTTTCTGAAATTCGAAAATTTTTTCAATAGTCTGGTCGCTGACTTTCTTTTTTTCTTTTCTAATTTCATCATTTTTAGCCATTCGCGCCTAGAGTCATCACATTGAGATAGTTTTCCGTCCGCGCACTGCACGAATTTAATCATACGATCTAAAGTGATATGCTGAAACTGGGCGGCAAATGGTCCGTTTGTATGCAAACCATTGCTTTTTTCTCTACGTTTTGTATAGAATTCCGATGTGCCATATGTAATGAAAAAATATCGCCTCATTTCATGCAGATAGCCGAGATCTTGAGTGTTTCTTATAATTTCCGAAGTTTGCCAAGAGTTCTCCCCACGACCGTTTTCGTCAGAATCAACCTTTGTCTCAATTCAATAATAACAGAAAGATTGTTGAATGTAAGTTCAACGTCATACGGTTGGCGCCTTTGAGCCCGAATAAGTTCCCTAAATCCGCGTTAGAGCGACATTTTCGCATCAATCGGCTGGTTCTGGCATGTTTCGGGGCCGATTTTGCCGTATCGGTTGGCCGCAGTGAGAACAATTGGGAATCGGCTTGCCCAACGGCGCGCTGGCCCCGCTTGGACAGCCTTTCGGCCAATTCAGTACAGGCGCAACCCTCAGCGCAGCGCTGATACCCGTCAGACTGGAAGCGCCGGCCTGGCAGGCGTGATGAGTAATCCGGCCAGAAATCGCAAACAGCCGCACAGCGCACCGTCGAGGCCCGAGCGGTCTCAGACCCCTCCGGCAGCGTGCAGCGAAACAGCACAAACACGCTGCATGCAAGCGCATTGAGCGTCTCCTGCCTGCGGTCGCCCGGCGCCATCTGCAGCGCTCTAGCATTGATCCGCTCCAGCAGCTTGCGGCCCAGAACATCGGCTTTCGGAATCCGCCAGATGCCCGGCTGGGCCATGAAATGCGCAAATGCCGTCAGTCCGGCTCGGGAGGTGAATTTCGCGCCGGTGCGGTGCAATCCTCATCCGCCTTGCTCCGTATTCTACTGATGTCTCACCCCATGGGTGAAACGGGTTTCGTTTTCAGCCTGTTATACTGGCAGGGCTTTTCTTGTTTCTGGCTTCTCTAAAGCGATTTTAGGGAAGTTCGCCAAGGCCGTCCAGACCAAAACAATCGAAGAAAATATCCAGTTTCTTTTCTTTTTCCAACGCTCGAACAATTTGAATCAATTGGTTGTCATGTGTACACTCATGTCTGTAATCCATTTCTTTCTCCTTGTTAGGTACCGAAATTAAATTCCAAAAGCGAAGATTCAAAATCCCCGCTTTCGATCGAACCAGTGATCAGCCGGGATCATCAATCGACACCCCCTGATTTTAAGTCAAAAGTGTTGACGACAGACTTTACTCGAAAAAGACTTACAGAGCACCGGAGTAAATCATTTCGCGGTCAGAGTCAGGCCGTAAAAACCGTGAGTCAATGACGATCAGGCCTAGGTTCGACACCCGCGTCCACCCGTCCCAGCCGATCCGGACATCGTGCGCTTGACTTTAGACATTCCGCCACATGAAATGAAAGCTCGCCTAGCCGCCCCCATGCATGCTGGCAATCCAATACTTCAAGGACTTGCCTGGAGGCGTCGCCGGCAGATCAAAGATTCGCCTTGGAGTCCAGGCGCGGCAGAATCTTGTGAACCTGATGCCGGCACAGTTCACCACGTCCATTTCACCACTGAAGGACTCTCAGCCCATGCGTCAAGCCGAAACGGCTGTATTCAAGACAAACAAACGAAAATAATGAAACGCCAACGCTGAAATCAGCTATACTCTGACCATACAACCCCTGAGGGTTTAGACCGCAGGGTGCGGGGTCTCTATTGTCATTGAGACCCCTGCTTTTTTATTATGCGGACCTACATCTACGTCGACGGCTTCAACCTATACTATCGCGCCCTTAAAGGCACGTCATACAAATGGCTTGATCTTTCGGGTTTGTTCTGCGGTATCCTCAAGCCGCATCATGATATAGATAAAATCAAATACTTTACCGCTAGAGTCAATTCACGCCCAGGTGGCGGACCGAAACCGCAGCGACAGGACCTATACATTCGCGGACTGCAGGCGCATTGCAAAACCGTTGAAATGGTTTTCGGTCACTTTCTTATCCACTCAGTACAGGCTCGACTTGCCCATCCAGAGGATGATCGAAGGTTTGTTGAAATTTTAAAAACTGAAGAAAAGGGGTCTGATGTCAATCTTGCCGTACACTTGTTAGACGATGGATGGCGAAATTTATACGACTGTGCAGTTTTGGTAGCTAATGACAGCGACATATCTGAGGTGATGCGTCTCGTGAAACAACTGCCCGACAACAAGTTGCTTGGACTCCTTGCGCCCGGAAAAGGAAATCCATCTCAGAAATTGCTGTGCCATGCTGATTTTCATCGGCGTATTCGTGAAAATGCATTGAGGAATAATCAACTTCCATTACAAATACCCGGAACTCAATACACCAAACCTAGCAATTGGTAGATTTGTCCAAAAATTCTAGTTGCAATAATGAATGGGAAGCAGGCTGGAAAGCTTATTGCAGTAAGTTCCGGCTGTACGCTTAAATGTTCCTCGCAAACGATCAGTGACATCTATGAAAATCTTTTTCTTGGCGCAGGATTGCTGGCGACATTGCGCTTCATGCCAGAGAATGAAATTAGGATTGCCATGCCTCTAAGATACAACCCATGACACAAAACGGCAAGGCATGCAGGCTTGATTACCTGAAGCGCAATCAGCACTGAATAAAACGACACCCTCACCAGCTAGTATTCGAGCGCACTTACGCATTCCGAACCAAAACAAGTTCGATACCGGTTTGAATTTTCAGCCCCGGTAAGCTGCCGCTTCCAACCACTGCTTTGAGTCCGTTTTCACTATACTATCCGTCATATATGAATCTCAGAAAGTCGCGTCTGCTCAAATATCACATCAAGCTCGTCGCCGCTCGGCATAAACGGATAATCACGGTATTCCTCGCCCGGACGATAAGAGCCATAAGGCCGATTGCATGCCATCACGCCGTGACGATCAGGACACCCATTGGTCATAAATGCCAGGCCATCAGCAAAAGACTGCTGTGCAACCTCTTCAGGCAGATCCACCCCCGCCAATCCGCCGCAATCATCATATTGCAATGCAGACGGCGGCAAATCATACTTCTCAATCAAGTTTTTCACGTACTGAATCCGGCGCCAGCGCACCAGCGGGGCCCGCGGCACATCCTGCATCTGCGTCCCAGGCTCTGGATTGAATGAAAACAGATAGCCGGCGATCTGTTCTGATTTGAGCTGAAAAATCAAATCGAGCATTTCCTTGTCGGTTTCACCCAGACCGACAATCAGATGGCAATTGACTTTCATCGGTCCGTAAATCCTGCGGGCATGGCGGACAATTTCCCAATGCTGATCCCATTGGTGCGGCCCTTTGGCCAGCTTGCCCCGGGTGCGCGAGAAAACATCCTCTGTCACTGCATCCAGCCCGACGCCGATGATATCCACCCCCGACGCCTTGATTGCATGCAGCGAATCCACATCCAGCAAAGTAGCTGTGACCAGCGCTGAAATCGGCACTTGCGGCGCCGCCTTGTGCACCCGTGATGACATCTCAATGAGATCATCAGTCGCCCGGTGATCCTGAACCTGCGCGATGCAGACTCGGCCAACTGCAGCGACACTCTCTTTTTCAGCAATCTTGTCTGCCACCTGATCCGTCTCGAACAGCGGCCAGTCGACCCGGATAAAACTGTTGTCCTCTGCCAGACCCGGACGCTCACGCGCCAGACCGCAATAGGAGCAGTTGGCCGCGCAGCCATGCGGATAATTCTGCAGCAGATTGATGCAATTGCAGCTGCAGCCGTTGATCTTGCCGGGCGACAGTCCCAGTTCAATCGCCGCCGCAACACTGATGCGAACATAATCGGGACTGATTTGAAAATACTGATCCTGCAGTTTCGCTGGAATTCCTGTCGTAGCCATAGTCTAAACCTGATATGAGGGTTGCTGATTATCCTTGGGTTCCTATCTTTGAATTGCTCACCAATTGACGCCGCAGCAGGCATTGACAAACTGCGGGACCAAGCCTCTTTCGCGCGCATACTCAACCACGCCGTCGGCCGGATAGGCGATGCCATTGAGACCGGCATTGACAGCAGCGCGATCAATGCTCAGTTTTATTCGGCCCAGCGGCCTGGCACAGCCAAGCATCACAGGCCGGTCGGCAATCATTTTCCTTGCTTGCGCAAAAAATTCTGTAATTTCTGCAACTGCGGGCGGCCTGACGGCGACCATCGGCGTTCCCGACAAAGGCATCAGAACCACCAGCACAAGAACTTTAAGGGCATAGCGCGAAATCATCTCCAGCGCTGTCTGCTCGCCGCGCATGCGTCCCCAGTGCAAGCCCATTACAATATGCGGCACACAGGGCACCTCATAGCGCTGCAGCCGTTCCAGCACCGCCTCATACTCTCCGATATTGGTGTCAAGATGGTAGACATCGCGTATGGTGGCATCATCACCGATGACATCGATCATCGCTCCATCGATCCCGGCCTCAGCCAATCCCGCGCACGTCTGCTCATCCGGCAAGCCGGGATGCACCCGAATCACGAGTCCCAGCTGCTGACGGATCCTAATCATGTCAGGAATGTGTTTTTTCAGCGGCACCCGTCCCTCACGGTCACTGCCGCCGGAAATCAGTACGCCGCGGGCCCCCTGATCATGCAGCTTGGACGCGAGTTCATACAGCGAGTCGCGGCCTGCGCTTAAATCCCGCATGCCCTTGAGCACACCCGTCTTGCAGTGCTCGCAGTTCAATGCGCAAGCCTCCCCGGTCACGCTGATCGCAACAAACTCGCCGGCATCATGACAGGTATATTCCGATGTTTCATAGCGTTTCAGCCCGGGAGCATGGAACATAATCGTATCTTCGAAATTCTGCCGGCGAATGGCCATGGCCTCCTGGTTGACAGAGTCATCTCCGGCGCGGAATGCATCGAAAAACACCGCTTCACGCATTTTCGCCGTCCCTGTTTGCGAAGCACGTTCCGCGGATCCGATAGGGCCTTGCCTCACTGCATTGCTCGACTGCACCGGCAACCGCATCTGCGATTTCCTGCGCATTCAGCTGATTCCAGGCATCCGCATTGCGCTGGTATGAATCGAAAACGGTATGGCGCAGCCGAGAGACATCCCGCGCATGCCACCGAAGCGAGCTTTCCAGATCGAAAACCGCATTGTCTGAGGCAATAAAGCTTCCGCCAACCATCACCGACTTGACCGTTTCGCCTGCCACGATCGCCCGGACATCAATTGTGCCCCCGAGTGTTCGCAGCTTGAACTTTCCGACCTGATCATGGGTTTTGACAGGCGTCTGCTCAATCCATTTCGAGGTTGAGTACTGCTCTTCGCAGAGCTTTTGGGCCATCGCGAGCTCTTCCGGCTTGATATCGGACCGCTCCAGCTCAACACCGAATTCTTCGCAATAGCCGGCGGCGACTCGATCGATCAGCGCCGGCATCTGCATGGATGCACATGATTCAGAGCGAACGGTGCTGATGCGCCGGCCAACCAGCTCGCAATGCGACTCAGCTGATTGCGGCAGATCGACTCTCAGAACATGCAGCATGAATGGGATATCAATATCGAGCAGCAAAGAGGCATGAAACAGCACATTGCCATGCTGAGTGCGATACAGCCCCAGACCTGCGATTTTGCGGCCGGCAGCGGCCAAGTCATTTTTTCCATGCACCTGCGCATCGATGCCCAGTCCAGCCAAGGCCTTGACAAGTCCGCGGGCACAGTGGGCCAGCATATCGGCGCTGCGCGACTTGGCAAACGCGCTGCCGCCCGGCACAGCCAGGGCGATGCCAAGCTGATCGGGGCCCATGATGATCGACCCGCCGCCGCTGGGCCTGCGATTGAACGGGATGCCTTGCGCTTGACAGTACTCCACCTGCACTTCGTCCTCAAGCTGCTGAAAGCGGCCGATGAGCGCACAGGGCTTGTAGGTATACAGTCGCAGTATGGGCAGGCGGGCGGGCGCTGAGCACTGCGCCAGCGCAGCGTCAGTCGCAAGCCCCAGGGCCGGGTCCGCGTTCCGGTCAGCCAGCAGCCGCCACTTCACGCCCAAGCCCCGCTGCACCGGTCAGCTGCCACGCAAATCCTCGGGCAGCAGATGAAACAGTGATTCAGCATCGTGCAGCTGCTGCTGTTCTGATGCCCATGAATCCGGAGCAACCACCAGCAGCCAGCCCGTCTCATACGGATCTGCACTGATCGAATGCGGCTGCTCAAGCATTTTTTCGTTGCGCTCCACGATCGTTCCGCTCACTGGACTCACGATCTCGCCCGTCATTTTCGCCGCTTCCATTGATCCGATCGGCTCGCCTCGGCGGATTGCCTGGCCAGGTTCGGGCAGATTCAGATAGGCCAAATCCCCCAGTGACTCAATGGTCGGAACACCGATGCCGACCTCTACGCAGTCACTGCCTGCACATTCTCTCACCCAAAGATACGAATCCCCGTCATAGGCTCTGTCATTGGGCAGCCAATCATATGTATCTGTCATTCGCCTTGTCTCCGAATCATCATTAGAGCGCCTCAAGCTTGCGCAAATTCTGCGGCAGCGCCCGCATATCCACCAAAGCGCTGAGCAGCGCATCCATAAAACTTGCCTCTTCATACAGCAGCCGGTAATACTGATACTTCAGTGTCGCTGCACAACTGAAGACGATCGCAAAAAGGGTCAGAAACGATCCCGCCGCCAGCGTTGAAAGACCGCTGATGCCCTGCCCGACTGTGCACCCGAGTCCGAGTACGCCGCCAATGCCCATGCATGCGCCGCCAATGGCATTGTTTCTGAAATCATCCAAGGACGCAAACCATGAGAATCTGAACTGACGGGTGATCACAGCGTCAATCAAGGCCCCGACAACCAGACCTGCGGCAGCGGCCATGCCCGCCGTCAGCAATACCCAGAATCCATCGGACTCAATCAGCAGGCTGAGGTATTCACCCAGCGGGTTGATGAAAGTAAACGACTGCGGGCCCACCCCGACCGGCGGCGCGTCAGCCCACTCAGCGGCTTCCGCCCACTGCATCCCGATCGGACCGGCCGACAGATACCAGCCGATCGAGACGCAGCCCCCGATCACCAGTCCTGCGATCACGTTGGGCATATTGCCCCGCACGCCGCGTGTTTTCAGAATAAACCCGATAACCGCCGCTGTGATGATCAATGCGACCGCCAGTCGAATCACCGCCGCATCTGCAAGTGACAAGGCGCCGCTGAGCATTGCACCGATGTCTTGAGAAGGAATATTTGCCTGCGAAAGCTCAAGTGCCGCAGGCTGCATCCAATTGTAGAATGCAATCTCATAAAAGACTGTTTTGGTCATCAGATAGGCAAATATCGCAGTGATGCCCAGTGTGATCAGCGCTTTGATGCTGCCGCCGCCCAGACGCACCAGATTGCGGCTGGCGCAGCCGCCCGCCAGCGTCATGCCGACCCCAAAAATCAAACCGCCAAGCAGATAGCGAAGCCATGCAAACGAAGAAGAGCGATACGGCGGCCTTGCCTCATCCAGATTGAAAACCAGAAGCAGTTCCAAAACTGTTACGCACATCATGGTGACTGCGATCGCCAGCAGCCAAGCCCCAAGACGACCAAAGTCACGCAAATTGACCCAGTCCGAGACTGCGCCCATGGTGCAAAAATTCGTCCGACTGATAACGAGCCCCATCACCAGCGCTGCGACAAAAAAACCTAGCAGAACAGGAAAGCCAATAATGTTTTCCATTGCAATTCCCGATTAATCAGAGAAACCAAAGCTGTCAATTCCACCCAATTTTACATTGCCCATAATTTTTGTTTGTCGGTGTTTTGCCATTTTCGACGGGAAAAAGACTTGCAAGCTCCTGTTGGCCGCCTCATCGCTGATGCCGATGCATCCCGCCTTATGGATCGAGCTGATCAGGCATCGATGGACTCCGGCACTGAGCGAATCTCACCTCAGCTTCTGCGATTGAATCGCCTTGGCGCCCGGACAATGCGGCTCGGTCTGCACAATACGCATCGTTTTACAGCGGATTCATGAGCTCTGTACGAGTACAATTCCCTGCAGTTTCTTGTGTGGGTCAGTTTTATGGATATCCAAGTGCACCCTGCAACACCGCTCTATCGGACTGCATCAATTCAAACCGCCCCTGCCAGCTTAATCATACAGAGCCATGGATACTGACTCCGAATTTCAGGATCGAATGCTGCAGGGCGTGTCTCGAACCTTCGCCCTGACCATTCCACAGCTCCCCGAACCGTTGCGCGAGGCCGTGGGAAACGCCTATCTTCTGTGCCGCATCGCAGACACCATTGAAGACGATCCGGGCTTGAGTCTGGACGAAAAAGATTGTTTCTCCGAGCAGTTCATCCAGGCAGTCAACGGGCACAGTGACGCACAAGAGTTTGCTGCACAGCTGTCTGCGAGGCTTTCCAGGCACACGACACCAGAAGAGCGAAGCTTGATTCAAAACGCTGCCAGAGCGGTTCGGATCACCCATTCATTGAATACACGCCAAATTCATGCATTGCAGCGCTGCGTAAAAATCATGTCGCGGGGAATGGTCGAGTTTCAGCGCCGGCGATCGCTCCAAGGACTGGCCGATATGAAACAGATGGATTTGTACTGCTACTATGTCGCAGGTGTGGTCGGCGAGATGCTCACCGAGCTGTTCTGTGACTACTCCCCGCAAATGCAGAGCAACAAGCCTGCTCTGATGGAATTAGCCGTCTCATTCGGGCAAGGCTTGCAGATGACCAATATTCTGATGGATATCTGGGATGACCGAGAAAAAGGGGCATGCTGGCTGCCGCGCGAGGTCTTTGAACGGCAAAACGCAGCGTTTGACATGCAGCACAGCCCCCAGCAAGACGCAAATTTCACCAAAGCCATTGCTGAGCTGGTCGAGGTTGCCGGCAGCCACCTGAGCAATGCTTTTCGCTACACCCTGATGATACCCGCCCGCGAAACGGGCATCCGCAAGCATTGCCTCATGGCGCTCGCGATGGCAGTGCTGACCCTGCGTCGAATTCACGCCAATCCAGGTTTTACCGATCGCCAGCAGGTAAAAATTTCGCGCCGGTCCGTCTACACGGTCACAATCTTGTCGAAACTATTCGCCGGGCAGGATCGAATCCTTAAATTTCTGTTTCGGCGCTATGCGATCCATCCCTTGACTGAAAGCCTGAACGAATGATACAATACCCGGCATCAGCATCAACCCTGTTTCACTGAGCACTCAAGCTCACCGCAAATATTATCTCACCATGCAAATCATACTCGCTGAACCCAGAGGATTTTGTGCCGGAGTCGAGCGCGCAATCGATATCGTTGAGCTCGCGCTGAAAAAATATGGTCCGCCCGTCTATGTGCGCCATGAGATCGTGCACAACAAGCGCGTTGTGGAGAACTTGAAATCCAAGGGCGTAAAATTCGTGGAAGAAATCGAGGAGATACCCTGCGGCGCCATCGCAATTTTCAGCGCTCACGGAGTCTCAAGAAAGGTTGAGACCGATGCAAAAGAGCAAGAACTGCTGACTATCGATGCCACTTGCCCGCTGGTTTCAAAAGTTCACCGCGAGGGGCAGCGCTACTCCGCAAAAGGGATCGAAGTGATCATGATTGGTCATGAGAATCACCCGGAAGTTGAGGGTACCTTGGGGCAGATCCCAGGTAAAATCCACCTTGTCAGCGAGGTCGATGATGTCGAGAATCTCGAAATTGAGGACCCCAGCAAAGTTGCCTTTGTCACCCAGACAACGCTTTCGGTCGACGACACCAAAGAAATCATCGCAACGCTGCGCCGCAAATTCCCCAAAATTCAAGGCCCCGATATCAAAGATATTTGCTATGCGACACAGAATCGGCAAAGCGCTGTGCGAACACTGGCCAAGCAGGTCGATATGATTCTAGTGGTCGGAGCCAGCAATAGTTCCAATTCCAACCGGCTGTGCGAGGTTGGCAATGACAATGGCACACCCAGCTATCTGATCAGCAACACCGAGCAGATTCAATCGCATTGGTTTGACGGCATCAGATCGATAGGCATCACCGCCGGCGCATCGACACCGGAAGAGTTGGTTCAAGAAGTCATTGAGTACATGCGCGCCAACAACGAAAGTGTCAGTGTTGAGAAGATGAATGGCATCACCGAGAATGTCCGCTTCTCGCTGCCCAAACAGCTGCGCAACTTCGCAGAAGCGACGGCCCACTGAATCAATGCCTGCACACCAAGCAGTGCGGGTGTAAAGCGTTATTGCCAAGTTCTAAAACGCATTTCACATGCGCCTGGTGACGGTTCTGCAGAACACCGACTGGGAATACCTCGGCTATCTAGAAGATCACCTTGAAGGCCGGAATATACGCTTTCGATACATTCGGCCTGCCCATGACCTGAGCTGGCAAAAAGGCATTCGCGCTCCGTCCGATGGCTTGATTGTACTGGGTGCGGCACCCTACGGCACGGTCAGTGAGCCGCTGCTGCCGGGACTCAAAGCCCGAGTCTCGGAAATTCGCCGCTACCTGGATGCCGACCTGCCGGTGGTCGGCTTCGGCGCCGGTGCGCAAATGCTGCTGATGGCAGCCGGTCACCCGCCCCGCCCGGCAGAGGGCATCCTTTCGATCGAGACTGCCCGCCAAGTTGAGACTGAGGCCTTGAGCGGATATCTGCCTGATTGTTTTCCTGTGGTCACATTCATGCGCGATGATTTCACTCTTCCGAACTCTGCTCGGGCGCTGGCGCGCACCCAATCGGACCGGGTCGCTTTATTCCAGCTCAAGCAAAACTGTTTCGGATTTCTCGGACACCCTGGAATGAAAAGTGCAATGATCGAGGATTCGCTGGTACAGTTTCCAGAGCACGCGCTCGGCGATGCCGCCGCCTTGCAAGGCATCAAGAATATACAAAATCAAGTTGCCGACTCACTGATACCCATGATGACAGGCCTGATTCAAATGACAGGCTGGATGCAGCCGGAGTGAATCCAGCGCAAATCTGCATGGCATAGATCCGTGAGATCAGCCTTCTCGCATCAACTTATATTCGGTCCCCAGCAGCCATCGAGCGATTTTCGTCTGAGCAACGCAAAATCGTTTGCTACAATTGGCCCGTGCGAGTGCAGGTTGAATACACACTTGATGCGAATTCAATTTTGAAATGAGTTTATCGTATTTGCCTGGTTTTTAATTCTCACTTTTTATTGTTTGGACTTTTTGCAAAATTTTTCTTCTCATTTTTCAATATATTTGTACAATTGATGCCAGAACAAGGAAGAATGCAGCGCCAGCTGCGGAGGTACACGATAAATGGCTGACAAATTGCTCATTATGATGGCCAACACAGATCCAGCGAACGGCGAGGAGCTCGGCGCGCCGATTTTTCAAGCAACGGTTGCCGCGGCCATGGAATATGAAGTTGAGGTCATCTGTACCGCAACGGCCGGCAAATTGATGAAAAAAGGCGTTGCCGAAAGTCTATATGTCAAACCAGGCTCGCCGAAATCGGTTTATGACTTCATCAAAGACGCGCACGATGCAGGGGTTGAGTTCTACTGCTGCTCACCCAATCTGGATCTGTTTGACATGTCCGAGGACGATCTGATCCCTGAGTGCAAAGGCATCGTGGGCGGTGCCTACCTGATTGAAAGGGTGATGGAAGAAGAAGATACCAAAGTATTAAGCTACTGAACTGACCATGCCCGCTGTATCCACTGCAATCGGAGACCCGCTGTCCGCTGAGCCGGAAGTCAATCGCGATACGCTGGAGCAGATCTTTGCGGACATCTGCGAGCATCCGCTGTATGACCACGAGCTGAACGGCTGCCTCAACTGCGGCATTTGCACGGCCACGTGTCCCTCGGCCCACTATTTCGATTACTCGCCGCGTGAAATTGTCCAGCTGCTGTGGACCGAAAACCTTGAAGGGATTTACGATGCGATGCAGGAGAAAATCTGGGCCTGCGCCCAATGCTACACCTGCGCTGCGCGCTGTCCGTTCAATAATTCCCCGGGCGGTCTGGTGAGCATCATGCGCGAGGTGTCCATTAAGCACGGACTGCAGTCAGCTAAAGATGTGCTGCGCCCCTTTTCCAGAGTCATGCTCAAGCTGATCTCAACCGGAAATCAACTGGCTCCGAACATGATCACCCCAGACCACTTCGCGGACTGGGGTCCGAATATCAGCAAAATTGACGCGCCTCTGGACGTATTGCGCAAAGCGATACCCATGCCAACCATGCATACGACCAGCACCGCATGGGAAGTGAATCTGAAAACATCCATCGAGCTTTACACCATCTGGGAAGATTCGGGGGTATTGGATCAGCTTGAGACCATTGATGAGAATCTTTTCGATGTCATCGTGGATATCATGGACGAAAAACGCGAGGAATACGAAGATTGGCTCGACGAGCAGGAAAACGAAGACTAGATCGAATCAAGAGCCAGCTAGCAGGAGTTCGAAGATGAGCGTGAAAGTGCCTTTTGGAAATCAATATGCCGCGGAGGGCGAAAGGTTCACCGGCCATGGAGCCGAGTGGACCGATTCCAGCCTCAGCATCAAGGATGCACAGGCAGCGACGCAGTGGGTGGAGGCAAAAATTGACAAGCGCTCCATGCTGACTACCCGTGAGCATGTCGAGGATGTTCGTGATGCCATGTGGGAGCTGGAAAAAGATGGCGAGATCATTGTGCACCGCATCAATGAGGGGCACGACGCAGTCATGACCAAGACACTCTACGGCTGGAATAAAAAAATCCCGACAGATCGGCTGTGGCACCATAAATCATGCGGCCAGTGCGGCAACATCCCAGGCTACCCGACTTCGCTGTTGTGGCTGATGAATGAGCTTGACATCTCCTATCTGGATGAAACCGATCAGACTTCCTGCACCGCATGGAACTATCACGGCTCCGGCATCGGCAACGTTGTCAGTCTGGCTGCGGTATTCTTGCGAAATTTTCATCAGGCCTATGTCAGTTCCCAGGCAGAGGGACTGGATGCCGCGCATTATTATCCGCTGGTGCACTGCGGCACGTCGTTTGGCAACTACAAAGAGATGCGCCAGTTCCTGATCAACTCGCCAGAGCTGCGCGAGCAGGTGAAAAAAATATTGGGCAAAATCGGACGGCTGGTTGATGGAAAGCTGCTCATCCCCGAGGAGATTGTCCACTATTCAGAATGGCTGCATGTAATGCGGCATAAGATCGCCGAACGCCAGACCATCGATGCCTCAGGCATTCGTGCGGTCATTCATCCGGCTTGCCATGTCTACAAAATGGTGCCCGAAGACGTGATTTATGATGATGAGGTGCTCGACGGCAATCGCGTTGCAGTATCGACGGGGCTGGTGCAAGCGCTAGGGGCCGATGTAATTGATTACTCAACCTGGTATGACTGCTGCGGTTTCGGTTTTCGGCACATCATCTCAGAGCGCGAATTCACACGTTCCTTTGCAATCGACCGCAAGATCAAAGTAGCCGTCGAAGAGGCCCGGGCCGATGTCATGATCGGTCATGACACAGGCTGCATCACGACTCTTGACAAAAATCAGTGGATCGGCCAGGCCGTCGACAAGAGCTACCAGATGCCCATTCTGGCGGACTGCCAGCTGGCAGCCGTTCTGTGCGGCGCCCACCCTTACAAAATCGCCCAGCTGCATTGGCATGCTTCTGCATTTGAGCCTTTGCTCGGCAAACTGCAGATTGACTGGGAACAAAAGAAAACGGAATTCGAGCATTACCTTGAAGACGTGCAGGCCGGCAACCACGAGACGCTTTACGACCCGCGGCGGGCGATTACTTCCGGTCCCGGCTACGAGGCACGCATATGAGCGGCAGCATACTCATCGTCGGCGGCGGTCCCGCCGGATTATCGGCGGCGCGGTCGCTCGCCAGTGTCGGGCGCAAGGTCACGCTCGTTGAGAAGGAGACAGTCCTTGGCGGGGCGCCGATTCTATCCGGCTATGCGCGCTTGGTGCCTTCGGGTGAATGGGCCTCTGAGGCCATCGGCCGCATGGTGAGAGCCGTCACCGAAAGCAGCCGTATTGAGGTGATCTGCTCGTCTCGAATTGCTGAGTTCTCCGGCGATCCAGGCAACTTTCAAGCAGTCACCTCGGGCGGTGACAAGATCTCTGCCTCAGCGGCGATTCTAACGACGGGCTTCACCCACTTCGATTCGGTCAACAAGCCTGAATGGGGATTCGGCTCGCATCCGGATGTGGTCACCACCACCCAGGTCGAGCAGATGATCTCGTCGGGACAAGGCGTCCGCTGCCCCTCCGATGGACGCAAGCCCAAGCGCGTTGCCATTCTGCTGTGCGTGGGCTCAAGAGACCGCCAGATCGGACGCGAGTGGTGCTCAAAAATCTGCTGTACCGTATCGGCCAATATGGCCATGGAAATCCGCGAAGAGCATCCCGATTGCAGTGTCTATATCTACTATATGGACATTCGCACTTTTGGCTTGTATGAAGGGAACTTCTACTGGAAAAGTCAAGAGGAATACAAAGTAAAGTACATCAAGGCACGCATTGCCGAGGTGACTTTCGACGGCAATCGCGTATTGCTCAAGGGAGAAGACACACTCGTCAAGCGTCCCATTTCGATTCCATTTGATCTGGTTGTGCATGCTATCGGCATGGATCCGAATATCGAAAATTCACAAATCGCATCGATTTTTGGTGTTGATCTGGAGCCGCATGGTCACATACAGCGCGGAGCAGCCTATGATTCTATTGCCGGCACCTCGCGGCCAGGGGTCTACGTCGCCGGAGCCGCGACCGGTCCCGAGACGATCGATGACTCGATTGCGCAAGGCCAGGCAGCCGCCATGGCAGCATTGGGAATATCTCAGCAAGCGGCCTAGCTCCATCTTCATAGATCACAACATGCGGCAGTCCCTCTATTGACCGTCCCGCGCAACTGAACGGTTCGCTGAATGACTCCACAATCGAATTCTATCGCCGCTCAAGGCGCCCCCAATGCGCTCGCTGAGCTCGGTGAAATCCCAGTTCTGCACCTGGACGGGAAGATTCTGCGTTCTGCATTTGAAGCGATGTCATCCTGCGCTGACAAACTCGGCGGACTGGAACTGCTTATCGAAGGGGTTCTAGGCAAATCGCAGCTTTTCCAAAGAACCTTTGCTGAGAGCCACAGCCCGCTGGTCGAGGCGGAGTTTCTTGACTGCTGTGCATTCATGCCAACTGTACGGCGGCGACTGCAGCAAGTTCTCAAAGATCACGAATTCAAGTTTCTCGCGGATGCGATACGCGATCTGCTGAGTAATCTTGCACTTGCCAATGCAGACGACCGCATCAATGTGTTCACCGAGCGCCTCGCAGTGAACAGGAAAAGTCGCTGGCCGCGTGATCTGGCAGCAGAGATCATCCACTACCGCGAGCCGGAAATATACCCGCTGATGACACGCTGGATTTGGGATTACACTGCCAATACCGGGATTCTGAGGGAAATCTGGTACTCAGAACTCCAGTTGCATCAGCTGGAAGTGCCCGATGGGGTGCGAACCCACCTGGAATTGCGCCGGGAGCTGGATGAATTCCTGGCCGATTGCGGCGTCTATGCCAATCGCCACATCGTAATGGATATCTTATTCGCATGGCTGTACAGCGAATACATCGGCTCTCAGGGCGGCAGTTTCCTGAAAGCCGAATTCAGCTGCACCGGTACCGCATTTGGATATGCGCTGCGGATGCTGGGGCTGGATGCGGCAACTGAGCAAAACGGCAAAACCCGTTTGATCATGCCCGGCGGCAGGCGCTACCGTCTGTCCAGCCCGATCGAGGCGGTGTCCCACTAGCACTCTAGCAATTCAGACTGATGCCCATTCATGAGAAATCCCTGATCCGCCCGGAAAATCTGCGCGAGCATGATGCTCTGGAGATTGACGGCGTCGATGTCTCAGGTACGTGGAGCACTTTCATTGAGTCGCGCATTGTCAGTGACTACAACGAAAACCTTGAGAATGAGGTGGCGGCCTTTCCCGGCGGCGCCTACATTCATCGCTGCTGGCAATGCGGAGCCTGCACCAACTCTTGCACCGTGAATGCGCTCAACCCGGACTTCAATCCCCGCTACTGGATTTACCTCGTGCGGCTGGGCATGGAGCAGGAGCTGCTGCGCGACAAGGACATTATCTGGCAGTGTGTGTCCTGCCACCGCTGCACGCATGTCTGTCCCCGCGATGTAGAGCCGGAAGGGGTGATGAAAGCCCTCTCAATGTGGCTGGAAGAGCAGGGGCATACCCCTAAATCACAATCGCACCATTTTGATGAGGAATTCTACCAACAGGTGCTGGAGACGGGAAAAATTGAAGAGGGGCGCATCATCCGCAACTACTTTTCCCGGACAGGTCAGCCGCTGCTGCAGGACTGGCTGGTGCGGCTCGCGAAAAACCTGATCAGAGGTCTGCCTTTCATCATGTTCACACGCATGGGAATGGCGGCGCTGATCAAGCCGAGAACACGCAATTGGAACCGCTCAAAGCGTGCGATAGATGACTATCTGGCAGAAAAAAAACAGCATCGAAAATCCATCCTTGAAGAATCGAAACGGAATCAGTCAGCATGAGCGAGCATCAGCCTTTGCGCGAAGATTTAAAGAAAGTGGGCTATTATCCAGGCTGTGCGCTTGAAGGCACCGGGCATGCTTACAACCGCTCAACCCGGCAAGTCGGCAAGAAACTGGGACTGAAACTGGTTGAGATCGACAACTGGAACTGCTGCGGCGCCATGGAAGTCAAAAACATAGATCCAGAAATCCAAAATTTCCTGTCGGTGCGCAATATGGCGATTGCCAAGCAGAAAATGGGGCTGGATGTAGTCATGGCTCCTTGCAACGGCTGCTATCACAATCTGAAAAAAGCCGAGTATGATGTCACGCACCGGCCGCAGACCCGCGAGACCCTGAAAAAGCTGACTGAAAAGTCCGGCACTCCCGAATACAACGCTGGCGACATTGAGACAATTCATGCGCTTGACTGGATCAAGCATGCGATTGGCGAGAAGAATCTCGCAAGCAAGGTCAAGAAATCCCTAAGCGGCTTGAAGATCGCGAATTATTACGGCTGCATGTATACCCGGCCGCGCCATATTTTTCCCGAAAAAGATCAGGGAAACGGCAGTGAGTCAACCTCAAAACCCCATTTCATGGATGATCTGCTGGAAGCAGCGGGAGCACAGATTATTGATTTCCCGCTCAAGACCGCCTGCTGCGGCGGTGCGCATACACTGTCGGACTGCGACACGTCAACCCAGCTTGTTCTGAATATCCTGCAGACGGCGCAAGCCTGCGGCGCCGATGTGATTGCAACCGAATGTCCAACCTGTCACAGCGGCTTGGAAATGCATCAGGTCCGTGCTCAGGAAGTCCTGAATATTGAAACCAAGCCGGTCATGCTCTATTTCACTCAGCTGCTGGGGCTGGCGCTTGGCATCGCGCCGAAACGGCTTGGCATTCATGAGAATGTATCGAATGCGCTGCACTTTCTGAAGACCGAGGGTCTGGCATGACCGAGTTTGCAAAAATCGAGCGCGAGATTGAGAAACTGCAAAACGACCCGGCTGCCTGCACCGATCCGCATAATCGCTTGCTGGCACTGGCAGAACAGATCCTTGAGAACTGGCTGGCCGCACACGATCTTGAACCGACCCAAGACACCCGCGAAGGCTATCGTCTGCTGGCTCTGCATCGTCAGGGCGCACAGGGCAATCCGTCGTTCAATGCGTGTCGAGAGACCTGCAGAGAACTCATTTATCAGTTAAACTTGTATCGCCTGCGCCGCGATGTGCGGCAGCTGCAGTTGTCCGCCCTGGTCGCAAAGCATCTGCTGCTGTTTATTAAAGGTAAAATGGAGGTGCAGGAGCTGGGCGAATTTTGCTGCTCGGCCAAGCCGCTTAGAACGTAATTGATGTGACTTTAGACAGGAGACCTTGCAATGGCTGAAGTTCGAGGCTGTACTTTACCGGACGATCTGCTTTACGATGTGGAGAATAACATCTGGTACCGCGAGAATGAGGATGATTCTGTCACGGTCGGCATGACCGCAGTGGCGACCGCGATGGCAGGGCAGCTGGTCGCCATTACGCCGAAACGTGCCGGACGCGCAGTGCGCCCCGGCCGAAGCTGTGCAACGATTGAATCAGGCAAGTGGGTCGGACCGGCAAAGCTGCTGAGCGGCGGAGAAGTCGTTGAGGTCAATCAGGATGTTGTAGCCACACCCTCAATCGCAAATTCAGATCCGTACGAAAACGGCTGGCTGCTCAAGGTGAAAGTCGATGACTGGCCCTCAATCAGAGCGCAGCTGACTGCTGGAACAGAGGTTGCCGGGCCGTATGAATCCAAAATGCAGGCCGATGGATTCGACGGCTGCAATCAAGACTGACCCCATCAGGTTTGTTCTATTTCCACCTGCCCTTGAACGCCGACAAAAACGACTTTACAAGGAGATATCCTCAATGCCAGATCAAATGCTAGATACCAAAGGGCTCAACTGCCCGCTGCCTATTCTGAAAGCGAAGAAAGCCATCGCACAAATGGACTCGGGGCAGACTCTGGAAGTCCACTCAACTGACCCCGGCGCTGTCATGGACTTTGAGGCGCTCAGCCGTCAGACTGGACATCAGCTGCTGGAATCGAAACAAGACGAAAGCGGGATCTACATTTTCTTACTGCAAAAAGCTTGATTGACAAAAGCCCGCGATGTTTCACACATTCGAGGATGGTATACTGGCGCGAAATATGCCACTTTCACAATGCAGTATTTTCGGGATTGGAAAGTTTTGGTCTTGAATGTTGAACACGGATTCTGCCAAACAATTGTTTGGCAGAATCAATGTCATCCAGTTGAATAATTGAACTTGCGTACACGGATCGAATTCATCTATTCGCGTTTTCACTGCACTCTCACTTTGGCCGTAGAAAAACTTGACTCACAGATGCGAGCTGATTTTGAAAAAAGTTCCGCTCTGAAGGCTTGGACACCCTTTTTCTGCGTACTACAGCATTGCCATCAATCAGATAACATCAAACCTTAAATATAAAACGTTGGGACAGTAGTAAATGTAAGCAAAACACAAATCAAGAAAAACTAAAGCGGCGATGAAAAAATTATGCATCCCTCTACATCCTGCTCATAGTCTCACGAATAACCTCCTCCCAATCGGTCTCACAATACTCCTCGTTAACTCGCAGATAATCATTCACAAAAGTATCTATTTGCTTCTCCAGCGCTCGCAATATAAAATCTGCATATGACCATTTTCACCATTTTCCTATAGCAATGTCTCGCCTAGTTGAAACTGGCCTGTGAATGCCATATCGCTCAACATAAGGGGCAAAATGAAGTTGACTGAGGAATATATTGCCACTTATTACGATTTCCACAACCAAATACGCACCGCCAATTTTCTCAGGTTCTAACCCAATTTTTGGTGGATAGATTCGCGCAGCCCTTAGACGTGATTCAACTAACGTTCTTGAGTGTTCTTCTAGATCTTTTCATCTTATATCCTTTGGATTATTGCTATCAATTGTGATATGCAATCCGATAGGTAAGCACAAGTTTCCGAGTTCAAACAACTCAACAGAAGTAGCATCCTGTGCTTGCGTTGGCGTAACCATCAACAGTGTTGTCAGCAATGTGACATTTATTCCAATCAAAATTTCTTTCATAATATGTTTCCGGAAATCTAACAGGTTTGTCTTACTTCGCTATTTTGTCAACAAGAGCGTCCCTTGCCGAACTATGAAATGGAAAATTCTCTCACTGTTTGCTTGTTGGTTTTCTCGGAGACAAAATATATGAGCTGTTTAAGAAGAATTCGTAAAGCTAGGTGTAATTGAAGTGATTGAAAGCACTCTACATTTTTTATTTTCCAAATCAACTTCAAGCATCCGATAATATTTTAAGAATCGCTGCCCTTGTCTGCAATTCTGCAACGAATCATTCTTCGCGGCTGGGAATAGCGGATTTGTGGAACTTAATTCTCTACTCTATCGCGCATCGGCCACAAACACACCTCTTCGTGGAACCGAAACAGTCAGACACAGATCAGCGATGTCAATGGGGAATTTCAAATTTTTTTCTTGAATCACGACTCGCGGCGGCGCAAATGCGCATGCCAGCGAAACTCAACGCGCCTGAACACCCAAATGATCGCGAAAGTCAAAACGAGGTAGAAAACGCCCGCCGTAATAAATGACTCAAAAGGTACAAAATGCCTTGAGTTGACAATGCGAGCAGCGCCGAAAAGATCAACAATGGTAATGACCCCCGCCAATGCGCTGCCATGCAGCATGAATATCACCTCATTGCCATAGGCCGGCAGCGCCCGCCGAAAGGAACTCGGCAGGATAATGCGCCGCACAATCAGCCAGCCGGACATCCCGCAAGCGCGGGCCGCCTCAATCTCTCCATGCGGGGTGGCGCGAATTGCGCCGCGAATGATTTCCGCTGTGTAGGCTGCCGTATTCAGCGAGAAAGCAATGAGCGCACAGGCCCATGCCTCTTTGAAGATCGGCCACAGAAAACTCTCGCGCAACAGCTCAAACTGACCGGCGCCGTAGTAAATCATGTACATCTGCACAATAAGCGGTGTGCCGCGGAAAAAATAAATAAATGATTTGGGCAAAATGATGGCAAAGAAATTTCGGCGGCTGGCAATCAATCCGAGCGGAACAGCCAGCATCAAGCCAAGAATCAGCGCCGCGGCCACCAGCTGGACAGTCGTCAGCATCCCTTCGAAATACAGGGGCAGATTGGTGAAGATGGCTTCGTAGTCCATAATCTAGCGCACCTTGCGCACCCCGGCGCTGTATTTTTTGTCCAGCCAGCGCAAGCCGCCATCAGAGACGGCCGTAATGACCAGATAAAGAACCGCCACAGCAAAATAGAATGTGAACGGCTGGCGCAGACTGCCGCCGGCCTGTGCCGCTCGAAAGACCATGTCTTCCAAGCCGATCACCGACACCAATGCCGTCGTTTTGGCCAGTACAAGCCAGTTATTGCCGAATCCGGGCAATGCATGCCGCACACAGGCCGGGAATGTGATGCGCCTGAAAACCAGCAGCGGCGTCATGCCATAGGCATAGCCTGCCTCAATCTCGCCGCGGGGAACAGCCAGAATCGCGCCGCGGAACGTCTCAGCCATATAGGCGCCAAAAATAAAACCGATCGTCGCTACACCCGCGGCGAATTCACTGATTTCGATATAATCCAGCCCGAGTCGGTCGCCGATCGCGTTCACCAGCAGCTGCCCGCCAAAGAAGATAATGAACATCAGGACAATATCCGGCACACCGCGAATCAAAGTGGTATATGCCCCGGCGATGAATTGTGCTGTTTTATTGCGTGAAAGCTTAGCTGTGGCGCCTGCAAAACCTAGAAAGAGCGCTAGAATTAATGAGAGCACCGCCAGCTGTATGGTCAGCAGCATCCCCTCAAGAATGAACGGATAGAGATATCCGCCTAAAACACCACTGAAAAGATCAGTCAGGAACTGATGCACAAGTCCCGGCGACTTTGAATGGTCGGGTCAGAATCGGATCAGCGACGCAGCCAGTTTTGCACTATGCGCCCCTGATTGCTGAATCAGATTGCGAAATCATTCACCGCCATAGACATCATAGTCGAAGTATTTGGCGTTGATTTCCTGATAGGTTCCATTGGCGCGGATCGCATCAATCGCGTTGTTGAACAGCTTGACTAGATCCTGATCGCCTTTGCGGATTGCAATTCCAGCCCCGGCGCCGAAATACTCTGGATCGGTAAAGCCGGGACCGACAAACTCCCAGCCGGCGCCGTCATCTGTATTCAGAAAACCTTCCTCCATCGCCACGGAATCTGCCATCAGCAGATCAAGGCGCCCGGCAACCGCGTCAAGGTAAGCCTCATCCTGTGTGCCATAACGGCGAACATCAACGGCATCTCCGAATTCACCGGTAATGAAATTATCATGAATCGTAGCGCGCTGGACGCCGACAGTCTTTCCTTTCAAGCCTTCTTTCGATATCTCATTTCCGGCACCTTTGGGCTGAGCAAATCGACCTGGCGTGTTGTAGTATTTTTTGGAAAAGGCAACTTTCTTCTTGCGTTCTTCCGTAATCGACATCGAAGCAATAATCGCGTCGTATTTTCTAGCCAGCAAAGCGGGAATAATGCCATCCCAATCCTGTTGAACTAAACTGCATTCAGCGCCGATTTCGGCGCAAAGAGCGTTGGCGATGTCGATATCGAAACCAATCAGCTCACCTGAAGTCGTGACCGCGCTGAAAGGCGGATAAGCGCCCTCAACACCAATGCGAATTTTGTCCCAGTCCTTTGCCAAAGCAGCTGAGCTCAGGGACATCATGGCAACTGCCATGATTGCGAAGAATTTTTTCATCTGAGATTGACCTCCATCAATAGATTGAGTAGTTTTTGTATAAAGTCAGATTATTTCAAGTTGCCAGACAAGAATTCCTTGAACCTTGAAGATTTGGGATGATCAAACACCGCATCAGGAGTGCCATCCTCTTCGACGCGGCCTTCATGCAGAAACAGCACCCGATTGGATACCTCACGGGCAAACCCCATTTCATGCGTCACAACCAGCATGGTTGATCCGTCCTCAGCCAAACTTCGCATCACGCGCAAAACCTCGGTCACCAGCTCTGGATCCAAAGCCGATGTCGGCTCATCAAACAGCAGCAGATCAGGGCTCATGGCTAAAGCTCTGGCGATCGCCGCCCGCTGCTGCTGGCCGCCAGAAAGATGGGCGGGGTAATAGTCTTTGCGATCGGCCAGGCCGACCCTTTGGAGGACTGATTCAGCTTGCTCTCTAGCTTGCCGCTTGGGAATTTTCAGAACATGCACTGGCGCTTCCATCACATTTTCGATGACCGTCATGTGAGACCAAAGATTGAACTGCTGAAATACCATCCCCAGCTTGGATCGGATCCGGTCAACCTGCTTGCGGCTGGCCGGGATGGAGCCGCCGGATTTCGACTGTTTCATCTCAATCAGCTCTCCATTGACACGCACAGAGCCCGAGGTCGGCGTCTCCAGTAAATTGATGCAACGTAAAAAGGTGCTTTTGCCGGAGCCGCTGCTGCCTAAAATTGAAATGACATCCTGATTGCGGGCTGCAAGAGAAATGCCTTTCAGGACTTCGATCGAGCCAAAACTTTTGTGAATATTCTCAACTTCCAAAGCCGGAGTCAGTGAAGTCGAGGGTGCATGATTCATATGATTATCCAGATACAAAGATGAAACTTTCGTTATTCTGCAGCGTTGACCGGTATTGTTTTGTCAGCAGGTCAGGAAGACTGAAAAAGTTTTCAATCATAACTTTTCTGATTGACCTGCCGGCGATTATAGCGAATAGGTTTTTTCAACCCTGATGCATGCGCGATGCACAGCCCTTGATTGCGAATATTCAACTCATTTGCGGCAAAATGCCAGCCTTCGAAAAGCAATCTCCATTTTCTGCACAGCTGAAACGGATTGCATCATTGATGTGCACCAACTATACTCATACACATGTTTCATGTGCATATTATTTAAATCAATGGCAAGAGTTCAGCTGATTATTCCAAACGCGGATCGAAGCCGGTATCTTCACCAAGCCGCCGAAGGACTCAGTCTGAGCGCGTGGCTGCGCGCGGCGGACGAGCGATTAAATGCAAATTCGCAAATCAAGCCTTTCAAATCTGCTGCTGACATTGAGGCCTTTTTCCACAGCTGTCACGATAACCGCTTCGATGTGCGCGAGCCCGACTGGAAAACGCATCTGGCTGGAATGAACGAATCAAGAGCCAAAGGGATGACCAGCACTTGATTTTTGTCGACACCAATGTATTCATGTATTCCGTAGAACGTTTTCCTCCCCTGCAGAGAAACTGGCACGTAAGTTTTTCATGGATGCGCAGCGCAAGCACATTCGACTGTGTACATCTGCTGAAGTTTTGCAGGAACTGGGGCTATGCTTACCTTCCAGTGAACCGTCAATCTACACTTGAAGATGCAATGAAGCTGATTCGCAAAGCACGAATCGAGGTTTGGCCGCTTGAAGGCACGGATGTTGATCTTGCCTGCCAGCTTCACAAACTGCATCCGGCTCTTTCAGCGCGAGACTTGTGTCATCTTGCAAGCTGCCAGCGCCGTGAAGTCAGCAGAATTGAGACATTCGATACAGCGCTGGCGGCCGCCTTGAATTGAAACGGTCAGCTACTCCGCGGCAAACGGCAAGAATATTCGGTAGTGGCTCAGTTTGAAAGTTTGTCTATTTTCAGAAAGGAAAGTACTATATAATGCATAATGCAGGAAAATGTTAACCATGAGGAACACAGTCATGATCCAGAAAAACCTTAATTCACCCCCCCCTCGCTAAACTAGCAACCCTCCTGCTGCTTGCGGCCCTCGCATGGCCGGCGCAGGCCCAGCAGCTGGCGCCGCTGGTCATTCCGGCGACCAAAGGCCCAGCAGCCTGCACGCAAGGCGTGTCAGAGTTCGGGGTGTTCCCCGTCGGTAATATTTCCGGGACTCCCACAAACGACAGCATGACATTCCAAACTGCGCAAACCACCTTTACAAACTCATTCACAGTATATGCGGGGGTTCAAGAAGGCGGGATGGGTACTCCACAGCAGGTTAAAAATCTCGGTTCATCCCAACCGCTGGCGGCACAGACCGTCAACTTCACCGGCCTGAAGAAGAATACGCGCTACACAGTCGTTGTATACGGTGGCACAGCATCATATACAGAGCCGATTCGCCGCTTCTGCTTCAAGACCCGGGGCGAGTTCACGAATGCGGAGCAGAACCTGGTTTTGAAGGGAGGCACTTGGGGACCCAACCTAGCCCAATATAACCGGACCGGGTGCTATGCGGTGGCCAGCACGCGGCAGGACATTCGGGACTGCTATTGCAACGGCACCCGGGGCGGAACACACATCCTCGCCGGCCAGACTGTGGCGAGCCAGGCGCAAAGGCAGTATCTCAATTGTCCGGACCTCGACAGCTGAGCCATCCGGCTATCTGGAGTGCGGGCCACGCGAGGGCGTCAATCCGGAACCGGATATCGCTGGAGGATCGCGGAACCTCCCGGACACAGGGCGGCCTCCTGGCCGCCTTTTCCCTACGCAGGCTTTGCAATGTTCAAACTGAGCCACTGCCGAATATTCATGCAGATAGATACAGGCATAACCACGGGCGATTATTCTGACCGGTGATACTGGTCAAGCTCACGACAAATCCAACAAACGATCGCAGCGCCGCTGGAAATGAGCCGAAATGAATAGGTCGAGACGGCGAATCATCCACTATCGTTGATCTCAACTCATCAGTCCGAAGGTGGGGAAAACAGCAGCATAGGCGCATAAGCCGCCGCGAACAATCCAAACGCCGCAACCCAGGCCAGTGAAGCGAAGTTCAGCATCATCTCGGAATGCGCTGGCACGAAAATAACCGAAAGCCGACAGGCAGCGGCGGCAATCACTGCAAAATAAATCACTTTGGTTGGAAATGACGCCGTCAGCGGCCGTCCCGTATGCCCTCTTGTGGCCCGAGTCATCACTGCAAGAGTCATCACGCCGACCGCTCCTGTCAGCCACGCATGGGGTGCAGTACTGACACTGACGAATTCAGGCCAAAAAACCGAACAGCCTACTGCAATGAATCCGAGCGGTATAAAAAAGTAGCCAATATGCAAAATGGCGACCAGCAGCTCATCTCCTGTGTAGATCCCCGCCCACCGCGCCAGTCGCACTGCGTGCAAACCACCGCAAACCAACAGTGCTGCGCCAGTCATACGCCAATCTGGACTGAAGACCCAGCTGAACAAAGCGGCAATCGAGAGCGCAATACAAACAAGATCAAACCTGCCCGTCTGTATCGAATGATGATCGTTGCGCTGGCTGAGCCAATTGCGGGTAAATGCCGGAATGATACGCCCGCCAATAATGCTGATCAAAAGCACAGTCAGCACAATGCCGGCGCGAAGGGAATAGTTCGGATGGCCCTGGCCGATAACCTCCGCATGAAACGCAATATTGGCAGCGCCAAGCGCTCCAATCAACGCAGCAATCTTGATGTTTTGACGATTTTGTCCTGCGATCGTCTCATGCAATGCAGTTGCCGTTACTGCAGTCAGAAACAGACTGTCTGCGACTGCACTCAAGATCGGATCAATCAGTCCAGAAGTCCAGACTGCCACCCGGCCGATGACCCAAAGCAAGAACAGCAGTCCCAGCATGATGCCACTGACGGGTTTGCGACCAGTCCAGCTGGGAATAGCAGTAAGGATAAATCCCGCGATGATGGCAGGAACATATCCGAACAGCAGTTCATGGGCATGCCAATAAACTGGACCATAAGGTGAAGTCACCGGAATCATGTGCTTCAGTATTCCCGGCCAAACTGCAACGCACAAGGCGGCCCAGATTGCACCTGCAAAGAAAAACGGCCGAAAGCCATAACTCAAAAATGCAGAAGCTGCCATCAGCCTTATGAGTCTTTATCCCAATTCATTTAAGAAAGCCAAACGAGCGCTGGAATTCCAAATGCCCAGCTGTGACCGTAGAGCAGGAACCACAGATAGATCGCCGAAGCAACGACAATCTGCACAATGAACGAGCGATTGACATGCATACACGATTTGCCAGCTGCAATTGAAGCAAAGGGAATGATTGAGGTCATGGCAGAGATTCGGTGCCATTTTTCGATTCCCAGTCGCTTTTTTGCTTTCAGATCCAGAAGCTTGCATCCAGCGATCGAAAATGCTGTCAGCAGGCCGAACACAATCACGGATGCCAAATCACCATTGGGTGGAATATGAGCTGCAGCCCAAAGACCGAAGCCCCAGAGTACGGGATGCCGCGTAATGACAACAATCGGCTCCAGAGCATCCACAGCCTGGTGCTTGCGAACAGAAATTGAAAGCGGGTTCCTTGTCCAGAGTCCAGCAACCAGCATCCAGATGGATACGGGCATCACAAAGACAGTCACTACGCCCTGCCAAGGCTGAAGCGTCCAAATAATCCAATCTGGCGCCCGCTGGGATGCCGAAAACACCCAAGCGAGCGCACCGGCAGAGGCCAGCGAGTAAACGATCAGATACGACTTCCGTCTCGCAGCAGCAATCAAACGCTCACGCACAACTGAAATGGGTGGAATCAGATGCAGACCCAAAAACACAGCGATCGAAATCAATAGCTCTTTCATATCTGAAGCAATATCCTGAAACTGGGCATTTGACTTTGACTTGGCGCCGCACTGCAATCGTCGCATAATTTTAACCCTATCAGGACTGATTTTTCTAAGCTGGAACTATTTCTTGCTGGCTGGCTGATCAATGCGATTGCCTGACACAAAACGAACAGCGCTTATCAATGCTTTGCATTCTACGCCTGCCCAGCACAAAAAAAAGGCCGCCTAAAAAGGCGGCCAAGAACATCATAGGAGGATGATTTCTATGAAAAATTGAAGTTAATCTTTACGCGGCGTACCTCACCCCGTCAAATGCAACCCTGCTCGGAACGGATGGCGCCGCTGTGCCGGATTTGCGATGCGTTTCGGTCGGTTGAATTTTATTGCCGACTACATCACGGATCGCGTATCGGGGAATCCCAATATCCTCAAGCTGCGCATCACTCAAGACCTGCAATTCTCGAATCGTGCTGCGGCGAAGCATCGCCACTTTCGTCATCGCCAGCAGATGGCTGACTGATGCATACCGACGCGCTTTGGCCAATGGTCGGATATCAATTACATTTAAATTTTCCATTGTTATGTTTCCTGTTGTAGTGTTATGTGAAAACCAAAGTTAATTTATCTTGATCGCCGTCATCACTTAAGCAGCCAGGTTCGCGACTACGAGTAGCACTACTACCGCACCGACAAAAGCCGCGCCGACTCGGTTATGAATTTGTTGAAACATTTTCGTATCCAGTAAATTATTTATCAAACAAAATAGGTCTTGTGAACCTGTGCAATAGAATAATGCTCTTCGAGCCACAAATCAAAGGATTTATTTTCCTAATAGCATGAATAATTATTCATGCTTATGTAATATAAATAATTCCATATGTTACTGTATTCATATATTTCTAATCAAATATTCTGCATAGTCAGGCTATACTATTGTCAAGCATATTGTTGACAATAGAACACCTTTCAATGCGATAGACCCCATATTGAGCGGAACCGGCAATGCGCTCGGTGCAAACGCTTGCGTATCCTTTGCGCCAGTCCGAGCAGGCCAGCTGGCCTGCGGTGTTGAATTGCAGGTTTTCAAGCTTGGGGAATTGATATAAAGTGATAAAGATTATCGGCGCACATGGATTGCGCCATGCCAAAGCCTGAACCTGTACCAACCGCCAACTGAATGACCATGAATAAGCACGGTTTTCAAACTAACGCAGTGAGGGCAGGACAGCAAAGAACGCTAGAAAACGAGCACAGCGACCCGATCTTTGCCACCTCCAGCTTCGTTTTCGATAATGCTCGGCATGCCGCCGATCTGTTCGCAGAACGCGAGCCTGGAAATATTTATTCCCGTTTCACCAATCCGACAGTCCGCGCGTTTGAAGAGCGACTTGCAACACTGGAGAGCGCCAGATTCTGTGTTGCCACCGCGTCCGGAATGTCGGCGATTCTGACACTTTGCATGACTCATCTCAGGGCGGGTGACCATTTAGTCGCCGCAGCTGGCCTGTTTGGCTCCACCATCAATCTGTTTAACAAGATATTAAGTAAATTTGACATCTCGACAACCTATGTAAGCAGTACTGAAATCGCAGTCTGGAAGACCGCGATACAGAGCAATACGCGCCTGCTGTTCGTGGAGTCGCCTACCAATCCGCTTTGTGAGATTTTCGACATTCGCGCTTTATCAAACCTGGCAGCATCCGCTGAGAATTGCATCTTGGCAGTCGATAATTGTGCCTGTACACCGGCGCTGCAGAAGCCGCTGGATTTAGGGGCCGACGTCGTGATTCATTCCGCAACGAAATTTTTGGACGGGCAAGGTCGAGCGGTCGGCGGCGCAGTCGTTGTCAATGACGAGTCCCTCGCAGACTCGCTCGTGGCTTTTCTCCGGTCGGCGGGTCCGTCAATGAGTTCATTCAATGCCTGGGTGTTTCACAAAGGCCTTGAGACACTTGCAGTACGGATGAATGCAGCCTGCCGCAGCGCGACAGCGGTCGCAGCCTTTCTTGATCAGCATGACGCAGTGACCCGCACCCATTACCCGGGGCTGAAAAGTCATCCGAACCATCAGCTTGCTGCCAGTCAGCAGAAGCTGTTCGGGGCGATTGTGTCATTTGAGGTCGCCGGCGGCACACTGGGCGCCTGGCGAATCATTGATGCCCTATCGTGTTTCTCAATCACTGCCAACATCGGCGACGTGAAAAGCATTGCCACGCATCCTGCAACCACCACACACAGTCGCATCTCAGAGCAAGAACGCGCTGCTGCGGGCATCAGCGATGGCTTGATCCGGCTGTCGATCGGACTTGAGGATCAAGAAGACTTGATTGCCGACCTTGGCCATGCCTTGTCGACAGTTTGAATTCTCAGGAATCTTCACGCTCAGCAGACTGCCTATTCGAAGTCGAGCTTACCCTGTTTGGATGTACGTCAAATTTTTGCATTCTCAGGCACTCAATTGACTTGCCATATGACTATGCCGACAGGCAAGCAGGCTCCAATTGAATTTGCACCTTGTCCTGTCGAATTTGAAAAATTCGGACACCCGCCCTGCCCTGTCACCCTGTTCGATTGATTGCCGATGCCTCAGCGATTGCTTTTATAATCCTGTGACTGTTTCTTTCAATTGATGCTGATCGTATGATGTGGCGGCTGGCCACCGCGAGCAGTGCTGAGTTGCACACCGCCGGAATTCGACGTGCCGACAGCTGCAACTAGCCTGACGCAGTCGGTTCCGATACCCTGATGACAGTACATAGCACATGACCAGTTCAGCGATCGGAACGGTCGCCCGAGCAAACCCACAGCTGCATTCCATATGCCAGCCCCGCTCTCACTAAGACAAGACGATGAGACGAATCTTCAAATATGCGGTACCTGTCGCGGTCATCGCTACAGGCCTGATCGGATTCAAGCTGCTGCAAACTGAACAGCTCGAAACGACTCCGGAGATACCGAAAATTCGTCAATGGCTGGTGGAAGCGCATAAGATTGAGCTTGAGACTCTGGCGCCCTCGCTCAGCTTGTTTGGCCGCGTCGGGACACCCTCGAGCACTTTGCTGAGCTCGGTCATTGACGCCAAGGTCGTGCACGTCAATGCGCGACCGGGACAATCAGTCGCCAAGGGCGATCTGCTGATTCAGCTGAACTCCAACAAGATTGACCAGCAAGTGCGTCAGGCGCAGGCGGATGTCGCAAGAATCCTCGCCCAGATTGAGCGGGAAAATCAGCGCTTGATCACCGATCGTGAAATTCTGCACCATGAGCAGCGCCTCCAAGAACTGTCAGCAGCCTCGCTGAAACGCTACGAAACGCTGAAAAACCGCAACGTCATCTCACAAGCTGAATTCGACTCGCTTGAGCGCTCGGAACAGCAGGCGCAATTGGCGGTCACCGCGCGGCAGGCTGCTATTCGGGAATTCAGCAGCCGTGTCGCCGTGCTCAACGCCGATCTTGAGCGGGCCCGGGCAGCTTTGGACAAAGTGCGGCTGGATCTGGCAGAGACCATGATCTATGCACCTTTCGACGGCCGGGTAACCGATATTGATGTTGCGGTCGGCGCTACGGTCCGCAACGGTTCGCCGCTGATTGAGATCTACGACCAGACTCGTACCGAGGTCCTCACCCTGATTCCGAATCGACAAATCGAACAGGTGCGAAAGACCGTTGCCGATCACGGCACCGTGGACGCGGCGGCGGTCCTCGACGGACAAGCCTGGAAACTGCAGCTGGATCGGCTCAGCACAACCGTTGACCCGGGCCGCGGCGGAGTCGACGCATACTTTCACTTTGCCGCTGCGGCCGATTATCCGGAACTCGGGAGATCTTTGACGCTGGAACTGAGACTTGCACCGATTGATGCGGCATTTGGGCTGCCATTTTCGGCTGTATACGGTTCCAATGATGTATTCAAAATCGAATCCGGGCAGCTGAGGCGAGTCCAGATCACCCGCTTGGGACAAACCGGTGATGAGAGCCAACCCCGCATTATCGCCATCAGCGATGATCTTGATGCGGGTGATCAGGTGCTCATCACGCAGTTGTCGAACGCTAGCGATGGTCTTGCCGTCAGAGTCTTGAATCTGCCATGATCAATGCATACTGCAGTACACAGCGCTGGCAACTGACTGGGCAGTCAGCGAATGGAACGAATTATGCAACGCGATAATCTGCTATATACGTTCATCACCCATCCTGTCGCGATGAACATTCTCATGGTCGTCTTTTTGATTGCCGGCATTGTTTCTCTCGCGCGCATGAGTGTTCAATTTTTTCCTGATATCAACTTGGATTACGCCAGAGTGCATGTTTCATGGCCTGGCGCCTCGGCCGAAGATGTCGAGCGGTCGGTGACCAGCCGAATGGAACTGGAACTGAAAAACACCGAAAACTTAAAGGACATGAACTCAACTTCGTCGTTTTCGAGCTCTACAATCGTCCTTGAGTTTTTTCCCGGAACCGACATCAGCACAGAAACCGACAACGTCAAGAGTGATATCGAGCGTCTCGTTCCGGATATGCCGCAGGACATTGAGCGGCCAGTGATTGCCGAAATCATTCCAACTGAAATTGTGGCCAACGTGCTGCTGGCGGGCGCTTCGATAGACCAATTGCGGACATTGGGAAACCAGTTTAAAGACGAATTGATTACCCGCGGTGCCGGCCTGGTAAAGATTGAAGGCTTGCCGGAAGAAGAGATTTCTATTCAGATTCCAGGGCAAACCCTGCGTGATTTGGGGCTTTCACTGAATCAGATTGGCGAGCGGATCCGATCCCACTCGCATGATGCCACGATCGGCATCATGGGCCGCAACGATGCTGGCCGTGAACTTAGGGTGATTGATCAGAGACGCTCTGAACTGTCATTCGAAAACATTCCGATCATCGCGGATTCAGATGGCCGCCTGGTCACACTTGCCGATATCGCAATTATCCAAAGACAAGCGCTGCCTGATCAGATTTCCCTGTTTCACAAAGGTCAGCCAGCCATTATCCTGTCACTGCAAAGACAAGCTGCCGCCGATACCCTCGACAGCGCTGACATGCTGTATGAATGGCTCGCCGAAACACAGCCAAAACTGCCTGAGAATGTCAGCTTGACAATCGTTGACGATCGGTCGCTTCCATTGCGTGACCGGATCAAAGTATTGCTGGAAAATGGACTCGCCGGTCTGTTTCTAGTCTTGATTGTCCTGTATCTTTTTCTCAATACCCGCGTCGCGATATGGGTCGCTTGCGGCATCCCCGTCTCACTGATGGGTGCGATAGTTGCGCTTGCGATGATTGATGGCTCACTCGACATGCTGACCCTGTTCACGTTCATCATGACAATCGGCATCATTGTTGACGATGCGATCGTGGTCGGCGAGGAGTCACTGACGAATTTTGTGCAAAATCCAAATCCTGCCGAAGCGGTTTACACCGCGGCCAGACGCATGTTTATGCCGATCCTGGCCGCCTCGCTGACCACCATGTTCGCATTTATGCCGGTCATTCTGGTCGAGGGCGTAACCGGACAGTTTTTACGCAGCATGGCAATCGTTGTCATTGCTGTCATTGCCGCCTCGCTGATCGAGGCTTTTCTGATCTTGCCAGGCCACCTCAGACATTCTTTTGCAAAAATGAGGCACCGCGGACAAGTCTCAAAGAAAACATTTTTTGACCGCCAATTCGAAAAATTTCGCGAAAGCATCTTTCGCAACACGCTGACAGCAGCAGTGCGGCATCCGATCACGACCATTGCAATCAGTCTGGCCTGCATGATCCTGACGGTTGGCTTATTCACATCCGGACGAATGACGTACAGTTTCTTTCCAACTCCTGAGCTGAACACGCTGTGGGCTAACGCAACTTTCAGCGCTGGAACTGCACAACAGACTGTGAGCGACTATATTCAAAATGTGGAGCAAGTCCTGTATGAGACTGAGCGTGATTTGGGCGGCAATCTGATCGCAACCGTCTTTTCTATGCATGGAACCAATACCGGTGAAATACTCGGACTGCCTGAGGGACGTGGCTCGCATTTGGGCTCTGTGGGGGTCGAATTGGTCCAGTCTGATCTGCGCCAGGTTCGAACCACCACGTTCGTTCGCGAATGGCGCAAGCGACTCGAAGACGTGCCAGGACTCGAAAATGTCACGGTACTGTCCCAATCCGCAGGTCCGCCTGGACGCGATATCGAGATCCGGCTTTCGGGCGGAAGATCAAGGTTCGAGACGAAAAACGCAGCCTTGGCGCTGGCAGAAATCCTTGAAAACACACCGGGTGTATTCGGTGTCGGTGACAACACCAACTTTGGGCGCCAGCAGCAGATACTGACGCTGACACCGCTCGGACATTCACTGGGGCTCTCAATCGACGAGGTCAGCCGACAGCTCAGATCTTCCGTTGACGGCCTGCTTGTACAATCGTTCACAACCGAGTATGCGGATATCGAAGTCAATCTGTCCCTGCCTGAGGAAGAACGCAATCGATTGAGTGAATTCGGGAATATCCATATTATTCTGTCTTCCGGCGAGGCAGTCCCGCTCCTGGACGTGGTCAGCATTGAAACTGCCAGAGGCTTCGATACCCTGTCAAGCTCAATGGGTGTATTCAATATTGAGGTGGCAGCCAGTGTCGATCCTTATGCTGGCAATACAACACAGATTATCAATTGGCTCGAGACCGAGATCAAACCTCAGATTACAGAAACATTTGGTGTGACGTGGAAAGTCGGCGCACGGCTTGAAGACCAAAAAGCCACTGAAGAATCCATGAAAACGGGACTGATGATCGCTCTGGCGCTGATCTATCTCACGCTGGCCTGGATTTTCGGATCGTATGCCTGGCCGCTGATTGTCATGCTGGCGATACCGTTCGGAATCGTCGGCGCCGCCTGGGGACATCTGATTCTGGGCTTGCCGATCACCATCATCTCTCTTCTCGGGATGATTGGGCTGTCGGGAATTGTGATCAACAACGCCATTGTTCTGGTCGTCTTTTACAAGAGCAACCGCAAGCAAGGTGAAGAGCAGCTGACCGCGATGATCAACGCTGGTTGCCAACGGCTGCGGCCCGTGATTCTGTCCAATCTGACCACCATTGTGGGGCTGCTGCCGCTGCTTTTCGAAACCTCCACTCAAGCGCAGTTTTTGATCCCCATGGCCGCTACATTGATATTCGGGCTCGGATTCTCATCCCTGCTGATTCTGTTCCTGATTCCAGCCGTATTGACGTTTTATGAACAGATAATCGAGCGCGTCAAGCTATCGGCAAAAACTGGCCAGGAAGTGGAATCATCCAGTTCGTAGGCTGTCACGGCCATCTGCCGCAGTCAATCATATACACGATTGACTGGTGGAGCAATGAGTCAGATTTCGAGTTCCCGCCAGGCCGGATACATCGGGAAATACAGCCCTGTTCGAATCGTCCGTGAATCAAAGCCGGCAACGATTTTTTTGTACTGCACCATCTGATCATGGTAGCGCTTGACTTCATTATCCAGAAATTCCGCCTCATCATCTTTCAGCGATACACCGGTTTTGTAATCAACCACCCATCGAGTATTGCTTGAATCGACAAAAGTGCGATCCAAAATAACGTTCCGAAACGAGCCGTCGACATAGCCAGTCAATCGGTATTCTGTTTGTGACTCGGCGTGCGAGTCATCCAATAGCCAGCGGCCCCGCTCATCGGACAGCACGTTAATCAGAGATTTTCTGATGCGATCCAAAACATACCTCATATTCTTATCGTCGGCAGACAGGCCTAGCGCCAGCAGCTTCTGTTTCCACAATGGCTGCTGTGCCATGATTTTCTCGGCGCTCCAATTTGCAGTCCCGGCAAGTGTAATCAGCCGCATCCATTCGTGGACGATCAGTCCAGTCCATACGGCCACACTCCCGGCCCAGTCGAAATCAATTCGATCTGCATTTTCCGGCGCTTCCTGCTCTAGCCCCGGCAGTTGTACCGGAGTCGGAGATTCAGGCAGTGTCCAGTCACTCGGCAGCCGATGCAAGTCTGGCACCGGAGAATCCGAACCGTCTCCAATCATCAACTCTTTTCGGAAGTCTGGCCCCAGCTCGCTGGAAACCGGTGGAACAACAATATGCTCATTTTCATCCTGACCCTCTTGCTGCGCGTATTGCTGAATCCCCGCCCACATGCAGCCCAGCAGCGAATCCGCTCTCGGCTTGGTCTTAGCACTCGTAAGTTCGGCGTATATGTACAGCTCTTTTTTGGCACGCGTACATGCGACATAAGCCAAGCGAGCCAGCTCATTCAGCGTTTTCTGCTTGCTCAGATTGCGGATATAGCGGTATTTGCGATCTTGACTCCGATCTCCAGAAAGCTCAAGCGGCGATACGATCATGCCGCGCACAGGAGCGTCACCATCCATGATCTCGGACCACACCATCAGTTCATGTGAAGCCTGTGCTGACTGTCCTTCCGCCCGCGGGATAAATACTGCGTCATATTCAAGCCCCTTGGCCGAATGAATCGTTGAGACCTGAATTTGAGCTGCATCCTCACTTGTATCGGGCATGGCATACAGTCGATCCAGTTTGGTTGCACTGAATTCGTCCAAATTGACAATTGAGGAGCCGCGTGAATTCTGCTCGATCAGGTTCAATAGCAGCTCAGCGTTGACGAGGTCCTCGTCGGCAATGCAGGCCGGACCACCTAGCATGACCCAGGTGTCCTCAACCCACTGCCGAACACTCAGTCGGCCACGCACCGAGTAGGCGCGCTGCAGAATGTCGCGCACCCGCGCGAGCCGCTGGCGGCCATCGCAACTGAGCAATTCAACCACTTCCGGGCTGTTGAGCCGCGCCCAGATAGTCTGTGTGCCATCCCCGCTGACAATCAGCAGATCGGCCAGTGTCAGACCGCACCATGGAGCGCGCAGAATCGAAAGCCAGGCAGCACGATCCGCGAGATTCAGCAGCGAGCGGGTCAGCGAAAGCAGATCACGCACCACCATTCGGGAGGCAAGCTCAACGATATCCGAGGCGTAGTAGCGCATATTTTCTGCCTTCAGCTGCTTGAGTATCGCCGCCGCATGACTTCGGTTTCTGACTAAAACGGCGACCTGATCCGCAGGAAATCTTGCCAGATATTTCTTAATGTCCGAGACAACCTGCATCGCCTCGAACTTTCTTGATGCATTGGATTGAAAGCGACGTATTGAAGTCGATTCAGCGCCATAAAGCTTAAATGCGCTTTTATAGCGCAGCCTTACATTGGCAAACTGCAGCTGCGGCGCGCGCTCCTCGGAGTAAGACTCCCCATAATTCACACTGCCTTTCGAAATATCAACCTGCTCGGGAAAAGTTTCCCGAAATACGGCATTGAACCAATTGACCAGCTTCGAATCCGAGCGAAAATTACGCTTCAGCTGCAATGGAATCGGCTTGACAGCGCCAAGTCCATGCGTGGCTGCAGACAGGAAAATTCCAATCTCTGCATCGCGAAACCTGTAGATGGACTGCATCGGATCGCCGACCAAAAACAGTGTGCGTCCATCATCGCGCTGCCAGCCCTGCGTCATCTTCAGCAGCAGCTTCTTTTGACTGATTGACGTATCTTGAAATTCATCAACCAGAATATGATTGAACCGATAGTCCAGCACGAGCGCCAAATCGGTTGGATCGCTTGCTGAGCCCAGCGCCCATTCGGCTTGCTGGGCGATTTCAATAAAATCCACCTCACCGCGGCGGCGAAACTCCAGCTTCAGCTGACCGACAGCGACCTGCAAGACCGTCAGCACCGCATTCAATACTTCCCATTCATGCTCTCCAATCACTGGATCAGGGCAAAACTCACGCAGCTCATGCAGCCGTTCAGCTAGCCCCTGGATTACCCGGCATTGATCGAAAACTTTCGGTGCGTTCAGGCCGATCGCAGTCGACTCGATTGTACGAACGCGTTTGCGTCTCCGGATCTCGCCTTTGTCAGTAAGAATTTCGTCCGCCGCCTCCCGCCACTTCGCGAGACTGGACTGATCCGCTTGCAGAACCGAGTCATCGAGTTGAAGTGCATCCCTGACCTCAGGCGGAAGCCGGTTGTAGACGTCTGCAATCATTGGCTCGGCAATCGAGCGCCACAGCTGCTCCATGTGAATTTTTCGATCGGCATCGTATTCTTCCCGCAGCAATATCCGCATCCACTGATCACGTTTTTGCAGCGTATCGACCAAAAGCCGCAAAAGTCTAGCTGACTTGCCCTCGGTTTCGCGATACAGCACCCGCAGCGCTGCTCCAAATTCTGGCTGCTCGGTGTCCGTCATTTCCAAAGTACTCACTGCGGCAGCATGATAAATCTCATCGGTATCGCCGCACACCCCGGGCACCGACCCAAATCGCGATGCCCATGGCATGGCGCGAATCAGGCGACTGGCCAATCCATCGATGGTCATGATCTGCAGGCGCGAGGGTTGATTGTGCAGATCCCACCCAAGTTTCTCCGAACGCTTGCGTACTCTATCGACCATGCGGTTTTCTGCTTCAGTCGGCAATTTGCGAGTCGAGTCTGGACTGAGAATTTCGAGAATTCTCTCTTCCATTTCCGCTTTCGCTTTACGGGTAAATGTCATTGAGAGCACCTCTTCAGGCTGCTCAACAACGCTGAGGAGACCGATAAAGCGGCTGACCAGCAAGGTCGTTTTTCCAGAGCCGGCGGGTGCCCGAACGATGAAGGATTTAGACGGATCCAGCGCGCAGGCGCGGGTCTGCGCATCACTGAGTTGGCTGTAATCGCACTCGGTTTTCATCAATATTGCGCTTGCTCCGCACTGATGCGGCAAAGTGATTCTAAACCGCAGTACTCGCAAGCCTTCGGGAGAGGGTTGACATCGGCTTTGCCAGCGACAAATTCCACAGCGAGCTCTCGAACTGTCCGTTTCCAGCCCGGCTCAATGTTCGGCGCGTAGCTGATGATTTCGCGCATGGGCAGGCTGACTTTGGATTTTTTCAGCAGCCCGTAGGCGACGGTCCGCACCGGATACGCATATGCTTGTTCCAGTGCGCAGGCATACAGCAGCAACTGCAGCTCTTTCGGCCGACCACCATCAGTGTCGCTGACTTTATAGCGATCGCTGGTCTTGTAATCCATCACGAAAAATTCGTGTGAGCCGTTAGGCTGCGCCTGCAGATCGACTCGATCAATGCGAAGACGCACTGGCAAGCCGGCGATTTGCATCCTCTGCTCCAGCTCCAGCCCAAATACGGTTCGGTCCGCAGGCCCTTGCGCATCGCAATTCATCCACTCACTGATGACATCGATGAGCTGCTCAATTTCCGCTGCGATCAATTCTTGTCGGATCGGCCTGATCCGCCTTTTGTTGTGTGTGCGGACCATGCGCCGCACAACTTGCTCAATCTGCCGCTGCCAGCTCTCAGAGTGCGGCTGAATGGTCGACGGTGATTCAATATCGGCGTACAACTCCTCCAAGATGTCATGAGCCAGAGAGCCGTGAAACAGCGCGTCAATTCCAATCTCCAGCGACCGAATAGGTTCCGCACTCAGCCGCTTCATCGCAAATGCTCGAAAATAGCATTTCGATTGATGCTGAAGCGCCGCGGAGCCGCCTGCAAATTCTGTCAGCTCTCGGCCCTCAAGCGGCGGCCCGATCCAGTCGGCATAAGTCTCGCAAGTCGCGCGCTGCGCACAGAGCAGCTGCTTGTAGTCTGGATACATGGACTGCGATGCGCGCGCAAATGGCCGGCAGTCGCGAATCAGGCTGCTGGCGTTGAAGACCTTGCTGCCATCGGACTGCGCATAGCTCAGGATGACACAGTCGGCACCGGTGACAAGCCGACTGAATCTTTGGTCCAGACGTGTGGCCAGATCCTCTGGCGAGCTGTTGGGCATGCTCCGGTCAATTTGCAATTCCAAAGGGATGAACGGGCTCGGGCTCAGCCGGCCAGGCAAAGTTTCATTGTTCATGCCCATAACCCACAAATGAGTGAAGGACTGACCTCTCATCGTGATCATCTCACCGATCTGAACAGGCAAATGAACCGCTCTCGGCTGAGTGCTGATATCAGAGACAATGCGGGTGAGTTTTGCCATCGCAGCCTCGACGCTGACACGTCGGCCGACAAGCGATATTTCCGCCAGCGATTCGACCGCATCGCGCCAGGCTTTGTGCACTTGCGCTTCTTCAATCCCGAATTTGCGATCTTTTCTGGATTCCGACTGAAAAAGTTTCAGCCAGTCCATGAGAAACTCACCCCAGTGCGCGTAACTCGCTCGCGCAGGAAGATTCTGCAGCGTCTTCTGCCCGCTTCGGATAACAGCCGCCAGCTGCGGACACTGAATATTCCGCTGCCTGATCAGCGCCAGTACATTATCCAGAGTGACGACGCTGCTGCCAATTCCCAAAACCTCGACTGCCAGCACTGAGCGCTGGTCAAACTCTTCATCCCAGCCTAGGATGCGGTCAGATCGAAGCACATCACACATCACTGCGACAGGCGCCTCGCCGCGAATCAATTCAATCAGATTCAATGCGTCGATTACAAGCGGCTCACGGCTCAATTCGGTGCCAAGCGTCATGTGAAACGACAGATTCAGGGATTCGCGTGCATCCAGAATTGCATCCGGGTTCAGGCAATTGGAAAAGGCTCGGTAAATTCTTTGCTGAATCCGGCGCAGGTCGCAGGCGACGATCCCGACTCGATGAGTTTTCGGATTGGCTTCAATCACCGCCCTCGCCCATTGAGCGCATGCCTGAATTTCATCATCGACACTTTCGAATTGATACTGATGCCGCTCAGCCGCCGCAATGGATTCGGTACGATCGCTGATAAATTCCAGCGTCATGCCTTGATCCATCAGGGATTGAGTCAGCTGTTCACTCTGAGGCGGCCAAGTATCAAATCCAGCAAAAACGACTGCGCCTGTCTGCAGAGCGCAGATGTGTTCTGCGTGCTCGCAGATGAGCAGCGGCAGCGACTCTCTGTCGGTCCAGTTATGCTGCGCCAGCGTCTGCTGATATTGGCTGAGCCAATCGCAAAAGTGCGCGGCATCGACACTCAAAGGCGCATTGAAATGCGAAATTTCAATCTGATATGCTCGCATCAGCGCATAACTGGACTGCGCCTGATTCGCAGTTGCAGTGATATGCCACAGCAAAAATTCATACTCATCACGCTTGGCAACATCGGCACGAATGACACTTTCCCAGATGTGCTGAGACTGCGGGCGGGCCAGCAGCGTACGCTGCAATTCCCAGCGCTGATCGACCAGACTCAGCCATAAGTCGCAAAGCCATTGATCCCAAGTACAAACTTGAGCTGTCGGCCAGGACACTTTTCCCGAATCTCGCATGGCGAGATTGTAGGCGGTTTGAATCAGATGCTGCAGACGCCGCGTCTCAACCACCACGGTCGCATCAGTCCTGAGCTTTTCAACACAGGAGTCAATCAGGTTTGGACGAAGCTGTTCGTAGCAGCCTGAGGTAATCATTGTGCAGCACGATTCCTTAGCGGTGCAGCCAGTCCGAAACAGATTCAGTTACGATTTGCCCAAGAAACTCAATGTGTTGAGGATGAGCATTCAGACAAGGAATGTAATTGTAGGTCTCGCCGCCCGATTCAATAAACAATTCTCGATAGCCCATCGCAACTTCCTCAAGAGTTTCCAGGCAATCGACAGCGAAGCCTGGACACATGATGTCAATGGATGAGCAGCCTTGCTGAGGCAAGGCAGCCAGCACATCATCGGCATAAGGCTTGAGCCATTCCTGCGCCCCGAAGCGTGACTGAAAACACATGGTCCATTGCTCGTCAGACAACTGCAGCGCCCGTGCGAGCAGCCCGGCAGTCGTAACACAATGATCTTTGTACGGATCGCCTTTTGCAACGAAATCCTTGGGCACTCCGTGAAACGACAAAACCAGCTTTTGAGATTGTCCATGCCGCAGCCAATGGTCACGGACTGAAGTCGCCAGACTCTCAATATAGCCGGGATGATCGGCGTAGTGGTTGGTAAATCGAAACGACGGCACACGCCGAATTTTCCGCAATACAGAGCCAAAATCGTCGAGCACCGAGCCGGTCGTTGAGCCTGAATATTGCGGATACATGGGCAGTACAAATACCCGATCGACACCTAATTTGCCGAATTCTCGCAACACAGTCGCCGCGGATGGCTCACCGTATCGCATAACACAGCGCACCTCTGCGTTGTCGATACCTTGGTCGCTGAAGTGTCTCGCTAACGCTTCAGCCTGCTGATTGGAATTGAGTACAAGAGGCGATCCCGCATCATCCCAGATCTCGCGATACGCCTCAGCACTCTTGCGCGGCCGAATCACTAGAATGATTCCGTTCAGAATGAGCCACCAGAGCGGTTTGGGCAATTCAACAACACGCGTATCGGAGAGAAACTGGCGCAAGAATTTTCGAACATCTGCGGTTTCAGGGGTTTTGGGAGTACCCAGATTGGCGAGGATGACGCCGAACCGCTTCTCACCTTGAGCCGGGGTGAAATGGTTCTCAAACAGGGTCAGCATGCGGCATCAGCCAGGTTATGCATTCGCTGTGGACGATGCCTGCTGAGTTCCAAACTCAACCATGCGGCGTATCGACTTCTCCGCCTGCTTGCGAACGGTTTCGTCAATCTGCACTGCACCACTGAAGTTTCTCAGAACTTCCCTCACTCGGTACAAATCATTCATCTTCATCCATGGACAGTGGGCACAACTTTCACAGGTTGCACCTTCGCCGGCGGTGGGCGCTGTAATGAATTCTTTCTCCGGCGCCAGAGACCTCATCTTATGCAAAATTCCCTCTTCGGTTGCCACAATGAATGTTTTTTCCGACATTGACATTGCGGCATCGATAATCTGACTGGTCGAACCCACGATGTCTGCAAGAGCGATGACACTGGCTGGCGATTCAGGATGGACTAGTACTTTGGCTTGCGGATACTTGTCTTTGACACCTTTCAATACAGTCGCTTTGAACTCTTCGTGCACTATGCAAGCGCCGTCCCACATCAGCATATCGGCACCGGATTGGCGAGCAATGTAATCACCAAGATATTTGTCTGGAGCCCAGATCAGCTTTTCGCCTTGCTGATGCAAATGCTGAACTAGTTTCAGCCCGATAGACGAAGTCACAACCCAATCCGCGCGAGCTTTTACCTGTGCGCTCGTGTTGGCATAAACCACGACAGTGCGTTCGGGATGCTGATCGCAGAATTGCGAAAATTCTCTTGCTGGACAACCAAGATCCAGCGAGCAGTTGGCTTCCTTCTCAACCGCGAATACGTTTTTTTCAGGGCTGAGTATCTTTGCGGTTTCAGCCATAAACCGAACACCTGCCACGACAATGGTCAATGCGCTGTGCTCATAGCCAAATCTCGCCATTTCCAGTGAATCTGCGACACACCCGCCAGTTTCTTCCGCCAAGTCTTGAATATCCCCGTCCACATAGTAATGAGCCACAAGGACGGCATCACGTTCTTTGAGCAGCTGCTTGATTTCACTGCATAGATCATGTTTTTTAATGCCACTGGCTGATGTGCCGCAAAAACTTCGCGCATAACGGGCAGCATTTTCTATGCTTGCTTTAAGTTCAGTTGAAACAAATTGAGTTTCCATAGAGATTACAAAGCACTAAAAATCTGTCGCAACCAATTCATTGGTTTTTTGCCAAAGATTAGAATGTTGCGTCCGAACTCCTTTCCTATTTCCCACAATTTTACTACCTATTCTGATTTTGTATGTTTTCGCATCCAAATCAGTTTCACTCATTTCGTCCCTATTTTGTCGAATCGATCATCTTGTCTTGCAATGGATTCATCGCCTCCGCATGAACATTGATCACTGTCCGTGCAAGAGTCATCAGGGATTCACTGACGCTTCGCCGGCGGAACCCTTGTCCTGACCCAGCGCCGCAGAGCATCGCTTCAAATCCACTGCGATTAGCGCTGAAAGCGCCTTTGGCAGAAGAGTGTTGGTGTCGGATTTCAACTTGGAATGAACTGAAGTTATATCAAGTTATAGAAAGTTTTCGGTTATCAGCCGCAAACTTTCTATAACTTCGCGTCAAGGCGCTACAAACGATTCGCAGTCCATCACCGATCTTTAAGGCCTGATGCAAAATGCTCACAATTTACTGACGGGTGCTTTCGCGATGTGTTCGAAGCATAAACTCATGAAAAAGAGGGACAGTGAATGCAGTAAAGCCGTATTTCGGACTGTAAATCATACCGCTGTTAATCAGTGCCTCTCTCGTTGAGCTGACTTGCTGAGAAGTCTTTCCCAAAGTCTGAGCTATCAGTCCTGTACGATACGGACCAGAGCCGCATTTTGCCATCGCATGCAAGTATTGTTTCTGTATATCTGAAACGCGCTGATAACGCGACTTGAAAAAATTCCGATCCAGTCGAGTTGCGACCAGTTCCCTGGAACAGTCGATATCGGCAAGTTTAATCGCTGAGCCCGAAGCTGTATTCCATGCCTGATAACCCCACTCCTGAAGAAAATACGGATAGCCTTGTGTCAGACTAAACACCTTTCCAATCGCATTGTCTTCAAACCTGACATTTTCTCGCTGTGCCGGCAGAGCCAGCGCGTTCCTTGCCGCCTCTGGATCAAGAGGTCCCAGTTCTGGATATTGAAACAGTCTTTCTGCATAAGTCCTTGCATCGCCCGCAAGCTTTATATGGGAGGGCAATCCTGCACCAATCAGCAAAAATGGAAGATTCTTTTGGCTGACACGATGTATCGCCATAATCAGCGCCTCGAACTCTCTGGACGGGAGAGTTTGCATTTCATCGAGAAAAATTACCACTGACAATTTTCGATCTTTAGCCGCCTCTCCGACCGCAACAAACAGCTCGGCAAGGTCACGAACAAAAAGTCCACTGTCCGCTGTGCCATGCAGAGGCTCAATATCCAAAGAAATTTCTACACCCCCCACCTTTAAATTGATTGCCTCAACAAAACTCTTTAAAACTCGCAATCCTTTTTTTACGTACCCGTTAACTCCGCGGGTACGATCAAGCTTCAGCAAAACGGAACGTAATGTCGGAATAATTGATTCGGCAAACGATTCTGAACTGCTAATCTCGACATAGCCGGTAATTGCCTTTTCTCTCTCTGCAATCTCTTGAATCTCATTCAATAAAACAGTTTTTCCAACACCGCGCAAGCCGACGAAAATGAAACTGCGTGAAGCGCGCATGTTGATGCTGCGACTTATTGCAACATGCGCATCAGCCAGAAGGCTATCTCGTCCGGCAAGTTCTGGCGGTGAAGTGCCTGCACCAGGAACGTAGGGATTTTTTGATGGATTCATCTGATTACTGGCAGAAATTTGGAAAAGAACCGATCTGTGAATAGCACTGCATTTATTTTAACGAGTTTGCAACTATATGAGGTGCAGATACCGCACTCAAATTTCGAAACTCATGAATCAGCGCTAGCATTATTGAATTAGTGCTTTTCAAAATATACAAGACTCAGGCCATCTGTGTATTTCTTCAGCTCTTGCCCGCTGTCGACGCTGAGACAGCAGTACCCGTGCTGTCCAATTATTGCTTGCCGCCTATCTGGCTTTAGTCTTGATAAAACATCTGTGAAGAGCAGGCAGGACGATAAAGTCAAGGCAATTGTAAGAGATGTCGATTTAGCCGCCGCTGAGAAATACGATTTGGCTCGCGCGCAACACTCAGATTGCTGGAAATCAAACTATGGCCGAAATTGATTACACCCTGCAAATTCTGACCAATTGGGAATAGTCAGCGGCAAATAATGAAAATGAAATCCGCCGCCCCAGCAGCAAGCCACTGGCCCACTCCAGCTTAAGGACTTTTGGGTGTCGCTCTGGCCAATGCAACTGAGGGAAAAATCATCAATCAGGCATAGGCCGCCAAGCCTGAGTCGACAGGCTCAAATCAGTTTATAGAAATTGCCCAGGCCAAGAATCTGCAAAAATCATGAACTGCAGCACTCTTGGCTATCGTTATCTGAAAACAAGTCGGATAGAAAGCGAGCGCCACTTTTCCATCGCATAAAATTCGGCAAATCGTTTCACCGCATCATTCCAATATAATCGTCGAATATATGACCATTCTTCTGTTCATTCCGACTTTTGGAGCAAGCACGTATGTCATCACACATTATCGAGGGACAGGCGGCGCCGCTGTTTTCCTTAACTGACGCATCTGGCGGTACCCAATCGCTGAAAGATTTTTCCGGACAAAAAGTCGTAGTCTTTTTTTAGGGAATTATAACGAATAGTGCCCAAAATAGTGTATAATACCTGGCAGGATTTTGACAAAAAACTGACAGAATTACTATAAAGGTAAAGAGCAATGCAGACTGCGCCCGGAAAAAGCTACCGCAAAGGACTGTCGCTGATTGAGATTATGGATATGTTTTCCAACAATGAGACAGCTGAGAAATGGTTCATTGAAGCCCGCTGGAAAGACGGCATCTACTGCCCGCACTGCGGATCAGAGAATGTGCTGACCGGCGCAAGGCACAAGACAATGCCGTTTCGCTGCCGGAATCGCAAAGTCTGCGGCAAGCGGTTCAGCGTCAAGACCGGCACAGTCATGGAAAGCTCGAACCTTGATTATCGAACTTGGGCGATTGCCACTTACCTGATGACCACCAGCCTGAAAAGTGTATCGTCCATGAAACTGCGACGCGACCTGAAAATTGCGCAGCCCTCAGCTTGGCGGCTGGCACACCGGATCCGCAAGGCCTATGAGCAGGGCGATACAGCCATGTTCAGCGGCACAGTGGAAGTGGATGAGACTTACATGGGCGGGAAAGAGACCAGCAAGCATTCCAGCAAAAAGCTGAATGCCGGACGCGGCGGGGTTGGCAAGACTGCTGTAATCGGAATGAAAGAGCGGGAATCAAACCAGGTGTCCGCCAGAGTGATTGAGAATACCAAGCGGGCGACTTTGCAAGGATTTGTGGCGGACAATGCCAAGCCGAATTCTACAGTCTACACAGACGATCACAAAAGCTACGAGGGCATGGTCGATTTCGAGCATGACACTGTCAAGCACTCGGTCGGCGAGTATGTCAAAGGACAGGCGCATATCAACGGCATTGAGTCGTTCTGGGCAGTTCTGAAACGGGCGCATAAAGGCACATTCCACAAGATCAGCCGCCAGCACCTGCACCGCTATGTGTCCGAGTTTGCGGGCAAGCACAATATCCGGTCGCTGGATACCATCGACCAGATGACCGGCATCGTCAGGGGCATGGAGGGCAAGCGGCTGACTTGCAGGGATCTGAAAGCTGACAGGGTGTGAATTATGCTGGCCCGCCCTTTGGAAGCGTCTGCTGTTTCAGATGCCTGTGTACAGCTGGGCAAACTGAAAATGAATTGTCCCGCGCAGCAGGCGGCAGCCATGATGAAAAAATCCAAACCCGACTTGAAAAAATCCAAGACTGACCTGCGCATCAATGCCACGCCGGAGCAGGTGAGGGCTGCGCTGGTTCGCGGTGGCGCGCCGCGGCAGAGAAAAGCGGCGTCAATTCACAAGCAGAGAGTTCGCTGACCGGATTGGCGGCGGCGCGGTTTGGGCACTATTCGTTATAATTCCCTTTTTTTATCCCAAGGATAATACGCCAGGCTGCACCAAAGAAGCATGTGGTTTCAGGGATTTATGGGATGATTACCAAGCCGCCAATACCGCCGTTATCGGCATATCTCCCGACAAATCAGACTCACATCAGAAATTTATCGACAAATTTAATTTGCCGTTCATATTGCTGTGCGACCCAGAGCGAGAAGTCATGAAAACCTACGGTGCCTACGGTGAGAAAAACATGTATGGGAAAAAAGTTCAGGGCGTGATCAGATCAACTGTTCTGATTGCCGAAGATGGAACCGTGATCAAACATTGGAAGCGCGTCCCCAAAGCGGCTGATCACCCGATGAAAGTCCTGCAGCAGATCCAACTTCTGGATCAATCGTAGCGAATCTGCCTTCGCTATGAATTAGACTCACTGAATCCTTAGCGAGCATCGTCTTCTGCATATGCTTGATAGGACTTGGATTTATTTCATTTGACTGGAGATTGATATGACCAAGAAAGGGAAAATGACCAGCCAAGCCGCGGCTCTGATCTGTTTATTTTGCATGACCTCCGTTACGCTGGCGGAAGAACCGCCGGTCTTTACCGGGCGCGGCGATTTCGCCATTCGCGGCTATGATGCTGTGGCTTATCATAAGCGCGAACGACCGGTCAAAGGCAACAGCAATTTCACCGCTCAATGGAACGGAGCCACTTGGCGCTTTGCGAACGCTGAGAATCGGGATGACTTCATCTCTGACCCTGCGAAATGGGCTCCGCAATATGGCGGTTACTGCGCTTGGGCAGTATCGAACAATTACACCGCCAGCACCGATCCAGATGCCTGGTCACTCGTCGATGGCAAGCTGTACCTGAACTATAGTCTCAGCATTCGAAAAAGGTGGGGGCAAGATATTCCGGGTAACATCTCGCGCGGCGATGCCAACTGGCCAAGTGTTTTGTCGAAATAGCCGCGATGGGAGCGCTTGTGCATTTGTCGCCCAGGTAATTATGCAGTCAACGCCTGTGCGGCAATACTGATGATGATCCGGGTTAGCGAATAAACTTGTCATTTTCAGTGTGCGCTAAAAGCCGCACAGACCATTCAAAAATGCGAAAACGAGTTCAATATTTAGGCATAGGGCAAGACAAATACTGGGCTTGCAACTAATTTCGGCGAAAATTTCGATATTTGAAAATTTTCTGCTATGATGATTTGCATTGAGCCGAATTCACTCACACCTTGGAAAGCCTCGGCTGCAGGTGCAAGACATGCAAAACAAGAGCATCATTCAATCATTTGAAGACGTAGAGGGACTGTTTGAGAATGTCTTTCTCGCATTGGCCGAATGCTCCTGGACCTGCGAGCAATGCGAGAAGGCGTCGAATCGTCGAATTGCAAAGCTTGAGAAGGCGATTGCAGAGCTGGCAGCGGGACAAAGAGAGCTTCAAGCGGCCGTAAAGGTCGCTGCCTGCGACCTGAATAAAACCCGTGGCGAGGTCCGAGAACTCCAACTCAAAATGGGCAAGCTTGATAGGGAATTCCGAGCCTCGATTGATCAATCACGATCGGAAATGGAGAGCCGCTTCACGAATATGGAGTTGTCAATGAGTCGTTTCCGAATGGACCTGAACAGCTACCGAGAAGAATTCAAGCTGTTGTCGGATAATTTTAAGGGACTGAAAGATAGTCATCAGGCACTCAGTGTTTCAGTGAAAAATTTACAGTCAGAAATGCGATCGGGATTTGAAAGACTTGAAAACAAAATCGATGCAGAATCCCAAAGACTCGAAAACAAAATGAACGACGGGTTTGAAAGGCTCGACCGCAAAATCGATGCAGAATCCCAAAGACTCGAAAACAAAATGAACGACGGGTTTGAAAGGCTCGACCGCAAAATCGATGCAGAATCCCAAAGACTCGAAAACAAAATGGACGACGGGTTTGAAAGGCTCGACCGCAAGATGGATGCCGGGTTTTCAAAATTGGAAAGAGAGATAGGACGCGTAGGCAACAGTATTGGGGCTTTTGTCGAGGACTTTTCAATTCCATCTTTGCGCAGAATTATCACCTCAGAATACGAAGTCGAATTCCATGCGCCGTTTCCTTTTTGGGATTCTAATTTGAGGTGCCGAGAACTCGACGCTTTCGCATTCACCATACCGGAAAAAAGCAACGGTCATCTGGAAGCTTTCTTTTTTGAGATTAAGAGAAAGTTTGAAGACAAGCATATCAACCAAATCAAGGAAAACATCATCGAGCTTCGCAAGGGTGTGCCGCGATTTCGCGAATGCCCCATCTATCCGTATCTGCTGGCGGCCTCGATCGCCAAAAAACAGCGACAAAAGGTCTGGGATGCAGGGATTCACCTGATTACTTACGGAGACAAGCTTTTTGATCTGGACATGCCGCCAGCCGAATTTAAGTTTGATTGCCAGATCGGTATCCAAAAAAAGCCGCAATATCCGCGACAGCATCGACGAGAGGTGCCAACGCAACATCCGCCGTTTTATCTGATGCAGCTCAAGCGCATCGGTGATTCAATCGAGCCGGATAAACGGCACTGATCGACATTCGCTTCCGAGCGCTGAAAGCCACAGCTTGAATTTCGCCTGAGTGCGGGGCAGACGAATATCTTGACGCATCAGCGTATAACAGGACGTGCAGGCGGCATATAAATCCGGGCGCACCATTACTACTGCGCAACTGAATGCAGCCTCCCCTGCAAATCCAGTCTCCGAGCTGACACAAAAGCAATTTATCTCTTAGCGTGTATGAACTGAAACCAATCCCGCTTTGGCAGGCAATCTTGATTGCTTTTTCGCATTGGGGTCTCTGCAAGCAGAACCGCTGGGGGCTAGTTCTGCTTGGTTTCGGCGGCACTCAGGCAATGCATGGCGAGGCAGATATTGTCATCATCGGCTGAACAGCCTGCTATCACTGCCAAATCGAATGTCAATGCTGAAGATTAGTTGTCGGAAACTCGACTTAGCAGATAAACTTCACTGATCGCGACAGACAGTGTGGCAAAATCGATCTTGGGCAATGATCTCATGTCGGAAACAAGGTTGGCCAATACTCGACATCCATTGCTGTTACGCTCCATCCAATCACGTACCGCTTGTACAGGAACGTCCACGCTTGCCTCTCGAACCACATCGCTCGCGATCACAAACTGATGTGAGTGGATGTCATCGCTCAACCTCGATTTAGCCAGATGGTGCCAGTGATTTTCAACTGGCAGCATCGAAACCTTCTGTCGAATCCACATCAACTCCAGCCGATGGCCGATATCAAAGTAAACCTGCGCAACAAACTTTGCCGGCTTGCCGGTACTTTTGATAATTTCAACGATATCAAAAGCTGTAGAAAGCGCTATCTCATTCGCGATTCGCTGGGCTAATTTTTCCGGTACCTTATCAGCGATCAAGGCGCTGACATGCTCATTGATGATTCCGCGATAATAATCGTCCAATACATCGGACACGCAGCCTGACAGCTGTTCGATTTCCTTTTTGTAGAATCGAACGGTCTCCTTAATATCCAATGACGGCGAGCGATGACGCAGCAGCCACAGAGTCGCCCGCTCAAGCAATCCGTTGATATAGGCAAGCATCGTCAATTGAACCGAAGCCGGAACCTGATTGTCCAGCGCCTCTACTTCTGTCCATAGCGCATTCAAGCTAAATATTTCTCGAGCCGCACAATAGGCTCTCGTAATATCGGTATTGGCCGCCCCGGTAAACTGCCGCATGCGCATAGTGAAGGTTATTCCAGCACGGTTAACCAGATCGTTCGTTACTAAAGTTGCAATAATCTCTCTGCGCAGGCGATGATTGAGTATTTCATTCGCATATTTCTTTCCCAGCCGTTGCGGGAAGTAGCGGTTCAATTCCTGCATCAGAAAACCATCTTCGGGAACGTCAGAATCAAGCAAATCCCGGTAAAGAGTCATTTTTGAATAAGCAAAAATGACTGACAGCTCGGGTAGTTTGAGCCCGATTCCTTCAGCTTCACGACGCCGGATCTCATCGCGGTCAGGCAGAAACTCAATACGGCGATCCAAGTCGCCGGACGACTCTAGTGATCGAATAAACTGCATATGCTCGCGAAACAGATTTCTCGCATCCACCTGTGTCAGGCTCAATGCCTGACTTTGCTGATAATTGTCTGTCAGTACCAGATCGGAAACCTCATCTGCCATATCAGCCAGTATTTTCTGCCGCTGCTTGGCTGTCATTTCGCCATTGGCAACAATCTGATTGAGCAGTATCTTGATGTTAACCTCATGATCAGAGCAGTCAACGCCGCCGGAATTATCAATAAAGTCCGTGTAGCAGCGCCCCCCATGCATGCAAAATTCAATCCGCCCCAATTGCGTCATGCCAAGATTGCCGCCTTCGCCGACAACCTTGCACCCCAGCTCCGATCCATTGACTCGGATGGCATCGTTGGCCCGATTCTCTGCCTCAGCATGGGATTGTAACGACGACTTGACGTAGGTGCCGATACCACCGTTCCACAGCAGGTCGATCGGAGCTTTCAGCATTGCATTGATTAACTCATTCGGCGTGAGTCTCTTCGCAGAAATCTTCAGTCGCTTGCGCACTTCAGGGGAGATTTCAATCGCTTTGGCAGAACGCTCGTAGACTCCTCCACCTTTCGAGATAAGATTTCGGTCATAGTCCTTCCAAGTTAGACCCGCCAAGTCAAACAGTCGTTTTCTCTCTTCCCAGCTGACGGCCGCATCAGGATTCGGATCCAGGAAAATCTCAATATGATTGAAAGCGCCGACAAGTCGAATATGTTGAGACAGCAGCATGCCGTTGCCGAATACATCTCCGCTCATATCACCAATACCAATGACCGTGAAGTCCTCGGTCTGAATATCGGCGCCCTGCTCTCGAAAGTGCCGCTTCACTGATTCCCATGCACCGCGGGCCGTAATCCCCATGCCTTTGTGGTCATAGCCGATGGATCCGCCCGATGCAAAGGCATCGCCGAGCCAGAAGGCGTACTCCTGCGACAAGGCATTGGCAATATCGGAAAACGTCGCAGTACCTTTGTCTGCCGCCACTACCAAATACGGATCGTCCTCATCGTAGCGAACAACCCGCTCTGGCGGCACAATATTCGCACCGATAATATTGTCGGTGATATCAAGCATGCCGCGGATAAAAGTCTGGTAGCAGTAGATGGCTTCATCCTGCGCACTTGATCCGTCAGGCGGTGATTGTTTGCAAACAAAGCCGCCTTTTGAGCCGACTGGCACAATAACCGCGTTTTTTACCATCTGCGCTTTCACCAGTCCAAGCACCTCGGTTCTGAAATCTTCACGCCGATCCGACCAGCGCAACCCGCCGCGCGCGACTTTGCCGCCGCGCAGATGCACTGCTTCGGTGCGAGTGGAGTAGACAAATATCTCATACTGCGGCCGTGGTTCAGGCATGTTCAGAATTTTTGCCGCATCAATTTTGAAGGACATATACGACAGCGGCTTACCTTGCGCATCATCTTTATAATAATTGGTACGAAGTGTTGATGAAATTGCGTTAAGGCAGCGGCGCAAAATAGTGTCCTCATCCAAACTGGATACCGAATCAAGCATTCCCTCCATTTGCGTCAGCAAAAGGTTTCTTTGTTTCGCTGTCGCCTTGGCGGCTGGATCGAACATCAACTCGAAGTACTCGATCAGCTTGACCGTCATGCCCACATTGTTAAGCAGTGTTTCGGTGACATACGACTCGCTGAACGGATTGCCGATTTGCTTGAGGTAGCGGCTGTACGCGCGCAGTACAACAACCTGTCGCCAGCTGAGATTGGCGGACAGAATCAGTCGATTGAAACTGTCATTTTCGGCTTCGCCATTCCAGATGCGAGTGAAAGATTCTTCAAAGTTGGCCCGCTGACGTTCAGCATCCAATTCCACAGCATGCACCGGCGCGACTACAAAATCATGCACCCACAAAGCTCGCTGTCCGGATGCATAGACTCTGTAGGGCACCTCTGCAAGTACCCGCAGCCCTGAATTCTCCATGTAGGGCAGTGCATCAGAAGGTGATATCTGCTGTTCATAGCAATACAATCTAAGACGCATCTCATCTTCGGACGTGCCCGCAACAGGACGGAAAAAAGAGACAATCAACCGATTGTCTGGCCCCAGTGCGGCAAATCTCTCCAGATCAGCGGCCGCTATATAAGGGGAATGAGCTTCCTGATAAGCGACACTGAATGCAGATTCATAAATTTTGAAATACGCTGCTCCTCGCACATCACCGTATCGCTCGATCGTTGCGCGGTAAAGCGAGTCTGTCCATGTCACAGCGGCATCCTCGACTAGATGCTGAATTTCCGCAAGCGACCTTTTGGTCACTGAACTTTTTTCGACCTGAATGGTATAGGTGATTCTAGCGAGAACCGACCCTGAGAAAGTTGCGAAAAATTCAGAAGACACACCCCCCAAAGACTCCATTAATATCTGCTCAATGCGAACTCGTAAATTCCGACTGAAAATTTCCTGCGGAATATAGACGATCGCGGAAAAATACCGACCGTATTGCTCCGACCTTAATAAGACTTTAATTCGGTTTCTTTCCTGGAGTTCCAAAATGCCAGCGACATCCTCAAACAACTCATCGACTGCAACGCGAAACAGCAAATCCCGTGGGTAATTGTCCATAATATTTGTCAGTGCACGGATGCTGTGTGTGGTCTCTGAAAAGCGACTTCTCTGGAGCACACGTTTGATCTTGTTGCGAATAATTGGGATAGCGGCGGCGCTTTTGTTGTAAGCCGTTGAACTGAACAGGCCAAGAAACACGCGCAGCGCAATACAGTTGCCCGCACTTGAGTACTTATGCGCTTTGATCATGTCCAGATAAGATGCGCGGTGAATTGGAGATAGAATATTCGCCTTGTTGATCAAAACGGATTTGCCAGGTATGGATGCGCCAGCCTGAATGTCGGGAATGATATTCTCAAGACAATCTGCATTGCGCAAAATTCCAAGCAGAGAATCTTGATCCAATGATTTGATTTTACTTTTCGAAACCGTAAACTCACAGTAGCCAAGCAAGGCAAAATTACCCGTTGCAATCCACTTGAAAAATTCAGCATCATCTACGGAATCGAGATCTTCGGATTCTGACTGGCAGCCCTGCAAATTGTCGCAGGTGCGCTTGGCTTTGGCTCGCAGTTTCGGCCAGTCCTCCACTGCCGCATCAATCAGTGCAAAAGTTTCAGTGAGTGCGGCTCGCAGTCTCTCGACTTCCGCAGCGCTCGCTGGCCGATCGAATTGACAATGCAGATAAGATTCGTGAACACCATCCAGAAAGTCTGCCATATGCGGCGCAGCAATCCGGTCCAGCCTGCCTTGATCATCGCGTCTGGATACAAAAACAGGGTGCACAACCAAATGAACCTTTAAGCCTAATTTGTTCAGCACCATATTCACCGAATCGACCAGAAACGGCCGGTCGCGGCTTACAACATCCAATACGGTGTACTTGCATCTCCATCCATCAGCTTCGACATCTGGATTAAAAATGCGCAGTTTAAATTCACTTTCGCCGCGCATAGTCCCTAATTCATAGTGTGTCAGTGCTGCATTTTTGAGATTATGCAGGCTTCTTTCGCTGAGCGAATCGTAAGGAACAGCATAGTAATAATGCCTGACGAAATGATTGAACTGCTCTGCGTCAGTCGAGCCGATACTACCGCCTTCGCGGATAATTCGGTCAATCAAAGATTGTGTTTCGCTTGAATGAAGAATAGACATGTCAATTATCCAGCCTCAATGGATACTGCAATGAACGGCAATATTCATCATAGATGTCGTCTAATCAAAAAATCCCTCGCACTTGCCATATGGGAACTCGGACGTATTTTGCAAACTGAATTCATCATTACTTCGAAACAAATGAGCCCAATCTGACTCAGATACTCTGAACGCGGTTCCGTGATTTCTGACACTGCCATCGGTCTTCAAGTGTAAACGCAAATCAATCTTGAGAAAATTACCAAGCAATATTTCATGCAGCTGCATGGGTGTCATATACCCCATTAGGAGCGAACCTCGATAATACCAAAAATACTCTCCATCTCGGCGCCGCTCAGCCTTGGCTGTTATGAGCAAGACATGCCTGATTTTTTCGTTGTATTTATCTGACAGCTGATCTAAGTCCCACTTCGCTAAGCAACTTTCGCTACGATGCCAAATTCCAACGGCGTCAGGTGTCGCCCTGTACTTGAATCCCATTTGATTTTCATTTCCCGTGACAGTCGAGTAGAGATTGTTTCGACCACTTTCTTCATCTACACTTCCAAATTTCAGTATTGCCTGCCGCTGACGGATTTGCCATGCATTTCTGTCCAATGTAAACAAAGTTATCAGGGAGCTCGAGTCCTCCCGGATACTTTTGAGCTCAAGACGATACAAATCAGGAGATGCAATATTGTTTTCCTTAATCCCCAGCAAATCTTCTAACGTTTTTCCAACGCCAGTCGAGCCTAATCGATGGGATTTCACATATCCGGTGTGACAGATTACTTGAAGCCGTTCGATTATTTCGTACAGACTGATCGACATTCCTAACTTTTAGCAGCGGTTACAATGAACTCACAGCTCATCGTAGGACTGTTTCTCCCCTTTTGGTTTGTTGGCGAATTTGCGAGAGGCATTACTTTATTGTGAATTTGGCGCACTTCGATACTATGCACTTGCAATCCTAAATATGACAAGAAGCTCGCTGTGACTTGATCCATCGGAATCTGACAGCTGCAAACAGTACGATTTCCAACCACAAGACACACTTTTCCCTGATCACTCAGTAGACTGACAGTGTTATGCAGAGCTTTGTAATAGCCATTAAAGAACCACCTCACCTGTTCCGATCGACGATGATTTCGACTAGAAATTTGCGATAGTACATCACTTAAGGCACTCGAATACTTCGCCGCATCGACTCCTTCATATTTTTTTCCAAGTCCGTCTCGATCCACAGAAACATCATGAATTGAAAATGGATTGATATCTTGCAGCCATTCAAGCGCGAAGCTCGAATACTGACCATATGCAACGGTTGTTCCGCTGTCTCCATACGGTGGTGAAGATATAACCAAATCATATTTGTTAAGGTAAGGAATTCGGTTTTGACTATTGTGAAAAATAGCTTGAGATTCAACTAACGGGGGTTTTGAGTCAAGAAATATTTCGACCGCCTCTGCAGACTTTTCAATCAAATGTTTGATGACCTTGCATTGATGACGGGGAGAACTCGGATCTGCCACTCGATATCTTTTGAATTCGCCGTTACGAGTTAAAGACTGCTCTCGGGCTATTCGACCAAAAATAGCAGCGAAAAAACTGGGATAGGTTAAATGAAGTGTTTTGATTGTGCTTCTTGCACGTCCCAATTCTTCAATGACTTCATCACTGTACCAATAGTCAATGTTCTTGATTGAAGGTATATCGCAGTCCTTTGTCTCTCGCAGGCACCCTTGAAATTGCCGCAGGTCATCCAGTAACTCATCTTTTTTGTAAATTCGAGTTTTTGCATGTGAAATCAGCAGAGCTAAAGGATTAATGTCACAGCCAAATGCTTTCAGGTTTAATCGAGAAGCTTGCAAAAGCGTGACCCCGCTCCCGCAAAACGGATCAAAAACCACATCATCTCCAGTGCTATGGCGATTGAGGAGATAATCCACAAGGTGAGGATGGAGCATGGCAGGATACGGATGAAGAACGTGCCTATCCTGAACAAGACGAACTCCTTTGAATGACAACCGGTCATTAGTAATGCGCGCATAATTCAAGCATTCTGCCGGTTCTTGTAAATCTGTATTCGGTTGGGCAGTGGCCACAATAATTTGCGTCGTTTCGTTTCGAATCTGATTATGGTTTGATTTTATCCGCTCAAATCAGGTAGAATCTCACTTTCTTCATGCTCCATTGAGTGACAGCTGATTTCCATTTCAGCCAGTATCAAGTATAAATCAGGCACACTCATTCACTTATCCCAGCTCGTTGTGAAACAGCAAAAGCAAATTGATCTGCCATATGCTTCGAGAGATGGGTTTCGGATGCAACGTTGCGCTTAGCTTGCCGAGCTTCGCAACTGCTCTATTTTTTGAAGTTTTTGCTCCAGCTCAGCAACTGTTTTTTGATCTTCTGCCAGTCGGCTGCGCTCCTTTTCGACGATCTTCGGCGGCGCGTTGGAAACAAACTGCTGATTGTCAAGTTTGTTTCGCGACACCTCAATCGCTTTCCTGAGCTTCTCAATCTGCCGGGAGATGCGACTTGCCCGCTCACAGAGAGCCTCGATGTTCTCCAGCGGCAAAAACAATCGAAAATCCCCGATCATTTGCACACTGAACTGCGAAGCATCCAGAGCGGCCGATGGCATGTCGTGGACCGAAATATCGGCCAGCGACTTGAGTCGCGCAAGAGAAACGATGATATCAGCGTCGGTCTGAAGAATCTCAGAATACCTTTTTTCCGCGTCTTCATAGTATGCCGAAATTCGATCCCCGGCATTCACACTCATTTCACTTCGCAGATTGCGAATCGCTGAAATCACCTCCCTTAGCCATTCGACCTCCGCAACAGCCTGCTCATCGGCGCTTTGCGCATAAGAGTCAGAATAAGCCTCCAGCATGATCGACTCACGGCGCTCGTCAGTACGAATCTTCTGCCAGATCTCCTCGGTGACAAACGGCATAAACGGATGCAGCAAGCGCAGCGAGGCATCCAGCGCCATCAACAGCGTTCGCCGCAGCGATTCCGCGGCATCGGGATGGGTCACCCGAGACTGCAGCTTGATTTTGGCGAATTCAATAAACCATGCGCAATATTCGTCCCAGATGAATTCGTAAACGACTTTCGATGCAAGATCAAAACGATACAGTGCAAGCGCACTGTCAACTTCTTCAACCGCATTCAGAAGTTTGGCAAATATCCATTTCTCATAGATCGTGACCGGCGAGAAATCGTCTGCATGGTAGGGTTTGACCTGCGCCGAATGCATCAGCACAAAGCGCGATGCATTCCATATCTTGTTGCAGAAATTGCGATATCCGCCAATCTGTCCAAGGTTGAACCGAATATCTCGGCCTTGTGTGGCAAGTCGCGCAAAAGTAAATCGCAGCGCATCAGTCCCGTACGCTGGAATTCCATCCGGAAACTGCTTTCGGGTCGCTTCTTCAATCTTTGGCGCAAGCTCTGGCTGCATTAAACCTGTTGTGCGCTTGGCAAGCAGCGCGTCCAGCTCAATGCCATCGATCAGATCAAGCGGATCAAGAATGTTGCCCTTCGATTTGGACATTTTCTGACCTTCCGCATCGCGAACCAGTCCGTGAATATAGACCTCATCAAAAGGAATCTCGCCGGCAAAACGCACACCAAACATGATCATGCGGGCAACCCAGAAAAAAATGATGTCAAATCCAGTCACCAAGACATTCGTTGGATAATAGCGGCGCAGCCTTTCAGTCTGCTGCGGCCATCCCAAAGTCGAAAACGGCCACAGTGCGGAAGAAAACCAAGTATCCAGCACATCCTGATCACGGGTCAGAGCAATCTCTGCGCCACCGTGCAATTCCTGCGCCTGACGCCGCGCAGCGGCTTCATTACTTGCGACAAACACATTGCCTTGCGCATCATACCAAGCGGGGATCCGATGCCCCCACCAGATCTGCCTGGAAATGCACCAGTCTTCAATATTCTCCATCCAGTCATAGTAGGTGCTCTCCCAATTCTTCGGCACAAAGCGAATTTGGCCGCTGCGCACAACCTCAATGGCCGCTTGCGCCAAGGGCTCAACTTTGACAAACCATTGATCCGTCAGATACGGCTCAATAATCTGACCAGTCCGGTCTCCACGCGGCACTTTATAGCGATGGTCTTCAATTTTCTCCACCAATTTGAGCCGTTGCATATCCTCAACCACTTTGACTCGCGCATCGAAACGCGACAGTCCATGATAAGCGCTGCCTGGAAGATTAATTTCTGCCTGTGGCGTCATAATATTGATGACTTCTAGATTCTGGCGCTGACCTACTGCATAGTCATTGAAATCGTGCCCAGGCGTAATCTTGACGCAACCGGTTCCAAACTCTGGATCCACATAGGCATCCGCAACAATTGGAATTTGGCGATTTGCCAGCGGCAGATCAACCGTTTGCCCAATGAGGTGATGATATCGAGTGTCGTCCGGATGGACCGCAACCGCTGTATCACCCAGCATCGTCTCGGGTCGGGTAGTTGCAATCACGACACTGTCGGCACTGCCGTGAATCGGGTAGCGAAAATGCCACAGATGACCGTCTTCTTCGGTTGCGATGACTTCGAGATCCGAAATCGCTGTCAGCAGTACCGGGTCCCAGTTGACCAGTCGCTTGCCTCGATAGATCAGTCCTTGCTGGAAGAGTGCAACAAATACCTCTTGCACCGCCAGCGAGAGCTCATCATCCATTGTGAACCGCTCTGTCGTCCAATCCAGCGAGGTTCCAAGGCGACGCAGCTGATTTGAAATCGTATTGCCCGACTGCTTTTTCCACTGCCAGATCTGTTTCAGGAACTGCTTGCGTCCCATCTTGACTCGGGACTGCCCCTGCCCCTGCAGCAGACGCTCAACAACCATCTGGGTAGCAATGCCTGCATGATCTGTACCCGCCTGCCACAGTGCATCGCGGCCTTGCATGCGGTGGTAGCGGATCAGCACATCCATCAGAGTGCACTGAAATGCATGCCCCATATGCAGACTCCCGGTCACATTCGGAGGCGGGATCATGATGCAATAGGGCTCACCGGTGCCGCTAGGGGCAAAGTAACCGCTTTGCTCCCAGTGACGGTAAATTCGCTGCTCGAATTCTGAAGGATTGTAGGATTTGGGAAAATCGGAGTGGTTCACGTGAAATTCAATCTGTCATGATTAGCGGATTTTTAGCGCGCAACTGCTGCCTTCTGAAAAAGCCTTGCATTCGAAGCCGCTGAGCGGCGTACCGCGGCCACAGCTGTCCTAAAGGTAGTGTACTTGCGGCGGCGCTCCCAGCATCGCGGCATAGGCTCTCATCCGCACATCGGCGGCGTCCCGATCATCTGAGACTGCACCGACGGGTTCCATCAACCGATTAAAACGCGAAGCGCAGTCTGGTATCTCATCGCGCAGCGAAATCAAGACATCGTCAAACGCAACAGGCGGCACAATAGCGCCGATCACAACCGGGAACTTGCGCAAATCTGCAGAAATGTTGTCAAGTACCAAGGTATGCGGAACAAAACTGTTGGCTGCAAATGTCCACAGCAGCGCATCCATCTCTTCGGCCTGCTGAGCGGTCTGCGTATAGATATAAACCACACGCCCCCGCGCAAATGCTGTGTGCGTCAAGTTGCATGCCAGTCGCAATCGGCCGTTTTGCTGATATTCGTTCTGAAAGTAAAAAACAACTTCTGTCACTCGAAAAAGCCCGCCGCCAGCTGTCATCAATGCATCATTGATCGCACTGGTTCATGACAAACTGCACAAACAGCGGAACAGGTCGTCCGGTTGAGCCTTTGGCCTTGCCCGTATCCCAGGCGGTGCCCGCAATGTCTAGATGCGCCCATTTGTATTTCTTGGCAAATCTCGAGAGAAAGCAGGCCGCTGTGACCGCACCGGCATCACGGCCGCCAATATTCGCTAGATCCGCAAAGTTACTGTCAAGCTGGGATTGGTAATCTTCCCAAAGCGGCATCGGCCAGACCCGGTCATCGGCATACTGACCCGCTGCCACCAGCTGCTCAGACAGCTCTTCATTGTTGCTGAAAAGCCCGCTAGGATGTCGACCCAGGGCAACCACGCACGCACCTGTCAATGTCGCGGCATCAATCACAACCGCCGGCCTATACTTTCCAATGTAAGTCAAGGTATCACAAAGAATCAGACGCCCTTCCGCATCAGTATTGAGAATCTCAATGGTGGTTCCGGACATGCTCTTCACAATATCGCCAGGTTTATTGGCGGCCCCATCAGGCAAATTCTCGCTCGCAGCCACCGCCCCGACAACATTGATCGGCAATCCCAAAGTCGCGATCGTCAGCATAGCGCCAATGACTCCTGCACCGCCGCACATGTCAAATTTCATCTCGTCCATCGCCCCCGCCGGCTTGATCGAAATGCCACCCGCGTCAAATGTCAGGCCTTTGCCAACGAGCGCCACCGGCTTGGCGCCGGCTTGTCCGCCTTCATAGTGCATAATAATCAGCTTTGCCGGCTCCCGACTGCCGCGCGATACAGATAGAAACGAGCCCATTCCCAGCTCACGCATATGCTCTTCCTCAAGCACCTCGACCTCAACTTTTCCTGATGCTGAGAGTTTTTCTGCGGTTTGCGCCAAATAGGTCGGTGTGCAGATGTTGCCAGGCAAGTTCCCCAAGTCCCGTGCCAGGCTCACGCCTTCATTCATCGCCTTGCCTGTTCGGATCCCATCTCGGACGCGTTTGAGTGCCGCAGCACTGTCAGATGAGATTTGAATCTTCCACGCCCTCACTCTCTTTTTCGGCTTTTTGAGCTGGTCAAACCGGTAGGTTGCATGGCCGATGATTTCGACAAGACGTCTGGCGACCCATGACTGTCCGCGTTCGTCAGCATCCAGGTCGTCGATGAAGATCGTCGCAGTTTCTGGGTTCAGTGCCGCAAGCTGCTGGGCGAGTCCTTTGAACGCTTTATTGAACTGCATGGCGTCAAACTTCTTTCGCGGACCGAAGCGCAGAACGATGACGCGTTTCGCTTTGACTCCCGGAACTGAATTGATTATGACGCAGCTGCCCGGCTCATCTTTGAGGTCGCCGTACTGCACAATTTTTGAAATGGTGCCTTGCGTCTTGTTATCGACCGCCTTTGCGGATAAAGTAAAATTATTGTCACTGTAAATACCAACGACGAGATAGCCGGATTTGCAGGAATCGATATCTTGGCGGCTTGATGTGAATTGCGCAGGCATGGTTGGTTCAGTCGTCGTTAAAATGTGATATCGGGACGCACCCTTAAGCGACCCAAAATGCGGAATTGTAACAGAACAGGCAAGCTCTTTCGTTGCTGTGTTTTACCTCGACGATGACCTTCACTTGGTTTCACAGGCCGCCGAAATGCCGCCCCGAAAGCAAATCGACTCAGCGCGTCTAGCGACAGTCTCAAGCAGGCTGATGCAGGTGCAGCAAATCGCAGTATGTCACCCGGCACGGCGGTGCGCAGCAAGCAGATCAGTCCAATCCAAGATTGACTGAAAAACGCAGGCGAAAGTCATTCCACGTGCAGATATTCCAGAAAAAGCTTGTCACCGAAACCATGAGCCTTGGGGCATTGGTTTTGTTTGTTACTGTGGGCATATTTGCCGTATTCAAGTTTCTTGGTCTATTGCGGCGAGCCGCGCAAGGGCATCTGCCAATCGATGGCCTTGACGTGATTCTCGGACTCAAACTGATGACGTTTCTCGACGCAATTCTGGCGCCTGCCGTATTCATCGCGATTTTGATGGTGCTGCTGAGATGGAATCGCGACAACGAAATTACCATCTTTGCCGCATCAGGCATCGGGCCTTTAGGTTATTTCATACCGGCAGTGGTGATCGCCCTAGTGATGCTGATCATTGGCGGCGTTCTGTCACTATGGGTCTCTCCCTTAGCCGACCGCATCTATACATTCGAGCTGGAGAAATACCGACAAAGTCTGAAGGCAACACCCTTCAGAGAGGGGCGCTTTCGTGTCGCCAACAACGGGCAGGATGTGTTTTATTTGAGCAACGCTCCAAAAGATGAAGTCGATCCTTTGCGCATATTTCTTCTAGCGTCCAGTGCGGAGAGACAGGAAATACTGGTAGCAAAAAACGCAAACTTTGAAATTGATCCAGTAACACAAGCCGCCTCGATGGAACTGCAAGATGGCATCCGCTACAAGTTTCACGCCGACTCAAGCAGCTACGAAGAAACTCAATTTCAATCACTGACTGATGTCGTTCCTTTTCAGATGAGTATCATTGCGCTGCTGCCGGAAAAAGCCAAGTCCACAATCGAATTGATGCAATCAAATAGCAAAATCGATTTTCTTGAATTGCAATGGCGGCTTTCCAGAGCGGCAACTATTTTTGTTCTCGTGCTGCTGGCGTTTGCGCTCGGCAGCCGAAAATTCAGCGCCCGCTCCGGCGTCAACATCGTCGGTGCGCTGGCGATCTACTTTGGGTATGCCATTATGCTCGGATTTTTGAACAACTTCAGCAAAACCAATCTCAACGATTCATGGGTGTTGATTTGGATCATTCACCTTTGGCTGCTGGGAATTGTGGTATGGGTCAACTTAAGAACGCATTACCATAAACCTTTGTTTCCCGATTTGTTTCCCCTCAAACGCTGAACGATGGCACTTGAAAAGATACGGATATGATTTCCCATCCGCTTATTTTCAAAGTCATCAGTCACGAGATTGCCAGCCGAACGCTGCTGACGCAGCTCTGGCTTGTGGGTGTGTATTTGATGCTCGCTTTCCTTGAAATCGCAGACGATCTCGATGTGAATAGCCATTTCATGCTAATTCTGAAAATTCTTGGCTTTTCGGTCCCGCGAATGATTTATGAGCTAGCGCCGATGGTATTTCTCATCGGCACCATGATGGCCTTGCTCACACTCACGCGAAACTCGGAACTGATCGCGATGCTGGCCAGCGGGATCTCGAAGACGCGCATCACCAAGACAGTTTTTGGGATTGCCGGAGTATTGGCATTGATGATTTTCATCTGGGGCGAGCTTGTTGTCCCTGTCAGTGAGGATATTGGCAACAATCTGCGAACCGGCACCTCGGGGGCTGCCGAATCAAAGTCGGCCAGAAGCATCTGGATCAGAAAGGATGACAAATTTCTGTACTTTGAGAGTAACGGCGCCGAGCAGCTGCAAAATATTGAAATTTACCAATTTGACCGCCGCGGCAGACTGGTCAAGCAAACTGAAGCGGATGACGGCACCCTGAGCAAATCGACAGACAAAGTGGTCATGAATCAAAGCCGCTATCTGCGCCTCGACGACGGAGAGCTGATCTCAGGATTTGAAAACACCGAGGTGCTCAACTTTGATTTGGAGCCGCTGGCGCTGAACTTCCATGCAAGTGATCCAGCACTGCTGAATTTTTTTGAAATGATCAAAATCATCCGCTTTTTGAATACCAACGGAATTGAAACCGATTTACTGGATTTGGCACTATGGAATCGTCTGATATCTCCACTGTCAATTTTTGCGATGGCTGCATTCGCTATTCTATTCTCAACCAACAGTCGAAGACATACCAATACCGGACTGCTGGTTCTGGGTGGACTCATGTTTGGGCTGCTGTACTACGCAATTCAGCAATCAGCGGGATACTGGGCGATATTGAATGATTTTTCGCCGCTGATCGGCACCGTAAGTGTTCTGATTATTTCTTTGGGCATCGCTTACTGGTTCATGTCCAAAACCCACCGAGTCAATGCCAGTCCGTAGCGCTCTGCCGAGAGAAGCTAAAATGCCATCCTAAGCTGCTGGACACGCTCAATCAGACGTGTTTCAGTCTGCCGCAATACACCGAAAAACGGCAAGATACTGCAATAACTTATCGGCCAAGAATACATCGCCCGCATCATCGTTCAGCACCCGAGATATTCACAAGACTCAAATCATTTCAAACTGTATATATACGAATACTTTTCTATCTATTGAATCAAATATGCAATATATTTTATTGTTTATATTAATATTTATTAGAATATATGCATTAATTCTGAAATTTCTCTATTTTCGAAAATTTACTGCTGAATGGACAAATATTTTTTCACAGAGTTATAAACACTTGATTTTTAACTCTCAATCAAGCATTCGAGAGCGCCTGAAGAGAGGGCGCCCCGGAGACGACTCGAACGCCTGACCTGCCGCTTAGGAGGCGGCCGCTCTATCCCGCTGAGCTACCGGGGCGCATTTCGCGTCCTGCAAAAATAAACCCTGAAAGACAACCCTGTAACGAAGATGAAATCAGGCCCATCAGCAGCCGTATTTTAAGCAAACATCGGCTGTTCCGACGGCCCAATTTCGAGATGCTGATCTATTGCTCGTGACAAGCGAGTCAATTTAAGGCGGCGGTATGAAGTACACATCATATCGGACGAGTTTTCCCGTCAGACTGAAAGACAATTTGTGCGATTGATGTACGGGTGCAAAATGAGGACGCTTTACGACAACCCTTTTTGCAGATACTGCCATCGCAGCCTGGAACAGCTCGTCAAATTTCGACTCGGCTGCCGCCAGCGACTTTAGGATTTCCATCCGTCTTTTGACCTTGACTGATTTTTTGCGGCCTGGCGGATACAGCGGATCCAGGTATACCGCGTCGGGTCTAGGCTGCAGCTGGCGGCAGCTGCTTGTGAAGTCGCCAAAGCGATGCGATATCTGCAAAAATGGATTTAATGACCTGTTTCGCTCAATACCGTCTGCCAGCATGGCAGCAATCGCCGGGGAGATCTCAATCGCAGTGACTGCAAATCCCATTCTTGCCATCAGAAATGCATCCTTTCCCCATCCCGCCGTCGCATCAATGACTGTTTTTGTTTTCCGGCCGATTGCTTGTCCTAGCAGTTCAGTCTTCGCGATTCTGGATGTCGGTCGCGCCGGAATTGTAATGGGCTTTGACCGTAAATTTCTCCCATCCACCAGCGCCAGCGCACCATCCATAAACGTCAAGCGAAAACGTGGCAGCGGGTAATGTGTCGGATTTACCGCCATAATGCCATAGGTGTCTGCGATCTTTGCTGCACGGTGCGCATGACCCTCACAAACCGAAATGCACACATTCACTGCGGATGTATTGCAGTCCATATGTCAGCTTAACCGTACCAGAGGATTCAGAAAGAGATAAATCGCAGCAGCCAATCTATCCTGTTCGCATCAGTACAGCCAATGGGATCAGTTTCAAACAACCCGCCCAATATATGCAGTAATCCCGCTCTAGCCATTACCCGTATAATATGCTAACCGAATTCGGCTCTCATTGAATTGTAGCCGATTGTCTCCAAATCAAGCAGTTCATGATGGGATTTCTAGACGGCAAGCGCGCATTGATCACTGGTATTGCAAGCGATCGCTCTATCGCTTGGGGCATAGCTCAAGCGATGTCCGACCAAGGTGCCGAACTCGCACTCACGTATCAGAATGACAAACTGAAGCCGCGGGTTGAAAAATTCGCTCAGCGGCTTGATGCAAGTTTTATTGCCCCCTGCGATGTCAGCGAAGATGCTCAAATCGAGGTCTTGCGTCGAACAATCAACTCACACTGGGATCATCTCGATATAGTCGTGCACTCTATTGCATTCGCCCCGCGCGACCAGCTTGAGGGTATCTATCTTGAGGCTGTCAATCGAGAAGGATTCCAAATCGCTCACGAAATCAGCTCTTTCAGCTTTTCAGCACTGATACAGCACCTGTCGCCGCTGATGGCAGACAGGAACGGCGCTTTTTTGACACTGACCTACATCGGTTCGGTTCGGTCCATGCCAGGCTATAACGTGATGGGTCTGGCTAAAGCCAGTCTGGAGGCGAACGTACGTTACAGTGCGCAGTCGCTGGGCAGCAAAGGGATTCGGGTCAACGCAGTATCTGCTGGCCCGATCCGCACCCTAGCGGCATCAGGCATTCGCGGCATGAAAGGCATGATCGAATACTACGAGAAAATGTCACCTCTCGGCCGCAGCATCACCACGCAGGAAGTGGGCAATGCGGCCGCGTTTTTGTGCTCAGACTTGGCTTCTGGAATTACCGGTGAGATATTGTATGTTGACGGCGGATTCAGCCATGTCGGCTTGAATCAGGCAGTCTTGGCATCGGGCACGCAGACTGACCCGAGCGACAATGTCTGATCACAGCAGCTCTTCGTTGATACTGACCTCGACTCCATCTCGCAGCTGCGCGATGTAGTTCTCAAATAAACCTCTGCCAAATCGAAGTCGGAGCAGATTCTCAACGCTATCGCGCTGCTCCTTGCCGGCGTTTGCAATATCCCCTGGAACTATATCCGTTATTTGAAAAACCGCATACTTGCCGTCCTCCGAAATTGTGCCACCGCCATTGGCCACCCCGCCAAGCACCGGTTTATTTGATTCATAGATGAGCTGCGTTACAGCAAGCGCCTCGAGATCAAACACCTGATCAGGGGAAATAATAGGCGCCGCTTCCAATTCATTTTCTGCTACAACAGAATTCCAGTCGGCGCCGGCATTCAGCGACTCAATGATTGACATGCCTTGTTCTTGTGCGCGATCAGCACTGGCGCGGAAAATGAGAGATTCTCTGATTTCGGATTCGACATCAGCCAATGAGAGCTGCTCGGCTTGTTTGAAATCATGGCGTCGCAAAATGACAAAACCGCCCTCTTCTATCTCAATCAAGCCGCTATTGAATCCCTGATGGAAAACTTCATCGCTGTATGCTGCTTGACGTACAGCGGCTGAACGTGCGATTCCAGTTCCCTCAAACCGGCTGAACCAATCCGATTGCTTGAGTTCAAAACCCAGGGTCGCTGCAATCGGATCAAGGCTGTCGGGCTGCTCATAGGCTAGATTGCGCAATTCCTCAGACAGTTCAATGAACTCGGTTTCGGCCTGTATATTTTGAGCGCGCTCAATGAGTTCCTCGCGCACTGCATTAAATTCCTTGATCTGTTCCGCCTGTATCTCATCGACGCGAATAACATGAAAGCCGAACGCAGAGCGAACTGGGACGCTGACCTCGCTGACTCCAAGCTCGAATGCGACGCGGTCAAATTCAGGCACCGTCACACCGCGACTGATCCAGCCCAGGCTCCCGCCGGACTCGGCAGAACCTGTGTCGGAAGAATACTCACTTGCCAGCACTGCGAAGTCTTCACCGGCATCAATGCGAGATTTCAATTCATTCGCCAAGATTTCGGCAGCGACCTCATCTTCGTCTTCAAGCAGAATATGACTGACTCTGCGACGCTCCTCATCACGAAAACTTTCTCTTTCCGCATCATAGATGGCTCGCAGAGTTTCGACAGAAGGCTCAAAGTCTTGGGCCAAATCAGATAAAGTCACTTCGACATATTGAACTTTCAGCTGCTCAGGCTGCTGATAAAGAGCCTTGCTTGTTTCGTATTCTTCGTTGACCTGCGCATCCGAAACCGTGACTTCGCCCACAAACAAAGCTGGATCAACGATGGCGTACTCACCCACTCTCTGCTGCAGCATCAGCGCTAACAGCTCATCGGCCGAGTCCGAAGCAGCAAATTCAGATTCAATGAATTTAGTCTGAATCTGCTGAACCGCAAAACTAGTTCTTTGCAGTTCCTCGAATTGTTGAACGCTGAGTCCCGAAAAACGCAAAACCTGCTCGTAGCGCTGACGGCTAAAGCCGTTATCGTCTTGGAAATCAGGCTGTCTTCGTATTGATTCAACCAGCTGCTGATCGCTGATGCGAAATCCCAGCTGATTCAATGCCTGATCAAGAAGAATTTCAGTGACCAGTCCGTCAACAACCGCCCGGCCAATCACATTGCCGGACAAATACTCGGCGCTGGCATTCGGGTTGCTGCGCCGTACTCGATCGCGCTCGCTATAAAGCGCGCGCTGATAAGTCTGGTAATCAATCTCTGTACCATCAACCTCTGCCACATTGACATTGACACCGCCCTCAAAATAGGAATTGACACCCCATAAGGCAAAAGGAATGGTAATGAGGACGACAATCGCCCATGCGATCCAGCCAGTTGCACGTTCTCGAATGCTCGTTAGCATGGCAGATTAAGCCTCTGTCTTAGAGGAAACGAAGATGCAGAAGTTAACATGAATCAAGTGATGCAGATGAAACCAGCGTGAATCATATGCCAATTGCACCGGCATCACTCTACTTCAAAATGTTGGCGGAGTGGACGGGACTCGAACCCGCGACCCCCGGCTTGACAGGCCGGAATTCTAAACCAACTGAACTACCACTCCTTGAGAAACTATGGTGGGTGCTGCGGGACTTGAACCTGCGACCTCCGCCTTGTAAGGGCGATGCTCTCCCAACTGAGCTAAGCACCCTGAACCCAGCCTATTTGTTCACTGCATCTTTAAGACCTTTGCGTGCCTTAAAAGTAACGACTGTCGAAGCCGCAATCGCTATGCTTTCACCTGTACGGGGATTGCGCCCGGTGCGCGCTGCCCTCTGGCTGGTTCCGAATGTCCCGAACCCTGGAATCGCAACCGCCTCGCCAGCTGCCAAGCTGCTCGCGATTTGGTCGAAAACACTTTGAACGGCTGCTTCGGCCGCTGTTTTGGAGATGTTGCCCGCCTCTGCGGCTCCACGAACTAAATCAGTTTTTGTCACAACTGTATTCCTCTAACAAAATTGCGTATTGATGAGTGTAAAACAAAGCTTCAATTGCACGAAACCGCAGCCGTCCGGCCGATTGCATGCTATGAATCATTTCGATCAGCAGCAACCCCAGTCTGTTCGGATCTCGCTCAATGCTGAACAACATCTGCACTTTCAGCAGACTTGTCTGATTCTACATCTAAGCTTAAATCGATGTCAGCAGGCGATGCTGCTTTCGCGGCTGGAACTGACTCAAGTGAAATATTCACTGCTTCATCAATCCAGCGAATAGGTAATATATTCAAATTGTCTTTCACTTTGGCAGGGATTTCAAATAATTCTCTTTTGTTTTCATCCGGAATCAGAACGGTGGATATGCCGCCGCGATGCGCGGCGAGCAATTTTTCTTTCAATCCCCCGATCGGCAGTATTTCACCGCGAAGTGTGATTTCGCCGGTCATGGCCACATCCGCCCGCACTGGGATTTCGGTCAGCGCGGAGATAATCGCGATCGACATCGCCACACCCGCACTCGGACCGTCTTTTGGAGTAGCCCCCTCAGGCACATGCACATGAATGTCCTTGCGCTGGTAGAAACTTGGCTTGATGCCGTAATTGTAGGATTTTGATCGCACAAAACTGACTGCAGCGTGGATCGACTCTTGCATCACGTCACCGAGCTTGCCCGTGTATACATGCCTGCCCTTGCCAGGAACAATGATCGACTCAATTGTCAGAAGATCACCGCCGGTTTCAGTCCAGGCCAAGCCAGTCACCTGCCCCACCTGATTACTTCTGTCAGACTGGCCATAGCGATACTGACGGATGCCCAGGTATTTGTCAAGATTTTTCGGTGTAATCCGCACCGTTGCACTGCGATTCGATTTTTCGACGAATTGGCGTGTGACCTTGCGGCATATTTTTGACAGTTCTCGCTCAAGGCCACGGACACCCGCCTCTCGAGTATAGTAGCGGATGATATTGCTCAGCACTTTGGTTGATATAGAGATTTCATGCGGCTTCAGTCCATTGTTTTTCAACTGCTTTGGAATCAGATACTGCTGGGCAATCCGAATCTTTTCCGCTTCGGTGTAGCCGGAGATGCGAATGACTTCCATGCGGTCAAGCAGCGGCGGTGGAATATTCAGGGTATTTGCAGTTGCAATAAACATGATTTCGGACAAATCATAGTCCACTTCAAGGTAGTGATCAGCGAACGCATGATTCTGTTCAGGATCTAACACTTCCAGCAGCGCTGATGATGGATCGCCTCTGAAATCCACTGACATCTTGTCTACTTCGTCAAGCATGAACAATGGGTTCTTCACTTTTGCCTTGGAAAGATTCTGGATGAATTTTCCAGGCAATGAGCCGATATAGGTGCGTCGATGCCCGCGAATTTCCGCCTCGTCTCTGACACCGCCGAGGGACATGCGGATGAATTTGCGATTGGTCGCCCGCGCCACGGATTGTCCCAGCGAAGTTTTACCGACTCCAGGCGGTCCGACCAGGCACAGAATTGGGCCTTTGTTCTTGCGCACTCTTTGCTGAACCGCCAAATACTCGAGAATACGCTCTTTGACTTTCTCAAGTCCATAGTGATCCTCGTTGAGAATTCTTTCGGCGGCACGAATGTTCTTTTTGATGCGAGAGCGTTTTTTCCACGGCACAGCAATCAGCCAGTCAATGTAATTTCTCACTACAGTGGCCTCGGCCGACATCGGCGACATCATTTTCAGTTTCTTCAGTTCCGCCATCGACTTATCAAGCGCTTCTTGCGGCATTCCAGCATCAGCGATCTTCTCGGCCAGCTCATCCACCTCGGTTTTGCTCTCCTCGCCATTGCCGAGTTCCTGGTGAATGGCTTTGAGCTGTTCATTGAGATAGTATTCGCGCTGGCTTTTTTCCATCTGCTTCTTGACCCGACCGCGAATTTTTCTCTCGACCTGAAAGCGCTCTGCATCCGAAGACATAATCACCATGACTTCCTCAAATCGCTGCTTTTCGTCAGCCAGCTCCAATATGGCCTGCTTTTCGGCGACACTTTGGATAATCAGATGAGCGGCAACCACATCAATTAATCGCCCGGGGTCGTCTATGTGCTCCAAGGTGCCGAGAATATCCGGCGGAATCTTTTGGCTGTTCTTTACATATTCCTCAAACTCAGCCAGCATAGAGGCGATGGAAGACTTTGCCAGACGTTTCTTAAGCGGAACAATCTTGACCGGCACCGTATCGGCGATCACGAAATCATCTTGCTTGTGAAACTTCTTGATCTTGGCTCGCCACAAACCCTCAATGACAACTTTTCTTGACGAGTCACTGAGCACGACTGTCTGTTTGATTCGTGCAACACAGCCTGTGTGGTAAACATCATCCGGACCCGGGTTTTCCACGGCCGGATCGTGCTGGGCGACTAGAATGACCAGCGGCTGCGCTGAATTCGCTTTATCCAGTGCAATCTTCGATGACTCGCGTCCGACAAAAAGCGGTATGACAAAGTTAGGAAACACCACAACATCCCGCAACGGCAGCAGCGGAAGCTGCAGCGGCTCAGGCAAAATATCTTCTTTACGGTCCAACATGCTTGTTTTTTTGGCTTGGGAATTATTGATCTGCAGTACTAGCCTGCATCTGCTCACGACGCCTGCCGCGCATCATCCTCATAGATATAGTACGGCTTTTTTTCTCCGCCGATTGCGTCTTCGTCCACGACAACTTTCTTTACATCTGCAATCGAAGGAATTTCATACATGGTCTCAAGCAGCGCATTTTCCAAAATGGAGCGCAAGCCGCGAGCCCCGGTTTTTCTTTCCATCGCTTTTCGGGCAATCGCATGCAGTGCTTCGTGACGGATTTCAAGCTCCGTATCTTCCAATGAGAACAGTACCTTGTATTGCTTGTACAGGGCGTTTTTGGGTTCAACCAGAATTTGCATCAACGCGTCCTCATCAAGCTCTTCGAGTGCTGCTATGACCGGCAAACGTCCGACAAATTCTGGAATCAATCCAAATTTGATCAAATCCTCAGGCTCAACGCTGCGCAGCGTATCGACTAGATTCTGCTCTTTCTCGCTGACAATATCAGCGCTGAAGCCGATACTGTTTTTCTCAAGCCGGTCACGAACCACTTTCTCAAGCCCGGAAAAAGCTCCGCCGCAGATAAACAGTACATTGCGCGTGTCAACCTGAAGGAATTCCTGCTGAGGATGCTTGCGTCCGCCTTGCGGCGGCACCGAGGCAACAGTTCCCTCAATGAGTTTCAGCAAGGCCTGCTGCACACCTTCTCCCGACACATCACGGGTAATGGAAGGATTGTCTGACTTGCGTGAAATCTTGTCGATCTCGTCGATGTAAACGATGCCCACCTGGGCTCGCTCGATGTCATAGTCGCACTTCTGCAAAAGTTTCTGGATGATGTTTTCGACATCCTCGCCCACATAACCCGCCTCAGTCAAAGTGGTCGCGTCCGCCATGGTGAAAGGAACGTTCAGCTCCCGCGCCAAGGTTTCGGCTAACAGTGTCTTGCCAGACCCGGTCGGTCCAATCAGCAGAATGTTGCTTTTGGCAATATCGACATCATTGACCAGGTCATCGTTTTCGATCCGCTTGTAGTGATTGTAAACGGCAACCGAAAGCACCTTTTTGGCATCAGCCTGGCCAATGACGTATTCATCGAGCAGCGCACAGATTTCTGCCGGTGTTGGAAACTTCGTACGGACATCGTCATGACCTGCGTCATCTGATGCGGTCTCGCTGCGAATAATGTCGTTGCACAACTCAACGCATTCATCACAGACAAAAACCGACGGGCCAGCAATCAGCTTTTTGACTTCATGCTGACTCTTGCCGCAAAAGGAGCAATGAAGTCCTCGATCCTGATTTCCGCCTCGCCTGTTAGCCATACAGAACTCCTCTTCGATTCACTAAATCAACACTTCTCGCTTGGTTCAAATGCATTTGTCCCGCTGCTGTCTCTCAGGCACGATTTTCAATGACCGAATCAATAATGCCATACTCAAGCGCTTCCTGGCTCTCCATGAAGTAGTCTCTGTCGGTATCTTTGCGCACCGTCTTGATCGTCTTGCCTGTATGCTTAACCATGATCTGATTGAGCCGCTCGCGCAATCGCAATATTTCCTTAGCTTGAATATCAATATCGGAAGCCTGGCCCTGCGCGCCGCCCATTGGCTGGTGAATCATGATTCTTGAATGCGGCAGCGCATGACGCTTTCCGCTCGCACCGCCAGCTAGAATCAAAGCGCCCATACTGGCAGCCTGCCCGACGCACACTGTGCTGACATCAGGTTTGACAAATTGCATTGTGTCATAGATTGCCAGTCCGGCATTGACTGCACCCCCCGGACTATTGACATACAGGTGAATGTCTTTGTCAGCGCTTTCGGACTCTAAAAACAGCAATTGCGCAACCACCAGATTCGCCATATGATCTTCGACAGCGCCGACCAAAAAAACGACCCTCTCCTTGAGCAGGCGCGAATAAATGTCATATGCGCGCTCGCCGCGGCCGGTTGTCTCAACCACCATTGGCACCAATGCGGCCGTTTCAAGCCCCATTGACGTGTTGTGTCGCTGCTGCATGCTATCTGTTCTTCTCAGCTTATATTCAAATGTATTCTATCAGCCCGTTCTCTGCAATGGCTGTCCATCAGCACCCACGATGAGGCTGGCTTCGCTTGCAGCTGGAGACAAAAGTTTTTCTTTGCTATCTTGATGCGCAATCACATCGAATTTCTGCGCCCATTGGTGGAACTCATCCAGACTCATTGAAATCTGCTCGCAATCCGACTCATCAAGCATCGTCAGGAAAGTTTCGTTCAAAACTTCTGCCAGGCGAGCATGATGTCGCATGTCCATAAAGTAATTCACCCAAAGCTGGCGCTGATCGTCCGACATCTCTTCATTCGACGCGTATCTTTCTTCCAGCTCGGCGCGGTCGTCCGCTGCTTTTTTCTCATCCACCTGCAGATTTCGATCTTGGCCGATTTTCGCGACAATCAACTCGGTAAGGGCGCGCTGATAGGCTGCCGTATACTCATCGCTTGTGACTTGATACCGAGTGTAATGATCTGCCTGCTCAGGGCTGCAGCGGGTTTCTTCCATAAGCCGTTTCCTAATCGTGGCGAGCACCAGTGAATGGGGCAGCATAAATTCATTCCGTCCGGCGATCAGGTTGATGACCTGAGCGGTCTTGATTTGATTCACCGCGCTGCCCGTCACTTCTTTCAGATGCTTCAGCGCCTGCTCCCGAAAGTTCTCATCCTGCTCAGACTTCACGTCAAGCTGCCCTAAAAAGGCTTGCGTATGCTTTCCAGGAACTGCCTCATGCACCTCCAGAATATCCAAGTAGTGCATATGCGAAGCAGGCTCATCTGCTGCACCTGGATCTATGTGATCATCCTCCTCAGGAGATTGTGCCGCCGACTCAACCAAAGCTTTTACTCGCTCGCCTTTGGCGGCCCCCAGGCAAGTCTCTCGAATCTGCGGATGCAGATCCGGCGCGTCAAGCTCAACGACTTGCTGGCCGATCGAGGCGACCGCGTTGGAGTTTTTGCTGCCGATATCCCAATTCACAATGAGTCGATCAGACTCTTCGGCAGCACGGTCCACCGGCTGCCACAGCTGATATTCTTTCTGCCACCTTTCCAAGGCCGCGTCGAGATCCTGCTCAGTCACCTCGACAACGGGGGATACCGTCTTGAGGCCGGTGATGTCGGTGGTCTTGATTTCCGGCAGCACCTCAGCTCGCAACAGCACCTCACAATGATTGGATTCTTTGTTGTCCTGCTGACTTTCGAGTCGCAGCGGCGAGATTGGCTTGTAGGAGCTTTCCTGCAGTTCTTTCCTGACAAAAAGATCGATCATGTCGAATATCGTCTGTTGCCGCACGGCCTCGCCGTGGCGCTGGCGGACAAGGTTTTTGGGGAGTTTGCCTTTTCGAAATCCAGGCGCTGCTGTAGTCTGTGCAAGGCGGTAGAGCTGCTGATCGACGCTGCGATCTACCTCATCCAAGGGCAAATGAACCTTGACTCTGATTTCGGCGGCACTGAGCTGCTCAATTTCTACATTCATTCGGCTGCAGTCGGATCAATCAAATACATGGTGCGAAAGGGGAGACTCGAACTCCCACGGGTTGCCCCACTGGCACCTAAAACCAGCGCGTCTGCCAATTCCGCCACTTTCGCCTTTGTATGCATGGCATCCTTCTCAAGATCCGATACAGTCAACGCATCAGCTGCCGCTCAAGCAAACGACCGCGAGTGACGACTGAGGTAAAATTATATACACCCAAGCAAAGTGCCGATACGGCAAATCATACAGACAATCGGGTAATGTAGTGCTGATCTCAGATTTTTCAACCTTGACTTTCGATTGCTACGGCACCTTGATCGACTGGGAAACTGGTCTTGCCAACGAACTGCAGCCCCTGCTCGCGCAAACCGGCGGCCGTTTCAGCCGCGAGGAGATGCTGCTGCTGTATGCAAAAAACGAGCGCACCGTGGTGGCCCGGGAGCCAGCGCTGCTCTACAGCGATCTGCTTGCGCAGACGCATCGCAATATCGCACAGCAGCTCAACATTGCCATCGCAGAGGATGCGCACCAGCGCTTTGCCGCCTCAATCGCGCAATGGCCTGCATTTGCAGATACCTGCGATGCGCTGCGTTATCTGAAAAAGCACTTCGCCTGCGTGATTCTGTCGAACGTTGATCGCATCGGGTTTGCCGCGAGCGGCAAACACCTCCAAATTGAGTTTGATGCGGTCTTTACCGCGCAAGACATCGGCTCTTACAAGCCAGATAAAAGAAATTTCGAATACATGCTGCGCGAGCTGCAAAAAAAAGGGATTGAGCGCGCGCAAATCCTGCATGTCGCGCAAAGCCAGTTCCACGATCTGGCAACTGCGGTGCAGATGGGACTTGCAACCTGCTGGATCGACCGCCGCGCAGGCCAGCCCGGGGCCGGCGCAACGCCAGCGGTGAAGCGCAATGCTGACACGGATTTTCGCTTCGAGTCTCTGGCACAGATGGCGGCCGCTCACAAGCTGGAGCTGCAGAGCCTGCCCGGTCGCCCTTAGACGGGGCGGCAGCGCCTTCACATATGTCAGGCCAGCACTGCAACAAGCAATCTTCCAGCATTGCGAAGCTGCTCGATCAAAGCAAATCGACTGCAATGACTTTTTACTCTGTCTGCACCGCAACTGGACAAACCCGCCCAGTGCTGGCAAAGACTTTCAGAATATGCTCGATCCAACAAGCTTGCGAGGCAGCCGAACGGGTCAGATTGCTCTTGATACATACGCGTTTCCCTTGAGCTCCTGAGCATTGCACGCTCAGGATCAGTTTTCCCAATAGACACGGGAATCTCAAGCCCTATTGAATATCAAGCGGAAAACCCCTGCAATCTCCTGCGAATCAGCAGGGGTTTTTACACTCCATCAGGTGTCGAATTGACCCGGCCGCCTCTAGCCGCTGCCAAGGCCATTCCTCACTCTCCTCCGGTCCATTGGGTTTGCCGGACTTTCAAGTCAGCGCCGCATCGTTTTCCGATCAGCCTCCCGGCCCCTGGCAGGGTGAGTCTGGACAGTAGTTCGTGGAGTCCGTCAGCCCGAACTGAACGCCATCGACGATCCGGCCGGCCCACTCCGGTTTGGCGGCCTGGCACACACACATGTTGCTGAGGTCGCCGCCGATCACCTTGTAGGCAAAGCCGCCATTCGGCTGTAAATCTTCTACGGTGCAACGATCGTTGCTATCGTCCGTGATCATAATCTGGACCTCCCGCAGGGCCGGATTGACCGTGTAGCCAGTGCCGGGCATCAGAATGACGACGACCGTGCTTTCCCCGATGATCAGGCGGTCATCCGGAAAGCAGGGGCTTCCCGCGCCAGGGCCGAATCGCGCCAGTGAATGCCAGCCTGTTGAATTGCCCGTATAGGTCGCCTTGCCCTCGCTGCGAAAGACCGCCGTCCCCATGTTGGCGGGACTGATATAGGTTGGCACGTTGAAGTTCCAGAACCGTTTGTGGCCGGAGACGGTGAAGGCTCTGGTATTGACCGTCACGCCATTGGCGGGGCGGCTGACTATGATTTCGACCGGCAGGCCACCTCTTCTGGGTTGATTGCATGGCTGCACCAGGGTTTCGGCTATGGGTTGCGGTGGTGCATTGGCAGCCAGCCGCAGGCTGATTATCAAATCAAGCTGCTGCCCCCGCTCTCATCATTTCGAACTCGATAATACCGCCCGCTCCATTCGAAAAGGCAAGTCATTTGCTTGTTCCCCGTCACCAAACCGGCGGGCAAATGCATGGCCTGAGTACACTGCCGCCGCGATGGTGCCAGGCACACTGCAATCACCAATGCACTCGACTGACATGCTGCCGCCGCCATCCTGTTCGGCCAGCTCGGTCATCAAGCTGTCGCTGGACTGAAGACCTGTAGTCAGAACAACAGCATCGCATCGAATGGTTTCAAGCGTCGTCGAGAAAGCGTTTTGCACAGTTACATGGTCCGGCTCAATTGAATGCATTTGCGTATTGACATGCACCTCAACACCCGCTTGCTGCAGACGCTGGCAAACAAAACGCTGCTCAAGAGTGTACTGTGTCCAGTACGATACGCTCTGCGCAGGCGTCACCAAAATGACCTGGGCGCCGCTTGAGGCCAAATGCTCAGCGATGACACCCCCCATATAAAAGTGCTCATCGTCATAGACTACAACAGTGCCTGCAAGTAAAACCCCGTCCATTACATCGTCGGGTGTGTACACGTTCTTGCAATCGCTGCCGGGCAAGGGCGTAAAGCGCTCTGGACCCACACCGTCTCTTCGCCACGTTGAGCCTGTTGCCAGCACAACATTGTCGACACCAAAATTAACGATGTCTGCGGCGGTCATGCTGCTTGCCGGGTACAGCGCCACATTCGTCAGTTTCGCGAGCTGCCCCAAACGATAATCGCGCACACGCCCCCAAGCAGAAAGTCCGCACAGCTGACTTTCTCGCGTGACCCGGCCGCCCAGCGTTTCGCGGCTGTCAGTCAGCGTCACCTCAACTCCGCGCTGTCCCAGAGCTACGGCACACTCCAATCCAGCCGGACCAGCGCCGACAATCAAAACAGTCTGCGACGACGCTGCCGGCGGGATCATTTCTGGATGCCAGCCGCGGCGCCATTCCTCGCCCATCGTTGGATTCTGCGTGCATCGGATCGGCGTCATTGTGTAATCACCGGAAACACAGATGTTGCACCCGATGCACTCGCGAATGTCTTCAATTCGTCCCTGCTCGATCTTTTGCGGCAGGAACGGATCCGCGATCGATGGGCGGGCCGCACCGATCATGTCAACAATACCGCGGCGAATCTGCGAAACCATTGTATCAGGCGAGGTGAATCGCCCGACCCCAACCACCGGCTTGGCCGTCACTTGCTTGACTTGGGCAATATATTGTTCCTGAAATCCTTCATCCTGAAACCGGGAGGCTGCAGAATCATTATCCCAGTCGCTGACATTGACATCCCACAAGTCAGGCAGCTCAGCCAGCAGGCTGACGATCTCTATGCCTTCCTCGCCACACTGCAAGCCGTGCTCGCCGAGAAGCTCGTCCAGCATGAGCCGGCAGGCAATGCCACACTCATCGCCGACTTCGTCTTTCGCGTCCTCAATCATTTCCTTGAGCAGCCGAACACGGTTTGTCAATGACCCGCCATATTCATCAGTTCGACGGTTAAATCGTTTGGACAGAAACTGCGCTGGCAACGTCAGCATATGGGCGGCATACACATAAACGATATCGAACCCGGCGATTCGTGCCCGTCGCGCGGCAGTTCGGAAAATCCGTCGAATCTCCCGGATATCCCGCTTGGTCATCGCAGCGGCGTAGCTCGGTGAATAGTCCGGCGCCGGACCAGCAGAAGGCGCTAGCGCACGACTGCGCGAGTAATAATTATGCGAGTGAATGCCAGAATGAGCCAGCTCAATGGCCGCGAGGGCGCCATGCTGATGAACTGCGTCGACCATTTTTGCATGCATGGGAATATCCTCATCGCTCCATAGCCGATGCTCGACGAAGGGGGAGACATCCGAAGTATGATGCACATCGCATTCTTCGGTGGACACTACCGCCCATCCCCCTTCAGCTTTGATGCCCCGCATTGCAGCAGCAGTGTTGGGCTTCAGGTGCCCCATGCCGCAGCAATGCGGAACCTGATAGAATCTGTTTTTTGCGGTGACCGGGCCAATCTGAACCGGCTCAAACAAAACATCGTAGCGGGAATCGCGGGCCACTTGCTCAGCCTCAGGAAGCTTCAGAATTCTGAATCGCCAGATGATGAAACAACCCGCTATCCATTCCACAAGCCGTCACGCACCAGATCATCCATCGTTTTCTCGATGCCTGAGCGCAGCACATGCACAGTTTCATCAATCTGCTCTCGGTTGAGAACCAAAGGCGGCGACAGAACGTTGAGATGTCCGATCGGCCGGACAATCAGCCCCATTTCCTGGCAATGGGCAGCAATACGATCGCCAATCCCGATCTGCTCGTCAAACAGCGCCTTGGTCTGCACATCCTTGACGTTCTCGATGCACATCATGAAACACTTGCCGCGAACATCGCCCACAATTGGCAAGTCACGCAGCTGATTCAGCTCACTTTCAAAATAAGGGCCAACCTCTAGAACATGCTCGCAAATGCGCTCTCGCTCAATGATCTCAATATTCTTCAGTGCAGCCGCGCAGCATACCGGATGGCCCGAGTAAGTAAAGCCGTGCGTGAACAGACTGCTGTCACTGGTCTCGGTGGGTGTCGAAATCACGTCGTAGATTTGATCCGACAGCATCGTCGCTGACAGCGGCAGATAGCCCGATGAGATCCCCTTGGCGGCGGTGATTATGTCGGGTGTCAAGTCAAAAACCGGTCCGGATGAAAACATGTGCCCGATCCGGCCAAAACCGGTAACGACCTCATCGGAAACATACATCACACCGTATTTCACGCAGACCTCCTGGGTTCTTTGGTGGTAGCCCGGCGGCGGGACAATCACACCGCCCGCGCCCATGATCGGCTCGGCAAAGAAAGCCGCCACATGATCCGGACCCAGATCGACGATACGCTGCTCCAGCTCGTCGACCAAAAAATCACAGAACTGTGCATCGGTCATGCCCGCGGGCTTGCGATACGGATTCGGCGCTGATACATAACTGACCAGATCCGGCGCCAAATCAAATCCAGCATGGTCATGCTGGACACCTGTGAGAGTCATCGCCAGATAGGTGCTGCCATGATACGCATCAACTCTGGAAATAATTTTCTTTTTCTTCGGCTTGCCGATACGGTTGAAGTAGTAGTGAATAATTCGAACCGCTGTATCGTTCGCCATTGAGCCGCCAGAGCCGTAGAACACATGGTTCATATGGTCTGGCGCAAGCTCCGCCAGCTTGGCTGCCAGTTCGGCGGATGGCGGTGTCGTCAAGTGATTGAAAGAAGAATAGTATGGAATCGACCGCACCTGATCCGCAATGGCCTGCGCCATCTCTTCGCGGCCATAGCCGATATTAACGCACCAAAGCCCGCCGATACCATCAAGATACCGACTGCCATCGCTGTCATAAACATAAGGTCCCTGCGCTTCAGCGATGACTAATGAGCCCTCCTCATGAAACACCGAAAAATCTGTCCATGGATGAATATAGTGGTCTCGATCTTTGAGCCACAGATCTTGTGTGTCATATTTTTCTTTAAGCATGGGCTTGCTCCTCAAATGCCAAACTCTTCTCTGATTAGTCAGCAGCAGACTGGCAGACTCTATTCTGCGGCCTCAGAAACGGCAATGACATCAATTTCCATCAGCCATTCCGGGCGCGCCAAGCCCTGAACAATCAGTCCTGTTGACACCGGAAACACACCTTTGAGCCAGGTGCCAATGGTCTGGTACACCGGCTCTCGGTATGCGCGGTCAGTAATGTATACCGTAATTTTACAAATCTCATGTAATCCAGAACCGGCTTCCTCAAGCAGTTGCTTGACATTTTTCATCGCCTGGTCAGTTTGCGCTGCCGGGTCGCCTGCGCCGACCAATTTGCCATCGAAATCACTGCCGACCTGCCCGCGCAGAAAAATCATGCTGCCGGCTTTGACAACTTGACATAAATCATTGTCAAGCCGCTGTTCAGGGTAGGTTTCTTTCGTATTGAATTTACGCAGTCTTGTATGTTCAGCGGCCATAGGTCTGTGAGCGCAGTGTTTTTTGTCAATCAATCGAAATCCGATCCGACAGTCCGGCGGCTTTCTTTACAAATGCGAGCGAATCAGTGAAATCATAGTTCGCAAACACCGCATTAAGGTGAGCGAAGGGCGGTGATTGCGCGAACAGCTGAAACGTCAGTTTATGTCCAGCATAGTCGGAATTCACCAAATCTCGCGCAAACGCAAGCAGCTTGCGTCGATCCTCCGACTGCCATTCATCGTTGACAGAGTAATATTTGTCCAGCCACGGCTTGATCTCTTCCGCCTCGAAACTGCTATGGTCCGGGGTAATGCAAATCTGACCGCCGCATAATTCCCGCGCAAGGTGCGTCATGGCCGGCAGCTGCGAGCACGCCAGCACGCGCCCGGTGTAAAGCAGCGATGGATTCGGCATCAGAAGACCTTTGGGGCTGCGTACTGCCGATGCAATGGAGGCAGTCAAATGCGCATTGATGCCTTCTCGATAGCACACCAGCTGAGCAATTTTCTCCCGTACCGCCTGCTGCTTGTCCAGACCAGTCTGGCGCACATTGTGCAGGGCTGCGCCGATGAGCATGTCGGCGGTTTTCTCAATGCGCTGCACAAACGCGAATGCACTATATCGGTGCAAAGTTGCGCGAATGAATGTTGCGGCCCTTGTATGCTGATAGAACAGCACATTTTCCCAAGGTATCAGCACATTATCGAAAATAATCAGCGAATCGATTTCGTCAAATTGATTGGCGAGCGGGTAATTCTCCGGTGAAGCGCGGCCGGCAAAGCTTGAACGGCAAATATGGGTGATGCCGTCTGCATTCATTGGCGCGATCACCCCGACGGCATAGTCCGACAGTTCTTGATCGCCCCAATTCGCAATAGTCGGCTTTACGAATGCCTGCTCAGCGTAGGCGGATGCCGTTTCGTATTTGGCGCCTCGAATCACAATGCCGGCATCCGTTTCCTTGACTACATGCAGCAGCATGTCAGGGTCCTGGTCCTGCGGTCTTTTCGAACGATCGCCTTTCGGGTCAGTATTAGCTGAAACGTGAAAGATGTCATCGCGAATGACTCGCTCAATGTGAAATTTGATGTTGCCAGCAAATCGCGAATCGATTTCAGCCAGAACATCGCTGCCGTCGTACAAAGACCACATTTCACCGACGGTCTCATCGCCAACGCGGGTGACAACGCCGCCGATATCGTTCAGAATCGCGTCAACACCCTCGCGCTTGAGATTCCAGTCACGTTTCTGAATCGGCATCTTCAGCAAAGTCGCACTGATCTGCTCTTGCTCATCCCGGTAGGTAAGCATAGACTGATATTTTGGCTCATGCGACATGTCATAGATACGTGCCCGAACTCGAACCAGCGGCTCGAATGCACGATGCGTCGCCACATTATTCACGCGCTCACCGTCAATCCAGACGACCCGGCCGTCATCAAGAGAATCTATGTATTGCTGCCCGGTTTTGATCATGTTTATTTCTCGCATTGAGGATTTAGAGAAAAAATGAAAAAGCCTTTATATACGAATCAACCCGCGGCTTCGCAGATATTTAATTTGCCAGATACAGCGGGCTCGCCTTCGCAGGACAGGCCGATACTGCACCGGCCAGGGAGGGCTGCAGACAAATCTGCGCAGGCTTCGATTTGAAATGACAATCCAAATCGCTGGAATATTGACATTCGATCTGGAAAGGACTGCTTTGAAAGAAGCAAGAATCGCCTGATTGATGTGAATAAAACTGTTAATTATTCTGTATTGCTTTGACTGCTTAATTCAAAAACAACTGATTAGCCCTCAGTCAAACTAATATTTATCTGATGTCTATATTTTAACAGAATTGATATGACCTATTACCGAAGCCAATCACGCCAATTTTTCATGCTGACAAAATTCACTTGTCTGTTCCATTGATGAGAACATTGCACTGAATTTTTGAATCTGCCATAGATTTTCTTGAAGCACAAATTATTCGATTTGACTCTCGTCAAAACTTGATAACTGAATTCAATTGTAGATTCACCGGAGGAGACAATGCAAAACGAAGCCAAGCCTGCGAAAGCCCTTTCCAGAGTGTCTGCCAAATCGGCAGAGCATGATGGCGCCAGTTTCTCGAGCGAAAACCAATTGCAGTCTCTAATCTCTCTGCGAGTCGATGAAATCGAGCCGTACGACAAAAATCCCCGCAGATTGGCACATCCGGAATTTAATCTGCTGAAGCAATCGATCACTGCGGATGGAATTCTTCATCCCCTGATCGTAACACGCAAATCTGAAAAGTCCAAGTACATGATATTCAAAGGCGGCAATGCTCGACTCAGGGCAATACGCGAACTATATGAAGAAACTGCAGACGAGAAATATGAGCATGTGATCTGCACGCTGCTACCTTGGACCGGGCTTGAATCGGATGCCATTGTCGGACATCTTCAGGAAAACGAATTACGCGGGTCACTATGTTTTCTCGACCGTGCTTACGGAATCAGCGCTGCTATCCAGCAAATCAAACTTGAGACGGATGATAAAAACCTGTCTTTGCGAAAAATCGCCTTACTGCTCAGGGATAAAGGCTATGCCATTACTCTTAGCAATCTGTATTTCATGATCTACGCCAGCGAGAAAATCGATCCGCATATTGATAAGAGCATCGCAGCCTACTTGGGCCGCCCGCAAATCAAAAAAATCTCACGACTAGAAAACAGTTTCAGAAAACTGTGCAATGAAATGCATATACCGGATGCAGAGCAGGACAAGATGTTTACAGAGTCGCTCCAAAACTACAACGAGCCGACCTGGTCATTCAATCAGTTTCGCAGTCTGTTGGAAGCTACCCTCGCAGAACAGCGATCGGCCTCAATTCAGGACATTTATTTGCGGATGGAAAGCTACTTGACCCTATCCACAACGCCGCTGAGCGATAAGGCAGAGCACCTGCGTGTTGCTCCGATTGCGCTGGAACACGATCAGTGGCCCAACAACGCTGAAGCCAGCACACAAAACAGTACGCAAAAAATGGGTGTTTACACTGTAAACACCCATTTTTTGCAAGAAAATTCGACCCAATCGACCCGAGGAGCAAAAAAAATGAACGAGGAGCATATCACGAAATCAAGCCAGTCTTCGTCTCGCTACAACGCCTGTCACCAATCGCCAGTCATTCCAGAACTCGAAGGCAGCATCCCGCATTCAATCCCTGAGGAAGTTCGGAAGCAGCTGCAAAGCCTGCGCACAAGCGCATACAAGCTCGCTTGGAGCCTCGCCAAAAGACATCGACTGCTGAAAACGGACAATCAGAAGCTGGCTACAATCGTAAACACAGGTAACTGGGGTATCGGATTTTTGGTTCGAGACTTTCCGATTTCTATTACTGGACTGACTGCCAAGCAAGCTGGGATGCGAGACGCACTGTGGTGGCTGCTGACTGAGCTATCGGACTTGCAGTGGGCTGTGTCCAGCTCAAAAGCAACCGTCGTCAAAATTGTCGGCGACTCACCGCTTGAGACATACGTCAAATCCAGCAATGCCAAAACACTGCACTTGCTGGCAAAAAATAGAATGAAGTGTGTATTTCCGCACCTTGGGGTAATGACCTTCAGCTTCAGGCTGTGGGATGACAAATCCATGCAGGAATTCGAGCAGCTAATGCAAATTTACCGATCGATTCACGCCTTGTCCAGAAAGAACAATTTTGACTTGTTTCAGCCGCCGCACAACTCCCGATGAGCAGCTAAAACCATGATCACGAAAGAAACAGAACTCATTCACGCAATCATTGTCTACTGCCAGCGCTGCCGGGAAGAGGGTGACTATACAGCACTCAGTCAGATGAGGTTTGGACCGCTTGAGACCAACGCAATAGCGAAATTGTCCTCTGCCGATAAACTCCATATGAGCTCAATGCGCTCGCACTTCATGGATATTAAGCTCAACACAAAGACATTCTGGAGAACGATCGACTATATCCAGCGGGAACAAGAGAGAGACGCTTTCATCAGCGATCTTATTGCTGCGGATGCGCCCTTGCCAATGATTCATTCACTTACTGGCATGGGTGGAAAACAGTACACATTCAAACGCAGAGAACTAGGGCTGGGAAAAGCTCCGTCCGGGCGACCTAAACTGCCGGGAAAAAGAGAATCTGACGCCGTTTGGAAAAAACTGAAGACCGTGGTTGAAAAATCCAGTGAATTCGGGCCGAAAGAATTTGCAGCGCTGTACGAGTCCCTAGACAAAAAAATTTCGCTGCGAACCATTTGGCATCTGTTTTACCAATGGGAAGAATCAGGCAAATTGAAGGTGCATCGCTCGAATCGTGTCTAAAACATCCGCGCACATGCTTTTCGAATGTGAATCTCGCATAAGTGCTTTTGCAATGGGTTTGCCCAATTAACACCTCTGACTCTTGTTATTGACCCGTTCAGCCTTATGCGAGGTTCCCTATGAGCAAATACAATAAACCGCACGAGAATTTTCAGCAAATTTTGCGTGCAATCGAAAATTTTCGCAATGCAGATCGCTCACAGTCGGGGATGATCTACACCGACAATTGGTATGATTCACATCCGCGCCTGCTGCTGTTTGACCCTATTCTGACCCCGTACGACAAACTCATCTGGATGACAATCAGAACGTTCTGCTCACCTGCACTGTCACTTGCAGCATTTCCCAGCTACAATGACATTCAGGCATGTCTGCATGTTTCAAGAGCCACCGTTTCAAGCTCGATCGCCAAACTGAGAGTGACCCGCTGGATCACGCTGGTATGCCGGGAGCAAATACGCGATGCCAACGGTCAATTCTCAAGAGATGGAAATATCTATCTGGTACATGGCGAACCGCTCAGCCTGGCAGACACGCTGGATGTCGACTCCAATTACATGAGTTATTTGAATGACTGTCGGCAGCATCGAAATTCGGATACCCGGAAAATATCAGAAATGATTCTGAGCTCCATAGATCGAGAGATGGACAGTGACCGCGATCTAATGGACGAGCCGCACCCATTCGAACGCCGAAAAATGACCTGGGACGCATTGGCGGCCAGCCAAAATGATGCCGTCGCACCCAGCACAGGCACCCGCTCATCCACCTCCAATCCCAGCACATTAGCCGGCCTTTACCGAGGGATAAAAGCTGCATCAACCGAAGTTCAGCCAATGAACTGCGGAGTGTCCAGCACCGCAGTTCAATCTGCAAACCGCGGTAACTTTCCAGTGAACTGCGGCGAAAAAATGAACCAAACCGAGACAAATATGAACCATAGTAGTAGTGGTTGTAGTCGTAATTCTAGTCGCCCTGAAAAAAATCTAGTAGAAGAAAAATACCACTATACAAACGTAAACGAAATGCACAGTGAACTGACTGATCTCATCTTTCCAAGTTCATTGAGCGACAATCAGATCCAGTTGATCGGCTTGCATCTGCTGCGGCTGCCCAAGGATCTGCCGCCCCCTCCCAAACCATGGCAAACTTGGGCACAGCTGCTGCTTGATGAGCTTGAGGGCAGATTGCAAGCCGGCTCCGAAAACAAAAACTCAATCGTATGGAACCCGGTTTCGTTATTTTCGACCTACTGCAAACGCCTCGCTGACAATGGCATTGGCTTGCGAGAGGCAGGGCAATTCCAGCTGGAATTGGCGTATAGCACACTGGAATCCCGCACAACTGCCGCCAAACACCAAAACGCACTCAAAAATGCGGAAGACACGCATCGCAGGCAGCTGCTGGAAAGACTGAGAATCACCCGAGAAAGGGAGCAAGACGATAAATTCTGAATCTGTTCAAGACCCGCTTCAATCACTTTCTAGGTGACAGACATCCCTCGCGCCCCGGACACTCAAAAATTGTCCGTTTTGCGAAACCAGTTTTTTATTTTGCCGTGCAACTGGCAGACGATATGCTGATACCAACTTATTTTTTCACCACCGTGCGCAGTCATGGCAGCAAGCAGCAGCATCAACAAGATTTATCAGACGGTGACCGACCAATTCATCACCGCGCTGACCAAAGGCGCACCGCCCTGGTGCAAGCCTTGGAGTACCAATATGCCTTATGCAGGAAGACCCACCAATGCAGTCTCAGCAAGAAAATACAGCGGTGTCAACGTCACCATCTTGTGGGCCTCCGCCGCTGTCCAGGGATTCGAACTGGATCGCTGGCTGACTTTCAGGCAAGCCCAAACCGCCGGCGGCAGGATTCGTCGGGGCGAAAAAGGAACTGCGGCAATTTTATTCCGCTATATCGATGTGCCTGACAAATGCAAACGCCTCGATTCGGGTGCGGAATCAGTTCAAGACGATCTGAAACGTATCAAGATGATACGCGGCTTTACCCTTTTCAATGTCGAGCAATGCACAGGTCTGCCCGACGAAATCGTCAAGGGCAAGCCTGAACAGACACCGCTGAAATCCACTTGGGAACGCCATCAACAAGCTGACAGACTCATCACGACACACCAGGTGCGGCTGCGATTTGGAAAAAAGGATGCGTTTTACAGTGCTGAAAAGGACACTATCTTCATGCCATCTAAAACCGCCTTCGACTCGACCTCGGGCTATTACACCACCTTGCTGCATGAATTGACGCACTGGACGGGGCACCGCAATCGATTGAACCGCCCTGGAATTACCCATGCATCGGCCATCGACGTAGACCGGTATGCCTATGAAGAGATGATCGCAGAAATCGGCTCCGCTTTTCTTTGCGCCGAATTTGGAATCCCCGGTCAAAGTCAGCATGAGGCTTACGTCCTTTCTTGGATCAAGAAACTGGAAAACGATCCAAAAGCAATCCTCAACAGCTCCTCGGAAGCTTGGAAGGCACGGTGCTACCTGATGAGAGAGTCCGCCTACTGACATGACTTATTGCCAAGCACCCGGCCGCTGGCAGATAGACAAAATGCCTGATCGCGAAATATCGAATTAATCTTTGCACATTTTGCACAGAAGGTGCAAATTAGCTTCCATGCATTCAATACAGCTCAAATTCCTCTTGGCAGCCGCCTGCCTGATGACATTGGCCACTTACGCTGCAGCGGCCGACAGCGAGCCGCATGCGCGCTATACCCTGCATGCGCTCAGTCCAAGAAGCGACCAGGTTGACTTGCTTTCAGCCGTAATCGAAACTCAGTTTCCAAAACAAGTCCATACAGTCAGCGACTCCATCGACTACATCCTGCACCGCTCAGGATATCAGCATCTGGCGACCCGAGATATCGAACAATCACTGCAACTGCCTCTGCCAACCTCACATCGAAAAATCGGTCCAATCGACATCCGGTCGGCATTGCAGACAATTGTCGGAAATTCCTGGCGGCTGAGAGAAGACCGCAGACGACGTGTAATCTGGTTTCAATTGGCCGGCGCTCCGCCTGATTCGATGCTGGATCAGTCCAGCAATGCGGACTCCAGCCAGTCTGAGAACCAATTGGCTCCTGCAGATAAAGTGCGCGTCGGAGATGATCAACCGAGTGATTCAAACACAATATTTTTTCAGCAGACCTGGACCCTTGATGCCTCCGGGTCACTGCGAGAAAACCTTCATAAGTGGGCCCGATCAGTGAACTGGTCCCTCGCATGGGGCAGTCAGCATGACTATCACATTAAGCATTCGACTTCATTTCATGGCACTTTGTCCGACGCGGTCAATCGGGTACTCGAGCACTACCGCAACGCACCAATTCCTTTGAAAGCAACATTCTACAGCGGCAATAAGGTGCTTCGGATTGAACCTCGATTCCAGACTGGGCGGTAGCGGCGCATGAAGTTGAAAAATATTGCTCCATGCGTCCGGTTTCGTAAGAATCCTCCAGCCCGTTTTTTCTGGCTGTCCTTGCGGCAGATGCAATCGCGATGGTGGCCGCTCGGGCAGCGCAAATTCGCAGCGGCTGTCTCCGGAGTCTCACTGATCGCACTGGCCGGATGCAATCCCCCTGAATGGGTAACGAACCCATCTGATGAGATAACAACTCAGGTTGAGTCAGGCATTCAGGAAAGTCGCCAATCGGCTGAATCGCAAACAACAGACTCACTGACCGAAGTTACGCCAGAGTCATGGTTTGGTCCGCGTCAGCCCGTACGAGTCAAAACCGGATCTCCGACTATTCCACAAACTCTCTACCAGAACATTCGCATTGCGTACGTTGAGACTGTGAGACTTAGAGAAATTTTGCGACTGATCGCTTTGAAGATTGGTGTGCCCGTTAGTGTGCGAGAAGATGTGCCTGCCATCGAAATTGCAGAAATTCAATGGAGCGGCACTGCACAGGAAGCCTTCGATTACATCACAGCAACCTACGGCCTGAACTGGCGCTATGCGGGCAATCAGGTGGAAGTGTACTTCACGGATTTTGCCACATGGCTTATTTTCTCACCCAATGTGGTGACCCAATGGCAGGCGTCTGTTGGGCTTTCAGGTTCTGCGCGCAGCGGGGATGGCGGCTCAAATCTGCAAGCTAGAGACCAAGTAGTGGTATCCATGGACACTGCTGAATTCTGGCAAGAAATAGAAAAATCAATTGCAAACATGCTGTCAACAGCGGGCAAAGTCACGATCAACCGCGTGTCTGGGGAACTTACTGTGGTAGATGTGCCCCAAGTCTTGGATCGCATTGACAGCTGGGTAATCGCCAAAAATCAAGAACTCGCTACGCAAGTGCTGATGACTATCGATTTGTATGAGATAGACCGTTCCGAAGAAGGCAGCTCTGGCTTCAACTTCGCCGGATTTGCGCAGGAAGCTTTCGGTAAAAGTTCCGGGAGAATCGATTTCAGCAGCGGCGAAAGCGGCAACGCTTTCGGCCTCGTTTTTCAACACCAGGAAAACGGCACAATCGATACAGCAGATCTGACGCTGAAATTAGAGAACGCTACCGGCGGAGCCCGAGTCTCAAAATTGACTTCGACAGTATTGCGCGGGATCAACGGACAGCCAGTGCCAGTATTTTTTGGAGATGAGCGATCTTACCTCCAGCGGCGCGATGTCGTAACAGAAGACGGCGGCACAACCATCCGCTTGGTTCCTGGACAACTGCAAGACGGAATCGCGCTCAATGTTCTGCCCAGGGTGCTGCCCAATACGAACCAGATGATGCTCAACATCACAATGCGTACCACTGTCATCAAAAATATTACCAAATTTCCAGAAAATCCAAGCAGTGACCAGCCTTCCATTCAACTCCCTGAGTTGGAAACTCGATCGATTCTGCTGCCAGTGCTGCTGCGCTCAGGAGAAACATTATTCGTCGCCGGTCTTGATACCGTTCGAACCAATGACAAAAGAAGCAGCGGAATCCTGTCCAGAAGCAAGAGACTTGAAAATCGTCGCTCCAGCCTGGTGATGCTGATCACACCGCGAATCATTCCTCCCTCAACCGATTTTGTCGCGATCAACAACAGAATTCGTTAAATGTCCGTTCATCAGATTGGAAACCACAAACTTGCCTTCGGATTCAGCTGGCAGCCGCCCGCTTCAATTCCGCAAGCGAGCAGTAAAGCGAGGCAGCTGAAATACCTCAAGTCCATCATTCCGACACCGGCCGGCTATGTCAACATTCGCAATCCGCTGGGCACTCAGATTGGCACGACTATAGATCCTGCCGATATAGGTGTCAGCAGCGCCGCTGCCTGGCTGGCTCAGTCTCAACCGTCGATTGTCCTCGTTGAGCAACTCAACGAGGATCTCTTTTGGCTGTGCGCAACGGAAGACGGCGCCATTTTCCCAGCTGGGGACCTCATCGGTAATAAAGACCTCATCGGCGCTCGTCTGGATGAAATTCAATCGGACATTAAAGGTACCGACATTGAGCTGTACAGCACGTGCCGGTTTTCTAATATTTCCAGTGTTACCTGTGCGAAATTTGCCGATTTGGTTGACCAGAAATTGCACCCGGATGGCATTGATTGCCACCCGATTGAATTTCGCAACCGCAAAAAGCCCATCATCGCAACCGCTTCACTCGCTGTGACCGCACTGTCTATGTACATCGCCATCCAGCACTATACGCAACGGGACCAGACCGAAATAACAGAGCAGGCCAGCCAAATGGAACTCCAGCAGGCAGAAATCGCCCAATACACCGAAAAGCTCAACCAGAACTCTGGATTGCTTCTAACGCGACTTGCCGAACACATCTACGCCCGACCGCTTCGAGCGGCCGGGTGGAAAAGCGTTTCTTACGAATGGCAAGATGGAATTGTCACGGTGGTGTGGAAAAGAGCGCATGGCAGCATCGCGAGCATCGCTGGCTATCTGGCACCAAAAGACTATGCCCTCGAGGAGTCATCCGGCACTGTTCTCGAACATTTCAACTTGCCTGTCCACATCTCTGCATCTGCGGTGCCCGTCGATGCGATGCTAGACAAGCATCGGAACCGACATGAGATTATTGACGTGCTTGCACAATTGCCGGGGATCTGGTCCCTAGGCAAACAAACCAAAGCGGGCCAGTTCTATGCCATCAGCGCCTCAGAACTCAACGGAACCGCAAGCCGCCTGCATGACGCATTCACGTTTGCAGAGACCATCAGCGGCATGCCGCTGACTGTCGAGCGCATCAAAGTAAGTCTTGAAGATCCATTCACATGGGAAATTGAGGGTCAGTATTTTGCAAAGATTAACTGAATTGACCTCGATCGTTTGCCTTAGTTTCTGCTTGTCAGCGAAAGCAGAAGCGACGCAGCTGCCTAGCGAATGCCGCGAGGCTGCCGGCACCATTGCGATCATTGACTGCTTGGAAAACCAAAGGGATATTCAATCAAAATTACTTGAATATCTGGAACTCTCATTGCGTATCACAGAAATTCAGACCCATCTGGAAACTGTATTCACGCCCCCGATGCCTGTGAGCAGCAAGCCGCAGCCGCCTTCTGAATCGGACTTGTCTGCGGAGCAAGCGGCCTGGTTTGAGCAGGAAATTGAAGTGTACGCAATCGCGGGCGGCACAGACAATCTGACTGCGCATGTGCGTCTCGAAAACCGTGAATACCGATTGCAACGAGGGGATTCAGTGCGACTGGCAAAGATTGTCGACGTACTCCCGCGAAAAGTCATCTTCGATGTGCTGACGCATAGATTCGAAGTTGGATTGGCCAGCAGCACAAAGCTCCGAGAGTCCCAGCCTGATGAGTAGCCTGCCTTACTACAAGAAAGTACTCACCGGAGGCAGCGGCGCACTGATTCCGATCAATGAAACCGAGCAGGCATACTATGCCGCCGTTTCTGAAGATGATCCGCCTACCACTGCGTATATTTTGTTTACCGGACTGCAGTTTCCAGCACGCCTGAAGGCACAGTTGAGAGAAAACCTGAAACTGCAGAATATCCAGATCATCGATCAAATCAAAGTCGCCCCCAGTGACCTTGAGACGATTTATGCAAACGCCGATATCTCTACACATGCGGCGACCATCGATGTCGACTACGAAAGAGCCTTGGACTCGGTTCTGGCACTGCTCAGCAGAGCAGTTTCAGAGGGTGCATCTGACATTCACATTGTCAGAAGACAGCGCACCGCTTCCATCAGTTTTCGAGTCGATGGGCAAATCACACCCATCGCCGACTGGAGCGGGCAATTTACAGATCAAACGTGCCGCTTCATCTATGAGGTGATGGGCAATGATCAGGAAGTCACGTGGAATCGGCACGAGCCGCAAGACGCAGTCGTTGATACAGTTTTGCCCAGCGGCCGAAGAGTACGGGTGCGAATTGGCACCATCCCCGCCTCTCCTGATGGCTACGATATGGTATTGCGAATTCTGCCGGGCGGCAGTGAAACTCTCAAGCTTGAAAGTCTAGGCTATGCATCAGAGCAGATTCAATCCATTTATGCGCTGACAACACGGCCTTCGGGACTCGTTGTGATGGCTGGCAGTGTCGGCAGCGGCAAAAGCACCTCCATCGTTGGCATGCTGCATCGCGAGCTCGATATCCATGACTATCGCCTCCGTATCATTACGGTCGAGGATCCACCCGAAAGAACTATTCCCAATGCCACGCAAGTACCGGTCATTCGCAAGCGAGGCACCCGTACCGATGATGACTTTTCATCCGCAATCCGAGCCGCATTGCGCTGCGATCCTGATACGCTCATGGTGGGTGAGATCCGCGATCTTCAGTCTGCCATAATCACAATCAAATTTGCCCAATCCGGCCATCGGGTCTACACCACACTGCATGCCTCAACCGCGACTTCGATCGTCAGCCGACTCATCGGCATCGGCGTTGACCCCACGCTGCTCTGCACGCCCGATGTACTCAAAGGCCTGATTTATCAGACTCTGGTCCCGTTGCTTTGCGAGCATTGCAAAATCGACGCGGCTCAATGGCTCAGTCAAGATGATGAAAAACACAACCGCCGCCGACACGACTGCGAGCGGACTGTCAGCATCTTGGAGCAAAAAGGTCTTGATACGAGCAAGATTGCATACCGGCACGACGGCGGATGCAGCCACTGCTTGGAAACCGGAATTGCCGGTCGAACACTGATCGCGGAAGTTGTCATTCCAGATGACCAAATGCTTTCAATGTTCAGACAAGGTGAATTTATCGAGGCGCGCAAGCACTGGATACAAAATCTGGGCGGCAAGCCCGTCGAAGAGCATAGCCTGCAATTGATTGCATCCGGACGCACCTCTCCATTAGACGTGGAATGGCGCATAGGACAACTTGGAAAATCCCGAAAAAGTCAGATTCTCCAATTGCCGAGAGTCGGTGCGCCTTCAGATAAGAATCATCTTTCCGTTTCGCCAATCTCTCCGCGAGAGACCCAATCAAATGCGATATATGCTTAATTTAATTTACTTGAGGGTCAATCGCACCCGATTTCGATTGTCCTCAAAATCACGCGCAAAAGTGTGGTACCGCATTGGTTCGCTGAGCCGGGCCGGGGTGCCCATTACAACCGCATTAGAATTTCTACAGCAAAGCAAAGCGGGCGGGAGCGCCACCGCCAGCTTTATTCAGCACCAGAGAGTGGCAGCACGCTCCGCCGGCTTCGCTGCCGGAGCCTCGGGCTGGGTGCCGGCAGAAGAACTTGCAATCATCGCGATCACACAAGAAGGCCGCATCGCAGAGGGGTTTGAGCAAGCCGCTAGAATTGCTGAAGTGCGAAGCAAACTGCGATCTACTTTAATTTCCGGTCTGACCTATCCGACGATACTGCTGATTGCCGGCGGCACCGTGATCGCAATGCTCCCGCGCTTTGCGCTTGATGTCATGGTTGGCATCGTTGAAGTTGAGCAATGGTCACCCGTCTCAAGAAGCATTCTTCTGGTATCAGATCTGATCGCCACCTGGGGGCTGCTGGCAGCCGCAGTTGTGATTGGCGTGATTTTCAGTTCCATCTGGGCAGCCCCGCGCTGGGACGGACCAATGCGCAACCGCTTGGACTGGCTCCCGCCTTTTGCGATCTATCGGCAGTTGACTGGGCCCGAAATTCTATATGTATGGCTGGCACTGATGCAAGCTGGCATTCAACGAATCCGTGCATTGAGTCAATTGGAAAACAATCTGCCCCGATATCTGGCCTCTCATGTTCATCAAATACGATCACGATTATATCGGGGTGATCCAGTCGAAATCGCCATGAACACAGGCCTGTTTTCTGTCGAGACGCTGGACGATCTGCGCATATTTGAACGTACTGGAGACTTCAGCACACATGCAAACGACATCACGCAAGACGATATTGATCGAGCGCTGAAAAAGCTAGAGAGCACGACAAAAGTGCTTTCAAGCATGCTGCTAATCATGATCGCTGCAACGGCCATCTGGATCTATTACGGCATCGCACAGGTCGCGCTGACCGTACAGAAAACTGCATTCTAAATGACATAGGGAGATAAAAATGAGACTGAATAACATCTTTACCGTCATCACCGTACTGATTCAGCTTGCAAGACGGTTAAATTTCAACTGCAGAAAAGATAAAGAACATGGTGCAATCACGGTTGCTGAAACGCTGATCGCCTTGGGAGTTGGGGCGACCATATTGACAATCGTATTCGCCGGCATTCCTGCAGTGGTTGAAGCGCGCAATACTTCCGCGGCGGTCATTGGAATGACGCAAATCGCGACAGCAGTGCGAACAACTTTCGGCGTACGCAACAACTTTACCGGATTGAATACGGAACTAGCGCGCAATCTATCCGGTTTTCCACCCAATTTCCGCACCGAAACCGGAGCCAAGCATCCGTGGGGAGGTGACGTGGAAATCAATCCTGGAACCAACAACAAAACCTTCACCGTCACCTTCAAAACAATGAATCCAAGTGCCTGCGTATCGCTTTCCACCACGACGCTAGACTTGGCAGATAGCGTCAAGATCGGCAGCACCGAGGTCGACTTGTCGGCGCCGGCCGCCCGCGATGATCAACCGACCTCTGCTGCGAATATAGCCAAGCTTTGCAAAGAAAACACATCAGGCAACGTCGTTTGGACGTTCGGAGGCTAGACTCTTGAAACTCCATGATCACACAACACTCAAAATGCACTTGCAATTTTGGCACAATGAACGCGGCGCCATTACCATTGCTGAGAGCTTAATTGCCATCGGCATCGGTATCGCAATCTTGATGATCACCGCACAGACCAAGAAAAATGATTTTGAATACGACCGTGCTGCCCGAGCCGGACAACTCGTGGCCGCCTATGCGTCAGCAGCAGCCGCATGGATCGCGAACGAGCCGCCTGCCGTCAGCGGCACTTACTCCGCAGATGATCTCCAAGATTGTGCTGACCCAGATGGAGCACGTTATCTTTCCTGCACTTTCAGCAAACAAACTGCGATCCCGTATGCCTTCGACCCAAGCAACAATCCGATCAACTTTGGCGCATTGGAAATCGTTGTGAATGTCGGCGCATCGGGAGCAGTCGGCACAATCGATTTCGGCACCTTCCGTGCTGGGGGCGAAGCCGCAGGTACTGTCCCTTTGGCGAGATCCGACTTGGCCGCCGTTGTCTATAAGACTGCCGCACAGCAAACCCATGCGGGTGCATTTGAATATTTCAACCTGGCATTTGCAAAAGAAGACTTGACCGGACTCATCACGAACCCCAGCGATCCCAGCTATGACCAGTCTGCCATTGATGACCTTGCAAGAATTTTGGCTCAAGTTGGATCAATAGACAGCAACACGCCATTCTTGCGTTTGGACGGCAGCAATCAGATGACTGGTGCACTGACATTCAATAACGGCATGCAAATTGGTATTGATGGGAACGGATTGACTTTCGGCGGCGAAGGTGACATTGAAATCCAAACCCTGTCTGGCGGACTGCTTGTCAGCGGCAACATTGGAGCTGCCATGCTGACCGCAGATTCAGTCGAGGTGGATGCTCTCAAAGTCGCACCTGCCAACGGTGTTTCCGGAGCCGGCTTTGATCGCCTTGACCAAAGCAGCGACATCGTCAGAATTGATGGAGATATCACAAGCCTGAAATCCAATGTGCAAGCAAATGCTACGGCCCACAGAGACAATCAAGCCAAGATTGCGACTAATGCCTCGCAAATCAGCCTCCTTGGCGGTAAAGTCAATGTCAATACAGCTGCAATCGGCCAGCTGCAGACAGATCTCAATCAGACGAATCAAGACCTTGATTCGCTTGAATCGAATATTGCCTCGATATCAAGCAGCCTGCCTAAGGATACACTGTGCTCGCCCTCTAAATCAGAGCTGATCGCCTCGAAAGCGGCCAGCGGCTACCAGATTCATTTCGATCTGTCCACCGGCGTTGGCACATCTTCTTGTCACAGCGGCTATTGCACAGCCGTTGACCGCTGCGGGGACACAATCTCACTCTCCAAAAGAAGACCCTTGCATCCGTGGAAAGGCAATCCTGGATTTTACAAAGTTCAATCAGCGGGCGGCACCTCATGCGTTTCCTATAGAGTCAACTTCTATCGCTCTTGTCCATGTGTTGCACCAGACCCGGGCAGTTGCAAGTGACCTCGCTTGGCGCCGGTCTCAAGCTATTTGATTGGTGATTCGATTGCTTCAGATGATTCAATTTTGCCTGATTGCTACCGGAATTTTCCTGCTCCTGCAGCTGCTGATCGCAGATCACCGAACCAATCGACTCCCCAATCGATATGTTTTGCCGTTACTTTGCATGGGTGTTGTGCTGAGTATGGAAGATATTTTCACGACCTGGATCGGATCATTTACCGGCATCATTCTCGGCTACCTGTCGATACGATCAATATACACCGTGCTGCACTTGTTCAGGAGAAATCCGAATATCGGGTATGGGGACGCAAAACTCATGGCAGCTTTAGGCGGATGGTTTGGATGCAACTCACTACCTTTTTTTCTACTGTTCGCGGCACTGGCCACACTGATCATTTATCCACATCGATCCGCCAAACCTTTCGGTGTTGGACTGGTCATCACCGCTTTGGGCTTTATCAGCCTGTCTGCGATCTCGCTGATGCCATTTGATCCGCCCATCCTGCCAGCACTGTCATGGTCGAGAGTGGACAGATGAGGTTACTGCGACCCGGCAGCAGTCGCAAGCCGGCAAACATACTCTTACTTGCGGCTGCAGTCACAATCACTTTGCTAGTCGCCGCGACTGGCGGACTGTGGATCTATGAGACAACCAAAACCCCGCCGCTTATCGCACCGGCGACGATTCAAGAAATTATGGATGCAGAACAGCTGTCGACAGATGAGCATTTGCCCATGGAGATTCTGCCGGCAGAGACAGGCTCGGCAAAGAGCAGCAGTCAAATCCAGTCCAGTCCCTGCCCGGCAAGCCAGTGTCCCGATGTCGCTGCAGCTTATGCAGAGCTTATGTCGAACCTCAGCCAGATGCAGATCAATCTCAACCGCACAAATGATGCTTTGCTGTATTTTGATGAGCGCCTGAATGCGATTGACAGCCTGAAGGCAGAGCTTGCCGCCATCACGGAATCCTATCATTCCTCAGTCCGTCAAATGAGCGCCTTGTCGGAGCAATTAGAGGCAAAGTTATCGGTAGACGAGCCGCGCAAACCAACGTTAGCAAGCGTCGAGATGACACCGCAGAAGAACCTTCCGCCGTTTCGTCTGATTGCCATAGATCGATGGCAGAATCAATGGAATGCTGTACTTGAATTGAATGGTCAGATCACAATGATAAAGCCCAATTCATCGCGGGTCGGCTGGCATCTTGTAACCATTCACTCCGCAAAGCAGACCGCTGTGTTCAAGTCTGACAGCGGCATTGAGGCTGAACTGCATGTCGATGGATAAAATTGTGCAAAGCACTAGAATTCGGCCGACAAAAGGACCGCAGAAGTTCTATCGAATGGAGCGGAAATCCGATGGCAGGCCGCCCGTTTCAAGTTCCGCAATGAGTCGCAAATTTTATCAAGCAAAATTCTGTGGAACTGTTTTGCATATTCTTCAAATTTTATGTGTTGCAGTTGTTGCAGCCGCAACAACTGCGTCTTACGCGCAACAGCAGACACTGAGCCGATACGAGGCAAGCAGCATTCGAATTTCGCCGTTTGCCGACCTTCAGCTTTGGCAGCTGTCGCAGGAAGAGCTGGATTCGGTCGAGCAGCTCACAGTCAAATTCAAAGGCGTTGTCAGCGACAATCTTTCGCCGCTTGAGTGGCTGGGGATTTTCGCAGCCAGTGAAGAAGAACAAAAGCAATACGCTGACAAGCTGGCACGGCAGCAGCTCGCCGTAACCGAGGCGATTTTGCAGTTTGAAGCGCAGTATGTCCAAGCGATGCAGAACCTAGTTGCCAAAAGCAGCCCGCACACAGCATCAAGAATTCAATACATACTGATTACATCGGTTCCCTGTCTCCAGAAAAAATGTGAGACAGACTTGAGTCACGCGATAGAAAAAGTGCATCAAGGCCATCAACTTAACGTCTATATCAAGAACTTTACGGACGGAACAGAGGTCAGTGGCTGGGATGGGAAAAATAGATTTCCATCCGACTCTATCAATAGCGAGCGCGTAAAAATTGCCGCTGCAACCGGCCGCTACGAAAGTCTGAAAAATGGACTTTATCAAATCAAATAATGCCTTCGCCCTGCAACGACTCCATGAACTTGATGACAGAGTGCCATCTTGCATCTCTGAGTCGATTTGAATCCAGTAAAAAACTCCTCTCTGCGCAAATTAGGTTTTAGTTTTGATCGTTGAGCCGGCATCGGTATAAATCCTCTCATGATGAAAATGACGTGGATTGCACTTTTCGCTTTCGTCAGCGCCGGCGCTCTCTTCGGCTGCATGAGTGCGAATACACAGCCGGCGAGTGAACAGCAAGCTTCGGTTCCTGGAGATGGCATCATGACCACGAGCATACAGCCCAGATTGATTGCCAGAACCAATAGCGCTGAGAAAAAAATATTGACCCGATTGGTGCGCTACCTGAGCGAATTGGACGCGCTGGCTGACGAAGCCGAATTCAAATCGAGTCCAGATGCCAGAATACACTTTGACTATCGGCAGCTGGAGATGGACTTGTCATCAATCATTTTTGGTATTGAAACCTACTTGCGTACACCCGATTATCAGCCGCGCACACTAAAGCCAATGGGCGGATACTATGGCCAGTAAAAAATGGACTTCCTTGGACTGGAAACAGCATCAAGTTTCAGAATACTCAAAACCATCATTACAGCGACCATCTCAGCTGCTTCAATCGGATGGTGGAGCTGGATCGCTTATTCGACCCTGGGACAGCTGCGCAACAATCAGATCAGCTTCATAGAACTGATCATCGAAGTGTTTCGAGCCTTGGCGACTACTTTGGGAATATTGACAATCATCTCTTTTCTTTAATATGAAAACCATTACATACTATACAAGCTGCACTGAGGTGCGCAGACTGACTTTGCTTATCCTGCATATGATCGGTCTGGCACTGCTTTCAAGCATCAGTTTTGCCGATCCGATTCTGCCGGAACCACCAAAAATCGGCTCCACGACTTTCAACCAAGACGACCCGATGGCGTATATCGTCGAAATCATTCGCTACTTGACATTTCTGGCACTGACGATCATCGTGATATTCGCTCTCATCGGCTTTTCCAGCGGCTTGATTTCTGAGGTCAACGAGGCTCGTAAAAAAGGCGAATGGGGACGGTTTTCGATTTATTTCGGTGCCGGCCTGCTAGTCATTCTGGTGGTGATTTTCGGGGCTTGGTGGGGGTCCGAACGGCTCAGTGAGATTTTGACCGTATGACCGACCTCATGCCATGCGGGACACTTGATTACGAGACCCGACTATACAAGGGATGCGGCGCAAGCGAACTGTTTTCGATCACTGCATCAATCGCCTGTTTATGGGTGCCGCTCGCCCTGATTGCCGGCAATACAATTCTCAGCGGTCAGCATGCGCTGTACCTTTCTTTCGCTATCTTGGTCATCGGCACTGTCACAACGGTCGTTGCGGTGGCGCACATCCTGCGCAAAGTCAAGCAAGGAAAGCCTGAGAGATGGCATGTGAGAAAGTTCTACTGTTTTTTTCACCCCGTGCTTTGCCCAAATTTAATCCTTAAATCAGGCTGCTGGTCAACAATCCGGGATCAGTGAGCTATGGTGCGATACCTGCATGCCGATGCAAACCTGCACTTTCACATTCGCACCTTGCGCATGATCACGCTTATTCTTGCCTTCTGCCTGATTACAGCATTGATGGGGTGGCACTATGCAACCCGAGTGCAGCGCATCAGTATTCCACCTGACTTGCGCTATGGCAGTCAAATCTCACTGAATGAAATTCATCCCTGGGAAGTCTATAACTTCGCCGGCTACATCTGGCAACAAGTCAACCGATGCTCATTGGACTGCTTTAAGGATTACCCCAAAAATCTCGATCGACTGACCGCATTCATCACTCCCGCGTTCAAGGCATGGCTCAAGCACGACAGCAGCCGCCGCAGTGCTGAGCTGCTTGGACGAACACGCTATATCCTGCCGCTTGAGGATATCAATTTCGCGGCTTCTGTTGCCCACCTTGAATCTGGAGTTTGGCACGTCAAACTGGATGTTGAGCTGAACGAAAACATCGGCGGTGTATCAGTGAAGAACGTACGCATCCGATACTTTCTGAAAGTGGTCTCAAATCCGGTCGATCCAGAATTCAATCCTTGGGGCCTGCAGCTTGATACGATGCCGCGCGCACCTGAGCGACTGGGCGGTCATACGTCATGATTTTTGGCTTGCGATCCATATTCAGCATTCTTCAGCTATCACTGCTTGCAGTAATCGCGATGCAGGCACAGGCAGCAGATTCAGTGACAATCCAATGGTCTGGCACTCCCTTGAATATCGATATTGAAGTGAATGCTGAACGGCGCGTCACCATACCCTCTGCAACCAATATTCGCGTTGGAATACCCAGCGATATCAATCGAATACTCAAAGTTCAAGTCATTGGCAACAGCCTGTGGCTGATTGCAAAAGAACCATTCGGCTATCGGCGCGTGGTTGTGGTCACCGAAACACTGGGGCGAATCGTACTGTCCATTCGCGCGGTTACGCTGGACATTCCAAAGACAGCGGTTGTCATCGAACCCAAGCCGCAGGCGGCCGCCGACCAATCTATAAGCGCTCTGCCCAGTTACAGTTTCGTGGAACTGACCCGATGGACCATTCAGCAGCTCTACTCACCGACACGTCTGCTCAATGAACTTCCCGGTGTGGTTCAAGTGCCTGTCGATGACAAACCGTTTGACCTATTCCGCTGCGGGCGGCGCCGGCCTTCGATTTGCGCCGGCGGCATCAGTGCCTGGGCAATCGCGAGCTGGCAGTCTTTGCATCATTACGTCACGGCGGTTCAAATCAAGAACAATCTGGCAGAATCAGTCACGCTTGATCCCCGAGAGATTCGCGGCAGCTGGAGAACCGCTGCGTTTGTCCATCCGCGACTGCAGGCCAGGGACAAGCCGAATGACACCACAGTCGCAATTTTGATTTCCGAATTTCCTTTCCAAATCCCGCAACTTTGAACACGCATAATTTTGAAATTTCTCCCAATATTCTGGCTTGTCTCCGCCTTGGCGATTGGTTTTTTCGTTTGGTTTGGAGTGTCTGATGACTACAGTCTCGAAAACAGTTTTCTTGCAGATCAATCAGAAGATGGCGACACTAACGCACTATTGGCAGACCGCGACAATGCCGCAGAAGAGGTACGGGCTGTCGCCACCAAAATTATCAATCTTGAGCAGGCTCTTGAGAGCCAGCAGGCGCATGAGCAATCGCAGCGCGATCAGCTTCAGCAAGAGATGAGCGCTATGCTGGAGCAGATTTCGAACAAAGTTGACGGCGGCAGCAGCCAATCGCAGATCGATGAGTTGCACGATTCTATCGAGCTGCTGCTGGCGCGCATTGCAGATCTGGAAGACCAGAACAATGCAGTCTCCCACCAAGCTGAATATATCCAGCCGCATCATGAAGTCCAAGAATTTGTCTGGCACGACTCCAACGGCATTTATGACACCGCCGCCATTGACGATACGGTGGTCAGTGTCGATTATTTAGATTTAGATCTAGATACAAATGCAACTGCTGCGGATGTCTCCACAACTGAAAATGCTATTCAGGCACACTATACGATACCGCCGACCACAACCCTTCTGAATGCGACTGCAATGACCGCTCTGATCGGCAGAATTCCAGTCAATGGGCAGATTCATGATCCATGGAGATTCAAGGTTATCGTCGGTGCGGCAAATTTGGCAGCCAATGGTCATCGAATTCCACAGCTCGCTGGAATGCTATGGGCAGGAACCGCAAGAGGAGACTTCTCCTTATCGTGCGTATCTGGGAATGTTGATACCGCAACATTCATCTTTCAAGACGGATCGATTCAAACCGTTCAGCTAAAGGCGGACCCTTCTGGAACTTCCCGCGGTCTCGGCTGGATATCCGATCAATTCGGCAATCCATGTATCGCCGGCGAGCTAAAATCAAATGCGCTTCAGTATCTAACGCAGTCGACCCTTGTGAGTACCGCAGAAGCGACCGCCAACGCAATATCAAATGCGCAGACAGAAAGCCGATTTGATCCGACTACGGGACAAACTACAACGGCCGTGACTGGCGACCTCGATCGGTATGTTTCGGGCTACGCAACACGTGAGTCACTGTCGGAGGTTTCGCAGTGGCTTCGAGACCGTCAACTGACTTCATTCGATGCAATCTACATACCTGCCGGCAGGCAAGTTGCAATCCACATTGAAGAACCGATTCTGATTGACCGCAATCCTGCCGGCAGGAAAATTCGATATGTCCGCGACAATTCAGCCAGATTTGCTTCTATTCAAGGTGGCCTTGATTAGTCTGGCACTCGGAATTTCGGCCTGCTCGCCGTTATTCAAGCCTCATCATCCCATCCCTGAGGGTATGCAAACTATGGAAGATATTTACGATCAGCATCACGCTGCTGAAAGCAGACTCTGGCAGCCGCCCCATCCAATGCCGGATGGAGCCTCGCATCTTGCCGGTTACACAAGAGAGGTCTACAATGAGTTGTCCGTTCGCTTTCCGCGGCTGCCAAATCCAACAATCGTGATGTATGTATTTCCGCATCTCGCCACGGACGGCGCCCCGATTCCAGGTTACTCGACGATGTTTCAGCTCTACGAAAAAGTTGAGTATGCACTGCCGGAAGAAGTGACAAGCCAATGAGTCTAAAACACAATGTCCGCCGGCTCCGAAACTGGCTCACCCGCGGCACTGACAATCCAGATGAGTTGCTGTCAGCAGAAATGCCTTTAAGCGAATGGAATGGCAGCGGCTGTGAGCCATTAACTATTCGCGAGTATCTCGAGCCTCAGCTGCAGCCTCAGCCAATTTACGCCAAGATGGTGAAAGACACCCGTTCATTTACCGAATTGCTCGCTCCAAGGCTCGACCTGGGCAATCAGTGCATTGGCTTGCAGGACTTCACCAGCGTCGGCAGAATCTTCGAAGTCGTCTGCGCAAACGCTGACGCAAAAAGCGAAGACATGCTCAAGAGCATGCACACGCGACTGTGCCGAGCGGTTACCCAATGCCTTCCGCAATTGGCTAGCAAACCATGGATCATGCAATGGTTTGTTCAAGACGATATCGACTGCATCCGTCACAGACTTGCTGACACGATTCGTCAGTATTCCTGCAACCACTGCCAAGACAACAGTTTTTCTGAGCACTGGTTTGAGACTCTGCAAACGCACATCAACGACATGACTTCTGCCAGCGGACTGTTTGCTGATTCGACTGCGACCGGCGGGAGATGGCGTGGCAAAAGACGGCGGATCCGACTCTGCATCTGGCGTGACTCTCTGTACAGCCGCAGCGACGACAATGACGATGGAGAGCAGATTCTTGAGCAACTTATCAGCACCTTCGCTCAAGCCGATGTGCGACTGATTCCAACTGGCGCCAAGGAACTCTATGAGTGGCTGACTTTTTGGTTTGTCCCGCATCCAGAGAAAGACTCCTGCTTTGAGCATACAAGCGAACTGCTAGATGCCAATCCATGGATGCACGAAGCGACGCAGCGCTCAATGGCTCTGGCAAGCCAATCAGCAGGGGCGGACATTGCTCGAGCCGCGCTGCATGGAGCCGCGCCCTGGACTTGGAAAAAGCCGGGAATCTGGTGGTTTCGCGGCTGTCCGAGCAGATTCATCACCATCGACGACCTGATCGGCGAACCAAATGTCGGGCACTTGACCCGCGAACGGCTGTTTGGAGATTCGACTGGAACTTTATGGGACCAGATGCCAGACCAATCCATCTGGTCCATGACGATCGTGTTTTCACCGCAAAACGAAATCGAAGAAAAGATCATGAAAGTGCGCAGGAATTCAGTCGGTGATGATCCAGCTGCCGCGGAAAAGCGAAATTTGTCCAATATCGCACTTACAGAAATCTCGAAAGGCAATCCAATTTTTCGCGTGTTTTCAGGCGTTTATGTCTTCGGCGAGAATCTTCAAGAACTGAACAAGCGAACGGAAAGAACAATTGGGGTGCTGACGGCCCATCAGATGAAGCCGATATTGCCTCGCTATGATCCGATTGCACTTGACAGCTACGTCCGTGCATTGCCTTTTGGATTCCAGCCTGAGCAGGACTCTCGGCCGTATACCCGGCGGGCCAGATTATGGTATGCAAACCACATCGCACGCATGCTGCCTGTATTCGGCCGCTCAACCGGCACTGGGTATTCAGGCTGTCTGCTCTTTAACCGTGGTGCCGAGCCGATCATGTTCGATCCGCTCAATGCGAAAGATCGGGAGAAAAATGCACATTCAGTCGTACTTGGGCCTACCGGTGCCGGCAAGACCGCTTTTCTGATTTATTTCCTGCTGCATGCGATGGCAATGCATAGGCCGAAAATCATTCTGCTGTCGGCGCTGCCAACATTCGGTTTGCTTGCTTCTCATTGTGAACGCCAAGGGCTTTCGGTCCATCGGGTTCGGATTGACGGCAAAAACAACGTATCTCTGCCGCCCTTTCAGAACGCACAAACGCTGCTGAACTCAGTTCGCAATGAGGCCTCAGCAGATATCCAAAAACGATATCGCGATCCATTGGGAGAAATGGAAATACAAGCACGGCTGATGATTACAGGAGGCCAGCCCAGCGAAGAGCAGCATCTTCGTCGGGACGATCTGGATCTAATTCGCGGCGCACTGATTGAAGCGGCGAGACGCTCACGCTCGCAGGGCAGAAAACAAACCGTCACCTCAGACTTAGTCGACGCGCTGCGATCCATGGCCGAGGGACACTGTACGGGTGACTTCCATGTCAGTCCCGAACAAAGGCAGCGAGCAAGCCGCATGGCCAGCGCAGTCAATGTTTTTTGCACTGGTCTCAATGGGGAATTATTTGATCGTGAAGGTGAACTGTGGCCAGCAGTCGACTTGACTGTCGTTGAACTTGATCTGCTTGCACGGCGCGGCTACGAAGATCGTCTTGCGGTTGCATTGACTGGTTTATTTTCGATCATCGCGAATGAGGTCGAGACCAGCGAAAATCATGACCGACAGACTATCGTGGTCATTGACGAAGCACATGTACTGCTCCAAAATCCACTGATCTCGCCCTATTTGAATCGTATTTCCGCCATGTGGAGGACCTTTGGCGCATGGCTTTGGATTGCAACCCAGAACATTCGACAGTTCCCCGACAGTGCGAAAGAATTGCTCAATCAGCCGGAATGGTGGTACTGTCTTTCTTTAGATAAAGATGAAATCGAGCAGATCGGCCGCTTCAAGTCCCTTAGCGAAGAGCAAAAAAGTCTTCTTGAATCTGCCCGCAAACACCCAGGGCGGTACACCGAAGGTACCATCATCACACCAAAATTACTTACGCTTTTCAGAAACGCTCCGCCCGCTTTGGCTTTGGCATTGAGCCAAACTGAAAAATCTGAAAAAGCATTTAGAATCAATATGATGAAAGAAAAAGACATTTCTGAAATCGATGCTGCATACGAAATCGCGGAAATGATCAGGCAAAGCCGAAAAACCTGATCAATGCGTTCAGTGCAATGGAAATCTGGAAAGGCATCGGTGCTGGGTTTATCCCTATTCCTGTTGTGTACGCAGAGCGCCGCCAGCGATCTCAGCATCAAGTTGTTTTACGTTCCTGAAAATTTCTCAGACACCGTGATTGAGCTGTTCAAGTCACATCCCGCAATCGAATTATTCGATTTGTCATTGCGGCAAAGGATCGAATATCAGCTTGGAACTGATCTTCCTGCAAATCCAAGCGAGGCTGCTGTTGAAGCAGAGCAACGAATCGATGCCAATTTGGCCCGATTGAAACAGCAATTGCAGAAAACGATCCGCGCGCGCATTCTACTGTCGGATTTGGGTATTGCCCGATTGCCTGCCGCGGTAGTCGACGATACGCACATCATCTATGGAGTCTCTGCAATCAAGCACTTTATCCAGCCATGAAGATCAATCCAAAGTCTAGTGCCCAAGCAATTTGCATTTGCTTGTGTCTCGCCGCCGGCAGTATTTCAGCTTACGGAAAATCCATCACCACAGCAGATTTGATCGCGCGCTCACACAGTCTGTCATGCCTGGACTGGAAAATCTCTGGCATCTGTATTTGGCTGAAGTGCTCAATCTTTGGCTGTTACATTGTAACTACGCCTAGGATTTCGCACCGATTGCCGGATGTGGTGTTTCAAGTTTACCCAAATGCGTTTGAACCGCCGTGGCAAAGCGGACTGAACTACCGAGTTTTCAACAATCGGAATAATGTCTCCGGCGGCATCTTCTCGGGTGTAACCCGCTCGAACCGTCAGTCAGACTCGCTTCAATTCAATGAAGTGGATGCGATTGGCTCACCTGCTATCGGTCGATTGAATTTTGGCCGGTTTCTGTGCAAATCCGCAGCCAAGGCATTTTTTCCATACTTCATCTCTGTTGAAGATCATATCTCTTGGCGCGGGGCTGGAGCAGATGCAAATAAAATGGAATCTGTCACACCGGGGATACGTGAAATCGGCCAGTGGCCGCACTTCACGTGGGGTTCGGTGTACCCACGAATCGGATTTTTGATTCAGAGCGATCCAGCAAAAAGCGCAGCAGTTTCTGCCCAGCGAGCCGCAGATCTGATCTTTCGTGATCCATCGGAGCACATTGTCAGACCGCTCTCGCGGACGTTGAGCAATCGCGTTATTCGAGGCAATCCTAAAGCCAGAAATGAAAGCGAATGCAGTTTGTCTGGCGGGTCATGGGCATCTGATTCTCGTGGCGACACAGGGCCGATCTGCCGCCCCCAGACCTGGGAGCAATGGCTGCCACGCTCCAATGAAAAAAAAGACAAGTGGCAAATGATTCTTCCCAAACCTGTCAATTCATGTGAAACTTTTGGGCGGCAGCGAGATTTTGACGCAAAGAAAATGGCGGCAGACCGGCAATATATATGGAACTATTGGGGAAATTACAAATGCTGTGTACACCCTGGCGGCAAGCTCATCAAAGCATTTGATTTCTGAATCGCTCGACACAGATTACCTTTCGACCACAAGCCATTCGCAGTGAACGGCCGCTTCGGGTGGTTTGACAGTCTGTCATTGCGAAGAAAATTATAAATAAAGATTAACAATATCATTCAAATCCGCCATATTTGACGTGACTTGAGAAATACCAAGCGAAGCTGAGCTATGCCCGGCAAATCCCATCAGGCAGGTCGCTGACTGAGCTGTTTGCGCTGTTTCCTGACAGCGAGACGGCGACATAATGGCTTGAAAGCGTTGTGTGGCCAGACGGCCCGCGCTGCGGGTCGGCACGAACCGGCACGCCAAGCCACAGGAAAATGCTTTGCTGGCGCCCTGACTGCCCCAACTGCTTCAGCGTCAAAACTGGCACACCGATTGCAAATTCAAAAGCGCCCATGCAAAAATGGTGCATTGCCATATATCTTTGCCTGACCAGCCCCAAGGGTTTTGGATCGTTCCAGGCAGTGCTGAAGCGAGCGCAATCTTCTCCGCAGAGACCTGCCTGCGCCCAGAGCCCCCATTGCGAAGGCTTAAAAGCGCCTTTGCCCTTTCCCAGATTCTCAGGCATTGCGTCTTTCAAGTCTCTCTCAGGGATTAGCATCGGTTTCATTGCACATCTCCCTCGTACCGCTCAATCGCCTGTCTGATCGCCGCCAGCTCCCCCTGCACCCACTCATGCTTGTCGGGGAAGATCTCATGGACATGCCTCTCAGTCTCGCGAAACAGCGGCGTCTCCAATTTGAACTCGATTTTGTATTCTCGTCCAGGGTCTGAAGTCTGATAGGCATTCAGGCGGGATTTCCAGTTCTTCGCGATGCCGACCTTGTACTCATCTGGATAACTGGGATGCGATATGACATAGACAAATTTTGTCTCTCGGTGATCTTGATCCAAGTCTGTGCGCTTGGGCGGATCAGTCCGCATGTGGATCTCATTCTGGCACTTGAGCAAGTCCTCCGGATCCGCCGCCTCTCTCGTCAGCCGCTCCCGGACCAGCTCGTCAGCCTTGAACGATACGTCGATGCCGATCCACTGGCGATTCAGACGCTCGGCGGCCACGCAGGTCGTCGCGCACCCGCAGCACGGGTCCAGCACCATATCGCCCTCGCTGCTGGATGCCCGGATGATGCGGTCCAGCAGGGCCAGGGGCTTCTGGGTGGGGTAGCCAGTGCGCTGCGGATCGCTTCGGTTCAACTGCTGAATATCAGTCCACCAATCCGGGCACAACGCCCCGGCGCTAACAGGATAACGGTAAACCCTGCCTGTTTTAGCATCTTTTTTTATCTGCCATTCGCTGCCATACTTGTCTGTTTCTGTTTATCATATGGGTTTTACGGCGCGGCAATCTGACACTGTCAGCATTGAATATTGAATCCGGCATTGTGTAATACATGATTACATCATGCTTTGCGGCAAATCGCTGTTTTGAACGCCCCCCAATTCGTAGCGCCACACAATTTCATTTTGAAAATTCTTCTCACCGAACACACAGTCCATCAAAGACTTCAGGTAATGGCTCATCGCGGGATCGCAGTGCAGATATGCACTGCCCGCAGATTTCAAGATCCGATGGCACTCAAGCAGCCGGATGGCCATGTAGGCCAGGTAAGCAAAGTTGTAGGAATTGCCGACTCCCTTGATGCCGTTCAGATAATGATACAGCTCCGGGTGATCCTCACGGATTGTCACCAGCCGCTCGTCCTTGACATCCTCTTTCCTGAATATATCGCTGAACTCTGCCCCCTCCGCGCTTGAGCCGATCGGCGCATTGAATTTCTTGTTCTTGCTGAACGGCGGATCCAGATAGATCAGATCAATGCACTCGGAGTTGATGCCCCGCATGATGTCCAGGTTGTCATCGCAGAAGATGGTGCGGCTGGGGACGTTGCAGTTAGTCATTGGTCGTTTTTTGATAATCTGGTCAAAATGGGAATTTCCTTGCCTGTTTCGGATTCGATTTCCTCAAGAATGGCAGTAGCAATCCGGTCAAATCCAGTTTCTTTGATCGCTTTTTCAGCAAACCATTGCGAATATTTGCTGAGAATCCGGCTCGCTCGCAGAGCTTGAATCTCCCGTCTTTTTTGCCTGGAACAAAATCACGGTTTTCAATCAGCACAGTCATATCATTGATAATCTCCTGATTTCCGACCGCCTTGAAATCAATTTCTTTTTTCGCCAACCCTGAAAAGCGGTCCATAAATGAGCAATGGTAAAGCCGATCAAAACCAGCCATAACCCAATGACAAAAGGCAATGCTGCGGCGATGATGATGATGGCATCTGGATTCATATATCCATACCAATCGGCGATAAATAACCCAATATGAAAAAATGCAAGCAAAAGTCGCTTTGAATTGAGTTATTTATCCTTTCACCTTTCCGAACACACTTCGAAGAAAGTTTTCAAGTTCAGCTTTGCTTTCTTGCGCAATCAGCATTTTCAACAAACTTTATACTACGCAATTTACTCGCAGATTGTGAACAATAATTTACTATTCATATGCAAGAATTTAGCACATTCATCCAAGTCGTTCTTGTAGATCTGCTGTTTGCGGGCGACAATGCAATCGCAATCGGGCTTGTCGCATCAAGCTTGCCAAAAGAACAGCGTAAAAAAGTTATTTTGCTCGGAGTCGGTTTAGCAGTTCTATTTCGAATTGCTTTTGCCGTGACTACAGTTCAATTGCTGAAAATTCCCGGGCTCTTGCTGGTCGGCGGATTGCTGCTGGTCTGGGTTGCATGGAGACTTTATACAGAAATGCAGGCAGACCATCATGCGGATACTCTGAAAACGGCCACCGAACACGGGCCCGTAACTTTCAAGCAGGCCCTATATCGCATTTTGATTGCTGATATCTCAATGTCCTTGGATAACGTACTGGCAGTCGCTGCGATTGCCCGCGAGCATTTACTGATCTTAGTTTTTGGTTTAGCGTTGTCAATCGTCCTGATGCTGGTCGGGGCGAACTATATCGCAAGTGTTCTAGATCGTTATCGCTGGCTGGGGTATCTTGGCATCATGATTATCGCCATTGTCGCTGCAGTCATGATTTGGGATGGCGGAATGGAGGTCTATCAGTTCCTGATATGAGCAGGCATCTGTGCACTTATTTCAGCGTTCTCACTGACAATCATAAAAACGGGAACGATACTCATTTCATAATTGTCGAATCTTGATCAGGAACGAAATTCAAAATGAACTGGCCGTCTGCGTCCTTAGATGCAATGGATGTTCGGGGCTATCCTGCACTCGCCAGCGATGCAGGCTATCTTTTTCTAAGTCAGCATAGCTGGGATAATTGACTTCGGCTTGCGTTAGGCAACGCAAATTTCTCTCGCCGATAGCTTCGGTCGGAAAGCGTAATGGCGCGCTTCGGTCTCACTCTTCTCTATATTGCTTGGTCGCCTCAATAATGGCTTTCAAATTCCCCTGCACCCATTCATGCTTGTTGGGAAATCTGTCACGGACATACGCCTCAGTCTGACGAAAAAAAGGCGTTTCTGATTTGAACTCGACTTTGTATTTTCTGTCTGGGTCAGAGGTCTGACAAGCATTCAATCGCAGCTTCCAGTCTTTGGCAATTCCAACCTTGAACTCGCCAGGATAAGCTGGATGAGAAATCACATAAACGAATTTCTTCTCCAGGTAATCGACGGCCAAGTCTGTTCGCCTCGGAGAATCGGTTTTCAAGTGAACCGTTTCTATCTTGAGTAAAGATAAAGTTTGTCACCTCTTTAGTCAAACGGTCCTTTACAAGTTCATAGGCTTTGCTAATTACCACTAATTAGTGCTTGAGCGGAAACCCTGATTGTGTATAATTCATCAAGCAAAACATATACGTAGAGAGGTTTTTGGCCGGAAAGAAGCGGCGAGGATTCGCGGAATCAAGCTGATTTCCGCCCGCAAGCCCGCAAATTGCCCCCTCGGGGCCGAATCTTCAGGTTTATTTTCATGCGCACAGTCGAGTCCATGCAGATCGAGACCGGCGCTGCCGCCATCGAGAACATTGTGATTGGTCCGAAATCCCGCGACGACATTCCGCCGCTGCTGCTGGGCGTGCAGCATCTGCATGCCACCGCCGCGCTGCGCGGTGCGATGATCTGGGGCTGTCGGCGTGGCGCCAGCATCGCCATGTGACCGGAAATACCAGGCAGGCGCGCAGCCGGGTGCGCAGCGCCAAGCGGGTGCGAAAGGCGCCGCACCGGATGCGCGCCTGCCTGGACCTGTGCGAGGCGCAGCTGTCCAAGGCTGAGGCGGCAGGGTATTTTGCCGAGCAGGCGCGGATTCAGATCGACCCGATCGGGCGGCGGGCGTTCCGGGGCGAGGATATCCCGCATGCGGAAAAAGTGTTCTCGATCTTTGAGCCGCACACCCGGTGGATGACCCAGGGCAAGGCGGGTGTGCCGCAGGAGCTGGGCGTGCCGGTGTGCATTGTCGAGGATCAGCATCAGTTCATCCTGCATCATGAGATTCTGTGGGCCGGCGGCGGCACCGACTGCGCGGTGCCGGTGATCGCCCGGGCGCAGGCGCGATTTCCAGCGCGGGTCGCGTGCAGTTTCGACAAGGGCTTCCACTCGCCGGCCAATCAGGACCTGCTCGGCGCGATGCTTGAGCAGTGCGCGCTGCCGCGCAAGGGCGGCCTGAGCCGGGCGGCTGCGGCGCATGAGGGTCAGGACTGGTTCCGGGCCGGCCGCCAGCGCCATGCGGGCGTGGAGTCGGCGATCAGCCATCTGGAGCATTGCGGCCTGGCACGGGTGCGCGACCGGGGCCGCCGCGGCTTTGCCCGGGCGGTGGCTCTGTCGGCGCTGGCGGCCAGCTGCAAGCGGCTGGGGCGGGCTCTGCGCGATCAGGAGCGCCAGCGGCTGGCGCGCCAGCAAAGACTGCGCGCCGCTTAGCATCCTGCTGCCCAATTTGGATGAGATCCGCTGCCGGAGGCGGCGCAGTGTACGCCAGCCGCGATTTTGCCGCAATTTCCCATCGCGGCTCAAAAATTCATGCCGCCGCCGCATGACCGATGTGCTTCGCATGTGGATTCGGCCGCTTTTCTCCATGCTGCCAGCTGAAAATAGGGGTTTTCTGGCAGACACTAACTATGCGGTCAAGCAAAGCAAGGGGCTTCTGTGTAGGATAGCCTATATATTGGTTTTCTGCTTGGCTGCAATGGGCAGCCCACTTCCTTTTTGCTCAATCCACCACGTCTCAGACACTTTGCCGGGCCGCAATGGTGTATCTGCATATCCAGATCCATGCAGCCCCTCTTTATAGTTTGCCTGAGTTTTTGGATGATGCTGCATGCGAACCAGATCTGCATTAAAAACCCATTCACCACTTTTCGAATACCAATGAATAACATCATGCTTTCGATTGAACTGTCGCATCTTTGGAGAGCCGGGCCTGCAATAGCCCCAAATTATTTCGTTGCGATAGTTGTCATCATCAAAATATAATCCATCAGGGACTTCAGATAATGACTCATTGTCGGATTGCGGCGCAGATAGATTGAGCCGGTCGGTTTCAATATTCTGCGACATTCAAGCAATCGAATTGCCAGATAAGCAAAGTTATAGGATTTTCCAACACCTTTTATTCCATTCAGATAATGGTAAAGCTCAGGCTGGTCTTCTGCAATCGCCAGAAGCCACTCATCCTTGACATCTTCCTGCCGGAAAATATCGCTGAACTCCGCCCCTCCGCGCTTGAGCCGATCGGCGCAGTGAACTTCTTGTTCTTGCTGAAGGGCGGATCCAGATAGATCAGATCAATGCACTCAGAATTGATGCCCCGCATGATGTCCAGATTGTCATCGCAAAAGATGGTGCGGTTCTTTACGCTGCATTCAGTCATGATGCCATATCTTCACATGCTGTCCACTTTATTGGCATTAGATCAGTCAGTTTGCTCAAGCATACGCTTGCGCAATTTGCGGACAAGATATCACACTAATTTTTGAATGATTCCCAACTTCAGCCGAAGTTTCGAGCAGGGCATACCGCTAGCGGGCATAACGTTTATCTCATGAATGTGTTTAAAAATAGAGAAACTTAATCTCGGCTTGCAGCGCTATTGTATGTAATTGCTCCATAAGCTACTCAAGCAGATCGCCGCATCGGCGGCAATACGATTTTGCTGCCGGATAATTGCTGAGAGTCAACTTACGTCGAATTCAACTGCAGCCAAGAAATTCACAAAAACCAAATTATTTGTTTTTCATGTTTTATACTTTTTGCACAGATAGATGTTCCCAAAAGGAGCTCATTGCCAGATTCACCAATAAAAAGTTAGCCAATGGACAAGAAACAGCAGCATTACGTCGAATTCAAAGATGTGCAAAAAAGTTACGATGGCGAGTCTTTGGTTGTCAAAAACCTGAATCTATCCGTCGAAAAAGGTGAATTTGTCACGCTTCTCGGACCATCGGGGTCAGGCAAAACAACCTGTCTGATGATGCTGGCAGGATTCGAGACAGCGACCCACGGTGAGATTTATTTGGACGGAGCGTCCATCAACAATGTCTCTCCGCACAAACGCGATATCGGCATGGTGTTTCAAAATTATGCACTCTTTCCGCATATGACGGTCGCCGAAAACCTTGCTTTCCCGCTGAAAGTCAGAAAACTGCCACATCCTGAAATTGAGAAGAAAGTCAATCAAGCTCTCTCGATGGTACAGCTTGGCGAGTTCGGCGGTCGCCTGCCTGGACAACTGTCGGGCGGACAGCAGCAGCGCGTTGCGGTGGCAAGAGCGCTGGTTTTTCAGCCTAAGCTTGTTCTCATGGATGAGCCTCTCGGCGCCTTGGACAAGCAGCTGCGCGAGCAGATGCAGTATGAAATCAAGCATATTCATGAAAATCTTGACGTAACTGTGATTTATGTCACCCACGACCAAAGCGAAGCCTTGACCATGTCCAACCGAATTGCTGTATTCAACGATGGAGTTATTCAGCAATTGGATCCACCCGGAATTCTTTACGAAAAACCCGAAAATTCATTTGTTGCGCAGTTTATCGGCGAGAACAATGTGCTGCATGGGAAAGTCAAGGAAGTGACCAATGGTCAATGTGCGGTAGAAATGAAAGATCAATCGATGGTACGCGCCAAGGTAGTCAACATTGATGGGCTAGAATCTGCAACGACTTTGTCCCTGCGCCCTGAGCGTGTTACGGTCGGGCCGGAACCTGGCACTTGCGAAAACGAGCTGAACGCCACAGTAGAAGAAGTCATTTATCTCGGCGATCACGTCCGCACCCGAGTCAGCCTTTGCGGGCAATCTGATTTCATCATTAAGATCCCGAATTCGCACGCCCGGGAAAAACTTGACTATGGGCAAGTCGTTTCGGTCGGGTGGCAAGCAGAAGACTGCAGGGCGCTGGATCCAGCGGCCTAAGCCGGCCTGACAATTTGACCTGTCAGCCTGCCGCGGGATCGGCGCTGTTCGGTCCGTGCCTAATCTAAGTTATAGCAGTTGAGGCGGCAGCGCTAAATCCAAAAAGACAGCTGACCAAGCTTAGCCTGTCAATCGATGCTTGTCAAAACGTCGCTCAATATCTCTATAGCGCAGTTGATTTCATCCGCACTAATTGTAAACGCGGGCAGCAGCCGAATAACATCAGTTCCAGATTGAAGAATCAGTAACCCCCTTTCCAGACAGGCCTGCATGACCTCGCCGGCACTTGCACCATGAAGCTTGACTCCAATCATCAAGCCGCGGCCGCGAACTTCTTTGATCACGCTGTACTTTCTTTGCATCTGACTCAGTTGCGCTTGAAATAATCCACCTTTATGCGCGATCTCAGCAAGGAAGGAATGATCCACAACGGTCTTTAGCACAACGCGAGCTGCTTCACAGCAGACCGGATTTCCACCGAACGTCGAGCCATGACTGCCAAACCCCAGGGTGTCCTCTACCTTGCCAGAAAGCAACAGTGCCCCAATCGGCAGCCCGCCGCCGAGCGCCTTGGCAATCGTAACGAGATCCGGCTCAACACCATCCGCCCACTGGTAGGCGAAGATCTTTCCCGTTCTGCCCATTCCGCACTGAACCTCATCGAAAACCAGCAGTGCTTTGTATTCGTCACACAGCTGCCGAGCCTGCTGGAGAAACTCAGCCGAAAAAGGCCGAATTCCACCCTCTCCCTGTATAGGTTCAAGAATGACAGCACAAACATCAGGGTTCATCATTCTGCGCAAGCTGTCAATATCGTTAAATTCACAATAGCGAAAACCCTGCGGCAATGGCTCGAAGCCTTGATGATATTTTGGCTGTGCTGTCGCAGTCAATGCACCGATCGTGCGTCCGTGAAAAGAGCCTTTGAAAGTGCAAATGACATGCTTGCTTGCACCGAAATTGTCAGCCGCATATTTTCGAACAGTCTTGATAGCCGCTTCATTGGCTTCCGTACCTGAATTGCAAAAATAGACTTTGTCGGCAAATGTATGGCTGATGATCTCAGCCGCCAGTCGAATCGGCGGCTCTGAAAAATAAATATTGCTCGTATGCCACAGTCGATTCACCTGTGCATTGACTGCCTCAATCAGTTGTGGATTTCGATGCCCTAGGCAATTCACACCGATGCCAGTTCCTAAATCAAGATACTCTCGTCCTTCCGCGTCCCAGATCCTCGAGCCTTGACCATGTTCAAATGCAACCGGCCGAGGATTGTAATTAGGTGCGTAAGACTTGTACCCAACTTCAATCAGGGACTGCTGAGCGGCCTCAATCATAACTCACCCGCACAAGATTTATTTATTTGACTTTTCATTCAATCTCCACAAAACCTGCTCGTAAATTGCTGACAGCCGCTGCAAATCTTCAAGATCAAGACACTCATCGACTTTGTGAATTGTTGCATTCAGCGGACCAAACTCAACGACTTGCGCTCCGTATTTCGCAACGAACCGTCCGTCGGATGTCCCGCCTGCAGCCGAGCGCTGCGCTTTTACATTCACCACGTCGAACACGGCCTGGCATACGAGGTCAGTGAACTCAGTTTCGGCGGTTCGGTAACATTCCGCATTAACTTCCCATTTTGACTCAAACCTCAAATCTAAGCGATTGCAAATTGACTCAACCATGTCGATTAGATTCTGCGGCTGGCTGTTTGGCGAATGCCTGAAGTTCAAACTCAATTCAACGACACCAGGAATAACATTGCCTGCACCTACGCCCGCATGCAGATTCGAAATCTGACAGGTTGTATCCGGAAACAACTCATCACCATCGCTAAACTCCAATCTTGACAGCGCATCAATCAACGCTCCGCTTCGATGAATCGCGTTGTCAGCCAAATGCGGGTAAGCAACGTGCCCCTGTTTGCCAAATATCTTCAGTTCACCGCTCAGCGAGCCGCGACGGCCAATTTTGACAACATCGCCCAGTCTCTGCTCTGATGTCGGCTCGCCTACCAGGCAGTAGTCGATCTGAACATTGTCTTGATTTAATTTCTCCAGCGCCACCCGAGTGCCATCTATGGCCGCACCCTCTTCATCAGAGGTGATCAAGAAGGCAACTGAGCCGCTAAACGCATCTTCCTGAGAAAAAAACCGCTCGCAAGCCGTCACCATGGCTGCCACACTGCTTTTCATATCGGCTGCGCCGCGTCCATGCACCATGCCATCTGCAAGAGCAGCGGCAAAAGGTGGATACTTCCATTCCGACTCGTTGCCGGGCGGTACAACGTCGGTATGTCCGACAAATACCAGCAACGGACCCGATTCACCCCGTCGCGCCCACAAATTGCTTACATCTGCGCTGTCGAGCAACGCAATTTCAAAGCCGAGCGCTTCAAGGCGCGAGGCAATGACAGCTTGGCAGCCAGCGTCATCCGGGGTGACTGAAGGACGTTGAATTAACTCAACCGCGAGCGCGGTTGTTGGCGTATGCTTGATGTTCAACTTAAATCGACGGTGTGAATAACGGCAGTAAAACGCTCATTATATTGACTGAGAGAAACGATTCTTTGCTTACCATCGTGCCAGAAGCTCCATTTGACCGCGGATTTCACACGAATCAGAAAAAAACTCATTCTGCCAGAAACTAGATTGTCTTTTTGCAAATTCTTGCAGTCTGTGTATTCTCATTTAAAAACTTGGCAAACCCAATCCATCACGGAACAGTAAGTCTTTGCAAATGAGCAAGATCAGATACCGCATCCATTTATCGTTGCTTGGACTTGCAGCGTTACTCAGCGGCTCCGCAGCCGCCCAGACGGCAATCAGCAACATTCCTCTTTACTATTCGCTTGGCGGGGATCAAGCAGCCAGCAAGCCAGCATCTGAATCTGACAGTTTAGACGGCTTGGCAAAAAACACTTTGAAGCACGATTACATATGCGGCCGCTTTAATGCAGAATCTGACATTCAGTCGATTTTTCGCAGGCGGCTCAATGACACTTTGGTCACTTTGGATGATATTCCGCAAGCCGCCGCGACTGCACTTCCAGGGTCAATTCTGTGTCGCGCTAAACCAACAGCGTGTCAGCTGTTGCAGCACTACCTTGTCAGAGTGGAAGAAAAATGGAATCAAGCGGTTGCTTCATGCGACAGTTCGATGACTGCATTGGCTAGCAGCAATAATCCATTTCACGACATGATGCGCGCCGCACGGGCACAGTCGTGGCAGCAGCAAACCGCCAGTGGCCGCAACGCTATCGCAGCCAAGAAGCAGGTTGACCGGTTTGACGGGTGCATTCAGTGGATTGGCGGCCGCACCGCAGGCTGTCCCGGGAAGGAACCCATATGGCTTATCAAGGATACAGTTACGGCGGGGTGGTGCCTGCTGCAGGGAGAATCTCCGAATTGCACCGGAACCAGCAGAATATTCGCAGCAAATGATGCAACTACACTGTCCAAAACCTGGCCAGACCCAGAGGCGGCAAGCAAATGGCTGACCGATGTGCTCGGCGACTATCGGATACAAAACGGGGAGCACGACTTCACCGTGGCGGGAGTCGGACTGCTGCCCAAGATCGCACGCGAGACATCAGAGTCTCATGAGCGGCTGCTAAAACTTGTGTACTCCAGCCGACCCGTGTCTGCAGATGAAATTCGATTGCTGGGAGATGACACAGTCGTATCTGGACCGCTGGTCGATGCATTGCGTGACTTGCCTGACCGAAATTATCTGACACCGCGCATTGCCAATGAGATTGCTCTGTCACGCTCAATCGACAAGGCTTTTCTCGCCCGCCGGCTGCTGCTAAGCGGTATGATGGAACCCAATATACAAGGTATTGGCGCCGTCACTGCAACAATCGAGCAAAAAATTGACTTGCTAGAGAAGGAAATCCAGCGCGCGGTATTTGAATTTGAAATAAGCAATCGCATTATTTCCGACACCATTAAGCAGGTCTTGGAAACTCATGAGGCAATGAAAACGCCGCAATTGCCGTTGAGACAGCGTCCGCAGCAGCTCCTGCGCTGACAAAAGCGTGAAAGTTCATTCTTACTATGAGTTTGCAACCACATTGATTGGCTGGCACATCGCCAGCAGTATCGCGCAAGCACTCGTAGCAAGCGGGCTGGTGTTCCTGCCGATCGGGATTGCCTTATACCGAAACTGGACTCAGCCCATACGAAGTCAGGAATCACGCAATGCCGCCCCAGTTTCGCTGCGCCGGATGGAGCAGGATGTGGCAATCGTGACCGTCGTACTGATTTTGTGCTTCTTGCCAGCGATTCCAGTTCAAAGCGGCGACATCCAGTATGCGCGAGACAGTGTCAATGTTGCTGCAGCTCCGAACGGCGGTGAGCCGCCTTACCGAATCGATTCTGAATATGCTCAACAATTCAAAGTACCGCTTTTGTGGTGGCTGACGATTGAGGTTTCTGGTCTTTTCACCGAATCCGTCATCCAGGCGATTGATTGGCTGGGAGAACCCGCAGGTCTGCGACCTGCGCTGATGAGAATCGGACAGGTGCAGCTGACTGATGAGCAATTGCTGACAGAACTCCGTGCATTCCGCCGGGATTGTTACGAGCCGTCATTGGCAAAATACCAAAACGCATCCAATCCACCCAAGCCTGCAAACATCATGCAATCAATTGACTGGCTCGGTTCCCACCTATTCCTCACAACCGCTGGATACTACCGCCGCTGTGATGATGTCAGCAAATGCGGTTCAGGTTACTATGCCAGTTACGCAATGCCATCATGGGTGGATGTTGTGGAACGGGACATGGCACTGCCCGGCCAGCCATATTGCGACCTGTGGTGGACGCATTCTGCGATCGGTCTGCGAGCTAAACTGCTCACGCAACTGCACACCAGTGCACCGTGGCTGCAGGATGATTTGAATCGAATCGCAAAAGCAAGCGCTGGAGCCGACACCGCTTTGGTTCGGCATAAAATCGTAGAGCATGAAGATCGATTTCTGCGACGCCTGATCAACAAAGCACCTCAGGTCGTGACCAACCGTGCTGACCGCGCCGATTCAATTTACTGGTTTTCTGACAGCATTTTTTCTTTGGACGGAATTCAGCAAATCATCGCGTCAATCGGAGCTCTGATCATGTCTGCGCTGTTTCATGTTGTGATGGAACTGGTGCTGATCGGCTTGCCAATGGTGCAGGCGCTGATGCTGATGCTGGTGTATATCTCAATTCCACTGGTCGTACCTTACGCAATGGTGAACCCGGTGATTATTGTGCGCATCGTTGTGATTTTGTTTTGCCTGAAATTTGTCTCTGCTCTGTGGGCTTTAGCCGAGTTCCTAGATGAAAAACTGCTGCAAACCCTATATCCAGATTCGTCAATACTGGAGTTTGGCGGAAGCGGCACCTCGGCCGACATTGTATTGAGCATGATTACCTTGTTCTCCTACATTACACTTCCGATGGGGTGGTTTCTGCTAATCGGAGCCATCAGCGCAGCCGCAATTCGCTCACTCAGTCAAAGCTGGACGCAAATCAGCAGCCGATCGGATACGGCATTTCAAAGCGGGGCGCAAACAATGATACCGGGGGCAGGCAAAAGACCCTGACTATACGAAGCCATGATTTTCCACAAAAAACGTGTCCGGGGCAAAATTTTGTTCACTGGTTGCATCCTGTTTTGAGGAAAAAAAGCGATATTGAATTGCATTTTGAGCTCTTGCAGCAGCGGAAGTATTGCGATCGAAAAACTCACAGACAAAAAAGACTTGCATTTTCATAGCAATAAATTCTAAATTTACGACTTTACTCACTGCATCAGTCTGTAGATTGATGCGGCGAAATAGATGTTTAATTTAATTAGGAGTAATTATTGTGAAAATATCAACGCTAGCCAAGCATTACGTTGACTCGAACAAGCTGGCGAGCGAAACCAAATTTCATTACCGGTTCGTCGCTCGCTTATTTGTCAAAGACACAAAGGTAACCCATGTTCGAGACGTGAATCGGCAAACAGTCAAAGAATGGTCTGAAAAAGTGATGGCCAGACAAGTCGAGCCGTCTACATTGAACAACTATCTTAGACATTTGCGCATTCTTTTGGGATTCGCAGTTTGCGAGGGACTTTTAAGCTCTAATCCTATTGGCACCAATCATTTTGAGAAAGTCTATCGAACACGTCCCAAAACTGTTCGAATCACTGATTTGCATTCAATCATGGTGTATTTGGATAAGAAAGAATCTATTTTCCAGCCGCACTGGTTCTGGAAGTCAGTCGTGCGAATTCTGTTTTACACGGGCATGCGGCGCAAACAGTTAGTTGGCTTGCGCTGGGCTGATATAGACTTCGACGAAAAAAAAATAACGTTCGACCCCCGTTCCAGCAAAACCAAATTGAGCTGGGAGATTCCGCTGACAACTCCGGCTATCAATAGTCTGATGCAGATGCGAACTGAAACATTGAGAATTTTGGGACCCAATGCTGATGTCAACGAGCGTTTTGTGTTTGACATTCGTTTGTTCAACTCACGCTATCGATGCAAAAATCAACTGCAGCTGTCGACGGTTACGAATTTCTTCAATCGTCTGTCGCAAGTTACCGGCATCCGCATCTCCGCGCATCGGTTGCGGCATACAGTTGCTACACAACTAGCTAAAGAGGGAAAATACAAGGAGCTCCAAAACTTGCTTGGCCACTCAACTATGCAAACAACAATGCACTATATTCATCCAGAATTAGAAAACATCCGAGACTTGATCTCGACACTGGATCAATACAACATCTAGTGCAATTTGACCAGCATTGTTTCAAACCAGATAAACATTGCCTCAATCACTTCTTATCCGGGTCGGCGCTTGCATCTGGCCCGGAAACTGTTTCAGTCAATGAATGCAAGCGGTGCGACAGCATTCAATCTCACAGCCGGATTGAGTCGGCGTATCATTCACGCAAATTAGTCCCAGCGAACCTGCGTGGCAAAGCAGATCCCAATTCGTACAAGTCAAATCCAGCTATCGCAACGGCGGACAGATGCCGCAAAACTAGCAAGAATTCTGCCACATTTTTTTCAAGTATTCGCGAACTTCATTGCCAGTGGCCGTTGTATAGACTGCGGCGGAATCTAAGTTCACATGACCCATGACTTGTGCAATAATCGGCAATGGCACACCATCCTCAACCGCACAAACTCCGAAACTATGGCGCAATCCTTGGGGCGTTGCCTGAATTCCATTGATTCGTGCCAGCGCCATGATTCTAGTGATATGACGGTAAGCCGTTGATCGAGAATATTTCCAAATCAGAGCATTTGAGTCCGTATCACTGAGTTGCTTCTGCCGCAAGCGATGAGTCAGCTCCAATTCCCTGTTGAACTCTTCTGGTATCGGTATCTCGCGCCACGATTCGTGACTGCGTCGAAGCGAAATCACAAAGACAGACGCTCGCTCCAAACTCACATCACCGGCGCGAAGTGCAAGCACTTCAGAGATTCTCCCGCCGGTATAGCCCAAGGTCAGCGCAAACGTTTGCACCTCTGGTTTTTCACTTAATCGCGCACTGGCAAAAAATCGGTGCCGCTCTTCTTTCGAAAGGTATTTTCGTCCGAAACGGCTCACAAGCAAGTGACCCAAATCATCGCAGCCTGGGTATTTTCTGGTGCTGTTTGACACAGTATTTAATACTATTGATTCAAATTATAAAAATGCTGCTGTTGCGTATGGAAACTGCATTCAATAGTCAATGTATTTGTTTTAACAATTATTTATTACTAATAATTGCAGTATCAGCGGGTGTCTGACTTGCAGGCACGATTCTTTGAAAACATTTCAAATATGATTTTGAATTGTTAAAATAGAACCGATAGCCTATTACTCTAAGTGAGCGAAGTCGAGATCAGTCGACCAGAAAATAAAGAATATGAGAAGAAAAATTTCCCAAAAACAGTTTTTGACACGTTACAATATTGGTAATGTTTCAATAAGCAGGTGTCGTTGGGTACAACTGATTAGCCCTCAGTCCTTAAAAACCTTATAAGTACTTGTTATAAAATATTTTTGTTTTTTAAATTTTTTAATCGTTTTCCTTTTTTCCACCCCTTATCCTCAAGCTTCATCGCTCGCTGGCAATTGTGAATAACTCGCCACGGAAAGAGCAATGCGGCGATCTTCCTGCATCAAGCCGAACAACTGCTCAATGTCTCTTGGCTGTCTGACGGCATTTCTCAGCATCAGCTGAGGCAGCCGCTGAACAGGACAAATGGTCTGATTTGTTTGCAATATACTAAGGCTAAATTGCGCCTATGCGACCGCATTCATTCGCCGCCAAAAGCAATCTCTCAGATTGACGTGATAAAACATGTTTATCGACAAGGCGCCAGTGCCCAAAAATCTGGAGAGCATTGCTTTGATGTCAATCGTGATGAAAATGCGAACGCTGAGCAAGCTATGGCGCCCGACTTAACTTTATTGCAACGACAGGTTCTGAGTGAAAGCACAATTTGGCGCTAATCTGACCCAAGAAAGTGATGCCATACCTTCTGGTGAAAGTTTCATTGCCGCGGTTGATTTAGGCTCAAACAGTTTTCACCTTGTGATTGCCAAGGTCGACAGCGACCGACTGATCGTCGTTGACCGCATCCGCGAAGTCGTCAGACTCGGAGGCGGCCTTGATGAATCGTCAAATCTGAACCAGGAAGCGAGTGCTCGCGCTATTGATTGCCTGCAGCGCTTTGGACAGCGATTGCGCGACATTCCACCCGACAACATTCGAGCGGTAGGCACCAACACCTTCCGTAAAGCGCGAAATATTCAGCAATTTCTGCCCGCGGCACAAGCCGCCCTAGGTCACAAAATCGAGGTGATTCCGGGTCGCGAGGAAGCGCGGCTGATTTATAAGTCTGTCAGTTACGGATTGCCTGACAGCAACCAAAAGAAGCTCGTGATCGACATCGGGGGCGGCAGCACCGAAATCATTGCCGGCAGCAACTACGAGCCCAATTGCGTGGAAAGCTTGCACATAGGGTGCGTCTCACTGACCAATGCTCGCTTTCCAGAGGGTCAGATCAGTTATGACTGCATGGCAATGGCAATTCTGGATGCGCAGCTTGAAGTTCGAGCCATTCATCGCCAGTTCGTTGAGCATGGCTGGGGGCATGTTGTAGGCTGCTCAGGCACAATTCGAGCAGTGGCAAATTCACTGTCCTATTTGGGACTGAGCGACGGGCAGATTAGCCGGCGCGAGCTGAATGAACTGCGCGAGCGAATCGTCCAGCAGCGGCACGTCTCAGAACTCAGCAAATTGGGGTTCGAGACCAATCGATGCGATGTTCTTCCAGGCGGCTTCGCCATTGTCTTCGCACTATTCGAGCTTTTGAATATTCAGACCATGAAGATATCTGATCTCGCACTGCGCGAAGGCGTACTGTACGACTTGCTGGGGCGGCTGCGAAACGATGATGTCAGGCAACGGACTGTCGAGTCACTTTTGGCGCAGTGGTCAATCGATAAAAATCATGCTGAGCGGGTGCGAGATGTTGCTCTGAGCATGTATAACCAAGTTGCACCGGCGTGGTTCGCAAACGAGCCGGAAACAAAAAATCTGCTTGCTTGGGCGGCGCTGCTGCATGAGATAGGGCTGTCGCTTACGCACTCGAAGTATCAGGTGCACGGCGGTTATCTTCTTGAAGTTTCAGATCTGGCAGGTTTCTCGCGCACGGAACAAATAGTCCTGGCCACGCTGGTGCGCTTTCATCGCCGCAAATTCGATACAGAGTTCTTTCAGCCAAGCCACAGCTTTCCGCGGCGCACAATCAAACGCCTTTGCGTTTTGCTGCGCATGGCTGTTTTGCTTTTGCGACCTCGAACCGATCGCATTAAATTTAACGTCAAGTGCACAGCATCCAGAAAGAAGCTGATTGTTGAGTTCCCTCCTGACTGGCTGAAGCAGCACCCTCTCACGCTTGCCGACTTGCGTCACGAGAAAAACCACCTCAAAAGCATTGGATATCAACTGATTTACCAAAATTGAATCTATATGGAAGGCCGCCAAAGCGGTTGCAAATGATTATTTTTTGAACGGATGCAAACGAGCGGCCGCATACAATATTTCAAACCGCGGCATCGACTGCAGTGAAAGTCTTGAAATGCTGCAAACAGACAAGTTATGCCGGCTGGCCCGCCGATTCAACTGCGCGAGGGCCGCGGCGAGATATTGATGTGCACAGCGAAATGAAACTTTGCAATCACTGCCGCAGCGATTGACCTGTGTTGAGAGGTTTTACTCGGCAAGCGCGCCATAATCTGTAAAAAAACCTAGCGGTCTTCTTGCATGGCGGGTATACTTCTGATTGACTCATATTTTCTGTCTTGAGACTACTCTGGCGACTCATCCGCATCCGCTGCAAACAAACACCCTCAAGTAATATATTATCGAATACAGATCAAAGAGATGCAGAGTTATTTTTGTTCAAAACCGGGATACCAGTGAGTTTTTTCAAAGATGGAGCTGATTCAAGACAGCGGCTTTCACATCGGCGCAGGCATAAGATGAAAAAGCTCAGCCGCCTTTGTCACGACCATGAGTAGGCACAGAGGCCATTCCCGAAACAGTACCGTGGCTGATCTCCTGATCTCGCATGCAGACAACATGCTGCGTACGCTGTTTGCATCTGCTGAGTCAACGCGACGCAGCCCGGCTGCCGGGCAGGCAGAGCAGAATCTGTCACGCTGGGAAAAAGACGAAGCTGCGCGGCTCATGCGAGTCAACCATACCGGTGAAGTGTGCGCTCAAGCACTCTATCAAGGACAGTCGCTTACTGCGAAAGATGCGCAGCTGCAAAAAGAGTTTCAGCAGGCGGCCGCAGAAGAAACCGATCACCTCGCATGGTGCGAGCAGCGCATCAGAGCCCTGGGCGGCCGTACCAGTGTGCTGAACCCGCTGTTCTATGCCAGCTCATACTCAATGGGCGCATTGGTCGGTCTTCTGGGAGACCGCGCAAGCGCCGCATTCCTGGCGCAAACTGAGTATCAAGTTGCTGAACACCTGACGAGACATCTCGAAAGACTGCCGGTCACAGATCACAGCAGCAGGAAAGTCATCAAGCAAATGCGCACCGATGAGCTGAAGCACGCGCAAACCGCTGAGAATTCCGGCGCAATCTCAATGAGCGAGCCGGCGAAAGGGCTGATGCGCATCTTATCGAAAATGATGACCCGAACGAGCTATTGGATGTAGTGTTTTTCGAGTTTCAATCTTCCCCCCCCCTTATTGAACCGAATGAATCGATCTCGATTTCAGCCAAAATCCCTCTCTCTACTCAGGGGGTATACGATGCAATTGTCCATCCGTACCCAAATACTGCAGTCCATCTCCAGTATAGAAGTTGTCGTGCGCCGAATCGCGCAGCACTGAAAGCATTTTGGGTATAGATCGGCCGCTTGCCTCAAGCCTCTTGATCACCATTTCAGGACCGAAATCATCAAGCATCTGGAATGGGCCGGCCTGCCAATTGAAACCCCAGCGCATCGCGCGATCGATATTGACAATATCATCGGCAATCTCCGGCACCAGGTCTGCCGCATAGCACAATGTATCGGCCACCAAGTCCCAAACCAGCTCGCTCTCATTGCCTGTGCCGAAGAGCAATGATTTGCCATCTTGATCGGGCGCCTCACCCTTCACCGTGTGCCAGGTGCCTGTTTGCGGGTCATACATTTCCTTTTTGCGGCTGCCATCCTCATTTTTCAGCATGCGGAAATAGCCGCCACCGCTTTTGCGACCCAGCTGCCCGCGATCCAGCATACTCTGGTCTTCGGATGGCAGCTGTGCAAAAACTCTGCCCGGATCACCCGCCGGAAGTGTGTTTTGAAGGTTAATCGCAACCAAATGAAGCACATCCAATCCAATCAAATCAATCAACCCATACAGTCCGGTTGACGGACAGCCAAAAGCCACACTGAGCAAAGCATCAATCCTTTCGACCGACAGGCCTCTTTTCCTGGCTTCCTGCCCCCGATGCAATCCTGCCAACATCCAAAAGCAGCCAATCCTGTTGCCAATAAAATTCACTGTATCCTTGGCGTAAACGACACCTTTGCCTAATCTTGTTCTGGCAAAGTGCGCCAGCAGCGCAATCGTTGCAGGTGAAGTCTGCTCTCCCCCAACGATTTCTAGAAGCCGCATCACTTTGACTGGGTTGAAAAAATGCGTCACAGCAACCGCGCTGAGCAAATTTTCCGATAATCCCTGAGTGATCGACCGCAACAAAATACCCGATGTGTTGGTTGTCACAATCGAATCGCTTTTGCGCATCGAATCAAGCTTGGCAAATAATTCTTGCTTAGTGCTCAAATCCTCGATAACCGCCTCACAAATCCAGTCCGCTTGTGCGGCTTGCTTAAGATTATGGCTGAACGAGCCTGAACTGATCCGTGCTGCTGCCTCCGCGCTGTCAAGCATCGGCATTTTTCCTCGAAGCATATTGTCTCTGCTTTGCTGTGCGAGTTCTTCAGAGACATCAAGCAAGATTACATCGCAACCTGCCGATGCACATAACGCCGCAATGCCTGAACCCATTGTGCCTGCGCCTAACACTGCCACTGATCGAATCTCTTTTTCGCTCACAATATCTCCTTATGTCGAATGAATTTTCAAAAGCCTGCGAGTCGATTCCCTCGTCATGACTCATTTGCCTGCCGAGGCCGACGATATCTTGACCAGTCAAATTCCGCATTGGCGGCTGTCAACGGCCAACTTTCAAGATGCAGCTGTGACAAATAATAGAAAAGCGGTATTTTATTCGGTTCATCCAGCTGGAAACAAAAATAAAACGGATCTGATCAATGCATTTCATCTTTGCAGGCTTGAGAGCATCATGAAGCACTGGAAACCTGTTCAGGGCGAATAGACTTCTCGTTGATGGGCAAGTGAAGTATCCCTGCCGCCACGCCCAAAGCAGCACAGATCCACCAGACAAGTTCATACGACTGCGTCTGATCAAACAATACACCACCCAGCCATACGCCAAGGAAACTGCCAATCTGATGGCTGAAAAATACAACACCAAACAGTGTGCCCAGATATTGCGGCCCGAATATTTGCCCCACAATACCTGAAGTCAGCGGGACAGTGGCCAGCCACAAAATGCCCATGACTGCGGCGAAGGTCAAGGCTGCCGCCGAGCTGGGCGGCAGCAGTATAAATAAAGCAATGGCAGCCGCTCTAGAAAAATAAATAACACTGAGAATGTTCTTTTTTTGATAACGGTTTCCCAAATACCCGGCGCCGAGTGTGCCGAAAAGATTGAACAGTCCAACCAATGCCAATGCCCACGCACCCGTGGTACTGGGCAAACCGATGTCAGTCAAATATGCCGGCAAATGAATTCCGATGAATGTCACCTGAAATCCACAGACAAAAAATCCCGTCGTCAAATAAACATAGCCCGAATGCCTCGCGGCTTCTGAAACGGCCGCAGTGAGAGTCTGTCCTGATCCCATATCTTGCGATCTGCCAGAAAGCGCCGCCGCTAAAGGCAGCGCCACGATCAGCAGCAGCGCCAGAACCGCTATCGCATCAGTCCATCCAATTTGCTGAACCATTGCATTGCCAATCGGCACTAAAACAAATTGACCCAGTGACCCGGCCGCCGAGGCAATGCCCAGCGCCATAGAACAATGCTTGGGCGGAGTTGAGCGAGCGATGACAGCCAGCACGATGGCAAATGTGGTGCCGGACAGTCCAAATCCGATCAATGCCCCGTTCGAAATGTAGAAACCAAGCGGCGTGGCAGATACAACCATCAGCGTTAGGCCGGCGATGTAGCACAACGTGCCGGCAACGATCACCCGTCCCGATCCATAACGATCGGCAATTGCGCCAAACAAAGGCTGTGAAAATCCCCAGAAAATATTCTGAATGGCCGCAGCGAATGCAAAAACACTCCGTCCCCAGTCATACTGCTCTGTGATCGGCACCAGAAATATGCCCATCGTTGAGCGAATGCCGAAGCCTAAAAATATAACCATGCATCCGCAAACCACAATGACCAGCGGATGGAATAGATAAGATTTATTGCCGCTTGCAGCCATCAGTTTCTCAACTCAGCAGCTGCCGGACTGATTGTCGATTCAAAACGAAGATTTCGGAGATGATGCGATGCTTGACAGCAATCATAAAATATGGGGGCGAGCGCAAGCGGCGCTCATTTTACCTGCTTTGCCTGACATGTTCATGCCTGTTTTTTGCGATCGGAAAGTACTTCATGGACTTGCTGCCCCATATAATGCTCAGCAAAGTCAAGTTCTGATCCACTGGCCAAGTCATGGAAAAGCAAAACTGCTCGCCGATTGCACCGTTGCACCGCAAAGAAGTCAAGGCAGTCCCAGCTGATGAGACAGCAGCGCCAGGTCAGCTGAAAATGGTCGTGACCTATCTGGAAATGCGACAGCCAAAAACATACGAACGTGAGTCATCGCGCAGCGAAAATCTTTCCATCATCAGAGCCCATCAGCCGCATGTTGGGTTCTACCGTTATCTGTATAACGCGGTCGGCGCTGACTGGCTGTGGCATGAGCGCAACCAATTGTCAGATTCCGAATTGCTGCAGATTATCCATAATAATGCGGTCCGCTTGTACGTGCTGTATCTCAATGGCGCACCAGCCGGTTTTGGAGAATTGGATTTCAGAACAAAAAATGAAGTGGAACTTGCCTATTTTGGATTGCTGCCTGCATATATCGGTCGCGGTCTCGGCAGCTACTTCCTGCGCCATCTGGTTGCCGCCTGCTGGGCAGAAAAACCTGATCGCGTCTGGGTTCATACCTGCAGCTTTGACTCGCCAAACGCATTATCGGTGTATCAGGTTGCCGGATTCTGCACCTACCGTCAGGAAACAAAAATGATTCAAGACCCTCGCAAGCAGCATCAAGCCTGACAAACACAACATCTATCCCCGGCATACAGCACAATGAAGTCACCTGACACACGCGCACTGCAAGCACTGGATCACGATCACCATCTGCATCCATTTACCGACTCGAAAATCATTCGCGAGACTGGCAGTCGGATTATCACCGAAGGCGATGGAATTTATATCCGCGATTCGGATGGTCACACCATCATTGACGGAATGGCGGGACTATGGTGCGTCAACATCGGCTATGGCCGACAGGAACTAGTCAATGCTGCGGCTGAGCAACTCGCCAAATTGCCTTACTACAACACCTTTTTTATGACCTCTCATCAGCCTGTCGTAGAGCTGACTGAGCTGCTGGCGCAAATTACGCCGGCGAAGTTCAAACGCGTCTTTTTGACCAACTCAGGTTCTGAAGCCAACGATACAGTCATTCGCATGGCACGGAAATACTGGGCTCTGCAGAATCAGCCTGAAAAAAATGTCATCATCAGCCGTCGTAATGCCTATCACGGCAGCACCATTGGCGCCGGCAGCCTGACCGGCATGGAAGAGATGCATCAATATGACGGTCTGCCAATCCCCAATATTGAGCACATCTGCCAGCCATATTGGTATCGTGACGGCGGCAGCATGAGTGCAGCAGAATTTGGCATCACCGCAGCTCGGGCGCTTGAGACAAAAATTCTTGAACTCGGTGTCGATCGAGTCGCCGCTTTTATTGGCGAACCGATTCAGGGAGCCGGCGGTGTGATCGTTCCGCCACCGACCTACTGGCCCGAAATCATGAGAATTTGCAAGCAGTACGGAATTTTGCTGATTGCAGATGAGGTAATCTGCGGCTTTGGCAGAACCGGCCAGTGGTTTGGCACCGATTTCTATGAGCTTGATCCAGACTTTATGGTGATCGCCAAGGGCCTGTCTTCGGGCTATCTGCCCATTGCAGGAGTACTCGTTTCAGAGCAGATTGCAACAGCGCTGTTTGAGCAAGGCGGTGAGTTTGTCCATGGATTTACCTACTCAGGTCACCCGGCATCGTGTGCAGTGGCCATTGAGAACATTAAGATTCTGATGGATGAAAAGATTATTGAGCAGGTACGGAACTCAACTGGACCCTATTTCCAGAAGCAGCTGCGAAAACTGCAATCTCATCCGATCGTCGGTGAAGTGCGCGGTATCGGATTGATTGCAGGCATTGAGCTGGTACAGGATAAAGCCAGTCGCACCGGTTTCGATTCAAACCTGAAAGTTGGCATTCAGTGCCGCGATATCAGCATCCGCCGCGGGCTAATCATGCGTGCTGTGGGCGATTCCATGGTGTTATCGCCGCCACTGATCATTGCCAAGCAGGAAATTGACGACTTGATTGATATTGTTGAAGCCAGCTTGAATGAAACTTGGGATCAAGTCAAACAGCGAACCTGTCCGCGTTGAATCTGGCACAGCAGGATCTGGCGATTTTCCAATCGCCTGAGCGGCGCTAGTCGGATCCAGGCGATTGAGTGCCTGCTTGCGACTGGCGGTCGCGTTTTTGCGGCAAAACAAGATGCTCAATCCAGTTGCGAGCCTCAATAAACCGGTAGTCTGTGTCAAGAATATCCGAGTCGATACCGAGGCTCCAAGCGGCTGGCTTGGAATCTGGATTCTGATGCAGATGATTCAGGCGATCAACGTAATTCTTTGCCGCCGCTGCATCTGTGAAGAATCCCAGGCCAATCAGCCGACGGGTCCGACAGCGGATTAAATCGGCCATATCCTTCAATTCAAATTCGGGGTGATATTGGACACACCACATGGTTCCCTTGCCGCAGCGTATTTCCATCGCCTGGATTGAACTCATCGCATTTCCTGCTAGAATCTTTGAGTTTGCCGGCGGCTGAATCACCTCATCCTCATGGCTGGCAAAGCAGTCAAACACGGCACCCTTGTCTTGATACATGAGGTGTGCCCGCCCATCGGCTGTCAGCGAAATTTTGCGCGCGAAACCCATTTCACGTCCATTTGGATTGACCGCCACCCGACCGCCGGCGGCAACGGTACCGACTTGCAAGGCCCAGCAACTGCCGAAACTCGGCACACCAAGCGCGAATACTCTTCGCTGAAAATCGATTTGTGCCGCCACCGACGGATTGTCCGCATGCAGTACGGACAAGTCCGAGCCTGTGATAGCCACGCCGTCATAGCGAGCCAGCTCTTCATCGTCCGGCAGCGAAGCATCGGCATCCGCCGGAGTTGCGACATCTATCTTCGCTCCCGGCACCAGCGTCGACAGCATCCGCCGATAGATATCACTGGCAATTTTCATGCCCCCAGCAGCCAGTACATCCCGCGAATTGCGGGTATAGCCATCAGCCACTAGCAGGCGCAAATCATCACTGGCAATCAATGGGAAAACTCCTCGTTCTGAACAGCTGCATGACTCGAACGCTCACTCGCAACAACTCGACCTTAATCCTTAATGTGGCAAGCGCTTGAGAATGTCCGGCAACTCGCGATAGTCATTAAATACAGCATCCGCTGTTGTACCCTCCACATCTGCATCTCGCGACCCAGTAAACAATATGGCCTTCATTCCGGCACGATGCGCACCCTGAATGTCGTTGTGCTCCCGATCTCCGATATGCACAATATGGGCAGAATCCACCGCCAGCTGCTCGATCGCACTTTTGAATATTTTCGGATGCGGCTTGGATCTTCCAATCTGATCAGAAAACGAAAAACTCGTGAAATACTTGAGAATATCATGGCTTTTCAGCAGTTCGCGAAGTGCCGTTCCTGGAGTGAAGATCGCATCGGAAATAATACCAAGATTGTATTTCGGCCTCAGGATTGCAAGTGCCTCACCCACACCCGCAACAGCCTGAGGCGGCACGTTCACCTCCATGGCTTCCAATTCTTTATGCAGTCTTGACAGCGCCTCCAAGGTTGGAGAAACGCCCAGAGCATCGAAAATTTTCTGGCAGCGCTGAGCAACGGTCCAAGTGATGGACTGATCATGCCAGGCGGCATTGAATTCCTGGTTGACTGCGTCGTAGATTTTACGAACTTCCTCAATTGGCGGTTGAATGCTTGACTCGACTGCCTGCCAAATTAGAAATACTCTCTCATCATATTTAGTGCGCAAGCCTCGCTGGGCACGGACCTGTTCATCTGAATTGTCAATGATCAGCGTATCCCACAAATCAAAAGTAATGGCTTTTATCTGCATTTTTAGACTTTATACAATCAACTTTTTCAACCGGCATGCTGAGCAGAACTTTTCTCAGTTGAACTCGCGGGCATTGATTCGGCACCACTGCCAGAAGTCCTCACTGTAGCTTCGCGGCACATAAAGATCAAAGTAAGCTCCGCAGCAATGAACAGTCGCCCCGATCTGTCCAATCATGGTGACTGCTACATCCGAGCTGTCGAGTGCATCAACATCAATAGGCGCTCCCTTTTTGAGAAAATGGCGAGCGGATCTTCCCGAGACTCGAATCATCACCCTGGCCGAGCTTAGATCTGTTGCCGTTGCCCCCGTCGGAGCCAGCGCATCTCGCAAAGACTGCAGCGATTCACGACGCTCGTCGGACTCAATCTGAATCAACCACATCTGCGGGCCATTCGACAGTATCTTGACATCTTCACCGCCGCACGATTTGCGCTCTGCCAGAATCTGATCTGGGGGGCAGATTGCAGTCAGCAGGCCGCCATCAGAAGATTTCAATCCATGAATCTGAAATAGCTGCTTGACATCGCGCTCCTCAAGATAAACGCTTGGAATGGAAACTCGCTCAGACACGGCATCTCTCTCCGGTCGGATCAAAAAATACGTGCGGTACCACTTCAACTGGAACAATACGACCATTAACGGGTGAAGCCGCGAACAGCACCTTGCCCTCCAGCTGGCGGCCGCCGGCTAAAAGCGCAAGTCCAATTTCCTGATCTAAATTAGGGCTGTAGCAGGTCGACGTCACATGCCCTTGGGAGTCTTTGGCCGCCGCAATCGTGCTTTGCTCAACAATCTGCGCACCTTTGGGTATTGGTCGGCCTGATTGCGAGCGCAAACCAACCAGCTGCTTGCGGCTGGCCGCACACAAGGCCTCACGCGCTGCCATTTGCTTGCCAATAAAATCCTTATCCGGTTTCATCATTCGCTCAAAACCGAGATCGGTCGCAGTAGTCCTGCCATCCAGCTCAGCGGCAACCACGTGGCCTTTCTCGATTCTGAGTACCGACATCGCTTCCAGTCCATACGGAGCGATGTCCCACTTTTCCCCGGCTGCCAAAACGGCTTCCCAGACATCAACCGCTGCTGTCCATGGCATATGAATCTCATAACCCAATTCACCTGAGAACGTCACCCTGAATATGCTCGCCTCGACACCGGCTACATTCGCGGTCAAAAAACCCATATACGGCAGCTGATCATCACTGGCCTGCCGCTCGCCAACCAGCATACTGAGAACATCGCGACTGTGCGGACCAGCCAAAGCCATTCCCGCCCATTGATCAGTGACCGAGGTCAAATGCACTTTCAGCTGCGGCCATACGGTTTGCGCATAGAACTCAAGATGCTCCATGACCGGCCCCGCTTTGCCAGTAGTGGTCGTCATATAGAACATCTCGTCCGCAGTCCGAGTGGTCGTGCCATCATCGAAAACAAAGCCGTCCTCACGCAGCATCAATCCATAGCGCACTCGCCCCACCGGCAGCGAATGCCAGCGATTGATATAGACACGTTCCAGAAATTCCGCTGCATCACGACCCTGCACATCGATTTTCCCGAGTGTCGAGACATCAGTGATGCCAACTTTGGTTCGCACATGCAATGCTTCACGATTGATCGCATCAATCGCCTGCTCGCCGGGTCTGGGATAATAGGCGGGCCGCTTCCAGACGCCGGTATTTTCCATGTGTGCATGATGATCCAAGTGCCAGCGATGCAGCGCAGTGCGTCGCACCGGGGCCGCATGGGTCCCGATCTCACAGCCCGCTATCGCACCGAGACCTATCGCAGTATAGGGAGGGCGGAAAGTCGTATGGCCCACCTTCGGAATCTCAAGGCCGCGCAAGTGCGCCAAATTAGCCAGTCCATTGATATTGCTGATGCGTCCCTGATCGGTACCCATGCCAAGAGTCGTGTAGCGTTTCAAATGCTCTACAGAGATATAGCCCTCCAAATGGGCCAGCGCAATATCTTCTAAGGTAACGTCGTTTTGGATATCAACAAACGCTTTGGCCCGCTTGCTGCCGCTTGACGGCACTCGCCAAAGCGGCATCCAATCGGTTTCGTCAGGGTCTGCCGCAGTCGGCGGCGCGGGCGGCTCAGTCGAGCCGAAACCAGCTCTGACCGCAGCTTCATGACCACAGATCGTACTGTGGCGCAAGCACTGACCCAAACTGTACTCACCATTTGCACTGCCCGTCACCTGAATGGAGGCCAGCTTCTCTCCCGGCACATAGGCACCAACAGCATAAGAGAATTCCAACCGTCCCTGCGCGTGTGAAAACAGATGTGCAGTCGGTGTCCAGCCGCCTGAAACACAAACCAAGTCGCAGGCCAGACGCTGTTTTTTAGCGCCGGGCTTATCCGCCTCATCAAGGCGCACTACATCCACCGCCTTGACTGCATTGAAACCCACGGCGCGAGCAATGACACAGCCGGGCTGAATCACGGTATCCCCCAATTGCTCCAGTGCACTGGGTCCAGCCGACTCGGTTCGGCTGTCGACAACCGCCACCACCTCAACACCGACTTTCTTCAAGGCGACGACGGTCATATAGGCGCTGTCGTTATTGGTGAACACCACCGCCTTGGTGCCGCAGCGCACAGCGTATTTACGCGCATAGCCGCGCACCGCAGAGGACAGCATAATCCCCGGCTTGTCGTTGCCGTCAAATGGAATTGTCCGCTCAATCGAGCCGCACGCCAGTACAATCTGGCGCGCCCGAATCCAGTGCACTCGCTGCCGGTCCTGCCAAACCTCGGGCTGCGCCTCATGATCCGCCAGCCGCTCTAATGCGGCGACCATATTCTGATCATAAAGCCCGAAGGCGGTGGTGCGCCTCAATACCTTGACATTGGACATTGATTCAAGTTTCGAGCTGCTTTCAGCCGCCCACTGTTCCGCAGAGCGCGAATTGATGATCTGCTCATCATAATGCAGCCGTCCGCCAAGCGCGGGGGTTTCGTCCAGCAGCATGACTTTGGCGCCGCTTGCCGCCGCACTCAAGGCTGCGGCCAGACCCGCTGGACCGGCGCCAACCACCAGCACGTCACAATAGGCATAAATCTTTGAGTAGGTGTCCGGATCCTCTTGGGTCGGAGGCTTGCCCAAACCAGCCGCATTGCGAATAAGCTTTTCGTAAACCATCCAGCTGGCTTTCGGCCACATGAAAGTCTTGTAGTAAAACCCGGCAGGCAAAAAAGGTGACAGCACACTGTTCACGGCTCCCACATCGAAACGCAGTGATGGCCAGCGATTCTGCGATGTCGCTTCCAAACCGTCGTATACCTCTACCTCTGTGGCCCGAATATTCGGCTCCCATCGGTCACCGCTGCGCAACTGCACCATGGCGCTCGGCTCCTCAACGCCAATACCCAATATCCCCCGCGGGCGGTGATACTTGAAACTGCGCCCCACCAGCCGCACGCCATTGGCAAGCAAAGCAGAGGCCAGAGTATCTCCTTGATAAGCGGCATATTCACGTCCGTCGAAGCGAAATCGAATCGGACTGCTGCGATCGATCGAGCCGCCAAAAGCATGGCGAAAGAAGTTTCTCATCGTCTCTTACTCCTCTCCCAGCCAATCCGATTCAGGAAATTCAGTGGCCAAGATTTCGTGCGTCAGAGTATTGCGTTTGACCTTGATCCACTTGCGGCATCCTGCGGTGTGATGCCACCATTCCCAGTGCACCCCGCACGGATTTTCGCGGGTATACACAAAATCATACCATGCATCCGCAGAGGCATCGCTTTGCGGGCGCACTACAGTTGCGTCACCATGGCAGGTGAACTCAATCTGGGCGCGGTCACCACACCAGGGACATCGAATATTCAACATCGTTTCAATTGCAGGCCGCTAATGTTCTTTGGCGAATGCGCCGGCGCCGCGCTCGTCAATCAGATGTCCGGTTCTGAATCTTTCAAGCGTAAAGGGAGCATTCAGCGGATGCGGCTCATTGCGGGCGATCGTATGGGCGAAACACCAGCCAGAGCCCGGTGTGGCCTTGAAACCGCCATAGCACCAGCCGCCATTCAGATACAGACGATCAATGGGCATTTTTGAAATAATCGGACTGCCATCCATAGACATGTCCATCACCCCGCCCCAAGTGCGCATCAGCCGCGTACGGCTCAGGCAGGGAAACAGTGTCAGCGCCGACTGAATGACATGCTCAACTCTCGGCAAATTGCCTCGCTGCGCATAGGAGTTGTAAAAGTCCAGGTCGCCGCCGAACAGCACCTCGCCTTTATCAGTTTGATTGACATAGACATGCGAAGCGCCGGACGTAACTACTGTGTCGATAATCGGCTTCAGCGGCTCAGTCACCATGGCCTGCAGAACATGGGATTCAATCGGCAGCCGCAGCCCGGCCATCGCAGCCAGACGGCTGCTGCTGCCGGCCACTGCGAGGCCGACTTTGCCGGCACCAATCGTACCTCTTGAGGTCTTGACAGCACTGATGCGATTGCCGTCGATTTGCATTCCCGTAACTTCGCAATTCTGAATGATATCAACGCCCAAGGCATTAGCCGCACGAGCATAGCCCCAAGCAACCGCATCGTGACGGGCGGTGCCGCCGCGTTTTTGCATCAGTCCGCCGACAATCGGATGTCGGGTCGTGCGCGAGCAATCCAAATACGGCACACGCTCGCGAATCTCATCAAGCAGCATCAGCTCCGCGTCAATGCCGTGCAAGCGCATCGCATTGCCTCTTTTGGCGAGTCGCTCCATATCTGCATCGCTGTGACCGAGATTCAATACCCCGCGCTGAGAAAACATCACATTGTAATTCAGCTCCTGCGATAAATTCTCCCACAGCTGCAGTGAATGCTCATAAAAATGTGCATTTTCTGGCAATAGATAGTTGGAGCGGACGATGGTTGTATTGCGACCGGTGTTGCCCCCGCCGAGCCAGCCTTTTTCCAGCACTGCTACATTGGCAATGCCATGCATCTTGGCCAGATAGTAAGCGGTCGCTAGCCCGTGTCCGCCAGCCCCGACGATCACCACGTCATAATTTTTTTTCGGTTCTGGGTCGCGCCATGCGCGCGGCCACTGCCGATGCCGCCGCAAGGCGTTCAGAATCAGCGAAAAACCCGAATAGCCACGCATCAGTCAATTGCCTCTTTTCGCTCTGTCACTCATTGCAGCTGCCATGGATGCTGATCGGCGCTGCAGCTTTTCTACAGCCGGTGCGCTGGCAGGCAGAATGTCTATCTGGTGAAGCACATCGACTTCGACCCACTGAATCGCTTGGCGCTCTCGAGATGTCGGCAAACCCGTGTAGGCTTCCACTGTTCTGAAATTCAGTTGCACAGTCCCTGTCGGATAAGCATAGTCCAGCGACATGAAGGGCTGCGAATCCAGCACCTGAATGCCGACCTCTTCAAAAAGCTCACGCTCCAGCGCTTGCGCCGGCGACTCATGCGGCTTCATTTTGCCGCCGGGAAATTCCCATTTGCCTCTCAATTCCGGTGGAGCGGTCCGCTGGCCGAGCAGCACCCTGCGATTTGCATCAAACACCACGCCCACCGCGACTTGCGTTCTCTCAACTTCTGTATTCTGCATTGATGCGGACGTATTCGCAACTTAAATCTGTAGTCCAGACACTTGCGCAATGGGCAGTCTCGAAACCAAGATCGATATCGATAAACTGATCCTCAGCTCGCAGCGATGCGGCGACATCAGTCTCCCGATATGAGGAGGCCAAACTGCCATCGGCCATCACCACAGTGCCGTTCATCTCGATTCTCAGCTTCTGCATATTCAGTTCCGCCGCATCGGATTTCCCGACCGCCATTAAAATGCGACCCCAATTGGGGTCAGCAGCATGCATGGCGGTTTTGACCAGCGGAGAATTGGCAACCGACATTGCCACCTTGCGGCAATCCGCAAAGCTGCCGCCTCTGCGCACTGTAATCGTGACGAATTTAGTCGCACCTTCTCCATCGCGGACAATCCGTTGCGAGAGATCAATCAGCAGCAGGCGCAGCGCTTCGGAAAACTTCTCATCGTCGAGCGACCCCGGCTCAATGGCAACCCCTGATTCACCGCTGGCCATGAGAATGCAAGCATCGTTGGTCGAGGTATCTCCATCGACCGTAATCAGATTGAAACTCACATCGACCGATGCGCTGAGCAATCGCTGCAAATACGCTGTTTCCACTTTGGCATCGGTGGCAACAAAGGCGAGCATGGTCGCCATGTTCGGGCTGATCATGCCGGATCCCTTTGCGATTCCAGTCAAGGTCAGCGGCTTGCCGCTATGACTCTCAATCACACGCGTCACGGCCTTGGGCAGCGTATCGGTTGTCATGATCGCTCGGGCTGCCGCCAGCCAGTCATTGTGCGCACTATTTTGCACACAGCGAGCAATACCCTGCTCAAACTTATCAAGCGGCATCGGCTCGCCAATGACTCCAGTCGAAAAAGGAATCACCGAATGCGGCTCAATTGCCAGCTCGCGCGCCGTCATTGCGCACACTTCAAGACAGTCATCAATGCCGCGCTGACCCAGTCCGGCATTGGCATTGCCGCTGTTGACAATCAATGCCCGCTGCGTTCCCGGGCGACAGGCGCCTTTGACGAACAGCGAATCAGCGGCAACCTCGACCGGTGCGGCTCGGGCCTTGTTCAAAGTAAACATGCCCGCAATAGCGGTATTTTCGGAAACCCGAAAAATAGCCAGATCCTCGCCTGCCGCCCGGCGCAAGCCGACATCCGCCGAACCGACCCGGAGACCGGCAACCGCGGCGATTTCCTTGGGGCGCTCCAGACCAACAGCCATCTTTTACTGCACCTTCCCGCAGCAGAGCTTGAATTTTTTTCCTGAGCCGCACGGACACGGCTCATTGCGTCCGACCTTGCGGCTTTCGCGCACAAAAGTAGGCGGTTTAGCAGGCAGCGGCGAAGACTGACCTGCCGCTGGCGGCAACATCCCTGGGCCCGCGGCGGCGGGTGACTGCGCTGGCGGCTGATTCGCATAAGAATCGGATCGGTCATGAATAAATTTCAGTTTTGCCGCCGCATTCGAGGCGGCCGCAGGCACAGAGCTGACTGGCTCGCGCACACCGATCACAACCCGCGCCAGCAGACGGACCACTTCCAATCGCACATTCTGAAGCATCTCGGTAAACATCTCGAATGCCTCACGCTTGTATTCCTGCTTTGGATTCTTTTGCGCATAACCGCGCAAGTGAATGCCCTGGCGCAAAAAATCCATATTGGCCAAGTGCTCTTTCCACGCTGCATCCAGCACCATCAGCATGATGCCTTTTTCAGCGCGCCGCATATTTTCTTCTCCATTGGCCGCCGTTCGCTCAGCGTATTTCTCAGCCACTTTTTCATGAATACGGGTCGCGATGCCATCTGCAGCAAGGTCGGGCTCTTCGCTCAGCCAGTCGCTGACAGATGCATCAGCATCGAACGTGCGCTGCACTTCTTTGGCCAGCGAGTCAATTTCCCAGGTCTCAGTTGACGAGCCGCTCGGAATGCAGCTGTCTACGAGCAGCTGAACCTGCTCAGCCTGGATCGTTCTTACGGCATCGCTGATGTCAGCTTTTTCCATCAGCAGATTGCGCTGCTCATACACCACTTTGCGCTGCTCATTGGCGACATCGTCATATTCGAGCAGCTGCTTGCGAATGTCGAAGTTGCGTCCCTCGACTTTGCGCTGCGCGTTCTCAATCGCTTTGGTCACCCACGGATGCTCAATCGCCTCATCGACTTCCATGCCAAGCTTTTCCATCAGCCCGGCCACCTTGTCAGACGCAAAAATCCGCAGCAGATTGTCTTCCAGCGACAAATAGAAACGACTGGCGCCGGGGTCTCCCTGCCGGCCAGAGCGCCCGCGCAGCTGATTGTCAACCCGCCTGGACTCATGACGCTCGGTACTCAGAACATACAGCCCTCCGGCTTTCACCACGGTTTCATGTCGCCGCTGCCAGTCCTGCTTGATTTGCTTGCGCCGCGGCGCATCATCGGCTGCGCAATCGGCGAGTTCCATTTCCAGATTCCCGCCCAGCACAATATCGGTGCCGCGCCCGGCCATATTAGTGGCGATCGTCACTGCGCCGGGCCGCCCCGCCTGCGCGATGATGCGCGCTTCGCGCTCGTGCTGCTTGGCATTCAGGATTTCATGTGAAATGCGCTGTTTTTTTAACAGTGAGGAAAGATATTCGGACGTTTCGATCGATGCGGTACCCACAAGTACCGGCTGTTGCCGGTCACGACATTCGACAATACCTGCAGCAATCGCTCGATACTTTTCCTCAGCGGTACGGTACACCAGATCAGGCATATCATCACGCACCATCGGCAAGTGGGTGGGGATGACAACGACCTCAAGGCCGTAAATCTGCTGAAACTCCTCAGCCTCGGTGTCTGCGGTTCCCGTCATGCCGGCCAGGCGATCATAGAGGCGGAAGTAGTTTTGAAAAGTAATGGACGCCAGTGTCTGGTTTTCGCGCTGTACCGTCACATTTTCTTTTGCCTCAATCGCCTGGTGCAAGCCATCTGACCAGCGGCGGCCGGGCTGCATGCGGCCGGTAAACTCATCAATAATGACAATTTTGCCCTCGTGGATGATGTAATCGACATCTTTATGGAACAAGTTGTTCGCACGCAGTGCGGCATGCAAATGATGCACCTCCGAAACATGCGAGAAGTCATACAGCGAGCTGCCAGCTTCCATCATGCCTGCTGCGATCAGCAGTTTCTCAGCGTTTTCGTGGCCTTCGTCGGTCAAGTAGACTTGACGGGTCTTCTCATCCACACTGTAATCGCCGGATCCATCCTCGACTTCCTGACGCTTGAGATGCGGCACAATCTTGTTCATCTGCATGTACAAGGAGGTACTGTCCTCAGCCGCACCTGAAATAATCAGCGGGGTGCGCGCCTCATCAATAAGAATGGAGTCGACTTCATCGACGATCGCGTAGGTCAATTGACTCTGAAACCGCTGCTCAGCGGAAAATGCCATGTTGTCGCGCAGGTAGTCAAAGCCAAACTCATTGTTGGTGCCGTATACAACATCACAGCGGTAAGCGTCCCGCTTGTCGGGCGCCTCCATGTCCGAAACGACTACGCCGACCGAAATCCCCAAAAAGTCGTAAATCGCACTCATCCACAGCGCATCGCGGCGTGCCAGGTAGTCGTTGACGGTAACAATGTGAACATGATGCCCGGCAAGCGCATTCAGGTAAACTGGCAAGGTGGCAACCAGCGTCTTGCCTTCACCGGTGCGCATTTCTGCAATCTTGCCACGATGCAGAACAATCCCACCGATCATCTGCACATCGAAGTGGCGCAGCCCCAAAGTTCGCTTGGAAACTTCCCGCACCACCGCAAACGCCTCAGGGAGAATGTCATCCACCGCAGTTCCGCCTGCAATGGACTGCTTGAATTCGTCCGTTTTGGCACTCAGCTGCGCATCCGACAAGGATTCCAGCCGCGGCTCGAACTGATTGATTCGGCCGACGATTCTGGTCAGCTCCTTGATCAGTCGGTCGTTACGGCTGCCGAATACTTTAGAAAGCGAATTTGCGAACATTTGCCGGTTGAGTTCGTAGTGTGCTGTCCGTCTTGGGGCCAGTCAGTCTTGCCGGATTGGACAGCGTATTTGAGGTTTCTGAGCGAAATGAGCCGGGCGAGTGAATTTTAATTGATATGATCGACTCATACTGAAACTTACGCAACAATGATCAGCGGCTTGCATCGGCTCGGACAACCCTGCGCTGCGTGTTTTCCAATCGAAAAACTCGCCTGCGCAGGCAGGCTGCCAAAGCGGTCAGCGCATCGGATCTTGCACCAAAGTCGCTGCAAATATTCAATTATTGTATTTGAAATGCACCCAAACCGGCAAGCAAAATAAGGCAGGATTTTTGAAGACAAAACTAGGGGCTTATATACCTAGCTTAATGTATGCAAAATACATCCATATATCGATATATCGGTCAATATTGAAATTAACTTTCCAAATTACTCGATATTTTTTGAGAATTCACTGACTGATATTTTAGCTTTATCAAGTCAGGTATATAAACTCCCAAAAAAATGCTCCAATGAAAAAACCTCACACAAGGGCGGCATTTACCGTCCTGCAAACTTTCGTGTATGGTTGCTTTTTTTGGTTTCAAAAAAGAAGCAGCTCAACACCCGAGCCTCTCGAAAAAGACTCGCCCTGCCGTTGAGATCACATGCTCCCTGAGCCTCGGCAGACTGCCGCCAATTTTCCCGCGGCCGGCGACCGCAGATCCACCCGCCAGACAGCGACTTCCTGCCACGCCTCGTCGACAGCCACAGTTGCCGTACCGCGCAGGTGCGCCACCCGCTGCAACCTCGCTGGCCGCCCGATCACCCTCTCCAAATTTTCCAATCCTCGCATCCAGCACCTCGCAATGCCTTTTCGAATCGCCGGCCAGCCCGGTTTCGATATACTTTACCTTAGAGCAGCCAATTGAAGCGGCGCATTCAAACAGATTAGAGTCAGCGCTGCACGCCGAAACCTAAATTTTGCCCAAAGCAAATGCACAGCACAAACGAACAGTCCATCCCAAAACGCTTGAGCAATCCGCACCGATGACAGTCAGCAACTACCAGAGGCTTGCCGATATTCTTGCGGGAAGTGAGGAGAAAATCAAGCCCGACTCATCCGGGCATTCAAAACTGTGGATGACTTGGCGCCTTGTTGCCAGTGAGAAAATTGCCATTCATACCGAGCATCTTGAGTTGAAAGGCAACACGCTGACAGTCCGCGTCAGCTCCTCTACTTGGGCGCATGAGATCATCAACCGTCACCACACCTTGCTTTCAGGCCTGCAGCGTGCTGAATATCCCAATCTTGACAATATGAGCGTCAGTGTCCAAGTGGCAACAAGGAAAAAACCCAACCGATACCAAAGACCCGTACAAAACCCGCCAAAACATCCCTCAGCAAAACTCGGAAAACTGTTCAAGAAACTCGCTGAGCAATCTGTCAACCCACAGGTAAAGGCCGTATTTATCCGGATGAGCGAGCGGCAGGACAGCGAATGCTGATTCTTTTTATTGACTCTGCGGCTGCCTGAGCTCAAATTCAGTCAGGCAAAAAAACGAGATATCACCGCAAGCCGCACTTGCCCGCATCAGCGGGCGAGATTGATTTGCGATGCCTTGAAATCAGGCTGGAATGGATATTGGCTGGATCACAGTTGCCGGCATATCGGCTTCATTTTCATATTCAACCAGCTCCCAGGCAGATTGATCTGCACACAAGGCAACTAAAAGCCGATTATTGAGGTAATGACCAGACTTGAAAGCCGAAAATGCACCAATCAGCGGATTGCCAAGCAAATAAATATCGCCGATTGCATCTAGAATCTTGTGTCGAACGCACTCGTCGTTATAACGCAGCTGATCATCATTCAGGACATGATAATCGTTCATGACGATCGCGTTTCCATAACTGGCGCCCTGTGCCAGTCCGGCCTCACGCAAGCTTTCTAAATCGGACATAAAGCCAAACGTTCTAGCGCGGGATATGGCATTTTTGTAAGGTGTGGTCGCAAAGTCAATCTCACGCTTCTGATTGGCATTTTTGAGCACCGGATGATCAAAGTCAATCGCGAAAGACACCTTGAACCCATGATAGGGCTCAAGCTTAGCCCACATGTCGCCTTCTTTGACCATGACTTTTTTCTTGATGCGAATAAACTTGCGCGGCGCGCGCTGAGTCTCCAGCCCGGCAGATTCCATCAAGAAGACAAATGGATGAGCGCTGCCGTCCATAATCGGAACTTCGCCAGCCGTTACGTCGACATATGCATTGTCAACACCCAGCCCGGCAAAAGCCGACATCAGATGCTCAACAGTCGAAACTGTGGCGCCGTGCTGCTCAAGCGTTGTAGACAGTCTGGTATTCGATACATTCTCGACCCGAGCTGGAATCTCAACGACTGGATCCAAATCAACACGTCGAAAAATAATACCGGTGTCAACTGGAGCCGGATTCAGGGTAAGACAAATTTTGACACCCGTGTGGAGCCCCACTCCGGTGCCAGTGATTACATTGGTGAGTGTTCTTTGTTTGCTCATATTTTTTGACTTTGCACTTGAGCCAGGTTGATGCGGGCACCAAAACCTGGCAACCCATAAATCACTTGACCGCTGTATTTTATACCACGCTGGTCTATTTTATAAGTGTATCGAATTAATAATTTAGATGATTGATTTCCTGGATATGCTTGCTGGCAGCGATCACACCCAGCTTTCCAGCTGATTTTTGGCGACCGGTTTGCGTCCACAATGACCTAAGGCGACACCATCGTATTTAAGTCGACTGAGTTTATTCACATTACGCTCCTCATATCCATCAGCACATCAGCATCTGACCTTGATTGAAGCAGTCTCGAATAACGCTCGCAAACGAAGATGCCCGGCTGCGCATGTGAGCAAAACTCTGGATAGGCTGCAATTTTTCAGACACTTTCCAGCGGATCAGTGCATGGTTGATACTTTATTTTACCGTTTTTGAATGGATTGAATCACTTAATTTAATTGACTTGACTCTGTTTTCCTTGTTTTTTGCCACCACAGTCGAAAAATTCGCAACAGACGAGCGAATCGCTTGTCTTTCGGCGGCGGCTCACTAAACAGCCTGGCAACAGCATTGAGCGCAAGCCATCGCACGGTACAGAAAGATTCCAGCCGATTATTCATAGGTACGATAATCGCCATTGCCTTGCGGCCGAAACTTTCCGTTGCTGTTTCTAAAAACGACAGGTATGCGCGCTTCCGAATAATCTGCGGCAGGAGCGGCATTCAAGTCGTCATGCATCAGGCTTGCCGATTCCAATTCATTGCGGTCACCATGTTCTTCAAGCTGAGAATCAGAATATTCGTATTCTGTCGTTTCGAATGGCGCGGACTCAAAATTCCCAGACTCGATTTCTGGATTGGACAGCGCCGATTCTGAGTTTGGCAGCCGCTCATCATCAGTCTGCTCATGGCAGTCGTCGTCAAAATGCAATTCCGCCGTCTCGTCAGGCATCGTCTGCGCCGTACTGATCTGCTGCAAGCCCGTCGCAACCAATGTAACGCGAATCTCATCCTGCAGCGTCTCGTCAAAAACATGTCCCATGATCACGTTTGCATGATCTGATGCAACCGCCTTGACTACTGTGCCAATATCCTTGAGCTGACCCATCGACATATCCGAGCTGCTTGTAATATTCACCAGTATGCCCTTGGCATCTGCGACGCAGATGTTTCCCACCATAGTGCTTTCAATGGCTTTTCCAGCGGCGCCGGCGGCGGCATTCTCACCCGCCGCTGAGCCGCAGCCCATCATCACGCCCCCGACTTCTGACAATACAGTCTTGACATCGGCAAAGTCCACGTTGATATAGCCGGGCATGGTAATCAAGTCGGCAATTCCTTTGACCGCATCACGCAGCACGGCGTTGATTTTTGCGAACGCATCGCGAATCGACAGATCCTCGTCAGCAAGAATCTTTTCGTTGGGGATAATAATCACATTGTCAGCCACTGCCTGCAGCTCCTGCAGGCCGCTGTCAGCCACCATCATTCGCTTGCTTCCCTCGAATTCGAAAGGGGTCGTCACCACTGCGATGACCAAAATATCGGGCACAGCCTGCTTGATCGTCTGAGCAATAACCGGCGCTGCTCCGGTGCCCGTTCCGCCGCCCATTCCGGCAGTCACAAACACCATGTTCGCATCGCCAAGCCGATTGACAATGTCCTGCGGGTCCTCAAATGCGGCATCACGGCCAATTTTCGGGTCAGCGCCAGCGCCCAAACCCTTGGTCAGAGCTCTGCCGAGCTGGATTTTGTGAGGTGCACCGGAAGCCATCAGCGCTTGCGCATCGGTGTTGGCAATATAAAACTCAACACCATCAATCTGCTCATCAATCATATGATCGACCGCATTGCTGCCGCCCCCGCCAATGCCGATGACTTTGATTGAGGCCAGTTGACTGTCATACTGCTCGGATGCGAGCGAAAATCGATTGTTGATTTGAGAAGTCATTTCAGTTGTCCTCCTGCTGGACTTTGCTAGCTTTGTATAGTTCAATCTTGTACAGTGCTTCAGTTATTGTGAATTGGAATTAAGCCAAGTTCTGGCGGCATCCGGGGCGGATGAAGGCGCCGAATTGATCTGCAGGTTGCGATAATTGCGCAGCAGATTGTCCAAAAATCGCGACAGACGATTCGCGCCATGATCGTCTCGCCGCTGATTCTTCATGCTGTAGTAGTACTGCTCATTCGTTGCCACATACTCGCAAAGTCCCATCGCGGTGGCAAGCTTGGGATGACGGATAATCTCCGACATCGAGCCCCCATAGCGCGCGTGCCCCAAACGCACCGGGATGTCAAAATACCTTTCCATGACAGTTTGAATTCCATCCAGTCTTGCAGCGCCGCCGGTGAGCACAATCCCCGACCGCATCATGCCGAGCAGCTCATTTTTGTTGATATGCTCACTGATCTGCGAAAAGATCTGATCCAGACGCGACACAATCACCTCAACCAGGTCGAACTGGCAGATGCCATGAATCTGATGCTCGCCTATGGTCGGAACTTCAGCCAGCCGATCTTTGCCGAGCTCGTCATGCAACGCGGTTCCATAGCGATGCTTGATTTTTTTGGCCAGTTCAGTCGATGTGCGCAACACAATCGCAATGTCGCTGGTAATCTGTGAGCCGCCCACCGGAAACGAAGCTGAATGCTGAATCGAACCTTGGTCGTATATGGCGAGATCAGTCGTGCCGTCGCCAATATCTAAAACTGCAATGCCAAGCTCTTTCTCATCGTCAGTCAGCACCGCCTGGCTGGAAGCGACATTCGTGAGAATCAGCGCGCCAACCTCCAGATTGCACATCCCGATGCATTTGAAAATATTCTGAACGGCGCTGCTGCTCGCCGTAACCACATGGACACCGACTTCAAGGCGGCTGCCGCTCAAGCCGATCGGATTTTTGATCCCAGACTGTCCATCCAGGGAAAATGACTGCGGCAGGACATGCAGCACCTCCTCATGGCTGGCGACATTCACCGCACTCGCTGACTCCATGAAGCGATTGATATCGTCCTGCGTAACTTCATGGCCTCGAATCGTCGCGGCCCCCTGCGAGTTGTGGCTGCGGATGTGATTGCCAGTAATGCCAACGTAAACTGTGTCGATATTCTGGCGCGACAGCACGGCCGCCTCATCAACTGCCTGCTGAATGGACAGCACGGCCGCCTCAATATCTGAGATCATGCCCTTTTGTATCCCTTCGGATGATCGAACACCAACTCCAGCGACATCAATATCCCCTTTGTCGTCTATTTCACAAGCGATAGCGGACACCTCGCTGGATCCAATGTCCAATCCGGCGATTATTCGCTTATCAGAGTTTTTTTGCATAGGCACCTTAACCATCTCCTACTGCTGCGCGTTTAATTCTTACAAGTCCATCAAAATCAGGGGCTCTCTCCCGCCAGCGAATGGCGACACCGTCGGGATAACGCAAATCAACGATGAGCAGATCTTGCGCCGCCATGGCTAGGGAGTTCCCATACAGTTTCAGAAAACGATCCATTTTCTGCTGCAGATTGTCGATGCCGAATTTGATCTCAAAACGACCCGTCTGGAATGGATCGGCCGGTCCCTCGCCGGCGGCCGGCGCTTGCGCAAACTCAGCGACTAAATTCCAGCTGTCGCGTTTTGTATTCTCAAGCTCAATGAGTTTCAGACCTGCATCACGAAGCAGCTGAACCCACCGCTGATATTGCACCAGCACCTCCTGCTCGCGACCCGCAGGCCCTTTCAAATGCGGCAGTGCGTGATCGACAAATCCGGGTATCTCCACCGCGATGCCGTTTTGATCAAGCCACATGGATTCATTCCACCTGGAACGCAGCACCCGCTCATTGATATACACCACCAGCGTATCAGGCCAGCGCCTTTTGATCTGCGCAGTCTCGACCCAGGGGTTTTGCTGTGTTGCCCGAGCCACCTGAGCGAGATCAACCTGCAAAATATTCGCATCGCGCACTGCAGCAATAATGGCATCCGTGATCTGACTTTCATGCGTGTTTTGCAGACTGCCTTCCACATCAACATGCCGCGTGGGAAATCTTTGCGGCTGCAAAACAAAGTCAATCAGAAAAACCATCGCAGCTACAAAGCAGAAGCCAATGGCGAGCACTGCAGTGCGTACACGGGCAGCAGTCGCAGCGCTGCGCTCCCGACCGCGCTGCTGGCGGGCACTGCTGGAAACCGGCTGCTGACGAGGGTTGCGCGTCATTGGCTTGCCTCTTTCTCACCAAATATCTTGATTTCCAGCTGCAGCGTAATCCCGTGTACTGCGGCCACTTTTCGCCGCACTGCGTAAATCAGCTCCTCAATCTGTTGAGAAGTCGCATTGCCGCTGTTGATAATAAAATTGGCATGCTTCGGCGAGACGCAGGCATCTCCGACTGCATACCCCTTTAATCCCGCCGTCTCAATCAGCTGCGCGGCATGATGTCGGGGCGGATTGCGAAATACCGAACCGGCACTCGCCAGTCCGATCGGCTGCGTCGCTGCCCGGCGCTTGAGATATTTCTTCATTTGCCGGCTTCCAGATTCGTTTTCGCAAGGCATCAGGTCCAGCTCAGCGCCGATAAACCATGCGTCATCCTCAAGCTCGCAACTGCGATAGCCCCATTTGACATCACCTGATAAATGCCATTGCAGCTGCCCGGCAGCATTGATAGTCTGAGCGCGGCGGACAATAGGCCAAGTCTCATAACCGAAACAGCCGGCATTCATCGCCAACGCGCCGCCAACGGTGCCAGGAATGCCAACCATGAACTCCGCACCGCTCAGTCCCTTAGCGACCGCAAAACGAGCCAGTTTGGCGCATGTCACGCCCGCCTCGGCGTAGATGCCATGACTGGACTCTTTGGTGAGGCGCGACAATCCCTTGAATGTCCACACCACAACCCCGCGGCAGCCGCCATCGCGCACCAGCGAATTGCTCCCCAAACCAAACCACTGAATGGGCACGTCCGCTGGCAGCCGCTTGAGAAAATCGCTCAAATCCTGCTTGCTGCTTGGACGATAAAACCAGTCCGCGGCGCCGCCAGTGCGCCAGCTGGTATGCCGGCTCATCGGCTCGCCGCGACTTAATTGACCGGTCAATCCTTCCATAATCGCCTTTTCGTCAAGGTAAATCTCCATGGTTCACTCGGCCCCTCAGTTACCGCACCAGTTGCAGGCACTGGTCAACAACCGCATCCGTAGCGCACAGCTGAGCTGCAGTCCGAATACGTCTGGAAAGCTCACAAACGGCATTGCGGTCGTCAATCAGCCGATTCAGCTCAGCGGCAATCGAAACCGCAAGCTGCGGGTCATCCAGGCAGACTCGTATGCACCCCTCATTCGCGAGCGCCTCGGCGTTGACCCGCTGATGATCACGTGCCGCGTAGCGATATGGCACCACAATTGCAGCTTTCCCCATCACCGACAGTTCTGCCAAGGTCATGGCGCCGGCGCGTGCAATCACCACATCTGCCCAGGCATACGCGGCAGCCATGTCATCAATAAACTCGAACACTTGTGCGCTCACGCCTTGATCATGGTAAGCTTGCTGCAGTGCAGAGCGCTTGCCGGTACCGCTTTGATGCCTGGCGACCGGTCTGCGACTCGCGTCGATACCGGCCAAAACTGCCGGCAGCGCCTCATTGAGTGATTGCGCACCCTGACTGCCGCCGATTACCAGCAGCTGCAGGGGGCGATCGGAAGCGGGAGACACTGGCATCTGACGCTCACTGGCCTCAATGATCTCGCGTCTCACGGGCGTGCCAGTTGCAATCGGCTGGCCGCGCAAGGCAACCTTGGCAAAGCCAGTGAGGACACGCGCGGCCAAAACCGCCAGCACTCGATTGGTCAAGCCTGCTATCGCATTTGACTCATGGATCACCAGCGGTCGCCTGAGCAGCCAGGCAGCCAGCCCGCCTGGACCGCATACATAACCGCCCATGCCGAGCAGCACATCCGGGCGCCGCCGGATAATGGCGGCGATACTTTGCACCACCGCCGCGGACAGCCACAGCGGCGCGCTCAGCCAGCGGGCGGCGCCATGGTTCCAAAGCCCGCGAATGCGAATGGCATCAAACGCGAACCCAGCCCGCTCAGCAACTGCGGCTTCCAGGGAATCTTGAACCCCCATCCAAGACACGTCAACACCCCGCTGCTTGAATTCCAAGCCAACGGCGAGGGCCGGATAAATGTGTCCGCCGGTCCCGCCTGCCATGATCATCACCCGGCTCATCATTGCGCCATCGTACGGAAGTACACTTCCCGCTGAATCGAAAAGACTACGCCAACCGCCATGGAATTTGCAATCAAACTGGTGCCGCCATCACTTAAAAAAGGCAAAGTGAGTCCTTTGGTCGGTAAAACACCCATGTTGACACCCATATTAATGATGGCTGCAGCAGCGATCATCAGACCGATGCCCATGGCTAAATTCATGGCAAAGCGATCGCCAGTCGCGGCCGCGAGCCAGGCGATATGAAAGATTCTCCAAACCAGAGCCGCATACATGCTCACCACCGCACAAATGCCGAGAAAACCCCATTCTTCGGCAATCACCGCAAGCAGAAAATCAGATCCGGCATACGGCAGGTAAAACAGTTTTTGGACGCTGTTGCCCAAACCTACGCCCCACAGCTCGCCGCGGCCGAAAGCAATCAGCGACTGCACCAGCTGAAAGCCACCGCCATAAGAATCACTGAAAGGATCGAGAAAACCCATAAATCGATCCATGCGATAAGGCTCCACCACAATCAAGGCGGTGATGGCGCCAAGGCCAGCGACGCACAGCAGCAGCAAATCCCGTCGACAGGCCTCATTGAGGTACAGCAAAGCGAAAAATACCATTCCCAGCACCACCGTGCTGCCAAAGTCAGGCTCGACAATCAACAGTCCCGCAAAAACCAAATACACTATGACAATGGGCAGCACACCTAAAGCAAATCGCTGTATGCGATGGCGACTGACCGTCAAATAATCAGCTGCAAAGACAACAAAGGCAAATTCGGCAAACTCCGAAGGCTGAAAATTCCACCCCGCGATGTTGATCCAGCGCTGACTGCCATTGATTTCCACCCCGACACCGGGCATCAGCACCAGTGCCAGCAAGGTAATGCCAGTCATCAGAATCAGCATTGAGTAGCGGTGCCAGAAACGCACCGGAATGATTGATGCAAGCAGAAATGCGGCCAGAGCGAGCAGCAGATTAATGCCGCTGGACTTGAAAAAAGCGAGCGCTTGCCGGGCCTCGAATGCCTGCGCAATGGAGGCCGAATAAACCGCAAGCATGCCACAAAAAACTAGCAGCAGATAAATTCCGAGCAGCAGCGGATCCATACGAAATCGGCCGTCATTTGTCGGCGATTGCGCCGCTTTGTGCACAGTCGTATTCACGCAGCTGAACCGGTCAAGATCTCACAGAAAGCATCACCGCGATGCTCATAATCAGTAAACAGGTCGAAACTGGCGCAGCCTGGAGAAAACACCACACTGTCGCCATCCTGGGCCAGAGCTGCGGCCGTCGTAACGGCAGATTCGAGATTCTCAACCTGCTCAACCCGAGTCAAACCCTGCAGCGAGCCGGCAATCTGCTCTGCATCACGGCCGTAGACGACATAACCTCGGATCTGCTCACCCACCCGGTCGGCCACCGCAGAAAAATCGGCGCCTTGAGAGATGCCGCCGCAAATCAGCACTACTGGAGCCGACTGCGTCTCGACTGCGGCGCTGACGGCAGCAGTGTTGGTTGATCTGGCATCATTAATCCAGCGAATACCGTCCGAAAAACCATGATCTATGCAGCGGTGCGGCAGCCCCTCGAATTTGACAACTTGGTTTCTGACGGTGTCGACCGGAAAACCGATCGCCTGCGCCAGCGCACAGGCCGCCAGCAAATTCTGCTCGTTGTGCCGCCCCTTCAATGCGCATCGGCTCAGATTCACCAGCCGCTTGCTGCCGCGCGCAATCCAGCGGGCTGAGCGGTTCACGACGATGCCAAAGTCCTGCTCTCCGACCGGCTCATTCAGTCCAAAACTGATCGCCGGCGCCTGGTCCGCCATATCAGCGGTGACCGGATCGTCTCGATTGATGACCTTGCACCGAGCCTTGCTGAAAGTTTGGGCCAGCGCATCGGCATTGAAATTCTGATAGCGGTCCATGTCATCGACTGAGACATTCAAGACCGTCGACACATCGGCGGCGATGCCTTCGACCTGTTCCAAATGCAAAGCTGAAAGCTCAAGCACATACACATCGGGAGACTGCTTGTTAAGCAATTCAGCAAAGGCAAAGCTCCGACAGCCGCCGCTCAGCACTGTGGCCTTGTGGCTTTCAATAATGGTCGAGAGCAGCGATGCAACTGTGCTTTTGCCATTGGATCCGGCGATGGCCACGATCGGTTTTTTTCGATGTTTCAAAAACAGCTCCAGTCCACTGACGACCTCAGCGCCGCAATCTTTGGCGATCTTGCTGATGCCTGAGTTGGTCTGGGTGGAATTTCCGCTGAGCGCAACTAGATCGGTGCTGAGAAAGATATCGGGATCCAGCGGGGAGTGAATCGGAATGCCTGGCAAGGCCGCCTGGAACAAGTCTTCAAGCTGCGGGTGCGAGCGTACATCACCGACCTCCACATCCCAGCCTGAATTCATCAGGAATGTAGCACATGCGACACCGCTTCGCCCCAAACCGACAACCACTGCATGTCCAGATGGGGTTTGATAATCGACTGATAATGTTGACATCTTACTTCTCCTAATTATTATTAACGCACTTTTAGCGTTGCCAAGCCACCCATAGTCAGAACGAAAGAAATGATCCAAAAGCGAACCGTAATTCTCGTTTCAGGCCACCCTTTCAATTCGAAATGATGATGAATCGGGCTCATCAGCCAGATGCGCCGCTTGAACAGCTTGTACGAAATAACTTGTGAAATAACTGAGATCGCTTCAGCTACAAACAAGCCTCCCATAATGAAAAGAACAATCTCCTGACGCACGGCGACGGCCACAATCGCAACCGCAGCCCCCAAAGCCATTGATCCGGTATCGCCCATGAAGATCTGCGCCGGGTAGCAATTGAAAATCAAAAATGCCAGCCCCGCACCGACCAGCGAGCCGCAGAAAATCAGCAGCTCGCCGGCCCCCTCGATATACGGGATCGCGAGATACTGCGAAAAGGTGCTGTGTCCCGACACATAGCAAAATACGCCTAAACCGCCGGCAAGCAGGACGATCGGCATAATCGCCAGCCCATCCAGTCCATCAGTCAGATTTACGGAATTCGATGTGCCAATCAATACGATCACACTGATCGGGATAAACCACACGCCGAAATCAAACAGCACATTTTTGAAAAAAGGCAACAGATAGGAAATCTGCACTTGCGTTGCGGCAGTCCAATACAGCGTCGCCGCGATCGCCAGCGCCGCCAGCACCTGCAGCGCCAGCTTGGTTCGCACCCGAAAGCCGCGGCGCTTGCCGTTGGTGGTCAGCTTAAGGTAATCATCGACAAATCCGATCAAGCCAAAGAGAAGCATGCCGCCCAGCGCGATCCACACAAATCGCACCGAAAGATTTGCCCATAGCAAGGTTGAAACGGTTGCGGCCAGCAAAATGACCACTCCGCCCATTGTTGGCGTGCCGCCTTTTTTTGTATGCATCGGCACATCCTCAACCCGAGTGATCTCTCCAATCGAAAGGGCTTTGAGTTTGCGGATGGTATACGGATACAGCGCAACGCCGATAGCCAAGGCCGTCAGCACTGTCAAAATACCGCGTAATGTCAGATAGCGGAAAACATTGAATATCGTTACCTGCTCTGCAAGTGACAAGAACAACGAGGTCAGCATGACGCTTCTTCCTTGCTTTCAGTTTCACGCAGCTGATTCACGATGCGCTCCATCTGCATGCCGCGTGACCCCTTGACCAGAACAGTGGTCTGTGAATCAATGCCTTGGAGCAGATCTTCTGCCAGATGGCTCCACAGACTATAGTGTCGGGCGCCGCGACCGAATTGGGTCACTGCATTTGGACTGTACTCACCCAGCGCATAGAGGCGGCCGATGCCAGCAGCGCGAGCCTGCTCGCCGACCAGGCGGTGGTATTCGCCGGCACCGTCTCCCAGCTCAAGCATGTCGCCCATCACCAGGCGCCGGTCACCGCTGAATTTGGCCAATACACTGATCGCAGCCTGCATCGATTCGGGGTTGGCGTTGTAGGTGTCATCTATCAGACACCCGCCTTTTTTGTGCCGACCGAATTCCAGCCGCCCACGCACCGCCGCCGCATGCTGCAATCCCGCCTGCATCTGATCAAGCGGAATATTCAATGCAGTCCCTGCGGCAATCGCTGCCAGCGCATTGGCGACGTTGTGCAGTCCGGCAAAATTCAGCGTAATGTCAGCGCTGCCTGCGGGCGTGGAAACCTCCATCTCGCAAGCGCTCTCGCGCAAGCTGCAGCGAGCTGAAATATCAGCGTCCTGAGTCAGGCCAAAAGTAATCGCACGGCGCGGCTGCACCCGCGCTTGCCAATATTCAAAGTGCGCATCGTCATGATTGAGGATCGCGACACCGTCCAGGGACAAGGCATCCAAGAGACTGCCTTTCTCAACAGCGACTTGCTGCACCGACTTCAGGCACTCAAGATGCGCTGCGCCAGCGTTGGTAATAACTGCGACATTGGGAACGGCCAGCTTCGCAAGCGCGTCGATTTCACCAGTCTGGCTCATGCCGATTTCAACCACCGCGGCGCAATGACGGGGGCGCAGCCGAAGCAGCGACAGCGGCAAGCCAATTGCGTTGTTGAAATTTCCTGCGGACACAAGCGCATCGCGGCCGCCAGCGGTGAGAATCTGACCGATGAGCTCCTTGACTGTGGTTTTGCCGTTTGAGCCAGTCACCGCAACCACTGGGCCTTCAAATCTGCAGCGCCAAAAATGCGCCAGCTGCCCCAGCGCTCTATGTGTATCTGCAACCGCCACCGACGGACAATCGACCGCCATTTCTCTTTCAATCAGCAAACCGGCAGCGCCTTGATCAATGGCTTTCTCTACAAAATCATGACCATCAAAGCGACTGCCTGACAAAGCCACAAACAAATCCCCGCTCAGCATGGCTCGGGAATCAGTGCAGATCCGACCGACGGTAGGGTTTGCTCCCTGATGCGTGCCGCTGACGGCCTGCGCAATGGTCTGCAGATCCATCATTGGCACTGCCTCAAGATTCGCTGAACAACGCTGCGATCATTGAAGTGAACGGTACATGCCTGATAAGTCTGGGTATCCTCATGCCCCTTGCCGGCAACTAAAACTACATCCTCTGTGCCGCTCTGCTCAATCGCGCGGCCAATTGCCTGCTCGCGGTCATGGACTACCTGGGGTCTCGATTGCATGCCTGCCATAATATCGCGGACGATGAGCACGGGCTGCTCATCACGTGGATTGTCGTCAGTCAGAATGACACGGTGCGCGAGGCGTTCAGCGATTGCGCCCATCATCGGTCGTTTGCCCTGATCACGCTGGCCGCCGCAGCCGAACACGCAAGTAATCTGACGATAGGGCATCTGCCGGAGGCTGCTTAAAGCGGCTTCGAGTCCGTCAGGACTGTGTGCGTAGTCCACGACCACATCCGGTGCGCTGGCGCCGCCGCTGATGAGGTCCATGCGTCCACGAATTGGCGCGACGCTGTTCAAGGCGGTCTCGATCTGGGCGGGCGTACATCCGAGAGCAAGCAGGATTCCAGCAGCAGCGGTCAGATTCATTGCATTGAAGCGCCCAAGCATGCGACTGCGAATGGAAATGACGCTGCCGGCAACTGATATTTCGCAATTCAGCCCAGCGGCATCGACCTCACAGCTTTGCAAGGTCAATAATGCCGACGGATCGCAGCCATAGGTGATCTCCCGCCGCGCCCTTGTATGACCCAGCATTGAACGGCCGAACGAATCATCCAAGTTGATCACTGCAGCTGCAGGTCGCCAGTCGGTGAACAGCCTCGCCTTGCTCGCACGATAGCGCTCCATTGTGCCATGATAGTCAAGGTGATCCTGTGTCAGGTTGGTCAGCACCACCGTGTCAAAACGCAATGCCTGCACCCGGAACTGATCCAGCGCATGCGAGGATACTTCCAGGCACAGGTACCGCGCTCCTGATTTAAGTATGCGAGCGACTTGGCGATGCACGCTGATGGCATCGGGAGTTGTCAAGGCGGTGCGCTCCAAGCTTGCAGGCAAGCCGGCGCCCAAAGTGCCAATCACACCGCATTGTCGACCCAGAGCGTTCAGCGCCTGAGCAGCCAGCAGCGCGCAAGTGGACTTGCCATTGGTACCAGTGATTCCAACCACTTGCATGCGGGCCGACGGCCGATCATAAAACACATCGGCAATGGTCCCGATGTGCTGGCGCAAATTTCGAACGCCAATCAACGGTGCCTTGGCGCATTCGATCGACTCATCGGGCTGCATGTCAGCGGTGTCGAAAACCACAGCGCTGGCTCCAGATGCCAATGCCTCGCGCACATATCTGCGACCGTCATCCTTAACGCCGGGCATGGCAAAAAACAGACTGCCTTTTCCCACCGTGCGACTGTCAATCGACAGATGACTGATGGCTACATTGCGGTGCTGGTCAACCTCAGCCAGTCCGTTGAGCAGAACAGCAAGATTCTCACTGCGTCCCATGGAAGCTGAGCCGATCATAGCAGTGCGGCCGAAGCGGCTTTTATGGTTTCGGCGGACGCAAACTGATCAATATCGTCCGGGGTGATATTCAGAATCGTCATCGCAGAACGCATAATCTGTCGAAATACCGGCGCAGCAACGTGACCGCCATAGTATTTTCCAGCCTTAGGATGATCCACGATCACGACAGTCGCGAGCCGCGGATTGGATACCGGCGCAAAGCCGACAAACATCGAAATGTGCTGATCGCTGCTGTAGACTCCATTGACCAGTTTTTGCACGGTCGCGGTTTTGCCGCCCACGCGGTAGTAGGGAAACTTCGCATTTCTTGAAGTGCCCTGCGGTGAAACTGCTTTTTCCAGCATGGCGGTCACTTCGCTGGCGACTTCTTCCGGCAAAACGATGCTGGGCGCTTTTTGAGCGGGCTGATCGGCTATGATAGAAAGCGGCGTGAGGATGCCCCGGTTGGCAATGGCAGCATAAGCCTGCACCAGCTGCATTGCGGTGACCGAGAAACCGTAACCAAAAGTCAATGTCGCGCGCTCGCTAGGCCGCCATTGAGTCCGGCGTGGAAACAGGCCTGGACTTTCGCCGAGAAGACCGCTGCCCGTCACGGACCCAAAGCCGAACTGCTGATAAAAATCAACCAGATGATCAGGCTGCATCAGCTGGCCGATTTCAACCACGCCGATATTGCTGGACTTCATGATGATATCACTGACAGTCAGTTCGCCATAATTCCTGAAGTCACTGATCTGGAAACCATCGACCCGAATCACCCCCGGCGAGGTATCGATAACTGTTGTAGGCCGGACCAAACCGGTGTGCAGCGCTTGCGCCACGACAAACGGTTTTGCCGAGGACCCCGGCTCGATCACATCGGTGACGGCAAAATTGCGTACTACATTACGTTTTTTTGACACGTTCGGGTTGAAGCTCGGAACACCGCCGAGAGCAAGAATTTCCCCTGTTTGGACATCAATCACCACAGCAGTCGCCTTGTCAGCCCGATGCTCCCGGAGCGCCTTGTCAAGACTTTTGTAGACAAGGTGCTGAATGCGCGCATCAATAGTGAGAACCACATCATCACCATCCACTACACGCCGTATGTGATCGACCGTCTCTACAGTGCGGCCGTTTTTGTCCTTGATCACCTGCCGCAAGCCCGCCTGTCCTTGCAGGCGATCATCGTGCATCAGCTCAATGCCGTCCAGCCCGATATCGTCGATATTGGTATAGCCGACCAAGCTCGACAGCATCTCGCCAAAAGGGTAATATCTGCGATATTCAGTCATCAGATTGACACCGGGGATATCAAGCAAACGCACCTCCTGCGCCAATGCCGGACTGATATGCCGGCGCAGATACATGAAGTGGCGATTGTTTTCGCTGTACTGCCTCACATTTGCAACCATGTCCGCATAATTGACGCCAACTGTGGAGGCCAGCTTCTGCCAATGCTGCGGCGCTTGCTTGATCATTACATGGGGTTCGATCCAGACTGAGTCACTCGAGGTGCTCGCCGCCAGAATCATCCCATTGCGATCCTTAATCAGTCCGCGATTTGGCTTGACAGTCTCATTGCGCAAATATCGAGCATTGCCCTGCTTTTGCAGCTCATCAGATTGGACGAGCTGCAGGTAGCCGGCACGCACGATCATCAAAGAAAAGATCGTCAGCACAAACACCAGCACATAGATATGCCGTGCTGGAACAATAAAGGTTTGCGGCTGGTTCATTGCGGTTAAGTCTTTGCAGGTTCGTTACTGTGACTTGCTCATTACTGCGACTTGAGCTCGCTGGCACCTGTTGCGGCCTGGCTCGCGCGATCAGCCAGAAAGATCAGATGATTTTCGCTCGCTTCGCCGATCTCGCTGTTGGTTTTAATCCAGTCTTCCAGCTGACTGAAAGATGTCAGCGAGGAGCGCTCAAGCTGCAGCTGGCGCCACTCAACATTCAGCTCGTCGCGCCGCTCATATTGCGCATAAAGATTCACCATGGCCTCGCGATTCGCATGGCGCACCCAGACCACACCGAGCGCAGATACAAACGAGGCGAACACCAGCAGATAAGTCAGTCTACGCATGACTGGCTCCCGCGATGCGCTCAGCGACTCGCATGATGGCGCTGCGCGAGCGAGAATTGGACGCAATCTCTGACTCAGACGGCCGCTGCGGACGACCAACAATCTGCAATGTCGGCCTAAAATCTCTGCCTCGAAACGGCACTGCCTGCGGGCCCGGCGCGCCAATCGATGCCTCCCGCATAAAATGCTTGACAATTCTGTCTTCCAGCGAGTGAAACGTGATGACGACCAGTCGGCCGCCGTCTTTGAGAAGCTCAACGCATTGAGGCAAAAATTTCTTCAGCTCTTCCAGCTCTTGATTGACTTTGATGCGCAACGCGAGAAACGTGCGTGTCGCCGGATGCTTGCCGTGCTCGCGAGCTGGCACACTTGCGCAAACCAGCTCCGCCAGCTGGCGCGTCGTGCAAATGGGACTGCTCAAGCGCTCAGCAACAATGCGCCTGGCAATGCGGCGTGCATAACGCTCCTCACCGTAAGTACGCAGCACTTCGGCAAGCGCCGACTCGCTGGCTTGCGACAGCCAGAACGATGCAGGAGTGCCAGAGTCCTGATCCATGCGCATATCCAGCGGACCGTCATGCGAAAAACTGAAGCCACGCTCCGGCTGATCCAGCTGCGGGGATGAGACGCCAAGATCGGCAATGATTCCATTCACACGCAAACCGCCGAAGCAACGCTGCAGCTGATGACCAATTTCGCTGAATCGCGCACGAATGAGTGTGAATCTTGAATCATCAAGATGCACTTGGGGGGCACTGGCAATCGCCTCGCAGTCGCAGTCAAAGGCAACCACCTTTGCTCCGCCCGGCAAGCGTTTGAGGATGGCATCACAATGTCCACCTCGACCGTAGGTTGCATCAATGTAGATACCTGCCTCTTCTCTGATCAAGGCATCCACCGCTGATTCCAGCATGACCGGCAAATGATTCGAATTTGCTGAATTGACTGCCATGGCTTTGCTCAACTTAGTAATCCAACTGATCCAGAATGTCTTGATGTTCCTGACCATTTCGAACTTTGCTGCGGATTTCTTTGACGCTTTCATCAAAATATCCAAGGTTCCACAACTCAATCGTTTTGCCATTGCCGAGCAGCAGCGCCGAACGATTGACTTCAATATCGGCGATCAGTCGCAACTCCTTGGGAATCAGAAGCCGTCCTGCGGAATCGATTTCAGCCATCTTGGTGCTGCCGAGCAGCATTCTCTTCATCTCACGTACAGACGATTTGGCCGACCTCATCCCCAGCAGAACGGCTTTAATATCTTCCCAATGCCGGCGGGTATGAATGACAAGGCAGTTCTCGGTCGCATCCAAACCAATCGTCAGCTCGCCTGTGCCCCCTTCCAGCAAAGGGTCGCGGAACGCTGTGGGAATAACAACCCGCCCTTTTGAATCTACCGTAACGGAATACGATCCGGTCAATCCATCCAAAATATCACCTTTTCACCAAATACATTGATATATGCAGAACTGCGATTATAGCCACTAAATTCCACTAAATTCCATTATCAGGCACTTTTTAACATATTTTCACTTATTCATTCGACAATGTCAAATTCTTTATTCGAGTCTCTCGGACAGGTTGCGTACGCGTCATAAAATCATGTTGAATGGTGCTAGCAATTGATTATTAATGTTTTTTAATTTATGAAAATGTTTTGCGGTGTATGCCGAAGTCAATGCAGGACAGCAGTTGCAGACTTTTTATTTCGTAACGGACCAGCGAAAACAAAAGTGAATCATCTGCCAACTGTCACAACCAGCGGTTTTTTCTCGACATCAACCGACAGCTGGCGCCTGGTCTGCAAAATGCCACCTCAGGTCCGGCCTGCCCCCATCGCTTACAGGCCTCAACGCGGCATTTGCGGAGTTAAGCGACCTGATTCGCTGATGCCTGTTCAATTTTCATGCACACCGAGACTGCGGCTGCCTGTGCGGCTGCTCAGCGCATCTTCAGCAATGATCTTAGGCGCGAAAACTTTTGGCAAATGAGAATGCGCGAAACGAAAATCAGGCGTTGCACAGAGACCCATTTAATTCGCTTAATTTTTGCCAGATGCGCGCATAAATCAATTAAACTAATCCATCATAGACATGCAAAAAAATGTCAATATCACAGACTGAGCAATGAAAATTTGTCGCTTCAACGAAACGCACTTGGGAGTTGTCATTGGACGCAACGTCCAGGATGTCACCAAAGTGGTCGCGGAAATCAAGCCGCCGTCATGGCCGCCGCCGCCCGGTGATATAGTGATCGGAAATCTTGAGTTGATACTGCCGGAAATACACAAAATGCGAAGAACTGCAGAGATATACTCATTGCGGGATATTCACATCAATAGTCCAGTCGCGCGTCCCTCAAAAATTATCGGCGCAGCGCTGAACTACAAAAATCATCTTGAGGAAGTCAATCAGGACCGGGAGATCAGCGTCAGCGGTGATGTCAAGGATATTGAGACGCATGGACTGTTTCTTAAGTCACCCATTCCAGTTGGACCGAGCGATGGTGTCTCATTGCATTTTGAATCTCGGCGCACTGACCATGAAATTGAATTCGCCATCATCATCGGCCGCAACTGCCGCAGCGTCACAGAAGAGAACGCACTAGATTATGTCGCTGGCTATACTATCGGCCTGGACATGACGGTGCGCGGCGCTGAAGAGCGCAGTATGCGCAAGGCAATGGACAGCCACTCGGTGCTAGGTCCATGGATTGTCACCGCCAACGAAATTGAAGACCCGGACAATCTTGATATCGCTTTGGCAGTCAACGGCAACACTCGGCAGCAATCCAACACCTCGCAAATGATCTATTCGACTCGCAGGCTGATTGCATTTGCGTCGTCTTACTACACGCTTTATCCCGGCGATGTCATTATGTCGGGCACGCCAGAAGGCGTGGGTCCTGTTGCAATCGGCGATGTGCTTGAATGCAATATCGAGAAGATTGGCAGTATGCAAGTGCCCATCAATGCACACAAAAAAACGCCGCTGCCATCAGGCTGACAGCACCAAAACCCAGCATTTCCAGACTGCTTTAAGGCGGTTGCTCGCACTCGCCGATCAACGCGGAATTGCTCCATAAAATTACTGAGTCGAAGTGATATGCCAAGTTTCGAGGAGTCATTTGACTGAGGTCAGTGCTCGGAGCATCCAAAACTGGACCCGAAAAAATGTGGAAAACTGTTGTCGATGATGAACTGACGGCAGCGTCTCATAGTGGATAGTGCGCACTGCTTTCATCTCGCCATTCCGTCTTTACGCAATTTCATACAAGCCTGTCCCAGAGAGGCAATCAAACGACGGTGCACAAAACACTGGCGGTTTCTCGCTTATTGACCAGTCAGATGCGGGTTTCACAGAATGACTGTACAAATCTGCACCCGATACCGCATGACTGACCGAAACCGTTGAATTCCAGAGCACTCTCCGAACAGCGCAGCCTGATCACAAATCAATCATCCAATCTTGGTCTTTCGCAGCTAACGCATCGCCGCTAAAACGGAATTCTCTTCACAATTGATGCGGGCGGTTTTTGCATTCAAAAGGTTCCGTGTGCTAACGGCTGCAGGCTCACAGCTGGCATCGGCAGCGCTGAATGTGAACTTCTTAATTTTGGCCATTGGCGAATTCCGATTTTGCCCATTTACCTTACCATCAGTACAATAGCGGGTCAACAATGAAAATCGGAGACTGAACATGCAATTTATGCAGGCCGCTGTTTGCAGGGAATTCGGCGCACCGCTCGAAATCGAACAAGTCGCCATTGACGAGCCTCGTCATGGCGAAGTCAAAATAAAACTGACTGCCTGTGCGATATGCCACAGTGATATTCTTTATATGGACGGAGCCTGGGGCGGTCATTTGCCCACGGTCTTCGGACATGAGGGCGCCGGTATCGTTGAGTCATGCGGATCCGGCATAACGGACATTCAAGCGGGTGACCCTGTGGTCGCCTCGCTGCTGCGTTCCTGCGGTACGTGTTATTTTTGCCAGCGCAGCCAATCTTGCCTCTGTCAGGGGGTTTTTCAGACTGATGAGCCCGGCCGACTTCAAGACAGTGCCGGCGCAACCATTTATCGTGGATTGCGATGCGGTTTTTTCGCGCAATATGCGATCGTCCACCAGTCCCAGGCAGTCAAGGTGCCTTCGCAGATGAATACGGCAAGTGCAGCCTTGCTGGCTTGCGGCGTTATAACGGGCTATGGATCCGTAACTCGAATCGCTTCAGTCACAGAAGGCGAGCATACAGTGGTTATCGGAGTCGGCGGTGTCGGAATCAATTGCGTCCAGGCAGCCCGCATCAGCGGCGCTGCAACCGTCACAGCCATTGATGTCAATACCGATCGACTTGAGGCGGCAAAACGCTTTGGCGCTACCGATACAATCAATCCAGTCCAAACCAATTCAATCCAGGCAGTCCGCGCCATGACCAGCGGTCGGGGCGCTGATCATGTATTCGTGGCAACCGGGCGCCCCGCGGCAGTTCATGATGTCTTTCAGCTGGCGCGCCCAGGCGGGGCAGTCGTATTGGCTGGCATGCCTGCCGAAGGCGAGCAAATGAGTTTTGAGACATTGGATTTTATTGATGCCAGCCAAAAATTACTCGGCAGCAAAATGGGCAATTCAAACCTGAAGACCGATATACCCAAACTGGTTGATCTGCACCAATGCGGCTCCCTGGAACTCGACGAGCTGGTCACTGGCCTATACCCGCTGGAGCAAATAAACGATGCGATTCAAGCCACTCGGCAAGGGCAAGGGCTGCGGAATGTGATACGCCTTTGAGACACTCATCCGCTCGCCGGCAAGAGCCGCCCGATCTCAACAATTACGGCAATGCAATGAGCCCTGCAGATTCCTTGCGTACGACATCGGCCAAGTGTTCCGCGATGCGCATGTTCTGCTGATGATTTGGACCTTCGACCAGCACCCGGATTGCAGGCTCAGTTCCGGATGCCCGCAGGAGTACCCGGCCATGATCATTCAATTCTGATTCAGCCTGCCTGACCGCATCGCTGGTCAAAGGCCAGCAATCCAGATCAAACGTCTCAAGCGGTGAGTCAATGCACTGCAGCGCTATATTCCGAGTCGCCTGCGGCACCATCAACATGCCCTTTACGAGCTGACTCAAAGTGCGTTCGGTCCTGACCATCTCGCTCAGTACTTCCAGTGCAGCCAGCAAGCCGTCGCCGGGCACACCGACTTCGCCATTAATAATATGCCCGCACTGCTCACCGCCTAAATTCCAGTTCAGCTGCTGCAGATGCTCAGAAACGTATTTGTCGCCAACATTCGAGCGCATAAATGGAATCTGATTTTCGGCCAAAGCAGTGGCCAGTCCGATATTGCTCAGCAAGGTGCCTACCACCCCGCCTTTGAGTCGGCGATCGCGTTTGCGGCTTAAAGCAATCACATAGAGAATATGGTCGCCATTGATCAGATTGCCCTGCGCATCAACCATCAGCACTCGGTCGCCATCACCATCTAAGGCAATGCCGACATCTGCGCCATGACGCAGCGTCAGCTGCCGGATAAATTGGGGATGGGTCGAGCCGCAATTCAGATTGATGTTATGTCCATCCGGCTCAATGGCATCTGCGAACACCTCGGCGCCCAGCTGCTCCAGCACCCGCGGCGCGGCGCGATAGCTCGCACCATTGGCACAATCAAGCGCAATCTTCAGGCCATCCAGTCGCAAAGAACCGCTGGCGAGAGACTCGGCATAAACTTCCACCGCATCATCAATGCGGCGCGCCTTGCCCAATTGATCCAGCTCAACAACCTGAATCGGCTCCCCCATCTTGCTCTCAATCTGCCGCTCAATGGGAGCCGGCAGCTTGGCCCCGCGAAGGTGCAACAGCTTGATGCCGTTGTCTGATGCAATGTTATGCGAGGCACTGATGACAATGCCGGCACAAGCTCCAGCATGCCGGCAAAAAAAGGATACGCCAGGCGTTGGAATGGGGCCAAGCAGCGCAATATTGACACCGGCAGACAGCAGCCCGCTGGTCAATGCTGTTTCCATCAGGTAACCTGACACTCGGGTGTCTTTACCAATGACAACCTCATGCGGCAGCGCCCTCTGCTCCCGAAGAACTGAGCCGAACGCCCACCCGAGCTTCAGCAGTGTCGAAGGGGTAATTGGCTCACGGCCAAACCGGCCGCGAACGCCATCGGTTCCGAACAGCCTCATGCCTTAGACCCCGACGCTTGGCAAGCGGAAAACAATTGCAAGAGATGGCAATGCGCGATTCGATCCCGCCGCCTGTATCGTCTTTGCGAGGTCAGGCCTCACCGCTGGCCGGTCGATCCATCCTTGGCTTGACGACTGTCTTCGTCCTTTTGCCGCCAGATTTTTTCTTGGTCCCTTTGGTCGATGTATCATCGAAATCAGATGGTGTCGGAGTCAGCTGCCGACCCGACATAATCTCTTCAATCTGCTCAGACTGCAAGGTTTCGAACTCAATGAGGGCTTTTGCCATAGTCTCAATGATCTCACGCTTGTCTTCGATGATGGATCGCGCGCGCGCGTACTGCTCGTCAATAATTCGCGTCACTTCTTTATCGACCCGCTCTGCGACAGCATTGCTCAGATTCTGATGCGTGGTCACATCTCGACCTAAAAACACTTCAGACTGGTTGTCGCCATAGACACGTGTTCCCAAAGCATCGCTCATACCCCATCTGGATACCATTTTCTGTGCCAGATCGGTTGCCTGCTCAAAATCGTTTGAAGCACCGGTCGTCATCTGATTCATGAACACTTCCTCAGCGATCCTGCCCCCCATAAGAACTGCGATCCGCGCCAGCAGATATTCACGGTTGTGACTATAGCGGTCCTCTTCAGGCAGCTGCATCGTCACGCCAAGCGCCCTGCCGCGCGGAATAATTGTCACCTTGTGCACCGGGTCGGTATTGTCGAGCACTTTTGCCACAACCGTATGACCTGACTCATGATAGGCAGTATTCCAGCGCTCTTCCTCAGGCATGACGATTGATCTTCGCTCAACACCCATCAGCACCTTGTCCTTAGCCATCTCAAACTGTTCCATGGCGACCGCAGCGCGGCCGGCACGCGCGGCAAACAGCGCTGCCTCATTGACCAAATTGGCCAGGTCAGCACCGGAAAAACCGGGGGTGCCGCGGGCGATAACAGCAGCATCTATATCCTCGTCCTGCTGAATTTTTTTCATGTGTACCTGAAGTATTTTCTGCCGGCCGCTGATATCCGGCAAAGGCACATGCACCTGCCGGTCAAATCGACCTGGACGCAGCAGCGCAGGATCCAGCACATCGGGACGGTTGGTCGCGGCGATAACGATCACCTCCTCATTGCCCTCGAAGCCATCCATCTCGACCAAGAGCTGATTTAAAGTCTGCTCCCGCTCATCGTGTCCGCCGCCGAGACCCGCGCCACGCTGTCGGCCAACAGCATCGATCTCGTCGATAAAAATAATACAAGGCGCATTCTTTTTTGCCTGCTCAAACATATCGCGCACTCTGGAAGCGCCGACACCGACAAACATCTCAACAAAATCAGAACCTGATATAGAGAAAAATGGCACTTTGGCCTCACCGGCGATCGCCTTGGCCAGCAGCGTCTTGCCAGTGCCGGGATTGCCGGTCATCAGCACACCGCGCGGAATTCGGCCGCCAAGCTGCGTAAACTTTGCGGGAGCACTGAGGAAATCAACCAGCTCACTGACTTCTTCCTTGGCTTCCTCGATACCTGCGACATCCTCAAACGTCACACGGTTTTTATCTTCTGTCAGCAGCCGGGCGCGACTCTTGCCAAAACTCAGCGCCCCACGCCCGCCGCCGCCTTGCATCTGGCGCATAAAGAATATCCACACACCAATCAGCAGCAACAGCGGGAACCAGCTGATGAAAAGCTGCATCAATAATGACGGTGACTCTTCTTTCTGTGCGACAATCGTCACACCGGCATTGACCAGATCGTCTACCAGCTTGGGATCATTCGGAGAATAGGTTACGAAAGTCTCGCCCGAAGTGAAGCTCCCGGTTACAGTGCGGCCGTCAATTACAACGCGATCAACGCGCCCTTGCTTTACATCCGAAAGAAAGGTGGAGTACTCAACTTCGCGGCGATTATTATTTTCGTTCGGAGCGAAGTTCTTGAAAATAGCCATCAGCACCATGGCGATGACAACCCATAGAATCAGATTTTTGGTTAAGTTGCCCAAAATGAATCCCTTTGATTTCAGTAAATTTGTTCTCGGCCCAAGCCGTCGATTATCAAATCCATCGCAGCTGCCCGCGTCTGTCAGCACTCATTAAAGCTTCTCCCCGCTCATTCATCCAGCCCGCATATGACTTATTACATACGGCCTGCCTGGAGTCTTTTCAAGCGGCGATTGGAACCGTTTTGCTTTAGCCATTTTAGCAAATCTGAAGCACAGAGTTTGGAAATCAGCACAACGCTCGCTCACCGAGATGGTGCGGCTTTGACAGGCGAATTTCGGCGCGGCCTCATTTCGCAGTTTCCAGCCGCAACCAGATAGGCTTCCGGACTGCGCTGGCGGGATGATTTCGGCTTATACACCGTAACTGACGAAAAGCGCTGCCCGCATCTTCGGCGGTACTCAGCAAACTCACTATGCTGAAAGAACTTGAAGACCAGTGCTCCGCCTTTTTTCAAAACCTGTTCGCAAACGCAAAGAATCGCCTCATAAATCCGTGCGTAATTGCCTGCATCAATCAGCGCATTGCCGGTGATATTGGGTGCAATGTCGGATAGCACAACATCCACGCTGCGGCCATTGACCAATCCCGCCAATTGATCGACAGCCTGCTCTTGCGTGACATCAAGTTCGATAATTTTGACACCTGCAACCGGCGCCATCGAGAGTATATCAGCCGCAAATACAGCGCCATCTCGACCAACTCGGCGGGTTGCATACTGCGCCCAGCCTCCGGGTGCGGCGCCCAAGTCGAGAACTGAGCCGCCGCGCTCAAACAGCTGAAACCTCCGGTCAATTTCCTGCAGCTTGAAATACGAACGCGAGCGCACCCCAATGCGGTGCGCCTCTCGGACAAATCCGTCGGTGACCTGCTGCCGGCGCCATTGTGATGATGATTTTTGTTTGCTTCTTGCCATGCTCAATTCACGCCCGAATACGGGCGCGGCAGTGAATCATGATGACGTGGACAGGCAGAAAATCCGACAGTCCTGGCATCCCGATATACGCTACAGCCTCATTTTATGCGAGACCGACAGGTGGAATCCTTGCGATGCAATCGAACGTTTCGGCGCACCAGACTGAACATGAGCAGAATAACAGCCTACGAATGACTCGACTATCGCAAATACCGAGCCCGCCGGCAGTTGCTACAATTGCAAATTCAGCGCTTGCATTCGAGCTGATCATGTGCGTAATTCTGCTTGCAATCAACGAAAACCCGCATTACCCGTTCGTACTCGCCGCCAATCGAGACGAATACTACAGCCGCGAGACTGCACCAGCTCAATTCTGGGATGCGGGCGAGCCCATCATTGCCGGACGGGATCTGGCCGCCGGCGGAACCTGGCTTGGGATTAGTACTGCAGGAAAATTTGCGGCGGTCACGAACCACTACACACCCACGCCTCGCAATCGGCAGCTGCGAAGCCGCGGTGAATTGGTCTGTACTTATCTAAAAAGCAATCACACAGCCATCTCGTTCAGTCGCACGCTGGACAAAGCCAGCGGTCATTACAACGGTTTTGGAATGGTGTTTGGCAGCTTTTCTCAAATCCACTATCAGACCAACATGGGCGACTATCAAGCGGATATTCGCCGCGGAATCCACGGGCTGAGCAATCACTTTCTGAACTCGCCCTGGCCGCGGGTCGAAACGGGCAAGCGCAGATTGCGCGAGGCGGTCGTCGGTCAAGATCATCTTGACCGCGATTGCCTGTTCTCAATTCTTCAAGACCATGGACAAATGCATCTTAAGACAGAATCTGCACAGCATGCTGCGCAGCCGGCGCCTGCCGACCCGTCACAAAGCCCCATATTCATCCGCACCAAAGACTTCGGCACACGAAGCTCAACGGTAATTGTGGTTCATCAATCGGGCGAAGTCAGTTTTGAGGAAAGACAGTTCTCACCCCAGACGAATTGCTGCTCAGCGGCACGGAAGTTTGCATTTGAACTGCCTGAAAAATTGCGCTGATGCGGCTATCCGCCGATTCTCCTGACGGTTTCGACCTGTTCGACACGACGCAGTTTGGACATCACTGAGCGCAATCCCGCAGTGCTGCTGATTTCTACAGCAAGCTGAATTTTTTGCAGCGCACCGATTGCGGCGGGCGGTGCATGCACGGCGGAAAGAGTAAAGCCGAGCTCTGCCACAGCGGCGACCACATCCTTGAGCAGCTGCGGCGAATGACGAGCAACCAGCTCAATATCAACTGAATAGCTTGTCTCACCGGCTTCGTTTAGATTCACAGAGATCAGCCGATCTGGGTTGTTTTCAGCCATACGCATGATGTTTCCGCAGTTGCGGCGATGCACGGTAATGCCGCGCGCCACCGTCACGTAGCCGACCACATCATCACCAGGCAGCGGTCGACAGCAAGACGCATAGCTGACGAGCAGATTATCCACGCCCATAACCGTCAGAGTCTGCGATGCTCCTGCTGAGACTCGATCTATTCTCAGCTGCGGTTCCGGATATGCGGCGCTGGCTGTCTCAGCTGCGATCAGATCTGCCAGCGCATGCGCGGGCTTCAATTCGCCCATGCCCACCGCTGCAAGCAAGTCTGAACTGCGGCGGAAACCGTTGTCAACAGCGAGCTTGTCCAAGCTGATTTTGCCGAGATTGCGACGCAGAATTTCTTTGTCCAGCAGCACTTTGCCTTGCGCCTGATAGCGTCCGTGCTCCTCGTGCCTGAACCATCTGCGAATGCAGGCCTTGGCGCGCGCCGAAACGGTAAAGCCAGCATGCGCACTGAGCCAGTCCCGACTCGGACCGCCTCGGTTCGCGGTTTTGATCTCAACCCAGTCGGCTGAGTGCAATACGCCTGTCAAGGGCGCCATCTTGCCGTTGACAAGGGCGCCGCGGCAGCGATGCCCTACCTCTGTATGGATTGCATACGCAAAGTCAATCGGCGTTGCACCAGCTGGCAGCTCCACCACTTTGCCGGCCGGAGACAAGACATAAATCTCGGCGGCGCTGTCTTGCTCCGCGCTCGCATTCAGCTCTGCGGAAATCTCACTGCGCCAATCAATCAACTGGCGCAGCAATTCAACTTTTCGATCTTGCTGGACGCTGCTTTTGGAAGGATCTTTGTATTTCCAATGCGCGGCCACCCCGAATTCACAGTCCCGATGCATGGCCTCAGTGCGAATCTGCACCTCTACGATCTTGTCATCACTGCCATAAACAGCGGTATGCAGCGACTGATAGCCGTTCGCTTTCGGAGCCGCGATGTAGTCATCGTACTCGCCTGCGACTGCCGACCAGCTGGCATGCACAGCCCCCAGCGCAGCATAACAAGAACCGATATCCTTGACCAGAATGCGAACCGCACGAATGTCGAATATTCGATCAAACTCCAGACCTTTGCGATTGAGCTTGCGCCAGATCCCGTAAATATGCTTGGCGCGGCCGCTGACGCTCGCTTTGATTCGGGATCTATGCATCAGCGTCTGCAGCGCGGCAACGAAATCCTCAATATAGTTTTCCCTTTCGCTGCGACGCTCATCAAGCTGACGCGCAATGCGGTCGTAATCCGGCCGCTGCAGATACTTGAACGACAAGTCCTCAAGCTCCCACTTCATTCGCCAGATGCCCAGCTTGTTCGCCAGCGGGGTGTGAATCATCAGTATCTGACGCGCAAACCGGAGCCGGTCCGGCGGTGACAACTGACTGGCATTGCGCAGACGCACGACCATTTCAGCCAAGTGAATCACAACAACTCGCGGGTCGTCAACGACTGCAACGAGAACTTTGCTCAAATCGCTTCTGTCAATCACTGATGATCGATGAACGTCGCGATGACCGATTGACAGCGATATCCCATCCAGCTCCTGAACACCCGCAAACAGCTGTCTGACCGCAGCTCCGAGCCTCTTTTCAAGCCGCTCAAGATTGACCTCGTGATCAAATCTCACCGACCGAAGAACCGCGACAGTGATCATATCATCGTCGGCGCCGGCCTCGGCGAGCAGCTCTGCTGCCACAGTCACATCGTCACTCTGGCGGTATGAAGACGCTGAGTATGCATTGCAGATCTCACGAATCTGAGCCTGACGCCAGCACTCATTGCTTGCAGAACCCGTCTGCCGTGCATCGGGAGACGCAAATGCTAAGATTTGGCTCATTCCGTCAAAGGCAGCCGGATCGGTCCCGCTTATGTCATCCACTTGCATGGCTATTGGATTCAATTATTGATGTCATTGTTTTGATTGCTATTATTATCTAGAATTTTGAAATATTTTCAGATTTCAAGAACAAGATTTGCAGCCGCTCAATCGGTCCCACTGTATCAAAATTGGTCAGTTCCAGTAGTTCTATTATTTCAGAAAGTTACGGAGTTACATACAAAATTCTTCACAATTTTTGTGAATAAGTCCGCGGCCAGACGCACGCCAGACTGCCGGTACAGAACAACGTGCGCAACGCAGCGCGGCGGTATGTGCGAGCGCCGATGAGGGCGAAATAATCATCGGTGTCGGGCAAGAACCCGGATACAAGCGCCCTGCTCAATGGCAAGACGCAGGTGCAAGACGCTTGAAGCGAATCATCTGACAAAATAGTTTTGCAAACGACTTGACATATTTTGATTTGGAATTATATTATTCCGAGTTCATATTTCTAAAATCAATTCATTTTTGATTTGTTTTTAGAAATATTTTTTAATTTGTCAAATTGCATGCAGGTATCAGCGAGAGAAAGCAAATGGAGCTGGAACTTCCGTTTCTATTGGAGCCGTCGGAACTTGAGTCCATTCTTGACCATTCGGACCTGATGGTTATCGACGTAGGCGATTTAGACCTGTTCGAAAAAGAGCGCATCCCCAAAGCGGTACATGTCGACTATTTGGATATTGTTTCCGGCGAGGTTCCGGCGAGCGGCACCCTGCCGCCAATCACGCAGCTGACTGATGTCTTTTCGGCGATAGGACTGGAGCGCCGGCATCATGTGGTCGCATACGATTCTGAGTGGAATGGTCGTGCAGCCCGTCTGCTGTGGACATTGGATGTATTGGCGCACCCGAAACTGTCGCTTCTCAATGGCGGCTTTACCTCTTGGAAAAACGAAGGGTTTGAGATTGAGACCGTCACGCCGAGAGCAGCTGCGCGTTCAGAATATAAGGCTCACATCAACGGTCGGTCGCATGCTGACAAGCAGTATATTCTGTCTAAGCTCGCGAGCGGCGATGTGCGCTTGCTGGATGCGCGCTCGCCCTTGGAGTTTCAAGGTTTCGATGTGCGCGCATTGCGGGGAGGCCATATTCCAGGGGCAAAAAATATCAATTGGCTTGATACTATCGATACGACCCGCAACAACCGATTCAAGCCAAATGACTTGCTGCGCGCCATGCTTGAGCATGAGGGTCTGACACCGGACAAGGAAATCATCACCTACTGCCAGACACATCACCGCTCGTCTCACAGTTACGCGATGCTCAAAGCTTTGGGCTATGAGCGCATTCGCGGGTATGCCGGTTCTTGGTCCGAATGGGGAAACTCGCTTGAAACACCAGTCGAGCAGTCCGCCGTGCATAATCAGAGAGCTGCGGCCGATGCGGCGGCAGGCTGAACGCAAACATTGCACCCATCTGTCAGCGCCGCCTCGAACCGAGCGAGACACTGGCAAGCCGACAAGCAACTGGTCACATCGCAATCAATCCACCCTCTCTTGCCGCAAATCGCGCTGATTTTGCGTCTCCTCATCGATCAATTGATCAGGCGATTCAGATGATTTCCTGAAACGCTAAGAAATACAAAACGGAGCTCACAGATCTGGTGCTGCCGGACTGAAAATGCTACTGAAGAGCAGCCGGAAATATGACTGCAGCATTCGCACCGCGAGCAATAAATCACCGCACGATCTGATGGTTTATAACCCGCGATGCTCAGGGCCGAATGCACACTTGACATACGGCTGACAGGGTTTTTCTGCGAGCGGCGGCGATCGCTCTTGCAACTCAGGCAGACGTGTAGCCGGATGTATAGGGAAGAGACTGGTACAGCTTGTCAGCCTCAGAAAGATTCTCCAGCAGCAGATCCGTGCTGTCCCAGGACCCTGATAGGAGAATATTTCGATGATGGTCGGGCATTGTCAATCTTGTCATGTTGCCGCCTTCGCTCACTGTCAGGTTTTCCAGATCAATTTTCCAGACCAAGCTGAAATCTTCCAGACTGCGTTTTTGCAATTCAATCGCATCGGACTGTGAAATGCAAACAGCCGGCAATCCAATCGTCATGCAGTTGGAAGCGAATATTTCCGCGAATGACTCGCCAACGACAGCCTCAATTCCCCAGCGTTTCAATGCCTGGGGCGCATGCTCCCGACTGGAGCCGCAGCCAAAATTTTTGTTGACAAAAAGAACCTTCGCCTCTTGTCTGCAGGGATCATTAAACGGATGCTCTCTCTCCTGCCGCCTGTCATCATACCGCTCATCGAAAAAAGGATACTTGCCCAGATTAGAGAAGGTGATTTCTTTCAGAAACCGAGCCGGGATAATTCGATCGGTATCAATGTTGTCACCAGCAACGACAATGCCCTTGCCTTCAACGGAACTGATTTTTGCATTCATTTCTCAAACCCTCACCTCAGCATCGCCCTTACATCGGTCACTTCTCCAGCGATTGCGGCGGCGGCGGCCATCTCTGGAGACATTAGAATGGTTCGCCCTTGCGCACTGCCCTGGCGCCCAATAAAATTTCGGTTGCTGGTGCTGGCACAAATTTCGTCGCCTTTAAGCTTGTCTGGATTCATGGCCAAGCACATGGAACAGCCTGGCTTGCGCCATTGGAGCCCCGAATCTAGAAATATCTGATCCAGACCTTCAGCTGCGGCTTGGGTTGCAACTTTCTTTGATCCCGGCACAACAATCGCGCGCACCCGCTTGGGCACCTTATTGTTCTTTACAACCTCTGCCGCCCTCCTTAGGTCTTCTATGCGGGAATTGGTGCAGCTTCCGATAAAGACGACATCGACTGGCAGGCCTGTCAAAGGTTTTCCGGGGGATAATCTCATATGCTTGTAGGCCAGTTCAGCCGTTTCGCGGTCGCCATCGGGCATGAGCGCAGGACTCGGCAAAGTTTCGTCTATGCCAATACACTGGCCTGGATTCACGCCCCAGGTTACATGCGGTGATATGTCATCCCCGTCAAATTTTTTCACATCATCATATTCGGCATCTGGCTCCGAACGTATTGACTGCCAATAGCTGAGTGCGTTATCCCAGACTTTCTCTGAAGGTGCGTACTGACGGCCACGCAAATACTCAAACGTGACAGAGTCAGGATTGACGTAACCGACCCGCGCGCCGCCCTCAATCGACATATTGCAAACCGTCATTCGCTGCTCCATGGACAGCGATTCTACAACCGTTCCTGCATACTCATAGGCGTATCCGAGTCCACCTTTCACGCCAAGTCGACGAATCAAAAATAAAATCAAATCCTTGGCAGAGACGCCCTCTCGCAACTGCCCGTTGACCTCAATGCGCCGCACTTTCAAAGGATCCACACTCAGACATTGCGTCGCAAGGACATCGCCAACCTGGGTCGTACCGATGCCAAACGCCAAAGTGCCAAATGCGCCATGTGTTGAGGTATGAGAATCGCCGCAGGCAACTGTCATTCCAGGGTGAATCATGCCGTTCTCCGGACCTATGACATGAACAATTCCCTGATTAATGGAGTTTTGATCAAAATATCGGATCTTGAAATCATGGGTGTTCTTGCGCAATGCCTCCGCCATGGCTTCAGCTTGACTGTCAGCGAAAGGACGCTGAATATTGTCTGTCGGAATGATATGATCAATCGTTGCGACGGTTCTGTCCGGGTATGCAACCTTGAGTCCTTTTTCGCGCAGCAGGTCACAGGCCTGCGGACTGGTGACCTCGTGGACCAAATGAAGCCCGATGAATAGCTGATACTGTCCAGTTCGCAGTTTCTTCACTGCATGATTGTCCCAGACCTTGTTGTATAAAGTTTTTGCTGCCACTTTGACTCTCTGGCCTCTCAAATGAATTCATGCTCTGGTCGATGCGCCATGATTCGGGTGCTTGCAGGCCGATATTATCTAATGAATGAAGTTTCAAATTGGCGGGATTCGCAAATCATCAGACTGCGTCCCGTGATTGATGGTGATGATCGGCATTCATCTTTGCACTTGCCTCTCACTTTTGAATTTTAGAGACGGTTTCGGCGAGCATGGCTTCCAAACTCAAAACGCTGTTTTCGATCGAAAAGTCGGCGGCCCGATTTCGCAGGCGTTCTTGATCAGTTGATTGCTCAAGCGTCGCAATGATCGCTCTCGCCATGGCCTGATGATCGCCCAATGGAGTCAGGCGTCCCCAGCGTCCATTTTCCAAAATCTCGCTTGGGCCGTGCGGACAATCGGTGCTGACAACCGGGCAGCCGCAGGCCAGCGCCTCAATGAGTGCATTGGGCAGGCCCTCGTAATTTGACGAAAGCACGAAAACATCGGCTCTGCTCATATACGCATATGGATTCTGCACCCAGCCGGGCATCAAAACAAACTCTGCGACTCCCGCCTGTTTCGCTTCTCGCAGTATCTCGAGTTTCCCTGCGCCTTCCCCAAGCATAACCAAGATGACATCTTGTTTCTTGCGAACTTCGGCAAATGCCCGCACCAGCATTCGATGGTTCTTTTGTCCCGACAGCCTGCCGGCGGTCAGAATTACTCGAGGTGCATTCGGGACCACCCGGCCTGCAGCGAGATTGACAGGCTCGGCTGAGAAATGCTCAGAGAGTAGATTGACATCCTGACTCGCTAATTTCTGGATTGAAGGATTGAGTCCGTTGTAGATTGTTCTGATCTTTGCGCTTTGTGCAGCGGGAACCAAGTGAGAAATGCTGTCAGCGATACCCTTTGAAACTGCTTGCAAAAACTCAGCCTGATGCGCAAGCTGGCAAAAATACCGCAGGTCTCTGTCGTTCAGTGAGTTGCAGAGGTAATTGCGTACTGCCCAAACGATCGGTATTTTTTGAGACGCGAGCTGTCTTGCAAAAATACAAATGACTCCAGCATGAACGAGGTTCGCATAAATCACTTCCGGCTTTCGGTTACTGATGTAATCTGCCATCGCGACTGTCCAGAAACAGTGCCGCAGTCGAAACGGCAATCGCTCAGTCGCTTTCATATGAAATTCTTTGAAATAACGAGCTGCCGATTTAATTTTTCCCCATAGCCGCGGCGGCGCAATCCAGTTGATTTTATCGACATCAATCGAACAGGGATTGCCAGTTTTTCTTTTGAAGTTCGCATCCAGGCAATAAAGGTTGATCGATTCCGGTATTTCCAGCAGGCGCGGTCCTTCGAATTTCAACAGGACTAAATCAACCGCATGTCCGCGCTCGGCAAGACGGTGGATATAGCTCAGACAAACGCGCTCAGAACCGCCTCCATTCATATCGTTTATGACTACACTGATATGCATTCGCTTAAGATTCTGAAGTCTCGAATTGAACCTCTGCAGCCGCTCTGCGCAGAACGTGCCCGCAGAACATAGAAGTTATCGGATAATCTTTTGTCTTCCTGAGTCTACCTTATGATATGCAGCCAGCGCAGAGCGATTTTTGCACAGGCTCGCATCGCATTCATCACGCGATTCGGGACATCAGCTTTCATATAACCGCGGTATCAATCTGACTGCCCTTTTTGCATTCAACAACCACTATCCTCTTAAAATGCATTTTTCGATGATTCAATGAGAATCAGTGCGCTTCATCTGTGGCAAATATTTGCAACTTGACAGCTCGCATGGCAAATTCATTCGATCGACTGCTGCAGCTAGTGCTGCAGCAAGGTTTCTTAATATCGACTGGCCGCCTGCACAATTCCGGCCGACAGCTAACCAGCGGCCTTGCGTCCAGCGTGGATGCAGCCGCCTGCAGCCTCGACGATTATGGCCGCGCTGCGGAGATTACACGAAATGACGAGGCCATTGCGCATTTTGATGCTGCTTCGCTTTAGAATCCGCTTGAAAAGAGTATACTCGACAGCAATATTCGGAGTTCATGCCATATTGGCAAAATTGCGAAAAAGAACAACAAGTCCCATGTGATGTGTGCTCTGCCAGTACATTCCATTCGCAGTCAAGAATTCGCCTCTGGAACCCGTGCCGGCAGGCTCTGCCGCTTATTTAGGTCCTTTGCAGCAAATCTCACTCGTCTGCGGCGGGATAAGCTTGGGATCCTATCACTGCGCTTTCCGCTTTTCTCATCTTTCCCGAAACCAGCAGACCGGTGCCTGCTGCGCAGCCGACTGCCGTATTGAGACTGTGCCTGCTATGGGGCGCACAGCCTGACTTCACATCAACCAGGCGATACGGTTCGATTTTGAATCTCGGGCAGCAGCTTCCAAGGCGTTGACAACAATCATGCCAATCACTCCCGGGTTCGAACCGCAGGATAATGCGAAAAGAGACCACTGGCGCATTAAGAAGCAGATTCCGTTGGCAAATTCCAATTCTTCCAGCATCAAATTCTTTGACGACTGGCTCTGTGGTCTCTCCCACTCAGACACCTGCCTGAACCGATGAGCCGACATTCCTATGATGTGGTTATCGTCGGCGGCGCAGTCACCGGCAGCGCTTGCGCGTATTTTTTGATGGCTGATCCGAATTTCGATGGATCCGTTGCGATCGCGGAGATGGACTCAACGTTTTCCAAGGCGGCAACCTCGCTGAGCGCGAGTTCAATCAGGCATCAATTCTCCAATCCAGTCAATGTCAAAATAAGCCAATTCGGCAGCCGCTTCATCCATGATTTTGCCGAGACCATGAAAATCGAAGCTGCCAGGCCAGATCCATGTTTTCGCGAAAACGGCTATCTGTTTCTGGCTTCAAGCAAACAGCAGGAACAAAACCTGCTGAGCAGTCACGCAACTCAGATTCACTGCGGTGCGGATGTCGTTCTGCTTGGCAAAGATGAGCTGGCCGATGCTTTTCCGCACTTGAATGTCGAAGACATCCGCCTGGCAAGCTTCGGACGCACTGGGGAGGGCTGGCTATCGGGCACCGAGCTGATGAACGGCTTCAGGCAAAAAGCGATTCAACTGGGTGCAGATTACATCCATGGCAAAGTGTCTGATGTCGTTCGAAAGCATGAAAAGGTCGCAGCCGTTATACTGGAGAACGGTCAGTACATTCACTGCGGATCACTTGTCAATGCAGCTGGCACCCGAGGCGCAGAGATAGCTGCCACGGCTGGTTTTGAGTTGCCAGTAGAACCTCGAAAACGCACGATCTTCGTATTTCGCTGCGAGCGCAGTCCGCAAGGCACTGCCAATATACAAAATGGACAGCTGCCGCTGATGATTGACACCACAGGTACATTCTGTCGTCCGGATGGGGAGTGTTTCTTGGCCGGCATGCCCCCGCAAGTCGATCCCGAGGTGCGGCTAGACGATTTTGAGCCCCGTTACGATGAGTTCGAGATCATCTGGCAAAATCTCGCGGCCCGCTCAAGTTTTTTTGAGGCGATCAAAATGGTCAGCTGCTGGGCAGGGCATTACGACTACAACACCTTTGATCAAAATGCGGTGATCGGTCCTCACAATCATATCAGGAACTTCATTTTTGCCAACGGATTTTCGGGACATGGACTGCAGCAGTCGCCTGCAATCGGGAGAGCCGTATCCGAGTGCATCATTTATGGTGAATTCAGAACACTGGATCTGTCAGAACTCAGCTACGAAAGAATTCTGCGCCAGGAACCGTTCGTGGAAAAAGCGATCATTTGACGATTTTTGCATGACTCGGTCCACAGATTGCGTTATCTTGGGACTGTGCACCTGAGTCTATTTGTGCACAATCAAGCATCGAAAGAACCCAAAGCCACCCGCCTCACGCACTGGCGCATTCGAAATCCAACAGCGCACCGAAACTCTACCATACTCTCTCGAGGCTGAATTCGCCTGATCTGAGCTGTCAGCCGGCGCCGCCGGACAGCCCTCATGCTGAGCAATTCACAGTTGCCGCCCCAAGGCTTTGGCAAAGCATATCTCCATCTGCTGATCCACTGCCTCCGAGGCAGCCCGTGCCTTGCCTCTTGACACTGTTCTTCGCGGCCTTTTGCCGACCGCTATAGACGGCGAAGCGGCTTATATAAAAACCATAAGCAACTGTCCGACAATCTCTGTTTATACCGGGATAGCATACCCATTGCGACGGATTCATGCGAAACAAAAAAGGGTCGCTCATCTGGATCGATGTGGAATCTACAACATCCGCTTGAACCGTCGATAGACGAGGCACCAATGTCCAGAGGGCTGCATGTTGACTGCGCCATAGGGCAAAATCTCTCATTCGCCCTTCGAATTCTCCAGTGATGCAAATAATTTCTGATTAATAGTAAAAATATATTTTTATTTTGATATAATTATACGTCATTATTTGACATATTATTACATTAAAATATACTCTCACCGAGTGAAGGATATGTATTTCTATCCTCGCTTGCGAACAGGCGAATCCGCATAGGAGGAAACACATGAAACAAAGACCCGCATCTAGCATCATTGCGGATGCAAGCGCTCGCATCAATCATGACCGTACCCTGAGAGGCCATTTCGGCTCCAGCGATGCCTACTGTGCAGAGTGTCTGTCAGTTTTCTTTGACCCGTCGCAGGAGACGCTGCTCAACCTTGACCGCACGCGGCGCCTGCCGCTTGAGCACATCGGTGATGCGCATCAGGAGCGGCGCGCAGACCTGGTGGCGCAAACTGAGCTGAAAAGCACTCAAGAGCCGGTCGGCATTGTGTTTGCCACCGAGCACAAAAGCGATGGCGGCGGTTTTGCGGCGGTGCAGCAGCTGCTCGCGCAGGTAGTCGGACTGATGGCTGCCCACCCCGACCAGCTTGTGACCGGCGGCATCCTGTACAACGGCCCGGATCCCCGCTACCGCGGCCCGGTCAGCTATCTGGAGGCCAATCCAGCGGTGCGCCGTCTTGACGAGCCGCAGCGGGCGATGCTGCTGCCGCGCCTGGTGGAGTTCAGGCCGTTTTTCGTCAATCTGCACGATGCCAGGGTGCAGCAGCGCTTCGAGACCTTGAGTCCGGAGTCCAGAGCAACACTGGTGGCTCTGACCGCGCCGTGGGAGCGGCGGCGCCGGCAGCGGGTGGCCCTGGTGGGGCGCATCAACACGGCCCTGAGCCAGATTGCCGATCCGCAGAAACAGACTTTTCAGGTTTGGACGATCCTCCGGTACCTGCTAAAATACTGGTCCGGATGCGACCTAGAGACGATTATTGAACTGGAGAGAGCCGCGGTGCCGCCGCAGGAGAGAATCATGGGACTCCATATCGATGTAATTGACGAGCTGGCTGCCGATTATGTGGCCGCTGGCAGAGAGCAGGGCAGAGAGGAAGGCAGAGAGGAAGGCATTGAGGAAGGCAGGCAAATGGGCCAGAAAACGACACAGTATGCGATTGCTGAAAAGTCACTCGCCAAGGGGATTGACCTGGAGACGACCGCTGAGATTACAGGGATTTCGAAGCGCGAGTTGCGGCAAATCAGCCAGGGCTGAGAAATGCAACCGTCGGCATGTGGCCTGCGGTCAATTCAGTCCGCTCCGCAGTCAGCCCAAGTATATTGACCAAAGAAGCCAAATCACAGAATAATATTATCGCAGGCGTGTAGCTTAGCTTACCTTGTCATGAGGATCAGGGGGTTGGATATAGATGTAATTGACGAGCTGGCTGCCGATTACGTGATCGCTGGCTTTGAGCATGGAATAGAGGAAGGCAAGCAAATTGGCGAAAGGGAGGCACGGTATGTGATCGCTGCAAGAGCCCTTGCAAAAGGAATTGACCTGGAGAGGACAGCTGAGATCACCGGGCTTTCGAAGCATGACCTGCGGCAAATCAGCGGGGAATGAAAAACCAAACCGTGGGCGGCTTTCCTGATGTCAATTGAAATCTGACCGTCCCTGTTCGATTCATCAGTCGCTCTTTGCTTTGCAACCTTGCCACACTGACAATCCAGTAATGGATTTTCAAATATTGCGACGTGACTTACCTTGCGATTCAACGACTGAATAAGTATTGAACTTGCTACCACGCTTATTTTTCTGATGACCAGCTCTGCTTCAGTGTCTGATGTTTGTGACCATCGCAGAAATTCTAATGGATGCTAAATGTTGATTGGAAACGATGGGGATATGGCACTCACAATCTTGGAGCAGTGGAACAAGCAATTTCAATGTGAGAGGGAAATAACTGTCATTCAGTTCCAATCTCGGAAATAGAATTGAAACCCCTTAATGCCCTCCATGAAGCATTGAACATTTCAAACTGATCGGGAATTCTAACCAACACCTCAAGACTTCCGAAATTGGCAAAGTTAAACGTAACAACGTAGCCTGCATATTTCGTATCTAAATTTACTCAGGTACTGCAAAAATCTGCAAGTGAGCCAAACAATCAAATGAGCCGATGAATAGAGATAAACCCAGTCTCGCCCAGTTTTTTCCAGATCCGCGCATCTTGCCGCGAACTTGGTCATTGGATTCGAAGTTTGGAGTAGAGCCCGTTTCATTGTTCATTGGACAGGGTGCAAACGCGTTTGAAGTGGCAGTCGCGCAGACAACTCAATTAAAGAGCCACTCAGTACTTGTAGATATTTGGAGAGTGCGAAAACAAGGCCGCGCAGCTCCCTTGATTTTGGTTGTTCTGTATCAGGGCAAAGCCTCAATAGTTGGAGCAACCGGCGAGCAGCCGCCAGTTTATCGCGACTTGGATATCGGGCAGGTTGAGCGGCTCTGCCGCGAATCCTTAAACCAGCCCGACCGGCATTCTGCACTTAACTTCCTTGCCCAAGCTCTGCCGAGTTTAGAAACAGCACTGCCCGGTCTGAATAACGAAGGATTACTCGCTCTCCACGAATTGGAAAATGGCGTCCCTAAACGTTCTGACTGGATTGAAGCTGGACGAAAATCGCAAGCGGCTTCAAACAAGCGAGGCGATGATATGCTGACTGCATTAGGCTTCAAAATTGATCACTTGGATAGTTTAACCAGTCTTCTGCGCAGCGGGAACAAACGCGTTGCGCTGGCGGTTATGCTGCACGAAAGTGAAACTGCCGAATCTTCAGAACAACGATTCAACAGCTTATCTCCTATCAGTTATGCTCTGAAAAAAGCGGACGACGAGAACCTTAATTGGGTCGTTCTGACTCAAGGCAACCGAATTCGGCTGTATTCGACTACGGTTAATACAGGAGTTGGAAGACGCGGACGGACGGAAACCTTTATCGAATGCCAGCCTTCGCTGCTGCCTGACGAAAAGCTCGCGTATCTGTGGCTTATTTATTCGGCAGATGCGTTGCTACCAGACGGCAGTTTGAATCAGATTCTCGGCGAATCACAACGCTTCTCGGGCGATTTGGCAGTGCGGTTGCGTGAACGCATCTATAACCATGTAGTACCGGCACTCGCACAAGGCCTTGCAGCAGCACGTGGAAATGAAAAAATGACTGCCGCTGACATTCGCTTGACTTACGAAATGGCGCTTCTAGTACTCTTCCGCTTATTATTCATTGCATATGCGGAAGATCGAGATCTTCTGCCCTATCGCTTCAATGAGGCTTACCGCACCCGCTCGCTGAAGAAGAAGGCTCAAGAGCTGACAGAATTTGTCGACCAAAACATGCCTATATCCACTGGATTTTCTCACTGGCAGGAAACTGCACTGCTCTGGCAGGCAGTTGCTGAAGGCAACCCCGAATGGGGAGTGCCAGCCTACAATGGTGGATTATTTTCGAATGACCCTGAAACATCAAGGGCGGGTGCGGAACTATCTGCAATTACGTTGCCAAACGAATTTTTTGAGCTGGCACTTCGTCACCTTATCGTAATCGAAACCCCAGAGGGTGCGTTTGGACCAGTCGATTTTCGCTCCCTCGGCGTACGCGAATTTGGCACCATATATGAAGGCCTCTTGGAATCTGAGCTTGCGATTGCCACAAACAACCTGGTCCTCAAGGAGCAAAAGAAGAAAGGGCAAAACGAAGCGGTCTATGTTCCTGCAAAAAGAGACGAAACGCCCGACATATTGACTGGAGAGATTTATCTTCATAACCGTTCCGGTGTACGCAAATCGTCGGGGAGTTACTACACAAAACCATTTGCAGTTGACTATCTGCTAGACGGAGCGCTTGAACCAGCGTTGACAGATCATTTTGCCCGCCTGGACGCAATGGACGAAACAAATGCCGCTGCCGCATTCTTCGATTTTCGAGTGGCTGATATTGCGATGGGTTCAGGCCATTTCTTGATTAGTGCGATTGATCGAATTGAGAAGCGGATGGCGAATTATCTTGCGAACAGACACCTCGCGGGGGTTTACCGTGAACTGAATAAACTCCGCGGTGTCGCCATCAATGAATTGGGGGAACTTGGCAAGAGCGCGACGATCGAAGACAGTCAATTGCTGCGACGCATGGCTGCACGGCGCTGTATTTACGGTGTTGATATCAATGTTCTTGCTGTTCAGCTGGCGCGCCTCGCCGTCTGGATTCATACCTTCGTACCCGGATTGCCTTTGTCATTTCTGGATCACAATTTGGTACATGGCAATGCACTTTTCGGTGTTGGCACTCTTGAAGAGATCAGGGCAAAGTTCGATTCACTTTCATTGCCGATGTTCAAAGTTGACGCAGAGAATCTGCTGGGAAAGGCGGCAACTCCCCTGAAACGCCTAGCCAACATAAACGACGCAACCTTGAGTGATATTTCCAAAGCCCGAAGTACTCTAAAAGAAGCACGTGAAGCGATTCGCAGCACCGAAGCTCTCTGTGACCTTATTTCAGCTCAAGCCATCTCCGGAAATTCAAAGGTTAAAGAATTTCAGTTTGAATATTGGTCAGATTCGGCAGATTGCACTCATCAATCAGAAACCGCTTTATTGGCTCGACAAGAGCTTGCCGCATTTCATGTTATGCACTTTCCAGTTGCCTTTCCAGAGGTTTTTCTTGGTAATCGCGCCGGATTCGATGTAATTCTGGGCAATCCTCCGTGGCAAGAAGCGACTGTTGAAAAGGATGCCTTCTGGTCTCGTCATTTCCCAGGCTTGCGGTCTCGGCCACAACGCGAGCAAGAGAAAGAGAAGGAGCGTCTGCGGTTAGAGCGCCCCGATTTGGCATCTCAATATGATTTTGAACTTCGCGAAGCGCAACAAATTCGTAAATTTCTTGTGGGTGGAGCTTTCCCCGGAATGGGAACAGGAGACCCGGATCTCTATAAGGCATTTTGCTGGCGGTTCTGGAAGTTGACCGCAAAGGAATGCGGACGAATTGGGGTTGTTCTGCCACGTAGTGCGCTTTCTGCGAAAGGTTCTGAAATTTTTCGAAAAGCAGTATTCAAGAGTGCGGCACAGATAGATTTAACGATGCTGCTAAACAATCAAAACTGGGTGTTCTCCGAAGTACATCCGCGATATTCAATCGGCTTGGCATGCATTGAGCACGGCAAACCAAAAGATAAATCCATTGCCCTGCGAGGTCCGTACTCATCGATAACCGAGTTCTTTGGAGGTTTGCATAGAAAACCTGCAGAATTTAGCGCTTCAGAAGTATTTAACTGGAACGACGGCGCCTCATTGCCTTTGCTTCCTACCGAAGAGTCCATCGATGTCTTTACTCAACTGCGAAAAGCTCCCCGACTGGACCTCAACGAAAAAGGCAAATGGCGAGCACGGCCAGATAATGAGCTTCATGCGACTAACGACAAACACTTATTTGATCTCACGAGCACAGAATGCCCCGAGGGTTTCTGGCCAGTGTACAAAGGTGAATCCTTCAATCTCTGGACCCCTGATACCGGCACATACTATGCATGGGCAGAACCACAAAAAGTCTGCCGGAGACTTCAGGAAAAGAGACTTCGAGGTGGAAGAAACAAACGTAGCGCTCATTTCGATTTTCCGCTTCAGCATTTGCGAAACCCGCAAACACTGCCCTGCTCTTTTCCAAGAATCGTATTCCGCGATATAACGAACCGCACTAATTCACGAACAGTAATCGCCTGCCTTTTGCCGCCAAATGTCTTTATAACAAATAAGGGACCGTATTTTCTATGGTCACGTGGTGATCAAAAAGATCAAGCGTTTTTGCTTGGCGTTTTGTCCTCAATACCTCTCGACTGGTACGCAAGGCGATTCGTGGAACTGAATGTGAACTTCCATATTCTTAATCCCTTTCCAATTCCACGCCCCCCCCCGCGAAAATACACTTTGGCAAAGAGTAGTGCAATTGTCAGGACGTCTCGCATGTCTTGATGAGCGGTTTTCGACTTGGGCGAATGCGGTCGGCATCGATTACGGTGCACTTGAGAATAACGAAAAAGAAGACATGATTTTTGAGTTGGATGCAGTCGTTTCTCACCTTTACGGACTGAGCGAAAAGCAATTGGTCCACATCTTTGAGACGTTTCATGCAGGCTGGGACTATCGGTCTCGGCTTGAGAACGTCCTAAAGCACTATCATTCTTGGAGAGGACAGCGATAGAAGCACCCATATGAACCGCACTAAGATCATCGATAACCGAGACAGCAATACACTTGCACACTCGCTCAACGAGGTGCTCGGCCTGCCAGAATCGACTCAAAAAATCCCAGAATGCACACCGGACCAGGTCCGAATAGCCACTGCCTACTTCAGTCCCACAGGCTTCGCACTTATTGCCAAGCGCCTGCAGAAAGTTGAAGAAGTTCGACTGCTGCTGGGAACAGATTTGACTCATCGCAGTGTCAGCAGCACTCGCAAGAGTCTTGATGAAACTGAAGCAGCTTACAAAAGCCGGCAAATAGCAGCGAGCTTGAATGCTCAGACCCAAGGTATGAAATGGGAGCGAGATCATCTGCCGTTCAATCGCACCAATGCAACCGCATTAATTCAATTGGTAGAGGCGCTCCGCGCTGGCAACTTGGAGGCAAGACGATACGAAAAAGCATTTTTGCATGCCAAAACCTATATTTTCTCTTCTCTGGATAAGACCGAATATCAATCTCAAGGAATATTCGTCGGCTCATCGAATCTGACTGGCGCCGGATTGACAAAGAACCTCGAATTGAACATCGGACACTATGACAATCTCCTCATTGAAGAGGCCAAGCTCTGGTTTGATGAACTTTGGGAGGAAAGCGAGCCATACGACCTCGCAAAAATATTTGAAGTTATCTATGAGCCATACTCACCTTGGACGGTTTTTTTGCGTGTACTGTGGCAACTGTACGGCAGCGAAGTTTATGAGGACGCAAAAGCAGATGAAAATCTACCTTTGACAAGTTTTCAAAAGCATGGCGTCGCACGTGCACTGCGACTCATTCGAGAAACTGGCGGCGTTATTATTGCTGACGAAGTAGGACTTGGCAAAACATTCATTGCCGGTGAGATTCTTCAAATTTATCGTGAAAGGCGACAGCGCGCTTTGCTGATCTGCCCAGCCTCTTTGCGAGACAGCACCTGGAAACAGTTTCTTGCCCACTATCAGCTGTTTGTTGAATGCATATCATTTGAGCAGTTGGCAAATGAAAGACAATTGAGAGACAAGCAGCGACCGAATGCCGACCAGCAGCATCTGCAACGTCCTATTGAGGAATATCAATTGGTAATCATTGACGAAGCGCACAATTACCGCAATCCCGATGCGCCAACCCGCGCCGCAGCGCTACGAACACTGCTCTTTGGCAAAAGACGGGACCTTCTCCTGCTCACCGCCACACCTGTAAACAATTCCCTGTGGGACCTCTATAACTTGCTGAGATTTTTTCTGCGTCAGGATGCGTATTTCGCAAGTCGTGGGATTCTCTCAATACGGGAAAGATTCAAAAGCGCAATGCGAATGGATCCCTCAGATTTGAATCCTGATCACCTTTACCCCATTATCGATGCGACAACCGTAAAACGTACGCGTCAGTTCGTGAAAAAACACTATGCAGGCGATTGTATTCCCGGTCCAGACGGTCAACCTCAACCAATCGTATTTCCGAAACCCAACGCAATCAGTCTTCGGTACGAACTCGAAAACCGCTTGCCCGGATTTTTTGATCTTTTGGAAGAAGCACTTGATTCTGACGGAGAAAACACGATAAAGTTTGCGCGATATACGCCTGGTCTTTACCGCCTTCAGGCAGAGGACGCAGAGGAAAATTTGCATGATCATGCGATGGTTGGACTTCTGCGGTCAAGTTTGTTGAAGAGATTTGAGTCATCGGCCTATGCGTTCTGCCAAACCATCAATAAAATGCTCAGAGAGAGCAACACATTTCTTGAAGCACTAGAATCTGGCTATGTCGTGAACACATCGTTCATGCGTGAAATTTCTGCTGACGACGGAACTGTGTTTGAGGATTTATTGGCGCGTACGGAACACAAAACTGAATCGTCACTATACGACGCTGTGAAACTTCGTGAAGCCGTAGAGCATGATCAACGCATGCTCGCCGCTCTCGCTGGAAAGGCACAAGCAGTAACTGTAAATCAAGACAGTAAGCTAAGAGCGCTTGCAGATGCATTGGCCGCCATTTCGCGTCAAGCCGGCATCGAAGCGACTGATTCCTTAGACGAGGCACAAAAACGAAAGGTAATCGTGTTCTCCTACTTCGAGGATACAGTGAGATGGATCCGTGACTTTCTTGAACGCGAAATCGCAAGCAATTTGGAACTGGCGCCGTTCCGCAATCGTATGGTTGCAATAAGCGGTTCAGGTGAGCTCGACGATGTTTCGCGCCTTGAGGCATTGCTAGGTTTTGCGCCGATCTCAATGAGCGCACCGGCTGGTCACGATGATGACCTTTATGACTTGGTTATCGCAACTGATGTATTGGCGGAGGGAGTCAATCTCCAGCAATGTCGTCACATTATCAACTTCGACATGCCCTGGAATCCGATGCGGCTGGTGCAAAGACACGGACGAATTGATCGCATAAACAGTCCTCATGATCAGGTGTTTATGCGCACCATCTTTCCTGCTGATCGCCTTGATGACCTTCTTAATCTGGAACAGCGGATTTTAGGAAAGCTGGCTCAAGCAGCTGCGAGCGTTGGCGTTGAGGCACCGATTGAGGGCGCAGCGGACGGCAGACAGGTTTTTACCGAATCTCGTGAGGAGATTGAAAAGCTGATTAGCGAGGATGCGTCCTTATACGAGCGAGGCGGAACCGCAGGAGCGGCACAGACAGGTGAAGAGTATCGGCAGACGGTGCGCAAAGCTCTTAATGAAAATGAAAAATTCATTCCTGGCTTACCTTGGAAAATTGGAACAGGTATGGTCAAAGGCAAGCACTCCGGAATATTTTTCTGTGCTGTGATAGGTTCAGAAACGACTTTGGAACGAACTTATTTGCGATTTGTTCCTGCAGATGAGAAATGGCAGCCTCAAACCAATGCTAATAAAATTGAAGATGAAATCGGCACTTGTTTGCGGCTGATCGAATGCGAGGAAGAGACAGAACTTTGGGAATCAGAAAATTTATCCAACAATGTATATGATTTTTGGGAAGTTGCGAGAGAAAACATCTACCAATCGTGGATGCAAGAGACAGACCCCGCAAATCTGCAGCCAAAAGTTCGCCCTCTCAATCATCTCGTTGCCCAATTCATCCGCAAGCAAACCACGCTCGCAATACCCACTGAACGTATACGCGAAGCACTTGATATTCTGGAATCACCCTGGCCACGACGCGAAGAGATCATGCTACGACAGTGGTTCGAATCTGGAACGAGCCAAGGCACCAATCTGGCCAGCGAATTGATCGACAAGATTATTGATACCGGTATCGAACCATTTTCTCCGCCAGCACTGCTTCCTCCGATCAACAGAGAAGATGTCGAACTCTTCTGTTGGATAGGGATTCAATCGCGTCTTTCAGTATAAAATATTTGTAAAATCAAATATAAATGCCGAAAAAATATCAATCAATACAGAAACCCAACCTATAACTGAAACAGCTACTCTGCGAGGTGTTCCCAATCCATTCAGTCGAAGAATCCTAAAGGAAATAACCCATGCATAAAATTGATATTCAGAAAACCACTTTTAAACGGCTCCAGCACCATGCTGAGCCGCTTGTTGATTCTAATGATTCAGTTATCAACCGCGCACTGGATGCATTGGAAATGCAAAACAGCACAGGTCGAAGACTTGAGCCGAATGAAAATGCGGTACAACCTATTGACCCAGCAAAATTGCCAGACCTAAGACACACAAAGATCATATCGGCATCAATTTCACAGCAAGCGCTCAAGAGTCCAAAATGGAATAGCCTATTGAAAAAATTATTGATTATTTCGATGCAACGGCTCGGCAGTTTTGATGAGCTTGAAAGGATATCTTCCATCAATATGAAAGAAGGTTATTACGAAACAAGCGGTTACAAATATATTAAGCAAGCTAACATTTCTGTTCAAGGCACAAGTGCTAACGATGCCTGCCATGCAATTGTGAACATCGCAAGGCAGCTCAATATTGACCTCGAAATTACTATTCAGTGGCGTCAAAAAGAGGGCTCGAAATTCCCAGGCGAGAAAAGACGCTTGATCCTGAAGCAACAAGACTAGCAATAACCACGCATACTCACATGCCTGAATGTGCAAAAGTTCAACTTCAAGTTCTTGAAGTGCTGTTTATGAAGACAAGTCAGAAAAGATTAATTCATGCCCTGATTTGTCGGCTGCCTGTTTTTTTGCTATCGGTTGCTGTCATCAAGCGCATCTCAGTTCGAGTAAATTTACCGTACGAATAAATTACTCAGATTTTGGCTTCAAATCAGGATATTTATCTCGCTCGGTACAATATTGAGTAAAATCAAAAAAATGTATCCTGTAAATATCCCGTACGGTAGCAATACTTGATGGACAACATCAAAACTGAATTTGGCGCAATACGCTCAGCCGCAGAACTTGGCGAACTGGCTCGCTCTCAGCGAAAACGACAGAAGCATACCCTTAAATCCGTCTCTGAAATAGGTAATTTCAGCATACGATTCCTATCCGAATTCGAGCGCGGCAAAGAAACTGCGGAAATCGGTAAAGTCATTCAAGCTCTGAACATACTCGGACTGGAAGTTGCAGTCCGACCTCGGTCATATTTGTCGAGTGACAAAACCGTACCGCAACGCGAGCCGTCCGATGTCTGACTCGGACGCACTTAACGTGTGGAGCAATCGCAGACTCGTCGGTCAAATCTGGCGAAATTCTATTGGTCAAATCGGCTTTCGCTATGATCAAGCTTGGTTGTCAGAGGGCGGTTTCCCGCTTTCCATCTCTCTACCGTTGGGAACCGCAGAGTTTGAGCCGGAATCAGAGCTAGCAGATCGTTTTTTTACGAACTTGTTACCCGAAGGACTCGCACGTGAGCGGGTTATTCGCGACCTGAAAATCGTTGATTCTAATTTTGAGTTGTTGAGAGCGATTGGAGGTGAGTGCGCAGGGGCTATTTCAATTCTACAGAGGCACAAACGGCCCGCGACTGAAGAGAGATATTTCCAGCTATCCAATCAAGATTTGAAAATACTTGCCAGCAATCGAGGTCAAGTCTATACCTTGAAACTCAAGCATCGTCCGAGACTGTCCCTGGCCGGGGCGCAGAACAAATGTGCTGTACTGATCAAGAAGGGAAAATACTGGTTGCCCGCAAACGACTCGCCAACCAGCCATATTCTCAAATTTGAAATGGCCGGTTATCGCAATGTTCTGCTTTATGAAACATTTACAACCCTGCTTGCGCACAATGTGCAACTGCCTGTTTGCGATGTTGAATTGCGAAGCATTTCAGGCGCAAACTATATTCTGATTGAGAGGTATGATCGAAAGCACGATCCCCAGGGTCGTCTATTTCGGCTGCACCAGGAAGACTTCTGTCAGGCATTAGGACGTGGATTCGAATCCAAGTATCAGGAAAATGATGGTGTGACATTTGCTGACTGCTACCGGCTGCTGCAAAACGTTTCCAGCGACCCCACAACTGACCTGAGGCTTTTGATCAATTGGCAAGTCTTCAATGTCTTGACAGGAAATTCGGATGGTCATGCAAAGAATCTTTCATTGCTTTACCGCCCTGAAGGTGAAATTCGGCTAGCCCCGTTTTATGATTTGATTTGCACGAGAGCCATAATACGTCTCGACCCTCGCTTGGCGCTCGCTGTCGGGGTGGAAAGGAATCCAAGTGTCATTTCAAATCGGCACTGGAAGATTATGGCGAGGCAGTGCAATGTAAGTGCAAAATTCGTCATTCAAGCAGTCAGTGAAATGGCCTGTCGTCTGCTTGAGACAGTGCCTTCAACCATAGATGAATTTGAACATCGATATGGTTCAAGTCCTGCGCTCCAAAGAATTGAGCATATTGTGCAGAAACAATGCCGGCAGGCAATGAGATGATCCACTCTTGCCAGTGTAGGAAGTCAGGTTAAGTTAACCGATGAAGAATTTGAGAACTTCGCAAATCGTGACCACTTAATAGCCAGCTCATCCAAATTTGAATGATCCTCGTAGACACGAATGTGCTCTCTGAGCCGTTGCGCCCTGCTCCAGACCCCAAAGTTGTCGACTGGCTTGATGCGCAGGCATTGGAGACGCTCTATATCTCCACAATATCAGTTGCAGAAATACGTTTAGGAGTGCAATTGCTGCCCGCTGGCAAGCGTCGTAGATTTTTGGGTGATCAGCTCGAGCAACAGGTATTGCCGATGTTTGTTCAGCGTACACTATCGTTTGATCTGGCTGCATCTGAATCTTACGCTCATCTTGTGACAAATGCACAATCATGCGGTTATTCCATGCCAGCATCGGACGAATACATCGCAGCGATAGCGCTGTCGAACTCGCTGATTGTTGCAACCAGCGACACCGCAACATTTGATGCCGCTGGATTGACCACAATAAACCCTTGGAGTTTCTCGCCCAGCGAATAGGCTCTTCGAAGCTCAAAAACTTACGGCGTTCTATACAGGCTTCACTCCTCGGCGGCCTTGAGTATCACGAAACAAATTTCCAGATTCAAATGAAAATCATCAACCGACGCTGGATATTGGCATCCTGCCCCGACGGCATGCCTGTCGAAAGCAACTGGCAGATGCAAGTTGAGACGATCTCCTCGCTGCCCGATGGGCATGTTCTGGCACGTGCGCTGTACCTGTCTGTCGACCCTTATATGCGGGGCCGAATCAGTGCCAAACAAGGATATGCAAAAGGCGTTTCGCCAGGCGAGCTCATGACCGGTGGCGCAGTGGGTGAAGTGATGGAGTCCAATCACCCTGATTGGCAACCCGGACACCTGCTCGAAACGATTCATTTTGGCTGGCAGGAATACGCCATCATTGACCCCGTCAATGCAACTCGCGTCATGCCGGACATCGGCCCGCCGCATGCCTGGCTGAGCTATCTCGGCATGCCAGGAATTACAGCGTGGTGCGTTCTCAATAAAGTCGCCGAGCTCAAACAGGGAGAGACAGTCGTCATTTCTGCGGCATCCGGCGCGGTGGGACAAGTTGCCGGACAGCTTGCGAAAGTCGCTGGCTGCCAAGCGATCGCCATCGCAAGCTCAAAAACAAAAATTGACTGGTGCCTGGAGATCGGTTACGACCGCGGCATCAGCTACCGAGAATCCACCGATCTGGCCGCCGATATCCGATCCGCCTGCCCGCATGGCGTTGATTTCTATTTTGACAATACCGCCGGCCCGATTCACGACGCAGTCATGCAAAATCTGGCCATCGGTGCGCGGGTCGCTGCAGTCGGCACCATCAGTTTGGCAGACAAATTTGATGAGCCCGATATCGGCGAGCGATTCCTCCGCCAGATTTTGGTTGCACGGGCGACAGTGACCGGTTTTTTAGTCTTCGATCATCTTGAAGACTATCCTGAAGTGCGCAAACAGCTGGCCGCGATAAGACAGGCTGGACAGCTGAAGTTCAAAACGGATTTCGCAGACGGCATCGAAAATATGCCAATGGCATTCCTCAAGCTGCTGCATTCAAGCAATATGGGGAAACAGCTGATCAGAACTACGCACGCAGCCGGCCTGGAGGAATAGCCTGCGCCGCGCCAGCAGATTTCAAAAATCCGTCTTGACTCCGCCTTCAGCAATCCGTCGATCGACAAAATCATCCAGCTCCTCGCGGACTGACTTGTCAAGCGGCGGCTCGGCATATTCAGCCAGCAGCTGCTTGTAGACACGATTGGCATTGTTCATTGCCTGCGGCGCTCCGCCCTCGCTCCAGGTCTCGTAGTTTCTCCAGTCGGAGATCAAAGGCGAATAAAATGCATCTTGATATCGCTGCCGTGTATGCTCAGTGCCAAAAAAATGTCCGCCATGACCGGCCTGTTCCATCGCATCCATACCAATTTCCGCGGCGCTCACTGCGATCGGCTGCATGTATTCGGAAATCATTTGCAGCAGTTCCGCATCGATAATGAATTTCTCAAACGAAGCTGTTAATCCGCCCTCCAGCCAGCCGGCAGCATGCAGCAACAGATGACAATGACCATTGACTGCGCCCCAGAGCGAAAACGCAGATTCATAAGCTGCCTGCGCATCCGCGCAATTGGACGCGTTGGTATTTGACGAGCGAAACGGGAATCCATAGCGCCTGGCGAGCTGACCGCTCGCCAGAGCCGCTTTCATATACTCTGGCGTCCCGAATGCCGGCGCCCCCGATCGCATATCCACATTGGAAGTAAATCCTCCATATACGAATGGCGCACCCGGGTTAGTGAGTTGAGAAATCACCACACCCGACAGCACCTCGGCATTCTGCTGCGTCAGCGCACCCGCTAGAGTAACCGGCGCCATGGCGCCGGCCAAAGTAAACGGCGTTAACACAACCACCTGATTTCTCGCGGACATTTCAATAATTCCCTGCACCATATTGCCATCCAGCCGAAGCGGAGAATTCGAATTGATGACGGTAATCAAGCTGGGCTGCTCTGCGAGCTGAGCATCATCAAGCTGCCGCACGATCTTGACAATCTCAATCGCATCCAGGTTGCGCTGCCTGCCAAGCGAGTAGGCGTGAAAAACTTTGTCAGTTAGAATAGCGCTGTCGCGCAAACATTCCAGATGCCGTATCGAGGCATGCCAATCCACCGGCTCGACCGGGTAGCCGCCAATCAGGTGGATAATATTGAGCTGCTGCGCGAGCCGCAGAAAGTTGCGGTAATCGATGTGATTGCCAGCCCGACGCCCCTGATCCAAATCCGAAGCATGCGGCGCACTCCCGACCGTTGCGAAACAAATCTGATCGGTACCAAGCTCAATATCATGTGCGGGATTGCGCGCATGCACTCTGAAGCTCGGTCGCGTCGTTGCCAGGCACTGCTCGACCAAACCCCGATCGATGCGCACCAGTCCAGTTTTGTGATCAACTGAGGCGCCGGCGCTCGCCAGCATTCCACACCCGGCCGGGGACATCACCTCAATGCCCACCCGTTCCAAAACCTCTAATGATGACTCGTGAATGAACTCCAGCTCATCATCCGACAACACACCTAGCGGCGGAAACCGATTCGAGACCCGTCGGTACGGAAGCTGTTTTACTTTAGACGCGACGCGGCTCTGAGAGGCACTGCGATTTCTGCTTCGAGGCATGCTGTTGACCGTTGAGCATTGATGTCTGATAGGGGCAATGCGGAGCCATTGTATCGCCTATGGAAAGACACAACTTAGCCGCTTGAGCATCTGAGCATTTTTGATTCACAACATTTTGCGAATTCCGCTGTCCTATCATTAAAGTATCATGTATCGCACACAAGCGATATCTATTCATGGCCAGACTGGAGTTTTCAATGACTACAGCAAGAAAAAACTTAGCCTCAGTGCTTGCAGCTCTGCTGTTAGTCAGTGCCAGTGCGCTTGCAGGCGAAAGCGAAAAGGCAACTGCGAGCGAAGCCCTGGCAACCTCCGATCAGGCCGACCACAAGCCTAAAGTCGCAGTCATCTCTGACCCGGAAATTGCCGCGGTTGAAGAAGAAGAGCCCGACTGCGAGTAACTCTTCGCCTCGTATTTTGCCAGCTTGGCCTGACTGTATATTTTCCAGCGCTGCCTTTCGCTCTCGTCGCCGGGCTCAAGGGCTGCCGTATCACCTTAGGGGTGCGCATATCCAGCGCAGAGTCACGAATCCTGTCATCCTGTTTCTGGGAAATTTTGAGAATTTCGCACATCAACGAAGTACAGAAAATAAGCGCCAAGCGCAAACAGCAGGAGCACCGACAGAATTGAGCTTCGCGTGCCCAGGATGACAGCGGTCCAGCCGACAAGAATGGGGCCAATAATAGCGGCCGATTTGCCGACCATATTGAAAAAACCAAAATACTCACCGGCCCTGTCGCTGGGAATCAGCTGCCCCAGCAAAGACCGGCTCAACGCCTGAATGCCGCCTATCACAAATCCAACCATGGCAGCCAAAACATAGAACTCCGCCGCACTGGTGATGAAATAAGCCCAGATTGTAACGGCGACATAAACTCCGATCCCAATGTAGATTCCCGTTTTAGCGCCAATTTTCTGCCCCAGCCGACCAAACACAATGGCTGATGGAAAACCGATAAATTGTACAACCAGCAAAGCTGCGATCAAATCCGTGGACCGCAGGCCGATCGAAAGACCATAGTCAACAGCCATTCGAAAAATTGTGTCCACCCCGTCGATATAGAACCAGTAAGCCACTAGAAATGTCAAGATGACACGATTCTTGCGAATATTCTCAAATGTGTCATACAGCTGTCGAAACCCCGATCGAATCGCATGGCCGCTTTTTTTGCTGACCTGCTCTTCTTGGACAAAGAGTATCAGCGGTAGAGTAAAAGCTGCCCACCAGATTCCCACTGTGACGAAACTCACCCGGATCGCCTCGCCGGCATTGCTAAAACCAAAAACCTCCGGGTGCAGCGCCATAAAGACATTGCCTGCAAACAAAATACCCCCGCCCAAATAGCCAAGCCCGTAGCCCAGACCTGAGACAGCATGGATGCGGTCGCTGCTTGGCGCAACCTGCAGCAGAAGCGCGTCATAGAATACATTCGCGCCAGAAAATCCAATTGAGCCGACCGCAAACAGCACCAGCGCTGCAAACCAGTGCCCCTGACCGACCAAGTACAGTCCGAGCGTCGACAAAATGCCAATAAACGCAAATGCAATCAATAATTTCTTCTTGACACCTGCACAGTCGGCGATAGCGCCCAAGACTGGCGCAAGCAGCACAATCACTAAACTGGCAACTGAAGATGCGACACCGAGCCTGAAGGTCGTCACTGTACTTTCGACATCACCTGACCAGTATTCCCGAAAGAATATTGGAAAAAATCCCGCAATGACTGTCGTTGCAAATGCAGAATTCGCCCAGTCATAAAATGCCCATGACAGCGTCGGGCGGTCAGCGAGCGATTTGATCTTTTCAGCTAGCATCATCAACTCCGCATTTTAGCGCCCGCGGCATCGTACGGAGACTCGCTGAGAATGTGCGCTATCCGTCGGGCCCCTACAACATCGACAGAAAATTCCTGCTCTTCGTCGATACAGCTTCGATCAATGTAGGCAAAGGCCAGACTCTTGCCGACCCAATGTCCGTAACTGCCCGATGTCACAAATCCAACTCGCCTGCCTTTGAGCCAGACGGGCTCAAATCCAGAAACATCCGCATCCGGTGAATCAATATCCAGCAGCGCCAAAGCCTTCGAGGGGAGTCTGTCATGCTCCGCCAAAAACGCGTCTCGGCCGATAAACCGCCCCTTTTCGGAATCAATAAATCGATCCAATCCGCACATTTTAGGGGTGTACGCAGACGTAAACTCTTTGGACCACACACCAAAACCTTTTTCCATCCGCAGACTGTTCATGGCTCGAAACCCGAACGGACGCAGGCCCAAGTGATGTCCGCAGGCAGAAGCCGACCGATACACCGAGGGCAGGCTGCCAGCGGGAACGTTGATCTCATAGCCCAGTTCACCCGTAACCGAAAGACGCGCTACCACAGCCTGTATATCGTCCACTTCAAATTCTCGGACATGCAGAAACCCAAATGCAGTATCCGCCGTATCACTTTGAATCCACTTTTGAAAGATTTCCCGACTGGCTGGACCGCAGATCGATACTCCAGCCCACTGACCACAGAGATTGCTGATTTCCACACCCTGTCTTGGCTTATGCTCGTTCAGCCACCGCAAGTGCCAGGCCTGCAGGTAGTATGACCCCATCAGCCAAAACCGATCGTCCTGCAAGCGCAGAACTGTCAAATCACCGGCCAATCGTCCACTCGGCATCAGCATCGGCGCCAGTCGAACACCACCGACTGGCGGCAATTTTGACGCGAGCATCAGGTCCAGCCACTGTGCGCTTTGCGGACCGGAAATTTCATAGCGAGAAAAACCGGTGATATCCACAATACCAGCTGCACTGCGGACTGCCGACACCTCTTGGCCGATGCAGTCAAAGGCATTGGATCTTCGCAATGTCGGTGTTTCCGCAAATGCGTCGTCTTCGGGGGTAAACAGCAATGGCACCTCCAAACCCCACAAAAATCCAAACTGCGCCCCTGCCACGCTCAAGTCATCATGAATAGGCGATACATGCAAGGGGCGACCCGCAGGCAACTCTTCGTTTGGATACGTCATCACAAATCTTCTGGCATAAAACTGTCGCGCCGTGGCCGCCAAAAATTTACTCTCCGCCGCAAACTCACCATAGCGCGCCACATCCATGGCAAACACATCCGCTTCAGGCTCACCCTCAATCATCCACTGTGCCAATGCCAGACCAACTCCGCCGCCCTGACTGAATCCCGCCATCACACCGCAAGCTGCCCAGTAGTTCCTGAGCCCGGGAACTGGGCCGACCAGAGGATTGCCGTCGGGGGTAAATGTAAAGGCGCCATTGACCCAGCGCTTGACTCCGACTTGTGCCAGAATCGGAAAGCGCTCAAAGCCTTTTTCAAGCTGCGCCGCGATGCGATCAATTTCCTCTGGAATCAGATCCATGCCATAGTCCCAGGATGCACCCTCAAGATTCCAAACTTTGGGATTCAGCTCATAGATGCCCAGCAGAATCCCCTGCCGCTCCTGCCGCATATAGGTAAATCCATCCAGATCAACAATCGCAGCAACAGGCGCAGGCCGCTGCTGCAGTTCAGGGATGTCTGCGGTCACCAGATAATGGTGCTGCATGGGGGTGACAGGCAAGCTCACACCCGCCATCACACCGACTTTGCGAGCCCACAAGCCGCCTGCGTTCACCACATGCTCCGCTATGACAGTACCCATCTCAGTCACCACATCCCAGGCGCCCTCAGCGCGCCGATTCAGCGCGAGCACCCGGTTGTCAAGCATAATTGTCGCGCCGCGATGCTGCGCGGCTTTAGCATAAGCGACGGTGGTCCCATGCGGATCGACATGCCCCACCAGCGGATCCCAGAGCCCGCCATACAAGTCGGACACTTCGACAAGCGGGCAGGCTTCCTGAATCTGCTGCGGCGTCATCAAATCCAGCTCAATGTCCATGGTCTGGAAGATGGTGCGCGTGTACTTCAGGTATTCCCAGCGCTCAGGATTGGCAGCCAATGCGACATTGCCGGTTTTGACCAGCCCAATGTCTTGGCCGCTTTCTTTCTCAATCTCGTCATAAAGCGAAATCGTGTAAGCCTGCAAGCTGGAAATGCTCATATCGTTGTTCAACGGATGAAATCCGCCCGCGGCATGCCAGGTTGAGCCAGCTGTCAGCTTGCTGCGCTCAATCAGGGCAACATCCGTCCACCCCAGTTTTGCAAGATGGTACAAGACGCTGCAGCCGACGACACCGCCTCCAATCACAACGGCACGATAGCTGTTATTCAATCTGCCTCGTCCTCTACATCAATTCGGTTCTGTCATTGCGCCAATGACGTGACCTGTTATTGCCTAAAATTGCGCTTCATTTTCTGAACCTATTCCACTCAGTGCATATACCGAATCTTGCAGAACACCAGATGAGAATCGTCTCCTTAACCTGTTCCAACACAGAAATCGTTTGCGCACTCGGCGCAGCGCAACAGCTCGTCGGGGTGGACAGCCACTCGGACTACCCGGCGGATGTCGTCATGCATCTGCCGCGCGTCGGGCCTGATCTGAGTATCGAAATCGATAAAGTTGTCGAACTCAAGCCCGATCTTGTCCTGGCTTCACTGACTGTTCCGGGGCATGAGCTTGTCGTCGAGGGCATTCAAGCAACCGGCATCCCGTATCTCGCACCCGAACCTGAATCACTCACGGATGTGTATGACAATATTCTAGCGATTGGGGACCTCCTGGACGCGCCAAAGTCTGCTCAGTGCATTGTAGCGCAGATGAAAGACGCAATTCAGCCAGTCATTCTACCTGAGCCGCGGCCAAGCGTATTGATTCAATGGTGGCCAAAGCCTGTCATTGCACCGGGTCAATTGTCTTGGACGGAAGATTTGATTGCGGCGACAGGCTTCCGCAACCCGATCTACGACCGTCAGGTCAAGAGCGCTCCGCTTGAAGATGCCGAGGTTTTGGATTTGAATCCGGACTGTGTGATCATTTCATGGTGCGGCGTAAAGCTCGAAAAATACCGATGCGATGTTGTCTGCCGCAATCCACTATGGCAAACAGCCAAGTTTGCAAAAAACAAAAACGTCTTCTGTATCAGTGAAGCCGCATTGGGACGTCCTTCACCGCGGCTCGTTGAGGGCTATCGCCAGCTCCTGTCCGTTCGCAGACAGCTGGAGCTGCCAGCCATGCAGCCTTGATGGGAATGAGATGCTCCTGAAAGTTTTCATCTTCGCCGGCAGATCTGCTGACCAGGGGACTCATAAAGACAGTCGACTGATCCTGGATCAGTCAACGACCGTCACTTGGGACGCTGCAAAAAAGCCGGCAAGCAGTCGCTGTAAATTCCATATATCGCGCAGTCCGGCAATTTCCCGGATGGAATGCATCGCCAGCTGCGGCACACCCAAATCCAGGGTTCGGATGCCTGTCTCAGAGGCCACGATTGGACCAATCGTGGTCCCACAGGGCATGTTGTTGCGCGAGACGAATTCCTGAATCGGAACCTCCAGCTGTACTGCAACTGTCTTGATCACCGCCGCCAGCTCGCCGGTCGTCGCGTAGCGCTGATTCGCATTGATCTTGATCGCCACACCGCCGTTCAGGACCGGGGCATGCAAGGTGTCGTGTTTTTCAGGATAATTCGGATGCACCCCATGCGCGCCATCGGCCGAGATCATCGCCGACTTGCGGACAACTCTGGGATCGGCGGCATCTAAACGCCTGAGCACATCATTGAGAAATCCACCTTGCGCGCCAGAGTCCGACAGGCTCCCGACCTCTTCGTGGTCGTTGCAAACGAGCAGGCAGGCATATTGGGTATCCGCTGCCAGCAGCGCCTGCAGACCGGCGAAGCAGCTGACTAAATTATCAATTCTTGCACTGGCGAGGAAATTGGATTCGCCGCCGATAATCCGAGGTGGATTGATATCGTACAGACATAAATCAAATCCGCTAACTGGCCGCATTTCGAGTTCCGGACTGTCAATCTGCAGCGCCTCTGTGATCAGCTGATAAAAGTGACCAGCTTCGGCGGTTTCACCTGCCCCGGAGAGCGGATTGATGTGAATTTGCGAATTGATTGACTGCTTGGTGTTGGCCGCCCGATCAAGGTGAATCGCGATGCTCGGGATGAAAGCAACCGGCTTTTGCAAATCAACCAGCCTGCGATCAATAGCCGCCTGCTGGTTTTCGAAAAATACACGGCCTGCGATCGACAGCTCTCGATCAAACCATGTTCGCAATAATGGCGATCCATAAACCTCGACACTGAGCTGGCGATAGCCATGAGCGCTGAACTCCATTTCTGGCTTGATGCGAAGACACGGACTATCAAGATGCGTTCCGACAATGCGAAGACCATTGGAGAGCGACCTGTCAGACACATTGCGCCAAGCGATCAGCGAGGTGTCGCTGCGCACAACATAGTATCGACCGCCCGGCTTCAGATTCCAGTCCTCGGTTTCCACCAGGCACTGATAGCCAGCTGCCCGCAGTTTTCGGGCAAGATATGCTGAGGCATGATAGGGCGACGGCGAGCGTCCAATACAGGATATGAGCTCCTCGTAAAATTCATGCTCGCCAGACTGGTTGCACTTATCCATGATGAACCGGATCAGATCCTTCCTTCAACAGTCCTGATTCGCAGTCATCGAGGCAAAATCAAACAAATCTCGATCCGCCAGCTGCGAGGGGGCAATATTCTGCATGCTGGCGAAGATATTCTCAATCCGTCCGGGATGCCTGAGCTGCCACTCCCGCAGCATACGCTTGATCTTCGCGCGCTCAAGATTGGCTTGAGAGCCGCAAAGATCGCAAGGTATGATCGGAAATTCTCTTTCAGCCGCGTACTTTTCAATATCTGATTCGCGGCAATAAGACAGCGGTCGAATGACGACATTGCGGCCATCGTCGCTTTTAAGTTTGGGCGGCATCGCCTTGAGCTTGCCGCCGTGAAACATGTTCAGAAAAAGCGTTTCGATCAAGTCATCGCGGTGATGTCCCAGAGCGATTTTGCCAAAACCATTCTCACGGGCGTAGCGGTAGAGAATACCGCGACGCAGACGTGAGCACAGACTGCACATCGTTTTCCCCGCCTCAACGCGACTGGTCACAATAGTGTATGTATCCGCATGCAGAATCCGGTAGTCAACACCGACCGAATCCAGATAGTCCGGCAGCACCTGTTCCGGAAATCCCGGCTGCTTCTGATCGAGATTCACAACAGACAGTTCAAACGGAGTCGGCGCTCGCAGCTGCAAATCCAGCAGAATATCCAGCATCGTGTAGGAGTCTTTGCCACCCGACAGACAGACCAGAACCCGATCGCCTGCGGCAATCATATTGAAATCACGAATCGCATTGCCAACCTCACGTCGCAGCCGCTTTCGCAGCTTATTGAATTCGTAACGGTCCTTCTGAGATTGAAATCCCCTATTGGAAACCGCCGCCGCACTGGGGGCTGATTGAAGCTGAACTGACACGAAAACCGCTCGGATTGAGTTAAATTCCAGGGAAATCAACCTGCAAGAATTGATAAATTATAGCCATCGGCATCGTTTTATCTGGCGAGCTCTTTGAAATGTGCGGCAGACGATGCGCCCGACAAAAACCACTCTGTTCTTCAGTGACCATTAAATCGCGGATTCTTTCATGCATTGGGTAGCGCTCGCTGTCGTTTGTGCGGCATTGATTTTTGTCAGTTACCATTCTCCGAAAATCGGTTTCAGCCTTTTGGGAATCGTTGGGATACTGGTCACAGTACTGTATCTGATCAATACCGATCAAAGTCACAACGCCGAATTTTCGGCTGCACCGGATTCCGTCTCACTGTCGCAGACCGACATTGTCTCTGCGTACGGCGACAGCTGGGACTACTCCGGGAGAATCACAAATTCATCCGACAAATCCGTCACTGACGTGCATATCAGAATCACGCTGCACGATTGCCCGGCACAAAGCATGCAAATCAATGACGACTGCGCGACCATCGGCGAACGTGTCGACTTCGTTCCAATCAATGTGCCGCCCCGACAAGCGCGTGATTTCAGCGACACGGTTTCCTTTCGCAATGCAAAGCCGAAAGGAGCAGCGCTCTGGGACTTCCAGCTGACCGGTGTACGCGTCTCAGACTAACGTCTTGTCAGCAAGAATCGCGCCACATCCATCATCAGGCGCCTAGCACAGAATCGGCGATTTTCTCTCCGATCATCATGCATGGGGCATTGATGTTGCCATTGGTGATCGTCGGCATGATGGATGCGTCTGCAACGCGCAATCCTTCCACCCCGTATACTTTGCCTTCTGAATCAACCACTGCCATCGGATCTGCTCCCATGCGCGCGGTGCCGCAAGGGTGGTAGGCGCTGTTGGCATGACTGCGGACATAGTCATTCAATTCAGAATCCGCGGCAGCATCGGCGCCCGGCGAGACCTCGCGTCCGCCAAACTCAGCAAAAGCAGTCTGACTGCCAATTTCCCGGGCAATGCGTATCGCACTGCGAAAGTCGGCCAAATCCTGATCAGTGGAGAGTCCATTCAGCTGAATTCGAGGCGGGGCGAACGGATCAGAGGACCGCAGCTTGACCCAGCCGCGGCTTGAGGAGCGTACCGGCCCAACATCGAAGCAATACCCGTCCTTGCCAGGCGGCGGCGACCACCCTTCCAGATAATACGGCCAAAAATGAAACTGAATATTCGGATACACCGCATTCTCATCACTGCGAAAAAATCCGCCCGCCTGACTGGCGGAAGTCGCTGCCAAACCAGTTTTGAGCAGCCACCACCGGATTCCAGCCCAGACAATGCGATGTTTGCCCAGCTTTGAATTTTTCGACATGCCTTTTTTGCACCGATACTTGATATGAACCTCGAGATGGTCTTGCAGGTTTTGACCGACACCCGGCAAATTCACCACCGGCTTGATCCGCTGCTTGCGCAGCTCGTCGGCCGGCCCGATTCCGGACAGCATGAGCAGCTGCGGTGACTGAAATGCACCGGCGCACAGAATAACTTCCGCCTCAGCGTACGCAGTCAAGTCCTCGCCTTTGGCACGATAAGAGACACCCGTCGCCCGCTTTCCATCGAAGTGAATCCGCATCACATGCGCGCCCGTCAGTACAGTGCAGTTGGCGCGCGCCATGGCCGGACGGACACACTCACGCGCTGTCCCGGAACGCCAGCCACGGTCGATATTCGCATCAAATTGCGTAACACCCTCTTGATCGAGGCCGCTGTTGTAGTCCGCAGGATTGGGATAACCCGCCTGGGTACCGGCGGTCAGAAAGGCTTGCTCGATCGGATGGCTGGCCGGCAGTCGCTGCACCCGGATAGGACCGCTGCTGCCTCGGTTTGCAGCATCGTGCCGCTGATAACGCTCGATCCGGAGAAAATATGGCAAGACATCATCATAACTCCAGCCCTTGGCGGTCGCATCCCATTGCCGATAGTCAAAGGGATGTCCGCGCACAAAAACCATGCCGTTCAGGGAAGAGGAGCCGCCGAGTGTCTTGCCCCGCGGCTGGAACAGCACCCGGTCATGCATGAATGGCTCCGGCTCTGTTTCGAAACACCAATTGCGCGGACCGCCATCGAAGGTATAGCGCGCACCGGCAGGCATAGTTGTGGTCCAATGCGCATCACTCGGACCGGCTTCCAGCAGGAGCACTTTGATATTGGGATTTTCGGAAAGCCGCAGTGCCATAAAACCGCCCGCAGACCCTGATCCGACGATCACATAGTCGTAATGCGCACTCATTAGAAACCTCGCCGAGGCGCGATCGATCAGAGCGGGCGCAAGCAGCGCATCGACAAAGCCAAACCGTAAAGCCGGGTCAATCTTGCAGAGATATCAGCTTGTAAGAGACTTTAAGCGCCATGGCAGCGCCGGGTGATCAAAAGCCGTTCTAAGAGCACTTGGAATCGCCGCAATTGAGACAAACCATGCATCCATCGGAATATACGACGGCGACTGTATGGCATACAGTACACAGCTTCGAATTCGCAGGAAATCCAGTGTCTGAGGGCGGCTGCAGGTTTAAGGCTTGCTGGCTTTCAAATTCTCTGCGCTTTTCATCCAGAATTTTCTGAGCTTCAGGACCGACTTTGCTGGCACTAGACTCAATCATGCCAAGCTTGATCATATGCGTTTCGATGACGCTGCCGATTTCTGCGACCAAAGATGGCATGAAACGGCCGCCCGGCTTGAAATAGCCTCCCCTGGGATCAAAAACAGCCTGCAGCTCTTCGACCAAAAATGTGTTGTCGCCGCCTTTTCTGAATATTGCTGAAATGATGCGAGTCAAAGCCACCGTCCACTGGAAATTCTCCAGGTTCTTGGAATTGAGAAAAATTTCGAATGGACGCTGCCTCTCGTAAGGAGTGCCTTCATTGAGCTTCATATCATTGATCGTGACATAAAGCGCATGAGCCGATACCGGCGTCGTAATTTTATAGGTTGAGCCGGCAAGCATCTCAGGACGCACAATGCGCTCATGCATGTGGATGACATTGGATTCGCCATCGCTTGCGTCCGTTTCTGCTCCGAGCAGAGTCGTTGTCTCTTGCACAGCGGCTGGCGCCGAATCGGATTGGCTCTTGGTGTCGGAAACGCCATACTTAACGATGGGTTTGGTGATTTTGATTGCCACTGAAAATAACCTCTAGAACTTGCCGTAGTAGCCTTCCTTAAGCGCATCATACAAATTGGCAGCGGTATGTGTCTCGCCGTCATACTCAACTTCTTCGTTGCCCTTGGCCTCGACTTTTGTGCCGTCTTCCAGCGTAAACACATAGACGGTGTCTTCCAAATCCTCGTCTCGCACCAAGACGCCTTGAAAAGCTTCAGGATTAAAGCGGAATGTCGTGCACCCTTTCAGCCCGCTTTCATAAGCATCCATGTAAATGTTCTTGAACTGCTCAAAGGGAAAATCCGTAGGCACATTGGCGGTCTTCGAAATCGACGAATCCACCCACTTTTGGGCTGCCGCCTGAATGGCAACATGCTCGGCCGGCATGATGTTGTCCGCAGTCACAAAGTAGTCCGGCAATGAGTCAGGCTGTTCGGCGGTCGCATTACTGTCAACCAATTGCCGGTAAGCCAGCAGCTCATAGGAATAAACTTTGGTTTTCTCTTTGGATTTCTTCCCTTCACGAATGACGTTTCTGGAGTACGCATGCGCGAAAGACGGCTCAATCCCGTTGCTGACATTATTGCCCAGCGACAAACTGATCGTGCCAGTCGGCGCAATGGACGTGTGGTGCGTGAATCGCGCGCCGTATTTCGCGATGCGGTCGGTCAGATGTTTCGGCAGCTGCTGCATATATCGGCTGTAGTTCGCCAGCAGCACCGAGCCCTTGACTTTCTGATTCACACTGATGCCGTCCTCGGCCATTTCAGGTCGCTTGGCGAGCATTTGCGGCGTGACCTCGAACATTTCATCAAAAATCGGCGCCGGACCTTTCTCAACTGCGAGATCAGCTCCAGTTGTCCAGCCCGTGATCGCCATATTTTTCGCTACTTTCTCAGTAAACTGAATGGACTCGGCCGAGCCGTATTTCATCTTGAGCATGGTGAGCGTAGAGCCAAGACCCAAAAATCCCATTCCATGACGCCGCTTGCGCAAAATTTCATCACGCTGCTGAGACAAAGGCAGACCATTGATTTCAACGACATTGTCGAGCATTCGGGTGAAAATCGCTACAACCTCGTTAAATTTTTCCCAATCGAACGAAGCTTGGCTGGTAAATGGCTGCTGGACAAATTTAGTCAGATTGACCGAGCCCAGCAAGCAGCTGCCATACGGCGGCAGCGGCTGCTCGCCGCATGGATTGGTCGCCCGAATGTCTTCGCAAAACCAGTTATTGTTCATCTCATTGACACGGTCAATGAGTATGAATCCAGGCTCAGCATAATCGTAGGTCAGCTCCATGATTGAATCCCACAACTGTCGAGCCTTGATGGATTCATAGACTCGCACCGCAACCTTGCCTTTTTCGCTGGTGGCATAGGTGCCGTCATTATTCGGCCAGTATTTCCAGATAATCTCGTACTCGCCGCTGTCTATCTCCGCTTGCGTTGCCGGAAAAACCAAATCCCACATTTCATTATGCTTGACGGCAGACATGAATTCATCTGTGATCAAGCACGACAGGTTGAACTGTCTCAGGCGGCCGTCCTCGCGTTTGGCCCGGATAAATTCCATCACATCAGGATGCGAGATATTGAACACCCCCATCTGCGCGCCGCGCCGGCCTCCGGCAGATGACACCGTAAAACACATGGCATCAAAAATATCCATGAATGACATCGGACCCGAGGTGTAGGCGCCGGCGCCGCTGACGAACGCACCTTTGGGCCGCAGTGTCGAGAACTCATAGCCGATTCCGCATCCGGCCTTCAGTGTCAGTCCGGCCTCGTAGACCGAATGCAAAATGCCCTGCATTGAATCGGATACAGTGCCAGACACAGTGCAGTTGATGGTGCTGGTGAAAGGCTTGTGCTCCTGAGCGCCGGCATTTGAAATGATGCGACCAGCTGGAATTGCGCCATTTTGCAGCGCCCAGACAAATCGCTTCTCCCAATGGATTCTCTGGCGCTGGCTTTCGACTTCGGCAAGCGCGCTGGCCACTCTTTTGTATGTGTCCTCAACTGTCTGGTCGACAATTTCGCCAGTGCCCTTTTTTAATCGGTACTTCCGGTCCCACGTGTCATACGAAGTAGACTGCAGTTCGAAATCATGAAATTTGCGCTCGCCGGGACGCGAGATGATTTCATTGGAGAGATGAAGTTTTGACTGAACCGCTTCCACGCTACCCCCTGTATTTTCTTAGCTGAAATTCAAAATGAGGAGCGTCAGACTTTGGCGCCGCACTCTGATTTACTCCTCCTCGGCCACAGTGCGGCCAGCTCAGGATTATACAAAATATTTTTGTTTTTCGATTACCGATATCTTGCTCATCCAATAATTCCGCTGCAAGTATTAGGTCGATGTCTTTCTATATATATCAGATACTTGCAGTGGCAATCGACGTATATTGTCGATCACTGTGTAGTTCACATGACCATACATTCTCGGCAAATAGTCATGGGCATGCGAATCGATCGTGATGCAGAATGGATGAATGCCTGCGTACTTGGCTTCCATAAGTGCACGACGAGTGTCTTCCACTCCATATTCACCCCGATAACCATCGTAATCATCAGGCTTGCCATCGGAAATTGTGATCAGCATTCGTGTTCTTGCTTCCATGCCTGTCAGTCTCTTGCTGAGATGGCGAATCGCGGCGCCCATGCGCGTGTAGTCTTTAGGCTTCAGGCCCGCAATGCGAGATTTGACGGCATCACTGTATGACTCGCCGAAAGTCTTGACCGGATAGATTTCGCAGCGTTTGCGCGTCATGCCGCTGAATCCGTAAATCGCATAGCGGTCGCCAAGGATGTGAAGCGCCTCGCATAGCAGCACCAGACTTTCGCGCTCAGCATCGTTGATCCAGCCTTTGGTGGAGCCGCTGATATCGATCATAAATACCACTGCCAGATCCCTTTCCAGCCTGCGCGGCTGAATAAACAGACGATCGGTCAGCTCATTGCCTTCCTTCATTTCAGCAAAGCCCTCGATAAGCGCATCGATATCGATGTCGTCTCCGTTTTTTTGCCGCCGCAAAGAGCGATTGGCATCTCGAAGAGCCTGAAATGATTTGCGAATTTCACCGACTAGATGGCGATGCTTGACGATGATGTCCTCGACAATCGATACGTCGGCCAGCGCACTTTCTTTTTCGATCAGAGTACACCAGTTTTTTCGATAATGCCGCCGCCGATAGTCCCACTCATCATAAAAGTACACCAGCTCACGATCGGAAACTGAATCCTCCGTGGGTTCCGGTTCGACTGCAGCTTGATTGTGTCGGCCGCGGTCCGCAGCTGGAATCAGGTAATCTTCTGGAATTTTGCCGAAATCCTGAATGACGCTGCTCGCAGTCTGCGCCATGTCATCGGACAGCGCCACATCGCGACCATCAATCGAGAGCCAAAGCTCCTGGGAATCCAGCCCTTCCGAAGAATCAGAATTTGCCACCTCGGCTCGCATGTTGCGACAGCAGTTTTGGCGATCACCGCCTGCCGTGCCGGTATTCGCGATGCTTTCGCAAAGCTGCGCAAGGTCGCTGCGAAATTTCTTTTTCTCTTCTTGCACCCGCGCGGCAGCAGTTAGTCGCACGGCTTCCAAGTCAATCTTGCCGCGAAAAAAAGAAGGCACCCCGATATCAAGGTCAAGCGGGTACAGCTGATCGACCGCGTCCAGTGTGGTCATCACATCAGCTCCGCTGCGAAACAGCGCTTGCAGATGCGGCAAATCTCCGCTCAGTTCGCCGCTGCAGCCGTCTGCTGCGCCCAGCTGCAGCAGCTGCCTTGCCAAACCGGGCATATCGGTCTTCAAACGATGCAGGATGCGGATTTCCTCCAGAGCGGCAAACAGTTGCAATGCTCGGTCTTGATCGACATATTTCTTCAGTGTCTCACAAACGATCGGCACACCGCTCGCTTGATCAATACGAAATGTTCCGTAACGATTCTGCATCGCCAGATAAGCGCCCATGGCTTTCATCAGCTGAAAGTTTGCCGGCTTGGCACTGAACTCATTGACTGCATCTGGCAGAAAAATCGCTTCGGTGTCGGTCCAGTGATGATGATCGCACAGCAGTTTCAAATTGCGGCCGCAGATGCCGGCAATGAATTTCGCCAGAATGCCTGCGGCTTCATGAAAAGAGGCCGCATGCTCGGCATGGATGCGGTTTTCAGCATACTGATCGACCTTGCGAAACGCATTGCTGCCCGGGAAAAGTCCCTCACGATCATAGATGTCCAGGGTTGCGATAACCCAGCTTTCAACTCCTGCGGCGTCCATCAAGGCGAACGCGCGCGAGACATGCAAGACAAACTGATAAGCCATCTCTGAATTGGAGCGGGCAATGACTTGCGTCCAGCGCAGCACAAAATCCTGATCATCTCGAGCCAGACGGGCAATGCCGGCCGAAGCCTCATCCGTCGTCCGGCGATCTGACAGCACCGCCAGCAGATGGATGTCAAGCTTTTGCCGGATGGCCGATGCGCTCAGCGGCTGACGGCTCGGTTCACTCATCGAAAACTGTGCGCTTTAGAACAAAGTGGCAGCCATTTCCTCAATCGCTGCAATCACTTCGGCATCATCGCTTAAAGTTTGGGTCACACTGGCACAGCAGGCGGCCGACGGCTCGATGCCTGAGACGATCAGCTTGGCCGCATGCACCAGCAAGCGGGTGCTCGCGCCTTCTTCCAGACCGCTGCCCTTGAGATTGCGTGTCATCTGCGCAAACCGCACAAGCCGCTGCGCAGCCTGAGGGTCGATCTGAGACTCGCGCACCACGACAGCGCACTCTGTCTCCTCGCTCGGATAGTCAAATTCAAGACTGAGGAAACGCTGCCGTGTGCTCTGCTTGAGATCCTTGAGCACGCTTTGATAACCTGGATTGTAGGAAATGGTCAGATTGAATGTGGATGCTGCGCGCAGCACCTCGCCGGTTTTTTCAATGGGCAACAGCCGTCGGGTATCGGCTAGCGGGTGAATGACTACGGTGGTATCTTTGCGCGCCTCAACGATCTCATCCAAATAGCAGATTCCGCCTAGACGCACTGCTTTGGCAAGTGGCCCATCCACCCAGCGGGTCTCGCCGCCTGCGATGAGGTAGCGTCCGACCAGATCGGAGGTGGTCAGATCATCGTGACAGGCGACCGTGACCAATGGCAGACGCAGGCGCCAGGCCATGTATTCCATGAAACGCGTCTTGCCACACCCGGTCGGACCTTTGAGCAGCACGGGAATCTGATTGCAGTGCGCGCATTCAAACAGCTCCACCTCGTCGCCGACTGGCAGGTAGAAAGGCTCGTTCTCAATGGCATAATTTTCACTTTCGATTCGATTCATGGACACAGTCTCAAAGATGATGTCATTTGCCGCGTTTGGCAACCGGGTATGTTTATATTATGGCTTCTGCTCTTTTGATTCGAATCGCGATTCAAGCCGCTTATGACTCTCTCAAACAAATATTTTACTGTCCCTGAAATCAAGCTTGATGCTGCGCTGAGACAGCAGATTCAAGATCGATTGGACGCATTTCCGCGCACACAGACAAAAGGCGTCAATCTGACTCATGCCGCTGTGGCGCTTGCCATCATCAGCGCAGATGACCAGCAATCGGCCAGTTTTGTGCTGACGCGGCGGGCGCAGCATCTGCATCGCCACAGCGGACAGTATGCGCTGCCGGGAGGACGCATTGAGGCCGGTGAAACGGTTGAGCAGGCGGCGCTGCGTGAGCTGCACGAGGAAATCGGAATTCAGCTGCCGGTCAGCAATGTCTTGGGATGGATGGATGACTACCCGACTCGATCCGGGTTTTTGATTACGCCGATCGTGGTCTGGGGCGGGCATGTTGAGCATTTGCAACCTGACCCCAACGAGGTCGCCTGTGCCTGCCGAGTGCCGCTGAAGGACTTGCATTCACCCGCCATGCCAATCCTGGAACCGTCGGCAAATCCCAAAACGCAAGTGCTTTCCATACCGCTGGCATCGATTGATCAGCGTATTTTTGCCCCGACTGCCGCGTTTGTCTACCAGTTTCGGGAAATTGCGCTATTCGGCCGCGATACACGGGTCGCTCACTTTGATCAGCCTAGATTCGCCTGGAGCTGAGGCGCTCAGTTCTGAGCCAGCTTGTCATGCAGCGCTTCGTTGACTGAGGGATGCAGGAACTGGCGCACATCGCCGCCGAGCTGCGCAATTTCTCTGACCAAAGAGGCAGATACAAATGCATAGTCTTTGGCCGGAGCCAAAAACAGGGTCTCAATTTCCTGATCCATCTGCTTGTTCATCCACGACAACTGAAATTCATATTCAAAATCGGAAACCGCCCGCAGACCGCGAATAACAACTTTTGAATCAGCCTGCTTGGCAAAGTCGATCAGCAGACCGGTAAAACCCTGCACCTGCACACCGGGCAGATTGCAGACCGTCTGCTCAATCAGATTGATGCGCTCCTCCAGCGAGAATAAGGTGCGCTTGGACTGGCTGTCCGCAACGGCGACAATAATTTCATCGAACAGCAGCGTCGCCCGACTGATCAGATCCGTATGTCCATTTGTAATCGGGTCAAAGCTGCCGGGATAAATGGCTCGGGTCATTGCTCTCATCGTGTCTGCTTCTTCGTCGGGTCACAATACTGCACAGCTGCGCGCCTGCGGCCCATCGCATCGAGTCCGTGGGTGCATTGTAGCAAAGCCTTTGCTGAAGCGGGGTTTTCGCCGCCCGGCGAATCACGCAGCAGCTTGGCTGGCGGCCGCGGCATGAAAATCAAAAGCGCCATCTTTCCAGCTGACCTGAATCTCGTCCCCGGCGGTGAATTTTCCTGCTAGAATTTCTTTGGCCAGCGGGTTCTCAATGTGAATCTTGATTGCTCGCTGCAGAGGCCGCGCACCGAAAACTGCATCAAAACCCACCTCCGCCAATTTTTTCACCGCTGCATCGGTGAGTGACAAATCCATATCGCGGCTTGCCAGGCGATCGCGCAAATACTGAATCTGAATGCTGGCAATTTGGCGAATATGCGCAGATGCAAGCGAATGAAAGACGACAATGTCGTCGATTCGATTGACAAACTCTGGCCTGAAGTTCTGCTTGACCACATTGAGAATGGTCGTTTGCAGCACATCGTAGTCGCCGCTTTCTCCCATGCTTTGCACCAAATCCGACCCCATATTGGAGGTCATGATCACGACAGAGTTGCGAAAATCCACGGTGCGCCCGTGACCATCCGTCAACCGCCCGTCATCCAGCACCTGCAGCAGAATGTTGAAGACATCTGGATGCGCCTTTTCGATCTCATCCAGCAGAATCACGCAGTAGGGTCGGCGCCGCACCAATTCGGTCAGATAGCCGCCCTCTTCATAACCCACATAGCCCGGAGGCGCGCCGATCAATCGAGCTACAGAATGTTTTTCCATGAATTCAGACATATCAATCCGAATCAAGGCGTCTTCGGTATCAAACAGAAATTCAGCCAGCGCTTTGGAGAGCTCGGTTTTGCCCACACCGGTTGGGCCAAGGAACAAAAATGTTCCATACGGCTTATGCGGATCGGCCAGCCCGGTGCGTGATCTGCGAATGGCGTCGGCCACAGCGCCGATGGCGGTATTTTGACCGACAACTCGCTTGGCGATTTCCGCCTCGATTCGAAGCAGTTTGGCGCGCTCGCCCTCAAGCATCTTGGAGACCGGGATACCGGTAGCGCTCGCGACCACCTCAGCGATTTCTCCATCGGTCACTTTACTGCGCAGAATCTCAAAATTCTGCTGCTCGCCTTTGCGTGTTTCCACCAGCTGGCTCTCAAGTTCCGGGATCGTCTGATAGCGCAACTGCGACAAACGCTCCAAGTCCCCAGCTCGCTGGGCATTGGCTTCTTGTATTCGAGCTTCGTCCAATCTCTCCATGATATGCTGCGAGCTGTTGACTGCCTCTTTTTCGGCAAACCACTTCTGCTCCAAGTTCGAATATTCCCGCTGCAGATCAAGCAATTCACTTTCGAGTTTCTCCAGACGCGACTTCGACGCATCGTCGGTCTCTTTCTTCAGCGCCTCGCGCTCAATCTTCAGCTGGATAATTTTGCGGTCCAGCCGGTCGAGTGCATCCGGCTTTGAGTCGATCTCAATGCGAATGCGGCTGGCCGCCTCATCAATCAGGTCAATCGCTTTGTCGGGCAGATTTCGATCGGTGATGTAGCGATGCGACAGCTCGCTGGCCGCAACAATCGCGGGGTCTGTGATATCAACACCGTGATGCAGCTCATACTTCTCCTTGATCCCGCGTAAAATCGCAATGGTGCTCTCCAGCGAAGGCTCCTGCACAATAATTTTCTGAAAACGCCGCTCCAATGCCGCGTCTTTCTCAACGTGCTTGCGATACTCGTCGAGCGTAGTGGCGCCGATACAATGCAATTCACCGCGTGCGAGTGCGGGTTTCAGCATATTGCCGGCATCCATCGAGCCCTCAGCCTTGCCTGCGCCGACCATGGTGTGCAGCTCATCGATAAACAGGATGACCTGACCTTCCTGGTCAGCCAGATCCTTGAGCAGACCCTTGAGACGCTCTTCGAACTCACCGCGGAACTTGGTGCCGGCAATCAGCGCGCCAAGATCAAGCGACAGCAGCCGCTTGCCTTTGAGGACCTCCGGGACTTCGCCATCGATGATGCGCTGGGCAAGACCTTCGGCGATGGCTGTCTTGCCAACTCCAGGCTCGCCGATCAGTACTGGATTGTTCTTAGTACGCCGCTGCAAAACCTGAATTGATCTTCGAATCTCATCATCGCGGCCAATCACCGGATCCAGCTTGCCCTGCGCCGCCCGCTCGGTAACGTCAACGGTAAACTTCTCAAGCGCCTGGCGGGTATCTTCATCGGCTGCATCGGTGACTGCCTGTCCATTTCGCATCTGCTCAATTCGATCAGAAAGCACACTGCGGGTCGCACCGTGGGCGCGAAGTATGGCGCCGACTTTATGTTTGGAGCTGACTGCGGCTAGAGCAACCAGCTCACTTGAGATGAACTGGTCATTGCGCTTTTGCGCGAGACCATCTGCCTGATTGAGCAGATTGATCAGCTCGCGTGACAAATGAATGTCGCCATCCGTTCCAGAAACCTGCGGCAAGCTTTCGAGGTGTTTTTCGAAGGCGTTTCGCAGCGCATTTACATTGACATCTGATTGGGTCAGCAGGTGCCTGAGCGTACCGTTTTGCTGATCTAACAGAGCAATCATCAAATGCGACGGATCAATAAACTGATGATTGCGTCCCACTGCGAGGCTCTGCGCCGCGCCGAGTGCGACTTGAAGTTTGTGAGTGAATTTATCTGCATTCATGATGTAAAAGCCTATCGAATTATCAGTTGGCCGCCTGCGCAGATATAAGACTGAATCGGAAAAATTTCAAGGAGTGCAATGGGAACGGCAGCCTGGCGCTGTCGCAATGCGAAGACTGCGCTGGGGGAGGTCAAAAAGCGCCGCAGCTGCTGGCACTCGACAAGTGCCAGGCAAGATCTTTCTCAGCGCACCTCGTTGGCCGCAAACACCTCCGGCAGCTCGGATAAAGAGGTTTTTCCCAGTGGTGTTCGAGGCAGCTGCTCAACCACTGCAAAACGCGATATTTGGTTGTGACTGGAGGTGCGAGCATTGAAATCACGCAGAATTTCCTTGGCCTGCTGCGACTTGTTTTTCGGTTCTTCCATTGCCAAGACAGCGCACGGACGCATATCAATCTCAACTACACCGGCCTCGACAACGCCATCGTATCGCTCCAGCACTGTTTCGAGCTCTTCTGGATAGACATTTTTTCCTGCCTCGGTGACAATGATACGCTTGATGCGCCCGGTCAGACTCAGGTTTCCCTGAGCATCCATTCTGCCTAGATCTCCTGTCTTGAACCAATCGCCGTGCATAACCTCTCGTGTCAGCTCGACATCCTGATAGCCCAGCATGATGTTGCTGCCTCTGACGAGCACTTCTCCGATCCCGTACTCATCCGGCTCATGAATCTTGACTTCAACTCCGTCGATCGCATAACCGACGCTGTCAAGACTTTGAGGGAAAGCTTCCTGTACACAAACAACCGGCGAGGTCTCGGTCAGCCCGTATCCTTGCCGCAGACTGATACCCAGATTGCGAAAGAACAGCGCAATAGTCGGATCCAGACGGCTTCCGCCGCTCACCCACGTCCGAAGATTCGGACCCAGTTTCTTGCGCAGCGGTGCATTCAGCTTGATGCGCAAGGAAAGCGGCATCGCTGCCAGCATTGACACATACGCTCGCAGCAGAAAACCGGCTTCTGCAAATCTCTTTTCCATACCTTCTTTGATATTGCGAAACAGGCGCGGCACGGCTAGTACGACAGAGACTTTTTCCTCTGCCATTGCGCTGAGCACCTCATGCGCCGTCAAGACTCTCGGCAGTACGATCGACGAGCCGCAATACAGCGGCAGCAGCATGCCGCCGACCAATTCGAAAGTATGGGAAAGCGGCAGCAGACTCAAGAACCTGTCATGATGATCAATCTTCACAATCCTGGAGCAAGCGATGAAATTCGACGATAAATTTTTGTGCGACAGCCGCACGACTTTCGGCATTCCGGTGCTGCCGGAAGTGTAAATGCGGGCGGCTTCCTCTGCACTGAGGTGATTCCCAGACCGCGCGGCCTCATCCTGCGCCAGGTCAGAGCCGATTTCAATGGGCAGCACAGCCCGCTGTTGTCCATCAAGTTTAGAACCAGCGTCATGCGCCAGGATTATTTTAGGATTGAGAATTTCGATCTGAGCGCGAATATCCTCGACACTGTTACCGATATGGACGGGCGCCAGTATGGCGCCGACACGCCAGGCAGCGAGGGCTGCAACAGCCCATTGCGGACTGTTGGGACCGATCACAGCCACGACATCCTTGCAGCCGACACCTTGGGTCCGCAAGATCGCGGCCAGATTCAGCGCCCCCTCGTGAACTTGTCTATAAGTTGTGATTTGCGCACTGCCCTGCTTGACCCGCTGAATCCAGGCCGGCCTGGCAGAATTTGCCTCAAGGCGCGGCGCGAGCACTTCCCAAATATCGTTTGTCATGAATCAATATACCCCTGCTGCAAAAATTCGCTGATGAATTGCTTGACATCCTTATCTCTCGCTTTTGTCCATGATACATTGTGGCAGCGCCATACACGAAATTCTCTGGCTTTGCTCAGGCGGTGCCATACCCATTCTACAGATTGCATAACGCTTCCTAGATAACCAGGCAATGGCTTTGAGCCATGCTCAGAGTCAATTCAACCGGAAAATCACACGAATGTAGTGTATACTGATTTCGTGTAGTATTAGTCCATGCAGAGATGATGAAAAACATAACACTCAGTGCCGACGCCGATTTAATTGAGAAAGCGAGGAGGCATGCGGCTGCCGAGCAGACGACCTTGAATGCGCAATTCCGAATATGGCTGGAAAATTATGTTCAGCGCGAACAGAAAAGTGAAAGAACCATTGAAACGATCCGGGAACTGCAAGTGAGTATTTTTTCTAAAGGCCGCAAGTTCTTCCGGGAGGAAATGAATGAACGATAAATACTTTATTGATTCAAATGTATTCATATACTTATTTGACGAAACTGATAACGACAAGCGCTCGCAATCTGAGGATTTGATTCAATCAGCAGTTAGGCAGGGAGCAGGCCGCATCAGCTATCAGGTTGTTCAGGAAACAATCCATGTACTCACGAAAAAACTGGGGGCGACAGCGATCCAAGCATCTCATTTTCTTGAAGATGTGCTGGCTCCGTTGTGGCATGTGAATCCGACTCATCGGCTCTATCGCTGCGGACTTGATATTATGCGGCGTTACAGATTTTCGCTTTACGATAGCTTAATCGTGGCCGCAGCGCTTGAGGCCCAATGCAGGATTCTTTTCAGCGAAGATTTGCAAGACGGACAAGTTATCGAAAAACTCACGATCGTCAATCCGTTCAGTCAGTCTTCAGTCTCCGCTGACAGCTGAAAATCATCATTCATTGAAGCCTGCGTCCTTACCCGCCAAACCGTTACCAGCCACGGCTGGTTTTCCCGCGGCTGCCCGGCTGGGCGATAGTAGTGATGCAATTGCTCAAACCCAGCTTCAGTCACATAACTGCACCACGTTTCCAGATCATGAAAACAGCCGTACCGTCCATCGACCCAGCCTTCCTCGTTGCTGCCTCTCGGATTTGAGCTGACCAGCACACCCCCGGGCTTGAGGCTGGCGGCCAACTCCTTGAGGACCCGGTGCAACTGGCCAGATGGAATGTGAAACAGCGATGCATTGGCAAAAATTCCGTCGAATCGCCTGCTCGGCAATGAGAGTCGGATAAAATCTTGATGCAACACTTCACATCCAGTTTCGATGCGAGCGATTTTGACAAACTGGCTTGAGCCGTCCAGACCCACCGCCTTGTGACCCAGCTCTGTGAATCGACGCAAATCCCGACCTGGCCCACAGCCGAAATCCAAAATAATGTAGGGGGCCTCGCCTTTGACCGCTTCAAGCAGGGCATTGATGTTCTGGCTGACATCATGGTTTGCGGTACCATTGCAGAAAGCATCCGCTATGCGATCATAAGTCGCAATCGTTCCCGCCGTTGCCTGGCTGGCATGGACCGCATCTTGATCTGGAGCAAAATCACGCATGACGGCTATCACTGAGGCAAGATTTTGCAAGCGGCGCCGCCGCGACGCCGGCCAGCCGACTGGGGAATTGTCCACCGCCTGCGCAACGATGCTGACATTGGCGAAAATGCCGCCCATTTGAACACGTACCGCTGCCCGACCGGGATGCTTGATTTGATCCAGCACCTGTGCCGGCCAAAACCGAGCGAATCCATCGTTCAAACGGTCCCGCAAACAACTGCAAGCCAATCAGTGAACACTGATATTCAGGCACTCGCATACTTATGGCGCATCAGTGGCAGAGACATGTTCTTGGGTGGCTGAATTTGCAATACAGTGTTTTCCGCTTCCCATCTAGCGACGATGTTTCAGGCTTGTCGAGAGTCACCAGCCGACAATGCGACTAAACTTGAGGACATTTCCATCGTAAAAAACCTTTTTCCCCAGATTGGATTGATTCGCATCTGCTTGGTTATTGTATCAACGTGCCAATTGGCATTGTGTTGGATTCCGCCCCCGAATGCGATAAAGAAAAACGAGTAAAAGAATTCTGATTCTGCATACCTATGCTGTCAATTTTGGCCTTGAATTGATTGAGTGACTAAAACGATAATGCTGAGGTGATGACCATACGACGAATCCAAAAATCCTGTTGCATTTACGGCTGGCAAATTGCCGTCCGCAAAACTCCAATCGTTGCTGGATTTCGCCAGTACCATGCCAAAAAGTGAAGTCAAAAACCACTGCGCCAAGCAGATGGCAGAATTTTCGGCAGCTCTCCCTGCGGTGCCGAGATGCCTGTCAGACGCAAGCGCTATCAAAAAAACTTCCGGCTAGATTGATGGACAATGTTCGACAATACTTGCCCGAGGAAGACAGCTGCCAGCCGCTGGCGATGAAGCCACTTGCTCAGCAACTGCGGTGCCAGCCATGAAAGCGGCCAATTTTCTCGGGAGAAGCCTCACACTGCAAGATGCACGGCTGTCCTCGCTAGTTTTCGGCGGTCTCGCCGCTCGCCTGCCATGCTTGTCGCAGCAGCAAATCAATTGGCCTCGTCGTGCTATACCGTCCTCTGTCTAACACTCAATATCGATTCATTCAATGACAAATCCCCGCCCAGCATTGCCAGAGGATATTTTGCACTGCGTTCGCAATGCGCTCGCAGAAGATGTTCGTACGGGCGACCTGACAGCAGCACTAGTGGCACCGAACGCCAGGGTCGCGGCGAAGGTCATCACCAGGGAGTCAGCGGTGCTTTGCGGCAGCGCATGGTTTGAGCAGACCATTCATCAATTAGATCTGACCGCGCGGATTGACTGGCAGCATCATGACGGTGACTGCATCAACAGCGGTGCAAATATATGCCACATTAGAGCCAACGCGCGCGCCTTGCTGACAGCTGAGCGGACGGCATTAAACTTCTTGCAGACGCTGTCCGGCACGGCGAGCATAACACGGACTTACGCAGATGCAGTCACCGACTATCCGGTTCGGATACTTGACACGAGAAAAACGCTCCCCGGCCTGCGCACTGCTCAAAAGTATGCGGTGCGGATCGGCGGAGGCTGCAACCACAGGTTTGGCCTATATGATGGCGTGCTGCTCAAGGAAAATCACCAAGCGATGAATCAATCGCTGCGATCCATGATCGATCAGGTGACTGCAAAGCATGATGAAAACATCCTCATTGAGGTTGAGATTGAGACTTGCGAGCAATTGGAAAATGCCATCCAAAGCGGCGCCAACCGCATCATGCTGGATAATTTCTCCTTGGCCGAGGCGGCTGAAGCCGTGCAACTGAACCGTGGTCGGGTTGAGCTTGAAGTATCGGGCAACATCGACCTTGACAGCATCCGTGAGTGGGCACAGACTGGCATTGATTACATTTCGATCGGGGCCTTGACAAAAAACATGTGCGCGATCGATTTTTCGATGATTTTCTCCACATACAAAGAATCGTAATTCACCCCCAGCAACAGATCTTGTTCAGTCATTGATGCCAACAACTTCAGAATATTGCCGCAATGTCGGCAGAGAGCTTACAAGCAAAACATTCTTTGACCTTGAAATCCGGTTCTTCGCGAATCCATGTGGCTAGCTGGAAGCAACCAGCTTGTGAAGCTCCTCCACCAGACGCTCTTTGGTAACCGCGCCAATTTTCCGATATGCAATTTGGCCTTGCGGAGATACGATGAATGTGGTGGGCATGCCTTTCAGCGGCTCAAAAGGTATCAGGGGGGACTGCCCGATTCGCAGCACCAAATAAGTCATATTCATGGTATCCATGAAACTTCTAAGCGACTCATCGTCGATTTCCTCAAAATCAATCCCAATCACAACTGGAGTCACTGGCTCTTCAAGATTTGAGATTTCGATCAGTTCAGGAATCTCCTTGATGCAAGGCGCACACCAGGTTGCCCAGAAGTTAACAATTACCCATTGGCCGCGGTAATCTGACAAAGAGTGCATTTGCCCATCGATATCCGGCAGCGTAAAATTGACAGGTTCTGACAGCTGCTGTGCCTGCGCACCGGCAGAAACCAGCAAAGACAGCAGTGCGCATGCTATACAAAGCCAAAAGTGCCGGTGCAATTCAAGTTGCATGATTTTTGGTTTTTGCATGAGTTGAACCATACCCAAGGGTGAAGTAATTTATTATCTTCTTTTGACAGAAAGTTTTGAGTTTAGTGACTTTTGACGCCAGGCAAGTAGGTAATGTCAGATTGATTGCGCTACACCTGCCATTCAATGGCGGTCGGGCAATTGCAAAAGATACTCCAGACGGTCTGTCTCTACAGCCAGCGTATATGCACAATAAATGAACTCTTCTTCCAGCATATCAACAAGAGGATGAACGATACGTCCAATAATTTCAAAGTCCGGGTTGAGCATAAATTCAACCAAGTCGATATTCCTGTTACGCATCCACGTATATTTGACAAGGTCTTTCACATGCATTTTATTAATCGCCTCCCAGTCAGTTGCTTTGCTTAAGAAAATGCAGCGCTGCTTATCCTTAGACAAATAGACTGACACTCGCTGAATACGATGTGTCTGCGGCCCGCCAAATTCAAAATCCAGCCTTGTCACATCAGCTTCCATATGAGCGCGCATGCGAGTCTGCTCAGAACGATCATACGGAATGGCTGTATTGTCATTGATTAAACGCACATAACTGGCAATTTCCGGTGACAATTCAAATTGATAATCGATTGGATCATGACTTATCTCCATACGTTCAAGAAATCGCGATATTTTCTCGTGCAAGCTGTTAGCATCTCTGATCAGTATCTCGGCATTTGAAAAAATCTTGTAACTCGAATCCGAATTCTCAATTGCATAAGTTCGATAAAAGGTGCGCCAAGACAATTCATCCATATGTCTGCTGAGTTCCCTCAGATTCTGAATTTTGACTGTGGCAGGTCTAGCTGGCTGAGTCAGAGACAAAATCAGTTCTCCACTTGCCCGAGCAGAGGTCAGCTTGATCGTCAGGTTCGACTCTTTAATCTGAAAACCATCACCTTCAACATAAAGTCGATTGTCGGCAGGCGGCTTGATTGAGCGATCTTGCAGCAGCTCGCTGACTGCGCCGCATATGGCATCCTTATGCTTCTCCATGTTCACCTCATTTGTCTCAATATCCGCAACTGCACAATGGTTATTTTGCTCAGCGACCTGGGGCTCAAAGGGCGACTCTAAAAACTCACGAATTTGCTCAGGAATGTCTTCTTTTGATGCAAGACATAAATCCATGCAAATCGTATCGTTCGCCGAGGTATTGTCCGCAAAATCATGGAGTGAGCAAATAAACTGGTTGTAGTTTCTGCATATATGTCTGATTTGCAGCGCCTCTATGCTCTTTCTTACGAATGGATAGGTGACTTGGATCAAGTCATCATCACCGGCGCTCCGACTCAATTCAGTCAACCTTCTTTGCGCTTTCGAATTGACTCGATCCACTCGACCCACCTTTTGCTCCAACCCGACCGGCGTATTGGACAAGCCATAGTGCATAACACTGTCGCAGAACATGTGCAGATCCTCACCTTCCTGAAAAACGTCGGTTGAGACCAATGCCAATGGATAGCCTGGCATTCGGAATTTTCTTGCTTGCGCGGATCTTCCGGAAGTAGCGCCCGACGCTCCAATGACAGGCGAAACTGGACTCAGAGTTTGTCCCAGATAGCGTGGGTATTCGTCCCGAGTCAATTCGAGAACTTGCGGGATGTTGTTCTTTTTGATCAACTCGAAGTTCTCGGCCAATTGCTTCAGTTCAATAAAGGTGCTGAATCCAGATTCCAATGCTTGCGATCTCAATATATCGACAAAATCCTTCATCCACTGTCTTCGAGACGCATCGGTCAAGTTCTTATCCCCTTGTTTCAATCGTGCAAGATAAAGATCAATGATGCCGTGGGAAGTCCTCAGCAAGAGACTCAATAGCGCCTTGTGAATATCAAAATCTTTCAGCAGCTTGTCAGCAGGCCCTTTTTCCTTCAACACCGCATAAAGCTTGGACTGCAGAGGAATAAGGGCCGCGCCGAGTCCCGCTCTGTCAAGTTCAGTGAACAGCGTCGATGTCGTCAAATAATCATGAACATCGCCCTGGCTTATCACCTTGGAAGATTCAGCCGCATAGCCTTGCCGCAAGTGTGCAAGCAGAGGCCGCAGCCAATCGGTACCCGCCTTTTCGATCATACACTTGATCAAAGCGATCTGGCAAGCATGAAATACCTCAAGCTTGTCCTCTTGAAGATCACCGCTTATGTAGCGGCCAGCCTCAGATGCAAGCTCTTTTCCATGAACATCAATGAGATCCTCAAGGCTGATATTTTCCTTTCGACACAGATACACTGCCCAGTTGGGCTCAAGCAGTGTTACGCCAGTCTGATTCTTCGCTGCCAGCCCAGTTCTTACCGAGTCGGGAGCTGGCAGCACTGTGGCAAGTTGAAACGGGATTTCTTTTGCGATCTCACCGCGAAAAAACCACGCGAAAAACGTATCGTTTTTTGCTGGCAACGATGCCTCGCCGCCTTGGATTGTAATTTCTCCTCCGATCACATCCTGATCCCGGTTCCTGCTTACTTCGCAATATCTGTCGTAAATCGTCTGCATCATTTTGCGCAGGTCTTGATGATCCCCAAGCACTCGACAAATGTGCTTCCAAATCCAATCATTGTAAGCATCGTCCAGTTTGTTTTTGATTTCGCTCACACTTTTTACCCGACGAACAAATACAAGCTGTTTTCTCGCTTGGCCGAACATCGATTCTGACAGCCGCTGGACCACAATATCCATCTTGGGATGAGGCAAGGTTCTTCCAAGACCGCAATGTTTGTAGCTATCCGATATTCGAGCCACCACGTGTCGATCTTTCGCATCGGATTGCTGCCTGTCTTGTACCTCTCCATCGAAATCGACCGGCCCAGATTGGGCAGATTCTGCGAAACTCTCGAAAGATGCGAGCAGACCGACTTGGAAAGCCGGCGATTCAGTTTGCCTGGACAGCGCTTCTCCCACTTTTTTCTGAACCAGTGCAGTGACCAGTTTTTGCTCATCTTTCTCAAGATCAATTTCAGCTTGAACACCTTTGCGCCATTCCCGACGGTACATGTTTCGAGTCAGTCTCTCGCCATTGACTGGCAGCACATTCAAACGCCGGACCATAAAGCGCCGGATTGTTTTTTGAGCCGAATCATCCCTGCCCTGAACGTCTTCTGGCAGCAGCTCGGACCGCCCGATCAATTTCATCTGGTTGCGCAATTGTGCAAGGTCGCGATCATACGGCGTAGCCGAGATAAGCAATGCATGCTTAACCCGGGGAGTTTCCTGTCCGTCCTCGCGCACGCCCAAAACGCGTGACAGTACCTGATTACGATAACTGCTCTCGAAGTTATGTTTGAAATTGTGAGCCTCATCAATGACCACGAGATCGAAAGTGGGCAATACATAGTTCAGAGCCTTGGCAAATTGTTCTTTTGCATGCCCTTTTGATTCAATTCTTTCAAACTCAAGTGCTGGAACATACCGCCTGACTTGATTTAAACGCTTTTTCCATTCACTCTCATCTTCTTTTAGGCTGATGCTAAAACTGTCCTTGCCTATGAAATAGTCCGCAATGTATCCAGAACCGGCATAACGCAGCAACTCGTCCACGTTTCGGCAACTGGCATAAGGCACCGCGGATTTACCGTCCAGTGTTCGCTGTCTGCCGTGACTGAAACGCAAGTTTACTCGAACAAAGCTTTTGTATTCTCGTTCCCACTTTTCTTGTACATTTCTGCTCGGACAGATATACAAAACACGCAGCGTCGGGTCGAAATAGCGCAGCATGGCAACAACGCCAAGTGCAATATATGTTTTGCCCATGCCAACCTCATCGGCGAGATAAGCGAAACCAATTTCGGGATCAGCAATCATGTTCTGCAGCGCGACTGCCCCTTTGATTTGTATTTCAGAAAGAGTATTAAGGGTTTTACTTCCACCTGAAAAATCAATCAGTTTTCTTGCAGTTTTCAAATCAATTGGATTCACAACTGATCCTCAACCGCTTTGTAGCGCGCGAAGAACTCGCTCTCGTACCAATCGAAAAACCTAATTCTTTCGCGCTTGCTGTTATTCTCCAGTTCCAGCTTCTCACGTGTTTCGGATACCCTTTTGCGCAGCGCTTCAGCTCTTTTCTCCACATTGGGTCGATCTGCAAATTTGCAATCGCGATAAATTTCAGCTGCGGAAAGAAGAATCAGGTAACAGGACACGAAGTCAAAACTCTGATTTTCACGATCTGCTCTGTGAATATGGTCGATCAGAGTCGGCAAACTGTCCACTCCAGTGCCCGTCAAATAGTAGTCGAGCTGTTCCCATCGGTTTTGATCAAGTGCCTGATCCAACAGTATTCTCAGTTTTTTGAACGCATTGAATATCTCCGCATACTCGCAAAAAAACTGCTCACCATTCGGGACATCCGGAACATATGAAAGCTCACCGCCCTGCTCGTTTAGAATCAGTTCCCGAACCTTGGCATCGATCAACAGCAGCTGCCGTCGCTCCGGGGACAGCTCAGCGTAAATCGCAAGGATCTGAGTAGCGGACAGATCAGGCAAGGCAAGGGGCTTATGCGTCCAGCCAATTTGCTGAAGCAAAATCGAATGTGGCGGAAAATCAGGTTTGTTTTCCTTGCTGAAGTCTTGTCCTCGAACTTTGACCAAAGATCCATTTTTCAGCAAATCTTCCAGTTCGCCAGTATCTTTTCCCTTGTAATTGCTCTCTGGAAAACATAGTTTCCAGCGGTCAATAACCGGCTCATTTTCAGCATTGAGGATTTCAATCTCGTATTCTTTATTGTGCGCAGCTCTCCCTGAGAGCTGCTTTGTGACCCAGTCAAAGCACAAATGCAATTCGGGCCGCTGCATCTGCTCCTCACCGATGAGCTTGCCTGGCGATTCCTCATTCAGATCTGCAAACTGTTCAATCGCAGAATCATCAGAAATCCGCTTCAACAGTGATGTAGGCTCAGCCAATTGCACAAGATATCCAGCCTCAACATTTTCATGCAATGCCTTGTACGTATAATTCACCGAGCCCACGAAAACCCAGGATTGCTTTCCGTTGGAAAAATGAAAGATTTTGGCATGAAGCCTGCGATAAGCTTGTCCGCCCAGTCCTATCGCTTTGCCTGTCTCATCATTCCACTCCGCCCAGTGAACCTTTTCATGCTTGCGTATATTCTCAAAATATTCGCGCTCGCAAACAGCATTTCCGTCCTCATCACGAGGGAGAAAAAGAAGAATTTCATTCACCCCCAGATTCAAGAAGTTCTCATGTTCCTTGTTTTCAGAATCGTCCGCAAAAAAAGGGGAAATAACTTCTAATTTCCACTCGGATTTCTGAAAACTTACAAGCCGCTTGATAAATCGAAAAAAAGAGCCATGCCTCTTTTTTGAATTCAATCCGAAATAGTGCACTTGCGGAGCATCCCTTGCGCCTTTGCACTCCATCAAAAAGTCGTTAATTCGCTTCAATGCGGAAGATCGAATCGAAAAGAAGGCGGCACGGTCCCGAAGCAATTCGACATCTTCTTTGACGATATTGATGAATTCCCGAGATGTCATTCCACTTTCAATCACCTCCCAGTGCAGGCACTCAATATTGTCCCACCATCCAGAGCGAGTTAGATTGTTGGAACCTGCGCCAAGCAACAAAGATTTTTTTTTGCTTTCTCGATCCTCCAGCAGAATCATGCCTACCTTGCCGTGAAAAGCACGGTTGCCCAAATTGACTCCGTGACACAGGTATTCCATTTGCGGAGAGCAATCGCTGCTCAATTGAAAAGCGGACAAATCATAGTAGACATCTATAATCAATTCGGCTTCTCGCAGCTTTTCTCTGACAATGAAAAGCTTCACGCGCTCATCCTGAGAATATCCAATATTCTTGCCCAGCAGCAATGGGATCACTTCCAGTTCAAAAAAACTAGGATCAAAGGTGTAAGCTGTGAACAATGCCGCTAGCACTTTCCGCTCGGCGATCAGTTCTTGCAACTGTTCAGAAATCACCGCGGTTTTCATCGAAATTCTCTCACAAGTGATTTCGCGCGATTTGCAAAAAGGAACCGAGAAAATAGTCGTAATCCCAGCGAGTCTCAATTTGGTCTTGTCGAGCAAGCTCTGCAGCTTCAGATTTGATTTTCACCGTGAGCATGCCATCGGATTCAATGCTCACCCACGGTGCACCGCTGCGATCTTGCATCACTTCCTTGTTCAACATGATCAGTTCGCGGATCGTTCCCGGCACATCACAGTTATGAAACGCCTGGAGAATTCGATTCATCGAAGTTTTTCGAGGAAAATCGACTTGCGGCAATACTTTGGGCAAGTGTGAATAGGTATAGCGGTCACGCAACGTTTCCTCAATCTTTGACAGCCTCTCTCCATCTTTCCGTCTGCAATAGTGAAAGAGATTGTTGCAGGCAACGAGCAATTTCTCAATATTTTGAATATCGTTCAAAAACCGCTCAAGATCAGAGCTTGGGCGGCGCTCCAAAACGAGCTTTACAAACGTTCCAGCACTTTTCGGAAGTTCAGAATCTTGCGCAATTCTATTGGTAATGTCCCAGAGTTCTCTTTGTGCGTCATGTCTTCCTGCAAGAAGTGCTTTCAGCAGTTTGCCTCTTACGCCCTGGGACTGAATTGCATCCACAAACTTTCTCGCCATTGACCGCAAGTCAGCGCGATCCAGGACAGAATCATGTGCTTCGATAAGCTCTCGAAATCGATCCACACAATCGGGAGCGAGCAGTTTAATTTCGTCAACGATTTCGCGTCCCTGCTCAGTTATGACACGTTCATCACCAGCTACCAAACCCGAGTTGCTTGATGCTGATGAGTACAAGCCCCAGAGTCCATAAGAGGCCTGGTCGCTCAATATCGTTTGGTTCGCAGCCTGTCCAAGTCTCAATTCAAAAGAGTCATCATCAAACCGTCGCTTGACACGAGTAATTCCCATGATGCTGTCTGAATTGCTTGCGCTGCAACAGTAGCGCAGATAGGCCGCCAATTGCTCATAACAGAGGAACTTCGCGCGAACCTGCCTATGTTGCCCCAAATCATGTTCCGTTTTCGACACAAGCTCATTCGCAATAGAGAATCCAAGCAAGGCCACAGCAAAATTATCCAGTGAAGAGGTGATGGTCGTCAGATTTCCGACGACTTTGCGTCCAAAGCAGGACCAAATAAGTTCGAAGCCGAGCGGGTCTCGCGAGCCCTTCGGAACCGCACGATTGTCAGTTAAAGATATGAATGCCATAGTTTTTTCAAATCACTGCCGACCTGTTCCTTTACTGGCTTTTTTACGCAGCGAAACCCCTCACATTTAAATTGCCAGCGAGATGGGGGTGGCTAATTTTTTTTCGGCATCGCACTTATGCAACCATGGGTCACGCCGTAAACGGCTTGCCCAAACATGGAATCTAGAGTAGACTCACTGGCTGGACAACATTGTAAATCACGAAACAGGAGTCCACTCAATCGATATGGCTGATGTATTCGACCCCATTAAACGCCGCAGCATCATGGCATCGATTCGTGCCAAGAATACCCAGCCCGAGATGCGAGTGAGAAAAGCGCTTCACAGAAAAGGGTATCGCTATCGCGTTCACGTCAAGGACTTGCCTGGATGTCCTGACCTGGCGCTCCGAAAATACAGCGCCGCGATTTTCATCAATGGCTGTTTTTGGCACGGCCACGACTGCCACTTGTTTCGCATGCCATCCAGCAACATCGATTATTGGGAAACCAAAATCAGTAACAATCGCAATCGAGACCAACTGAACAGGAAACTGCTTTTGGAGCTGGATTGGCGCGTTCTCACCGTGTGGGAGTGCAGTCTCAAGGGCAAGGAAAAAATGCAACTCGACTCGCTCATCATCTTGATTGAGGACTGGCTGAAAGGCAACAGTCAATCTGCAGAAATTCACGGAATACCTGTCGCCAATTGAGTTTCATCGCAATCAGACCAAAGCTTGCGGCGAGCGGCATATCCACCCTGTCAAGCGCCGACCGTCAAGCAATCCGGCCGTGCCGCGGCAACTTTGAACGGTCAATACAGTCTAATCTCAATAGCACGCAGCCGCTTTCGTCTTGCCTATGGACGGGTTGTGATATAAACGAAATCGTTGTCACCGCTTGGTACGCGGGTATTGATGCCCGCATCACGTACCGACAGTGGGTACGACGAACCGTTCAACATAAAGCATTGGAGGTACCCAACGATGCGTAAATATTGTCTAGCCCTGATCGGAACATGCCTTGCGTTCTCGGCATCCTTGGCTCATGCCGCTGATTCGAAACCTGTAGGAATTACTCCGGACATCATGTCAGTGCCATTGACTGTGGAGGGCTCCGTAATCGAAGTCATGCGAAATCAGGATAACAACGCGACCGTCAATCCGGCCTTTGCGAAAACATCCCGGCCCTGCCCGCCGTTTTGCATCCAGCCGTCGACTCTGGCAACGGGTGTAGAAACGATCGGCGAGGTCGAATTGGTTTCCTATGCCAAAACTATGAATGGCGGCGATGAGTCGATTATCGTCATTGATTCAAGAACACCCGATTGGGTCGAGCGCGGAACAATCCCAACGGCGATGAATGTGCCTTGGACCAATCTGAATCCAGCTAAAGGCGCTACACCGCTGGAGATCGCGGATATTCTCGAATCCACTTTTGGCGTAACGGAGAGCGAAGGACTGTTTGATTTTGCAAACTGCAAAACGGTCGTGATGTTCTGCAACGGCATGTGGTGCGGCCAATCACCGAATAACATCAAAAACCTGCTGCGGCTTGGCTACCCGGCCCACAAAATCAAGTGGTATCGCGGCGGCATGCAAAACTGGGAAAATCTCGGCCTGACAACAGTCCAGTAATTCTCAGTTCTGAATGCCTGAGCCTCGGGGCACCCAGTGCCCCGAGGCTCAGTATTGTGCGGGCAGGCTTGATGAGCAGCAATGTCCGACACGGCAAAGATCTGTCTAATCGATTGAATCTTTGTCCGCTTTGAGGGCAAGGATTAAATTCCGCATGTCCGCTGGCAGGCCGACATGCCAGCGGCACAGTTCATGACTGACCGGATGAACCAGCTCCAAACTCTCGGCATGCAGCGCCTGGCGCTTGAATTCACGCAATGCTTGAGTCAACTCGCCACTCGCGCGAGCAGAGATTCTTGGATTTTGACTGCCATAGTCCCGGTCACCGACAACCGGAAAACCGCCATGGCGAAAGTGTACGCGTATCTGGTGCGTGCGGCCGGTCTCCAGCTTCGCTCGAACCAAGGTGTGGCAGCGAAATCGCGTCACAACCCGGTAATGAGTGATGGCCTCCTTGCCCTGAGTATCGACTGTCATCCTGGTTCGCTGCCTGCGATGCCGTCCGATCGGCGCGTCAATGGTCCCGCCGGCAATGAGCCTGCCCTCCACCAGAGCCAAATACTGCCTTGATGCCGTTCGCGACTTGAACTGTTTGATCAGGTGCCAGAGTGCCGGTCTAGTCTTCGCCACTACAAGCAATCCTGAGGTGTTTTTATCCAATCGGTGCACAATGCCAGCGCGCGGGACATCCCGCAGCGCGCCGCAGTACGCTAGCAATGCATTGAGTAAAGTGCCATGTGTCCGACCCGCGCCCGGATGAACCGCCATTCCAGCGGGCTTGCTGACAACTAAAAGTGAATCGTCTTCGAAAACTGTCTTGATCTCAATCGCTTCGGCGGCATGGGCATCAGCAGTCAAGTCCGGCACATCAATGTCCAATACCTCGCCGCCTCTGACACGATATCTGCGCGGCAAAATCTCGCCAGCGCAGCGAATGCGACCCTCGTCAAGCCACCCTTGGATCATCGTTCGGGAGTAGTCTGCATATACCGCCGCCAGCGCCTTGTCCAAGCGCCAGCCTGTGAACTCCGCGGCAACGACGAGGGACTGTTTCAAGATCGACAGGAAATATGACTTTGACTCGATTGCCAGGGCATTGTAAAGGATTGGCTGCCCATCGATTGAGCGCACACAGTTCCGACCAGCCGGAAACCGAAGTCTATAATACTGCCAAATCACAGGCGAATGCCGGTTGCGTCCGCCTCCATCAAGCGGAAAACTTGATCCGATCCAATTGCTGATTTGATACGGAACGAAGCCAGTATGAAAATCTCCTCTCGCCTATTCGTTTTGCTCGTTGCGGCGATATGCCTGCTCGCCGTCGGCTGCGGCAAAAAAGAAGAGCGTGTTCTATCCGAAAAAGAAATGTACGACCGCGCCTTCAAGGTCCTGAACCGCGGCTCTTGGGAAGAAGCCATCAAGCGCTACGAAGAGCTGTCCGCAACCTACCCTTACGGGCGATATGCGGCTCAAGGCGATCTTGAGATCTGCTACGCGCACTACAAATTCAAAGACTCAGTCGAGGCGCAGCCATGCATTGACCGCTTCCTGTCGCTGCATCCGACGCACCCGCACATCGATTACGCCTACTACTTGAAGGGACTCATTCTGCTGCCCGTAAAATCGCCCAAATTCGGTGAGGCGCTGTTCAAGTCGCAGGAGCAGTTCAGCGATCATGACGCCGAATCAGCGAAAGATGCCTACGCTGCATTTGCCGAGGTCATCCAGCGATTTCCGCTGAGCCAATACGCTGATTCTGCTCGTCAGATCCTGGTCGATCTCAACAACACATTTGCACGGCATGACATACAAGTCGCTCGGTTTTACTTGTATAAAAAAGCCTATATCGGCGCGGTAAATCGTGCTAAGAGCGTGCTGGAACAGTATGCAAGATCGCAATATACCGAAGAGGCGCTGGCTGTTTTGATCTATGCCTACGATCAGATGAGCATGACCGGGCTGGCTGAGGCTAACCGCTTGGTCCTCAGCTACAACTTTCCGGGCAGTGCATATCTGAACAACGAGCATAATATTCTCGACAACCGCATTGTCGCCAGAAACCGCAAACCCCTGTTTTGGGGTGCGGTCCGCTAATAGCGATTGGTGATCGGATATCTGCGGTCGCGGCCAAAGGCTTTCGGCGTGACGCGCACCCCAGGCGGTGCCTGACGGCGTTTGTATTCATTTCGATTGACCAGTGAAATTACGCGGTCAACAGTCTGCGCATCGAAGCCATGATGCGTGATTTCTGCTTGATTCTGACACTCTTCGACGTAGAGCTGCAATATTTCATCAAGAATTGCATAACTCGGCAGCGAATCACTGTCGTGCTGGTTCGGCGACAGCTCCGCCGACGGCTCCCGCTCTATGACTCGCTGCGGAATAGACTCACCAAACCTTTCGTTTCGATACCGGGCCAGCTCATACACCATCGTTTTCGGCACATCCTTGATCGGTGCGAAGCCGCCGGCCATATCGCCGTACAACGTCGCATAGCCAACCGCGACCTCGCTCTTGTTTCCAGTGGTAATCAATATCTTGCCTTTTTTGTTGGATATGCCCATTAAAATCACACCGCGGCAGCGCGCCTGAATGTTTTCCTCCGCGATACTCATCTCGGCACCTGTGAATTGATCGCCCAATGCATCCAAAAACGCCTGGTACACCGGCTCAATGGATATCACTGACCAGGCTACATCAAGCCGCTCTGCCTGCGCCCGGGCATCGTCTAGACTCATCTGCCGAGTGTGGCGTGACGGCATCATCACTGCCTGCACATTGTGCGGACCGATTGCGTCCACCAATAGAGTCAGAGTCAATGCCGAGTCAATGCCGCCGGACAGGCCTAAAACTGCCTGCTTGAATCCGTTTTTCTCAATGTAGTCTCTAGTGCCGAGAGTAATGGCGCTGTAAACGGCCTCAAGCGACTGTGGCAGCTGCGCAATTTCACCGTGCAAGCACGTGACACGACCGTTAACCCGAAACGTCGAGCGGACATTCGTCTCCACGAAAAAGCCAGCGCGCGTGACCACCCGGCCCCGCGCGTCGCAAACCAAGGAGCCGCCATCGAAAACCAGCTCATCCTGGCCCCCGATCAGGTTTGCATAAACAATGGGGATGTCATTTCTGCGCGCCCGCTTGGCAATGATGTCATTTTCCCGAAGCAGAATTTTTGCAGTATCAAATGGCGATCCATTCAGGGCGAACATCAGCTGCGCGCCCGCGGCGGCGGCGGCTTCGACCGGACCTTCTTCCCACACATCCTCACAAATCGCAATGCCGACTTTTACGCCATGGATCTGCACCACAGTAGGCGCATCGCCGGCCGCAAAATAGCGTTTTTCGTCAAATACGCCATAGTTGGGAAGCTGACACTTGTGATGTGTGGCCAGGATTCGGCCGCTGTCGATAACCGACGCTGCGTTGTAGAGCTGCCCGTTTACGCGATGCGGGTGTCCGACAACCGCCGTGATCCCCTTGATCTGATCCACTAGATACTGCAGCGACAGCTCGCATTCTTCGACAAACCGTGGCAAAAACAGCAGATCCTCAGGCGGATAGCCGCAAACAGTCAATTCTGGAAAAACAACAAAGCGGCACCGCAGCCGATCCCGGGCATCACGTGCCGCCGCCATTATTTTCTGCTGATTGCCAAAGATGTCACCAACGATGAAATTTCTTTGTGCTATTGCTACGCCAAACTCCATAGTCGTAAAAGTATACTTTCAATGATTGAGAGCAATCAGGCTGACCGCATGAACGATTCAACACAAACTGTCCCAGACCCGACTGCATCCGATTGCGAATGCAGCGTTACCCGCTCGATCAGCAGTGTCAGCGCAGCGGACTGGAATCGCCTTGTTCCAGAGGCTTTTCCATTTCTTCGGCATGAGTTCCTCGGTGCGCTGGAAGAGACCGGCTGCGTGTCCGTCGAGACCGGCTGGCTGCCGCAGCACATCGTCATTCGTCGCAAGCAGACTCGAGATAACGAAATAATCGCCGCAATGCCTTTGTATCTCAAAGGACATTCCTATGGAGAATACATTTTTGACTGGCAGTGGGCATCGGCCTACCAGCGCGCCGCCAATCAGTACTACCCCAAGCTGGTTTGCCAGAGCCCGTTCACTCCGCTGACTGCACCTAAATTCCTCATCGCGGACCATGGAACCAGCGCGGTCAAGGACGATCTGCATCAGCGGCTGCTGCAAGCTTGCTATCAGCTGGCAAAAACATACGAGGCCTCCTCGATTCATTGGCTGTTCTTGCCCCTGGAACAATCCCAATTCCTGGCCAGCGCGGGACTGATCCCGCGCCAAAGCACCTTTGAATACATCTGGAGAAACCGTGACTATCAGGACATGGATGATTTTCTGGCAACGCTCCGCAGCCGCAAACGCAAGAAGATCCGCCAGGAGCGGCAGTCATTGACTCGAAGAAAGATTCATGTGCGAGCTCTTGAAGGTCCAAGCCTCAAGGTTGAGCATTGGCAGGCTTTAGAAAGTTTTTACCTGAGCACACTGGATAAGTATTATGCCCAGCAATACTTGAATTTTGAGTTTTTCCAGCGTATCGGCTCGACCTTGGCCCGCAACATTGTGATGTTTCTCGCTTACAGCGAAGGCCAGCCGATTGCCGGCTCGCTGTGTGTGCGCGGCGGCGACCATCTGTACGGTCGGTATTGGGGCGCCTTGCAAGAAGTGCCGAATCTGCATTTCGAGACCTGCTACTATGCGGCGATCGAGTACTGCATCGTCAACGGGTTGCAAACGTACAACGCCGGCGTACAGGGCGACCATAAACTGAGTCGCGGTTTTTTGCCGGAACCGTCATATTCGGCGCACTTTATTGATCATCCGCTGTTCGCCGAAGCCATCCGTGAGTCAGCCCGGCAAGAGACTTCTTATGTTCGTCAGTACCGCGATGAGATGGCGACCGATTCGCCGTATCAAAAAAAACCAGAAGCTCTGGTCAAGCCATGAATCTAACAGTCGCCGGCCGGCCGGCCGATGATTTTCCCGATCCGGGCCAGATTGCGCCGGCCCCTCAGGACTACCCGATCGCAAGCGGTGGAGATCTGTCGCTGCGGACACTATTGAAAGCCTACAGCAAGGGCATCTTCCCGTGGTTTGCGCATGATCCGCTGATCTACTGGTGGAGTCCGCACCCAAGACTCGTACTGTTTCCTGACGACTTCGCGGTATCACGAAGCCTGAGGAAAAGCATTCGCAACCGCGGCTATGTGGTCACGCTGAATCAGAATTTCGAGCAGGTGATCGCCAGCTGCTCGCAACGCCCGCCCCGAGAGGTCCGCGAATTGCCAGCAAAAAAAGAGTCGCAGCCGCTCGCTGGCTCCAACCTCGATAAAACTTGGATCACCCCCGGCATGATCAAGGCCTACACCGAGCTGCATCGCCATGGATACGCCCATTCGATCGAAACCTGGCTTGATGGCGAACTCGTCGGCGGCTTGTACGGGGTGAGCCTGGGGACCGTATTTTTTGGCGAGAGCATGTTTTCGACCCGCACTGATGCGTCTAAAGTCGCCCTGAATCATCTGGTCCAGCACCTGAAATTCTGGAACTTCAGCGTTATTGACTGTCAGGTCGAATCTGAGCTTCTGTTGAGCTTAGGCGCTGTATTCATAAGCCGCAAACAGTTCACGGACTTGGTCACCGCAAGTGTCTGCGCAACTCAGCCTGACGGCGTTTGGGCGCACCTTTGCCGGCTCGACTGAGGGCAATTCAAGGACTGCTGCAATATTGGCAAAAGCCAAAACCGTACAGAAAGAAAATCAAAGGCGCTCCCCCAGAAATAACGGAGAAAGTCAGTCTTCCTGCTCAGCGACCGCCTTCAATCATCCGGCAATTCAGTTCCATAATGTTACAATCATTCAAGCAAATTTCCCAAGGTTCAGAATAAAATATTGCCATACTCAGCAGGATTACCTGCAAATATCATTGCTTTATTTCCTATAATCAGGCAAAGATTTTACATTGTCATTCTGAAGTCAGAGGACAGTCACGTAATTGAGGAACAAACTAACATGAACGCAAGCAAAGCATTGCCTCGAGGACTTCTTCTGGGCGCCATCGTGGTTTTCTCATTCAGCCTTTCCGGCTGTCAGCTGTTCAAAGCAGTTTTTGGATTTGAAGAAGCTGCAGAAGAGGAAGTTATGATGGAAGAGGAAAAACCGATGGTTGAAGAAACCACGATGGAAAAAATGGATGAGCCGGAGCCGATGATGGCAGCCGAAGACATTCACGTGGTGATCCGGGGGGATTCACTGTGGAAGATTTCGGCGATGTCATCCATTTACAACGATCCATTTCAATGGCCTGCCATCTACGCGCGCAATAAAGACATCCAAGATGCCGACCTGATTTATCCAGGACAGGAACTTGCGATTCGACGTGACTTGAGCAGCGATGAGATCAACGCGGCCGTCGCCCATGCCAAGAATAGAGGCAGCTGGGCAATCGGCGAGATTGAAGAATCCGATACGGCCTATCGCAGCTCGACGATGTAGCCAGCGCGCGGAAAATCGCAGCAGCAGCTCGAATTTGTATTTGATGATTCGCTCTGCTCTTTCGGCCGGCACGAAAACAAGGCTGAAAACTTGATTCAGATGCAGCGATATGATCTTCGTAAAGTTTCCGGCATCTTTCAGACTGATTTTTGCATCAATGCGTTCAATGCCGGCCTTTTGAATAGAGGCCGGCGTTCTCAATAGTTCCAGCATATTCGGCAGTGCATTACTGCCGGCATATGGTTTTTCGTGGCGGCAGGACGCGCCGCCGGCTTAGACGGGTGATTCACTGCTTTGTTCAGATTTCACAGCGGATTAGTGCAGTTGCTATGAGCTTACCAACCGCCGGTCGGCCGGCTTTGTGCAGCTGCCTGCTGATAGCGGCTCTCATGCCGGCTGCAAGCGCTCATCACACCACAGCAAACGACAATTCACTCACGCCAATTCAGTCTGCGTATATCGCAGCTGACAAGGCGCTGCGAAACAACCAGCTCAGCCGCTGGCGCAAGCTGGAGCCGCATCTGATTGACTATCCTCTCTACCCGTATCTGAAATTGCGAGAAATTCGCGCCGCCGCATCGAATTACACTCATGCCGAAATCGCGGAAATCGTTCGCAATACTGACATTCCCCTGCCGAATTGGTTCAAGAACTGGTGGCTGCAGCAGCTGGTCTCAGCGGGCGACTGGGGAAAAATTGTTGAACATTATTCCAGCTCCAAAAAACCATCCGCTCGCTGCATTTATGCCAGAGCCCTGATGCGCAGCAACAGGCCAGAGCAGGCCGCGCACGTCATTCGTGATTTGTGGCTGGTACCGCGCTCGCAGGTCAAGCAGTGCGATCCTGTTTTTGAGTATGCGAGACAAAATAACATCATAGACGATCGTTTAATTTGGGATCGAATCGTGCTGGCCAAGCACAGCGGCCAGCATCGCCTGGCCAAATACCTCAGCAGTCTCATTCAGTCCGAATCCGTCCGTCACTGGGTGACACGCCTGGACCGCGCACACGCTCATCCGCGCGATACCACTCGCGCCAATTTCAAAAACTGGAGCGATTCGTCGTTTGGCGCCGATGCAATCGGCCATGCAATCACCCGCATCGCAAGAAAAGATATTGAGGAAGCCGCTGCAATCTGGAGTGAGCTGAAGGCCGCCTATCCGCAGGCTTCAGCCCGTCTGGCTGGCAGTGAGACCAACATTGCCAGGCGGCTGGCCATTCATCTGCATCCAGACGCTTATGAATGGCTGGCCAATCTGCCGGAATCGCAAAACTCAGTTGAGATCCTGCGTCTGCGCATGCGCGCCGCTATCGCCAACGAATCGTGGGACAGTGTATTGGCAACAGCAGACCTGATGTCACCTGATGAGGCCGGCCGAAACGAATGGGTTTTCTGGACCGCATATGCTTACTATGAGACTGGCGAAAAAACCAAGGCCGAAGCTCTGTGGCGGCAAATCGCATCAAATTTCAATTTCTACGGCCTACTGGCTTCCGATCGTATTGACATTGAATACTCATTTCGAAATCAGCATGATCCGGCAACTCCTGCAATGACCGAGTCTGAAGCATATCGGGCGCCTGTGATTCGCCGTATCGAACAGTGGCTGGCACTGGGACGTCCCTATTCAGCCAGAAGGGAACTGCTTGATCTGCCCCGAGATATAGACACTGGGTTTTGGTTTCATGCTGCGGCGCTTTTCAACCGCTGGCAATGGCACGACGGCGCAGTTCGTGCGATGCGAAGAGCCGGAGATTATCGCTTGGGACGCCTGGATATTCTGTTTCCGACACCGTACATAGAAAGTGTGCGCAAGGAGGCGAAGCGCTACGATGTGCCCACCTACTGGATTTATGGGATTATGCGTCAGGAAAGCAACTTCGTCGCGGATATTCGCTCGAGTGCCGGCGCTATCGGCCTGATGCAGCTGCTGCCTTCCACAGCCAGAGCAACAGCCAAGCGACTGAAGCTGAAAAATGTCACTACTTACCAGCTGACCCGCGCCGCGCTGAATGTTCGACTCGGCACGGCTTATTTCAAAGGCATCCTCAACCGAATGGACTCAAATCCGGTATATGCACTCGCCGGCTACAATGCGGGTCCGCGCCGATCAAATCGCTGGCAAGCCCGGTCACGATCGTCGGATACTGCAATTTGGGTAGAGACAATCCCCTTTTCGGAAACGCGCGGTTACGTGAAAAACATTCTGGTGAATTTTATCGTCTACGAAAACCTCCTTCAGTCCAGAGCCTCTCGGGTCAGCGACTACTTGCCACCCTTGGTCACACAGCAGGTGGCGCTCAAGCAATGAAAAAATGTCTGCGCTACCGTATCTATGGTGTTGTGCAGGGCGTTTGGTATCGAAAATTCGTCGCTGACACTGCAAACACAGCGAGCATGGTCGGCTGGGTCCGTAATCTTGATGACGGCAGCGTCGAGGCAGTTGCGTTTGGTACCGCGCAGCAGCACAATGCATTCGAATCTGCCTTGTGGCGCGGCTCGCCCGCCTCGAATGTGCGTGATGTACAAAGCGCAACAGCTGAGGCGCAGGAACCAGACAGCTTCAGCATCGACTGGCAGACTGGAAAATCCGCAAGTCAGGCAGATTGAATCCGTTCCCTGATCTGCATCAACGCTGTGTCCAGCGGCAGATTCTCAGATTCGCCGCCGGCTCGGAACTTGTATTCCAGCTGGTTGTTTTGTATGCCTCGATCGGAGACTACAACTCGATGCGGGATGCCGATCATGTCCATATCCGCGAATTTGACGCCCGCTCGCTCATCACGATCATCCATCAGCACCTCAACTCCCGAGGCCAGCAGCGATGCATGCAATTCAGAGGCAATTTTGGCGACTTGTGCAGAGCGATGCATATTGATTGGAACAATGCACACCGTAAATGGCGCAATCGCATCAGGCCAAATAATGCCAGCAGCATCGTGATTCTGCTCAATTGCCGCGGCCACGATGCGAGAGACACCAATCCCATAGCAGCCCATCCACATCATCGCGCTCTTGCCATCCTCGTCAAGACAGGTGGCGCCGAATGCATCGCTATACTTGGTGCCGAGCTGAAACACATGTCCGACCTCGATACCGCGCTTGATTGCAAGAGCCTCGCTGGGATGTTCGGGAACCCGGTCTCCTGAAACGGCTTTGCGCAGGTCTGCAAACTCAACATTTGCAACATCGCGCTCCCAGTTTGCCTCACGGCAATGCTGCTGCGGCTGGTTTGCGCCGCAAATGAACCCTGTCATGGATGCAGTCGCATGATCCGCGATCACCGCAACCGGGGCGCCGCGCTGGTCCTTGAGATCAACCGGACCGATGGAACCGACATCGACTCCAAGGAGTTCTTTAACCGCAGCGGCAGACAAAAAGCGCAACGGGCTCTCAACTGCATCAAGCTGCTGCGCTTTGAGCGCATTCAATTCGTGATCGCCGCGCACAACAAGCGCTACCGGGCCCCCAGTGCCGTGAACAATCAGTGTCTTGACGGCTGCGGAGGGCTCGACATCCAGAAAATCGCACAACTGTGCAATCGTCTCGACTCCCGGCGTGTCAGCATACCGCAGCGGTGCGGCAATGCCTGTCTGTTTCGCAGGCTCTGGGGCGATGGGAATGAGTTCCGCATTAGCCGCATAGCCCGCTTTGGCATTAATGCCAATAGCATCCTCACCGGAATCAGCCAGTACGTGGAACTCATGCGATACGGCGCCGCCGATCGCGCCTGAGTCTGCCTCAACGGCCACAAAATCCAAACCGAAACGATCAAAAATACGGGAATAAGCATCGTACATGACCTGGTAGGATGCCTGCATGCCCTCGAAACTCTTGTCAAACGAATAGGCATCTTTCATCAGGAACTCGCGGCAGCGCATCACACCGAAGCGCGGTCGGATCTCATCGCGGAATTTCCACTGCATCTGGTAAAAGTTGGCCGGCAGCTGTCGATAGCTTCGAACCTCGTTATTCACCAGCGCTGTGATCACTTCCTCATGGGTGGGTCCCAGACAAAAATCTCGCATATGACGGTCCTTGAAGCGCAGCAGCTCGGGTCCGAAAAAATCCCATCTGCCCGACTCGCGCCAAATTTCCGCAGGCTGCACCGTGGGCATCAGAACTTCCAGTGCGCCAGCCGCGTTCATTTCCTCTCTGACGATATTTTCGACTTTGTTGAGCACCCGCAAGCCAGTGGGCAGCCAGCTGTAGATGCCAGAAGCCAGCTGGCGGATCATGCCGGCCTTGAGCATCAAGCGGTGACTGATAATTTCAACATCAGCATGCACCTGACGAACAGTTGCGAGCAGATAGGCGGAAGTTTTCATCGTCTATTTCAGATTCGAAAATCAAATTACCATCGGTCTTTGTCCCAGCGGCCGGGGTTGGCCCAATCCCTCGCATTGAGCCACTGCGGGACCGGCTTATAGAACTTTAGACTGAATTCATACCATTGCAACTCACCGCTTGCGAATTTCTCTGGATCCACCATGCGCATTCCCTGGGCAACGGCATCCTTGCAATTGAATTGGCTGTCTGCATCGCTTACCGCAACCCAGAGCAGCCTGGCATGCAAGTCCCGCAACCGCGATACGAGCTGCTCTGCGGAGCGTTTGGAAAGGTGTTCCAGCGTATTGAACATCATCACCAAATCAAAACGCCCCAGTTCAGGAGGCAAGTCTTCAAGACGATCTGCCGCTAGGTGCCGCATCTCAAGATTCTCCTGGGACTTGAAAAATGCAGAAAATTCCTCTGGCACTGCCGGCGCGATCAGCAGCATATTTTGCGGAGACTCAGTTTTCAGCAGCCGGAGCGCCTGCCGAACAAGTTCAGGCTTCACATTCGAGAGCCTGACTGCTCAGTCAGCTTCCAGGCCACAGGGTCCTAAGCTAGACGGAAGACGGCTCGCGTCTGCCGTTGCGGCGACTGCCAGATATCTTCGCATAAGCCGAATGATTATGAATCGATTCAAAATTTTCTGATTCGACGGTATAGGCGACGATCCGGTCATCGCGATTTAACTCCGCAGCGACATCCCGAACCATGTCTTCGACAAACTTTGGATTGTCGTATGCCTCCTCGGTGACATATTTCTCATCTGGACGCTTGAGCAAGCCATAGAGCTGCGAGCTGGCATTGAATTCGGCCAATTCGATGAGCTCCTCAATCCAGACAAACCCTTCAGTCAGCGCCGTAATGGTCACGTGCGAGCGCTGATTGTGCGCGCCATAAGCTGAGATTTCTTTTGAGCACGGGCATAGGCTCGTCACTGGGACAACCACTTTGGTCTTGATGGTGACCTCGCCATCGCGCATTTCGCCATACAGAGTGGCTTCATAGTCAACCAAGCTTTTCACGCCTGTCACGGGTGCGCTTTTTTCCATGAAGTACGGAAAAGTCATCTCAATATGACTTGATTCCGAATCAAGTCGGTCTCCGACCTGCTTGACGATTTCGCGAAATGACCGCACCGATATCACATTTTCGTGCTCATTGAGCACTTCAACGAAACGCGACATATGCGTACCCTTGAAGTTGTGCGGCAGTCCGACATACATGTTGAACATCGCGATCGTGTATTGCTCGCCGACACTGCGGTCACGCACCTTGACAGGATGACGCAGGGCGCGAACGCCAACCTGATCAATCGCGAGCTGACGCGTATCTGCGATCGACTGAATGTCTGGGATCGTATCGACAGCTGCATACTCTGCAGCCAGTGATGTTTTCGTCGAATCCATCAGTTTTAAACCCTTTTCTTCTGTGGTGGAGCGAGCGCCTCAATCGCACGGATGACCGCATCCGCATCAAAGCCGTGCTCGGCAAATACGGCTTTCGGGCTGCCATGATCGATATGCTGGTCTGGCATGCCCAGATTGACGATGCGAATGACATAGCCAAGCCGGGCCAGCGCCTCATTGACCGCTGATCCCGCGCCGCCGGCGACGACATGCTCTTCAAGCGTCACGATCAAGTCATGCGATTCCGCCATTTCAGCGATCAGCTGCTCATCAATCGGCTTGACAAAGCGCATATTCACGACAGTCGCACCCACTTCATCGCCAGCCGCCATGGCATGGATCAGCATGCTGCCAAACGATAAAATTGCCGTCCCGCTGCCGTTTCTCTCAACCGACCCTTTGCCGATTTCAAGCGCCGTCATTTCTTCGACCGGATCGACACCGACACCGGCGCCGCGCGGATAGCGCACTGAGCTTGGGCCTTCATGCAGATAAGCGGTGTAGAGCATGTCTCGGCACTCGCGCTCATTGGCGGGGGCCATGACCACCATATTGGGGATACAGCGCAGGTAAGCGTAGTCGTAAGCGCCCGCATGAGTGGCACCATCACCTCCCACGTAGCCCGCCCGGTCAAGGGCGAGCATCACATCGAGGTCTTGAATGGCGATGTCATGGATGAGCTGATCATACGCCCGCTGCAGAAACGTCGAATAAATCGCAACGACCGGCTTCATGCCATCGCAGGCAATCCCAGCCGCAAAAGTCAGCGAATGCTGCTCAGCAATCCCCACATCAAAATACCGATCCGGAAACTCTTTCTCAAACCGAACCAGCCCGGAACCTTCGCGCATGGCTGGCGTAATCCCAATGAGACGCTCGTCTTTCGCTGCCATATCACAGATCCAGTCGCTGAAGACCTGTGTATACGATTTGGCAGAAGCGGTTTTTTTCTCCATTTTGCCGGTTTCTGGATCAAACGGCACCACACCGTGATAGACGAGCGGATCGGCTTCGGCCGGATCATACCCTTTGCCTTTTTGCGTGACCACGTGAAGAAACCTCGGCCCGCCGATGCTTTTCATGTTTTTCAGTGTCGCCAGAACTGCTTTCAGGTTATGTCCGTCAATAGGGCCGATGTAATAGAAGCCAAGTTCCTCAAACAAAGTGCTGGGCAGAAACATGCCCTTGGTCTGCAGCTCAAATCGGGTCGACATATTCTTCACCGGCGGCAGTGTGCTGAGTATGTTTTGACTGCCTTCACGCACCGTCATGAACGCCTTGCCGGACAAGATGCGGGCCAGGTAGCTGGTAACTGCGCCGACATTGGGCGAAATCGACATTTCGTTGTCATTCAGTATGACGAGCAGGTCTGTGGAAGCCGCACCCGCATTATTGAGGGCCTCATAGGCCAGTCCGGCTGTCATCGCGCCATCGCCGATGACAGCGACCACCTGCCGCGATTCTTTTTTGGCCTGTGCGGCGACAGCCATGCCAAATGCGGCCGAAATCGAGGTGCTGGAATGTCCGGCGCCAAAACAGTCATATTCACTCTCATCACGCTTGAGAAAGCCGCTGATGCCGCCAGGCTGGCGGATGGTATGCAGCTGATCGCGTCGGCCCGTGAGAATTTTGTGCGGATAAGCCTGATGCCCAATGTCCCACACCAGTCTGTCATGCGGCGTCTGATACAGATAGTGAAGCGCGATGGTTAATTCAACGGTACCCAGCCCGGCGGCCAGATGCCCGCCGGTCTTTGAAGTGACATCAATGAGGTAGCCACGCATTTCGTCTGCCACATCAGACAGCTTATCCTCGGGCAGCTTTCTCAAGTCCGCAGGCGAGTCAATCTGCATCAGCAGCGGAAACTGCTGAGCATACATGTCATTTTTTTTGCTCATTTCATCCATCCAAATATTCTCGCACGACTGTCCTAGGTTTCGCGATTCACCACCAGCCGCGCAGCTTCTTTCAAACGGGTCGTATCGCGGTCAATATTTGCAAGCGCCGCGATCGCCTGGTCGCGATAGAGCTCAGCCGGCCGCAGGCGCTGCTGGAACTGATGCTCTTCGTCGAGCTCATCATCCCGATACTGAAAAGCAAGTCCCAAGTTTTTCCCATAGACGCTCAAGCATTCATACTCATTATCGCTGATATCAGACAGCAAGGCGCCCAGATGAACCGAACACTGAATCAATTTTGCTGTTTTCAGTGTATGCACCTGATTCAATTTCGCAGCCATCTCGCCTGAGTTTTCGTATTCGATATCCATCATCTGCCCGCCGACCATGCCGCGGCAGCCGGCTGCCTGGGCCAGCGCCGAGATCAACGCGCCTTTGCAATGATCAAAGTTTACCAAATCCTGATCCTGCGCAAGGATTTCAAACGCCAAAGTCAATAATGCATCACCAGTCAAGACGGCTGTCGCCTCATCATATTCGATATGGCAAGAAGGTTTGCCGCGGCGATAATCATCGTCATCCATACAGGGCAAATCATCATGCACCAGCGAGTAGGCATGCACACACTCGATCGCCGCAGCCGGCGCGAGCAGGGGCCGTGTCTGGGCGCCGAGCATCTCGCCGGTCATGATGACCAGAACTGCCCGAAAGCGCTTGCCGCCATTCATCGTAGCATAGCGCATCGCCTCATGAAGTTTCTGGGGCGGCTCGGCAGCAGGCGGCAGACGCACGTCCAGCGCGATGTCCGCGGCTTCCTTGCAACGCTGCCAATCGGATGCAAAGCTCATGACGATTTTTCAATGCGAAGAGTTTGGTGTTCCATTTTTATCTTCCGTCAATGTCTCTACTTTCAGTTCTGCTTCTTGAAGCATTTTACGGCAGTCCTTGACAATTTCAATACCACGCTCGAAATCTGCCAAAGAATCCTCCAGCGATCGGTCTGCGCGTTCCATGCGGCTGACAATGGATTCCAATTCTTTCAGCGCGTCCTCAAACGATAGCTGTGCTTGCTTGGCAGTCATATTGCAGTGCTGTAATTGTGTCAATTATGCCGCATCTGCCCCGCAAAGGGCACGGCCTTCAGCATTCAATTGTACGCTATTGAGATGTGCTGCGTGGCGCACGGGCAGACCGGGCCTGTCATCGGCCCCGGCACAAGGTGAGGAAGGTCGATTGGCGCACGGCATAGATGTAACAGGAGATTCAGACAGAATCCGCCGTTTGAGAGTGTCTGCGTCTCAGCCTGCTCACTGCAAACCGTATCGAAGTCACTCACCTCACTCCCACTCAATTGTGGCGGGCGGCTTGCTTGATATGTCGTAAGCAACCCGACTCACTCCAGCGACTTCGTTCACGATTCGACTGGCCACTGCCTCCAGCACCTGAAAAGGGATGCGCATGCATTTTGCGGTCATGAAATCCTGCGTCTCGACTGCCCGCAAGCAGATCACGTAGTCATAGGCGCGATTGTCACCGACAACACCGACTGACCTGACTGGCAGAAAAACCGCAAATGCCTGGCTGGCTTGATAGTAGAGATCGTTTTTGACCAGCTCTTCCATGAATATCGCATCAGCCGAGCGCAGCATATCGGCAAAGCGCCGACTCACTTCTCCTAAAATGCGAACACCCAGCCCGGGGCCTGGAAAAGGATGGCGATAAACGAGGTCATGCGGCAGGCCCAGCTGCTCGCCGATGTGCCTTACCTCGTCTTTAAAGAACTCTTGCAGCGGCTCCAATAGATTCAATTCCAGCGTATCAGGCAATCCGCCAACGTTGTGGTGACTTTTGATCACTTTTGCCTTTTGCGTTTTGGAACCGGCCGACTCAATGACATCCGGATAGATGGTGCCTTGCGCCAGCCAGCGTATATTTTTGAGCTGTTTTGCCTGCTCCTGAAATATTTCAATGAACACACGTCCGATTATTTTACGTTTTGCTTCCGGCTCCGCAATGCCTTCAAGCTCCCTCAGAAACCGCTGCGCCGCATCCACAAAAACAACTTTGACGCCGAGACGCTCGCTGACCGATTCACGAACGTAACGGGCCTCGTTCAGTCTGAGAAGCCCATTGTCGACAAAAATGCAGGTCAGCTGACGGCCGATTGCCTTTTGCAGCAAAGCTGCGCAAACGGAGGAATCGACACCGCCGGACAGAGCCAAAATCACTTCGTCCTGACCCACTTCAAGCTGTATGGACGTGATCAGGCCCTTGATTGTATTTTCCGCCTTCCAAGTTCGGCTGCACCCGCAAATGCGATACAGAAAATTCTCAAGAATCTTCGTGCCGTTTTCCGTGTGCGTGACTTCCGGGTGAAATTGCACCGCGTACAATTGCCGCTGCGGGTCACAGACGGCTGCAAAAGGCGAGGCATCCGAGCGTACCAGCACACTGAAGCCCTCAGGCAGAGAAATGACGCGGTCGCCGTGGCTCATCCAGACACTGAACTGCTGCGCGCCGTCCGCCTGCCGCGCGCAATGAATGTCGCGGAAAAGGGCCGACTCCTCGGCTGCGTAAACTGCTGTATGGCCGTATTCATGCACCAGCGCGTTTTCGACTTGACCGCCCAATTGAGCCACCATCGTCTGCATGCCATAGCAGATGCCCAGTATCGGCACACCGAAATCCAGAACATCCGATGACACGGTCGCTGTCATGGGTTCAGTCACGGTGGACGGTCCGCCTGAGAGAATGATGCCTTGCGGCGCAAACTCTCGAATTTCATCAAGCGTTGCATCCCAGGGCAAGATAACGCTGTAAACACCCAGCTCACGCACCCGGCGAGCAATCAGCTGGGTGTATTGAGAACCGAAATCCAGAACCAAAAGCCGCTCGGCGGGCAACTGGGGCCGAAATTCCTGAGCCATGAAGATCTTCTCCTTAACTCGAATATTTCAGAAAACGTTTCATGCGGGGGATTATCCTTCAAATCTGCCTTGCAGAGAGCGATATTGACTTGTCTGAGATGACGGCACAGGCGGAATCCTGTCGATAGCAGTGACTGCACCGCGGGCATCACAATCCTTTGAGCGTGCCGGCGCATACTGTCCTTCGGTCCTATGGGGCAAATCTGAATAGGCGTTTTTTGGAGCTGGCCGGAATCGGGAATTTGATCCAATGAGCAAATGACAGATACCATCATCGCAAGCTGCTTTCTATGCCCGCTTGAATTTCAATGAAATTTAAGCGATTCAGAGCAAAATGGCGCACCAGGCGCGGCTCATTCAGAACACCCAGGTGCCCAAAGTTTCTCAGAAACGATTTTTTTTCAATACCAAATCCTGCGGTTCGCAAATTTTACGGGTGAAGAATCATCGTGATGAAAGTCGCAGTCGTAACGGGAGCCAATCCGGTTTTGGGCTGTTTCCCGGTCTGGGAATTGGCCAATCGGCGGTCAAGTGCAGACACAGTTTATCTGACTGCGCGCTCGCAGGAGCGGTGGCTTTGCGCACTGCAGAGCCTGAGCCCAGCCCGGACTCAAGTACGATATGAGCAGCTTGATGTCACTGACTCTAAATCCATTAAGGATTTTGCAGCCCTTCTGGAGATCAAGCACGGCGGCATCGACATTGCAGCCTCCAGTGCGGCAACTCGAATTGCTCAAGATCAGCCCCCAAGCAGAGCAGGTCAGACACTTCGTCGCAACCAACAACCATGGCTCAGCAAACCTGTTTTGCGCTCTCAAGCCACTGCTGCGCAAGGGTGCGCGCTACGCCATGATTGCAAGTTTGTTCGTTCAGCCGCGGCGGCTTCATGAAAGCCTTCGCCTGCTTTTCGACACAGCATATCTAATGATTGATGACATCGAAGACAGCCTGGATCGGTCTGCTGCGTCGATCCAGGCTGATCGTGCGGCTGATCAAGGGTGGCCGGAGTAGATCAACATTCCTTCGAAGATTGGTCAAGTGGCCGCTGCGCGCATCGCGGCATGCGACATTTCGCGAGAGCGGCCGAGAGACGGCATATTAATCAGCGCGGTTTGCCCGGTCTGATGGACACCGACGCCTCACGCCCATGGTTCGATGACATGTCCGATGCCGTGGCGCCGGCTGATGCCGCTCAGCCGGTTGTCGATTTTTTGCTTTTGCCTGCAGGTCTCGAGCAGCCCAACGGGCAGCTGCTGCAATATGGGCGTGTTTTACCTTGGCTTTTGCTGTCTTGACTCGCCAAAATCCGCTGAGAGCGGATGACCAATTCGTGCCTGCGATACGAACAGCTTTTTCTGACGAGTGCGACCAGATAGATCTTCACAAGCCAGTCACTTTGGCGGTCAACAGCACATTCTTGCAGCAGGCACAGCAAATAAAGGCGATTCAGGCGCCGGGCATTCAGCAAACGTGATGCAGAGCAGTTTTTGGAAATGCTGAATCCGTGTGACTCAGCGCACATTGCCTGAGTCTGCGGCGAAGCCCAAGAGCAGAACTGGGATAATCAGTTACAATCTGCACTCAGGCTGGCGAAAAGATGATACGAGAAAATATTGCAGATGATAAAAAATCCGAATGGCATTCTCCATCTATTGCACTTTGCCGCTGACTCGCATGACAGTCGGATGCCGCAGAGCGTGAGCATAGATCAAACCGCCAATGGACTCACATCCGAACATCCAGCCTGACGCATAGGCCACCCGCGATGAGCGACGTTAGCTTGACTGATTCCAATCGAGGCAGAATGGATCGTGAGCATAGCATCTTGCATAGGGGCTATCAGAACAGCATTCGGGAACTTCCAATGCCTCAGACAACTGGCATCAACCGGATAAAGGTGTCATGAAACTCGTCGTTCAGGGACAGTCCGCATATATTTTTACCGGCACCAAGGAATTGGATGCAAGCAGAAGCAGTGTAATGTTCGTCCATGGAGCCGCACTGGATCATACGGTCTGGACTTTGCCGGCACGCTACTTCAATCGACACGGGCTCAACGTTCTCGGGGTTGACCTTCCGGGGCATGGCTTGTCAGGCGGAAAGCCTTTGCCAGCGATCAGTGAGTACGCAGACTGGCTGATTCAGGTTCTTGATGCGCTTGAGATCGAGGCAACGGCACTCGTCGGTCACAGCATGGGGTCGCTGATTGTCCTTGATGGCGCAAGTCGCTACCCGCAGCGAGTCCGCTCCCTCGCATTGGCGGGCACTGCGGTTCCCATGCCGGTGACAGAACAGCTGCTGAAAGCGGCCCTCAAGAATGATCACTCAGCGATTGAGATGCTGACCGAGTGGGGACACAGTCCGGGAGCGCATATCGGCGGCAGCGAAACCCCGGGGATGTGGATGATTGGCGGATTGCTGCGCTTGTTTGAGCGCAGCGGCAAAGGGGTTCTGTTCAACGATTTGAATGCCTGCAACGCCTTCACCGGCGGCATCCGGGCGGCGCAAAGAGTTGAGTGCCCGGTGCGCCTGATACTGGGCGCATCCGATCTGCTGACGCCGACGCGGGCAGCGATGCAGCTGGCCGATCATTTTCGCAGCGTCGAAATCGATATATTGCCGCAGACAGGCCATACAATCATGTCGGAAAAACCTAACGCCCTGCTGGATTCTCTTATACAAATTGTCTGAAGACATGGACAAAACCGAATGGACACGATCAACGCATTAATTTCCCGATCGGCCGAACTCAATCTCTGGATCGCTGAGGTTTTGGCTGTGATCGCCTTCACTGCGGCGGCCAGCCGCGTGAGAGGCTACATCCTGCATCGAATAGAGAGAATGTCGACACATGACAGACTGGTCTGGAAAAACTCTCTGGCAACGGCGCTGCGCAAACCTTCAGCGGCCTTGATTTGGATCGCTGGCCTGCTGTTTGCCGCTGAAATCGTATTGAATGAATTCAATATTGCGCTGCTTGAGGCCATCCCGACGCTGCGCTACATCGCACTCATTGCGGTGGTCACATGGTTTGTCATGCGATTCATTGACAGCTTCGAAATTCATTTTGTCGAACAGAAAAAGAAAGCAGAGCCATCATTTGATGTAACCACTACGCATATCGTAACAAAAATGCTGCGCATCATTGCCGTCGTACTGGGCGTTTTGATTGCCATGCAGACTCTCGGCATGAACATCGCGGGCATACTGGCATTGGGCGGTGTCGGCGGCATCGCGGTCGGCTTCGCCTCGCGGGAGCTGATTGCGAACTATTTCGGCGGACTCATGATCTATCTGGACAGGCCCTTCAAAGTCGGCGAGACCATCACCTCATCAGACCGCGATATCGAGGGCACAATTATGGAAATCGGCTGGCGCCAGACCGTCATTCAGCGGTTTGACACCCGGACGCTTTATGTACCCAACGGCGCTTTCTCGACAATTGCAGTGCGCAATATGACGAGACAGTCGAATCGGCGCATATACGAGTATGTCGGCATTCGCTACGATGACGCAGCCCAGCTTGCCGCCATCGTCACTGCAACGAAGGAAATGATCCAGCGTCACCCGGATATTGACCAGAACAATTCCATCATGGTGAACTTCGATCGATTTGCCGCATCGTCACTGGATTTTTTCATCTACTGTTTCACCAAGACAACCGTCTGGGCTGAGTATCACGCAGTCAAGCAGGACATTCTGATCAAAACGATGAATATCATTGACGAGCACGGCGCGCAGATCGCATTTCCCACCTCGACGCTTCATTTCGCCAATCAGGCTGCAGTGGATTGCAGCGCCAGCGACAAATCGGATTGAATGATGACCGGGCAGGGCGCTGTGCAGCATGGCTTTCATATTGCCGCATCAAGGCAAGCGAGACAATATGCATTCCTCACACTGCAAAATATCGATCGCAGCAGTGCGCTATTCTTTGGGGACTGTGTCAGAATCCTTGCAGCGCCGGACAATCGGCACTCGTAAACAACCCGTCATACAGCTGATGAATATTCTCAGGATACGGGGCAGAACCCGGCCTGCAGCTGAGCGGACTTGCCCTTGCTGCCGCTACCAGGGGCTCTTCAGACCAGCCGGCCGCCCCCCGCATTGATGCGCTTTGTCCAAGATGCAAATCACGCGAGCGGCATCGATTATTCTGTATCGCTCTTGAGCGTGGACAATTGCTTGACTCATCGCGAGGCAGCGGCATTCGGATCGTGCATTTCGCTCCAGAGCCCTCGCTTGAGAAAATCATGCGAGCGAATTATCCCAACTACAGAACATCAACACTTTCAGGCAACGGCGCCGACCTTGCTTTGAATATGGAGCGCATCGCCTTGGATTCTGGCAGCATTGATTGTGTCATTGCGAACCATGTTCTTGAGCATATTAATGACTTGAAAGCCGCCGCAGAGGTGCACAGGGTATTGGCTGCCGGCGGATTATTTGTCGTTACCGTTCCCATCGTAGAGGGATGGGATACAACTTATGAGAATGCGGAGAAGCTTGACACGCCAATGAATCGCAAACTGCATTTCGGCGAGCATGGCCACGTCCGCTACTACGGACGAGACTTCCTACGGACGAGACTTCCGAAACAGAATTGCAAGCGCAGGATTTGTTCTATGGCGCGAAATCACGGCGCAACCAGACGATTCGATCAGATACAGCTTGACCCGAGGTGAAAAAGTCTTTGTCTTTAAAAAGTCCGCAGCCTGTGCTGAGTTCAGTTGAGAATACCGATGCACAGCCTCTGGCTGCGACATTTGACCCGCAATATCAAACAAAAATATTTTTTCAACTCCATCTTCAACGACAGCTAGTGTCAAGTCATCCAGCTCATGCCGGATCAGGGCGTTTCAGCTTGATGCGCGCATCAGTCGTGGTGAGCGGCCAGCCGATCCCGATCTGTCTGACGGGCCGAAGAAACGCTGCCAGATTAATTTTCGCGGCAGTGTCTCAGCCTGAGAAATAAAGCTCAGCCTGGAACCGCGGCCTGACGAGAAGCCTCAGCCTATGCAGAATGAGAACAGGCTGAGAGGCCATTGGAAAATCCCCTGTCTGTGTGCATCCATGCCGGCTCATGCAAGCCCTTGCGGGCGGCACGGATGCCAGGCGGCCCGCAAGGACAGAAAAGACCGGCATGCAACAGGCCGCGCGGCGCCGGAGCAGAACTCCAGGCTCCGCGGGGCCCGGATGATCTGGAAACTGCCCGGCCCGCATCGGCCCAGCAGAGCCATCGCCCGCCAGGGCCGGCCTACTGGTTGCCGCCGAGAAGCCCGCCCCCCGCGTTCACCCGCGCGCAGCCCTTGCCGCCCATGAACAGGAAGTAGGCCGATCCTGAGCTGGTCGCGTTGGCTACGGAGGTCAATTGTAAGGTCTGCACCACCAGCTCGCCGGGGCCCTGCTGGATATCGTTGCGATTGCGGTTGCTCCAGATGTGGGCGCCGGCTACGGGGCGCACCTCGTAGATGTTCTCCCCAATAACCGGGGCGGCTATGCCCCATCTTGAGGGGGGCACTCTCTGCCATACACCTCTGTTGCTATTCTCATTTCGCCACTCCCAGTCGTTGAAGTTGCCAGCCGCCCGGAACTCAATCCCAAGCTCAGCAAAAACAGTGATCGGGAAGTCATTTCGAGTGCGGGTTTGGCCGTCGGTGCTCGATAGGGTGAGCGCTAGGCGGCCCGGCCTGGCGTGGTCGCCGCAGCCATCTACGACTGGGGAAACGCTTTTGAGTGTCATGGCGCAAGTCGCCCGGGTGCAGGTGGTCTGCGCCTGCGATACAGAGCCGCCGATCAGCGCAGAGCCAGTCAGCAGCAGGAGCCCCGCCAGCTTATAAGCGAGGGGGGGGGGTGAAGCGTTTCTTTATGATGCGGTTCATAATGTCGTCCTCGTAGCAATTGATGGCGTGTCGCCAAAGCGCAGGCCAGGTCATCAGATTCTCCAATCGGTACAGATGCTCTCTGTCTCTTATACACTATTTCCCGGAGCAGATGGAGAAAGCTTCAGGCCCTTTTCGAAACCCGTCAAAGTTGAATGCGGAGACTGCCGTGAAGCGGCTTGGTTCAAACTAAAATAGATGTACAAATAGCATAGAGGTACCTTGATCGGCAAGTTGCCACTGTACTTTGATAGGAAAGCTTTGTACAATATGGCTTTTGCAAACCCCCGTTTCTCACCCGTCGGGTGAGAGCCAGAATTGCCACAGGAGTACAAGGCCGATGCGGATTTTATCATGCAAGCTGGGTGTCACGAGCAATGCGACCACCTCGCGCGCCGGGCTGCTGGCGCAGCTGGCGCTGAGGCGCCTGCCCCGGGCCCGCGGCAAGCTGGCGCTCGGCGCTCGGCGCCGATGAGATGCTGGGCGCGCTGGTGTTGTCTGCTGCACAATGACGGCCAGCGCCTGGACGACATCCGCGGCCTGCACGCCGAGCGGGACCTGCTGCGGGTGGCGGGTTTCGGGCGGCTGCCGTCGGTGTGCGCGCTGGGCAGCCGCCGCCTGCTGGCGCTGCGCGGGCGCACCGAGGTCTACCCTGGACATTGACGCGACCGCGATCAAGGCCGACAAGAAGGATGCCAAGCGGACGTACAAGAACTGCAAGGGCTGTCATGCCGATGGTGGGGCATATTGCCGAGACCGAGCAGGTCGCTGCGATTGACTGCCCCGAAGTGACTGACAATCTGCTTCCAGCACTCTGGGGGCATCAATCTGCAACAGCAAGAATGCCATTGCCAGAGTCATATCAAACGACAGTGTGACTGAGAATATCTGATACCGCTAACGCATTGACACGGTCCGAAAGTGCGTAACTCTCATTTCCAGGGTAAATGACATCAACTCTCTCAAGATCCAGATCACTGAGCGCCGAGCGGATTGAAGGCGTCACGCCAGGCGATGATGTTCGCTTTATCTCAAATCCTCGGAGTCGTCCCCCCGAATTGACAATCATATCGATTTCAGCGCCCGAGTGGGTGGACCAAAAGTAACAGTCGCGGTCACCAAGATCAAGAATCTGAATCAGGTTTTCAATCACAAAGCCTTCCCAGGTAGCACCGACTTTTGGGTGACAAATCAATTCTTCGAAAGTTTTGATTCTGAGCAAGCTGTGAGCAATACCACTGTCGCGGATATAGACTTTTGGGGATTTCACCTGTCGCTTTTTGATATTCGCATGCCAGGGCTGCAGACAGCGAGCCATAAACGTGGATTGGAGAAGCTCAAGATATCGCTGGGCAGTTGTATGTGAAACACCAAACGCCCTTCCGATTTCAGAACCATTCCAGACCTGAGCATGATAGTGAGACAGCATCATCCAAAAGCGCTCAATCGATAGGCCCGGAATACGAATTCCAAACTGTGGAATATCTCGCTCCAGATACGCTCGGATGAAGTCTTTCCTCCAGCGATTGCTCTTGGATTGATTTGCTGCAACGAACGATTTTGGAAACCCGCCTCGGAGCCATAAATCCTCGGAATGCTCAATGCCAGTTTCCGAAACATTCAGACCAGGAAGTTCATGATAGGAGATTCGGCCAGCAAGTGATTCACTGGTCTGTTTCAAAAGTTCCGGTGATGCACTGCCTAAAACCATGAATTTCGCCGGATTCGAATCACGGTCTGCCAATACCCGAATCGTCGCAAATATATCGGGCATTTGGTGCACTTCATCTAGAACAATCAGTCCGCGCAGCGAGGACAGCGCAAACAGGGGATCAGCAAGACGGACGATGTCATCACTGGACTCAAGGTCAAAAAAATGTGCTGGCTCTGGCCATTGACGAACGATTTTGCGGGCCAGAGTTGTTTTTCCGACCTGCCGGGCTCCGACCAATCCGACGACTGGATAATCGTCCAGTCGTTCACGCAGAATTTTTTCGTGCTTTGCTCTTTCCAGCATGGATCTATACACCATGATATTTGAATACTTTATATTCATTTTTCATGGTGATTATTATATTTAATCGGTTTCAATAGCCTTGGATGCAAATAATAGGACGCTTGCTCAAAGCCAGGCAGTCACTTTGGCCGCTCAGTCACCACATCCGCCGCCACTCAAGCCATGATGCGAAAGAGTATTGCCGCTTTGCCGCGGCAATCGCAAGCTGCAAGACATCGGTTCAATTCCAAGATTGAATTGCAAGCGCTGGAATTGTTCGAAAGTATGAAGCCGAAGCCAAGACCGAGATTGCGATCAGACTCGACTGGGCTGTGCAGCAGAAATTCTCTGGCCGCTAAAAACCAGAACCAAGCGGAGAACCGAAAAGCCGCCCATTGCATCAATGCCGGAACTGCACATCAATCAATGCCTCACCCGGCCTGAAGCGAATCAATTGATCCTGATTGAATGAATGAGAAGACGCTAAAGTCGCTGATAGTTCGGCGATTCTTTGACGATTTCGACATCGTGAACATGGCTTTCGCGGATTCCAGCATTCGTAATCTGCACAAAACGCCCCTGCTGCTGCAGAGTCTCAATGTCGGCACAGCCGGTATAGCCCATGCTTGAGCGCAACCCGCCCATCAGCTGATGGACGATGTTCTTGACCGCGCCGCGATAGGGAACTCTGGCCTCAATCCCCTCAGGCACCAGTTTCGTACGGTCACGCTCCGATTCCTGAAAATAGCGGTCTCTTGAGGCGCCTTCCATCGCACCGATGGAGCCCATGCCGCGGTAGGATTTGTAGGTTCTGCCTTCATAAACCTCAATGTCACCAGGCGCCTCGTCAGTACCGCCCAAGACGCTGCCCACCATAATCGCGCTGGCGCCGGCCGCAATGGCTTTTGCGATATCGCCTGAGTAGCGAATGCCGCCATCGGAGATCAGAGGAATGGAACGCTCGCGCAATGATCTGGCGGCTTCTGCAACCGCAGTAATCTGCGGCACACCGACACCAGAGACAACCCGAGTGGTGCAAATTGAGCCAGGTCCCACGCCGACTTTGATCGCATCCGCGCCGTGCTCCGCGAGATCCAGTGCGGCACGGCCGGTGGCAACGTTTCCGGCGATTACCTGCAGCTCAGCAAATTGTCTTTTGATTTTCGCAACCTGCTTGAGGACTCTTTCAGAATGCCCGTGGGCGGTATCAACGACAACGACATCCACATTCGCGGCAACCAGACGCGCGACCCGATCAAACTCCTCATCCGTTGTGCCCACGGCCGCTCCGACTAAAAGCCGGCCATCCGCATCCTTGCAGGCGTTGGGATACACCTCGGATTTTAGGATGTCCTTGACGGTGATAAGCCCCTGCAAATGGAAATCATCATCTACGATCAGAATTTTCTCAATTCGATTGGCATGCAGCAGATCAATTATTTTCTGTGCAGAAGTTCCTTTTTTGGCGGTGACAAGCCTCTCTTTCGGGGTCATGACGGAGGTAATCAAGCGGTCGCCGTGATCCTGCTGGAAGCGCAAATCTCGATGGGTCACAATGCCGCATAAGTGCCCTTCATCCAAAACTGGAACTCCAGATATGCGGTGAGCGCTCATCAGCCGCAGAACCTGCTGCACAGTCATGTCAGCAGTCGCGGTAATCGGGTCTGTCACGATGCCGCTTTCGTGTTTCTTGACCTTGCGCACTTCATTGGCCTGATCTTTGACCGACAGATTGCGATGGATAATGCCGATTCCGCCAAGCTGTGCCAGCGCTATAGCCATTTCAGCTTCCGTAACCGTATCCATCGCCGCCGAAAGCAATGGAAGCTGCAAAGAGATCTGTTTTGTCAGTCGCGTCGAGAGGCTCACATCCTTGGGCAAAACCGAAGAACGTGCAGGGACTAACAGGACATCGTCAAAGGTGAGGGCTGGCTCAAAGTGTTCCATTCAGCAATTATAGCCATTTGATACCTTGCCTTAGCGTAGAATGTTCAGCAACAGCCAAATCCATTTGATATCCAGCCTCGAAACTGCCGCTCAGCCTTGATGAACACCGCCAATCATGACGTTCCCGGCGGACAGGAATACTCCGTCAGCGCCTTGAATGCGGCAGCCAGAAGACTGCTGGAAGAAAACTACAGCGGCATTCGGCTGCGAGGCGAGGTGTCAAGGATCACCCGCTCAGCCGCCGGACATGTCTATCTCACCATCAAGGACGACCAGGCTGCGATCGATTGCGTGGTGTTTCGCAGCAGCTGGATGCGTGTCGAGAAAAAGTTCACAACTGCCAAACTTGAAGCCGGCACAGATGTCATCTTGACCGGACGCTTGTCGCTCTACGAAGCCCGCGGCAGCTATCAGTTCTCTGTCAGCGATATGGAACCGGTAGTGGGCAAGGGCGACTTGTATCTGGCTTTCGAGAAACTGAAATCAGAATTGGCTGAAAAGGGCTATTTCGATGCGGAAAACAAAAAGAAGCTGCCAGCGCATCCAAAGGCGGTCGGTGTCGTCACCTCCGCTGCCGGGGCAGCGATTGAAGACATCAAACGAGTTTTCGAACGCCGCAATCCGACTGTCAAACTAGTCATTTACCCGGTTTTAGTACAAGGCGCGAGTGCCGCCCGGCAAATCGCGCAGGCCATTCGCAAAGCCAATGAGCGCAATCAGGAAAATCTGCTGATTGTGGGCCGAGGCGGCGGATCCATCGAAGACTTATGGGCATTCAATGAAAAAGCGGTTGCCGATGCGATTTTTGCAAGCGAGCTGCCAGTGGTCTCAGGCATCGGCCATCAAAGCGATGTTTCAATTGCAGACTTTGTCGCCGATGTCAGTGCGGCGACTCCGACTGCGGCGGCCGAGCTGGTCACAACCCCCTCGCTGCAGGATATTCTGGATCAGTTGAGTCGCTGCGAAAGCGCGCTGCTGACCGCGATCAGCCGCAAACTGGAAATTCTGGCGCAAAGAGCTGATTATGCTGAACGCGGACTGACTCATCCGCGCCAGCGCATTGAGACGCTGACCGTCAAGTTTGATCGATTCGAATCCAGGCTGCGTGAAATCTGCGAACAGCTCGCCCGACAGCGACAGCATGCGGTGGAACAGCAAGCGCAGCGACTGCGGGCAGCAAGCCCAGTGCAGAACATGCTTGTGCTGCAGCAAAAACTTGACAGTCTTGAGCGCCGACTGAATATTCATACCCGAGATTTTTTAACCCGAGCGAAAACGCGACTGCAAGTACAGGAATCCAGCTTGAATTCTCTGAATCCAAGATCCGTTATGCAACGCGGCTACTCCATTCTCCGCCGCCAAGATGATCAATCGGTGGTACGCAAGATTGAAGGAGTTGCCCCAGGCGAAAAAATCACCGCGCTCGTAACCGACGGCAGTATTCAATGCAATGTCGAGTCAATCAGCGAGTGATGCACAGCCCCAGCAAAGGCGCGTATCAAAAAGCCTGCCAAGATTAGACAAAACACTAAGTTCAATCTCAATTAATGCCACTCCTATCCCAATGTTTTATCAAATATAATACCGATCGAATAGGAGATATTAAAATGAAGAAAATGCATCGGTTACAAGAGAAAATACATCACAGCGAATCAGAAATTTCTCGCCATCTTCAAGAGGCTGCACTGCAATACGAAAAGTACATTCAAATTGCGGATCTGGCTGATATTGATGACCAAGACGAACTTGTCATTCCCAAATACAGTTGGGATAATCCAATCGGACTCGTCATTACGAACCAGTGAAATGCCAAGTTGATCTAATCTCCAAGATGAAATAATCGCCTTAGAGTCGAACCGACGAGGCAGTTATATCGCTGAGAAGTTGCAGGAATCAGTGAAAGATATCGCTGAACACTACGGTCGCAATGTTCTATTTTATGCCTCTGGCTTTTTGCAAAAACCCCAAATCCCTGGACTCTATACATCAATCAACATGGAAGATATTAACGGCTTTATGGCCGGAGTTCATGGTCTTGACTATAACAAAAGCCTCCTATTGATTCTGCACACGCCCGGCGGTATGGCAGAGGCGGCTCAGACTATTGTCGATTATCTTCGAAGCAAATTCTCAGAAATTGATGTGCTAATTCCTGCCTGCGCGATGTCTGCTGGGACGATGGTTGCGCTAGGGTGTAACAAAATCATAATGGGGCGGCAGAGCCAATTGGGGCCAACTGACCCACAGCTGATAGCAGGCAATCGTCCTTTTTCAGCACACTCTATCGTTGCGCAGTTTGAAGAAGCAAAAACTCAAATCTCTGAAAACCCTGTCTTAGCACATGCATGGGCTCCAATACTGCGATCTTTTGGCCCCGCATTGCTTCAGGAAGCTAGAAAGTCAATCGCATATGGCAAATCCCTCGTAGAGAAATGGCTGGCACAGTACATGTTTTACAATCGAAATGAGGCGATAGAATTGGCAAAAGAAGTGGCTATCCACTTTAGCGGCGATCAACACGGGAGTCATGGAAGGCGCATCAGCCGCGACGAAGCAAAGCAGAAAAAACTTTGTATCATTGATCTCGAAAATGATCAAAGTTTGCAAGAACATGTATTGACTCTCTATCACTTATCAGCTATTGCATTTGAAATGGGGCCAGCTGTAAAGTCGGTGATAAGCAGTAACGGGAGATTTTGGATCAAAAACATGCAAGCAGAGTCCAATACCTAAACTGGCTGAAACATAGAGAGAGCTGAAAGCATAAGGTCGGCTTTGAGCAGCAAAATCTCGGAGACTCGGCAACCCGCTCGCTAAGTGAAATAAGCATTTGCTGAATCCTCATTGATTCAATATGCACTGAATTTCATTCAACACCAAAGTGGGAGCATAAAGAGCATGAGATTGACAGCACAATACTTCACATGCCGCATACTTTATGCCGCCAGCTTGCGCCGCTTGTGACTCTCGAAATACACCATCGACAGACCGCTTCCAACAATCAGTAAACTGCCAAAGCAATCGCGCCAGATCGGAATGTCACCCCACACAATCAGGCCCACTGCAATTGCCATCGGCAGCGAGCAGTACTCAAATGGCGCAACAACCGATGCGTGCGCAACCCGGTACGACTGCGACAGCAAATAGGCCCCGGCAGCCGATGCCAGCCCGCATCCAAACAACAGCTGCACAGCGCCCGGATCCAGCCACAGCCAAGCGCGCAACAGAAAATCCAGCGTCGGCTGATCAAAGACGTTGAAGTGTCCATGTCCAATTGACAATCCAATAATGACGCTTGAGCAAACAAAGCAGACTTGAATGTAGAAGCTCATTGATGAGGCAGAATCACTGACCGCCAGCTTGCGCGTCAGCATCACCATCAGTGAATAGGTCAGAGCAGCCAGTATCGGCAGCCCGACACTCCAGCTGAAATCTCCGCTGCCTGGATCAGCGATGACAATCACCCCGGACATACCGATTGAGATCGCCAGCCAGCGGATGGCGCCGACTGGCTCGCCGAGTACGATTCTAGCGAGCAGGCAGATAAAAAACGGCCCGCAGTAAAACAAGGTGACGGTGGTTGCCATCGGCATCACAGAGAGGCCGAGAAAGAAAAAGATGTTGGCCAGCACCAGCAGCATGCCCCGCAGCAGATGCAATTTCAGTCGCTGAGTTCGAAGTTGCGACAGTCCGCCGTATAGATGCGCGAAGGTCAGAACCAGCGCCAAGGCAACGGTGCCGCGAGCGAGTGTAATCTGATGCAGCGGATAGGTTGAGCTCAGCCATTTGATGATGGCATCACTGACCGTAAGGCAAACCAATGCAAGCAGCAGGCAGACAATTCCCTGCACACTGGAGCTTAAGTTCTTGATGGTTCGCATCCGTCGATCAATAAAATCATCTGCACATTCTCATATCATCTGTTTTTTCTGCAGGCATGCACCTCGAAGTGCACAATCACAAGACCGCTGACAATAATCAGCATGCTGCCAATATAGTCTCGCAGATTTGGCAAATCACCCCAGATCAAAAAGCCGGCAGCGATAGTCAGTGGCAGCGACGCATACTCAAAAGGCACGACTGCCGAGGATTTCGCAATGCGATAAGAGTGCGACAGCAGATAAAGCCCGACAGCCGATGCCAGCCCGCAGATCAGCAGCAGCTGATACGTTGCGAAACTTGGCCATTGCCAGGCTCGAAACAGGAACTCCGCGGCCATCGGCTCATAAAGATCAAATCGGCCGTCACCAGCCAGCGCGCCGGCAAGCAAACTGACCGCAATGAATGAGATGAAGATATAGACGCTCATTGCGCCTGCCGAATCGCTCAGCGACAGTTTTTTGGTCATCATGATCATCAGCGCATAGGTCATTGCAGACAGAACTGGAAAAATCACATTCCAAGTAAACTCAAGGCTGCCTGGCTGCGCAATGACCATCACACCGGCCAGGCCCGTCGCAATGGCCATCCACCTTGGCAAGCCAACGGATTCGCCCAAATACAGTCTGGCCATGATGCACACAAAAAATGGCGCGCAGAAAAACAAGATGACATTGGTCGCCATTGGCATGGTCGCCAGTCCGAGAAAATACAGAGCATCAGAGAGCACCAGTGTGAAGCCGCGAAGCAAATGCAGGAACGGACGCCTCGTCTTCAGCTGCGCAAGTCCACCAAAAAACCTGACAAATATCAGGACAACAAGCAGTGCGACGAGCGCCTTAACCAGAGTCAGTTCGTGCAGCGGGTAGCGGGGACTGAGCCACTTGATGATTGCATCGCTGCCGGTCAGAAATACCAAGGCAATCAGCAGACACAGGATGCCTTGAAGATTGCGGCTGATTTGTAGACTCCTCTGCATGGGCTATTGATTTTGACTGAAGTCGCAGCAGACAATTCACCGCACAAGGCATTTGGACAGTGTCTTTGGCATTTGTCATCGCGGCAGAGATCAAAGCAAATCCCGACGCTTTCGAGTGCCGAAACTTGCAGAGGTACTCAGAACGATGGCATCGCTCCAAACCCAGCCATATTCTCTTTCGGCAGCGGTCACCAGTGCCGAAGCGCAACTGTCACCAGCAGCAAGCGGTCATCCAGCACAGCCCGGTACTTTATCGACAGCCGCGGTGAATGCAACAAGTCACACTGTCACAAAAACGACATCAGACAGCAAGACTGCCGAATTTTCAGTCCGATTCAGCAGCCAGCCACAGCGATGCGAAAGCGAGACAAGCGACCGCACTCTGGAAATAAAAACCATTTTTCCGGCGTCAGTGCGGTATTTCTCGAATGACAGGCTGCCGCCTGAATGACCGACATATCAGGCGCAACTGCGCAAGCTATCAGTGCCGCCCGTCTCAAATCCAGCCGATACAAACGCGGATCTACGCTTCTTCCAACGCTTCAATCGACTCCGGTATCGTTTGCCCGCCATCGACAACGATGGTTTGTCCGGTAATATAGGCGGCTTCATCAGAAGCGAAAAATAAAGCTGCGTTTCCAATGTCTTCCACGGATCCCAGACGTTTCAGGGGAATTGATGCGGCCATGGTCTGCAGATAATCCTCTCCGAGGCCTTCCAGCCCCTCGGTCACAATATTCCCCGGCATGACTGCGTTCACCGTAATTCCATATTTGGCGAACTCCATACAGGCGGTTTTCATAAACCCCAGCTGCCCGGACTTGCTCGCGCCGTAATGCGTCCATCCTGGGTATCCGGTGATTGGACCGGTAATGGATGAAGTGAGTATGATGCGGCCCGAATCGCTGTCTTTCAAGTGACTCAGGCAGCTTTTGATGGACAGAAAAGTGCCTTTCAAGTTAGTCCCCAGCACCAAATCCCATTCATCGCTCGACATATTCTCCAGATGATTCTGTGGAAAAATACCGGCATTGCAGCAAAGAATATCAATTCCGCCATGCCGCTCACTGGCGGCGGCAGCCATCGCATCCAGCTCCTCTGAACTAGTGACACTGGCTGAAAATGCCGATGCAATGCCGCCTTCGCTGCAAATTTCATCGGCTGTTGCCTCGGCATCCGACATGCCGCGCGCAACGATCAGAACCTTGGCCCCGTGTTTCGCAAAAACCTTGGCAATGCCCTTGCCAATTCCCTTACTTGATCCGGTCACTACGACTGACCTGCCCGCTACTGATGTCAGCATATCTGCTCTCGCCTCCCCAGCGAATGAATAGTAAACACATTGTTTATGAATCAATCAGATTGGTTCTTATATCAATTTCAGAGACGTGCTCAAAGTGATTTTTCTAAAAATTATTCACCTGTCGAAGCACCAAATGCATGGCGTCTTCGCAAGGGGCGCTGCAGCGAACTCAATCAGGCTGTTCCAGCCCATAAACGCCGGTTATCAAAAATTTGCCGCCTACTGTCAAGTTTTCTGCCCGGCAAAGCGATACATTACAGTCAAGTCAGAATTGGACTCACTGTTTTCAGTGAATGCCAAAGGAGGTCGAAATGACAGAAACAAAGCAAGAATTCCTTGCGCGCACCAAGCGCTACTGGAATCCCGGAAAAACCGCAGACTGGCAAAACTTCGGCGTGGATCTGGTGATTGATCGCCGCGAAGGTTACTATCTGTACGATATGGACGGACGCCGGCTGATTGACATGCATCTCAACGGCGGAACCTACAACCTGGGGCATCGCAATCCTGAAGTTGTCGCAGCCGTCAAGGAAGGCATGAAATATTTTGATATCGGCAACCACCACTTTCCATCGCTGATGCGCACCCACGTTGCCCAAATGCTCGCCGAATGCACCCCCGAGGGCCTGCAGTACACCATCTATGCCTCAGGAGGCGGCGAGGCGATTGACATTGCGCTCAAGTGCGCCCGGCATGCAACGCAAAGACGAAAAATCATCTGCATCGATCACTGCTACCACGGACACACAGGGCTTGCCGTTCAGGTCGGCGATGAGCGGTTTTCAAAACTGTTTTTAAGCGATGCGCCTGCCCAGGAAGTGGTCAAGGTTCCCTTCAATGATCTAGAAGCCATTGAGCGCGAGATTCAAGTCGGGGATGCCGCCTGCGTCATTATGGAAACCATCCCCGCAACGTACGGCTTTCCAATGCCGGCCGACGGATATCTGAATGCGATCAGCGCCGCCTGCAAAAAAGTCGATACACTCTACATTGCAGACGAGGTGCAAACAGGCCTGATGCGGTGCGGTGAGCTCTGGGGAATCGACACCTACGGTGTAAAACCCGATATTCTGGTTTCCGGGAAAGGCCTGTCCGGCGGAATCTACCCGATCGGAGCCGTTGTCGTCAGCGAAAGAGCCGGCGCCTGGCTGAAAGAAGATGGATGGGGGCACATGTCGACGTTTGGAGGCGCTGAACTTGGCTGCATTGCTGCCGCGAAAGTCTTGGAAATCTCCAGTCGGCCGGAAGTTCGCTCCATGGTGCACTATATTGCCCGGCATATGCGCAGCGGCCTGGAGCAGCTGCGTAAAAACTATTCAGACTTCTTTACTGGCATTCGGCAGCGAGGCGTGGTGATTGGACTTGAATTCAATCACCCGGAAGGCGCTGTACATGTCATGAAAGCCTTGTTCAACAATGGTGTTTGGGCTATATTCTCTTCCCTTGACCCACAGGTTCTGCAATTCAAACCAGGCATTCTCGTGGATAAGGAATTATGTGATGAGGTGCTGAATCGACTTGATACAGCTCTCGTTCAAGCCCGCGCCGCGGCCTTTAAGAATGCCAGAGCCGGTTCAGGCGCTGCATCGGGCGCCAGGCAGGCCGAACCCGAGCTCGCCGATGCGGCCTAGTCTAGCCGGAGCAGCAAATATGCCTAATTTTGAAGATTTGCCACACGACGAGCAATTGGCGCTGCTTGAGCAGGTTGCCAAAAATGCGGTGGCCCGCTACCATCTGCCTGCGAACGCATCAGTTGAAATGATCAACCTGTCAGAAAATGCCACTTATCGCGTTGACGACCTCTCAACCGGCAGAAAATGGGCCTTGCGTGTGCACCGCGAAGGCTACCATTCAGTCAATGCCATCAAGTCGGAGCATGCCTGGACAGACGCGCTTCGAGCTGATGCAGGCGTAATCACCCCCGCCATCGTTCCGGGAAAAGACGGAGAGAATATTCAATCCGTGTCTGCGCAAGACCTGCCAGGCGGCGGGCGCAACGTTGTCATGTTTGAGTGGGAATCCGGTGAGCCGCCGCCCGAAGATGACCTGATTGCGCCTTTTGAGCTGCTCGGCAGAGTTTCCGCGCAAATGCATCAGCATTCCAAAAACTGGCGGCGGCCCGATTGGTTTGAGCGCTACACCTGGGATTTCCAGACCAGTATCGGCAGCCGGCCTCACTGGGGACGCTGGCGAGATGGGATGGGAGTCAACGCAGCTCGTCAAGAGCTGTTTGGCAGCACTGCCGCGCTGCTCAGCAAGCGGCTGGAAAACTATGGCCAGAAACCTGATCGCTGGGGTCTTGTCCACTGCGATATCCGACTCGCAAATCTTCTGATTGAGGATCAGGTCACAAAAGTCATTGATTTCGATGACTGCGGCTTCAGCTGGTTTATGTATGACTGCGCCACCGCACTGAGTTTTATTGAGGGTCGCGATGACGTGCCTGATCTGATTCAATCCTGGGTCAAGGGCTACCGATCGGTGATCCATTTGTCCGAAGCTGATGCAGCGGAGATTCCAACCTTTGTCATGCTGCGCCGGCTGCTTCTGGTGGCTTGGATTGGCTCTCACTCGGAAACCGAGCTCGCTCAATGCATGGGATTGGAGTATACCGCTGAAACCGAGAGGCTCTGCCGGCAGTATCTTGAGGGATGCCGCTAGTCAAAATTCGCCGGCATCTATCCGGACCGCCGACAAATCAGTCATTGCTGCAGACTGATTGCGGCCTATGCAGCTTGTCAGCCCAAAACGCACCAGCAGACCAGGCTCGGGCCGTCGGCCAGCGAACGGGAATGGCTCCGCTCAAAACCCGCAGAAGCAACTGCAAATCATACTCTGCGACGGCTACCAGCTGCGGCCCGGAATGCTCTCAATCATCTGCAGCACATGATCCAATGCTTTGCGCGCATTCTGTTCTTCACCTGCGATGAAGACCCGACCGGAGACTCCGAACATCTGACAGTCAACCAGTACATTGTCCGGCACGGCCTTTTCGGCCGCATTCGCGGCGGCGGCGGCAAATAAAGCCGGCGCTGTCTCCAGCAGCAGCATCGATTCCGCCGGCAAAATCATGGAGGCGTCTCTTTGCCGGTTGACAATCACCGCATGCTGGTCAACCACATCAACAACCAGATCAGAATACAAAATTCTCGGCTTCAGCTGCGAGGCAGCCTCAAGCTTGAATCCCGACAGTATGGCCTCACCCGCTGCATGCAAGTCACTCAGTTCATGGCTGTGCAATTCCAGAATGCCGAACTGCCGCTCAACATACAAAATGCCAGGCTCGATTGAAGGCACAGACTTGAGCGCCAGATCAATGACACGGTGAATCGCAAGCGCTGGAGCGATCTCAATAATCAGCGAATGCATGCCCTGCAAGGGCACATAGCCGCGCGCCCGCAAAGCGGTCGCCATATAGGCTGCAAATTGAGTCTGCAGATTTTCTATCTGCAGATAAACACGCAATTCAACCACGGACGGGACTCAAAAGCTCGCTGCAAACTTTCCGCAACAATGCGACCGCATTCACCCTGGCCGCTATAGCCTGACCAAAAATTCAGTTACTTTGCGGTCTCAAGATCAAACTTTTTGACCACATCCGCATGAGGTCTGGGAATTACATGCACGGACACAACCTCGCCGACAGAACCGGCCGCTTCCGCACCTGCCTCGGTAGCGGCCTTGACTGCCCCTACGTCTCCGCGAACCAGCACCGATACCAAACCGGCGCCGACCTGCTCGCGCTTCAAGATCTCGACATTTGCGGCCTTGACCATGGCGTCCGCAGCCGTAAACGCGCCTACATAGCCGCGTGTCTCAATGAATCCAATTGCGTTTGACATGATTTTCAATCTCCTGTTTCTCAGAATCGTAAAGAAATAAAACTAATTTTCACCGCCGGCATCTTCATCGACGATGCCGATCACCAATGCGTCAACGACGGCATCACCAGTCGCAAACCACCCTTTGGCGACCGATCCCTGGGTCACAATAACCCGTTCGCCAGTACCGGCGCCGAGCGGATCGAATGCGAGAATACGCTCGGACACCTGCTCCCCCTCGATCAGATCGATTGCGAGCAAAGCGCCTTTTGGCAACTCATCCAGCCGGCGAGTTGACCATATTTTTCCAATTACAGTACCTACTTTCATTGCTGCTGTCTCACTAGTTGCATGTTCAGTCGGCGCGCTCGATCCTTGGCGAGCGGTGTCAATACGACCCCTTGGCCGATTTCAATCTGCTGGTGCGTTTTGGATAAAGCGAGAATTTTAGATTCGGTCACAACGCCAGAGTCAATGCGGCTATTGGCCGCAACTGGTGTTTTAGACTGTCTTGCAGATGGATGACAGCTCTGTTTGTGAATCGCTTTTGCTGGGGGGCGCACGGACTCGAATTTCAATCGACCCGCGCCAATCAGTCCCGCCAAGTTTCTGTCCTGAAGGCATATCAACAGATCGCTCACAAATGCATTGATCTTTCGATCTGTGTCCAAATCCACCTTGACTGGTGTTTCACAGCCGTTTTGAGCTGCATCCATCAGCTGCCGCATCAATTTCGAGCGGTGTCCAGAAGGAGGCGATTTTCGGCCTTTTTCGTTTTGCGCCAGCGCCTCATGCAGCGCTTCACGCACCGCAAGCCGAATTTCATGCCTTGAGAATTCCTGACTGCTCACAATCCTACATCCTCGCTTCCAATGTCTCTTCTGCCGCTCGGGCCGCGGCGCGCACATCGCTTTCCGGCCCGCTCAGATACACTCGTCCGGTCGCGCCGATCATGCGGTAGTCGACCACCTTGACATCAGCTGCTTTCTCCGCTTCGTTGACAGCCAAAATGCTGTAGGAAGCGGGCTGCATCTCAAAAACAAACAAGGACTCGCCCGGCAGCACCATGGATCCCAATTTGTTCCGATTGATCAAAAATGCATGATAATCATCCACTCGCTTGACAATTGCAGATGCAAGAATTTCAGGCGGCAGCGCGTCTGATGGACTTGCACCAAGGAATTCCATGACCGCCTCGCCCCCAGCCACTACATCAGCGGTCAGCTCCGAATGAAACTCAAGATAGCCAAACTGCCGCTCAACGACCAGTATGCCGGGCTTGACATTCACGTTTTTCAGTGCAATATCAGCAATTCTTTCGATATGAAGCCCCGGTACAACCTCGATGACCATCGCCGCCATGTCTGTTTTTGGCAAGTAGCCTCGAATCCAGCTGCCCAAATAGCACATCGTCTTCGGCTGCAGCTGATCAATAAAGATGCAGGATCGAATCTGCGCCATCAGAAACGCGTCTCTTGCACGAGCTGCAGTGACCGCATCTCTTCCAAGATCATCTTCTGTATCTCGGATTTCAGATCTTGGCTGGCGATGCCTGCGCTGTCATTCGACGCAACGGCTGAAGGCCCCGCATCAAGCCCATCTGAGAATGAATAGTCCAGATTGCCAGCAGCTTTCGGGAATGATGCGCTTTTGACCTCGATGGACTCAAACGCATCCATATCGACCGCAGCATCCTTGCAGTATGCAACTTTAGACCATTGAACAAGATGCTGCGGGCCCACATTGTCAGCCACCGAGCTGCGTCCAAAAAAGCCGGTTCCTACCGTCATAGTCGGTGCAAGATTGGTTTGAAAACCAGACGCACCGGTACTGCAAGGCGCGTTGACCGGTGTCCGAAGCACACTGAGCTCAGCTCCAAACCTGAGAATCATCTGCGGGTCCCGGCAATGAATCGCGGCAGAGTGTCCGCTGCCCATGCGACGCGTCATCGCGTTGCAGGCTTTCATTGCTGCATCCCGGCTCTCTACTGCATAAAACCCAAGAACCGGGCAGAGCTTTTCGCGGCTCAATACGTAGTCGTCTCCAATTCTTTCCAAGTTCACCAGCAGCACCCGAGTGCCTTGCGGCACTCGAATGCGAGTCCGCTCGGCGATCCATTCGGCTGACCGGCCAATCACGGAAACATCGAAAACGCCTTCTGGATAAAGCAATTCCGCCAATCGGTCGCGTTCCTCGTCGGTTGCGAGATAACAGCCCTGCGCTTTAAGAGCAATCCTCAGCTCACTGGCAATCGACCGGTGGGCAATCACCGCAGATTCATTGGTGCACAATACGCTGTTGTCAAAAGACTTGCTGTCAGCAATGCATTGAGCCGCATGCTCTAAGTCAGCGCTTTCGTCCACATAAGCAGGACAGTTGCCCGGCCCCACGCCCAATGCTGGATTTCCTGAGCTGTAAGCGGCCCGCACCATGGGCGACCCGCCTGTTGCCAGAATGACATCAACGCCATCGGAGCGCATCACACCTTCGATGACATCCAGCGTCGGATTCTCAATCACCTGCACAATCCCATCGGGGGATCCGGCGTTTTCTGCTGCCGCAGCAATTTTATGCGCAGCATCCGTGCAGCATTCTCTCGCCGCTGGATGCGGACTGATCACAATCGCATTGCGAGTGAGCAGCGCCAGCAAAGCCTTGAAGAAGACTGAGCATACCGGATTGGTTGAGGGGGTGAGCGCGAAAACAACGCCTGCAGGCCGGGGAATTTCGATGACTTTGCGGTCTCGGTCGATGCGATGACGGGTGAAGTCATGGTCTTTGTAGTACTCATAAATCCCCTCACTGCAGAGCCGGTTTTTGATTTCCTTGTGATCTGCATTGCCGAAACCAGTCTCAGCAACCGCCCAATCGGCATAATGGCGCGCCGTATCTGCCCCCAAGTCAGCAACAGCTTTGGCAATGCGCAGCACATCATTCCGCCGGAAGCTGGCAAATGCACTGCCTGCCCAGCGCGCCCGGCTGACCACCCTGGCCGCCTGAAAAATCGGTGTCGGTTGCATCTGAATCGTCATTGTCAGCAAGGAGGCGTATCAACAGCATCGAATTCTACGGCGAGAATTCTATTGCGAACTGCATAATACTATCTTGACAGTTCAAGCCGAATTGTTGACTTTTGAGCATCCAGCCGGCAACAGCCAGGCACCCTGCCGCTGAAATAATGCGACAAAGATTGCAGTCACATAAGTCTGCGGCATATCTCAGGCAAGCGAGCAATCGTTTCTGCTGTTCATTTCCCGCTCCCATTTTGATAGAATTGCCGTTTGATCCAGTCGAAAAAGTCAGCAAGAAGCATTTGGGCGAGCATTTAAATGAGTTTGCCGGTCGGCATCATATCCGCAAGCTGAATAGCGCCAGCCGAATTCAAAGCCTTGCCACCGGCATGGCTCTGGCAAGGCAGCTGGCGGAGAGCGACCTGATTGAGGGCGCAGATGGCGGACTGGAATACCAGAGAGGAACTGTCATGAATTGCGGCTATGCGAACAAGCCGATAAATAAAGATCATATCAATATGCTGTGCGCGCTGCAGATAATGGCCGGCGGCAGCAAATAAAGCGAATTGATTTGGACATTTTAGATGCTCAGCGCCTCACAAATAATTGAACTGATTCGGCTGGGGGAAAGTACATATACCGAGTTCAAGGAAGTTCATATCAAGCATAAAAAGATCGTCGCTCCCAAGCGCGACAGCATAGCGGACGAGTTGGCGGCGTTCGCAAATTCATCTGGCGGAACAGTCATTTTTGGCGTTTCAGATAAAAGCCGTGAGATCATTGGCATAGATCCATCCAACGTTTCGCACCTGATCGATTTCATCACCGAAATCTGCCATGACTCAGTCAAGCCGCCGATTGCAGGCATCTCTATTGCCAGTGTATTTTTACCGAACACTGGCGGTGAGATGAAGTGTATTGCCTATGCGCAGATTGACCGCAGTTTATGGCTTCATAAAAGTGCAAATGGATACTTCTGCCGAATAGGAAATCGCAAAAGTGAGATGGGACAGGATCAATTGCTGCGTATTGCTCAGACGCGATCGCAAGCTCGCATTATTTCGTTTGATGAGCAAGCAGTCCCAGACACTGCCAAAGAGTCGCTGCTGCCCGACTTGTACAATCGTTTCGTTCGAGAGGATACCTTGGAGGCGCTTGCAAAACGAAGATTGCTGGTTATGAGTGGCAACAAGCATGTCGCCAGTGTCTCCGGCATCCTAATGTGCACGAAAACACCCGAAAAATACATATACAACAGCTATATCCAGGCGGTTTATTACCGCTCCAAAGCCAGAGACGCAGACTATCAAATCAATGCGCTGGACTGTCGCGGGCCATTGGACCAGCAAATACTGCAAGCCTATCACTTCGTGAAACAGCACAACTGGGTTTCTGCAAAGAAAGAACCATGGCGGCGGGAAAAACCGCAATACAGCATGAGAGCTGTATTCGAAGCCATCGTCAATGCGGTTGTCCACAGAGATTACTCGATTTACGGTGCCAAGATCCGTCTGTTCATGTATGCAGACAGAATCGAGCTCTATTCTCCGGGCAATCTTGCAAACACGCTGACTGTAGAAAATTTAATGGAAAATCAGGCGACGCGCAATGAAATGCTAGCTCGGCTTTTGTCTGATTTGTCGGTTGAGGGCGATATGACCGCGACAGTGAGCCGATCGCATTTCTTGGAACGACGCGGAGAAGGCGTACGCATCATTCTTGACGAGAGCGAGCGTCTGAGCGGAGAATTACCCGTCTATGAGATGTTTGGCGAAGAGCTGAAACTGACTATTTTTGCAGCTCCATCACTGCAGCAGCATTAGATAGGCCCCGACTTGGGCGCGACAATCGAGCTGCTCAGCATTGCGGAAGATGTCTCGCCCGGACTCAATCAACCGTACACTGAATCCGGCACCGTTTCAAACAGGATGCCACGGATTCATAATATCGCTCTGCGATACAGCCTGAATGACTCGCTGGACATTCAATTCAGCACAAGACGGCTGCGCCATGCAGGATGCCTGACTGCCCAGACGAAACTCCATCCGCCATCGAAAAGGGCGGCCCTGGCCGCCCTTTTGAGTGTCTAGCAGCATCAATTCGCGCAGCCTAAAGCTGTCCGTACTGCGCTATTTTGGGCCGCATTTTGCTTATCAGTCCCGAGCGTAAAGTAACCGCTCCGGCCGCACAGGCGGTTGTTCCTGTCCTGCCGGGATAGGCCGGGGATCGTAAAGCACCCGCTTGTCCCCTTTGTCGGGCCATCCATGACGGTGTCGCCAGTGGTGTAGGTACCGCCCGTCATGAAGCAGCGGCGCAGCAGGGGATTGCCTTCCCCTCCCAGACTTGTTTCGGTTGAATAAACCGCGATGACGTAGGGCGTTTTATTGGACAGGCCGGAAATGGTCCGTGGCAAGTTACCGCTAATGCCGGTCTCTGTTGAGCTTATGACCAGAGCGGAACCGCCGCCAGATCCAGTTCTTCCATCGAAGGTACCCGCTCCCGAAACAGTGTAAGCCCAAATTATGAGAGGAAAATTTGATGGCCGCGAATCCCCGGCGCGGCCTCGAAAGGCGGTATAAAGGTTGGATTGAGCATTAACCGTTAAGGTTGCGGAGTTTGCCGTTACCGCGAATTTCTCCAGAAAGAATGTCGGCTTTCTCTCCCGGTCCCGCACAAGCTTGCGGGCCTTTCAGCCCCGGTGCGGTTACGGTTTGCGCCATCACTGTCCCCGCCGTCAGCAAGGGCCGCCAGCGCGGCGGCGAGTGCGGCTGATTTATAAAATCGAGGGGGGGGGTATAAGGTTTGTTCGTCTCATGATTTTCTCCTTTCAGTCTGTCCGGCGGCAATAGGAGAGGCCGGCGGACAGGTCTGCTTGCAAAGGTCCGCGTTGTACCTCAAAAGGTGAGGGTTTTCGAGGGTTTTTCGCTGGCGCATTTGTTGTCACGCCGGCGGCGGCACCGCCGGTGAAACGCAATCGCGGACCTCCCCCGCAGATCATGCCGGTCAGTCATGAAATGGCCGTCGCCGCGCGAGAACAGCCGCGGCGGTGCTGGGATGAGTACTGTAACAATGTCACCCGGCCGACGGGGTGACAGCTGCGGAAAACCTCGCGCTTCACTTTCAATCGCACCCTTATGGGACAAGAGTCTCGCCTTGGGAGATTCATTGCATTAAAATGCAAATGCAGCATCTGCAAAATAAGCCTGAAAAGAACCGGATTGTGCGACAATTCAATGCGATTAACGAAAACTCCAGCAAATCCCGATTGCTGACTCACTGGCTGCAGCGAGACAACCGGCATCTCATGCATGAAAACACCAAAGCTGAGGGCATTGATTGACCGACCGCAAAGTCAATGACATGGCAAGACGATGAATGCAGCTTATACACCCGGCTCTGGCAGCTACAGCGCAAATGACGCCAATCGAGATAACGCAGAACTGGCACCGCAGGTTCTGGCGCCGGCTGCGACCGGAGTGGCTCAGTTCATCAAGCGGCACGGCGGTGATGCCGACCGTGTTTTCGGAGAGACCGGAGTCGACCCGGACTGTATCGGCAATCCAACAGCCGGCATGTGTCTCAAGTCATTTTGCAGCCTGTTTGAGTCAGCTTCACACAATACGCAAAACGATAATTTCGGACTGTGGTTTGGCAACCAGTTTCGACCTGATGATCTCGGTCTTTGGGGATACGCGGCGATTTCATCCCCGACACTCGGCAACGCGCTGGACAATCTGATTGACTTGTTCCGCTACCACCAGCAATGCTCAATGCTGCGATTGACGACGGCCAGCAGCACAGGTTTATGCCAGCTGGAATATCAGGTTCGAGACCCGCACATCATAGAGCGCAGACAGGACGCTGAATTGTCTCTCGGCATGTTCTTCAATCTGATTCGCGAGTGTATGGGACATCACTGGCAGCCGGAGGAAGTCTATTTCGAGCACCCGAGGCCGGAAATCAGCAAAGAGCACGAGCAGGCTTTCAATGCACCTGTGTTTTTCAGCCAGAAGCTCAATGCAATCGTCTTCAAGTCAGTCATTTTAGAAAAACCCATGCCCAACTCCGACTTGAAACTGATGGCGATTGCAAGGACCTGTCTTGAAACCTTGCATGCCAGCTCCCCTATAAATCAGAAGCTCACTGACAAGGTTCGAAACCTGATACGCGTCAAGCTCGCTGACGGCTACCCGTCACTGGAAACAATTGCTGAAAGTCTGTATATGAGCGCCAGCGCCATTCAGCGCAATCTCGCTTGGGAGGGGCTGTCGTATACGGAACTGGTTGAAGAAGTTCGCAAGAGTCTCGCTGAAATGTACTTCAAGCAGCGCAACCTGTCGCTATCGGAAATCGCCTACTTGCTTGGCTACTCGGAATTAAGCGCATTCAGCCGAGCCTTTAGACGCTGGACTGGATTCTCGCCACGCGAATATCGCAGCCAATCCTGAGCCGAATATTTCATCAGCTGCTTTAGTTTTAACGATTATCGTCCGGCTCTAAGGGGCTGGCGAAAATCAGTTTCGAGCTTTCATTTCAGAATGCAGCGCATTTATTGCGGTGTGAGATGCGCTCTATCCTTGACACCATTGAATGTGACAGATTGCTGTCCAGTGATTTACTCGCTTGCCTGCCCAGACCGCAAGCGTCGCACTGCGAACATCACGGCAAAAGCAATCAGCAGCAGCCCCGCGGCACCGCCCATTGTGAGCGATCCAAGGGTGGGCACCATCGGTGTGTAGCCAGAAACCATCTTTGAATACAGCCACTCAGGGATAGTCTGGTCAGCGCCGGTTGTAAACAGCGACAGCGGAAAATTGCCCCACGACAGCAAAAATGCAAATATCGCACCGGAAATAATGCCCGGCGACAAAATCGGCAAGGTAATCTCTCGCAATACCTGAAACCGAGAGGCCCCTAAATCATAAGCCGCCTCCTCCCAGACCGGATCAAAACTGTAGACCTGAATCGACATAATCAAAGTCACAATTGGCAGGATCCAAATCATGTGCGCAAATACCGCCGTGTGCCAGCTGGTCGTAATTCCAAGGGCGGAAAACCACAGCAGCAGCGCCAATCCCAGGACTGCCTGCGGGAAAAATATCGGCAGCAAAATGAGTCGCTGGTAAAGCTTGCGTCCCTTCCAGTCATAGCGGGCAAACGCCAGTGCGCCAAAGAAAGCCAGCACGACAGACAGCAAAGTAACCAGCAGCGCAACCGTAATCGATGTCCAGAATAAATCTCTCACTGACAGAGATTCAAAAGCTTTCTCATACCACCGCGTATCCCAGGCTTTCACTGGAAATTGAAAATAGCGCTGCTTGGTAAAAGAGGCCAGTATGACAGAAAGCATCGGCAGATACAGAAAAAGCACAATAGCGCCCGTCCACACCGCAATCAGCGCATGCGCAATCTTGTTTTGCCGCATCAGCCGCATGCTCAGCGCCGCCCGACCAGTCGGTCAAGATCAATTTTCCGAAACAGGAGCAAGATAATGGCCAATGAAAGCGAGATCAGCAAGACTGAAAGAACCGCGCCTTTAGGCCAATTCTGCGCAAAAGTAAAGGCAGACTCGATGTCGTCAGCGATCATGACAATCACCTGCCCGCCCAAAATCTTGGACTCCGCCAGCGAGCCCAAAGACAAAATAAATACCAGAATGCTGCCGACAAGAATGCCCGGCATCGCCAGCGGCAATTCGACTTCCCTGAAAATCTGCAGCCGCGATGCCCCTAAATCCGCAGCAGCCTCCTTCAAAGAATCAGGCACCATAGACATGCCGATAACCATTGGAAAGAGCATGAATGGCAAATAGACATAGACCAAGCCTAGAACAACAGCCGGCACGGTATACAGCAGTCCTGAGAGTGAAATATCGAACAAAAACTTCAAGGAGCCGTCAATGATGCCATTTTTGAGCAGCAGAAGCACCCAGCCGAACAGACGAATATTTTCTGAAATCAGTAGCGGCAAAGCTACCAGAATCGTGATCAAAGTCGCCCAGCGGCCGAACAGTTTCGCCATGCCGTAAGCAATCGGATAAGTGATCAGCAGCAGCACGGCGACCGTAATGACAGCAAGCAGCAAAGACCAGCCAAAGGAGATGTAGTAACTCTGAGTTACAACTGACAGATAGTTTTCCAGCGTTGGGGCCTGATCAAGCTTGAAACTCTTGGGAGGCATGAAACTGTAGAGCAGGACCAGCGCCAGCGGACCGACAAATCCGACTGCCAGGAACAGCCCGACTGGCACAGCATTCAAAAAACCCGGCTGTCGAAACCAGTTGATCAGCGGCTGCATGATCGGACTGCGCGATACGATCATTGAATCTCGATGGATGCGCGGCTAAGCCGGCACGAGAATTGAATCTTCCGGTCGCCAGCCAATTGTCACTGTCTGGCCAGCTTCGCTGGAGTACGGGTCATCCTGCAGACGCTCAACCAGCCAATGATACGCGCCATCGGCGCTTCGGACCTGATACTGAATCCTCGACCCCAAGGCATAGTCATTGAACAAGATTCCATGTATTTGATTGGGCAGCGATTCAGCTGCACTCCCAATCTTCATCACCTCGGGGCGAATAATCAGAAATCCCGATTTTATGCCTGGCACAGCATCTCCCGCCACTGCATAGACACGATCAGAATCCTTGTCCTTGACTTTGCCTGAGCCTGAGGTCTCAACTGCCAATATGTTGACTTCACCCATGAATTGCGCCACAAACTTGTTTTTCGGCCGGTTGTAAATGTCATCCGGACTGCCGATTTGAATCAGCTTGCCATGATTCAAAATGCCTATCCGATCGCTCATCACCATGGCTTCTTCAAGCGAATGGGTGATGTAAACAAAAGTTTTGCCAGTCTCGCGGTGAATATCTTTGAGCTCTTTTTCGAGCGTTTTGCGAAGCCGAAAGTCGAGCGCTGAGAGAGGCTCATCAAAAAAAAGAATCTCAGGGTCGAAAGCCAATGCTCGAGCAAGCGCAATGCGCTGTCTCTCGCCGCCGGAGCACTGGCTGATTCGCTTGCCATAAAAGCCGCTTGGCAAACGCAGCAGCTCCAGCAGCTCCAGCGCCCTGTTTCGGCGCGCGGCAGGCGCTAGGCCTGCAATTTTCATTGCAAACTCGATGTTCTGTCCGACTGTCTTGTGGGGAAAAAGCGCAAGGTTCTGAAACACCATGCAGGTCGGGCGGCGGTTGGCAGGGACATCATTGATCACTTCCCCATTGAGCACAATTTCGCCGCTGGTAGGGGCATCCATCCCTACCAGCATGCGAATCAGAGTGGTCTTTCCGCTGCCGGACGGACCAACCAGCGTAAAAAACTCGCCTTCAGAAATGCTGAGGTTTATATCAGCAAGAGCTGTAAACTCACCAAACTGCTTCCTAACTTCAGTCAACCTGAGAAAATCGGATTGATTCTCACTCATCTGAGGGGAGTCCCTGCATAAGGAGTTTCCATGAACGGAATCTCGATATTTTGAGTCTATGCCTCTCGCTCCCGCTTGGCGGCAGAGTAGTGCTCGTACATCTCAGCATAGTCTGGATTGATGTCATAGTCTGCCGAACGAGCCATCTCTTCCTCCAGCGAATCCCACTGAATGGCATCAAGCTCATCAGAATCGAAAGCATTCAGCACATCGGCAGCGCCCATCTGTGTTACTGGATTATAGGTGCCCTCGGCGAACGCAACCTTCTTACTCACATCCGGTCGCTGGATGTAGGCCAGAAACTCCTCTGCCAGAGGCGAGACCTGCGGATTGTTCACCACAGAAGTAAGCTCAATCCACACAATGCCGCCTTTGCCATCCATCGGACCTGAGTTTGGCGTAATGCCGCGCACATTGCTATAGCCGTCGAAACGCGCCGGCGAGGCTGTATAGGTGCCGCCGGTAAAATAGGCATCGATCTCACCATTAATCAAAGCCAGGTTCATCGCAACCAGATCGTCGGTGAGAATCTTGGCTCCGTTGAACACCTGACGGGCGACTTCGCTGAAAGCAGCAATCTCATCTGCACTGTGCTGCTTGAATGGATGAATATCGCCCGCAACACACATATGGTAAATGTTCCAATTGTCATAGGTCAGCACACCATAGCGATCGTTCATGGCAGCATCCATGAAGAGCTTGAAACCCTCATCTTCGGCAGTGGACTTTGAAATCTTGTCGGTATTGACGACGAAATTGAAGGGTCCAAAACGCTGTGCCACACCGAGCAGGTGCTGACCGGTCTTGTCCATCGCCCATGGGTACGGCGGATGAAATGCCGGCATCATCTTTTCGAAAAACGGCTCGAACCGATCGCGCGGCAAATCAAGTATCAGGCCTTCCGGCCACATCAGCTCGCGTGCCCACGGGTTATTGACATTGATCAAATCCCATATTTTGGTCTCACCGGCACGCAGCTTGTTTACGGCATCCGGATCCGATGTAAGTCCCTCAGCTCGAACAGTCGCATCAAACTCTCTTCGAAACGGATCCAGGACATCATCAGAGTTGTAGCCTTCCCAGCAGTAAATGTTGAGTTCCTTCTCCCGTGCAGCGTGAGCCATGCTTGGCAGAGTCCCTATCGCACAGGCGGCCGCAAACGCACCTGTCGTCTGCAGGAAGTTTCGTCTGGATTTTTGTATTGTCATATCAATCTCTCCTTCTGTCTTCAGTTTCAAATGGGTGTAACCGTTTTAGCACATTTCATTACAAGCGAATGCAAATATCGCCTCATACCTCGAATCGAGGCTGCCCGTTCGTGTATTGCCGAGCAGATTTCGGCGCCAGCCGGTCATCGCAAATGCCAGAGCCCGCCGGCAGCGTTTCTCGCATGGCGGACGCATCATGCCGCAGTACATCCCTTTTGTGCCCCCTCATTCTACGGCTTTCAAAAATATCCAGTCTTGACAGTTCAAACCAAATAGTTGACTTCTGAGCCTGCCGCTCATCGCCTTTCGGCCTGAACACGGTGAATTGTCAGATCACAATTTATGTCAGGCACTGCCAATCATCGACAAAAACGCCCTTTTTCGACGACGCTATCCGGCATCTTTTTCGTCCAGCCAGGCTCGAATTATTTTCCGATGCCGTTCAGCGCCGTAGCTCGCATAGTGACCGCCGTGGACGATGCTGACTGGCAGAGCCAGCAGCCGCACCATGCTCCGGTAATAGTCGCTGGCATCTGCGTGGTAACTGTCTTCAATGAGCGGTCCGTCGTACACGATGTCCCCGGTAAACAAAATGCCGGTGCGATTTTCGAATAACGAAATGCCGCCGGGAGAGTGTCCGGGCGTATGAATGACGAGAAACTGACGATCACCGAGATCAATGGTATCACCATCTTCGAGCAGCCGCGTCGCAGGGGCTTTCCTGACTGCATACTCAGTCGAAAGATAAGGCACAGGAGGCAAGCCGGTAAAAATATCATCGTCAACGTAGAGCTCTGCCAGTGTCGACTTTCGCGTCGGATTTGCAATAATCTCTGCTTCGCTGCGATGCACGAGACGGTGATCAAACTCATGATGCGCCCCGATATGATCAAAATGTGTATGACTGGCAACCGCTAAACACGGTTGATCGGTGAGCAGCGGAAGCTGCTCGCGAAGACCGACAACCCCCATTCCGCTATCCACTAGCATGTCGCGGTCACGGCCGCGCACATGCCAGATATTGCAGCGATAATGCTCCTTGATCCACGGTTCGGATATCAAGGTCACATCATCGGCAAGACGCCGCAGCTGATACCATTTTTCAGGTGAAATTCTCTCAGGCACAGATTCGATTTGACCAAAGATGTTTAAATTCGTACGCAACAATAAATGCCGGTCTGTTCGAAACATTTTAACGCTTGGCAATTCACATCAGTACAAGTCTGTACTCAGGTACAATTCAACGAGGAAAATCTCAGCCGCCTTGGAGAGGTGAACCAATATGAAATTCGCTTCAAGCATCGCCTCTGCAGCAATCCTCATGCTGGGATTTGCCTTCAGCGCGACTGGTCACGCCGAAACCCTATCGGATACCGATAAAGAAAATCGCTGGGCTGAGCAGATTATCGACACCTTGTTTGACGGTGAGCCGATCTGGCTGAACGCTCGAAACCACGATTTTCTCGCGATCGAGATAGAATCGCTTGATGGCGATTCCGGTCACGCTGCGATCGTAATTCATGGAATCGGCATCCATCCCAACTGGGATACGGTGATTCGGCCGTTGCGCGTCGGTCTGACTGAGCACGGATGGCACACGCTGTCGATTCAAATGCCAATTTTACCCAATGAGGCGGAATCCGCTGAATATGAGCCCTTGCTTGGCGAGGTGACTGACCGAATTGCTGCGGCGATTGACTACCTGAAAAATAAAGAGCAAGAGCACATCGTCATCATTGCGCACAGTCTGGGGGCCACGATGACCATGCGCTATCTGGAGGAGGTGCCAGAAACTGATATTCTTGGACTTGTTTTGATTGGCATGCTGGGCGGCGCCGGCGGAATCCATGACAACACGGCAACTCTAGAAAAACACACTCTGCCGATACTTGATCTTTACGGCAGCGAAGACCTTCCGGGTGTGGTTGATTACGCTGAACGCAAAGCCAGCGCTGCAATGAAAGCAGGCAATTCGCAATATCGCCAGAAAATGATTGACGGCGCTGACCATTTCTTTACCGATCGCGACGAGACTCTGATTTCAACTGTCGGAGAGTGGCTCGAGAGTGCAAAGATACAATGAGCCGGATTGCGCTGCCGGCTTACTGCTGCTTGTCGAAAGGATTGGCTCCTGAGCGAAACACGACCCGCACGTCGGTCCCGAAAAGCTCAAAGCTTTCGCGGAAGTAATTCTCAAGATAGCGCCGATAGCTCTCAGCTACTGAGCCGACGTTGTTCCCGTGGACCACCACCACAGGCGGGTTGCGCCCGCCTTGATGAGCATATTTCAGCTTGACCGGCCGGCGGCCTGCCATGGGCGGCGCCAGGCGCGCGACGGCTTCACGCAGATATCGGTTGAGCTGCGCTGTCGGCAGCTCAATCATCGCCGACCCATAAGCTTTCTCAACTGCATTGAGCAGCTGTCCGATGCCCTGCTTCTTGAGACCCGATGTATACAATGCCTCATGGTGAGCTGCAAAAGCGAGTTTGCGCTGCAGATTTTGCTGCACATGATTTCGGCCATCAGCGCTCAGCTGATCGGACTTATTGATGACAATCACAACCGGTCGACCCGCCCTTCGAATCAGCCCAGCTAAGGTTGCATCCTGATCAGCAATAGGTTCAGACCCATCCAGAACCAAGACCGCAACATGCGCGGCCTCGATCGCCTGCAGCGTCTTGATCACTGACAGTTTTTCCAGAACTTCCCCGACTCTGGAACGGCGGCGGACACCCGCTGTATCGATAAATCGGTAACGCTTGCCTTTGTATTCCAAAGGTACTGTGACGCTGTCTCGGGTGGTACCGGGAACTGCACTGACAATCAGCCGCTTCTGCGCTGCAATGCAATTGATCAATGTTGATTTGCCGACATTCGGGCGACCGATCACTGCGATCTTCGGACCCGGGTCCAGCCACAGCGGGTCTTCACTGTACGGCAGCTGCGCGATGATCGGTTCTAGCAGCTGCAAAACCCCGCTGCCCCGCTTGGCGGAAATCGCTGCCGGCGGACTCAGTCCGATGGCATGGAATTCGGCGCAGACCATTTCTGCGGGCAGTCCCTCCGCCTTGTTCACCGCAAGCCACAGCGGGCAGGCAAACTTGGTGAGCTTGCTCGCGATCGCCTCGTCTGTGACCGTCAGCCCATCCGCCGCATCGACTAAAAAAATGATGGCGTCGGACTCTTCAAGAACCGCTTCGACCTGACCGGCAATGAGGCCATTGATTTCACCGTCATCCTCACCGATGCCGCCGGTATCGACAATCAGGAACTGCCGGTCACCGCAGCTCGCAATGCCATAAAGCCGGTCACGAGTCACACCGGAAACATCATTGACCAGCGCATCTCTGCTGCGTGTGAGTCGATTGAATAAAGTCGACTTGCCAACATTCGGGCGACCGACTATGCTGATGACCGGAAGCATGCGAAGCGCAACTCAAGCGGATAGGACTGCATCCCGAAGCGGCAGACTGCTCTCGCGACCGTCATCAAAGCGATGCTTGCAGCTTGAAGTGGAATTTAATACTCAGCCGGCTTCAAGGCATACGCGCCGATCGCACCCCGGCCGAAAGACACATAAACTCGGTCACCGTCCACCAGCACGCCGCCAAAACCTGCCTTGCGGCTCATTTTCGCCCGCCCGACAATAGCCCCGCTGCGGCTGTCCAAAACGTGCAGATAGCCCTGCTTGTCATCAAGAATCACATACTGACCGCTGGCTGCTATGTTAGACAGCTTGCGATGCAAAAATCCATCTTGTGTCCACAGCAGGGTGCCGTCATCCGCAGACAGCCCAAAAACTCGGTCGTTGGCGTCAAATCCAACGACCGCATCGCCGGCGACAGAAATTCTTCGCTCGACTGCTCGGCGATGCTCCCACAATACGTTGCCGTCCCGCAGATTGTAGGCGACCACCGCTTTGCCAAGGTCCGCCACAAACAGCCGATCATTGACGATGACTGGAATGGAATCGGCTTCATCATAAAGTTCTTCCGACCGCTCGGAAGCCAAGTAAATCTGCCAAGCCTCAAATCCAGAGTTCAGATCGACTGAGACAATCCGCCCGTCTGCATTGCCAACAATAACAGTGTTGCCAAGGGCAATCGGTCTGGGTGAGCCGAATGCAACAAAATCAGGCTGATCGAAATTCGTATCCCAGACCATGCGGCCATCATCTGCATTCAGGCCGTAGAGTCTGCCGCTGATCGACCTGAGCACAACAACGCCTTGGTGCACCAAGGGCGGGGTAAACACAACCTCATCAACCGTCGCATTCCAGCGCAGCTCGCCCGTCGCACTGTCGACAGCAGTCACAATTCGATCCTCACTGACGACAACTGCAACACCATCGCCCTGACCGACCCCCGAAGCGATGACGCCCTCACTTGCCGTGCTCCACCGAACAGCGCCATCGTTTTTGTCCATGGCTGCGACAGTGCCAGCCGAGGTGGCGACGATAATTTGATCGGCCGCGACTGCCGGTATCAGCGATGAAAACTTATCACTGCCAGAGCCCGCGTTCGACAATGACCTGTTCCAGCTCGCCTTGAGCGTGACTTGCTCTGTAAATGCGCCGAGCGCAGTGGGTTTGGGTTCTGGCAGCCGTGAGCCGCGCCCGCAGGCCGCCAAAGCCAGGCAAGCGACCGCAATGACTGTCAAACGCAACTTCATAGAAGCATTCACTCACTCACCAGCGTGTCGTTTAATTTCAGTCGCAATATCGACCCGTATGGCGAGTCGTCCGCCAATGCATCGATGCTGCTCTGATAAGCCTTGCGAGCATCGCTGTAGCGTTTCATGCCGCGATAAGCATCGCCTCGCAGCTCATAGTAATGCGAGTCGAATGACTGCATATCCGGAATATTCAGCACCTCGAGCGCTGCATCGAAGCTGGATTCTGAAATGAGCAGCTGGGCCAGGCGAATCCGGCCGGTATGAACCGTTGCGGATTCTTTCGCGTCAGCAATGACCTGTCTCAGCAATTCCTTTGCCTCGGCTGCATTGCCATTGTCATAGCTTGTGCGCGCCATCAAGAGCAAGCCGTGCGAAGCGTATGCCGTATTGGGATGCTCATCAAGCAGAGAGTCCAGCGATTGTTTTGCTGTCTCGTAGTCTTTGTCGACCACCGCTTCAGCGAGATTCTGGTAAAAATCAGAGGCGCTCTCGAGCTGGGCCTCGGAATAGGCATTCCAGCCCGTCCAGCCGGCCAGAACTGCGATGCCAAGTCCGATTCCACCGATGATTGCCCAGCGGTTTTCCTGCCACCATGCCTTGATTTGCTCTATGCGTTCTTCTTCTGTTGCCATGCCGTGCTTGCAACTTTGCCTTTGCGATCAGTCTAGGGGTTGTGCTGCTTTAGAACTTTGGATGCACATCGTGCGAGCTCGGCAAGCGGAACACGCTCAAACGTCTCGCCGGTCTGCATATCTTTCACTGAGGCGCTGCGGTTTTCAGCCTCATTTTCGCCAATGATTATACTCATCCGCGCTTGCGCTCGGTTCGCATTGCGCAGCTGCTTGGCCAGCTTGCCGCCGCCGCAGTGCATGACCGCCGCGATGCCTGCGGTGCGCAGCCTCTGCGCAATCTGCATGGCATAAGCCAGAGAATTTTCGCTCAGTGTGCATAGATACGCTTCACAAGCAGAATTCTGCATTGGCTGGCCCGCGATCGCAACCACTTCAACGAGTCGCTCCAGTCCCAGTGCAAATCCCGCTCCGGGCACATCGGCTCCCCCCAGAGAGCGCACCAGACCATCGTAGCGTCCGCCGGCACAGATGGCATTTTGAGCGCCCAGCAAATCAGTCACCCATTCGAAAACAGCGCCAGTATAGTAGTCCAGCCCGCGCACCAGCCGCGCATTGAGACGATACGACACCTGCGCGGCTTCCAGCGCCTCGATCAGCTGCTCAAAATGGCGCTGCGATCCCGCACTGAGAAAACTGCGCAAGGTAGGAGCTGACTCAATCAACTCCTGCATTTTGGGATTTTTGCTGTCGAGAATTCGAAGCGGGTTTAGATGCAGCCGTCTTTTGCTGTCATCGTCCAAGTCATCATGGTACTTTTCGAAATAGGCGACCAGCTCGGCACGAAACCGGGCCCGGCACTCCGGTGTGCCCAGGGTATTGATCTCAAGTATCGTGCTGTCTTGAATCTGCAGGCGCTCCCACAGCGTTTTGCCAAACAGGATGATTTCTGCATCAATGTCAGGACCGGGCCACCCAAAGGCTTCAATGCCAAACTGATGAAACTGGCGATAGCGTCCCTTTTGCGGCCGCTCATAGCGAAACATCGGCCCCATGTACCACAACCGGCACTGCTTGTTGTAAAACATGCCGTGCTGGATTCCGGCGCGTGCGCAGCTGGCTGTCGCTTCTGGCCGCAGCGTGATGCTTTCGCCGCTGTTGTCGGCAAACGTGTACATCTCTTTTTCGACGATGTCCGTGGCATCCCCGATCGAGCGCTTGAACAGCTCGGTGCGCTCCAGCACGGGCAGCCGAATCTCGTCGTACCCATAGAGCCGGGCCACCTCGCGAATCTGTGTCTCAACCGCTTGCCAGCTGCGAAGATCATCCGGCAGCAAGTCTTTCATGCCGCGAATGGATTGAAGCTTCTCACTCACCTTGCATTTCTCACGCCAGTGGACTCAGGCATCACTGCGCCGCTGCCAGCGCGGGCGCAGCACCCAGACGCAATGATCTTTTGGTGCGATCCTTGAATCGGCCGACGAGCTGGCCGCAAGCCGCATCGACATCGTCACCGCGAGTTTTGCGAGTAATAGTCATGATGCCGGCCTTGAGCAGCGCAGCGCGAAACTGATTGATGGCGGCGGCCGATGAGCGCTCATAGACCAGCCCCTCAACAGCGTTGTAGGGGATTAGATTGACTTTTGACGGCAAGCCGTCCAGCAGCCGGACAAGCTGCTGAGCATGCTCGACCGAGTCATTGATGCCCTTGAGCATCGTATATTCAAATGTCACGCGCCAGCGGCGATCGAAACTTGCATACAGGCGGCAGGCCTCCATCAGCTCTTCAATGGGGTATTTTTTGTTCAGCGGCACCAGCTGCGCTCGCAGCTCATTATTGGGAGCATGCAGCGATACCGCCAGACTCACTGGGCAGTCCTCAAGCAGACGCTTGATCCCGGGCACGACCCCCGCCGTAGACAGCGTGACTTTGCGCCGCGACAGCCCGTACGCGCAGTCATCCAGCAAAATTCGCAGCGCCGGCACCACCTCTGCATAATTCAGCAGCGGCTCCCCCATGCCCATCAGCACCACATTGGACAGCGGGCGCGGGGTTTCTTCTGACTGCAGCAGACTGATCGCAAGCCACACCTGAGAAACGATCTCCGCAGTGGTCAAGTTGCGATTGAAGCCTTGGCGACCGGTTGCACAGAATGAGCAGGTCAGGGAACACCCCACTTGAGACGATATGCACAGCGTCCCCCGCGACGGCTCCGGTATGAAGACCGTCTCAACACAGTTTCCGTCCGGCAGCTGCAGCAGCCACTTGCGGGTGCCATCCGATGACTCAAGGTCGCTGGCCACTGAGAGGTTTTCAATGACAGCAGCTGCAGCAAGGCGGCGGCGCAGATCTTTGCTGAGGTCTGTCATCTGATCAAAATCAGTGACCCGCCTTTGGTGAATCCACTTGAATATCTGATCGGTTCGGTACGCGGGCTCGCTCAGCTGAGCCATGAGCTCGGTCAGCGCCGTTCGCTGATAGCCCATCAAATTAGCTTTCATTGACGTGTGCCGGCCCCTGCCGCAGCAGCCCGGTTACGGCTTGCTCTGACGCGCATGGATCTGCGCGGGCGAGAAAAAATAAGCGATTTCTACTGCCGCGGTTTCCGGAGCGTCCGAGCCGTGTACGGAGTTGCTCTCCAGCGATTCTGCAAAATCCGCGCGAATCGTTCCCGGCGCGGCATCGGCTGGGTTTGTTGCTCCCATGATCTCACGATTCATCTTGATGGCGTTTTTGCCCTCGAGCACCTGGACCACAATCGGACCGCTTTGCATATAGGCGACCAGACTGGGAAAGAACGGACGCTCGCGATGCACGGCGTAGAACCCCTCTGCCTCCTCTTGCGTCAGGTGAAGCATGCGACATGCGGCGATGGACAGGCCTGCCGCCTCAAACCGGCGGTTGATCTCGCCAATCAGATTTCGCCTGACTGCGTCAGGCTTGATAATCGATAGTGTTTGCTCTACAGCCATAGATTGTGTCCCTTGTTTAAGTTATCGACAGCTCATCGCTCAGGTCAAGGCAGATTGCCGCCCAGTACCCGAATCGTTGAGGATTGCATGAGATTCCGTCCTTTATTCCGGGATCACACCCAGCAAGCCGTCTTGATGGACGCCCATGGTTTGAACCCATGCCAAATCCTGTGGAATATGCGCCTTGCCCGATAGATAGACCGGAATGAAATTCGACATGCGCGCCTTGGTCATGCAGAGCTCTTCAAGGTAGCTTTCAAACAAAACCTCGCAGCGCTGGCCTGCAAAGCGCCTGAGCATGCGCAGTCGAACCGTTTCACCTAATTCTCGCAATTTCCTTGCCCGTGCCTTGCGCTCCTCGGGACGCACTTGTTTGGGAATTCTTGCAGCCGGCGTACCGGCGCGCGGCGAGTATGCAAAGACATGCGGATATGCAATCTCAAGATCATGGATCATTTTGCAGGTGTCAGCAAAGTTCTCCTCTGACTCGGTTGGAAAGCCGGCCATCACATCGGCCGACAATACCAATTCTGGCCTGGCATCACGCAATTGGCTGACTGCGCGATAAACATCCCCGGGCGCATAGCGCCGTTTCATGCGCTTTAGGATGATGGCGGACCCGCTTTGCAGCGATAAATGAATATGCGGACACACATTCGGCAGCTCGGCGATCGCTGAAATCAGCTCCGCGGTGATGTGTGCCGGATCAATCGAGCTCAAGCGAAACCGGCAGTGCGGAAATCGCAAAGCCAGCTCCCGCGTCAGCTTCGCCAGCGTGAGAGGCTGACTGTGATGCATGGGCAGATCCGTTCCATATTCACCCAAGTCAATGCCGCACAGCACGATTTCGCGGAAGCCGCTCTCTACATGGAGGCCGACCTGGCGGCTGACGGCAGTCGGCAGCACGGACCGGCTCGGGCCGCGCGCCTGGTGAATAATACAGAAAGTGCAGCCATTGTCGCAGCCTTGCTGCACTTGAACAAATGCGCGAGCACGTTCCTGAAAAGCTGCAACCGGCTCGCTCGGCAATGGATGGCTCTGAGCTGCTCGCACTGGCAGACGGGCTGCAGGGCCGAGTCCATCTGTCTGAAAATTTTTGATGTGGCGCGGCAGCTCAAGTTTTCTTGAGCCGGGCACAACCAGATCTACGCCCTCGATCCGGGCGCATTCCTCGGGATTTATTTCAGCGTAGCAGCCGGTGACAACAATGGTTGCCTGCGGATTTTCTCGCACAGCCCGCCGAACTGCCTGGCGAGACTGTCGGTCGGCCTCACGGGTTACAGTGCAGGTGTTGACAATACAGACATCTGCGATCGTGTCATCGCTGCGGGCATAATCTGCCGCTTGCAGGCGGTGATAAATGTACTCTGATTCAAATGCATTGACTTTGCAGCCCAGCGTCTGAATGCTGACAGTCGGGCGGTCGGCGCCGGATGCTGCCGGCGGCGCTGCAGTCATGGCTTGCTGAAGAGCAGGGTGAGTGAAAAAACTTTGAGCTGCGGCGAGGAGCTGGCTAATCGTCTACTGTGAAACTTTCACCGCAGCCGCATTCCGCACTGACGTTTGGATTTTGAAATACAAAAGTTTCTGCGAGCTGCTGCTTGCTGAAATGTATTGTGGTGCCGTCAACCAATGCCAGACTCTCAGGATCGACGAAGACATCGATGCCTTGGCTTTGAAACACATGATCATCATCATGCACATCATTTGCGATATCGACAACATAGGCGAAACCGGAACACCCCGTCTTGCGCACGCCAAAGCGCAGGCCCTGACCGTCGCTGTCAGACAAGTAGCCGCGCACCCGCTCGGCAGCGGATTCTGTAAGATTTATCGCCATAGCTTACACACCATTCAACTCAGAACAGAATAAGGATTGCTTGATTGATTTTCAAGCGCAGATTTTTGCTCCTCAATCATCTGAACCTGTCTCGGTCCGGCAACAATCTGCTGCCAGCAATCGCTTGATGTTTGATGCCTCTTGATGCGCGGTCTGTCTGCACCTATGCCATCGGCTCAAGCCTGTGCCATTATAAATGATTCCATTTGCTCGGTGCGGGGCTTTGACATGGCTATCTTATTCGGTCAGTCTTCCCGAAAGACAAATCCGAAATTTTGAGATTGTTTCAAGATCAGCACTGGCGGACATTCTCAACACCCTGCAGCAGGCAGAGGCAATACAATATGCAGTGACTTTGACTCGACTGAGCGCTGGGCTCGTCTCATCAAATCTTGCCTTGTTTCAAAAGATCAATCAGTTCGATGAGTCGGTCAAATCCGATACTGGAAATTTTATCGTCATACCTGTAGCTGTCCGCTCCTGGATGAACAATCCACAAGTGCTCCAGGCGCAGACTGGAAATCGCAGTTCGCATCGAGCGTGTCGTTCCAATCGAGTCGCTGTATTTCACTTCAAATCCATACCGCTTGCCTTTCACTGCAGTCAGCAAGTCGAGTTCGGCACCCCCATGGGTGCCCCAAAAATAGCAGTTTCTAGATTGCAGCCTGTTGATAATGTGCTCAATCACCAGTCCCTCGAAGGAGGCGCCCACCTTCGGGTGACTGCGCAAGGCTGCATACGAATTGAGTTCAAGCAAAGTGTGCAGAATGCCAGCATCGCGAACATAAACTTTGGGCGCTTTAATCTGGCGCTTTTTTATGTTTTCATGCCACGGAGGCAGCACTCGGACCATAAATGCTGAACTGAGGATGTCCAAATATTTTCTTGCAGCCGCCTGACTTTCTCCAAGGGCTCGCGCGAATTCTGCCGCGTTCCAGACCTGTCCGTGATAGTGTGCGAGCATAGTCCAGAATCGCCGCAGCGTATCTGGCGCAATGGAAATGCCAAACTGCGGCACATCGCGCTCCAAAAAAGTATCCACAAAACTCTCACGCCAAATCACCGACATTTCGTCATCGCCAGCCAGTGTGCTTCGCGGAAACCCGCCCCGCGTCCATAATTGTTTCCAATTCATGTCAGGCACCTCGTCGATGGAAAAACCGCTTATTCTCTCCAGACCGGCACGGCCAGACAGCGATTCCGACACTCCTTTGATCAAGCTCGGAGAGACGCTGCCGAGCAAAAGAAATCTGGCTTTGCGCTGTGCGCTGTCAATGACCACGCGCAATACCTCAAAAAGCGCTGGAATACGCTGAATTTCATCAATCACTACAGTGCCTTCATGATCCAGCAGCACGGATTCGGCATTTTCCAGCAGTCGCCGGTCGGCAAACCTTTCCAAATCGTAGAAAGAAATATGCGGCTCATCATGCGCAAACAGCTTCGACAGCGTGGTTTTTCCGCATTGACGCGGGCCGACAATCGCCACTGCCGGATGCACTCCGAATGAGCGCCTGATTCTGGAGAGCAAAAATTCTCTAGGAACTGTCTCCTCGATTTCAGCTGGCTTAATCATGAAATTTGCATATATCAAACATTATTTTCAAGGATTATATATTCAAATATGGTTTTATGAGTGAATCAGACTCTATAGTATCTGCGTAACTGACTGATGGGCAGCATCGATACTGCTTCTCAAATTCGGCTTGCACTGGAGAAAATTCGCCTATGCACGAAACCTCGATTCAGCATGCTTCTCCAGCAAAAGGCTTGCCTGCCTCAGGCTGCTGAACGATCCGTACCGGCAATCCATTTGATCCGTCCAGCACTGGCGCGACCTTCAAATAAACCCTGTTATTCTGACATCACGTGCCATAATAACAGCCATGATTACAAGAAATCAAAGTGTCGCGATTCGAGAGCGACTGACTCATTTTCCAGCGGTTGCATTGCTGGGTCCCAGGCAGGTTGGAAAAACAACATTGGCGAAGCGGCTGGCGCAAGACTGCGCCAGCCGATATTTGGACCTTGAGGACCCGCACGATCGTCGCAGACTGGCGGACCCCATCCAATACTTGGAAAGCTATATGGATGAGCTGGTCATTCTAGATGAAGTTCATCGCGCACCAGGTCTGTTCCAAGCATTGCGCGGCTCCATTGACCGGGGCCGAGAAAAGGGGTTTAGCACCGGCAGATTCCTCTTTCTGGGATCAGCTTCAATGTCTTTAATGAGACAAACCGGCGAAAGTCTGGCCGGGCGGATCGCCTATGTCGAGCTGCCGCCCATCGGCGTGACAGAAATCGATGCCATTGATGCAGAGCAGCTGTGGATACGAGGCGGGTTCCCAGACAGCCTTCTAGCGAAGTCGGACAAGCAGAGCATGCTCTGGCGCAGCAGCTTTATCCGAACCTACCTGGAACGCGACATTCCAGATCTGGGACCTCGCATTCCAGCGGAAACACTGCATCGATTTTGGACCATGCTGGCGCACAGCCAAGGGCAGGTTCTCAATGCCTCACAGCTGGCGCAGAGTCTTGCAGTTGCAGGCAAAACGATCTCACGGTATCTCGATTTGCTGGTTGATCTTTTTCTTATCAGAATGACTGCCTCCTTTGCACGCCAATGTGAAAAAGCGGCTGGTCAAGTCACCAAAATTCTACGTCCGAGACAGCGGAGTACTGCATGCATTGCTCAATATTCCCAGCCGAGATGCGCTCTATCACCACCCGAAATCGGGCATGAGCTGGGAGGGTTTCGCAATTGACAACATTTGTGCAGCTGCCCCAGCACAGGCCTTGACCAGTTTTTACCGAACCGCGTCGGGTGCAGAGATTGATCTGGTATTGGAGTTTCCAGGCCTGTCAGAAACATGGGCGATAGAAATCAAGTCGGGTTCGGTGCCAAAACCATCCAAGGGATTTTACAACGCGATCGAAGACATTCAGCCAGATCAGGCGTTTGTCGTTTATGCCGGCGCTGAGCGTTTTCCGATAGCGGATGGCGTCAGCGCCATCGGACTGAGAGAAATATTGCAGATTCTTGCAATCAAGTCATAATCTGCATATCGCTGGAAAAACAGTCTCAGCCTGGCAGCCGCACTTTGATCAATGATTCGGCTGGAAATGTTTTTTTGTTTTCAGCAGGCAAAGGCGGCAAAGCGAAATGACTGCATCCAGCTGTATTCCTGTCGCTGGCGGCACAATCTCGTCTCAGGCGCGCAGCGTCACCTGTCCAGCAGCGATACGATGCCAAAACCAGGCAGCCGCAGCCCTATCCCCTTAAAATCAATGCCGAAATGCACACCCGCAAGGTTGAACTCAACACCTTCCTCACGCCCGACCGTCATGCCGACCACGCCCCATAGACTCAGCTGATAACCGGTACCGCTCGGCGATCTGGCAAAGAACGCTTTCGGCCCCAGATAATCCTTCCCAATGGCCAGCGGCGGCAGGTCAGTACGCAGTTCCGGAACACGCCGCGCAATCCAGGCGACGAAAGTATTGCTGTTGGGGCCAGGCCAAATCGCGTAATGCCTGGCATAAGGATAGCTCAATGCCGCTTTGTGAATCTTGTCAATCACAGCATCGGCGCCCGCCCCGCGCGCTTCTCCAATCAGCCAGGGCTGATTCCCGTACCAGAGCCGGTCAGGGACGTCTTCGCGAATCACCACCGCATCGCTGTCGTATCGCAGGCGCCAGCCGATTTTCTGATAAACCGTGTAGCTTTGAGCGTTCGATGGCTTCACTGAAATCCAGGTGTGGACGGCAACGGCACCCCGCCGGCCCCACGTACGGGCTGCATAAACCTGTGCAACGGCCTCCGGCGTCTGCGCGGCAAGCGGTGCGATGCCGGATGATCCCTTGGCGGCCTCAGACCAATGCGCGCTCATCAATCCACCAGTCACCCAATAGTACACAGGGCCGGAGAATACAATCCCGAGGAAAATCGCCGAGCCCGCAATCCAGCGCCGCCGGCGTTTAGCGCCCATCGATATCTTGAGCGCCCGGGCCGATCTTTTTCCCGACCGCGGTCAGAAACCCGCGCAGAATGTTGACCTCATTCTCTTTCAGACCCGGATTCAAAAACACACGCCGCATCTTCCGCTTGAGGCTCGTGCGCGGACCGTGAGCGATGAACCCGACTTGGCTGCTGATCTCAAAAAGGTGCTCAAACAGACCCTCGATTTGCTGGCGAGTCGCCATCCGCTCATCGGATGGCTGCGATAAGGCCGAGGCACTCAGATCTGCCTGCTGCTCCAGATGCGCAAGACGCAGCTCATAAAGCATAATCAGGGCGGCGCCGGCCAGATTGATTGACGGCGCTCGGTCATCGACCGGAATACGTACCAGCAGATCGCAGCGTTCCACATGAGCATTTGAAAGGCCTGTTTTTTCCGGCCCGAACAGAATTGCGGCGGACTGATTGCGGGCGGTCACTTTTGCGACCTGCGCCATTGCATCTTCGGGCAGCTGGTTCGGCCAGCCCACCGTACGCACCCGGGCGCTGGTACCCACCACAAAAACGCAGTCCGCAACGGCCTGGTCCAGACTGTCACAGACTCGGGCACTCGCTAGCACTGCATCGCTGCCCGCCGAGCGCGCTTTGGCTTCTTCACTGAGGTGATCGGATGGATTGACCAGCCACAGCTCGCCAATCCCCATATTCCTGACGGCTCGGGCGACGGCGCCAATATTGCCTGGATGCGACGGCTCGATTAGAACGATTCGAACTGGCACGTCGATAAGCCGCAATCGTCACCGCAGACCGAATGGATTCGGCACATCGGTTGCGGTTGAAAGCCAAACACTTTTAACTTGCAAATACTCACGGATGGCTTCCATGCCGCTCTCACGGCCAAGTCCGCTGCGTTTCATGCCCCCAAATGGTGTCATGTAACTGAAAGCGCGATAGGTGTTGACCCATACAGTGCCGGCTTTCAGGGCTCTGGTAAAGCGCAGGGCGCGACGAATGTCTTTGGTCCAGACGCCGGCCGCCAGTCCATAGACTACATCATTGCCAATCTCAAGCGCCTCATCTTCATCCTTGAACCTCAACACTGCCAGCACCGGGCCGAACACCTCTTCTTGCGCAATGCGCATATCGTTGGTCACATCTGTGAAAATTGTGGGCTCGACAAACTGCTGCGCATCGGCACCGGGCACTTTGCAGGGCGCGCCGCCGAACACCAGCTGTGCGCCCTCGTTTTTTGCAACCTCAATATACGAAACCACTTTGTCGAACTGCTGCCGAGTTGTAATGGGGCCAATATGCGTCCCGGCATTCATGGGATTGCCGAGCCGAGCGCCTCTAGCGATCGCCAGCAGACGCTCCAGGAACTCATCATGGACGCTTTCTTGCACCAGCAGGCGTGAGCCGGCCACACAGGTCTGTCCAGTTGCGGCAAAGATACCCGACACAGCGCCTTTAGCGGCCATATCCAAGTCCGCGTCCTCAAATACGATGTTCGGCGACTTGCCGCCCAGCTCAAGCGAGACATGCTTGATGTCTTTAGCGGCATTTTCGTAGATTTTCTGGCCCGAAATATCCGAGCCAGTGAACGTGATTTTCGCGACATCAGGATGCTCAACCAGCGCCGCGCCAACCTCTGCGCCGTAACCGCTGACGACGTTGAAGACACCATCTGGAAAGCCCGCATCGCGCACCAGTCTGGCATACTCGAGCGTACTCGCCGAGGTGAATTCCGACGGCTTGACGACCACCGTGTTGCCGGCAGCCAATGCCGGCGCGCATTTCCAGGCAACAAACAGCAGCGGCGAGTTCCAAGCGGTAATCGCGCCGACTACACCCAGCGGCTCATAAAGGGTATAGCAGAATGCATCTTTCTTATCGATGGGCAGCACGGAACCCTCAACTTTATCGGCCAAGCCGGCGAAGTAATACCACCACTCCGGGTGATAAAGCATCTGCGCCTGCATCTCGGCGAACAGTTTGCCGTTATCGCGCACTTCAAGCTCCGCCAGCCGATCGGCGTTTTCCAGCACCAGATCGCCGAGTCTGCGCATCAATTTGCCACGTGAGCTGGCGGACAGCTCAGCCCAGCTGGGATCTTCAAAAGCTTCTTTGGCAGCTGCTACCGCAGCATCGATGTCACTGGCTGTCCCCTGCGGAACACGCGCCCAGACTGCGCCGGAAAACGGATCCACACTCTCGATCCACTGCCCGCTGTCTGAGTCAGCATATTGGCCTTTGATGAAATGTCTGAAAGTTTGCATGAATTGACTTGCCTCCTCAAGGCTCATGAGACCGCGCAGTCTCAGGTTCGCAGGTGTTGAGGCGGTAATCTTACCTCAATCTGAAGTTTCTCAACAGGGAATGACTGCTCAAGCAGCGGATATCTAATGAAAATGATCTTGTGTCTGCGGCCCCATTCAATACACGATCCTGACACAGATTGAACTGATCAGCGTCACGCTTGGAAGAGATGCCAAACCCAGGGAAATTGAATCGGCTGACCCTGCAATGGACTGAGTCCGCGGCATCACTCCAGGCTGATTCTCAACTGCGGGGTTATAGATCAGGGCTGATAACAGCAAGGGATTTCAGCTCAGTCGCCGCCGGCGCGATAATCGCTGATTTGATGACCTATGCCCGTCATCTATGATACATTTACGCAATATTGCGCATCGCAGCAAGTGCTGTCCAAAATCGGTCAATGCCACACTGGCAGTGAGAATGCCGCGCGGACAGAATAAGAGATTTTTCCTGTCGTGACAGATTCATTGACCCCAAAACAATACACATGAGTCCACGGTTGTCCCGTTGTTAAACAGAGAAACCCGTGTGTGTTTCACATTGGGCGGCAAGCGATTCTGAGTCAATGCGAATTTCAATTGACGAGCTGAAACTCAAACACCTATGGGTCGTTTGCCCCGGCCGCCTGGACTGTCCCTTTGGCTGAAAAAATATCAGTCGTTTCCGCTCGTCAAACCGTCAGTATCATCCACATGATCGAAGGGTGTCGCTGTGACTCGAAACTTTGAGGTGCACACTCTTGAGGCAGAATTGATTCTCAGTTGCAAAAGGCAGACAAAGATGAGCCCCGGGAAGCGCAGCAGATTTATCGCTCAGGCAAGTCTGCAATGAAACCGTCCAATGTCCTCGTGATTTGCTCAGATGAGCATGCCCGTGCCTTCAGCGGCTGTCACGGGCACACCACGGTACAGACACCTGCTTTGGATCAGCTTGCAAAAAAAGGAACGATTTTTGAGCAGGCATATACACCTTCGCCCATTTGCGTTCCTGCACGTGCAAGTCTTGCCACCGGGCTGCAGGTCCATGAGCTGGGCTGCTGGTCCTCTGCGGAACCCTATGCCGGCAGGCCAGAAAGCTGGATGCACCGTGTGCGGGATCTGGGAATTCCAGTTGTCTCTTTTGGCAAGCTCCATTTTCGCTCGGCTGTGGATGACAATGGTTTTACCGAAGAGCATATCCCCATGCATGCGGTGAATAACGGGCTGGGCTGGCCGCTCGCATTGCTCAAAGATCCGCTGCCGCCATTTGAGGACACCTGGGAACTCGCTGCACAAACGGGACCGGGGGAAAGTGACTACACGCAGTATGACAGGCGAATTGCTGCCAAAGCTGTGAGCTGGCTGCACACCTATCCAGCGAAACTCAAAGACAAACCGTGGGTGATTTTTACCTCGTTTGTGAGTCCCCACTACCCGCTGACTGCGCCCAAAGACTTTTACGAACTGTACAGAGCCGCTCCATTGGAGTTGCCGCTGGATTCAAGCCAGTCAACTGCGGCCAATCATCCCGTTATTCGAGCCCTGCGGGCATTTTGGAATTATGACGATTATTTCGATGATCACAAGCGTCTGGACGCCATTCGATGCTACTTTGGTCTGGTGAGCTTTCTGGACAATAACATTCGTCAATTGCTCAAGGCATTGGAAGATACAGGAAATTTAGACAACACGATGATTCTGTACCTGTCGGATCATGGAGAGATGCTTGGGCAATTCGGACTGTGGACGAAATCAGTGATGTTTGAGCGCTCTTGTGCGATTCCCTTGATCGCGGCTGATCCGGGATTTGCTGCGTCGCGCTGCGCGACGCCAGTGTCGCTGACCGACATTGGGGAAACAGTAGAGCTGGCTCTGGGCAGAAAATCAGCCGCATCTCAGCAAGCATGGGCTTCTCAAGCACTGCAGCAGGCAGCTGTGCGAAACGACTATGAGCGTTTCATACTGTCGCAGTATCATGATGGCAGCACACCGGTCAGTTTCTATATGATCAGGCATGCCGACTGGAAATATGTTTACTATGCCGGCGGCCACAGTCCGCAGCTGTTCAATCTCGCCAGCGACCCGAATGAACTGCGGGATTTGAGCCAAAAACCGGAGCATCGCCACTGTCTGGAAGCCATGCATGCGAAACTGATCAGCATCCTTGACCCCGAGTCGACGGCGGTGCGCTGTGCAACAGATCAGGCAAGAAAACTGGCAAGTTTGAGGGGGCGGGAAAAAGTACTCGCAATGCAAAGCTTCAATCACACGCCTGTCAAAGTCTGAAGCGGGTGATGCAGGAGTTTGAGGCGGCGAATATCCTTTCAATTGCGCAGCCGCTGGCACTTGACTCCGACAAGCTGGCCGCCTTGGATTTTCACCGACTGAATTTCGACTCAGAAGATGCTGCACCGCACTTGGTTTAGGGTAAAATGGCGAGCCGGCGCACAACGATCCTGAATTGGCTGGAAAAGTGGCAGATGGTGACTCAAGCACACTGACCGGACAGTCAAATCCAGCTTTTTGCTCATCAGTGCATCCACCTGCAGCCGGCGGCGGAATATTGCTTCGAATGGATGATCCCAGCGTTTGACAGCCGCGATATTTCTGAATCGAAACCCTTGCACTGAACATCAACGCTGCCGCATCGAAGATCGACACTATGCACCCCTTGGTCAACATCGCTGTTAAAGCCGCCCGCAAGGCGGGCAAGATAATCGTACAGAAGTCATACCGGGTTGACCAGCTGCGCGCCGACCGCAAAGGCGCCAGAGATTTTGTCACGGAAGTTGACCTGCTCGCCGAGCAGGCGATCGTCGAAACCATTCATGAGGCATACCCTAACCATGCCATCCTGACTGAGGAGCAGCTTTCCAGCCGCGGGCGTGATGTCGAATGGATTATCGACCCGCTGGATGGCACCACCAACTACATGCACGGTGTGCCGCAGTATTGCGTGTCAATCGCCGCGCGGCGCAAAGAACGCCTTGAGCATGCAATCATCTATGACCCTGTACACGAGGATCTGTACACCGCAAACCGCGGCGAGGGGGCGCAGCTGAACAACCGGCGAATTCGTGTCAGTGAAGTCCGTGACTTCGATTGTTCTCTTATCGGAACCGGATTTCCGTTCCGTGAGACCGACTCATCGGACTTTTGGATTGAGGTTTTTCGGGATCTCGCGCACCGCACTTCAGGCGTACGCAGGCCTGGGGCGGCGGCTCTGGATCTGGCCTGCGTTGCCTGCGGCCGCTATGACGGCTTTTGGGAATCAGGGCTGCAGCCGTGGGATATGGCCGCCGGCGCCTTGCTGATTGAGGAGGCAGGCGGCATCGTAACGGACTTCAGCGGCAATCCAAATGTCCTCGCAGCTGACCAGGTCATTGCCGGCAATGCCTATATCTATGAAAAGCTGTTCGGCATCGTCTCCGAAAAATACAAAAATTTCCGCCGCGATTTTTCTTCTGAATGACCGCAGCATCCCGCTCAAGCCCAGCCAGAACGCCGATGATGCAGCAGTATCTCAGCATCAAGGCCGACTACCCGGACACGCTCGTTTTTTACCGCATGGGTGACTTCTATGAGATGTTCTACGAAGATGCCGAAAAGGGCGCGGAGCTGCTCGGAATTGCGCTCACAAGCCGCAACAAGTCGAGTGCAAACGCAGTGAGCATGGCGGGCATTCCGCATCACAGCGTCAACCAGTACATCCAAAAGCTGCTGGACCAATCCGTATCTGTCGCCATTTGCGAGCAAATCGGCGACCCGGCGCAATCCAAAGGACCGGTTGAGCGACAAGTGGTGCGCGTGATTACCCCCGGCACACTGATGGATGAGACTTTCCTGGACCCGCGCAGCGAGAATCTGCTGGCCGCTGTCAAGCGATACAGCCACTGCTGGGCGGTCGCGACGCTGGAGGTCTCAAGCGGGCGTTTCAGTGCGAAACAGCTGCCGGCCGACACCTCAATTCACTCTGAAATCGAGCGTCTCAATCCAGCCGAGACCCTGCTTGATGAATCCGATCCGACGCTTTCAGAACTCACAAGGCACACCCAATCAGTCGCCCATTGGTATTTTGCCCCGCATCGAGCTAAAGAGATTCTAATGAAGCAGTTCGGCCTGATGGATCTGGCGATATTTGAATGTGCAGAGCATCCGGAAGCGACCGCAGTCGCCGGTGCGCTGCTGCAGTACGCCAAAGATGTCTACGGAGCCGACCTGCCGCATGTCCAGTCACTGCGAATTGAAAAGCCGGATCAGTCGCTGATCGTCGATGCGCACAGCTGGCGCAACCTGGAAATTGAGCAATCCTTGGCGGGCGATGCAAAATCCGGTCTGCTGCATCTGCTGGATCGCTGCGCCACGGCAATGGGGGCTCGGCAGCTGCGGCGCTGGGTTCGGTTTCCAGTGCGCGACCGAGCCGAAGTTGAAAATCGTCATCGGGTGATCGAGCATCTGCTCGGCGACAGCCGCGCTGCTGCCACACACAAATCTCTGCAAAATATCGGTGATATTGAGCGCATCGTCTCAAGAATTGCAACCCGCTCCGCCCATCCGCTGGATCTGATTCGCATCCGTGAGTCATTGAGTTCGATTCCGGCGCTGATCACGACCATCAACCCGCCGCCGGACACCTGCATTGCGCAGCTGTGCCAATCACTCCAAGACCTGCCCGAGGTGACCGGATTGATCGCCCGCGCAATCGCAGACGAGCCGGCGCCGGCAGTCCGCGACGGCGGTGTCATCCGCCGCGGCTATGATGATGAGCTTGATCAGCTGACAAAGCTCAGAGAGGATTCTGGCCAGGCATTGATTGACATGGAAACCCGGGAGCGCGCCAAAACTGGAATCCGCAACCTGCGCATTCAATATAACCGCATCCATGGCTATTACATCGAGGTTTCACGCTCGGCAGCTGACTCAATTCCGCCTGAGTATGTCCGAAGACAGACCCTGAAGAATGTCGAGCGCTACCTGATTCCTGAGCTGAAGGAATTCGAAAACCAGATTCTCAGTGCGAAAGAGAAGGCCAGGGCGCGCGAGAAACTGCTCTATGATGAGATCCTCGAGTCACTCCAGCCCTGCGTCCCAGGCATGCAGGCAACCGCCGATGCGATTGCCAAAATTGATGTGCTCTGCAACTTTGCAATTCTAGCTGCCGAGCTGAACTTCAGCAAACCGCAACTGACTGACAGGCCCGGCATCGACATCACCGCCGGCCGGCATCCGCTTGTTGAGTCGATGCTGCCCAAGCCGTTTGTGCCGAACTCGGTTACCCTCGATCCACAGCGCAGGCTGATGCTGATCACCGGCCCCAATATGGGCGGCAAGAGCACTTACATGCGACAATGCGCGGTCATCGCACTCATGGCCTACACGGGCTGCTATGTACCGGCGCAAAGTGCTGTGATCGGACCCATTGATCGCATTTTCACGCGCATCGGCGCGTCGGATGACTTAAGCTCCGGCAATTCCACCTTTATGGTTGAGATGACTGAAATGGCGACCATTCTGCACGCAGCCACCGCCAGCAGCCTGGTGATTGTCGATGAGGTTGGACGCGGCACCAGCACCTATGATGGACTTGCGCTGGCCTGGGCCTGCGCCGAGAGTCTGCTGCACGATGTCAAGGCAATGAGCATGTTCTCAACCCACTATTTTGAGATTACTGCATTAGCCGACAGCATGAAAGGTGCATCCAATGTACACCTTGATGCGGTTCAGCATGAAGGGAAAATTGTGTTTCTTTATGAAGTCAAAGACGGCGCCACAAATCAAAGCTACGGCATTCAGGTTGCGCGGCTGGCCGGCATCCCTGCCAAGGTCATCGCCAGCGCATCGGAAAAACTGCTGGAATTTCGAAGCTCGGGGCATATTTGCGGAGAGCCTGCACCCGGACAGCTGTACCAAATGTCTCTCTTTGACCATCCTGAGCCAGCGCATTCGCCACTCCGAGAGCGCCTTGATCAGATCGATCCCGATGCTTTGAGCCCCCGTGAGGCGCTTGAGGTCCTCTACCGTCTCAAGCAAGCTGACGATGCAGACGCGTGAGTTTTTTGTTTGGAAAGTACTTGCTTTGATAAAATTACGCAATTCGCGCTGGATTGCGGCTGGCACTGCTCGCAAATTGCCGATCCAGCCAATTTCATTCATCTTGTTTCGCTCAATTTCCAATTTGTAAGATCTGTGTCATGACATATGTAGTTACAGAAGTCTGCATCAAATGCAAGTACACCGATTGCGTCGAAGTCTGTCCAGTCGACTGTTTTCACGAGGGCCCGAATATGCTTGTTATCGATCCTGAAGAGTGCATCGATTGCAGTTTATGCGAGCCGGAGTGCCCCATCAATGCGATCTACGCAGAGGATGAGCTGCCGTCAGAGCATCAGGATTTTATGGAGCTCAATGCCGAACTGAGCCTGATCTGGCCAGTGATATCGGCTATGATTGAAGCGCCGCCTGATGCGAAACAGTGGGAAGAAGTCCCGAACAAACGAGCGTATCTTGAACGCTGAGGACCGCAAGACCGCAGCGCCACTGACTATGAGCAGCGATACAGCAGGACAGGCGGCGGCGACTTTGATGGCGCTGTGGAATGCTGGCGAGAAAATCGCCGACCTGCCGCCCGAATGCAAGCCCCAATCCCCAGAGCAGGGCCGGCAAGTGCAGCTCGAATGGGCTGAGCTTGCCCAAGACAGCATCGGCGGCTGGAAAATTGCGGCCACCAGTGCGGCCGGACAAAAACATATCGGCGCGGACGGACCGCTGGAGGGGCCTTACCTTGCCTCGAACATTCACCCGCACGATTCGATCATTTCCATGGCTGGCAACCGCATGGCGGTCGCTGAAGCCGAATTCGCCTTTCGCATGGGGCGCGACCTGCGACCTGGACAAAAGCCCTGCTCAATCGAAGAGATACTGGATGCGGTCGCAAGCCTGCATCCGAGTCTGGAACTGCCGGATTCCAGATTTTCTGAATTCTCCAAAGTCGGCACGGCAGCTTTGCTGGCCGACTGCGCCTGCGCCCGCGATTGGATTGTCGGCAATCCGGCTGCCGGGGAATGGCGGAACGCTGACCTGTCGCAGGCGCCGGCGAAACTGATTATCAATGGCGAGGCGGCAGCGCTGGGCACTGGCGCGGATGCAATGGGCAGCCCAGTTGCAGCGCTGCAATGGGTGGTCAATACTTTGCTGGCCCGGGGCATCACCATCGCGGCCGGACACTACATTACGACGGGTGTTTGCGGCGCCCCGAAACCCGTTTGCGCAGGTGATCGTGTCACGGTTGATTTAGGTGCGCTGGGCTCGGTCTCTGCGGTGCTTATGAGCTAATCGGCAACGGCCTCGACCCGCACCAGCGGCTCATAAACTCTGACCTGCTCGCCAGCAGAAGCCCGCACCAGCTGCAATCCATCCACCGGCCATCGAATCGGTCGAATACAGTCCTCGATACGGCGACGCACTTTGCGGGCCAGCGTTACATGGGCCTTGAAATTGCGGCTCTCCCGGTGAAATGCGGCGAGCCGCTCACGCGCCTGCGAAGCCAAGTCGCTCAGGGGCTGGCAAGGCTGCTGGCAGCCGATCCATGCAATCTGGCTTCGAGGCCAGTAGCCCAGCACCTCAAAATCAATGTCGAACGGAGAAAACGACAGCTCGCTGACCGCATCAGCAACCGACTGCGTATGATGCGCTGGCACCATGCCCAAGAAAACCAGAGTCAGGTGGATGTTTTGCGGGTCAATACATCGTCCCCGGTGCGAGAGCTTGAATTGGGACTGAACTTGAACAACCTGATCCAAAACATGCGGCTGCGGCCAGATGCCCACAAACAATCGATCATAATTTCCCATCCCTGCTCACCTTGTCTCATTGGCATCCGTACGCAAACTGCCTCGCTATAGGCCAGACACAGCCGCAGCAAAAATAATTGACGGAATTGTCGCACAGCAGTTTGTCTGCCCGGAATCCAGCTCGGATTGTATCGCAAACACACACCTTGCAGCGACCTGAGTCATGATGGTGTGCGTTTCGAGCATTCAGCTGCAAGTTTATAATGGCAAAGCACATGCAACTCAAATCTGCCTGCATTCAAAACACGGCGCACCTGCCCCAAACATGAAAGCAAAAAAATTCGAAACCATTTTGGTGGATTCAGCTGACGAATCGGTTGCGATCGTCACGCTCAATCGTCCGCATGCAGCCAATGCATTCAATACCCGCATGACACAGGAACTCTACCAGTATTTTGAGCAGGTCGCGACAGACTGCCATGACTTGCGCTGCATCGTGGTTACCGGCAGCGGCGAACGGGCGTTTTGCGCCGGCGCTGACCTTAAGGAACGCAAGCAAATGAATGAAAACCAATGGCTTTCACAGCATTTAGGCATTGAGCGAATGGCACGCGCAATTCGCGACTGTCCCGTGCCGACCATCGGTGCGATCAACGGTGCGGCGTACGGCGGCGGCTGCGAGATTGCCTGTCTGCTTGACTTCATCTACGCCTGTAAAACGGCTGTTTTTGCGCTGCCCGAAACCGGCCTTGGAATTATTCCTGGCGCCGGCGGCACACAGACGCTTGCCCGCGCGATCGGCGAGCGCCAGGCGCTGGAAGCCATTTTGACCGCCGCACCGTTCACCGCTGACCAAGCCTGCCAGTGGGGTCTCGTCAATCAGATCTGTCCGGCCGCCGAGCTTTTGCCAGCAGCCCTGGAGACGGCTCGCAAGATCGCCGCCAATGCACCCATCGCAGTCAGGCAGGCAAAACAGTCTGTTCGCAAAGGCTTGCAAATGTCCCTGTCGGATGCCATGGCCTTTGAAATCGAGGCCTACTATCGCACCATACCCACGCAGGATCGAAAAGAAGGGGTGCTCGCCTTCAACGAAAAACGCACACCGCAGTTCCAAGGCAGATGATGCCACATGACCAATCTAGCTTTGACAGCTCCAATGCAACCTTTTTGCCAATGACTGACCCGAATCTGAATCATTCAAGAGAAGCGCCTCTCGTTGCAGAGCACACGGCTTTGCTATTCATCGATGTACAGAACTATTGTGCACATCGCGACGGAGCGGAATTCGACGGTTTAGCAGAGGCAGACTTTGAGTGTCAGTACGGATGGTACTTTGACAATCTCGAGTCAATTGTCATTCCAAATATGCAAAAGCTGCAAACCGCATTTCGGCAGCAGGGCATTGAGATTCTTTACACGACGATCGAAAGCCTGACCTGCGACGGCCGAGACCGCAGTCTGGATTACAAGATCTCAGGGTTTCATGTTCCGAAGGGCTCGTGGAATGGACAGGTCATCGATCAGCTTGTGCCCGCAGACGATGAGATTTGGCTGCGGAAAACATCATCTTCTGTATTTATTTCGACGAATATTGATTATGTCCTGAGGAATCTGGAAGTTCATCAGCTTGTGATCAGCGGCTTGCTTTCTGACCAATGTGTCGAAAGTGCGATTCGCGATGCTTGCGATCTGGGCTATTTGGTTACTCAGGCTACTGACGCTTGCATGTCAATCAATCAGGAACGTCACGATCATTCTGTGTCGGCTATCCGCGGCTACTGCCGGCAGCGCACCACGAGTCAAATTATTGAGGAACTTGCAACAATCCGACACCGCGAGCGTACGGAGAATTGAGCACAACCGGATAAAGCGCAAACAATGCAGGCACTGTCTCTGCGAATGCTCAAAAAAGCTTATGCCTGTGCAATCCGATCCAGACTTGATATTCAATCAGCCGACTTGAAACTAACGTGTTTTCCCATAGTAGATCTAGCAGTCCTGCAACTTTCACACTACAAAAAAGCCAGAGCAACAGGCGTATCCAGATAAATCACCGGTCGCTTCTATCGTCGTCTAACTGATTCAATATTTTTTCCAGAGGATAAACTGGAGGTGGAGCTGGCGGCAGACTTTTATCAACTATTGTCGGCGGCGCCAGCAATCCTTTTCGAGCCGCATCAACCAAAAATGCATCTTCCAAAACTGCACTCCGCTTCTTCTCTAAAGGGGCGAAGTTCCGCAATAACTCTGTGACGGTCTGTAATGAGTATGATTTCACCGGCTGCCGCCAGCCGTACATACTCACTGATCCGGCTGCTAAGCTGTTTGATTTCAACAGATTTCATTGGGAACAGTATAACCACTTGCCGCTGCTTTCATTCGTATAGATGGATTTCACCGACAGTTCTAATTTTGACGTTTGGGTCCAGTCATATCGAAACATATGAGCATTTTTTAGAGTTGAATTCTTGATACTTGTCGCGGTGTGCGTATTCGTCATTGCGGTGCGATGAGATGATTGTGGCTAGCCATCATCTTGAGCAGTTTCTGCCAGCACCCAATATATCGAAGATACAAAAGAGTTAAAATTCAAGGCTGACCATCATAAGGTAATGATATCTTGGTCAAGCTGTCATTTAACCAATACAATCACGGTGACAAGCAAAGAAAATAAAGGATTCGCATATTGATCTGCAACGATTGACTGCCAAGGTTGATCAGAATTTGTTTCGACACCTCCAGCGCGACAAAAATGAAAAGTTCAAGGAATTGGGAAGGCGGCCATAAGCGTCTCAATGGGCAGTACTTCACTGTCGGGAATCCGTTTTCCCACCCAGCATTTGCACAATGGGCCAGCTGTGCGCAAATCGCTCAGTCGATTATTCTTGAGCCTTTCGCGGGTTCAAACAGTCTCATTCACACATTGCAAGATATGAACTTGTGCAATGCATTCCGCTCTTTCGATATCGACCCGAACAATTGCACTGTATCAGAAAGAGACTCACTTGCAGACTTCCCGCAAGGCTATGATGTCTGTGTGACCAATCCACCCTGGCTGGCAAAGAACAGCGCCACTGTGCGGGGCTTGCCGTTTCCAGATTGCGAGCACGACGATGTCTACAAGCTAGCATTGCAAAAGTGCTTGGATCACTGCGCTTGGGTTGCGATTCTGATTCCCGAGTCATATATCCGCACCGATCTGTTTCAAGACCGACTGCAGAGTTTCATTTCCCTGACATCCAGCATGTTTGCCGATACAGGACATCCCGTCGGACTCGCGCTTTTCGGTCCGCAACTCACCGAAGATGTCGCCGTATGGTCCGGCAGCAAGAGGGTTGGAATGCTGTCGGAACTGCAGAAAAAACGACCTGCACCAGTTCAGGATGGGCCTCGGATTCAGTTCAATGATCCGCGAGGGAATTTGGGTCTCATTGCTCTGGATAATACTAAGGAAGCCTCAATTCGCTTTTGCGACGTTCGAGAATTGAATCACTATAACGTCAAACACAGCAGTCGGCATATCACAAAAATTTCGGCGGATTGCTCGTTGAAAATTGATGATTGGAACACTTTGATCAATGATTTTCGAAAGTTAACGGACGATGTGCTCATGACATCGTATAAAGGCATTCGCAAAGACGGAAGATACCGCAGACGCTGCGACTGGTCATTGGCTAGAGGTATCATTCATCATGCCACCTGAATTGAAGCCACCACCCGATTACGAAGAAGAAAATCGCTTAATGTTCTTACAGAACGCGAGCGAAGTGCTTAGAGAGTTGGAGCGACGCGATGAAAATCTGATGAAGAGAATTACCACCTTCTCTGAAAGATTTGATTTTTCATTAAAGGATGTGATTGAGAAAATTCGAAATGACAAAATGTTCTCTTACACTTTCGCGAAAGAACCTCGCCGAACCAACTTCCATGAAAAACTGGCATCGCAATGGCTGCAAGAAATTGAATTGGTTGAAGACTTCCGAGTTTTGCCAAAACGAGGAAATAAGTCTTATTACGTGAACGGCGATGGAAAAGTAATCAACGACAGCTCATACACAAAATCGAAGTCGATTGATTTTACGTGGCGTACTGGCAACACCACCTGCTATGCCATGCATAAGTACACAAAGCACAGCGGCGGCGATCAGGACAATCAATTTGCAGAAATGGAGGCCTTGCTTCGCAGATTCCTGCAGTGCGAAGACAAATCATGCATTTTGGTTGTTATCGTGGACGGGGCATATTACACCGAGAGCAAAATGGAAACACTTCAGCATATCACACGAGCGTACGCGCCAAAGAGCTATGCCGTCCATATTCAAGATGTCCCTGAGATACTGGAGGAATACCAAATCAATAGGATTGAGCCTGTTGACGATAATATTTCCCGGATTGATCCAAAACAATACTCAGAATAAATTCACGCTCAGTTTTGTATCGGAGTCCGTCATGATTAAAAAACCACTGATGATGGTCGCAACCAGTGATCTTGCCGGCAAGATGCGGGGCAAATCATTTCCAGCTCATCAGTTCGAAAGCCGCCGGCAACGCGGTGTCGGCTGGACACCCACTAACGTTCAAATCACTTGTTTTGACTCAATTGCAGACAGCCCTTACGGCGCTCTGGGTGACCTAACCCTGATTCCAGACCCGGCAACCCGTGTCGTTATCGATTTCGAAGATGGCCGCTCCGCTGAAAGATTTGTGCTCGGCAACATTTTTCATACCAACTCAGAACCATTCGAGTGCTGTACACGCTCAATTTTGCAAGCGGCGCTCGAACGACTCAAAAATGCAGGGATTCAGCTAATCGGCGCTTTTGAACATGAGTTTCACTTCGTGAACCAGAGCTGCATGCTCGGCAGGGCCTACGATTCAGCTGCATTTCGCAGCGAGAGAGCTTTTGCTGAAACATTGTTTTCCGCTATGGAGCAAGCGAATTTGAATCCCGACACCTTCATGAAAGAATATGGGGTCAACCAGTTTGAGGTTACCATCGAACCGGTCAGCGACATCCAGATTGCTGATCACGCGGCGATGGCGCGCGAGCTGATTCGCATTACGGCGGAGCGACTGGGTAAAACCGTAAGTTTTACTCCGCTTCGCGACCCTTCGGGAGTTGGCAATGGTGTTCATATTCACATGAGCCTGCGCGATGAGCACGACCGTCCCATCACTTACAATGCAGAGAGTGAGCACGGGCTCAGCGATATCGCAGGGAGATTCATCGCGGGAATTTTGAAATATCTTGACCGCATCATCGCGCTGACCGCACCGAGCTTCATTTCCTGCGCCAGGCTGATACCGCACCGCTGGAGTGCGGCTTTCAACAATCTTGGACTGCGTGACCGCGAGGCGGCTGTTCGCATCTGTCCAGTCAGCGACCTGAGCGACATAAGCCGGGCCGAACAGTTCAATTTCGAATTCCGGGCCGCAGATGCCGCCGCCAGTCCATATCTCGCGCTGGCGGCACTCGTACACGCCGGAGCGCAGGGTATCGAGGACCAGCTGGCCACCCCAGCGGTCACCGAAGAAGATCTGTCAGAACTGTCGGCAGATGGGCTGGCCAAACGCGACCTTGTCCGCCTGCCGCAGTCGCTTGAGGATGCTCTGCAGAAATTCGGGAATGATGAGACCGTAACCAATTGGTTTCCATCAGGATTTGCAGATGTTTACGTGAAGCATAAGCAAGGCGAGATTGCTTATCTGAACGATCTTTCCGAAGCTGAGATTTTCAAGGCGTACGAAACTGTCTACTGAATCGCCTTCAGTGAAGACCCATACAACGCTCGCTTCTGCCGGAGAGTTTCGATCAGATACGGTCACACCCCTTCCCTCTTTTCGAAAATCTCTGCAGCTGCTGGTCTCGCCCCAGAGTGAAGGGGCCGATTCGCAATTATCGCCATATTGTGATTACGTCCCGCCAAAGTTTGTATTCGCTCAAGCTTCATTGGACTGGATTTTCGCATTGAATGAGGAACAAAAGCACGTCTGAGCCTGCCTTTTATTTTTTCATTGTTCTGTAAATCGTCGGCAAGTGCATAAAAGTATCGATACCCCAACTCCGTAAGTTGCGATGTAACACGTTCCCCTTTTTTGCAATCAGATTCATAATGACCTTCCATTGCAAGAACAGGGTGCAAAGTTGAAAGCAGGCCTGACGCTCCAGCAATCATTCTGTCTTCGTGTCCTTCAACATCGATCTTGATTAAGGAAACACTGGACAGTTCAAGTCTATCCACCAATGAGTCAAGCCGAGTTACCTGAATCTTTGCATCTCCTTCATATTGCGAAATACGTGAGCCACCGAGATTTCGTCGATTAATCTTGAAATCTACACTTCCAGATGTATCTGAAAGCCCAGTTTCTACAACTTCTATTTCTCGTCCAATTGCATTTGAGTGAAGCAGTTTAGAAACCATGGGATTAGGCTCAAATGCTATGACTCTCGCAAAGTAATCTGCGAAAAATACCGCGTGATTCCCAATATTTGCACCAACATCCAAAACCGTAGAATCGCACGAAAGAAAAGGAAATATGTCTTTGGCGAGAAGCTGAAGTTCTCGTTTCTCAAATATTCCATCGGTAATAATTGCATTTGAAACATAGTCACCTACAAAAACAGCATCAACAGAGGAAGCAACTTCCTCTTTGACATAGTATCGCAAAAACCTCTTGGCAGCACGGCGCCTCCGACTAAACTTAATATGCCAAATTAAGGAAGCTAGTCGTCGCCTATGGAGGGGGGGGGGGTAACGCCATAACTTATCTTAGTTGCGATGAAAGAAAACACCAATCATCGCAGAACAATGACTGATTCTCCGATTTATACTCATTTTGAACCGTTGATGCCGGAAAAAGTTAAAGATGTGCATCGTTCTACAAAAGAAACAGCTATTTTGAGTCAAGGCTGAAATTCCAGAAATTTTTTTCTGATATTTCCACGTTTACGCCCCCGAACTTGAGCCTAAATGGCAGATGACTTAATTTATGGGATGCAGAGTTATGCTTTTTCTTGGAGCGCGAGATATTGTCAAGATCATCAGCCAATTTTTATAGTTAATAGGTTACATATATAACTATAATAACTTTTTATAGTAACTATTTCTAATAACCTTTCGGAGATCAATTGATGCTCAAATACGCCCCTTTGGAAAATTATTTGTCAAAAGTCGATGCTGAAACAGTACCCATGAGTTTCGCACATATTGAGTCAATCATTGGGGGCGACTTGCCGCCATCGGCCCGTAGGCATCGTCCTTGGTGGAGCAACAATTCGTCGAACAGTTCGGTTACCCGGGCCTGGATTGCCGCTGGATTTAAAACAACTCAGGTAGATATGGATAACGAAAGTCTCGTTTTTGTCAAAATCGAAACCGAACTCAAGAAAGCATCCTTGGTGCGTAATGCAATTGAACCAGACGCTCATCCTGCATTTGGATGCTTAAAAGGAACCGTAACTTTTGTTGACGACGTGGATCTAACAGACCCGCTTGATGAACAATGGGCTGTAATGGCAGAGGACACAAAATTTTACAATGAATAATCTGTTGCTTGACACCTGTGCTGTCATTTGGATGGGCACAAATGCTCAGATGAGGGATATAGCAGTCAAGCGAATCAACGATTCCTACCGCCTTGGCCGGAAAGTCTGCGTCTCGCCCATTACGGCTTGGGAATTGGGCGGAATGGTTTACAAGGGACGCATACGGTTAAAACTTTCTGTTACCGATTGGTTTGAGAATTTTACAAATCAAAATGCCATTGATGTTTGCGAACTGACCGCACACATTTTGTCATATTCGTGGGGATTGCCTGGCAATCCGCCGAATGATCCGGCTGACAAAATTATCATTGCGACTGCCCGTGCCCTCAATCTTTCAATTATCACTCGCGATCAGTTGATTTTGAATTATGCCGCTGAAGGATATGTTGATGCGACAGTGTGCTAGGATTAAACAGTTTGAAAACCATCAAGTCAGATATGAGAGATAGTAAGGCGGCACATGGAAAAAAGATCGTGGCCGCTGAGTCAGAATCTCAGTCTGATGCTTGGCATGACTCAGTGCACCGACGCGAACATGATTGCCTCGTCGGTAACTTCCGCAGGCGAGAACTCCTCAACAATTCGTCCCTGGCGACAAACAAGGATCCGGTCGGACAGTTTTCGCACCTCGGGCAAATATGATGAAATCACAACGACCGCAAGCCCCTCATCTGCAAGATTGCCGATCAGCTGGTGAATTTCCGCGATTGCCGCAACATCTACGCCTCGAGTCGGCTCATCAAACACAATGAGCTCGGGTTTTTGGACAAGCGTCTTGCCGATCACAATTTTTTGCTGATTGCCGCCCGACAACTCAACAACCCGCGCATTGTCGTTGATCGCTTTAATCGACATTTTTTTGATCCAATGGCTTGAGATTTCATGCATTTCTCTCATGGACACTGTCATTTTCCGATGCATCTTCGATGAGAGAAATCCAGAATAAAGATTCTCTCCGATGGTCATCGTATCGAAAAAACCTTCTGTTTTCCGATCTTCTGTGACATAGACTATGCCGTCGGCGGCCGCTTTGCTTGGCACTCGATAGCGAACCGGTCTGTCATGCAGCCTGATCTGACCGCCCCGCGCAAAATCACGCTTATAGATGCCAGAAACAATTTTGGTTGTCTCAGTTCTTCCAGAACCGACCAAACCAAAAATTGTAGTCACCTGCCCAGAAAATATCGAAAACGAATTGTTCTTCACCATACCGCCCATAGACAGTCCTTGAACACTCAGAACCCTCTTGCCGGCCGGACGAATTTGATCGAGATTTTTGGGCTGATAAATCTGATACGACAAAGTCCGCCCGACCATCGCCTGCACCACCTTGCTGCGATCAAGCTCACGGGTGGATTCAGTAAAAATTTTCTTGCCATCGCGCAGCACCGTAATCCGATCGCTGATCTGCAAAGACTCCTCCAATGCGTGTGATATGAAAATAACCGAGACTCCATCCTCCCGCAAGCGCTGAATCAGCGCAAACAGATGTTTTTTCTCTTCGGGTGTAAGCGAGGCTGTCGGCTCATCAAAGATCAGAACTTTTGCATTGAGCCGGACTGCGCGGGCAATTTCCAGCATTTGGCGCTGCGCGGCGCCCAGCGACATGACCAGATCCGTCGGGCTCACGGTAAAATTCAGCGATTGCAGAAATTGCTGCGCAAGAATGTTGATCCCGCGCAATCGGTTCAAGAATTTTTCGTTGCCCAAAAAAAGATTCTGGGCGACCGTCATGGAGGGTACGAGGCTGGTTTCCTGAAACACCATGGCGATCCCCATGCGCAAGGCTTCAGCAGGTCCCTCGAAGGAAACTTCCTCATCTTTGAAGTAAATCTTCCCGCTCGTCGGCTCAACAACGCCCGCCATGAGCTTTGTCAAAGTTGATTTGCCTGCTCCATTTTCGCCAAGGATCGAATGCAGCTCGCTTTCTTCCAGATCGAAATCAATGTTCTGGACCGCCTTGGCGCCGCGATATTCCTTGCTGATCTGATGCATCCTCAATACTGCAGCCACGGCACTCCCCTCACGCCATCAAGTCAGTTGAACGATGCAATCACCGCCCTTGGAAGTTACAAACACCTGATCTGAAATCTCACAGCAGCTGGTGATTCCATGGCGGTGACCATTGGCGCGGCTGTGGTAGCTGGCTTTTGGCCTGTAGTCTGCACCCAATCGCACGACCAAACCGTAAGAAAGAGACGGGGCCCACGGCTTGTGAATATTCATCGTCTTGACACCGCCTTGCTGCAGGGGCTCCAAAAAATTCTGCGCGCTTTTCAGAGCTGGCGCAATCCAGTACTGAGGCTCAATCGTCTCGATCATGTCGCGGCGGAATTGCGCTTCCCGCAGAACAAACTCAATCAATCGATTGCGCGGGGCGAACAGGCAGAGTAAATAATCGCCGTCTGACAGCCGTGCCAGACGGGCAGGATAGCCAGGCAGGTCGTCGGCAACGGGCTCACAGCGGCGCTGATTATCTCCCAGATCAATCCTGACAATTCGGTGCCGCCAGCACTCTGACACTAAAATTTCTGCACTGCCGGGAACTGTCGTGACACCATAAGGGTAAGCCAGTCCGTTTGCGACTGCACTGCGCTGTTTCTGCTCCAGATCGAATTGCCACACCGAGCCGCTGCGCCCGGCCTGCATCAGATCGCGAACCATTTCAGCCGGCCTGACATCGGCTGAGCCTTCGCAGATGTACAGATTCTGTCTGGCATCAAATGCCATCGCTGTCGGACAGTGCATTTGCTCTTCCCATACCGAGCCATGAAACCCATCCGTCTCGAAAGTTCCAATCCGAACCATGCCGTCATTAAATCCAATCGCTGTCATGCCATCCGATCGGGAAGCCATGCAGGTAATTTCCTGATCGAAATCCTGGATTTCCTGCGATCGCCCTTCCAAATCAGCAGGATCAAGCCTCAGCAAGCGATTTTTTGAAGACAGCCACAGCTGGCCATGGAGTGTGATTGCGTTATCCGGACTCTCCAGGGGACTCGAAACAGCAGTACTTTCATCCAGCGCACTGTTGGGTCGCATGACACCGTCCAAGGGCGGCACCAGAATTGCTTTCGCCCGGAGGCGCTCCACACAGCGATCGAAAAACTCGTCAATAATCAATCCGCTTGCCCCCAGTACGAGGTGATGCCAGTCCAATTCGGATCTGCATGATCCAGCTTGAGTTTGCCGATTCTGTTGTTCAGAATGCCGCCGATATAAAGACAGCCTTTATGCTCTCGCACCGACGTGACCATAGGGTGCTGCCTGCCACCCAAATCACCCAGTGTCTCAATGATTTGTCCAGTCTCGCTGAACTTGACCACTCCGCCGGTATTGATATTCGGAAACAGCCAGTCGTCTTGGGGCAGGCTGCGGGTCATCCGGCGCCGCACTCCCGGACATTTCAGCATCAGATCAAACGTCGGTGTGCGCATGCCCAGCCAGGCCATCCAGTAATGGCCGTCCGATGCCCGGTTGATGTTGTCGGGGTAACCGGGCATATCGCGAATCACACACTCCATTCGACCCGCTTGCGGCCCTTGGTACCAGTAGCGATTCACCCGGCACTCCCAAGACTCAGCAAAAAAGAACGATTCGCCATCGTGCGCCATGCAAACCCCATTAGGATAGCTCAGCCCCCGCAGCAGCGTTTTTGTCTTGCGAGTCTGCGGGTCATAGACCAGCACCCGTCCGGTTGGACGGTTTTCCACACTGTCAACCGCCCACTCGTGCGCATCGTAGCGAGTGGTCGAATCAGTGAAATAAATTCGGCCATCCGCACCCAGGTCGAGATCGTTGGGATCGCGCAAGCGTGCATCATCAACCACCGAGAAATAGGATCGATTCGTCTCTGCGCTGAGCCGCTCGACTTGCCGGTCCGGCGCTACCGAATACAGCCCCATGGCGCCGACACAGACTTTCAGGCACCGGTCGCGGTCGAAAGCCAGGCCCAGCGGAAATCCTCCAATGTGAGCAAAGATCTCCCACTGACTGTAATGCGGCGCAAAAAATCGAACAATATCACCGTGACGAGAACCGCAATACAAATGATCTTCTTCGTCCAAAATCACGTCTTCAGGTCCTTCAATCTCACCAGCGCCAATGATTTCCGATTGCGACAGCCGGTTATTGAGTGCGTAAACCGTGTTGCTGCCCGGCAAGGCAGACAGCGGTTTTTTCATTGACGTGTAAACCGGCGCAACATAAACCTTGTCCAGCACCTTATGCCGGTTGCGCAGCCAGCGAATATCGAGAATAACAGCAATCGTCAGCATGATGCCCAGAACCATTTGATTGGTGCCGCTGTGGTACCCCATGCGAATCAGCGAATTGTTGATGGTCAGCACAATCAGACCGCCCAGTACGCCTTTGGCGATGGAGCCGCGCCCGCCGCCGAGACTGATGCCGCCCACCACGCATGCCGTCAGCACCAGAATTTCAAGACCGATCCCGGTTCCCGGACCCGTTCCATTCAATCGCGCACCGAATAAAAAACCAGCAATGCCGCAGCATGCGCCCGAAATGACATAAGTCGAGAATACCACCCGCTTGACATCAATGCCGGTGTTATAGGCTGAGCGCCGGGAGCCGCCAATCGCACTGATGTGCCAGCCGCGCCGCGACCGGCTGATAAATATATGGGCAACAATCAAAATCACTGCGGCGAAAACAAAACTCACCGGTACAAAACCGACAGAACCGTCACCGATAAAATCCCAAAGAGGCGAGTCCACATAGGAAAGCTGAATCGGCGTGCCCAGATAATCAAGTGCGATATCATAAATGGCACGGCCAATCACGAAGGTAATCAGGGTGGTCAGAAATGCCCTGAGCTTCAAAAAGCCGATCAGGTATCCGTTAAAAGCGCCAAACACCACCCCGACCAGAACCGATATGAGCAATGCAACGGGGATTGGCCAGGCCAGCAGGTTGACCACCGCCACGGCGGTCAGCGCGCAGATCGCATAAATAGAGCCAATGCTCAAATCGATTCCGCCGGCGATCATCACAATGGAGACGCCGCAGACGATGATCAGAAACTCCCCCATTTGCCGGCCTGCATCGCTGAGGCTTTGCGGCGACAAAAACCCCTCAATCAAATTATTCAGCAGAACAATCGTGACGACCAGAAAAATAATTGGAACGATATTGTCGACCCACCGCTTGGTCAGCAATTCCCCTGCAAGGTGATCGGGAATGTAGTTGTAGCGCAGTTTGCTGAAGCTGAATTTTGAGAGTGCTGGCAAACGCATTGCAGTTATTTTTCTCCCGAAGTCCGATGGATGCAACAAGACGCCGCCCGCTCAAGGGGTTGCACGATCAACATCAGATTCACAGTCAGCCGCCGGCCCGGCGCTGCGGCTGGCCGGGCCGGTCGGCGGTGCATTACTGGCCGAGCTCCCTGGCCAGCGAGGCCGCGTTGCGCTCCAGCGACCAGCAGTGGCCCGGATAGATATCCTCCCTGGTCGTGATCACCTCATGGGTGTACAGAAACGTCTGCAGCGTGCCCGCCGGCAGCCCGCTCTGCAGCAGCATCTTGATCGTCGCATTGACCGCCTGCGACTGCTTGGGCACCTCCGTCGACACAATCGCATCAATCACCCCCTCATTGAGCGCCTTGCACGCCGACTCCTCGCCGCCGCCCGTGGTGATCAGCGCAATCTCCCCGGTCTTGCCCGCCGCGCGCAAGGCCGCCGCCGTGCCCGCCGCCGTGCCGTCCCAGAAATCAATGATCGCACACAAGTCCGGATGCTGCTGCACCATCGTCGTCGTCACCGCCTGCGCCTTGGTCGCGTCCCAGCCCGAATACGGCTTGGCCACCACCTCCACATGATCGTGCGCGTCAATCACATTCATGATCCCGTTATACTGGTCAATGCTCGACGCATTGACCTGCTCGCCCTGGATCAGGCCGATCTTCCCCGACGTGCCCGCACCGCAGAACCCCAAGGCCGCCGTCGCCTCCAGCTCCCCCAGGACCTCCCAGTTGCTGCCAATGAACGCATCGGTGTTGTACGCGCTGCGGTTGTCAATCTGGATCACATAGATCCCCGCCTCCTGCGCCCGCTTGAACAGCTTCACATACGAGCGCAGGTCCGGATTGTGCACAATGATCACATCCGGCCGCGACGCAATCACATCCGTGAGCGCCTGCGCGCCCGCCTCCACGCTCCAGTTCGGATCGCGCGTCTCGAAGATGCCGCCCCAGGAGCGCACCTCCTTGCCAATGTAGTAGTTCCAGCCCTGCGCCAGGTCAAAGCCCATCGCCATCGGCATCAGCACCACCCGCTTGCCCTCCAGCGCCTCGCGCGCCAGCGCCGGACCCGGATCCACCTGCGCCGCCGCAAACGGCGCCGCACACAGCGCCAGCGCCGCCAACCCGCGCGCAGCGCCTCTTCCCAATAATCTCATAGCCTGCCTCCTCTAAGTCTCAGTCAGTCAATAGTGAATAATCCGCAGCATCCCGGTCAGATGTCGCCCTGCCTCTCCGTCTGCTCATTGCGCTGATTGAGCAGCGTGTCTGCAATGACCACGGCCAGCAGGATGAATGCCTTGATCAGATTCTGACGGGTGTCCTCCAAGTCCATAATCGTCATGCCATTGACCAGTATGCCAATCAGCAGCTGCATGTTCTGGCAGAACGGCTGCCTCCGCTCTCTCGCGAAAAGTCGCATCACGCCTCAGCGCCTCGCATTGAGCGTCTCCATCAAAGCAGTCAGTTGCGGCGACCACAACAGTACGCGATGGCGCGAGCATGCCAATCTCGCGGCGAAACACAGTTCCGCCAAACGGCCTGCCTCGCAGCTGCCTGGACAGCGCACACACCCCAAGATAGAGCGGAATAATGGAAACGTCCAGACCTGCTCTGAGCAATAAGGCTACAGCTTGCAAGGTGTCAATCTCCATACTCGCTGACATGTTGATTTTGCGACGACTTAACTCCTGCTCAATGCGCGTCCTACCCATAATCCTCAATTAAACCAAATAAATTGATTGGATGTAAGGATTTTCACATCCATTCTTCCGCTGGTGTGCGTCAGCACGATGACTGTGCAAGGCTCGCTTGCGATTGGATGCGCCGGGTGACGGTTTTGCAGCGGACCTTGCGTGTGAGCTGCCAACCGCGGTGGCCGGGCCGGAACAGGCGAATCCAGCTCAGCTGTGCGAGCAGTAGCCCTGGCGGCTGGCTTCAAGGGCACTGATGTCCAAAGTGCGTCTTCTTGTGGGCGGCTGGATATTATGACTCAAGTTTCGGGGTTTAAAAACGCCCGAAATAATAACTTAATGCATTGTTTTTTATAAGTAACAAGGTTTCCTTTCTGCTATAATCCGCGTATCACCGATCCAGATTGGATTGCAACCGCATGCAAGAGCGACGCCAGGCGCTCTTGCATGCGGCCACACCAGCGGTGTGCTGCCTGATTCTGGTGCACCTGGCGCTGGACCCGAGCGCCAGGCCACGCTCGGCGAGGCGCGCAGCGAGATTGTCGGGCAGGTGACGCGGCTCAGCTGTGCCCGCCAGCTGTAGAAGAGGTTCCGGGTCATCATCCGCAATGCCGTCCATTCGGTGTCCGATGCGGCGGGCCGGCAGATGGAGATGTTTTTTGCCGAGGCCCTGCAGCTCGAGCCGCAGATCATTCAGCATGAGCACGGCCTGGATGCGCCCGCTGGCGGCTGAAATCAGGCAATCTGAACCCCGAAACTTGAGTTGTGAGAGTATCCATTACTGCCAAAAAAGCTGGAAAAAATATGTCGCTGCTGGATGATTGAGAAAAGACTAATAGTTTGACGCGCACTCATCGACAGCTTAAAACTGGGTACTGTCCCAGTTTGAAAATCCCGGTGGCGGCTTGGCTCGAGGATCGTGCATGTCTGCATGGGAGAAAAGGGCGGCCCGCGGGCCGCCCCCTGCATGTGCGGTCTCCGGCTCCCTCCGGTCAGCGGATGCGCACCCCGTCCTCATAGAGATGGCCGTCCGGCTCGTTATAGCCGGAGGGCAGGCTGCGGCCGCAGCCCTCGCCACTCGACAAGAAGGAGCTGGTGCGGGATTTCCTGACTGCATACGGCTTGGGGTTGGACCTAATTTCATCAACCCAGATGGCCATCATGCCGCTGCCGATGTTCCCGCCAAAGCCCTTGATCACGGCTCCGGTCCTGGGCCGGATATCCAGGGCGAGGTCCTGGTCCAGGGCTCCGGTTCCAAAAGTAGCATAACCGCCTTCTCGACTCGGAGCGAGATTTTGCCACGCTCCACCCTCGCGCCGCCATTCCAGCTGGTTCCATTCAGTGGATGGCTGGGTTTTGACTTCAATTCTGACGGTTGAGCCGCCAAAGTCTCTGAAGGCGACGGCGGGATTGGTGGACGACAGGCGCAAATGCCAGCGCAAGTGGTCGCCGCCGCAGCCGCCCACGTGGTAGCCGTTGATGTTGCCGGTGACGGAGATCGTGCATGTCCCAGTTGTACAGGCGTTCTGCGCCAGCACCGCCGATGGCAGGGCCAGCAGCAGGGCCGCCAATGCGGCGATGAGCGCTGTCAGGCGCTCAAGATGTGTTCTATTCTGAGGGGGGGGGGATGTCATTAACTTAAGCATTTTTCATCTCCAGACAGTTGCAGATTGAGGTATTGCATGCCAGCATGGCTCTGTTTTTCGTCCAATCTGCGCATTTTTAACCGCCAAAGCCACACCCAAGGAAACAATGATTCCTAAAGTTGATGACATTGGGGGGGGGTGATTTCTGGAATGGCTTCATGGCTCTCCTTCCAAAACTGGAAATGCATTCCGGCGATTATACCGCTTTCAGACTGCGGAGCAAGGGAATTTTCAAACCGGTCTGCTGAACACGGAAGCTTATCGCCTGTTACAGCCGGATTTTTGCATGCTGCCAATTGCCCAGCCAATAACGGCCAAAGCCCCAGCTGCCAAAAAAGACCGAAAGCGAAACGCGCAAGGCCGACATGTTGCTCCGCCTTGATGAGAGCCGGAGAAAAAGCAAGGCGAAAGATGACCGCGGTCGCAATGGTCGCAATGAACCTTTCCCAGCCCAGTCATGCTCCAATCGCAGCCGTCATTTTGCAGTCTCCAAGGCCAGGCCATCCTGCTTCAGGGCCAGAGCGCTGGTGACCCGGACCAATGAACCGGAGAGAAAGAAAGCCGCCCGCCGCCCCATGCCTGTCATCCCTCCTCGGAATCAAGTGCGGGGGGATGATAGTACATTGATGGCTTTAACCTGTACTTTGGCAGTCTGAGGGGAACAGCATGCCGTTGGCTCGATATTCCTGCGCCGGCCAAACGAATATGCAATGAGCAAAATCCCCGTTGGGAACGGGCTGCAATTAAATACTGCACGGCTGACGTCAAAGCCAAACTGCCTTCCAGGAGGGATGTCTCCTGCAAAGCGCAGAATGACTGTCATTTGTCCCTTCAAGCCTGCAACAGCGCTCGGGGCCTTGAATTTGCGATCATCAAAGGCAAGTGCAATAGCCGTCGCAAGGAGTATCGCGCATGCCAGAAGCCGGTAAACTTTGATGAAAAACCATCGGTCTGGGTCTCGGAAGAAAAACACGCCGATGCTGCGATTGCTGTCGACCTGCTTTGCGATGTGATGGATGATGCTTGTGGCCAGGCCGCTGTCTTTTCAAATGACAGCGGCCTGGCGCCGGCTTTGAAAGCGGTCAGGGTGCGTTGGCCTCGGCCCGCGCCAATCCCTTGCCAGCGAATGTCAGTTCATAGCCCTGGTCATTGCTAGTACTGTTTGCAATATCCACGACATCCCGAAGCGCCTTGACGTCAACATGCCCATCGGCGTTCACCAGGCCTGGCAATAGTTCACGCAATTTATTCCGTAGCTCTTCCCGGTCGCTTTCCTTCCGCTTTTTTCCATCGCTGATGGAAACCCCATGGTTTTTCGCTTCTGATTTCTTGATCATGCTTATCCCCTAAACCCACTGCTGCACTTTTGAAATGCCATCTGCAATCCCCAAGGAAAACAGTCTATGCATCCCGGACACTTCGGCAAAGAAGCGCTTCCTGACTGTTTCGGACTTACTCAGCAGTTCCAGGAGACGAAGGTCCATCTTCAGCGTTGCTTCAAGCACTGCGTTCTTCAGGATTGCCCCGTCCGAAACGAATGCCTGCTCGGACTCGGACTCTGGCCCGATGGCTGCCAGTTTGTCCATTTTCAGAGGCCAGGTTCGCTATGGGATCCAAGGCGCACCAGGTCACGGTGATCGTCATCGGGCTTTCGGTAAATCAGGATGAGATCCGGCCGGAGGTGGCAGTCGCGATGATCTGCCCACTGCCCGGCAAGCGCGTGGTCACGATGACGTTGCTCGATTTTTCGGTCTTTCGCCAGTTCGGTCACCATATGAGCCAGATCAGAATCAAGACATTTAGCGAACCGCCCCCTTTTTTCCCGCCGAAAATCCCTTCTGAAAGTTCTGGTTCGTCTAATCGTCCGCATTCAGATCGGTCATCAGGTCGTTGACATCGCCGATCTTGGCCAGCTCGCCCCGCCGCGCAGCCTCCATGGCTGCGATCGTCTGCGCATTCGGCACCAGAGGTTCAAAAGGCAGGCGTTTCTCCGCCGCAATGCGAACCATCATTAGACGAAAAGCATCGGACACGGTGAGGCCGATCGCATGAAGCACGGCTTCTGCCTCATTCTTGGTTTTATCGTCAATTCGGGCTCGAACAACAGTATTCATTCCGACCTGATCAGCGGGAAGGTGCGGATATTCATCATATGGCTATCGGATGCATTGACCAGGATTACCGACAGCGATCTTGAAGAGAATCTCAACATGAAGCTGGCATGAGATTCAACCTGTCCGGCGTGGCCGGGAAATTCAGGAAATGCTTGAAACTTTCACTTCGCCTGTGGTAGGTTGCCGGCCATAAGGGGTGCAGCACCTCACGCTGCCAGAGCCGCCCAATTGAAATCGCTTCGGCGGCCGCAGCATCGGCAGTCGGCGGCAGTAGGAGCTTATGCCGCGGGTATTCCGGCGATCAGCGCGCCCAGGATCGCGGTGGCCACGCCGACTACAACGATGATGGCCAGCAGCTGCCGGTTCTCCCGCCGGGCCATGTCGGTCTTCCAGTTGGCCATGTCGGCCCGGAACCGCTCGAGTGTTCCCTGGAGGTCGGATTGCAGTGTCTTCATGTCTGCCCTCAGCACGGCGATCTCTTTCGCCCGTTCGTGGATCGCTGATCCGGGTTGTCTCTTTCCGCCATGCTCCCATCCTATCCGATTGTTGCCGGCGTTTTCAGGAAAAAATAGTCCAACCCGTCCAAATGTCACTGTTTTAATATGAAATTACGAGAAAAAATCCCTTGCCATGCAATGCTTGGCAAGGGATTTTTCGCCAGCCATTGTAGTCATCCGGGGTGAGAAAGGGAACTACAGCCTTCAGGGCGTTGGGGTCGAGGTCAGGAGCGGGCCCAATACCGCGATGACCAGCACGGCGGATCCCAGAACGAAGCCGGCGATCCACTGCATGTTTGACTTGTCCCGCTTGGCCATGTCGGTTTTCCAGTTGGCCATGTCGGCCCGCAGCCGATCCAGAGCCGATTCTGTTTCAGCTTGTTTCGTGTTCATGTCTGCCCTCAGCACGGCGACTTCTTTCGCCAGTTCATGGATCCGCTGATCCTGGTTGTCGTTTTCTGCCATGCTCCTATTCTATACCATCAGCCGCCGGTTTTTCAAGCCGGCTGTGCAGTTCTTGTTTGTCGAGATTGTGCTCGTAGCCCATCAGGATGACCGGGAATTCAGGCCGGGAATGATAACCCCTAATCCTTAAATAGAAATTGCTTTATTTGGCACAGAGCATGATGGACTGTGGATTTTGGGCTGGAATCAGAATCATCCATTGGGTGAAAAGCCAACCCAGTCGAAAACCACACCACACAAGGCGTTGGAAGTACTTTCAAATTTTCTATTTAAGGATTAGGGATAACTGTTTCGTCCGCTCCGTTTCTTCTCCTGACGATCAGTTCGCCACCCTCCTCGATTTTCCGCGTGAGCCCCTCTGCAATTGCGAGAGCCCCGCTGACCGCAGAAGCCTTGTTCCGGGCATGGAGCCGCTCAACCAGGATTTTCGTGTTTCTCATGTCGTTTTCCGTAAGATTCATTGTCACCTTGTGAGTGGTGGTTGCCATGGCATTATTCTCACGAGCAAGGTTTATGCATGGTCACTGTATGGTTCTTTGATGGTTGATTCAAGTAATTTGGAGCCGCGAAGTCCAGACCGGCCGAAACCACAGCTTGCCCGATTTCATCGGCATTCCGACTCATGATCTCGCGGCCTCGACATGCTTGTAGAGCGTCGGCTTGGAGATGTTCAGTATTAGCTGTTTTCAGCCGCCGATTTCAGCAATTCATGCAGTTTCTGACGATTGATGCGGGTTTTGTACACCACCTTGACATCCGGATATTCCCCATTCAATTTATCGAAGAATTTCTGCCCGTAACTTGTCTGTTGACTTTCATCCTCAGGGATGTCCGATTCCCGGGCGCAGTCTGAGGGGAACAGCATGCCGTTGGCTCGATATTCCTGCGCCGGCCAAACGAATATGCAATGAGCAAAATCCCCGTTGGGAACGGGCCGCAATTAAATACTGCACGGCTGACGTCAAAGCCAAACTGTCTTCCAGGAGGGATGTCTCCTGCAAAGCGCAGAATGACTGTCATTTGTCCCTTCAAGCCTGCAACAGCGCTCGGGGCCTTGAATTTGCGATCATCAAAGGCAAGTGCAATAGCCGTCGCAAGGAGTATCGCGCATGCCAGAAGCCGGTGCACTTTGATGAAAAACTATCGGTCTGGGTCTCGGAAGAAAAACACGCCGATGCTGCGATTGCTGTCGACCTGCTTTGCGATGTGATGGATGATGCTTGTGGCCAGGCCGCTGTCTTTTCAAATGACAGCGGCCTGGCGCCGGCTTTGAAAGCGGTCAGGTTGCGTTGGCCGGGCAAAGTCATAGGGGCCGCTGCTCCTATTCGCGGAAAGGGAAGGCAGTCAAGTGCGGATCTAAACAAAGTGCGGACCGGACGCGTGACGGGATTGGCAATGATGACTTGGAATCCTCGCAGCTCCCGGATACGGTACAGACTCGGAAAAGAGTCATTTCCAAACCTGAACACTGGTAAATTGCTGGCCCTGCGATCACCGCAGCTGCAGCCAGCGGTCTTCCGCTTGAGTGTCTGGAACTCGTCCAGTCTCGCCTTGCTCAGACTCCTGCTCGAGGACATCAGCAAGTCTCCCTGGCTCTCATGACATCTCTGCCTTGACATGCTTGCCGATGCATCGGCCTGGAGATGATCATCACTATCTACTGCCAGCCGCCGGCCTCAGCCATTCATGCAGCTGCTGACGATTGATGCGGGTCTTGTGCACCGCATTGACATCCGGACATTCCCTGCTCAGTTTTTCGAAGAATTTCTGCCCGTAGCCTATCTTTTGACTTTCATCCTCAGGGATGTCCGCTTCCCGGTCGCATCCCTTGGTTTCCACTGCCAGATGCAGTGTCCGGCCATCCGGCTTTCTGATCAAATACGCAAAATCAGGGCTGTAGTTTTTGTATGGTGTCGGAATGTTGATTCTGGGCAGCTTGGCAAACACCGTTATCTCACTGCCGCCAATATCCTGAGGACCGCTAGCCGCTGATTCCTGCTCTATTGCTGAATCATAAGCAATCCTGTCGTACAGGAAATGGCAGGGAGGATCCTCATCGCATGTCCATCCGCCCAGTTCAGCATGAGTCAGTTTCGTTATTCCCGGCTTGTCCTGATTCTGCAGGGAATTGGGATGAGTGGCTGTCTCGGTGAGATGATAGTCGATCCCCTGCAGGATGCCGGCATGGATTTCCTGCTGCATGAGCTTCAGCAGGCTCTCTCTCGCTTTTGCCCGGTCATTGACAAGCCATTCGCGCTTCAATCGGGAGGCCAGCCTGCAGACGAATGCAATCGGAAGCCTTTCATCTCGCGCAAGCCCAGAGGCAAATACACCTGGATCAAAGGTCGTTGCCGCCTGACAAGTCGCAGGATTTTCACTCGCGGTCTTAGCCGTATTTTCATGAGTATCCTGCAATTCGCCCCTGATGCAAGCCGCATTGGGAGCGACTTCCTCTTGGTTGAATTTATCGCTGACGCCCTTGACTGGCTCCTCCTCGTCAATGCCCCGATAGACGAATTTCGCCTTGCGGTTGATCAACTCCCAGAATTCCCTGAATTCCTGCCATTTGCCGGGCCTGATTTGCACCGAGCGCTTCTTGCGGTTGTTGTCGCTGACAGCGGGGCGGTGCGATTTGCTGAAAATAGAGCAGATTTCAGCGTAACGAGCATCTTCCATGCCTCCAAACAGTGTGCGGTTAGCTCTCAAAACTGCTGTTACTTTACAGAATCATGATTGATACAATATAACCATCTTAATGACCAACTATAGGTAAATCATGTTTTCAGTAAATCTGGCTCAAGCCAAGGCACGTCTCAGCGAAATACTGGACAAGGTAGAAGCGGGGCAGGATGTGGTGATTACCCGTCGCGGCAAAGCCGTGGCTCAAGTCTCAGCAATCAGTCGGCCGAAAAAACCTGTTCCCCTCGAGAATCTCGCTATATTTCGGGACAGAATATCCCCGCAAAACCGCCCTTCTGCCGAGATCTTGAGAGAGATGCGGGACAAAAGCTGGTAAACCATAGTTAGGTCCACATGCGGTA